>CBDFFP010000010.1:0-8082 GCA_965246855.1 Chitinophagaceae bacterium | reverse complement strand
ACGGGCGGCGCACAACTGAACGCAAAGCTGCCGCTGGGCGGTTTTGGCTGGAGCCGCTTTGCCTTTGACGCCGCGCTCGCGGAATGCGCAAAAAATGCAGGCGCGCAGCTTTTTACCCGTACCAAAGTGGAAAGCGTAACGGCCACGGAAAACGGCTTTGAAGTGCGGACAACCGTCGGTGATTTTCACGGCAAACTGGCGCTCGGAAGTTGGGGCAAAAAAAGCAATCTGGACGTGCAAATGGGCCGCTCCTTCCTGCGTCGCGAAGACCCGGTTCTGGACGGCTGGGTGGGCATCAAACACCACATCCGCTACGACGGACATGCTGCGGACACGGTGGCGCTGCACCAATTCCCGGGCGGCTATTGTGGGATTTCCTTTGTGGAAGAAGGGCGTTTGTGTCTTTGTTATCTGGTGAAAGGAAGTGCGCTGCGCGACGCCGGAAACAGCATTCCAAAACTGGAAGAAACCGTGCTTTCCAAAAATCCGACGCTGCGCAAGATTTGGGCAGAGGCCGAATTTCTTTTTCCCAAACCCTTGGCCATTTCCGGGATTTCTTTTCAGAAACGCACGGCGATAGAAGACGGCGTTCTGTGCCTCGGCGACGCCGCCGGAATGATTCCGCCGCTCAGCGGCAATGGAATGTCTATGGCGCTCCACAGCGCGAAAATCGCTTTTGAGGCCGCGTTGCCTTTTCTGAAAGGGAAGGGTAGCCGTGCAACTTTAGAAACGTCTTTTACCCGCGACTGGAACAGCCATTTTCGCCGCCGGTTGTGGATGGGAAGATTGCTACAAGGGCGCTTCGGAAGTGAGGCGCTTTTACGCCCGGCGATTGCGCTGCTCAATGCCGTTCCGCTGTTGAAAACGGCGGTGATTCGCAGCACGCACGGAAAGGTTTTTTGAGGGCGGGGGAATGGGGGTGTTTTGAAATGTGGGAGCGGGGCGGTATTTTGCAGCGCACTTTAAACAAATCCAAGTAGGTACATACGCCACTCTGAACTACCCTTTTATTGCTCAAAGCCAACCGAAAGGGGATAAATTGCGCAGGTTTTGGAAAAGGGAGTTGCGTATATTTCTGAGTTAGCGGCTATTAATCCAGACCTCACAATGGCAGACAGAATAATAAAAGACATCAGGTATTACGAAAGCAACGTTCCAAACATTGACGGGAATTCTATGCCTCATAATTTGGGAGAGTTATTTAAGCCAACATCAGACACCAACTACATTGGACAAAGGATTGCAAGAAAATTAAATGAACTTAAATTTTGCTATGGTTAGTTTGACCATATTTACATAAACCTTACGACAGTTCTCACAGAAAATGACCTTGTGATTTCAAATAGAAACATTGATAAGAGGATAAAATATATTGACTTTGGTTTATCTACGACAAATTACAACACTCTTTCGGACGCTGACAAGAATCAGTTACTAAAATCAATAACTTTTAGAATTCTAAAGCACATCAGTCTTGCCGACAACTTGAATATGAAACTTGTAAATGAAGTTGAACTTTTAATTGCCAGGCTTGACACAGAAATTCAGATTAGCTATAAAACAAAAGAAACGAGCAACTACAAGATTGACATAAACTATCAAATCAATCCAATCAATTCCACAACAAGAGCAATCGTGACATATTTGGACAAGAAAAACAATTCAAGTCGACAAGGTTTTATTCCAATCCAATTTTATGACGATATTTATTCTTTGGTGGACACGATTACTTTAAAAGGTGATGACTTGATTTTCAATCCTAAAAAATCATTTACAGCAGACATTCATAACGAAAGATATAAAACACCAATCGTTTTGAAATTATCAGAGCTTGACAGACTTTAACAGCCGCTAACATGGGGTTTTGTGCAAGCAGGGCTTGACGTTCAAACTTCGGCTGTTTGCATCGCTGTACTTTGGTTCGGGCTGGACGGAATGCTGTTGGGCTTTTAGTTGTTAACTTGTACTTTTATTTCTTTATTGGGCTTCAGTTCCCGGCTGGACAATCAACAATGCCCTGCCTGCACAAAGCCCTGTTCGTTAGCCAATCCTTTGTGCCTGCACCACATTCCCACCGCTCCGCAAACCATCCCTACCCAGCTGCAAGCTGCTCCGAGCAAATGGAAGCGGATTCCTACCCGGTGGCAGCTTATTCCGGGCCTTCCGTAGCCCAATCTTTATCCTTAGCGGCTCACTCTTCATGCTTCGCCAACCGTTCTTCACGCTCCGCAGCCTGGTCTGCAAGGATAGTTGCGTAAAATTCACCTTCCACAAACCAGAATGCACACTTGGTTACGTAAAATTCATACTCCGCAGACCAAAATCCATGCCTGGTTAAGTAATCTTCATCACACGTTGAGCTTCTAGGCATGAAAAAAGGGCATCTGAGCCCTCTTCTCATCTTTCCCATGCTATGAACGGCCCGTCCGGCGTGTCGTCCACGAGGTAGTCGTTATACTTTGCCTCATCGGTGTTCACAAAAACGCTCTGCGCCACTTAGGCATACCCATTTGAGACCCAAGCTGCTTTTGGGAAACAAAAAAAGCAACTTGAAATCCTACGCGCTTTTCCCTTCTATCATCACTTCCCCTTCCTCCTCAGACCCCGCTACCGGCAACCTCACCTGCACCATTTTAATCCGCATTCCTTCCAATTCCGTAACGGTAAACTCGTAGCCTTTCCACGCGATTTTTTCGCCCACTTTGGGGAAGCGCCCGCTGATTTCCAGCACCAGGCCGCCAATGGAATCGCTGCCGCCGCGCACGCGGTCAAAAGTGTCTGCTCCAATGCCACTGATGCGACAGGCATCGTTGATAAGCATCCGTCCTTCAAACAAATACGTCTGCGCATCTATGCGCCGGAAGGAAAGATCTTCCTTATCAAATTCGTCGCGGATGTCGCCGATGATTTCTTCCAGAACATCCTGAAGCGTCACGATGCCCGCCGTGCCGCCAAACTCGTCGGCTACTACGGCAAGGTGGATGCGTTGCATCTGAAATTCTTTCAGTAAGTCCTCAATGTGCTTTTCGCCATGCACAAAATACGCAGGGCGAATCAGGCTGCGCCAGTCAAAATCCTCTTCGCCCGTATGGGCCAGAAAATCCTTGCTGTTCACCACGCCCACAATCGTATCCAGCGTACCGCGATAGACCGGCAACCGCGAGTGAGAATTGTGCGCCGCAAAGTCCTGCACCTCCTCAAAATTCATGGTTTCCGGTACGGCTTTCACGCTCAGGCGGGTGCGCATCACCTGCCGCACCGTTACCTGTCCGAAACGCAAAATCCCTTTAAAGATGTTCAACTCCGGGCGTGTGGCACTGTGGCCGAGCGATTTGGTAATGGCTTCTTCCAGCTCTCCTTCCGTCATATTGGCCGTAGGGCGCGGCGCAAGCTGCTCTTCAATATAGGCGTTGGAAGAAATGAGCGTACCGGCAATCGGCTTGAAAAGAGAATCAAAAACAGAGATGACGGGCGCGGAGAAAAGCACCATCCGCGTGTTGTACTGCGCAGCATACACCTTTGGCAGCATGTCGCCGAAAATCACGAGCAGAAGCAACACCGCCACCGCCTGAATGCCAAAAGCCAGCCAGCCTGTGTCCGGCAATCCGTTCATCTCCAAAAGCTGCCGCACTAAAAGACTGCTCGTAACAATGATGGCGATGTTGATAAACGTGTTGGAAATCAGCAGCGTCGCCATGAGCCGCTTTGGCTGATCCAGGAGCGCCACGGCCTGCCGCGCGCTGTATTGGTCGCGCGTTTTCAGCAGGTTGTAGTCGGAGGCTTTAAGGGAGAAAAAAGCTGTTTCCGCACCGGCAGTGATGCCGGAAAGCAGAAGCAAAATCAGGACGATAACGGTCAGCAGCGTAATGTCTGAAACCAATCCTGCCGCGCCCTGAAACAGGACGAATAGGGGCAGTGGAAAGCCGAAGGGCAGAGGCATTTTTCTGGGGTGAAAAAGTGTTTTTCTTCCGGGGAAGAAGAGGATTTTTTGTGCGAAAAAGAAGCATCCACTTTGGAGCGTGCGGCGCAAAGATAAATTTCCTTAGAAAGGCAGCACCTCGTCGTCTTCAGCAGCGTTTTCGTTATTACCGTTGAAGCCCTTTGGCGGCATAGAGAAAGTGTTTTCGCCAGTTTTGGCAGCGGGGGTTTCTGCGCCGTTGCCGGTGTAGTCGCCTTCTTTCTTTTTGTCCAACATCACCATATTGTCGGCAACAATCTCGGTAGCGTAGCGCTTTATCTTTTGCGCGTCTTCCCAGTTGCGGTTTTTCAGTTTGCCTTCAATAAACACGAGCGAGCCTTTGTGGAGATAGCGTTGCGCCAACTCAGCCAGCCCGCGCCAAAGGACAACCGTGTGCCACTCCGTCTGCGAAACGGTATTCCCTTCTTTGTCTTTATAGCTTTCGGTGGTTGCCAGCGGAAATTTGGCTACAGAAATATTGCCTTCCAACACCTGCACATCCGGGTCGCGGCCCAGATTGCCAATAAGTACCACGCGGTTTACGCCTCTCATAAGGGATTCAATTCGTCTTTTAAGGTCAAAAATTCTGCTGTCGGAAACGGGTTTTAAAAGTAGGTCTTTTTTTCAAAAAACAGGGCGATTGGTTTGGGCAGCGGCAGGTTTTTGAGCTGATCCGCCGATACCCAAACACCGTTAGGCAAAAGCGCCTTTGGCTTCTCTAAAAGCATCGCCCGGAAAAAGCGGATGTCCAGCGCCTGATGCGTCAGTTTGCGTTGGAGATGGCCTTCGTAGTGCAGGTTTTCATGGGAAATTTCCAACGGCTGTAAAACGGCCTGCGCAGCCAGTTCCTTTCGCTCCAAAGCCTTTTCGCCTTCCACCAAAAACGGCTGATAAAGTCCCCGCCAGATGCCGGTTTCGTTCCGCGAAAGCCAGATTTCACCGTTCACTTCCAGTAAGAGATAATGCAGGAAACGCTGACGCAGCGGCGCTTTTTCGGTACGGGAAGGAAGCTCCGCAATCGCGTTGTTTTGGAAAGCAAAGCACTCCTTTTGAAGCGGACATTCCTCACAACGCGGATTCGCGGGCGTACAAACCGTTGCGCCCAAATCCATAATTGCCTGATTCCACGCGGCAGGATTTCCCCGGTCTAAGAGCGCGGCCGCTTTCTCCGTAAAAACCGCCCTTCCTTCCGGTGTTTGGGGCGGCGTATAAATCCCAAAGTAGCGCGCCAGTACCCGAAAAACATTGCCGTCCACCACGGCGTGTGGCTGCCCGAAAGCAAAGGATGCAATGGCCGCAGCGGTGTAAGGGCCGATTCCTTTCAGCGCCAGCAATCCTTCGTAGGTCTGGGGGAAATGGCCGCTATATTCGGCACTCACCGTCTGCGCCGTTGCCCGCAAATTGCGGCAGCGGTTATAGTAACCCAATCCCTGCCAGAGCTTAAAAACCTCGTCTTCCGGCGCACGCGCCAAGTCTTGAACGGTGGGGTAGGCAGCGGTGAAACGCTCGTAATAAGGCCGTCCCTGCTCAGCGCGGGTTTGCTGGAGAATGATTTCCGAGAGCCAGATTTTGTACGGGTCGGTGATGCCTTTCCAGGGCAGCTCGCGGTGGTTGTGGTGGGCGTGCCAGTGGAGCAGGGAAGGGGTGAAAGACATGAATGCTTCGCGTTGGAATGGCTAAAGCCGTTGGAGGGTTGGATGCCTACGGCGTTGGATGACGTTGGATAATGTTTGGCTAACTAAAGATGCGGGTCATTGCGAGGAGGGACGACGAAACAACCTGCACAATAACACCTAAATGTTATGCAGGTTGCTTCGCTGCGCTCGCAATGACCTGCATTTTATAAGCAGCTACTGGCATACAGCCTATCACACATGAAACATGAAACATGGCACATGAAACATGCCTCGCTCCGCCTAATTTCGCGCCTGCAAATCTGCCCTCCCGATGATTGAAATCAAGGTGCCTTCCGTAGGCGAATCTATCTCCGAAGTAACGCTGGTGAAATGGCTTAAAAAAGACGGCGATTACGTGCAGCGCGACGAAGTGCTGTGCGAGTTGGAATCGGAAAAGGCCACCTTTGAACTCAACGCCGAACAGGCCGGCATTTTCCACCCGGTAGCCCAAGACGGCGCAACCCTCGCCATTGGCGAAGTGGCCTGCCGCATTGACGAAACCGCCACCACAGGCGCAGCAGATACCGGCGGAAAAACCGACAGCGCGACGATTGAAAAGCCCGCACAGACCGAAGCAACAGCACCTGCGGAAAAGCCCGCGCAACAAGGCGTTTCCGAAGCCAAGCAAAGCACGTCTTCCATAGAAGCACCGGAAAAACTGGCTTCCAACATGCCCGCCGAAAAAGCGGCTCCTGCACCGGCAGCAGACGTGAAAGCCACGCCCGTTGCCGAGGCGATTATGAAGGACAAAAAAGTGTCTCCCACCGAAGTGAAAGGCACGGGGCCGAACGGACGCATTTTTAAGGCTGACGTGTTGAGCGCGATTGCCCGTCCGACGAACACGCAGAACGCACCGCAGGAAGCGGGTGGAACACCGGGCCGCACAGACCGTCCGGAAAAAATGAGCAACCTGCGCAAAACCGTTTCGCGCCGGCTGGTGGAAGCCAAAAACACGACGGCCATGCTCACCACGTTCAACGAGGTGGACATGACGCGCATCATGGAGCTGCGCAACGCTAACAAAGACGCTTTTAAAGAAAAACACGGCATCGGGCTGGGCTTCATGAGCTTCTTCACCCGCGCCTGCTGCATTGCCCTGATGGAGTGGCCGGCGGTGAACGCCTATATTGACGGCGACAACATTATTTATCACGAATACTGCGACATTTCCATTGCCGTTAGCGCGCCGAAGGGCCTCGTGGTTCCGGTGATTCGCAACGCGGAAAGTCTGGACATGCCGGGCATTGAAAAAGCCGTGGCCGCCCTCGCCGGAAAAGCCCGCGACAACAAGCTGACGATTGAAGAAATGACCGGCGGCACGTTTACGATTACCAACGGCGGCGTGTTTGGAAGCCTGATGAGTACCCCGATTATCAACATTCCGCAGAGCGCGATTTTGGGGATGCACAAGATTCAGGAGCGCCCGATGGTGATTAACGGCGAAATCAAAATCCGATCGATGATGTACCTCGCCCTTAGCTACGACCACCGCATTATTGATGGCCGCGAAAGCGTTTCCTTCCTCGTGCGGGTGAAAGAATTGCTGGAAAATCCGGAAAGACTTTTGGTGGGCGCTGACCCGCTGAAGGCGCTGTTTGGACTGTAGACGAATGCGGTAATGTGGATAATGTGAGAAATGCGATAATGATCTAATTTCTCAATAAATAAAGACTCAAAATGAATGTTTCAATGACCGTTTGCTCATGAAACATGAAACATGAAACATGAAACATTCTCTTGAAAACCTGAAAGACACTGCTTCCATTGTTCGCCGCGACATCGTGCGGATGGTGCATGGCGTGCAAAGCGGGCATCCCGGCGGCTCGCTGGGATGCACCGATTTTCTGGTGGCGCTGTACTTCGGCGTGATGAAGCATCATCCCGAAAGCTTCTCTATGGAAGGCGCGGGCGAGGATTTGTTCTTCCTTTCCAACGGCCACATTTCGCCGGTGATGTACAGCGTGCTGGCGCGCAGCGGCTATTTTCCGGTGTCGGAACTGGCCACGTTTCGGAAGCTGAATTCGCGGCTGCAAGGACACCCGACGACGCACGAAGGACTGCCGGGTGTGCGTATTGCGAGCGGCTCGTTGGGACAAGGCATGAGTGTGGCTTGCGGCGCGGCGCTGGGCAAAAAGATGCGGGGCGATGACCGCTTCGTGTTCTCCCTGCACGGCGACGGCGAATTGCAGGAAGGCCAAAACTGGGAAGCGATTCTGTTTGCCGCCCACCACAAGATCGACAACCTGATTGCCACCATCGACGTGAACGGTCAGCAGATTGACGGCCCGACGGCGAAGGTCATGGGGATGGAAAGTCTGAACGCCAAGTTTGCCGCCTTTGGCTGGACGGTTTTGGAGATGAACGGCAACGAAATGGAAGAAGTGCTCACTACTTTGGAAGACGCAAAAGCCCATTCCGGTAAAGGCAAGCCGGTGGTGATTTTGATGC
>CBDFFP010000009.1:0-215956 GCA_965246855.1 Chitinophagaceae bacterium | reverse complement strand
CCCCAATCCTTTCGTAAGCAGCACGCGCTTCTCTTTCCTTATCACCGGCGACGCGCTGCCGAAGGAAATCCGCATCTACATGGCGGACCTTAAAGGGCGCATTGTGCGGACGATTACCGAAGCCGAGTTGGGTGTGTTGCGCGTGGGTCAGAATTATCCGCTGTATGAATGGGATGCCCGCGACGACTCCGGCGTGCCGCTTCCGCCGGGGCTGTATCTGTACCGCGCGGAGGTGAAAGATGCCAGCGGCGCAACCATGCCGCATATCTCTTCTGACGTGGACGGTAACTTTAAAAATGGCTGGGGCCGGATGCTTTATCTGCCCCGGTAATTTTGATTTCGGCGTTTGTAACCTACCTTTCGGCACTATCCCCAAAAACGATGCAGTTTTTGAAGCGTATTCTTCCCGCACTTTCGCTCCTCTTAAGCACCTGGACGGCTTCGGCACAAAACCACCACGAGTTTGGCCTCGCCGTCGGCGTGTCTAATTATTACGGTGATTTACAGCAAAGATGGTTTCCTAAAAGAGACTATCACCCAGTTGCCGGCATTATCTACAAATACTTCCCGACGCCGCGCTTCGGGCTGCGCTTTGGGGTGATGTACACAAAGCTTTCTGCCGCCGATTCCACCTCGGATGTGCCGATTTATCAGGGGCGCAATCTGAACTTTGAAACAAACCTGCTGGAATTCCACGGCGGCTTTGAGTTTAATTTTCTGCCTATCACCAGAGAGCGTTTCAAGGTGACGCCCTATGTTTTCGGCGGAGTGGCGGTTTTCCATTTCAATCCTTACGCGCTGGATGAGTCAGGGAATAAAGTTTTTCTGAAGCCGCTTTCCACGGAAGGACAGGGCCTCTCCCGTTACCCTGACCGCACGCCCTACAGCCTTATCAACGTCTCTTTTCCGGTAGGCGGCGGGATGAAATTCTTTGTAGGCAAAACGCTGATGGTGACCACTGAACTGGGCTTCCGCTACTGCACGACGGATTATCTGGACGACGTGAGCAAGTCTTATGTTTCGCTGGACACGCTGCGCGCGTATCGCGGACAGCAGGCAGCCGACTATTCCTTCCGGGGCGATGAGAAAGCGAATTTTGCTCCCGAAGGCGGCGCTAATTATCCTGACTATAAATACCAGCGCGGCAATTCCAAAGGCAATGACTGGTATTGGTTTGGAACGCTGGGCGTAGCTATTTATCTGGATGCCTTTGGTAACCGCCCAACGTATAAGCCGACAAAGTGCCGGTAAGGATTTCCTTCTGAATACAAAAAGCCCCGACGTTTATCGCCGGGGCTTTTCTTTTTCTATCCCAAAAGAGTGTTCAAATCCTCCATCGAAAGCCCGCTTTGCTGCTCGCCGGTTTGAAGGTTTTTGAGCGCGAAATTTCCGGCGGTTCTTTCTGCTTCGCCTGCAATCAGGACGTGGCCGATGCCTTTCTTATCGGCGTACTTAAACTGTTTGTCCAGCTTTGCTTTCTCCGGGTACATCTCGGCGGAAACGCCCTTTTCCCGCAGGGTTTTCAACAGGGAAAGCGCATAAATTTCTTCTTCGCCGCCGAAATTAGCAACCAGTATTTGCGCAGCGCCAGACAAGGTTTCTGGAAACAGACTTAGTTCTTCCAGCACATCGTAAATCCTATCCACGCCAAAGGAAATGCCCACGCCGGAAAGTCCTTTCACGCCGAAGAGACCCGTGAGATCATCATAACGCCCGCCGCCGCCGATAGAGCCCATCTTCACTGCGCTGGTGGTTACTTCCAGAATGATACCGGTGTAGTAGTTCAGTCCGCGCGCCAGCGAGAGGTCTATCTCCAAATTGGATGTCCATGCTGCGTCCTCCAACAGCCGGTGATAGCGCAGTGTTTCGCGGATTTCGGCGATGCCTGCTTCGGCGTTTTCGCCCAGGATTTCCCGCAGGTTTTGGAGTACGCTTTCTGCTTCGCCTTTCAGTGTGGTGATGCGTTGGATAAGCGCCTGCGCTTCGGGGGAAATGCCTTTCTCTGTCAATTCTTTCGCTACGCCTTCCGGGCCGATTTTGTCCATCTTGTCGATGGCTACGGTGATGTCTGTGAGTTTATCGGGATGCCCGCTTTTTTCGGCCAGCGCGAGGAGTAGTTTCCGGCTGTTGATCTTCACGGTAATCTGCGGAATGCCGAGCGTATGAAATACCGCGCGGTAGAGCGCAATCAGCTCCGCTTCGTTCAGCAAAGAGGTGCTTCCTACAACGTCGCAGTCGCACTGCCAGAACTCGCGGTAGCGGCCCCGCTGCGGACGGTCAGCGCGCCACACGGGCTGCATCTGGTAGCGTCGGAACGGCATCGGCAAGTGCTGGTGGTTGGTCGCTACGTAACGCGCGAAAGGAATCGTAAGGTCGTAGCGCAGCGCGCGCTCGGTGATGGCAGGAAGCGAAACAGGCTTTTCCAACAAGGTTTCCCACGACTGGCGCAGGGCGTCTTTGTCTTTCTTTTCGTGCAGGCCGTTGTTCAGGATTTTAAAAATCAGGCGGTCTCCTTCCTCGCCGTATTTGCCGGTGAGCGTGGAGAGATTTTCCATCGCGGGCGTTTCCAAAGGCTGGAATCCATACAACTCAAAATGGCGGCGAAACGTGTCCAACAGGTATTGGCGCTTGCGCACTTCGGCGGCAGAAAAATCGCGCGTTCCCTGCGGAATGGAAGGCTTAGTCATGGGGAGTGAGGGGTAAGGAGCGAGGGGTGAGGAGCGAAAGTAGGGGCGAGGGGTTTAGGGAAACAGGCATCTAACACATAATGCAGGTCATTCCGAGCGCAGAGCGAGGAATCTCACAGCAGTTGATACACAAGGAATGGAGACAGCAGGTCAGACCCAACAATCGTGAGATTCCTCCTTCGTCGGAATGACATCCATTTTGTAGGCACTCTTCATTCACTCCCCACCCTCCCTCACGACTTCAACACCCTTCTCAAACTCCGCTCAATAATGTCTGAAGTGGACTGACAGTTCTTGAAAGCCGGGTCTTCATAGTAATCCGCAAGCGAATCGCGCAGGGAAACCACTTTTTCCGGGGGCGCTACTTCGTCCTGTCGCAGGGCTTCGCGCAGATCGAAAAGGCGGGCGCGCTCGCTGCGCATTCGCTGGCCGATCATGGCGCGCTCTTCCTGCTGGTATTGGGCCATCACCTGCGGGTTGAAATGCTTTAAAGCCAACTCCACAAACGGATAATTTTCCTTAAAAAACTGCGGCTGATACACCCGCACATCGCCTTCATAAAACTGCTGGTCGAAGTCCACCGGGCGAATGCGGAACTGGTAGTCGTCAAAATCGGGCGTGATAACGAACACGAAATTATAGGCCCGCATATCGCCAAGAATGCGCACAAGGCAGCGCTCGTTGAACTTCACAAAATCCTTCGCAATGCGCTTGGGATTGAACTCCTTCCGGTGGAGATAATCGCGCGCAAAAACATCCCCCGGAATGCCCGCAATATGCTCTTCCACGAGCGTGTTCTGCGAGGTGAGGAAGTTTATCTCGTTGGGCGAAAGCAGCTGTTCCAGCTCCAGCCCATAAGCCCGCGAGGCATCGGCCACCTTCACGTAGAAATAGTCGTACACATCGTTGTAGCGGTTCACGATGCGGACGCGGAAGGGATGGGTATTTCCAAAAGTGCAGTAGTCGATGCGCTCAATGAAAAGGTGTTGCTGCACCCGCATATTGCCGCCCGCCTTCAGGAGCGCATAAATCTTTTTCAGCCCCGCGTGGATGCCGTCCATCGCGTAAGACGGGTAAATCGCCGACTCCCAATAGGTGTCTTTTCCGGCATTATCGGTAACGGGAATGCTTTCCTGAAAATCGCGCAGCTCGTCGTAGCGCACGGGCAAATCTATCTCGCGGCCATAGCGGTGGAGGTAGCGGCGCAAAGGCTCGCGGATAGGATAAACGACTTTTTTGCGGGAAAGGTGCAGGAACTCGTCGGGCATGGGCGGGAGCCTTCAAAATTCGCCCAAACGGGCGTGCGTTTACCCGGAAATCTTTGGGCGCTATGCTTACAATAACGCGAAAACAAAAACACCTGTCAGGCCTCGGAGACCTGACAGGTGTTTTTTATGTGGGTAGCAGACACGCACAGGGCGTTCTTACTGCCAAACCTTCACCGAAATAGGGTCGGAGAACTGGCCTACTTCCTCATCGCCTATTACGTAAATGCACTTGTATTTCCACGTCTTGGCCGTTGCGGGCAGCGGGGCGGTGTCTTCATAATCGGGGTGGTTGTCGCGGGCATAAAAGACATAGCCCTTCCCGTCGTCGGAGTCTTTGTAGATGTTTAGTCCGCCCATCCCGGCCAGCAACCAGCCCAATTTGGGGTGGCCCGCCGTGCCGGTTTTCAGGGTTATCTGCGGCTTCTGCGCATCCATGTCCAGCATGATTGCATCCGGCCCTTCAATACCGAGGTCGAGGCCATCGGCTTCGGCGTAGGATTTATGGCGTTTAATATCCTGCGCCAGTGCCGATACGCGGGCCAACCCGCCGGGAGCCGAAGCCGTAGGCGCTGTGCCCAACACGGGCGGCGCAGGCATCGTAACTACCGCCCCGGCAGGCGCGCCGTTCAGCACATAATTTTTCCATTTCACCATCGCTTCCTTATAGGCCGTTACCTTGTTCACCACGTCCATGCGGTAGTCCCAGTCCGTAGCAATCGCCACCACGTCGGCCACCTCTGCCGCCGTGAGGCCATATTTAGTGGCATAGTTGGGGAGTTTTGCTGCAAGGTTCTTGAACCAAGGCGTTTTGAGGGAATCGGGGCGGGGGACGAAGGTGATGCCTTTCATGGGGGTGTTTTTTTTTAAGGAAAAGAAGTGTCCCTTGCAAGGTAGGGCGCTCCCGGAATTCAAAATGAATTCTTCTACCTGCGTTTTTCCGCAATGCCGAGCCGTTCGTTATGAATAGCGAGCCGCTCGTGAGTAATAACAAGGGCCTCGTTATTACTCACGAGCGGCGCGTGATGGGTAACAAGGGCCTCGTGATTAATAACGCGCGGCGCGTGATGGGTAACGGAAGACTTGTGAGTAATAACAAGGCCCTCGTGATGGGTAACGGAAGGCGCGTGATGGGTAACGGAAGGCGGGGAACCTGTGTTTTTCCAGTGCGACGAAGGCGGGAGCCTTCGCCGAGCTGCGGGAAACAGTTTTGTTTAGGGACGGTTAAAGGTTCCTTTTATCAAGACAACGTCTTGTGAGTTAGATTCGTTATAAAACCATGTACTGTCCAGCGTATAGCTTCCTCTACCACCGATGCTACCTGCTTTTATGTAAGTATTTTTTGGGGGAAGATAGCCAACACCTTTGTAAGTAATTGCAAGGCACGTTAGTCCTTGGTTAGATCGGCTACAGTCAATTTCATACTGCCCACTCGTAGGAAATGACCTAAGGTTAAAATCAAGGGCAAACCTGTTTTGAAAATCGTTTCCTTCAAATGAACTTACAGCATTACCTACATCCTCCCGAACGTTATTGGTGTAGAAACGTTCGCCGTTTACGTACCACTCGGAGTAGCGTTTAGCTTCCTCCTTTTTACAGGAGAGAAGTAGGGTCAGAGCCGCGAGAAACAGAGTTGTCTTCTTCATAAGATTAGGTGCTAGCCAAAACGAAAAGCCAAGCAAAAATAAAACTTCTACTCAATAGGAAAGACAATCCCACATCTTTTCAGAATGCGAGACAAAGGTTGTCCACCTCAAAATCCTATGCAATCGGCAAAGAGGTTTTAGATGTACTTGAAAAGCAATTAGAAGCGAAGGACAAATTCATTGAGCAGTTGCTCGATAAGTTAGGCGCGAAGGAACTTCACGCGCCCAAAATGCCTTCCCTCCTTTCCCTCGTCCCTTATCCCTTCCTGCCGCCCACCAACGGCGGCCACCTCGGCATTGCGGAGATGCACCGCCATCTGGCCCGCCTTTGCGAAGACCATGTAGCGGGCGTAAAAACCAATGCACCAAAGAGCGAAGAGCCTTTCCACCTCCACAAAATATTTGACCCGGGCGCAGCGCGCTATCTGCCTTTTCGCTACAATAAGGAGTTGATTCAGCTAGGCCGTGAAAAGCGCGTAGAAGCCGTTTTTTGCGAGCATCCCTACATGGCCATCACGGCAAATGCCGTGGCCCGCACCTTAAAAATTCCGTGGTTTCTGCGCAGCCACAACATAGAGAGTGAGCGCTTCCGCACGATGGGAAAACCGTGGTGGCCCGTACTGGCGCGCTATGAGCGTTGGGCCATGACGCACAGCAAAGGCACTTTTTTCGTTACGGCGGAAGACGCGGAATGGACGCAAACGCACTGGAACATTCCGGCGGAGAAATGCCATGTCGCGCCTTACGGAACGCCGCTTTCCGCTCCGCCTGCGCCCGATGCCGGAGCACGAGAAAGGCTGGCGGCGCAGCTTAATCTAAATCCGGACGTCCCCTGGTTGTATTTCCTCGGCGCGCTGGACTACCGGCCCAATGCAGAAGCGGTGGATTATCTCCTCCACGAAGTGCAGCCGCGCCTGCTGCAAAGCGGCGCACCGTTTGAAATGTTGATTGCCGGGAAAGGACTTTCGGAAGAGCAACGAGAGCAGCTTGCGGCGCGAAACATCCATTACACCGGCTTCCTGCCTTCCCTCGATGATTTCCTCCACGCCTGCGATGTGATGCTCAACCCTGTGCTAACAGGCGGTGGCATCAAGACAAAAGCGGTGGAAGCGCTGGCCTGGGGCAAGCGCGTGGTGAGCTGCCACAGCGGCGCGGCAGGACTGGAAAGAACAGCTTGCGGAGATGCCCTTTTCGTCTCCCCCGATGGCGACTGGAACGGCTTTGTGCGGGATATTTTGGCAGCGATGAAAAGTAGTGCGGTAGGGCCAACTGCTTTCTACGAAAAATATTATTGGGGAAAAGTGGCGGAAGGGGTGTTGCAAACCATGTTTCATGTTTCATGAGTTCATGTTTCATAATCCCGTGAAACATGAACTCATGAAACATTTTATCCCCCTTCGCCCATAAACGCATAGCGCACCAGATTGGCGCCCATTTGCAGCGCGCGGGTATGGGCTTCGGGATTGTCGTTGTGGACTTCCCGGTCTTCCCAGCCATCGCCGAGGTCGGTTTCTACGCTGTAGAAAACTACCATTTTCCCTTTGAGGAAAAGGCCATAGCCGCGCGGTGGCTTCTTGTCGTGCTCGTGGATTTTGGGCAGCCCGCCGGGAAAAGAAAACGGCGCGCGATAAACCGGATGCGAGAACGGCACTTCCACCAAGGAAAGCTCCGGAAAAATTTTCTTTAGCGCCGGGCGTACGTATGGGTCCAAGCCGTAGTTATCATCGATGTGGAGAAAACCGCCGCCCTCTAAATAGGTGCGCAGGTTTTGGGCTTCGGCGGGCGTTACGTCCCAGCGGCCATGCCCGGTGAGGTGGATGAAAGCGTAGTTGAAAATTTCCGGGGAAGCAGCGGCTACCTGCCCTTCCTGAAGCTCCAGATTGGTGCGCAGGGCCTGATTGCAGAACTGCGCAAGGTTTTTAAGCGAAGTCGGGTTGGCATACCAGTCGCCGCCGCCGCTGTATTGGAGCAGGCCGAGCCGCAGCTTTTGGGAGAAACCGCTTTGCGCGGTCAGCAGCAGGGAAAAGAGAAAAAGAAAAGTCTTACGCATCAGGGTCGTCATTCAGTAGCCGAAAATAAGCCATTCCCGCCATTGCCGCCGTCTCGGTTCGCAGGCGGGTAGCGCCCAGCGTTACGGCGCTAAAATTTGCTTCCAAAGCAGCCGCTACTTCCTCCGTTGTAAAGTCGCCTTCCGGGCCAATGAGGAGCGTGGCGTTTTCGCCCTGTTGCAATATTTGGGAGAAAGGCTGTCGCGGCGCGGCGTTTATGCAGTGCGCAATAAATCTGGACTCTTCTGTTACTTCTTTCAGGAAAGATTCTATCCGCACTGGTTCCCCTAATTGAGGCAACCAGCATTGCTGGCTTTGCTGCATTGCCGAGACCAGAATCGTTTTCCAACGCTCTGCCCGGAAATGCCCCATCTCGCTGCGCTTGGTAAGGAGCGGAACAATGCACGTTACGCCCAGTTCGGTTGCTTTCTCCAACAGCCATTCATTGCGGGCAGCGGCTTTGGTGAAGGCCACGGCCAGCGTCAGGCGCGGTGTGGGCGGCGAAATATTTGTAACTGCTTCTACCCGCGCAAGAGCCGATTTTTTCCCCGTTTCTTCCAGTATCATTTCCGCACGAAGCCCTTTTCCGTCGGCCAGGAAAAAAGAAAATCCGGCTGTTTTGCGCAAGACCTGAACGAGGTGGCGAGCCGTTTCTTCCGGCAATTTCAGGAGACTGTCGGCCTGTAAATCGCCGTCGCCGGAGTGGTAGAAAAGAGGCTGCACAAAGGCGAAAATACGAATTGGCTAAAGCCGTTGGAAGGTTGGATTCGTTTCTGTCAGAGGATTTCTACCAATTCTTTTTCATCTACCATTCTCCGCAGGTTTATCAATGCATAACGCATCCTTCCCAGTGCCGTATTAACGGACACGCCGGTAGCTTCTGCAATCTCTTTAAACGATAAATCGCCGTATAGGCGCATCACCAGCACCTCGTATTGCTCTGTTGCCAATCTATTAATGAGGCCATATAAAATAGTATTTGTCTGTTCTGTTTCCAGCCTTGCCTCCGGCACAGATTGCGGACTCAACACTTCCAGAACAGACTCTTCGCCACAAAGCATCGTGCTTTGTGTCTTTAGTTTCCGGAAATGGTCAATGCAGATATTATGAGCCATGCACAGCACCCAGGGCAGGAATTTCCCCTGCTCGTTGTAGCGGCCCTCGCGCATGGTGCGCAGGACTTTCAGAAAGCAATCCTGAAATAAATCTTCCGCAAGCACCTGTTCCTTTACCAGGAAAAATATGCTCGTGTAAACACGGTCTTTATGGCGTAAAAACAGGGCTTCAAAAGCCGCGTTTTCTCCTTTCAGGAAAGCAGCAATCAAGGCTGCATCAGTAGCGGAAGCGTAGGCAGGGTGCATAGAATCAGGCGAGTACAAAACAAAAAAACACTTCCCCGAAAGGGCGTGCTCTTGTAAAAAGTAGTCGTCTGTCTATAAGCGGTTGGAAAGGATTGCCTGAATGGGGATAACGTCTTTTTAACGCCGAACCCCTACCCAAAAAATGGGCGCGTGGAGAAAGGAAGACGTTGTCAAAGATAAAAGGGTTGGGACAAGACTAACATTTCTTTTTTAGAGAAAAAGAAAGAGACCGGAAATGTTCCGGTCTCTTAAAAAAACTTAGACTTAAAACCCGTTTTTACCGCAACAAGGTCACGTCGCCTTTCTGTTTGATGCGCTGCCCGTCAGGGCAAAAACCATCTACTTCCCATACATACACGCCGGTTTCTGCCTCCTTGCCATTAAACATTCCGTCCCAGCCGCCCGTAAGGTCTGCGCTGCTATATACCTGTTGTCCCCAGCGATTGAAGATTTTAAAGGAAAGAAGACGCACCAGTTGTCTGTTGAGGATGCCAAAACGATTGACGCCATTAATGTCGCTGGACGGAGCAAAAGCATTGGGCAAGGTGATATTGTTACACACCACGCGCACCACTACGCTGTCCGTACGTGGACACTCGCGACCCGGATTTTGAAGATCAAGCGGTGTAGTGACGGTGAGGTAGTAGGTGTAATTGGTAAACGGCTGCGCCACCGGAAACTGCTTCGTAGAATCGTCGAGATAGTTGGACGGCGACCAGCGGTAGGAATATTCCACGCCCTGACTGGTTTCCGGCCCGCCCAAAACCGTAGTTGTTCCATCTACCAAAGTGCGGTCGGGGCCGGCATCCACCACAATCTCCCTCACGCGCACCGTAATAACGGTATCAATATTGCAACCGTTTTCATAGGTCAATACCGCCCGGTAGCCGGTGGTAGAGGAAGGGAATGCGCGTACCACCTGCTTTGTTGTATCATCGAGCGTTGTAGCTGGCATCCAGCGGACACTGGTTGCGGCAACAGACTGCGCGCGCAAAGTGATGGTATCGCCCTGGCAAATAAGGGTATCATTGGAGATCGTAGCGCCTGGCTGCGGCAACACTTTAATCAACTGGCAGCTCATGCGCATATCCGGTTGCCCTTCATTCAGGATGAGGTTTACGGTGAATGTGCCGGTAGTATCATAACTGAAAGGCGCAGGCGTCTGCGAAGTGCTTTCTCCAATACTTGACCGGGTGCATTCGCTGAAATTAATGCGTGTCAGATTGCCGCTTCGCGTGTCGGCTACAAAAACGTAGAGATTGCCGCTGTCGCGCAGAAACTTCGTCATTCCATAAGGCGCAGAGAAAAAGTTGACACCTCCGAGAAGGTCGGTCACGGCAGTCGGGTCGGAGGTAACATCCCCGTTAGTATCCAGTTGCACGCGCACAGCCGTATTCACTGCGCCATTGGCAATCACGAGATACGGATAGTCGCAGTCGCGGTAGTAAGCAAGTCCGGTAGGCGTAAAAAGACTGCCAAACAAATCCGCAGAATTCGTTCCTGTTGGCGTGTTGGACAGCGATCTGCCAAAATTCAACGTGGTAAAATAGGTGGCTGCGGTCCCGGTATTGGTGACGTACACCCGGTAAATACCATTAATATTAGATACAGTCAAATTTTGCGGCACATCCAAGTTGCCGATATTTCCCAAATTTTGAAGCGTAGGCACCGCCCTGATGTTATTTCCGAAGCTCGCCCGTACAACAGAAGAGTTACCGGAATTGAGAATGACGCCGTAGAAATTCTTGCCTTCCTGCTGAACATACAGGTCGCGCGGATTAGAAAGCACGTTTCCGGGATTGCCCAAGTTTACGCAGGTAGGCGTATTTCCTAGAGAGGTGCCAAAGCTTAAGCGCGCAATGCTGGCACTCGTAGTCGTAGCGCCGGTGACAAACAGATACCAGTTTCTGGTGATTGTATCCCGCATCAGGTGGAGCCCGCGCCCTGAGTCCGGCATCGTTATCGCGTTATAGGCGCTCAGGATAGTATACACCGGCGTATTAGACAGCGAAGTACCAAAGTCAAGGCGGATCAGTGAAGTGTCGTTCTGGTTGAGCAGAAAGGCATAATAGCGCCCATTGTCGTCTTTGTCTGCCTCTATCGCCAGCGGACCGTTTGCCCCAAAAGTGTTGGGGAAGTTGGTAAAGCCAGGCGATACGCTGAGCGCACCGGAGCAGAAGGTCCAGTAGTAAGACGTAGCCTTCTCTGTCGTGGTCAGTTGGATTTTCTGTTTCACACACACCGTGTCAGGTGCGGCGAACAGCGTAGTGTCCTGCGCCCCTAGCGATGGCATAGCCAAAAGCAGAACGAGACTGAAAACGACGAAACGCTTAAACGCGGAGAAGTGGGAAGTAAACACAGGTGTCATTCGGAATACACTATATGACAGGACGAAATGGGTGTAAAGTTGGGCCAATATACCTTGCCGAAACGGATTTTTTTAGCGGGCGGCTACATTTATTTTTGACCTTTACCGTTTTCCCCCTTCATGCGCCGTTTTTTACTCGTTTTTGCCGCCCTTCTGTCCCTTCTTCCTGCCACCCTTTTTGCCCGCGAAGGCATGTGGCTTCCACCGCTTTTAGTGCAGCAGGCAGCAGCCTTAAAAAGCGCCGGACTCCGGCTTCCGGCAGAAGCACTTTACAACACCGATGGCACAGGACTCAACAACGCGGTGGTGCGTTTCGGCAGCGGCTGCACGGGCGAGATGATTTCCGGCGAAGGACTGCTGCTTACCAATCACCACTGTGGCTACGGAACGGTACAGGGGCTTTCTTCCACCGCCAAAGACTATTTTGCCAACGGCTTCTGGGCGATGAATAAAGGGGAAGAAATTCCCTGTCCCGGTCTCACGGTCACGTTTGTGCGCAAGATGGACAACGTGACAACGCAAGTTCTGGAAGGCGTTACCGACACGATGGCGGAAGACCAGCGCGACACGTTGATTGCCCGCCACATCCGTTTTGTGGAAGGGCTTTACAAAGGAAATCATCCCGGCATGGACGCGGCGGTAAGCTCCTACTATAACGGCAACGAGTATTGGCTTTCGCTGACGGAAGTTTTTAAGGACGTGCGCCTCGTAGGTTTCCCGCCCAACGGCATCGGGCAGTTTGGCGGCGATGCTGACAACTGGATGTGGCCGCGCCACACGGGCGATTTCTCGCTCTTCCGCGTGTATGCAAATGCAGCAGGAAAGCCGGCAGAATACAACCAGAACAACCTCCCCTACAAGTCGCAGAAATTCTTCTCCATCAACGCCAAAGGCGTAAAAGAAGGCGACTTCACCATGGTGTATGGTTTTCCCGGAACCACGCAGGAATACCTCGCCGCTTCACAGGTGGCGCAGATTGCCGATATCGTGGACCCTATCCGCATTGAAGCGCGCAGTGCCCGCCTCGCCGCATGGACGAAAAAGATGCAGGCCGACCGCGCGGTCTTTCTCAAATACACGTCCAAGCGCGCCGGTGTGGCGAATGGCTGGAAGAAATGGCAAGGCGAAGTGCTGGGCCTTAAAGCAGCCGATGTAGTAAGCCGCCGCCGTGCTTCGGAAGGTGCGTTTCAGTATTGGGCGCAAAAGGACAATACGCTGCCTTATGCCGACAATGTTCTCTCTTTGATTCAGGCCAATGTAGCCACGGCGAACGAGGTGCTGCCCGCCGAAATGTATTTTCAGGAGGCCGTTTTTGGCATAGAAATCATCCAGCGCGGCGCGGCGATGGAGAAGCTCCTGATGCTGTTGCAAAAAGGTAATGAAGCTGACTTGAAGAAAGCCGGAAAAGACTGGGAAGGCTTTTTCAAAAACTACGACGCTGCCACGGACCGCGTTGTTTTCGACACGCTGATGCCGCTCTTTTTTGCCCGCGTCGGAAAGTTTGTTCCCGATTATTTCCGCAAAGAATTAGCGCGTTACAACGGCAGTTTCAAGGTCTGGAGCGAAGACCTTTATCGCCGCTCAGCAGCCGCTGACCGCAACCGCCTTGAAGCACTTCTGAAAATGCCCTACGCAATAGCAGCTTTGCAGTTGCAGAACGATCCCGCACTGCTCCTGTACCGCGCCGCGCAGCAAACCCGCAAGTCTGAAATAGCGCCCGTACTGGCTACGGCACAATCTCGCCTGCAAATCCTTTCCCGCCTGCACCGGAAGGCGCAACGTGCCGCAGAGCCGATGCGCGCGTGGTACCCGGATGCCAACAGCAATCTGCGCCTTGCTTACGGACAGGTTCGCGGTATTGACCCGGATGGCCCTGCACCGTATTCTTTCCAGACTTTTCTGGGTGAAGCCATTAAAAAAGACAACCCGAAAGTGGCAGAATTTCAGGTGCCGCAAAAGCTGAAGCAGCTTTACTACGACTATAATTTTGGCCGTTGGAATCAAGGCCGCGATGTACCGCTGGCTTTCATTGCCGACAACCACACGACGGGCGGCAACAGCGGTTCGCCGGTGCTGAATGCCGATGGCGAACTGATAGGAACCAATTTTGACCGCATCTGGGAGGGCACGATGAGCGACCTGCAATTTGACCCTGCGCGCTGCCGCAACATCACGCTCGACGTGCGCTACACGCTGTTCATCATTGAAAAATTCGGCGGCGCAGGCTGGCTGCTGAAGGAGATGAAGATCGTGAAATAGGGAGGGATTCAGGAGGGGACACCGACCGGAATTTCCTCCCAAAAGCGCCCCTTGCGGCTGCGGCGCGTTCCCCGTTTCCTGCGGCGCGCGCCTTGCGCTTCAGGGGCGGCCCGCAGCCGCGGGGGCGCGCGCGCCGTTTGCTGCGGGGCGCCCCTCACCCGTTGGGGGATGCGCCGCATTCCGTGCGGAGCGCCCCCCGCGCGTGGGGGGAAGAATTACGCCTCTCCGGGGGCTTCCCCCTGCGCGTGCGGCGCGCGCCGCAGCATTTGCGGCGCGCGCCGCACGCGCAGGGGGCGGCTTTTTAGGAAACCGGGAGCCATAACCGGTAAATTTCCCCGGCCCGTTCAGGGGCCCATAATCCCCCGGAAGGCCCGGAGAAAACCGCGAAGCTGCGCTTGTGTATCCGCGTCGCTTATCCATCCATCCACAGACATTTTGCTTTTGATGCCGGAAAGAAGCAGTTGGGTTTCGGGCGTAAACGCTGCGCCCACGGTTTTCAACAGCATCTGCAATTCCTCATGCCCTTTCGTGCCGCTGGAAGAAGCCGTAATTAACCCAACAGGCTTATCCGTAAAAATTGTATCTGCCACGCACCATTCCAGCAGGTTTTTAAGTCCGGCGGGAACGCTGAAAACATACTCTGGTGTACAGATTAAAACGCCATCGGCCCGGCGAATTTCTTCCCGCAATGCCGAAATTTCTTCTGGTGGATTTTCCAACGAAAGCTCCGGGTCAAAATGCGGAAACGTCCTCAGCGGCGCGCAAAAGCAGAAGTGAAAATCCGCTTTCCCCAAGTCTTCCAAAACGCGCAACAACTGCTGGTTTGCGGAATGCTGACTCGCACTGCCGTTGATGGCAAGGATTGTTTTCATGAGGCGCAAGCTCGGCTTTCCCACGCAAATGAATGCCACAGTCGCAAACGGCATCCAACATTATCCAACACGTAGCCCTCACCTTTGCCCGCTCCTTATGTCTTCGCGCGAACGTCTTATCCTCCTCTTGCTGGCGGCCATCAACTTCACCCATATCATGGACTTTATGGTGATGGCTCCGCTGGGCACGTACCTGATGACCTACTTTAAAATCTCGGCGCGGCAGTTTTCGTTGCTCTTGGCCATCTATCCGGTGTGTGCAGCGATTTCTTCTTTCAGCGCAGGCTTTTTTGTGGATCGTTTTGACCGCAAGAAGGTATTGCTCACGGCTTACAGCGGTTTCATTCTGGGAACACTGTGTTGCGCCTTGTCGCCCACCTATCATTTCCTTCTCATTTCCCGCGCGGTGGCCGGGCTGTTTGGCGGACTTATTGGCGCGCAGGTGATGTCTATCGTGGCCGATACGTTTCCCTATGAGCGGCGCGCGGCGGCGATGGGCGCGGTGATGGGCGCTTTCTCGCTGGCTTCGGCATTGGGCGTTCCAACAGGTTTGTATCTCGCAACGAAATTCAACTGGCACGCGCCGTTTTTTACGGTTGCCGGAATGGGCGCGCTGCTCATTCCGCTTACAATCCTTTTCCTGCCGCCGCAGTTCCGGCATCTGGTGGTTCAACGCCAGGAGACGGCTTCCGGCGGTGGAGAAAGACCGTCTCCCTTAACCATCGCCGCCGACATCCTGCGCAATCCGATGCAGCGCATGGCGCTGGCGCTCGGTGGTTTTTTGATGATGGCGCACTTCCTTATTATTCCTTTCCTCAACCCCTTTTTGGAATTCAACAAAGGCTTCCAAAAAAAGGAAGTGCTGCTCCTGTATGTGGTGGGCGGAACACTCACCTTTTTTACCTCGCCGCTCTTGGGAAAGCTGGCCGACCGCATCGGAAAATTCCGCTTGTTCAGCATCATGGCCATCCTGTCGGTTGCGCCTATTCTCTTCATCGCCAACCTGCCCGATTTTCCGTTGTGGGTGATGCTGAGCGTGGCGGGCTTTTGGTTTGTGGTGAGCGGCGGGCGCAGCATTCCGGCGCAGGCCATGATTTCGCAGGTAGTTCCGCCTGCGCGGCGTGGCGGCTTTATGTCGTTCAACGCAGCGCTGCAACAGCTTTTTACGGGTGCGGCTTCGCTGATTGCAGGCTTTCTGGTAACGCAAAACAAGGAAACCCACGAGGTGTATCACTACGACCGGACGGGCTATCTAAGCATTGCGGTGCTGGCAGTGGCGTATGTGTGGGCATGGCGTTTGAATCGCGCAGCACCGGACAACACACAGAAAAGTGCCTGAAAAGAAGATTCACAAGTTTTTCTCTTGAGGAGGCGAAGAAATGCTGTTGAAGTTTTTCGCTAAAACAAAAGGGCATCAATCAACATTTCCGGCTCGCGGAATAATGCTTTTAAGAAAGAAAGCGCCTCTTTTTCTTAAAAGTATTATTCCGTTATGTGCGTTTTTTACTGTGAAGATTTCCTGGCGCATTTCCCTGATCGCAAAGCCTGTCTCCATTACCTTTTTAAAGCTAAATGCAGCCAGTGTTTCTTCTGCCTGCGTTGCGGACATGATGCTTTTTCCAAAGGCCGCACGCAGTTTCACCGACGCTGTAAAAGCTGCGGATACGACGAAAGCCCGCTGACCGGAACGCTGTTTTCCGGCATCCGGCTGCCGATTCAAAAGGCGTTTTATCTTCTTTACAAAATACGTACACGGCAAAAGGCAGGCAGCCTCTTGCAGCTTGCTTCCTGGTTTAAAATCCAACCCAAAACCGTCCGGCGGTTCCGCCTGCGTTTGCTAGCGCAGCTTCGGGAGCATACAGGTATGGAAACGTCTCCGGTAGAAGAAATTTCTTTCCTCAGAGGCGTGCAATTGCTGACGGGCGTAAACAATCCCGTCGCGTAGCATCAAGAAGAAAAAAGCGGGCTTTATGGTACGGGGGAATGCGGTTAAAATGCCCGATTTTTTTCTTTTCCGCGCCTCCGCAGGAACACTTTTCGTAGAGAGAACACTGCTTTCGAAAGCCCCTATAAACCCTTTTTAAACCACATTTCTTCACGTATGGCAACACGCACTACAAGCCGCAGTGGCAGCTCTACAGGCCGCTCCGGCAACTCCGGTTCCTCCCGATCCGGAAACAGCAGCTCTTCCCGTTCCTCCAACACTTCCTCCCGCTCCGGCAGCAGCCGCGCACAGGGCGAAGACAACAGATACAGCGAGGAAGATTTGGAAGACATTTTCCAGGCCGGCTACGAAGCCGGTTATGAAGACGGCTACGAAGACGGCCAACTCGGCGAGGACTACGATGACGATTACGAAGACTCCTACGACGAGTATGACGAGGAAGATTACGATGACGAGGACAGCGACGACGAAGATTACGACGATGAGGACGAAGTCGAGGACAGCGATGACGAAGAAGATAACGACGACAGCCGCAGCGCACAAGGCCGTGGCAACAACTCGTCTGGCTCCTCACGCAGCCGCAGCAGTAACTCCGGCAGCAGCCGTTCCGGCTCTTCCTCTTCTTCACGCAGTGGCAGCCGTTCCGGTGGCTCAGGCTCTGGCCGTGGCGGAAGCTCCGGCGGTGGCCGCAGCAGTGGCTCCGGCGATGGTACCAGCCGTCGTGGCTTTGCTTCTATGAGCCGCGAAGAGCGCAGCCGCATCGCCGCCATGGGCGGACGGGCTTCGCATGGCGGCGGAAACAGCGGTGGCTCTGGCCGTGGTGGCAATTCCACCGGTTTGTCCCGTGGTGGTTCTTCTTCCTCCCGTTCCGGCGGCAGCAACTCCGGCGGTAACCGCAGTGGCAGCAGTTCTTCTGGTCGTGGCCGTCAGGGCTTTGCTTCTATGAGCCGCGAGGAGCGCAGCCGCATTGCCGCTATGGGCGGACGGGCTTCGCATGGCGGCGGCGGAAATAGTGGTGGCTCTGGCCGCGGTGGAAATTCCGGCGGTAACAGCCGTGGTGGCAGCAACTCTGGTGGTTCCCGTAGCGGTGGCAACAGTGGCGGCAATTCCGGTGGTGGTCGCCGTGGTGGCTTCGGCAGCCGGAGCGGAGGTTCCTCTTCCCGCAGCGGTGGCCGTGGCAGCAACAGCTAAGCGGCGCAGGCTTTCCCCATAAAAAAGCCGGTCTTTATCAACCGGATAAAGACCGGCTTTTTTCTTTTAAAAACAGTCCCTATAAATCTCTATTTCCCCAACTTAAATGGAAACGAAAAAAAACGGCAGAGAAGCCACTGATACAACTGCCTCTGCTGACCGCGTAGAAGGTGCATACAGCGCAGCCACCGGCGCAACGCAAAACGCTACTACCGGCGGCGCGCAACAATCGCAACAAGCGCCGCAACAGCGCATCCCGGAAAACACCAAAGAAGGCTTGCTGTACAAGTTTTTTCTGGACGCGCTGAAAGACATCTACTTCGCTGAAAACCAGATTCTGGGCGGCCTTCAAAAGATGCAGGAAGCAGCTACCACCGAAGAGCTTCAGGAAGCTTTTGAAGATCATTACCTGATGACCAAAAAGCAGATTTCGCGCTTGGAGAAAGTGTTCCGCCTCCTGGGCGAGAAAGCCGAAGGCGAGAAATGCGAAGCCATTCTGGGCCTGATGAAGGAAGCCGAGAACATCATTAAGGAAACCGAAGAAGGCAGCATGACGCGCGACGCGGCGCTCATTATGGCGGCGCAAAAAGTAGAGCACTACGAGATTGCTACCTACGGCGGACTCGTGGCGCTGGCGGAAACCTTAAAGCTGACGCAGGTGGCCGACATCCTGGACACGACGCTTCAGGAAGAGGAAGAGACAGACCGCAACCTCACAGAGATTGCCGAGTCCAGCATCAATTTTGAAGCGCTGGAAGACGAGGAACTGGATTTGGACGGAGAGTAAAACTATTGATAAGGTGTTCCTTTTAGAGAAAGCGCGGCAGAAATTTTTCTGCCGCGCTTTCTCATGCTCCGTGCGGATACTAAAAACAGCAGAAATAGCTTTTATTTTCCGGGAATGGGCAGGTATGCAACAGGTGACCCCCCGGGCGTGTAAATCATTACCGCATTGCAACGATTGCTTTTTTCTGCTTCAAAGGAAATTCCTTTGGCCTCTACGTCATAGCGCTTTTCAGTTTCGGTATTTTGCAAATGGCCATCGGGAAAAATCCGTTGGATTTCCGGGAGACTCATACCCGTATGAATGCCTTCTGCAGTTTGAAAGCGGGATGAAGTGATATACACTTGCTTCACTGCTTTTCTAACCATGTTGCTATCGGCGTAAGAAGTGAAGACGGCCAGCTCGCCGCCATTTTTGCCGCGCCAAACGAGCCATGCTTTTCCCATGGCTGCGTCTGAAGCATCTGGTGTACCAAGGCGTTGCAGCAGCATTTCCGGGTCGTCGCCAAGTTGCGTTTTACCGATGCGCTTTCCGGGAACAATATCCCAATCCGTGCTTGTTGCAGGGACTTCGGCACTAGTAGTGTCTAGCTTTGGGGCGGAAACGGAAATATCTTCCGGCACAGACGGCAATGTGGATTCTGTTGCAGGTTTGGATGTACAACTCCAAAGCAGCAAAATAAATGAGAGAAGGCGCATGAAAAACGGTGTTGCAATTCCCATACCGGCATAAAGAAAGCCGCTCCAAATGGAGCGGCTTTCTACTAAATACTTTCTATTACGCCAGCGTAATGCTTTCATCCAGATAAACATCCTGAATCGCGTTGAGCAGTTCTACGCCTACGCCCATGTCTTTCTGGAACGCCTTGCGGCCAGAGATAAGACCCATGCCGCCTGCGCGCTTATTAACTACCGCCGTAATTACGGCTTCCTGCAAATCGGAATCGCCCTTGCTTTCGCCGCCAGAGTTGATAAGACCCACGCGACCTGCATAGCAGTTCATCACTTGATAGCGCGCGAGGTCAATCGGGTGGTCGGTGGTCATTTTCTCGTACACATTCTTGTGCGTCTTGCCGAAGTTCAGGGCATTGTAGCCGCCGTTGTTGGTAGGCAATTTCTGCTTGATGATGTCCGCCTGAATGGTCACGCCGAGGTGATTAGCCTGCGCCGTAAGGTCAGCAGCCGTGTGATAGTCTACGCCGTCTTTCTTGAAACCGCTGTTGCGCAGGTAGCACCACAGAACAGTTGCCATGCCCAACTCGTGCGCATATTCAAAAGCCTTTGCCACTTCCTGAATCTGCCGTGTGCTTTCGTCCGAACCAAAATAAATGGTTGCGCCCACCGCCGTTGCGCCCATATTCCAAGCATCGCGAATGGAGCCGAACATGATTTGGTCGAAGCGGTTGGGGTAAGAAATAAACTCGTTGTGGTTCACCTTCACGATGAACGGAATTTTGTGGGCGTATTTCCGGGCTACCGCACCGAGAACACCGTAGGTAGAAGCCACTGCATTGCAGCCGCCTTCCATCGCGAGCTTCACGATGTTCTCCGGGTCAAAATAAATTGGGTTGGGAGCGAAGGAAGCGCCTGCGCTGTGCTCAATGCCCTGATCCACCGGCAGAATGCTGACGTAGCCCGTGTTGGCGAGGCGGCCATTGCCCAGCAGATTTTGGATGCTGCGCAGGGTTTGGATGTTGCGGTTGGAGTCTGCCCAAACCGTGCTGACTACATCAGCGGAAGGCGCGTGGAGAACGCTTTTGTCGATTGCGGTGCTGGTGTGACCGAGATAGAATTCCGCCTTGTCGGCGAGAATGTCTTCAACGCGGGAAGTTGCCGTCAGAGTTGCCATGTGTGGAAAGTGTGAGTTTTTTGAGCCGCAAAAGTATAACAGGATTCTGCGTTTGGCGAACACCGGGTAAAGGATAGGAATTCAGGTAATTATTCTACCCGCTCCATTCCGTTTTCGCGCAGCAAATACGTCACGCCCACGCGCTTCATTTCTCTACGCAAAAGCGAATCAGGAATTTTGCCCGCAGGCGCCCAATACCGCATCCCGGAAAAATACGCCACACGCAAAGCGGCTCCGTAACTCACCGTGCTGTCGGCAGCAAAATCGCCGGAAATGCCTCTTGCTTTCAACTGCAAAGCCAGTGCTTTTTCTTTTCTACCCAAATGCCAGAGTTGTGGGAGATTAATTGCCGGATGCAAGCACAAACTGGCCGCCAAGAGTAGAAATATCAGACGGTTAAACTTTCTGTTCACCCCAAAAGCAGAAACGTAAATCACCGTCAGCGGAACAAGAAACCAGCAGTAGCGCACCTCGCTATGGAGCAGCAAAAAAGGCAGCGGGAAAAGTACGAGAACAACTTGTAGCAACTGCGTTTTGAAATCGCCTTCCAGCCGGAAGCGATTGCGGAAAAAGCGCCCCAAAATCGTTGCCCAGGCGAGTGGCAACAACACCGTCATCAGCGCCGCTTTCCCTAACAGCCGCAGCGCAAAATAGCCCACGCGCGGAAGAATGTGCAGCGCCAGCGCGGGCGAATCCCAGAAATGAACGAGGCGCGCATTCACCCACCACGGGTCTTCCCAAAATGAAATAGAGTCAGGGTGCAGCGGGGAAAGCAAATGGCCTTCGCCGCCTTTGTAGATGGGATGTCCCAGCACGCCCCAGGAAAGGTTGAGCGACCCGGCAACGCCCGTTGTCCAGAAGCCGTAATGTGCGCGCAATGCCGTCCACCAAGGAACGCACAAAGTGGCCATGACAACACCAGACAGAACCGCAAAAGACAAACGCCTCCCCAAAGAAATTTCCCTGCCGCGCAGCCAAATGGCGGCGACAGCTTGCAGCAAAAAGAACGGCAGATAGAGGCTTTTAGAAAGATAGGCGAGTGCGCCAAGCAGTCCATACAAAACCCAATACGCAGGCCGTGCAAAAAAGCTTTCCTGCATCAATAGCCATAGCGCAAGCAGCGCAAAAGCAGCGCCCCACAAATCGCTGAACCATTGCCAGAAAGAAGCATGAACCGCAAAAACGACCAGTGCCGGAACGAGGTAAGAAAGCATTTTCCGGGGGAGTGTAAATTCCCGGAAGAGCAGCGAAGCGCCGAGAAAAGCAACTCCGCCTGCGGTGTTCTGTACAAAAGCCGCCGGTATTTCCCCCAGCCCGCACTTCATGCCCAGTGCCGTCAGCCAAATTGAAAACGGACTCCAGTAGCCGTTTACCGCGCGCAGAAAATCGCCGTTTGCCCAGCGCCGTGTGAGCGTTAAATACGCCGTCGCGTCAGGGTCAACGGCGTCGCAGAAATGCGGGTAAAGCAGCACGACGGCAGCAACGAACACGGCAGCCGTTATTCCGAAAAGACGCATCGGCAACGCTTAGGCGAAGGCACACACCACACCGCCCATAATGGCCAGTGTTACAATCCAGTAGCCTGCATGGATGAGAACATACTTGGCACTGCGGCGCTCAAACAAGGAAAGGATACCAATTATGGGCAGGGCGAAAAAAATGCCTGCAATGGTTCCGTGAAACGCACCATGCTTGAAAGTGCGGAATTCATGGCCGTAACGGGTCATCGCATCGGCCAGCCACCGGCCTGTTTCCGAAGAAGGATTTTTTGCGTCAGGCTGGTTGGCGGTGAGGGAAAGCAGGTGCATCTGGTGAATGACCAGCGCAGGCATAAACGTCGCCACCATCAGCGAGAACAGGATCGTGAGTCCGAAGACAAGCGCCATCTTGCCACCTTTTGCGGTGTCGGGCGTCACGCCGGAAGCCCGCATCCAGGCGTTGCCAAAAACGCGGGGATTGTACCAGATAGCGCCCATGATGAGGGGAACGAGTGCATTGCCCAAAACAAGGGCCCAGTTGAATTGCATAGAAGGGGAGATTTAGGCGAAAAGTAACGCACCCGCCGCCGGAATGCAAATTCACGCGTGCCGGAGAAGCGATTGAAAGTAAGCAGGTGAATGCAAAAGCCTACTTCCATACCATGAGAAAAGCTCGCCGTCCACGAACTGGATTTTCACGTCAGGAAGCACGGCCTGAATTTCCGCGATGTGCTTCTCCCTAAACGGATAAGGCTCGGAAGAAAGCAGGATTCTGTCGGGTTGCAAAGCAGCTATTTCTACCAAAGAAACTTCGGGATAGCGCGGTATTTCTGAAAGCACATTTTTCCAGCCGCAGCGATAAAGCATGTCTTGAATAAAAGTGTCACCGCCTGCCCACATCCACGGATTGCGCCAGATGGCGTAAGCGACACGCTCCGGTTTTACAGTCCGGGAAAATCGTTGAAATCCGGTTTCAATTTCTGCCGCCAGCGCGCTTCCTTTTTCTGCTTTCCCCACTAAAATTCCTACTTCCCGAATCATGCGCAGCGCATCTTCCAGCGTTTGAATATCGCTTACCCAAACCGGCGCGATGTGCGACAGCTCTTCTATTTGCGCCTGTACGTTTTCTTCTTTGTTGGCGAGAATCAGGTCGGGTTTTAAAGCCGCTACGCGCTCCGTTTTTACGTCTTTCGTCCCGCCGATGCGAGGCTTGTTGCGGAACCAATTTTCGGGATGGACACAGAATTTGGTGATGCCTACGACTTCCGTTTCTAATCCTAAATCGTGGAGCAGTTCGGTTTGGGAAGGCACGAGGGAAACAATGCGGCGTGGCGGGTGTGGCAGGTGGATTTCCCGGCCTAGCATATCGGTGAGCATAGTGGTTTCGGTGTCTTTTTTTAAAGCTAAGCTTACGCAAAAATCGGAAGGACAGACAGCGACTTTTGTCATCCCCGAAGGGGAACTAAGCAGACGCAAGCCGCACAGATCCCCTTTGGGGATGACAAAAGATTATGACCGAAGGTGCTGGATTTCCAACCAATGATTTTCTTTCCAAAAGAGCAAATGATAACGCGAAAGGGGTGCTTTCAGCCGTAAAACATAGCTGCGTCTTTCGAGAAGAAAATGCACGGCAAACCACACGTTTTCCCAATCAGCAGAAAGTACACCGCCCGTCCACCAGCCGCCGCCTGTGGGTTGTGTAACGCGCAAAACAGAGTCCTTTTCCCACACCACTTTTACCGTTTCTGTCCCTGAAAAAAGATTGCACGCGCTTGGCTCCAACACCACGCCGGAGAGCGGCTTTTGCAGCACATAGCGGCGCATCAGCGCAGCCTCGCCTTCGCGGGTTTGACCGATCATGGGAATGCTTTGGAGCGCGTTGGGAAGGTTGAGGAGCAGGGTTGGTTTTCCGTCTTTAAAATCAGGAATGGTGGAAAGCATTTTCCGGCTGAGCGCGTCGCTTTTGCGCCAGAGGAGAATGGTGTGGAAAAGCAGGGAAGCGGAAAGAAGCAACACCGCAGCGCGCGCGATTTTCCCTTTTACAAAATGACTTAAAACCGCACCGACGGCAGGCAGCATGAAATAGGCGTAGCGGTCAAAATAGACGAGACCTTCTTCGTGGAAATGCATCGGAATCACCAGCAAGAGCGCCGCGATTCCGAAAGCTGCAGGAACGAAAAGCGGTTGAGAAATCCAAGCCTTCAACGCCGCGCGGCCCTTCACCAAAAGCGTCAGCAGCGAGCAATAGAAAGTGATAAGGAGCGCCCAGCTATTGAGTGCTTCATACACATTCACGCGAACATTTTGAGGCCAGTAACGCCCGAAGAAAAAGAGGTGGAAGATGTATTTCGCGGGCTTGCGCAGATAGTCCATTATCCATTCCCAGTGCAGCGCGCCGACGTGCGGAACAGCGCGACTGTAAAAGCTCCGGTAAATGAAATACTGCGCCACGCAGAGCAGCAACAATGGAAGGAGAAAAGTGCGAAAAGCTTTTTTTGCCAGCGGATTTTTTTGGTTGTGCAGAAGCAGAACGGCTACGCAAACCGGCGTGAGATAAAACGCTTCCAGCGCGAAAAGCGAAGGGAGAAAAGCGCAGAGTCCAAGGGCTATCCAGCGTCGCTTTCCGGTGTCCAGATAACGGAGGAGCGCGAAGAGCGTCAGGAGCAAAAACAGCATTCCCTGCAAATAATGATAGCCTGCTTTCCACACCACCACTTCCGTAGCATAGGGCGAAAGAAGCAGGAATGCGCCCGCGAAAAAGCCAATGGTTTTGTCCCCGAAAATGCGACTGTAAAATCGCATCCAGCCCCACGCGCACAGCGCATGAAGCGAGACGAACAAGAGATGCCACGGCAGGGGCGAAACGCCAAAAATCTTCCACCCAACCCAGAGCATCGCCTGCGTAAACGGATACAGGCTTTCCACCCGCATACCGCGCCGCAAGAGGTAATCGGCAAAGCTTTTGGTGTGAAGCGATTGCAGCCAGCCGCTTACATCGCGCACCCAGCCCGCCTGCCACGCGGGAAAGTAGAGAAGATGCGCGGCGAGGAGAAAAAGAAGGAAGGAAGCGGGGCGGAGAAGGCGCACGGGTTGAAGATAGCAGCGTTAGCCTCACCCCCAGCCCCTCTCCTTCGGAGAGGGGTGACAGTATTTTACATCCGGCATTTGGGGTGCTTTATCCTTCCATCACGGAAACGAGGGGCGCGTAGAACGGGAAGTATTCGTCGGCAGAAATGATGGGAATGTCTTCTGCCAGTGCGGTAGCCAGCAGCAGACGGTCAAAAGGGTCGCGATGTTGGAGCAACAGTGGTATGCGCTCATAGGCGGCGATATGGGCCGTAGCCAGCGGCAGCAGGATAAAGCCAGAAGAAATGACCATTCGCTCCAATTCTGCTGTTGGGAAAGGCACTGTTGGGAGCTTCCCGATCTTCTGCTTAAGGGCGATTTCAAAAAGCGTGATGTGCGAAACAAAAACGCGGTTGGCAGGCTCTCTGATAAGGGCGTAGGTTTCCGGCTTTATGCGCGCGGGCGACACGGCGTGCCAGATGAGTATTTGTGTATCCAGTAGCAGGCGCATTACATGTAGTCTTTGAGGTCGTCCAGAGGGGCGTTGAAGTCGTCGGGCAATTGGGGTAGAATGATGCCGTGTTCTTCCGCATACTTCAGGAGCCAGCCACCCTCACGCGGCTTGTCTTTCTCCATACCCGTTGTCTTCTGCGGCTCCTTCAAAAACGTAACCATCACTTCCGACTTCTGAATGTCTGGCGGGGCAGGCTCTGTAATGGTTACCTGTCCGTTTTCGTAATAGCCTTTTACGGTGGTGTACATAAAGTGTTTTGTTTTTCTCAAAGGTAGGCACACGTTGGATGCAACGAAGGCGGGTGCCGCAACAGGTAGGCGGCTTGCCTGCGCATTGGCCCCTCCCCAACCCTCCCCGAGGGGGAGGGAGGTAGAACCGACATCAAGAGCGGGGCTTTCTCTGCCGTCACCCTTCCCCTGCGGGGAAGGGCCGGGGATGGGGCCGACATAAAAACACCTGTCAGGTTCCCAGAAACCTGACAGGTGTTTTCCCCGTTCCGCCCGCCCTTTTGCTATCCGGCAAAGGCCACGCTGATGATGTCGCTGCGCTGGCTCACCTCTATATCGTTCAGCACCGCAACGGCGCAGTATTCGCGGTTCTCCACCTGGCCTGCGGCCACCGGGCGGTTGTCCAGATAAGGGCTGAACTGGTCGTAAGCCAGCTTTACCCAAACGGTTTGGCCTTTGAGGCGGGTATAAATGTTCATCCCGTCGGCCCCCATTTTGTCAAAGCGGATTTCCACCAGGCCGGGCCGCACAATGGCCGTGATGACGGGCTTGAAGGTGCTCCAGTCCATCACGGGTTCGTCGTCGCCAATCACGCCCAGCGCTTGGCCCAGCGCCTCGGTGTAGCCCGCCGCTGTTTTAAAGCGCCTCACAGCGGGGAGAATAATGCCCGAGGCGTTTTTTATCTGAATGTCTTTGAGGTCTACCGCATCCTTGTAAGCCGTTGCCTTTGCGGCCACGTCGGCAACAGCGAGGCGGATGGACTTGCTGGCGTTGCTGAGAGCCAGGGCCTCGGCGGTGGTCAGGCCCAGCGCCGTTACATTGGCCGGGATGCCCAGCGCGGCTTCAAAGCTGATGGTCCAGGGGGAAAAGGCGGCATCGGCTTTGGGAAAGAAGTATTTCTTGCGCATAATGGAAAAAAGGGGGAAAGTTTCTTGTTTGGAAGCGTGAAAATAGGAACGGCATATAAGGAAAACAAGCTCAAACGCGTGTTTTGTACGGCTTTTTCTGAAAAATTTATTTCACCTATGCGTAAAAGCCTCGTTTAGAAGGTGTTGCATGTTCATCGGCAGTTGTCGCATGACGCGCGACACGTGTCGCGCGTCATGCGACAACTGCCGCGCGGCATCCGGGAAGTGTCGCGCGGTATGCGGGAAGTGTCGCGCAGTAGGCGGGACGTGTCGCGCGTCATGCGACAATTGTCGGGCGTCATGCGACAATTGTCGCGCGGTATGCGACAAGTGTCGGGCAGCATCCGGCAACTGCCGCGCGTCGTGCGGGAAGGCAGTTTAAAAACTGCCGCGCCGGTGCGACGAAGTCCCTGCCCGCAAAAGCTAGCGCCTCAGACTTCGCCGAACGGGTGCCGCCCGACAATTGCCGCGCGACGCGCGGGAAGGCTTAACTGAGTTACGACGAAGGCGGTGGCCTTTGGCGAACCGCGAGACTGCTACGAAGAGGGGGGGTTAAGATTTAAAATAACATTTGATTTCTCGCTCCCTAATCTCCATTAGCTGTTCAATACGTAAGCCGGGATTCTTTTCAGCGATTCCAAAGAGAACATTCCAATGCCCAGCCTGATTGTCTTTATTTCTTCTTTCCACTACAAGTTGCATACAGCCAACTTGCACTCCACCTTCATTTATCATTTTATAACCCACTATGTTCCTTTCTTTTGCATAAGAATTAAGAAGGCTATTTTTTATCTCATCGGAAATGAGTCTTTGAGCAATAAGTGGGTATCTGTTGTTGAATAGCTCTTCATCGTAATGATAAATGAGATAGATACAATCATTTAAAAAGGTGTGGATATCCTTGCCTCTGAATCTATAGATAGTGTCAACCTCACCAGTCCCCAAGATAAGTGCATCTCTCCATTCATCACGCCACTCATCATGAAAATCTGCACCGTCGCATTCGATGGCGATTCGCTTGTTTCCAACTAGTAGTAAGAAATCAAGACGGAATTTACCTGCCAGTGTTTTGATTTCTTTTTGGGGAATAATACTGGAATGAGGAGCAAGGTATTTTTCCAGTGTGTGTATAAAAAATTCTTCAAGAGGACTTTCCAGTTTATCTCTATTCGCTCTTGGCTGCGAATCTTTAAATGGAAGCCAAGGTGCATCTATTTCGCTCATTGTTTGGGGCTGGGTTTAAACCTGTTTTTATGCTCTCCGTAGCGTTTCTCGCGGGTCGGCGAAGGCTCCCGCCTTCGTCGTAAAACCCCTCTACTTCACCCCTTCCAACACCCCGCTCCGGCTATGCACCCGCGCTTCCTGCGCTTCTTTGGCGGCCTTCACGAAAGCCACAAACAAGGGGTGCGGCGCTTCTACGGTGCTTTTGTATTCCGGGTGGAATTGCACGCCCACATAAAACGGGTGGGCTTTCAGTTCCATCACTTCCACAAGGCCCGTTTCTACGTTTTTGCCCACCGGCAGCAGGCCCGCTTCTTCAAAGGCCGTGAGATAGTCGTTGTTAAACTCGTAGCGGTGGCGGTGGCGCTCGCGGATATGGGTCGAGCCATAGAAAGACGCGACTTTGGAATCCGGGTGGAGCGCGCATTCGTAGGAGCCGAGGCGCATCGTGCCGCCCATGTGCGTAATGGCCTTTTGGTCTTCCATCATGGAGATGACCGGGTGGGGCGTTTCGGCGTCCATCTCGGTGGAAAACGCTTTTTTGAGGCCCAGCACGTTGCGCGCAAATTCCACGCAGGCCATTTGCATTCCCAGACAAATGCCGAGGAACGGCAGCCCGCTTTCCCGCGCATAGCGAATGGCGTCAATCTTCCCTTCAATGCCGCGCGAGCCAAAGCCCGGCGCGACCAGCACCGCGTCTAAATGTTGGAGCTTATCGGCAGCGGTTTCGGTGGTGAGATACTCGGAGTGGATGTTGCGGACTTCCACCTTGCAATCGGCCACCGCGCCCGCGTGAATCAGGGATTCCAGAATGGATTTGTAGGCATCCTGTAGCTCTACGTACTTGCCAATGAGGCCGATGGTTACTTTGCTTTTCGGGTAGCGCAGCTTGTTCAAAAATTCCTTCCACTTGTCCAGATTCGGCTCCTGTCCCATCGGCAATTTGAGCTTTTGGAGGCAAATGGTATCCAGCCCTTCGCGCATCATTTCCAACGGCACACCGTAAATCGTATCCGCGTCGCGCGCCTCAATCACGGCGTCTTTGGTGACGTTGCAGAAGAGGGCAATCTTCCGTTTCAGTTCGTTGTAGAGCGGCTCTTCGGTGCGGCAGACCAACACGTCGGGCGTGAGGCCGTTTTCGCTCATCATCTTCACCGAGTGCTGCGTCGGTTTGGTCTTCAGTTCCTTTGCCGCCCGGAGGTACGGAACCAGCGTGAGGTGTACCACAAGGCAGTTTTCATCGCCCAGTTCCCACTTCAGTTGCCGCACCGCTTCCAGAAAAGGCAGGCTTTCGATATCGCCCACGGTGCCGCCCAGTTCGGTAATCACTACATCGTAGGTATCGTCCTGTCCCAGCAAGGTCATCCGGCGCTTAATCTCGTCGGTGATGTGGGGAACCACCTGCACTGTTTTCCCCAGAAAAGCGCCTTCGCGCTCGCGGTTGATGACGTGTTGGTAGATGCGGCCCGTCGTCACGTTGTTGGCCTGCGAGGTGGGCGTGTTGAGGAAGCGCTCGTAGTGGCCGAGGTCCAGGTCGGTTTCTGCGCCGTCTTCGGTTACATAGCATTCGCCATGCTCGTAGGGATTGAGCGTGCCGGGGTCAATGTTGATGTACGGGTCAAACTTCTGGATGGTGGTGCGGTAGCCGCGCGCCTGTAGCAGCTTGGCTAAAGAGGCAGCCACAATGCCTTTGCCCAGCGAAGAAGTAACACCGCCGGTTACGAAAATAAACTTGCTCATTTTTGGATAGGGGGAATTGTCTTTTTCAGCGACCGACTCTCCATGCACACAACATTCCGGCGGTCGGGCAAAGGTAAGGCGGACGGCTTCGCCATGTTTCATGTTTTATGTTTCATGGAGTGGAATAGAAGCGCAATATTCTACAAAATGCGGGTCATTCCGACGCAGGAGGAATCTCACTCGCGCTGTGCCAGATAATGCTGTGTCTCTTCTGCTGTGAGATTCCTCGCTCCGCGCTCGGAATGACCCGTATTGTAGGAATGGATGCTGTTTCCATAAAATCCCGCTCTATGAAACATCCCCCGCTGGCACATTTGTTGGTAGCCGTTCCCCGCTATGGCTATTGTTTTCGCGCTCGGTGCGGCCATCTTCGCTGCGATTGCCCTTATTCTCACCAAAGCCGGGCTGGAAAAGCTGAACCCTTTTGTCGCCTTCGCCGTGCAGTCGGTGCTGATTCTCATCATCACCTGGATTTCCGCTTTCGCTACCGGAAACCTGCGCCAATCATTGAGCGATATTGACCCCAAAACATGGGGCTGTTTGCTGGCCGCGGGCATCATCACTACGCTCTCCACGCTGTGTGCGTTCAAAGCCCTTTCTGCTTCCGATGCCACGCTCGTTGCGCCGATTGAGCGGCTTTCACTGGTATTCGCCACGCTGCTGGCGGCTTTCTTTCTGAAAGAAAAAATCACGTGGCCGGTGATGCTCGGCGTGGGGCTGATGACCGCAGGCGCGATTGTGATTGGCGTTGCGAAGAAGTAACACCACCTTCCAAAAACCTATAAGGTTTTGGAAACCTTATAGGTTTCGTCCGCAGCATCCTGCTAATTTGCAACCCTTTTTCCGCCCGAAATTCCCCAATGAACACCGCCGCTTTTGACGTTTCCCGCCACTTCCTGCCCGCTGGTTTTTCCGTTACCAATTGGGAAACCCTGCTGCCTTATTACGAACAACTTTTAAACGCAGAAATCTCTTCCAAAGAAGCCTTAGAAGCTTGGCTTTCGCAGTGGAGCGAGTTGGAAGCCGTGGTAGGCGAAGACGCGGCGTGGCGGCAAATCCGCATGACGACGGACACCACCAACAAAGCCTACGAAGAAGCTTTTACCTACTTCGTGATGGAGATAGAGCCAAAGCTGAAACCGCTGGTTTTCCAGTTGCAGCAAAAGCTGGTGGAATCGCCGTTCCTAAAAGATTTAGACCCGAAACTCTACGGCCCGTATTTGCGCAGCGTAGAAAATTCGTTGAAGCTCTACCGCGAAGAAAACGTAGCACTGCAAGCCGAAATCGGCGTGCTGGCGCAGCAATACGGGCAAATTTCCGGGGCGATGACGGTGGAAGTGGACGGGAAAGAATACACGCTCCAACAAGCCGCCCGCTTTCTCCAGCAAACAGACCGTGCGCTCCGGGAAAGCGTTTTTCGCAAAGTAGCTGCGCGCCGTTTAGAAGACAAAGACGCGCTGAACGCGCTGTTTGACAAGCTCCTCCAGTTGCGCCAGCAAATCGCCAAAAACGCAGGTTTCCCCAATTATCGCGATTATAAGTTTAAAGAGCTGGGCCGTTTTGATTACACGCCCGAAGATTGTTTCCGCTTCCACGAAGCCGTGCGCGAGCACATTTTGCCGCTCCACAAATTGCTGGTAGAAGCCCGGAAAAAGCGCCTCGGTCTGGACGTGTTGCGCCCCTGGGATGCCGATGCTGAGCCGCAGGGCCGCGAACCACTCAAGCCTTTTGAGACGGGCGAAGAACTTCTTAAAAAATCCATTGCCGCTTTTGAAAAGCTGCGTCCTGCTTATGCTGGTTATCTGCGCACGATGCAGGAAATGAACCGTCTGGATCTGGAATCGCGCATCAGGAAAGCGCCGGGCGGATATAACTGTCCCTTGCCGGAAACGGGCGTGCCTTTCATCTTCATGAACGCTGCCGGAACCATCGGCGACGTGATTACGATGGTGCACGAAGGCGGCCACGCGGTGCATTCCTTCCTTTCCCACCCGCTGAAATTGTCGGCGTTCAAAGAATACCCGATGGAGATTGCCGAGCTGGCAAGCATGAGCATGGAGCTGTTCAGCATGGAACACTGGGACACGTTTTTCCCCAACGCCGAAGACCTGCGCCGCGCCAAGTTAGAAGAATTAGAGCGCGTCATTTCCGTGCTGCCGTGGATTGCCACAATAGACAAATTCCAGCACTGGCTTTACACCCATCCCGGTCACAGCGTAGCAGAACGGGAGGCTTCCTGGATGGAAATCCTGAAAGAATTTTCCACCGGCGTTACGGATTGGAGTGGCTTTGACGACTACCGGAAAGCGTTCTGGCAAAAGCAGCTTCACCTCTTTGAAGTGCCGTTCTACTACATTGAATACGGCATCGCCCAACTCGGCGCAATTGCTATGTGGCGGCAATACCAAAGCGACCCGGAAGGCACGCTTGATCGCTACCAGCAAGCCTTGGCGCTGGGCTATACGCAAACGCTGCCCGAACTCTACAAAACCGCCGGTATCCGCTTTGATTTCTCAGCTGCGTACGTAAAAGAGTTGGGTGATTTTGTACAGGTAGAGCTAGAGAAATTAGGCGTGTAATTTCTAATTCCCATACTGTCTTGGTTGCGTGGTGCTGTTGCCAATCAGAATCTGCTGCCGTTTTTCAAAGCGTGGGTTTTGGACAAACGGCATCGTGCGGTCGTCAATAAAAACGCGGTCAAGGCGTTGAATGTCTGCCAAAGAATTAGGCATCCGCAGAATGCCGGCGTGCGTTACGTCAAGTTCCTGCAGGTGGTATAGCTCTCCAAAAGAATAGGGCAATTCCTTCAGGCTGTTGTAGCTCAGATACAGCAAACGCAGGTTGCGCAGTCCGCCCCATTTCTGCGGCAGTGAGGTTAGATAATTCCGCGACAAATCGGCGACTTCCAGCTTGGGCAATTGTACAAAAGCCTCCGGCAGGCCCGTAAGCTGGTTGGAATTGAGGAGAAGCAGTTGCAAGTTTTGAAGCGTGCTAATGGCTTCCGGTAGCGATGCGATTTCGTTTTGCGAGAGGTACAGTTCGCGGAGTTGCGTGAGCTGACTAATGGCGTCAGGAATGCGCGTGAGTTTGTTTCGGGAAAGCGAAAGGTAACGTAGTTGGATAAGCTGTCCTGCTTCTTCCGGCAAGGCGCTAATGCGATTCTGCTGCGCATCCAGTTTTTGGAGCGTAATGCAATTCCACAAAGTATTTGGCAGCACCAGCAGTCGGTTGCCGGAAACATTTAGTTCCTCTAAATGGGGAAAGCGGTCAAAAACGTCCGGCAGGGTGTCAAGCCCTTTGTTTATCAGGCGCAGCACACGTACCTCGCGGGGATGTTTCAAAGCCTCCTCCAGACTTTTAAAAACGCCTTCTCCTGCAAAAGATGGCATTGCCAGGAGACCAAGAAAAAAAGCGAAAAAATACCTTTTCATAGAAGTAAGGTACAATTTTCCCGCCGAAATAAAGCCATCTGCTTTGCAGTATTTTGTTTTCGAAAACCTTTTCCAGAATGAAGAGTAAAAAAAAGCCTGCTTTCAAAAAACAGGCTTTTTCTAAAAAAATTATATTTATTACTGGCGCGTAAAGCGACGGGTCGTTACGATTTTCCCCTGCCCGTCATACATGCGCAGGAAATAAACGCCTTCCGGTGCATCGCCAAGCGGCAGGTTCGCACTGTTGCCTACTACGTGAAAGAGGCTCACAGGCTGACCAAGCATGTTATAAACACCAATGGTTTTGATACTCTCGCTGTTGTCGAAAACTACATTTACAGACTCGCGCGCCGGGTTTGGATAAACCTTGATGTTGTCTTCTGTCCGAACGGCAGTAGTCACACCGAGTGGCGTTTTGGTAGCCATAAGCGTAATCGTGCGGGAAAATCCACTAACGGTGTCTCTGACAAGAATTTGTACCCAAGCCGAAGAATTAGCCGGAGCGTTATCTGCATTGAAGATGGCGTGGAAATCGCCGGGTGTGTTTGTGTATGTAGCTGTATAACGCCCCGAAGCCAACACATCCGCTGCTGCACGGCAAGTGATGTTATCACAAACGCCACCCAAAGTCCACATGTTGGATGCTGATGTGGCGCTCAAGTTCGACGAGGCCCCTGTAAGTGTCCAGCGAATACCTACAGAGGCAGAAGCCGCATACAGCCTGTTGAATACGTAAATATTACCACTACCACCAGACTTCGTGGAAGAGTCACCCATTCCGCTGTTGTCCGAGAAGAAAGTTGCTTGCGCATTTGCCTGGCTAAAAGCGAAAAGCGTAAGAAGAAGAAGAAGAAGTCTTTTCATGGTGAAAATCTTTGGGCACAAAATTAAGACGTGGAAAAGGAACTTCCAACTCTTTATGCGACACCCACACCGTTAAATTTGTACCACCAACAGGTTGTGGCATACTTTTCCTTCCGCATCAACGTTTTTTGGAGTTACGCTAACAAATGAAATTTACTTTTAAAAATATGGGCCTCGTTTCCCGTGGCTTTATCGCTGGTCTCGGCTGTGCGGCTACGCTCGGGCTTTTCGTTCAGGGCAAAGACGCCGACTCGATGTTTGAAATCTCCAAAAATCTGGACATTTTCACTTCGCTCTTTAAAGAACTGAACGGCTACTACGTGGACCCGATTGAACCGGGCCAGCTGGTGAAAGTAGGCGTGGACGCGATGCTGAACGAGCTGGACCCGTACACCAATTACATCACCGAGTCGGACATTGAAGACTACGAGTTCCAGACAACCGGACGCTACGGCGGCATCGGCACGTCCTTGCAAAAACGCAGCGACGACATTGTTATCGGCGAGATTTACGAAGGCACTCCGGCCATGCGCGCAGGGCTGCATCCGGGCGATATCGTGCTGGCGGTGGACAATCAAGACGTGCGCAAAAAAACAGTGGACGATATTTCCGTTCTCCTCAAAGGCTCGCCCGGAACGCCGGTAGCCTTGAAAGTGAAAGACGTTTTCACAGGAGCCGAAACCGTGAAGATGGTCACGCGCGAGCAGATTTCCCTCAGCAGTGTTCCCTTCGCAGGACTGGCTGGTGCGGGAAATGATGTGGCTTATGTGAAACTCACGCAGTTCACACCCGACTGCGCGCGCCAGGTGCGCCACGCGCTCGATTCTTTGAAAGGAAAAGCGCCTGCAATGAAAGGCGTGGTGCTGGATTTGCGCAACAATCCCGGCGGGTTGCTCGACGAAGCGGTGAACCTTTGCAACCTGTTTGTGGACAGAGGCCAACTCGTCGTCAGCACTAAGGGAAAGATGGAAGAATGGGATAAGGAATTCCGCACGAGTGGTGCAGTCTGGAATGCCGATATTCCGGTAACGGTGTTGGTGAATGGCTCTTCGGCTTCGGCTTCCGAAATTGTGGCGGGAACCTTGCAGGACCTGGATAGAGGCGTAATTATCGGGGAGAAATCCTACGGAAAAGGACTGGTGCAAATCACGCGTCGCCTCGGTTATAACTCCCAACTCAAGCTGACAACTGCGCGTTATTACACGCCTTCAGGCCGCTGTATTCAGCAGCTTGACTACACGCATCGCAGTGCTGATGGTAAGGTGAGCAACATTCCTGACTCCTTGAAAAAAACCTACAAAACCGCTGGTGGAAGGCTGGTGAAAAGCGGCGGCGGCGTGGAGCCGGATGTGCGCGTGAAAGACAGCATTCCGTCGCGCCTCGTGGTGGCGCTCTATGCGAAAGGCTACATTTTTGAGTGGGCTACGCAATACACGAAAGCCCACAAAACCGTTGCGCCGCCCGACCAGTTTTCGCTTTCCGACGCCGATTTTGATGCCTTCGTGAGCTACTTGGATAAAGAGAATTTTCGCTACCGCACCAACGCCGACGAACTGTTTGATTCCTTGAAAGCCGTTGCTGGCCGCGAAGGAACTTATACTGCCGCCAAAGGCGAATTTGCTGCACTCGGAACAAAACTGATGCACGACAAACGCGCCGACCTGACCCGCCAGAAAAGGGAAATAAAAGACCTTCTGGAAAGCGAGCTTTCCTCGCGTTACTACTACCAGAAAGGCCGCATCCAGCAAGGCTTCCGTAACGATGCAGAATACGCCAAAGCCATCTCGCTTATAGAGCAACCGGCGGAATACCGGAAGGTTTTGAAGAAGTAATCTTCGCTGTTGGAATGGCTAAAGCCGTTGGAAAAGTTGGAAGCCTTCGGCGTTGGATGCTTCGCATCGAACATCTTTGAGCTAAGGAAAAATGGATGTCATTGCGAGGAGGAACGGAGCGAAGCAACCTGTACAATATGCCGTTCAAATGAGCTACCCATCTTCTTGTACAGGTTGCTTCGCTATTGCTCGCAATGACCCGCATTATCTAACATTCCAACGCGAAGCATCCAATACTCCAACGCCGTAGGCATATCCAACGGCTTTAGCCTATTCAACCCTCCGCTTTGTCTGGTCTTTATCTCCACATTCCGTTCTGCAAGAAAGCCTGTACCTACTGCAATTTCCACTTCCGCACGTCATTGCAACACCGCGCGGAAATGGTGGCGGCAATGGGAAAGGAACTGCTGCTGCGCGCCGGAGAATCAGAAGGCCGGCAAGTGAAAACTATCTACTTTGGCGGCGGCACGCCTTCGCTCCTGACGGCAGATGAAATCCAGCGGTTTTTAGAAACCATTTTCCAGAATTACAACGCCGATGGCGCATCAGAAATTACTTTAGAAGCCAATCCCGACGACCTTTCGGAAGCCTATTTGAAAGCACTTCGCCACACGCCGGTCAATCGCTTTTCTATTGGCGTGCAGTCGTTCTGGGAAGAAGATTTGCGGTTTATGAATCGCGCGCACAACGCACAGGAAGCCGACGCTGCCATCAAGCGCGCGCAGGACAACGGCTTTGAGAACCTCACCATTGACCTTATCTACGGCACGCCCGGACTGACGGACGCGGCCTGGAAAGAAAATCTGGAGCGCACTGCCGCTTATGGCATTCCGCATTTTTCGGCCTATGCCCTGACGGTGGAGGAAGGCACGGCGCTGGCGCATTTCATCCAGAAAGGAAAGGCCGCACCGATGGACGCTGCACAGAGTGCCACGCAGGCGGAACAGCTCATGGAATGGGCGGAAACAAACGGTTTTGAGCAGTACGAGATTTCCAATTTTGCGAAGCCCGGAAATCGTGCGCAACACAACAGCAGCTACTGGCAGGGCGTACCTTATGTGGGCATCGGGCCGTCGGCGCACAGCTACGACGGCAGGCGTACGCGCCGCTGGAACATAAGCAGCAACGGGCTTTACATACAGGGAATGGCGCTGGAAAAAACGTCCCCCCACGAAACAGAAACGCTCACCGACCGCGACCTGCACAACGAGTACGTGATGACCGCATTGCGCCGGATAGAAGGGGTTGATTTGGGGAAAGTAGAAAAGCAATGGGGCACGTTGGCGGCAAAAAAAATGGGGCAGGAAGCGGCGCGATTTGTAGAAAAAGGACAAGCTCTTTTAGAAGGAAATCTTCTGCGGCTAACGCCGGCGGGCAGACTTTTTGCAGACGGCATTGCGGCGGCGCTTTTTTGTTGAAACTCCTTTTTAAAGAATACACGCCCGGCGCTACCGCACCGGGTACCGACCTCAGCACGGAACGCTCCGTACCCGGTGCGGTAACGCCGGGCATGACAGCAAAAAACAGTGTAGAATTACCCCAAACGAATTCTTCCGGTACGCCTTAGTTTTGCCGCCTTTATTTCATCTCCTTTCTTTTTTTTTCTCCCTATGGATTATCGGGAAATTGTGGCCGTTACCGGAATGGGCGGATTGTATCAGTTGGTAACCTCCAAAAGCGACGGCGCAATTGTGCGGGCACTGGCCGATGGCAAAACCGCTTTCGTTTCGGCGCGTAAGCACAGCGTAACGCCGATTGAAAGCATTGAGATTTACACCATCGGCGACAATGTGCGCCTCCACGAGGTGCTGCAAAAAATACAAGCTGCCGAAGACACAACGCCGCTGCCTGATACCAAAGACCCGAAAGCTATAAGCGCGTATTTCGGAACCGTTTTTCCTGAGTATGACCGTGACCGCGTGTATGCTTCCGACCTAAAAAAAATGGTGAAATGGTATGGCTTGCTGAAAAGCGCAAACCTGCTGGACTTTAGCCGTTATGAGCAAGAGGAGGCCGGCGATGACGCGCAGGCCAACGACGCAATGCCGCTGGAAGGACAAGTACAGGTGACCGAACACAACAAGGAAAATAACGAAGACGCAAAAGCCGCTTCGCAATCCGTAGAAGGTGGCGACCCAGATGCGGCTCCGGCGAAAAAAGCCCGTACGAAAAAGGCAGATGCGTCTGCCGCAGAAGGAGAAGAAGCACCGAAGAAAGCGCGGGCGAAAAAAGCAGATACGCCCGCTGCGGAAGGCGAGGAAGCGCCGAAGAAACCGCGCAAAAAATCCACAGAAGAATAGTTGTCAAAAGCGTCTCGGGAGAGGCGCTTTTTTGTTTCTCGCAGAGGCGCGGAGACGCAGAGAGTTTTCGGACGATAATCTTTTGTCATCCCGGAACGGGAACTTGTCGGCTCCTGTCCGCTAAGACCCCGTTCCGGGTGACAAAAGTTTGGACAATGCTATTCGCCTCCACAGAACATCCAACACTCCAACAGCGAAGCCTTTATTTTCGCTCTCAAAAAAACATGCGCATCGCCGTCGTCGGAGCCACCGGACTTGTGGGAACCACCATACTCCGGGTGTTGGAAGATAGGTCTTTTCCGGTAACAGAACTCCTTCCCGTTGCCTCGGCGCGCTCTGTCGGAAAGACGGTGGATTTTGGCGGAAAATCGTGGACGGTATTGACGGTGGAAGAAGCTTTGAAGCGTAATCCGCAACTCGCGCTTTTCTCTGCGGGTGGCAGGCCTTCGCTGGAGCTTGCCCCGCGCTTTGCCCAAATCGGCTGCCGCGTGATAGACAATTCTTTGGCTTGGCGGATGGACGAAACGAAAAAGTTGGTGGTGCCGGAAGTGAATGGAAATGTGCTGACAGCGGAAGATTTCATCATTGCCAATCCCAACTGCTCTACGGTGCAGATGGTGATGGCTTTGAAGCCGCTTCATGATGCTTTTCGCATTCGCCGCGTAGTAGTGAGCACTTACCAAAGCGTGAGTGGAACAGGCGCAAATGCCGTGCAGGAATTGATGGCGCAACGGGCTGGTAGCAAAGACGCTGCCGTTTATCCATACCCAATAGACCTGAACCTGATTCCGCAGATTGACGTTTTTACCGAAAGCGGAAACACGAAGGAAGAAGAAAAAATGATTCGGGAAACGGTGAAGATTATGGGCGACGCTTCCATCAAAGTAGCGGCTACCTGCGTGCGCGTTCCCGTCATTGGTGGCCACAGCGAAAGCGTAAATGTAGAGTTTGAAAAGCCGTTTGAAATAGAAGAAGTGCGCCGCCTTTTATCCCAATTTCCGGGCGTGGCGGTGCTGGATAATCCGGCGGGAAAACAGTACCCGATGCCGCTTTTTGCTGCCGGCGATGATCGTGTTTTTGTGGGCCGTCTGCGCCGCGACGTGACGATAGAAAACGGCTTGCAGATGTGGATCGTGAGCGATAACCTGCGCAAAGGCGCGGCGACGAATGCCGTGCAAATAGCCGAATGGCTGTTGAAGAAAGACTTCCTGAAAGCGGACTAAGCTTCCCGCAAAGTCATTTCCCGGTCAATAGTTCCCCATAAATCGTGTTTGCCTAAAAGACGCGGATACCTTTGCGCCTCTTTCAAACATTTCTTCTTTTTTATGCGGTCAATCTTGACTTCTTTGCTCCTTGCAGGCGCTTGCAGCGTTGCTTCTGCACAAACTTCCATGGCCTGGAAAACCGACTCGGCGATGATGAACACCGGGTACACCAATGATGTCTTCCGCAAGTTGGACAACAACTATTCCGACTCTGCGGTAAACAACAACTGGACGCTTGCTTTTTCGGTAAACCCCATAGGCATGAGCTCCACCTTGTCTATTCTGGCGAACCACGCCCGTCAGTCGGTGAAAGTGTATTCTCTGCACAAGCAGGCCTCCATGATGTTTGATTCATTGGGCGTAGCCGATACAGTGGGCCTCACCGCCATGCCGCTTTACAACAGCAATACAACATGGGACACAGGAGCTTTCAACAAAATGGTAGATATCACCAACGGCTTTGACTACTCTTGGGGACAATACAACCAAACGACGCACGAAATAACCGGCGACTCTCTGTACCTGCTGAAGACAACTTCCGGCGATTACAAGGTCTGGATTCAACGCTACGTTTCTGCACCTGCCGACTCGGTACACTATGAATTCCGCATTGCGAAGTTTGACAACACAGGCGACACGACCATAAGGCTTTATCGCCAAAACGGTTTCGTAAACAAGGCCTTTGCTTATTACGATGCCGCTACCCGTTCTGTCGTAAACCGCGAGCCGGACATGATGAACTGGGAACTGCTTTTTACCCGCTACACCGAACCGCAGATGCAAGGCGGTATGATATCGATGTATAAAGTAACTGGTGTGCTGCAAAATCCGGGTGTTACGGTGGCAGAAGTCGTAAATCCTAATGCGGATTCTGCGGCAGCAGGCTATGCTTCTAAAACCTATTCTAGCGATATCAACACCATGGGTGCTGACTGGAAGACGTTTGCAGGTACGAGCTACACCGTTGACACAGCGAAAAATTACCTTCTCAGGTCCACGGTTTCCGGCAAGTATTATCAACTTCGCTTCCTTTCCTTTGGATTTGATAGTACTCTGCAAACGGGAACTGGCAAAACCGTGTATCAATACCGCGAGTTGGGCCTTATTCCAACTGCCGTTTCCAATGTAGAGACGCCGGTAAACGCCTTCATGCTGGCTCCCAACCCTGCCGCTGCTGAAACGCAAATCCTGCTAGACGTGAAGCAGAGCGGCAATGCCCGCCTCGTTGTTACGGATGCCATGGGCCGCACGATTCAAACAAGCGCGTTGCGCATCAACGCCGGATTGAACGGCTATCAGCTTCAACTGGGCAACGCCGCTGCCGGGACCTACTTTGTTACCGTAGCCGGAAACGGCTGGACGAAAACCGCCCAACTCCTGATTCAGAAATAAGGTCTTCTTCCTTATGCGCGCACCGCTTTTGATTTTCGTTTTTTTGTTTGCTGCTGCGTCCACATGGGCGCAGCAGCTTTCTTCTGTGCCGGTAGCAGATAGCGGCAAGGCACTGGGCGAAGTGGTGGTGACAGGTGTGGCGGCGCCGGTGAAGCTCCAAAACGCGCTGAGTCTTTACCGTGTCATTGATGAAAAACAGTTTAAAGCGCAGGGCGCGGTAACACTGGCCGAAGCCCTGGTGACGCAATTGGGCCTGCAACTCCAGACCGACCCGCAACTGGGAACATCGGTGCAGTCGCAGGGCTTGAGCGCAAGCAAAGTGAAGATTTTGGTGGACGGCCTGCCGGTGAATGGCCGCGAAAATGGCGCGATAGATTTGGGCCAAATGAACCTCGCCCGCATTGCCCGCATTGAGCTGGTGCAGGGGCCGATGAGCGTGGTCTATGGCTCTGACGCACTTGGCGGCGTTATCAATCTTATCACTAAAAAAACGCCGCGCCGGGAGCTTACCACGCGTGCTTTCACTGAATCGGTAGGGCGCTATAATGTGGACGTTTCCATTGGCGGACAACTGACCGCGCGCCACAGCGCCGACCTCACCGTGGGCCGGAACTTTTTTGAAGGCTGGGGCGATCTGGATACCGTTGCGCCTTTCCGCCGCCTGCTGTTCAAGCCCAAAACGCAGTATTTCGCTACGGGTACTTACAGCTACACCGCGCCTTCGGGCTTCCGGCTGTCGGCCACGAGCGATTATTTCCGGGAGAAAGTAACCAATCGCGGAACGGCTTATGTGGACCCTTATGCCGCCTATGGCCTTGACCAATATTTCTGGGTAACACGCTCCCTCAACCGCCTTCAACTGGAAGGAAAAATGGGAAAGAAAGGCCGCTGGAATCTCGCCAATAGCTACAGCTATTATCACCGCGTCCGCGAATCGGTAGAGAAAAACCTGCAAACCATGCAGGAAGTGCCCACGCAGGGCAGCGGCGACCAAAACACGAGCCGCTTTGACGATGTGACGCTGCGCAGCAACTACAGCCGCCCGGTGGGGAAGGATTTTAAAGTGGATGGCGGCTATGACATCACCCTCCAAACCGGCAGCAGCACCAAGCTAGACCCGGCGGCACAAAGCGGCAAATACCGGCAGGAAGATTATGCGCTCTACGCCAATGTCTCTTATTCTTTTTGGAAGGAGCGGGCGACCCTGCAAGGCGGGCTTCGTGCGGCCCACAATTCTTCCTACAGCGCACCGATTGTTCCTGCGGTGAACATTTTTTTCCGGCCTGTGGAAAAGGTGCAGCTGCGTGCCTCTTACGCCGAAGGTTTTCGCGCGCCTACTTTGAAGGAATTGTATCTGCGTTTTGTGGATCAGAACCACGAGATTTTGGGCAATTCCGCCCTGCGCGCCGAGCGCAGCCAGAACTACCAGCTTTCCGTTTCTTCCCAATATGCCGTTGCTCGCGCCGTGCAGATGAACACCGTTTTGAGCGGCTATTACAACGACGTGCGCGACGGCATTACGCTCGTCAATCCTACCGACGACTCTACCAGTCTGCGCCGTATCTATGGCAATCTGGCTCGGCAGAAAACGGCTACCGTAAATCTTCAAACAGAAGCTTCTTGGCGCAGCCTACGGCTTTCCGGCGGCTATGGCCTGACGCGTGTTTTGGGCGTGGACGGCGCTTATGAGGGTTTTAATATCCAGGAGGTAACCGGCAATTTTTTCTGGGCGGTAAAGCCGTTGAAGCTGAGCGTGAATGCCTTTTACAAATACACCGGCGAAAGCCGTTTTCTCTCCGCTGACGCCGAAGGCAACGCGATTTATGGCGGCACATCGCCTGCTTTTCATCAATTAGATGTGTCGGTGCAACGCGCCTTTTGGAAGAACAGATTTTCGCTGACGGTGGGTGTGAAAAATGTGCTTTACAGCCAGCCGCTCAACTTGGCCAGCACCGCTGCGGGTAGCGGCCCACATGGCGGCAATAATGCTTCGGGCGGATTGCCGCGACGGGTGTTTGCGCAGGTGGCATGGCAGTTTTCGGGGGATAAAAACAAACGCTAACGGAAGGATTATATAGCGCGAAAAGGCGGTTTCATATGAAGTTCCACATCCCCTTGATACTCATTTACGCGCGGCTTTTCCTCGGGGGCGTTATTCTGGCATTAAGCTTTCTGCAAGTAACATACGCTCCGGCGATTGCGGTTACGCTGCTCACCATTGGGTTGCTGACGGATATTTTTGATGGTATCATCGCAAGGCGACTTGGCGTTTCTACGCAAAGGCTGCGGCGCCTAGACTCCACCATAGACCAGATTTTCTTTGTTTGCGTGGCAGTAGCGGCTTATGTTCATTGCCTTTCTTTCGGGAGAAAGCACTTCCATTGGGCATTCTGCTGGGGGTGGAAGCACTCACTTATACCGTGAGTTTTTTAAAATTTCGAAAAGAAATCGCTACACATTCTATTGGAGCCAAAATCTGGACGCTGCTGCTTTTTGCTACGCTGGTTCAACTGCTGCTGCAATGCGAATCGGGCATTCTGTTTCAATGCATGTTTTGGGTGGGCCTGCTCACACGGATAGAAATCATCGTTATCATCCTAACGCTGAAGCAGTGGGAGAACGACGTTCCTACTTTTTACCATGCCCTGCAACTTCGGAGAAACAAGGAAATCAAGAGGCACAAGCTATTCAACGGATAATAATTTTTGAAGTGCAGTCCGTATCCTCTTGCTGATCTTACCTTCGCCCTTATGCAAAACACCCCTTTAGCCGAAGGCGCAGATTACCCGTATCTTACGCGGCTTTCGCGCACACTGGCCACTTTTATTTCCTATCTGTTCCACCCGGTTTTTATGCCGGTGGTGCTGATGCTGCTTCTGTACAAACTCGCGCCGGTCCATTTTGCGGGAATGCCGGAAGGGAACATATTAGAGCGAGGTTCCTTCGTTAATCTGCTGGGGATTGTCGGCGTCTGCACAGTGTTGTTTCCGTTGCTCACGATTTTACTAATGAAGGCATTAGGCTTTATTCGTAAGATTGAAATGGCAGATGCCAAAGACCGCATCTTGCCGTTAATGGGCATTATGATTTGGTATTTCTGGGCCTCTCATGTGTTGAATAGTCTGCCTGGAACACCTCTGATTTTAAAGGTGCTTTTGTTAGGTTCTTTCTGGAATATTATTATTGTTTTTCTTGTAAATATCTTCTTTAAAATCTCCATGCACGCCGTAGCGGCAGGCGGAACGCTCGGAATTGTGGTCGCTTTAATGATAATGAATCCAATTAATATGCTCCCTGTATTTTTTCTGTTTTTATTCTTGGCCAGCATTATCGGCACATCCCGCTTGCTGCTCGGTGCCCACCGAAGCAGCGAAGTATGGCTTGGCTATTTGGTAGGAACGGTTGTAATGCTGAGTGCTTATTGGTATATTTAATGATTGATGAGGATAAAATATCGCTATTAATAACACACTATTAATTGTTTATTATTGATTTTCTATTAACCTTACCATTCCATTCCCGGATACGCCCGTTGCATAAACTGTAGATCCGAAAGAATATAACCGAGATGTTCGCTGTGCTGACCAGTTTTACCACCTTTCTGCATCCAGTTATTAGTAGGCAGATTTATGGTTGCTTCTTGAAGAATGGCGCTTACTTCTACCGTCCATTTGTCTTTTAATGTCGCTACATCGGGGCTGATGCCTGCGTGGTGGGCGAAGCTTTCCGCTTCTGTTGGCAGAAACAATTCGCCGGTGAACGACCACAGTCTCTCAACCACTTCCTGCGCTTTTTGATGGCTTTCGTCTGTGCCATCGCCGAGGCGAATTATCCATTCCGACGACCATTTTCTGTGATACGAAACTTCTTTCAACGATTTTTCGGCAATCGCGGAGAGCTGTGTATCTGGGCCTTTCACGAGATTTTCATACAGCAAATGCTGAAACACATCGTAGAAAAATGACTTGCAAACGGTCTGCGCCCAGTCACCATTTGGCTGTTCTACCAACAATATATTGCGAAAATCCCATCCATCTCGCAGGCTCGCAAGGTCGTCTTCTTTCACATCGCCCGTCACTTGTTGGAGCAGCGTTGAGGAAAAAGCGCCTTCTTTTTTATCCGCTGGAAGAGCGTTAAATAACTCACAGGCATATTGATACAAACTCCGCGCCTGTCCCATATGGTCAAGCGCCGTATTTGTAATCGCAATATCCTGCTCCAGAATTGGCGCATGACCACACCACTCGCTCAGCCGCTGACTGTGAATAAGCGCGTTATCGGCGAGCTGGAGAACGTAAAAAAGATGAGACATCTATTGATTAATGATTAACGATTAGTGGCTAATTATTTATTAATCACTAATATTAGTAATTTATTTACATGTGTCCGATTTCGTCGGGAATGGTATAAAAAGTCGGGTGACGATAGACTTTGTCGGCAGACGGGTCATATAATGAACCCGATTCATTCGGGTCGGAAGCATGGATATGTTTGCTTTCCACCACCCAAATACTGATGCCTTCCATGCGGCGTGTATAAACGTCGCGGGCATTTTCTACGGCCATTTGCGCGTCGGCGGCGTGGAGCGAACCGGCGTGCTTGTGGTCAAGGCCGGCTTTGCTGCGGATAAAAACTTCCCACAACGGCCACTCGTTTTGCGCTGTGTTTTGCTTCTGAGATTGCGGGCCGCCGGCAGCCTCGCGGTCGCCGTAGTCGCCGTAGCGGAGAAAAATGTTTTTCATGAATCAGGCGTGTTGAGGTAAAAGAATGTTTTTTCCGGTTCGCAGGATTTCTGCAATAAATGGCTCTTCAACTTCTGTAGCGCCTGCTTCAAAAAAACGAGGCGAAATAGGATAATAGCGGCTGCAAAGTTGCAGGAAAGATGGCTGTTCGCGCTCGGAAAACGAAGGGACTTTTTTAACCCATACAGCCAAATCTACGTCACTTTCGGGCTGCGGATTTCCCTTTGCATAAGAACCGTACAAAACGCTGCGGACAGGCGGAAACCCCAAATCGGACAAGCCGACCAGAAAACCGTTAATCAGTTCGCCGAGTGCGCGGATTCTAAGAGGGCTTTCAACTCGCATAGTTTTTGATAATGGTGTTCCTTATATTCGGACGTTGCGTGCTCATAGATTTTGAGCTTGTAATCAGGATATCGCCCTTCAATATTCCAGCCTGTTATTGTGTTCAGATAGTCGTACCAGCCGTTGGGCAGTTTCACGTCGGTTTCGTTGTAAATGCTTCGCAGGTCATGGGTGCGTTTCGGTATATTTTCCACGTTGTCACGTATCCAAAGGGCTTTTAACAACTTTTCAATCGTGAGGTGACAAAACAACAAGGCTGCTACAGAATCTCGTTCGCGGTACAACAAAGTGGCCGTGTGCCAGGGGCGATTTGCTTCGGCCTGCCACCACTGAATGTGTTCTTCTTTCGTCATTTTGGCTGCCGGAAATTGAGGGTCTGCGCTTTTTTTTTAAAGGAAATAATTCCGCAAAAATAATCTACCGAAAGACGCCTTCCGCAAATCTTCAAAAGCATTTAACGCCCCAAACTGCAAAAGGGTTTTCTGCTTCTCCAAAAATTCATTCGGAACTTCACTCTAAAAGCACCGCTTTTACCATGCCTTCCCTTCCCGTTTCGCAACTCCTGAACCCCGAAAGCATTATTGAAAAATTCCGCCGCGCGCTTGTGCAGATTGCCACAACCACCGGCACCGGAACGGGTTTTTACCTCACCGACTATAACCTCATTGTCACCAACAACCACGTGGTGAAAGGATTTGAGCAGGTGATTATTAAAGGCGTGCATTTCCCGCGTCAGGTCATCCGTGTGCTGTTTACCGACGAGCGCCGTGACCTTGCTTTTCTCCTTCCGCCGGAGAAGACCGACGCGCCTTTTTCGGTCATTACCATTGGTTCCTTCGCCCCGCCGCAGAATGGAGACCGTGTGTTGGCGATTGGGCATCCTTATGGACTGAACTACACCGCCACGCAGGGAACCATTTCGCGCGCCGACCGCATTCAGAATGGCCTGCGTTATCTGCAGGTGGATGCGGCCATCAACCCCGGAAATTCCGGCGGGCCGCTGGTGAACGCCGACGGCGACGTGATAGGCGTGAACACCTTCATTATCAAAGGCGGGGACAACCTAGGTTTTGCGCTTTCGGCGCGCTATCTGTTGGGAGATTTAGAGTTGTATCGCCCGCATTATGGCAAGCGTGCGCTGGCGTGTCCGAGTTGTGGGAGCGGCATCACGGCGGAGAGCTTGGAAAGCGGGAAATATTGTCCCGTGTGTGGCACGCAGATTGACTTTCCGGCCCCGGACAGCGGCAACGAGCCGACTTACGGTATGGCCTTGAAGATAGAAGAAGCACTGGAAGGCATGGGTTACCCGGTGGTTTTGGCGCGCGACGGAGCTAACCGCTGGGAAATTAATTCCGGTCCGGTGCGGATGCGGCTGCGCTACAATCCCGGCGATGGTTTTATTTCTTCCGACACGCTTTTGTGCCGCCTGCCGCAGCAGCACATCAACACTTTATACCGCTATCTGCTGGGCGCGAATTACCAGCACCGGGGCGTTATTTTCTCGGTGCGCGGCGAGTATATTTTGCTGAGCGCTTCGCTCTTGAATCCGGCGTTGACGGCGGAGGGCGCGCGGGCGGTTTTTAAAAGCTGGTTGGAGAAAGCGGTGGAGTACAGCGCGGTGTTGGCGCGGGACTATGGCGGGCAGGGGATTGTGGTGGAGGAGTGAGTTTGGATTTGTGGAGGGAATAGTTTTCCTTTGTGGGGGATACTAGCGTGTTTTACGCCATAGAGAAAAGGGGTCGTATGTTTAAATGAATGATGACCTTTTCGGAAAAAAAACACGGCAAAAGCGCGCCCGTTCCGGAGTTTTAAAGTGTGAAATCCCAACCCGTACGTTGCCCGTTTTGCCGTGGTACAAAGGTGGTAAAAAATGGCTGCAAGAAAAGCGGAGTCCAGAATTTTCTTTGTCGCCCGTGTGGCAGGCAATTTCAGGAGGAGTACGTTTATTGGGGTGCCGACCCGGTGGTAAAGCGCATGGTTATCAGGCATTTATTCCATGGGGTCGGCATCCGCGACACTGCCCGGCTGCTAGGGGTGGCGGCCCACATGGTGCTTCGCATCCTGGCCGGCGCAGCTACCGAACCCGTTTTTCGCCCGCTTCACCGCCACTACCACAAGGTTCAAATCGACGAGCAGTGGTCTTACGCAGGAAGCAAGAAAATAAGGTCTGGATGTTCTATGCCATCTGCGGCCAAAACGGCGAAATATTGGCGGCGGTGTGGGGAAAACGAACAAAAAAGACGCTCAAAGCACTCTTAGAGCAACTTTCGGGCTTGGAAATCGACTTCTATTGCACGGATTTATGGCGACCATTCACCAAAGTATTTGATGCCAAGCAGCACCTCTGGGGCAAGGCTCATACCAAATGTATTGAGTAAATCAACATATTATTCAAAGTAAGGATAGGCCGATTGAGAAGACGAACAACTACCTTCTCCCAAAAAAGCGAAAACCATATTCAGCACATCAGTCTTGCCATCCAATACCGAAACAACCCCGCATCATTCATTTAAACACACGACCAGAAAAGGCAGTTTTATGGCGTATAACCACCCCAAAAAGGAGTGCTTTACGATGAATTTTTGGGTGGCCATGGCGTCTATTTTCAAGTTGTGTGTCACTTTAGTTTGATCTTATTTATATTTTTTAATTGTGAAAACAGAAAATATCGTTGAAATTGGTATTGACAATTTAGGCCGACTTTATATCAAACCGGAAAAAGAGCGATTCACTATGATTTATAGAACCGCGACCGAGGTACATTGGGACAATAATGAGCTTTTCCTTTTCTCACCTAAACCGAGAGAATGGAGTTATTTGGACTGGTTTAAACATATCATCAAAGTAGCACAAGAATGTAACTGCTTATTGCTATTGACTACAAACACAAAATGGACTAACATTTCAGACGAACTTAAAAGTCAAATTACGCGCGAATAAAAGCGAACACACAACATTTGCATTGGCGTTATGCCGGCAGCAGGAAAAAACATCATCTTCAATTCTTTATTTAGCAGCAGTTCCAGCCTGACGGAATTCTAATGAACTTAGTACAAAACTTCATCGATTAGTTATAAATTTAGCTTCAGTTCCAGGCTGACGAATCACGGAAGCTCGCCACAACTCCAATGCTTTAACGTTGTGCGTCACCTTGGGGGCCCGCATCAAATGAAAATGGGCTGACGGAATTAATCCATCAACCCATTTAAAGGCATTATCAATCTAAAGTCAAACAGCTTCACCGTCGACGGACGGATTAAGGCTTGACGAAGGTGGCGATTTTGAGCACAAATGTTGATGCGGAGAATCAATGTTTGATTAATCACAAATGTGTCTGCGCTGCACTCAACGGCCACTTTTTGGACACGCCGATCTGCTGGCGGAAGTAGCTCGGAAAACCTATCCAGGTGCTGGAAAGTCGTCACCATATCGGGCGACGTGAAATAGGCCTACGCCGAACCGGCCATCATTAGAACCAGCAGCCCCGTGCTGACCAAGTAAGCAATGTTGATTACTTTTATGGCAATCAGTGAGACAGGCAGGAGCGTAGCCAGAGAAATCAAGCAAATACGGGTAACACGAGCTGATCAATCTGTGCCTCGGCTTTGCGAGTTTTTTCTGCAGCGTCAAATATAGTTCCGGTAGCCGCAATGAACTCTACGTGTTGAACACCCAGCGTTTGCCACAGAAAACGAACATACGGCGTCGCGAAATCCTTGTCGCTGCCCATGCCGGAGTTCCCGCTGGTAAAGAGTATGTAAACGCTACGGGCGCGGAGTAAGCCGTGCGAAACGCCGTCGACGTATTCAAAGGTCATGCGGAGACGGACGATCTGGTCGACGTACGCCTTGAAAGTAGAGGGGACGGTCCAGTTATAGAGCGGCAGGCCGAGCACTACCACGTCGGCGGCGAGCAGTTCGGCCACCATTTCGTTGGAAGGCTGGATAGCGACTTGCATGTCCGGGGTTGGGTTTTGCATGGAGTACACACTCCCATCAAGGAACGCCTCGGTGGGGAGTGGTAGACCTACGGCTAAATCTCGGGTCGTGACGTTAGCCTCGGGATAATCCCGCAGCAGGCGCGCCACCATGTGGTCGGTCAGGTGCCGCGACACGGAACCGGCATAGCGCGGGCTGCTGTCAAGGCGCAGAATTTGAAGGGGGAGGGTTGTGGAGTGAGTCATGAGAAACGGTGTTTTAAGATTTTGAAGAGGGTGGGTTGTGGAGTGAGTTATGAGAAAAAGTGTTTTAAGTCTGTTTTTTTACGACAGCTTGTAGCCGCCATCAACAAGCAATTCGGTCCCCGTGATATAGGCGGAATCGTCCGATGCTAGGAAGGCGATGGTTTTCGCTATCTCGGCCGGCAGGGCGAAACGACCCATCGGCACTTTGGAGGTGTATAAAGCTATCGCCCCCGCTTTCTGCTCATCGCTTAGCCCTACTTTATCGAAGAGCGGGGTATCTGTGAAGCCTGGACTAACCGAGTTGACCCGGATCTTCTTTTCAACCAGTTCCAACGCCCATATCCTCACAAAGCCCGACAACGCCGCTTTGCTGGCCACGTAAACGGAAGCACCCGGAAAGCCTTTTTCCACGCCGGCACTGGAGCAGAAAATGAGGGACGCACCCTCTTGCATGATTGGTACGAGCTGTTGAGCAGTTAGCACAACGCCCTTCACGTTGGTATTGAAGACGTTGTCGTAGTGCGCTTCCGTAATGTGGCCCAGCGGAGCAAAATCCGAAGTTCCGGCATTGAGGTAGACCACGTCAAGTCGCGGCGTGATAGCCTTCACTTTCGCGGCCAACTGCTCAATGTGCGAAACCTGGGAGCTGTCGCACAGAATGCTTCTGGCTTTGTCGCCCAAGGCGTTCACGGCCTCATCAAGAGCCTCCTGACTGCGCCCGGTGATAATGACCAGCTCGGCACCTTGTACCAGAAATTCCTGTGCGGTGGCCAGGCCGATACCGCTGTTGCCGCCCGTGATGAGGGCGACTTTACCTTGCAGATTGTCCATTTTTTTGAACTTTCGATTGTGATTTGCAAAGGTGTGGTGTAACACCTACTTTTGCAAGTAGTTCAATAAAACAAACCAAGTATGAAAAACAGTACCTTTGTTGACAATCAACAACTTCCAACAAAAAATAAACCTGTTTTCGACGAAAATAACTGTCCCGTTATGGCAACAATGGGCATTGTTGGTGGAAAATGGAAAATCATTCTAATAAATAGGATTTATTTAGATTCTCCAGCGAGATTTGGTGAGTTAAAAAGGTGTCTGAAGGGAATTACGCCGACCATGTTAACCTCTCAATTGAGAGAATTAGAACAAGCCGGAATACTAAAAAGAAAGGTATATGCAGAGGTTCCACCAAAAGTGGAATACACATTAACTGAGCTAGGCTTAACTCTTGCACCAATCATTAAGTCAATGGCTGAATGGGGTAAAGCTTATGTACATCACGGTAGGAACCCTGAGAAAACAAAATAGAAAGAAGGCGAACGCACAACATGGGCTTGGCGCAAGCGGGGCTGACGAATGAGCCTCAACGGCAATAATTCTATTTGATAACAGAACAAAGGCTCAACTCCAGCCTTCCAAATCCCCCGCCTGCGCTAAGCCCTTTCCGTCGTTAACATAATTGAATCACCCCTAACTCAACTCCAACCACCGCATTTCCTTTTCCTCCAGCAGCGCCGTAATTTCCGAAATCCGGTCACTGTGTTTTTGGATTTCGGCATAGGCCAGCGCGCCGCTGCTCAACACCTCGGTAAGCTGTGCTTTTTCGGCTTCCAAAGCGGGGAGTTCTTTATCTAATTGCTCTAATTCGCGTTGCTCTTTGTAGCTGCGTTTTTTCGTCGCGGGCTTTGTTTCTGGGGAAGAAACCTGCTCCTTTTTCGGCTCTTGGTTTTTGGCACTTTGCGACCTTTCATCCTCGCGCAGTTGCAACCGGTATTGCGTATAATTTCCGGGGAAATCGCGGACAACGCCTTCGCCCTCAAACACGAAAAGATGGTCCACCAGCCGGTCCATAAAATAGCGGTCGTGGCTCACCACAATAAGGCAGCCGGGAAACTCGCTTAAAAAATCTTCCAGCACGGCCAGCGTGGGCAAATCCAGGTCGTTGGTCGGCTCGTCCAGAATCAGAAAGTTGGGATTGCGGAAAAGAATGCCCAGCAGGTGCAGCCGCTTTTTCTCGCCGCCCGACAGCTTGGAGAGGTAGGTGTATTGCTGTTCCGGCGTGAAGAGAAAGCGCTCCAGAAACTGCGCCGCACTGAGCGAAGAGCCGTCCGCAAGCGGGAAATTCTCGGCAATGTTCTTCACAAAGTCAATCATCCGCACGTCCTCTTTGTACTGCAAACCCGTCTGCGAGAAATTCCCGAAAACCACCGTGTCGCCGATGTTGATTTTTCCGGAGTCGGCGCTTTCCAAGCCTTGCAGGATGTTGAGAAACGTGCTTTTCCCCGCGCCGTTCTTCCCCACGATTCCCAGCCGCTCGCCCTTGTTGAACGTGTAGTCGAAGCCGCGCAGAATCGCCTTGTCGCCGTAGCTTTTATACACCTTCTTCATCTCTGCAATCTTGCCGCCGAGGCGCGTCATCTTCGCTTCCAGCGTCACTTTTTCGTCCACAATGCGCTGCTTCGCGCGGCCTTCTATCTCGTAGAAGTTGTCTTCGCGGCTGCGGCTTTTGGTGGTGCGCGCTTTGGGCTGTTTGCGCATCCACTCCAGTTCCTTCCGGTAGGTGTTCCGCGCCTTGTCGATGCTCGCTGCGGTGCTTTCCGCGCGGGCTGCTTTCTGCTCCAGGTAGCGCTCGTAATTGCCTTTATAGGTGAAGAGTTTGCCGCCGTCCAGCTCCCAGATTTCGTCGCACACAGAGTCCAGAAAATAGCGGTCGTGCGTTACCATCAACAGCGTAATCGCTTCGGCAGAAAGGTAGTGTTCCAGCCATTCCACCATCGCCACGTCCAAGTGGTTCGTCGGCTCGTCCATGATGAGCAGCGTGTGCTTCGGCTCAAAGCCAATATCGATGAGAATGCGCGCCAGTGCCACGCGCTTGCGTTGTCCGCCCGAGAGGGTATTTATCGGCTGATGCAGTTGGTGGATGTTCAGTTTCCCCAGAATCTGCTTCACTTTCGCATCAAAATCCCAAGCGCCCAACTCGTCCATTTTGGCCAGTGCGCGGCTCATGGTTTCGCCGTCGGCGTTGGTATCCACCGCTAGTTCATAGTCGCGCAAGGCCACAGCGGCGGGGTGGGGATAATGAAAAATATTGTCGGCCACCGAACGGTCTTCCAGAAACTGCGGCTCCTGCTCAAAGAGCGCCACTGTCACGTCTTTGTTAATGCGCAGGTTGCCTTCTTCCGGCACGTCGAGGCCACAGAGAATGCGCAGCAAGGTGCTTTTTCCGGAGCCATTTTTGGCAATCAGCGCCACCTTGTCGCCCTGCGAAAGATGGAAGCTCAGGTTCTGAAAAAGCGGCTTGATACCGTAGGATTTCGTGAGGCCTTCGGCACTGAGGTAATGCATGGGCGCGAAGGTAAGTTTTTGGGGAAGGGCGCGGTTGGAAGGGGTTTTTGGAAAGATTTTTCTGCGTTGTTGGCAGAAGAAATAAGCCCTGTAGGGGCACCGGTTTGGTAGCTATTGAGTTTAGAGTAAAAAGATAAAGTCCCGTAGGGACGCAACTTTGGTCAACCCGAACCTGCGTCCCTACGGGACTTTCTTTTAAAAAAGACTTTCTTTTCTACCAAACCTGCGCCCCTACGGGGCTTACAAAAACGTCCTTCACATAAACTGTCAACGCTGCACAGTCCAGACGAAAACCCTTTTCTTTCTGAAATTACTGCTGCCAAAATAACGTCCGCGTGTAACGGCTTTCAAACCCCACAACACCGCCTAGATTGGCAAAATAAACCCTCCACACGTCGGGCGCACTATACTTTGCAGTGTCAGCCGTAACAATGACCACGCGGTCATACGTGCGATTGCCCAAACGAAAATTCAGGGCTACACTATCGCCTTGTGCGGGGTCACCGAGCGTCGGGTAATAGCGGAAGGAAGCATTCGGCCCGTTGGGCGTCCACCAGAGTTTGACGGTGCTGTCAAAACTGCTGCTATAAGTGCTGCGGGTTGTGTCGCCATAGGAAGCCGTGTACCAAAAGCGGATGGAAGGGTGAATGGCATTTGCGGTGCTTTGCCCATCCCAGTCTGACTGTGGCCAGCAAGGCGGGTAATCGCCGCAAGGTTCCGACTCTTTCGTGGTGTAATGTTGGGTTGCTCTGCCAGTCGTGGCATAGCTAACCGTTGTCTTAAAATCAATTTGCCGTGTGCCGTCGGTGAAAGACAGCACTTCGCCCGTATCCGTAGGAAGCAGACCTCGATAGTTTTGAGGAAAAGCCGGGCAAGCCAAGTCCGTGCAAACAATCGTACGCTCGCAGGCACTCAGGGAAATCAGAGCGGCCAACAGACTATTGTAAAGAAGAGTGGAACGGTAATTCACAAGGCACAAAATACGTCGGGGTGTGGAAAGTCAAACGCTTCCTCAATACCCAACCCTGCCTACCTCAAACCTGCCTTCCGCGCTTTATATTTCTGCACGTCGCGCGGCATCATCTTATCGTCTTTGTGGAAATGCCGCATCGCCTGGATCGCATCGGGTTGCGAAGCCACACGCGCGGCAATTAGCCGGTGCGCCAACTGCCGTGTCAGCGTTTGCGTCGCCGCGTCGCCTTTATCAAACTCGTAGTGCAGCGCGCGCAGCAACACGTCTTGCTGGAAATCCCGCGTCGTTTCGGCAGCGATTTTTTTCAGCACTTCCCGCAACATTTCCGGTTCCGCTATCGCCGCAAAATAATTGTTCAGACAGTTAAACGCATCTTGGTTACGCTGCCAACCCAATAAGAGCAATGCCTGCGCCCGCGCGGGGTCGTTCATTTTTTTCCGGCACACCAAAGCGGCTTTCACGTACTGCGCGTTTTTGAGGTAATCTTCCACCGTCCGCTCATACCAGTGCGCCGCCTTTTTTTTGTCGCCCAGAAGCGTATAAATATCGCCTAGCTTTTCCCTTTCGTTCAGTTGCCCGTAGAGGGAAATCGCGCGGTCATAAAGGTGCGCTTTCTCGTAGCACGCCGCGGCTTGGGGCAGTTGCTGCAACCGCTTTTCATACAGCACACCCGCCTCGGCATACAGCGCGCCTTCTTCCAGCGTCTGCGCGGCGCGGTATGGATCCTTTAATAAGTTCAGGTAGATGCGGCTCGCATCGACGTATTGATGCGCTTCCTTTTTCTGCCGGGCCAGCGTTTCATATTGCCGCCGGAGCCGATCAAAAATGGAGTCTTCCAACAACACATTTCCCCCGCTCTTTCCGCCCCCATTCCACGTCCCCCGAAACAAGACCATCACCCCGATAAACACAAGGGCAAACACCGTCAAAGCCACGCCCATCCCGGCATTATTTCCGGAAACAAAAATCCAGAACAGCCGCAGCGCACTGATAAGCAAACCAAAATAAAGGAGCCGGTGAAGAAGCGCCTGCCGCATGGTGGAGAAAGAGAAAAGGGGTGGAAATTAGAAGAGATTTTTAAGCCGATTCCTTTGGAGAAACCGCGCCGGTTCCGAAAAGTCGGTACAGCGCAAACGAAAGCAGACAACACACCAGAATCAGCAACGGCCTCAGTCCCAGCACTTGAATCGCCGGGTGAATAACGTACACCATTGCCGCCAAAAGCAGTGCGTAGAAAAGCTTACGCTGCACCCCTGTTATCCCCATTTCGGCCAACCCAAAAACACTGCCACCACTTTTCCGGGTTTTGAAAAACGAAAAGAAAGCCGCCGCGCCCAGCACACAAGCCGCGATAAAAATCCGAAACAGCCAGAAAGGGAAAGCGCGTTTAAGATGCCATTCCGCCCCATTTCCGCCAGTGCCGGAAAAGGTATCCGTAGGCGGATGAAGCCGATTCAATCCGCCAGCGTCAATGCCGTAAGCCCGCTGCAACGAATCCCGCAGATAAAGCGCCCGCTCTTCTTTGTTCAGTCCGATTATGGCGCCACCGTCGGTGCTGTCCTGCGTGTCCACCAGTTGCGGAATCTGCTGCGCAATGCGTCGCTCGTAGAACGCCACCACCGAATCTTTTAGCGCCCGTACTTCCGCTTTTCGTTCCACCGTCGTAGGCTCTAACTGGTTAGGCGTTCGCGGATAATTGTGCATCACGCGCAGATTTTGCCACTCTTTATACTGCGCCCGATACAACTCTTGGGCAGGCGTAGTCGTAAGCTCCGCTTCCGGTGGTGTCCCCATTTTGGGGCTTTTTCCCCGGTCGTTAATCCCCCGCATCAGTCCGATGCCGACGAGCAAAACCACCCATATCCACGCCTGCGGTTTTTGCGCCGTACCGCTGTTTCTCCCGAACGAAAACCGTCCGTAATTGTGGCTTCGAGAAGTATTTGTCAAGTCCAGCGGAATGGCCAGCTTCAAGGCTTTGTCGGGATGCGCCTGCAGGTAGCGCAGGTATTTTTCCATTTCCCGACTATTTCCCGCCAGTAGCTTTTTGAGGTTAAAAGGAAGCGGCTCGTCTGTTGCGTCCCTTTCACCTTGTTTTTCCAACTCGGCCAGCAACGCTTCCGGCTCTATTTCGCGGCGCAGGCGGTGCAAAATTTCGGGAATAAAAACCCCTTCTGCCGGACGGCGCGGCACCAACGCGGCGGCTTCGGGAAGCGGGAAAATCTGCTGCCAATCCACCGCCGTTTCCAACAGCACCGTTCCCACAAAAGGGTGCAACAAAATCAACGCCGAAGCCGCCAATTTCTCCAACGCAGGCCGCGCCAAAAGAGGCCTAAAAATGGCCCGCTCCGGGAGCAACAATTTCTCTTCTGCAAGACACAAAACGGAATTCGGGCCAACGTCTTTGGGCAGCGCAACAGCGGCGTTGAACAGAAGCACACAACCGTAAAGCACATTGGCTTTCACGTCGGGAACGGCAAAGGTTTTCACGTCTTCGGGCGCGATGCCTAACCGTTGCATTTCCCTTGCCCAGTCAGCAGGATGACCTCCCCGCACCAACAACGCGCGGCGCGGAAAAGCGGATTGAGCGTGCGGCAAGAGATTAAGATTCATAGCGCAGAATCCGGTCTAAAAACGGCTCAAAAAACTTTTGGTAAAAGCGGTGAATCGTCTCTGTTTTTAAAGAACTTTTGTGCGGCACAAATTGGGGCGAGCCGGTGTAAAAAGTATCCGTCGCTATGGTGAGCGTAAAATCCAAAGCGGTGGGAATGAAAATATCGGGCAAAGAAGCGTCGCTGCTGCGCAAGCGAATCATGCCTTCACTATTGGTGTGTACCGCGCTTCCGTCCTCAAAATAAAACGTCTTTCCTTCTCGCTTCGCAACGGCTTTGAAGCGTCCCGTATAGGCCTTTTGCAACCGCACATTTTGCCCTTCCCATTGCAGGGAATAATGGGAAAGTTGCAGTTCCCCGCGCTCGTTGATGCCAATGGTGTTGTGGCTGCTTAGTACTTTGTAAGTGTAGGGACCGAAATAGAAGCTTTCGGCCCTCGCTATCTTATCCAAAGCCTTTCGAAGGTCTTCTCTCTTAGTCCCAACATGCCGCCAAAGTTTGTTTTGGAAATCTATCTGATAGCAGTACTTACTGTTTGCTTCTACAACATAGAATTGTCCTTCTACAAAGAGCAGTTTATAATCAGCTCCGGCACTCGCCGGAAAATCCATTCGCGTGTAGGCTTTAGTGGAAAGGTGCAAAACACTCAATTGACTGTCCGCAGGGCGAAGTTGACAAAGCTGCAAACCGTCAGCATCGTATCCTAAGGCAAAAACGCCCGCTGCTTTAAAGGAAACATTCCGGTGAAGAGGTTTCAGTGCTTTAAGGCTAGGATTGTAGTAATTCTCTGTACTCACCGCCTTTATTTGGTACAAGTGCTTGCGAGTACTGAGAAAATAAAAATCGTCGTCCAAAGGCAAAATTGCCAGCTTGTTGGATATGGATATGGGCAGCAGAATCGGATACTCTTCCGGCGCAACGTCCGCACTTTTGGATTTTCGCGGCCTAACCGGAGCTTTCCAAAGCTCTTCCAAAGGCAGCGTAAGCGTCTGCACCAATTTCTTTCCGCCGCGCCGCATATCAAACAACTGAAGCGTGCCGTCGGGCCGGGTCAGCACCAGAAAGCTCAGCTGGTCGCGGTGAACCCGAAGAGCCTGTTGCAACGCTTCTTCCGCCCATGTGGCTTCGCTGAGGAAAAGGAAAACCTCGCGCTCTTTCGCCGTTGTTTGGGAAGCAAAAAAATGGGCTAATCCTTCGTGAGCATCCAGCGCGGCGCTTACATGTTGCACCCCTTCAAAAACCGCTTCGGCGTTGTGGAAAAACATTTCCTGTGCCTCTTCGCCCAGTGTAAAAATGCGCGTCGGAATTTGAGACTTCGGGTGGGTCGCAATGGCCAGCGCCGCCGCGTGGTTCAGCACTTTGGGCGTGCCCCAACCTTGCAGCGAAACATCGGTGAGCAACACGCGCTCGCGGCGGTTTTCTTCCGGCGGAATTTCGCGCTGCACGTACAATGCCTCACTGTTGGCCAGCCGCAAAAGCAACAGTTCGTCGGGATTAGCAAACTCCGAAAGCAGCAGGCGGTCCAGCGGGCCTTTGTTGGTTACGTCGCTTACGCCCCCCAGCGGTTGCAGCCCCGGCGACGAAGGGTGCATTTGTACACGCAGCCCGCTCCATAATCGTTTTATCAACGCCGCCACCGGAAAAGTTTCTGGGTTTTGAAGCAGCGCCGTTATCAAATCCACGTCTTTCTGCGGTGCCGTTTGGGAGATAATCTCTTCGGGAATTTCCGGCTTCGGCGGCTGCTCCTGCACGGCTTCCAACAGGCTTTGCACCGTCGGAAATTTCTGGGCAATCAAGGCCAGCGTGTGCAGGTCGCGGATGAAAATATCGGTTTTGAAAAGCGCGGGTTGCGCACACCTTTTCAGCGTGTCGGCATCGGCAATTCCGACCAGAATTTTCCGGCTGTCTCCCGGCGAAATCCGGTGGTGGCAATCCCGGAAAAGCGCGTACAGCAAAGCCATTTTGTGCTGCGGCGTTTTGTAGGTACTCTTCAACTCCCGAATGTTTTGAAGCAGGTTCAAAACCGCGTCGGTGTCAGCGAGTGTACCGTATTGGCGCTTGATGCGGCGCAGGTGATACTGCAGTCCGTCAAACGTGGCGTGCGTGTTGCCAGACGCGTATAGTACCAGCAAAAATGCCCCGAAAGGCGGCAATCCTTCGTCGGCCAGTTGGCGAAGCAATTCCAAAACGTAGGGCCGGTAACCAATCGTGCCGACGTGCGGAACCTGAAGCAAATTGTACGCTTCGTCGCTGTCGGAATCCGTACTCCATTCCCAGAAGTATTCCTGATGACTTTGAAAGTAAGATTGTGCGTCCATGGCTACCGGGTATTTAAACTAAGCCGCACGCTGCTACGCGAAAGCGGAGCCAATGAAGCAGGCGGAATAAACACATAATCACCGCCGGTCTGCCACAAAATCCAAGCCGATTTTTCTATCGCCGTGGCCGCTCCAAATTGCCGCGCAAAAATGGGAAATTCAAAGTCAAAACCGGCGGGCAAAAGGTGCGGCCCGCGTTGCCAGTACGCTTGGCCCGGAAGCGGCAACAAAGGCGTTCCTACCAACAGCGCGTCGTTTCCCAAAATCGTCCACGACAGGTTTTGAAGCCGGGGCGTTGCAAGCGTTTCCACCGCATCGCGCAAGGCCGAAAGAGACGTGAGTAAAGCAGTGGCTTCGTGGGGAAAATGGGTAGAAAGGAGCCGCACATCCACCGGGTCGTTTACGCCAAAAAAATTGTGGTTGAGTTTTTCAAAAGAAACGGGAAACGCTTCCGCAATCGCTGTCCATAAAAGTCCGGTAGGCGTTTTTCGCTGCGGAAGCAACCGGCCTTTGGTAAAAAGCAGTCCTTCGCGGGCGTGAAAAACGTGAAGGTGCGGCAACTGTTGCAGCAACGGTGAAGCGGCTTGTTCCGGCATAAATCCCTTTAGCCACAACGCATCTTCCGTCCGGGCAACCTGTAGGTTTTCCCAGTGGCGAAGCACCGCAAGCGAGCCCACTTCCGACAGCGGCAAGCTCGCCAGCAACTGCGTTACAGCGTATGAAGAATGGTCTTCCACAGGGCGTCAATTTCGGCTTGCACAAACTGTTTTTGTTCCGGCTTTTTGATCCAGTCGCAGCGCGTTTGCAGGTAGCGCAACTGGTCTTTTACCACGTTTTGCTCTGAGGGTTTCAGGTCGGGATTTTTCCACGCTTCAGCCAGTTTTTTCACGTCCTGCATCAAGGTTTCCGCGTCGGGCGCGTGGTTAGCATAGGCTTGTGGATGCGCCGTTTCCGGGGCGTCTTTTTCAATCAAATGGTTCACGATGCCTTCCAGGATTTCCACTTGTTCCTCGGTATCCCAAACGTGTTTCAGCACCCACAAATCCGAGAGCGTGGCAATGGTGCGGCCACACAACAAAGCACTCGCCGCAACAAGACTTTGCATCTTCACCGCGCGCCGGTCTGATACTGAAATCCCGGCGCTGCGCAACGCAAAAATGGCCTGCACGTAAGTATCCGCCACGGGCGCAAGATTGACGGTTTGACAAGCGGCCTGCAACGCTTCTAATTCCGCCGTCGTTATCAGGGGGGATTCCGTCGCCTTTTGCTGTTCCAGCTTACGGCCCGCTACCAAGACCTGCGAAAGCAAATCCGGCGCTACGTTCCGGCAATTTACGCGCACCAGAAAGCGGTCAAAAAGTGCTGTCAAAGCCTCGTCTTCCGGCAGTGCATTGCTCGCGCCGGCAAACATTAAAACCGGCAGTCGTTGCACGTCTTTTCCGCGCCGGAAAATCTTTTCGTTCAGCGCCGTCAGCAAGCTGTTGAGAATGGCGGAATTGGCGTTGAAAAGTTCGTCCAGAAAAACCAGCGACGCTTCCGGCATCATGCCTTCTGTATTGGTTTTCAGTTCGCCTTCCTTGAGTAAGCGAATGTCAAACGGCCCGAAAATTTCACTCGGCTCCGTGAAGCGCGTCAGCAGGTACTCAAAGTTTTTGCCGTCGGGAACTGCCTGCGCCAAGCCGCGAATCAAGGCGCTTTTAGCTGTGCCGGGTGGGCCATAGAGAAAAATATTTTCTCGCGCTACAAGGCAAATCCCCAGCAGGTCAATAATGTCATCCTTGCCGGCAAACTGCGTTTTCAGGAAAGAAAGCGCCGCTTGCAACCGGGCAACCGGAGGGCTTTCCAGGTTTTTTTCGGGCGAAGGAATAGAGGACTTTGGAGCAGTTGAAAGCATAGAAAACGAAGCGGGAGCGGCGTAAGAAAACCGGGTTTTTAAAGCGCGGAAAAAGACTGTTCCGGCGACAGCGTTTTAAGGCCCGGCCAATAGCTTTCGGCGTGGTCGCCGAGCATTTCCAGAACAGCATCGCGAACGGGCGGCCATTGTAGCTGGTGGGCATCGCGGCGCGCAATCACGCGCTCGGTGTAAAGCTGCCGGTAGCAGGAATCGGACCAGCCATTTTCGCTGAAAGCGGGTGCAAAATCCTCGTCTTCGCCAATGGTGCTGTAAGGAAATTTTGGGAGCATTTCCCGGAGTTTCGGAATTAAAGGATCGGCGGCATCCTGCGCCGTGAGACCTGTGACCAACGACGGCAAAAAGCGCAGACACAAATCGGTAGAAAGAAAAGCCGCCGCGCCGGGTGAATCGTAGGGAACGAAAAGCTTGGAAAGGTCTTTTTCCGTATTTTCCCGATACACAAAAAGCTGCGCTGAAAAGTACAGAACGCGGGCTGCCCAAAGTGCGGCCTGCGCATCAAAACCAGGCAACTCGTGAGGATATTGAAGCGATTCCTGCGCGTACTCAGCTTTCAAAAAATCGACCACCATTCCGTCTTCGGCGGGTGTTGTATGTAGGGCCTTTAGAGAGAACACCAAGTCGCCCTGCGTGCGCAAGCTATGAATGGCATGGAAGAAAGACATTGGCGAGGAAGGCACGATTTTAAGCCGGTTGCGGAACGGGCAAAGTTCCGCAAGGGAATGGGTGAAAAGCGTTGTGTCAAAGCGGTTTTTCCGGGAAAGAAAAGGAAGAAAGCTACCTGCTGTTTGCATGGCCCGGCCCTACGCTCTACCTTTCGCCAAACAGCACTTATGATTGTTGGAATTTTGAAAGAATCCGCACCCGAAACCCGCGTCTCCCTTGTGCCGGAAGCCGTAGCCGGACTGGTGAAAAAAGGTATCGCCGTTTGGGCCGAACCCGGCGCGGGCGTCGCCGCTTTTGCAACCGACATGGCCTACGAAACTGCGGGGGCCGTCTTCCATCTACGCGCCCACATTCTGCAAACTGCCGACGTGGTGCTGTCCATTCACGCGCCTGCAGATGCCGCTTCGCCCAAAGCCGGACAGGTGTTTATCGGGCAGTACAACGCGCTATCCAACCTGCAGCTTGCCGCACAGTGGAAGGAGAAAGGCATAACCTCTTTCTCGCTGGATTTACTACCCCGAACTACGCGCGCACAGGCAATGGACGTGCTCTCCAGTCAGGCCAATATTGCAGGTTACAAAGCCGTGCTGATTGCCGCTGCGGCGTATGGGCGCTACATGCCGATGTTCATGACCGCTGCCGGTTCCGTGCCGCCTGCCAAGGTTTTGATTCTCGGTGCGGGCGTGGCGGGCTTGCAAGCGATTGCCACAGCGCGCCGCTTGGGCGCAGTGGTGGAAGTGTTTGACACACGCCCGGCAGTGAAAGAAGAAGTGGGCAGCTTGGGGGCAAAATTCATTGAGGTGGAAGGCGCAGCAGACGCAAGCGCAGCAGGCGGCTACGCGGTAGAGCAAAGCGACGAATTCAAAGTACGACAAGCGGCCAAGATTGCCGAGCATGTCCGCAAGAGCGACATCATTATTACTACCGCGCAAATTCCCGGAAAGCCCGCGCCGAAACTGATTCCGTTAGAAGCTTTGGAAGCGATGCGCCCCGGCTCGGTAGTAGTGGATTTGGCAGCGGCGAGCGGCGGAAACTGCGCGCTCACAAAGCCGGATGAAACGGTTTTGCACAACGGCATTTCCATCATGGGGCCAACGAATCTTCCTGCTACCACGCCTGCCGACGCGAGCAAACTCTACGCGAAAAACGTCACCAATTTCCTTGCGCTTTTGACTTCCAAAGAAGGTGCGCTCCAACTGCCTTTTGAAGACGAACTTGTAACCGGCGCTTGCCTCACGCACGACGGGAAGGTGCATAACGCGCGTGTTGCGGCACTGGTGTCGTAATCAAGATTCAGAAGTCAACTTCAAGGTTCAGGATTCAAAAAACTCTTGAAAACTGGCTATTGAATTTTGAAACTTCAAACAGCTTTCTACTAAAAAAATTCTACTAAAAAATGGAAACCCTCTCCGCTCTTTTTTTCGACAACCAGCAGCTCATCACCATCGTCATTCTCTCCATTTTCCTCGGTATTGAGGTTATTGGCCGAGTGCCGAGCGTGCTTCACACGCCTTTGATGAGTGGTGCAAATGCCATTCACGGCGTCGTCGTCATCGGGGCCATTATCGTGATGGGCAGCGCCCCGTCCGATGATTATCTCGCCCTGACTTTGGGCTTTCTGGCGGTAGTTCTGGGAACGCTGAATGTGGTAGGCGGCTTTGTGGTGACGGACAGAATGCTGGAAATGTTCAGCGCCAAAAAGAAGAAGGCATAGGGACACGCTGCACCTGTCCGCACAATACACGAGACATACGCTGCACATTCCTACCCAGCACATTTCATTTGCGGACACGCTGCGCGTGTCCCTACGAATCCACAATCCTTATGCAAACACTCCTCGCCCTCTCTTACCTCATCGGCTCTGTCACCTTTATTCTGGGCCTTAAAATGCTTTCGCGCCCTGACAGTGCGCGGCGTGGAAACACTGTGGCAGCAGGCGGTATGACACTGGCTATTCTGGCAACAATTTTCCTTTACAGACACGGTGGCGAAGGCGGTGAATTTCTCCAAAACAAGATTTGGATTTTCGCCGGGCTGCTCGTCGGTGGCGTACTCGGCACAAGGTCAGCGCGGCGGGTGCAGATGACGGCGATGCCGGAAATGGTGAGCCTTTTCAATGGTACGGGCGGCGCGTGCGCCATGCTGATTTCCATCGTGGAGTTTCACCACGACCCGAACGCTTCCGGCGGAAAGCTGCTCATTATTCTCCTCGGAATGATCATCGGAACGGTGTCGGCAACGGGTTCCATTATTGCCTGGGGCAAACTTGCCGGAAAGGTGAAAGACCGAACTGTTCCCGCCGGACAAATGCTGAACTTCCTGCTCTTCGGCGGCATGATTGCGCTAACCGCATGGATGCTTTTGGGTGGGCCAGCTTTCGCTTTCTGGATGATTCTGGCGCTGGCCGCGACTTACGGCATTCTCTTCGTGCTGCCCATCGGTGGCGCAGACATGCCGGTGGTGATTTCCCTGCTTAATTCCTTTACCGGTGTAGCGGCGGCTTTCGGCGGTTTCCTCTACGACAATCCGGTGATGCTCACGGGCGGCATTCTCGTTGGCTCGGCAGGAACGATTCTCACCATCCTGATGTGCAAGGCGATGAACCGCTCGCTGAAAAACGTACTGCTCGGTTCCTTTGGTGGGGGCGCAAAAGTGGCTGGAGATGGCGTGGCGAAGGAAGCGGGTCATCACAAAGAAGTCTCTCTCGCCGACGCGGCCACGCTGATGGCGTACGCCAGCAAGGTCTTGATTGTGCCGGGGTACGGGCTGGCCGTTGCGCAGGCGCAACACGCGTGTCATGAACTGGAAAAGCTGTTGGAAGAAAAGGGGGTGGAAGTGGCGTATGGCATTCACCCGGTGGCGGGCCGGATGCCGGGCCACATGAACGTACTTCTCGCCGAGGCGGATGTTCCCTACGAAAAGCTTTTGGAAATGGAAGATGCCAACGCGAGCATGGGAACCACTTCGGTAGTCTTGATTTTGGGCGCAAACGACGTGGTAAATCCTGCTGCAAAAGAAGACCCGACCTCGCCCATTTACGGCATGCCAATTCTGGAAGTGGAAAAGGCGCAGCACGTGATTGTGAACAAGCGGAGCATGAAGCCCGGCTACGCGGGCATCGAAAACGACCTGTTCTACAAACCTAAAACCAGCATGTTGTTTGGCGACGCCAAGAAGGTGTTGCAGGAGTTGGCGGCGGCATTGAAGGAAGCGTAGTCGGCAATGATTAATGAGTAATGAACAATGAATAATGGGGGCGGAGCAAAGCCTATCCAAACTTAATCCCTGTTCCCTAATACCTATTCCCCATTCCCTACTTTCGCCGCCATGATTCTCTCCGACGCGCGCATTTTGACGGAAATGGAAAAAGGTACGATTGTCGTTACGCCTTTTGACCGCGACTGCCTCGGCTCTAATTCCTACGATGTACGGCTGGGTAAGGCACTGGCCGTGTACAAAGACCCGATTCTGGACGCGCGCCGCCACAACGAAATCACGCATTTTGAAATTCCTGAAGAAGGAATCATCCTCTTGCCCCACCATTTCTATCTGGGCGTAACGCTGGAATACACCGAGACCCACGCACACGTTCCTTTCCTGGAAGGGAAGAGTAGCACGGGCCGTTTGGGTATTGATATTCACGCCACAGCGGGCAAGGGCGACGTAGGTTTTTGCGGCCACTGGACGCTGGAAATTTCCGTGAAGCAGCCTGTGCGCGTTTATGCCGGAATGCCTATCGGACAGCTCATTTATTTTCCCGTAGAAGGCGAAATTCTCGTTCCTTACAACCAGAAAAAGAACGCCAAATACAACGCGCAGCCGGGCCTTCCGGTGGAGAGCGCCATGTGGCGGAACAAATTTTAAGCAGCTCTGCATTCCATGTTCTCCCAAATCTATCCCCGCCAGCTTTCTGCCGGCACCGAAGCCGTCGTCGTTGCTCTTTCTGACACCGAAGCCGGAAAAATGTATCAGGACGCCGCCGCTGCTGAAGCAGAGGCCGATAAGCTCTCTTTTGCCAATGGCATCAACGGACTGCTGAACCGGCTGTTCCGCAAAGACGATTTTGAAACCCACGCCGTGCTGGTGCTGGAGCGTCTGCGCCCTCTGGATTTCCGCAGCATGGAAGTGGAAACGCGCAAGGCCCTTTTGGAAGTGTTGAGCGACGAGCTGCGCGAGCTGCATGAAGGCGGTTTCGCACACGGCCACCTGCAACGCGAAGAAGGTTTTACGGGCGGTGTGTGGGACAATATTCTGCTCACCGAAATCAGCCTGCGCCTCATTGATGCGGGCCGCGCCGTACTGCGCCACGAAGTTTCGGAAGAAGACTTTGACCGCGCCGTGGCCGCCGATCACCAAGCCGTAGATGCCTTTAGCGAGTATTTTATGGCACGGTAGGAAAAGAAGATTTTCCCGCTGCCGGAATTGCATTCTTAAAGGTTTTCGCTTTTCTTTGAGGCTTCAACTTTTGAAAGCCTTATGAAAATTCTTCTGGCAGCGGCTACCCTGCTGCTCCTTCCCAACATCACTCAAGCGCAAACACTGGCGCTCGCCTCCACAGAAGCCAAGGCAAACACCACCCCCTTCTCCATGCCGCGAAAGGGGTCTTCAGGCAGGGGTGATTTCAACAACGAGGTGAAAATCAACCTGCTGTCGGCAGTCATGGGCAACATCACGCTTCAATACGAGCGGGCGTTGACACCTAATCTGGCCGCAGGTCTAAGTGTGCGCGTCGGGCCGGAGCGAGGCCTGCCTTTTGCCAGCACGTTGAAAAGCGTTGTGGGTAACGACACGGTTTCAGATAAGCTTCTGCCCAACGCGCGGTTCAGCAACTATGCCATCACGCCGGAAATCCGCTACTACTTTGGAAGCCAGAACATCAGCGGTTTTTACCTTGGCTTTTTTGGGCGCTTCGGTTCTTATAGCCTTGACCTTCCCTATACCATTAAAGACCCGGGCCTGCCGAACGGACAGCAGGATGTACTCCTGAAAGGCAAATACAACTACGGCGGGGGGGGACTCCAAATCGGAGCCAAATTCAACCTCTCCAATCGCGTTACGCTCGACTGGGCTTTCTTCGGGCCCATGTTTACGAGTGGAAACCTGAGCCTTGACGCTCAAACCGACATGAGCAACGTAACGGCGGATGGCAAGGAACAAACCCGTCAGGAGCTGCGACAAAATTTCGACAATGTTGAGGTGGACAACAACGTTGTCCGGGTTTCCCGCGCGCTGCCGTTGCCCGGTATCCGCACGGCGCTTTCGATTGGTTTTAGATTTTAAGAAGGTTTTACAAACAGAAATAAAGAAAGGCTGTACTCCAGGAGCACAGCCTTTTCTCTTTTTAAAACTTCAGCTTCTGCCGGCCTTCATAATGCACGCGCACCGGCAAGACAAAACCGCCTTTCCCGGCGTGCACCGTTCCTTCTAGCTTCACCATCACGTCTTTTTGCGTCAGCATGTCCAAAGCATTGCCGAGGATGTTGGCAACATCCAGCGAAACCGTCACCGGCAGCGTGAATGTGTCGCGGGCCGGAACGGTTTGATCGCTCAGCATCTTCGCTTTTCCCGCCGGACGGCTGTTGATGAATGCCTGCAAATCGGCATCCCGGAGTACCAGCGAAAAGGCGTTGGGATTGTAAAGCTTTAAGTCCAGCCCCAGCTGCAAACCCTGCGTACTGACGCTGCCCAGAAACACGCGGTCAACGCCTTTGTATTGCAGCGGCGCGGGGCTGGCGCAGGAAGCGAGAAGGAGACTCAAAAACAGTAGAAAGGAGTAGGCTTTTTTCATAAAAGAAGTTGGATAAAAAGGATGTGCCGTTGGCAATAAACACGATAATAATCTGCTCACAGAAGGTCGTTTGCAAAGTACGGGTCATCTCGACCGCTAGGGAGAGATCTCACGTTTGCTGAACCGGATAATGATGTGTCCCACCTGCTGTGTCTTAACTGCTGCGAGATTGCCTTCGGCGAGTGCTTCGCAGTTCCTCCCTCTGCGGTCGGAATGACACCCGTTATGAGAGTCATCTGAAGTAAAAAGAACGCCCCGCAGTTGTGCGGGGCGTTCCTACAAATAATCTGTTTGCCGGGCGAATTACCCGTGTGGCTTCATCACCACTTTCACGCAGTCTTCCTTCTTGTTGCGGAAAATGTCGTAGCCGTGGGCCACGTCTTCCAGCCGCATCCGATGGGTAATGATGTCGTCGAGTTTCACCTTGCCTTCCGTTACCCAGGTCAGCAGGTGGTCGATGTGTTTATGCGCGGGTGCTTGTCCCATTTGGATGCCGAGGCCTTTGTCAAAAATCTGGCCCACCGGGAAGTTGTCGTGCGTGGTGGCATACACGCCCAGCACACTTACAAAGCCACTGCGGCGCACGGCGGTGAAGCAGGCTTCCAACACTTTGGGCGAGCCTTTCTCAAAGTTCACCACCGCCTTCACGCGGTCCAGGATATTGCGCTCCGGCTCAAAGCCTACGGCTTCCACACAGACATCCGCACCGCGCCCGCCGGTCATCGCCCGGATTTGGTCGATCACGTTGCGGCCATCATCTTCCCACAAAATCGTTTCGGCGCCGGAAGTGGCTTTGGCTTTATCCAGTCGGTATTGCAGGACGTCCACAATCATAACGCGCGCCGCGCCGCGCAACCACGCGCTTTTGGCCGCCATAATGCCCACCGGGCCGGCGCCGAAAATGGCTACCGTCTCGCCGCCCTTTACGTTGGCCCAGTCGATGCCGCTGTAGCCGGTTGGGAAAATATCGGTCAGGAAAAGCGCCTGCTCGTCGGTAAGGATGTCGGGCACTTTGCGCGGGCCGAAGTCGCCGTAAGGAACGCGCACATACTCTGCCTGTCCGCCGTTATAGCCGCCATAGAGGTCGGTGTAGCCAAACAGCGCGCCGCCCTTTTGGTCGAGCAATCCACCTTCCGGGCCGTAGTGGTCGGGGTTGGAGTTTTCGCAGTTGCCCGGCACATTGTGGTTGCAGAAAAAGCAGTGACCACAGGCAATAGGAAAAGGAACCACTACGCGGTCGCCGCGCTTCAGGTTTTTCACGCCCGCGCCCACTTCCTCCACGATGCCCATAAACTCGTGGCCCAAAACCATCGGCGTGGTGGGCAGGGAGCCGTTGTAGATATGCAGATCGGAGCCGCAGATAGCGGTGGCGGTGACTTTCAGGATGATGTCCCGCGCTTCTTCAATTTTGGGGTCTTCGACCGTGTCGCAGGAGATGGACTTCGGGCCGTGGAATACAGCAGCTTTCATAGGGTGTTGGTTAGGGTTTAAGGAATGAAAACGGCTACAAAAGGCGCGCCAGATGGCATCTTGAGTGATGAGTTTCAGAATGCACACAATGCATTTAAAGATAGTCCATTACGTGTACAGCAATGCCCATACAATAACTAACGAGGGCAGGACTGACGTCACCTGTGTCCATGTTACACTGTAATATGCCTTGGGGTGACGTCACCTGTACCCATGTTACACTGCAATATGCCTTGGGGTGACGTCACCTGTACCCATGTTACACTGTAATATGCCTTCGGGTGGCGTCACCCGTGCCCATGTTACACTGTAATATGCCTTGGGGTGACGTCTCCTTACCGCCCGCTGTTGCTCAATACTCTTCCCTTCGGGTGCTTCACGGTGTAGGCGAGGCGCAGTTTCTTCGTTTCGCCGGGCTTGAGGGCTACTTCCCACGTAGCAAGGCCAGTGGTTTCCTCTATCCGCGCACCTTCCGCTTCCTTGTCTTCAATGGTGATGTCGTTGTCGTTGGAAACGGGAAACTGGTCGGTGAGGAACAACGTTACCGGCTCTTTCTTGGTGTTGCGCAGCGTAGTGATGTATGTGAATGCTTCGTGGATATTGCTGCCAATAAACTTGTCGGAGCGATAGAGCTTGTCGCGCTCGCGGCGGATAACAATGCGCTTGTCGCGGCCCAAGGAGAGGTTCATGGTGTCGCGCACGTTGCGCGGGTCTATCATGCCTTGTCCTACATAAGAACCTTCAAAGAAAATACTCGTCTGGGCGGGCAGCAGGTTCAGGTCTTCCCATTTGGTGATTTGCGCCTGCAAAAAGGCGTCTTTATCCAGCTTCGGCACGGCCACGTAGCGATACGTCGCGGGCAGGTCATAAGTTTTGATGCCTATGTTGTGCTGCTTGCCGTCGGACGGAATGTCGTAGGGAATCTCGATGTCGAAATTGGTCACAATGCCCGCCGCGTCCACGCTCGTGTAGCGGTTCATGGAGCTTTGCTGGATGTTGTTGGTGGTCATGTTTTCTGCCCGTCCGCCAGCGGGCGCGTCTTTTCTATCCTCGGTTTCATAGGCGCTGGTAGCAACGGGCGCGGCGTTTTGATAACCTCCTGCCTTCTGTCTATTATAAGCGTTCTGATTCTGCACATACTCCGGCTTGTAAAACGCCAGATACCAAGGCGCGAGCTGCGGTGCTTCGGCGCCTTCGCCGGGATTGCCTGAAGAGAGGGAAAGCTTTACTTTTTTCCAGTCAATACCACTGTTTTGGAAGACCTGCGCTTTGTAGAAAAGGCGCACCGGCTTGGCCGTGCTTTCCACGCGCAAATCGTAGGAAGGCGTCCAGCCCGCATTGGGAACCACATAGGTCATGGCGAGGTCGGTGCTGGTAGCGCCCGGCGTAAAGAACTTCACCAGAAGCTGTCCGCCTGGCTGATAGCCTTTCTGTTGTTCTTCCGCAAGCTGTCCGGCAAAACGTTGCTCGCTTTCCTGCAAAGCGGTGATGCGCTTTCCTAATTTGCTTTGCTCCGTAACCAAAGTGAGCAAGCGAGCACTCATCAGGTCCAGCATCTTTTGCAGTTCCACCACACTCACGCCGGTGTTCGCACCTTTGATGTTTCGGTTGTCGCGGATGGTCGCGATTTGCTCTTCCACCACGCTTTTCCGCAAGGAAAGTTCATCAATAGAAGCTTGAATGCGCACAATAGAATCCTTCAACGCCCTTGCGCGCGGCGAAAGCGTAGAGTCGGCAGGATTGAGGTAGTTGTTTTGGAAAACCGCGCTTTGCACCACCACGCCGTTGGTGGCGGTAATGACCAGCGTTTGGGCATTCACGTTTCCGGCCACATTGGTCAGCAGCATTTCCGTTTCGCCCGAGGGCAGGGAAAGTTTTGCGGTAGAGAAAAGCTCCGCACCAGAGAGGAAAACGGTTGCCGATTCTAAAGCCACGCGCTGCCGGGTTTGGGCGGTTGCGTTTTTAAGGGAAAGGAGCGCGAGGATAGCGAAGAGAAAGGCTTTTTTCATGAAGGGAAATGCTTGCGGAAAGATAGGTTTTTGGTGTTAGAGTTTATTGGTCTGCCGATCAAACGGTAGGGACACGCTACGCGTGTCCGCCCATCCTGCATTTCCTGCGGACACGCGCAGCGTGTCCCTACACCGGCGGACTCAGCAAATACATAATCACGATTGCCGCCGTCATGCCAATTGCATCCGCCAGCAATCCCAGCGCCAGCGCATTGCGGCTGCGTGTAACGCCCACCGAGCCAAAATACACGGCCAGCACATAGAATGTGGTCTCTGTTGTCCCCTGCAACACCGCCGCGAGCTTTCCCGGAAAAGAAGCCACGCCGTGTGTCTTCATCACGTCCACCATCAAAGCCTGTGCGCCGGAGCCGCTCAGGGGTTTCATCAGGGCAATCGGAATGACCGGAACCCAGTGCGTAGGCAAGCCCAGCGCCGTAACAACAGAAGTAATGCCGCCCACCAGATAATCCATACAACCCGAAGACCGGAAAACCGAAATCGCCAACAGCATCCCGATGAGGTAGGGAATGATGCGCAGCGCCACGTCAAAGCCGCCTTTCGCGCCTTCAATAAAATTCTCAAACACCTTCTGCTTTTTCACCACGCCCGCCACGATGAAGAGCGTAATAAGGAGCAGAATAAATCCACTTCCCAACGCCCCGACGCGCGCGCCGATTTGTTCGCTATTGAGGCCGGTACTTTCCAAATGCTTTACGTATTGCCAGATGCCCCACGCCAGTCCGCCAAAGAAAAGCAGAAACAGCAGCACCGGCAGCCGGAACAGATTGATGCGCTGCGCAACGGCCACGATAATCATCCCGGAGATAAACGCAATGGTGGTAGCCAGCAAGGTGGGCAGGAAAATATCGGCGGCGTTAAATCCTTTCAGTCCCTGCTCCGCCGCCATTGCTGCGCGAATGGCTATGACCGACGAAGGCACCAGCGTGATGCCCGCCGTGTTGAGGACGAGGAACATAATCTGCGCATCGGTAGCGCGCTCCTTCTCCGGGTTCAGCTCCTGCAATTCCTTCATGGCGTTGAGGCCGAGCGGCGTGGCCGCATTTCCCAAGCCAAGCATATTGGCCGATAAGTTCATAGTGATGGAGCCATAGGCCGGGTGGCCGGGCGGAACGTTTTTGAACAAGACGCGGAACAGCGGCGCCACAGCACGGGCCAGCCCATTCACCACGCCTGCCTTCTCGCCGATTTTCATAAAGCCCAGCCACATCGTCATCACGCCCGTGAGACCGAGGGAAATCTCAAAGCCTGTTTTGGCCGCGCCGAAGAGGCCGGTCAGCATGTCGGACAATACGTTTTCGGAGCCGGGAATGAAAAGCGTTTTTATCAACGCCACCACAATACCAACAAGGAAGAAAAGAATCCAGACGTAGTTGAGCATAAGGGCGAAAGTAGGGCGCTGTTGGAATGTTGGAAGCCGTTGGCGTTGGAGAGGCTAAAGCCGTTGGATGCCTTTGGCGTTAGACGCTTCGCGTTGGAGGGTTTGGATGCGTTTGTTGTCGGAAATCTTTTGTCATCCCGAAGGGAACTTGCCGGCTCCTGTCTGCTAAGATCCCTTCGGGATGACAAAAGATTATAACCGAAACAGCCTTCTCTTTAAAATTCTGGACAGGCTAAAAAGCCGCAGGCTAATGGTGCTCTACCTAACCACCCCCACCAAAAAATCCCCCGGCGCAATGCCGGGGGATTTTTCAAAAGCGTTTTAGGAGAGAAGCACTTACTTCACCGGAGCGGGCGCCGCAGGAGCCGTTCCGGGAGCAGCAGGTTCCATTGGAGTCGCGCCAGGAGCCATGTTGTTGTCCATAGGAGCCGGAGCGGGTTCTGCCGCGCCTGCGCCTGCACCACCGCCCATACTGACGAGCGCGTCCTGCTTGTTCCACGAAGCCAGCCATTTGCCGTTTTCCTTCATCATTTTTAGCGTCTGCGTGCCTGCGTCCTGCTTCACGCCGTCGGGCTTCACGGTATAGGTAACAGTGGCGTTGTTGCCGTCTTCTTTCACCTCGGTAACATTCACAACAGCTTTTTTGGCCTGCTTCTTCATCGTGTCGCCCATCATGCCGGAAAGCTGCGCCATCATGTCGAGTTGCTTCTTGGTATCCTCTGTTGCGAATTTTTTCGCTTCCTCATAGTCCATCCGGAAGAAGGCCGTCAGGTATTTTTCGGCAGAAGCCTTGGGGCTGCCACCGGAGCAGCTTGCGAACATAAATGCGCCGACCATCAGGGTAGCGGCGAAGAGAACGATTTTTTTCATGGAGAAAAGATTTTTGCTTGTTTAAAGGGATTTTTAAGCGGCGGCAAAGGTGCTTATTTATACTCAAAAGAGCAAATGATTTTCGCCGCCGAATGACTGTATAAATCGTCCACCGCCACGTACTCAAAACCGCCTGTGTGGCTCGTGGAAAAAAGCGTCTTGTCAAAGCCGTTTTGCCGGAACGCTTTATAGACAAATTCCGCGCAGTAAAGCTGCGTGTCGGTGGCGAGGTCAAAGGCCATGTCGAAGGTGCGGCCTTCCCGAAACCACTGCTGTACAGTATGCACAATGTGGCTTCTCATTTCAGGCGAAAGGGCATAGCGACAAACCCCGCCGCCGCTGTTAGAGATGGGCGAAAAAAACCTTTCCGGCGTCTCGCGCGGGATGCGCTGGTCGGGGTTGTCTTCGCCACCGATGCTGTGGTAAATGAACGGTTTTCCGTCCTCCAGAACCACGATGCCGCAGTGGGAAAACTGCCGGTTTTTCTGGTTCATGGAGCGCAGTGCGTGGCTTGTTGCATCGGCGCCAGTACGTAGTGCGATATCGCCGGTTTGGAGCAGCGGAATGGCGTCTGAAAGCAGGTTTTGATTTTCTCCTTTCCACTCGCGGTGAAGCGCAGAATCAGCGGCGGAAAGCGTCGCTTTTTCCGGCGCTTTTTTCGCCTCGCAGGAGAGGAGAAAAAGAAGCAGAAACAGCTTGGGGGAAATCGTTCGGAACAAGGCGGAAAAAGACCGGAGAATTGTGAGTGGCAAAGGTCTTGCAGCCACTTGGAAAAAGGCGTTTTTCCGGCAGGAAAATTTGCGAGGAAAAATCAAGCGGGACGCGGGTTCTGGCTCGTTTCACCGGGGTGTGGAACGGTTGTGGAAGCGTGTTTCACAGGGCTGTTTTCATGGGATATTGCTGGGTTGGAAAAGTGCAAACAACACACACACCTAGACCTAGTGTCAAAACCGATTATTTTTGTTGCGTAAAGCGTTGATAATCAACGCTTTACGCTGCTTTCATCATTATTAGACAGTTTTCGGACGCCGCTTGTTTTAGCGCGTGGAACATTTTTTGTCCAGCTCCACAAAAAAAATCACGTGGAACATTCCACAAAAATTGGTGTGGAACGATGAGCGTGTTTAGCGGGTCCATTTCTGTCCTCCCTGCAGGCGTTTAAACAGCTTCAAAGCATACTAAATGGGAGAGTGAAAAGCAGGCTTTTTTGAGCTTGAAGAGTTGTTGTTTTAACTGCTTTACACAGGGCGGATCGGCCTGCTGACAATCCCGGAAAAGAACTTTTAGAGCGTGCTTTTCCAAGCGTTTTTTAAGGTGAAAAAACCCGCCTCCTGGAGGGCCAAAAATTGGTTTGTCGTGCTTTGGGAGAGTCAAGTTTATTCTATTTTCCGGAAGAATAGAAAGGTGGAAAAGAGAAACTTCATTTCCCGGAAAAATGCGTTAATCGCTGCTCTTAAACGCAGTTCTGTTTCAGGCTTTCGTAGTGACCAAGAAGCGTCTCTTGGAGTTGTTCCCGGCAGTATTTTAAGCTCTAAATAGTGCGACAATCAAGAGCGATTGTAAGTCTGTATCATCTCGTTGCACTCCTCTTTTGGCGAAGAAAATACGCTCTAATAACAGTTCAAACGCAAAGAAAAAGCTGAATTCTGAACCGTATTTGTGGCTATCTAGACGTTGAAAAACCACAGTTATTTTCCGAAAGCTCAGCGCAATTAAATTTCAAGAAGGTCGTTTTCCAGGATTATTTTGGCACGTTGTGGCTTTTGATTTTTGGCTCTGCTTAAAGCTCTTTTTCCAAAAAAAATCTTTACTAAAATCCTGTCCCAAAAGGTCGTAAGAAAAAGCTTGAAAATGTTTTATCCCCCACCGCAACAGTAGCTTTTTCCAAGACAGGTTGCATACCTTAATCCTGAGTCCAACCCGTAGGGATTTAGAAGCAATACAAACGTAGAGTGTTCCTCTTTTCAAAACCTTTTATTTTTCGGACACACCCTAATACTATTTAGGCAGCTAATTTGCACTTAATAGTCTTGATTCTCCCGACATTCTCTCCCTAGAATTGAGGCAGGCACTGCGAAAGAGAACCGATGATCTCTCCAAATTTTTCGGAGAGAACGTTCTCCACGTCCATTCAGGATGCGTAGTAGGTAGAAAACAATTTTCCTTTCCACCGCGTTTCGCATGAACGCCTTGTGAAGTGGTAAGGTGAGAAAGATTAGGCCCACCAAGCGTCCCTCCGGGACGCCCCTACGGTTTATCTACAACTTAATAGCTACCCACAAACCGTCCCTCTGGGATGAGGAAAACGGTGGTGTCTACCGTGCTGCTAACTCTGAATTGGGCCATAACCCTTCTGATGCTCAAAAGTGGGAAAGACGGGTCTTTCTGCCATAGCCCTAAATCGCTTTTGCCTTTTTTAGCTTAGGCTGCTTATCTTTAGCCTTCCCGCACAGAAGAAGAGATTTCAAAACCGTTTTGACAGCGCACCTTTCAGAGGTCTGTTTGGCATAAGCTTATGCTCTCCCTTCTTATCTACGTGACTCAATATTACCCGCTGTATTCTCGCGCCTCTGCGAGAAAATTTCTCTAACGCACGCAAAAAAAGCCGCCCCAATTGGGAGCGGCTTTTTTCTTCCAGAAACCTAAGTTATCAGGCTTCTACTTTCAATTGCTTTTGGTATTTCGCGCGGTCGTTTTCGTCCAGCATGGTTTTGCGCAGGCGGATGCTTTGCGGTGTCACCTCAATGCATTCATCAGGTTGGATGTATTCCATGCACTCTTCCAAAGTCATCTGGATTTTTGGGGTGATAACAGTTGCACCGTCTGAGCCGGAAGCCCGGTGGTTAGTCAACTTCTTTGCTTCTACGGCATTCACGTTCAGGTCGCCCGGCTTGATGTTCTCCGCCAGAATCTGACCTGCATACACTTCGTCTCCCGGATCTACAAAGAACGAACCTCTGTCCTGCAATTTGTCAATAGAATAGGCCGTTGTGCTGCCTCCGAATTTGGAGACCAACACGCCGTTGTTCCGGCCCGGAATCGTGCCCTTCCACGGCTTGTATTCGCGGAAACGGTGGGCCATAACGGCTTCGCCTGCGGTGGCGGTCAGCATCTGAGAACGCAGTCCGATAAGGCCGCGGCTCGGAATGTCAAACTCCAGGTGCTGCATCTCGCCTTTGGTATCCATAATCAGCATTTCGCCTTTGCGCTGGGTTACGAGGTCAATCACCTTACCGGAGAAATCGGCAGGCACGTCCACCACGAGGGTTTCATAAGGCTCATTCTTCTTGCCGTCAATTTCCTTCACGATTACCTGCGGCTGACCAACGGTGAGTTCATATCCTTCGCGACGCATGGTTTCCACCAGAACGGAAAGGTGAAGAATGCCGCGTCCGAAAACAAGGAATTTATCGGCGTCGTCGGTATCCTGCACACGGAGGGCGAGGTTCTTTTCCAGCTCTTTGTACAGGCGGTCACGGATGTTGCGCGAGGTCACGAATTTTCCTTCCCGGCCAAAAAACGGCGAGTTGTTGATGGAGAACTGCATGTTCATCGTCGGCTCGTCAATCGGCGTAACTACCAATGCTTCAGGATTCTCAAAGTCGGCAATCGTTTCGCCAATCTGGAAATCCTCAATGCCATTCACGGCGCAGATGTCACCGGCGGCTACTTCGGTAACTTTCTTCTTGCCCATGCCTTCAAAGGTATAAAGCTCCTTCGTCCGGCCCTTTACCATCGTACCGTCCAACTTGCAAAGCTGAATCGGGGTGTTTTCTTTCAGCACACCGCGCGTCACTTTTCCAATAGCAATCCGTCCAAGGAAGGCGGAGTAATCCAGCGAGGTGATTTGCATTTGCACTGGCCCTTCCGAAATCTTCGGCTCTGGCACTTTGTCCAGAATCATGTCCAGCAGTGGCGTGATGTCTTCGGTTTGCGTGAGGGAAGTATTGTACCAACCTTGCTTGGCCGATCCGTACAGTGTCGGGAAATTCAGTTGCTCTTCCGTTGCGTCCAGTTGGAAGAACAGCTCAAAAACAGCGTCATGAACTTCTTCGGGACGGCAATTTGGCTTGTCCACTTTGTTGATAACGACGATTGGATGCAGACCAAGCGCAAGGGCTTTTTGGAGTACGAAACGTGTCTGCGGCATCGGACCTTCAAAGGCATCTACAAGCAGCAGAACGCCATCGGCCATTTTCAGAACGCGCTCTACTTCTCCGCCAAAGTCGGCGTGACCGGGCGTGTCTATCACATTGATTTTGACGTCCTTGTAGGCTACGCTCATGTTCTTGGCGAGGATAGTGATGCCGCGCTCACGCTCCAAGTCGTTGGAGTCCATGATAAGCTCCCCGGCGTCCTGGTTGTCGCGGAAGACTTTGGTAGCTTGGATGATTTTGTCCACAAGGGACGTTTTGCCATGGTCAACGTGGGCGATGATGGCGATGTTGCGAATATTCATTGGGGAATTAAAAAAGCGGATTGGGGTTGGTTTCTCGGCAGACTCCTTGTATAAAACACGCCCCGCACAATCGAGGCAGGCACTGTTTATTGGGCTATTCCGGGGAGAGGTACTTTGTAAAAAAAGGCCGCCTGAAGAAGACGGCCTTTCAGAAGTATGGGCAACAAAGGAGAAAATCCCTTTGAGAAAACCTGCGGCAAATTTACGACACGGCATCCGAACTGCCCGCCGCTAAGCCCCAAGTTGCACCAAAAATCAGTTAAGTTTAAAAGGAATTTCCAGCGCGAAGGGCGGAATCCGCACGTCAAACCGCTTATTGGAATACAGGTCTTCCATTTCGTAGTGGCCGCTCATCCGGCCAATTTCGTTGCTCAACTGGCAGCCGGAGATGTACACAAACTCCTCGCCGGGGTTGATAATGGGTTGCTTTCCCACCACGCCCTCGCCGTCCACCGTGCGCACCGCCTTGCCGCAATCGCTGATTTCCCAGTGGCGGTGGAGAAGCTGCACGGGCGTCAAGCCGCCATTTTTGATGCGAATACGGTAAGCGAAAACGTACACGCCCGCTTCAGGTTTGCTGTCCCGGAATTGATACTGTGTTTCTACACACACCCGGATGCCTGCGGTTACTGCTTCGTTCATTTTAGGATAAACGGTTGTCTTCATGATGGAGTTTCGGTTTGGATGAGTGCCTGTTTGATGAGGTCGGCCTCAAAGCCTCTGCCGGAGAGATACTGCGCGATTTTGGCCTGCCGTATCCACTCCTGTTTTTCGTGTTGGTACTTTTCCCGCAGCCTTTCGCAAAGCCGGAGCAAAGTCTGCTCGTAATCTTCTTCGGAAATCTCGGAGAGACCTTTTTTGATGCAATAATCAGAGACTTTTTTCTGTCGAAGCTGCTGGCGGATTTTGTTTCGTCCCCATTTCTTGATGCTGAATTTTCCCCGGCAATAAGACTTTGCAAAACGCTCTTCATTTAAAAGATTGGCCTTTATCAGTTCCGCAATAAGTTCATCCCCATATTCCTGCCCGGCACCCAGTTCAAACAATTTGCTCCGGACTTCCTGATGGCAGCGTTCCTGGTAATTGCAGTATTTATAGATGGCCGGGCGGATTTCCATAAACCTCTTTTTTTAACGTCCGAATTTCACGAGCAGCACTTGAATGTCACTTGGGTTTACTCCGGAAATCCGGCCTGCCTGACCGAGCGTAGCGGGCTTGATTTCTTCCAGCTTTAAACGGGCTTCCATCGATAACGCAGGGATTTGCAGATAGTTGATACCGGCGGGCATTTTCAGGTTTTCCAGCTCCCGGATTTTGGCGGCCATTTCTTTTTCCTTGTCAATATAGGTTTGGTACTTCAATCCAATCTCGGCAGCTTCTATACTTTCAGCATCCACATTCTCTGGGGTCGCTGATACGGTTTCTCTTGTAAGCAATTGCAACTGTTCCGTCGTCATGCCGGGGCGAAGCAAAAGCTTTTCCAAGCGCGTTTTTTCGTTGATGCCGGGAAGTCCGTCCGCCTCTACAGCAGCATTATATACTTCCGGAGTGACGGCTGTTTCCTTCCAATGTTGACGAACATGAGCGATCTCCTTTTTCTTTTTTTCCATTCTCCGGAAACGTTCTTCGCTTGCCAAGCCAATTTTGTAGCCTTTTTCGGTGAGGCGCATATCCGCGTTGTCTTGCCGCAAGAGCGTACGGAATTCTGCCCGGCTTGTAAACATGCGGTAAGGCTCTTCCGTTCCTTTGCTCACGAGGTCGTCTATCAACACCGCGATATAGGCGTCTTCTCTGCCCAGTACAAAATGCTCTTCTTCTTTCAAGGAAAGGGCTGCGTTGATGCCTGCCATCAGTCCCTGACAAGCGGCTTCTTCGTAGCCCGTCGTTCCGTTGATTTGTCCGGCGAGGTAGAGACCCGAAACGGCTTTTGTTTCCAGAGTGTGGTGAAGCTGAGTTGGGAAGAAATAGTCGTACTCAATCGCATAGCCGGGTTTCAGAAAATGGCAGTTTTCAAAGCCTTTCACTTCTTTCAGTGCTTTTTTCTGGATTTCCAGGGGCAAAGACGTGCTAAAGCCATTCACATAGGTTTCGGTGGTGTTCCTACCTTCCGGCTCTACAAAAAGCTGGTGACGTTCTTTATCGGCAAAACGCCCGATTTTATCTTCAATACTGGGGCAATAACGAGGGCCACTGCCTTCAATCACGCCGGTGTACATGGGCGATTGGAAAAATCCTTCCTGCAGAATTTCGTGTACAAGGGGTGAGGTGTATGTAATCCAACAAGGAAGTTGATTTTCGGAAGTCAGTTTGGATTTCTCCATATAGGAAAAAGCCTGTGGAGCCTCATCTCCATACTGAATTTCCATTTTGGTATAATCAAGACTGTTTCCTTCAATTCGGGGTGGCGTTCCGGTTTTAAGGCGTGAGGATTGCAATCCAAAATTCAGTAGACTTTCCGTTACGCCAACTGCTTTGCGCTCCCCTATTCTTCCACCACCAAACTGCCGAAGTCCAACGTGGATAATCCCATTCAAAAAAGTACCAGACGTAATAATCACTTTTTTCGCATGAATTTCCTCACCGAATTCTGTTTTCACGCTCGTAATTGTTCCACGTGAAACAAGAATTTCCGTGACGGTATCTTGCCAAAGAAAAATGTTTGACTGACTTTCTAAAACCTGTCGCCATGTTTGAGCGAACAAAATCTTGTCACACTGTGCCCTCGGACTCCACATTCCAGGACCTTTACTTCTATTGAGCATTCGAAACTGAATAGATGATTTATCCGTTACAATCCCTGAGAAACCACCCAAGGCATCAATTTCACGCACAATCTGGCCTTTTGCAATCCCACCAACCGCAGGATTACAAGACATTTGACCAATTGTATATAAATTTTGAGATATTAGTAATACTTTGAAACCCATGTTGGATGCAGACATTGCTGCTTCACATCCGGCATGTCCACCACCAATCACCACTATGTCGAAAGAAGAATTCATCCTGCAAAATTAAGGAAATAAAAAAACCGGCTCGAAAGCCGGTTTTTTAATAGAACGGAAATTGTTACTTAACAACCTGGAACTGATAGGACTTTGTTCCCAAGGTATTACCCAAGACAAGCCAATAAGTACCTGTAGCTGCGTGCTGAAGCTCAAAGCTAATTTGGCCGGAACCACCAGAAATGGATTTGGACGCAACTGTTCTACCAGCGCCGTCAAAAACTGTGATCTGGGATTGACCTACGCTCTGCTTGAAATCATAAGCCACATTCACCAAACCCGTAGAAGGGTTCGGGAAGATGTTGAACTTATTAATTGATAAAGCGAGATCATCAACTTTGCTAGGCATAATGGTGGAAACGTGAACCGCAACATTAAACGCGCGAAGCGGGAACGTAATATCCACACTGTCAATATTGATATTAGGATTGTTGTATCCTGTCAACATGCGGAAAGTGCCGGTTGTTGGCTGCGCAAAAAGCAATTCGTTGATATCGCCTGTGTACTGAACGGCGGTGTACTCACGCTTGTTGGAGTCAATCTGGTTGGCCGTGAAAACACGTGCAAGGTCATTAGTAGGCCCTTCTGTAACATAATAAAAAGAAGGGTCGCTTGGCGTTACTGTATAGTAATACCAAGTGGAATTCTCAAGCGGCGCAATCGTTCCGTTGGTAGAACTGGGATCGAAAGGAACGATAAAATCGTCGAAGCTGGAGTCCGTAGTGGAAAACGCTTTATAACCAGTTGCTACAAGTGTAAGCTCGCCTCCTTGAATCACCTGATCAGCAGGATTTCCGGCAGAACCGTCAACCCATTTAAACGCGCAGGTAGTAACATTAGCACCATTCAGGGATGATCCGGCAGTAGCGTTGGAAACCGAAAACTGCATTTTAGCAGGATATTGTCCACCAACAGCAGTGTAGAACAACGGCCCCCAGCTAAGCGGAAGCGTCAGGCCGCTGTAACCGTAAGCCAGCTGATACTTAGGACGCATAGAGTCTGCATTCCACTGACCCTTACAGTAGATAGAATCGGTGACATACATAGACTTGGTCTCAGAGTTATCCTGCATGGTCGCATCTGGCGTAGCGGGCATCAGCATAGACTGAATATCAAAGCGGCCACGGGTAGAAGCGTGCGGGTTAAAGAAGCCTGTAGAAAAAGGCAGTGTAAGTGAATCGGAAGGAGCGAAGTCCACGTTCAATGCAGCCGTATCCTTCCAAACCTGCATCGCAGAGCCGCCATTAGGAACCCAGTTTACAGTGGTAACCGTTTTCAGGTTGCGCTGTGTATCTGTGCCGTAATTAGCAGCGATAGAGCCGTTCAGAATGTGATAAGCAGATGGGTTATTGTTGGTCGTCATCAACTGGTTCATCGGAATAGCGCCCGCATGAGGCGGTGCAGAGTTCCCGGGTACAATACCAATATCACTGGTATAGCCCAATCCCCACTCGCCAATAGAAACAGTGACGTTAGAGCCACCCGCAATCGCACTGGCCAGCACTGCGCCATCCACGTCTGACACCATAAATACCGGAATAGTCACCTGTGCGCCATTCGTACCGGCACCCATACCCACCGGGCCACCGGGAATGTTATTGATGATAACAGCAGCTACTGCGCCGGCAAGTTGTGCGTTGTAAGCTTTCTCACTAAAGTTACAATTGCCGCGATAAAAAATAGCTACTTTTCCGGAGAGGGAAGGAAGACCACCCGTTCCGTTTGCTGCAGGAGTGCAAAGAAGGCTGTCCGTATTGACACCACCGGTACCGAAAGCACGCACAACAGGAACATTGATAAGCGGCGGGTTAAGGCTTACCGGCCCCCAGCCGCCACCAGATTGTGCGTAAGTCACCGTCCGGGAACCAGCCAGGGAAGCAGGCGCAGTAACACCAAATCGTGCACCACCGATAAGACTCAGCGCAGAAGTTTGTGCCCGAACTTCTGTTGTAAAGGCCGCCGCAGACAATGCCGCCGCTGCCAAGGAGAATAGTTGTTTTCTCATTTTTTTGAAAAAGGGTTTGAAAAGGATAAAGTTAAGGAAAGGAAAGAAAAAATACCACAAAAAGGGTGAAATTTCCAAAAAATTTCGCCCAATTGACAAATTAGCCGCCCAGACCAAACTGCCGGCTCAGATCCAGCATCCGCTGAAGCGGCTTTCGGGCAGCATCCATCACGTCGGCAGGAAGCGTAATTTCCGGAACTTCGTATTGCATGGCGAGATACACTTTTTCCAACGTATTGCGCTTCATGTGCGGACATTCATTGCAGGCGCAGGAATTGTCCGGCGGCGCAGGAATAAAGGTTTTTCCGGGGCTTTCCTTCTCCATAGAATGCAGAATGCCCGGCTCCGTAACGACGATAAATTCTGTTGCCGGATTTTGCTTCGTAAACGCAATCATCTGCGTCGTGGAGCCAATGAAATGGGCTTCTCTCAGCACTGCTTCCTCACATTCCGGGTGGGCAATCACTAACGCCTTCGGATGCCGAATCTTCAGTTTGGCGATGCGCTGCTGCGAAAAAATCTCGTGGACAAAGCACGCGCCGTTCCATAAAAGCATCTCGCGCCCAGTCTGTTTGTTGATGTACGCACCGAGGTTTTTATCCGGCGCAAAAATGATTTTCTGCTCTTTCGGCAGGCTTTCCACAATCAGTTGCGCGTTTGACGATGTGCAGATAATGTCCGTCAGCGCCTTGATGCCCGCCGAGCAGTTGATGTAGGAGATAACCAGATGGTCAGGGTGCGCCTCCCGAAAAGCCTTGAAAACAGGCGGCGGACAAGAATCGGAGAGCGAACAGCCTGCTTTTAAATCAGGAAGCAAGACTTTCTTGTCGGGGTTGAGAATCTTCGCCGTTTCGGCCATGAAATGCACGCCTGCAAACAGAATCATGTCGGCATCCGTCTTGGCCGCAGCTTGCGCCAGCCCCAGCGAATCGCCAATGTAATCTGCAATTTCCTGAATCTCGCTCTCTTGGTAATAGTGCGCCAGGAGGACGATGTTCTTCTCTTTTTTCAGTCGCCGGATTTGGGCGTATAAATCTTCGCCTGCCGGAACTTCCAAATCCAGATATCCTTTTTTTTCGAGCGCGGAAAAAGCTTTTTCCATTTGAGCCGTCATCGTTAGTAGTAGCAAAAGATTTTTTAAAAAAAGAAAAGGGGTTACTATGGCTGTGGATATGTGGATAACTCCGGCCAAAAACGCCTTTTTCCGGGCCAGAATTCACCCCCAAAACGGAGTTATCCACACTCAAAACCCGCGCCAAACGGGGATTTCCACACCCGAATGTGGATAACTTTTGGGAAAGTGGAAAACGGCTGTTTTAGGCCCTTTTGAGTGTGGATAACGGTGTGGATAACTCGGCCCGAATGTGGATAAAAAAGGAGGCCGCAAAGTTATCAACAGGTTACCGCAAAGTTATCCACACGTTATCCACACGTTATCCACAGAAAAACGGAGTTATCCACACCCTATTGTGGATAAATAAAAAGGGCGTGGAACATTCCCGCCCCTTGCAAATGCGGAAGCCGGGAATTATCATACCCGCCCGAGAAAAGATTTTGCTTTGCGGAAGGAATAAACGTCGTAAAAGCGCGTTACACGCCTATTTTTGCGCTCCTTTCTTTTTTCTTACCCTTACAGTACCCCGTATCCCCCGTTTTTTATGTCGGTTATCCAGAACCTGCGCACCAAGTACGCCAAAATCGTTGGCGGCCTGATTGGTATTTCCCTCGTTGGCTTTATCCTGATGGATGCTTCCAACGGCCCGCTGAAATCTCTTTTTGGCCGCGACACAAGCGTGGCTACCGTGAATGGTGACAAGATTGATGCCAAGGACTATCAACAGCAAATGGCCGACTACGAACTGCTCGTGCCGCTGTACAGTAAAGGCAAGCCTTTAGACGACGCCACACGCGCGCAGATTCGCCAGCAGGTGCTGGACGAGCTGGTGTATCAAAAACTGGTGGAAGGCGATATGGAACGCCTCGGCATCACCGTGACCGACGCCGAACTGAAAGACCTGATTCGCGGTTCCAACCCCGACCCGATGATTCAGCAGTTTCCGTATTTCGCGGACCAGAAGACCGGGCAGTTCAATCCGCAGATGATTGCTGCTTTTGAGCAGCAGGTTCCGCAACTGGAGCCGAATCAGCGGCAGAAGCTGCAGGCCGAATGGGCCGCCTTACAGCGTTTTGTAGCCCGCAGCCGCAAGCTCCAGAAGTTTAACGGCCTGGTTCTGAATGGCGTTTACACCCCGGCTGTGCTCGCCAAAAAAGCAACAGAAGCCAGTGCAGAAATGGCGTCTGTGCGTTTTGTGAAGTTGCCTTTCTCCATGATTCCTGATGCGGAGGTGAAAGTGACCGACGCCGACCTAAACACCTATCTGCGTGAGCACAAAGAACAATATACCATCGACGCCCCGGTGCGCAGTATGGAGTATGTGACGTTTGACGTGCTGCCTTCTTCGGAAGACACGATGAAATCGCTCGGCGCGCTGCGCAAAATCCGTGATGAATTTGCAGCCACTGCCGATGTGGAGTCTTTCGTAAACCGCAACTCCGAAGTGCCGTACAGCGACCGCTTTTTCACGAAGAAAATGTTTCAGACACCCGGCTCCGATTCCTTGCTGAATTATCCGGTAGGCACAGTCATCGGGCCGTTCTTTGAAAACGGCGCTTACCAGATGGTGCGCGTAATGGAGAAAAAAGAAATGCCCGACAGCGTGAAGGCGCAGCACATTCTCCTTGCTGCCAACGAAAAGCGCGACGACAGCGCGGGCCACAAACTGGCCGACAGCCTTGTAGGACTTTTGAAAAGCGGAATGCCGTTTGACACGCTGGCGAAGCGTTTCTCCGACGACCAAAGCAACAAAGAAAAAGGCGGCGACCTGGGGTATTTCGGCCAGAACCAAATGGTGGCGGAATTCAACACCGCTGCTTTTGAAGGAAAGACCGGCGACCTGAAAACCGTGAAAACGCAGTTTGGCTGGCACATCCTTAAAATCAATGACCAGAAAGCTTTCCAGCCCGCTACCAAGCTGGCGGTTGTAGCAAAAAGCCTGCAGGCCGGCCAGAACACCAACGACGCGGCCTATACGCGCGCCGTTTCTTTTGCCGGAAAAAACAAAGACGCAAAGGCTTTTGAAAAAGCGGTTGCCGCCGAGCGACTGCAACAGAAAGTGGCCGAAAACATCCGCCAGAGCGACTTCGCTATCAACGGCCTCGGCAACGCCCGCGAACTGATTAAATGGGTGTGGGACGACGACCGCAAGGTGGGCGCTGTCTCCGACCCCTTCAATATTGACGGACGCTACGTGGTGGCCAGGATTTCCGGGATGAAAGCCGCCGGACTGATGACGCTCGACGAAAGCACCAAGCCGCAGATTGAGCAACTGGTGAAGGCCCGCAAAAAAGGCGATATCCTGCTTTCCCGCTACGGCAAGATGAAGACGATAGACGAAGTGGCCGCCGCCGGAAAACAACCCATTTTGCAGGCCGATTCCTTCTCCTTCGCCAATCCGTTTGCCAAAAACCTCGGCTTCGAGCCGAAGGTGGTGGGCTATGCGTTCAACAAAGACTTTAAGCCCGGCGCAACATCGCCCGCCATTCGCGGCAACGACGCTGTTATCTTCACCTCGCTCGTGCAGCGTTTCAACAATGCCTTGCCGCCGATGGATGCTTCTACGTTGAAGCAGCAACAATCGTCGCAGGCGATGCAAATCAAGCAGGGATTGGGCAATGCCTTGCAGCAGATGATGCGCCGGAATGCGAAGATTGTTTATAACAACAAGATGCTGTAAAAAATGTTTCATGTTTCATGTGCCATGTTTCACGAGGGTTATGAAACATGACCTCATGAAACATGAAAAAGGGGCCGCTTTTCAAAACAGAAAAGCGGCCCTTTTTTTTATAAATATCAGGTACTAAGGCCGGATAACGGCGCCCTCTGCGGTGCTCCACGGGCCGGTTTGGCCCCGCGGGTTAATCCAGCGCAGGATATACCACACGATTTTGCCGCCGTCTGCCGAATCAAAAGTGGCAACATAGGGCGTGGCGGTGTCCAGCGCCAGAAAACGATAATTCTTTGTGTCGGCAGGCGGAGCGGCAGCCACGCCCACGGCGCACCACACCTCGCAGCCCAGCACATTGGCGGGTTTGGCCTTGCTGTTGGGCGTAGCCTCGTCCACAAAAGAAATACTGTGTTGCAGCCGGTTGTCGGCACCCACCGACAAGATAACGGGCTTTGTAGTGGGGGCACCCTTCGGCGTGGCCACCGATCGTTCCAGCAGGTTCAGGGTAGTCCGGTCGCCAGGCGTGAGGGCAGAAGCGGGAATGTCCTTAAAAGTAGCCCGCAACAGGTCTATGAGTGCTTTTTTGGCGGTGTTCCGATCCAAAATGTCGTTTTTGGTGCGGGTGGTTTTGTTGGCTGCCCGATTATAGGCTGCCGTGTAAAGGTTTAGGGCGTTTGTGAGTGCTGTCTGGCGGACAGTGCTAAGGCCAAAGCGCGTGGCAGATGCCAGCAGCAGGGCGATAACGATTTTCACGTAGTTGAAAAGCGGGTCTTCCTTAGAAGGAAAAGGGCCATTATTAGGCATGATAAAGAAAAATTTGGAAGGTGGAAAGAGACACCGGCAAGCGGTGCAGAAAAAGTTTTGGGCTTGCGCCCTGCGGTTTGGGGTTCGTGCCCCACGGCTTCGGGCGGTAGCCCAAAAGTTTTGGGCGGGTACAAATTGTTTTGGGCTTGCGCCCCACGGCTCCGGGCGATAGCCCCAAACTTTGGGGGTCGTACAAAGAGTTTCGGGCTTGCGCCCCACCGTTTCGGGCAGACGCCCCACAGCTTGGGGCGGGCGCCCCGGAGGCTTTTTAAAGAGGGCGGCGGCTTGGCGTAGCAAGGCGCGGCGAGGAGAGCGTTCATAAAAGCAGGCGCGGGATTGGAAGGAGGCGGAAAAAAGGATTGGCCGGCAATGAAACGGTGTAGTTCTTCCGTTTCGTGTGTCAGGCAATAAAAAGTTTTGTGAAAGCTTTTCTGGCAGGATAAAAGCAAGGAAATACTTGGGGCGGTTGTGGTTTTGGAGAGGCGGGAGGAAAAAGCTGTTCCTACGAAATAAACCCGGATAAAGTTTTGAAAAACACGCAATTTTGGCACTTCTTTTGGCATTTGTTTTGTGAATGAAAAAAACAGGCGTATTTTCCACCGACTTAAACGCTCTTTTTTATGAGACACACCCAACTCCCCCCAAAGTCGGTCTCGTTCGTAACCCTGCTTCTCTGCCTTGTGCTGAGCAGGATTTCCCTTTATGCTCAAAATGATGGCGCGAGTACACCGCGAAAATCGCCAGCCATTCAGTGGAACTTTAGTGGGCACCACACGCAGGGCGGCAAAACGGTAGACTGGATATACGCCATTCTGCCAACAGATCGCAAAGAGTACATTGCGGTGGGTTACACCACCAAACCCGTTGGATCAACAGGCAATAGTTACAAGCCTGTAATTATGAAGTTAGACAAGTTGGGTAGGCTTATCTGGATTCGACCTATTACGGATGCGCAGGAGGTAGGTGGCTCCGCTGTTTATGATGGCATGAATGGCTTTGGGCAGTTTCAACAGGTTATTAAAACGCCTGGAGGCTACATGGCTGGGGGAACTGTTTATAGAAGTACCCCTCCCCCCGGATCTCCATTAGATTTTCCCCGGAAAGCCATCCTCACCGAAGTAGATGAAGACGGAAATATTCTGAATTCCCGCTTGTACAACGCGCGCAACGCGGACGAAACGCAGTGCTGGTCCATTGCTATAAATGCAGCACAGACTAAGCTCTATATTGGAGGAGATATGGTACCGACGGTAAACGCAACTACACCCTTCCAAACCCTTATGCACATCTCCCAGATAGACTACGGCACACAAAATGTAGACTGGAGCCATGCCTTCGGCGGTAATAATGGCACTTCACCATTGGGCGGCAACCGGGTGCAAAAAATTATCGTTCATCCTACAACGGGGAAAGTTTACGCAACCGGTATGATTTCTATGCCGGGCGATAATGTAGAAACGCCGATAGCCAATTCAGACGCTTTGTCAACCGTCATTCAAAGGAACAAAGATATTTTCATCACAACTCTTACGCCCGGTGCCAACAATACCTTTACGGTGGATTACCTTAAAACGTTTGATAAGTCCTCGGTTAATTACCCTGCGGCACAAATCCACAACGAAGCAGGACCTTTTACAGCGCGCACCATGTTGTCAAACAACACCAATGAAGGACCTTATGAGTACTCCGACGCCAAATACTACTTGGAAGAGAATCTGAATCAGGACGAGCGGGCTTATGATCTGGAGTTTACGCAAGACGGTAATCTTGCCTTGGTGGCTCTGGTAAACTTTATTGGTACTTATGGCTACAGTCATGCGAATGGCTCTGAACTGTTTTACAGCAATAAAATATACGGCAATAACAATGTAGTGTATGACAATACAGGCTTCCACGACTTAGGCCGGCCTCTAGTAGCAAACCCAAGTAGTAAAGAAGACTACTATTTCTACGACGAATACACCGATGGTGACGGATACTTGCTAAAGATAAACATCGCCACCGGCAACCTGCTTTGGTCTAAGAACGTAAGCCATTTTAGCAGCAAGGATTTTTATCCGCAGCTTTTACAAAACACCAACGGCAACTACATTATTTCCGGCTCTACGGCGGATTATATTGATAACTACAACCCCAACGACCCCAAGAGCTACGAGCAGCCTTTGTCTTACGACGCGCTGGTGATGGAAACGCCCGACGACGGCACGAGCGACAACCTGTGGCGGCGCACCGTGAAAGGCGGCTGGAACAAGGAAGACGATTACCTCGCCGGTCAAGACATAGACGACCATGAGCAGAACATGTGCTGCTTCTGCCTTGCCCCGGCGGCGGATGGCGGCTTCTTGGTAGGCGGAGATTGTACGCCTTACGAACAGGACGCCCAAGGCCGCGACCAGGCATCTCCCGATCAGGATTACTTCAGCATCAGCAAGCTATCTCCCTACTGCTATAATACGACGCCTTTTGCCATCAACCAGAAGGATTATTCCATTACCGGAAACGAAACATGGCCCAATAGCGCGGTTCCTAACAACGCCAACATTGCCGCAAGAGTGATTGTGGAGGCGGGCGCAACGCTCACGATTAGCAACGCCACCCTGCACTTTGCTTCTTCCGACCACTTCCACGATTTCTACCAGTGGCCTTCCTCTGTAGATGATGCGAACAACGCCCAGATGAGCGGCATCGTGGTGCGGCCCGGCGGTAAACTGATTGTCCAAGGCAGTACGCTCCGGGGCATGGAAGATTGCCAGCGGGTGGCGGCGAATGACCGTTATATGTGGGACGGCATTGTGGTGCAAGGCGACCCCAACGGCGCGCCCAATCCTGCTGCCGGCATACAAGGTATCCTTACCATTACCAACAGCAACATTGAAGATGCCCGCATCGGCACCATGGTGGATTATGCCTTCCGCTACCGGATGGTGGAGACCAAAAACACAAGCAGCACCGGCACAGGGGGCGCAACCGACTACACCGCCAACACCCGCAGCACCCGCTACAACCCCGTGGGCTGGGCAGGCGGCGGCATTGTGCAGGCCCAAAACAGCACCTGGAAAGACTGCCGCTTTGCAGTGAAATATCAGCAAGTGGTGAACAAAGGGCCTTTCGCCTGGAACTATTACACCGACTGCAAATTCACAGCTACCCCCGATGGCATGGGCGACCCCTGCTTTTATGCCTCGCCTACCGGCAGCCGCCTGCCTGCTTCTACGATGTTTAATAATGGAGACGCGGGCACTATTGCGCTCAAAGGCAACACCTTTAGTTGCGACCCCGGCTTCCCACGCGAGCAATGGCCCGCAGGCGTATATGGCCCCAATGGCAGCTTTTATATTGGAAAGTCCAACACGCAGCAGAGTGTGTTCCGCAATCTCGGCATAGGCGTTTGGCTGAGCTATGACCCGCTGAGCGGGGCCAAGCCTTCTACCATTGTGGACAACGTTTTTGAGAACAACACCGCCAGCATTGACGTAGCCAACAGCGCCAATGGGCTAACGGTGCGGAACAATAGCTTTGCCCTAGCCCCTTATACCTTAACCACCCCCCAGACCACAGGCATCCGGCTACAGGCTTCTACAGGCTACGATGTTTCCAACAATAGCTTTGATCGCATCAGCGGCAGCAACGGATGGGGCTATATTGGTATTCAGTCTTCGTGGGGTTCTTCTACCGTCAACTACGATGACCGCATCCGCAACAACACCTTCAATAACCTGCAAGGCCCTTCTATAGCCTTGCAGCGGAATAGCTCTGCGGATGACCGGCGAGGACTGCAATGGACTTGCAACGATTATTTGGGTGGTAATGCCTTTAGTATTGTTCGGCTTTCTACCGACCAGCAGAACCTGACGATGGTGCCTGCGACCATGCGTGTAAACCAAGGCTATTGCGACCAAAACACATCTAATCCGGCAGAGAATCGATTTTATACTGCTTGTACGCTCAGCAGCATCCCCACTGACCGCTTGGCTGCAGATAATGATGTTACCCAAACGGTGAATTATTATTATGCTTCAAATTCTTCTTATCCAGAGTTGAACCCGCTTTGCTATACATCACAGTATATAGCGAGCGTTTGCAGCAATCCGGGAGACCCTGCTGCCTTTTGTAACCCAAGTAATCCAAACGGTCCAGATTATCCAAATGAAGCGAAAGCGGAACTGCTACAGGTAAGTGGGCAGAAAGGCAACACCACGCCGGGAACAGAAGAGTGGTATTCTCTAAATACACGAGAACATTTAGTGGTAAGCGCTCTTTGCCGCCACTACGGTAGCAATGGCGCGCCCGACAGTGCAGGCGATTTGCTGATGAGCTACAACCGCCCGACAGAAGCGCTTCCTTTCTACGCCATGAGTGGCAACTGGACTGCTGCTGAGGCTGCTTGGAGCGCATTGCCTGCGGATAGCCAAGAAGACGTGCAGTATAAGCAGATGGCCCGCGCAGCGCTTGACCTGTACAGCGCCGGTCAAAGTTGGAAAGATGCCAGCGATTCTATTAAAAATGGACTCTTGGCGTTGAGCAGCAACAACACACGGACAGGTAGCCTCGCATTGGCTGTTACTGACCTGTTGGAACTGAAACCCTACGTGTGGCCCATAGCAGCATTGGCTACCAGTAGCGGCGCAATGGCCAAACAAGCGCCTACTACGGATGCCCTTCCGAGCATAACAAGTGTTACGTCTCAAACGGCGTTTAAGCTCTACCCCAATCCTACAACGAGTGCCTTTACTTTGGAAAGCGCCAAGGGCGGTAAGGCCACGCTGTATAGCGTGCTGGGAGTGAAAGTGTGGCAGCAAATTGTAAGTGTGAAAGAAACGGTGCAATTGCCAAAAACCTTATCCTCTGGTGCGTATCTTTTACGCTTTGAAGGAAGGGATGGCAATAGCTTCCAGACACGGTTGGTTTACCAGCCTTAAACTTCAATCGAATGAAAAGGCTGACCCTTTGGGTAGCACTGCTGGTAGGCAGTGCTACCCCTTTTCTGGGCTTCGCTCAGAATCTTTATGGCAACTTCTATCATGATATAGACAGCGGAGCAAATAGCGGGCTAGCAATTGGTAGAAATACAGATAGCAATCTATTTATTTTCGGTGGGGGGAATTACTTAACAGGAAGTAGTCCCCGTTTGGGGGGCATCATTTTGACATCTGATGGCTCTAATATCGTAGAACATCATCTCCAACAGAATTTTCCTGCACGGTACTACCACAGTGATTTTGGAACGCTTACTCGTCAATCCAACGGCGACTATATCACGCATCAAAGCATAGGATATCCTTCTGACTCAATTCACCGATACACAACAATCAATGCCTCAATCATTCGGTTTCAGCCCAACGGAGAAACGGCATGGGTGAAAACATACACTGATACCAACTTATATTGGCAGTCACCGAGTGGACTTTCGCAAAGCAGTTTGGACAGCAGTTTTGTGATGGCAGGCTTGCAGTATACGGCAACCGGGCGAAATGGGTACGGCTTTCTGATGTTCTTGGATAGCGCGGGGAACAAAAAACGGGAGTTAATTCTTCAGCATCCTAACTACCCGAGTAATGGCAGCTTGGTAAATAATTTTATTCAGCGGCCTTCTTTTCTGCCTGACGGTAAACGGATATTCTTTACTGAATCGGCGCGTACTTTTCACACTTCTACGGGCGGGGATTACTTCAAGCGTCATCCATGGCTAATTGTCTGCGATACACAAGGTATTGTTCAAAAACAGCGCGTCATGCCGCAACGCTATTGCGGGGGGGGGAAAACACCTTACAGTGGTATTGACCGAAACGGCGGCTATTATTTGGTGGGCGGCTTAGATAGTATCATAGACCCCAACGGACAGCCAACCAGCCCGTTCAACTTTCCGCCCTATCTCATGCACTTGGATACTAACCTCAATACCGAGTGGGTATGGCAAGCTCCCGGGGATGAAAGTCATCTCTACCTGCCCTATACGGTAAAGCAGTTGCGCAGCGGTGCTTTCTTGCTCATCGGCATGACCAATATGCCAGACACGCCCGGCGATGCGGGCTGGCTGGCGGTAGTCAATCCAAACGGCACAGTGAAATGGAGCAGGCGCTATTATCGCAGCCCTAATTGGGCGCACCAATTGTTTGATGCGATGGAGAACGCCGATGGCTCCATTACCGCCGTAGGCACTGGCAAGAGCGATACCAGTTCTTTTCAGACGCAAGCAGATATTTGGGTGTTGCAGGTGGACAGCAACGGTTGCGAGGGGCCGGGCGTGTGTGGGGAAAGCTTAGCGGTAGAGGAGCTAGGAGTAGTTCCTAAAGCAAGTGATTTCAAAGTGTACCCGAACCCTACAACGGGTAACTTGACTTTGGAGAGTGCGCAAGGCGGCGAAGCCGTTCTTTACAACTTGCTGGGCGTAGTGGTATGGCAACAGATTGTAAATACAAAGGAAACCGTGCAGTTGCCGCGTTCTTTGGCGGCGGGCGCGTACCTTTTACGCTTCAAAGGCAAGGACGGAAACGAGTTCCAGAACCGCCTCCTTTACAAACCCGAATAATTCAAAAAGATGAAGAAGCTATTTTTCCTGCTGGCACTGCTTCTAAGCAGTGCCAGCAGTTTTGTTTCCACAGCCCAAGGATTGTATGGAAATTATTACCACGATATTGACAGCGGGGCAAATATTGCTGTAGCGATAGCCAGAAATACGGATTCTACTCTATTGCTAACCGGTGGAGGCGGTTATACAGCGGGTTATCGTTTTGGCGGTATCCAACTATCGCCCGATGGCAGCCAAAAGTTGAATACTGCTTTGCAAAGAGTTCCAAACGGCCATGTATCCCATTTAGACTTTGGTACACTGCTTAGGCAAGTGAATGGCGACTATATAACGCACCAGTGTTTTATAGTGCAATCTACGCCTGCCAAGTATGGTAGCACTGCCAATGCCTCTCTTGTTCGTTTCAAGCCCAACGGCGATACGGCATGGGTGAAATTGCTTACTGATACGAACGTGCTTGCGCAAGTGCCTAACGGTTTGGCTCAAACCCCCTTAGACAGCAGTTTTGTGATGAGCGGCAATCAGTTTATTGCTACCGGCACTATAGAGTATGGCTTTTTGATGTTCTTAGATAGTGCAGGCAACATCAAAAGACAGCGCACCTACCAACATCCCAGCTATCCAAGCAACAGCACCGGAACGATAGCTAATTATATTCGTCGTCCTGCGTTTTTGCCCGATGGAAGGCGGGTATTGGCAACCTGTGGTGCGCGTACTTTTCATTCAGCTACAGGGGGAGACTACTACAAGCACCATCCGTGGGTACTCGTCTGCGATACGCAAGGCACTATTCTCAAACAAAGGGTAATGCCCCAGCGCTACTGCGGGGGAGGGAGTTCGCCCTACAGTGGTATTGATAAGAATGGAGGGTATTATTTGGTGGGTAAAATAGACAGCATTGTTGACCCTTTGGGCCAGCCCACCAACGATTATAGTTTCCCCCACTTCTTCATGCATTTGGACACCAACCTCAATACGGAATGGACGTATGAATTTGGGGATAGCTCGCACGGCTACTATTTCTACACAGTGAAGCAGCTACGCAACGGTAGCTTTTTGCTCATTGGTTCTTCTTTCATTCCTACGGCCTCTGCGGATGCGGGGTGGCTGGCGGTTATCAATCCAGATGGCACGAAGAAATGGAGCAGGCGTTATTATCGCAGCCCTAATTGGGCGCACCAATTATTTGATGCGGTGGAGAATGCCGATGGCTCTATTACAGCAGTAGGTACTGGCAAGAGCGATACAAGCTCGTTCCAGACGCAGAGCGATATATGGGTGTTGCAGGTGGACAGCAACGGCTGCGAGGGAGCAGGCGTGTGCGGGGAGGATTTGGCGGTGGAGGAGCCGGTGATAAAACAGCCAAGTGAGTTTAAAGTATACCCCAATCCCACAAATGGCACATTGACGTTAGAAAGTGCCAAAGGAGGGGAAGCAGTCTTGTATAACTTGTTGGGGGTTGTGGTGTGGCAGCAAATGGTCAGTGCTAAAGAGACCGTGCAGTTGCCGCGTTCTTTGGCAGCGGGCGCGTACCTATTACGCTTTAAAGGCAAAGATGGAAACGACTTCCAGAACCGCCTTGTTTACAAACCTTAATCTTTACGGATGAAAAAGCTGGCTTTGTTGCTGGCACTGCTTCTTGGCAGTGCCAGCAACAGCAGCTTCTGCTGTGCGCAGGGGCTGTATGGGAATCATTACCATGACATAGATAGCGGGGCAAATCTTGCTGTAGCTGTTGTCAGAAATGCAGATTCTACCTTGCTCCTGACGGGCGGTGGAGGTTTTAGAAATGGCTATCGGTTTGGCGGATTACAACTTTCTCCAGATGGCAGCCAGAAGCTAAACACCTCTTTGCAGAGTATTACCAATGGTGGTGTGCTGCATCTGGATTTTGGAACGCTGCTTCGCCAAGCAAATGGCAATTATATCACCCACCAGTGCATTGAGATGCGTTCCACTCCTGCCAAGTATGACCGAACGGACAATGCTTCTCTGGTATGTTTTCGGCCTAACGGCGATACGGTTTGGGTGAAGCTGCTTACGGACACTAACCTTTATGCTCACGCCCCTTATGGGCTATCTCAAAGCCCTTTAGACAGTAGTTTTGTGATGAGCGGTTATCAGTATACCGCTACCGGTACGTTTCAGTATGGTCTTCTGATGTTCCTAGACAGTGCAGGGAACTTTAAAAGCCAGCGCACCTACCAACATCCTAATTATCCGAGCAACAGCGCTGGAACGGTGGTTAATTACATTCGTCGCCCAGCTTTCCTGCCGGATGGCATGCGAGTATTAGCAACTTGTGGAGCGCGCACTTTTCACACGGCTACAGGTGGCGATTATTTTAAGCATCATCCGTGGTTGTTTATCTGCGACACGCAAGGCACAATTCTTAAACAAAGAGTAATGCCTCAACGATATGGGGGTGCGGGTAATTCTCCTTCATCTGGTATAGACCGTAATGGAGGCTATTATTTGTCTGGCTCTTTAGATAGTGTGCTTGACCCCAACGGTCAGCCGGAATCCTACCTGAACTATCCGCCGTTCTTTATGCATTTAGACACCAACCTGAATACCGAGCGGGTCGTCTGGTTTGGCGATGCTTTTCATTCCTACCTCATCTACACCGTAAAACAGTTACGTAGCGGCGCTTTTCTGCTTATCGGCAGAACAACGCTTCCCGATACACCGGGCGACGCGGGCTGGTTGGCGGTGGTAAACACAGACGGCAGCGTGAAATGGAGCCGCAGGTACCATAAAAGCGCACAGTGGAGCCACCAGCTTTTTGATGCTGTGGAGAACGCAGATGGTAGTATCACTGCCGTAGGTTCTGGCAAAAGCGATACGTCTTCCTTTCAAACGCAAGCGGATATATGGGTGTTGCAAGTAGACAGCAATGGCTGCGAGGGGCTGGGCGTGTGTGGGGAAGATTTAGCAGTGGAGGAGCCGCCCGTAATTTCAAAACCAAATAGTTTCAAAATGTACCCGAACCCCACGAGCGGCACACTGACGTTAGAAAGCGCAAAGGGCGGAGAAGCAGTTCTTTATAACTTGTTGGGCGTGGTGGTCTGGCAACAGACTGTAAGTACAAAGGAAATGGTGCAGTTGCCGCGTTCTTTAGCAGCGGGAGCGTATCTTTTGCGCTTCAAAGGCACGGATGGCAATGCGTTCCAGAATCGCCTTGTTTATAAACCCGAATAACTTAAAAAGATGAAGAGGCTCTCTTTCCTGCTGACACTGCTCTTGGGCAGTGTCAGCAGTTTTGTTTCCACAGCACAAGGCTTGTATGGAAACGTGTATTATGATGGCGACAGCAGCGCCGATCTTGCGATGGCCGTGCAGCGAAATGATGATGGTAGCTTGTTCCTCTTTGGCAGCGGCAATCGGAACGATATTCCTTTCAGGAGGATGATTTGGCTGTTGGATGGTTCTTCTTTACAACTGACAAATAAGAAGATTTACAACAACAAAACACCTCGCTCTATAGTCTCCTATACGGACTTTGGGACGCTGCTTCGTCAGTCCAACGGAGATTACATTACCCATCAGTTTTTCTTGGAGCATTCTACGCCTGCGAAGTACAATCGGACTGCGAATGCGTCGTTGGTTCGCTTCAAGCCTAATGGAGATACGGTGTGGGTGAAACTTCTTACCGATACCAATGTGCTGGCCCAAGGTCCAGATGGCCTATCCCAAAGTAGTCTGGATAGCAGTTTTGTGATGAGCGGTGGTCAATATACGGCTACGGGGCTGGTTGGCGTTGCGTTTCTGATGTTTCTGGACAGTGCAGGCAACATCAAACGGCAACGTACTTATCAGCATCCGAACTATCCGAGCAGCAGCAACGGTTATAATATTAGCTTTATTCCGCGGCCTGCCTTTCTGCCCGATGGCAGGCGGGTGCTGGCAACCTGTGTAGGTCGTACCTTCCACAGTGCCAGAGGTGGAGATTATTTCAAAGGCAATCCGTGGGTGTTTATCTGCGACACGCAGGGCACCATCCTCAAACAGCGCATTATGCCCCAGCGCTATTGCGGCGGTGGAAGCATGTCACCTTTTTCCGGCATTGATAAAAACGGCGGTTACTATTTGGCCGGCGGCATAGATACTGTTCTTGACCCTTTGGGCCAGCCAGAATCGTACCTGAATTATCCGCCTTATCTGATGCACTTAGACACCAACCTAAATACCGAGTGGGTCACTTGGTTTGGGGATACGTCTCATTCCTACCTTGCTTATACCGTAAAGCAGTTGCGCAACAACAGCTATTTGCTTATTGGCAGAACGACGCTTCCTGATAGCATGGGTGATGCGGGCTGGCTGGCAGTAGTAAACACAGACGGCAGCGTGAAATGGAGCAGGCGCTACCACAAAAGCGTCAATTGGGATCATCAATTGGTTGATGCGTTGGAGAACGCGGATGGCTCCATTACCGCCGTAGGCACTGGCAAAAGCGATACGTCTGCCTTTCAAACGCAAGCGGATATCTGGGTGTTGCAGGTGGACAGCAATGGCTGTGAGGGGCTGGGCGTGTGCGGAGAAGATTTGGCGGTGGAAGAGCCAAGAGTAGTTCCCAAAGCAAGTGATTTTAAAGTGTATCCCAATCCTACAACGGGCAGCTTGACATTGGAGAGTGCCCAAGGTGGGGAAGCAACCGTTTACAACTTGTTAGGCGTGGTGGTATGGCAACAGACGGTAAGTGCTAAGGAAACCGTGCAATTGCCATGTTCTCTGGCGGCAGGTGCGTACCTTTTGCGCTTCAAAGGCAAAGACGGAAACGATTTCCAGAACCGCCTCATCTACAAACCCGAATAATGAGAACGATTAAAAAGCTGGCTTTCCTGCTGGCACTGCTTCTAAGCAGTGCCAGCAGTTTTGTTTCCACAGCCCAAGGATTGTATGGAAATTATTACCACGATATTGACAGCGGGGCAAATATTGCTGTAGCGATAGCCAGAAATACGGATTCTACTCTATTGCTAACCGGTGGAGGCGGTTATACAGCGGGTTATCGTTTTGGCGGTATCCAACTATCGCCCGATGGCAGCCAAAAGTTGAATACTGCTTTGCAAAGAGTTCCAAACGGCCATGTATCCCATTTAGACTTTGGTACACTGCTTAGGCAAGTGAATGGCGACTATATAACGCACCAGTGTTTTATAGTGCAATCTACGCCTGCCAAGTATGGTAGCACTGCCAATGCCTCTCTTGTTCGTTTCAAGCCCAACGGCGATACGGCATGGGTGAAATTGCTTACTGATACGAACGTGCTTGCGCAAGTGCCTAACGGTTTGGCTCAAACCCCCTTAGACAGCAGTTTTGTGATGAGCGGCAATCAGTTTATTGCTACCGGCACTATAGAGTATGGCTTTTTGATGTTCTTAGATAGTGCAGGCAACATCAAAAGACAGCGCACCTACCAACATCCCAGCTATCCAAGCAACAGCACCGGAACGATAGCTAATTATATTCGTCGTCCTGCGTTTTTGCCCGATGGAAGGCGGGTATTGGCAACCTGTGGTGCGCGTACTTTTCATTCAGCTACAGGGGGAGACTACTACAAGCACCATCCGTGGGTACTCGTCTGCGATACGCAAGGCACAATTCTTAAACAAAGAGTAATGCCTCAACGATATGGGGGTGCGGGTAATTCTCCTTCATCTGGTATAGACCGTAATGGAGGCTATTATTTGTCTGGCTCTTTAGATAGTGTGCTTGACCCCAACGGTCAGCCGGAATCCTACCTGAACTATCCGCCGTTCTTTATGCATTTAGACACCAACCTGAATACCGAGCGGGTCGTCTGGTTTGGCGATGCTTTTCATTCCTACCTCATCTACACCGTAAAACAGTTACGTAGCGGCGCTTTTCTGCTTATCGGCAGAACAACGCTTCCCGATACACCGGGCGACGCGGGCTGGTTGGCGGTGGTAAACACAGACGGCAGCGTGAAATGGAGCCGCAGGTACCATAAAAGCGCACAGTGGAGCCACCAGCTTTTTGATGCTGTGGAGAACGCAGATGGTAGTATCACTGCCGTAGGTTCTGGCAAAAGCGATACGTCTTCCTTTCAAACGCAAGCGGATATATGGGTGTTGCAAGTAGACAGCAATGGCTGCGAGGGGCTGGGCGTGTGTGGGGAAAGCTTAGCGGTAGAGGAGCCAGGAGTAGTTCCTAAAGCAAGTGATTTCAAAGTGTACCCGAACCCTACAACGGGTAACTTGACTTTGGAGAGTGCGCAAGGCGGCGAAGCCGTTCTTTACAACTTGCTGGGTGTAGTGGTATGGCAACAAACGGTAAGTGCAAAGGAAACGATACAGTTGCCGCGTTCTCTGGCAGCGGGAGCATACCTTTTGCGTTTCAAAGGCAAGGATGGCAATGTGTTCCAGAACCGCCTTCTTTACAAACCTGAATAAGAAAGGTGAGAAAGATACTCTCTCTGCTGGTGTTGCTGATAGGCAGCACCAGCAGCCTTTCTTGCTTTGCGCAGGGATTGTACGGCAATTATTATCACGATATAGATAGTGGCGCAAACCTTGCAGTAGCGGTAGCAAGAAATGCAGACTCCACCCTGTTCTTAGCAGGTGGAGGAGGCTATATGGGAGGCCATCGTTTTGGGGGCATTCAACTCTCCCCAGATGGCAGCCAAATGCTGAATGCTCCTTTGCAAAAAGTTACTAACGGCCATGTATCCCATTTAGACTTTGGTACGCTATTAAGACAGGCGAATGGCGATTACATTACGCATCAATGCTTCCTAGAACGCTCTACGCCTGCGAAGTACAATCAGACTGCGAATGCTTCTTTAGTCCGTTACAAACAAAATGGCGATACGGTGTGGGTGAAGTTGCTTACCGATACCAATGTGCTGGCCCAATGCCCCAATGGGCTGGCTCAAAGCAATATTGACAGCAGCTTTGTAATGAGTGGTAATCAATTCATCGCTACAGGCACAATAGAATATGGCTTTCTGATGTTTTTGGACAGTGCAGGCAACATCAAACGGCAACGTACTTATCAGCACCCCAATTATCCCAGCAATGCTGGCGGCTACATCGCCAACTTTATTGAGCGGCCTGCCTTTCTGCCCGATGGCAGGCGGGTGCTGGCAACGTGTGCGGGGCGTGTCCTTCACTCCGCTAGGGGAGGGGATTATTTTAAGTGCAGTCCATGGGTATTTATCTGTGACACGCAGGGCACGATTCAAAAACAGCGCGTCATGCCTCAACGCTACTGCGGCGGCAATATGGCCCCTTTTTCTGGCATTGACAGAAACGGCGGCTATTATTTGGTAGGCGGGATAGATAGTATTGTAGATCCATTGGGGCAACCTACCAACGACTATAGCTTTCCAAAGTTCTTCATGCATTTGGATACCAACCTTAATAGCGAATGGGCATATGAGTTTGGAGATGGTTCGCACGGCTACTATTTCTACACAGTGAAGCAGCTACGCAACGGTAGCTTTTTGCTCATTGGTTCTTCTTTCATTCCTACGGCCTCTGCGGATGCGGGGTGGCTGGCGGTTATCAATCCAGATGGCACGAAGAAATGGAGCAGGCGTTATTATCGCAGCCCTAATTGGGCGCACCAATTATTTGATGCGGTGGAGAATGCCGATGGCTCTATTACAGCAGTAGGTACTGGCAAGAGCGATACAAGCTCGTTCCAGACGCAGAGCGATATATGGGTGTTGCAGGTGGACAGCAACGGCTGCGAGGGAGCAGGCGTGTGCGGGGAGGATTTGGCGGTGGAGGAGCCGGTGATAAAACAGCCAAGTGAGTTTAAAGTATACCCCAATCCTACAAGTGGTACACTGACGTTAGAAAGCGCAAAGGGGGGCGAAGCGATTGTTTACAACTTGCTGGGTGTAGTGGTATGGCAACAAACGGTAAGTGCAAAGGAAACGATACAGTTGCCGCGTTCTCTGGCAGCGGGAGCGTACCTTTTGCGTTTCAAAGGCAAAGACGGTACCACGCGACAAGCGAGATTGCTTTATCAGCCTTAGCAGATGATGCGCCGCAACGCGAAGATTGTATACAACAACAAGACGCTGTAAACAATAAATTTAGCATGAAAGCCCCACCTGTCCCGTTTCTGAAAACAGGGCAGGTGGGGCTTTTTTTCTGGCACACATTTCGCTCAATTAGAACGTCATCCCGAACCCTGACGAAGGAAGGGGAGGGGGATCTGCCCAAACAAACGCTACTGCCTCTTTAGCAGGTTCCTCCTTCGTCGGAACGACGGCCTTGATGGGGCTTCCTTTCCTCCACCCCAAAACCCGTAAATTTGCCCCACGCAAATGCGTCTTTGAGAGATTATGGAAACACTGGTAAACAAGGTAGCGGCGTCGGGCATTCAGACGCTGGATTTGGCCCCGTATTGCACGGCGGATGTGGTAGCGTTTGACCTGCAACCTTTTCTGTTTCGGGGATTGATTTTAAAAGAAAAAGATTTCCGCGAGGCGCTGAAGGCACTGGATTCCACTGCGTTTGAAGGAAAAGACGTTGCGCTGTTTTGCAGCACTGATGCCATTATTCCCATCTGGGCGTATGCGCTCGCTGTAACAACGCTGCGCCCGGTAGCAAAGTCCCTTCATTTCGGACAGCCCGGAGCCGTGCGCGATGCGGTGATTGTGGAAGCCATCCGGGAAGGCATTTCCCCCCAAACCTATGCCGGTGCCCGCCTCGTATTAAAAGGCTGCGGCGATGTAGACATTCCGCCTGCGGCGTATGTAGCGGCTGCGGCGCTGCTGCAACCTGTGGTGCAATCCCTGATGTATGGCGAGCCGTGCTCTACCGTTCCGCTCTATAAAAAGAAGGCAGGAACTGCTGGTCAGTAGCTTTTACTTTTCCTGCCAAACGCGGTCTGTATCTGTTCTTTTGAAAAAATTTCCTGCCGTCTTGCCTCGTCTCTTTCAAACCCTTTTCCTGCTGCTTTTTTGCTTGTCCGCAAGGGCGCAAAAAGGCATTCCCGGAATTGGGGTGGATACGGCCAAAACTGTCATTGCCACGCCAAAGCTGCGCAATTTTAAACTGTTGGAAGAATACTCCGACGGGAAGGGAAACATCGTGCGGAAGGTGCAGTACGACGAAGGCATCATGCGCGTGCAGCAAACGATTATCATGCCCCTTCCGGTGAAGCAAGGCCAGAAAGTGGCGGTGAATCTGGACACGCTTCAAAAGAACAAAGTGATGCTCCTGATAGACAAGTCGGACTACTCCGTGCAGGTCTATTACGACAAGCGCGCAATCCGCAACTACAAAGCGGTTTTCGGGCCAAGTCCGATGGTGGACAAATGCCGCGAAGGCGACCGCTGTACGCCGGAAGGAAGCTTCACGATTCAGAACATGAATCCCCGCTCGCAGTACAACAAGTTTATGCTCCTGAGCTATCCCAACGACTCGGCGAAGGCGCGGTTTGCACGGCTGAAAGCGAAAGGCGTTTTGCCGCCTTCGGCCACGATTGGACACTCGGTGGGCATCCACGGCATCTGGCCCGGCGGCGACGATATGATAGAGATGGGCGTGGGCTGGACAGACGGCTGCGTGGCGCTGCGCAATAAAGATGTGGACGAGCTTTTCTCGCTGGTGGGCGTGGGGACGAAGGTGTTTATTCGGAAGTAGTTTCTGTTCTCTTCTTCTTTCTACCTTTTTCACGGAAAAAAGGTGCCCGGTTGCTGGTCGTCCCGCCACGACGGGAGCCCGATGAAACGGAAGAATGTCGGCTATCTAAGCAGCAACTCCCTGAATTTCTCCTTATTGCTGCTCCTCTAAATCCTATTACTTTTACACCCGCTTCCTTCACCTAAAAACGACCATGAAAAAAATTCTTCTCGCCCTGTTGCTGGCAACCGGCACAACGGTTTTCGCGCAAAAATCCGCTTCGGAAGCGGTGATGAAATACCTGCCTGCTTTCGATACAACGTGGAACAACCCGCAGGCCAAGACCGATCTGGCCAATAAGTTTGACCTTATTGCCAAAAAATGGCCCGATAGTTGGGTAGCGAATTACTACGCTGCTTACGGCAAGGTGCAGCTTTCTTACATGACCGAAGGCGACGGCAAAAAAGCGGATGCGCTACTCGACGAGGCAGATGTTTATATGGACGCTGCTGCCAAAGGCGTAGGTAAAGAATGGGATGAAATTTACGTGTTACAGGCGCAGATTGCGAATGCGCGAATGGGCGTAGATCCGCAGAACCGCTGGCAGAAATACGGTAAGGTATTCGACCAAAACCTGGACAAGGCAAAAGTCTTAAATGGAGAGAATCCGCGCTACTATTTGCTGAAAGGTATTTCCAAGTTTTATACGCCGAAGATGTTTGGCGGCGGCAAGAAAGCGGCCATGCCGTATTTTGATAAAGCCACGCCCCTCTTCGCCAAAGAAGGCAAAACCGACCCGGAAAAACCGTTTTGGGGGGCAGTGACGAATGCGTATTTTATTAAGCAGGCGAATGGAGAGGAAAAGGAATAATAGAAAAAGCCGCGAAATATTTCGCGGCTTTTTCTATTGGTAAAATTAGTTTTTCTTAGGAGCAAATCGTTTGTAGAATTCACGTGTTCCTTTCGCGTCCAGCCGTCCGACGATCACCCTTACAAAACTATCCGATAGCTTTATTCCGGGTCTCAGGTCGTAATGCTCCCGCGCGCCAATGGGTAAGTATTTATTGGGCACTTCTTCTTGATTCAGATAAGACATACGGAGCAAAAGCTTGGCAAAAGACCGTAGCCCTTCCGGTGTTCCGTGAATCAATACTTCTTGCCACCTATTTATCTGCCCTTCAAATTCCCCTTTGTTCTCCGCAACAAAAATGTCTAAATGCCCTTCAATTTCGTGGCCTTTATTGGGGTTGTAATGCATCAGCGGGTTTTATTTGGATGTCCAAATTTAGAGCGAATTGGGAAGTACTTTATAGCAAACTGATTCTTCTGGCCCAATTTTCAGAGAAAATTCCTCTTATGATTTCCCCGGAAAACTACGACGCGCTCTCGCCCACGGAAGCCATTGCTTTGCAACAGGAATTGCGCCACGCCGTGCAACTCTCGCCATTGGAAAAGCCTATCCAAACCATTGGCGGCGCGGACATTTCCTTCAACAAATTTTCCGAAACGGTTTACGCTGGCATCGTCGTGCTTTCCTTCCCGCAGATGCAGGTTTTGCACCGGGAGTATGTGATCGGAACGGCGAGATTCCCCTACGTTCCCGGCCTGCTTTCCTTTCGCGAAGTGCCAACGCTGTTGCAGGTGTGGGAGAAATTGAAAATCAAACCCAACGTATTGATGCTCGACGGTCACGGCCAGGCCCATCCGCGCCGTCTCGGCATTGCTTCGCATTTCGGCGTAGTAGCAGGCATCCCGACGCTCGGCTGCGGCAAAACAATTTTAGTGGGTAAACACGATGAAGTGCCCGAAACCGTAGGCGATGCCGTTCCCTTAATTCATAAAGACGAAACGGTAGGCGCGGTCTTGCGCACAAAAGCAAAAGTGGCTCCGGTTTACGTCTCCGCCGGGCACTTACTGACGCTGCGCAACGCGGTAGCGATTGTGCGCCGCTGCGGGGGAAAATACCGCATCCCGGAGCCAACGCGCCGTGCGCATGAATGGGTGAACGAAGTGCGGGTGAAGCACGGAGCAACCTGACAGGTTTCTGCATATTTCTGCGACGGATTCAGCGAAAATCAGTGGGAAAAATCTCTGCGTCTCCGCGCCTCTGCGAGAAAATAAACAAAAGCGCCGCTTTCCAATCGGAAAAGCGGCGCTTCTAAAAAACCTATTTAAAATCCTTAAACCCGGCGACCTGCATTCGGGCCACCTACGCCGCGTGCCGGACGGCCTGCGCCCTGCTTCGGACGGCCATTGTTGCCGCCACCGCCTTGTCCGCCGGGGCCACGACCGCCGCCGCCACCGCGACCACCACGGCCACCTTCGCCACGACCACCTTCACTGCTGCCGCCGCCTTCGTTGCCGTCTTCGTCGGCGTTTGCCCGGCGCTCGTCGCTGCCTTCTTCATTGGCGTCTTCTTCACCGGCTTCTTTGGCCTGTGCGCGCTCTTCCAATCCTTCCAGAATAGCGGCTACGAGGTAATTCGTTACAATCGCGATAGACTTTGTTGCGTCATCATTTGCCGGAACCGCAAAGTCCACTTTTGATGGATCGGAGTTGGTATCCACCATCGCAAACGTGGTAATGCCAAGGCGTTTCGCTTCTGCCAGCGCAATGTGCTCGTGCGTGATGTCCACCATAAAGATAGCGGAAGGCGTGCGTCCCATTTGGGAGATACCACCCAGCACTTTGTCCATCTTGTCACGGCTGCGCGTCAGCGTCAGGCGCTCCTTTTTAGTTACAGAGTCCATCGTGCCGTCGGCCAGCATCTTGTCAATGGTCTGCATCTTCTTCACCGAGCGGCGGATGGTGTTGAAGTTGGTGAGCATTCCACCCAACCAACGGTCCGTTACGTAGGGCATGCCCACCTTCTGAGCCGCTTCCGCCACGATTTCTTTCGCCTGCTTTTTGGTGGCGACGAACATGATTTTCTTGCCTTGCTTCGCAATGTGCTTCAGGGCAGCGGCGCACTCTTCAAGGCCTTCAATCGTTTTGTTGAGGTCGATGATGTGGATGCCGTTTTTCTCGGCGAAGATGTAAGGAAGCATCTTCGGGTTCCATTTTTTCTTCAGGTGGCCAAAGTGAACACCGGCTTCCAGCAGCTGCTGGTGAAGGCTTTTATTTTCTTCCATGATAATCGGAGTGGAAATTCTTTGTAAGTAGAAAGTAAAAAGTAGAAAGTAGAAAGATTTTTCCTTGCGGAGGGGAAAGCGGATAGCCGCTTTCTACTTTCTACGAACAGCTTTCTACAATTAGCGTTTAGAGAACTGGAACGAGCGACGGGCTTTGCGTTTGCCGAATTTCTTGCGCTCCACCATGCGGGGGTCGCGGCGCATAAGACCTTCTTTTTTCAGAAGCGGGCGGTAAGTCTCGTCCACTTGTGTAAGAACGCGGGCTATGCCAAGTTTAATTGCTTCGGCTTGTCCCTTCTGGCCACCGCCGTTCACGGTTGCCACGATGTCGAAAGCCGTGAGTGCGCCTTCAATCGTTTTTAGGGGCAGCTCTACCTGATTTTGCAGGTACATCACCGGGAAGTACGCTTTGTATTCTTTGCCGTTTACGGTTACGTTGCCGGTGCCTTTAGAAAGATACACCCGCGCCACCGCGTTCTTGCGGCGACCAACGGCGTTTTTTTGCTTTTCCATTCAGGAGTTGAAAATTCTTGTGGGAATTGAGAAAGAAGGAATTAAGCCGATTGCTTGGATTTGATTCCCTCAATAGTCATTGGCTGCGGCTGCTGCGCGGTGTGCGGGTGTTCCGCCTCTTCGTACACAAACAGCTTTTTGTACATTGCGCGGCCCAGGCGGTTTTTGGGCAACATACCTTTCACAGCGCGCTCAATCGCTACATTGGGACGACGGGCAATCAGTTCTTTCGCCGTTTCGGCTTTCTGGCCACCGGGATAGCCGGAATACGTGAGGTATTCCTTGTCTTCCATCTTGTCGCCCGTGAAGGTGACTTTGCCGGAGTTGATAACGATGACGTAGTCGCCGCAATCAAAGTGGGGCGTGTAGTACGCTTTGTTTTTGCCACGCAGCACGTGAGCAATTTTAGAAGCCATGCGTCCCATCGTCTGGTTGGTGGCGTCCACCACATGCCAGCGGCGCTCCACGATTTTTTCGTTGGCGCTTTGGGTTTTGAAGCTGAGATGTCTCATTGTCTTTAGAAAAAAGTAAAAGCAGTTTTTCCGCGCAAAAAAGCCGGAAGGCTGCTTTACGGGGACGCGAAGGTAAATCCATCTCTATCAGAAAACAGCATCCGGCAAAAAGAATTTTCCGCAACGTGCCATAAAAGCACTGATAATCAATGCTTTTGTGGCCCAAAAATTTTTTTATTAGGTGAAGAGAGAAGAGATGAAGATGTGAATTTTGGGCAAAAACACGCCTGGCGCCACCGCACCATTTCTAGGTCGTGTTGACAGTTTTGGCAAAAGACATTTTGTAGCCCTGTAGGAGCGCAGGTTTGGTAGAAAAACGCTGTTTTATGGAGAAGAAGTCCCGTAGGGACGCAGGTTTGGTTTTAGACAGGATTAAACCTGCGTCCTTACGGGGCTTTAATTCCTTATTTAGAACCCAAAAGCTACCAAACTGACGCCCTTACAGGGCTTAAAACCAATCTCTCCACACGGCCCAATCTTTACAGCGGCAACACGCGTGTCCGGTACTTGGTGCGGTAGCGCCGGGCGTATGTTTTAAAACATTTCCCCGAAAAACCGCACGAAATCTACTCCTTGTTTCTCCACGTTGAAATGCGCTTCCATCACGCCTGAAATGTGGCTGCGCAAAGCCTGAAGGTTGTCTTCCGGCATTTCTGCAAACGCCGATAAATGTTTTTCCAGTTCGGCAAAATCGCCCGGTGCAATAGTCCAGCCCGTTCCATGGGTCTGGATGATTTTTCCCCCTTCGCCTTCGCCCAAGAAAAACAGGGGCAGCCGCGCCGCCATTGCCGTGTAAATCTTGCTCGGAACCGCACCGTAGATACCTGTTTTCAGCGAAGCCAGCGCGCCGTCGTATTGAGGCAAAATCCGGAACATTTCTTCCGGCGGCAGAAGACCTTTATATACCACGCCGCATCCGGGATTTTTTTGAAGAAAAGCTTCCAGATCTTTCCGGTCAGCACCGTCGCCGTAGAGGTGCAATTCAAGCCCGAATTTCGCGAAAGAGACGTTCCGCACAATTTCTAAAATGCCTTGCACCGGCCCGATTAATCCGGCATAGACGATGCGGCGCGGCGTGTTTTTGGAAAAAGAAAGCGGCGTGTCTGGAACAGCGTTTTGCGGCGGCAGATTGCGGTAGAGAAAATGTGGTTTTTGCGCCGCACTGTGCGTTTGCAGGTAGTGCAGAATTTGTTCCGATTGTCCTATCCAACCCTGCGCCTGCCGGAAAAGCCAGCACTCTGCTTTTTCCAAAGTATGGTACAGTGGCCCGTCGCGCAGCGCACCCAACTCTTTCGCCGTAAGTGGCCAAAGGTCGGAGATATTGAGCAGGAAAGGAATCTTGTGTTTCCGCGCCAGCCATGCACCGCACAGCGCGAGCGGCAAGGGCGGTGAGGAAATAAGTAGCTTCTGCGGCTGAAAATCCCGCAGAAAAGCACTGCCGTGGCGCAATACGGAAGCCGAAAGCGAAAGCAGCGAACCCGTGCGTGTCCAGCGGTTGCCGGAGTGTGAGGGCATGAAGGGAATGCGATGCACGAGGATTCCGTTTACCGTTTCGGTTACCGGCTTATTTTGCGCATACTGCGGAAAAAGTGCGCCGGTGGGATAATTGGGCATCCCGGCTATTACGGCCACTTCAAAACCCGTGTCGCGCAGCAAGTGCGCCATGCCCTGCATCCGCAACGGAGCCGCGCCGATTTCGGGCGAATAGCTGTTGCACAGCAGAAGGACGCGGGTAGGAGCGGACACAGGAAAAGCACGTAAAGATAGAAGTAGCGTTTTCGGCGTTCGCAGGGGTGCAGGGATGCAGCGTCTTGTAAAAAGAAACGATTGCGCAAAACGGTTTCTATTCCAGCCAATGCATCAGGCTATCTGTCGGAAAAACAGTGTAGGGCGTAGTACTATCCACCGGAAAGTAAGAAGGCTTGAAGTACGATGCCGACAAGTTGTCAAAAGGAATGAGCATCAGGTTAGGCGTGGGCGGTAGCTTTTTCTGCTCTCCGATAAGGCCGATGGAAATCACAGGCTTCCGCCCCGAGATTGCCGAAAGGCTATACACCTCGCTAGGCAGCGGCCAGGAAAGAATTATTTTCTCTTCCAGCGGCTTGTTGTCCGGTATCAGGATGGCGACTTTAGTAAGGTCGCGGTTTTGCAGGGTAGCAACCAGTTTTTCTACCCGTAACAGCCTCTTCTGAAAGGGCGCAGCCGACTGATAAATGCGTAACAGGCTAAGGGCAAAAACAAGTACCAGAAAGCCCGCGCCGATACTTTTCCTGCGAAAAGGAAAGCCATAAAGTGCCAGTGGAATCATAGCCGCGAGCGTCCACGAAGCCCAATCGCTTTCGGAATACCAAGCCGTAAAATCGGCAAAAGCGGCGCTGATGAAAAACCAGAAAGCAGCGAGGGAAATCAGGTGCCAGCCAGCAGCCAGCCAGCGCTTTTGCACCAGCAGAACGAAGAAGCTCAACAGCACCAGAGCCGGCAGCGCAGGATAGTGCGTAAACCAGCTGCTGAAGAAATCGTGGGAGCTTTTTACCTTAAATGCTTCTCCAACTTTGGAGAAAGTCAGGTTGTCGATAAAGGAAAGTTTGTCGGCATCATACCAGCCTTCTACCTTGCTCATATAGTAGCGCCAGACCGCTGCCGCCACGGCGAAAAGTGCCAGAAAAACACCTTTTCGCGTACCGTAAAACGGCGCTCTTTTTGCCAGCAAAAGATGTATCCATAAACAACCCGCAACCAGCAGCAGAAGCATGTGGGAAGACAGCGCCAGAAAGCACAGAGCGAAGGCAACCGTATAAAAAACCCAATCCCATTTTTCCGCCCGTGAAGCCCAGCCGAAAAACAGCATCAGCCAGGCCATGCCTTGATGCACTTCATTGTTCGTCCAGTAAAACCCAACGCTGAAAGAGACCGTGAAATACAGAGCCAGAAGCAGCAGAAAGGAGTATTGTCGCCAGCGGAAAAGCAGGCCCCCGGCAAGAAGATAAAAGGCATTAAAAGAAACGCTGTAAAGCAACAATACCGTACGTAGCGAAAGGCCCATTTTGGACGCCAGTAGCGGAACGCTTTGTGTGATAAAGGAGCCATAGCGATGTTCCTGAATCTGCAACTTACCAAAGTTGATGAGGAGAAAAGAAATCCACGAAGCATCGCCGAAGAAAACGCGTTCTTTCCAAAAGACGATGGCGAAGAAAAACAGGCCCACCAGCGCCAGCAGCGCCGGAACTCTTGCGCTTTCAGAAGGGGCAGACGATGGAATGTTCATGGAGAAAGAGGTTATGGAAATCCGTTAGAAGCAAAGCGGAGAATGGAACGAATTGGTATGGATTTGCGCCGATGGGCTTTCGGGAATTTTGGCAAAAATCCGGTTTGCTTTTGGGGTCTTCAGATTTGTTTGTACCATTCTTCCAAAGCTCGCCTGAAAAGGTGTGCGTCCTCTGCTTTCCCCAAGGGCAAAAATGGAAAACCGGCTGCTTCTGTCAAAGCTGTTTTTAACGAAAAATCTTCCTGCCGGTAACAAAGTGCCTGTTGTTTTTGGTGAAGCAAAGCACCAAGATATTCCTGCTCTGTTTGTCCCGGTGTGGGAATCAAAAGGAGTTCCAGATTCAACACAGTTGCGTCCATCAAAGTACTGTATCCGCTGCGGCAAACCACATAGCGTGCCGACTGTAAAACGGGCAAAAGCGCGGAAGCATCCAATTGCGCTTCCCAACGAATGTTGTGAGTAGAAAGACGCTTCGGCGCGTCGGCTTTTCCTTCTACAAAAACCACCGGCAAAGGGCAATTTTGTACCTGTTGCCACAGCTTTTCGGAAAGAATGCTGCGCTGCGGTTCCGGGCCGGAAAGGAGAATGAGCAGTGTGTTTTTCGCCACTGCTTTTTGTGCCTTTTCAAACTGCGAAAGCAGGCCGACGTAGCGCGCGTTTTTGGGCAGAAAATCCGGGTGTGCAAGTGCGCCGCTAAGACCGGGGCTTTCCGGCTTATCTACAATCCAGACTTCCTCGAAGCGGCGCATCATCCGTTGATGAAGGCGGGCGAAAATCCGGTCTGTAAAATATCCTAAACCTGTTTTTAATCCCGGCTGGTGCGTAAGGAAAACGGTGGGGGTTTTAGGGTGCCAAAGTCCGTAGCGATTGTCGGAAACGACGCCGTCAAAACCGTGTGTTTTTGCCGTCTGCAACAGCCATTTGTGTTCTTGTTGAATCGTCCGGAAGATGCGCGGGAATTGCTTCAACAGCTTGGGCATAAGACCTTTCCGGCGGCGGGAATATTGTACGCCGTAACCTTCCAGATGCAAATAAGAAATCTTGGGAAAAGTTTTTTGGAAAAAGGAGCATTGCGCTTCATTGCCGGCAAAGAAAAGCGTTGCGCCCAGCGTCTCTAAATGCCGCGCCAATGGGATGCAGCGCGTGGTGTGGCCGAGGCCCCAATCCAGCGGCGAAAGCAAAATTTTTTTAGAAGCGCGGTTCAGAAAAAGCCTTATTTTTACAAAGATACTCTCACGGTTATGCGGACATTTCTGACGAACAATAGCGCCCGCGCGTTGTTCTTTCTTTTCCTCGCGGCGGGACTTCTTGGTGGATGCAGCAGCAGCAAAAAATGCGGCTGCGGGTCGGACATTAACCGGGCATATGTGCCCCGCACGATGCGGTAATTTTCTTTCTTTTTTCTTTCTTAAAAAACGGCTTTCGGCTATGTGGGGAAAACAAAACAAAGTCTGGACGCGCTATCAACAGGATGCTCTCGCAACCGACCTGCTGGCTGCCGTCGTTCTGCTGGGTTATCTGCGCTTTGTGGGCCTGAAAAAAGCGCCCGGTTACACGTTGGAAGTGGCGGATTTACAGCGTTATAAAGTCATCCGCAAGCCCGCCAAAGTGCGGCAGGCACTGAAAGAGCGGAGCCGCGAGCCGTTCATTTTTGTGTATGGGTTGAACTGATACTTTTAGCCTTCATGGGCTTCTTTCGGAAACCATTCCTTGAGTCTTTGAAGCATTTTCAGAAAGGCTTCGTCGGTGCAGTGTTTGTAGCTGGCAGCGGTTGCAATTTGCTTATAGATGGCCGAAGAGCGCGACTTTCCACTTTGCACCAAAGCAGCTTCTACGGCCTCCTTTGGTCTTGAAGGTTTAGGAAGTCCGTCTGCCCAAAAACCTTTTTCCCGAACCCAACTGTTCAGAGACGTTTCTTCCTTCCAGCCGAAAGCGGTTTTTAAGTGTGCTTCACTCAAGCCCCAGAGCCAGTTTTCCAATTCCGGCTGGATGGCAATGGCGCAGACATTCTCTTCTGTCCAACCGTTTTTACAAAGGCTTTCCTCTACCTGTAATTCCAAAGCCCCTCTTCCTCTTTCATCTCGTCCGCAGCCTTCTACGTCCCAAAGAACAAGTGTTTTGGCGTACTGCGTTTTGTAGGGACGGAGAAACTGGTGCGCTTCATTCAGTACGCCCGAATCTTTGTGCGGATGAACGAAGGTTTTGTGGTCAAAACTTCGCAGGCCGCTGGAAACCGGAAGGCGCGGAAACAAGCCTTTGAGCAAAAACTCCGTGTTCTTATCGGCGCAGAGAATAACCAGGTCTTTCATCCCAAAACACCGGCAGCGTAAAGGGTTCCCAAGTCGGTATCGCGTTGCCAGTCGCGAAGCATCGGGTGCTTGTCGCCGGAAATAATATCGGTGATGCCTTCTTCGGTTTTGGCAAAGCACAGCACATCTTCCGGTGCCATCTGGCTAAGGATAATCGGCGAATGAGAAGCCAGAATCATTTGCGCACCATACACGGAAGAAAGCGATTGCAAAACCGTCTCCATGGCTTTTGGGTGAATGCCGTTTTCGGGTTCTTCAATCAGGTACATGCCTTTGAAATCGGGCAGATAGGCGGGAAGCGTGAGGGCCAACAGCCGCAGTGTTCCGTCGGAAACCAGCCAACTTGGAACAACGATGTCGTTCTCGTAGTGAACGCGCAAATACCGGTGGCGGTCTTCGGGGCGCTCTACGGTATCAATATCGCGGATGTCGGGGAGCGCAGTTTGGAGATGGCTTATCCAGTTGGCAAAACGTTCCGGGTGCTTACGCAGTTCTTCAATGACCCACGGCAGGTTAGATCCATCAGTGCGAAAAGATTTTCCTTTTCCCGGTGGCGAGGCTTTGCGGATTTGGAGGCTGTCGAGGACGAATTTCTGGATGTCGTTGGTGAGGAAATTGCGGAACCAAGCGGTGGCGCGGAACAGTATTCCTTCTGATGGAATGGCACTTAACACGCTTCGCTTATCCCCAAGGGCAAAGGAGAAGCTACGTGGGTCTTCATCGCCTTCATCAAAGGGATCCATTTCTGCGAAATAAAGGTTCGAGATGCTATTGGCCTTCAGTATGGTAATACGGTAAGGCCTCGGCTCCGCTTCCCGAAAAACCAAAGAGTCGGGCGTTTCTTCCAAAACCGGAAACTCTGATGAATCCTTTTGTGCGATGAAGTCCTTCCAATTCCGCGTTACTAGCAGGACTCTTTCTTGCAAAATGACAAGCTGTTCCTTTTCTTCTTCTATTCCAATTTTGACTGCATACCGAACACCGTTGAATTTGCCTTTAAGGCTCTCATCCAAAATCCCTTCCGGCAGTTCCGCCTCTACAGCCAATTCTATCTCGCCGCCTTTGCCCGCATACGTAAGGTCTGAAAAATTAGGGGCACGGCTAAAAACAGCTTCTTCCACGCCTTTCGTCACAATATCCGCCATGAAGCTCACCACGTCCAGAAAAGTGGTTTTGCCACTGGCATTCGGACCTACCAGAATCTGAAAATTATCCAGTGGCTGGCTGATGTATTTCAGGCTGCGGTAGTTCTTGCATTCAATCAACCGAATCATAGGAAGAGGAGTCTCTTACAAAAGTAAAGGCTCTTTAAAGCGCGCGTTTTTTTGTCGGAAATCTTTTGTCATCCCCGAAGGGGAACTTGTCGGCCCGCACCCCGCTAAGACCCTCCCGACGAGTCGAGACAGGCGTTTGATTTTATACGCCCGGCGCTACCGCACCGGGTACTGTTCTTTCCGCGTAGGGTTCGGTACCCGGTGCGGTAGCGCCGGGCAGTTTTCGGATAAGCGTTAAGCAAGCGTGCCTCCCCGCCGCTCAAACGTGGAGTAGAAATACGGCGTAACCGCCTCAAACTCCGCCGAGCAGGTATCCACCATTTTAAAGACGCGGGTAACGCCCATCTCTTTCCGGTAGTCATACACCTCGTCGGGGGAGCAGTCGCGCAGGGCCTCGGCGATTTGCTCATCGGAAAAACCCATTTGCTTTGCGCGGAGCATCAAATCCTTGTCCACCGCGTCGAGGTGTTTGCAGGCGGCGATTTCTTTTTCGAGGTTTACGATGTCCTGAATCTGGTAGAGAAACCAGCGGTCGATGTGGGTGAGTTCGCGCAGCGTTTTGATGGAAACGCCTGCGGCAAGGGCTTCTTTGAGACGGAACACGCGGTCCCACGTCGGGCGCTTGAGGCTTTCAATCAGCTCTTCGGTGCGCAGGCGCTGGGTGGAAATAAAGGACAGGCCGGTGGCGTTGTTTTCCAGGCTTTGACAAGCTTTTTGGAGGGCTTCGGGGAAGGTTCTGCCAATCGCCATTACCTCGCCCACCGATTTCATCTGGAAGCCGAGTGTATCGTCTGCGCCTTTAAACTTGTCGAAGTTCCAGCGGGGCATTTTCACGATCACATAGTCCAGCGCGGGCTCGAAGAAGGCGGAGGTGTTTTGGAGAATCGGGTTCTTCAGTTCATCCAGCGTGTAGCCTACGGCCAGCTTCGCAGCGATTTTCGCAATCGGGTATCCGGTGGCTTTGGAAGCGAGCGCGGAAGAGCGGGAAACGCGCGGGTTGATTTCCACGACGATGATTTCTTCGGTCTCCGGATTGACGGCGAACTGCACATTGCAGCCGCCCGCGAAATTGCCCAAATCGCGCATCATTTTCTGCGCCGTGTTGCGCATGAGCTGATAGGTGGTGTCGGGCAGTGTCATGGCAGGCGCAACGGTAATGGAGTCGCCGGTATGGACGCCCATCGGGTCGAAGTTTTCTACCGTGCAGATGATGACCACGTTGTCTTTCGCGTCGCGGAGCAATTCCAGCTCAAATTCCTTCCAGCCCATCACGGCTTTTTCTACCAGCACTTCATGAATGGGCGAGGCGGAAAGTCCGCGCTCCAGCGCCGCGTCGAGATCTTCTTTTTTAAACACCAGTCCGCCGCCGGTTCCGCCGAGCGTAAACGACGGACGAATAACGAGTGGAATACCGATTTCCTGCGCAAATTCTTTGCCTTCCAACAAGGAATTAGCGGTGCGCGCCTGTGCTACCGGAACGCCGATTTCAATCATCCACTGCCGGAATTTTTCGCGGTCTTCGGCCTTGTCAATGGCTTTGATGTCCACACCAATCAGGCGCACGCCGTATTCTTCCCACAGCCCGATTTCGTCGCATTCCTTGCAGAGATTCAAGGCTGTTTGTCCTCCCATGGTGGGCAGCACCGCGTCGATGCTGTTTTCCTTTAAAATGGCTTCAATGCTTTCCGGCGTGAGGGGCTGGAGATACACTTTGTCGGCCACAATCGGATCAGTCATGATGGTAGCCGGGTTGGAATTGATGAGCACCGTTTCGATGCCTTCTTCGCGCAGGGAGCGGGCGGCCTGGGAGCCGGAATAATCAAACTCGCAGGCCTGACCGATGATGATGGGGCCGGAGCCGATGATGAGGACGGAGCGGATGGACGTATCGAGCGGCATGGGGGGCAAAGGTAGCGGCAGGAGGGCGGGACGATAAAGGCGGCTATGTGTAAGCGCCAGCACCTTACAGACCTGGCCGAACAGGGGAGGGGACGGGAATGGTTTCTGCGCGGGCGGGGGTCATTTCTGCAGGGATTTTTCGGGTTCTGCGGGGGCTGTATCCGTTTCTGCAGGGAGGGAAACGGTTTCTGCGGGGAGGTGGACCGTTTCTGCGGGGAGGTCTTTGATTTCTGCGGGGAGGTGGGCGGTTTCTGCAGGGGCGGTTTCTGTTTCTGCACGGTTTTTCCCGTTTCTGCATGACCGGGAGGGCATCTGCATGACCTGCCTTATTGTAGTTGCATTTCCTACAAGCCCCCTTTCATTCTGAGCTTGCCGAAGAACGGGAGTAACAAAAAAGAGGTTATCACAACTCCTTTCTCCCCATTTTTGGGATAGGCGCTAAGCCGAAAAAGGGATGACGCATTAACCATGCTGGCTTGGAAAACATTCTTTCCCTCACCCAACCTTTTCCTTTTGAAATGCGTCTTCAACCGGTACGGCTTTTGTGTTTCTAAGAAGAAGTTCCGTTTCGCTGTAAAATAATTTTGCGCGCTGCGGCGGAGAAAAAAGTTTTCCCTACCTTAGAAGGCTCTAAAGACGTTTGTTTCCACCGCCCGCGAGGGCGCTTCTACTTCTGTATTTTCCACTTACTATGGACAAAATGTTTACTTCTGCTTTGAAATCCAAGGGCCTGCTTCGCCGGTTTCTGGGACGTGTGTTGCCAGTGATTTTGCTGCTTGCGGGCGGCTTGAAGGCGCAGGCGCAGTACACTTTCCCTTGTACGTCTAACCTCGGTGGCGGTGGGTCTCCGGGCATCACCAACGTAACGATTCAAACAACAACGCTGAACAATAGTACAGGTACGTCTACCGGGCCAACGAACTATTACACATCGTATCCGGCTTCTGGTAGTTCAACAGCGATACTTACACTTGGCTCTACTTATACTCTTGATGCAACCTTCACAACGAATGCTATTGCCTCTGTATGGATTGATTTCGATCAGGATGGCTCCTTCGCTGCGAGTGAGTGGGTGCAATTAACTACTAGTGCGACCAGTGCTTCGGTTTCTATTACAATTCCTGCCAGTGCTACACCGGGTACTACCGGAATGCGTGTGCGCAGCCGTGGTCAAGGGAATCCCAATGGTTCGGGCGATGCTTGCACACAGTTTTTTTCCGGCGAAACGGAAGATTATACTGTTACCCTTGTATCGGCTTCGCCTTGCACAAGCATGCCTTCCGCTGTGCTCACTGCCAGTGCTACGGCAGCTTGTGCTGGAAGTCCTTTTACGCTTGTGGCAACACCTAATGCGCTTTCCGGGCTTACTTATGTGTTTGAAGTCTCTACAAATGGTGGTACTACATGGAGTGCTTTAGGCACAGGCACCCCTACCGTTAGTCCTGTATATACAGTGGCTTCTCAAACCGTTGCTTCACAATACCGCGTGACGGTCACTTGTGCGGGCAATGGCAGCAATACGTCGGCACCGGTGTCGGTATCGCAAAATCCGGTTACTGCCTGTTATTGTACGCCTTCCGGCAATAATGCTTCCTATTACATTAGCGGTTTTAGCACAACCGGTGGCATAGCAAATATAAGCAACACAGGAACGCTTCGTTCTACAAACGGCTACGGCCAGTTTCTATCGCAGATCGTTTCGCAAAATCCGCTGGGTTCTGTAAACTTTACCGCTACATATGGCAGTGCCGGCAACACATTTGGCCTTGGCGTTTGGGTGGACTGGAACCAGAACGGCAATTTCTCCGATCCAGGTGAAGAAGTCTTTTCCACCACCACCTATGCTACTACTCACTCGGGCAGCTTTACGGTGCCCATTACGGCAGCTGTTGGCCAAACCCGGATGCGGATAGGTAACAGCTTTACGCCCTCCACTGGTCCCGCAGATCCTTGTGGGGTAACCAATGGTGAATTTGAAGATTATGTTTTTGATGTAATTGCTTTAACGCCTTGCTCGGGCACGCCTTCAGCAGCACTCACTACTGCTTCTACAAATGCCTGTCCAAACGCGTCATTTACGCTTCTTGCAACGCCAAATTCGCAAGGGGGACTTAGCTATGTGTTTGAGGCTTCTACAAATGGAGGTACTACTTGGACTACCTTAGCTTCCGGAGCCAGCCCTGGATATACAGTTACTTCTCAAACGGTAACTACGCAATACCGGGTAACGGTAACCTGCGCAGGCGGCGGCACCAACACTTCAGCACCTTTAACGATAACACAGAATCCACCTAACGTTTGCTATTGCATTCCATCAAGTACTGCTACCGACTATTACATCACCGATTTTAGCACCACAGGGGGAGCTTCTAATGTTAGTAATCTGAATAGCGGCTTGTCGCCGGGTGGCTACGGGCAGTTTACGTCCCAAATAGCCTCGCAGGTTCCTGGACAGACAGTCAATTTTAGCGCGAATTTTAACGCAGGAACTTTCGGCTTTAACTCCTATGGATTTGCTATTTGGATAGACTGGAACCAAAATGGCAGTTTTGCCGATCCGGGGGAGCAGGTATTTGTAAGCAGTAGCTATAGCCTGTCCCACACAGGTAGCTTTACTGTACCGCTTACCGCAGTGACAGGACCTACAAGGATGCGCATTGTAGCAGATGAATTCAATTCAGCACCGAGCAGCCCTTGCCAGACCAACTCTACTTCGGCAGAATTTGAAGATTATACTTTTATTGCCCTGCCGCCTTGTAATGGTATGCCGGTAACAGGCACTATTGTAGCCTCGCCCGCAGTGCCTTGCTTGGGGGATAGTGTTACATTGAACATTCCAAATGGCACTTTCGCATCAAACCTCGGTTACCGCTGGGAGTGGTCATCTGACGGCATAGCTTGGTTTTCCGGAAATGGTGCGCCTGGTGCCGGCACGGATACATTTCGCTCTTTTGGTGTCCGGCCAACGGGTGTTACTTATTACCGGATTACGGTCAAATGCCGGACTACCAACGACAGCGTCACCTCTGCGCCGATAACGGTTACGCCACTTTCCATTACGCTGCCGTATTTTGAAGACTTTGAAACCATCACAACCAATAATCAGTTACCGCCTTGTATGAAGGCAACGGATCCGGCAAACACCAATCTGACGTTTATTACGCCGCAGGGCGTAGGTCGCCGCAATCATACGCCGGGTGGAAATAAATATGGCTCCTTCAGCTTTGCGGGCAGCAACAGCATTGAGCAGTTCTTCTTCACACCGGGTCTACCTTTAAAACAGGGTGTTACTTATGCCATTCGGTTCTGGTATGTAGGAGATGGTAGCAATGCCCTTCTTAGTACTCGAACCGCAATCGGCACCGCCGCTGATGCAGCAGCTATGACCAACACGCTGGGGCAAATTGCAAATGCTTCGTTGGATACCACCTACAAGCAGGTATCCTATTACTATACGCCTACAACGGCGGGAACGTACTTTGTAGGGATTGGTAATGCTTACTTTACGGGAGCGGCCAATGGCTTCTTCTCTATAGATGATATAGGCGTGGATTCGTTGCCGCCTTGCGTTGGTATGCCTGCACGCGATACCGTTATTACAACAGCAACCTCTTTCTGTCCTGGTTCATCGATTGACTTCTCCGGTAAGAACTTTCCGCAGTTTAGTAATATTATTTTTAATTGGCTGCAAAATGGATCCGTTGCGCCTCTTAATACAAATGCGCACACCTCCTACACAACACCACCGCTTTCTACAGCAGTTGTATCCTATAGCCTCGAGACCGTTTGTGCATCGGCATTAGGCACATTCAGGGATACTACAGCGCCCTTTACCATCACGCCTTACAAAGCAGTTCTTCCTTATCAGGAAACATTTGAAGGCATCGCGGGCAGAAATGATCTCCCTACCTGCTTTAACGTAACCGACCTTAATACCGGAACTTGGACTACTACCGGCGTTCCGGCTAAAAACCATACACCGGGCGGAAACAAGATTGGGGTTTTTGGTGCTGTTAACGGCTCCAATACGGAGTGGATGTTTACACCCATGATGACGCTACAGGGAGGACTTACGTATCAGTTCTCTTTCTGGTATCGTACTTCCGGAAACAATCCTTTCCCCATTTTGCAGGCTGCCGCAGGCTTTGGCCCTTCTGCGCCACAGATGACTTTTACCGTAGGCACTGGTGTTGTGAACGCCGGAACAACTACCTATCAGCAATATCTGGGACTTTTCACGCCGACGGCTACCGGCGACTTCTCCTTTGGCATCAACACAACAACGCTTGGCACAACGGCAGATTCGCTTTATATCGACGACCTAAATATCGTAGAGCTGCCGCCTTGCGCAGCTACGCCTACGTCTTCCATCACACCTGTAGGGCCGCTTTATCTATGCCCAACCGACAGCTTTACACTGACCGCGCCGCTGCCAACAAACAGCAACCTGTCGTATTTGTGGGAATATAAGATTGATACGGTTATCGGTAGTCCTAACAACATTTCGCTGACGCCTCCGGGTATTATCAACACGCGTACTTATTCTGCACTGGCTCCTACCATTCCGGTGACTTACTACCGCTTGCTGACTATTTGTGATAACACAAACGATACAGCGAGAAGCAATTATGTAGAGGTGAACGTAAATGTTACAATACCTAAGCTGCTCCCTTATGTAAGCGATCTGGAAATCTGGGTAGATAACTGCGACAATAAGGACGTTCCGGCGGACAGCAACTGGCTGCAAACTGTGAAGACAGGCAACTCTTCCTGGCGCCGCTCCGATCAGGGCAGCACAGCAGGATGGGCCGCGCCGAACGTAGGCTCTTATATTCCACCTGCCCGGAGTGGCCGTTACAGCGCCCGCTTCCACAGCAGCCGTGCTGCAACAGCATCTGCTCCAAATGGCCCCGAAGAAGGCAAGCTGGACATGTATCTGAATTGCGGCCCCGGAAGTCCTAACAAAGCACTTTATTTCTATCATATCGCGCAGGGCGTGCCAACCAGTGCACTCGATGTGCGGGTATCTGACAATGGTGGTGCTACCTGGACGACGGTTGCTTCCTTTGACTCGGCAGCCGACTGGCGCCTGCGCCGCGTTCCGTTTGTTTCTACCGGCCTGAGAACTATCGTTCGCTTCGCGGCCCGCCATACCACTGCCGCAACGGGCAACGACGTAGGGATTGATTCTATTTTTGCCGCGCCACCGTGTACTGGTCAGCCAGTAGCCGGAACGATTGGCTCGGTGACGCCTACCAGTATCTGCCCCGGCGACTCGGCCATCCTGAACCTCACCGGAACATCTATGGCCGGCGACCTGCAGATTGAATGGGAAACCTCTACCACAAGCGCAGCAGGGCCTTTCACTTCCCAAACACCTGCCGGCTCAGGCGGCTATCGCTGGTCTTCCGGCCAACTAATGCAAACAACCTGGGTGCGTGCCAAAGTAACCTGCGGCGGTAGCAGCGCGGTGGACTCTACCAATGTAGTGGTTTACAATCTTGCCGTAACACCAGGTATTGTTTATGCAACGCTTCCGGTTACAGAGAACTTTGAAAGCTGGACAGACCGTTGTGGATTGCAGGAAATTCCTTCTGCCAATTGGGCAAATATTCCTTCCTTTGGCAACCGCTCCTGGCGCCGCAACGACCAGGGTACTACTGGTGCATGGACAACACCGCTGGCCGGCCAATGGTGGCCTGCTACGCCAACGGCGGCTGTAGACAGCTTTGCAGCCCGTTTCCACAATGCAGCAGCTACGCCTGATGGCAGCATTGGCTCGCTGAACCTGTATGCAAATTGCAGCAGTGTGATTGGCAGCAAAGAACTACGCTTCTTTGTGAATATGTCGGATCGCACGGCGGGCAACACCGATACGCTGCGCGTATTGTATTCTACGGATGGCGGATTTACTTATAACCAACTGGATACGATTCGCAGCACCAATGGCTGGGAGCAGAAGGTGTATGTATTGCCTTCGGATTCTTCTAAAACCATTGTTCGCTTTGAGGCTTTCTCTCAAACCACGCAAAAAGACATCGGCCTTGATTATGTGCAGGTGCTGAATCCTTGCACCGGTACACCGACTGCCGGAATTGTGAATCCGGTGCCGAATGTATGTCCGGGCCGTACATTCCGGTTGTCTGCAACAGGTACTTCGCAGCAAGGCGGTCTCACTTACTTCTGGCAAAGCTCCACCACAAGTGCCACGACGGGCTTTAGTCCCGTAGGTGGTCGCCAACAATCTGTGCTGGATACGAATATTGCACAAAACACCTGGTTCCGTCTGGTTGTCTCCTGCAGCGCGGGTGGTACGCCATTGTTGGATACCTCTGCGGCAGTACTTGTGCAGATTGCAGATTCGTTCCATTGCTATTGCATCACCAACGCACAGTATCCGTATGTGACGTCTCAGTTTAAAGAGAACATCGGACGTGCTACCATCCGAAACGCGGCAGGTATCACGCTGATGACCAATGGCATTAGCTTGCCTATCAACAACAACGTGACGGCAGTGAATGCTTATTCAAACTTCCAGAATCTGCCTGCTACGCCGATGTATCGCGACAGCACGTATAATCTGGAAATCCAGCAAATTTCCTATACCACCAACTCCAATGCGAAAGTGGTGGGCTGGATTGACTTTAACCGTGACGGCATCTTTGATACGAGTACGGAGCGCATTGTGAACCTGACGACCACGGCTGCTTCCGCACCTATCTACAAAATTGCTGGCAACTTCACCATTCCGTCCAACGCAAAACCCGGCATCACCGGTATGCGCATCACGCTTCAACAACCATTCACCGCTACGCTGCCCGACCCTTGCGGAACCAATCCGGGCTATGGCGAAACGGAGGATTATCTGGTAGAGCTGCGCCTCGCGCCTTGTAGTGGCTTCACATCGCTTATTGGCGGTACGGCACATGTTTCTGATACAAGCATTTGCCCCGGTTATCCGGTTACGCTTATTGATACAACTTATCAAAGAGAAGTGTCCGGCGTTACCCGCCAATGGCAACAAACCACCAACAACGGCGCAAGCTGGCAGCGTGTTGGCCCGATTAACCGGGACACAGTGGACCTGATTGTGCAAGCCAACACCCGCTATCGCTTCATGCAGCTTTGCGACAACGGCGTGGAAAGCTATTCCAATGAAGTATCCGTGCTGCTGCGTCCGGCCAGTGAGTGTTATTGCCCGAGCTATGCCGACGGTGGCCCGAATCAGGTTTCTCAAAACCTCGATAGCTGCGATGTAGGCTCGTTCTCTATTGGCAGCTATACCTTCCAGGTAGGTGGCCCGCACCTGATAAATCCGCAGGCAACCCGCAAGTGGACCAACAACGCCGGTCAGACGCAGATCATAGAGCTTTGGGCAGATTCTACCTATGATGTGGACATCTACCAAATTATGCGTGGAAAGCTGCACCAGGATGCGAAGGTTACGATGTTTATCGACTATAACCACAACCTGCAGTTTGACGTAAATCCGCCTGCCGGCTATCCGTCGGAGCGCGTGCTGACGGCCTTTACCTCGAATGTGAACTATTATCTGAACAACCTGCAACTGACAACGCCACCGTCAACCGTGCTCACAGGTGATGTAACCCTGCTGCGCATTGTGATGAACGAGAACGTAGGCCCGAATGCAGCTTCTGACAACGGTTGCGGAACCTACACTTCAGGCGAGACAGAGGATTATTACGTAACCTTCCGCTGCCCGACCTGCCCAACCGGCGTTGTGAACGCCAACGGCAGCAACGTAAGCAACTTCAGCCTGTTCCCGAACCCGACTACCGGTATCGCTACCGTGCAGTTGAACACGGTGAATGCGGTGAAGGAAATGGAGATGATTGTTACCAACATGACCGGCCAGGTGATTCAGAAACGCAGCTTCGGCGCGCAGGGCACGCAATTCAGCACCACGGTAGACCTGAAAGACCAACCGCGCGGCGTGTACTTCGTAGAGATCAAAGCCGACAACGAGCGCATCGTTCGCAAGTTGATCGTTCAGTAATAAGATAGATTGTTTTAAGAAGAACCGGCCTTCCCGCGAAAGTGGGAAGGCCGGTTTCTTTATGGAAAGGTTCCGCAGGTTTTTTACAAAATGGCCCTTTGCAATTTGCAACCCATCTTTTGTCATTCCCGACAGGGAACCTGTAGAAAATGCGTTGTCGTAAAAAACATTACCTACAGGCCCCCTTTCGGGGGTGACAAAAAATGATTGAAAAAAGAAAAAGACGGGGGGCAGGCATACACCACCGCAAGAAAAAAGCCGCATCTCCTAAACAGGGAATGCGGCTTTTTTCTAAACATAAAAACGGTTAAGGCTGGATAATCGCGCCCTCCGGCGGGCTCCAGCTGCCGGTTTCGCCTTTGGCATTGGCCCAGCGCAGGATATGCCACGCCATCTTGCCGCCATCTGCCGCATCAAAAGTGGCCAAAAAGGGCGTAGAGGAGGCAGTGCCCAGGAAGCGATAATTCTTCGGGTCGGCAGGCGGCGCAGGCGTGCCAACCGGCACGATGGCCACCCACATCTGGCAGAACGCTACCCCGGCGGGCCTGGCCTTGCTGTTGGGCGTGGCGCTGTCGGCGAAGGAAACACCCTGCAGCAACCGTTGGTCAATAGTGATGCCGTTTACAATGGGATTAGTCGTCGGCGCGCCGATGGAGGTGCGCGGGTTTGGCAGCTTCAGGTTAAAGATGGCGCGGTCGTCGGGCGTGAGGTTGTCCGCCGGGATATTGTCAAAGGCCCTGCGCAGCTCGGCTTCCAGATCGGCGCGGGCGGTAACGCGGTTGGTCACATCAATGGGGGTGCGGGTGTCCTCGGCCTGCGGGCCTCCCTTGCCGTAGGCGATATCATAGGTCGTCCATTTGGCATTGATAGCCGCTTTGCGCGCTGCGTTGATGTTGAGGCGCGTGGCGTTGGCGGGGTCCACCAGGCGCTGCACCACCTTGTCGGCATGAGGGTGGAAAGCGTCTTCCGCAGCGGGGAAGAGGCCTCGGGGGGAATTTCCAGCCATAAAAAAAAGAGTGTTTGAAAAAAGGAGAGATTAAGAAAGAAAACCTTCGCGCGTCAAAAATAAGGAAGCAGGAACAAAATAACAAGCGGAAGGGGAAAAATATTTTTTCCACCCTTTGGGGACTTTTGCCTACACGTAGCAAGGCGCTCCTTACAGGTAGCCGAAGGCTCACTACGTGTAGCGGAAGGCTCACTACGTGTAGCGGAAGGCTCACTACGTGTAGCGGAAGGCTCACTACGTGTAGGCAAAGCTTCACTACGTGTAGCGGAAGGCTCACTACGTGTAGGCAAAGCTTCACTACGTGTAGGCAAAGCTTCGCTACCCGTAGCGGAAGGCTCGCTACGGGTAGCGAGGCTTGCCTGCGCCGGCATCAGCAGATTCAATAGGGGCATGAAGCAGTTTGTATGGTTGTGGGTGCAGACGCGGCTGATGACGTTGAGCGCAAAAGTGGGAAGCCGTAGTGGGGGGATGTTTTATCAACTTCCGGCCTCTTTCTTGTTTTCCCGAAAACGAAGAAACCGGGATTTTATTGCCTTATCTGTTTAGCAAAAGTAATTGATTTTATTACTCTCTTGCAGTATAAGTAGCAAACTCTCGACTGTTTACAAAAGCATTGGCATCGTGTAGACTGGCGAACTCGACAATCTGATAATCTGTTATATAGAAGGTGGTCATACCATCAAATTCGGATTGAAAATCCAGCCACAAGGTCAAATTGTCATTTCCGGGACTTACCAATTTCATTCCGTAAGAGCAAGCCCACTGGTTATGTTTGAAATAAAACCGCCCCAGGTTTATACCGTATTGCAAATCTCTGTTTGTGGAAGTAAGCTCTCCATATACTTGATCTTCAGTGTATCCATCAGGGACTGGGGTTTCCAGAAAAGTATGCATAGACCACACAACGTATCGTGGAGCGCCTGCTCTGAGAACGCCGGCATTATTATCTCCCCTAATGCGATCGGGTCTCATCTGAAGCTTACCAGAACCCTTACCCAGCACACGCATAGAGCTAATAGTGGCAACTGTCGTGTCCGTTCCTGGTGGAAAAGGTAAGTAAGTGAACGATTCGGGGTGGGCAGCGTCGTCAAAATGATTGGATGCTACTATGTTTCGCCTTGTAGATACCACGCTTCGTAAAGGCCCCCATACAGAAGTGGGTTGCCAGCCTTGCCCAAGAATATCCTGAGAGCCATCGTAAGAAATAGAGTTTACAAATACTTTGCTCGTAGGGTAGGTCAAATATCTATGCTCATACGCTACAAGCGAAGACCTATCATCCACATAGTGGTCACCACTCAATATACCTCCAGCATCGCTATCCAGTTTGCAGTTATAAAGGTTAACGGAAGAATCCACGAGCCGGATTCTTCCTGTTATGCCCGTATCATCAATCCGGACGGATCTTACCCCTTCAAATTCAAAATCACCTCCCGTTTTAGTAGCAAAATCGCCATTTCCTTCAAACCAAACGTTTCTAATGCATATAGCACATTGAAGCATACGGGCCTCCCCCGATAGTTTTATGGAAATGGCCCAAGCTGTATGATTGTATTCAAAAACAGCCCCGTCTATTATAAGCTGTGGGGCGGATCCAATATACTGCAAACAAGCTGTGGAGCAATTTTCAAAACTGCCGCCGCTGTACCTATCAGATGCTCCGTTTGCACCTAGTAGCGGGGCTGTCTCCGCCCAAACGCCAACCTCGTTTCCATTCCAGGTGCAATCAATGAAATGGTTGCCAAGGCTCCCCTTCTTATAAACGCCGTACTTGCACTTGGTAAAAGTAACCCGTTCCAGAACCCAGCCACCGGATGCGTCATTAAGACTTGGATCACCTGGATTTGCAAACTCCACCCCATTTGAGGGTGGAACACCTCCCAGCCTGGGGTCAGGTCCACCAAGAATGGTCAGGTTAGATACTCTGGCCCACACCCAGTTAGGGAACGCGGTGTGATTCCAACTCCTATATCCTAAGGTCACGACAGGTTTACCGGTTGGGTTTCCGTTGCTGTCCACTTGGTATTTCAGTATTGTTCCGCGTCCATCACCAACAACATTTATTCCATTGAGGGGTGGACTAAACAAAGGGTCGAAATCAAAAACAAACGCACCCATGTACGTCCCTTTTGGAAAGTACAGCGTGCCATTGTTTGCAAAAGCTTCCGACGCACGCGCCCTATTAACCGCAGTGGTATCATCATGCAATGGATATCTATCTGCATCTCCCTTCGCCCCAAACCAGCGCACATTGATAGGCCCGGAGTAGATGCGCATGAAATAGCCGTTGGGGTCAGCACCCCAGAATATGATACCTAAGTCTTCAGGAGGCAATGGCGTTACAGTTGTATCTACCGGAATCCAGATGAATGTTCCGCCGCCGCCATCTCTTAGTTTGTCATAGCCGCCTACAACAAATTCGGTATTGAGTGGCACAGGATTCTGCGCTGTCAATAAACTCAACGCTGGCGGTGGCGATGGCGATGGTGGCGGCGGAACAATAGCTTCGAAGTACATAAGCGGATATTTGCCGCCAAATATAGGGCGCAACTACTTAACTTTGTTTTTTCCAAAAAAAATTATTATGGCCACTCCATTTAACCGCATCGTTCTCTTGGCTGTTTTTAGCCTATTGCTCCTATCCTCTGCTGCAAAAGCGCAATCGTTAGCTTGGGCGCAGGCAATAGTCGGAAGCGGAAGCGCAGGTGTAGGAACTGTTGCAACTGATACGGCAGGAAATCTTTACAGTGTAGGCTCTTTTAGCGGCACCGCAGATTTTGACCGAGGAACGGGGGTGTACAATCTTACTGCGGTAAGCAGATACTTCGACATGTTTATCATGAAGGAAGATGCTTCCGGCAATCTGATTTGGGTAAAACAGGTGAAAGGACTTTCAAGCGGCGTTTGGGGTTCTGGGGGGCGCGGGTATATAGATAGTGCCGGAAATATTTTCGTCATCGGCACTTTCAGAGACAGTGTTGATTTTGACCCCGGCCCTGCGGTGTACAAGCTTAACTCCTACGGAGGCTATCACGCGTTTGTGCTAAAATTAGACTCGGCAGGCAATTTTGTTTGGGTAAAAGACATCGGTACTCAAGTTCCAGCTGTAGGTGTATCCGCAACCGCTACAGGAAGAGATAAGAACGGTGGTTACCTGTATTTTGCTGCTTTAGTGAGTGGTGATGGTATAACGCCTGTTGATGCGGATCCTAGCTCCGCTGTGTATAACGTTACGCCGAGCCGTGGAGATATTTTGTTAGAAAAGCTGGACAGTAACGGTAACTTTATCTGGGCCAAACTTGTTACGGGTGATGATATTAAGACACCACGTTCTTTAGCTTTTGATAGTGTTTCCAATATTTTTGTGTCGGGTTATTTTTTTGGCTCTGCCGACTTTGATCCCAGCCCCAGCGTTTATACTTTAACCTGTACACCTGCTGGTGGCAACATGACTGATTTCTTTGTCGCCAAGTACGACTCTGCGGGGAACTTTAGTTGGGCGCACAGTTTTGGCAGCAACTCTGATGACAAGGCATCGGGAGGCGCTGTTGATCGCTTTGGCAATGTGCTGATTGCGGGCCACTTTGGCGACACAGTAGATTTTGATCCCGGCCCTAACGTGTACAATCTTACCTCTGTTTCTACCCGTAGCATCTTTACCCTTAAACTGCGCAACAATGGTGAGTTTGTTTGGGTAAGAATGGCCGGAGGCGGAGGTCTAAATGAAGGCAGAGCGATTGCAACAGATGACACCGGCAATGTCTATACAGCGGCAACGCTAGGCGGTTCTTATGTAACTGTGCAGAAGTTTGATAGCGCCGGGAACGATGTATGGGTGGCAGGCTTGGAGGGCGATGCACCCGGCTGGATTGGGTTGGATAACAAGGACAGCATTTACATCACAGGAAGCTTTACCGGGGCCAACAGGGATTTTGATCCCGGGCCGGGTGTATATCCGCTTTCGGGTGCAGGTGGAAGCGCAGGTTTTATCGTAAAGCTAAACCAAACGCTTCTTCCCACCGGCATTAATGAGGCAAGCCTGCAAACAGCAGCGGTAAGCGTTTACCCCAATCCCTCTTCCAGCATCATAACCTTTTCCTCGCCTGTTGCTATCCATCTCATAGAGGTTACAGATATAATGGGCAAGGTGGTGTACTGGGCAGAACCGGGCAGCGTGAAAACGGAGATAAACTTGGGCGGCAAGGCAGCGGGCGTCTATTTCTATGAAGTGGACTGCGGGGCGGGGAAGCAAAGAGGGAAGTTGGTAGTGTATTAAAGCCTATGGCAATAACCAATAGTGGGAGATATACTGAGAATCTTTTGTCATCCCAGAACGGGATCTAAGCGGACGCAAGCCGACAAGTTCCCGTTCCGGGATGACAAAAGATTATCGACAAACAAAACCGGCTTCTCCGCGAAAAGTGGAAAGGCCGGTTTTGTTTTAGGCCTCTGCGTCTTTGCGATGTCATCGGGAGCCTGCCGAAGGACTGCGAGCGGAATACATTTGCCTTCATGCCGAAAGCCAGCGCTTTCCTTCTCCTGCTAATTCTCCTTTCCGCCTGCTGCCAAAAGCCGCCGGTCATCCCCGCTTTCTACTACTGGAAAACTACGTATCGCACCACCCCGATTGCCCAAAAAACCGTCGCCCGGGTGGGCGCGAAAAAGCTGTACCTCCGCCTCTGCGATATTGGCGTGGATGCGCAGACCGGGCAGCTTTCGAAGTACATAAAGGGATATTTGCCGCCAAATATAGGGCGCAACTACTTAACTTTGGCCTTACCAAAAAAAATTCCTATGGTCACCTCATTTAACCGCATCGTTCCCTTATCTGCCTTGGGTTGTTTTTCCTATAGGCCGCAAAGGCGCAATCGTTTGTACTAATCGTAGAAAAGTTGTTCCCCAATTTTTGAATCACAATTTCTGATTTTCCTCCAAATGAGCATTAGACATCCTATCTTTACCTAACTTTTCCATCCCCCAAACTCCTCACTTCCATGAAACGGCTTTTCCTCCTTATTCTCGTGGCCAGTGCCCTAAACGCAAAGAGTCAGGGCTTTTCCGGCGTCCAAGCTTTTCTATCCGATATTGTGCTTCACCCAACCGGATATACGGGCGGGAAGGCCGGCATAGGTAAAATGGCTTTTGATGGGGCCGGTAATAAGTACACCCTCGGTTGGTTTGATGGCAAGGTAGATGTTGATCCCGGCCCAAACACTCAGATGCTCACATCAACTAATCAAACGGGAGGGGGCAACATGTTTGTGCTCAAGGAAAACGCGGCAGGAAATGTCGTTTGGGTGAAACAGTTTGATGGCCTTCCATCAGGTCTTTATGGTTATCCTGCGACGGAAATAGATGCTGATGCTGCCGGGAATATTTACATTGCCGGAGCCATACGAGATAGCTTTGACTTGGATCCCGGCCCTGATGTGTATCGTCTTTATACAGGCGGTGCATCTGTCGCGTGCATTCTGAAATTGAACTCTTCGGGAGATTTTGTTTGGGCTAAAAGTCACCAAGTAGATACACTGACCAACAACTCATACATTACTGGAATGAAAGTAATCGGGACTTCCATCTACGCCACAGCCAGATTTCATGGCACAGTGGATTTGGATCCGGGGCCGGGCATTTTAAATGTGACCAGTATTGGAACGAGGGATATGCTTTTCCTCAAGATGGACACGGCAGGTAATTTTATCTGGAAAAAGGAAATAGAAGCCCAGTGGACTGATAACTTCAATTCTTTTGCAATCGACAGTGCTGCAAATCTGTACATAACCGGCAGTTTTGAAGACACAATGGACTTTGACCCGGGTCCCGGTGTCTATAAACTACATTCTACACCGTGGGCACTTGGATTTCCATTTGGCACTAATGCTGATATTTTTATCGCTAAGTATGACTCTACCTGTAATTTGATTTGGGCGCATAGCATTGGTGCTCACGATGATGAAGAAGGAAGAGGAATATCTGTAGATCGCTTTGGTAATGTCTTTGTTTCAGGCACTTATATAACTTATCAGAACGACTTGGTAGATTTTGATCCCGGCCCGGGCGTGGCTAATCTTTATTATTATGGGCATAATTTCCTGCTGAAGTTCCGTAGTAACGGAGGTTTTGTTTGGGCAAGAAACGCTGGTGGCGGTGTTGTAACAGATGATTCTGGAAACGTCTATCCTTCTCCAACCACAAAGTTGGACAGCGTCGGCAACTTTATTTGGGGGGATCAATGGCATTCAGGGTGGAGCAGTGTAAATAGCGATGGCTGGTTTGGATTTGATAAAACCGACACTCTTTACGTTACAGGTTCTTTTTCTGGTCAATACGTAGATTTTGATCCCGGGGTGGATACCTTTTATCTTTCGTGCTTGCCTTATACCACGAAGTCAGGCTTTATTTTAAAGCTGGATAAACGTTATAACCCTTACATTCCTCCTGCCAGCGTTGAAGATGCAAACCCCCAAACAGCGGAAGTAAGTGTTTACCCCAATCCTTCCTCCGGCATCGTAACCTTTTCCTCGCCTGCTGCTATCCAGCGCATTGAGATTGCCGATCTGACAGGCAAGGTGGTGTACCGGGCAGAACCGGGCAGCGTGAAAACGGAGATAGAATTGAGCGGCAAAGCGGCGGGTGTCTATTTCTATGAAGTGGACTGCGGGGCTGGAAAGCAAAGAGGAAAGCTGGTGGTTTATTAGAAGCGGTCTGCTAAATAGAAGCGCTAACTAAATAACAACAAAATGTGGGTCATTCCGACGCAGGAGGAATCTCACAGCAGGTAAGCCACAACGCGAGTGAGATTGCCTTCGGCGAGTGCTTCGCAGTTCCTCCTGCGTCGGAATGACTCGTGCTAACTATATGTTTAGGAGAATCCGAGCGGAATACATTTGCCCTCATGTCCCGCGTCAGAATGCTGTTTTTCCTTTTCCTGCTTTCGTGCGGAAAGAAGCCGCCGCCCGTTCCCTCTTTCTACTACTGGAAAACCACGTACCACACCACCCCGGCCACCCAAAAAACAGCCGCCGCCATCGGCGCGAAAAAGCTGTACCTCCGCCTCTGCGATATTGGCATTGATGCCCGGACAGGACAGCTACTGCCGCAGGATGTTTTGCGCATAACGGAACCCGCGCCGAAAGACGCAGAAATCGTTCCAGTGCTTTTTCTGGAGCTATCGGCGTTGAAAAAGTTGAAAGCCGAAGAAGCGCCCGCGCTGGCTCCCAACATCGCCCGTTTCACCCAAACTTTTTCCAACCAGCAGGGCTGGAAGGTTCGGGAACTTCAACTCGACTGCGACTGGACGGCGGGAACGGCTGCCGTTTATTTTGCGTTGCTGAGAGAATTAAAAGGAACCCATTTTCTGCAAGGAAAAACGCTTTCCGTTACGCTGCGGCTCCATCAGGTGAAGGACGTTGCCAAAGCCGGAATCCCGCCCGCTGACCGCTGCCTGCTGATGGTCTATAACATGGGCAACTTCAAAACCCTGCGCCCGGAAAGCTCTATTTTCGACTTGCCGACAGCGAAGGCTTATCTCCAAAATATCGGGGCGTATCCGCTGCCGTTGGACGTGGCGCTGCCTATTTTCCGCTGGACGCTTTGGTATCGCAATGGGCAGCTTTTAGGTATTCTGCGCGGTGTGGATGCAGAAGAAATCTCTGGGCTTTCTTTCCTTCAAAAAACAAAAGAGACGGGCATTTTTCTTTGCACGCAAAACGCTTCGCTCAGCGGTTATTCCCTCCAAAAAGGCGACCTCCTGAAAGCCGAATCGCCCCAGCCGGAAGACGTGGAAGCGCTGGCACTTTTCCTTTCTCAAAAACTGCGCGAAGACGCTTCGCGCACGATTGTTTTCTATCATCTCGACGACCTTAACCTCCGCCTTTATGCCGCGCCGCAACTTCAAAAAATACTTCGTGCTTTTCAGTAGCGCCGCGCTTCTGTTGCTCTTCGGTGAGCGCATTGTAAAAGCCTGCTCCGACGGCCCGGCCCCCGACGATTATTACCCGTCTTTTTTCGACAATCGCCTGCCGTCTTCGGGTCACTACGAAGACTTCCGCTACTCGGCTTATACCGGGCTGTTGTATGAAGAATGGTACGGCGAACAAGACACTTCTCTTGCGCCCGACACGGCAGACGGCAACCGTGCGGAGTGGGCTGCTTATACCGGCGCACCACTCGCGGACGTGGACAGCTTTGTGTATGGCTATGACCGCGCGGTGCTGACCGCGCTGTATGCGCAGATAGAAAAAGGAACCTCTTCGCCTATCCTCCAGCCGTATGAATCCAACAAGATGCTCCAGTGGTTCCGGCGCAGCAAAGACCTCGAGGCGCTGGGCTATCTGCTGTTTGCCAAGCAGGTGCAGCCCTATGCGAATCAGGTGGTTTCCTACTCTTGGGAACCTGCGCCGCCACTCGACAAAGCGATGCTGGAACGGCTGCGCAAGAACGGAACGCAGCTTTACGCGGCGGCGAAGGCGCCTTTCATCCGCGACCGCTATGCCTATCAGGTGTTGCGGTTGGCTTTTGTGGGCGGACAGTATGAAGAAGTGCTGCGGCTGTATAAAGAAATGCCCCCAAAAACTTCGCGCAACATGCAGGCCCGCGTGCTGGGTTTGGAGGCGGGAGCGCTCTTTAAAATGGGTCGGGATGCAGAAGCTGCTTACCGCTACAGCCACCTTTTTGACCTCGGCGACGAGTGGCGGAGGTCGGCCTTTATTTCCTATCACTGGACGGGCGCGGACACGAATGACGCGCCTGTTTTGGACTTGTGTAAGAATGCCCACGAGCGCGCCGTGGTGCAAGTGCTGACCGGGTTGTATGCCTACGAGCCTGCGCTGGAAAACATAGCGGCGGCCCTGAAGGAAGACCCGACGGTGAATGGATTGGATGCGTTGGTAACCCGCGAAATCAATAAAGTGGAGGAGCGATACATCACCGATATGCTCTTGGCGCAAAGAGAAAACATCTACGCGGCGACGGTAACAGCGTGGCCGGTTATCAGCTATTCGCCCGCCACAAACGAATATGGCGACAGCGCGGCGATGCAGAAAAAGCAGCGGCTAGAGAAATACCGGATGACCACTTTGCGCCTCGCAAATCTGATAAATGAAGGCTCAAAGAAGAACCCGAAACGTCCTTTCTGGACGATTGCCGGAGCATATCTCTCCCTCGTTACTGGCAACAAAACCGACCTGAAAGCGCAGATGGAAAAGGCAGAAGACATGGCGTTGAACGGACGGGAAAAAGACCAGTTGAGCGTGATAAAGCTCCTGAACGTGAGCCGCGAAGAAGGCCGCATTACGCCGGAAACCGAGGAAGCGATGCTGCCGCATATTCAGTGGCTGGAAAGTCGCCAGAAGACCTCTCCGCGCTTAGACAAAACCTACCGCGACTTTACGAATGCCTACCTCGCGGCGATGTATCTGCGGCAGGGCGATACGGTGAAAGCCATTTATGCACTGGCCCATTCGCAGCGGGCATGGGGCGACACGGCGTTGCGTTATCAGGTGTCTGAAGATTTTATGGACGAGCCGGGCATTGCGCTGCAATCGCTTTCGGCGGCGCAATTTGAAAAGGTAAAAGCGTTTGCAAGCGGCAAAGGCTCTTCTGATTACGACGACTGGCTGCGCGGCGGAGAAGGCATTTATTCGCTGGGAACACTGCTGGAACTGGAAGGAACCTACCGGCTGCGAGAGCATCGTTTTGCGGAGGCAGCGGCTGTTTTAGAGAAGGCAGATGCCAAAGCGCTGGCGGTTCATACCATGCCCAATCCGTTCCGTATTGATATTAATGACCACATAGAATGGGATGCACAAGACTCCACTTCGCAGATTACCAAGTTGCAATTTGCCCGTCAGATGGCGGTGCTGAAAGGAAAAAGCGACGCGGAGAGTATGTTGCAATATGGAATAGGATTGTACGCGATGAGCCATTATGGCATTGCACACCGCGCTTATGATTACTATCGCAGCGGCACGGATGATAATGCGTATTACGCCGATACGGGCCGCTTGAGTATGAGCTTTGCCCGCCAACAGTATTACAATCCTACGGAAGCGGAAAGGATTTTTGTGCAGATTGCGCAGAAAACCACCAATGCCGAAACGAAGGCAAAGGCCCTCTTTATGGCCGCGAAATGCTGGCAAAAGCGTTGTCCGCTTCCGCCGGATGGACGGCCATATAGCTGGATGGGGCCGGGGCAGAATGACCCGTATTACCGGAACAGTTTACAAAATCCGTATTTCCGGCGGCTGAAAGTTGAAGTAGGGAATACGAATTTCTATGCAGAAGCAGAGAGCAGATGTAGCTATCTGGAAGATTATGCGAAGCGGCGGTAAAGGATATTTCTATAAGGTTTTTAAACCCTTATAGGTTTGGAGCGTTGGCAGTTCCTGCTTTAGTTCTGGAAGAATAGAGCTTTATTATTGGATATTGTGTCTAATAATAGATACTCAATCTGCTGCTTTTTAAAAGGAATTCCTTCTGAGAGAAAGGTTGTTACTGTTTCTGGATAGTAACATTGTTAGAAAGATTAGGCTAATAATGCTGCCTCCATTATCTGTCGGACTTTTAAAACATGACAGGTGACGCAAGTCTCTGCGTCTCCCCGCCTCTGCGAGAAGAAATCTATTTTTTATGCTTCCACCTTCTGTGGCTCCACAAATAATTATACGGTTGCCGTTCCAAACAAGCTTCTAAATGCGCCACATAACGCCGCGTAATTTCCTCCGGTTGGGTGTGGGCCGCATTGTCCCATTCCAAAGAAAGAACCACCTCATACTGCCCGCGCTTGTGGCGAATCACCTCTGCAAAAACCACCGCCGCATTTGCTTTTTTCGCTCCCGTTTCCGGCCCCCGGAAAAAGGGTGCTTCCCGATTCATAAAGGAAACCCATAAAGCATTTTCGGGCCTTGACGGATTTTGATCGGCAATAAGACCCATCACAAAACGCTTCCCTTTAAGAGTCTCCATTCCGGCGCGGATATCTTTAACGGAAATCAACACGCCGCCGCCGCGCGAACGGATGCGGAGCATCAACTGGTCGAAACGCTTGTTAGAAAGCGGCTGGTAAAAGCCTGCCATTGTCTGTGGAATGTTCCACTGCGTCGTTACAAATGCCCATTCCCAGTTGAACTGGTGGCCAAGCAGTACATACACATCTTTTCCTTCTTCGCCCAAGCGACGCAGCAGTTCCCAGTTGCCGGGCATTCGTCGGTTTAGTTCTTCTTTGGAGATAGAAAGAAGCCGGATGGTTTCTATCCACTGATCGCAAAACGCTTTTTCAAACGCGCGCCGAATGGTGTGGATTTCGGCCTCCGTTTTTTCGGGAAAGGCGTGGCGGAGATTATCCTGCATCACCTTCCGGCGGTAGCCCAGCAAACCAAAAAGCACCACCCTTGCCAGTATGGAGAAGGCGTAGAGAACGCGAAGCGGCAGGCGGGAGAGTAAGGAAATCAAGAGAGGAAATTAGGTTGGAACCTGTGCGCTAAAGGGCTAAAGCCCTCCGCTGTGTTGTTGGACATCCCACCACGCCCTAAAGGGCGTGGCAATTAGTTCCGACAAGGGCGTGGCAATTAGCATGAAACCCCATTATTCATTATTCATTATTCATTAGCTCAGGCTTTTCCGCATCCGCGCCACCGGAATCTGCAACTGCTCGCGGTATTTGGCCACTGTGCGACGCGCCAGATTGTAGCCTTTTGACGAAAGAAGTTCCGTCAGTTTATCGTCGGAGAGCGGCGCGCTTTTATCTTCGCTGTCCACCATTTCCTGCAGGATTTTGCGCAGCTCGCGGGTGCTCACTTCCTCGCCGTTTTCCAACTGGTGGCCTTCTGAGAAAAAGAATTTCAGCCGGTAGGTTCCGTATTCCGTTTGCGCATATTTGCTGTTCACCACCCTCGAAACCGTGGAGACATCCTGCCCCGTAATGGCCGCCACATCGCGCAACACCATAGGCCGGATGGCCGATTCATCGCCGGTGAGGAAAAAAGTTTTTTGCAGGGAAATAATCGCGTTCATCGTTCCAAGCAACGTGTGTTGCCGCTGGCGGATGGCATCAATAAACCACTTGGCCGCATCTAGTTTCTGGCGGATAAAACTGAGGGCTTCCCGTTGTGAGGCGCTCCTGGTTTTGTTGCGCTCGTAGGCCTTTACCATCTCCACATAACTTTCCGAAACGCGCAATTCCGGGGCGTTGCGGGCGTTCAGCCTCACGTGCAATTCTCCGCCATCGGCGCGCACAAAAAAATCGGGAATCACGTAGGTCTCCGCACGGTTTAGCGTGCCGAAAACAGCACCGGGCCGTGGGTCTAATTTCAGGATGTGCTGAATAGCTTCCTTCAGTTCCACCTCGCTCAGGTGCATAGCGCGCTGAATGCGCTCGTAGTGTTTGGACGTAAAATCGGCGAAGTGTTTTTGGAGGATTTCCGTGGCGCGCTGCACCACGATTGCCTTCTGGGATTCCCGTTCCAACTGAAGCAATAAGCATTCGCGCAGGTCGCGGGCCGCAATGCCGGGCGGATCCAACTGCTGGATTTTGCGCAATACTTCCTCAATCTTCGCTACGCTGGTGTGGATATTCTGCCCGAAAGCAAGGTCGTCGGCCACGGATGAAAGGTCGCGGCGCAGGTAGCCGTCTTCGTCCAGCGTGCCCACAATTTGCTGCGCAATTTCCTCTTCCTCTTCTAAAAGTCCGAGAAGCGAAACCTGCTCCAGCATCTGCTCATAGAATCCCGACGCGACAGAATAGCGGCTGCCCGGACTGTCGGTAGCACCGGCGCTGTACTGCGGCTCGTCTTCCCACACGTCGGCATCGTCGCGGCTTTCGTGGCGCAGGTATTCGTCAAGGTCAATGGATTCGCCTTCGTCGGAGTCTTCCAGAATTTCATCGTCTTCCGCTCCGGGCGCTTCTTCATCCGCGCTTTCAAAATCGTCTTTAGCAACTGGCCCTTCTTCGGCATATTCCAACACCGGGTTGGCTTCCAGTTCTTCCTTGATGCGCTCTTCCAAAGCCATCGTTGGCGCCTGTAGCAACTGCATGAACTGAATCTGCTGCGGCGAGAGGCGTTGAAGGGTTTTCTGGGACTGGAACTGGCGAATCATCGGGGGCAAAATTAGGGACGATGGTTCAGGGACAGTAGAAGTGAAATGTCTCGCAACGGCGTAAAGACGCAACCCAAAAACCGGACGCAAAATGGAATTGATGAATCACTCCTGCGACTGTAACCCACCGCGCAAGGGATAGAAGCGGATATCCTTTTGCTGTGTTGGCTTTTTTGTGCGGTGGGGCAAAAAGATAGCAGCGGATAGCCCGGCCCGAAGGGATGCGCCCAGATTCCCTTTGGGAATGATAAAAAATGCCCCGAAAAAACCCGCTCTTTCGGCGAACTTTGTAGAAGCGTTGTTCTTTAATTTTTTCCTTCTAAAAAAGGCATTCCTGCCTTTCCTTTAGCCCTTTGCTTTTATGATGCAGAAGCGACCGATTGTTACCGCCGGATTTTCCTATTCCACGCTTGAAGAGACGCTGGAAGTAGCGCCGCGCCGCAAGGAAATGTTTATTGGCATTCCAAAGGAAACGGCGTTTCAGGAAAACCGCGTGCCCCTGACACCGGAAGCCGTGAGCGTGCTGATAAACAACGGCGTGGAAGTGGTGATAGAGCAGGGCGCGGGCGACGGCTCGTTTTATTTCGACTCCGATTACAGCGAGGCGGGCGCGCGGATTGCCTACGACAAAGAAGACGTTTTCAAGGCCACGACCATCATTAAAAGTGCGCCCATCTGCGATGAGGAATTGCCGATGCTTCAGCCGTCTCAGGTGGTGATTTCGCCGGTGCATTTTCCGCTCCTGAAGCAGGAAATGATTGAGGAAATGGTGCGCAAAAAAGTGATTGCCATCGCCTTTGAATTTATCAAGGACGATGCCGGCATTTACCCCGTGGTACGCTCCATGAGCGAGATTGCCGGGTCGTCAGCGATTCTTACGGCAGCGCAGCTTCTAAGCAACGGCGCGCACCAAGGAAAGGGGATTTTGCTGGGTGGGATCACGGGCGTTCCGCCTGCCGAAGTGGTGATTCTGGGCGCGGGCGTGGTGGGTACTTACGCCGCGCGGACGGCCATCGGGCTGGGCGCTGCGGTGAAGGTATATGACAACTCTATTTACCGCTTGATGCGGCTGCAGGACAATGTGGGACACCGCTTGTACACCTCGGTGATTGAACCCGTGGCGCTGGCTCGTGACCTGACTACAGCGAATGTTTTGATTGGTGCGATGAAGCCTAAAAATGGCGTGACGCCCATGGTGGTGACGGAAGAAATGGTGCAGAATATGAAGTCCGGCTCGGTGGTTATTGACGTAAGCATTGACCGCGGCGGCTGCGTGGAAACCTCAAGGATGACGACACACGAAAAGCCCGTTTTCCGGAAGTACGACGTCATTCATTACTGCGTGCCCAATATTGCTTCCGGCGTTTCGCGGACGGCCTCGCGCTCTATTTCCAACGTGCTGATGCCGATTCTGGCGGAGTTCAACGAGCGCGGCGGCGCGGAGAACGTAATCGTCTCCAAAGCTGGCTTGCGCCACGGTGTGTATCTCTACAAAGGCGCTATCACAAGTCCGTCTATTGCGAAGCGGTTTGGGATGAAGTACACGGATTTGGATTTGCTGATGGCAACGGGACTTTAGGGAGTTTCTGTTGTTCTTTTTGCTCCACCAAAAAGAACCCAAAAGTGGAGGCGTTCAACAGCGAAAGGAAGGCTTTCTACACTACAGGCTTTTTTTGCCTCACAAACATTATCTCCAAAAAAGAGGCAGAAAAGCCATTCCGTGCAAAGCCTTCCTTTCGCTGTTGAACGCCCTCTGGAGGGCAAGCCGGCGGATTGTGATCTCTGGGAAAACCTACCGACTCAGCGTTACGTGGAGTGCTTCTTCCATCCGCGAAACGTAGTGAAACTTCAATCCCTTTAGGTACATGGCTTCAATCTCCGCAACGTCTTTTTGGTTTTGGGTGGAAAGCACAATCTCCTTGATGCCCGCGCGTTTGGCCGCCAGAATTTTCTCCTTGATGCCGCCTACGGGAAGTACAAGTCCGCGCAGCGTGATCTCGCCGGTCATCGCCATAAATGGCTTTGCCTTGCGGCCCGTAAACGCTGATGTGAGCGCCGTGAGCATCGTAATTCCTGCGCTTGGCCCGTCTTTCGGAACGGCACCTTCGGGCACGTGGATGTGAATCTGCTGCTCTTCAAACGCCGTTGTGCTGATGTCCCAGTCCTGCGCGTGGGCTTTGAGGTAGGACAGCGCGGTAGAGGCACTTTCCTTCATCACGTTTCCGAGATTTCCGGTGAGCGTCATGCCGCCCTTTCCTTTGCTTATGCTCGCTTCTACAAACAGAATTTCGCCGCCTACTGCCGTCCACGCAAGGCCCACCGCCACGCCTGCCGGGTTGCCTTTTACGTATAGTTCGTTGCTGTATTTATGACTGCCCAAAACCTGCCGCACGAGTTCCATATCCACTGTCTGCGGAACGTCTTCTTCCATCGCTACGCGGCGGGCAATCGCGCGCATCATCGCCGCCATCAAACGGTCTAATTCGCGCACGCCGCTCTCGCGGGTGTAATCCTGCACAAGACGATGCAACACTTTTTCCGGGAATTTCAGGGGCACTTTTTCCAGCCCGTGCAACTCCTTCTGTTTCGGTATCAGGTGACGGCGCGCAATCTGCACTTTCTCCTCCAGACTGTAGCCGGTGAGTTGGATGATTTCCAAGCGGTCACGCAACGCGGGCTGGATGTCGGCGAGGGTATTTGCGGTAGCGATGAACATGACTTTGGAGAGGTCAAATTCCAGCTCTAGGTAGTTGTCGTAAAACGTGCTGTTCTGCTCCGGGTCCAGGATTTCCAACAAGGCCGACGACGGGTCGCCGCGAAAGTCTTTTCCAATCTTGTCCACTTCATCCAGAATGAAAACCGGGTTGGCGGTTTTCACTTTCCGCAACTGCTGAATAATGCGGCCCGGCATCGCGCCGATATAGGTTTTGCGGTGGCCGCGAAGCTCGCTTTCGTCGTGCAATCCACCGAGAGAAAGGCGCACATATTTCCGGTCAATCGCCGACGCGATAGAGCGGCCCAAAGACGTTTTACCAATACCCGGCGGACCAACGAAGCACAGAATCGGCGACTTCAAATCACCTTTCAATTTCAGCACCGCGATGTACTCTAGAATGCGGTCTTTAATCTTGCCCATGCCATAGTGGTCGCCATCCAGAATCGCTTCTGCTTTGCGCAGGTCGTAGCGGTCTTGGGTATAGCTCTGCCACGGCAAATCCAGCATCAAATCTAAGTGGTTATATACCACTGAATAGTCGGGTGTGGACGGGTGCATCCGCTCCAGTTTCTCAATATTTTTCTTGAAAAGTTCCTGTGCCGCTTCACTCCACTCCATCTTTTCGGCGCGCGCTTTCAGGTCTCGGATTTCGCGCTCGTTGGGTTCGCCGCCCAGTTCTTCGCGGATGCTTTTGAGTTGTTGTTGCAGGAAATACTCGCGTTGCTGCTTGTCAATTTCACCGCGCGTTTTGTTGGCAATTTCCGCTTTCAATTCCGCCATTTGCAGGTCAGATTGGAGCAAGCCCAGCAAGGATTCCGCGCGTGCGCGCACGTCATTTTGTTCCAGTAATGCCTGCTTGGAAACGAGTGGCGCGTTGAGGTGCGCCGCCACAAAATGCAGCAGAAAAGACGGCTGCTCAATGTTTTTCAGCACGATGCCCGCCTCGCCCGGCATGTTGGGCGAAAGTTGGAGAATGCGCTCTGCATGGTCTTTGATAGAGGAGACAAGCGCCGTGAATTCCGGGTCGGTTGTGAGCGGATATTCATCGCCCAGATAGCGGACGCGGGCCGACAGAAAAGGCTCTGTTTTTTCCAGTACGTCGTACTCAAACCGCATCCGGCCCATAATGAAAATGGTGGTGTTACCGTCGGGCATCTTTATCTGTTTCACCACTTTCGCCAGCGTACCTACTTTATACAGTTCGTCGGCAGTCGGGTCTTCCGCGTTGGAATCTTTCTGCGTTACTACGCCCAGCCATTTGCCGGTTTTATCCGACTCGGCAATGGCGCGCAGGCTTTTTTCCCGCGAGACGGTGATGGGCAAAACCACGTTGGGATACAGCACCGTATTACGCAGCGCAATGAGCGGAACCACTTCGGGCAGCGTTCCTTTTTCTTCGTCTTTCAGTTCTTCCTCGCCAAGGGGCACAATGGGCATGAATTCCATTTCCGGCTCCGGCGCGAAGAGGTGGTCTAAAGCAACTTTCATAAGACAACAAAAGCCGTCGTCCGGCTCAAAAAGGAGCGGTTCGGGCGTATCGGCGAAGGTAGCGCCGGAAAAGAGTTGTAATTGACGAAAAAGGAAGGTGGGCGTTGTGAAACTTAAGCCGGTTAGCAGCCTTATTCGGCTCAGAAATACATTCTTACTTGAGCCGGATAAATCGCTATCCTTTTCTCCGCCGAAACCGCGCGCCCATGCGCCGCAAATAACCCATAAAAAACGCCCATTGCCCCAGCGGAAAACTGACCAGCAAAACGCACACGGGCCACAGGAGCGTAACAAGAACCAGGTAAAGCGGAACATACAGCCACAGGCTTTCCACGCCCGCTGCGTCCAGAAGCCATTTTCCGGCGCGTCCGCAGAGGGAGCCGCCGATGGCGAAGGTGCAGAAGATGAGTGCCAGCCTGACCGGCCTTACGCCCCACTTCTGTTGCAGCTTTTGAAACACGCGCGCAAAAGTAGGCGTGGGAAATATAAATGGGCGTTGCTGCTACCTTGCGCCATGCCTGCGCGCTTTTTAACCGCTCTTCTTACGCTGTTTCCCGGGTCTGTTTTTGCCCAGAATGCTTATCCGCAAAACCTCTTCCGCAACCCGCTGAACATTGACATAAAGCTGGCCGGAAATTTCGGTGAATGCCGCCCGGCGCATTTCCATTCCGGCATTGACATCAAGACCGACGGCAAGGAAAATCTACCCGTCCACGCGGCGGCGGCAGGTTATGTGTCGCGCATCAGCATGAAGCCCGGCGGCTTTGGACATTGCCTGTACGTAATGCATCCCGAAGGCTACACCACGGTTTATGCGCATCTCAACGACTTTGTAAAACCCTTGCAGGATTTCGTGCGCGCGGCACAGTATAAGGCTGAGAATTGGGAAATGGATACCGCGCTGCCGCCCTCGTTTTTCCCCGTAGCAAAAGGACAGCAAATCGCTTTTAGCGGAAACACCGGAAGCTCTACCGCGCCGCACCTGCACTTTGAAATCCGCAGTGTGAAGACGGAGCATCCGCTGAACCCGCAGCTCTTTGGGCTTTCACCTGCTGACGGGCGGGCGCCGGTTTTGCGCAGTGTTTACCTCTACAATCTAGACGGAAGTTTTTATCAAACAGCGCCGCTTAAAATTCCGCTACGCAAAGTGGGAGAAATCTATCGTCCTGTTTCGGGAGATACGCTTTCTATTGCGGCTTCGCGTGTAGGAATTGGTATTGACGGCGACGACTATGCCGACGGCTCGGAGAACACGCTTGCGCCGCTGCAAACCACGCTAATGGCGGACGGCGAAACGGTTTCCACCATTACGCTGGACGATATTGGCTACGACGCTACGCGCTACGTGAACGCCTACGCCGATTATTCCACGAAGCAAAAAGGGGGCCCGTGGGTGCAGTTGTTGTTCCGCTTGCCGGGTAATGCGTTGCGCACTATTTACGACGCGAAGCAGGACGGAATTTTAACGCTGGGCGCAACGCTGGTGAAAGTGGAAGGTCATTGGAAAGATGCTGCCGGAAGAGAAAGCCGCGCTGTTTTTTGGGTAAAAAATGCGGTAGGAACAAAGTCGCTTTGCAAACCTGTCTGGAAGGCCGGAAAAGACTTTGAGTATGAAAGCGCAAACCTGCGGCTACGCGGCGGAACGGCGGCGCTGTACGACGGCCTCTGTGAAACGGTGCGACAAACGTCTGTGCCCGGTGCGCTTTCACCTGCCTTTCAGATAGGGCGCCTGGATGTGCCGCTTCATGTGCCGGTTACGTTTCTCCTCAAGCCCGACAAGCCTGTTCCTTTTCGGCTGCGCAGCAAGCTGGCGTTGCTTCGGAAGGATGAGAAAGGAATTACCGGCACGCCTGCCGTTGCCGATACCGAAGGCTGGTATCGCGGCATGGCAAAGGCTTTCGGCACGTTCTGGTTAGAAGCGGATATGGTTGCGCCGGTGATTATGCCATTACTAACGGAAAAGGATAGGATTCGTTTTAAAATAACAGACAAGACGACGAGCGTGGCTTCGGTGCGCGGCGAAGGGGGTGGAAAATGGATTCTTTTAGAGCAACACGGCGAAGAGTGGACGTATGTTTTTGATGAGCGGCTTGCTAAAGGCATACATACGTTGCGGATTACGGCGCGAGACGCAGTGGGGAATGTGGGGATTTATGAAGGAAAAATCACCAAATAGAAGCCTAAAAAGAAAGCCTATAATATATATATGTTTGGAATTTACACCGCCTTCCCACTTTCCTTCTTCGTCATCGTTCCAAATACATAATCCCACAACACCGACGAAACACCAAAGCCTTTTTCCGGCTCTTTATAGTGGTGGAGATGGTGGTTGCGCCACAGGGATTTGAGGAATTTGGGCGGCGCAAACGCATGAATGGCATAATGCATAGAGCCATAAGCCAGATAACCTGCCATGAAACCCGGGAAAAAAGCAAATCCCGCACCGCCGAAGGCCAGCCGGAATAAAAAGAAAAGAACGCCCGCAATAACCAGACTTGGAACCGGCGGCATAAAAAGGCGCTCGGTGTCGCGCGGATACTCATGGTGAACGCCATGCATCGTATAAACAAAACGCTCGGCGCGCTTGCTGTGCACCATCATGTGAAACAGGTAGCGGTGCATGATGTATTCAAACAAGCTCCAGAAAAGCGCACCGCCCAAAAACCAGCCCGCTGCCGCCGTTGCCGAAAAACCCAGATACGCACAACTGTAGTAAAGCATTCCCACAATCACCGGCACATAAATGCTGTAAATCACCACAGGGTGCGTCTTGGTCATCGCTTCCATCCACGAAGGGCCGAAAAGCTGTGCCTGTCCTTTGTTTTTTACTTTGTCGAAATGCACGGGAGAGTATGACAGGCAGGAATAAAAAGGGACTTCAAAAGTAGGGAACGGCGCTTTGGGAAAAAGTACATCTCCAGTGCGCTGTAAATGCCTTCCGGCGGAGAGAATCTTCAAAAACTATTCCGCCACGAAAAAGCCGACCCAAAGTCTGGAAAAAATTCCCGAGATGCCAAACAGAGTTGTTTTAGGCCGTTTTAAAAGCGCGTGTATAAGCCCTGTAAGGGCGCAGGTTTGGTAGCCATTATGTTGAGACAGAGAAGATAAAGTCCCGTAGGGACGCAGGTTCGGTCTGATCAAACCTGCGTCCCTTACGGGACTCCTTTCTTAAAACAACAGCTTCTTCTACCAAACCTACGCCCCTACAGGGCTGTGATGAGATTTCCGACGAAAATGGAAAACACAATTGAAGAAAAAAATCATCCCTTCTTATACACCCGCACAATGCAGGTATAATCCTGTAGCTTGTCTAATTGCTGCTCGCGCGAAAGACCTCGCAGGCGGTTGGTGGATGCGCCGAGCGTCGGGCGGATGTCTTTAGGCATGGAGCGCAAGAGGCGCAGCAATTCCGGTGAAGCAATGGCGTAGGTCGTTCCGCCCACTTCGTTGTTGCGGCCCGCTACAATTCCAATCACGTTGCCTGCGCCGTCCACAACGGGTGCGCCGCTTGCGCCTGGCTCCGAGGGAAGCTCTAAACGGTATTGCGCCGAGTCGCCGCTGTAGCCATTGGCCGCGCTCACGTAGCCTTCGCTATACACCACTTCATCCTGCGGAAAACCCAGCGTGTAGATGCGCGCGCCAAGTCCTGATTTTCGCGTTGCGAATGCATAGGGAAGCTCGCCTCCTGCGAAGTGAAAATCCTTGTCTTCTATTTTCAACACGGCTACGTCGGCTTGCGGATTAAAGGCCAGCAGCGACGCTTTGTAGTTCTCGCCTTTCCGGGTTTGGATGTAAAGGGAGTCCGCGTCTTTCGCTACGTGGTAAGCCGTAATCAGATAGCCGGAATGGTTCAACGCGAAGGCCGTTCCGGTGGAATTAAACGGTGCAACCGGGGCGCTTTGCTTCACCGATTTCACTTCCGAAATTAACTGCTTTTGTGTCTGCGCCAGATTCTTCTGCGAGCGTTTCACCGCTTCAATCTCGCGGCTCAGTTGGTGGTAGCGGGCCGTGTCTTTGTTACCTGTTTTGCTGCCCACAATGCTTCCTATAGAAATCACCGCCGCCACCGAAGCCGCCACCGCCGCCGTCCGCCAGTTAGACATAAACGGAATCACGCGACGTTTTTTCTCACCCGCTTTTACGGGTTGCGTAACGGCCTTGTGAATCTGCGCCAGCGTACTGCGAAACGCCTCGGTGCGCGTCTTACCCTGCATCGTTTGGAGCAGGTTTTTCGCGCGGTCAAAATCGCGCGCAAAAGTTGCGTCCTGCGTCTTCTGCGTTGCCAGTGCTGCCCGCTCTGCGTCCGTCATTTTACCGGCTATGAATCGCTCCGCCTGTTCCCAGATGTGGTCTTGTAGTTCCATGGTGCTTACTTCCGTTTTTGTTCTTCTTCTTCTTCTTTCAATCTGTACCCGCTGCAGAAACGCCGGGCATAGACAGCTATTTTTTCGCTCCTTCTTCCGACCCGAAAAACAGTTTTTTCAGGCGGTTAAGGCATTTGTACTTCTGTGTTTTTGCCGTGTCGGCATTGCTGTACCCCGACGCGGTGCTGATTTCCTGCATACTCTTTCCTTCGTGGTAGAAGGCCCGAAGCAAAGAGGCGCAGGGTTCTCCTACTTGCTGTAAGGCGCCCTCTAATCTGTCAAACTGCGCTTCGCGCTCTTCGTGTACATTCAGGTCGTCCTGATATTCCTGTCCGACGCTGTCGTCTGCCCAATCGCCGTCTTCCGAAGCCGGGGTTTTGACGAAGCGGCTTTGTTCCTGCAGGCGGCGCAACCATAAATTGCGCGCCACAGCGTAGAGATATGTCGCCGGAGCGCATGTTAGCCGGAAATCTGCGTCCTGCGCCTTACCAAAAAGAACAACCATCGCTTCCTGAAACACGTCTGCCGCGTCATTGTCATCGCCGCCGTGTGTGCCGATCCAGTGGGCCACTATAGGATATGCCTGCCGGTAAAGGCGGGCCGTTGTGTGGCGGTCTCCGGCAGCAATGGCGCGCAGCAGCTCGGAAGAATCCTCTCCGGGAAAAGACATGCTCACGTGTAAATACCGTTTGGGTGGAAAAGTAACCCAGAACAGTGATTAATGATTAATTATTAGCGATTAATGGAATTTTTGGAAGACAAGTGCTTAGAAATCACATAAAAATGCGGAAAATGAAAAGCCGCTTCCTTTCGGAAACGGCTTTTCTCTAAAATTTTTTGAGGGAAATTATCCTACTGCCACGCGCACAAACTGTGTCACGGTCAGGTCTTTGCCTACGCTTTTCAGGTAGTCGGCGATGGTCTTGCCGCTGTCTTTCACGAATGCCTGCGCCATCAGGGTGTTCTCTTTAAAGAACGCGTTCAGTTTGCCTTCCGCCACCTTGGCAATCATTTCCTGCGGCTTGCCGGCCATCTTCGGGTCGGCGCTCATCTGCTCCATTACGATGTTGCGCTCGCGCTCAATCACGTGCGGCTCAATGCTTTCCTGATTCAGTCCCAGCGGGTTCATCGCGGCAATTTGCATCGCTACGTCGCGGCCCGCAGCGGTCGTTTCTTCCGCCATCGGTGCGTTCAGCCCTACGAGTACGCCGATGCGGTAGTTGCCGTGGATGTAGGCTACTACGTGCGTGGCGCTCACCTGTTCGTAGCGCACAACGTCAATTTTCTCGCCGATTTTGGCTACCATTTCCAGCAGCTTGTCGCCTACCGTAGCGCCGCCCATTGGGAGGGCTTTCAGCGCGTCAATATCGGATGGCATGTGTTGTTCGGCCATCGCGGCCAGCTCGTTGGCAAAATCAACGAACTCCGCGTTTTTTGCCACAAAATCCGTTTCGGAAGAGATTTGGAGCACGATGCCGTAGTTGCCATCGGGATTGGCGCGGGCCACCACAACGCCTTCTTTCGCTTCGCGGTCGGAGCGGTTGGCGGCTACTTTCTGGCCTTTTTTGCGCAGGTAGTCAATGGCTTTTTCAAAATCGCCTTCGCTTTCTACCAGTGCTTTCCGGCAGTCCATCATGCCCGCGCCGGTGGTTTGGCGGAGCTTGTTTACGTCAGCGGCAGTAATCGTTGCGCTCATTATAAAGGGGGTGTTTTTGGGGAAACGTTTTTTTGGAAAACGCGCGCAAAAGTACGGAAGAATATTATTGTGGGGTGAGGCGGTGTTTTATGAGTGGATATAAGCATTTGCTTCCTCGCGGAGGCGCAGAGATTTAAAAAGGATAGCAAACGCATTGCGGTAGGATTCGGAAGCCCGTTACTTCTTCCTGCAAAAATTTTTCTCCCCAACACCGGAAATCTCCGTACCTTCGGCGCTCATTTTTTTCTATTACCCCCCCAATTTCCCCCCCAAAGTACCATGCAAGAAGGTGTAGTAAAGTTCTTCAACACAGAGAAGGGCTTCGGCTTTATTAAGCCAGACGACGGCAGCGAGGACATTTTTGTGCACGCCACAGGTGTCATTGACCAAATCCGCGAGAACGAGCGCGTTTCTTTTGAAACCAAAGAAGGTCGTAAAGGCCCGAATGCGATCAACGTAAAGCGCGCTTAAGCGAAAGAGGTGCGCTGCCCTTTTAAGCAACGCGACAAAAAACTTAAGATGCCTGCCGCTTCTCTGCGACAGGCATCTTTTTTATGCTTTTTCTGTTAGGAATACGTACCTTTTCCGCTACGTTTTCCGCCCGGTTTATGGCTTTTCGTTTACGCACCTTCCCTTTCTTGCTTCTGCTCCTGCTTTTCTGTGCGAAAAGCTATGGCCAGTCGGCGGGCGAGTTTGTGGAAAATAAGGGCCAATGGGACGGAGATTTCCGCTATCGCGCAAAAGTGCATCGCGGAACAATGGTGTTTCTGGAAGAGGGTGCGCTGACCTATTCAATGGCTACCGCGCGGCAGGAAGCCCACCAGCACGACCACACGCCACTGCCCGAAACCGTTCCGGCCCACACGTGGAAAGTGCGCTTCGTGAATGCGGAAAGGAGTACGCAAATGGTGGCGACGGAGTCGCAATCTCACTACTACAATTACTTTCTGGGAAACGATTCTTCACGCTGGAAAAGCAGCCTGCATCCGGCTGCCGGTGTGCGGTATAAAGGCCTGTATCCCGGCGTGGATTTGCAAACAGCTTTTGCGGAGGCCAAGTTTAAATACAGCTTCCACCTTGTTGCCGGTGCTGACCCGTCGGTCATCCAACTTCAATACGAAGGAACCGATGGATTGCGCCTTAATCAGAAGGGCGCGCTGCTCGTAAAAACAAGTCTCGGCGACGTGACGGAAGAAGCGCCGGTGGCGTGGCAAACAACAGCGGCGGGCGGAAAAAAGTCCCTGCGCTGCGTTTATGTTTTGGACGGAAATGTTGTGCGTTTTTCCTTCCCCAATGGCTATGATAAAAGCCTGCCTTTGGTAATTGACCCGACGGTGGTTTTTGCTACGTTCAGCGGCGCAACGGCAGATAGCTGGGGCTTCACGGCGACCTACAACGACGCGGGCGATTTCTATGCCGGAGGTCTTGTGAATGTAGCGCCGGGGGAATCTTATCCTACCACGACGGGCGCTTTTCAGGCGGGCTACGGCGGCGGCTCCGCAAATACGGGCATGTCGTCGCTCTACAGCAAGTATCCCTGTGATATCAGCATCAGCAAGTTTAGCGCGGCGGGTAACGCACTGCTTTTCGGCACCTATCTCGGTGGCTCCAACAACGAGCAGCCGCACAGCATGGTAGTAGATTCTTCGGGAAACCTGATTATCGCCGGGCGTACGTACTCTTCCAACTATCCGGTAACGGCAGGTAGCTACGACAACAGTTTTAATGGCGTGGCCGATATTGTGGTTACGAAAATCAACCCTGCCGGAACAGCCCTGCTCGGCTCTACGTTTATAGGCGGCAGCGGGGCAGACGGCGTAAATGTTCACACCGTTTATGCTCCCAACGAAGCCCCTGACGCAAGCTCTACGCTGCTCTTCAACTACGGCGACGATGCGCGCAGTGAAGTGATTGTGGACAGACGCGGAAATGTGTACGTCGCGGCCAATTCTCAATCCACCAATTTCCCGCTGCAAAACGCCTCGCAAAGCGCCCTTTCCGGCACGCAGGACGCGGTTATTTTTAAGCTGAACAACAGCCTTTCGTCCTTGCTGTGGAGTACCTATCTCGGTGGCTCCGATTATGACGCGGCTTATGTCCTCACCTTTGACACGGCGCAGCAAAACCTGTATGTGGGCGGCGGAACGGCTTCTTCGGATTTCCCGATGCCACCGGGTGGTTTTCAGAGTGCTTATCAGGGAGGAAGGACGGATGGATTTGTCCTGCGCTTCCAAAACAGCGGAACTTTTCCGGTGCTGAATGGCAGCTTTATTGGACAGAGCAACTATGACCAGGTGTATGGGTTGCAGACCGACTACGACGACAAAATCTACCTGATGGGGCAGACGATCGGCGGCAGTTTCCCGGTATCGCCGAATGTGTTTTCCAACGCAGGTTCCACGCAGTTTTTGATGAAGATGGATTTGGGATTGAGCAGCAATCTTGTTTCTACGGTGATTGGAAATGGCCCCGCAGCAGGGCCGAACATCTCGCCAGTGGCTTACCTGGTGGACACCTGCGGCAATGTCTATCTCAGCGGCTGGGGCGGAACGCTTTTCGGCGAAAATCCTTTGGGTTCTTCCATGACCAATATGCCCATCACCCCCGGCGCGATTCAATCAACCACCGACGATGCGGATTTCTATTTTATCGCTCTCAGCAAAAACTTTGGCTCGCTGCTCTATGGAACCTATCGCGGCAATGCAGGAGCAGCGGAGCATGTGGACGGCGGCACAAGTCGTTTTGACCGCAATGGCGTGGTGTATCAGGCCATTTGCGCGGGCTGTGGAGGGCTTTCATTCCCCACTACGTTAGGCGCATACAGCACCACCAACCAGTCGGCGCGCAATTGCAATCTGGCAGCCCTTAAAATTGATTTTGAGCTGGGTTCTGTGGATGCCCGCGCAGGTGTGAGGCCCGCCAATCGCGGTTGCCCGCCCCTGGATGTTACGTTTACCAACACGTCCACAAATGCAGCGACTTCTACCTGGGATTTCGGCGATGGAAGTCCGACGGATACGGCCCGCACGCCGCAGCACATTTATACCCGACCCGGAACCTACCAGGCGCAACTTGTGGCGTTCAACCCGGTTGCCTGCCGCCTGCGCGACACGGCTTACGTGACCATTATTGTAGATAGCAACGCCATTTCCGGCACTATTGAAGTGGATACCGGACGGCCCTGCGCGCCTTACATCATTAACATCACCAACAACGTAACAACACCCGGCAGCGCCTCCTTTAGTTGGGATTTCGGCGACGGAAATACTTCTGCTGTGCGCAACCCGCTGACGCATCAATACGCAGACACTGGCACCTACAATGTGCGCCTGATTGTGAGCGACGGCGCAGCTTGCAATTCCCCCGATACGTTCCGTCAGGATGTGCAACTCCGCGACCTGCGCGTGAGTGGTTTATTTGAATCGCCCGACTCTGTTTGTGTAGGATTGGGCGGACTTCTTTTCCAAAGCACAACAACAAATGCGACAAGCATTGCTTGGTTTTTTGGCGATGGAGACACGTCTTCGCAAATCGCGCCGCTGCATGTTTATAGTGCTCCCGGAAGCTATACGGTTGTGCTTGTTTCTTCCAATCCCAACGCTTGCAACATAACAGATACGGCGCACAAAACCATTACCATTCTGACGCTGCCCACCGCGCAGTTTGACTACGCGCCGATTACGCCTACGCCCAACATGCCGATTGACTTCATCAACCAATCCGTAAATGCAAACCGCTACCGCTGGACGTTTGGCGACGGCGAAATTTCTTCGGAAGAAAACCCTTCGCACCTCTACAAAACAAGCAGCACCTTTATCGCTTGCCTCACGGCGGCTTCCCGGGAAGGTTGCTTGGATACCGTTTGCCGCGAGGTAGTGGCCGACGTGCGAATTGCCTGCGACGTACCCAACGCTTTTTCGCCCAATGGCGACGGCGTGAACGACATTTTGTATGTGCGCGGCGCGGCGATTACGTCTTTTGTGTTCAAACTTTACAACCGCTGGGGCCAGTTGATTTTTGAGACCACCGACCTGCAAAAAGGGTGGGACGGAACTTGGAACGGCAAGCTGCAGGAGGCGGACGCTTATGCCTTCACGCTTACCGCTTTCTTTGTGGACGGAACCACTTTTACTAAAAAAGGCAACATTACTTTGCTCCGCTGATGAACAACTCTTTCCTCAAAACACTTATCCTTTTTTCGTGCGGCTTTTTTGCGGCTGCGCAAAAGGCGGATGCGCAAGGAATGCACTTCTCGCAATACTGGAATGCGCCGCTGCTCCTGAACCCTGCCAACACGGCTTTACTGCCCGATGCGAATTACCGCGTGGGCGCGCAATACCGGCAGCAGTGGGCGTCTATTCCGGTTCCTTACACAACGATTTCGGCTTTTGGCGAAGCGCAGCTTCTGCGCGGCGTGGAAGGCAACAACTGGCTGGGTATTGGTGGCGCTTTCTGGAATGACCAGGCGGGTGCGGGACAACTGGAGCAAACACGCGGCGATCTTTTTCTGGCGTATCACCTGCAAATGGGAGACAAGAATATGCTTTCGCTGGGAACGTCGGTGGGGATGGTGCAGCGGCGTGTGGATTTTTCTAAGTTCACCTTTGACCAGCAGTGGGACGGCTTCCAGTTTGACCAGGCGATAAAGACGGGCGAGCCTGCGGAAGTGCGGCAAACGAGCTACGCAGACATCGGACTCGGAATGAACTACGCCTTTTTCCCGAACGAGAATTTCTACCTTAAAATCGGCGGCAGCGTAGGGCATATCAACCAGCCGACAGAGACTTTTTACAGCACCACGAACAAGCTGGGAATGCGCTACACGGGCAATGCAGAAGCGATTATCCGCGTCAGCCCGACGGTAATTCTCACCCCTTCTGTTTACTACACCACGCAGCAGTCGGCGTGGCAGGGCGTGTATGGAACGCTGGCGCAATTTCGGATTGGTGGCGACGAAGTAGCTGGCTCTTTTATCCTCGGTGCGTTCCACCGTTGGGACGATGCGGCCATTGCCGTGGTGGGCTATCAGTGGAACAATGTGAAGCTGACTTCTTCCTATGACTACACCGTTTCTTCCCTCCAAAAAGCGACGGGCGGGCGCGGCGCTTTTGAGATTTCGCTGGTCTATCAGGGACAGTACAAGAAGGACATGCGCGACAGCAAGTTTGCCTGTCCACGCTTCTGATAAAAAAAATTAACCGTCCTGTTGTTTAAGGTACGGCTTTTGTGCGCTTTATTTGTTTCCTGTTCGGTACGCTTTATTTCTCTCTTCACGACTCAAAATCTCTTCCCCCTGAATCTTTCTTATGACTACGGAAAACGAAAAAAACCAGATTCTCCTCGTTGAGGACGACGCTTCGCTGGGCCAGGTGCTTAAAAACTACTTAGAGCTAAACGACTACGAGGTGGAACTTGCCCGCGACGGCATTCTGGGACTGGCTGCCTTCCGTCGGAAAAAATTTGACATCTGCCTGCTCGACGTGATGATGCCCAATATGGACGGCTTTACGCTGGGCGAGGAAATCCGCAATGTGGATCCTGATGTGCCCCTCTTTTTCCTTTCCGCAAAGGGCATGAAGGAAGACATCATGACCGGCTACAAGCTGGGCGCAGACGACTATATCACCAAGCCTTTTGACTCGGAAATTCTGCTTCACAAAATCAAGGCGGTGCTGAAGCGCAACAACGAAATGGAGGAGAAGAAACACGCCATTGTGGAGTGGACGATGGGTAATTTTAAGTTCAATTCCCGTCTGCGCACCTTGCAGATCAACGGCGAGGAATACACCCTTTCGCCGAAAGAAGCGGAGCTGCTGACGATGCTGGCGGAATATAAAAACGACCTGCTGCCGCGTGAGTCGGCGCTGAAGCGCATCTGGGGTTCGGACACCTATTTCAATGGGCGCTCGATGGACGTGTATATCGCCAAACTGCGCAAATACTTGAAGATGGACCCGTCGGTGGAAATCGTGAACATTCACGGGAATGGTTTCCGGCTGGTGGTGCCGGGCGAGAAGAAATAAAAGCCTCACCCCCGGCCCCTCTCCGAAAGAGAGGGGTGACAGCAGAGACACAAAACCGAAGGCTGCAAAATGTGGGTCATTCCGACGAAGGAGGAATCTCACTCACGCTATGTCTTGCATTATCTGGGATTCCTCCTTCGTCGGAATGACACCCTTTATTAGTTAGGAGATTAACCAATTTGGAACTCTTTCCCCAAACCTGCGTCACACTACGGCGCAGGTTTTTTCTTTTAGAGGCGGCTGCGCGCTTTATTTTTGGCGTTTCCTTCATGCGGCATCTTCCCAATCTGCTTACGCTGGCCAATCTGTTTTGCGGATGCTGCGCCATTGCTTTTGTGCTGAGTGCGCAGAACTTCAGCGTGACGGCAGACTACGAGCATTTTATAGAAGTGCCTTCGGTAGAACAGCCGTGGCTGGGGACGCTTTTCATTTTCCTCGCAGCCTTTTTTGACTTGTTGGATGGCGCGGCGGCACGCGCGTTGCGGGTGAGCAGTCCGCTGGGCAAAGATTTGGATTCGCTGGCCGACGTGGTGTCTTTCGGGGTTGCGCCTTCCATGATGCTGTACAAGATGCTGTGGACGGCCTGGATGCGGCAGCCCGAAGCAATGGACGTGAGCCTGTGGACCACTTTTCCGGCTTTTTTACTGGCAGTTTTTGCAGCGTTCCGGCTGGCGCGTTTCAACAATGCACCGCCGCAAAGCGGCTTTACGGGAATGCCCACACCGGCGGCAGGACTGGCGATTGCGGCGCTGCCGATGGTGAGCGTTTATGGCCCGCAATTCTTGGCGAATGCCTTGCTGCGTCCGTGGGTTTTGTATAGCTTAATCGGGCTCTTGTGCTGGCTGATGGTCTCCAAAATCTCCTTTTTCAAACTAAGCGAGAACCTCAAACGCCCGGCGCAAGGCTGGCCTTCTTATGTCTTGATCATTGCCACGCTCGGGGCAGTTCCTTTCCTCAAAGCCGGCACGCTGTTGTTTGCTATTTTGCTGTACGCGCTGCTGTCTCTTTTCGCGCCAAAACCCGCTGTGGCGGAACACGCGCCGGCATAGCCCTTCCACTCCTCACCCCTCACCCTTCACTCCTGATAATGAAACACACCGTTCACGTCCACGTACTCCCCTTGAAAGAACTCTTGGACCCGCAGGGCAAAGCCGTTACCGGCAGCCTGCACAACCTGGGCTTGGATGCCATTGCCGACGTGCGCGTGGGCAAGCACATCACGCTTCAAGTGGAAGCCGCCACACCTGAAGCTGCAAAGGCGATTGCCGAAGAGGCCTGCCGGAAATTGCTGGCCAACCCGGTGATGGAGACTTTTGAGGCGGTGGTGTAGGCCTCTCCCCCGGCCCCTCTCCGAAGGAGAGGGGTGACTCCTTCTGACGTCTGACATTATCGGCGCACGGCGCAGATGTTGGTGTTAATGCCGGAACAGCCGGATAATCATCACAATGATGGCAAACAGGAACATGAAAATGGAGATCCGGTTCATGCCGTGCATCATGCGGATGTTGGTGTTGTGCGGCGCGTTGGGGTCGCGCTTTTTGAGGTAGAGGTAAGTGAGGATTTGGTCTCGGAAGCGCATGGCGGCGGGTTTTCTAAAAGGGAAACGAAGGGCTGCGGAAAAGGTTTGGAAGATAAGGAAGGCGTGTTTTACATTTGCCGTCCGTTTTGGGGAATTAGCTCATTTGGTAGAGCGCTTGCATGGCATGCAAGAGGTGACCGGTTCGATTCCGGTATTCTCCACAGGAAAGTTCGCGAGGTCTTGTTATAAGGCTTCGCGTTTTTTTTTGTGTACTTTTAGAAAACTGCTGGGTAAAGCTCAAAATTCTGAGCTATGCATAGCCGCCCTAACGCTCAACATCTGCCGTATGAAGTTTACGAAATTAGAACTAAAAGATTTTAATCAATTTAAGGGCTTAGCCATAGACTTGACCTACCCTACTGGTCATGAAAAGGCGGGACAACCATTGGAGAAGGTGTGTTTTATTGGACAAAGTGGAACCGGAAAAACAACATTGCTGAAACTAATGAAGGGGGTTCAATTCTCACTAAACGAATTAATAGAGGAATATGGAGAAGAAAAACTCTCAGATCATGTATTTTATGAATTTTTAATTGGTGAATTAGCTGGCAGTGCTACACTTACTTATCCAGATAAAAATAAAGAAAAAGGCAAATTTAATCGTAGTTGGTATTCTGATAGTTTATTTTTGAATGAGAGTTCCGTAACTTTTGAAGACGCACTTGAATATGGTAATAAAATACGTGAATCTATTAATACTGAAACAGTTTATCTGCCAAGTGAAATCAGTTTTTCGGAAACATCTTTTACGCCCTCTGGCAAACCTATTGGTAAATCTCAAAAACATTTTGATTTTGGAAAGATAAACATTGCTGATACATGGAGTAAAGTATTGAGTGAAATTCAAGAGCATCAAGAAAAAGAGCTTGTAGTCAGACAATCTATTTCAAAACTTGTTGAAGAGGGGGCTGGTCCAACGGAAATAGCAAAGGCCCTTGAACCCCTTACAGAATTAAAAAAGAAGGAATTTAATCCGCTGAAAAGAATTGCTGAAGAATGCTTAAATCCTATTCTCAACCATTTCAATCTTCGTGTAAAAACAGAGTTTGATTTTCAAAAGAAGGACGACATTGGATTCATTAAAATAGAAGATTTTCAAGGTAATGAGATACCAAATGGGCTTTTGAGTACGGGTACGAAGCAGATTATCCTTAGTGCGTTACCGCTTTATCTTTTAAAGCCCAATCAAACTGTTATCCTTTATGATGAGCCGGAACGCTCCCTTTATCCAAGCATCCAACGGGTAATTGTAGATTTTTATACGTCGCTTACTACAGATTCCCAATTTTTCTTCGCCACGCATTCTCCTATTATTGCGTCCTGTTTTGAACCTTGGGAGATTGTAGAATTGAAGTTTAATAAGGAAGGGCATGTGTATCAGGAGCTTTATTATCCGAAAGAAAAGGAGCGCCATGTAGATAATTACACCATAGTGCCTGCCTACCTAACATACGAATTAATGCTACGCGAGGTATTTGATGTAAAGGAGACATCTTCTGCTGAACGCTCCGAAAAAATAACCGAAGTATTAATGCTGCGGGATGAACTACAGAAATGCAAGGAAGAAGGCAAGAGCAACACGCCCAAAGCAAAAAAACTGTTTAAGCAGTATACAGATTTGGCTGCTAAACTTTTCTGGGAATTTGATACGGTTTAGGATTTATGAGAAAGATTGACAAGGACTTGAGCTTAGCTACAGAATACAAGGCGTGGATAGATGCAATCAATGCGAAGGGAGATGACCATCCACAATATAATTCCAGCAAAGGCAAATACTATAATGACATTATAGCTAACCTACTTTGGGTGCAACTTGGCTTATGTGCTTATACAGAAGCCTACTTAATGAATCCAGAAAGGGTTGACCCTTCAAAATGGGTAAATGGGCAAATAGACACCATTGAATTTTTTGGACAGTTAGAGCATTTTGATAGCGACTTAAAACCAACAAAGGGATGGGAATGGAGTAATTTCTTTATTGTACATTCGGATATAAACGTAAAGCGTAAAGGCACAAAGAAGGTTATTCACATTCCTAAGCCAGATACAGGGGAATATAACCCCTTTGATTATTTAGAATACGATTTTAAAACCCAGTATTTCAAGCCCAAAAGCAGTCTTGCCTTTGCAAAAAAGCAACAAATAGTAACAGATATTAACACATTAGGCCTGAACTTTTCTTCTATTGTTGATTATCGCAAAAAATCTTTACTACCCATTATAGAAGCAGTACGACTTGGACAAAAAAGCCTTACGGAAGCAAGAGCGGGTCTACAAGAGTTTTATACAGCATTTGAGATGAGTATAAAAGCCTTAGGGCTGTAAGATCGCATCCAGTATATTGACAAAATAAGCCCGAACGCTTAGCGAAGTCTTTTGGTCACCGCTACCCCTTCCTTTTGCAACTGCAAACTAAAGGCGAAGTATGAGGCACCAGCTTTGGAAAAGGACTTTGACACTGCGGTTTGCAGTCTTTAGACTACGTTGCAAATGTGGCAGACCAAGACTCCCGTTCTGCTACGCCCCTATCTACGCCTCAGGCTTTGCCGAACAAGAACGCCTGAATATAAAACGGGTCTTCTGAAAATTCTTATCAGAAGACCCGCACAAACTTTTAACTCCTACGCCGTAATGGTTGCCATCACCGGTGCGCTCCACGGGCCGGTTTGGTTGCGCGTGTTGGTCCAGCGCAGGATGTACCAGACCGATTTACCCGCGTCCGTACCGTCAAACGTAGCAATATAGGGAGTCTCGGAATCTACGGCCAGAAAACGATATTGCTTTATGTCTGCCGGAGCGGTAGCGCCGATGAAATACCAAATCTCACAGCCCCGGACGCCTTTGGGGCGGGCCTTGCTGTTGGGGGTATCGGTATCCCAAAACTCAATGGTGTGTTGCAGCCGGATGGCCGTGCCTATTTTGACAATGGGCTGCGTAGAAGGCACGGGAACCGCCGTGCGGGAAGAAGTTTTTTTGAGGTTCAGGGTGTTACGGTCTATGTCGGTCAGCACCGAGTCGGCCAGTCCGCTGTACACATCGCGCAGTTCGGCTTCCAGGGCGGTGTGGGCGGTGTTGCGGGCCGAAATGTCGTTTTTAGTGCGGGTTTCTTTTACGCTGGCTTTATTGTAGGCCGTCGTGTAGGTGCTCAATAAAGTGTTGAGGGTGGTTTGCCGGGCAGTGGTGATGCCGAAGCGGGTGGCATTGGCAATCAGGTAAGCCACTACCGCTTTTATGTAGATGAAGAAAAGGTCTTCTTTGGAAGGGAAAATGCCGTTGGCCATGATTGAAAGAAATTTAGAGGTTTGGAAGAAGGTTTTTGGAAACCTACTGAAGCTTTGACGAAGCCTCGTGAGCGTTTGACGAAGGAAGATGAAAGTTTGACGAGGCTTCGTAAGAGTGTTAGCAGGCCTCGTGAGAGGATGACGAAGGAAGATGAAAGTCTGACGAAGAGTAGGGAGAACGTGATGAAGGAAGATAAGCGCGTTAGCAGGCCTCGTGAAGGTTTCAGCAGGCTTCGTTAGACTTTCAGTAATGGAGCAAAGGGGGCGGGTTGGCGTAGTACTGTCCGCCGGTGGATGCTTTCATTTTGTTGGTGAAGTAGTTGTAAGAGAGATGAAACGCTGTGGAATTGTGTGTTAGTATGGGGCAGGAAAATTGATTTTGTTAAAAAGCAAAGCCCCGCCAATTGGCGGGGCTTTAGAGTTCTGTTTGTAGTGCGACGAAGGCGAAGCCTTCGCCCAGCCGAGAGAACACTACGGCGAGCGGGGGGCCAGAGTGGCGGCGGAAATGCGCCGGTTTGTCGGGTATTTTGAGGTCGATTTCTCCCGCTATCCTTTCGGGAAAACTTTATTCAACGCCTCCACCTTAGAATGCACCTGCAGCTTCTCATAAATCCTGCGCAGGTAAGTACGCACCGTTTCTATGGAAATAAAAAGCCCCCCGGCAATCTCCTTGTAGGAAAGGCCTTTTGCCAGCGCGTGTAAAATTTCCTGCTCGCGCGTGGTGAAGGATTGCAGCAGTTCGGTATTCTGCTTTTTGTTGGGGAAAGAGGCCACCACCATCCGGGCAATCTCCGCGCTCATGGGCGAGCCGCCCCGGTGAATCTCGCGGATGGCATTGAAGACCACATCGGGCGCAGAAGTTTTCAGGATATAGCCCGTAGCGCCCGCGCACAACGAGTCAAACGTCCGCTCAGCGTCGTTGTGGGTGGTACACATCAGGTATTGGATAGAAGGGCGCAGGGGCTTCAACTGCGACACCGCCTGAATGCCGGTCATCCCCGGCAAGGAAATATCCATCACCACTACGTCAATCGTATAGCTCCGGTAGCTTTTTATCAGGTCTTCGGCGCGCTCAAAAGCGGCCACGCACGAGAGGTCTGGTTCGCTGCTCATAAACTCCTGCATCATCTCGCGGATTTCGGCGTCGTCTTCTACAATGGCTACGTGTATCATTAGGCTTTTGTCGTTGGAAATGGCTTTACAAAAATGCAGCGCCGGAAAATGTTTTTCCGGCGCTGCATGAAGTCACCCTGTGTGTCATTCCGACGAAGGAGGAATCTCGCAGCGGTAGGACGCAGCAAACGTGAGATTGCCTTCGGCGAGTGCTTCGCAGTTCCTCCTTCGTCGGAATGACCCGCGAGTGTAGGAAAATTCTTTTCTCTTATTGCTTTACAATGCGGTGAACCTTCGTGCCGTTCATGTGGAGCAGGTACATCCCTGCCGAAAGGTTTCCGGTTTCAATGGTGTTCTGTCCTTCCCGCAATTTGCCCATGCCTACAACCTGGCCGTTTGCAGAGAGAAGCTGATAGCCTGTTCCTTCCTTCGCGCCTTCCACAAAAACCTGCTGGCTGCACACTGTTGGATAGACTTTTACTTCTCCTGCTTCGCCCGCTTCCACCACGGCAGAAGGGGATGTGGTATACGGCTCGTAGTAATAGTGGAAGCTGGTGGTGTTGATGGTTACGGCAAAGCTGCTGCCGTCCCAATACAGCTTCGTGTCGGAAGTCATCTGGTTGAAGGTGTTGTAGGTATAAACTTCCTTCATAGAGTTCTTGTAAGTACCTGTTGTAGCGTCCCAGGTTTCCTGAGTCATAGCGGTGTCGTTGCCTGCTGCGTCGTAGGCGTAAGTGTAGCGCCCGGAAGGAACCCAGGTGTTGGTGGTGCGGTTCCAGTTTTGCATCACAACCTGCGTGGGCGCGCCTGCGCTGTTCAGGGTGTACTGCGACTGATAGACGTTGTACCAGCTGCCGGTAGCCATGTCCCACTGCTCGCCCATAATGGTGGCGATGTTCAGGCCGGATGCATCGTAGGTGAAGGTGGTGCGGTTGTAGTTATACCATCCCAAAGAAGCATCATACTCCTGATGGGTGTAGGTCAGGGGTTTGTCCTGTGGGTTCAGGGTATAGAAGTCGTGGTAGTAGTTGAGGAGTCGTCCGGCGCCCGCGTCCCACATCATGTACACTTTGTCGGTAATTGCCCCATTTGCATTCAGCGTGTAGGTGTTTTTGGTATTGTCGCGGTAGGCCGAGGTGCTGGCGTTCCAAACCCGGCTGGAATCCTTTGTGGTAAATCCGGCGGGGTTGAGGACGTAGGCCGTTTGGCTTTTCGGGTTGTTGTAGGCCGTGCCGTTCCAGCCTTTTACGTCCATAAACGTCAGCTTGTCGGCGGCGTTGTAGGTGTAGTTATACTCCAGATTGTTGGCCATCGTGCCGCTGCTGTACATATAGGTATGCTGCTGGTTGTAGAGCGCCGTCGTCGTGTTGGGGTAGAGATAGCGTTGCGAATCCAGACACACCTGCGTGCCGTTATTGCTGACGTAGTGCGAGGAAGCCAGCAGGCGCGAACCTGTACCGGCCTGCGCCGTTGCGGAGAGACCGAGAAGCGCGAGCGCAGCGACCGTGTGGAGAAGTTTCATGAGAAAGCTTTTGAGGGGAGTTTGAATGACGCAAAGGTCTCCTGCCCCAAGAGCAGCGGCAATCACATGATAGTAGATAAATGGAATCCCACCTTTTCCGGGAAGCTTTAGCTATACGGCACACGCAGCCTTCTTCCGGCTCTTCGCTATCCCCTTGTTGTTTTTGCACGCCCAGTCCAGCATCACTACCAAATGCTGCAAAAACTCTTCGCCCATCGGCGTAATGCTGTACTCCACTTTCGGCGGTATCTGCGGATACATTTTGCGCGTCACGAGGCCGCTTCCTTCCAGATGCTTCAACGTTACGGTAAGCATCTTCTGGGAAATGGGCAACACGGCAGCTTTTAGCTCGTTGAAGCGAAGGGTATGCTTTATACCAAGCTGCATCATCACCTGCAAGCTCCATTTATCGCTCAACGTGGCGAATACATCGCGTATGGGGCAGAGCGCAAAACGCTTTTGAACAGTGGGCGACATCATTTCCGAAATTTTTTTTCGGGCGTCTAATGCAGTGGGGACGGCAATCGTTTCCATTTGGTAACTGTGTTTCTGAGGAGTGCCTTCTTGTGGGTGAAATTGTTCTTGGCGTCCTTTGAGTCTCCAAAAGTAACCAAAACACTTTTGTACACTTAAACACCATGAACAAGCTTCAAGGAAAAATCGCGCTCATAACGGGCGGCAACAGCGGTATCGGCCTTTCCACCGCAAAACTCTTCGCCCAGCAAGGCGCGTCGGTCATCATCACAGGCCGCGACCAAGAAACCTTAGCCAAAGCTTCGGCAGAAATCGGAGGCAATGTGCTGGCGCTTCAGTCGGATGTTTCCAACATGGAGGACTTGGACCGCCTCTTCGGAACCATCCGCGAAAAATATGGCCGTCTGGACGTGCTTTTTGCCAATGCCGGCATCTTTGCCGCCGCACCGCTTGCGGACACAACAGAAGCGCTGTACGACCAGCTTTTCAACATCAATGTGAAAGGCGTATTCTTTGCTATCCAAAAAGCAGAGCCGCTGCTTGCGGAGGGCGCTTCTATTGTGATCACCGCTTCCGCCGTAGCACACAGTGGTATCAGCGGCGCAGGGCTGTATTCTGCTACCAAAGCGGCTGTGCGCCAGTTGGCCCGTAACCTCGCCAACGAATTGGCGCCCCGCAACATCCGCGTAAATGTGGTAAGCCCCGGCTATACCCGCACGCCCATTGTGGCGCGTCTTGGTCTGCATGAAGAAGGCGTAGAAGGTTTTTATGCGCAGGCGTCTGGCGAAATCCCGATGCGCCGTGCTGCCAGCTCAGACGAAGTGGCTAAGGCAGTGCTTTTCCTTGCTTCCGACGACAGCAGCTATACCACCGGCGAAGAACTTTTGGTGGATGGCGGCTATTCCAACATCGGCGCGGCAGGCGTACATCGGGGATAAGTTTCTGCAAATATTTTTTCCTCGCGGAAGAATGGCCCCGGAAATCCGGGGCCATTCTTTTGATGATTAATACAACACCCCCTCACAACACACCCGCGTTCCCGCTCCCGGCGCAGACTCAAACCGGCACGTGCCACGTACCGCTTCCATCCGGCTGCGCATGTTGTTAAGGCCATTGCCGCCGCCTTGCACCACGCCCGCTTCCATGCCTTTTCCATCATCGGCAATGCACATGGAATAGTGGCTCTCCTGCAACGTAAACGAAACCGTGATGTGCGCCGCAGCGGCGTATTTCGCAGCGTTGTTCAAGGCTTCTTTCAGCACCAGATAGAGGTTGCGCTTTAGTTCCGGGTTGATGGAAATCTGGGGCACGTCCTGCGGAAAATCAATGCGGTATTCCATTGCTGTTTCGGCAAGAAAGCGGGTGATGTGCGTTCGCATATACGCCAGCAGGGAAGCGAGGCTATCGTTCTTCGGATTGACGGCCCAGATGATTTCGCCGAGCTTCATCACCGTCTCGCGGCTCGAAGCAGTAATCTTTTCCAGCAGTCCCGGCATGGCGTTGTATTCCGCGCCCGCCACCTTTTTCTTTGCCAGTTCGCTCACCCACGAAATGCGCGTCAGTTCGGAGGAAATGTCGTCGTGGATGTCCTGCGAAATGCGGCTGCGGAGCATCTCCGCTTCTTTTTGTTTTTCTGCGCGGATAAGCTGTTGCTGCGTCTCCTGCAAGGCCGTGAGCGTGGTATTCAACTCTTGGTTCGTCGCGTCTAATTCCTCGGTGTGGCGCTCCACTTTTTCCTTTGCCAGAGAAAGCGCGGTATTCAATACCCGCTGCACGCGGTAGTTGCGAAACACCACGCCAATCACCACCAACAGCAGCCCCATCCCGACGATGAAAAAGCCGCGCTCGTTGCGTTTTTTAGCTACCGCCAGCCGGTCTATTTCTATCTGCTTGTCCTTCAATTCCAGCGCGCGCTGTGTCTCCAGGTTCGTAATCTTCACCTTGTTGGCGATAGAGAAAACAGAGTCGTTGGAGCGCACCGATTGCCGGTACATCGCCAGTGCGTCCTGATAATTTCCGGCCCGCGCATACGCCTCCGAAAGCTGGTCACTAAACTCCGCCAGCGGCCCCAGATAGCCAATGGAATCGCAGGCCGCTACGCCGCGCTTGAGATAGCTGATAGCATTTGGAAGAGAAGCACTCGTTGCTGCCGCCGGGTCTTTTGCCAGTGCCAGATACGTTTCCCCGATGTTACCCAGCGTTACCGCGTGGATGGATTTATAGCCGTATTGCGCCGCCACTTCCAGTGCCTCAAAACTGCCTTTCAAAGACCGGCGGTAGTCTTTGAGCATCCGGTATTCATTGGCCAGATTGCCCAGATTGCGTGCCGCGTTTTCATAATCGCCAATGGCATGCGCAATCCTGACCACCGTATCCAGATAAGCCGCCGACTTGTGATAGTCGCCCATCTGGTGATACACATTGCCGATGCCGCCCAGGGTCGCCAGTTCGTTTTTGCGGTTGTTGCCCGCGCGGGCTGCCGGGAGCGATTTAAGGAGGTAATCCAGTGCCTTTGCGCTTTCGCCTTGCAGGTAATACAAGGTGCCGATATTGCCCATCACCGATCCCACCGCTATCGGGTCGCCCGCCTCTTCTTCCAGCCGCACAGCGTTTTGCAGATATTCCAGCGCGCGTGGATAATCGGCTTTAGCGAGGTAGTTTAGCCCGACAGAATTGCAGGCAAATCCTTCTCCCCATTTCCAATGAAGCCGCGAGGCCAGCGCCCTGCTTTGTGTTCCAAAAGCGATGCCTTTGGTAGCGTCGGTGTTGCGATAGGCAAAGGAAAGATCGTTCAGCAGCCGCACCTTATTTGTATCGTCCGGCAGGCGCTGGAGCTGGGTCGTCAGCGAATCGATATAAGCCTGTCCCGCTTTCTTCTGCGCCTTCGCATGATGCGTCGCAACAGCCGCCGCGAGGAGCAGACACCAAAGAAGAAGGCGGCGTTTCATGGAGAAAGAGAACTTCCCACAAACCTAATCCAGTAGGGGCTAAGTTTATAAAATCCTATCAGAGAAATGTTTTAAAACAAAAAAGGAACCCACCATATACAGTGGATTCCTTTTAAGAATTGGTGGAGCCGGGGAGAATCGAACTCCCGTCCAAACAAGTGCCAAATACGCTTTCTACAGGTTTATTCGCGGCATTTAATCTCAGAAAAAGGTTGGAGCCGGACGAACCTGCCTTTTTCCCAGTCGCGGGTTTAAGCTTTGTGCTGCGACAAACGCAAAGCCGATTCTGTGTTGGAGTGATGGGCGGCGGCTGCGCACACAGAAGAAAGCGCGTGCGGCGGCCCAATGACTACGCTAGTTCTTTAGGAATTAGGCAGCCATGGCATACTGAGTATTGCCATTTGGAGTTTGAAAGTTCAGATTTAGGTGCTAATCCTTCAACGCACCACCTGCTTACGTACCCTGCCCCTCGCTGTCAAAACCAGGCGGCCCCGGTAATAGAAGTATCAAGATTGGAGTATCAAGACACAAGACAATTGGTAGGTACTTTTTTCAAAGAACTGTTGGAAGAGAGCAAAGGTAAGGGAGAAAGGTTGGAGGCTTGGTGTGTTTACAACGACTTGATACGTTACAAACTAAACTCCTCATAATAGGCCATTTCGCTTTCCTTATCATACCAAATGTATTTCCAATATTCACCTTCTTTTCCTTCTTTATATGGCTTGATAGTTCTTATTTTAGATTTATCCCACCATTTAAATTCCTCTCCAAATCCTAAGCCATCATCCAAAATGTCTGTTGTTAAAATCATGTGTTTTGATTGAATAATTTTAGCCACTGTTTTTGAATTACAACTGAAGGAAATTAAAACCTTATAGTCTGCCCCTAGGAAGTCGCCATAGGCGTAAATGTTCTTCACATCCTGTGCAGGTTCTATGCCTATATGTTCTTTAAAACGCTTTTTATTGTTGTCGGTATCTGGCGTATAGCTGTCATAGCTTGGCAGCGTTTTATCTACAACTTGTTCAGTGATTGTCTCTATTTTATCTCCTACCTTATGGATTGTTTGTTTGGTTTTATTCACCACAGCATCTCCCTTCTCTTTAATTCTGCCACAAGAAGATAGGACTGCAAAAAACATTAGCGATAGGTAAATCAGAAAACGCATTTTCTTCTCGGATGTAATGGATTAAAGAGTAATTCGCATGCCTACTTCCACAACTCAAATGTAGCGTTTGAAGTTGATTTTGTTGGTGATAGCCTTCTACTTCCCCAAAATCTTTTCTCCACCAAAAATGTTTCTTCGCAGTCCTCTTCCATGCCCGTTCCTTTCATCGCCTACGACCCCATCTATGCCCATCCACTCCCGGAAGGCCACCGCTTTCCGATGCTGAAATATGAGTTGATTCCGGCGCAGTTGCTGCACGAAGGAACGATAACGGAAGACGCTGTCTTCTCCCCAAATCCCATCCCAGAAGAAATCCTTCTCCGCACCCACGACGCCGACTATTGGCAGCGAATGAAGCGGCTGGAACTGACGCCCCGCGAGATGCGCGCCATTGGTTTTCCGCTTTCTGCGCCGCTGGTGGAACGGGAAGTTCGCATCTTGCAAGGCACGCTGGATTGTGCCCGCATTTCCGAAACCACCGGCGTGGCGCTCAACGTAGCAGGCGGAACCCACCACGCTTTTGCCGACAAGGGCGAAGGCTTTTGCCTGCTCAACGACTTTGCCGTTGCGGCCAATGAATTGCTCCGCGAAAACGGGAAAGAGCGCATTCTTATTTGCGACCTTGATGTGCATCAGGGGAACGGCACGGCGGCGCTGCTGGGCAAGGCGGAACGGGTATTTACTTTCTCCATGCACGGCGCACACAACTATCCGTTTCACAAAGAGAAAAGCCATTTAGACATCGGCCTGCCCGACGGGGTTTCCGGGGGCGAGTACCTCAGCATCCTGCACGAAAACCTGCCCAGAATCATCCACGATTTCCGTCCCACGCGAATTTTCTACCTCAGCGGCGTGGACGTGCTGGCGACAGACAAATTCGGAAAAATGGCCCTCACGCGGGAAGAATGCGCGGCGCGCGATTTCTTTGTTTTCCAAACCGCGAAACGTCATTCCTTGCCCGTAGCCGTTTCTATGGGCGGCGGTTATTCCCCCAACATCAAAGACATTGTAGAAGCCCACTGCAACACTTTTCGCGCGGCGGTAGATGTGTTTGGGTTGTAGGGATTTGAAGTCTGTACTCAAAACTATTATAGCCTACGACAGCTTGCGCTCCACCGGGCGTTCAACAGCGAAAGGAGGACGCGCCGCGCGGAATAGCTTTTCTGCCTCTTTTTCAAAGGAAATGTTGATGAGGCAGAATAAGCTTGTAGCGCAAGCGGGATCCGGTCCGAAGGATTCGCCTTTGAACGCCTTGATTTTTTGGTTCTTTTGCATCAAGGCAAAAGAACAAGAGAAATCTCCTCAGAAAATCCATTTCCCACCCAAGTTTTGCGCTTTCCGTTTTGTAACGTAATCTTACGTTGTGAAACGCAACACCCCGCTACTGCAGCTGACCAAAGCGGAAGAAGACATCATGGCCCATATCTGGAACCTGGAACGCTGCCTTGTGCGCGACATCCTCGAACGCATGGAAGGCGACGAAATTCCGCACAGCACCGTCTCCAGCGTGGTGCGCATTCTGGAAAAGAAAGGCTTTGTTTCCCACAAAGCTTACGGCAAAACCCACGAGTATTTCCCCGTCGTGAGTCGCGAGGAATACGCCGCGCGGGGCGTACAGGGCTTGGTGGAAAAATACTTCAGCGGCTCGGCAAGCCAGCTGGTTTCCTTCTTGGTGCAACGCGAAAATCTGAGCAAAAAAGAGGTGACTGAAATCCTCACACTCCTTCAAAAACCCAAAAAGAAATAGCCATGCTTTCTTACCTCATCGACGTTACCGTTTTTTGGGCCGTCAGCCTGCTGAGCTACGTGTTGCTGCTGCGGAAAACCACTTTTCATGGTTGGAACCGCGCGGCGCTTTTGGGGACATTGCTTCTCGGATTGTTGCTGCCACTTTGGCCTGCACCGGTACCCGAAACCGTGGTGCAAATGCCGCTCTATCAACACCTTCCCGTAGCGCGTATCAGCGAAGCGAAAACAGAGACAATTGCGCGCGTAACCGCCGACGTAAAACCCGCTTTTTCGTTCTCCTTGTGGACAGTGTATTGGGCGGGTTGCGCCGTTGCAGGGTTAATCTATCTGCGGGCGTTTGCCAAGCTGTTGCAACTGATGCGGCGTGGCCGGAAGTGCGCTTCCGGTGGGGCATATGAAACCGGCGTGGCGCACGTGCCTTTCTCTTTTTGGGGAAAAACTTTTCTTTCTCATTGCACCGCTTATAACCCTGCCGACCTCGCCCTGATTCTGCGCCATGAAGCCCGACACGGAAAGCTTTTTCACACGGCAGATGTGCTGCTTTTGATTCTGCTGCGTATTGCGCTATGGTTTCATCCACTGGTCTATGTCTATGATTTCCTGCTGCGTCAGATTCACGAGTTTCAGGCAGATGCTTTTGCGCGCAGTGCGCCGCAGGACTACGGCTATTTGCTTCTTCGCGAGGCCACTGGAAATACACTTTCCCTTGCCCATTCCTTTAATCATGCGCCCCTAAAATCCCGCATCCTGATGCTGACTCAAAACAGAAGTTCCGCGCCGCAAAAACTGCGGTACTTGTTGTTGATTCCGGTAATGGCGATGGCCGTGTTTTCTTGCAAAAAAGACGGTCTGGATACCTCTAAAGTGGTAGAACTGAATGACTCTTGTTTCTCTTTTCGTGGAAACGACTTTGTGAGAGCGTCCAACTCCAAGTTCAAGCGCTTGCAGGGTGGCGGCGGTTTTACGTTTTACGGAACGCTCTGCAAGATGAACGGCTAGCGCATCTACAACCTCAGGGAGGTAACAACAAAAGCTGCTTACGCCGGCCCTTACGAGTCTCCCTACATGGAACTCGTGGCGAAAATCAAACCGGGACTGGAAAACCTGCCTGAAGGAGAGTACACCCTGTTTGTGCCCATACTCTGTAACGTTATTTCCAGCGAAGGCAAACTGGTGCACTACAATGGAGACGTTATGCTGGCGCGCTGTTTCACAGGGCGTCGTCTGGGAGTGAAAACCTTCTTTGAACTTATGAATGGTAAGGGGCCGAAGGACATTCCGGAGAGCCTGAAAAGACCTGTGTTGCTGGCGGCCAATCGTGTTTTGGAGGAGGGCTTTACATTCAAGCCTGCAACGCTCAACGGAACACCCGTTCACGCAGCTACAGATTTTATCCTTAGCGACCTGTCGTCTGAATATTCCCACGGCTATTCTCTTATCGTAAAAGAGGGTAAGCTCACGGTCATCACGCCTGCCGAAAACACTAAACGGCTAGGCCGCCTTAAGTAGAAGCAAACCCCAAACCCGGTTACCTTCGTCCCCTATGGCGAAAGTTGCGATAAACATTGCTACCGGCTCCCTCCAACAGGAAGAAGCGATTGTGGGGATTGACCTCGGCACAACCAATTCCCTCGTGGCAATCGTGCGCGAAGAAGACGGCACACGGAAGCCCGTTGCCCTGCGCGAAACCGATGGACTTACCCTTGTTCCAAGCGTCGTGAATCTGGGCGAAGACGGCAGCATTCACGTCGGCAATGAAGCCAGAGAAAGATTGCTCACCGCGCCGGAGCGCACTATCTACAGCGCCAAGCGCCTGATGGGTCGCAGCTACAACGACGTGCGCGAAGAAGCCCAAAATCTGGCCTATCAAATCTTAGACGACGAAACCGAAGCCCTCGTGCGCGTGCGTATTGGCGACCGTTTTTACACGCCCATTGAGCTGTCTTCCTACATCCTGGCCGAGCTGAAAACCCGCGCCGAGCACCTGCTGAAAACGCCGGTAACAAGGGCCGTCATCACCGTTCCTGCGTACTTCAACGACGCGCAACGACAAGCCACGCGCGATGCCGGAAAGCTGGCGGGATTGGATGTATTGCGCATCGTAAACGAGCCGACGGCGGCGGCGCTGGCCTACGGGATGGGAACAAGCAGCAGTGAAGAAGAAAAAATCGTGGCGGTGTACGACCTCGGTGGCGGCACGTTTGACATCTCTGTCCTGCGCATTGTGGGCGGCATTTTTGAAGTGCTTTCCACGCACGGCGACACGCACCTCGGCGGCGATGATTTTGACCGCGCGCTGGGCGAATTGATTGCGGCAAAAAGCAGCGTGGCAAGTACCAAAGGCGCACTCCGTTTGCTGGCCGAAGAAGCGAAAAAAGCGTTGTCTTTTGAAGAAAACTGGGAAGGGGCTGGCGTAGAGATTTCCCGTGTGGAATTTGAAAACGCGATTGCGCCGCTGGTAGAAAAAACACTTCTTTCCTGCCGCTCGGCGATTGCCGATTCCGGCGTTTCAATTTCAGAGATAAGCGCGGTGGTTTTGGTAGGCGGCTCTACGCGCGTTCCGATGGTGAAGCGGGAAGTAGAAACGCTGTTTGGACGGAAACCCTTTGATGAACTCAATCCCGACGAAGTGGTGGCACTGGGTGCGGCGGTGCAAGCCGATATTCTTGCCGGAAAAACCACCGACATGCTGCTCCTAGACGTTACGCCCCTGAGCCTCGGCATTGAAACGATGGGTGGACTGATGGATGTGCTAATGCCGCGCAATTCCAAAATTCCATCACGCGCAGGGCGGCAATACACGACGCAAAAAGACGGACAAAGCGGGATGCGGATTTCCGTTTTTCAGGGGGAAAGAGACCTCGTAAGCGACAACCGCAAGCTGGCAGAATTCAACCTGAGCGGCATTCCCGGTATGCCCGCCGGACTGGCGAAAGTGGAAGTGAGTTTTCTGTTGGATGCCGACGGCATTTTGAAAGTATCGGCGAAAGAACTGCGCAGCGGCGTGGCCCAAAGCATTGACGTAAAGCCGCAATACGGACTGACGGATGCCGAAGTGGAAACGATGCTGCTTTCCTCGCTCACCAATGCGAAGAGCGACATGCAAACCCGCGCCCTGATTGAAGCCCGCACCGAAGCGCAACAAATGGCCGACCTGACGGAAAACTTTTTGCGCAAGAATGAAACGCTGCTTTCCGGGGAAGAAAAATCGGTGACGGAAGAAGGCATTGCTGCTTTGCGAACCGCCATTTCCGGCGACGACAAAAACGCCATTCAGGCGGCAACGGAAAGCCTCAATGAAACCACCCGGCCTTTTGCGGAGCGCGTAATGGACGCGGCCATTAAAGAGGCAATGCGGGGAAAGAAGATTGTGTAGTTGTGGATTGGAATTGTGGAGTCCTCGGAGAATTTGTTGATAGACTTGACAAGTCTCAAACGCGCTCTTTTCCCGCCCAAACAACCACTGCACCCATAGTTCCTACTGTTATCCCTGCCGCCGCAATATCCACCAACGCGGGCAAAAGGCTGTTGTAGAAATGGCTTGTGCCGTACCAGTAAAAGTCCGTCATGCAGGCGATGAGCAGGCCCATGATGGCGCCCTTGATTAACCCGCCGGAGATGCGCTGCTCCTTCTCCCAACGCAGCAAAACAAGGCTTAGCAACAGCGCATAAGCCGCGCAGGAAACGAGAATCCAGCCCATCGCTTCCGGCGCTTCTTCCTTCTTGAAACCCGGCAGCGAGGTTGTGTGCTTTTCGCTAAAATCGCCCAGCAAGATGCCGAAGACGGCGTAGCCCACGAGGAAATAAGCTACCGTTCCGGCCCCGAAAGCGCGAAGAAAACGAGTGTTCATAAAGTCGTTACAGAAGTGCTGCGCATAACAGTAAAATCAAACCGCCCAAGCCACACAAAACGCGCGTCACATGGTTTCGCTGCCATTTGTCCCGCTGCTGTTCCCAGTCTGCCGGAAGCGTGGCCGTTGTCCAGGTAATCATGCGCTTTACGATGGGCACTTCCACCTGAACCGTTATCACCACGGCGGCAAGAAGCAAAAGAAACCCGGCGGTTGCCAGATAGAAAGCAGTCTGTAAATGCAGTGCCCGATACCACAAGGCCATGCCCGCCGTAGTCAGCAAAGACAAGGGCGAAAGAAAGGTCATCAGGCGGGCCATGTTTGTGTTCATCTGCTGAACGACTGCCAAAAGAACAGTGTGCTCCAGCTGGTGAAAGGAGCGGCTCAGCGCCAGCCACGGCCCCCAATACATACCCCCCACAATCGCCACAAGGGCTAGGTTGAGAACTTCAAGTGCTTTAAATACCACGATAAACCTTTTCTGAAGTGGATGTAGAAATCGTTGCACGCTCTTCCAGAACGGTGCCGGCGGGGCGTGTCGCCCATGCCTCAAAAAGCACTGCCTATCCGCCAATCATCTGGGCCAAATCCGCCTCAATACTCCGTTTCGGCGTCTCCACAATCCGCCCGATTTCGCGGTGATTTTTAAAGAGAATAATCGTCGGCACCTTCTCTACACGGAAAATCTTGTCCTCCATATCACGGCCTTTTTTGGCGCGGTCAAGGCCGTAGAGCGCGACCTTTTCCATCGGCATTCCCGCCTCTTGCAGTACGCGATACAGGTGTGGAAGCTCCCGCTGCGAATCCTCGCACCACGAGCCGAAAACAACCACCATCTCGTATTGCAACAGCTTTTCGCGGAGCGTTCCCAACGCGCGCTTGTCGGGCTTGTATTGCGCCGTGTCTTTCAGCCACATAAAACTCGGCTGCGCTTTTAAGTCTTCAAAACGACATTCGCCTTTGAGAATCACCACGCCGGTTTCGGGTTCTTTTTCGGTAGTGAAAGTTTGGGCGGAAAGCATGGCGGGAAAAAGGAAAAGCAGGACGAAAAAAACGTTTTTCATAGAGGGAAAGTACGGCGGGTTTTTCCACCTTATCCGTTTGCTCCCTCGCCTTCTTCGTCTTTCAACCGGCTCAGCTTGCGGCCAATGGCGCGCAACTCTTCCACACTTTTGCTGCCTGCTTCTGCCACCCAATCCAGTTCTTCGGCCTTGCTGGTGGGCAGCAGGGCCGACAGCGCGTGGCTTTTGGTTTCCATACCCGCCGCTGGCTCCCAGCGCAGCAAGTCGTTGGGCGTACAATTCAGCAGCAGGCAGACTTTTTCCAGATGCACAAGGGGCAGATTCTCGTAATCTTCGCGGCCCATGTTCGCGGCGGTAGATTTCGGGAGCCCTGCCTTCACAAGCCACGCCTGTGGCTTGGAGATGCCCCGCAATTTGCAAATGGCTTTAAGGTTGAGAAGAATCATCGGGATTATTTTATCATTGGGGAGAATAAAAACAGGAAAATGCACCTCTCAGGAAGGGCACAAAATAATAGTTTTTGGGCGAAAAACATCTTTTTAGCGGTTTGTAAGCAATTTTATAAAGTCAGAACCTCCCGTTATGTCTTATAAGACCGACGCAATGGCATTCTAAGCCGATACAAAGGCATTCCACCCTATTACTCAATCGTTCTAAGCGGCTACATAGTCATTGTAAACCGAAACACAGTCATTCTAAGCTGCTACATAGTCATTTGAAGCCGGTACACAGTCATTCTACGCTGGTACAGCTCTTTTTAAAAATTGTACTCACTATTTTCTTTATGCTTTAAGCAGAGACTACACAGACGATGAAATCCTGGAGGCCTTATCCGTTTATAATCTGTGCCTTCTCTACCTATCGTGTTTTGGAAGCCTCACCGCCTCAAAATCACCTCCACGCGCCGGTTCTGGTTTCGGCCTTCTTCGGTGCCGTTGGAGGCCAGCGGTTGCAGTTCGCCCCAGCCCTGAACAGTGGTTTGCACTGCCGGAAAACCCTGCTGCAAAATCACATCCGCCACAAGGCGCGCGCGTGTTTGGGAAATCTCTTCGTTTAGGATGGGCGTGCCGGAATTGTCGGTGTAGCTGTACACAAAAACCTCGGCGTTCTCCGTCAGCAGGTCAGGTTTCAGGGAGGATAAAAGGCCGCGCAGGCTGTCGTTCAGCGTCGCTTCATTTATCCTAAAAGAAAGGCGCAAGAGCAGCGTATCATGGCGGGGCGCTACATAGCCGTCGGGCAACAGCGCGAGACGCACAAGAGGCGCGGCAAGGCTGTCATCAGGAATGGAAAGGCGCACCGTGTCTTTCTTAAAACCAATTTGCCGCGTGGCGAAAAGATATTCCTTCCCCGGCTCCAAAAAAGCGGTGAAGGATGCGTCACCGCGATTGCAGCGAAAACTGCCCGCAGGAGTTGCCGTCTGCGCTTCCAAAATGCTTACCCAGGCACCCGGCGAAAATTCCCTCGAAAGAGAATCCAGCACCACGCCTGACACAGGCCGCACCCGCGCGGGGCGCATCGGGTCGGGAAGTGATGAGCGCCAGATGTCCAGATTGCCACCGGGGCCGTCGCGGTCGGTGGCGTAGAGTAGCGTGTCGCCATGCGTGCCGGTGGACGGCGTTATTTCGTCGTGAGGAGAGTTAATGGGAAGGCCCAGATTCTCTACTTTTCTTCCCGCTCTGTTTCCCAAAACAACACGGTATAAATCATAGCCGCCAAAGTTTTGTGCTTGTCCGTTGGAAGCGAAGAAAAGTGTTTTGCCATCGGCACAGAGGAAAGGCGAAAGCTCATTTCCTGCGGTGTTTATTTCATTTCCGGCATTCTGCGGCGGCTGCCAGCGTCCGCCTTCAAAATGGCTGAACCAAATATCAGAACCGCCCCATCCGCCCGCGCGGTCAGAGACGAAATACAGGGTTTGATTGTCGGCACTCAAGGTGGGCATTCCCTCATAAGCGGGCGTGTTGATGGTGGCGCCAAAAGGCTGTGGCGCTGTCCAAGTAGTGTCGCCGGGCTTTGTGGTATAAGCCATGTAGAGGTCGCCACCGCCGCCTTCCCAGCCGTTCTCGCCCTGCAGGTCTTCTCGCCCGAAAAACAGATAATGACCATCGGCGGAGAAGCTTTCGCCCCGCTCCTGCCGCAGGGAATTGACCGGCGCGGGCAAGGCATTTCCGGTGAACCAGCCGCCGCAGCTATCGGGTAGCGAGTGCATGATGTCTTCGTCTTCGCCCCAAGTGCGCCGCGTGTAGTAAAACGCACTGCCGTCGGCGGAAAGCTGCGGGAAAGTTTCGGGGTAGATGCTGTTGATACGCAGGCCCACCGACCGTGGCAGGACGGCTGCCGGGCGTTGGGTAGAAGCCCAGCGCGCGGCGTTTAGCAGCCAGCGGCCTTCGGTGGTTTGGGGCGGATGCTCGGTGAGGATGTTTGCCGCGCGGCCATACTGACCGGCTCGAAAAAGGGCGCGGGCGAGCGGAATGGAGAAAGCACTTTGTCCTTTGCGGGTTTTGCGCGCACCCTCTTCGTAGGCAGCAACGGCATCGGCGAATTGGCCGCGTCCATACGTCCAGTTGCCGAGCGTAGCGTAATAAGCGGCGGTTTTATGGCCGCGTTTCAGCCCGTGTTGCAGCAATTTTACGGCTTCGGAATACTGCTTCTGACTCCACAAAAATTCCGCCCGGCGCAGGCGCATCTGGGCGTGCGTTTGGGCGGTAGTGAGGAGCAGAAAAAGGAGAAGAAAAGCGCGCACAGCGGCGCAAAAATAGAGTGGGCAGAGAAAGGGTTTTTTTATTCCTTTCAAACACACAACGTGGATCATTCCGACCCTGACGCAGGAAGGGGAGGAACTGCGAAGCACTCGCCGAAAGCTATCTCTCAGCCCGTGAGCCACAGCATGCTGAGACACAGCGTGAGTGAGATTCCTCCTTCGTCGGAATGACCCACGTTATTACGTTCAGCTTTTGGAGAAATCCACTTAAAACAGCGCCATCTGCGGCCCGCCTGCCTTCGCGTATTTCCCGGAAGAGCCTGCCAGAATCTGGTTTTTCACCGCGTCGGGATTCCAGCCCAGATAGCGGTGGTCGCGGTCTTTGCAGCTGATAAAATACTTCGCACGGTTAGCGGAGATGCCAATCTTTTTCAACTGTTCCCAGCCCAGCGGGCCAAAGCGGCGCGCGCTCACAATCTTCTTCGCCGAACCCACGCCGACGCCTGGCACACGCAAAATCATCTCGTAATCTGCCGTGTTGATGTCTATCGGAAACAAGGCGGGATAGCGCAAGGCCCACGCCAGTTTCGGGTCCATGTCCGGTTCCAGATTTCCCTTCGTTTCGTCCACAATCTCCGACGCATCAAAACCGTAGAAACGCATCAGCCAGTCAGCTTGGTAGAGGCGATGCTCGCGCAGAATGGGCACTTTGCTTTCCATGCCCGGCAGCAGATTGCTCTTGTCGTTCACCGGCACGTAGCCGCTGTAAAACACGCGCTTCAGCCCAAAATCTTTATAGAGTGCGGCGGCTTTGTTCACGATGTGCAAATCGCTTTCCGGCGACGCGCCCACCACCATTTGGGTGCTTTGGCCGGCGGGCGCAAACTTCGGCGCGTCGGCTTTGCGGATAAGGCCGCGTTCCTGCTGTGCGCCTTCAATGTGTGCCTTTACCAAGCCCATCGGGCGGAAGATTTCGGCCTCTGTTTTTTCCGGGGCCAGCTTCGCCAGACTTTCACCCGAAGGCAGCTCAATATTCACCGAAAGGCGGTCGGCCCATTTGCCTGCTTCGGCTATCAATTCCTCGCTGCAACCGGGAATGGTTTTGAGGTGGATGTAACCGTTGAAAGCGTGTTCCAAACGCAGGGTTTTCGCCACGCGCACAAGGCGCTCCATCGTGAAGTCGGCGTTCTTGAAAATGCCGGAAGACAGGAACAGCCCTTCGATATAGTTGCGGCGGTAGAAGTTCACCGTCAGGTCCACCACTTCTTCCACCGTAAAGGCTACGCGCTTCACCTCGTCGTTGCTGCGGCGGCTAACGCAATACTGGCAGTCAAAGATGCAGACGTTGGTGAGCAGGATTTTCAGTAGGGAAATGCAGCGCCCGTCTTCGGTGTAGGAATGGCAGATGCCCATGCCGGTGGTATCACCCAGTCCGCCGTTGTTTTTGCGCTTGCTGCCGGAGGACGAGCAGGAGACATCGTACTTCGCCGCATCGGCCAGCACACTTAGTTTTTCGCGTATTCTCGTCCAGTCCATGAGGCGTTTTTTGTGGTCTGAAATAACACCGAAAGGGGTGGTTTTGTTGGCCCTTCGGCAAGCTCAGGATGACAGCGTTGGACGGGCTAAAGCCTTTGGAAAGTTGGCGTGTTGGAAGGCTGTTTTTGGCGATAATCTTTTGTCATTCCGAAGGGAACTTGCCGGACGCAAGCCGCTTAGATCCCTTCGGGATGACAAAAGATTTCCGACAATTTCTTCTTCCAAAACTCTTCTTCTGATTTTGAAATAAACGCGGCAGGCGTACTACGTGATTGGATTTCTCCAAAAAAAATTTCTCCACAAATTTGGAAAGCTAAAAGTCGCGATTACTTTTGTTCTCCAATTCTTTTCTACTTTTTTATCAACACTCCAGAAACTGTGGCGTACGACAACAACGACAACCACTACGGCGACTCCGAAAGTCGCTATGGCCGCAACCCCAACAACAGCAATGGTGAAGGCCGCAACAACGACAGCATCTACTCCAAGCGCGTGAAAGCCGGCAAGCGGCGCACGTACTTTTTTGATGTTCGGGCGACGCGCGGCAACGATTACTTTATCACCATTACGGAAAGCAAAAAGCGTTTTGAGGACGGTACCTACGAGCGCCATAAAATGTTTCTCTACAAAGAAGACTTCCACAAGTTTGTAGCAGCGCTTCAAGAGACGGTGAACTATGTGAAAACTGATTTGATGCCCGACTTTGACTTTGATTCTTTTAACCACGAATACGACGAGGACGGCGGCTATCAATACCGCCCTGCTGCGGAAGGCCAACCCGTTTATGAAAGCCAAGAGACTACCCCGGAAGCGGTAACCGAAGCGACAGAGATTCTGTCTGCGCCGGTAGCGGAAAGCTATACCAACGACAGCGAGGTGGACGGCTGGAAAGCTTAATTAAAATACCTTTTGAAAAAGCGATGGCGTGAGAGCGTTATCGCTTTTTTGTTTTTTCGGGGGAAGGTGTTTTCTTTGTTGGGTAGCTGTGGAAATTATAAAAAGCTGTAACAGCAATATCTCTGTATTTATATGAATAAATACGTGTGTGAACTTGGGCAACTTTCTACATCTTATTCTTCAGCAATAGAAATGCTATAAGCAATCCAAGCTAACACACGGTGAGAATAATTAAGCTTACATTATTGACTTGCATTAGTAGCTGTTTCTTGTGGTTCATTATAGAGGCTATCTCTGATAGTTTTGCTAATGGGCTATATGTGGGGATACTAGCTTTTGGCAACATAATCCTGCCAACTCTTGGAGGTGTTATTATATACATATTAATAAACCGTTTGACTACACTAAGAAGTCCTATACTTACGATACTGCTTCAATCTGCATTGCTGGTTTTCTTATTTATATCCTGCATCTATGTATGGGCTACAATTGATACCTATGCTTTAGGGCTTACATCATGGGAGAGGGTTTGTGCTGATTATAAGGTACAATTCTCTGGGTTTTTACCCATAGTATGTATAGAAGCGATTCTTATTCCAACTTTTGATTTTCTGCTGTTTGGAAAAAAGAAGAGTAAAACTGCCTATGGCTGACACCTTTCCAAAAGCGGAGCTAGAAATTAATTATAATTTGATTTTGTTTTATGTGTGTATTTAGGAGCTTCCCATACAGATAAGTCCTATTTCTCACCGCAACAACTCACACGCTTTCATCCCAGTCGTCTTCTTAAACGTGGTGCTGAAAATGCTTACATTTGCTGTGCTATGAAAGCGAAGTACATCAACCCTTTTACGGACTTTGGCTTTAAGAAAATCTTCGGCGAAGAGGCAAGCAAGCCTTTGCTGATTGATTTTCTGAATGCGCTTTTGCCGCAGCAAAACAAGATTGTTGACCTTTCTTTCAAGAACACGGAGCAGTTAGGACAAACGGATTTGGACCGGAAAGCCGTGTACGACATCTACTGCGAAAACGAGCACGGAGAGCGGTTTATTGTGGAGCTACAAAAGGCAAAGCAGGATTATTTTATAGAGCGAACCATCTATTATTCTACCTTTCCCATCGCCGAGCAAGCCCAAAAAGGCGAGTGGAACTTCAACCTGAAAGCCGTGTACTGCATCGGTATTCTGGACTTTGAATTTAGAGACTACAAAACGACAGAACCGCAGAAAGGCGAGGTGATGCACACCATTCGCCTCAAAGACCAAAATAATGAATTGTTTTATGAGAAGCTGACATACATATATCTGGAGATGCCCAACTTCCAAAAAACGGAAAGCGAGTTGGAAACGCGCTTAGATAAGTGGCTGTACTTCATCAAACATTTGGAAGATTTCCAGAACATTCCTGTTCTCTTCCAAGATGCCGTTTTTGAAGAAGCCTTTGATAAAGCGGCACTTGCCAATATGACTCAGGAAGAGTTGGACAGCTACCAAGCCAGCCTGAAAGTTTTTCGCGACAACAAAAACACTTATGACTATGCTATCAGGACGGCCACCGAAAAAGGTTGGGAAGAAGGCAAAGCAGCAGGAAAAGCAACAAGAGCTAGGGAAATAGCCAGAACACTTCGCGATAATGGTGTTGCACTTTCCATTATTTCAAAAGCAACTGGTCTCCCGGAAGACGAAATCGCCAATTTTTAAGAGGAGCTCCTACCGCAGCAACTCACAAGCCTTCATCCCCGTTGCTTTTTTAAACGCGGTGCTGAAATGGGAAATAGATAAAAAACCCAATTCTATCGCCACGTCGGAGACGGTGCTGCCGCCGCTACGGAGCAATTCCACCGCGCGGGCCATGCGCCGCTCGTGCTGAAATTCATGCACCGTTTTTCCGGTTAATGCTTTAAAACCCTTTTTCAGGTAGCATTCGTTCATCGCCACTTTCCTGGCAAGTTCCTTGATCGTCAGCGGGCGCTCGGTTCCGGCCAAGAGCAAATCGCGGGCAGCCAGAATTTTTTCCCGCTCTGCATCAATCGCTAGAAAGCGACAAGCCGGAACAGCGCATACTGTAAACGGAATATGAATGGCCTCAATCGTGCGGCGCAACAAGTGGAGCGCCGTTTCCGTGCGCAGCAGCGCGGTTGCAAACGGACTTGCCGACGGCGGCTGTGCAAAAACGGCATCCAGCAAAAGCAGCATCTGTGGGTCAATGGCAAACTGCTGTTCCGTTGTTTGTCCGGCCCGGAAAACAGGCTCGGTTTCCTCCCAGTTCTGCGTCCACTGCATGAAAAAATCGGGGTGAATGCGCAGGCTCACAATGCGGCAATCGCCGTCTTTTGGAAAGAAAAAATAAAACAGATGCACCGCCTGCTGCCCTTCCGATAAAGGCAACAGCAACATCCGTCCGTGGCTTTCCTGCCCCGCAACCGCCGTCGGCTCGGGCGTCAGCCGGCTTGCCTGAATCCAAGCATTTATCTGCGTTTCTTCACAGGAAAGTACCGCCACCTCTTCGCCCAGCATCCGCGTCAGGGCACGGGCCGTTTCGTCGGGTGCTTCGTTTCGCTTTTTCGTTTCCGTCACGGTGCAAAAATAAGGCAGGCGGGAATATTTGGTTATCACACAACAAACAAACCCTATGTAAAGCGGATTTTCAGGATTTATCACAGATACATCCGCGTGAATCTGGGCTTTTAATCCGTGTCCTCTATAGCCCGTTTTAAAAGCCCGAAAACACTCCGTTTTCCCCCAGATTTTCCGCCCCAAACCGGGCTTTTTGACGTATTTTTGTATCTTGTAAAAACAACGGTTTTTCGGGCCTTTTAAAGGGCTTTTTCGCTAAGAAAATCTCCTTTTCCCGGGGAACCTCTATTTCCTTATTTATGAACGAAGAAAACGAAGTTTTGACGGCAGCGAACACTGCCGCACCGCAAGCCCGCGAATACGGCGCAGACTCCATCACCGTTTTGGAAGGCTTGGAAGCCGTTCGGATGCGACCGGCGATGTACATCGGCGACATTGGCGTGAAGGGCCTGCATCACCTGGTGTATGAAGTGGTGGACAATTCCATTGACGAGGCGCTTGCCGGGCATTGCAAAAACATTCTTGTTACCATCCATGAAGACAATTCTATCTCTGTAGAAGATGATGGGCGCGGCATTCCTACCGGCATCCACGCCAAAGAAGGCCGCTCGGCGCTGGAAGTGGCTATGACGGTGCTGCACGCAGGTGGTAAGTTTGATAAGGATTCCTACAAGGTTTCCGGCGGACTGCACGGCGTGGGCGTGAGTTGCGTAAACGCGCTGAGCAGCAAGATGATCAGCACCGTTTTCCGGGAAGGCAAAATCTTTCAGCAGGAATATCAAATCGGTATTCCGCAATATCCCGTGCATGAAATCGGTACGAGCGACAAACGCGGTACGCTACAGCACTTCTGGCCTGACAAAAGCATTTTCACTACAACAGAATACAACCGCGAAATCCTTTCCGGTCGTCTGCGCGAGCTTTCTTTCCTCAACAAAGGCATTCACATCCTGCTGACTGACCTGCGGGAAACAGTGGAAGAAACCGGTGCCCCGTGGACGGAAACTTTCCATTCCGAAGGCGGCATTCAGGAGTTCGTTCAGTTGCTAGACACCATCAGCCGCCGCGACCCGCTTTTGCCGCATCCGATTTATATGGAAGGCCACGACGTGGCGTCAAACGTGATGGTGGAAGTAGCAATGAGCTACAACACCAGCTACAGCGAGAACATCTTTTCCTACGTCAATAACATCAACACGATTGAAGGCGGCACGCACGTAGCAGGTTTTCGGACGGCTATTACGCGCGTCTTCAAAAGCTACGGCGACAAGAACAAGTTGTTTGAGCGCGCCAAAGTAGAGATTACCGGCGACGACTTCCGGGAAGGCCTTTCGGCGGTGATTTCCGTGAAAGTGCCGGAGCCGCAGTTTGAAGGACAGACCAAAACTAAGCTCGGCAACTCCGACGTTTCCGGCACGGTGAATGTTACCGTGGCCCGTACGCTGGAGCATTACTTGGAAGAAAATCCAAAGCAGGCGCGCCTCATTATTGACAAGGTGATTATTGCCGCCCAAGCCCGCGCTGCAGCACGTAAAGCCCGCGAAATGGTGCAGCGCAAAAGCGTTTTGAGTGGCGGTGGAATGCCCGGCAAACTGGCCGATTGCTCTGACCGCGACCCGGCGCGCTGCGAGCTGTATCTGGTGGAAGGCGACTCGGCGGGCGGAACGGCAAAGCAGGGCCGCGACCGGAATTTTCAGGCCATTCTGCCTTTGCGCGGAAAAATCCTGAACGTGGAAAAAGCGCAGGAACACCGCATCTACGAGAACGAGGAAATCCGCAACATGTTTACGGCTCTCGGCGTGAGCGTAGGCGTGAAAGCCGATGTGGAGAAAGGCATTGAAGAAGATGCGCGCGCCCTGAACCTGACGAAGCTGCGCTACCACAAAGTCATCATCATGACCGATGCCGATGTGGATGGCTCGCACATTGCCACGCTGATTCTTACCTTCTTCTTCCGCTACATGAAGGAATTGGTGGAGCAAGGTTATGTGTATCTGGCGCAGCCACCGTTGTACCTCGTGAAGCGCGGCAAGGAAGAAGCCTATGCGTGGGACGAGGAAGAGCGCGCCGGGCTGGTGCAGAAATTCGCCAATGGCCGTGAAGATTCGGTGAACGTGCAGCGTTACAAAGGCTTGGGCGAGATGAACGACCACCAGCTTTGGGATACCACGATGAACCCGGCCACGCGCACCCTGAAGCAAGTAACGATTGAAAGCGCCGCGCAGGCCGATTCTGTTTTCGCCATGCTGATGGGCGAGGAAGTCGCGCCGCGCCGTGCGTTTATTGAAAGCCACGCGAAGTATGCGCGGATTGATGTTTAAGTAGAAGAAAGTCTTTTAGAAGAAGCGGAATGCCTTTTGGGGTGTTCCGCTTTTTTGTTTTCGGGAAGTCCCACATCAGCGGAAATCTGCGGAAAAAAAACGACAAGGGCGGTGAAATCTTCCTGCAAGAAATTCACCATAACGCTCAACTGTTAATTAACATCCGTCCGCCCCTGAATCACCTACTTTTGCACCCGCAACAACAAAGGATTTTTCCTCTTGCTTATGCAAAAAGTAATTTTTCCGTGCCTTTTCTTTCTTGCCTCTTTATGTGTCGGAACAGCAAAAGCACAAACCTCCGTTCGTTCTTCCACCTATCCACTTCTTGCGATGTGGAGTTTCCGCGAGCTTGCGCAGATACCTACACCGCAAGGGGAAGTATCCGGCATTGCCAAAGTGCTTTCTTCGTCTGACACTTCAGTTTCGGTGGAAGTACCCGCTGAAATGCTTCTTTCGTCTGAAGCATCCGCTCCGGCAGAGTCGCCAATGGAAACGTCTGTTTCTTTTTCTACCGAGCGTCTCGGAGCGGGCGTGCTGCTGAAATGGAACCTCTCGCAGCGCGAGGCCGTAACCAGCCTTGTGATTGAAACCAGTGAAGACGGTGAAGTTTTCACTGACCTTGAGGCCTTACACGATGCCGAAGCCGGTGCGGTGAATGTCTATTATGATGCCGAGCCGCAAACACGCCGATTCTATCGCATTGTAGCCAATTACCGCGATGGCCGGCAGCACATCACGCCTGCAGGAGACATTCTGCCGGTGGCCGCGCCCGCGCCGGACTTCTCTGCTGCCTTCGAATCCGAAGACGTGGACTTGCTGACGGTTCGCAGCGTTGCGCCTGTGGAAATTTATGATTTGACGGGGAAACGTCTTTTTACGGCCCCGCCTGCCGCAGATTCCTACCTGCTGGACTTCACGGGCTTGCCTGCAAATGAGCATTACCTCGTGCGCGCCGGAGACCACCGGCAGATGGTTTTCTACAAGGTGGAGACCGCAATGGAGAGCAGCAAATTGCCGGAAGCTTTATAGTATTTCATGTTGTTTTGTGCGTATTTATTTTAAATAACTTACCGCTTCACCTTCGGCAAGTCAAACGCCTCATACACCCTGTCCTGCGTTTCGGTGCGCACACTCAGTTTCGTAATCAGGCTGTTTTCGGCATTGGGATGGACGCGGTTAGAAAGAAAGATGAATACAATTCCCGTCTCCGGGTCGGCCCAAGCACAAGTTCCGGTAAAGCCTGTGTGGCCGAAAGTTCGGGCGCTGCAACGGTCACTCGTGGGGCCTGCATCTGCGCCGTGGTCAGGTTTGTCCCAGCCCAAACCGCGCCGTGAAGCACCACTTCCATAAGCCGTGAACTTGTCAATGGTTTCTTTCTTTAAAAAGCGTTTTCCGCCGTAGGTGCCGCCGTTCAGGAGCATCTGGAAAATCACTGCCACATCATCCGCCGTGGAGAAAATTCCGGCGTGACCTGCCACACCGCCGAGCATCGCCGCGCCCTGGTCATGCACCGTTCCCCACACCAGTCCGCCGCGCCAAAGCAAGTCGTTTTCGGTAGGCGCGACTTCCGTTTTTTGGAAGCGCGCCAATGGGTTATAGCCCGTGCGTTTCAAACCCAGCGGGCCGTAGAATTTCTCGCCCAGATACTGCGGCATTGGTGTGTTCGTAATCGCTTCTACAATCGCCCAGAGAAAGTAGAAATCGTTGTCGCTGTAAACGTACTTCCCCGGTGTTCCGAGTGGTGAAGAATAGATGCGGCTCCAGAGTGTATCGCGGTAATCGTTGCGCAGAAAAAGCCCGTCACTCACCTGCATTTCAAAGCCTTTTTCTTTTTTGGCGCGATACAGTGCGCTGTTGCGCAGGCCGGTGCTGTCCAGCGTTTCTCTCCAGAAAGGAATGTAGGCCACCAGCCCCGCGCGATGGAGCAAAAGATCGCGGATGCGCAGGTCGGCTTTGTCGGTACCACGTGCGCGGGAGAGGTATTGGCCCACTGTTCCGTCAAGGGAAAGTTTGCCTTCTTCGGTGAGTTTCATCACCGCCAGATTTGTTGCTACCACTTTCGTCAGCGAGGCCACATCGTAGAGCGTATTTTGATTAACGCGCGGCGCTGCCGGTCCATAGCTCGTCGTTCCGGCGCTGAGGTTGAGAAACACTTTTCCATTCCTTGCTGCCAGCACGCGGCAACCCGGAAAAGCACCGCGTCCTATGGCGGCACCAATGGCGCGGCTGAGCGCAGAAAGCGCCTCCGGCTTGCGCACGCTTGCTTCATCGTAGCTCGCGTCTTTCAGGGTTGCAGATGGCGCAGCGGGCGGTAGGGAAATTGGATTGGTAGAGGGAGAAACCGCTCCGGTTTTTCCGTCGGGACAAGGGCTTACCGGCAGCTTTCCGTTGGCGGGCAAAAGGCCAAGCAGAACCCGCGCCGCCGCGTCCTGCGAAAGGGAATCTTCCTCGTAAGAAATCAGCGCGCTGCGGGTTTTGCACAGGTCGCGCATGGCATAGGGATTTCCGAGAAAAACCAACACGGCTTTGTCGTCGTCCTGCAACTGTTTCAGCAGTGCCATCGCGCCCGCGTCCAGTCCGTAGTTGTCGGCAGGTGTTCGGGCAATGCCGTGAATGCCCACCACAACAGCATCATAACGGCCCGTGCTTTGCGCCAAAGTTTGCGCCGCAGAAACGGTGCTTCCTTTGGGGAGATAGCGGATTTCCGGGGCGTTTTTCAAGCCGTTGCGGAGGGCTTCATAAAGCAGTGTTGGAGCCGCAGCATTCACCGCGAAATAACCAATGCGCGCACCGCGTTGCCGAAGTGCAGAAAGTCCACGGGTATTGCTTCCCCAAAGCGTCATCGCGCCTTCCGATATCTCGCGGCGCAGGGAAGCTGTGTTTTGATTCAGGTCGTTAGTGATGTTGGAAAGCTCCACCGGCTGCCAGCGATTCAATCCCGCAAAATGCTTCGCGATCAGAATCTTTTTTACGCTCGTTTCCAACATCGCCGCCGGAATTTTTCCACTCTTCAAAGCGGCTTCTATCTTGTCCGTTGCGGCGGTTACATCCTGCGAAAAAAGCAGCACATCGTTTCCCGCTTCAAAGGCTTTCAAGTCCACTTCGCCGGGTGCAAAATATTTCGCCACTCCTTCCATGTTCAGCGCATCCGTAAACACCAATCCACCAAAGCCCAGCTCGTTTTTCAGCAGGTTTGTAATCGTGTTCCGCGAAAGCGTCGTCGGGATTTTCGGCTCTTTTTCTAAGGCCGGAACTTCCAGATGTGCTACCATCACACTCTGCACACCCGCGCGAATAAGTTGGCGGAAAGGATACAGTTCCACACTGTCCAGACCGGCGCGAGAAGCAGAGATAACCGGCAGGTCTTTGTGGGAATCCGTCGCCGTGTTTCCATGCCCCGGGAAATGCTTGGCGCAGGCCATCACGCCGTTGTTTTGCAGCCCGCGCATATAGGCAATGCCCATCCGAGCCACCTCGTATTTATTCTCTCCAAAAGCCCGGGTATTGATAACCGGATTGTCGGGATTGTTGTTCACGTCCACGTCCGGCGCAAAGTCCACATGCACGCCCAGCCGGCGACACTGCGCCGCAATGGCTGCACCCACACGGTACATTAAAGCCGAATCGCGCGTTGCGCCCAGCATCATCTGCCGGGGAAAGTTTTTTACGCTGTCGAGGCGCATTCCAAGTCCCCATTCTGCATCCATCGCCAACAGCAAAGGCACGGGCGCAAGCCGCTGATATTTATTGGTGAGAAGGCCCTGCCGCACCGGCCCTCCCTGCATAAAGATGAGGCCTCCGACCTGCCCGCTCTGCACCAGCTTCGTCACCTTTTCGTCTTCCATCTTTGGCCCGCCGCTGTAGGCCGCCACCATGAACAACTGCCCGATGCGCTGGCGGGTGGTCAGGCGGCTGTAAACACTGTCGGCCCAGCGTTTGGCGGCGCGTAATTGGGGCGGCTGCGCGTGGACTTTTCCAAACGTAAAAAGAAGACAAAAAAGGGTCAGAAGGCGGGCCGTAGTCATTGCGACAAAAGTAGGCAAACCGCTCCCGGCCTACTTTTGTTGCCTCTTGGTTATTGTGTGGACGAAAGGAGAGAAAAGCCTCGTAGAGGCGTAGGTTTGGTAGAAAAGGAGTTTCTCTTTCTATGCAAAGTCCCGTAGGGACGCAGGTTTGATTTTAGACAGGACCAAACCGCCGTCCCTAAGGGACTTCCTTCTCTTTTTTTATCCACACATCTACTAAACCGCTGCCCCTACGGGGCTGGAAATGCCCTTTCTCCAACACTTTAGCCCGCCCCTGCCGTGCCCGACGTGATTCGTTTATTGTCCGACCATCTTGCCAACCAGATTGCCGCTGGCGAGGTTGTGCAGCGCCCTGCTTCTGCCGTAAAGGAAATGCTGGAAAACGCCATTGACGCGGACGCACAAAACATCCAGCTTATCCTCAAAGACGCGGGCAAGGAACTCATTCAAGTGGTGGACGATGGCAACGGCATGAGTATGACCGACGCGCGCATGGCTTTTGAACGCCATGCCACCTCTAAAATCCGCACGATTGAAGACCTGTTTCGCATTCGCACGATGGGCTTCCGGGGAGAGGCGCTGGCTTCCCTCGCTGCTGTGGCACAGGTGGAACTCAAAACCCGCCGACCCGAAGACGAAACCGGCACACGCCTGTTGATAGAAGCGTCGGAAGTGAAGACGCAGGAGCCTTGCGCCACGCCGTCGGGCACGAGCCTTTCCGTAAAAAACCTGTTCTACAACGTTCCCGCGCGCCGCCATTTCCTGAAAGCCAACAGCACCGAGATGCGCCATGTGGTGGAAGAATTTTCCCGCGTGGCCATGGCCGCTCCCGACATTGCTTTCCGGCTGTATCACAACGACGCGGAACAGTTTCGGCTGGAAAAAGGGAACCTCAAATCCCGCATTGTGGATTTGCTCGGCGCAGCCTCGGCGAAGAACCTTGTGCCGGTGGAAGAAGACCTGGACTTCCTCAAGATTCGCGGCTTCATTGGTAAGCCCGACGTGTCGGCGCGCACGCGGGGCAACCAGTTTTTCTTTGTGAACAACCGCTTTGTGCGCAGTCCGTTTCTGGCCCACGCGGTGGTAACGGCCTACGGCGCGCTGCTGCCCAAAGAGGTGTTTCCGCTGTACGTGCTGTTCTTAGAGATAGACCCGCAGCGCGTGGATGTGAACGTGCATCCCACGAAGCAGGAAGTGAAGTTTGAGGATGAAAAGCTGCTCTACCAATGCTTGCAGGCATCGGTGCGCCACGCGCTGGCGAAGTTCAACATTTCGCCTTCGCTGGATTTTTCCGCTGAGCCGGACGAGGCCGGAACCATGGGCGACGCGTTCTCCGACCCGCTGACCGAGGAGCGCATTGCGCGCATCCAGCAAAGCCCGCTGGCGCAATCCTTCGCCATTAATCAGCGCGACGAAAAGCCCGCGCGCGCGTCCATTGGCGCGACGGTGCAGTTCTGGAAAGACCATTTTGAAACGTCGCGTGCCAGTGCTCCCGAAGAAACACCGGAATCCGAACAAACCTTCCTGCCTATGCCGGAAGAAAACATTCCGGCGGCGCGCCAAATATTGCAAGTGCAGGGTCAATTTCTTCTGGCCTCCGTGCGGACGGGCGTGCTGCTCATTCATCTGCGGCGCGCGCAGGAGCGCATTTTGTTCCACCGGATGCTGCGGGCCTATAACAACAGCCAGGTTTCGTCGCAGCAGTTGCTTTTCCCCATTGCGCTGGATTTTGCGCCTGCCGATGTGCCGCTGGTTGTGGCCTCGCTGGGAGATTTATCGCAGTTGGGTTTTGAGTTGACGCAGATTGGTCCGGCGGCGTTTGCGGTTGGGGGCGTGCCATCCAATGTGCCGGGCGGCGAGGAAAAAGTTTTGGTGGAAGAAATGATAGAGCTTTTGAAGCACGAAGGCGCGGCCAATGCTTCGGTGCGCACGGAGCGGATGGTGGCCACCGTTGCGCGCCGCCTTTCCCACAGCGTGCCCACGCCCCGGCAGCCAGAGGAATTGGAGGCGTTTCTGGAAGAGCTTTACGCCTGCCCGCAGCCGGAAATCACGCCCGGCGGGCGAATGGTGTTGCGGATTTTGGGGACGGGGGAATTGGAGGGGTTGGTGGAGGGGTGAGGATGAGGAGCGTGATATTGAGGGAAATGCTTTTAAACCATTCGTACAATATTTTTTTGCTCGGCAGTTTGCTACCGTTATTTTTGCTTCTACTGCAACTAAATCAAGTTGCTTTTCACCAGCACTAAAAAAACCTATTTCTATGGAGCTAGATCTTCACAAGTATAATTCTGCTAAAGACAAGGAAAGAAAGTTTGTGAAAGTAGAGAGCTACAATGTGCTTATTCAGAATCCAAATCTACTGTTAGTTAAAGAGGGAAAGATGGATGTTGAAACACAACCTAACAAAAGCGAAGCACCCTTTATCGAAATATATAAGGTTTTGTTTGTTGCAGCCTGCAAAACAATATTTGAAAACGCGGTTGTTGTAGCATTCTATCTTGATCCTACCATTGGTTTTGGATTAAATGGATATATACTATCAGGATTACCCGATAGCTATTCTCCTTACGATAATTCTATTGAACTTATTGATTACAAATCCTACTTGGAAGTGTGTGATTTAACCTCCGAGAAAAAACTGTCTTTTATTGACTATTACAACGAGGTTAAGAATGGAAACGCCGGAATTAATAGTTTGCTTACCTACAATGACCAGAATTTAAATCATGATGGTCAAAGAGAATTATGGCGACAAATTGATGAACAGGAAAAAGGATGACCCCCGTTCGGCCAAGCCTGAAGCCCCGCCTTTGCGCGCCAGCCGACTTGGTCGCACCGGCCCGCAGTCTTCAGACTGGGAGCAACTCATTCCAAATTCAAGGTTCCAAAGTTCCATCCAGCGACCTCAGATAAGCGCCCCCGCCACCAAACTGCCTGATTGTCTGGAATGGGTTTACCCGAATTGTGGAAAAATTTCGTCCATTTTAGATGTATAAGTGATGGTGGGGTATCGCTATTCTCACTGTTGCGATATGCTTCTATGCCCATTTGAGTGAAGTGTTCTCTAGTTACCCTGCTTTTTTCTGCTTCCTCTGCGGAATCTTCTGTATTCTCGGGCGCAAGAATCTCTCCTACATGTGTAAAGAACTCCTTTCCGCTAACTAATATTCCGGAAACTAAGAACCCGTGTACTGTTAGCGTTATTGGTATTTGTATAGAGCCACGATTAGCACCTATAACTAAGCTTTCCAGAAGCACATCGTTGCCTTTTTTCAGGAGTGGTTTTTCCTTGCTTTCTTGCTGGTTAGTAGTCTGTTGATCGTCCATAAAATTTGGTTTGCAGCGAAAATAAGTACTTCTACCCCATTCGGCCAAGTCCACCGCCCCGCCTTTGCGCGTTAGCCGACTTCGTCGCACCAGCCCGCAGTCTTCAGACTGCCACATACGTCCGCTGCCCGTAGCGTTTCTTCCGCCGAAGGCAATCTGCCAGGAAATAGTGTCAATGCGCCTGTGTCCAACTTGCTCCCTCCTTCGTCGGGATGACGAACGCTATGAGGGGGCGTTTTCATTTTGCTGCTTAGGACGTGCTTCTTGCTAACTGGCGCAACGGCTTTGCCTTCCCTTCCTTCCAACGCTGGTCCTTTATTCTTAAAGATGCTTGCTTTTTTGGCCAGCATACATCTTTAAGTGCCTAGCACACGTCTTTTACTAACTAGCATAAACCTTTTCTTGGCTAATGAACATCTTTTACAAGTCGGTACTTGTCCTTAAACAACTAGCACACATCTTTACTTAGCCAGTACACATCTTTCTACATCCAGATTACATCTTTCCGAAGCAAGTAGATATCTTTGCCTGCTTAGCACACGTCTTTCGTAATCTTGCTTATTCATGACAGGTTCTCAATCAGCTCAGATCAATATGCTGCGTGTGGTGGAAGGCATTTGCGATGCTCATACTGCCGCCTGGAGCAGTTTGCCCTTTTTTGGCACAGCGAAGGCTACCCTCTCGGCCAACCTCATTGCCCTCACGGCGGCCATTGGTCAGCAAAGCACCGGTACGAAAGGGGCGACGGCGCAGAAAAAGATTTACCGCACGGCAATGGAAGAAGACCTTTTGCGACTGGCCGCTGCCGTGCAACTCCATTGTCGTTTTAGCGGCGACGAGACCGCAGCGCGCGAAGCATCCCTTACGCCTTCGGGCATTTCGGTGATGGGGGACAACGGGCTGCTGGGGCTGGCCGTCCGCATAGAAGGCAGGGCCAACGATATTGGGGCGGCGGGGCTTTTGCCTTATGGGGTGGATGGCGCTTTCCTGACTGCTTTTACCTTGAAGCTGGAGAGCTACCAGAACAGTATTGACAACCCAAGCCAGGCGGAGCAGGAGCAGATGAAGAGCACAGCAGATATTGCGCGTATCCTAAAGGAAAGCCTTACCCTTTTGGACACGCAGCTGGACGTGGCAACAGAATTGATAAAAGCGGCGCAGCCAAACTTTTATGCCGAATACTGGACTGCCCGCAAGATAGAAGACGCAGGCCACGCGCCCCGTACGCTAACGGTGTGCGTTACGGACAGCACAACGGGTAAGCCGCTGGAAAGGGTGAAGGCAAGCCTGATGCCGGGTAAGTTGAAGCGGAAAACCAGTCCGGCAGGGCGGTTTTATGTTCAGACATTGGCTACCGGTCTTTACACCCTGACGTTGGTGCGGGAAGGCTATGCGCTTGTTGTTCAGGAAGTGCGGGTGGACAAGGGCGGGCGCGCCGAGGTAGTGGTGCAGATGCAGCCGGAATAAGGAAGCGTGGATTTTCTCTACTCCACCGCCACTTCCTTTGCCCCGCTGATGTGCATATCTCCTTGCCGCTGCACAAAGGCAATTACATGAAAGGCCGTTGCGGGCAGTCCGTCGGGCAACAGGAAAAGCTCCGTTCCGCTTTCTTGCGACAACGTCCGAAAGTCCCGCACCACATTGTGGTGTTCCAGCCGCCGGCCACCGTTTTCGCCCCGGCGCACCTGGGTAGTTGCCTGGCGCTGCACAAGCGCCAACTGAAGAACCGTTCCTTTTTGTAGCGGCACTTTGTATTGGGCGCGGATGTTTTGCGTGCCTTTTCCTTTTGCTGTTAATTCAATCGGCGTGCCGGGCTGCCGGGCATCGTCAAGCAGTTTTTGCAAGCCTCTCCGGTCGCTGCCGGTAATGTGGACGCTGCCATTCACCACCGCCTGCGGCGTATAAATATTGTCGCTGCCCAGTGCTGCGGCGTATTGGTTTTGCCGGTGCGTCCATTCGGGCTTGCTAAATGCGTCCTTCCAACCCAGCCGATCCCAGTAGTCCACATGAAAGGAAAGCGCCACCAGCTTGTCGCCGTATAAAGCCTGCAACTCAGGCAGCAGTGCATCGGCAGCCGGACAACTGGAGCAGCCCTCCGACGTGAAAAGCTCCATTACCACCACAGCCTCGTTTGTAGAAACTTTGTTTTGTTCCTGGGGCTGTTGGCCGTACCCGCAGGCGCTTGCAAACAGCAGGCTGGCGGCGAAGAGGAAATGGGAAGTTTTCATGGAAAATGGCCGGAGCGGCTATTTGGTTAGGATTCTAAAAAGAGAATGCCTGTACGAGACAGGCATTCTTACTTATGTGCGGAAAGCAGGTGGGTGTTAATGCTTTTTGTGGTGCATCATTTTGCCGTCGGCATCCATCATGTGGCCTTTCATGTCCATCATCTGGCCTTCGGACATCATCATCTTCGAGCCGTCCTTCATCATTACGGTGCCGTCCATCATCACCTTGTTGCCGTTCTTCATCATCATGTCTTTAGACATCATCATGGTTTTGCCGTCTTTCATCATCATCATCTTGCCGTCTTTCATCATCACCATTTCTTTCTTCTTCATCATCATCTTTTGTGCGTACAGCGCGGTTGGGGCGGTACACAGCATTGCGAGGAGCGCGAGGAGCGCGGTCAGCTTTTTCATGGCTGGGTGGGGGTTTGGGGGGTTAAGAAAAAGCTTAAGGGAATGCGCGAAAGCGCTGTTTGCTTCTCTAATATAATTGTGCCCCCGGGTGGCGAAGGTTGTTTCTTGTCAAGTCTTTTTTGTCATCTGTGAAAGAAAAAAAACCACCTTTTCCCGATTTGCAGTTTATAGGCTGCAAACCTTCTCAAACGAAGTCGCCGCGAACACGCTTTTAGGCTTCGCCAAGCAAAGACAACAAAAAAATATGCGAAAACGGCTTTGCTTTCGATTTTTAGAAACGGATTCTACACCCGCTCCTGCACGTCCCGCACATTCGTATCCACGCCCTTCTTCAAACTCAACTGCACCGGATAGGCATCCAACAGCCCTTCCGGAAATTGCTTCATTATCTCCTTCACTGCGCTTTCCGGCGCACGGCTGTCCAGCCACAGCGCCCAATCTTTTTCTTCCAGAATGAGGGGCATCCGCTTTTTGGTGTTGTGGATGGAAGCCATCAACTCGTTGGCCGGCGTGGTGAGAATGTTGTGCGTTTTCAGCATCTCTTCATCCGTTTTCCGATAGGAATAAAGCCCGCCGAGGGCAAACACTTTTTCTTCCGGCAGCTTAATGAAATAAGGCGTCTTCACTTCTTTGCCACTAATGCTCTCGTGCTTCCATTCAAAAAAGCCATTCACGAATACCAGACACCGATGTGCTTTTGCGGAATCCCTGTAAATCGGCAGACTGAAAATCGTCTCCGCCTTTGCGTTCAGCGAGTAGCCTTTCTTCTGAAAATCCGCCGCAAAGGACTCCGAAGAACCCGGCGGAATAAAACCCCAACTCACGGCCTGCACGCGTTTGCTGTCCTCGCTGAGCATCAGGGGCATTTCCGGGTGTGCGTAGCCGTTTACGTGATAATAAGGCTTGTATTCTTCAATGAGGACATCTTTGCCAACAGCTTCTTGCAAAGCTTTTCGGCTTGGGGTGGACGTGTGGTAGCACATAAGGAATGGGGATTTGCTTGCAGTTGGTTCAAAGTTCACACTTTATTCTTGGGCCACAGCAATAAAACGCCGGTTTGACGATAATCTTTTGTCATCCCGGAACGGGAACCTGTCGGCTCCTGTCTGCTAATCCATAACACGTCGGAAGGCAAAATATTTTTGGCAGAAAAGCTCTGCTACTTTGCGTCTTTGCGAGAAAATCCTGAAAATTTTCCCGAAAACAGCTCTAAAAATTGCTTTTCTCTCCAAAAAACCTACTTTTGCGCAAATCCTCATCCAAAATGAACAACCCCCGCTTCGCTGCGCTTCGTGAAATGAACCACGATGACGTCAAAAAAGGCCATTACAACGGAAAGAAGATCACGCACCTCTTTGGTTGCAATGTGTTCTCTGCGCGCACAGCCCGCGAATGGCTGAGCGACGAGGCGTATAAAAGCCTCATGCACTCCGTAAAAACCGGCAACAAGCTCGAGCGCCGCATGGCCGACGGCATTGCCGTAGGGCTAAAATCCTGGGCGGAAGACAAGGGTGTAACGCACTATACGCACTGGTTTCAGCCGTTGACCGGAGCCACTGCCGAGAAGCACGACTCGTTCTTTACCCTTAAAGGTGACGGCACAGCGATTGAAGAATTTGACGGAAACGCGCTTATTCAGCAAGAACCGGATGCGTCTTCTTTCCCGAACGGCGGCATCCGCGCGACGTTTGAAGCGCGCGGCTACACGGCTTGGGACCCTTCCTCTCCGGCCTTTATTGTAGAAACGGGTTACGGAAAAACACTTTGCATTCCTACTATTTTCATTGCTTATTCCGGGGAAAGCCTCGACCACAAAGCACCACTCCTGAAAAGCGTGGCGGCCATTAATGCGGCTGCGGTGGATGTGTGTCATTATTTTGATAAGAACGTCAGCAAGGTAACGGCAACGCTGGGCTGGGAACAAGAGTATTTTGTAGTAGATGAAAATCTGGCAAATGCCCGCCCCGATCTGTTGATGTGTGGCCGGACGCTCTTGGGTCATTCGCCTGCCAAAGGACAGCAGTTGGAAGACCACTACTTCGGGGCGATACCGGAGCGGCTTTTTGAGTATATGCAGGATTTTGAAGCGGAAGCTTACAAGGTGGGTATTCCACTGCGGACGCGCCACAACGAGGTTGCACCCGGACAGTTTGAGTGTGCGCCCATTTTCGAAGAATGCAACATCGCGGTGGACCATAACTCCTTGCTAATGGACACGATGCACCGCGTAGCGAAGCGTCATAAATTGAAAGTCCTGCTCCACGAAAAACCTTTTGCGGGCGTAAACGGCAGCGGTAAACACAACAACTGGAGCCTTTCCACAGACACTGGCATCAACCTGTTGGCCCCCGGACGGACGCCGCGCACGAACCTGATGTTCCTGACGTTTTTCGTGAATACGATTAAGGCCGTTCACGATTACGCCGACCTGTTGCGCGCCGCAATTGCCTCTGCGGGTAACGATCACCGCTTGGGTGCGAATGAAGCACCGCCTGCGATTATCTCGGTTTACTTGGGAAGTTATCTTACTAAAGTATTGAATGAGGTAGAAGAGCGCGTAACGGATAACTTTAATGAGCAGGATGAAAGCAGCCTGCGCTTGGACATTCACAAGCAAATTCCAGAGTTATTACTGGACAATACGGACCGGAACCGGACTTCGCCTTTCGCCTTTACGGGTAACAAGTTTGAGTTCCGCGCGGTGGGTTCTTCTGCCAATTGTGCCGGGCCAATGACCGTGCTGAACACGATTGTAGCGCAGACGCTGCGAAACTTTAAGCGTGATGTGGACGCCTTGATGCAGAAAGGCGAGAAGCGTGAAATTGCGCTGTTGCATGTGTTGCGCAGCTATATTCAGGAGTCTAAAAAAATCCGGTTTGAGGGTGACAACTACTCCGACGAGTGGGCGGAAGAAGCAGCAAAGCGTGGCCTTTCCAACTTCAAAACCACGCCGGAAGCATTAGATGCGTTTGTATCCGAAAGTTCGAAAAAGCTGTTCTTCGAAAACGACATCTACTCCGACCGAGAGTTGGAAGCCCGCCACGAGATTATGCTGGAAGATTATGTGAAGAAGGTGCAGATTGAAGCCCGCATTCTCGGATATCTTTCCTCCAGTCATATTCTGCCGGCAGCGATTGCGTATCAAAACAGTCTTGTAGAGAACGTGCGCGGCCTCAAAGACCTCGGCTTGCCGGAAGATACGTACCGCAGCCAACTGAACCTCTTGCGCGTTACTTCGGCTCACATTCAGGAAATCAACGACAATGTGGAAGCGATGATTGCCGCGCGCAAGGAAGCCAACGAGAATCCTTCCATGCACACCCGTGCTGATCTGTACTGCACCACCGTAAAACCTTACTTTGACAAAATCCGTTACCACGCCGACAAGCTGGAACTGATTGTGGACGACAAGCTGTGGCCGCTGCCGAAGTACCGCGAATTGCTATACCTGCGCTAATGAGCAATGATTAATGCTTAGTGTCAATGCATTATTCATTAATCATTGCTCATTAATCATTGCTTCCGGTTTACCTTTTCCCGTTTCTGGTATAAACCCCCGGTGCAAGACACCAATCATCCTAAAACCTTTCTATCATGAAAAAGACATTTCTCGCAGGCTTCGCGCTGGTAGCCTTTACACTGGCTTCCTGCACCTCTACTACAAAAGAGGAAAACACCACAATGACCGACTCTACAACCCTTGTAGAGCCAGCTATGGAAGGCACCACAACAATGGACGCCACGACGACAACGACCACAACCACTACAATGGACGAAAAAGGCAACCCCATGGGAACGACCTACAAGTCTAGTGGCGAAGTGGACAAGATGGGTACTTCCAATACTGCTCCTGCTTCAAACGGCATGACTTCAACTGCGGACGGCAACACCACCAACAGCGCGGCCAAAGGCGAAACCATTACCCTCGACGGCAAGGTGAACGACCGCGACCACGATGGCAAAGTAGGTACCGCTGAAGTGAAGGAAGCTGGTCAGAACGTAGGTAACGCTGTAGAAAAAGGCGCTAAGAAAGTAGGCAACGCTGTGAAGAAAGGTGCCAACGAAGTGAAAGGCGAATACAAAGACGTTCGCGACGGACAGAACAACCACTAAGAAAAAGTATCAAGCTACAAGTATCAAGTAGCAAGATGCCGGATTAAGAAAAGCCCCTGACGATTTCTCGTCGGGGGCTTTTCTTATTCTATCTGCGGCCTGCCTTTTTCTATGCATTTGGCGGCGGAGGCGTTACTGCGCCGCCCTGATTGTTGCCTTTCTTCACATTGGTCTTCGCCGTTGCCACCTCGGTGTTGATGATGTTGACGGCCTTCACCTGCGCCGGGTCAGGTGTGGCGGCAAGGGTGAGGGTGGAGTTGAGCTTATTCACGTAGTCTTCCAAACGCTGCTGGGCTACGCCGCGAAGGCGCTTGGCCGCGCCTACATCGGCTACCTGAAGGTCGGCAGCGCGTGTGCTGTACAGCGCTTCAAACTGGGTGTTGGCGGTTTGAAGCGGCGTTATCCAGTCGGCGGTCAATGCAGGAATTTGCGCAATGGCGGCCACCGCATCTACCTTTCCAAAATCCTGAAGCAGGTTGTTGATAGAGGAGGTTTCCTGTATCTGCGGCTGCCGGTCGATGTGTTCGCCATAAGCCTCCAGATAGCGCAGCAGGATGCGCGCCGCCTGCGCTTTGGCCGGAATGGTAGAAAGCTCATAGCCGCGCAGCACCATTTCCAGCCCGTTAATCACGTTGTCGCGCTGATCATCCAGCAGTAATAGTTGGCGCGTGTTGTTGGAGCCGAGCGCGCGATTCATGGCCGCGTCCAAATCGTTATAGGCCTGCACCAGGGCTGCCATTGCGGCCACCAAAACAGGGTCGCGGATGCCCAGCGCGGCAATAAGGGAAATAATGTCTTTGAGCACCTGCTGATAGATGAGCATAGGCAGCACACTCATTTTTACGGAATCTACGCGGTTCATACGTTTGGTTTTTGGGGGATGAAAAGGGAAAGAATCTGTTTGCGAAGCCAAAAATAAAGCCCATGTTTTAAAACTGCAAATCCGGGAAGAAGTTTTTTTGGACTTTGTGGCCGTCCCGCGTTTTTGAGGAGGCCCGTTTCAGAAGTGCGCGGGCATGTCGCAGATTTGTAAAACGCCCACCAATAGCTAAAACGGCGAATACCAGATTTGCGAAACGGTATTTTAAGGCTAAAAAGGGCTTCGCAGATTTGTAAAACGCCCACCAATAGCTAAAACGCCGTATACCAGACTTGCGAAACGGTATTTAGAGGTGAAACGGCGCTCCGCAGATTTGCGAAGGCCTCTATATAGTCACAACGGCGTATACCAGAACTGCGAAACGGTATTTTAAGGCGAAACGGTGCTTCGCAAATTTGCGAAGCCCTTGCGCGGTTTTGGGACGGGATGGAGCAAAGATGTTTTTCAGGGTAGGGACGCGCCGTGCGTATCCGCCGAAAATGCGCGTTGGGCAGGAATCAAAAGAATTGCTTTTTTGCGCTCCGCTCCTTACACGCTAAGGCATTCGTTCTGCTTCTCATTTTCGGGGAGTCAGGATTTAAAAATATTTTCCAACTTTCCCCAAAAAGCCCTTTACATTCGCCCCCGTTTTAGAGGGTGTGATTTCTTTAATAAAGCCGTACCCCAGAGAAGTTGTCTCTTTTGAAATTGTATGCTGGTTTAGAGAGTCTCCATTATCCATGCTGTTGCTTTGATTCGTTTTAGGGAATCTTCTTTTTGCAGAGCAGTAGGGCGTTGTGCGGGTTGGGCCGGGTTGGTTCGGGCGTGCCTTCGTTTCCTTTTTATCTCTTTTCTCCTTTTCTGCTTTTTTGGCTAAAAAGGCCTTTCTGAAGAAAGCCTTTTTTGATTCTGCTCTGTGCTTCGTGCGCTGTCTCGCCCCAAAAAAGGCGCGACAGGTGCGCCTGCTCTTCTTTTTCTATTCCAAGACATCTTTTTTTCCAAACCCCCTTTTTTCCAAACTCCCCCTTATGAGAAAGCATCTCCTCCTTTTTTTATGCAGCCTGTTGGTTGCATGGAACCTCCATGCGCAGCGACGAGCGTGGGCTATCAGGACAGTTGGCCGAAGCCCAATGGAACGGTCAATGCGGTTGTGCGCAGTGGAAATACGGTGTACATCGGTGGGGATTTTACGACCGTAGGCGGGCAAAGCAGAACCCGCCTTGCGGCTATTGATGCCACTACCGGAACGCTCACCCGCCTGGAATCCGGGTGCAGGTGACATTTGTAATTGCGCTTGCGGTCAGTGGCAGTACGGTGTATGTAGGGGGACGGTTTTCTGTCATAGGCGGGCAAAACAGAAACAAGATTGCGGCCATTGATTCCAGCAGCGGCGCGGCTACTTCCTGGAATCCCAATGCAAATTCCTATGTATATGCGCTTGCGGTCAGTGGCAATAGGGTGTATGCAGGCGGGGCCTTTACGAACATAGGCGGGCAAGGCAGAAACCGCCTTGCGGCGCTGGATGCCAGCAGCGGCGCGGCTACTTCCTGGAATCCAGGTGCAAGTAGCACTGTATATGCCCTTGTGGTCAGTGGCAGTACGGTGTATGCAGGGGGACAGTTTTCTGTCATAGGCGGGCAAAACAGAAGCGGCCTTGCAGCCCATTGATTCCAGCAGCGGCGCGGCTACTTCCTGGAATCCCAATGCAAATGACCAAGTAGTTGCCCTTGCGGTCAGTGGCAGTACGGTGTATGCAGGGGGACAGTTTACCTCCATAGGCGGGCAAAACAGAAACAATATTGCGGCCATTGATGCCAGCAGCGGCGCGGCTACTTCCTGGAATCCCAATGCAGATTACCCTGTACGTTCCCTTGCGGTCAGTGGCAGTACGGTGTATGCAGGGGGGGGCTTTACCTCCATAGGCGGGCAAAGCAGAATCGGCATTGCGGCGCTTAGTGCCACCACCAACACGAACAACGCCACTTCCTGGGCTCCGAATGCAAATAGCTATGTAAATGCCCTTGTAGTGAATGGCAGTACGGTGTATGCAGGGGGAGAGTTTACTTCTATGGCGGGTAACGGTACCCGGAACTATTTCATGGCTCTGGTGGATTCAACAATCTGCCTGTCAGCGCCAGTGTGAGCATTGCGGCATCTGCCAATCCTGTTTGCGCGGGTGCATCGGTAACCTTTACCGCCACGCCCGCGAATGCAACCAGCCCAACGTATCAGTGGACGAAGAACGGCGCGGCCCTTCCGGCCAAACAGCAGCAACTTACAGCGACAGTACCCTCGCTAACAGCGATACGATCCGCTGTGTGATGAATGGCACGGTAACGTCCAACGCCCTTGTGATGACAGTAAACACTGCCACGGCCTCTATTACCGCCAGCGGCGTTACAACTTTCTGTGCAGACAATTCGGTTACCCTAACTGCCAGCGCAGGTGCTTCCTATCAATGGAGCAACAACGAAATCTTCTTTTGGGTGATGCAGGACCCGATGACATCACACCGCCGCCTGTTATGACGCAGTCTGTTACGGTTGCAAGCAGCGGCAATTATGCGGTAACTGTTACCGATAGCACGGCTGTGTGGCTACTTCTGCGGCTACAACCGTAACCGTGAACGCACTGCCAAGTACCCCCACCATCCTCAGTGGCACTACTACAATTTGTCAGGGCGGCTCGGTTACCTTAATCTCCAGCGCGGGCAGTTCTTACCTGTGGAGTAACGGCGCTACCACGCAGGCCACCACCGCCAACACTTCCGGCAGCTACTCCGTAACGGTTACCAATGCCAGTGGCTGTTCGGCTACTTCTGCGGCTACGGCGGTAGGGGTGAATGCGCCGCCGGTTGCCTACTTTATTGCCGCTGGCCCGACTACGTTTTGCTCAGGTGATTCGGTTAACCTGATGTCAGACAACGATCCTTCTAACAACTACCAGTGGAGCAATGGCGCATCAGGCTTCTCTATTACTGTTACGGCAAGCGGCAATTACTCCGTAACTGTTACCAATAATAATACTGGCTGCTCAGCGACTTCTGCGGCTACGGCGATAACGGTGAATCCGTTGCCGGTTCTACGATCACGGCCAGCGGCGCTACCACTTTCTGCGCAGGGGATTCCGTAATTCTAACCGCAAGCGCGGGCAGTTCTTACCAGTGGAGCACCGGCGCTACTACGCAAGCTATCACTGCCAACGCTTCCGGTAATTACTCTGTAACCCTTACCAATGCCAACGGTTGCTCGGCTACCTCGACGGCTACGGCGGTAACGGTGAATGCGCTGCCGGATCCCAGCGTTGCAACGTTTGGGTTCAATAGCTTCTGTAGCGGCGGCAGCGTTAGGCTGTATACTTTGCACGGGCAGGGTCTTTCTCATCAGTGGAGCACTGGCGCAACCACACCATTCATCACGGTTTCAAGCAGCGGTAGTTATTCCGTAACCCTTACCGATGCCAATGGCTGCACGGCTACTTCTGCTGCTACAGGGATTACGGTGTATCCGCTTCCGACTGTGAGTATCAGCACCAGCGGCCCCAATCCGTTTTGTGTTGGAACAACCGTTCCGCTGACGGCTACATCCAGCAACGCCGGCTATTCTTATCAATGGAAGCTCGGCACAACAACTCTTTCAACTACCACCGACCAACACAACGCCACCGCTGCAGGTAGCTATACCGTTGCGGTAACGGATGCCAATGGCTGCGTAGGAACAAGCCCTGCTTTTGCGCTCACCACCAAAACGGCACCGGCGGCTTTCAATATCACGGCCAATAAAGCAACCACATTTTGCGCAGGTGGCTCGGTAACGCTTGGGCCTAACATCTCCGCCAGCACCGCCGCTGCCTTCCCCAACTATCAATGGAGCAATAATGGGGTGGCGATTGCAGGGGCAACGTCGGCAAGCTACGCCGCTACGGCTTCCGGCAACTATACGGTTGCCATTTCTGATAACGCAGGCTGTGGCAGAACATCGGTTGCCCGTGCGGTAACGGTAAACGCAAATCCGGTTCCCGCTATCAGCACCCCGCTCAATCCATTCTGTGTAGGTAGCAGTGCTGTTTTGAGTGCTTCGCCTTCCGGCAGTGGCAATGCTTACCGCTGGACGATGAGCACAACCGTTCTTTCTTCTACTACCGCTCAACAGACAACTACTACTGCCGGTAGCTATACGGTGCGGGTAACGGACGGCAATGGTTGTGTGGGTACAAGTGCTGCTTACACCCTTGCCACCAAAGCCCTTCCACCCGTCTTTAGCCTGACAGCAGGTGGTGTTACTACGTTTTGTTCGGGTGGCACGGTAACGCTGTCTCCCAACACGACAGCCGTGTATCCTACCTACCAATGGAGCAACAACGGGGTGGTTATAACAGGTGCTACGGCGCGGGCCTATGCAGCTACGGCCAGTGGCAACTACACCCTCACGCTTGCCGACAGCATCGGCTGTAGCCGCACCTCTACCGTAAGACCGGTAACGGTCAATCCAAACCCGGTTACTTCTATCACGACCAGCGGGCCAACCACGTTTTGTGCAGGCGGCTCGGTGGTGTTCACCGCAGACTCCACCACGGGCCAGACCAATACCTGGTTGGTAAACGGAGTGTCTTCGGGAACAAGCAATACCCGCACCGCTACGGCTTCGGGTAATTATCAACTGCAGGCAACGCTTGGAACCTGCACGGCGCTTTCTACAGTTCGGGCTGTAACGGTGAATGCGCTTCCTTCGGCAGCTATCACCACCTCCACGCCCGCCAACGCGTTTTGCACCGGCAGCGGCGTAATGTTGAATGCGGTACCCGCAGTAGCTGGCAACACGTATGGCTGGATGCTGAACGGCATGCCCTTGACCGCGACTACAGCGCAATTGACAGCGACCAACAGTGGGTCCTACACGGTAACGATCACCAATGGCAACGGCTGCGCCCGCACCAGCAATGCATATGCCCTGTCTTTATCGGCTACGCCTGCGGCCACGATTACGGCTTTGGGTTCTACCACCATCGGAGCGGGCGGTACTGTAACGCTGCAAGCCAACGCGGGCACGGGGCTTCGCTACCAGTGGTACCGCAATGGTGTGATTCTGAGCGGAGTTACGGGAAGGAACATTGTAGCTAATACGGCCGGTAGCTATACCGTTATGGTTACCAATGGCTCCTGCGCGGTGCTGTCGTCAGCCGTAGTGGTGAGCCAAACCGCCAACAAAGAATCGTTGGGCGTTACCTCCGGCGGGCAGGATGCGGTGCTGGAAGGATACTTTTCTTTCTCGGCTTTCCCGAACCCGGCAGATAACAAAGTGATGGTACGCACCAACGGCGCGGTGTCGCAAAGCGCAACGGTGCAGGTGATGACCCTGACGGGCGCGGCGGTAAAAGAAGTAGAGATGCGCGATGCACAAACCGAGATTGAGTTGAGTGGTATGGCATCGGGGGTGTATCTGCTTCGTTACAAAGATGCCGAAGGACGCACCGGCATCATCCGGTTGGTGAAACAGTAAGTGAAGAAGACAGCACCCAAAAGCCCTATCCCGATTCAAACGGGGTAGGGCTTTTTTCTGTAACAAGCGACGGGTTCTGTTCCTGGAGGAAACTGCGCCTTAGAGCGATCGCGCAAAGCCTTCCCCCTACCTTTGCGCCGCCATGACGATAGAAGTGCTCAAGTCGAAGCTGCACCGCGTGCGGGTAACGGAAGCCAACCTGCATTACATAGGCTCTATTACCATTGACGAGGATTTGATGGACGCCGCTGGGCTGATAGAGCACGAAAAGGTGCAGGTGGTGGACGTGGAAGCCGGAACGCGCCTGGAGACCTACGTGATTCGTGGAACGCGCGGCACGGGCATGATATGCCTCAACGGCGCGGCGGCGCGGTTGGTGCAAGTGGGCGATACGCTTATCATCATGGCCTATGCGCAAATGACGCCCGAAGAAGCCCGCCACTGGAAGCCGTCTGTGGTGTTTCCCAAAGAAGGGAACCGCCTTTAAGGCCGCGCGGTTTCCCTACTTTTCCTCCTACAAAAAACAGCCGCTTTTGCGCTCCTTAAGGCTCAAAACCCTTCTTCAGTTCCTGATATTCGTTCTGCTTGGCGGGGGCGTTATCTGGTACATGTTTGGGCATATGAGCGACGTGCAAAAAGCGCAGATGGCCGAAGCCATCCGACACCTGCGCTGGAGTATGCTTCTGCCGTTTATCGCGACTACGCTGCTTTCCGACTGGTCGCGTGCCAAACGCTGGCAACTGCTCCTGCGTCCGTTAGATATCCGACCCGGAACGACAAATACGGTGTTGAGCGTGATGATTGGTTATTTGGTGAACCTGGTGCCGCCCCGTGCCGGCGAAATTGCGAAATGCACCGTGCTGGCCCGCTACGAAAAAGTGCCTGCCGACCGCATGATCGGAACGATTGTGGCCGAGCGTGCATGGGACGCCGTTTGTCTGGTGGTTGTGATTTTGGGCGGGCTGGCGTGGCAGGCGTCGGTGATGGATGAAGCCACGCGCGCCACGCTGCGATCGCACCTGCCCAAAGGACAATCCCTTCTTTTTGCTGCCGGTATTTTGATAGGATTGGTGGGAACACTCTTCGCCATGTATCGCTACCGGCCCGGCAGCCGCGTGAGCCGGTTTATTCATGGATTGGCACATGGCGTTTCGGCTATCTGGAGGCTGGACGCAAGAGGCGCTTTTCTGTTTCACACGTTCCTCATCTGGGGCAGCTATGTGGTGCAGATTCTCATTGGTTTTTATGCCCTTCCCGGCACGGCGGCACTCGGCGTAGGCGCGGCGGTAATGGTGCTTGTTTTCGGCTCGGTGGCAATGATTGCGTCGCCCGGTGGGCTGGGGCTGTATCCGCTGCTAACGGCGCTCATTCTCACTTCGGGCTACGGCATCGGCGAGGCCGAAGCACAGGCTTTTGGCTGGGTTACGTGGGGAATGCTGACGGTAGTTATTATGCTGCTGGGCATCATTGCGTTGTTGATATTGCCCGTTTACAATCGCCGCCGAGCGGCCCGTTTTTCTTCCCCATGAGCTACTCCAAAACCGACTGGCTGAACGCCAAAATCCTGACAACAGAAACGCTCGTGCGCAAATGCGCCATCTGGCGGGCAGGCGGGCAGAAAATTGTGTTCACCAACGGCTGCTTTGACCTGTTGCACACCGGACATTTAGACTATCTGGCACGCGCCGCTTCGCTGGGAAATGTATTGGTAGTGGGGCTGAACAGCGATGCCTCTGTGAAGCGGCTGAAAGGCGAAACGCGGCCCGTGAACACCGAAGCGGACCGCACGCTGGCGTTGGCGGCCTTATTGTTGGTGGATGCCGTGTGTGTTTTTGAGGAAGACACACCGTTGCAACTGATTGAAGCCGTGCAGCCCGACGTGCTGGCCAAAGGAGGCGATTATACGGCGGAAAATGTAGTGGGCGCGTCCTTTGTGCGGGAGCGGGGCGGGGAAACCGTTATCCTTCCTTTTGTGGAAGGATACTCTACAACAGGCCTTTTAGGAAAAATTAGGGCGTTGTAAAATATTTTTATAAAAATGATTAGTGCTTGTGTTTAAACGCGAAGTGTTGATAATCAATATCATGACAATGAACAAACGTATACAGGGGGTGTGTTTTATTCACATGCTATAAACTAAGTGGTTGTTCCATACGTTTCTGTGGGCAATCTTTGAGCAACCATAATTTCCCTACAGAAAAGCGAGGTGTTTTGTGTCTCTTCTTCCGGCCATAAAAAGGATGTAAATAAATTTTTTTGTACCCACACAATCCCTCCGAAAACGATAAATCTCCCATGAGAAAAACGCAGTTGGTGGACAAGATTGCCGAGCAAACCGGGGTTTCCAGAGTAGATATCATGCTTTCGCTGGACACTTTTTTTAAGGAAACAAAAGATGCGCTGCTTATGGGCGAATCAGTTTATGTACGTGGATTTGGGACTTTTGTGCTGAAAAAACGCGCAGCCAAATTGGGGCGCAACATCCGGAAAAACACCTTGGTGGAGATTCCTGAACATTTCGTTCCTGCTCTCAAGCCATCGAAGGAATTTTTAAGCGCCGTGAAAAGCATCCGGCCAGACCAATTGGCTGTGCCCAACGACGAAGAGACAGAGGAATAGAAAAACGCTTTCAGAATCGCCTTCCGGCTTTCGCAACGGCAGACCTACCTTCGCGCCCCTTTTCGTGCGTACCGTTCATTTTATTTCTATCGGCGCGGCGGCGCTTTTGGTGGCGCTGCTGTTCTTCACCGTGCCTACCGTTCCGCCTGCGGGAAGTAGCAACAGAACGACTTCCAGCCAACACCAAGGAAATGGGGGTGGGCCGATGAAAGGCGGAAATGCACCGACAGTAACCGCGGCAACAACGGCTGAAATCCTGCGCACTGCCCGTGAAGCTGTAGGCACCCACGGACTGCTCCAAATCCAGAAAACAGAAGACAGCCTAGCCAAATCCGGGGCCGATTCAGTAAGAATGATTCCCGGTTTTGCACGCCTCGCGCAGCTGTGGGCAAGCCACCGGCAGGGAAGCGCAGCGGGCTATTATCTGGCTTTAGAATCTATGTTGGAAAAGTCGCCGGAAAAGCTCACTTTTGCAGGCCGGTTTTTTCTGAATCTCATCTCCGGCCCGTCGAAAGACTCGCCCTCAGTACGGATGTGGAACGCGCAACAAGCCGTAATGCTCTTTCAAAAAGCCCAGTCGCTGGCTCCCGCAGACAGCACGCAGATTGACCTGGCGACGGCCTACATTGAAGGCACCGGCGAAACGATGCAAGGCGTGCAACTGCTGCTCGGCATCGTGCGGAAAGACCCCGATAATGTTCCGGCGCTGCTCTCGCTGGGCCGATTGGCCATCCAGTCGGGACAGTGGGACAAGGCGATTGACCGTTTCGGCCACGTGTTGGAAAAGCAACCGAAGAATACGGAAGCCCTCTACTTTCTGGCGGAAGCCTACAAAGGAAGAGGTGACCGCGCGAAGGCTGTGGAGCTTTTCGGGAAAGCCAAAAAAGCCGTCAACAACCCGGAATTCAGCCGGGATGTGGACGCCTATCTCAAAACATTTTAAAAGAATCAACCCCCTTTTTCCTCAACCCCTTTATTTGTACCATGCCTTGCGGTAAGAAAAGAAAACGTCATAAGATTGCTACTCACAAGCGCAAGAAACGCCTGCGTAAGAATCGTCATAAGAAGAAATAAGACTCGCTCAAGAGTGGGACGCTTTTCCTTTTCTACAACTGCCCTTTTAGGATGCGTTGTGGGAAAGGAAAAGCCATTCTTGTTTGGATAGTTATGCCGGAGCGAATGTTCGGCCATGATGAACTGGTTACGGAAAGAATACGTGCTAACTGTAAAGTCGGACGATGCCCGGCGCTACCGCACCGGGTACCGAGCGTTCCCACGTTCTGGTCAGTACCCGGTGCTGTAGCGCCGGGCGTGCGCCAATCCACCTTGGTTTATCTTTTCAGGAACAGAGCGTCCAGCTATTGCGCCAGGGATAGCAGCGGATAGCCCGATCCGAAGGGGACCGCCCAAAATAGAACTCCGATTGCTTGCGCATGACTTCCAATTGATTAAGACGTTACGAAATACAAATAAAAGGGTTGCATTGAGGAAAATTAAAAGGGTGCCATATCTGGCTCCATGACAAAAGAACTAATTATTAACGCCCGCGAAGAAGGCGTAGAGATTGCCCTGCTGGAAGATAAAAAGCTTGTAGAACTTCACTACGAGCAGGGAAAAGACGGCTTTTCGGTAGGCGATTTCTACCTCGGAAAAGTGAAAAAACTGATGCCCGGCCTCAACGCGGCCTTTGTTGACGTGGGTTTTGAGAAGGACGCATTTCTTCACTATACGGATTTGTCGCCTTTCTTCGGCTCGCTCCTGCGCTTTACGCAAGGCGCGATTTCGGGCAACCCTCCATGGGGAAAAGACTTCGGCAAGTTTGAGAACGCACCGGAAATTCCCAAATCCGGGAAGATTGTGGACGTGATGGCGGGCAAGCCGGAAGTGATTGTCCAGATACTGAAAGAGCCGATTTCCACGAAAGGGCCGCGGTTGAGCTGCGAAGTTTCCCTTCCGGGACGCTTTCTGGTGATGACGCCTTTTAATGATACGATTTCTGTTTCGCGAAAAATTCACTCTTCCGAAGAGCGTCGGCGGCTGCAACGTATTGTAGAAGCGATTAAGCCTAAAAATCTGGGAATCATCATCCGCACGGCTGCCGAAGGCAAAAATACGGCGGAGTTGCATGGGGATATTATGGATTTGGAAGCGTCGTGGAAGGCAATACAGGAGAATCTGAAAAGCGCAAAAGCACCCCAAAAAATCCTCGGCGAGCGCGACAAAACCACGTCTATTCTGCGCGATTTGCTGAACGATTCGTTCCAGAAAATTGTGGTGAACGACAAGAAATTGTTGGAAGAAGTAATGCAATACATTACGCGCATTGCCCCAGAAAAAGCCGAAATCGTTTCGTTGTATAATAACGCGCAGCCGGTTTTTGACACGTATAATATTACTAAACAGGTAAAAGCCGCGTTTGGCCGGACAGTAAGTTTACCCTCCGGTGCGTATCTGATTATTGAGCATACAGAAGCGATGCACGTGATTGACGTGAACTCCGGCACGCGCCCGGCAGAAGCGAATCAGGAGGCAAATGCGTTGCAAACTAATCTGGAATGCATTAAAGAGATTGCCCGGCAAATGCGGCTGCGCGATTTGGGTGGCATCCTGACGATAGATTTTATCGACATGCGCCTGCCGGAAAACCGGAAGCACGTACACGACGCGATGGAAGAAGCCATGGCGACGGACCGCGCGCGCCACACGGTTTTGCCGCTTTCCAAGTTTGGGCTGATGCAGATTACGCGGCAGCGCCTGCGCCCGGAAATCACGATTTCTACGCTGGAGCAGTGTCCGTGTTGCAAAGGAACCGGGAAAATCGGCCCGTCGGTGTTAATTGCCGACGATATGGAGCGAGATTTAAAATACCTCGTGAGTCAGGGCCATCGTGCGTTACACCTGCTGGTAAACCCGATCCTAGCGGCGTATCTGACGAAAGGCATCCTGAACAGCATCTCCAAAAAATGGAAGAAAACCTATGAGCTGAAAACGCTGAAAGTGGTAGAGGATAACGACGCGGGGATTTTGGAGTACAAGTTTTTTGATGCGAAGACAGAAGAGGCGATTCGGTTGTAGGGCATAGTCTGAAGACTGCAAACTGCCCCGACCAAGTCGGCTAATGCACAAAAACTTGCGCTTCAGACTTGGCCGAACGGGGAGAGCATTCGCCGAGCCGTGGGGATTCCCATCTATTCGCAAGATGATTTCAATGTACGTCAATACCGTCAAAATATATCTCAGTTATCGCTGTGTCGTTCGCTTCACCGCCCTTATATACTTCTACTATTTCAAATTTAAGAAGTAAATCACTCCCATTTTTGTTGTGTCCTAAAGTGTCAACATCAAAAATCTGGTCGGTGCGGCTGTCCTTTAAGTTCAAAATTCCTACCGTCTTTCCATTCGCGTACAGTTTGAGCCTTTTAACTCTGTTATTTTCTTTCCAAGTAACCTCTGATTTCATGTAGCCATTCGAAATGATGATTTTGGTTACTCGCGGGCTTTTATTCTTAAAATAATATTCCAAAAATTCACCAACTCCATCACCTTCTTTGCCTTCTACCCAAGCGGTTTTATAGCTTAAATCGTTGGCGTATTCCGCTTTATAAATTACTCCTTTTGGGGAGCGCAACTGGGAAGAGGCCTTCACATCGTAGTTGCCGCCACCGCAGTACCAACTACATTCTTGGCTAGTAATGTCCCATATACTTTGAACAACTTCGCCGTGCTTGTCCAACAAGGCATCAAGTTCCGCTTTTTCCGGTTGTGTTAAGCGAGACTTCTTTAGAAGTTCCGCTTGCCGGTTGATTTCTGCTTCCCTTCTGGCACTTAAATCTATTTTTATTATTTCTTTCGGGAAGAAGTTTTGAAGTGGAATTTGGCTTTGAGCGGAGTTCCAAAACAGAAAGATTAAAAGGAAGAATAGAATTTTCATTTGAAGGGTTTTATTAGGGAAGGGAAATACAAAACAATGTGCCTTTCTTTTTAGCCAACCCGCAACAATCACTCCACCTCCGTTCTCCACTGCTCCCGGTTATGATGCACTGCCACGCAGCCAATCCCATAGCGCCGGCCAATCCACGCCGCAATCTGCTCCGACGCATACACGCTGCGGTGTTGCCCGCCCGTGCAGCCAAAGCTAATCGTCAGGCTTTCAAAACCGCGTTGCAGGTAGTCGTCGATAGAGATGGAAAGCGCATCTTCTATCTTCTCCAAAAATTCCGGCATCCGCGTCTGTTCTTCCAGAAAGCGCTGCACATCTTCATCCAGTCCGCTTAGGTGTTTGTATTCGGCAAAGCGCCCGGGGTTCAGGATGCCGCGACAGTCAAACACAAAGCCGCCGCCGTTGCCGCTTGGGTCTTCGGGATAGCCTCTTTTGTAGCTAAAAGATTGGATGGTGATGGTGAGTTTCGGAACTGCGTCTTTTTCCGGGGGCGCGTAGCGGCGAATGATGTCGTCCTGCGTGAGGCGCATCAATAGATTCCGCATTTCCGGGTAGGCCGGAACCTGCGGATTTTTATCTAAAAAGCTGTGGAGATTCCGCAGCGCAGGCGCGATAGAAGTGAGGAAATGCGACTTCCGTTCCAGCATTCCCCGGAAGCCATACGCGCCCAAAACCTGCAACAAGCGGAGTAGCACAAACTGCCCATAGCCACGCCGGAAATGCAACTCGTCGATGCGCATTCCCGTTTCCTTTACCGACTCTAAATAGGAATTGAAAAGCTCTTCCTTCCAGCTATCGGGTAGGGCGGCTTTGGCCTGCCACAGGAGCGAAGCAATGTCGTATTGCGGTGGCCCCTGCATCGCGCCCTGATAATCGATGAGCGCAATTTCTCCTTTCGGCAACACCATGATGTTGCGGCTTTGGAAGTCGCGGTACATCAGCATTTGCGGCTGGTAGCGGCCCAGTTCGCGCGCCATGTTTTCCATCTCTTCCGCCAGCGCCTGCTTGTCGTAAGAGATGCGCTGAAGGTCGGCGAAGTAGTACTTGAAGTAGAGCAAATCGGCCATAATCGCGCGCTCGTCAAACGCTTTGGTGGCCCAGCATTGTTTAAAATCCGCTTCGCGACCCGCAATCCATTGCACGCGTGCCAACTCGTGAAGCGCCTTTTGATAGAGGGCTTTTACAGTGGGCGTTTGGCCCTCTTTTTCCAAGCGGGAAAACAGACTTTCGCCGCCGAGGTCTTCCTGCAAATACGCCTTGCGGTCGCGGCTGCGGGCATACACTTCGGGCACGCGGATTTCGTGTTTGCGCAGAAGGTCGGTGAAGTAGAAAAAGGAATTGTTTTCCGCCGCGTTGTCGCTCAGCGTGCCAATCGCTGATTTTTTTCCGGCAGTGAGGCGGAAATATCTGCGGTCGGAACCCGACTGCGCAATGCGGGTCTGCGTTTGCGGTTCTTCGCCAAAATGGTCTTTAAAAAGGGTAACCAGTGTTTCGAGTCCTGCGTTCATCAGTAAGTCCTTTCCGAAGGATTTTTAGGGGGTGTCTGTAAAAAGCGGCGTCTTTTTGGCGGTGGGCAAATCTGTCCAGCGTTCCGCATCAATTTCTATCGCTATGGCGCAGCAGGTGGGCATTTCTTCCAAAAAAAGATGAGGCAAAAGCTGCCGCGCAAATTCGGAAATGCCGGGATTGTGGGCCACCAGAAACACGCGGCGAAGGTCGTCTTCCAGGCCAAAGAGAACATCTTCCATCACCGACGGCGGCGCGTGGTAGAGCGTGTCTTCCCACTGAATTTTTTCTTCCGGAAAGCCCATTCCTTCTGCCACCAAACGCGCGGTTTCGGCAGCGCGCTGCGCCGTAGAAGCGACGATAAGGTCGGGCAGAAAATCCCTTTCCCGCATCCGTTTTCCCAGTGCCGGTGCGTCGCGCAAACCGCGCGCGTTCAGCGGGCGGTCATAGTCGCGGAGCGTGGCGTTTCCCCAGTCCGACTTGGCATGGCGTATCAAAACGAGGGTGCGTTTCATGGGGTTTGAAAGGTTTTGAGGGAAAGGTTTTCGCCGTCGAAAACGGCGTAGGTGTTGAAGGTAATCCAGTCGCCGAGGTTGAGATAGCGGCTGCCGCCGGGCAGGGGATAATCAATCGCAAGGTGGCGGTGGCCGAAGATAAAATAATCCACGGGGCGCTGCTTTAAGGTCTCCAAACAAAACTGCACGAGCCACTCTTTTTCCGGGCCTTGAAAAACGTCCTTTGCCTGCGCTTCGGCGTGCTTCGGGCCTTTTTGGGAAGCCCATGTGGCAAGACCCACGCCGGTATCGGGGTGAAGGCGGCGATAAAGCCATTGCGTCGCGCGGTTGGAAAGAACCTTTTTGAGGAGCTTGTAGCCGTGGTCGCCGGGGCCGAGGCCGTCGCCGTGACCGATGAAAAACTGCTTGCCGTTGATGGTGCGCTCAATAGGTGCGTGGTGAACGGGAATGTCCAGTTCTTCCTCAAAATAACCGCGCATCCACAGGTCGTGGTTGCCGGTGAAAGCTTCTATCTGAAGCCCGCCGTCGCGCAATTCGGCCAGCTTGCCGAGGAAGCGGGTGAAGCCTTTGGGAACCACGTGTTTATACTCAAACCAGACGTCGAAAATATCGCCGACCAGGAAGAGGAGTGCCGCGTCTTTCTCTATTTCCGACAGCCACTGCACGAGGCGTTTTTCCCGCGCGCGGCTTTCCTGCGGATTGGGAATACCGAGGTGAAAATCGGAGGCGAAATAGACTTTTTTTCCGGGCGGCAGGTGCATGGGCGGAGGCGAAATTAGGTTTCGGGTTTTCTGTTTCGGGTTTCGGGTTTCCCTATGTCGGCATCTTGCTCCAAGTTTTCTCTTTTTTATTGATAGAATAAGATTTGGAGCAGTCAGATGTCCGTTTTGGGCGTTCAGGAGCCCGATACATGATTAGGATTACTTAACCAAGAGCTCGGATTGGTCTGCGTAATGCTCGGAGTTAACAACTAAGTGCTCGGAGTTAACTTCTAAGTTAAAATAATTAACAACTACTTGCGCGGAATAGGCTGCTGCCTCCTCGGAATGTTTAGCTATGCGAGCGGAATGGTCTGCTATGCGAGCGAAACGGACTGCTATGCGAGCGGAATGGTCTGCGGCGTCTGCGAAGGGCATTTTGAAGGGAAAAGAGGTGGAATCTGGCTTTGCGCGCTTTGCGTTTGGGGGGCATTTGGGATTTGCAACTTCTATCTTTCCAGAACAGATATACAAGTTTGCTTTTACTGCTTTCTCCGTCCGAACTTCGCCTCCCCATGCGCATTCTCCTTCTCCTGCTGCTGCTCTCCATTTCCGCCACGGCCCAAATCAAAGACCAAGACCTCGCAGGCATCACCGTGAAATCCAAGAAGCTGACGGTGCGCGATATTCTGGACAGTGTGGTGAAAAACGCGCCCAGAAATTATGCCGAGCCGATGGCATTTGGAGGGATTTACACAGCGCATTATACGCGCGGAACCGACACGGCTTTTTATGGACAAATGCCGGTATTTCTGAAAAAGCGCCCGGGATTTTCTCTACGGATTTCTACAGAAAGACAGCCTGGAGAAGGGGGGGTGTAAGGGACAATATCCGCAACAAAGCGCAGTGGGACAGAGTATTCGCTCTTGAGGATGGACTGTATCCGGCCTTTAGCAACACGTTGGCATTCATGAAAAGACTGGACGATATCCCAGACACGCGACACGTTACTTTTTGCTTCTGACGGAGACGAAAAAAGAACCGCATTTCTACTTGCTGTTTCTGCCCCGGAAGAAGGCGCATATATCGCCTGTCATCCGGCCTTTTATCTCTTCTCTTGACAAAGATTCTTTGTTCTTTTACACACTTCTGAAAATCCCGCCGCCGGGGCTGGGTAGCTACTTTTTACGAGTCGGCAGGATTGATAAACGACCCTGCAAAACGAGAAGCACTGACGCTCACCCAATCCTTTATCCGCGCAAAGGAATTGATAGATTCGGCAAAGGCACAACCCAATCTGCGCCGCAATGTGTCTTCCAAGGAATGGAAGCCCGGCCCGGATGGGCGCTATCGAATCCACCGCAGTTATGAAAGCGACAATCTGCTGAACATTTCGTTGGCGCTGTTCAAGAAATTTCCCGACCCGGAAGGCTACGTTGCCGCAAGTGGAGATTGTGTATGATTATGAGAGAGAAATCCCGCAGACACTGAAATATTTCAGCGTGCTGGGATGGCTGAGAGACCGGAAGGAATACAAAACGCTCCGGTAATCTTCTTTTCCCGGAAACCGGGTTTCCGGTTTTGGGTTTCCGCCTTTTGGAATCTTTCTTTGTCTCCTTATGCGCCTGCTTCTCTCCCGCTCTACTCCTTTCTTTCTTCCTTTGGACATCTGCCCATGCGCAGCTAAAAGACCAAGACCTTGACGGCATCACCGTTAAAAGCCAAAAAGCTTTTCCGCCCGCGATATTCTGGACAGCATCGTTCAGAACGCACCGCGCAACTACGCTGAGCCAGGGGAGCTTGCCGCCACCTACACCGCAAGCTATACGCGGGGAACAGACACGGCTTTTTACGCGCAGATTCCGGTGTACCTCAGAAAGGGAAGGGAATACACCTATGGCAGCCTGCTTTGGGACAGCACCAACAAAGGGACGATGCGCGACAACATCCGCTCCAAAGCGCAGTGGGACCGCGTTTTCAGCATTAACGACAAGCCGTTCCCGGCAGGCACAAACGTGATGGAGGTGATGAAAAGCCTGGACAACATTGCCAACACGAAGCGCATTCTCTACGCGTCTGACATGGCGGAAGACGACCCGCATTTCTACCTGCTTTTCCGGCCAAAGGGCAAGATTGGTGTGCCGCTCCTTATTCGCCCGTTTATTTCTTCTCTGGACCGAAGACTCGCTGTTTTCGTACACGATTCTTAAAATCCGGCGCAAGGGTTGGGTGCTTACCCGCATTGAAAGTGCGCTGCTGCTGAACGACCCGGCGAAATTGAAGGAACTGATTGCGACGTCTTCTTTTACCCGCGCGCGGGCACTGATTGATTCGGCGAAGGCGCAGCCCCACCTGCGGCGCTATGGCATGTACCGCGAGTGGATGCCGAGCGACAAAGGGCGCTATTACATTTACCGGAGCGGACGCAGCGACAATTTGTTGAACTTTTTCTATGGCCTTGTTTTAAGAAATTTCCCGACCCGGAAGGTTATCTCGGAACGGGCGAGATTGAATATGACTACGTGAAGGATTTGCCGGAGAAATTAGTGCCTTTTGAGCTGGGGGAATTGCTGAAAGACCGGAAGAAATATTAGGCTGAAATCATACGGGGCCAATTGTTGGAGATATTTTGTCATACCGAAGGGATCTTGTAGGCTTGCGTTCGCTAAGACCCTCTTCGAGGATGACGAAAGATGATTTCCGAAAATGACTTGTTCCACGCTGTTTGTAACTTTTTCGCCGTTCCGCCGATACAATCAAAACCACTTTCCCTTTGCGCCGTTTTTCCTCCCTCTTCTTCGCGTTCTGCGCCACATTCTCTCTCTCCGCACAGGAAACGCGCCG
>CBDFFP010000008.1:0-93597 GCA_965246855.1 Chitinophagaceae bacterium | reverse complement strand
AGGCGTTTAAGAACATGACCAAGTTCGTGACGAACCTGTATGACGCGTATGTGGGCCTCGACTGCGCGATGCTGGAAATAAACCCGCTGTTTAAAAGCGCCGATGATAAAGTCTATGCAGTGGACTGCAAGATGAACATCGACGATAACGCGCTCGCCCGCCACAAAGACGTGGAAGCCCTGCGCGACAAAAGCGAGGAAGACCCGACGGAAGTGGAAGCAAGCGAAAGCAACCTAAACTACGTGAAGCTCGACGGCAACGTAGGCTGTATGGTGAACGGCGCGGGCCTTGCAATGGCCACGATGGACATGATTAAACTGGCGGGCGGCGAGCCGGCCAACTTCCTCGACGTGGGCGGTGGAGCCAATGCGCAAACGGTAGAAGCGGGCTTCCGCATTATCCTGAAAGACCCGGCGGTGAAGGCAATCCTGATTAACATCTTCGGCGGCATTGTGCGCTGCGACCGCGTGGCCAACGGCGTAATTGAAGCCTACAAAAACCTCGGCAACATCAACATCCCGATTATCGTGCGCCTGCAAGGAACCAACGCGGAAGTGGCAAAGGAACTGATTGACAAGAGCGGCCTGAAAGTGCAAAGTGCTATCCTCTTGAGCGAAGCGGCAGACTTGGTGCAGAAGGCGGTGAGCGCGTAGGTTGTGAATTCTTTTGGAGTAGAAAAAGCGCCCGGCAATCGGGCGCTTTTTTGTTTGTAGTACCTACTTTTAGCCTTTTCCGATTCTCATGAAAAACAACTCCCTGCCTTATGTGTTGCTGCTGATTGCAGTGTTATTCTGCCTCAACCTTTGGGATAAAAACCGCCGATTAAAAAGGGATTTGCACATAGCAGAAACAAAGCTCAGTTTCACCAACGCCAACGCGGGAAACAGCGTTTACGACAGCGTGTATGCACATGGCGACACGATTGCCTTCTACAAGCAGCGCAAGTTGGTGAGAACAACGGTTACAGAAGAATGGTAGGGGCAGCCCCTACCGAAAAATCCCCACTGCTTTCACAACAGCGGGGATTTTTATTTTCCGGAAATCAGCTTCGCCTCAAAACGTATAACGCACCATCGGTACGGGGAAAAAGCCTTGCTGATACTGCGTAACAACACGGGCCGTGCGCACATCCCATGTCTGGTTGAAGACGTTTTGATGCGCCGTCAGGTTTTGAAAATCTACTGCCACTTCCAACGTGCTGCGCTTGTATTCCTTCCGGTAGGCCACCTTTAAATCCATGCGGAAATACGGCGATTGGCGCTCGCTGTAGGCCAAAGATTCCAGGAATTGCGCGCGGCCACGCTCTGCCGAAAGCACGGCGTCCACCGGCGTGAGGTAGCGCCCGCCCACGGCAGTAACCTTTCCATTAATTGCCAGCACGGAGCCGCGTTTGCCAAGCTTAAATTCCTTTCCGGCCAGCACGTTCAGGACGTAATTGGTGTTGAAAGCGGTGTTCCGCTCTACCCCATCGCTGCCTTTGTATTTAGAGTCAAATAAGGAGCCGGTAACGAGAAAATAATAGCCTTTGTGGAAGAAATGCTCTACCGTGATTTCTGCGCCTACGTTCCGGCCCGTGCCGCTGTTTACGAGGCTGTCTTCGTTGGAAAGATTGAAGTCTGCGCCGGTGTTCAGGGCCGAGAAAGAGCCAGAACGGCGCGTAACGGGCGCATCGGAAATGGCTTGGTAATAGCCTTCCACTTTTACGCGCATATGCGGCGTTACGTTCCAATCATAACCCGCTACGGCGTGCTGACTGCGGGTGAATCCGAGGTTTTCGTTGGTATAGGCAGCGCCGGTTGCAGTGGGTGTTTGCACGAAATACGTGTAGAGGTTTTGGGCTTGATGGTGCAGGCCATAACCGAGCGTAAACGCGTGGCGGGTGTTCAAGGCATAGCGCAGACTGGCGCGCGGCTCAATAACCGGATTGGTATTTCCCACGCTCAACTGTTGCAGGTGCGCACCCGCCACGAGCGACAGCGCCGACGAAAAGCGATGTCGCCATTGACCATAGGCTTGAAGCAAATTCATCGTTCCTTTCTGGTCGGCAAAGATTTCTGCCACGCCGTGGTGGATTTCTTTGTAGAGGAGGGAGAAAGTGGTAGCGTCGTAGGAAATGCCGCCCTGAAACGTGTTGCGGGCGTTGAGCTTGTGGGTGAGCGCACCCACTACCGAGACTTTATCCGTTGTGAAGTCTGCTTCCTGCGCGCGGTGAACGGATGCATCGGTGTTGGAGATGGAATCCTGGTGGAAATACTGGCCGGTGGTGCTGTAGGCAACGGTGAGTTTCGCCGTTGTTTTGTCAGAAAGGCGATGCTCGTAGGAAAGGCCGTTTGCGGTGGTGCTGAAGCGCGAATAGTTGTCTTCAAAAGGGCTGCCGGCATAGAGGTTCACCTTCTCGGTGTCCACGTCTTTCCCCAAAAAATCCACGTTGCTAAACCCGTTTATCCCAAAGGCCGTGAGCTTTCCCCGGCTGCCAATGCGCGCGGCGATTTTGTAGTTGAGGTCCTGGTAGATGGGCGTAGAATTTCCCGTTCCGAAGTTGATGCCCAGCTTCTGGAAAATCGCCAGTGTGGAGTAGCGATAGTTCAGGAGATACGAGACTTTTCCGCCCTTATCCAGCGGCCCTTCCGCGCCCAATTCAAAACCATTAAAACCCATCTGCGCTACAAATTCGCGTTTGTTGCGGTTGCCTTCGCGCAGGCGGATGTCAAAGGCTCCGGCAAGAGCATTTCCATACTGCGCCGGAAAGGCACTGGTAAGGAAATCGCTGCGGTCAATGGTGTTGTTGTTCAGGATGCTCACCGGGCCACCCGTGCTGGAGAGCGAGCCAAAGTGGTTGGGATTGGGAATATTGACGCCTTCCAACTGCCACAACATACCGGCGGGCGAGTTGCCGCGCACCACAATATCGTTGCGCGAATCGTTGCCGCTCACCACGCCTGCGAAGTTGGCCGCCATGCGCGACGGGTCGCCGAGCGCGCCTGCATATCGCTTGGTTTCTTCCAGATTAAAGGAGCGGGCGCTCACCACCGCCATGTCGTTCACGGGGCGCGTTTTGTCTTTGGATTTGCTGGTGATGGTGACCTCCGAAAGCTTGCGCACCGCCTCCTGCAAGCCGGTGTTCAACACCACTTCCTTTCCTGCCGTAACCACCACATCGGGCAGGCTGCGGTCTTCATAACCGGCATAGATTATCTTGAAGGTTTGGCGGCCCAGCGGCACACCCGCGAGGCGGAAGCTGCCGTCGGCTTCGGTAATAATGGATACGGGTGGATTGCTGCCCACAAGGGAAATGACGACGCCCGGCAGCGGCGCTTTGGAGGCTTCGTCAGTGATGACGCCGGAGACGGTTTGCGTACCGGTTTGGGCGTGGAGGATGCCTGCCGAAGAGAGCAGCAGGAACAGGGAAAAGAGAAAGGATTTCATGGCGCAGAAAGATTTTGCTGCGACAAAAGTCTTTCGCTCCGCTACCGCGCGCCATTGACTCAAATCAAGAAGGCAGTTCGCTGCGCTCTTTATTGATTTAGGTCAATTCCCGGCGGCAGCAACGGTGCGCTTCCCGCGGCGGGCGCGGATGCGGCTCAGGGCTTCGGGCGTGATGCCGAGGAAAGAGGCAATCATGTATTGCGGCGCGCGCTGCAAGAGTTCAGGCCGATCTATAGACAGTCGCTCGTAGCGTTGCTCCGGCGTGAGGGATTTTATTTCCCCCAACCACTGCACCAGCAGGATAAACAACTCCTCGGCAATGTAGCGGCCAATGCGGTTGCCCTCGGGCACGGTGTCGTAGATGGCCTGCACGCCTTCATAATCCAGCTCCACCACTTCGGTGTCTTCCAGCGCTTCTATGTATTGCCCGCTGGGCTTCCGCGTAAGGAACGAAGCATAGTCGGTAACGTAGCAATTCTCCGTAAAAAAGTCCATGATTATCTCCCGCCCATCTTCCAGATAATAGAGCTTGGTGAGGCCCCGGTTGATGAAAGAAACATGGTTGCACACCTGTCCGGGCTTTAGCAAAAAGCCGCCTTTGGGGATGTGGCGCAGGGTCATCAGCGCGGCGCAGCGTTCCCAGCTTTGGGCTTCCATATCGGGCAGCAGGCTGTAGTAAAAAGCTTTGACGGGGGCGAGGCTTTCCGGGGAGAGCATGGAGGAAGGATTAGAAGGCGGAAGGTAGAACGTCCATTGGATTTAGCAGAAGAAACAGACGCACCTCTTCTACCCTTCCAACATTTTTTCGAAAGCAGCAGGCGTTAGAATGCGGGCGGTTTTGAAGGGGTCATGCGCAAGCAAATCTTTGTCGCCTGTTATCAGATAATCGGCTTTGGCGTAGTGTATCAGGTCTAAGAGGAAATTGTCTTTCGGGTCGCGGTTGAGGAAATGCGTTGGCTTTACAGCCACTTTCTCGGCGATGGTTTCCAGCAGCGCAATCAATTCCTTGACGCTTTCTTTCGGAAAGTATTTTTGGAGCTTCTCGCGGCTTGTTACCAACTTGATTTCAGTAAGCAGTTGCTCCGTTGTAATCAGCACGATGCGCTCATCTACAAGCAGCTTTTTGAGCTTTGCCAAACGCTTGCCAATCAGAAAACTAATCCAAACGTTGGTGTCAAAGATGACCTTAATGCTTTTGCTTGGCATACAGTTCTGCTCTTACGATTTCTGCCTCTTCGGTAATCGTATCCAAGTCCAGTTCCTTTGTTTTGAAAGTCTTCAGCAGGCGGGAAAGTTTGGTTTCCACCGCTTCCTGTTCCAGTGCTTTCGTGAGCTTTATCTGCTGCTGTTTGGGAAGCTGTTTCACCACCGATAAAATCTGGTCAAAACTAAGGTCTATCTGCAAGGCGGCTTTCATGTTCAAAGGGTCTGTTTCTTCTTCCAATTCAGGGAAGACGGTCTTCTTATTTTTGCTTTCCTACACCCTACCGCCATGATTACGGACATCTCTCAACTTGACCCTTCCCGCCGCTACTCCTACGCCGATTATCTGACGTGGAAGTTTCAGGAGCGCGTAGAGCTTTTCAAAGGCTGGCTCGCCCGCATGGGCGCACCTTCCAGCACACACCAGCACATTAGCAGCGAACTGCACTTTCAACTGCGTGGTTTTCTTAAAAAAGGTCCCTGCCGTGTTTATGCGGCCCCGTTTGATGTGCGCCTCCCCGATTCCCTTAAAAGCACGGCAGACGAAACGATCTACACCGTCGTGCAGCCCGACTTGTGTGTTATCTGCGACCCGGCCAAAATTGACAAGCGCGGCTGTCTCGGCGCGCCGGATTGGATTATTGAAATCCTTTCCCCCGGAAACAACAAAAACGAGATTCAGGCCAAATTCCGGCTCTACGAAGAGGCAGGCGTACAGGAATACTGGATTGTGCAACCCGGCGACCAAACCACCCTTGTTTTTGACCTGAAAGCGGAAGAAGGCTACCGCCTGCGCATGGTGTATGCCAATGATGACCAAATTCCCTGCGGCCTGTTCCCGGATTTGAAGGTGGATATGACGGAGGTGTTTGCAGAGCCGTTGTAGGAGTCTCTCCCGCGAAAAACAGTTCCTTCCTGCCTTCGTCGTTACTTAGGAATCCTCTTTTTCCGCTACTTTCACTTTTTTAAACCCCACAAGAGCCATGACCAAACCCGCCAACCCTCCCGGCAAACAAACCGGAAAACCTTCCGGCCCCGGAAGAGATTTTAATCCGCCCCGGAAAACAACGCCTTCCACCAAACCTATTGCCCCGCCCAAGCGGATGCCGAGCAAGAAGGGATAGGATAAAAGAGCGAAACCGCCCTGTTGAGAAGCAGGGCGGGTTTTTGAAAATATCCTTCTGCGCCTATCTTTGACGGGCAACCTCAACCAAACAGAAATGAAAAAACTGCTTCTCCTTTCCGCCTTTATTGGCTGCACCACCGCCGCCGTAGCGCAAAACTGCAAATCAGTTGATGACAAGAAGGATTCCTTTACCGGCAAAACCGTAAGACATGCCCGCCTTGTTATTGGTAATGTGAGAACGACAAGATGGATGGTCGAACTGGATCAAGTCGATGGTCAAACAAGTATGAAGTGGAATGCTGTTATGCGGGGAGAGTTCAATGCGGCGTTTCCAGATGGTACTATCATGCTATTTAAGCTAGAGGATGGAACGGTGTTGAAGCTGGGCATTACAGAGCAAACAACACCCGTTTCGCAATTTGCAAGCGGTTACGTGTCTACGCAGTACGAGCTAAAGTTCAATCTCACTAAAGAGGAGCTAACCCACTTTGCCCAGTCACCGATTGAGGCTATGAAGGTGGATGTGCCGGGCATGAGCATTAATAATCCACCTATCAAAGACAGTCAGAAGGAGCCCATTACAAGAGCCTGTCAATGTCTACTTGCTACGGCATCCTAACTACATTTCTTATCAGACTTAGCAAGAAGTCTCCGAAAACCCAAAAACCCGCCCTACTTCACAGCAGGGCGGGTTTTTTATTTGGCCCAAAAGCTATCTTTGGAAGATGAATCTTCAAACGCTTATCACCACTGACCCCGACATTCTTGGGGGCACGCCTGTTTTCGCCGGAACCCGCGTGCCGGTGGAAAGTCTGTTTGACCACTTGGAAGCAGGCGATTCTTTAGAAGTGTTTCTGGATGATTTCCCATCTGTAAGCAGAGAACAGGCAACCGCTTTATTGGAAGCAGCGAGTAAGTTCCTGACTTCTCAAAACGCACAGCAATTTTATGCGGCTGTTGCTTGACGAGAATCTACCTAAAAGGCTGAAAGAAGATTTTCCGGCGCATGAAGTGTTCACGGTTCGGGAAATGGGCTGGAACGGCATCAAAAACGGGGCCTTGCTCCGGCTGATGCTTCAGGAAGGGTTCAATGCTTTCCTCACTTTTGATAAGAATTTACAGCACCAACAAAACTTCAGCAAATACCCCTTGACGGTTTTTGTTCTTCATGCGCCGATGAACCGGTATTCTGTTCTAACGACGCTTTCCCCACAGATAAACGGCCACCTACAGGAAGAGAAACTGCCTGTTGGGCCTGTAGTAATTGGGATGGGCTAACCCACCTTTCATAAAACCAAAAACCCGCCCTACTTCTCAGCAGGGCGGGTTTTTTATTTGGGGAAAGAATCAGCAACCGCTTACGCAGTCGTTACTTTTCCTTTTGCTTTCGCTACTACTTCTTCTTCAATGTTGCGCGGTGCTTGGGCGTAGTGGCTAAACTCCATCGTAGAAGATGCGCGGCCTGAAGACAAGGAACGCAGTTGCGTTACGTAGCCGAACATTTCGCTCAGCGGCACTTTCGCTTTGATCACCTGCGCACCGGCACGCTCATCCATGCCTTCCAGCATCGCGCGGCGGCGGTTAAGGTCACCCGTAACGTCGCCCATGTACTGGCTCGGCGTAATCACTTCCACCTTCATAATCGGCTCCAAGATGATTGGTTTTGCCTTGCGCGCTGCTTCTCGGAAACCGCTTTTCGCACACAATTCAAAAGACATGGCGTCGGAGTCCACGTTGTGGAACGAGCCGTCGAAGATCTCTACACGCAGGTTCTCTACCGGGAAGCCCGCCAGAACGCCGGTCACCATGGAAGATTCAAAGCCTTTCTGGATGGCCGGGATAAATTCTTTTGGAATAGAGCCGCCCACAATCTTGTTGATGAACTGGTAGGTGCCTTTGCCTTCTTTGAGGAATTCCTCTTCGGCAGGGCCAATGCGGAACTGGATGTCGGCAAACTTACCGCGACCACCGGTCTGCTTTTTAAACACTTCGCGGTGCTCAATCTGGTTCGTCAAAGCCTCTTTGTAAGCTACCTGCGGCGCACCCTGATTGATTTCCACCTTGAACTCGCGCTTCATGCGGTCCACGATAATTTCCAGGTGAAGCTCACCCATACCACGCAGAATGGTCTGGCCGGTGTCTTCGTCGGTATTTACGCGCAGCGTCGGGTCTTCTTCCACGAGCTTGGCAATCGCCATGCCCATTTTGTCCACGTCGGCCTGCGTTTTCGGCTCTACCGCAATGGCGATAACCGGCTCCGGGATAAACATATTTTCCAGCACAATCGGGTGGTTTTCATCGCACAGCGTGTCGCCGGTTTTGATGTCTTTAAAACCAACCGCTGCGCCAATGTCGCCCGCCTCAATAAAGTCAATCGGGTTTTGTTTGTTGGCGTGCATCTGCATGATGCGGGAAATCCGCTCGTTGCGGCCCGTGCGCATGTTCAACACATAGGAACCCGCGTCGAGGTGACCGGAATAGGCCCGGAAGAACGCCAGACGGCCCACAAACGGGTCGGTCATGATTTTGAAAGCCAACGCTGCGAAAGGCTCTTTCGCGTCAGGCTTGCGGCTCACGGTTTCGCCAGTTTCGGGGTTGGTTCCCTGAACCGGTTCCACGTCAAACGGCGCAGGCAGGTAGCGGATTACGCAATCCAGCATGGCCTGCACGCCTTTGTTTTTATAGGAAGAACCACACAGCATCGGGATGATGCTCAGGTCAATCGTGGCCTTGCGTACTGCTTCGTGGATTTCATCTTCGCTAATCGTGTCCGGGTCGTCGAAGAATTTCTCCATCAGCTTGTCGTCGTACTCGGCAACGGCTTCCACCAGCTGCGCGCGGTAGTGCGCCACGTCTTCCTTCATGTCTTCGGGAATCGGCACTTCGGTATAAGTTGCGCCCAGCGAAGCGTCGTCCCAAACAATGGCTTTCAGCGTAACGAGATCTACAACGCCTTTAAAATGGTCTTCCGCACCGATAGGCAGTTGCAGCGGAACGCTTTTGGCGCCCAGCATGTCCTTAATCTGCTGCACCACCATGAGGAAGTCCGCACCTACACGGTCCATCTTGTTCACGAACCCGATACGGGGAACGCGGTAGCGGTTGGCCTGCCGCCAAACGGTTTCCGACTGCGGCTCTACGCCATCCACGGCGGAGAACAAGGCAACCAGACCGTCCAGCACGCGCATGGAGCGCTCCACCTCAATGGTGAAGTCCACGTGGCCGGGCGTGTCAATGATGTTGAATTTGTATTTCTTGGAATCGTCTGAAGTCTTGCCCTGAGTGGTTGGGAAGTTCCAGAAGCAGGTCGTAGCGGCGGAAGTAATAGTGATGCCGCGCTCTTGTTCCTGCGCCATCCAGTCCATGGTAGCGCCGCCTTCGTGTACTTCGCCGATGCGGTGATTTACGCCGGTGTAGAACAGGATGCGTTCTGTAGTCGTGGTTTTTCCGGCGTCAATGTGGGCGGCGATCCCGAAATTGCGCTGGAGACGGAGGTCTGCCATGGGCTTTAAATAAGTAGATTCTGTTTTAAAAACGAGCGCGAAAGTACGGGATTTTGGGCAGTAGCAGGGGATGTTTCTCTTACTTTAAGAATCCCTTTTCTCCCTAAACCAAAGAGGCCGTTTTTCCGCGCCGCAGCCAGGCATTCAGCGGTGCTTCCACAACCCGGTACAGCAAAACAGAAACACCGTTTAAAAGAAGGAAAAGCCACAAATCGCCTTTCAAATACTTGCTTACCAGATCGTAGAAAAAGCCGGTGTGGATAAGATAAAAAGCGTAAGAGCTTTTCCCCAAAAGCTGAAAAACGGAAGTGCTGAGCAAACGGGAAAGCAGCGTTTTTTCAGAAAGCAGCCCGCGATAAAACAACCCAATGCCAAAAACCGGCAGCAGAAAGGAGCTAACACAGGCGCGCAGGATTACAAAAAGCGGCTGCTGGTCTTGTATAAATAGAAGAAGGCGGGAAACGTACATCCAAGCCACAATCAGCAGAACGCCGCCCCAGGTTTGCAGGCCGTATCGCGCCGGGAGAACCTTACCTGAAAGCAGCTTTTGCGCCAGCGCAATTCCTACGAAAAACTCAATACACCGGCCAAAAAACGAGTGGAAAAGCAGGAATTGAAGACTGTCAAAAAAGCCGTAGAAGGAAATGTGCTGCCCCAACAGGGTCAACAACAATCCAAATGCGAGGAATCCGACTGGCAGCACGTAAAGCATTTTCCTTGTATGCCGTAAGCGCCAAAATATCCAGGGGGCCAATAAATAGAAAACTTCCTCAACCGCAAGCGACCATGAAGGATATAACCCCGTAAAAATAAATTTGCCGAACAATCCTTTGAGCAAGGTGATGTTCAGCAAGTAAGTGCCCCAGTGCCGGACGTCAAGAAAGGCGTTTTGTTGCGCAGCCATCACAACAAACGCAGCCGTGGTAAGCAGGAAATACAGTGGAAAAATCCGGGCAATCCGGTTCTGGAAATAAGAGCGGTAATTTATTTGCGCGACGGTTCCATACCGGTAATAAATCAGAAATCCGCTAAGAACAAAAAACAGATTGACGCCAAAATAAAACTGCCGCGTAAATGGAAAGAAGGGCGACTCCGGCGCAACCGGTGGATTGTGTTAGATAAAAACCATCCAAGCAGCCAATGCGCGCACACCGGTAAGCGCCGGGAAATAACCCGCAGGTTTTTCCGGCGACAGATGATGTTGAGAATCCTTTAAGGGCGTAATAAAAAAGGCGAGAACTTATCGTTCTTTCCGCCAAAAATAACTACTGTTTCAATAAATAGTAGCAACAAAAGAAGGCACTTTAAAATTCGTCAGACGGCTGCCATTTGAGGCTGACAATATCCAACACGCGGATACGTTCTCATAACCCGGCAACTAGCGGGATTTATACAAGAAGGGTTTTAATATCTACGCTTCGCCCATATCCATCTGGGCATATGTTTTTTCGGTGCTAAAAAGTACCTGAACAAGCGTAACGAGCATAGAGATTGCAGCCTTCATAAGAAAAAGAGCGTTGGGATAGGGAAAAACGCGAACTCCTAAACAGTTGTAAAAACCATGCCAAGAAATTATATCTGCTCTGCTATGCAATCCGGCTGAGAATCACATAGCTTAACAGCTTTTTTGCGTAGAGAATCTTTAAAACTGCTCTTGTCCGGTATGGAATTTGCGGCAAAAGCTCATTTTTGACCAACAAAAAACCAAGGCACAAAACACATGAAGTCCCGTATCCTACCGGTGGTGCTCACCGCAGCCGCCACCTCGTTCGCAACGCTGTTCACAGCAAATCTTTTCTCCCAAGACGGCAAGCTCTCTCCTTCCTATTCCTCCCGCCAGATGCCCGTGAACTATGTGGGTTATGGCGACAACACGACCACCGTCCGCTCTTCTGCGCCGGTGGATTTTGAAGCCGCCGCCGAAGCATCGGTGAAAGCGGTTGTCCACATCAAAACCACCACCAAGCCCACCACCCGCGTGGTGCGTGACCCGTTTATGGAGATGTTTGGTTTTGAAGGCAGCCAGATTCAGCGCATTCCGCCGCAAATGGGTTCCGGCTCCGGCGTGGTGATTTCCCCTGATGGCTACATCGTTACCAACAACCACGTGGTTGCCGGTGCGGATGAAATGACCGTCACGTTCAACGACCGCTACACTACGCAGGCCCGCCTCGTCGCCACCGACCCGGCTACCGATATTGCCGTTATCAAGGTAAAGGACAAAGACCTTTCCTACATGGAGTTCGGCAATTCCGACCAAGTGCGGCTCGGTCAGTGGGTGCTTGCGGTGGGCTATCCGCTCACGCTGAACACCACCGTTACCGCCGGGATTGTCTCTGCCAAAGCCCGCTCCATCGGCATCAACCGCACGCAAAGCGACCGCGCCATTGAATCCTTTATCCAGACCGACGCAGCAGTGAATCCCGGAAATTCCGGCGGCGCACTCGTGAATACCAACGGCCAGCTTATCGGCATCAACTCGGCGATTGCTTCGCCTACGGGTTCCTACGCGGGCTACTCCTACGCCATTCCCGCCAACATGGTGAAGAAGGTGACGCAAGACCTCATTAAGTACGGAACGGTGCAGCGCGGATACATGGGCATCAGCTATCGTGACCGCTCTACGCTGAGCGCCGAAGAGCAGGCAAGCCTCGGTATTGACCGCACCGAAGGCGTGTACGTGGCGGATGTGGTAACTGGTTCCGGCGCGTCGCGCTCGGCTTTGAAGAAAGGCGATTTCATCACGGCCATCAACGCCGTTCCCGTGCGCACCGAGCCGGAAATGCTGGAACAAATTGCGCGCTACAAGCCGGGCGACAATATCTCTGTTACCTACTTGCGCGGTGGCAAAACGGCGCAAACCAGTGTGCAGCTTCAGAATGCCGACAACACGACGGCACTTGTGAAAGCCAACACCACAGCAGGCTTGCTCTTTGGAGGAAAGCTGCGCGAACTGAGCGCGACAGAGAAGCAGAAATTCGGCATCAGCAGTGGCGTATTAGTAGAGAAAGTAGGCAGTGGCGTATTTGCCCAACAAACCAATATGCGCGACGGCTTTTTGATTATGAGCGTAAACGACGTGCCGGTAAACACGGTAGAAGCCTTGCGCAAAGCCCTCATGGCCGCGCCGCAAAACGCACAGGTAGCGGGCATGTATCCCGGCTATCGGGGCATGTATTACTACGGCATCGCGGATGCAGCAGCGGGCGGTAGTGGTGTAGAGTAAAGGCTTTCAATAAGGGTGTCATTCCGAGCGCGGAGCGAGGAATCTCACGATGGATGATGACAGCAAGAGAGGAACAGCAAACGTGAGATCTCTCCCTAGCGGTCGAGATGACCCGCATTGTGTAAGTAGCCTCGTTCATTAAAAGCTTTTCTTTTAAACAGTCTCAACAAAGTCCGGTCTCTTGGGCCGGACTTTTTCTTTCTTCTCATGTCGCTTCGCGCCTTTTCCTTCCTGCTTTTCCTTTCCTTCTTCGCTGGAAATGCACCCGCCCAAAACCCCTCCCGCGCCTGCGACAGTGCCCGCCGCGCCGCCGTGCAGGATGCTTTTCAAAACCAGCTGAAATACTACTTCTACGGCATTGCCGGGCCGGACGCAAAAACGCTCGAGAAGGTAAAAAAGCTGGGTGTGGAAGCTGTAAGTCGCGGCTGTATGCGCTTTGAAGAAGATGATTGCTATAACCAGCTTGCGGATAGCATTGTGTTTGTGCGTAGCGGCGTGCGGGTGTCTAAGTTGCGATAAAGGGAGTGGCCGTTCAATACGCTTCCGTCATCCCGACGAAGGAGGGATCTGCATGGATACAATTGGTACAGTTGATTGGCGAGATTCCTCCTTCGTCGGAATGACAGCCCTGATAAGTTGTGATGGCACTTTCTGGCCCGGCTTTTGAAACGGCCCGTTTCATGCAAAGATCCCTCTCCCAGAAAACCGTTGTCATCACCGGCGCATCTAGTGGCGTAGGCCGCGCCGCGGCCCTTGCCTTTGCCCGCAAAGGCGCAAACCTTGCCCTTGCCGCGCGCGGGGCGGAAGCGCTCCAAAGCATTGCGCAGGAATGCGAGGCGCTGGGCGCAAAAGTTCTTTCCATCCAGACCGACATGGCGAAAGCCGAAGACGTACAGCGCCTCGCGGAACAAGCCTTGCAACACAACGGGCGCATAGACGTGTGGGTGAACAATGCAGGTGTGCTGGCGCTGGGAGCATTAGACGAAACGCCCGCCGAAGTGATTGACGGCGTGATTGGAACCAACCTGCTGGGCTATCTCCACGGCGCACACGCGGTGCTGCCCATCTTCAAGGCGCAAAAGGCGGGGATTCTTATCAACAACATATCCATTGGCGGCTGGGTGGCGGCTCCATATGGCGCGGCTTACACGGCTTCTAAATATGGCCTGCGCGGCATGGTGGAAGCCCTTCAGGGCGAGGTGGCGAAGTTTCCCAACATTCATATCTGCGCCTTGTATCCGGGCTTTCAAAGCACGCCGGGCATCAAGCACGCCGCTAATTATTTGGGCGTAGAGCTGACCACGCCCCCACCCGCTTTTGACCCGAATAAGCTGGCCGCTTCTATGGTATCCGTCGCCGAAAATCCGGTGAACGCTACTTACCCCGACTGGTCGGCGGTGTTTGCCAAAACGGCTTATACGCTGTTTCCGTCTCTCACACGCAATATCATGGGCAGCATGATGCGCTTCGCCAAGAAGAAAGGAACGCCTACCGAGAAAAGCGCCGGAAATACCCTCGGCCCGGTGGCGCATGACATGCGCATTCAGGAGAAAAAGGGTGTGCCTTCCAAAGCCCGGCAAGCCAAGATGCTGGGCGCGGCTACACTTGGCGCGGTGGCGTTGTGGATGATTGTGAGGCCGAAGGAAAAAGCGGTTTCTTGATTCCTAAAAGGCAGGTCATTCCGACGCAAGAGGAATCTCGCTCGCGTTAGAACTCACCTGCTGTGAGATTCCTCCTTCGTCGGAATGACACACAAGATGTCGGAATGACACACAAGATGTAGGCGCTTCTCTAAACAGGAACCCCCCGTCTCGTTTGGAACGAAACGGGGGGTTTTTGTTTCTCGCCTCTCACTCCTTATCCCTCACTCCTCAATACCTAACGTCCATCTCCTCAATCAGATTCTGCGCTTTGCCCAGCTTGTCAATGATGAAGAGGATGTAGCGGGCGTCGGCTACAATCGTGCGCTTGTATTTCTTGTCAAAGGCAATGTCGCCGCTCATCGCTTCCCAGTTGCCGTCAAAGGCCGCGCCGATCCATTCGCCATTGGCATTGATAACCGGAGAGCCGGAGTTGCCGCCCGTAATGTCGTTGTTGGTAATAAAGCAGGAAACCAGTTCGCCGTCTTTGTTTGCCCAGCGACCAAAGTCTTTCTTATCGAGGAGGCGCACCATTTCTTTTGGCAGGTCGAAGTCCGCATCGCCTGCTTTGTATTTGGCGCGCAGGCCTTCGCCCGTCGTGTAGTATTTGTAGAAAACGCCGTCCTGCGGTTCGTAGGCTTTTACACTGCCATAGCTCACACGCATGGTGCTGTTGGCATCGGGATAGAAGGCACGGGTGGGCTGCATCTTCATCGTGGCCTTGGTGTAGTACATGCTCAGGTCTTTCTTGTCGTAGGCGAAAGCCTCGGCGCGGGGCTTTACCCATTTCTCGTAGCTGCGGATGAAAGAATAGGCATAGTCCGTTGCCGCGTCGGTGCGCAGGGCTTCTGCCGTCGGCGCGTTCATCAGGGCGTCAAAGCGCGAGTCGTTCAGGAGGCTTGTGTTCTGCATCACATACTCCGAGTAGCGTGTCATGGTTCCCATCCAATCATTGTTGTCGCCAAACTGCTTCATTACCACACGGGCGTAGATGTCGGGAAGCTGCTCCGGCGTCACGTCTTTGTAGTACATCAGGTTCATGCGGGCAAACATCTCCTTGTCCAGCGCAGGCTCATATTCCTTCATCAAGGTCTTGCGCGCGGTGCGCACGGCATCGGTGTATTTCTTTAAAGAGTCCGCGTTGTTTCCACCTTTATCCAGGTAGGTATAGAGTGGATACGTGGCAGAAGCAAGACGGGAAAGTACTGGCGCGCGGAAAGCTTCGGCGTAGTACGTAGCCGTCTTCGCCACCGGCTTGTAACTGGCATAAACACCCGCAAAGTCCGACATCAGCGAAGCATACTTCTTGTTGTCTTTGGAGGAAGATGCCCAGCGCGTAAACTGCTGCTCTTCCTTCTTCTTCTGCCCTTCAATATCCAGGCGTTTCAGTTGCTCCGTCTGCCCGATAAAATACTTCCAGTAATTAGAGATGCGCTGATAACCAGACGTCTGTTGGAGATACACCGTCTTGTCAGCGTCCATATACTTCTTCAACGTCGCCAGGCGCTCGGTGCGAATCTTCACCGTAGCTGGGGAGGTTACGTTCGTCGCCAGCGACACGCCATAAGACGTCAGGTAGCGGTCTGTCCTTCCCGGATAACCCATAATCATGGCGTAATCGCCTTCTCCCACGCCTTTGGCAGAAACCGGCAAATACTTTTTAGGCTTGTAAGGCACGTTAGACGCGTTGTAATCCGCAGGCTCGTTGTCGGCATTGGCATACACGCGGAACATGGAGAAGTCCGCCGTGTGGCGCGGCCACATCCAGTTGTCTATATCGCCGCCAAACTTGCCGAGGCTCTTGGGCGGCGTGCCCACGAGGCGCACATCGGTGTACTTCTTGTAGGTAAGCAAGAGGTATTGATTGCCGTTGAAGTATTCCTTCACATTCGCCACCAGCTTGCCGCCATTGGCTGCGCGCTCTTCAATCTTCTTCCGCGCCGCGTCATACTTCTTGTTCCATTCCGGCCCGGCGTTGTTTCCCCGCACGGCGGCCATAATCTCCGGCGTAACGTCCACCACTTCCTGCAAATAAATCACCGTGATGCCCTGCGCCGGAAGCTCTTCGGCTTTGCTTTTTGCCCAGAAGCCGTTGTCCAGATAGTTCTTCTCCACGCTGCTCAAGGTTGCAATCGCGTCGTAGCCGCAGTGGTGATTAGTGATGAGCAGGCCGGAGGAAGAAACCATCTCCGCCGTGCAGCCGCCGCCGAACTGCACGATGGCGTCCTTGAGGGAAGCCTGATTGATGTTGTAGATATCGTCCGCCGTCAGCTTCAGGCCGAGGCGTTTCATGTCCTCATAGTTTTTGCCGATGAGCTGCGGCAGCCACATGCCTTCGTCTGCGCGGGCCGTCTGTGAGAAAAGCGCCGTTGCGGCGAGAAGGGAAAGAAGAAGTTTCTTCATGAAGAGAGAAAACGGTGTTTTACCGGTGGGCGCAAAAGTAAAAGCCGGGAGCGATAAGTTATAACAGGAGTGAGGAGTGAGGAGTGTAATCCGTTTGTCATTCCGACGAAGGAGGAATCTCACTCGTGCTGTTCCCAGTCTGCTGTGCCTCACGTGCTGTGTCTTTTCTGCTGTGAGATTCCTCCTGCGTCGGAATGACAAACGGATTACACTCCTCACTCCTTCTACGGTTGCGGCGTAAAGCCTTTAGGGCTGGAAGTTCCGCCCGCGCCCTTGTTGTTCACCGGCTGCACCAGCATCTTCATCCGCTTGCTTCCTTTCAGGCCACCTATCGTGGTGGTGGTGTGCGTGGCGCATTTCAGGAGCAGTTCCTCTCCGTGAGCCGTCGTGATGGTTATGGTTCCATCGGCAGCCATGGCCGTTTGCATATCATCGGGAAGGGCCAGATACAGATAGGCCGCCACCCTGCCCGCGCCGGGATGCTTCACGGTCACTTTCGCCATGCCGCCCTCCTGCTGGGTCATCGTGTCCAGCACGGCATCGTCCGGTTTACCCTTCCGGGTGCTTTGGCCGCTGGTAGGCGTGAAGCCTGCGTTAGCAATAATTATCGCATTGCCGGCAGCCAGGAAGCTCACGTAATCTGCTGTTTTCCGCCAAATGGTGTTCCAGGCTTTTTCGGCGCTGTTGCGCGCGGCAATGCGGGTGCGGTCGCCACTTTTGGCATCGGCAGCCGTGGTCATCAAAAGGTTATTAGCCAATTTCATTGCCGGGAGCGCATACGGCAGGTTCGGGAACTGCGCGCTGTTGGCCGTAATACACTCAATAACGTGCCCACCAAACATCGTTTTGTTTGCAGGACTGCCTTTCAGGAAATACTTGTCTGCGTTTTGCCTGATAATCATAGGAAAAAAGGGTTTGAAAACAGTATCCAGTAACAAAAGTAAGGAATAAAACAATCACTTCCGTATGGAAGCGGATGTGGTTCCGTATGGAATATGGTGTTCTTCCGTACGGAAGGAGATGTTTTTCCATGTGGAAGAGAGTGTTCTTCCGTATGGAAGCGAGTGTTTTTCCATATGGAAGGAGGTGTTCTTCCATGTGGAAGAAAGCGTTCTTCCACATGGAATATAGTGCAGTTCCGTATGGAAGACAGTATTATTCTCTACTTCGGCACTTGCCCTTTATCTACCCGTACCACGCCGCGCAACTGCACAATGCGGTAGTTAGAGAAAGTTTGGTCGGCTTCAAGACCTTGCCCGGAGAGCGTTTGGGTAGCGGTGTTTATCTGCACGGGCTTCTCGGTAAAGAATTTCTTTTCCGCCTCGTTCCAGATAAGCTCTTCCGTCAGGAGCGTTTCTCCTTTTTCATTCTTCACGCGCACACTGTCGCGGAGCAGGACGTTTCCTTTCGTGTCGTACCAACGGGCATAGCGGGAGGTGACCGTGGTCTTTACTTTCAGCAGGGAGTCAAACATCAGGATGCGCACGCCGTTGCGGGCATCGGTATAAGGCGGGCGGCCTTTCTCCATCCGCACAAATTCCTTCGCGTACAGTTCCGCTTCCACCTTCCCGCCATCGCTGTAGATGATGGTTACATCGCGCGCCGTTTCTGCCTTTCCCAGCCCCTTTTCCGACAAGGCATTGATATCTTCCATGCGGTTGCCACAGGAAAAGAGGAGGAGAAGAAATAGGGAATAGGGAACAGGGAACAGGAAATAGCCCCGAAGGGGCGAAAGTGCTGCGGCGATATGGTTGTTTCTACGGCTTTTCCTACTCATTATTCCCTAGTACCTATTTCCTATTCCCTGTTCCCTGTTCCCTAATCATACCTACGCTTCACAAACCAGCGGTCGTTCAGGGAGATGCCTACCGAGAAGCGCGTGAAGTTTTCGCGCAGGTTAAAGGCAGCCGAAGACGAGCGACGACCAAATTCCAGCGCCAGATGAATGCGGTCGGTGCTGCGGCGGAATGGCAGGCTGAGGCCCGCGGTTCCCATAACGGTGTTGGGCTGTGCGCCGCCGATAAAGTATGGGTCGGTTGCGTAGGCAAAGCCCAGCCGGTAGGTAACGCGCTGGAGGTACTTGGCGGTTACCACATTGTTCGGCGTGTATTCCGCACCCACGGCGATGCGCCAGCTTTGATCAGCCAGGGAGTCTTTAACGCCCTGCAGGCGATAATTCTTCCATTGCGTAGAAGCGAAGTCTGCGGTTATGGCCCACTGATTGGCATAGAAAAGCTGTGCGCCCAGCGTGAAGCTCATGGGCAGCGTTAGCTTGCCGGTAGCCCCTTGCCGGTACAGTGCGGTGTCTCGCAATGTCCCCACACTGGAATAGCGGTAGGAAGTCCAGATTTCGTCCAGTTCTGCGTTCAGGTTGTGCTGGAAAGTAGCCGTTGCGCCAAGGCGGATGCCCAGCAGGCCTTTGAGGTTTGTGGTGTATTGCGCGCCCAGCTTGTAATCCAGTCCACCTACTACGACGCGCCGGTCAAACTCTGCGCCAAAAGTCCGTGCGCTGTCCGTTTCCGGGAAGTAGCGATAGCGGCTGTTCACGAAGGTGCCAAAGGTGTATCCCACATTAAAGCCTAGGCGGAAGCCTTTCCATTCGCCGCCTGCGCCAACGAAAGCCTGGTTCAATCCGCCCTTGCCAACGTATTCATTCACGGCCAGGCCCAGCCCGGAATAGTTGCTCGTGTCGATGAGGTGGTAGTAGGTGCGGCTCACGGGTTGCAGGCCAAAGGCAACGCCCACCTTTTTGGCTACCGGGAAGGCAAGGCGCAGATAGCTGAGCGTAGTCGTGCCGGTGGTGGAGGTGCGCAGGTCGGAAATGATGTCGCGGCGGCTGCCCGTTGCGCCCAGCTCGTAGGTAGTAAGGCTAAGGCCGGCGTAGGAAGCCGGGTTATCGGTGTTGATGGCAAAGGGCATACTGACGGCAGCGGATGCGCTGCCTGCGCCGCGCTGCGCAACGGAAGTTCCCGTTAGAATCTCGCCAATGCCGTAGCGGCTGTAGGGAATGTTTTCCTGAAGGGAAAGAACCTGCGCCTTCGCGAGGGTGTTGGCAGCCAACAAAAACGTCAGACTTCCGGCAATCTTAAATAAAAAGGTACGGCGCATTATGGCTCAGGATTCTGTGAAGCCCCTTCATCAACAAAAACGGGTCGGCAAATATCCGGCTTTTCACATGAGGCAGGAGCACTTCGGCATCGCCGCCGCACAAAACGGCGTTAAACCCGCCCCCAAACTGCGTTTCGTAGCGGGCAATCATCCCGTCTATTTCTGCCGCTGCGCCTATCAGTGCGCCACTGCGCATGGAAGACTCCGTATCATAGCCCAGCAGAAGCGGCGTGTCGCCTGCAAGGGCCACTTCGGGCAGCTTGTCCGTAAACTCGTGCATCGCCCGCAGCCGCATTGCTACGCCCGGACTGATGCCGCCACCGCGAAAGGCGTTGTTGGAAGCCACGAAGTTGTAGGTGATGCACGTACCCGCGCCGATGGCAATGCAGTTGCTGTTGGGAAACTGCGTAGCAATTCCTACGCCCATTGCAAAGCGGTCGGGTCCAAGCGTGCCTGCCGAGCGATAGGCGTTGATGATGGGCGAAGGCGTGTTTGGCCCCAGCACGAGCGTCTTGATGCGCAACTCTCCCAGTATCGATTGAATGGCGTCCGTATTCGTCCGCACCGAGCAAAGAATAGCGCCCCGGATTTTGCCGAAGGCCAACATCTGGCGAAGGAAATCATCGTTAGGCGCGTCGCCTTCCGAAACATCAACGGCAAGAGGTTTGGAGGAATCGCCGGAAGCGTAGAGTGCGGTCTTGATGCGGGTGTTACCGGCGTCGATGCAAAGGAAGTTGGACATTTCAGTAGAAAGCTTTTAGTAGAAAGTCGGACGAGACAAAAGTCTAAAGAGAAATTGGGAGAATTGAATGAAGAATGAAAGGCGAGGATCAATCTTCTAAACGCTTACTGCGGGTCATTCCGACGAAGGAGGAATCTCGCTTTTGCTGTGCCTATCTGTTGTGAGATGGCCTACGGCGAGTGCTTCGCAGTTCCTCCTTCGTCGGAATGACACCCTTTTTTGGGGACTCAAAACGTCCCGTCCCATTTGAGGTCGCGGAAGTGGCCGTTGCGTTTCACGCGCGCTTTCATGGTTTCCAGTTGATGCACGAGTGGGGCAATTTCTTTCAGGTGGCGGCGCAGGTATTCCAGGCGTTGCGTTTCGTCGTAGATACCCAGCAGTTCGTATTCCTGTTCGTAGGATAGGCCCACGAGGTGCGCAATTTCATAGGACATCAACTTCTCGTTGCGGCGGGGCATCTTTTCTTCTACCTGCATCAGCGAATACAGCCGTTCCACTTCCTTAAAAATCGACTCCCCCACCCGGCCTGCCGAATGTTCCAGGTTGTTGGTGGGATGGCTCACGATGGCGCCGGAGTACAGCTTTTCCGGGATTTCCTTCACTATTGTCAGTACCTCAAACACGCTGACGCCTTCGGTGCGGATATCCATTTGCCCATCGGGATATTCCTTCACTACTTCCTTTATCTCCAACAGCGTTCCGCGCTCCAGTGGGTGCTCTCCGCGCGCTGCCGGAATGCCAAAGAGCTTTTTTTCGGCAAGACAGTCGCGCACCAGTTGCTTGTAACGCGGCTCAAAAATGTGCAGGTTCAGCGGCTCGCCCGGATAGAGGACGATTTGGAGCGGAAAAATGGGAACGAAATTCGTCATTCTGACGGGCAAGATAGCGCAGGAGCGGGGACTATCCGTAGAAACAACTTGCAAGAAAGTATGCCCGGCGCTACCGCACCGGGTACTGACCGCTACAGGATGTCAGCACGTATGTTCCGTACCCAGTGCGGTAGCACCGGGCGTTCACCGGACATACTCCGAAATCTCTAACTGCCGAAACCAGTAGATAAAAAACAAAAACGCCGCAATGCCGAACTGCACTTCAAAAGCCGGATCCACGAAAAGCAGCACGCTTGCCAGAAACCAGATGCTTACATTCTCAAACCGGCGGGGAAGCCGCCACGCCTGCACCGGAATCAGAAGCCACCACAGCAAGAGCAACGCCATTGCCCCAACGCCCACCGCCATGCCCGAAGCCAGAAATTGATTGTGTGGAACGAGCCGGTTTTCCAGCGCTATCTGCGGAAACCAGCGCACGTAGCCACTGTCCATCGCCGATTTCACATCGCCTGCGCCATAGCCTGCCAAAGGGGATTCCCTAATCTGTCGCAGTGCCACTTTGTAAGAGTATAAGCGGTTTGGGTCGCTGTAATTATCCGCAATTTTTCCGCTGTTGTATTCTGAAAAGCTCCAGCGGGAATAGATAATCCGGTTGCGAAAAGTGGGCATAAACGTCCAGGCCAGGCCCAAGACGCCAGCCAGCACAATAACGAAGCCACCAAAAGCGCGAAACCGGCGCTGATACAGCGTGCGCGCGATCAACAACAAACCCGCGAGATAAAGAATTGCCAGCCCGGTTTTAGCTGCCAGCAGGTGCAGGTATCCAATCATCACAACGGCAGAAATTCCTGCTATCCACCGTGCTCCTTTGGAAAGCTTTCCCCACTGCGCCCAAATGAAGAAAACAGTGGCCGCAAGGAAAGCACTGAAGCAGATATGGTTGTTGTAGGCCGGTGTACGGAAGGTGAAGGAGATGCCGTATTTCCGGATAATCTCTGCCGCATCGCGCGCAAAAAACGAGAGGCTGAACGCAATACCGCTCAAAAGCAAAAGGCACGTCCCCGACATCAGAATATCGTTTTGCCGCCGCGACAACCGCAATGGATACGCCGTTGCCAGTGGGAAAAGCAGGAACGGCAATTTCACCTGAACGCGCTCGCCCCACTCGCCTTTGTCGGCACTCCAGAAGTAGGAAACGGCGTACAGCGCGACCCACAGCACACTGATTATCCACAGTCTATTCCGCAGCCAGCCTTTGGGCGAAAATCCGCGCAGCGCGTTCAGCCCGAGCAGCAGTGTAGAAATGGAAAGCAGCGCCCGCGCACCCAGAAATCCCACCACAAACACGAGTGACAAAAATACGGCGGCGCTTTCGCGGGTGGGCAGATAGGCGTTTACTTTTCGGAAGAAGTTTTCAGGCATTTCTTTGCAACGGTAAAAATGCAGCATTTCTTGCCTCCCTCTGCCAAAAATCTTCTCCAAGGGGTACGCGACGGCGACTTCCGCTCTTTGGCGCGCGCCATTACGCTGGTGGAAAACCATTTGCCCGGCGCGGAAGAAATGTTGTCGGAGCTACACCACACGGCGCGCGCCAACGTAGTGGGCATCACCGGCCCGCCGGGTGCAGGCAAAAGCACATTGGTAAACGCGCTGGTGGGCCATTGGATTTCAGAAGGAAAAAAGATTGCGGTGCTGGCCGTAGATCCAAGCTCGCCTTTCAACCTTGGTGCGCTGCTGGGAGACCGCATCCGGCTGGCGGGTTTTTACACGCATCCGCAGGTTTTTATCCGCTCGCTGGCTTCTCGCGGTTCGCTCGGCGGGCTGCATCCGGCCATTATGCAGGTGACGGACTTGGTGCGGGAAGCGCCTTTTGATTTGATACTCGTAGAGACGGTGGGCGTGGGACAGAGCGAGATAGAAATCGCCGGGCTTGCCGACTGCACGGTAGTGACGCTCGTTCCCGAAGCGGGCGACGAAGTGCAGGCCATGAAAGCGGGCCTTTTAGAAATCGCCGATGTATTTGTCCTGAACAAAGCGGATCGCCCGGAAGCGGACGCCATGGCGCGCCGCTTACGCGCAATGGCGCATGAACGCGCCGGAATGGGCGAGGAAACGCCGGTTTTAAAAACCGTTGCTACGCGCAACGAAGGCACAGAAGCCGTAGCGGCAGCAATTGCGGATGTCCTTCTTAAGCGCGGCGAAAAAAGCGAAAGACAAATTCATCTGCGCGCCGACAAGGTGCTGCGCCTCACGGCGGATTTGCTTTTGCAGGGCGTTTCGCGGGAGAACCTAATGGCTGATATCCGCGCGGGTGGCGAAAATGTGTATCAGTTGGCGGAGAAGTTGGCGGCGGGGGTTTTGGGGAGATAAGCATAGTATTTTCTTACCAAAAAAAGAACGCGCCTCTTGGCGCGCTCTTACAGGATAATTCCAAGCATTGTTCTACACCGCTTCCGCCTCAAAAACGTGTAGCTCATTATACAGCGTATCGCGCTCCACGGGCGTTTTTCCGGCGGCAAAAATCAAGTCGCAGAGCTGTTCCGTACTCATCGCGGGGGTCTGTTCTTCCGAGCCGGCCATGCTGTAAATCTTCGTCGTATCGTCAATGGTTCCGTCCAAATCGTTCACGCCAAAATCCAGCGAAAGCTGCGCCGTTTGGCGGCCTAGCATCGGCCAATAGGCTTTCAGGTTTCGGATGTTGTCTAAGAAAATCCGGGCAATAGCATAGAGGCGCAAATCTTCCACCGTCGTGGACTCGGCAATATGGCTCATATCGTTATCGCCGTTGCGGAATTTGAGGGGAATAAAGCAGTTGAAGCCGCCCGTCTCGTCCTGCAAAGTCCGCAAGCGCGCCATGTGGTCAACGCGGTGCGCGTAGTTTTCTACATGACCATACAGCATCGTCGCGTTGCTATGCATTCCCAGCCGATGCGCCGTTGCGTGAATGTCCAGCCAGCCGTCGCCGTCCACTTTATCCGCACAAATTTTTTCGCGTACTTCTTGACTAAAAATCTCTGCGCCGCCGCCGGGCAAGGATTGCAGTCCAGCCTCGCGTAGCTTCCGTAAACCTTCTTCGCGGGTAAGGTTCGCCTTGCGGAACATGTAATCCAGCTCCACTGCCGTAAAACCTTTTAGATGCAGTTCCGGGCGGTGCGCGTGAATTTTTTGGAGCAATTCGCAGAAGAATTCCAGATTCATTTTCGGGTGTACGCCGCCCACGATGTGAACTTCCGTCACAGGCTTATCGTCGAAGCTGCGTACGATGTCCAGCATCTGTTCCAGACTTAATTCCCAGCCCTCATCGCGGTGTTTGTATTGCCGGGAATAAGAGCAAAAATGGCAGGTAAAAATGCAGACGTTCGTTGGCTCGATGTGGAAATTCCGGTTGAAATACACCTTGCTGCCGTGCAGCCTGCGGCGGATAAAATCCGCCAGCGCGCCCACGAAACCAATCTCGCCTTTTTCAAAAAGCAGCAGGCCTTCGGCTTCGGTGATGCGCTCGCTGCGCGCTGTTTTTTCTACAATGCCGCGCAGATTTTCCGGGGCAGAATCGCGAAGGGCTTCAAGTTGTTGGATGTCCATCCTAATCGTTTAGTTTTTTAGAACGCCCGGCGCTACCGCACCGGGTACTGTGTATTCCATGAGCCGTTCAGTGCCTGATGCGGTAGCGCCGGGCACAAACGGTTTTACTGAACAACAATTTTTTGCGTAAAGGTTTCGGTGCCGTTGGTAGCTTGTAGAAAATACAGTCCTTTCGCAAACGAAGAAGCATCCACCAAACGGCTTTCCTGCGGCTTTAAGTCCGTGGTGCGATACACCATTCTCCCGGTGCGGTCCAGCAGGGAAAGCTGGGTAAGCGTGTTCACGCTGTTGTTCTCCACGCGGAAAACGCCCGTCGTTGGGTTCGGGCTGACGCCGATTTTCCCCGCTGATTCTAACGGCGTAGAAGTGTCCAACGGTTGCTGCGTCAGCGAGTAAGACTCGCTGCCGGGTGCGAGGGAAATCTGCGCCAGTTGGGCCTGCCCTTTCGTGAAAAGCATCATCGCCGCGTCGTCCACGTAGTCCATGTAATTCATGAACATAACACCGTTGGTTCCGGCAGGTGAACAGGCGTCGTACTTGGGGAAAACCGGGCAATTCGGCGTACAGTAAACCGCATAGGCTTCCGGCGGGGTATCGGCAACGCCGTCGCCGGGAGAACAGCTTCCGTCGTTGTCGCCGAAGGTGTGGTGCAGTTCAAAATAATGGCCCACTTCGTGCGTCAGCGTGCGGCCCCCGTCGTTGGAGGAAGGAAAGAAGTATTGCGCCGGAAACTCCCGTTTTCCAAACGCGCTAAAGCTCACCACGACGCCAAAATCGGCAGCGCCAAAAGTGTCTGTCGTGTTCTGCGCGCCCCGGAAACTTGGTGGAATGCACAGGCCCAGCAAGCCGCTCGAAGTACTCACCACCCAGATGTTGAGGTGGCGCGTATAATCCCAGCCATCCAGTCCGCCCTGCGAAAGCCGCTTGGCATCCGCAAAACCGGAACCGGCATCAAACAGATTGGTCGTTCTTTTTAGCTCAATGCCCGGCGCAATCGTGCTGTCGTTTGTGCCGGAAGCCAGGCGGAACTGAATCCCCATATTCCCAATGACCGGCACGAAAGGCGCAGGCACCAGATTGAGGTCGCTGTTGGTGGCCGAGTAGTCCGCGTTCAGCACCGCCAACTGGCTGTTTATGCGGCGAATAATGCCCGTATCGCCGCCCATCAAGCTGTATTGCGCAGGCGAAAGCAGGACGTGAAAAGCAACCGGAATCGGGTGCTGCGCGGCGCTGCTTTTCTGCTGTGTGTTGAGACGTTGTTCGGCTCTTTGTTGGTCGGTGAGCAGCTTTTGCGCGCGGCGCTCCATGAAAGCCGGGTCTTCCGCTTTGAGGCGCTGGATAAGCCCGGAATTCCCACAACGGTCAGCAGTCTGCGCTTCCGCCGTCCCGGCAAAAACCGTCAGCGCAACGGCGAAAAAAAACGTCTTCATTGGTTTTTTGGCGGGAAAGTTTGTGAGGAGAAAACGGTTTATTTCCGGTTCTTCAACTCGTCCCGAATCTTGATGGCCTGCACATAATCTTCCTGATCCAACACCTGCTGCAAGAGCGTTTCCAGTTCTTCCATGCTCATCGTTTTCAGATTTTCGCGGCCTGTGTCTTCCGTGCTTGCGTTGGCCGCCGCCGGGCCGGTATAGCCGCCTTCCTCGCTGCCTGCTTCCATTTGCAGACCGGCAGCGTTGAGGATGTTTTCAAAACAATAGATCGGACACTGCGCACGCACGGCCAGCGCCAGCGCGTCGGATGTGCGGGAGTCAATCTCAAAAATCTCGTTGCCGTTGCTGCACACCAGCTTGGAAAAGAAAATGCCTTCTTCCAGCCGGTAAATCAGAATCTCGGTCAGCTCAATGCTGAACGTAGTCATCACTGTGGTGAAGAGGTCGTGGGTGAGCGGGCGCGAAGGTTCCATTCTTTCCAGCGCCACGGCAATGGCCTGCGCCTCAAACGCACCAATCACAATGGGCAACCGGCGAAGCCCGGAAATTTCTCCCAATACCACGGCGTAAAACGATTTCTGCGACTCGCTGTGGGAAAGCGCTACAATCTCAAGCTCAATTTTTTTCATGAATTCCGGGTCGGTAACGGCAGCGTATTTAAACGGCCAAAGGTAAAGGGCCTGCGAAAAATTTATTTCCCCCTAAAATGCAGGTGTTTTTGGTTTGTTCGTGATGTTGTGATGGAACACGGATGAGGATGCGAAACAAGGATTTATAAAATGCGGGTCATCTCGACCGCTAGGGAGAGATCTCACTCGCGCTGTTCCTAACATTTTCTGTCTTTCCTGCTGTGAGATTGCCTTCGGCGAGTGCTTCGCTGTTCCTCGCTCCGCGCTCGGAATGACACACATTATGTATTATGTGTGGGTTATTCGAGTTTCTTGCAATCCTTTCAACACTCTATCTTCAAAACAACTGCTGCGCCACGCCTTCTTCCACCACCGTTGCCACTTCTTTCAAATCGGCTCCGGCAATGCGTGTGCCAATGGCTTTCCAGCCGGTAACGTCCACCAATTCCGCCAGCGCAAACGTCTCTTCCGTCCACTCGCTTTTCTTTTTCCCGCTGCGGAGAATTACTACAGGTTCGCTGTCGGCAGAAACAAACTTGAGGCTGTTGCCCACGCCGTCGCGCACAAAATTGTAGCGGGTGCGAAGCTGAACGCTTTCCAACAGAAAACGCTTGGCGTAGTGCAGGCCCTTTGCCGCGTCCCAATAAATAACCGAGACGGGCCTTTCCGGGTGGAACTTCCCAATGTGCATCAGCGTATCGGTGGGGAAGCGGTTGGTAAGTTCAAAGTCGGTCAGCTCATACGTGCCGTCTGCGTAGAACGTCAGGATGCGGTCATCGGACTCAAAATTGCCCAGCAGTTGCCCGCGTCCGTCGCGGTTGAGACGGCCTGTTTCTACATCAAAAAACACCTGCGGCGCATCCAGCGTAGAGCGGCCTTTTTCTTTCAGCTTAATGGCTTTTACGGGATACTTCGTTATCTGGTTTCCACCCGATGAGCGGCCTTTGATTTCAATATCCGCGAAGGAGAAATCAAACTCTTTCTGCCGCGCTTTAGAAGCCGGATTCAGCATCACGCGCACCACTTCTGCCTCGCCGTTGGCGTTGGCCGAGAAGTACAAAACCTTGCTCTGCGGATTGCCTTTCGTCAGATCGTATTCCTTGTCGCGGGTGATGCCCGTTACGTTGAAGCGCTTCGCAAACGCGGTGCCGGTTTTGCCGTCGGTATAAACCAGATTGTAGGTCGTGCGCTCATCGCTCTTCTGGAAAATAGCGAGGTAGATAATGTCCTTGCCCACAAAGGTTTTGTCGGCCACTTTGGTAATCATCATCCTCCCATCGCGGCGAAAAACAATCAGGTTGTCAATGTCGGAGCAGTCAAAGGCAAACTCGTCTTTCTTCAATCCCGTTCCCACAAAACCTTCCTTGTAGTTCACATAAAGCCGCGCATTTGCCAGTACCGCCTGCGAGGCATTCAGCGTTTCAAAAGAGCGGATTTCGGTTTTGCGCTCGCGGCCTTTTCCGTACTTTTTCAGCAGGCCTTCATAGTATTTAATGGCGTAGTCGGTGAGATTGGCAATGTTGTGCGCCACTTCTTCCAGCGCCGTTTCCACGCCCCGGATATGCTCGTCGGCTTTGAAGGAATCAAACTTGGAAATGCGCTTGATGCGGATTTCCGTCAAGCGCACAAGGTCGTCTTCCACCACCGCGCGGCGCAGCTTTTTCTTGTGCTTTTCCAAGCCTTTGTCTATCGCTGCCAGCACGCCTTCCCACGTGGTTTCTTCCTCAATGTCGCGGTAGATGCGGTTCTCAATAAACAGCTTCTCCAGCGAGGAATAATGCCAGTCGTTCTCCAGCTCGCCCTGCCGGATTTCCAACTCCCGCAGCAACAACTCCTTGGTGTGCTGCACCGAGAATTTCAGCAAATCGGTAGCGTTGGTGAAGCGCGGCTTATCGTCGATAATCACGCAGGCGTTGGGCGAAATGCTGACCTCGCAATCCGTAAACAGATACAGCGCGTCAATCGTCTGGTCGGCAGAAATACCGGTGGCCAGTTGAATGTTCAGTTCCACGTCCGCCGCCGTGTTGTCGGTAACGCTTTTAATCTTGATTTTCCCGCCGTCGTTGGCTTTCAGGATGGAATCCACCAACTGCGACGTGGTTACGCCATAGGGCACGTCCTTAATCAGCAGCGTCTTCGCGTCGCCTTTTTCAATGCGCGCGCGCACCCGCACTTTTCCGCCGCGCTGCCCGTCGTTGTAGTTGCCCGCGTCCATCGATGCGCCGGTCAGAAAGTCTGGGAAAAGCTCAAATTTCCGGCCTTTCAGGTGCTGAATGGAAGCCTGGATAAGCTCGCAAAAGTTGTGGGGGAGAATCTTGGTGGAAAGGCCCACCGCAATGCCATCCACGCCCTGCGCAAGCAAGAGCGGAAACTTCATCGGCAAGGCCACCGGCTCGTTTTTGCGCCCGTCGTAGCTCAGTTGCCACTGAGTGGTTTTTCCATTAAAAGCCACCTCATTCGCAAATTTGGAAAGGCGCGCTTCAATGTAGCGTGAGGCCGCCGCCGGGTCGCCGGTGCGCACGTCGCCCCAGTTGCCCTGCGTCTCAATCATCAGTTCCTTTTGGCCCAGCCCCACCATTGCGTCGCCAATGGAGGCGTCGCCGTGCGGGTGGTATTGCATTGTCTGGCCAATCACGTTGGCTACCTTGTTGAAGCGGCCATCGTCCATTTCCTTCATCGCGTGGAGGATGCGGCGCTGCACCGGCTTCAGGCCGTCGGCCCCGGCAGGAACGGCGCGTTCCAGAATCACGTAGGAGGCATAATCCAGAAACCAGCTTTGATACATGTCTTCCACATGCGCTTGTCCGTTGGGAGCATTTCCATTCGTTGTTTCTTCTATCATCTGTTGGGTCGTAAAGTCTGCGTTTTTCGTCAAAGGAGCGAAGGTAACAGGAAACAAAAATGGGGAGAATGAGTTGAGGAATGGAAAGGATTTTTGGGTCGTTTAAGGAAGAAAATAGATTATATATTCTCTTTTTTACCCCAAAAATGGCCCAAAATGCCTTAAAAAGCGTTTTTTTAGTGCTTCGTTGGGCCCAACGGAAGCGTGATTGGATCCAACCACGCTTCCGTCGGACCCAACCATTGCGCCGTTGGATCCAACCATTGCGCCGTTGGATCCAACCACTGCGCCGTCGGACCCAACCACTGCGCCGTTGGGCCCGACCACCGCGCCGTTGGACCCAACCATCGCGCGGTTGGGTCCAACGGCGCGGCGGTTGGGCTCAACCCAGGGCTGATTGTATCCAAAATTTCGTTTAAGCAGCCCCCCCGCACTTTCTGACGGCTACCCGAAGAAGTGTAACAGGATAAGTGCTGCCCTTGCTGGCTATTCCCCGGCCAATACATGTAAGCCGCTACTTTCGCCCTATGCACAGCACGCTTCCTTTTCTCCTCCTCATGGTGGCCGCAATTATCCTGTTGGAAATGCTGGCTGCCAAGCTCAAAGTCGCTTATCCGGTGGTGCTGGTACTGGCGGGACTGCTTCTTGGTTTTGTGCCCGGCCTGCCGCAGGTAAAGGTGAATCCCGACCTTATTTTCTTCATTTTCCTGCCGCCGTTACTCTTTGAAGCCGCGTGGACAATTTCTTTTAAGGAGATGAAGAAGTGGTGGCGGATGATTGGAAGCTTTGCTTTTCTGGTGGTGTTTTTCACTGCCTCTTCTGTTGCGCTGGCGACGCACTGGCTGATTCCCGGCTTCACCTTGGCGCTGGGCTTTTTGCTCGGCGGCATCGTTTCTCCACCCGACGCGGTTAGCACGGGAGCCATCACCAAATTCGTCAAAATCCCCCCTTCCACCTCCGCCATTCTGGAAGGCGAAAGCCTGCTCAACGACGCTTCTTCGCTCATCATTTTCCGTTTCGCACTCTTGGCCGTTGCCACCGGAAATTTCGTGTGGCAGGATGCGGCTGGAAGCTTTTTGTGGATGGTAGCAGGCGGCACAGGCATCGGGCTGGCGATGGGTTGGATTTTCATCCAGGCCCATAAAAAGCTGCCCACCGACGCCACAACCGATATCATCCTCACTGTTCTGGAGCCGTATGCGATGTACTGGCTGGCCGAGCAGTTCCATGCTTCCGGCGTAATGGCGGTGGTGAGTGGCGGGCTGCTGATGTCGTCGCAGCGGCTGCTTTTCCTCAACAGTGCGAGCCGCATTCGCGGACAAAGTGTGTGGGAGAGTCTGGTGTTCATTCTCAACGGTGTCGTCTTTCTCCTCATCGGCCTTTCGCTCCCGGAAATTGTGCAGGGCATGAGGGGGAGCGGCATTCCCCTAAGCCGAGGCATCTGGTATGGCGTAGTCGTCACCGGTGTACTTATTCTTTCCCGTGTCATCAGCGCCTATGCGGCCATGATGGCAACGGCCATTTTCCGGCCCGGCGTCATGCCCAGACATCTTCCCGGCGCGGCCCGGCGTCGCAGGTTGATTCCGCTTATTCTGGGCTGGACGGGGATGCGCGGCGTGGTGTCGCTGGCGGCGGCGCTGGCCATTCCGGTAACGCTCAGCGATGGAACGGCTTTTCCGTACCGCAATCTTATTCTGTTCATCACTTTCGTGGTTATCCTGCTCACGCTGCTTTTGCAGGGACTGACGCTGCCGGTTATCATCCGCCGCAGCCGCATTTTTGAAGGTTTTGCGGATGAAGGAGAGGAAGAGGAGTCGCACCGCCACCTGCGGCACGGCCTGAAACAGCACATCCTTGATTTCTACAAGCAGAAATACGAGACCGAAGCGCACAACGAAGACATTCTCCGTAAAATCCTGCAATTCTGGGAAGAAAAAGCCATTAAACCCCGCGAAGAAATGTTCACGGAACGCCACAAGGTCATCTACTTGGAAATGTTGGAAAGTCAGCGCCGCTACCTCGCCGAAGCCAACAAAGACCCGAAGCTGAACGAGGAAATCATCCGCAAACAGCTTTATCAGATTGACTTGGAAGAAGAGCGGTTAAGGATGCTGTAAACGGCAATGAATAATGGATAATGGATAATGGAGCCTGCAAGGACACTTGAAAAATGTGGGTCATTGCGAGTGCAGCGAAGCAACCTGCACAATATGCTGTGTTGATTGAAATCCCCAACGTTATGTGCAGGTTGCTTCGCTGCACTCGCAATGACCCACATGTTGTAGCTACAATCTGTGTGTTCATATAACGTGGGTCATCTCGACCGCTAGGGAGAGATCTCACTTACGCTGTGTCTTACCTGCCGTGAGATTCCTCGCTCCGCGCTCGGAATGACCCATAACTCATGACCCATGGCTGATGGAGGCCTTCAACGCGTTTAACCGCAGCAACGCCTCCACCGGCGAAAGGGTATTAATGTCTATTGCCTCCAACTCCTGCTGCAAGCGGCGCAGATGCTCCGGCACGTCGCCAAACACGCTTAGTTGGATTTGCTGTATTGGCGCGACGGGCGCGGGTGTTTTCTTTTTGGAAGAAGTCTCTGTCCCGGTGCTGCCCGCGTCTGCGTGGGTTTGCTCCAAATGGTGCAACAGTTCTTCTGCGCGGCTTATCAGCGTGGGCGGCATTCCTGCCATGCGCGCCACCTGAATCCCAAAAGACCGGCGACTTCCGCCCCGCGCCATCTTGCGCAGGAAAATGATTTTATGCGCCGTCTCTTGGTGCGTGATGTGGAAATTCTTCACCCGCCCCAGGCTGTTTTCCAGGTCGTTTAGCTCGTGGTAGTGCGTGGCGAAAAGCGTCTTCGGATGCGTGGCATGGCTGTGCAGATATTCCACCAGACTCCACGCAATGGAGATGCCGTCGTAGGTGCTCGTGCCGCGCCCGATTTCATCCAGAAGCACCAGACTGCGCTCGCTCAGGTTGTTCACGATAGACGCCGTTTCGGTCATCTCCACCATAAACGTGCTTTCGCCGCCCGCCAGATTATCGCTTGCGCCGACGCGGGTAAAAATGCGGTCGGTAATGCCAATGTACGCTTCGGCGGCAGGCACGAAAGCGCCCATGTGGGCCAGCAAAACACAGAGCGCCGTTTGGCGCAGCACCGCGCTTTTGCCGCTCATGTTCGGCCCGGTCAGGATGATGATTTGCTCCGTGTCGCGGTCCAGGAAAAGGTCGTTGGAGATATAGCTTTCACCCGGCGGCAGCTTCTGCTCAATCACCGGGTGGCGCGCGGCTTTCAGGCGCAGCGTCGCGTCGTCGGTCAGGGTGGGGCGCACGTAATTCCACTGCCGCGCGGTGGTGGCGTGGGCGGAAAGACAGTCCAGATTCGCAACCGCTTTGGCGGCCTGCTGAATGCGCGGAATCCACGGCGAAATAAAATCCAAAAGCTCCGCAAAAGCGGCCATCTCCAGCGTCAAAATCTTTTCATCCGCGCCCAGAATTTTGTCTTCGTATTCCTTCAACTCCGGCGTGATGTAGCGCTCCGCCGCTGCCAGTGTTTGCTTCCGAATCCAAGTGGGTGGAACCTTGTCTTTGTGGGTGTGCGTTACTTCCAGATAGTAGCCAAAAACGTTGTTGAAAGATACTTTCAGGGAAGAAATACCCGTTGTTTGTGCCTCGCGTTTTTGCAGGTCCAGGAGATAATCTTTCGCCCCGCGCGAGATTCCGCGCAGTTCGTCCAACGCTTCAGAAACGCCTTCGCGGATAAAATTTCCTTTGGCCGCTACGGCGGGCGCTTCTTCGGCCAGCGTCTTGTTGATGCGCTCCTGCAACTCGTCGCAGGTATGGATGTGGGCCACTAATTTCTCCAGCGCCGGATAGGCGGAATCGGAGAGAATAAATTTCAGCGTGCAGACTTTAGACAGTCCGCGCGCCAGTGCAATCAGTTCGCGCGGCGAGGATTTCTTCAGCGGAATTTTCGCCACCAATCTTTCCAAATCGCCAATCGCTTTTAGTTGTGTGCGCGTTGCTTCGTGGAGGTCTTTGTTTTGTAAAAAACTTTCCACCGCGTCGTGGCGGGCCTCCAGCTTCAGCCTGTCGGAAAGGGGAAACACAATGCGGCGACGCAACAGCCGTCCGCCCATCGGTGTAAGCGTCGTGTCAATCGCGGCGAGCAATCCGCCCGGCGAACCGTCTTGCGCGGAAAGCAATTCCAGATTCCGCACCGTGAATCTATCCATCCACAAAAACGTGTCGGGCATCATCCGTTGCAGCCCGGTGATGTGTTGCAGGTTAGGATGCTCGGTGTCTTTGAGGTAGTGAAGGACTGCGCCCGCAGCCGTAGCGGCGGCTTTTAAATCCTCAATCCCGAAGCCCTTGAGCGTCTGCGTTTTGTAGTGGTTCAGCAGCGTTTCGCGGCCATAGCTTTCCGTGAAAATCCAGTCTTCCAACGGAAATAAATACCACTCCTTTCCATACTGCTCGCGGAAGCGCGCTTGTGATGATTTGGGAACCAAAACCTCAGCTGGCTGCAATCCCTGCAACAGTTTATCCGCGTATTCCGCGTCGCCTTGCGCACAATAGGCTTCGCCGGTGGAGATATCCAGAAAAGCAAGTCCGTATTCCGTTCCGGCGGGCAGCCACGCGGCGAGGAAGTTGTTGGTCTTGAATTCCAGCAGCTTGTCGTCGGTGGCCATGCCGGGCGTTACCAGTTCTGTTACGCCGCGCTTCACCACCCCTTTTGCTTCCTTCGGGTCTTCCAGTTGGTCGCAAATCGCTACGCGGTGGCCCGCTTTCACCAGCTTGTGCAGGTAGGTATCCAGCGAGTGGTGGGGAAATCCTGCCAGTTCGGTAGAACCCGCTGCGCCGTTGTTGCGGGCCGTCAGCGTGATGCCCAGAACGCGGGCGGCAATGACGGCATCTTCCCCGAAAGTCTCGTAAAAATCGCCTACCCGGAACAGCAAAACCGCGTCGGGATATTTTGCTTTTATCTCCCGGTGCTGCTGCATCATGGGCGTTTCCTTAGCCATAGGGGCGAAGGTAGGCGCGTTGCGTGGTTGGAGGCTTCGCGTTGGAATAGCTAAAGCCGTTGGATGGTTGTGGTAGGTGCGGATACGCTGCGCGTATCCGCACCTACCACAACCATCGTTTCCAAGCAAAAGAAACAGGCACTCGCAAAAGAGGGCCTGTTTCTTTTCGGGGGCTGCGGCTTTTTAGAAGAAGAACTGCTCCTTCACCACTTTTCCGTCCTGCACTTCATACACGCACACCTCATTCATCTGCCCGCGCGGACGGCCTTTCATGGTTACGTCCATGCCCATCGCTACGGTGAAATACTTGCCGCCTACGGCTGGCTTGGAGCACCAGCCGCCGTGCATTTCCTCTATTGATTCGTTCAAGAGTCGGCTCTTCTCCTTGATGGCGTCCAGGCCGTGGGCTTCGCGCGGGCCAAAAGCTTCGTTTGGTTCAACGCTGACAACGTCCTGCGCGTACAGCTCGTCCTGAATGGTCTGATACTGGCCTTGCTCGGCCAGCTCGTGGAAGCGGTCAGCTACTTGTTGGGTAGTCATAAAAGGGGGTGGAGGGAGTGGTTTTGGAAAAAAGGTGAAAGACGAAAGTAGGTTTTGGCCGTGAAGGAGCCGGGTTATTTCGGTCTTAAGAAAACGCGGGCGCAGCTATGGCTTCGGCAAATCATTTCCCCCCTCCATCTGGCTCAATTTGCGGCCTATTTCGCGCAGTTCGTCCACGCTTTTGGCGTTCATGTTGGAAATCCAGTGGAGGTCGTTTTCTTCCTTGCGGTGGAGGGCCGCAAGCGGCTGACTATCGGCCTCCACGGTGTCGGCGTCGGGCGTCCAGCGCAAGAGGTCGTGGGGCGTACAGCGCAGGAGCAGGCAGAGCTTTTCTAAATGCGCCAGCGGCAGGTTGCTGTAATCTTCTCCGTTCAGCCGGAAAGCGGCGGAGGGCGGGAAACCGGCCTTCAGGAGCCAGGCGTAGGGCTTTTGGATGCCACGCAAAAGGCAAACGGCTTTCAGGTTGAGGCGAAGCATGGGGAGGAAAAAGGCTTGGGTGGCTTCGAAAATAAGGAAAATGGCCCTGAAACACGGGCCGTTCAGGACGTTCTTCTTTTAAAAGTGACCGGTCTACTTTTCTTCGTTATAGGCTCTATTTTAAACATGAACGATATGCTTTTCTTCGTGATAGACTCTATTTTAAACATGACAGGGCTTTTTTTAAACATGACCTTGCTCCTTATCGTTATGACCTTTCTACTTTTAAAAATGACAGGCAGTCTTTTCCGAATGACTTTTTGGGAAATCGCAGTGGGCGTGAATCTTTCTATCCCCCTAAAAAGAGGTTTCCCTTTTAATGGCCTGCATTATCTTGCCTCCCTTTCTCCTTTCCAAAAAGCCAGACGCTCCTCCTGCATGAAATCCGTCCGTCTTCTGAGTGCCTTTTCTTTCTTGCTGCTTGGCGCAAGTGGCTGTGCCACTATTATTGGCGGCACCGATTACGCCGCGCATGTGGTTACGCCCAACCATTCCAATGCGGCTATCTCTTACAACGGAACCCATTTGGGTACGGGCACTGGTATTGCTTCCATAGAGCGCAAAAATGCCGATAAGGTGGTGTTCACCGTGCGCGAGGAAGGCTGCCCGGAACAGACTTTTCGCTACGCCACGCGTGAGGTGCGGGGCGGCACTATAGCAGGAAATTTGCTGGGAATAGGCGGTCTGATAGGCATCGCGATAGACTTTGCTACCGGCGCGGTCTGGAAACCTAACGTGAATGAGCCGGGTGTGTCGAAGATGGACTACATGCACTTCCGCTATACGCTTCCCTATAATGGCTGCGGAGCTGCTGATGCACCGAAGGTTGCGGATGGCCTGGACACCTACTACTTTACTGGCGGGCGCGTGGTGCGCGGAACGATGCTGGAACAAACCGCTGACGGGAAGCTGAAGGTGCAACTGGAGAACGGCAGCACTGAGACCTACAAAATGAGCAACCTGGAGAGAATGGTGCGCGGCACGAAGAAGTGATGGGAGGTGTTGACTTTCTTTGTGGAGGAGTCTTTTGCAACCCTGTAGAGCCTGTCCCGACGCGTCGGGACAGGCTCTACAGGGTTTAAACATCTTCTATCAATACAGCCTAATTGCCCCTTCTTTTTCCCAATCCCGCAAAACCCTTTCCCAATTCTGAAAACACGCCCTTCATTCACAAAGGACTTTTGTGCCCGCTTTCCCAAAAAACACGAAAGCCCGCCGGATGCATCCACGCCTGACCCGCCCTTTTCTCTTTTCTTCCCTGCTGCTTACTACTGCTTCCTTCGCCCAAAACAGCGCCGACAGCCTGCGCCACCTTGGCGAGGTGGAAGTGAAAACAACCCGCACCAATGACGTACAGCCGCTCCCGGAAATTCTGGGTACGGCTATTTATGCAGGCAAGAAAACCCACGTGGTGAATGTGGATGCCGTTCCTGCCAATCTTTCCACCAACAATATGCGGCAGGTGCTGGCCAAGGTTCCGGGCATTCAGATTTGGGAGAGCGATGCGAGCGGTATTCAGACCGGCATCTCTACGCGCGGCCTTTCACCCAATCGTTCGTGGGAGTTCAACATGCGGCAGAACGGCGCCGATATTGCCGCCGACCCGTTTGGCTACCCGGAAGCCTATTACACGCCTCCACTCCACGCCGTGAAGCAGATGCAGATTGTGCGCGGCGCGGGTGCGTTGCAATACGGCCCGCAGTTTGGCGGGATGGTGAACTACGTGCTGCGCGACGGCTCGGAATTCGGGAAGCCCTTCAACGTGCAAAGCGAGCAAACGGTGGGTTCCTACGGGCTTTTCAACAGCTACAACGCCCTTGGCGGTGCGACGCGAAAACTCCACTACTACGCCGCTTTTGACCACCGGCAGGGCGCGGGCTGGCGCGACAACAGCGCCTACCAAACCAACACGGGCTTTGCTACGCTGACCTATGCTTTTACGCCGCGCCTTTCGCTTACCGGTGAGGTCTTGCGCTTTGATATGCGCAGCCAGCAGGCAGGCGGACTGACCGACGCGCAGTTTGCACGGGACGCGCAGCAATCCCTTCGTGGCCGCAACTGGATAAGCACACCGTGGACAACAAGTGCACTCACACTCCGCTGGCGGCCTGCGGGCGGGGGGGAATTGAACGTGAAAGTCTTTGGCATGGCCGGAGACCGCAGCAGCGTGGGTTTTATGGCCCCGATTACCGCGCGCGACAGCGTGAATATGGGCACCGGACAGCAGAACAACCGCGAGGTGGCGATTGACCATTACCGCAACTGGGGCACAGAAGCGCGCTTCCTGCAACCCCTGAAAGTGTTGGGCCGCAGGCATGAACTCTCAGGGGGATTGCGCTTTTATTCGGGCGATACACGCCGCTTCCAGAAAGGGAAAGGCACGACGGGCAGCGATATGAACTTCAACATTGTGGACGCGCAGTTTCCCAACGAGTTGCAATTCCAAACCCGCAACGGAGCGGCCTTTGTGGAAGGTGCAATTCACATGGGCGGGAAGCTGATGCTGATGCCGGGATTGCGCGCCGAGTGGATACAAGCGGGCGTTTCAGGACGGCAGGGATTCAGGGCAGACGGCGCGCCAAACACGATTGTGGAGGAGACACGCACGCGCCGTTTTCTCTTAGCAGGATTGAGCGCGGAATACCACCTGACGCGCAAAACCGAACTCTACGGAAACCTCACACAAGCTTACCGCCCGATGCTGTTCTCTGACCTTTCGGCCCTGCCCACAACAGATGTGATTGACCCGAACCTAAAGGACGCGACAGGCTACAACGCCGACCTCGGCTGTCGCGGAACGGTGGGCGATTGGCTACGCTTTGACGTGAGCGCATTTTACCTGAGCTACGCCAACCGCATTGGCACGCTGACACAGCAACGCACAGACGGCTCTTTCTACAACCTGCGCACCAACGTAGGCCAGAGCAAGAGCCGGGGTGTGGAAGCGTTTGTAGAAGCGGCTTTGCTGAATGGAAAAACGAGCCGGGGCGACTTGCGTGTGTTTGGCTCCTATAGCTTTACGGATGCGCAGTACGGCGCGCTGCAGGTGATTATAAAGAACGCCGCGAGCCAATTGGCCCAAACAACCTTAGAAGGAAAGCAAGTGGAGAATGCACCACGAAACATCCTGCGCAACGGCGCGACTTACAGCCGCAAACGCTGGTCGCTGACGTGGCAAACGAGCTACGTAGACGCGGCCTTCTCCAACGCCAATAACACCGCCACGCCAACGGCAGACGGCACTAACGGAACGATTCCTTCCTACCTGGTTCACGACCTGACGGGCAGTGCCAACTGGGGCCGCTACACCTTGCGCGCGGGCATCAACAACCTCAGCGATGCGCGGTATTTCACGCGGCGATCAGGTGGCTATCCGGGGCCGGGATTGCTGCCGGCAGAAGGGCGGAATGTGTTTGTGGGAATTGGGGTGAAGTTGTAGCGGTTGGATGCTGCGCGTTGGATACCTTCGGCGTTGGAGTGGCTAAAGCCGTTGGAAGGTTGGAAGTTTCGCGTTGGAAGATTGGTACCTCTTCCCTGCTCCAGCGCCCTTATTTATATTTCATCTTCACGCCTGTTGCCCCAAAACCGTAGCACGGATGCCAGTCGTGGGTAATGCGAAACGCTTCGCGGTGGGTCTGTAAAATCTCCGTGACGGCACGGCGCAATACACCGTTTCCTACGCCGTGAATAAGGGTGAGATGCGGCGTTTTATGCGCGATTGCTTCTTCTAAAAAACGGTGCAGTACGTCCAACTGCGTCCGGAAAATTTCCATCGGCAGATAGTCCTCTGCGCCGGACAAAAGTACCGAGGCGTGTAGGTCAATGACGGGCGAAAAAGGTTTTGCAACGAGCGTATTTTCCGGGACAGAAACAGCTTTCAGTTGCGGTAAAGGCAGCGCAGGCGCTTCTACAAATTGATCTACCAAAAGCTCCGAAAAAGCCGGACTTCCGCTTTCCTCCAGCGCACTGATGCGCTGCACCAATTGCCGGGCGCGCAACGAAAAAACGCCTTCTTGCTGCGGCCCCATTCTTCCGTCAAACGTGGGTTGCAATCGCCAGTGAAAACGCGGCTGTGCGGCCATTATTTCCCACGGAACCATGTGTAGATACAGGTTTGAATACGCGGGTATATTACCGACCAACCCGAAGAAAGAGGCCTTTCCGGCAGTGCGCAAATCATAGTCAAAACGCAGGCTGTCGGGAAGTTCGTTTACTAAGTAAAGCTTCACCGCATCAATCTCGTTGGTCTTTTTCGCTTCTTCTTTATAGACAGGTAGGAAGGAGAAATAACAGCCTTGCGGCAGGCGCGGCGGTGGTGTCTTTTCCGGGGCCGGAAGCGGAACTTCTTCTTTTTTAAAAATGCCCGTTTTCTGAAAACGCCGCAGGTAAGGATGCTCCAGCGAATCGGCAAAAACCGGAAAGCGCACGCCGCCCACTTCCACTTCGTAGAGCGTTTTGGACAGGAAAGCTGTGATGCTTCCTTCCTCCTCCGTTTGCCGCAGCCAGACCGCGTCGCCGAGCGAGAATTTCATTGTTTACCGTAAATGGTAGGGGCGACCCTGTTCGGTCGCCCTTCCCCGCAAAGAAACAAGCAAAGCACCGGAACGGTTCAGGAAAGATAATCCCGGAGCTTTTGAAGTGCTTGCGCGCGGTGGCTATGCGTCTTTTTGAAGTCCGGGGGGACTGTGGCAAGGCTTTCGTTTTGTCCGTCGGGAAGGAACAGCGGGTCATAACCAAAGCCACCTACACCGCTTATTTCAAGAGCGATTTCCCCCCGCATTTGTCCTTCAAAAAACAGCGTCTTCTCCCCCACTCCGGCCAGCGCGATTGTGCAAACGAAAAAAGCATCGCGGTTAGGAATCCTCCACATCTCCCGCAGCAGTTTTTCATTGTTGCGCACGTCGTTTGTGGGCGTTCCACCGTAGCGCGCGCTGAACACGCCGGGCGCATTGTTCAAGGCTTTCACACACAGTCCGCTGTCATCCGCAAGCGTTGGCAAGCCGCAAAAGCGATGGATGGTTTCTGCCTTGTGCGCGGCATTTTCCCGGAAGGTGTGGAACGGTTCGGGAATGTCTTCCGCGAAGCCGATTTCTTCTAAAGAAAGCAATTTTATTTGCGGCAAAAGCGCCTTTATTTCTGCGATTTTCTTTTTATTGTTGGAAGCCAGAACGAGTTGCATTAGAGAAGGAATAAGTGCCAAAAATAGAAACGGCCCCTGTTCCGTACAGAAGCCGTTTCGTGCTATCAAAAGCGATTTTGTTTTTACGCAGCCAGCGCGTCAGCCTGCAAAGTACCACTGTTAATCCGGCCTTTGCGGGCGGTGAACAACGCTTTCAGCGCTGCGTTCTTTTCAATCATTTCAATATTCGTGTAGTAAAGATCAGCAAGCTGTGCTACCGTATTGGCATTGCCGAGCGCTTCTTCCAAAGCCGCCGGTGTAGAGTATTTCACCTTCATCGGGTCAGTATTGTCCAAATCAGGTTTCAGCATTTTAATCTTTTCAGACGCTTTTGCCGGCGCTTTCTTTTCCTCCTGCGGCTCGGCGGCAAGCACAGGTTCTTGTGCTTCTACAGGAACCGTAGTTGGTTTAGCAACAGCTGCTACGGGCGCAGGCGCGGCACTTGCATTCGGGATGCTGTCGGTTTCGGTTTCGTCCAAGATACCGAGGCCGAGAAGGTCAAGCGTTGCGCGGCGTTTAGCTTTTGTTTCGCCTTTCATCATCGCATTGCAGAGGTTGTCACCTTTGAGATTTTCAATCGGCACAGCACCAATGGATTCGGTGTGGCGGCCATCCGGTGTAGATGCCTGCGCAGTCACTACATAGCAGCCGTTCACGATTTCGCGTGCGCGGATTTCGTGGCTCACGCTGTGGAGCTTGTTCAACTGCTGCGCGCCCGTACGGTCACAATAAAGAATCTCCCGACCGTTCAAGCGAAGCAGTTTGAAAGGCTGCGAAATGGGGTCTAAACCGAGGCGCTCACAGAAGTTCCGATAGTAGGAAACCTTCTGGTCGGTGCTTAGTTTAGAAAGGTCTCCGTTGGTAATAATGCTGGTCAGAATGGCTTCATTGCTCGTCTGTTGGGCCGTTGTTTTTTCTGTCGTTTTCATCTGATTTTGAGGGAGTTAAGTGAGTACGGAATAGAACAAAAAAAAGGCTTTGGAGTTGTCCAAAAGCCTTTTTTATAACGTTAAAATTGTTTAAACAAACAGCCTTTCAGTGCACCATTTTCCCAAACAAACTGCGGGTGATTCTGGGCAGGTCATCTGTCAGTCCGGCGTGGATTTTTCCTGCCTGAATCATCGTGCTGCGCGTCGCCGTCAGCCAGCGAAAACGCTCCGGCGGCTCCAGATGTGCAATCAGACTTTTGCATCCTTTTTCACCCGCCGCAATGGCGGCGAAAGCTTCCAGATTTCGGCGCAAAAGCAGCAGGTCAGCCTCCGGGTCAAGCGCCTTTATTTTGGCTTTGTCCAACTCCCAAAGGCAGCGCAAAAACTTCTCTTTTTTGCAAAAAACAATAACGCCCGCGTTGATAAATTCTTCGCGCTCCACGCGGGGCACGATGCGAATTACGCTGTATTCATACAAGTGCGGCTTCATCTTCGGCGGCGTTTAAGAACGTGGAAGAATCGGCAATCCGCTCTTGCAGGAAGCGGTTGTAAAAAGCACGGATTTCAGCAGGATTTTCTGTTGCATCCGGCCATTGCAGCCAGTCGTCAGGAAGGGCGTCGGTGATGCGACTAATCACGTCCGGTGTCAGGGCTTTTTTCGCCTGTGCATCTGCTTCTTGCAATGCCGTAGCATAAGGCAAAAGCACATGGTCTTTTATCTGCGCAAACGGTTTGTGGATATAGCTTTCGCGGCGGTCCCAGTTGTGGTGGAAGAACAGACTGGCGCCGTGGTCTATCAGCCACAATTCATCTTTCCAGAACAGCATATTCGGGTTACGCGCGGTGCGGTCCACGTTGAAAAGCAAAGCATCCAGCCACACAATCTGCGAAGCCAGAAACGGGTCGGGCTGCTCCACGGCAATGTCGTAGGTCATTGCACCGCTGAGGAAATGCACACCCAAATTCAGCCCCACGCTTTTCTTCAGCAAGTCCTGAATTTCTTCGTCCGGCTCGGTGCGGCCAAAGGCTTCGTCCAGCATAGCCAATACCATTTCCGGCATTTTCAATCCCATCGCACGGGCAATTTCGCCGCCAATCAATTCCGCAATCAGCGCTTTCACGCCCTGCCCCGCGCCCAGGAATTTCAGCACGTACTGGAAGCCGTCGTCGGCTTCGGTAATAGCCGGCAGCGAGCCGCCTTCGCGCAACGGCATCACGTAGCGCGTTACCTGCACGGTGCGCAGCAGCGGAAAAAGATTTTGCGCCATGCGGTAAAGGTAGCAGCAGGTAAAAATCCGGCGTGCCGCGCTAGGATTTCAAGGCCGGGAAAGGCGCTTTTCGGGTTCGGCGGAAATGGCGCAGCACCAGAAAACCAGCGATGCCAACAACGATAAAGAGCCACAGGTGCAACACCCCGAAAAGGAAATCCCCAAAATAACGGAAGCCGCTGCTGAACGCGCCTGAGAGCCGCGCAGAAACCGGCAGCCGGTAATCGTCAATCGCAAGGTTTGCCACGGTTGTTCGCCGAACAACCGGGTTTTGCGTGAGCGTCAGGTTCAACAAGCTATAGCGCACTTCAGCGTTGATGCTGCGGTTGTCCAAATCGTGTGTAATGGCTTCGTCGCGCAAGGCTATGCGGTCGCGCAAAGAAGTATTTTTCACCGCCGCAGGCGCTTCGGAAACCGTTTTGTCCCGGTTTTGAAGTTTTAGGGTGTTTTCCAGATAACGCAGACTTGCATCTTCTGTTTCTACTAAACGACTTAATGGATACAGGCTTCTGTCGGTTACCACAAACAAAAAACTGTCCAGTTGCAGTACGGGAATGCGAACCGCGAGCGTCGCCTGCGGTGCAATGGCTTCTATCAGGAGCAGGGAATCCGAAGAAATGGGCTCTTCACGGTGGCGTACAGGTGTGTAGGTTATTTCCTGCCGCACAACCGTTCCGCCCAGTGCCTGCGTCAGCTGGATTGCGTCGCGTACAAAGCTGTCCACATGCGCCACCTGAAGGCTCATGCTGCTGGTGGTAATCAGCTTCGCAGAATCGCCCGTGAGGCCGGAAACAGAGGCGTCTTCCTGGCTGCCATCCAATGCGGCTTTTTCAGAAGCGGCAGATTCCGGGCGACTTTGGCAGGATGCCAGCAAAAGGCAAAAACCGGCCAGAAGAGAAAGGGATTTCATAGGGAAAAGGGTTTGAAGGTTGATCGCTGCCCGGTGCCTTTTGTGACCCGTTCCCAAACCTGAAAAAGCCCCGAAGTGCTGTTAAAAAAGCACTTCGGGGCTTACCGCAAAGCAGTTCCTTTACCGGCTCAGATATGCCGAGTACATCCACACCAGCTTTTCCTGCGCGCGGATATAATCGCTCATCAGGGCGTTGGTGCCTTCGTCTTCGGTCTCGGCAGCGAGGCGCAGGATTTCGCGCTGTTTGGTGAGCAGGGTTTTGAAGGCGGTAAGGATTTCTTCAATGGCCGTTTTGCCATCACTCACTTCTTTGCTTTCGGGGATGGCCGCCTCGGAGAGGTAACTGGAAAAACGATATTCCGGGCGGTGTCCCAGCGTGAGGATGCGCTCGGCCACTTCGTCTATTTTCAGAAAAAGGTCGTTGTAAAGCTCTTCAAACTTAAGGTGAAGCTCAAAGAATTTCTCGCCCTGAATGTTCCAGTGATAGCCGCGCGCATTTTGGTAGAAAACGGAATAGTTGGAAAGAAGATCGTTCAACAGGTTAGCAAGTTGCTGGCTTTTAGCGCCGTCTAGGCCGATTTGGTTGGTGTGTTCCATGAATGTTGTTGGATTGGAATTTTACGACGTTGCAAGAATTGTACCGTTTTTTCTGCGACAGCCTTTTAACGCTGAAAGATAAGGCATGCCTTCCGCTTACGAGGCTCTGAAAACGCCTTCTGACAAAACGGATAACCGACTTTAAGGAAAAACAAGACGGCAAAAAATGCCCATGACAGTCCTTTAAATAGTAAAGCAGCAGCTATTTTTATCATTGTACCAATTTTTAAAGCTAATGTACTAATTATTTTTATCATTGTACCGGTTTAATGCAGCGCTGTATCCCGTCTGTATAGGATGCATGGACGTTTTAATAGAAAGGGGAACCCAAATCCCGTAGGGACGCAGTGTTTGCTAGAAGAGAAGGTGGTTTTAAAAGAAGAAGTCCCGTAGGGCGCAGGTTTGATTTTAGAAAAGGTCAAACCTGTGTCCTTACGGGACTTCTTCTTTCTTTGCTTTCCCACAGACCTTACGCCCTTAAAGGGCTTCCATCAAGTCTGTCTCCACTATCATTCTAACCAAACCCGCTACTTTGCGCTTTCGGCAAACGTTTTTTTCACGTCTTCCAGATGCCGGATAAACTTCGCCACATTCGGGTCATAGCCATAGCCTTTGTCTGTTAGCTTGTTGCCTTCTCCATCCACAAAAAAGTAGAACGGCTGGGAGTTTGCCCCGAATTTCTCGGCCTGTAAGGCTTCGTTATAATCGCCGAGGGTAACGACTTCCGAGTTCAGAATCTTCGAGAAGCGTTGCTCGCTCTTGGGCAAATCCATCTTGTCGTAATCACAGTAAAGAGAGGCAATGACGAAGTCTTCTTTCAGCATTTTCATCACGCCCGGGTCGCTCCACACTTGGCTTTCCATCTTGCGGCAGTTTACGCAGTTGATGCCCGTAAAATCCAGCATCACGGGTTTATTCAAAGCCTTCCCGGCAGCCAGTGCTTCGTCGTAATCGTAGAAGGTTTGCAGCCCGAATTTGGTCACCACTTCCGGCTCATAAATTCTTAACTCTTCTGCATACTTCACCGGCACGGGACCATTTCCGCCTTCCGAAGAAGCGTGGCTGCTTCCCCCACCCGACACAAAATCCTGCGTGCCCATCGGCGGCAAAAACTGGCTCAAGCCTTTCAGCGGAGCGCCCCAAAGTCCGGGAATCATATAAACTGCAAAAGCGAAGGAAGCAATGGCAAGGAACAGTTTCGGCAAGGAAACGTATTCCTGCCCGTACACGTTTTTGGCCGTCGCGTCGTCGTGCGAGAGTTTGAGTCTTCCCAACAAATACAAGCCCAGCAGCACGCTCAGCACCACCCAAAGACTGATGAAAATTTCGCGGTCAAGGATGCGCCAGCCGCGCGCGAGGTCGGCGTTGGAAAAGAATTTCAGCGCCAGCATCAGCTCTATAAAGCCCAGGAAAACCTTTACCTGATTAAGCCAGCCGCCACCCGCCGCAAGCTTGTTGAGCGCGCTTGGAAAAATGGCAAAAAGTGCAAACGGCAACGCCAGTCCGCAGGAAAAGCCAAACATACCCACAGCAGGGCCAACGCGTCCGCCTTTGCCCGCCGCTACCAACAGCGGCCCCACAATCGGCCCGGTGCAGGAGAAGGAAACAATCACCAGCGTGAGCGCCATGAAGAAGATACCGCCAAAAGATTTGGTGTTGGCTTTGGAGTCGGTAACATTCGTCCACGACGACGGCAGCGTGATTTCAAAAGCGCCCAGAAACGAGATGCCGAACACCACGAAAATGACGAAGAAAAACAGGTTGGCGATCCAGTTGGTACTCAGATTGTTCAGTGCATTTCCCCCAAATGCTGCTGAAATCAGCACACCGAGCAGCGTGAAGATGATGATGATGGATGCGGAATACAGTAGTGCGTTTCGGATGCCTTCCTGCCGCGTTTTGCTACGCTTGGTGAAGAAGCTCACCGTAATCGGAATCATGGAATAGACGCAGGGCGTAGTTACCGCCAGCAGCCCGCCACCGAAAGCCGCGAGAAACAGCCAGAGCAAGCCTTTGCCGCCCGAATCAGGCGTTGAATCTCCGGGGTTAGAAGGCGTATTCGGAGCAGTAGGGTTTTCCGCAACAATCGCCGTTTTGCTGGAGTCATTGCTTGCATTTCCGGTTGTGGAAACCAGTGTATCCACTGGAATAACGGGGCTAATCGCCGCTACCGTGTCATCTTTTTTTTTTGCGCTGTCTGCGCTGCCGCCAATTTGTACAGAGAATTTTTTGTTTTTTGGCGCGAGGCACATTTTGTCGTCGCAGACCTGATACTTGTGTGAGCCAGTGAGTTTCATTCCGGCCTTCGCTTCAATGTTTTGCGTGTAGGTAACGCTGCCCTCAAAATAATTCACGATGCCGTCCACGCCGTCCATCGGGCCGGTATGCTTGGTTGCGCCTTTCTCTGTAACGCTGCCCAGAACTTTTAATCCCGGCTGTGGCTCAAACGTAAAGCTTGGCGGAACCTGTAAGCCATCGCCGCCCGGCTCCAGACTCCAGATGTGCCACTTTTCCTTCAGCTTCAGCCGGAAAAGCACCTCATATTTCCCGGCACTTTTTTCCTTCACTCCATACGTCCAGGTAGTTGGGTCGGCAATTATCTGGGCCATTCCCGGAAAGGAAAAGGCCAGCGTAAGAAGGAGAAGCAGAAGGTATTTGCGCATCGGGAAAAAGCTGGGGGAAATTTTTTTTAAAGAAAAGAAAGCAAAGACTTCAACCACTCAATTCCACATATTCAGCGCGCTCAAAATGAGTCGGCCATCCGTGTTGCCAAGCGTCTCGCTGGTAGCGCGTTCCGGGTGGGGCATCATCCCGAAAACATTACGGCCTTCGTTGCAGATGCCCGCAATATTCGCTGTTGCGCCGTTGGGGTTGGAATCCAGATGAATCTCGCCCGCTTCGTTACAATAACGGAAGAGAATCTGATTGTTTTCCTCCAGTTTCTGCATCGTCTCCGCGTCAGCATGATAGCGGCCTTCACCGTGCGCCACCGGAATTTTCAAGACCCGCTCCCCCACCCGCATTCCGATAAGGCTTTCCTTCTCGGCGCTTTTGAGAAAGACGTTTTTGCACACAAATTTCTGGTGGTCGTTTTGCAGCAGCACGCCCGGAAGCAATCCGCTTTCACACAAAATCTGGAAGCCATTGCACACGCCCAGCACTTTACCGCCTTCTTTCGCAAAACCTATCACCGCTTCCATCATGGGGGAAAAACGCGCCAGTGCGCCGCACCGCAAGTAGTCGCCGTAGGAAAAGCCGCCGGGCAAAACAATGCAGTCGCGCTCCGGTGAAAAAACCGAAAGGTCATTGTCTTTGTGCCAGAGCATCTGCACGTCCTGTTGCAAATCATCCTGCAAAGCGTGCATCATATCGCGGTCGCAGTTGGAGCCGGGAAAGACAACGATTCCGAATTTCAAGGGAATAAAAAGGTTGAGAATTTTAAAGGAAAAACTTGCCCACAAAAGGCAGCGCCAAGGCTACCCAGAATGCGAAAATAGCAAAGCGACGGGGCTTTTCGGCTTCCAAAGCAGCAGAGACAACCCATGCGTAAAACGGCGCTATCGCCAGCCAGCTTTGTGTGCCGCGTGTAGCGGTGAAAACCGCCGTTGCAATAGAGACCAATAAGCCGCTCACGACCACGCCCCAACTGCGCCGCACATAAATCGCACTGCGATTCATTTGCAAGTTCAGTTGCCACAAACCGGCCAGCAAAAGCAGTCCGGCTCCGGCATAAATCGCGATAAAAACACCCTTCTGTGCAGCTGCCCACGGCGGCGATTGAATGTGTAAAAGTGGCCAGGACCGCAGCATCAGCAGCGCATCGGTGAGGAACATGATGCCCGCCATGAAATACAGCGGTGTGATAAGCCCGAGCAACGCCGAGAAATATTCGCCGGGATGAAAAGGTCGCAAAAGCAGCAACGCCATCAGCAGCATTCCGCCCATAAACAGATAAGAAAACTGCACGAAGGCTGCCGTTCCAATCAGAAAACCGGCGTTGAAAATGAGGCGGCGGGGCTGCGTGGGTTTCCCAAATTGCAGCATCGCATCCAGCGCGCCGAGAACAAAGAAATTGGCGAGAAGCGGCGGACTAATGGTTTTGAGCTGGGGGGAAAGCGCCGCAAAAATGAGGAAGGCAAATGCTGGTGTGAAGGTCACATTTGGCAAGAGCCGGTGGCGAAGCGTGATAAGATGAACGTAGAGCGCCTGCGAAAAAAGCAGCACCAGGTAGAGCATCTGCCACGCCCACGAATGATTTCCGGTAAGGATTCCCCCCCCGCGAATAAAGAGATAATACAGCGGCTGCGAGACGGGCGGCAAGGCCACAGGCGCCACCGGAGTCGTCGGAATAGCGGTAATAACAATCGCCAGAATCAACAGCGTGAAAACGGCATAGGGCGTATTGTTTCGGACGAGATGAAGCACGCGCTTTTACAGAAAGAAGGGAAGAGAAAAACCGGCGCAAAGGTGGGCTTTAGCGGATTGCGTCCGGCAAGGCCCTTTTGGGGGGCCAAAAGATGAGGACTATAGACCGATTCACGCCTGATTTTTTCAGATAAAGATAAATTTTATAAACGCATACAATCCTGTTTGTCAATCCTGTCTCCTGTTTTTCTGCTCCCGAAGGCCCTTCCAAAGCATTTTTCCGCTGTTTTAGTCTTCCGGCAGCACTGCCCGATCATTGGGCAGTGCTGCCGGATGATTGGGCAGTGCTGCCCGATGATTGGGCAGTACTTTTTTGTCGTCGGGCAGCACTGCCCGATGGATGGGCAGCACTGCCCGATTGATGGGCAGTGCTTTTTTGTCGTCGGGCAGTGCTGCCCAATGATCGGGCAGAAGGTTTTTGAGAAGAAGCGTCCTCCCTTTCATAACCCTTTTGAGGAGATAAATCTTTAAAAAACAACCTTCGCAAAGCAAATCTTCTTCCGCAAAAGGCATGGAACCACCACTTCGCTTGCGCTCACTTGCTTCGCCATGCGCGGAATCCAGTCGGGCGTGGTTTCGCCTTCAATGTCAAAACTGCGGGATTGCTGCTTTCCGTCGTCTTCCATTTCCACAAGACTGATGCTGCTGCGCTGCCGGTTGAAATTGTTGAACAGAAAGCCCAGATTGCTGCCGGTATTCACAAAGGAATAGGAAGAAAAAAGTCCGCCGTCTTCCTGCGAATACTGCTCTTTGCGGATAAACGAAGGCCATTGCATCGCGCCCGCGCTGTCCACCGAAAGCGCCAGAATATCGTTGAAGTAATACTCGCGCACCTGCTGTCCGCCCATGAACGGGCCATACATGCTATAGTAGCCCCAGCCGGGCGAATAGTTGTTGCGCAGGTTCACATAGCTTTCCTCAGAAATCGCCACAAAGCCGCCGTCGTTGCGGATAATCAACTGCCGCATGTGCTGATTGGCGAAGGCATGGCGCAGCGAGCGCTCGCCCGTCATGGCGCGCAGCCGGTCGTCAAAAGGCACTTTCAATCGGCGAATTTCGCTAAAGGTTTTTCCGTCAAAACCCGCGTAGAGAATCCCGTCAGGATTGCCGCTTTTATTGGAATCATAAAAGGCGGCGAGGTAGAGATTTCCGTCTTGCGGCGCGGTGCGGATGAAAGGCTCTTCTACAAAAACATTTTCCAACGGAACCGAAGTGGCGCTGAATCCTTTAAGGGAATCGGAGAAGCGAACAAGCAAGAGCGCGTCGTAAGCATCGCGCCGACCGGTAGCCTGCCGCACGGGAATAACAAAGTCGCGGTTGTTGGTGAGCGCCGGTCGTCCGGCCAGCAGGTTACCGTCCCGCTTCACGGTGCTGTTGATGCGCCGGATAGCCGAAAGGTCGTTCTGGCAAACTACGGCTTTCACTTCCATTTCCCGCGAGTCGTCAGTGAGAGTATAGGCCACAAAGCAGCGCTTGTCGTCAGAGGCCGCGAAGGTGTAGTACTCGTTATCGCCGACGCCGAGAAAACCGGTGCGTTTCTGGTCCAGTTTCAAGGGGCGTCGCAGGAGCCTTCCTTCTTTATCCATCACCGCGCCGTAGAGAAACAAATCCCGGCCTTGCAGGTATTGGTACAGCATCGTGATGGAATCGCCGGAAACGGCGAAATAGTTATCGTAAATTTTCTGGGGCAGAAAGTCCAGAATCACCGTTGCGGCGAGTTGCATGGAATCGTTCCATGCATCTAAGAAATAGCCTTCGGCATCGCCCCGGAAAGTATAGATGCGCCCGCCGGTTTTGCCCACCACGGCCATGTTGCCGTCCTTAATGCTAAAATCACTGTAAGGGGAATACTGTACCTGTTGTGCAGCCGTTGGAAATGCGGTTGCGAGGCAGAGAAGACAAGCAGAAAGGAGCCGGAGAATGCTTTTCATTTAAAGGATAAACGCTGCGGATGAAGGCTTTGTTTTGAGGAGAGAAACGTGTCCGGTTTGACAGTGCCGGAAGTTCCCAAAAATACCGTTTCCTTCTTTAAAGCCGACTTTTAGTCCTTAAAAGTCGGCGCTCTGCGGGGCCGCGCGCAGTTGCGGAACATCTTCCTCTTGGGTAAGGAAGCGGGAAGTGCTGCCGTTTGCCCGCGGCAAATAACACGTCTCACGCTGTCCGAACCAACGGTAGCGTTTGCGGGCAAAAAGGTCATAAAGCGCATTGCGCACTTTGCGCGGCAAAATCCACAGCGGCATTAAGAGATACCACACGCCACCAATGATAGCAGCAATGCGCAGAATAGCGTCGGAGCGGACATAAACCTTGTTGTCTAAAACGAGCACTACACTGTCGGGAACCGCACCGTAGCGCGCTTTTAGGCGGCCCTGAACGGTAGCCCCAAAGGGCGATTGCAGCGGCGAAAACCGGAATCGTTTTTTGCGGTCGTGGCGCAGGATGTAGTGCACCGTTTTGGCGCAGAGATTGCAGTAGCCGTCGTAGAGAATAATCGCCTGTTTCACGTTGAGAAGTGTTTAAAAACTGCGCCGCAACATTCCTATTTCTTCTTCAGGAAAGAATCCGCCAGCGGGCGCACTTCAATGCTCAGGCGGCGGTCTAGGTCTTCGTCAAACTGTTTGCGCAGCAGCTCGGTATTTTCCTGCACCACAGAATCGGAGCGATGGCGAAGTTCGCTATCAGTGAAGTTGGTTTTTTCTTTTTGACACGACGCAGCAGTCAAAACGATTGCCAGCACCAGCAGAGTCAGTGCTTTTCTCTCAAAAAAATCCATGGACAAAATTAGCGTTTTCAAGAAGGTTACTTTTTCCACTAAACGGCTTTAACTTAGAAGAGTCCTACGTCGTCTCTGTGCCAAAAATCATTCCCTTCTTTTTAGTGCTACTGCTTAATGGGGCGGGCGCTTTTGCGCAGGAAAAAGAAGGCGGAAATACAATCTTGGTGGGAGGAGAAATTGTGGGTCGAGATACGATTCCATCCATGTACTTGAACGAGGTGGAAGTATGGGCAAAAATGCCGCACCACCTGGCGAAGCAGCGAATGGAATGGAACCGCTTGAAACAGCGGGTTTACAAGGTCTATCCTTATGCCGTGACGGCGGGCGAACTCCTGAAAGGTGTGGATGAAAAGCTGGTTCAAATCGGCGATGACAAGAAGGTACGCAAAGCGTATCTGAAAGACCTGGAGGCGCGACTGAACAAACGTTTTAAAGGCGAACTGAGCAATTTCACGATTAGCGAAGGGCAGATTTTAGTAAAACTTATTTCACGGCAAACAGGCCGTCCGTGTTTCCATATTATCAAGGAGTTCAAGGGCGGATTTAGTGCGTTTGTGTTTCAATCGGTGGCCCTGCTGTTTAACAATAATTTGAAGCGGGAATACGACCCGGCAGACCGAGACCGTGATATTGAAGCCGTCGTGCGGGAACTGGAAACCAACAATTATTACCGCTATCAGTCGCAGCAAAGCGCGGCGGCGGCGCTGGTGAAGCCCGGAACGTGACGTGAGTCATGGGTCATAATCTATTGGCGCTTCGTTTCTGGCTTTTGCCCCTGAAAAACAGCCACTGCTCTACCCGGCTGTAGCAATGCAAGGCGGATTTGCTTAGGCGTGAATTGCTGTTTCACAGCCGCTTCCACTGCTGGATAAAAACCTTCCACCACCGCATTTTCCGCTTCCGAAAGCGGGCGCGGCGAGAAGCGTACTTTCTGGTACACGCAGTTGAAATCGCGGAACACATGAGCGTTCAAAGCGGCGTCAGCGTGCGTGGAGAAATCCTCAAAAGAGCCACTCTTTTCCAAGCCCTGCAACCCCAGCCGGTAGCGCGCTGCGCGCGCCGCCCAATACACTTTTTGGCGGTCATCGGTAGCAGTGGAAATCTTCTTTTTCAGGTAGCGCAACAGCAAGCGCGGAACGGCCAGCCAAAGCGCAATCAAGGAAAGCAGAAGCAGCGCGCCGCCCACGATCCACCACACTTTGTTGCTCGCAATCGCCGGAGCGGTCTTGGGATTTTGAGGAATGTTCTTGGTGGAAACTTTCGGCTTCAGGTAAAGCTCATCCACCGGCAGTGGACGCGGCGCTTTCGCCAAAAAAGCAGTGGCATTCTGCGGCTTTTCCACCTTGAAAATATCGCGGTAGGCTACGCCGGTCAGTGTATCGTCTTTGTGGATGTCGCGCAGCATTCGTCGCAGCGTGTCTTGCCGGATAGATGCGGCCTTGCCGTTCAGCAGCGCGGATAGGTTTGCGGTTACGGTCAGCGGCTGGTCTTTGTACGTAAGGCCGGTGGTTCGTAGGGAAATAACGCCCGTCGCGGTATCCACGCTTTCCACAAGTCCATCAATCGCCAGAATGGCTTTGGGCGGCTGCATCGGCGGCGTACCGTCGGGTTGCGGACTTTCCTGCGCTTCGCTATTGCCTACGGTGGTGTCAAAGTCCAGCCAGCCATAGCCCGGAAAATAGACCTGCACCCAGGCATGGGCTTGGTCGGCGTAGTACCAATACCAGCCTTCGTTCTTCCCGCCGCTCCGGTCCACCGTGAGATAGCCTACAGCAATTCGGCTGGGAATGCCCATAAAGCGCAAGAGAAAAAGCGTGGCTCCGGCGTAATACGCGCAATAGCCTTTGCGGTTTTCAAAAAGGAAATACGAGAGCCGAGAAGCAGATGGAATATCAGGAATGCCGGGGTTGTCGGAGTATTGGAACGTGGGATTTCCGGCGGCGTCTTTGGCCGTGAAGAAATCACGGATGGTCAGCACTTTGTCAATCGTGGTTTTCTTTCCGGCGCTCAACTGCTGCGCCAAATCCCGGATTTGGTTCCATTTGGGGTCGGCAGGAACGGTGGTGTAGTAGCGCCGGAAATTGTCGGCTATCGGCACTTTCTTTTCCTTCCGCAAAGTGGTAAAACGGTCTTCCTGAAACTGCGCGATTTCCGGGTTCTTTTCCGCATTGACGTTATAGACAAAATAGGCGGAGTTCAGCTCGCTGCTGAGACTGTGAGAACGGTAGGCAAAGGAAAACTCGTCCTTAAAATCCTCTTCCACCGTGATGGGCTGCACCCAATAACCAATGTGCGGCGCCAGAAAATTGCTTTTACTCAACCGTTTGCTATACACCTCAATCTCCACATCCTTCATCAGCTCGTGGCGCTTTTGGCGGCGATAAATGACGCTGTCGGTAAGGGTGCGGAAAAGCGGGACATTATTCAAATCCGGCTGGAACAAATCGCTTTCGGGAAGAAGGCTGTCGCGCTCAAATGTCTCTGTTTCCGAGTCAAACTTGCTGTAGTAAAAAGAGGTGAGGTACAGCGGATTGGGGAATTTGGTTCCGGGGAAAAAGTTGTTGATGTGGGCGGCAAAAACCAGTTCCTTGCTACGCTTAAAACCAGCTTGCGGGGTCATGGAATTTTTCAGGCTCATCGCGCCGCTTTTGTCTTCTTTCACCATGCCTTTCTCCTTTTCGCCCTTCCCATTCTCGCCCGTGATCTTCGCAATCGTCTGGGTGATTTTGGGCCGGAAAATTGCTATGGCTGCCAGCGAAAGGCCGCCCAGCAAAAGCACGAAAACAGCCAGCCGCCGAAGCGCACCTTTCCACAACGCCGCGCCGCTTTCTTCCTTCCGGTAAATCTGCTCGCCTATGAAGACGAGGTACACCGCCGCGAGCGTCAGGGGCAGTGCCTGCCGTACAAGGTTTTCGTAGGTTTTTTCGGAGAAATGAACGACGGTGAGAATGCCTGCTAACAGGAAAAGCGCGGCGACGAGCATGTGCCAATAACGCCAGCGCACAAAGCCCCAACCCACGATCCATCCCAGCGCAAACAAGACACCATAGGTCAGAAAAGCCACAGAGAGGAAGAAGCCGTCAAATTCCCCGATGGCGAAATGCTGCACGAGTCCATAGGCCGCGTACAATCCGAAAAACAGCAGCGCCGCAGGCAGCAAAAACCGAAACCGGAAGCTGTAGAAAGTCGCCGCCACCACCATCCCGCCACCGAAGGCAACGGTTTGCATCAGGGCGCTCATATTTACCCGCACCTCGCTGAGAATCCCAGCTCCCGACTGCAACACGCCGAAATAGGCGTTGAGCAAAAGCAGCACATAATAGCCCATCGCCGCCACCGGCAGAATCAGGAACAGAACAATAAGCGGAAGCAGCCTTTTAAGGGGCACATCGGGAAGCGGCGAAGACATGGAAAGAGAAAGCCGGAGAAGCGTTTCCGACAAAGCTAAAACCGCGCCGGGAAGCCTTTCGGATTGCCATAGAGAACACGGCGAAACCCATAAGGTTTCAGGAAGCTTATGGGTTTAGAAGAAGCCAAACCCTAAAGCCCGTCGCTTATCTTTGAAGCCCTTTCAAAACTTCATTCTTTTCCCCCACAAAATGGCTCAAAACACCGCCGACACCATGACCGCGCCGGAAACTCAGGAAAACACGACTCCGTCTTCTTCCATCAAAACCGTAACCATCATCGGCTCCGGCACGATGGGGAATGGCATTTGTCACCTCTTCGCCCAGAAAGGTTTTGACGTTCACCTGATGGACATTAACCAGCTTGCGCTTGACAAAGCACTGGCCACCATCGGCAAAAACATGGACCGGCAGATTGCCAAAAATGCGCTTTCGGAAGACGACAAAGTCGCCGCCATGGGCCGCATCAAAACCTTCACCGACACAGCGGAAGCTGTACAGGATGCCGACCTTGTGATTGAAGCGGCAACGGAAAACATTGACCTGAAAGTAAAAATCTTTCAGCAGTTGGACAAGCTTTGCCCGGAGCATACCATTCTGGCCACCAACACGTCTTCCATCTCCATTACTCGTATCGGCTCTTACACATCGCGCCCCGGAAAAATCATCGGGATGCACTTCTTCAATCCCGTTCCGGTGATGAAGCTGGTGGAAATCATCAACGGCTATGCTACCGAAGAAGCCGTAACGCAGACGGTACACGAATTGAGCCTTTTCCTCGGCAAAGAGCCTGCTGTGGTTGCTGATTACCCAGGCTTTATCTCCAACCGCATCCTAATGCCGATGATTAACGAAGCCATTACGGCTTTGCAGGAAGGCGTGGCCGGTGTGGAAGAAATCGACACCATTATGCGCCTCGGCATGGCCCACCCGATGGGGCCGTTGCAGCTTGCTGATTTCATTGGACTGGACACTTGCTACAACATCATGCACGTCCTTCACATGGGCTTTGGCGCTACGAAATACGCACCCGCAACCCTGCTGGCCAACATGGTGCAGGCAGGCTACCTGGGCGTAAAAAGCGGCGAAGGTTTTTACAAATACACACCCGGCTCCAAAGAACTGGTCGTTAGCCCGCGCTTTAACAAGCGGCACCGGATGTAGATAAAAGAAAGTCTTTTGTAACAAAGCGTCGTCTGTTTTCGGGCGGCGCTTTTTTGTGGAGCTTCTTTAGGATTTATCACAGAGTCGCATGACCCATGGCTTATGACCTATGATCCGGGCGCTGCCTTCGGCCCGGGCTATCCGCTGCTATCTTTTTGCCCCACCGCACAAAAAGGCCCACGCAGCAAAAAGGATATCCGCTCCTATCCCTAGCGCGAAAACCCTCCCGCCCGGAGAAGGGGTAGATGGCAATCACTCTTTGTGAACATCATTCTTCTGTTCTGTGGAAAGATTTTTCACCCCGACCGCTAAAGCTGGCACAATCATTTTAAGGAGGAAAACCGAACCATCTTTTTTTATTCACCCCCAATTTCTCCCATCATGGAAACCACACACCAAACCACAACCACACAAACGTCCTACAATCCCGACAGCCACATGACGGGTATGTTTGCAGACCGCACAAGCGCTGAACGCGCTTACAGCTCCCTCACTTCCCGTGGCTATGCCGCTGACGACATCAACGTGGTGATGAGCGACGAAGCCCGCGACCGCCACTTCGTTAACACAGATGGCCATGTAGAAACTGAACTGGGCAACAAGGCTATGGAAAAAGCCGGAACCGGCTCTGCCATCGGCGGAACACTGGGTGCTATCGTAGGCGCAGTTGCTGCGCTGGGAACCAACCTCTTGCTGCCAGGTCTCGGCCTTGTAGTAGCTGGCCCGCTGGCAGGCGCTCTTGCCGGTGCAGGTGCAGGCGGATTGACAGGCGGCCTTCTTGGTGGCCTCGTAGGCGCAGGCATTCCTGAAGACCGCGCTAAAGTGTATGAAAGCGGCGTGAAGGAAGGTCACATCGTAATGGGCGTAAAACCCCGCAACGCTGAAGACGCCGACTACTTTGAGAACGAATGGCGCGCTGCCAACGGACGCGAAATTCATCGCTAGTATCCGGCTATCTTTAAGCTGAAATTACCCAACACAAAATGCGGGCGGATGACTTCATACCGTCCGCATTTTTTCTTTCTTCTCTTCTTTCCTAAAAATTTTCTCTCCCATGAAAAAGACCCTCCTGATTCCAGCCGCACTTCTCGCGCTGACCTTCACCGCTTGCCGCAACTCCACGCCCGCTGAAGAAGCGAAAGTGGGCGAAGACACCGGTGTACTGATGCGCAACGGCGACCCAACTGCTGCTGACCTTGCCGATAGTGCCGGAAACAAAATGAACCGCGCAGGCGACAAAGTAGCCGACGCATGGGACGACGTGGACTTCCGTAGCCCGGTAGTTACCGACTGGAAAGAAATCGGCGACAAAGACATTGAGGTGCGTGGCAACGACCGTTACGGTATCTACAGCCTCGGTCAGGATTTGCTTTTCGCAACCGGCTCTGCATCGCTGACGCCCGCCGCGAAAACGAAACTGAAGTCTGTTGCAGGCTCCATCAACCAACGCTACAAAGAGGCTGACATCCGCATCATCGGGTTCACTGATGCTACTGGTGCAGCCGATGCCAACCAAGAGCTTTCTAAGAAGCGTGCCGACGCCGTTCGTGCACAACTGATGGCTGACGGCCTTAATGCCGAGAAAGTAACTATCAGCGCGATGGGCGAAGCTGCTGCTTCAGGCGGCGCTAACGCAGCCGACCGCCGCGTGAAAATCGTAGCGCACAAAGCGTAAGTGTCAGGCGCTACAGGTTAGGTATTCTAATCTGCAAACACCTTTTACAGAGATACCCGTCTGGTTTTCCAAAACCGGACGGGTGTTTTGTTTTTGTGCCAACATCAAACGCCTAACTCAATACTGCTCTTCCGCACTTGGAAAGTCCTTGCTCTTTACGTCCTTGATGTAATGTTCTACTGCACCTTTCATCTCTTCATACAAGTCCAGATAGCGGCGCAGAAAGCGAGGCGAGAAGCCTTTGGTGATACCCAGCAAATCGTGGATGACCAGCACTTGTCCGTCCACACCACCACCCGCGCCAATGCCGATAATGGGAATGGAAACCGACTGTGCCACCTTAGTGCCCAATGCTGCCGGAATCTTTTCTAGCACCACCGAAAAGCAACCTGCTTTCTCCAACAACGCCGCATTCTCTACCAGCAGCGCCGCTTCCGCTTCTTCCTTTGCCCGCACCGAATAGGTCCCGAACTGATAGATGCTTTGCGGCGTAAGGCCCAGATGTCCCATCACCGGAACGCCTGCGGAGATGATGCGCCGGATGCTGTCTTCCACTTCTGCCCCACCCTCCAATTTGATCGCGTGCGCGCCGGATTCCTTCATGATGCGGATAGCCGAATGCAGCGCCTGCTTGGAATCGCCCTGATAGGAGCCGAAGGGCAAATCCACCACCACGAGTGCGCGATTCACGGCCCGCACCACGCTTTGCGCGTGGTAGATCATCTGGTCAAGCGTGATGGGTAGCGTGGTTTCATGGCCGGCCATCACGTTGGATGCCGAGTCGCCCACCAGCAGCACGTCAATACCGGCATCGTCCAGCACGCGCGCCATAGAGAAGTCGTAGGCGGTGAGCATAGAAATTGGCTCGCCGCGCTTCTTCATCGCTTGCAGTGTGTGGGTGGTTACTTTTTTGATTTCGCTGTGGACAGACATGGAGCTAATGGTTAATGATTAGTGGTTAATGGAACAGACATTCACGACACGAAAACCATCCGCGCCGCATTAGCCGCTTCGCTGAAAGCACCTTTATCTATTCCTGTTTCAATGCCTTTTTCTTCTGTCCAGCGCAAGAGATTTTCCGTCGCCAGGTTGCCTACCAGTTCATCTTTCGCCATGGGGCAGCCGCCGATGCCGCCAATAGCGCTGTCAAAGCGGCGACAACCTGCGGCCCACGCGGCTTCTACTTTGGATTGCCAGTCGGTAGGGGTAGCATGGAAATGCGCGGAGAAAACCACGTTGGGGAATTGGGGAATCAACTGCTCAAAAAGCGCGGTAATCGTTTCGGTTTGCGCTACGCCTACGGTGTCAGCAAGGGAGATGTTTTTCACGCCCAGCGCGGCAAGATTGGCCGCCTGCTCTGCTACATATTGGGGGGAATACGGGTCGCCGTAAGGATTACCAAAGCCCATGGAGAGATATACCATTGCTTCTTTTCCGTTCGCCTCACACAGTTCCTGCATGGCCTTTACGTCGTCCATCGCTTCGGCAATGCTTTTGTTGGTATTGCGCTGCTGAAAGGTTTCGGAGACAGAGAGCGGAAAACCCAGATAATGCACTTTCTCTACTGCTGCCGCTTCTTCCATTCCGCGCCGGTTGGCGACGATCACCAGCAGTTTGGTGGCGCTGTTTCCGGTGTCTATTTGGGAAAGCACTTCTGCCGTGTCGCGCATCTGCGGAATGGCTTTGGGGGAAACAAAAGAGCCGCAGTCCAGAATAGGGAAACCGCAGCGCAAAAGCTTGTTGAGGTAGGTAATCTTTTCTTCCGTCGGGATGAAATGCGCCCAGCCCTGCATGGCGTCGCGCGGGCATTCTACTATTTGAAGCGAAGCGTTCATGGGACGAAAGTAATGCGGTAATGTGGGGAATGGGAAAATGTGGAAATGCGCTTTCTCAATGGTGGAATAGCTGAATTCTGCACGTCAATTACTCGTCCTGCCCTCGTTGTCGGTTGTAGTATTGCAAGGGGAACGTAATTCCTCCTTTACCACGCTCCATTAATCATTTATCACTCACCACTAATCACTAGTAACCATGCTTCTCTCCACCACCCCTACTCTCGAAGGCCGCGCTATCCGCGAATACAAAGGCGTTGTTTTTGGCGAAACCATTATCGGCGCCAATGTTTTCCGGGATTTTCTGGCGGCTGTCCGCGACTTTGTGGGCGGGCGCTCCGGCACCTACGAGCGCGTGCTGGCCGAGGCCCGCGAAACCGCCCTTTCGGAAATGCAGCAGCGTGCAACGGCCCTCGGCGCAAACGCGATTGTGGGGATTGATATTGACTACGAAGTGGTGGGCGAAAGAGGCTCCATGCTGATGGTGAGCACGTCGGGCACGGCGGTGGTGGTTTAAGCCTTGCCAAAAATCAGCCTAATCAAGGCCAGTCATTCCGACGAAGGAAGAACCTGTTTGGATGCGGTTGCCTAAGCTTAACCACTTGATTTCAGCAGTTCCCTCCCCTTCCTGCGTCAGGGTTCGGGATGACGGAATGCTATTGGGCGTAACGGGTTGCCATGCGAGGGTTATAGCATCCCTAAAAACCTTTCCATTCCCTTCCGCTCTTCCGCGCCTAACCTATACACGATGTTCTCCGTGTAGTACGTCCGCAGGCTGTAAGGCGGGAAAGGATTTGCGGCAATCACCTCATCCAGATGTTGCAGGCCCTGCGCCTGCGCTTCGTCAAAAGCGCGGATGAAATCCTCCGGCAGCGGCGCGCGGGCGATCCACGCGGCAAATACAAACGGCAATCCCTGCCACTGCTGCCACGCCTTAGAAAGGTCGTAAACGTAGGGGAAATGCGGGAGCTGCACCAGCGCGCGGTCTCCGATAATCACGCCTGCCGCGGTGCCGCCGATGCGGGAAATATAATCTTCCGGCGCAGGGAGGAATTGTGCCTCTTTCTTCCAGAAATCCCGCAAAAGCAACTGCGCGAGGCGCACGGATGTCCTGCTTTGATAATCCAGATACACGGCTTCTATTTCCTCCAGCGGCACCTGGCTGAACAGCGCAACGGACACTACATTTCCATGCGCGGCAATGCCGTAATTCCCCACCACATAGCTGCCCGGAATTGTTGGTATGGCGGCTATCGGCAATAGCGCAATATCGGCCCGGCCTTCGCGCAAAGCATCGGCTACGCGGGCAGGATAATCATTGCACCACAAGATGTCTTCCGAAACCGGGTGGTGTTCCAGTCCCCACAACAAGGGCTTGGCATTGAGGTAATTAACGGCAGCAACGCGGATTTTATCTTTCAAAACAAAGCGGCTTTTTCGGCGGGCGCAAAGGTAGCGGGAAGGCGCGCGGGCGCGCTATAGCTTTGCGCCCCTGTTTTATGGCTTCCCAACTTCTGATGTACACCGACGGCGCGGCGCGCGGCAATCCGGGGCGCGGCGGCTTTGGGACGATTCTGATCTGGGGCGAGAAAAGGCGGGAAATCAGCGGCGCTTTCCGCCACACCACCAACAACCGCATGGAATTGATGGCCGTCATCGCCGGGCTGGAAGCCCTGACGCGCAACGGCTTGGACGTTACCATTTACAGCGACTCCAAGTATGTGGTGGATGCAGTGGAAAAGGGCTGGCTTTTCAACTGGATACGGAAGGATTTTAAAGACAAGAAAAACCCCGACCTGTGGCGGCGCTACCACGCGCTTCAGCAGGCGCACCGCGTGCGGTTTGTCTGGGTGAAAGGCCACGCCGAAAACCCGCTGAACAACCGCTGCGACCAGTTGGCAACCGCAGCGGCGGACAACGGGCCATGGGCAGAAGATGAATGGAAGGCGTCCGCTATTTCATCGCGTTAATGCTCCACAAAGCATCCTAATTTCCTCTTGTATTGTCATGGAATTTGATACCATGGCTTCCCGAAGCCTCCAGCGGCTCGTGGACATTGGACCACGGCTCCCCGAAGCCTCCAGCGGCCCGTGGACGTCGGGCCACGACTTCCCGAAGCCGCCAGCAGCTCATGGACGTTGGGCCACGGCGTCCCGAAACCTTCGGCGGCCCGTGGCAGGGGTTGAAATGACTTCCCGAAGGCTTGACGGGACCATTTTGTTAATAAGAACACTTCAAAAGGATGAAAAGACAAGCATTTCCTACTCTTTCCCGTGCTTCGCGTCTTCCCAAACGGTCTCCAGCGTCCAGGGAATCAGTTCTTTAAAACCTTCTTGCCGCACGGGACAACTTTCCACGCGGCATAGCTTGCACTGATATGGCTGGCAGGCATCGATATGGATGAAAAGCTCCGCCGTGTCGCCAAAATTCTCCCGGATAACGGCTTCCAAGGCGTGGATTTCTTCGTCGGCTTGCTGCACCGTGTCGTACCACGGCAAGGTCATGTGGGCGTCCAAGTGGACTTTATCGCCGTATTGCACCACGCGCAAATTGTGGAGGTCTATCCAGCGCGGACGGCGGGCAGATTGGAGTTTCTGGAGGATTTGCGTAAGCAACGGCAGGTCGGCTTCGTCCATAATGCCCGCAAAAGCAGCGCGGATAACGCGGTAGCCCGTCACCAGAATCACGATGCCGAATAGGGCGGCAACCGCGCTGTCCAGCCAGCGCCAGCCGGTATAGTAAATTAATCCCAGCCCTACCAGCGCGCCCACCGAGCTGTAGGCATCTGACTTCAGGTGTTTTCCGGCGCTTTCCACCACCAGAGACTTCTGCGCCTGCCCTTTGCGGACGGCATAGATTCCCAGCAGATAATTGAGCGCGCCGGTAGCGGCAATGAGGAGAATACCTATGTCCAGCGCCCGGAATTCTTGTGGACGAAAAAGCTGCACGGCGGCGCTGTACATCACCAGCACACCTGCAACGGAAATCAGGAGACCCTCAATTCCCGCCGAAATCAGTTCGGCTTTGGCGTGGCCGTAAGGGTGATCTACGTCGCGCGGCTTGGCGGCAATGCGCAGGCTGTAGAGGCCAATGAAACCGGCGGCTACGTTGGCAATGCTTTCCAGCGCATCGGTGAGAATCGTGACAGAATGCGTGAGGAACCACGCGCCCAGCTTCACGGCAAACAGCGCTGCCGAGACGCCCGCTATCAGGCGCTGCACCCGGCGCAGGTCGGCTTCGCGCTTTGCGGCAGTCAGGGGGAAAGGGGTTTCCATTCTGGATAGGGACATCCTGTGTGATCGCCTAAAAAAACCTATAAAGTCTTGAAGACCTTATAGGTTTGGGGGGGAAACAAGAGGTAGCCTTATAAGTCGGTGGGGATTTCTATCTCGTAGCTCTTGCCCCCGGAAACGCTCAGGGATTTGGAGCGCAGCCACGGGTTTTGTTGCTTCACGGCTTTGTAGGTGGTGCCGTTTTGGGAAGCCCATTGCGCGAGGTTGGAGATGGAGGAAGTGACCGTGATTTTCCGCACCGGAACGGGCTTGTAGGCATCTGTGCCTTCCACCATAAAGCCCATTCCGCGCGCGTTGCCGATGAGGTGTTTCAGGGCCAGAATGCGGAAGACGTAGCGGTTGGTTTCGTCGAGGAAAAGCGTGTTGTAGAAAGAGCTTTGGCCCTGCGCCGAGGTGAAGCCGCTGTAGCCGCCCATGCCGCAGTTGTAGGAAGCCGCCGCCGCCGTCCAGTTGCCAAAGCGCGCGTAGGCCTGCCGGAAATACTGACAGGCTGCGTCGGTGGCTTTGCCTACATCGTAGCGCTGATCCACGTCGTCGCTCACTTCCAAGCCGTATTGCGGGGCCGTGCCGGGCATAAACTGCCAGAAGCCTACCGCGCCCGCTTTGGACGTTTGGTTTTGAAGGTGGCTTTCGGCAATGCAGAGGTATTTGAAATCGTCGGGGATACCGGCGGCTTTCAGCTTCGGCTCAATAACGGGAAACCAGCGGCCCGCGAGCTTCAGGGCGTAGATAGTTCCTGTTTGGCCGTAGTAGTTGGCAATCAGTTCGCGGTCAAGAGCTTCGCGCACGTCGCGCTTTTCCAGCGGCACTTTTTCTCCGGCAAAGGTTATTTGCTGCGGAAGCTGCGGGGCGTACCATTTGTATTGCAGCCGCCCATCGGAAAGCACATTGGTGAGGCCATCGCCCTTGTCGGGCGAGAAGCCCAGCAGGGACGCCACGAGCAAGCCGCCTACAGCACCACCGGCGGCAGAGAAAAGCGCAGTACGATTGATTTTTAGCATTGGCAGGAAGGTATAAAAACAAGGCCAGACAGGAAACAAAAAAGCAGTGCAAAGATGCTGCACTGCTTTTTACTTCTGTGTTTGGAACCGGTATTATCGGATAAGGGTAATGTCGCCCTTCGTCTCATAATCTCTACCGGCGCAGCGATATTTGAGGTAGTAATAGTACACGCCCATCGGTTGTGGTTCACTACCGGAATTACCATCCCAGCCCAGCAGGGAATTGCCCGTTTCAAACACGGTGTTGCCCATGCGGTTGAAGATGCGGAAAGAAGAAATCTGCGGTCTGCCGTTGGTGATGATGCTAAACAGATCGTTTGTGCCATCTCCGTTAGGTGTAAAGGCATTGGGAAAAGCCACACCGCAGCAGGGCGCGGAGGTTACGGTAACGGCATCTGTCCCTTTACAGCCGAGCGTGTCTGTAACCGTTAAGGTAACATCGGTTGTGGAAATGGCCGCGACGTTGATACCGGGAGCAATCGCCCAGACAGTGGTTCCGGCGCGCTCAAAGCTGCGGAACAGCCCGGCGGGCGACCATTCATAAGAATAGCCGGGGCCGAGGTCAGTAGCCTGAAGGCGGATGCTGTCGCCGGAGCAGTAAGGGGTGGTAGGCTTGTTGATGATGGATGCGGCAGGAGCCGGGCGCACCGTAAATACTTCGCCGCGGGGGAAAGAGCCGCACTGGCGGGAGACAGTGTTTACGAAGATTGTTTTGGTACCGGAAGTGTTCCACCGAACGCCGTAAGGGCCTGTGGGTGGTGTGCTATACACCACTTCGCCATCGCCAAAACTCCAGTTGAAGGAGCTGATATTGGCGGAGAGGGAATCAAGGGTAATTTCTGTAACCTCCCCGACACACAGTTCGCGCCGGGCGTTGATACGCACTTCGGGACGGGAGCGTACCTCAAAGCGTTGGAAGACCGGGCTAGAGACGCAGCCTTTGTTGTTCACGTCGAGGCGCACTTCATAAATGCCCGTATCGTTGAAGCGAACCACGAGTGGGCCTTGCGTATTGTTACCGCTCAGGATTTGTGCGGAAGGCGGCACCGTCCAGTTATACTGGGCATCGGGCCGGGCATTGCCAAAATATCTAAAACTGATGGTGTCTGCAACGCACACATAGTTTTTGCTTGGAACGAAAGTGGCATTGGGCTGGTAGTTCACATTCACCTGTATGGCTACACGGTCACTTTCACAACCATTAATGGATTGCACCACATAATAGGTAAAAGATGCTTCTCTTCCCGTGGGCGGTGAAGGAGGCACACTCAGGCCGGTTCCGCCGGTCGGTACATCATACCACAGCAGATTTTGTCCTTGTGCAGTCAGCGGTTGCGGGGTCGTGTTCTGGCAAAGGTTAACCGGACTGGTAACCGTAGGCGGCGCAGGTTTTGGATATACAACCACCAGGATAGGCGTGCGTGGACTTTCACAGCCATTCACGGTTTGCGAAACGTAGAACGTCGTCTTGCCGGGGTTGGCAGTAGAAGGCGTTAAGGAGGAAGAGCCAAAGCCACCAATAGCGTTTGTATAGAATTTCGGATTGGTAGCGTAGGAAAGCAGGGGCGATGGATTGGTAAACTGGCAATATTCCACTGTATCGTAAGGAACCAGCGGAGCGGTTGGAATAGGTGTGATGGTTACTGCAATCGGGGTACGCGGCTGGCTGGGACAGCCTGTGGTATTTTGGGTAACGTAGTAGGTGAAGTTCCCTGCGGTGGACGTGTTGGGCGCAAGCGAGGATGTACCGGTTCCGCCTGTAGGGGCGGTGTAGAAAAGCAGAGTAGAACCAAAAGCAACCAGATTGCGGCCCGAAGAGTTCTGGCAGAAAGACTGCGGGTTTGCAGTAGGATCCGGAGAAGGCGGTGTAATGTTTACTACCACCGCGCGTGGTGCAGAAACGCAGCCAGAGGCATTGGTCGCGGTTACATAGTAAGTGCCGGTGTCGGAATAGCCAATGTTGTTGCGGGTAACAGTGCTACCCGTGGCGGTAAATCCGTTGGGGCCAAACCAATTGTAGGTAGAGGCCGCATTGGGGTTTGATACTGTCAGCGTCAGGGTACTGCCAAGGCAAACCGGATTGTTTGCGCTTGCGGTGGGCGCTACCGGAGAACCCACAGTGGTAAGTGTTACCGGGCCAATAAAATTGCTTTGGCAACCGCCCGTCTCCACTACGCTGATGCTGTCGTAATACGCTGCGCTCAGGTTGCTGATGGTATACGTTCCGGCAAGGCTTGGGGAGATGCCCGGTACGCTGACGGGCACACCGTTGCGGCGGTATTGAAGCGTGTAAGTGACGCCGGCACTCGTACTCAGGTTGTTAATCGTGATGGTTCCGTCTGTTCCGGTGCAGGTGGTTGGGCTGGTGGTTGGCCCTTGTGTGATATTGGCACCTGCGCAGCCTGCAACGAGCATAACATCATCCAGGCCGATAGGCGGGTTTGTGCCCAGCGTGCTTCCGCTCATCCAGCGGAACATCAGCCGGCGCGTGCTGCTGGTCGTGCCGGAATTGCCTACAACAGAAGAAGGAATACTTATGCTGTAGGTCTGCCAGCCCGGCGTTGTCTGTGAAGGAACAACAAAAAGCTGCTGAAAGCCTGCCAGTGCTGATTGAGACGCGATGGGGCCGGGAGAAGTGCCTGCCGTAGGCGGCGTGCCCGGCGTGCCGGTAGACATGTACACCACTGCCTGGTCGAAGTTGGTTTCTCCAGCCTGAATGGCTTTAAAACTCAACGTGAAAGGGCCGGTATTTCCTGCCGGGAAGGTTACGTCCTGATACAGATAAACACTGGTGGAGGACGTGAAGGTGTAAGTATGCGGGAAAGGCGTTACGGTGCCATCGCTGACGTAGGCCGCTCTCGTTCCGCTAAACCCCGGCGTAGCGTTGGTGGATATTACCCACTTGTTGGTCTGGGAGCCATTCACGATTACCCACGGCGTAGCTGTTGCGCTCTCAAAACCACCATTGTTGGTGACCGGACTTATAATCGTAACTGGGGCCTGCGCACGCAGGCCCGCCATGTTTACCAACAAAAACAGCGACGAAAAAAGTAGTTTTTTAATCATAATTTGCTTCAAAAATGAAGAATTAGGGTGTCCGTTGACAGCCTTTTATAACAAGGGCTATCAGCGGACTAAGCTAAATCATTTTTCCCACCCGGCCAAACGAAAAGAAAAGCCGCCGTAAAAGAGATCTTGCCTTAATGGGTAATGGTGATTTTTTGTGTCTCCACGCCTTCCGCAGCGGCTATTTGAAGCATATACATTCCCGCCGGCCAGCTTTGGGTAGAGACTCTTCCAGACACTTGTCCTGCCCCCCATTGCTCCTGATATATCCGCCTGCCGGTGATGTCCATGACGGAAACGGTGGTTTCTCTCCGGCCACTCACGCCCTGCCGTAAAATGGCAAAATCTTCGTTGGCCGGGTTGGGAAACACCTTGACGTATGTGGGACTCAGAAGGGAGGAATCTGTATCCAGACCCATGCCTGTCCAGAAAAGTTGCAGTCCGCCAATGTCGGTTCCGATCACCATTTCCAGTTTTCCGTCGCCATCCACATCAGCTACCGCAGGCGCGGTGTTGGGTTGAAGGACAATGTGGGAAAAAGTATCCGCAATCCTGAGTAATTGCCGGGTCGTATTTCCGGTACCAATGCTGTCCCATACATATAAAACACCATCGTTGCAACCCATCAAGAGGTAATCTTTGTTGCTTCCTGCCTGTAGTTTTCCAAGGAACGGGCGGGAATATCCAAACGAAGGTCTGGAAGCGGGGATTATAGCGCCGCCAAAAGAGTCTATGGCAGGGCCAAAGGAAACGCTGCCGGGGACAGTATTAGTGTTCAGATAAGCTGTCAGCGAACCGTTTGTCTGACCGATTACCAAGTCAGGTTTGCCGTCTTTATTGATGTCGTAAAAAGCGGGTGATGCATTCGAAAACACACTCAGCGCGTCTGTTCCGTTACGCGTCATCGGCATTTGTTGTAGCATCCAGACGGGCGGCACGTTGGCAGTGGCAGCGGTGTTGCGGAAGTACAGCAGATTACCGTCTTTTCCGCCAATTACGAGGTCGTCCAGCCCATCACCGTCCACATCGCCCACAGCAGGGTCGGTGGCATAGACAGGTAGAACAGAGAGATTTACCAAATCCAGTGCCTTAAATTGAAATCGTGGTTGGCCCACAACAGTTGTTATATTCTCGTAGTAGTGTAGGCGCGAAAGCTGTTGTCCGTTTTGGAGCTTTTCCAATCCGCCTACCAGCAAGTCCGGTTTGCCGTCTTTGTTGTAATCGTAGAACAGGGGCCGGGAGTTTGACCCTACGTCAATAACATCATTGGAGAGCAGGGAATCGGTGGTAAAATCAAAGCGTGGAGCGGTCGGCGTGCCATTGTTTTGGTAGTACCAAATCTGGTTTCGGTCACGTCCACTGCCGTGCGGCGCAATGAGAATGTCCTGCTTGCCGTCGTTGTTGAAGTCAATATGAAAAGCTGCCGGATAGCTGCTTTGTTCGTACACCATGCCATTGCTTTGCCAGAGCGTATCCTGGGAAACAATCGTATCATTCCGGGTGCCATATTGCGCCCGTCCGTTTCGCAGCAACTGAATGTCATTAAATGCGCCATTGCCATTCAGGAAGTCGATGTCACCATCATTATCTGCATCAAAAAAGCAGAGTGTATTGGAGCCGTGCATGGCACCTTTTGCAGCTGCTCTTCCGCCTTCCCAATCTACAGAACCCGCTTGCCCGTTGTCGGGGGTTGGAGCAGGTGCCGGACGGAAGGCCAGCGGGCAATTAGCGGAATCTACCCCCAGCGTGTAGGCACGGATGTAGGACTGAAGCGCATTTCCCCAGCAACCGTGGCGCACCCGCAACCGAATGGTATCTTTACTTAAACCATCTTCTACCTGCGTGTTTTCATAATACAAAATACGGGAACCGAGGATGGAAAAAGATAGGAAATCCAAATCGCCATCGCCGTCCACATCTTCAATACCAGGAATACAACTATTGCCTACATATGCGGGGGCCGTATCCAGCGCACCAGTACTAGCATTAGAAATATATTCATAGTGCAAGTCTTTCACGTAATCGAATTGCAACATGCTATTAGCAAAACGGCCTTTATAAACGCTGAAACCGCCCAGACCTGCGCAAAACAAATCGGCGATGCCGTCGCGGTTATAATCCCGCAAAATCAGGTAGTTAAACACCATTGGAAAACTCCATGCGTATTGCGGAGCATATTCATAACTGGGATTCCCGGATGTGCCATGGTTGATAAAAGTACTAACACCTACTTGCCCATAACCTTCAAACGTAACAAGATCCGGCTTGCCATCGTTGTTCAGATCGGCTATTGCAAACTGTGGCACGTTGAAGCCGCCTCCAAAAGGAGCCGACATTGTTTTCGCGCCTTTTTCTACGGCAATATTTCCGGAGGGCTTATACAGGTTCAGCGTTTGCGCAGAAGCAAAGCTGCAACCGGCGGCAAAGGCAGCGAGAAGTAAAGCGTGTTTCATGAAAATATTTTGGGAAAAAAGGAGTAGTTCAGGCTTTGAAATTAAAACCTTTATCCGAAAAGGACAAAGTTTTCCTTATTAGCCTTCAAAGAGACGTTTGGAATGCGCTTTTGGTTGGGATGCACGAAATTTTTAGCGCCTATCCGCAACATAAAAGGTTGTGAAAGGTGTGGTTCTTCTTTAACGAAAAAACTTTGTCGCCCCATTCTTCACATAGGTTCTTAAGGAAGCTTCCAAAAAAATTCCGCAGCGCGCGCCTCTTCTCTCGCTGTTTCGCTCTGCTTTTTCAGGCCTTTGCCGAAGGGTAGTGAGCCGCTGCCGAAGGGTAGTGAGCCGCTGCCGAAGGGTAGTGAGCCGCTGCCGAAGGGTAGTGAAAGGCTGCCGAAGGGTAGTGAAAGGCTGCCGAAGGGTAGTGAGAGGCTGCCGAAGGGTAGTGAGAGACTGCCGAAGGGTAGTGAGAGGCTGCCGAAGGGTAGTGAAAGGCTCGCTACATGATGACAGACTCTCGCTACCTCATGACAGCCTTCGTCATGGGGATGCAAAAGGCTCGCCACCTTATGCAAAAGGCCCACATATAGATGCGAGGTTTTCTCCAAGCTGCGTTGACAAAAGGGATGAAACGTGCCTTTTCCAGCCCTTGGAAAAAGTATTTGGAAGAGCGGAGCAAAACAGGATTTCAGGCTGCCGGATATTTTCCTTCCCGAAAGACACGTTGTTTAGACCAACCCGTTGGGAGGCCTCATTTTGGTTTTTTCAGTGGCGAATCCGGCTCTTTGGCAAAATGATTATACACCAGCTTGTCCGTCAGAGAAGGAAACAGCTTGTTGAGCCACACCGTCAGCTTCCCCTGAAACGTCAGCACCGTGTTGCGCTTGCGCTTTTCAATGGCGGATAGAATATGCACTGCGCATTCTTCCGCGCTCATCAGTTTCGCTTCGTCCAGCGGCGTTTCGCCCTGCGCCGTTCCGTTGGCCGCGCGCGCCACGTTGCGGATGTTGGACGCCGTAAATCCCGGACTAATCCACAGTGCCGTTGCGCCTGTATAAAGCAATTCCGTGCGCAGCGTTTCCAGAAAAGCCTGAAGCGCCGCCTTGCTTGCACTATAGCCCGCGCGCGCCGGGAGTCCGCGATAACCGGCAATGGAGGAAATACCCGCCACCACGCCTTTGCGCGCCACGATGTGCGGCAGCGCAAACCGCGAACAATAGACCGCCCCCCAGAAATTGATGTCCATCAGCTCCCGCAAAACAGCAAAAGAAACATCGGCAAAAAGTGCCCGCATGGAAATGCCCGCGTTGTTTATCAGCACGTCTACCCCACCCCATTTTTCCACGGTTTTTTGGAGGAAAGCCTCACACTGCGCCGCGTCGGAAACATCGGCAGAAAACAGCAGCAATTCGCCGGAATTTTCGCCCAGCGCGGTCACCAGTTTTTCGCGGCTGCGACCACAAACGGCCACGCTCGCGCCTTTCTGCAGAAGACTTTGCGCCAGCGCAAGACCAATGCCGGAGCTTCCGCCGGTAACGACCACTACTTTTTGGTACCAGTAATTCATGGAGATTTTTGAACCGGGAGAAAGCTGCTTTCTCTGCATGGAAACACTTTTTATTTCCGGCTTCCGGCAAAAATAAACTTTAGGAGCGGCCCTTCGTTTATACATTTAGCCGCGCGGCGCAAAGGCATTGTTTCCCTGCCTTTCCCGGGCGGCATTTTCTTCTAAACCCCATCTCAAGCATCCTACAATTTTGACGGAAGCCATCATCAACCTAGAAAACATCAACCCCATTGAATTTTTCGGGGTAAACAACAGCAAGTTCGACATTCTCAAGAAGCGGTTCCCGCGCCTTAAAATCCTGTCGCGCGGCACGCAGGTAAAAATCACTGGCCAGTCAGGCGAAGTCGATCAGGCGCAGATGCGCATTGGCCAAGTGGTGAAATACCTGGAGCGCAACGGTCACCTTTCGGAAAACTATTTCTCCCAGATTCTCGGCGACGAGGAAGCAGGCGAATCGCCGTTGCAAGCCGATGCGCTGCAAAGCGACGTGCTGGTTTTTGGCCCGAATGGAAAAGTGATTCGCGCCAAAACACAGAATCAAAAAAGCATGGCGGAAGCGGCGGATAAAAATGACATCATCTTCGCCATTGGCCCTGCCGGAACGGGCAAAACCTACACCGCCGTTGCCCTTGCGGTGCGTGCCCTCAAGAACAAAAGCGTCCGCAAGATTATCCTTACGCGCCCGGCGGTGGAAGCAGGTGAAAACCTCGGCTTTCTGCCCGGCGATTTAAAGGAGAAAATCGACCCGTACTTACGCCCTCTTTATGACGCGCTGGACGACATGCTGCCATCGGACAAGCTGAATTATTACATGACCAACCGCATCATTGAGATTGCGCCGTTGGCCTACATGCGGGGCCGCACGCTGGACAATTCGTTCATTATTCTGGACGAAGCACAGAACACCACCGACCTGCAAATCAAGATGTTTCTGACACGCATCGGGCCGAGTGCGAAAGCCATTATTACCGGCGATGTAACGCAGATTGACCTGCCTAAAAACCAACGGTCAGGTCTCGCGAAGGCAGTGCGCATACTGCGCCACATCGACGGCATCGCCCACATTGAACTGGATGAGAGCGACGTGGTGCGCCACCGCCTCGTGAAGCACATTATCCGTGCTTACGACAAAGAGCAGATGCGGGACGAGGTAAGTAGCCGCGCCGAGGAGCGCGAATACCGCGAGCTGCGCAAGTCCGGCGCGATGAATCAGCCGCCGGTAGAAGAGACGCCGAAGCCGGAAGAGAAAGAAGACAAAAGTTTATAGACAAAAGACAAAAAAAGATTTTGTAGGAACGCCCCGCCGATTGGCGGGGCGTTCTTTGTTTTGCCGGTAATCCTTTGTCATCCTCTTCGGGGATCTGTATAACCTGGATTCCCGGAAATACATTCCCTACAGGTTCTTTTCCGATGATAAAGATTGTTGGACGAGAGGAACCCGCTGAACGAGAACGCGCCTCCTGGCGCGTTCCTACGCCTCACTTCGTCAAACTTCTGAACACTTCTTCCAGGCTTTGTGTATCTGCCTGAAGTGCTTCGATACTGATGTTGTTATCCAGCGCCCACTGCATTGTATTGCGGCGCAGTACTTCCAAATCGTCCGCTTCCAAACGCCACACTTTCGGCGAAACGGCAGTGGCTTTTTGCAAACCGCGAATGCCCTTGATTTCTTTCTGCGAAAAGTCTTTTTCCAGCCGCAGCAGCAGTGCCGGTTTTCGCTTGTCCGTTCCTAATTCGCCGATAGCATTGTCGGCGGCTATCTGGCCGTTGCTGATGATAATCACGCGGCTGCAAAGGGCCTGCACTTCCTGCATGATGTGGGTGGAAAGCAACACCGTTTTCTCCTTCCCGATTTGCGTAATCAGGTTGCGGATTTCGACCAGTTGGTTCGGGTCAAGGCCGGAAGTCGGCTCGTCCAGAATCAAGACTTCCGGGTCGTGGAGCAGGGCCTGCGCCAGCCCCACCCGCTGCTTGTATCCTTTGGAAAGCTGCCCGATTTTTTTGTGCGCTTCCTTCGTCAGTCCGGTGCGTTCTATCAGCTCCTCGCTGCGCTTGGCAACGCCTTTTCCAAGCCCGTGAATGGCCCCGGAAAATTGCAGGTATTCGCGCACATACATGTCCAGATAAAGCGGGTTGGCCTCAGGCAGATAGCCTACCCTTTTGCGCACTTCCTGCGGCGCAGTTTGCGCGTCAAAACCACTTACCAACGCGCGCCCTTCGGTGGGCGGCAGGTAGCCGGTAATCATCTTCATGGTGGTGGATTTTCCCGCGCCGTTTGGGCCCAGAAAACCAACGACCTCACCAGGCTTCACCTCAAAGCTGATGTTCTGAACCGCCTTCTGTTCGCCAAAAATCTTGGTCAGACCCTGAACCTGTATGGACATGGGGCAAAGCTAATGCCGGGTGGATGTGTTTCTCGCAGAGGCGTGGAGACGCAGAGGTGTTTTCTGCACAAAAAACCGGCGCTTCTTTGGAAAGAAAAAGCCGGAATTTTTAAGAGGAAAAATCAGAAGATTACCGCTTGTTCACCGTGTAGCCAATAAACCGGCAATTGCTTTGCGAAGATGGGTCTGTGGTGTCTCTGGTTGTAACAATCAAGAAGTCAATGCTTTGCTCGCTCAGCACCAGCGATTGCTGACGGCGGAAGCTGTCCGTGAATTGGTCAGTGAACACAATTTGCTGTCCGGAAGCCGTTCCGTAACTAGTGTCTCCGGGGTTCCGATAACGTACCAAACCCAGCCGATTGGGATTCTGCGCCAGAAAAATCGTCAGCGTATCCGTGAACGTTGGGCCGAGGGAATCCTTATCGTTCACCGCATTGCAGCGCACAAGACCCGGCCAGCGGCCAATGAATTTCTGAGCGATTTTTATCTCGCATTCCGCGCCTTCGTAGCCGGTGGGGCAGCGGCAGAAATTATCTGCGCAGGTGCCACCATTCTGGCACTTCAGCGTGGTGCAGCTATCTTTTTCACACGAGGCTATAAACAGTGTGGAAGAGATGCCCAAAAGGGCCACAAAAGCGAGCAGGCCCTGTTTCAAATTCTTCATGCAGAGGGAGTAGAAATCGGCTACCAAGCTACAATAAACTTCCCACTTCTCCGCATCGGCGCTTATTTCCCTTCGCCAAACGCCTTCCAGCCCTGTGCCAGAAGGTCGTGAACGGTCTTGCCTTTGGTGTGGATTTTCCGGCCTTCTTCGGGTTTCGTCATGTAGCCGATGATGGAAATGTTGCCGTTGGCTGCTACTTTTTCGTAGGCCGTTTGCGGAATGGTGAACAGCAGTTCGTAGTCTTCACCGCCGTTCAGCGCACAAAGTGTCGGGTCTAAATTGAACTCAAAAGCGGCCTCGCGGCTGTCATCGTGAATGGGCAATTTGTCTTCGTAAATCACGCAGCCGGCCTCGCTTTTGTTGCACAGGTGCATCAGCTCCGAAGACACGCCGTCGCTCACGTCAATCATGGCCGTTGGGGTAATGTGGTGCTCCTGCAACCACGCCACAATGTCGGCGCGCGGCTCTGGTTTTAGCTGCCGGCCAACCACATATACCCGGCCTTCCAGATTGGGCTGCACCTGCGGGTTTTCCATAAAAATGCGCTTCTCCCTTTCTAACAACTGCAAGCCCAGATACGCACCGCCTACGTCGCCGCTGAGGCAAATCAGGTCGCCTTCTCGCGCGCCACTACGCAGGGCCGCTGTGCCGGGCGCAAGCTCGCCAATGGCCGTTACGGAAAGCAGTAAACCTTTGGTGGAAGAAGACGTATCGCCACCGACCAAGTCCACATTGTAACGCTCGCAGGCTGCTGCAATTCCGGCGTACAATTCTTCAAGTGCTTCCACCGGAAAACGATTGGAAACGGCAATAGAAACCGTGATTTGCGTCGGTGTGGCCATCATCGCATACACGTCAGAAAGGTTCACTGCCACGGCTTTGTAGCCCAGATGTTTCAGTGGACAATAGCTCAAATCAAAGTGGACACCTTCAATCAGCAAGTCGGTTGTCAGCACAGTTTGGCGGCCAAAATGGTCCAGCACCGCCGCGTCGTCGCCGATGCCGGTAAGGGTGGAAATATTCTTTGTTTCAAAGTCCTGCGTCAAATGTTCTATCAGGGGGAATTCGCCCATAGACGAAAGCTCCGTCCGCGTATTGTCAGTCATTATTTTTTTGTGGAAAAAGTGTCAAAAATGTGGATAATCTGCGCCTGCATTTCGGCGTGAATATGGCCGTTGGTGGCCAGCGTCCGCTTGTCAAAAGCCGAGGCCGGAGCGCCGGAAAAATCGGTTACTTTTCCGCCTGCTTCGGCTACCAAAAGATAACCAGCGGCGATATCCCACGGTTGGAGATTATACTCCCAAAAACCGTCAAAACGACCACACGCCACCCAGCACAAATCCAGCGCGGCAGAGCCGAGGCGGCGGATAGGAAGTCCTTGTTTCACGAAGTGGCCAAACACGTCCACCGGATGTGGCCCATCGCCGTCCCATGTGTAGGGAAAGCCGGTAACGAGGCAGGATTTTGCGAAATTATTTTGAGCAGAAACGCCAATCGGCTGCCCGTTGAGAAAAGCGCCCGCACCTTTTTCCGCAAAGAAAAACTCGTCCATCATCGGGTTATACACCGCGCCCAAAATCAGTTCGTCGTTATGGAGCAGCGCAAGGCTGATGCAGCACAAGGGAATGTTGTGCGCGAAGTTCACCGTGCCGTCAATCGGGTCCAGAATCCACAGGTATTCCGCTTCTTTCGGGCGCTCGTTCCGGTATTCTTCTCCTAAAATAAAATGGCCCGGAAATTCTTCCAGAATCATCTCCGTAACCATGCGCTCCACCGCCTGATCCACTTCGGTAACGGGATTGTTGATGCCTTCTTTTTCGCTCACGGTGAAAGGCCCGCCGAAGCGCGCCAGAATCATCCCGCCGCCTTTATACACACAGTCTTTCAGCTTCTTCCGAAGCGCAGTTCTGTCGGTCATTTTATTTTACAGTTTTAGCTCTTTGCCTTGGTAATAATCCAGCACTTTGGCGCGGAAGATGTATTCAAACAGCGCGTTGCGCAACGTGGATTCCGCGCGGAATTGGGCGTTCTGCGTTACCAGATATTCCACTGTATTTGTCAATCCGATGGCGTAGCGTTTCTGCGCAAAATTCAACGCGCGGTTAGCGGCATCGGCGGCGCGTTCGGCGGAGTGGTAGCGTTGCCAGGCGTTCTTCGCGTCGTTACAGGCTTTATACACGTTTTGCTTCAGGGTGATTTCCGCCTGGTCTTTGTTGAGGCGCGCGCTCAACGTGTTAATCTGCGCCTGTTTGTAGTTGAACTGGTTTTGCCAAGCGTTGAAAATGGGCACGTTAAGATTGAGACCTATAATCTGCCGGAAGTTGTTTTCAAACTGGGTTACGAATGGAACGGTGCCAAAAACGGGTGTTGCGCCCAGCGTGTAAATGGGCGTGTACTTTCCATCGCTGCCTTGTGTGAAATACTGACCGGACTGCGTGTAATCACCGAGATTGACACCTGTTACCGTCTGATAATTACTCGCCCAGTTGTTGCCCAGTTGCGCCGTCAGGCTAAGCTGCGGCCAGCGCGCCGCCGATGCCGATTTCTCGGAAGCGACAGCGGAAGAAACTTTCAGCGCCGCACTTTTGAGCGTCCCGAAACGGCGGGCTGCCAGTGCATACACTTCTTCCGGCGAAACGCTTACCTGCGCAGCAAAAACTTCGGGCGAAAGGTTGGGCGTTTCAATTTCCAGCGGCGTTTCAAAAGAAAAATTCAAGAGGGCTTTCAAGTCCAGAATGGCAGACGTGTAGTCGGCGACCCCGGAAATATAGGCGGCACTGTCGGAGGCCAACTGCGACTCTAACTGCGCCGCATTCAGTTCCGGCAGCCGTCCGCTGCTCACGAATTTCTGCGTCTGCACAAGCTGGGCAGAAGAAAGTTTTGTCTGCTGCTCCAGCACTGCAATTTGCTGTTTGGCCAGCAAGGCGCGCAAGTAGCCATTGGCTACGTTGAGCGAAATATCATCACGCAGTTGTGAAAGGTCTTGCACGGCAGCCTGCGCGCTAAAGCGGTTGGATTCTATCAGACGTCGCCGCGAAAACCAGCCAAAAAGCAGCACATCTGCCGAACCGGAGCCGGAAAAGTAGCGATAGCTACCGTCCACAAACTGGTTGGTTGTGGGGTTCACCGAGCGGCCAAACGACTGCCCGAAAGTGCCGTTCAGGTTGGCGTTGGGAAGCTGCGAAAGCCGGCTTTGCTTTAGGCGCAATTGCGACAGCCGCTCATTGAGGACGTTTTGCTGAATGCTGATGTTGTGTTCCAGCGCGTATTGCACGCAACGTTGCAGGCTCCAGGTTTCCCCGCTCTGCGCAAGCGCAGAAAGGCCCGGCAGACAAAAGAGCAATGCAAAGAAGACACCTGAAAAAGCCTTTTTTCTCACAGGCGCAAAAGTAACAGGTGGCAGACAAGCGAAGTGTTTTGTATTTTCAACCTTTCCCTAAAATCCCCTCTTTCTCATGCCCGAAGAACCTTTAGCGCCCGACACTGAAGACCAACCGCAGGAGCCGCCCATCACCAAGGAGCAGATAGAAGACTTCCTGCGCACCGACCCGCGCTTCAAAAGCTATTTTGAAGCCTTTGAGGCAGATTCCGTGGACGATTTTATCCACGATTACGCGCGACAGAAAAAGAGGTGGCTGACTTGGGGACAATTCTCCATTGACCAGAATGAAAAAGCCGAAACGCAGTGGATGGAAGAAGCCGCCAGGCACCTGAAGTTTACCCTCCAAAAGAAACTTTTTGATGCCCAATGCCTCTGGCGCGCCGAACAGGCAACTTATGAGGGCGTGAAGATTTGTTTTGACTTTAAGCGGTGGGGAGAGAACATCCTGCACTGTCCTTTTCTGGAGCCGATAACGGAGGAAGAAATGAGGTTGTACCAACAGTATCTACGAAGCAACAACCCCGAACTGAAATCCCGCCTTTGGGACGGCTGGCAAGACGGGGACTGGCAGGATTACAGGGAAATAAAAGCCGCCCACTACACGGACAATGCCAAAGGCAACTTCCCGGAGTGGTACGACTTCCATAATGGCCGCACCGGCGCAGGCGTGCTTATGGCCCTGCCCGACCTCCGGGGCGAGAAAGAAGACTTCTACATAAAACTGGCTTACGACACCTTGGAGCGGCCAGCAGACGATGCCCACTTTGCGGAATGGGAACGCACAAGGGATAAACGCCCCGAGATAAATTCCTACGACCAAAAACAAATTCGCCACTTCGTAATCACCTTTGAGGACGCGCGCACGCGGGCCTTGTACGAGGGCTTTACCTACAACCATCGCAACAGCGAAGACCGGAGCAACCTGGAAGGAATTATTCGGCTTTTGCTGGATGCCGACGAGCCGATACCCACGGAGAAGCACGCCGATTTCCGCGACGCCCTGCGGGAAGCCGAACACCGCTACCGGCTGCGCAAGATTGCCGAACACCTGCCGCTGGCCTACGAAGAATACCTCCTGAACCAAAGCCTCGGCCTGCACAGTGTTGATAAAGAGCGGGTGGAATTTTATGCCCGGCTTTTCCAAACCCCTTATAATCGCATTCTAACAGGCCGGCGCCTGGCCGGAGAGCCGGAAGATTTGAATTTCTAAAGAAGGCAGCCCTTCTTTTTTGTCCGCAGCGCGTTTTGTATTTTCAACCTTTCTTAAAACATCCCTTCTTATGTCTGAAGAAACAAACGAAGAGAACCCAAAAATCACCCAAGAGCAGATAGAACACGAACTGCGCACCGAGCCGCATTTCCAAGCCTATTTTGAACGCTTTGCTTCCTATTCCGTCGATTCCTTTATCCCTTTTTATGCCCAGCGAAAGAAGATGTGGCTGGACAACGGGAAGTGGAATGTGGAACAAAACGAAAAAGCCGAAACGCAGTGGATTGAAGCCGCAGCAGTACACCTGAAATGCATCCTGCAAAAAAAGCTTTTCGACGCGCAATGCCTCTGGCGCGCGGAAAAGGAAACCTATGAGGGCGTGGAGATTTGCGAGGACTTTCTCCGTTGGGAAAACGACATCCTGCGCTGCCCTTTTCTGGAACCCATTGCGGAACACGAGGTGGAACTCTACCGGCAATACCTGCTGAGCAACAACGCCTATGTAGAACCCGATGAGGGGCGCTGGTTCCTCCACAACTGGCAGGACTATGAAGACCTCAAAGAAGCCTACGCCACGGATGATGCCAACCGCAACTTCCCGGAATGGTATGACTTCCACAATGGCCGCACCGGCGCAGGGGTGCTGATGACCCTGCCCGACGTCCGGGGGCCAAAGGAAGATTTCTACCTGCAACTGGCCTACGACAAGCAACGGGCAGAACATGCCGAAGAATGGGCCGAACACGAGCGCAACAGCGACCAACGGCCCCCGTTGCCATACGACGAAGAACACCTGAAATACTTCGTAACCACTTTTGAAGATGCCCCCACCCGAAGGTTTTACGAGGCAGCCAGTCACCAGAACCGGCACGGGGAAATGGACGAGCAGCTCATGACGGCTATTTCCTGCCTGTTGGAAGCCGACGAGATGATTCCCATGGAAGGCCATTACGACTTTCGAGAAGCCATCCTCAATACCGAGCAGCTTTACCGGCTGCGGATGATTGCCGAACACCTGCCCATAGCTTACGAGGAATATCTGCTCAACCACAATCTTGGATTAGCACCCGTACCCAAAGACATAGTAGAGACCATGACAAACAGAGCAAACCGGTTTCGGGCGGATATCCTTCAGGGCCGGCGGCTGGCCGGAGAGCCGGAAGACTTGAATTTCTAAAGGAGAGCGCCTTCCCCGGAAAACGCGGACTGCTGGCTATATTTAAATTATAACCCTCCCCCAAACCGGGGATGCCTAAAGTTCTGGAACTTTAGGCATCCCCGGTTTGGGGGATAAAGGAAGTTCTGAAATTTTAGGCATCCCCGATTTTGGGGATAAAGGAAATTCTGAAATTTTAGGCGTCCCTGAAATCGGGGGTGCCGCAAAACCGATTACTTGCGCTATCCCTGAAATCGGGGACGTCACAAAACCGACTACTCGCACCATCCCCGGTTTCGGGGACGGCATCATTCTGAATATATTCTTTGTTTCCTGAAAAGGGACTTTTATTCTTCCCCATAACACTGGCGGCATCTCGGCTCATAGCGCTCGCCTGCGCCCAGTTGAAAGGTTTCGGTAGCCGCATTTTTCCGGAAGGAGAAATTCGCCAGTTCGCCACACACAACGCAGATGGCGTGGAGCTTGGTAATGTGTTCCGCAATGGCCAGAACCTGCGGCATCGGGCCGAAAGGCTTTCCGGAAAAATCCATGTCCAGTCCCGCTACAATTACGCGGCAGCCGCGATGTGCCAGTTGCGCCGCCACATCGGGCAGGGCTTCGTCCAGAAACTGCGCCTCGTCAATACCCACCACCGCACCGGAAGAAGCCAGCAAAAGGATTTCCATAGCATTATGCACGGGTCGCGATGGAAGCTTGCCCGTGTTGTGTGACACCACTTCTTCCTGTGCATAGCGCACGTCCGTAGCAGGTTTATACACTTCTACCGGCAGCCGCGCGATTTCAGCGCGGCGAAGGCGGCGAATGAGTTCTTCTGTCTTACCGGAAAACATGCTGCCGCAGATAACTTCTATCCAGCCGCCTTTTTCCCGGCCTAAATGGCGTTCGCGAAACATGGCGCGAATGTAAGAACGCGCCAAGAGGCGCGTTCTTACAAAAATGGTAGAGACGCGCTGTGTATGTCCGCAGAGAATGTGGGCTGGGCGGACACGCGCGGCGCGTCCCTACACCTCATGACACCGCAGAATGGGGCAAAAACTTTTCCAGAAAACGCACAATTTTCTCCGTCGCGCCCCTTTGCAATTGCACATACTGACGCGCTTTTTCGCCCGCTTTTTTGCGCGCTTTTTCGTCGGTCGTCCAGCAGTGAAAAGCAACCTCTGTTTCTGCTGCATTCTTCACCACTTCGGCCCCACCCTGCCGCACCAATTCTTCCGCCTCCAAGAACTGATGAAAGATTGGCCCGTGAATGACCGGCGCGCCCATTGCTGCGGGTTCCAGCACATTGTGAACGCCTGCTCGGCCAAAGCCTCCTCCTAAATAAGCAATGGTTGCCGACTTGTACAACTGCAACAGCAGGCCTACCCTATCCACCAGCAACACGCGAGTTTCGCGCTTGTCCACATCGCCCCAGCGAAGGATGTCTTTCCCGAAAAGCGTTTCTATTTTTTGGAGATGCGCTTCGTCCACTTCGTGCGGCACGATGACCAATTTCCATTCCGGCGGCAATTGCGGAAGAATTTGTTCTAAAAGGGCTTCGTCTTGCGGCCAAGTGCTTCCTGCAATCAGGAGGGGCGCACCTTGCGCAAAGGCCAATAAGGTTGGATGTTCTGCCGCTGTTTTTGCCGCTTCGGCCACGCGGTCGAAGCGTGTATCGCCTGCAACGGAAACGGCGTTGAAGCCATTTTCTTGGAGCAGTTTTTGCGAAGCTTCATCCTGCACAAAAATGTGTGTGAGCAGACGCAGCATCCGGCGCTGCACGCTTCCATACCAACGGAAAAACCCGTGTTTTGGCGTGAACCGCGCCGCGAACAAAACGACCGGAATTTCCGCTGCTTTCAGTGCTTCTAGGTAATGAAGCCACAAGTCGTATTTCACCATCAAAGCCAGCACGGGCCTGGTAATGCGAATGAAATCGGCGGCGTTTGCGGGTGTATCGTGCGGGAGATAAAACACGTAGTCTGTGCCTGCATAATCCTTTCGCACCTCGTAACCCGAAGGCGAAAAGAACGTGAGCAGGAAAGCGTACTCAAGATGCTTTTCCCGCAATGCTTCCAATACAGGCCGTCCTTGCTCAAACTCGCCGAGCGACGCGCAATGCATCCAGATGACGGGGCGTTTTTCTTCCTTGAAAGCCGCTTCTATTTTCGCCAAAAGTCCTTTCCTTCCGTCCACGAACTTCTGCGCCTTCGGGGAGAAATGGGCCAGCGTCTGCGCCGCTGTGCGATAGGCGGCAAGAGCGAGGTTGTAGGCGATGGTCGGTAGTCGTTGGGCCATATGGACTATGCGGACGCGCTCGGCGTGTCCCTACGGAATTCCCTAAAAGCTTTCTATCATCGACGATAAATGTCGATCTTTCTACTAACAGCTTTCTACTCAATAATACACGTCCGCACTCTTCCGGCTGTACACCGCGAAATACCATCCAGCGCGAAAGCCAAACAGCCCATCCAGGCGCGATTCTGTATAAGGCCGGGCAAGGTCAAGCTGCCAGTCGCGGCGGCCTGCCGTGAAGCCGAAAGTGCTGCTGATACCGAGGTGGAAATTCACCAGCCCGCTTTCCGAAAAATGCTGATAGCCGATGTACGGCTCTACAAAAATTCCGTTGGTCAGCCGGTCATAACCTTTCTTATACTCGTCGCGGAGCTGCGCAAAATTGTCCTGCAGATTGAAGTAAAAAACCTTGTGCTGAATAAAGCCAGCGGTAAGTTGCAGGAGCAGTCCCCGGTTCGGCTGGTTTTTGGAAAAGGGAATCATCTTGCCCGCCGTGAGGCCCAGCGTGTAGCCGCGCTCTGCGATTTCCATGCCCGTGCGCTGCCCGTCGTCGTTGAGGTAGAAGCCCGATACATCACGCAGATTTCCCAACAGGCTGTCCTCCCGGATTTGAGTTCCGAAAAGAAAATCGCCTTTCACGCCAAACTGCCAGTTGTTCTTTAGCCGGTATTGTAAAGAACCGCCCACGCGGAAAGAATTGCCGAAACGTTTTGCCATGTCGCCAAAGGGAATGTCATATCCGCCCTGCACGCCGATGAGGAATGCCTGCCGGGTAGTACCGCCGCTCATGGGGCCAAAGAGATCGGCATCCTGCTGCGCACGCAGGAGCGCCGGAGACAGCAAAAGCAACAGAAAAACAAGGGTTCTTTGCATTGTTCAAAAGTAGGCGCAAAGCTTTTTCCAAAACAACACTTTCGGTTTGCGGCTCATGAAACCGCTACCGGACAAAGCCTATTTTTGCGCTCTTTCCTAAAAAAACGCCTGCGCTATGCACAAACTCCAGATGGTGGACCTCCGTCGCCAATACCTGCACATCAAAGAAGAGGTGGACGCCGCCATCCAGAACGTGATAGACAACACAGCTTTTATCAACGGGCCGGACGTGGGCGTTTTTGGAAAGGAACTGGCCGACTACCTCGGCGTGAAGCACGTGATTCCCTGCGCCAACGGAACGGATGCGCTTCAGATTGCGCTTATGGCCCTTGGCCTTCAACCGGGCGACGAGGTGATTACGCCTTCCTTTACTTATATCGCCACGGTGGAAGTAGTGGCCCTGCTGCGCCTGAAGCCGGTGTTTGTGGAAGTGGATGAGAAGACCTTTACAATGGACATAGAGAGCGTCCGGAAGGCGATTACGCCGCGCACGAAAGCCATTATGCCGGTGCATCTCTACGGCCAAAGCGTGGACATGGCGCCTTTGCTGGCGCTTGCTGCGGAACACAATCTTCCGGTAATAGAAGACAACGCGCAGGCTATTGGCGCAGAATACACCTTTCCGGATGGCCGCAAGGCGAGAACCGGCGCGATGGGAACCATTGGCTGCACGTCCTTTTTCCCGTCCAAAAACCTTGGTTGCTATGGCGACGGCGGCGCGATGTTCACCAACAACGACGCGCTGGCGGAGAAGCTGCGCATGATTGCCAATCACGGACAAAAAGTGCGCTACTATCATGAGATGGTGGGATGCAACAGCCGCTTGGATTCCATACAGGCTGCCGTGCTGCGCATCAAGTTGCCTTTGCTTGATGGATATAACGACGCCCGTCGTCGCGCCGCCGATGCCTACGACGCTGCTTTCGCACCCAACATGCACATCGAAACGCCGTTTCGCGCCCCCTACTCCACACATGTTTTCCACCAATACACCCTGAAGCTTGTAGACGTAGACAGAGATGCGGTTTCAGCGGCGTTGACGGAACGCGGCATTCCTAACATGATTTACTATCCCGTGCCTTGCCATAAGCAGAATATGCTCCGGGAATTTGGGGGCGACGCAGCACACCTTCCGGTAACCGACTTCCTCAACACCTGCGTGATTTCCCTGCCGATGCACAGCGAATTGACGGCGGAAGAAGTGGATTACATCGCTACTGCCGTAAACGAAACCATTCAGCAACTGGCCCAGAAATAGGAAAGAAAATGAAGGTTATTCCAACGCCCATAGAGGGACTGCTGCTTTTGGAGCCGCGCGTTTTTCACGACGACCGGGGCTATTTTTTTGAGAGCTTCAACGAGAAGGTTTTTCAGGAGGCCACCGGCCATACTGCGCCGTTTATTCAGGACAACGAAGCGCGCTCGGCGCGGAATGTTTTGCGTGGATTGCATTTCCAGAAGCCACCGTATGCACAGGCTAAATTGCTCCGGGTATTTGAAGGCGTTGTCTGGGATGTAGTGGTGGATTTGCGCGACGGCAGCCCTACTTATGGCCGCTGGTTTGGTGCAGAACTAAGTGCCGAAAACAAGCTGCAAATTCTGGTTCCGCGCGGCTTTGCGCATGGCTATACGGTGCTATCCGAAACGGCTTCGGTGCTGTATAAATGTGACAACGTGTATCACAAAATGAGCGAAGGCGGCATCCGCTTCGACGACCCGGCGCTGAACATTGATTGGAAGATGGACGTGCGGGAAGCAATTGTTTCGGACAAGGATTTGGTGCAGCCCTTGTTGCGGGAAAATCCAGTGAAATTTTAAAGACTTTTCCTACAAAAACACCCGTCAGGCTTCTGAAACCTGACGGGTGTTTTTCATTTTGCCGTAAGCGTTTTAACGCTTTTCCACCCGCAATGCCTCGCTGTTGCCGACGCGTAAAAAGTAGATTCCCGGTGCTACATCCTTAAAGGAAACTGGAAGCTGATTTTCTCCAACCTCTGTTTTTACCTGCCGTTGCCAGATCATTCTGCCGGTAGCGTCGTGCAGCGTGAGCATTGCTTTTCCGCTTACCGGACTTTTCCACTGAAGCACTGCGTCCTCCGCTACCGGATTGGGCGACAGACAGGCATTGGCTACAGGCGCAGAAATATTTTTCACGGCTGCGGCGCTGCCCCGGTTGCGCAGCAGATTGCTTCCAAAAAGCAGGTCGGGGTAGCTGTCTCCGTCAAAGTCGGCGGCTTCGGCAATGCAATTCTGAACATCTCCCTGGTAGATGGTATCCAGCAGAAAAGTTGCTGTGCCGGTTCCGTAGGCAATGGCGGAATAGGTGTTGCTAAACGCTGTGCCGCCGCCAAGGGCAACATCAGGCTTGCCATCCTGGTTAAAATCTGCAATCGCTACTGCCGAAGGCTCGCCAAAATCCGGCAGATTGGTGGTTACACGACTGAAAATGCCATTGCCATCATTGTGGTACAAATCCGTAAGAGAATTTGTGCCGGAAGTATCCGTACCTGTTGTGAGGAAGTCGGGTTTTCCATCGCCATCATAATCCAGCCAGTCCACCGTGCCGGACAAGCCGCGATAAGTGGTGGACAGCATCTGGAAAGAATCAGCACCCATGTTTTGGTAAATCCGGGTGCGCGACAGCGGCGTGTTTGCTTCATAACCATTTACCAGCAAATCGGCGAGGCCATCGTTGTTGAAATCGCCCCATTTCATCTCGCCGAAGTGCGCGCCAACGACGGGGGTGCGAATGGGCGTAAAGGAAAGGCCCGCGCCGCCTTTGAGGATAAGAGCATTGACTTGGCTGCTGCTATCGAAGCCCATCATCGCGATGTCTTTCCAGCCGTCGTTGTTGTAGTCGACTGCCGCTACGCTGCCTGCGGAAAAGCCGGGAATCTGCACGCTGGTCATCTCCACCAGCGCGCCTACGCCATCGTAGGTATAAACCGTTGTTGCGCCTCCGCCCGTGCTTCCCATACCGGTGATAATCAACTCGTCTTTGCCGTCGTTGTTCAGGTCGGCCCACGTCATGGAAGGGTTAGACATGTACGGCAATGCTGGCGTAAGCAGCACCATACCGGCGGTTGTGTTGTGGTAGATGTGAAGGAAATCGGACAGGCCGGCTTGCGCCGTCTGCGCGCCATAGGCGAGGTCTTTCCGGCCATCGCCATCATAGTCGCCCCAGGCGGCTGCGCCATAAGCGCCCGTGCGAAGGGAGTTGGTAAGGGTGAAGCGTTGGGCGCTTGCAGAAGTGGCGGTCAAGAAGAGGAGAAAGGAGAGAAGGCGCATAGGTCGTTTGCTGAAAAGGCTGCGAAAGTATAAGTTTAGGAAAAGACGGGAGAAATGGTTGGGAAGTTGGGCGGGGTTTTGAAATATGGAAGAGCGCTCGTATTTTGCGGCGCGTTTTGCAATGCGCAACCCTGAAAAAACCTTCAATAGCGGCAATACACCCGTATTGGGATGATTGCCGAAACGCGGTTGCGGACTATGGACGGATTGCCGCTACTCCAATTGCGGCAAACAGAATATTAGCAGCAAGACAAATCTACTTTGAAATCCCCTAACTTAAATGGGAAATAATTATTACTAGAAACATTATTACAAATATCTAAATATGAAACGGTTTAGACCTTATTTGAACGTTTTAATTTTTGGAACGCATCATCATGGAACTGCTGGTGTAAATTCTCTATATGCTCATTTAAACGCGTTTCCAACAGTTCATAGAGTAATTTCTACGCACAAGGAGGATCAAATCCAACCTCTGATTCAAAAAAATGGAATTAATACAGTATTTCTTGATCCCTCAATTCTCGGATATGGAGATGAGGCAATGAATAGCTTATATGAACTAATTGCAAAACTTAGAACACATTTTCCAAAAGCAATTATTGTTATATATACATATAACGCAAAAGCATTTGTAGATAAAATTGATGAAAAGTTGAAGCACTATTTGGTTTTAGATAAAGATAAAGTAAACTACGATGTTGGACTCGAATTTGAACAAATTCTACTCTTGTGCGAAGAGTGGCAGTTAAGGCAATATGAGTATGATGTTGCATTATCTTTTGCCGGAGAGGATAGATTATATGCAGAAGATATTTCCAAATTTCTCATAAAAAATAAGCTGAGAGTATTTTATGATAATTTTGAAAGGTCTGAACTATTAGGTAAAAATCTTGTTACACATTTATACGACATTTATAGCTCAAAGTCTCAATTTTGTGTGATGTTGATTTCAAATTCTTATATTAATAAAATATGGACTATCCATGAAAGACAGGCTGCATTAGAAAGGTTATTGATTGAAAAGGGAAGATATTATGTTTTGCCAGTAAGAGTTGACAATTCTAAAGTAGACGGGCTATCGTCTGCAATTGGATATCTTGATATAAAAGAAGGTACTTCTAAAATAGCGAAAATTATTTCCAATAAAATTGGAATAGTTGATGAGGGCAAAAGATTAAAAGGGAAGTATTCCATTGACGAAGCTAGAAGATTAGCGATGTTGCAAATGGACGAATTCTATAAAAACGAACATTAAATCCTGCTGCTAACATGGGGTTTTATGCAAGTTGGGCTTGACAAACTAAACTTCAGCAAATTGCAAAACCTTCCATTGGTTCGGACTGGACAAACATCGCTGATTATTAGTACTTAACTTCATCAAAATATTTTCAATCACCAGCGGCTCGGGCAGACGTAATGCTAATTCTCAACCTGCATAAAGCCCTCTGCGTTAGCCCAAAAGTCCTCCAAGCCTTCTCTTATAAAAATAATCATTTCCCACTTTTCCTCCAAACACACCTATTTTAACACTACATTTTCCCATTACCCCCACTTCTGAAGTGGGGTCGTTCCCACCACAAGTGGGGGTGCCCACTTCCCAAGTACCCCCTCCCACTTCATAGCCAAACCCGTTTGGATGCCAGCCGAACCCGTTCGCTTTTTACCCAAACAGGCTCCCTTAATATCCAAACAAGTTTGGATGCCAACCGAACGGGCTCTCTTTTTACCCAAACCCGTTTACCTCCGCAGTAAACAGACCCACTTCCTATTCAAACTGGTTTGGCTATAAACCGAGCGCGCTTCCCTTTTTGCCGAACCGGTTCTCTTCAGCAGTGGGTAGCACCCGGATGGCCGCACAAAAAAAGGCCCCACCAATGGCAGGGCCTTTTTTACTTCTTTTTATTAATAATAACAATTAAGGGTTTGGGGTATTGGTATTACCGCTGCCGCCTTGCCCTTCAAAACGCTCGCCCAGCTTGCGGCTGATTTCCGCTGCGCCGTTGATGCCTGCAAGTGCGGCGGCATCGGCTATCTTCTTTACCACCAAAGCGGCCACATAGGCTTCGCTACCTGCTACGGTGCAGATGAGTTTTAAGTTTGTATCGTACTTGCAGAAGCGATTTTCCCGGAAGCGTCTGCTTTACGCAATCAGGGCCGCTATTTGCGCCTTCATCTCTGCATAGCCTTCCGCGTCACTAATTTGCGCTTCACTGTTGATAATCAGGTGGTCGTTGATAATCAGAATCCGGTTTCGTATTGTGGGAAAATCATAGAAGCCCGGGTTGTCCAAACTACCATCGTCGGGTACGATTGCATACATCAGCGCAAACAACTTTTCGCCTTCTTCCGATATCAGCAAATGGCTTAACAGCAGGTAGCAGGCAGAAAGCCGTACGGCTTCGGCCGCTGTCATCGGCACTTTTTCATCGGGCGGGGCCGCGTCAAACTTGTCTTTTAGCTCCTGTAAATCTGCCGGGCTTAGGATGTTTATAACGCGTTGCGATTTTGGTGTAGCCGGAAGCACTTCTGCTTCTACAGCTTTGTAATACCCATCCAGCATCATCAAGACGGCGGTAATGTGCTCTCTGAATTCTGGAACGGGTGGGATGGAAATGTTTCCTTTCATAGGATGCAAAAATAAGCAGGAAGCAAATTGGACAGAAATTTGGGTATGCAAATCTTCCCTATTAGCGCAAGCGCTTATCTTTGTCGCGCAAATTTTAGCAAAAAACACCCCTCAACCTCATGGGCAAATTCAGCAATTCCATCAGCGCCGCACACAAAGAATTCATCAGCGAGCAGCATCTTTTTTTTGTCGCCACCGCGCCGCTGAGCAGTGAGGGAAGAATCAATCTTTCGCCCAAAGGCTTAGACTGTTTTCGGGTGCTGGACGACAACAAAGTGGCTTATATGGATTTGATAAGCAGCGGCAATGAAACTTCTGCACACACACTGGAAAACGGGCGCATAAATTTCATGTTTTGTTCTTTTGTGGGAAAGCCCAATATTTTGCGGCTTTATGGAAAAGGAGCCACCGTTTTGCCAAGCTCCGAATCGTGGGAATCTTACGCAAAAGAATTTACCATTTATCCCAGCACAAGGCAGATAATCGTTGCGGAGATTGACTTGGTTCAAACCTCCTGCGGCTTTGGCGTTCCGCTTTATGATTACATCGGCGAGCGCGACATTCACTTTGAGTGGGCCGAAAAGAAAGGCGAAGAAGGCTTAATTCAGTATATGAAAGACAACAACCTGAAAAGCCTTGATGGGTTGCCAACTGATTTAGGTTTACAACTTTCGTAGTATAATTAGGGTACAGCGCACTAAAATATGTAGAAAATGTCTTGTTGTCGTAATAGCATAACAAACAGAACATTGCGCTTGCGTAAAATCTACTTCTCCCCTACTTCACCCGCTCCGCCATCTTCCCAATCCGTTCTGCCGTAGCCGCGTCTTTTTCCGCCGCCTGAACTTCCTTTAGAAACGCCCGCAGAGCCTCCCGTTTCGCCCGCCAAAACGGATTTTCCCTTTCTTCCTGCGCCCGCACCACCATATCCTGCCACTCCCCCAGATGCCGCTCCTTCATAAAGCCCGCTTCTTCCTCAAAAAGCCATTTCTGAAGCAGCGCCAGCGCGGCCCGGCCATTGGTTCCATCGGCTTTCCAAAACAAAACCACCGGCTCCACGAGCGGCAGGCGGGCGCTTCCCCATTTGCCTTCGGCATTGGCGGAAATGCGAAGGAGGTCTTCCTCTTTTCCGGTTTGCGCCACAATCTCTGCGGCATTGGAAAGCAGCAGCGAGCGCGCCGTTTTTTCGTCCAGAATTTTTCGTGCCGCGCGCAACGCTTCGGCGCTGTCTGTTTTGGAGAGAAGGCCCAGCGCCGTGCCCGCCACGTAGTAAGAACTGTCCCCCAGAAGCGAGGCATAAAACGCGCTGTTTCCCTTGCCGGAATCCCATTTCCCACAGACCTGCAACGCTGCCGTCCGCACCGGGATTTCTTCCTTTACATTCCCCACCAGCCACCGCAACAACTCGCGCAGTTCCGCACTTTTCCACGCGCCTCCTCGTTCCGGCAATCCCTGCAAAACCGCCACTTTCAACAGCGCGCGGTTTCCCCGTAAAATCCCCATCGCGGCATCGTACAGCGGCTGCGTAAAAGTGGTTGCAGGTATTTCTTCCCACGCTTTTGTTTTGGAAAGAAAATCCCCCGCCACCGCAAACTGCCGTATCCATTCGGCTTCCGGTTTCTTCTCCGTTACCTCGCCCACAATCACGTGCGCCGCATCGGGAATGATAATGGGCATCGGGCCGTTGTGCGGAATAAGAAGGCTGTCCTGCTTGGCATTCATCGTCCACGAGAGGCGTCGTCCATCAAAAACACCTCGGCCAACGCCCGCAGGTGCGGGTTGGTCAGCCGGAGTAAGTACGTCCGCAGCCGGTCGAGCAGTTTCGGCACGTCCTGGTCGGTGTGCGGCAGAAAGTCCGCCGCCTCGACCTTCTCGGCCTCGACCCGCTCGACGTGGGTCATGATGACTTGGAGTGCCCCCTGGAAGTTCTGGACTTTCCCCTCGACGTGGACGTAATCGCCGTTGTCGAACGACTTAAACAGGTGTTCGCCGGCGTTCCAGATGCGCGCCGACAACCCACCGGTGCGGTCGCGCAAATCGACCTGGACGAACGAATCGCCCTTGCGGTTGACCCGCAACTGCTTGTCGGTGGCGAGGTACACGTCGTCCAGAGTGTCGCCGTCGCGGAGTTGGTCGACGTAACGCCGGGTCATCGGGGGGGCTTTCGGGCGGGGAGAAGCGGTCTCTCGCAACGGCGCGGAGGGGCGCGAACACCGAAGGAGTATGTTAGCAGAGCGGGCGGCGGGTGTCAGCCGGGGCGAACAGCAGCCGGCCGGGGCGTCAGACCCGCACACCAGCCCGCGGGGTGTCGGCCTTCCGTCTGGCGGGGTCACCCGGCCCCTGACAGTCGCGGTCCGTGGGGTTCCCGACGAGCCGTCCCCGTCAGGGGTCGGGATGCCCCGGAGCAGACTCCGCCCGACTCGACTCCGGGGTATCCCGACCCCTGACGGGGACGGCTCGTTCAGACTTGTTCGCCGGGTCAGCGGCTGGGGCGAACCGCGCCCCCAGGGAGTCGGGACGGCATAAAACGCCACGGCCACCCCGTAAAGGGTGGCCGTAGGATTTGCTGCCCCCTCGTCGGGAGGGGTTCAGCGACAAACGCTTGCTGTAGCTGTTTGTAGCCTACCGTCACGCCGTGTCAACACCTGCCTGCATCCGTCTCCTCTTGTCTACACTTGTCCTCCCGCCGCCGGCCGGTCGGTCCGCACTAGCACCGTCAACTCGCCCGACCGGGACCGCGCAAACGGCAGCCCCGCGACGGCCCGGTCGAACACCGGGGTGGCCGGGCCGAACACGGTGTCGTCGTGCAACTCGATCGCCAGCGCGTCGACCACGGCCAGCACCCCGGCACAGTCCCCGGCGAACACCTCGGCCTCGGCCCCCTCGATGTCCATTTTCAGCAGCGAAATGCGGGCCGCCCCGGACCGGGCCAACAGGGTCGGCAGGTCGACGGCGTCGAACCCGGCCGGGTCGTCGGCGGCCGTCTCGACGACCTGTCTGGCCCAGTGGGCGTCCCCGCGGTAGCCGCCCGGCCGGATCGCCAGCCGGGCCGGCCGGGACCACACCCCGGCCCGCACCGCCGTCGCCCGCGGCCCGAACGCAGCCAGGTTCCGCACCAGGCTCGCAAAGTTCGCCGGGTCCGGCTCGACCGCCACCAGCCGGCAGCTCGGGAAGCGCGACAGGAAGTAGACCGACGAGTACCCGACGTTCGCCCCGCAGTCGATCACTAACTCCGGGGCCACGAGGCCGTCGAGTGGGGCGTACTCACGCTCGATGAAGATCTGCCGGAACACGACCGGGTCGCTCGTCCCGGCCCGGACGAACACCGGGTGGGCGGCCGTCTTGGCGGTCAGATAGTACCCGCCCGGCCGGCGGCCGGCGGCGGCCAGCCCGCGCTGGGTCAGAAACCGGACGGCCGACCCGGCCCCCAGGTTGCGGACGGCCAGCCCGGCAAACCTCGCGCGGGCCGCGAACCGGCCGGCGGCAGTCATCTCGCCCCCCCGTCAGGGCTGGCCGGCGGCGTGTACGCCGGCCACGTCGCCCGCAGCGTCTGCCACCGGCGGTACGTCGACCGGCGGACCGGCCCGCGTTCCCGGACGGCCGCCGGCAGCACCCCGGCCAGCTCCCGGGCCAGCCACCGCAGGCCCCCGGCGTCAGAAATCTGGTAGTGCGCGCACACGACTTTGCGGTGCCGCCAGTACCCGTACAGCCGGTACGGCACCCCGGCCAACACCTCCGGGAACGGCTCGTTCCGGACGGCGTCGATCAGCGAACTCCGGCACCCCTGGCGCATCCGGGTCAGTTCGTTCCGGCCGGCCGGCGAGTGCGAGTGGCGGACGGCCGCCGCCGGCAGGTACACCACTTCCGCCCCGGCGTCCCACACCCGCTTGCAGAACTCTTTTTCTTCGCCATACGCCCGGATCAACTCCGTGTACCCGCCCAGCCGAACGAACAGGTCGCGGCGAATGAGGTGCGCGTACCCGTAATACGTCGGCACCCGGCACATGTAATCGACCGGGGCCGGCTGCATGAACGCCGGGTACCGGACCCCGGCCGCGTCGACCTGCGCGAACCCGACCGCCCCGACGGCCGGGTCCGCGGCCAGCACCCGCAGCCCCGCCAGGACGCTCGTGTCGATCAACTCGGCGTCGTCGTCGAGCGTCAGGATCACCGGCCCGGCGGCCGCCCGGCCGAGTTCGTTCCGGCCGACCACATACCCGGTGCTCACCGGGTGCCGGTGAAACCGCGTCCGCCCGGCCACGTCGGGTGTGAGCAGCGGCCGGACGGCCGGCTCCAGCGGCGGGTCCGACCCGTCGTCCATCACCAGGGCTTCGTACTCGACCCCGGCCAGGTGCGTCAGCGAATTCAGGCACGCGGCCAGCAGGTCCGGCCGGTTCTTGCCGCACACACACACCGACAGTTCGGGCACGGCAGACCTCCCCGGCTGGGCGA
>CBDFFP010000007.1:0-40839 GCA_965246855.1 Chitinophagaceae bacterium | reverse complement strand
TTTTCTTTCCGATTACGAAACCTGGCTGGATACGCTGGTTGGCAAGCTGCTCGCTACCCGAAGCGGGGCATTCATCGACGTGGGCGCAAACACCGGGCAAACCCTGTTAAAGGTTGTTCCCCGCTTTCCTCAAACGCCCTATTATGCCATTGAGCCAAATCCAGCCTGTGTTTCCTATCTGGCGGACTTGTGCCAGAAAAATCATTTCAACACAGTAAAGATATTGCCTTATGCGCTGTCGGATGGAGAAGGGAAACGGAGTTGCTGTTGAGATACAAAGACGATATCCTGGCCACGACTTCGCCGCTTTTCCGGAAATTTACACACTATTCCACCACCGTGAAGGTGCCGATGACCACTGGCGACGCATTGCTGGCAAAGGAAGGGTTGAACGGCATAGCGGTTATCAAGGTGGATGTGGAAGGGGGCGAATGGAAAGTATTGGTGGGCTTTAGAAGCCTTATTCAAATTCACCAGCCTTACATCATCTGCGAAATTCTGCCGCTGGTTTCCAAAGACGAAGGCGTTACCACCTATCGGAAAACGGCTGCGCAAAACATTCTGTCTTTTTTAGAGGAGATTCGTTATACGGCTTACAATCTATCCCAAAGCAAAGAAATAAGGTCTATTGACGCGCTTTCCGCTTCCTTAGAGTCCTGTAATTATCTTTTTGTGCCTGCTGATAATGACTTTGTACTTGAGCATCTCCAATAAAAAGCCACCCTTACCAACGGCAGGCACTTACCGCTAACCAAAAGGCCCAACGCAGGGAACGTTGGGCCTTTTGGATTATTAGTTTCTGTCAGGATAAAGCGGGAAGCCTTCCATAAACGTGTTGATTTCGCTTCGCACGGCGGTAATCAGGTGCTCATCGTCGGGAGCCATCAATACCCTATCTATCCAGTTGCAGATGCGCTGCATGTCTGCTTCGTTCATGCCGCGCGTGGTAACTGCCGGAACGCCAATGCGGATGCCACTTGTTACGAACGGCGATTTGTCGTCGTAGGGAACCATGTTTTTGTTCAGCGTGATGTCGGCCTTCACCAGCGTGTTTTCCGCTTTCTTGCCGGAGATGCCTTTGTTGCGCAGGTCTATCAGGATGAGGTGGTTTTCCGTGCCGCCGCTCACGATGTGGTAATCCTTCTCCATAAACGCTTTGGCCAGCGCCTGTGCGTTGCGCTGCACCTGCTGTTGGTAGGCTTTAAATTCCGGTTGGAGAATCTCAAAGAAAGCCACTGCTTTTGCTGCAATCACGTGTTCCAGCGGCCCGCCCTGCGTACCCGGAAACACCGCCAGATCCAGCAGTTGCGCTACCGTGCGGATTTCGCCTTTCGGGCCGGTGATGCCCCACGGGTTGTCAAAATCCTGCCTCATCAGGATAAGGCCGCCGCGCGGGCCACGCAGGGTTTTGTGCGTCGTACTCGTCACGATATGGCAGTGCTCCAGCGGCGAATCCAACAGGCCGGCAGCAATCAGGCCCGCCGGGTGGCTCATGTCGCAGAGCAACAGCGCACCGATTTCGTCGGCCACTTTGCGGATGCGGGCATAATCCCAGTCGCGGCTGTAGGCCGAGGCGCCGCAGATAATCATCTTCGGTTTGTGTTCGCGGGCCTGTGCTTCCAGCATGTCGTAGTCCACGCGCCCGTCGTCCTTCCGCACCCCGTAGAAAACAGGGTTGTAGTATTTCCCGGAGAAATTCACCGAGGAGCCGTGGGTGAGGTGGCCGCCCATGCTGAGGTCTAAGCCGAGGATGGTATCGCCGGGTTTAAGGCAGGCCAGAAACACCGCCGCGTTGGCCTGTGCGCCGCTATGGGGCTGCACGTTGGCCCAGTCGCAACCGAAGATTTCCTTTGCGCGGTCAATGGCCAGTTGCTCGCTTTTGTCCACCACTTCGCAGCCGCCGTAATAGCGTTTACCGGGATAGCCTTCGGCGTATTTATTGGTCATCACGTTGCCCATGGCTTCCATCACTTGCATAGAGGTGAAGTTCTCGGAGGCAATCAGTTCCAGACCGCGTTGCTGTCGCTGGTATTCTTCTTCGATAAGGTGGAAAAGGGCCGTGTCGCGTTGCATAAAAGGAGAAATTGGGCGGCAAGTTAAGCCGGGGTTATGGTGCAAGCACGTTTTGTTCAGCGGACACGCGCAGTGTGTCCCTACCGGACGGTAATCCACGTAGGAACACGCTGCGCGTGTCCGCAAAAAACACATCCAAACGCGCCGCCTTTCCTAATCTTTGCAGCATGAAATTCCGGCTGGCTCTTCTGCTTCTTCTACCCTTCCTCACCCAAGCCCAAACGCCAAAACCCTACTTCCAGCAGCGCGTGGATACGCGGATGCAGGTAACGCTCGACGATCGGAAACACGAGCTTTCGGCGACGGCGGAATACAGCTACACCAACAACAGCCCCGACACGCTCCACACGCTTTTTCTCCACCTCTACCCCAACGCTTACGACAACGATAGGACAGCATTTACGGAGCAGATGATTGAGAATGGGAAGACCGCTTTTTACTACAGCAAGGAAGCTCAGAAAGGCCGGTTCCGGTCGCTGGATTTTGGTAACCCCGGAACGCTGCGCTACTTAGACGACGACTCGCTGAAGAACAAAGATCAAGGCGAACTGACGCTTCAAACACCGCTTTTGCCCGGCGAAACCCGCACCTTTTCGGCGCAGTTCCGGGTAAAAATCCCGTCGGTTTTCTCCCGCTTCGGCCATACCGGGCAGGCCTATTTCATTACGCAGTGGTTTCCCAAATTTGCCGTCTATGACCGCGAAGGCTGGCACGTGATGCCTTATCTGGATCAGGGAGAATTTTACGACGAAATCGGTTCTTACGACGTGGAGATTACCCTGCCGCAGAACTACGTGGTGATGGCCACCGGCAACTGCCAGACGGAGAGCGAGAACCGTTTTTTAGACTCGCTCAGCCGCGTGCCGCTCTCCGCGTATCTCCGGCCTAAGAATGCAAAAGACACTTTCCCGCCGTCGTCAGCAGGGATGAAAACCGTGCGATTTACCGAAGACAATATCCACGATTTTGCGTGGTTTGCGGACAAGCGTTTTATTGTTCGGAAAGACAGTATGCAGGTGGCGGGAAATGGTTTTCTCACGACAACCTGGACGGCTTTTCTCCCTGCCGACAGCGAGTATTGGGAAGACGGAAATGCCTACCTGAAAGCGGCGTTGAAGACATACAGCGCCAACCTCGGCCCCTATCCCTACCGCACCGTGAAAGCCGTGGAAGGCGACATGAAAGCGGGCGGCGGCATGGAATATCCCACCATTACGGTAATTGACCGCACGGCAAGTCCGGCGCTGAAAACGGTGGTGATTCATGAGGTAGGCCACAACTGGTTTCAGGGCATTCTGGCGAGCAATGAGCGGCGCGATGCGTGGATGGATGAGGGCCTTAATTCTTTCTACGAATGGAAAGCCGTTTCGGAATACAACAAAACGCGGCGAGATTCCATTGCCAAAGCGAAGGGAAAACCGGTGAGCAAAAACAGCCTACGCGAAGAAAGCGCGGAGACGATTTTTTATTACCAGCTGGCCAAAACCGGCGACGACCAGCCGCTGAACCTCTCCTCGGAGCAGTTCCGCAATGCCAACTACGGCGGCGATGTCTATTACAAAACGGCGGCGTGGATGCGCTGGTTGGAAGCCTACATGGGTGAGGACAATTTGCGGAAAGCAATGCAGGATTATTACGCGGCCTGGAAATTCCGCCACCCGCAGCCCGAAGATTTTTTTGCGGCCTTACGCAGGCATTCGCCGAAGAGTCTGGACTGGTTCATCAACAACGCTTTTTCCACTACCCGACCCGTGAATTTCTCCTTGCGCAAAGACGGAAACAGCGGCGATTCGGTGCAGCTTTCCGTGAAAAACAATTTACCTTTTGCTGCGCCCGCACTGGTACAAGGCTACATGGGAGACAGCGTTGCGGCGCAGGCATGGACGGCTCCTTTTGAAGGACACACCACCGTTTCCCTGCCGCGAAATAATTACAGCCGCATCCTGCTTTCCGACGCCATTCCCGACGCGACACGCGCCAACAATTCTACCCGGCGTGGATTGAAACTGGGCATTCCCGCTGGCTTACAGAACGACTACAAAACCAAGATTTGGATAACACCAGCGCTGGGCTACAACGTGTATGACGGCTTGCAGGCGGGGTTGCTTTTCCACAACACTTTTGCCATTCCCGAAGCACGTTTCCGTTATGCGCTTGCGCCTACGTGGGGCTTCCGTAGTGGCTCGCCAACGGGTGCGGGTTCGGTGGGTTATTTCTTCTTTCCACAAAAAGGCGCGTTTCAATCCATCGGTTTGCAAGCAGATTTTCGTTCTTACCACTACAACGAAACGGCCCTCAATCGTCCTGATTTATTGCAGGCGCGCTACACGAAAATCGCCCCGGAACTTTCCTTTACGTTTCGCAATCGCGACCCGCGCAGTCCTGTTGTTCGCAGCACTTCGTTGCGTGCTTATGGCATCCGGGAAGAAGGATTTGTGTACAACCGCCCGGCAGGCGACACCCTTTTCTATCCTTCCATTGCTTTCAAAGATTACGGCTATCTGCGGCTGCGCTACGAACATCGGAATGAGCGCGCAGTAAATCCTTTTAGCTACGCAGTGGAAGCCCACGGCAACGGCGATTTTGTGAAGCTGATGGCGGAGGGTAATCTGCGCATTGACTACGGCAAAAATGGCGGTTTGTATCTGCGCGGCTTTGCAGGGAAAATCTTCCTTCCGGCGAACACTTCGTTGCCCAATCGCTACGCCTTGCAGGCCACTTCTACGGGCGTAAATGACTACCTCTATGACGGCTCTTATTTTGGAAGAAGCGAGCGCGAAGGCTTTTCTTCCCATCAAATTGGAATCCGCGAAGGCGGATTGAAAATTCCTACGCCTTTTGTGGCTTTCGGTCTTAGCTCATCTGACAACTGGCTGGCGTCGGTCAATATTTCCACCACCGTTCCCTTCTTGCCCGTGCGCTTGTTTTTTGATGCAGCCACGTTCAGCGACATTGGTAAAATGCTGCCTTCCGGTAGCTCGCTGCTCTACGATGGCGGCGTTTCGCTGCACTTTCCTTACGATGTGCTAAACGTTTACCTGCCCTTCGTCATGAGCGAGGATTACCGAAACTACCTGCAAATGAACACCCCCTCCAAGAAATCTAGCTTGAATCAAACTTTTGTTTTCCAGCTAAATCTGCACAATGTGAACTGGTTGCGCTTTACGGGTAAGGCGTTGAAGAAGTTGATTTGATATCGACAGCACACAAGAACGCCCCGCAAATGCGGGGCGTTCTTGTGAAATATTCTTTTGTTTCTAAAAAGCTTATGCTTCAGTAGAAGCAGCTGCTTTTGCCTTTGGCGCAACGGCGCGTTTTTTCTCCTTAATACGGGCGCTTTTGCCGGAGAGGGCGCGCAGGTAGTACAGTTTGGCGCGGCGTACACGGCCCGACTTGTTCAATTCAATAGATTCAATGTTCGGGCTAAAAAGCGGAAACAGACGCTCTACGCCTACACCGTTAGACATTTTGCGGACGGTGAATGTCTGCGTCATGCCGCGTCCCTGACGCTTGATCACATCGCCTTTAAAAGCCTGAATACGCTCTTTTGCGCCTTCAATGATGCGGTAGTTAACGGTGATATTGTCGCCAGCCTTGAAAGAAGGAATCGTCTTTCCGGTGGTCATTTGTTCGTGAACGAAATCTATGGCGTTCATAAGGGCTTTCAATTTTGAGGCGGCGAAGGTAAGGAACTGTTGTTAATTTTCAAGAGCCAATTTTCAAGACACAAGAAATAAGTAGCGCGAAGTCAAGTATCAGGATTCAAAATCAAGGACCATGTTCCAACGGCGCTTGGCGATTGATTCTTGGCTACTGGTGTTTTTCCCACAAATCCGGCCTGCGCTCTTGCGTCCGTGCGATGCTTTGTTCGTGTCGCCATTCATCTACTTTTTTCGGGTCGCCGCAGAGGAGAATTTCGGGAATATCCATCCCGCGCCAGCTTGCCGGGCGGGTATAAACCGGCGGGGCCAGCATATCATCCTGAAAAGAATCGGAGAGCGCGGAAGTTTCATCATTTAGCACACCGGGCAAGAGCCTTCCTACTGCATCCACCACCACCGCAGCGGCTAGCTCTCCCCCACTCAACACATAGTCGCCAATGGAAATTTCGCTTGTTACGTAGGTCTGCCGGATGCGCTCGTCAATGCCTTTGTAATGCCCACAAATAAGGAGTAGAGCCTTCTTTGTAGAAAGCCGGTTGGCATCGGCCTGCTCAAAGCGTTTGCCGTCGGGCGTAAGGAAAATTATCTCGTCGTAAGTACTTTCTCCTTTCAATTCGTCTATCGCATTCGCCAACGGTTCCGGCATCATCACCATTCCCGCACCGCCGCCAAATTGGTAGTCGTCTATCTGTCCGTGCTTGTTCAGCGCCCAGCGTCGCATGTTGTGAGTATGCACTTCCAATAGCCCACGCTGCTGTGCACGCTTCATGATGGAATGGGAAAACGGACTTTCTAAAAGGTCGGGAACGGCGGAGAGAATGTCAATGCGCATGGGGAGAGCGAGACAAAAGTATCAAGACAAAAGAGGATTTCCAAAAGTATCCATTGTTCATTACTCATTATTAATTATTCATTGATTTTAAAGCTCCGTCATCCCCGCAGGCAAGTCCACGCGCAGAAAACGATTCCGGTCATTCGTGTCTTTGATGAAAGCTTCTATCAGCGGGAATAGTACTTTCTTTTCGCCTGTATCTACTTGCGCCAGCCACTGCGGGCCAGCTTTATAGACGTCGTCAATTACGCCGAGCGCACCAAGATGTACATCCACCACTTTGTAGCCAATGAAGCGCAGCGGTGAAGTGGTTGTGGTTTGTGCAAGCTTTGCGTCATCCATATAAACAAGCCTTCCCACCAAAGCGCGCGCCGCGTTGGCATCGCCCGTGTCATCTAATTGAAGAATGATTTCCGTGCCGGATTTTTCCCGAAACTTCTCCATAAAAAACGGAATGAAGGAGCCTTTTTTCAGCTCCACATGTAGCGGTTCGCCGGGCCGCAACCAGTTGAGGTCGGGCATTTCATGCGTTAAAATCACTTCTCCGGCAAGGCCGTGTGTGGCGGCTATTTTTCCAATGCGAACCAAGATGTCAATAATTAATGGTTAATGATTAGCGATTAATGTAGAACGGCTTATTTGCCGATTCAATAGTCTATCTGCAAGCCGAGCGTATTTCTGAGCGTTTGCAGCAAAGGATTTTCCTTCACCAGCTCGTCATAAATTTCTTGCTTGGAAAGTTGCTTTGGCGGTTTAGGCAGGGATTCATCCACCACCACGCGCGCCAAGACGCGGATGATGCGTCCGTATTGTTGTTGAAAGAACGCTAAGAGCCTGTCGCGAGTGGCCTTCATATAAGTCTCGGCCATCTCATTGGGACAAATAATCTCCGCTTCCGAGTCGCCCGTTTTTTGGATTTCTACCTGCGAAAACTGCGCAAAAAGCGTGTGTTCGTTTTGGGCACGCAACTGCTCGCGAAATTCTGCCAGATGGCTTTTCAAATTCTCGTCTGTCAGCAGCGTTGCGGGCTTTTCTTCTACCTGTTTCGCACCCGCTTCGGCGGCTTTTTGCAGCAAATCCATAGACACGCGGCGGCGTGGGGAAGCCGGATTTTGTGCAGGCGGCGCTTCGGCTACCATTCCAACAGGCGCAGATTGTGGAGCGACAACCGTCGCTTTTTGGGGTGCGGCAGAACCGTTTTGAGGGACAGCCGCCGTAGGAATTTGAGGCGCGACAACCGGCATTTCCGAAGCGGCAACTTTCGGCACAGCAGCGCCATTTTTCAGGCCGGGCGCGCTAGTGTTTTTTTTTTGCGGAACCTCGTTTGCAGGGGGCGCAGTGTCTTCGTAGAAAAGATAGGTGAGGCGAATGAGCGCCACTTCTACGTGCAGCCGTTTGTTGGTCGCACTGCGGTAATCAAGGCTTGCGGCGTGTAGCAGCGTCAGCGCATTCATCAAAAACGAAGGCGCAATCTGCCGCGCTTTTTCAAAAAACATCGTCCGCACATTTCCCGGAATATCCAATAGTCGCACCATCCGGTCGTCCTTACAAAGCATCATGCTGCGGAAATGCTCGGCCAGTCCCAGCAACACCGCATCACCCTCAAAACCGCGTGCAAGGGCTTCCTCAAATTGAAGCAAAACAGAAGGAACATCCGCCGACAAAATCGCGTCGGTAAGCCGGAAAAAGAACGCCGCATCCAGCATTGCCAGATGCTCCATCGTGGCGGCGTAGGTGAGGCTGCCGTCCGTGAAAGCAGAAATGCGGTCCAGCATGGAAAGCGCATCGCGCATACAGCCTTCACTCTTTTGGGCAATCACGTGCAACGCGTCTTCCTCTGCCGGAATGCCTTCCTTTCTGGTGATTTTTTGCAGGTGCGCCACTGTGTCTGCCGTGCGGATGCGCTTGAAATCAAAAATCTGACAGCGGCTCAAGATGGTGGGCAAAATCTTGTGTTTTTCCGTTGTCGCCAGAATGAAAACGGCGTAGGACGGCGGCTCTTCCAGCGTCTTCAAAAACGCATTGAACGCCGCCGCGCTGAGCATGTGCACCTCATCGATGATATACACTTTGTAACGGCCCTGCTGCGGCGCAAAGCGCACCTGCGCCACCAGCTCGCGGATGTCGTCCACCGAGTTGTTGGAAGCGGCGTCCAGCTCAAAAACATTGAAGGATGCGTTGGCATCAAAGGCGCGACAGTTGTCGCACACGCCGCAGGCTTCGGTGTCGGCGGTGAGGGATTGGCAGTTGAGCGTCTTGGCGAGAATGCGCGCGCAGGTGGTTTTGCCCACGCCCCGCGGCCCGCAAAACAGATAGGCATGCGCCAGTTGGTTGTGCCGGATGGCATTTTTCAGCGTGGTGGTGATATGCTCCTGCCCCACCACCGTGTCAAAGGTTTGCGGGCGGTATTTCCGCGCAGAAACAAGGTATTGCTCAGCCATAGTTCTTATAACAATCAGAAAGGAACAAAGTTATTGTTTCGCTTGCGGCAGGATGTATTCTTTCCTTCAAAACACGGGTCATTCCGACGCAGGAGGAATCTCACGCCTGCTGTTCCTTACCTGCTGTGAGATTCCTCCCCTTCCTGCGTCAGGGTCGGAATGACCCGGAAGATGTATCAGATAAACGCTACGCCTTTTCCGCAAACCACTTCCACAGCGGCGCGGCGTGAAGTGCCTGTATAATTTGTCCGGAAAGCAATAGCTCTTTCACTTCTTCCGGCGAGAAAAGATGCATCGTCATTTCTTCGCCCACATCGTATTTCGGCTCCGCTATTTTCTCTACACCAATTGCCAGAAAAGTATGGGAAAGATTGGTGGTAATGGCCGGGTTGGGGCTGAGGGAATCCCAGTGCTGCCACTCGCCGCCGCCGTAGCCGGTTTCTTCCAAAAGCTCGCGCTTTGCGGTGTGCATCGGGTCAGTTTCGCCGTCTTCCACATAGCCTGCACAGAGTTCATAATCGGTGCGGTTCAGCCCGTGGCGGTATTGGCGCACCAGCACCAGTTGGCCTTTGGTGGTGAGGGCAATGGTGTTCACAAAATCGTTGGATTCAAAAACATAGTAGTTCTCAATTTCGGTTCCTTTCTCCAACTGCACATGGTCGCGGCGAATGGTGAGAAAAGGACGTTGGTAGAGGTATTCGGAGTGAAGGACTTTCCAAGGCATAAGGCGGGGATTTTTGAGGGGCGAAGGTGGGGAAACAAGGGTGATTTGCGGACTCCCAACAGCCTAAACTGACGATTTGCTCTTTCCACAAGACGGCAAAATGGGTTCGCCCAGGGGCAGAATAGTTTTGCCCTCCGCCCAAATGATTCTGCCCCCCGCCCAAATGGTTTCGCCGGGGGGCAAAATGGTTTTGCCCCTCGCCCAAATGATTCCGCCCCCCGCCCAAATGGTTTTGCCGAGGGGCAAAATGATTCTGCCGCTCGCCCAAATGGTTTTGCCGAGGGGCAAAATGATTCTGCCGCTCGCCCAAATGGTTTTGCCGCTCGGCATTTCTCATTTATTTTATATATAAACCTCTTGGTAAAGCTATTCGCATGCTTTTTGCGTATCTCCCGCAGTCATCTAAACCCCTTTCATGCAATTTTTCAAACTTCTTCTTGCTTTTCTCCTCATTACCTGCTTGGCTTCCTCCTGTGCTTTCCGCCGCATCCATCGGGATAAAGGAATTGTGTACCAAGAAGCAACAAAATCTGCTGCGGGCGGCAACCTGCTGGAGGCGCAAAAGCTGGATGTCTTCGTGCCTAAAAAGGTAAAAAAAGGCGAGGATTTGCCGGTGCTTCTTTTCGTACACGGCGGCAACTGGACGGCGGGCCACCGGGGGCTGTACCGGTGGTTTGGCAGTCGGCTGGCCCGGAAAGGCATGATGGCTGTCGTTATGGATTATCCGCTGAGTCCGGCTGCCCGATATGAGGATATGGCCCGGAGCACCGCGCAGGCAGTGGCTTGGGTATCCAGACACGCTGCCGGTTATGGCGCCAACCCGAACCGGATTTTTATTTCCGGCCACTCTGCTGGTGGTCATCTTTCTGCTCTGGTAGCATTGGACAAGCGGTACTTAAAAGAAGCGGGCGCTGATACCGGCATCCTGAAAGGCGCAGTGATGATTGATGCCGCCGGACTGGACATGTACACGTATCTGAAGGACGAGAATGGCCTGACGGAAGAGCCTACCTACGCGCAAACATTTACGCAATCGCCGGCAGAATGGAAGAAGGCCTCTCCGATTTTCTACACGACACCAACACAGTTGCCGATGCTTATTTTTCAGGGGGGCCGCACCTACCCGAGCATTGGACGCAGCAATGCCCGGTTTCTGAAAGCGCTTAACAGCCAAGGCAGTCGTGTGGAATTCGTTTTGCTACCGCGAAAAAAGCACATCCCGATGATCACGCAATTCCTGAATCCTTTTAACCCGCAGTACGACACCATCATCCGGTTTATGAAAAAATGATGGCTTGTTCCAGAAGCTGGAAAGACTGAAAATGCGCCCGTTCGTAATCTCAAATAACGCCCCCTTAACGTGCCCTTGTTCGTATCTTGCTCTACCAAGATGAAACAGATGTTTTTCCTTCTCGCGCTGGCGCTCACCAGCATTTTTCCAAGCGCCTACGCCGACCGGATCTACATTCCGATGGATGCCGATAAGCAAACGGCGCACCTCAAAGCCTATGGCGTAGCCTATGCCGCGCTGGCTACCGGAACGGAACTGGACTGGCTCCTGAACTACGACGGCGGAGCGTTTGCAATGGTGCAATCGCCCGCAATGGAGCGCCTCTGCAAGCTGCGCGGCGTGAGCTACGAGGTGATTGGCGAAGCCCGCTACAACGCCATTGTGGCCGAGATTGCCAACCCCGATTTCAATGGCGATGTGGTGCGACTCCAAAAACCACCGCGCGTTGCGGTTTATACGCCCGGCGGCAAGCAACCGTGGGATGATGCCGTTACGCTGGTGCTGACCTACGCCGAAATTCCGTTTGATAAAATCTACGACGACGAACTCCTCACTGACAAGCTCCACGAATACGACTGGCTGCACCTGCACCACGAAGATTTTACGGGGCAATACGGCAAGTTCTGGGCGCAGTTTCGCGGTGCGGCGTGGTATCAGGAAGACCAGCGCGCGGCAGAAGCAATGGCGGCGAAGCACGGCTACCGGAAAGTAAGCCAGTTGAAGCTGGCGGTGGCGAAGAAAATCCGGGATTTTGTGGCGGGCGGCGGCTATCTGTTTGCGATGTGTTCCGCCACCGACAGCTATGATATTGCGCTTGCCGGCCAAAACACCGACCTCTGCGAAACGCCTTTTGACGGCGACCCAATGGCCCCCGATGCGCAGCAAAAGCTGGATTTCACCCAAAGCTTTGCCTTTAAGGATTTTACGCTCGTCACGAATCCCTACGAGTACGAGTTCTCCAACATCGACAACACGCAGGCCCACGGCGCACGCATCCCGATGAACACCGATTACTTCACGCTCTTCACTTTCAGCGCCAAGTTTGACCCCGTGCCGACGATGCTGTGCCAGAACCACACGACGACCATCAAGGGTTTTATGGGACAGACAACGGCCTTTAAAAAAGAAGTTTTAAAGCAGAACGTCTTGGTGATGGGCGAGATGAAACCCGCCAACGAAGCCCGCTACATTCACGGCGAGTTTGGCAAAGGAACCTTCACTTTCTACGGCGGCCACGACCCGGAAGACTTCCAACACCAGGTCGGCGACCCGCCCACCGACCTTTCGCTCCATCCTTCTTCCCCCGGCTACCGGCTTATTCTGAACAACGTACTATTCCCGGCAGCGAAGAAGAAGCCGAGGAAGACATAGGCCTCCCCCAGCCCCCTCCGAAAGAGGGGCTTTTTCTTGCGCTGTTCCAAAAAATGCGGGTCATTCCGACGAAGGAGGAATCTCACTCGTGTTGTTCAATTTTCTATCTCATCTACTGTGAGATTCCTCGCTCTGCGCTCGGAATGACCCGCTTTATCTGAAATTCTTTTCTCTTCAGAGAGGGGCCGGGGGTGAGGCCTATATTTTCCACCGCAGTCCCGCATACACATTCCGCCCCATCGCCGGCCCCCAAATAAGGCTGCCGTCAAAGCCGGAAGAGAACGGCGCGTCGCCGCCCAAAATCATTGGATGCTGCATGTAGTTCGTCAGGTTCTCCCCACCCAGATACACTTCCACATTCCCGTTCTTCCAGCTCTTGCTCACCTGCGCCGCCATCTGAATGAAGGAAGGCGAAAAGCTTTCCGCCACCATTCCGCCGCCGTGGTGCGCCTCCGTCGCCGGAATGCGTTTCGGCCCCACCCACTGAATCGTGTAGTCCGCCTTCCAGCCCCCGCGCCATTCATACCCAATGTTCGCAAAGCCCCGGTGCGCCGCCACAAGCGGACGCTCTTTCAATACGCCGTCATACGTCGCGCGCACATCGTAAAACCGATACGCCAGCCGCACATCCAAGTGCCGGACAACCTCATAATCCAGTTGCGCTTGAAAGCTGTGGGCGAAAGAATTCCCCGCCAGGTTGTAGAACCGCACACTCTGCGGCGACTCTACGTCCACCACAATCTGGTTCTGGAAATTGGTGTAATAATAGTCCGTGCTGAATGCGCCGTCGCGGTAGTTGAGGCGGAATTTCTGGGTGAAATTGGCTCCGGTATTCCATGCCACTTCAGGACGCAAACCATACGCCAATCCCGCCTCCGGCTGCGCAATCACGAACGCGCGGTTGCTCGCCATAAAGCCCATGTTCTCCGCAAAAATGTTTGCCGTCCGTTGCGCCCTCCCTATTGACGCGCGCAACGAAGCTTTATCCCACGGCGTGTAGCGGACGTGCAATCTCGGCGTAACAAAAGCGCCGAAAAGGTTGTGGTAATCGGCGCGCAGCCCGGCCACCACGTTCCATTTTTCACCGTTGTTGTAGCTGTATTCCGCAAAAATTCCGGGTACGGATTCCGTCCGGCCATACGCCGTACCGGCAAAGCTTTCCGCGTATTTATCCCACTGAAAGCTGCCGCCGGTTTTCAGCACATGGTCGGTAGTTCCGAGAATGGTTTGGTAGATAAAATTGGCGTAGAAACTGCGCTGCTTTCCGTCATAGCGCCGTGCCCCAAACTGCGATTCCTGATTGTGCGTAACGCCGGAAAGTTGCAAGCCCATACTTGTTGCAGGCTTGGAAAGAATCTTCCCGATTTTGGCCCAGCCTTCCACACGCTGCACATCGGAAATATAGCCCCACGGATTTCCCGCTACCTGCGCGTCGCCGCGATTGTAGGCAAGCTGGCCGCCGGTATTTGTAGTGTAAACGCCTTTCACGCCGCCCTGTACTTCCCAGCCTTTTGGCGCAGCCCAAAACCAGCGGTTTGCACCTACAAATTGCTTGTCCAAAGGCTGATCCATGAAGCCGTCGTCGTTCTGGTCTATGCGCGCCCAGTTGCTGCGGCCATGCAACAGCAGATTGGTGGAAAGTCCTTCGGAAAATTCCTTCCGGTACACCAGATTGCCTTCGGTGCGCGCCTGTGTGCTTTGGTAGAGATTCACAATAGCCGTCGGCTCTTTCTCCTCAAACGGCTTTTTCCACTCCACATTTATCTGCCCGGCGACGCTTTCGTAACCGTTCACCACACTGCCGCTGCCTTTGCTCAATTGCATTCCTTCAATCCACGTTCCGGGCGTGTAGGAAAGGCCGGTGATAGATGCCAGTCCGCGAATGTCGGGGATGTTTTCCCGCGTAAAAGACGTGTATGCTCCTGCCAGTCCGAGCATTTGAATTTGCTTGTAGCCGCTCACCGCGTCGGTAAAAGCCACATCCACCGAAGGCGTCGTTTCAAAGCTTTCGCTCAGGTTGCAGCAGGCCGCTTTCAGCAATTCGCGCGGGCCAATTTTCTCGGTTTTTATCGCGTCTAAAAGCCCAATTTCTGTGGCTTTTCGGCGCTGTTGAATGGTTACTTCATCAATTTGTTTGGTGGCCTTTGTGCTGTCCTGCGCGAAGGCAGACGCGCTCACGAAAAGGCTGCCCCAGAGGAGCGCCCAGGTTTTGTTTCCCATAGCTGTGTGGTTTAGTGGTTACAGCTATTGGTTTTGTACTGGCAGCAGTCGGGCAACGCCTTATAGTCGGCTTCCTTTGCAACGGCAGTTCCGGCATTGTGTCCCACTCCGGCAATGTGTTGCTGAATGGCTTCCGCAGATGTTTTGGAAGGCTTGTAAATCACCACCAGCGTTTGGGAATCTTTATTCCAGTCGGCGCGTTTTACGCCTTTGATGTAAGCGGCATCCTCAATGCGCTTTTTGCACATACCGCAGTTGCCTTCCACCTTGAAAGAGTCGGTTTTCAGGTCGGCAGTTTGGGCGAAGGAAGAAAAGGAGAATAAGGAAAGGAGAACGAAAAAAAAGAAGCGTTTCATGATTGTTTGAACGGTTTAGGTTGCTGCATTTCCCGGAAAACTTTATTCGGAAAAGCGCAGCAGAAAAGAAAAGAAGGCCGAACGGCACGAAGCCGTTGTTTGACTTTCCTAACCGTAAAAAGTGAAACGCATGTGCAGCTTATAAAGCGGCAGATTTTGCCATCGGCCCGGCGGCGCATTGGCACTGTAGGCCAGTTTTTCCCGGCCAGAAACAAAGGTGTTTTCTTGGGGAAAAAGACCCGTAAAAACAGGCAGCGGCAACAAGGCCGCTCCGGCAAAAAAGGATTCTGCAATCTTCTCGTGCGACTGGTCCGATGTGATTTTTACGCTAACAACCTTGTCCTTGCAGCAGCCGTCTTCTTCCATTGCAACGGCTTCCGCCTCCTCCGCCTCCTCATCACAACCGTCATCTCCACAGGCATCAGCGGATTTCTGAAACAATTCCCAGCTTGCCAACTCGACCCCGCAATAATGCAGATGCACCAACATACCGGACTGCGCCAGCATGTAGAGAAGCAAAATGGGGAAAACGAAAAGCTTTTTCAAAGCGGGTCAAAGGTAATATCTACGAGAGAAACAGAGATTAAGGGTTTTGGTAAAAAGCCGTATCAGCCACAATCTTTTGTCACTCCGTTCTTCGGCAAGCTCAGAATGACACGGGGCCTTAGCAGACGCAATCTGACCAGATCCCTTCGGGATGACAAAATATATTGAACAAAGTCCGCCTTTTTTCAGTGTCCTTATCTAACCATAAATTCCTTCCTTTTGTTCACCCTTCCCGAACTTGCAACGCCATGAAATCTCTCCCCATCGGCAGCATTCGCACTTACACCAAAACCGTTTCGCCCGAAGACGTTGCCCGTTTTGAGACCGGCATGGTGCACGAAGTCTATTCCACTTTTGCCCTTGCGCGGGATGCGGAATGGAGCGGGCGCCTATTTGTTTTGGAGATGAAGGAAGATGGCGAAGAAGGCATCGGTACGGCACTTTCCGTCAATCACCGCAGTCCGGCTTTTCCGGGAGAAGAAGTGATTTTCACCAGCGTTCTTTCCGAAATCAATGGCAACGAAGTGGTGACGAATTTCACTGTAGAGGCCGGCGGACGCGAAATCGCACACGGCACACAAAAACAACGGGTTTTAGCGGAGGAAAAAATTCAAAAAGCATTTGCGGCGGCCCGGAATTTTTCTGGGCAAAATGAGGAGAACGGACCGAGAAAAAACACCGCTTCTTAACTGTTCCGCTGCATCTTTGCCTTTCTCTTAAAACCTTATTTTATGCGCACCGGCTTCTCTCAAATTCTTCCCCACCAAGGCCTCGGCGACCTCACTTTTGGCATGACCCGCCAACAGGCCCTTTCGCTTCTGGGCGAACCGACCGAGAAGGAAACCTTCACCCTGGACACCGACTACGACGAGCGCACCGAAGCGTGGCACTACGACGACGGAGGGCTGTCTTTATCTTTTGACGAAGCCTTTGACTGGAAGCTTTCCAGCATGGCGGCAAGCACCGAAGACTACACGCTGGACGGCGTTTCTTTGATTGGCAAAGGCATTGCGCAAGTGCAGGAAATCTTTGAAAACAAAGGCTGGGGCGCACTTCAGGAAGACGAAGAAATGGAAGAGGACGAGGAGATGGAAAACAGTCGTCTGTTTTTTGTGGAAGAAAAAGCGTTGAGTTTGTGGTTTGAAAACGGCACCCTGACCGAAATTCAGTGGAACGCGCCGTGGGAAGACGAGGAGTGACGCAATGAACAATGAACAGTGGGGGTTGAGAAAGTTATCCTTTTCATTGTCCATTTTCCGTTGTTCATTATTAATTATTTATTATTCATTAAAAATCGTGTACTTTCTCTTTTTTCAGGTTGATACGCTCGCGGCGACTACCCGTCCTGTGGCTTCCGGCGAAAGTCTTTCGCTGTGGTATTTGCTGCGCGAAGGCGGCGTGCTGATGATTCCGTTGGCGCTCTGTTCGCTGGTGCTGCTGTACCTGTTTTTCGAGCGTTTTATGGCCATCCGAAAGGGTGCCAAGTACGACCCGTTTTTTATGGTGCGCCTGCGCGAACACCTGCAGGAAGGCAACGTGAACGCGGCGCGCTCGCTGGCCAAAACCACGCCCGGCCCGGTGGCGCGCATGGTAGAGAAAGGACTTTCCCGCTATGGCCGCCCGCCGGAGCAGGTGGAAAAATCTATGGAAGCAACGGGCAAGCAACTGCTTTACGGACTGGAGAAAAATCTTGGTGTCCTCAGCACGATTGCGCGCATTGCGCCGGTTTTTGGGTTTTTGGGCACGATTGCGGGAATGATTGTTCTCTTCTACAACATTCAGCACGTGGGCTTCTCGCTGGACGCAATTGCAGGCGGGATTTATACTAAAATGGTGACCTCCGCCGTGGGGCTTATCATTGGCTTGCTGGCTTATCTGGCGCACGATTTTCTCAATACACAGGTAAGTAAAATTGCAAATCGGATGGAAGCCGCAGGCGCGGAACTCGGAGACCTTTTTGAAGAATTTCCCGCCGATAAAACCCGCGTTACCGGATGAACCTGCGAAAATCGCTGCGCTCCGCAGATGAAGGACACCCTTCGGCGCTGAACGACATTCTGTTCATCCTCTTGTTCTTCTTCCTGATTATTTCCACGCTGGCCAACCCCAACCTCGTTAAGGTGAGCCTTCCCAAAGCGGCGTCTGACACGAAGGCGCGGCAAACGGTAGTGGTAACGGTGGATTCGCTACGTCATTTCTTTATCGGGACGAAGTCCACAACGAAAGATTCGCTGGCGACAGGCATTGAAAATGCAGTGCAGAAGAGCGGCGACGCGGAGCCAACCGTAGTTATCAACGGCGATTCCAACAGCCGCCACGGCGATATTCTGGCGGTGCTGAAGGCAGCAAAAGCAAAGAATTACCGCGTGGTGGTTTCGGTGGAAAACGGAGGCCGGCAGTAGCTTGGTTTTCTCTTTTCTTCTCAATAACCACGCCTTCATTCTGAACATTATGGGCTAACTTTTGAACATTATGGGCTAACTTTTGAACATCTGGGGTTCATTTTTGAACATTATGGGCTGACTTCTGAACATCTAAATCTTAATCCAAACCCTGTCTTCTTCGTTTGTTAGAAGAACACTTCCTTTCTGAAATCCCGAGTACCCAATACGAGTAAATCCGCTTTTCTCCTTGCCCGCCGATATTCTCCAAACGCCGTTAGAATTCCTCAAAGGAGTTGGGACGCAGAAAGCCCTTGCGCTCAAGTCAGCGTTGGACCTTTCCACCTTCGGCGACCTGCTGGAATACTTTCCGTACCGCTATTTTGACCGCACCCAAATCCGCCGGATTGCCGACCTGGACATGGGCGACGACTATGTGCAAACGGGCGGCACGCTGGTGAGCATCGGCGAAGAAGGCGACGCGAAAAAGAAGCGGATTAAGGCTGTGCTGGCAGACGGCATGGCAAAGCTGGAACTGACGTGGTTTGGTGGCAGCATGAGCTTTCTGTTGGACAAGCTCACGAAGGGCGAGCGGTATATCGTCTTCGGGAAAGTGGCTTTTTTCGGTGGCATTCCGCAAATCACGCACCCGGAAATTGAGCCGATTACGGCGGCTTCTACGAGCGTCGGTGGCTTGCAGCCCCTCTATTCCGTATCGGAGCGGCTGATACGGATGGGCATCAACAACCGCTCTTTCGCCAAAATCACCCGCGCGCTTTTTGACAAGCTGCCGCCGGAAATGGTTGGAGAAACCCTGCCGCAAAGCGTGATTGGAGAATTCAAACTCCTTTCCCGCTACCACGCCCTGCGCGCCATTCATTTCCCAGAAAACGAAGAAGAGCGCAATGCGGCGGTTCACCGGCTAAAGCTGGAAGAACTCTTGGCATCGCAGCTTGCTGTGGCGAAAGTGCGGCATTCCAACCATGCCCGCGTGGGTTTTGTGTTTCCGCGTGTAGCGGAGAAGTTCAACGGCTTTTACAAAGAGTGTCTTCCCTTTGAACTGACCGGCGCGCAAAAGCGGGTGGTGAAAGAAATAAGGCAGGACGTTATCAGCGGGCATCAGATGAACCGGCTGGTGCAGGGCGACGTGGGCAGCGGCAAAACAATGGTCGCAATTCTGGCGATGCTTCTCGCGCTGGACAATGGTTTTCAGGCGTGCCTGATGGCCCCGACGGAGATTTTAGCAACACAGCATTACGAAGGAATCAAGGTGCTGTTGGAGCCGCTTCGCATTCCTGTGGCGCTGCTCACCGGAAGCGTAAAGGGCAAGGAACGGAAGAACGTTTTTAAGGCGCTGGAAGAAGGCCTTCTGCCGATTCTGATTGGCACGCACGCCTTGATTGAGGACAAGGTGAAGTTCCAAAACTTGGGTCTGGCGGTGATTGACGAGCAACACCGTTTTGGCGTGGCGCAACGCAGCCGGTTGTGGGGGAAAAACCACTTGCCGCCGCACGTTTTAATCATGACGGCAACACCGATTCCGCGCACGTTAGCAATGAGCCTTTATGGCGACTTGGACGTGTCGGTGATTGATGAATTGCCGCCGGGAAGGAAACCGATAAAAACACTTCACCGCAGCGATGTTCACCGCGTGCGCGTGATGGAATTTATCCGCGCCGAGATAGACAAAGGGCGACAGGCGTATGTGGTGTATCCTTTGATAGAGGAAAGCGAAAAGCTGGATTTTGAAAGCCTGACGGCGGGCTATGAGCAGGTAAAAACCTTTTTCCCCGACCATAAATACCGCATCGCGATGGTGCATGGAAGGCAACCTTCCGACGAAAAAGAGCGGAACATGCAACGCTTCGTTTCCGGCGAGGCGCAGATTCTGGTTTCAACGACGGTGATTGAAGTAGGCGTGAATGTTCCCAACGCGAGCGTGATGGTGATTGAAAGCGCGGAGCGGTTCGGGCTGTCGCAGTTGCACCAGTTGCGCGGGCGCGTGGGGCGCGGAGCGGAGCAGTCGTTTTGTGTGCTTTTGACCGGCCAGCAGATTTCCTCCGAAAGCCGCACGCGGATGAATGTGATGGTAGAATCCACCGATGGTTTTTACATTGCTGAGAAAGACATGGAGCTACGCGGCCCGGGCGACATTTACGGTACGCGACAAAGCGGCGCACTGAAGTTTAAGCTGGCGAGTTTGGTGGAGGATGCGGAGTTGGTGGCGCTGTGCCGCAACGTGGCCCAGGCGATTGTGGAAGCCGACCCTACCCTTTCGACCCCGGAAAATATGCCACTGCGGTATTTGCTGATGCAACAGAAACAGCAGACCGCATGGAGCGAGATTAGTTAGAATACAGAGTACGATTATTTTTAGAAGAATCACTTAAGGTGGCTTTTTAGTTCTACCGGATTATTATCTACAGTTCATTTTCTACTTGTCGAAGACCTATCCTGCCTGAAAACTTCCCTGAAAACAAAAATTCTTTGTTTAGCCAATCTCAAGCACCTGCTCGCAAAACGAATATTCCCGCGCATCATTACTGCCCACAACCACGAGTTTCTCTTTGCAATACGCCTCTACCCAACCGAGATATTGCGCGATGCCCTTGTCATCCAGATTGGTGCATGGCTCATCCAAAAAAACGGCGGGCGTATCCGCAAAGAGCGCCAACGCAAGTTTTACCCGCTGCTTCATGCCGGAAGAGAAATCACCCACCACTTTGTGTTGCGCGCCTTCCAATCCAATCATCGCCGGAACGTCTTTCGCCTCAATTCCGGGCAGCAATTTTTTAAAGCGGAAATGAAAATCAATCGCCTCGTGCAGGGTCAGTTCTTCCACCAATTCTATACCCGGCGCACAAAAAGCCACATGCCGGAAAACGTCTTCCCGCAGCAGTTTTTCGCCGTCGGAAATTGTCCACGAAACGTTTCCTTCGGTTGGGGTCTGAATGCCGGAAAGAATGCGCAGCAACGTGCTTTTCCCGGAGCCGTTGGGGCCAAGAACCGCTACTTTTTCACCCGCTTCAAACGCTGTTTCCACCCCCCGAAAAACCCATTGTTTCCGGTAGCGTTTCCCTACGCCGCTAAGGGATATCTTCACTGATGATGCGGCGTGTATAGCCGCGCATAATGCCACGACCTGTTTCCCGGATAAAAGAAATAATCTCGTCGCGCTCGTCGGACACCGGAATGTCGGCCTCAATCAATCCCAACGCCTTACTCACGTTGTAGCCGCGCACAAACAGAATCCGGTAGATGTTCTGAATCTGATTAATCGTCTCGGTGCTGTAGCCGCGCCGTTTCAATCCCACAGAATTTACGCCGACATACGACAGCGGCTCCCGCGCAGCTTTGACATACGGCGGAACGTCTTTGCGAACAAGCGAGCCGCCGGTTACGAAAGCGTGGCTGCCGATGCGCACAAATTGCTGCACGGCTGTCAGCCCGGCGAGCACTACAAAATCGCCCACCTCAATGTGTCCGGCAAGCGTGGTGTTGTTGGAGAAGATACAGTTGTTGCCAATAATGCAGTCGTGCGCAATGTGGCTGTACGCCATAATGAGGCAGTTGTTGCCCACCTGCGTAACGCCGCGGTCTGCCGTGCCGCGGTTGATGGTAACGCATTCCCGCAGCGTCGTACCGTCGCCAATAATGGTGAGCGTTTCCTCGCCTTTAAACTTCAAATCCTGTGGAATGGCCGAGACCACCGCACCCGGAAAAATGCGGACATTCTTCCCGATGCGCGCGCCGTCCATAATGGTGACGTTGCTGCCAATCCAGGAGCCTTCGCCGATTTCCACATTGTTGTGAATGGTAGAGAACGGGTCAATCCGTACGCCGGAGCCGATTTTGGCTTCGGGATGCACATACGTAAGCGGGTGAATCATGAAAGAACAGTGTGGAAAGGAAAGGGCAGACGGCTGAAAACGCAGATGAAGGGGTTTGCCCCTAAAGGAAGCGAAAATAAGGCGACGGAAGGCGTTATAAATTCAAACTTACCTGCTTCGCTCTATTTCGGTCAGGTGTTCCGGCAAACGATACTTAAAACGCCCAAACAGAAGGCGGTTTTCCTTCGACAAGCTTAAAGAAGGCGCAAAAATGTTGTTCTTTTGTCTGGCTTAAGAGAGAAAATGGCTTCCTGATCGGCGTTCATGTTCTTCTTTGCTTCGTTCATGCTTTCCTCATAAGCGTTCATGAAAAGGAAAGAGGCGTTCATGCCTTCCCCATTGGCGTTCATGGAAATCTCATAGGCGTTCATGCTTCCCTCATACGCGTTCATGCTTCCTCCATACGCGTTCATGCTTCTCCCATGCGCGTTCATGGAAGGGGAAGAGACGTTCATGAAGACCTCATAGGCATTTATGCTTTTCCCATTGGCGTTCATGCTTTGCTCATAGGCATTCATGGGATTATGGAGTGGTGTATTCCCCCTATATAAGAACATGGCGGCAGCAGGAAAGGTCTGTTAGTGCATCCTGATTCCCTGCGTTTTCCGGCTGCGCCAAGACTTCCTGAAAATTACGCTCCAAAAGCTTGCCAATGCAAAGCCGCTTTCCGGGAAAAGAACCTACTTCCCCACCCTTTTCACAATCTGCGCCACCAAGTCCGCCTCTGTTACCAGCCGGTTGCCCACATACGCCGTGCCGCGCATCTCGCAAATGCCGCGCCGGATCGGATTTATCAGCTCCATCTTCAACAGCAGCGTGTCGCCGGGAAGGACTTTGTGCTTGAATTTGGCCTTGTCAATCTTGATGAAATAGGTGTCGTAATTCTCCGGGTCGGAGATGTTGTTGAGGGCCAGAATGCCGCCCGCCTGCGCCAGCGCCTCTATCTGCAACACGCCGGGCATCACCGGATTTCCGGGAAAATGGCCCTGAAAAAACTGCTCGTTGAAAGTCACGTTTTTCACGCCCACCACGTGCGAGTCCGACAGCTCAATAATCTTGTCCACCAAAAGGAAAGGATACTTGTGCGGCAGCGATTTTGAAATGTGGTTGATGTCGTACACCGCCGGTTGGTTCGGGTTGTAGTGCGGCACGTCGCCCTGCCCTTTGTTCTTTTTAATGAACGCTTTTATCTGCCGCGCAAACTCCACATTCGCCGCGTGGCCGGGCCGGTTGGCAATGATGTGTGCATTGATCGGAACACCTACCAGCGCGAGGTCGCCCACTACGTCCAACAGCTTGTGGCGCGCGGGTTCGTTGGGGAAATGAAGCTGCAAGTTGTTCAGAATGCCCTCGCTTTTCACTTCCATCGTCGGCTTGCCAAAAACCTTCGCCAGGCGGTTCAGTTCGTCCTGCTCCATCGGCCTGTCCACCACCACAATCGCGTTGCTGAGATCGCCGCCTTTAATGAGGTTATTGGCCAGCAAAAACTCCAGTTCGTGCAGGAACGAAAATGTGCGGCAGGCGGAAATTTCCCTTTCAAAATCTTCCAGATGGCGTAGCGCCGCGTGTTGCGTACCCAGTACCGGCGAGTTGAAATCAATTAACGTCGTAACCGAGTAATGACTTGCCGGAACCGCCAGCATGTCCACGTTCTTCACCGGATCGTAGTAGTGGATGTGCGTGTCCAGCGTATAGACAATGCGTTTCGCGTCCTGCGCCTGTCGCCCGGCTTCTTTCAAAACCTTGATGAAAGGCAGCGCCGAGCCGTCCATAATCGGAATTTCCGGGCCGTCAATTTCAATCAGCACGTTGTCAATCTCCAGGCTGTAGAGTGCTGCCAAGAGGTGTTCCACCGTGGAAATACGCGCTTCACCCAATTCCAGTGTGGTGCCACGCGAGGTATCGGTTACGTAGTCCACATCGGCTTTCACCGTCGGGCGGCCCTCCAGATCCACGCGCTGAAAACGCACGCCATGACCTGGATTGGCGGGTAGCATATGGAGCGTTACCTGCGCACCAGTGTGCAGGCCTACGCCGGAAACCGTTGCAGGTTGGGCGAGCGTATGTTGTTGCTGCGAAGGCGCGGAAGTCTTGTTCAAAACGGAAAAGGGTACAGGAATTTTTTGAGGAAAAAGGAGCCGGAAAAATCAGGATTCAGATTGCGGGTCGGAAAGGTTCTCTAACGTCTTGCGGAGCGTTTCCACCTGCTGTTCCAACTGCCGCAACTGTTGCTGCATTTGGGGCAAATTTCTGTAAACCACGGCGCTTTTCATAGAGGCCCCGTATTCAAAAGCGGGTGTGCCGTTCAGCGTGGTTCCCGGCGCGGTTACCGACTTCCCTACTCCACTCTGCGCGTTGATTTTGGTGCCGTCGGCGAGGTGAATGTGGCCCACAATCCCGACCTGCCCGCCAATCATGTTTCCTCTCCCGATTTTGGTGGAACCGGAAACGCCGGTTTGGGCCGCAATGACGGTGGAATTCCCCACTTCTACGTTGTGCGCAATCTGCACGAGGTTGTCCAGCTTCACGCCGTCCCCAATCTGCGTGGCACCAATCGTAGCGCGGTCAAGGGTCGTGTTCGCGCCGATTTCCACGTCGTTGCCGATGACCACATTTCCCGTTTGCGGCACTTTTTTAAAAGAGCCATCCGGCTGCGGCGCAAAGCCAAATCCATCCGAACCCGCCACCACGCCTGCGTGCAAAATGCAACGCTCCCCCACCACTGTTCCGTGATACAGTTTTACGCCCGCATGAAGCGTTGTGTCCTTGCCAATCACCGTTCCTTCCCCCAGAAAACAACCCGGAAAAATGCGCACGTTCTCGCCCACAATCACATTCTCCGCGAGGTAAGAAAAAGCACCCACATAGGCTGAAGGATGCACCTGCGCACTCGTGGCTACAAAAGCCGGTTGTTCAATGCCGGTTTTGCGCGCGGCGGCCTGCATTTTTTCATACACTTCCAACAGTTTGGCGAAGGCGCTGTATGGGTCAGGCACGGCGATTAAAGTCGCGGTTTCCGGGGCTTCACGGTGGAGCAATTCTTCTGAAACAATCACTATGGACGCGCCGGTGGTTTGCAGGAAATGTTCGTATTTGGGGTTGGCGATGAACGACAAATCTCCTTCAACGGCTTCTTCTATCTTGCCGATTTTGGTTACGGCTGCTTCGGGCGAGCCTTGTATTTTTCCGCCGATCAGCGCAGCAATTTCGCGGGCCGTAAACTTCATCCGGGATTGTTGTTTTGGGGAGAAAGAAAGCGCCGGTGATTACAGCCGGACGTAGCAAATGTAATTTTTGACAATCGGCGTAGCAAGCGCGGCGTTAATCATCGAGTCGTCCAGTTCGCTCAATTCCGTCCAGCCACCTTTTTTCAGCGCAATGCGGATGTGTTCTTTGTGCATGTTGTAGGTGCTGGAAGAAGTGGTGTCGGTGAAGATAAAATACGGCAGTTCTTCGTCTGTGAGGCCAAATGCTTTCCGGATTTTTGCGCTTTTCTCCAACACAAAATCCGGGGCTATCGGCTCTTTGGAAAGCAGGGTTTTATACAGCCGTCTTTCAATCAGCATCTTGCACAAACGGCTTAGCACTTTGTCGTCGCACGCCTGCCAAACCTTGATAGATGCCAGCACATCGCTGTCATCCATCGCACAGAAGGTTTCCAAGTGAATGGGGTCGTTCTGAAAGTCGTCTTTGTTGATGGCATTGTAGAGGAAATGCTTCAACGCGGGCGTCGCGAAAAGGTCTTTTCCGGCGCGGGCCAGTTCTTTTGCGCGGCGCAGAATATTTATCAACAACTGCTCCGCGCCCAACACGGTTTTGTGGAGATACACCTGCCAGTACATGAGCCGCCGGGCGATTATGAATTTCTCCACCGACTGCACACCTTTTTGCTCTACCAAGAGTTCGCCTTCGCGTACGGTCAGCATTTGCAGAATGCGGTCATAGCCAATCACGCCTTCGCTTACGCCCGTGAAATAAGAATCGCGGTTGAGGTAATCCATCCTATCCACGTCCAACTGCGAGGAAACCAAATCATGCAGAAAAGGCACGGGCGGATTGGAGGAAAACACCGCAATTGCCCCTTCCAAAGCGCCGCCTAAATCATTGTTCAGGCGTTGCATAATCAGTTTGGAAAGCCACTCGTGGTTTACGCCGTCGGCCAGCACATGTTCCAGCGCGTGAGAGAACGGACCGTGGCCAATATCGTGCATCAGAATCGCCAGTCGCGCGGCGGTGCAGTCTTCGTCGGAAATTTCTACGCCTTTGCGGCGCAGCTCTTCCATCGCTTTCCCCATCAGATGACACGCGCCGAGCGAGTGCTGAAAGCGGCTGTGTACCGCGCCGGGATACACCAGATAGGCCATGCCCATTTGCCGGATGCCGCGCAGCCGCTGAAACCAGCGATGATCCATCACCGTAAGCACCGACGGCTCCGTGAAGCGGATAAACCCATAGACCGGGTCGTTGATGATTTTTCCTTTCAAAGAGTAGAAAGTGGTTAGTAAAAAGTAGAAAGCTCCTTTAGTATCAAGACGAAAGTATCAAGTAGCAAGATGGAGGTGGAGCGAAGTGGTCTTCCAAAAAATGTGGGTCATTCCGACGAAGGAGGAATCTCCCGAAGGGGCGGCACCCACCTGCTGTGAGATTCCTCCTTCGTCGGAATGACACCGTATTTATAGCTATTGAGTTTGCGCGCCTATTCAAGCGTCAATCCTTACTCTTCCGAAGGCGTATTCGGCTCTGCCATCGGCGTGGCATCGCTGTTTACGTCGGTTTCATTTACGTCTTCTTTGTCGCTAGGCGGTGGCGTGGTATGCGGACGGGTTTCACCGTTGTTTCCGCTGCCCGGAACCGGGCCGTAGTACGTCGCGTCTTTGCCCCACTGCTCGCTGTTGGGATCGGTAACGTTGCATTCGTCAAAGTCTTCCGGCTCCTGGAATTCTTTTTTCTCGTCCAGTCCCAAGCCTTTGTCGGCGTAGGCTTTTTTCATGAAGATAGACCAGATAGGCAAGGCCGCTGCCGCACCTTGTCCGAGTGCTTCACTTTTGAAAGTAAGGAAACGGTCATCGCATCCTACCCACGCACCGGCCAAAAGTTCCGGTGTGTAGCCAATAAACCATGCATCCGCCTGATTATTCGTCGTACCGGTTTTTCCTGCTGCATCCACCGTGAAATTGTAGCGGCGACGCAGGCGCGCACCCGTTCCAAAGTCCACAACGCCACGCATCATCTTCACCATCTTAAACGCCGTAGAAGCACTGATAATTTCCTTTTGCTCCGGCGTAAACGATTTTAAGAGGTTGCCGTTTTTGTCTTCAATCTTGGTGATAAAGATTGGCTGGCTTTGCATTCCGTTGGTGGGGAACATGGAGTACGCGCGCAGCATTTCGTAGAGCGAAATATCGCTTACACCGAGCGCGGCGGAAGGATATGGATCTACTTTGGCGGTGATGCTGCATTTGCGCAGAAAATCAATGAACGCCTCAATGCCCACTTGTTTAATCAGGTAAAGTGCGGCGTTGTTCACCGAAAGCGCAAGGGCTTTCTTCATCGGCAAGGAACCATATTTCGCACCGCCCGCGTTGTAGAGTTTTCCGGGAAACGACTGTGGCGCGCACGAAACATTTCCGCAGGGAGAAATGCCGTTGTCCACCGCAAGGCAATACAGAAGCGGTTTTATCGTGGAGCCTACCTGCCGCGTAGCGCGCTGGTTTACGTGGTCGTACTGGTAGAAGTTGTGGTCGATGCCGCCCACCCAAGCTTTCACTTCGCCCGTTTCCGGCGACATTACCATAAAGCCCGACTGGAGGAACATGCGGGTGTATTTAATGGAATCCAGCGGACTCATCGTGGTGTCTTTCTGGTGGTCGCTTCCTTTCCAGGAAAACACTTTCATCTTTACCCGCTTCTGGAAGATGCGCTGAATTTCGGCTTCTTTCATGCCGTCGTCTGCCAAATCCTTGTAGCGGTCAGAGGCTTTCATGGCTTGCGTCAAGATAGCTTTCTGCTTGTCCCAAACCGCCAGACTTCCGTAGCCACTTTGCGAGAAAAACAGGGGCTGGATAGAGGCGAGATGTTCTTCCACCGCTTCTTCGGCATAACGCTGCATGGCCGGGTCGATGGTGGTGTAAACCCGCAGGCCGTCTTTGTAGATGTCGTAAGGGTCGCCGTTGGGCTTGTAAAGGTCTTTGGTTTGCTTGCGCACTTCGGCCTCTACTACTTTGCGGAAATAGGGCGCGAGGCCGTCGTGATAGTCGAGCTTGTGATAGTTCAGGACGATGGATTTCTCCTTTAAATCCGCCGCCTCCGAGCCGTCTAATCTTCCTGCTTTCACCATCTGGTCGAGCACCGTATTTCGGCGCGCAAGGGCGCGTTCCGGGCGGCTGCGGGGATTGTAAATGGTGTTCCCTTTCAGCGTTCCAATCAGCACGGCGGCTTCTTCGATGCGGAGCTTGTCGGGCGTTTTGCTGAAGAAGGTGAGCGAGGCATTCTTGATGCCGTACACGTTGTCGGGGAAGGGAACGGTGTTGAGATAAAGGGTGATGATTTCGCGCTTCGTGAGGTTCCTTTCCAGACGCACGGCCATCACCCATTCCCGCACTTTGATGATGGGCAGGGTAAAGATGCTTTGCTTGGTTCTGCCGAAAAGATTCTTGGCCAACTGCTGCGTAATGGTGGAGCCGCCACCTGCTTTTCCAAAAGAGAAAACGGCGCGCAGAATGGCGCGCCCGTCCACGCCGGAATGCTCTTCAAAACGCTCATCTTCGGTGGCAATCAGCGCGTTGATGACGGACGGCGAAATTTCTTCGTAGGTACTGTTGGAGCGGTCTTGAACGTAGTAGCGGCCCAGCAGACTGCCATCCGAAGCGCGCACTTCGGAGGCAAGGGCGGCGCTTGGATTTTCAAATTCGTCGATAGACGGCATATTGCCGAACCAGTTGTAGTAGAGGGCAATGATGAGGAAAAGGAAAGTAGCGAAGCCGAAGGCGAACAGCCGCCACAAGACGCGGCCTGCGCGACCGGGCCGGCGGGGTGCTTTGGAATCCATAAAGCAGAGAGAAGAGGGCGAAGGTAAGAAGGGAAAATTGGGGGGATTTTGTTTTTGAGTGTTTTGGTGTAGGTTTGTGGATTGAGATTATCTGCTCCTAAACCAGCGATTTTCCCAAATCATACAAAAAGAAAGTCAAAGCATTAAATGAAGCTTGAGCAATTAACTTTTACACGGTTTCTGGCTGCAATTGCTATTGTTATCTTCCATTATGGAAGAAATATTTTTCCGTTTAACCATGATGCAGTCTCTTTTTTAGTTACGCAAGCGGATGTTGGGGTTTCCTATTTCTTTATCCTGTCTGGCTTTGTAATGATTATCGCCTACAATAGCAAAGACAAAATAGCGTTTGGCGATTATGTGCAGAAAAGGCTTGCAAGGCTTTATCCGGTTTATGCCCTGGCGATATTTATTCTGCTCCTATATTTTATTGTGTCTCCCAATGGTCGTATTGACTACAAAGGATTTCTCCTGAATCTGACACTTCTGCAAAGTTGGTTTCCGGGATATGCGCTTTCATTTAATTCTCCTGGTTGGTCTTTGTCTACGGAAATGTTTTTTTACTTGTTATTTCCGGTGCTTTTTAATCGTGTTTACAAGAGTCTTAGCCTTAAGAAGATAGCAGCGTTTGTCTTTATAGTCTTTGTGCTGAGTCAGGCCCTCTTTCATGCGCTGCTGCAATCTACATTTTATAAGGGGTATCCAACGCCTTCTTATGAGCTTTTATATTGTTTCCCCCCGATGCACATTAATGAGTTTTTGGTTGGGAACCTTGCAGGACTGTTCTTTTTGAACGGAAATTTTAAAAAAGGGAATTACGATTTGGTTATCCTCCTTTTAACTGCCGCTGTTTGTTTTGCATTAAAATTCAGTTTTGGGGTTGTTTACCACAATGGAATGTTGGCGCTCTTGTTTGTTCCGCTGATTATTTTTACATCTCTAAACAGTGGGTTGCTGACAAAGATTTCAAACACCAGATTATTCGTTTTCCTCGGAGAGATAAGTTATGGCATCTACATCCTTCAATTTCCGGTGTTTCTTTGGGGAGCGGGCCTGTTTAAAAAATTCAATCTTAGCTGTAGTCCTCAACTTTTTTTCCTGATAAATTTCACCGCATTAATCCTACTATCCATCATGAGCTATAAATATGTAGAGATTCCAATGAGGAAAAGAATAAGCAATTTAAAACTAAGAGTCTCTTTATAAAGCAGGGGTATGTTGCTGTTGGGCTTGTTCCCCGGGCCGGAGGGGGGATGTGGCCGCTGTGGGGGCGGTATTTTCTGAAGGTATGGGGAGCGGGGACTTGCATTTGTAAGAAACGGGTTTTAGTTTAGCGGTCGGAAAACTGAGTGCGGCGAAGGCAGGAGCCTTCGCCGAGCGGGGGGATTGGAGAATATCGAGCAAAAGCAGATAGAGGATCTTTATTTCCAGTACAACTCCATATGCTCCTCGGTTGAAAAGAATTATCAGGAAATAAGAATGGCGAAAGATTAAGGTTGGCGTTGAAAGCCATTTCTCTCCCGCGAAAAAGGTAAGGGAAAGTTTGCGGGACTTGCATTTGTGAGAAATGGGTTTTAGTTTAGCGCTTGGAAAACTGAGTGCGACGAAGGCAGGAGCCTTCGCAGAGCCTCGGGGTTTGTGCCACGAAGTCTCTTGCACACAAAGGCACAACTCAGAATTCTCCTCACATAGTATATATTTGATTTTATGAATAAGAACAAGGAACAACTAGCGAGAATTAGGAATAAACTTGCACAACTTAAAACGCTAGATAAAAACTTTAGCTTGTTTGGGGCACAAAAACATCAGTATAACCTTCGTCGTCCCATTTCAAGAGAAGCAATTCAAAGATTTGAGCGAACACATAAAATCGCTTTACCCAATGAATACGTTGATTTTCTAACCCTTGTCGGTAACGGCGGTGCCGGACCATTTTACGGACTTGAGCGTTTTGAATATGCGCTATACGGAGATTTGGAATTTGTTCAACCAGAGACATTGCTAAGCCCAGCCGAGCCTTTTTTGTATTCAGAACCTTGGAATCTAACTTTCAATCCAACTGTAACTGTAGAAGAAGATGAAGAGGAGTATAAAAAGCAACTGCAATCCTTTGAAAAAGGATACTTTGATATAAAGCATCTTAACGGGGTAATTGCCATTTGCAATTTTGGGTGTGGTGCTAGTTTAAATTTGGTTGTGAATGGGCAGGAATACGGGAATATTTGGACGGACGATAGAGCAAGTGATAACGGAATATATCCTTCACATGAGATTGGAAATAAGGATAGAATTAATTTTTTGAATTGGTACGAGCTTTGGCTTGATAGCTCTTTAGAGGAAATACACGGAATAATTTCAGCTTCTGAAGCCTCCCGCTGATACGGGCGTGTCACCCGTGCATTCCAGTACCCTCCCCATTTGCAATCTTCAAAACTTCCGCCTACATTTAACCCGCCAAAAAACTTCCTCCCATGTCCAACGAAACCGGCCACGCCAAAAACATCGACAGTGCAAACAGAACCGTTACGGTGATCACCAGTTTTGGAACGGATTACAATCCTTCCAAACCGTCTATTAAGCTCACCGCGTTTAAGGCGCAGGTGGTGGCGACTGAAACGGACCAAGAGGCTTTTCTTACGGCACAGCGCACGAATCTGAACGATAAGAACATCCGCAAAACGGAGTTTAAAGTGCTCCCCACATTGGCTACGCGCTTGTTGGGGGCCATTAAGGCAACAGATGCGAATGAGCCGACGGTGGAAGATGCTGAAGGCTTTGTGCGCAAGCTGCGGGGCGGACGGGCGGATAATTCTTCCACTCCTGCGCCTGCTCCGGGCGATGGCGAAGACCACGAGCATTCTGTTTCGCAGCGCTCTTTCTATAACCTGATAGAGCACCTAAAGGGATTGCATGGCATCATCAGTACGGAGCCTACGTATGCACCTAACGAAACAGAGCTGAAGCCTGCGACGATTGCGACACTTATTGCGCGCCTCACGACGCTGAACAAAGCGGAAGACACTTCTTTTACGAAGATGAACAAGGCGCGTACGGCCCGTAACAATCGCCTTTATTCGCCTAACACGGGCATTTTGGCTACGGTGGAGGACATTAAAAACTATGTAACTTCGCTTTATGGCGCGCGCAGCCCGCAAATGAAACAACTTACGGTGATTAAGTTTAAGGCTATGTGATAGGTTGAAACTAACTTTAGGATTGCAAGAAATGTATGTGCTCGTGCAAAGTTTGCTGTTAGGATTGCAAACAATATAAACTGCTGTGCAAAGTTTGCGATTAGGATTGCAAACAATATAAACTGCTGTGCAAAGTTTGCGATTAGGATTGTAAACAATGTATGTGCCTGTGCAAAGTTTGCGATTAGGATTGCAAAGAATGTATGTGCTCGTGCAAAGAATGATATTAGGAGTGTAAACTATAACAAGGGCGGTTTTGTTAGGGCTTCTTCTTACATTTTGACGGGTTTGGAGAAGTCTGAGACTTTGTTGGATTTGTTTGCAGTTCTGATGGTTTGTTTTTAAAAGAACCGGATTAGTTTTGTGGAAACCCTATTTATTTACGTCCTCCAAAAACGCTTTCTGTTGCGGTAATCCAACTGTTAGTGGCAATTCCAAGCGCCCCTATCCAACGCCATATTCATCGAGAAATATTATCAAGTTCAAATGCTTTTTTTAAATTAGTGCGTTAAGCTCTACACATGATTCATATAATCTGGAAAGGTAAAGGTTGGCTGGTTTTCGTAATAACTTTTGTCAGTTCGTTACTAGCAGAATTGCTAACCAGAGCGATCACACACGATAATGATTTTTATGACAAAATTCCCTATCCGCTCTCTCTTTCATTGCTATTTTCCAGTATCGTGATTTATATATTGACCCAAAATATATCAATAGAATCTTACGACTATAGCATTACTAAAGAGCAAAATGAGAATAGATCGGATGCAATAAAACACAGTTTGTTTTTTATCCCGATGAAATATTGGCCATTTATCCTTTTAGCGTGCAGCGTATGTAATTTGCTAGTAAACCAAGTCAAAGTATGAGTAGCGCGAGGCTAGTTTTAAATATCTGTAAATAATTGAACTGCCACTAACAGGGGCTTTGCAAAAGAAGGTTTCAGTGCAAGGTGCATCTTCCTGCTTTTTACTAACTTTATTTCTAGGCTGAACTTCAGTGGGTTTTAACACCCTTCCTTCGCAAAGCCCCGAAACGTTACCCGCAAGAATACAAGGACTACTCGCTTAGCGAAGGTTCCTGCTCACAAAAACCGCTTCCGTTGTGTAAGACCTATTATCTTGCTGTTCAACGGCGCTAACGCTGCTCTCCTAATAATTCATCATGATCCCAAGCGAAATCCTGCAAGCGCTCTTTCTTATTAAATACGGAAACAGTAATGGAACGTGTTTTTTGGTGACGATTGAGGATGCGGCGTATCTTGTTACGGCGAGACATGTTTTTACGAATCTTGTTTTACCCGGTTCTTTGGTGGGGATAGAGGTTTATAATCACAAAGGCTGGATTAGGATTGAAGCAGAGGTTTTGTTTCATACAAATCCGCATATTGATATTGCGGTTCTCCGCTTAAGAACGCCTCTATTTGAAAACCGGGCTTTTGCCGTGGGAAGCACCAACTACCATTTAGCACAGGAGTGTTTTTTCCTGGGCTTTCCTTTTGGTCTGAAAATAGAGGACCTTGCAGGAGACAGCAATAAAGGTTTTCCGCTACCGTTCGTCAAGAAAGCGATTATTTCTATGTTTTTTTCGGATGCGGGGAAGGTTTCCCGGATATTCCTGGACGGGCATAACAATCCGGGATTTTCGGGCGGGCCGGTGGTTGTGAGAACCAGCGAAGACAAGATGGAGATTATTGGCGTAATTTCTGCTTATTTGAATGAGGAAAAGATCATTAGCACGCCGCATGGAGCCTTTAAAAACACGGAGAACTCAGGTATCATTATGAGCTATGCTTTTAAGCATGTGTATGAGATTGTCAAAAGCAATTCTTCTACAGGCTATTATGATCATGGGCATTTAGAATAGCTTTTTCTTCTACCTTTAACCGACTTAAATCCTATCTATGTCTTTTCAAGCCTACCTGGACAACATCCAAGCGAAAACCGGCAAAACGCCCGACGATTTTAAAAGCCTTGCGGAGCAAAAAGGCTTTTTGAAAGACGGTGAAATCCCCAAAACCGTGAAAGCCACCGAAATTACCAACTGGCTGAAAGAGGAGTTTGACTTGGGGCATGGACATGCGATGACGGTTTATGCACTTTTTAAAGGAAAAACAAAATAACAAATGACCCAAGCATCCAAACACAATTCTGTGCAAGATTACTTTGAAAGCCAGCCCGCCGATACATTGGAAAGGCTCTGTGCTTTGCGAAAAATTATTCTGGCCACCGTTCCCGAAGCAGAAGAAGTACTGAACTACCAGATGCCTGCCTATGCGTTGGTGAAAGGCGGGAAGCGGGAAGAACAGGTGATGATGGCAGGCTACAAAAAATTTGTAGGCTTTTATGTGGGGAACGACATCCTTCCACATTTTGAGAAAAATCTTCAAGGATTTGTAGTGGGGAAAGCATCTGTGCAATTCCCCCATAACCAGCCGCTCCCCGAAGACCTGATCAAAAGTCTTATTCTGCACAGGCTAAAGCAAATAAAGGAACGGCGCGCGTAGAGGCGTACCCTTGTGGTCGCCCTTTAACGAGGAAAAGGACGACTATATAGAGTTGCTCCAACAGCGACCTTTACTTACACTTTAAGACACAGAATCAAAAATCAATCCCACTACATGAAAAAAATACTTTCCTTTCTGCTTTTCCTCAGCTTTTCTGCGCAGGCGCAGCTTCCCGATAGTTGCAAATTGAATATCGGAACCAATCTGGGCGGTATTTCCGACTATGGAACGGAGCTTCCGTTTGTGGATTTGATGCACAGTTGCCGCACGTGGTACAGCAAAGATGTAGTGAACTCGCCTTTTGACAGCGAACATGCGGATTCCATGACCTACCGCGTTGATGGCTATCCGACGCATGTTCCGCAGACGGTGGCGGGCGTGGCGCAAGCGCAAAAAGTAGCGACCATTTGGGCGATAACCGATGGCTGGAGCGCAGGGACTTATACGGTTTTGTATGACGGTGCAGGCGCGCTGTCTTTGAGTGGCGGCATCACGAACCTTACACAGGTAAATCCCAACAAAATAACCTTTGACTACGCGGCGCAGACGGGGAATTATGTGGAAATGGTGATTGACTCTTCAGCTATCACTAATCCTATCAGCAATATTCGGGTGTTGATGCCGGGTTCGGCGACCACGTATCAGACGCAGCCTTTTAATCCGGTTTGGCTCAATAAGCTATCCATATTTAAGTCCGTCCGGTTTATGGATTGGTTTTCCACCAATAACTGGGGGCAGCCGGATTCTTACACTTGGGATGACAGCACCCTTTTTGGCTGGAACGAGCGGGCGAAAATGGATTATTATACGTGGGCCAACAACAAAGGCATTCCCTATGAAATGGCCATTAAGCTGATGAACGATTATGACCTGGACGGTTGGGTGTGTGTGCCCCACCGCGCGAGCGATGCGTTCATAGACAGCATGGCGACGCTGTTTAAAAATGGCGTGGAGCCGCAGCGGAAAATAACCGTGGAATACAGCAACGAGAACTGGAACTGGATGTTTGGGCAAACGCAGTGGCTGAACAAATACGGCTGTGTGAACCGGGGCGTAAGTTGGCCGGAAGGAATCGCGCCGTACACGCAGAATTGTTTGCAACGTTGGACGAATATTTTCGCCGGGCAACTGAACAGAATAGAGCGGACGGTGGGTGTGCAGACGGCGTGGCAGGACGTGAGCAACCGGATTGTTTTCAACGTTAGCCGGCCCTTGCTGGATGCTTTTTCCCCGGCTTATTATTTCGGGCTGGGCGACACGGCAGACAGCACTTTGGATACGCTGGGCGCAAACGCAACGGCGGCAGACATCGCTTACTGGGCGCGCTACACAAGGGAGCGGAACGAAAAACCGTGGCTGCTTTCTCAAAAGCAAGCGATAGGCGACTCGCTGACCCTGCCGATGGTTTTTTATGAAGGTGGACAGCACCTTACGCCTACGCCATTTGGCACGGCACCGACTTACGAAAACGCTTTGCTGGACATTCAGCGCGACACGGCGATGTATAACCTGTACATGGAATGGTATGATTTCCTGCGAACGCTTCAGAGCGGGCCGAACCCGTTGCGGCTGTTGAATTTCTCGTTTATCAGCGGGCGCTCGGCGCAGTATGGAAGTTGGGGAATTCTGGAGACGATGAATCAGGATACAAGTGTGGTGAAAGCGCCGAAATACAGCGCCACTTTGAAGAGCATGGCGAAGGGCGGCTGCCTCGTAGCGAGCCGGGTAGAAGAAAAGAACGTGGGCGGGCTGGACGTGAAAATCTATCCGAACCCGACTTGCAATCAGCTTCGGGTATCGGCACTTGGGGAGAAAATAGACCGCATGGTGTTGACGGATATTTCGGGTGGTGTATTGGCTTCGTGGAACTGCGGGCGCGGGGATTGCGAGGTGGATATGCGGCCTTACCCGGCGGGAATGTATTTTTTGCGGGTGTTTGGGGAAGGGAAAACAAGTGTGTATAAGGTGGCGAAGAATTAGCGTGTTTGTGTAGGAGCGCGCCAAAAGGCGCGTTCTTTCCGCGCCGCTACCCTACTTTTGAAACTCCTATGCCCCACTACTTTACGCTGGGCCAAATCCCCCACAAGCGCCACACCCAATTCCGCAAACCCGACGGCGGGCTTTACCGCGAAGAGCTTTTTTCTACGGAAGGCTTTTCGTCCAACTACTCCCTGCTCTATCACGTTCATCCGCCGACGGTGATTACCCATGCGGGCGAGCCGGTGGACGTGCGCCCCAAAGCGGCAACGGATAATTTGCTAAAACCGCGCTCCTTTGAAGGCTTTCATGTTCCGCCCGAAGCAGACTATTTGAAGAGCCGGAAAACGGTGCTTTTCAACAATGATTGTGCGCTGATGCTGGCTGCGCCACAGAAGAGCATGGGCAAGGAAGATTTCTTTAAAAACGCGGATTGCGACGAGGTGATTTTCATTCACGAAGGAAGCGGCGTGGTGAAAACGGCGTATGGTAAGCTGCCTTTTTCGTACGGCGACTACGTGGTGATTCCGCGCGGAACGATTTACCAAATGGAGTTTGAGGGGGAGAATAACCGGCTGTTTATTGTGGAAAGTCCATCGCCGATTTCCTTTCCGAAAAGGTACCTGAGCAAGAGCGGGCAGTTGCTGGAAAACTCGCCGTATTGCGAGCGCGACCTTCGGAAACCGCAGGATTTAGAGACGTTTGACGTGAAGGGCGACTTCCTGATTCACACCAAAAAGAAGGGGCTGCTCTACCCGATGACCTATGGTTTTCACCCGTTTGACCTCATTGGCTGGGACGGTACGGAGTACCCGTTTATCACGTCTATTCACGATTTTGAGCCGATAACAGGACGGGTGCATCAGCCGCCGCCGGTGCATCAGCAGTTTGACGCGCACAACTTTGTGATTTGCTCGTTTGTGCCGCGCAAATACGACTATCATCCGCTGTCGATTCCGGCGCCGTATTACCACAGCAATATTGATTCCGACGAGGTGCTATACTATGTGGACGGCGATTTTATGAGTCGCAAGCACGTGACGCGCGGCATGATTACGCTGCATCCGGGCGGGATTCCGCACGGCCCGCATCCGGGCGCGGTGGAGAAAAGCATTGGCAAGACGGAGACGGGCGAACTGGCGGTGATGGTGGATACGTTTCACCCGTTGTTTTTGACGGAAGACGCATTGAAGATTGAGGACGACCAGTATGCGTATAGTTGGATTGAGTAGAAGAGTATCCTCCTTCAAACGAATTTTCACCCCTAAAATACCTTTGCAATGCCCGGCAAAAACGACTACAGTCAAGATGACCTTGACAACAAATCTAATCAAATGAACCCCAACCACGACTCCTACTGGCAGTCAAGAGGAGATGATGAACGTCCCAATAATTGGGACGAAAAAAGCAAGAATGAGCGCGATGACGATAAGAAAGACAGGAACTAAATAGCGTGTTTCTAGATTATTCTCTTTGCCCAATCTTTTGTCATCCTGAAAGGATCTGCGCAGATCCTTTCAGGATGACAAAAGATTATCTAAGAAGCGGTTTTACGATCAAACTTCCGACACTACAATCCAGAATGCGGATTTTAAAACCAAAAATAAACGCTGATTATGCACTGTTCTATCTGCAAAACGGGAACCACCCGGAAAGGAACCAAAAGCATTCTGTTGGAGCGCAACGACCATTTTGTGGTTATTAAAGGCGTAGAAGGTGAGGTGTGCAGCAACTGCGGCGAGCTTTACATGAATGCCGAGACGACGAAGGAAACCTTGCGTAAAGCAAATGAGCTAATGAATTCCGGCGCGGCGTTGCAGTTAGCTCAATGGAAAGCTGCTTAAAATTATTTTCTCCTCAAAATCTCTCCATGAAAAAAACCATTCTCCTTGCCCTCTCCTGCTGTGTCCTCTTGTGCAGCGACGTTGTTCACGCCCAGAAAAAAGGCCGCACGAAAGCGACGACGCAACAAAGCAAAAGTGCCTTTGGTACGCTTGGCCAATACCCCGAAAGCACGGATCGGCTGCTAACGGAAAAGGACGTAGAAAACGCTACGCCGTGGGGATTGAAGGTGATGCAGAACGAGATTTACGCGCGGCATGGCTATGTGTTTAAGGAATCGGATCTGAAGGCGCATTTCCGGAAAGAAAAATGGTACAAAGGCAGGGAGCGCAGCCTGAAAAAAATAAAGCTCACGGAGATGGAGAAGCAGAATGTTGCCTTTCTGAAAGCGCAGCAGCCTAAACTATAAACGTGTTGTTTTGGTTATCTTCTTACAATCTTAAACCAGGGAAAACTTTGAAACTAAAAGTCATTATTCACCAGGCCGAAGAAGGCGGGTTTTGGGCAGAAATTCCGGCTTTGCCGGGCTGTGTTACCCAAGCCGAAACGCTGGAAGAACTGCTGCCAAATATTTATGAAGCGGTAGCAGGTTGGCTGTCTGTAAGAATGGCTGCATAGCAGAAATGCGCTGTAATTTTGAAGCACAATGACCCGCCAGTCAAAGCCTCAAAATTTATGAGTTGCTCCACGCACAAATGGGGAAAACAAAAAAAGCGCGATTGCTGACAGAAGCCGTAACGGCGGTGATTGTGGAAGGCGAAGCGCCGCACAAAAGTGAACTTCGGGCGCGGGCGAAAAAGGATCTGGAATGGCTTCGGTTGAGGTGGTTTGCAGGAACGGTTATCGTGCTGGCACAGGGATTTGTTCTTTTCTTTGCGCTTAAATAAAGCCGGATTCTTTTCTGGCTTTCAATCAAAATTCACTCCAAAAAACCCTTCAAAAAATGGAATCTACTATCGTTGCGCAGGCGCTTCAAAGCCATGCGAAAACCGACTTTCTGCCGATTCGCGGCACCGACTACATTGAGATGTATGTGGGCAATGCCAAGCAGGCGGCGCACTTCTACAAAACGGCTTTCGGCTTTCAGGACTGCGCGTATTGCGGCCCGGAAAACGGGGTGAGAGACCGCGTTACCTACGTGTTGCAACAAGGGAAAATCCGCCTCCTCCTGACCACCAATCTGAAGAGTGATTCGCCGATTGCGGAGCATATCAGAAAGCACGGCGACGGCGTGAAGGTGTTGGCGATGTGGGTGGACGATGCAACGCTTTCCTACAGCGAAACGGTGAGCCGCGGCGCGAAGTCGTACATGGAGCCGAAGACGCTGGAAGACGCGCATGGCAAGGTGGTGATTGCCGGGATTCATACCTACGGCGAGACCATCCACATGTTTGTGGAGCGGAAAGATTACACCGGTGCTTTTATGCCCGGTTATACGCCGCGCACGAACAGCTATAAGCCAACGGACGCGGGCCTTTTATACGTGGATCACTGCGTGGGAAATGTGGGCTGGAACCGCATGAACGAGACCGTGAAATGGTATGAGGACGTGATGGGCTTTGCCAACATCCTGAGCTTTGACGACAAGCAAATCAACACCGAGTATTCGGCTTTGATGAGCAAGGTGATGAGCAACGGAAACGGCTACGTGAAGTTTCCGATTAACGAGCCGGCGGAAGGCAAAAAGAAAAGCCAGATTGAAGAGTATCTGGAGTTTTATGAGGGCGAAGGCGTGCAGCATATTGCCGTGGCCACGAAGGATATTGTGAAGACGGTGGTGGACCTGAAAGCGCGCGGCGTGGAGTTTCTGTCTGCCCCGCCGAATGCGTATTACGATATGCTGGGCGAGCGCGTGGGCGAGATTGAGGAAGAGATTCGTCCGCTGCAGGATTTGGGTATTCTGGTGGACCGCGACGAGGAAGGTTATCTGCTGCAAATCTTTACGAAGCCGATTCAGGACCGGCCTACCCTGTTCTTTGAAATCATCCAGCGCAAAGGCGCGCAGAGCTTTGGCGCGGGGAATTTTAAGGCGCTTTTTGAAAGTATTGAACGGGAGCAGGAATTGCGTGGGAATTTGTAGAAGCTTTTGAGCCTTTTTCTTTAAAAACCTTCTTCAGAAATTTTCTGGGGGAGGTTTTTTGTTTTGGAGGGAATTATGAAAATTGAAGGGTGGTGTTTAGATTTGTTGTCGTTATCCTTCTCTCTTCCTAAAATCTTCTTTATGAAAAAGGTTTTCTTCGCGGTTTTGCTGATGCTTTGTGCGGGTTTGGGAAGAGGGCAGACGCCTTCTTGTACGGCATCGTTTACGTACACCAGCCCTTCTCCAGGTACGCTTCCAAGTAGCTACACATTTTACAGTACAGGCACCGTTCCACTGACCTATTCATGGGATTTAGGTAATGGAACCACTAGTAATGCTCCTTATCCCACCGTTACATATACCAGTCCCGGCACTTACTGTGTGACAATGACAATGATAACAAAT
>CBDFFP010000006.1:0-369540 GCA_965246855.1 Chitinophagaceae bacterium | reverse complement strand
ACAGGAGCTAAGAAGAATGAGTTGATAGCTGAAGACTCTAAATCTGCCGAAATCATACGACCGATTTTGCGCGGCAGGGACATTAAAAAGTATAGCTACCAATTCGCGGACTGGTGGCTCATCGGCACACACAATGGACTAAGAGAAGAGGGGATAAAGCCTATTGTAGTTGAAGATTATCCAGCGGTAAAAAAGCATCTAGATCAGTTTTTCCCAGAACTAGTGGGCCGTGCTGATAAAGGTGTCACGCCTTACAACCTGCGGAACTGCGCTTATTAGAAAGATTTTGACCGGCAGAAAATTGTATGGCTAGAGTTGTCGGATAGTGCAAATTTTTGCCTTGACGATAAGGGGTTTTACTTGAATAATACAGTATTTTTTATAGTAGGCGAACGACTATCCTTTATTACCGGATACCTTAATTCGCGTTTGTGCGAATGGTACTTCTCAAAGATCGCAGCTACATCAGGAACAGGTACACGCCGATGGAATAAAAATGTATATTGATATTATATTTGTTCCAAGAAATTTAGATTTTCAAATTGAAAATCGTATTGAGGAATTAGTCGCCAAAATACCTTCTCTAAAAAATATGGCGGAAGTAGAAGAGTGTCAGAAGGAGATAAACACAATGATTTGCAAAGCATTAGATCTCACCGATGATGAAATCTTGGCTATTGGCGACTTGGTCTAAAAGACTCTGTTTGTACGATTTGATGAAACTCACCTCTGCTTTCGTCAAACCAATTATCTTATACCATACTTCTTCCGTAGAAAAGGCACTTTCATTATTAATGTCTAAAAGAATTTTCTTCAGTTCTGCCTTTTGAACTTCATTAGGCTTGGGAATGTATGTCAGCTCTAAGTAAGCTTTTTTGTACCTAAAGCCAGTAGCGTCAAACTGCGGGCCAGAATAAAAACGCGAAAAAACGTAGAATCCCACTTCTGAAGTTAGAAATAAGAATACTGATTCTAAGTCTTTTCCTACTATCATGAAGTTTGTCGCTTCTACGCAAAAGCACTCATTGTCCAACAGGAGATAAGGATATTGGTTAAACGCGGCTTCATTCTTTGGCATCCTCATAATATCTGGATAGACAATTTTCTGCCGCTCAAAATCCTCCCAATAACCTATACTGTCTTGCGTTTCATACCATTTGTTGTTGGTTTTCTTACGCGCACCGGGTTCTCCGGTTTGCTTAAGTCTATCAAGCCCAAAAGTTAGCAGATGCCGTTTTATTGCTGGATACTTCTCAATGTCAATCTTGAGGCTGGGGAAAGTTGCAATTATCCATAAATCCGCAAATTCATAGCCGTAACGCTTGATATCGCGCCCTCTGAGAATCGGTCGTATAATTTCGGCAGATTTAGGGTCTTCGGCAATTAGTTCGGCACGCTTCGCCCCGTTAACGATAAACGCTTCATTGTAGCCCGTCAACACCCCCCTATAGATGTTTATATCCCAATCTTTAAGCGGCGTTCCAACGGCTTCAATTTTGGCCTTGATGCGTTGTTCTATCTCGCTTAGGATTACCCAGCTATCGCTGTTGTGGAATGCGCTTTGGGTGGTGTGTTGTTCAATATAATCGCTCATTTTTCCTGGCACCTTTTCTTTCACCGTGCAGGCCTTCGTTTGCTGTCGGTTTTTATCCTTGGAGAACAGCAAAATATTGGTATCAACCGTTGCAGATTCAAATATCTTCTGTCCCGCAAAATCAACCAAAAGAATCGGGTCTGTTTTCTCCGCAAAAAACTTCCGCGTGCTTTCGCCATATCCCGCCCGCATCCATTTATTGGACGTAATGAAAATCAAGTGGCCAGATTTTTTGAGTATCTGCCAGCCTTTTTCGTAAAAAAGAGAATAGATGTCGCCTGTCCGCTCAAAAGTTTCATATTTCGCTCCCTCATACATTTTTGCGAGTTTGCCGCCGTCGTTTTGTAGCTGGATATACGGCGGATTCCCAATTACAATATCAAACCCCACCGTCTCCGCCACTTTCTCGTTCATCACTTCCGGGAAGTCTAGCTTCCAGTCAAAATAATGCAGCGGTGCGCGCGTGCCTTTCAGCGTTTTCAGCTTGCTCATCGTGGCGGCAAAGCCATTCACCTGCGCCACGGCTTCCGCCGCTTTTTTCTGCGCTGCGCGGCTCACAGTTGCACCAAAAATGCTTCCCTGCGTCGCCTTGTCCTGGTCGGCCTTGTACTTGCTCAACTGAAGCTGCGCCAACAGCACATCTATCTTCAAATTGCGGATTTCTTCCTGCAAGAGCTGCTTATTGCCGTCGTAGTCAAAATAATCGCCCTGTTTCCGGAACAGCAAGGCCAGCTTTTCTTCTACGCCTTTCTGCAACAACTTCATCTTTTCCCGCTCTTCCGTAAACGCGCCGTCAATTTTCACTTCCCAGTCAATGTCTATCACCTGCCCGTCGTATTTGGAAAGCAGCGAATTGCCCACCATAATCTTGTAGTCCAAGTTGGGCAGCGGTTGCGGCTCGTCCTCGTCCACCACCAAACTCAGCCAAAAGCGGAGCCGCGCAATGTCCACCGCGCCCTGCTCAATGTCCACGCCATAAATGCTGTGCTGGATGATAGCGGCCTTCACCAGCGCTGGTTGCCACTCGGTAGCGCTGATGTTCCAGATGCACGCCGCCGTGTCGGGCGCGGCGCTCCACAACACTTCCACAGCGTGCAGAATCTCCATCAGCAGCCCCATGGGGAACGCGCCGGAGCCAATGGCTGGGTCGCAAATCTTCACCTCGCGCAGGGCCAGCAGCAGGTCTTCGGTATGCGGCATAATACCTCTTTCAACGCCTTCGCGGAGAAACAGCTCAATGCCTTTTTGCGCTTCCGCATCGGCTTTGATGCGCGTCGTGAGGTAGGCAATCAGGCTTTCCTGACACATGTAATGCACAATCTCCTTCGGCGTGTAGAAAGCGCCTTTGTCTTTGTTGTCCTCCAAGAGGTTTTCAAAGATGTGGCCCAGCATTTCCGGGTCCACGGCCACGGTGTGCTCTTCCGGGCTGTCTTCGTACACCGTAAAGTTGTACTGGTCAAAAAACTGGAAAAGCGCCCCGAAGTATTCTTTCGGGAAAACGATTTCCAGCCTTTTGTCGTCGGTGTCCGGCTCAAAAAGACCGCCGTTTAGGTAGGGGATTTTAAGACGGCTCCAGCTTGGGTTTTCAAAAAGCGCCGGGTCTGTTTTAAAGAAATCGCCCGCGCGTTTCTGGTTCAGCGTTTCAAAAAACAGCGGTGCCAGCGCAGCCACATAAAAAGCGTCCTGCGCTTTAAATTCCCGGAAAAGGCGGTGCAGAAAATCTTCGTCGCCCTTGCCGTAAGGTTGTCCTTCGGGTACGCCCAGCCAGCCTTTCTTTTCCAGAAAATACAGAAACACAATGCGGCCCAGGAGCTTTTTCACAAAGTCGCGCGCCGCTTTCTCGCTGCCGTTAAAGGCCGAGCGCAGGGCTGGTGCGGGCGTTCCCACTTTGGTTCCCTTTCGGTCTTCGCCGGTGAGGTACAGCACAAATTTGTCGTAGTGGGAACGGTAGGTATCAAAAAAGCTTTTGGAAAGCTTTTCTACGTTGAAAGCCGCTTCCAGCGCGTCCAGCGTAATGCCGGTTTGCAGGGCAAGCTGGCCCGGCGCGGGCGTGTTCAGGCGCAGGAAGCGGTCGGTAGCCGTGCGGGCGCGCTCGCCTCTGCCCAAAAGGTAAGTGTAGCGGCGCGGGTCGGTTTTCTTTTGTTTCCGAGCGCCGTTTTCGTCGCGGATATACACCTCGCTCACATAGGAGAAGCGCCATTTCTCGCCCTGTACAAACACGATGAGCGCGCCGTCCACCGTGTCGCGAATCACCCTTCCCAGCAGTTCGCGCAGACCCACGCGGTTGCGGTGGAGCTGCACGCGCGGAGCCACCTGCACCTCGTAGATGCCAATGAGGCGGCTGCCGTTTTTCTCGGCGGTCTCCAATACGCCCAGTTCGCAGGCGCTGGTTGCAAGGTCTTTTTTCAGGCCCGAAACGTCGTGCGTGGCTTCTGGGTTGGCGGCCAGCTTTTGAACGCCAAAATGCTCCCGCAATACTTGTTGCCAGTCGGCGCGGTTGTAGGGCGCTTCCAGAATGTTTTTGAGTTGCGGGGCGGTCATGGGCGCAATTTATTTAGGGTTTTGGATGATTCGGCTTTTTGGGGGAAAGAGTTTTATTCTTCTGAAAGAAAGCTCTCCGAGATAATAATCCTCGGCTCTTCGGCAGCACCGTCGGGCAGGTGCGTACTGTAGTCGTTGTCCGGGTCGTTTTCGTCGTCGTCTTCCTGCCGGTATTTCACCGAAAGCGTCGCCAGCAAGGCATAGGCTTTTTGCCGGTTAATCTGCTCTTTCTCGTCTTTGAGGCGCACGGTATTGATTTCGGCAGCGAGGTTGGTGTACGTGCCGGTTTCCAACAGTTCATAAAGGCCGTTCAGCACCGCCAGGAGCTTTTCGTCCTTTGCTTCGGCGCGCAACTGCCGGATAAATTTCTGGGCGCGGCTTGTCTGGGCATCTGCGCCGCTACCGGTAAGTGTTTCCGTGCTTTGAGTGAGCAGCTCTTCGGCAAAGCGTTGCGTAGCTGCTGCAATCTGACTATGGTGATGCGGCGGCATGGCTTCCGGAAGCTCGTTGCGCCGGGCTTCAAACAAGGGTGCGGCTTCAATAAAATTCAGCGGCTCCGGCCCGCCGGCAGCGCTCACCCGGTAAAACTCCATTTTGTAATCGTTCTTTAAAAACACCAGCGAGCCGCCCGCCATGCCTTTCTTTACGGTGGCGTTGCGGGCCGTGCGGGCGCGCAGCGGTAACCTGCTGATACGCTTAAACTCAGCTTCGTTTTCCGCTTTGTAGCGGCGGATAAACTCCAAGTATTTCAGGCGTTTGTCTTCCTCTTCCGGCAGCCCTTTGATGTGGAGCTTCACTTCTTCCAGCACTTCCTCGGGCGTGTAGATGCGGCTGTCTTCGCCATAAGCACTGTGAAATCCTTGCAGCTTGATAAAAGCGTTGTTGTAAAGCCGGATAAGATCGTCGCTCTGCCGGCTGGGATAAAAGCTCCACGAGCGCACCGTATTTTTAGAACCGATGCGGTTGATGCGGCCCAGCCGCTGCATCAACCGCGTAGCGTTCCACGGCGTGTCATAATTGATAAGCACATTGGCGCGGTGCAGGTTCACGCCTTCGGCCAACACTTCGGTGGTGATAAGGAAGTCTATATCGTGCTTCCACGGGCCGCTGTAATTGGCGTCAAAATTCTCCTGAATGACCGTCTGATGGGCTTTCCGGTTGGCCGCGTCAATGCTCAGGAGGCGGTGATAGCCTTCTTCTTTCATCCGCGCAGCGAGGTACGCCTGCGTTTCGCGGCTTTCGGTAAAGATGATGAGTTGCCCCGTCGGGTTTTGGTCTTTCCGCAGCACCACATGTTGAAGCAACTTTTTAAACTCTTCCCATTTCGGGTCTTCTTTCACGGCTTCCCAAGCCTCGCAAAGCGGAGAGATAATGGCCAAATCGGCGCGCAGTCCGTCAATAAATTCCGGTGAAAAATCGGCGGGCGTAAATACCTGGTTGGAAGGGTCTTCTTCGCTCAGCCGGTAGATGCGCTCTTCAATTTCGTCTTCGTCCACGCCTTCGTCCATCAACTCGTTTACGCGCAACTTTGGGGCCACAAACACTTTGCCGCGCTCATACTGCGCAATCATGCGCTCAGTAGCCGTTTTAAACCTGCCGAGCGAAACGCGAAATGCCGCAAAAGAGCTTTCCAGTCGTTTCACAAGCCCGGTCATCATGATGTAGGCCAGCGCCCGCGAAATCGTTTGGGCCTGTGTGTAATAACGGTCTTGAATTTCCGGGTGCAGATACGCAATGGCCTGATAGCGGGCGTAAGAAAGGTGGTTTACCAGCGCGTCAATCGTTTGCACAAACAAGGTTTCCAGCCCCGGATTCATGTGGTATTGCGCGCTGAGCGGGTCGTCAATTTCGGGGAACTCAATGCCTTGCTCTTGCAGGTCTTTGAGGTAGTCGGGATAGTTCTTCAGGTCGCGGCGGGTGCGGCGCACGGTAATCGGTTCCAGTACTTTGGTGCGCACGTCGCTGTAGATGCGGCGGAGCGCATCTAAGTTGGGACTGCCCGATAGTCGCGAGGCCGCAAGCAACTCTTTGTATTGCCGGATACGCGGCGCGAAAAAGGCCTGCAAATTGGTAATGGGGTGCTGGCTGCGGGTTTTGTTGAGGAAAAGCTGAAGCTGATAGTAGATGTCTTCGGGCCGGTTGTTGAGCGGTGTGGCTGAAATCAGCACAATCTTTTTTTGCCGCCCTGGCAGCCCGCCTTCCACAGCGCGCGGCGCTTTGCAGATAAGCTGTAGCTTGTTGAACATGTCCGACTTGTGGTTTCGGAATTTGTGCGCCTCGTCCACCAGAATCAAGTCGTAATCCTCTACCGGCCAGTAGTCTTCGCTGTCTTTTTGCAGCACTTTGTGTAGGCTGCCGCTGCTCACGTATTTAGTGTCTTTGTCCAGCCCAAACTGCTTAAAAGTGTCTTTCCAGTTTTTGGCCAGATGCGGCGGATAGACTACCAGAATCTTGGTGGTCGGGCCATTGGCGATGCGCACGCGCTTGGCTACCATTGCGGCAATTACTGTTTTGCCCAATCCCACCACGTCGGCCAGCATAAAGCCACCATAGCGTTCCAGCATCTGATAGCCTTGATTCACGGCATCTACCTGGTACGAAAGCTTCTTGAAATTTTTCGGCAGATCGCCCACCGTTTCCGGGTCGTAGATAATGTTCTTTCCAAAAAACTCAATAAGCAGCTTGATGTAGATTTCAAAAGGCGTAAAAAGCTGACCAATGTGTGTGCCCGCTACCATCCGTTGCGCGTCGTCGGGTAGAAGCTCCTCGCCTTCTTCCCACAGCGCCTCAAACTCTTTTTCGGCAAAGGCAACGTCTTCATAATCGCTGAGGCCGACGTTGAATTCAAAGTTGGAACGGTCATCAATACCCAGTCCGCTGCCCGTAAGATTGCTGCTGCCGGTGATGACGTAACCCGTGTTGTGCGGCGTGAAATTTTGGGGCAGGAAAATGTAGATTTTGGCGTGCAGTTTCTTGCTTTTGTGAACGCGAATCTGAATTTTCCCTTCCACAATATCCTGTAGAAAATGCAGGATGCCCCCTTCAATTTCCTGCGTGTAACCCGCTTCGGAAATATCCTTTCGCGCGGCTTTCAGGAATTCATCTTTCAGGCGTTCCGGGTCGGCGAAATACAGCATCCCCCGACGCTTAGCCTCTGCACTCAGCTTGTCGGCTTCAATGCCCACAAGGATTTTCACTTCGCCCAACCGGAGCAATTGCTCGCGAATGGCAAAATAGCCGGAAGACCGAAAAAAACCGGTTACGGCATGAAAAGCAAAAAGACCATCGCGGTCAGCGAAAACTCCCTTGAACTTTTGAAGCAGCGTATTGCCTTCGCGGTTGGTAAAAAATCGGGTGCTCAATGTTGAAAAAGATGTTCTTCTGGACGGAAAAAGCCAAGATAGTCTTCAAAAAGGAAATCTTGCTTTCCTTCTGGGAAAAACATCTGCTCGCTTTCTCTCCCTCACTTCTTTTCAAACCCGGTTCTAAAAAACAGACGCGCTAAGTCATGCTCAATCCGTCTCCGTCACTACTGTTTCCCAGCCCGCTTTACCACTAATATCATCATTCCAGTCAGTGAGCGTTACAGCGGTTGCGCCAAGTGCCAGCAAGCCGAGCTGAAAAGCCAGGGCTTTTTTGTCTTTGCGCACGTCCGGGGCCAATGTGGTGAGCGCCAGCGTGGCCAGCGACGCGACATCCAGCCATTTGTGGACCTTAAAAGGAATCGCGTGTTTCAGGGCTACCGACGATTTAGTGAGGACGCTGTACGCAAGTACACTGATGCCCAACATCTGCGAACGCTCAGTGGTTTTCTTGTTCAGGCCCAGCACTTTGGGAAGCACAATTTGCAGGGCAGCGAAACCGTAATCTATGAGGCAGTGCGCTTTTGCGCCGAAGGGTTTTCTCATTTTTAAGGGAACTTTTTAGGGGAAAGTTTTGTTGCTTCTGCCTTTCTTTAAAAAATGATACCGCACCGTTTGCAAAGGCTGCTTTTCCCAATCCTGAGCCTTTGCTTTTTGGGATTTGAGCAACAGACCGTCGCCGCGCAACAACCTAATTTGCAGACAATGAAACCAAAAATGACCGTAGAAATCTGGAGCGATGTGGTGTGTCCGTTTTGCTTTATTGGCAAACGACATTTTGAGAAAGCACTGGCGCAGTTTCCGCAACGCGACCAGTTGGAAATTGTGTGGAAAAGCTTTCAGCTAGACCCCAATGCGTCCACCGCGCCGGATAAAACACTGGCTGCGCACATGGCGGTTCACAAAGGCATCAGCGACGCGCAGGTGCAAGGCATGTTCGCTCACGCCACGCAAATGGCCGCTGCCGCCGGATTGGAATACCACTTGGAAAAGGCTGTCCCCGCCAACTCGTTTGACGCGCACCGACTCTTGCAATATGCGGAGGAGAAAGGCCGTGGAAATGAAATGGAAGAAACGCTTTTCCGCGCGTTTTTTATGGACGGGAAAAACATTGCCGACCGCGAAACGCTCACCCGTTTGGGCATAACAGCGGGTCTGGAAGAAAAGGCGTTGCAGGCTGCTTTTACAGAAGAAAAATACGCCGCTGCCGTGCGCGCCGACATCGCCGAAGCCGAAACGCTGAACATCACGGGCGTGCCGTTTTTTGTGCTGAACCGGAAGTATGGAATCTCCGGCGCACAGCCGCCCGCGGCCATGCAGCAGTCGTTGGAAAAAGCCTTCGCCGAATGGAAAGCGCAGCATCCACAAACAAAGCTGAGCGTTACCGAAGGCCCGACGTGTACGCCGGATGGCGTGTGTGAATAGAAATGGATTTCCGGGTTTACTGATACAGCCTCAGATCAATTCCTGTCTCTGCTGCTAAATCCAAAATCACCTGTTGCCGGTAGGCGCTGCCCAGCGTGCGCAACGTCTTTTTCCCGTCCAGCAAATCGCTTACTGCCGCATTGCTGAGCAGGAAGCGCGCCGCAAAGATTCCGTAGCGGGCCGCCAGTGCCGTCTGTACCGTTTCAAAACTGCGCTTGCTTTGCTCCCGCTCGGCGGTGGGAAAATGCTTTCGCCTCGGTTTGGCGGTGGAAAGGTTTTGCGCGGTTGCTTCTTCCACTGCTTTTTGGTAAGCACGCAACAGTTTGTTCACCGCTTGTTCGTTACGAAAGGCTGGGGAAATGCTGTCTGGAAGAATCGTTTCTGCATCCCCTCCGTTCTGCACCAATTCCCGGAAAATCTTTTCGTCGGCGATGTGGAAAGTAGGTCGTGCCCGCTGTTGCGCAATCGCGTCGCGGGTAGCAAGAAGCGCGTTCAGCACATGCTGCTGCCACGGCGAGAAGTGGTGTTCGTCGGCGGATTTCAGAAAACTATCCCGCTCCGGACGAAGGAAGCGTTGCGCGCTTAGAAAGGCTTGTTCGTCCTGCGCAAAATCCCACAAATCTTTTTCCTGCAATTCCGCATCCAGCACTGCTTTCAGGTCAAAAAGGTGGAGCGCATCAGCAGCGGCGTAAACTTGTTGAGCAGCCGTCAGCGGGCGCGCCAGCCAGTTGCTGCGCTGTTGCCCGCCCGAAAGCACCACGCCCAGTTTTTCCTCCAACATTGCACTGACAGACGTCCGCTCATAGTTCAGCAACCGGGCCGAAATCTCCGTGTCCCAAAGAGAAGACGGGAAGCAGCCCAGCGAATGCAGCAAGCGCAGGTCTTCGCCGGGAGAATGCACGCCTTTCAGAATGCGCGGGTTTTGAAGCACATCCCAAACGGGATTCAAATCCAAGCCGGCCAGCGGGTCTATCAGAAAGCATTTTCCCGGCACCGCAATCTGAATCAATCCCAGCGTAACGCCATAGCGCCGCATGTTGGAGTCAAACTCTAAATCAAAGGCAATGGAAGACGCTACCGACAGTTGCGCTATCGCATTCTCTAAAGCTTTCGGGGTATCAATCAGTTGATGCACAAGGGAAAAGATGGTGTGCAAAACTCCCGCTTTATTTCTTCTTCCCCGCACACGCCCGCTTTCTACTTTCTTCTTTTGTCTTTTGTCTTTATACTTTTGTCTGAAACCGCTCCTTTTCTATGGCCGCCGCTGAAAAACGCTATCTGTTTCTGGTAGATGACGAACCGATTCAAAACGAGATGCTCAAAGACTATCTCTCGGAGCGTTTTCTCTTTGACCTCAAAGTGTTTGAAAGCGGCGAAGAAGCCCTTCAAAACATCGGTCTGAACCCTGAAATCGTCATCCTCGACTACCACCTCAGCGGCAAGAACCGCGACGCTAAGAACGGCTTGCAGGTGTTGCAGGACGTGAAGGAAAAAAGCCCCGACACACAGGTGGTGATGCTTTCCGGGCAGGACAAACTGGAAGTGGCGGTGGAAAGCATGCGGCACGGCGCGTACGATTATGTAGTGAAAGGCGAAACGGCTTTCAGCCGCATTGAAAATGTGCTTACCAATATTGGGGAGCTGCACAAAGCGCGGACCATTAATCAGGGCTACCGGCGCACGATTCTGCTGCTTTCGGTAGCGGTGGGCATCATTACGGCGGTGGCGCTTTACCTTGCCTTCATCGGTTCTTAAGGCCCGCGCGGCTCCTTTTACGGGAAATTGGCCGCACCTTTGCCGCTTCCTTTTTTAATCCTGAAAAGCAGTTGCCTGGCGGCTGTTTTTTGCTAAAGAACTTCCGGTTTTGGGAACCCAAACGCTTTCGCTCGTACCGCTTGCTCACCGCCTTGATCGCATTCAGGAGCCGCAGACCATTAAGATGGCCAAAATGGGCCGCGAGCTGCGGGCGCAGGGCGCACCGATTATAGATTTAAGCCTCGGCGAACCAGACTTCCGCACCCCCGATTTTATCTGCAACGCCGCCACGCGCGCCATGCAGGCGGGCCTTACCAAATATCCACCGGTAGCGGGCATTCCCGAACTGCGGCAGGCGATTAGCGCTAAACTGAAGCGCGACAACAACCTCCATTACGCACCCGAAGAAACCATCGTTTCTACCGGCGCAAAACAGTCGCTGGCAAACGCGATTCTTTGCCTCATCAATCCCGGCGATGAGGTAATTATTCCCACGCCATTTTGGGTAACCTACGCCGCGCTGGTGATTCTTTCGGAAGGCAAGCCGGTGTATGTGGCCTGCCCGGTGACGCAGGATTTCAAAATCACGCCGGAGCAGTTGGAAGGCGCCATTACGCCCAAGACGCGGATGTTTATTTTCTCTTCGCCCTGCAACCCAACCGGAACGGTTTATACCCGCGATGAACTGCGCGCATTGGCCGACGTTTTTGAGCGTTATCCGCAGGTGGTGATTGTGAGCGACGAGATCTACGAATACATCAATTACGGCAGCGGCCACGAAAGCATTGCACAGTTCCAAAGCCTGCGCGAGCGCACAATTGTGGTGAACGGCTTCTCAAAAGGCTTTGCCATGACGGGCTGGCGGCTGGGCTACATGGCCGCGCCAAAGCACATCGTGCAGGCCTGCGACAAGTTCCAAAGCCAGTTTACGTCGGGTGCCAACATCATCTCGCAATACGCTGGTGTGGAAGCCTTGACACACGACCTTTCGGAGACACACAAAATGACGGCTGCCTTCCGCGAGCGCCGCGATTTTGTGATTGGCAGCCTCAAAAATATCCCGGATTTAAAGGTCTCCAACCCCGACGGCGCTTTCTATGCTTTCCCTGATGTGAGCGCCTATCTCGGTGCATCCACGCCCGACGGAACGGCACTCAAAACCGACGAGGATGTCTCTATGTACCTTCTCAACAAAGCTTACGTAAACACCGTAAACGGCGGCGCTTTTGGCGATGCCCATTGCATCCGCATGAGCTACGCTACGGGTATGGAAAATCTGCAAGAAGCCATGACGCGGATTGAAAGCGCTTTTGGTGCATTGAAGCGCTAGGGACACAGCAACGTGTCCTATTTCCGCCGATTGGTGTTCAGCGTTTCCGCAATCATGCCGGCCACCCACGAGCCAAGCAGGTAATAACCAGTGGACATCACTTTGGTGTGCGTGGTGCGTGTAGTGGGCGCGGTAATCAGTCCCATCTTCTTTGGTAAGAACAGGGAGCCGAGACCGGCCAGCAGACCCATGCCGGTGGTCTTTGCTGCTTTATGTTCCCCATTGGCGGCAGCAGCGTAGTACAGGCTGTTCATCACGAGGTCGGCGGCCATCGTTCCCCAATACAGTTTCTCGCCTGTCGGGGCAGATTTTCCGGCTTTGTCAAAAAGCTTGTTAGCGGCGTCCATGCCCAGCTTCTCCAGGCGGGGCGCATCTTCATCCGCGCGGCGCAGGGTTTCGTTCAGGAGCGTTACTACTACCGCACCGGCCAGTCCGGCAAGAAGGGCGTTTTGGTTTTTGAGGTTCATGGAAAAAGGATTTTGGGGGAAAGGGAAAAATATCCTGCCAGATGGCCTGCCGGTGTTTTTGGGGTGCGTGTAAATAGAGGTCATTCCGACGAAGGAGGAATCTCACAGCCCTCGAGAAACATTAGGTGAGACACCGCAAGTAAGGAACAACACGAGTGAGATTCCTCCTTCGTCGGAATGACCCGCATTTTAACCTTTTCCCCCCACCTACAACATAATCTCCTGGCGCGGTTTTCGCCCCCCGGAAAAGCTCTTCCTTTCTTCTCCAAAAAATTCTTTCTCATGGAACGCAAAACCGCACGTGTCCTGCTTTTTTCTGCCGGAGCACTCGCCATTATGGGCGCTACGGCCACGATGGCGGTAGCGCGCCGCAAAACCATTCCCGACGGTGTACGCGCCATCCGGCCTTTTGATGCGGACCGATTTCTGGGAAGGTGGTATGAAATCGCCCGCTTTGATTATCGCTTTGAGCGCGGCCTGACCCACACTTCAGCGGAATATTCCAGAAATCCCGACGGCAGCATCCGCGTGGTGAACCGGGGTCGCAAGAAAAGCGGCAAAGAGGTGAAGGCTACAGGCCGCGCCTTGTTTGTGACCGAGCCGGATGTGGCGATGCTGAAAGTGTCTTTCTTCGGGCCTTTTTATGCGGGCTACAACGTCATTGCCCTTGACCCCGATTACCAATATGCGCTCGTTGCCGGCCAAAGCCGCGACTACCTATGGATGCTGAGCCGCGAGAAAAAGATACCCGAAGCCATGAAAGCGCAATACCTGGAAAAAGCCCGCGCGCTGGGCTTTGAAGTGGATAAACTGGTGTGGCCGGAGCAGGAGGCGATTTCAGTGCCTTAGAGGACTACGGCTGTTGCTTGTTAAAGACGATGCTTTTGTAGATCGCCAGTTCCCGCTCTAAATCATCTATGCGTTTTTGAAGCGGATTATCCGCTTCGGGCGGATAAGGAAACTGGGTGGCCAGCTCGGCAAAAAAGTTGTATTTCAGCGCCAATCCTGCTTTCCAGAGAATGCCTATTTGGAGAGACGGGCGAGTACAGTAGGCTGTTACACCCGTGTCGGAGATATCAAGCGCGCGGCAGAGAGTTGTTTGAGCCACCTGCTTGTCGCGCAGGACGCGCGCCAGCAGCTTGCCCATGTGTGGATACGGATGCGCGCCTTGAACAAGATATTTGCGTGAGGAAGCCATAAGGGAAAAGAGGAGTTTCTAAGGGATTCAGTTCCCAAAAGTAAGGTGTTATCCCTTCTTAAACGGGGTGCGACCCCTTTTAAGAAGGGATAATACCCCGTTTAAGAAGGGGTCACACCCCTTTTTAGAAGTGGTGATACCCCTTTTTCGAAGTGGTCATACCCCGTTTTAGAAAGGGTACCACCCCGTTTAAGAAGGGGTGCTATCCCGTTTAAGAAGGGGTATTGCCCTTCATTTTGCAGAATCATCTCTGCTCGATGACGGAGGAAGCTGTTTGGATGCAGTGGCTTCGCCGAACGGGGATTTCTGTCTTATAGCAGATGGAAGACACGGGCGACACGCCCGCGGGGAAGTTCCTAACCACAAGGCTTTCGCCTCAGACTTCGCCAAATGGGGTCGAAGTACTACTTTTGCTTCATGACTGAACTCCAGAAAGCAGACTTATTTGAAGATTACAAGCTGATCTGTCAAATGAAGGTACCAGATATTTACCTGCGCACACGACTCCTTTCTGAACTACTTGGAGCTACGCCAGACCCGTGGTGTGTTGTCGGCATCACTCCAGCAGCGCTTGAAGTATTTAGCAAACATGACTTTAGGAGGGCATCGCGGATGGGCGTCAATCGCGCTCATATCAATAAAAGATTCGTCTGGCTAAGGGAGATGCTTGAAGGTAATTTTTCTAATCCCCAAGAATGGTGGGATTTCTATACCAAGAATGACAATACTATATTAGCTACATCATCTGAAAATAACCAGAAAGTTGATTTCAATAAAGTGGAAATCATTGAAGTGCCAAGTCATCTATTTCGCAGGGATAGGTATGCGTGGAGAGATGGTAAGGAAGAAAGGGATTTTCTGCGTGAGGAATACAACAAAAGGTTGGCACAGTAGGAACAGGTGTACCAAACAAAAAAGCCCCGCATCTCGCGGGGCTTTTTCCATTTCTTATCCTTTCAACACACTCCGGCTGATCACAATCTTCTGCACCTCGCTCGTGCCTTCGTAGATCTGCGTAATCTTGGCATCGCGCATCAGGCGCTCTACGTGGAATTCCTTTACGTAGCCGTAGCCGCCGTGTACCTGAATGGCTTCGTTGGTCACCCACTGTGCAATCTCCGAAGCGTAGAGTTTCGCCATGGCCGCTGCAAGGTCATAGTCCATGTGCTGGTCTTTCAGCCAAGCCGCTTTGAGGCAGAGGAGGCGCGCGCCTTCAATAGCGGTTGCCATATCGGCCAACTTAAAGGCAATGGCTTGGTGATTCATGATTTCCGTTCCAAAAGCTTTGCGCTCTTTGGAATATTTCAAGGCCAGTTCATACGCGCCGCTTGCGATGCCCAACGCCTGCGAAGCAATACCGATGCGTCCGCCTGCCAGCGTTTTCATGGCAAACTTGAAGCCGAAGCCGTCTTCGCCAATGCGGTTTTCCTTAGGCACTTTCACGTCCGTAAACATGATGGTGTGCGTATCGCTTCCGCGAATGCCGAGCTTGTTTTCCTTCGCGCCTACGGTTACGCCCGGCGTGTCTTTATCAATAATCAGGGCGTTAATGCCTTTGTGGCCTTTCTCCACATAGGTCTGCGCAATTACGAGGTACGTAGAGGCGCTGTTGCCATTGGTAATCCAGTTTTTGGTGCCATTCACAAGGTAGTGGTCGCCCATATCCACCGCCGTGGTGCGCTGCGAAGTAGCGTCGCTGCCCGCTTCCGGCTCGCTCAGGAGAAACGCGCCGATTTTTTCGCCCGATGCCAGTGGCTTCAGGTATTTTTCGCGCTGCTCGTCGTTGGCGAAAGTCTCCAGTCCCCAGCACACGAGCGAGTTGTTTACGCTCATGCACACCGAGGTAGAAGCGTCAATCTTGGAGATTTCTTCCATCGCCAGCACGTAGCTCACGGTGTCCATGCCGGAGCCGCTCCATTTTGGGTCCACCATCATGCCCATAAAGCCCAGCTCGCCGAGCTTTTGGATTTGTTCTTTCGGAAACTTCTGCTGCTCGTCGCGCTCAATGACACCGGGAAGCAGTTCGGTGCGGGCAAAGTCGCGGGCAGCGGCCTGTACGGCCAATTGCTCTTCGGAAAGCTGGAAGTTCATAGGGCGCGAAGATAATGCGGGAATGTTTTCCTGCAAGGCCAGAACATTGCGCTGTTGGATGCTTTGCGTTGGAAGAATTGCAGGCGTTGGACAGGCTGCGCTGTTGGATGGCTCCTTTCTCAAGAACGCACAATAAAAAAGACCTTCTCTTTTTGGGAGAAGGTCTTTTTTGTGGAAAAAGCGTTATGGCTTACATGCCAAACTTGTAGCCTACACCAACGTACAACATACCGTTGCGGGTAGAATTGTCTGAGTTGAGGTGGTGTTGGATATTCATAGCGCCAACAGCGTATTGAGCGCGAATCATGAATCCATTCCGAAGTTGGTAGCCGGCACCACCTTGGAAACCAATGTCCCAACGACGGAAATCGTCTTTTGCATCGTCACCACCGATTTTGTAGTCGATAGTTCCGGCAAGAGGGCCTGCCGAGTTGCCACTAATTGTGTTTTTAGCACTTAGCAGCATACCTGCGTAAGCACCCGCGTTGAGGAAAAAGCCGCTTTGGTTGTCACCAAAATAGTACACAACATTCACAGGCAGCTCCAGATAATTGAAGCGAACGTCCTGCTTCAGACCGTTTGCATCATTCACGCCGCCTTTCATTGCAAAGAAAAGGCCGGGCTGAATGGATAGATTGTTGCCAATGCCAATGCCTATGTTAACACCACCACGGAAGCCAGCGTTCGTAGCATAGGTCCTGGAACTGCCACTGTCATTAACGCGGAAATTAGCAAGGCTTAAGCCTACGTCCGGGATAATGCTGATTTGAGCGTTTGCGCCGAGTGCAAGAGCAGACACGGCGGCTGTAAGGAGAAGGGATTTCATAACCAGGTAAAATTGGGGTTTGTGAAAAAAGAGAGTTTTGAAAGAGAGTATTGAAAAGTGTGTTACAACACTTTGCAATGGTTTTTTTGAAAAAGACTGTGCCAGCTTTCAGCAGAGCAGGGAAAAGGCTTTCCGGAAAAGGCTTTCGGCTTCTCCCGGCGCGTAGGCAATGCCTTCGCAGCTTTTTACCCAGCGCAGCCCCCGGAAGGCGTTGGTGAGATAAAGCGAATCAGCCTTTCGCAGATGCTCCGTTGTAAGCGGCACTTCTTCAAAGGGCAAATTCATCTTGGAAAGAACTTCTATTAAACGGCCTCTGCCCACGCCTGCCACAATGCCTTCGGAAAGCGGCGGCGTAAAGAATTGACCGTTTTGTTTCCAGAATACGTTAGAAGCGGAAGCTTCCCCTATCCGGTTTTTGTGGTTTAACAAAAAGACTTCGTCTAACCCGCGCCGCTTTGCCTCCTGAGAAGCAAGAAAATACGGTCCGTAATTACCGGTCTTGAAGGCAGCGAAAGGAAGCGGATTTGGAAGAAAAGAGCATTGCGTGATGCCTGCATCCAATCCGGCCTCATTAAAAAGCAGTCTTTCGCAGGGGATACTTTCTATCTTATAGTGAATGCCCTCGAAGATTCCTGTTGCAGTATTAGCAGACGGACTGACTTGTAGTCGCACTCTTGCATCCCCGGAAATGCTGTTTCCTGCAATCGTTCTTTGAATTTCTTCCCGGAGGAAAGCAGGCGTAAAAAAAGGAGAAAACCCTACGCGAAGCAATTCCAGCCCCGCCGTCAGCCGTTTCAAGTGGCCTTCCCACAAAGGAATCTGTCCGCCCGTCCAGCGTATGGTTTCAAACAGACTTAATCCGTATTGCCATGCCAAATCGTTAGCGGCTATGGACACTGCTGTGTCGGGATAGAACCGGCCATTATAATTCACCCACACGGAATAGAAACACTGTTTTGGAAAAGGCAAAGTTGAGCCTTCCCCTTGCTAAAAGGTTGGAATCGTTGGATACGCCCGGCGCTACCGCACCGGGTACGGAATACGCGTTTTGCTGCCTTGCGTAGAGGTCAGTACCCGGTGCAGTAGCGCCGGGCATGGAGGCGCTTTTCTCACAAGTAGCGTTCTGTAGCGAGGAACGGGTCAAGCAACATTTCTCCCGCGCTACCTTTAGCCGGAATTTTATTTTCCCTATGAAATTTTCCCAACCCGTAACCGTACGCTGGCTTGCCGACTTCACCGGCGCAAAGCTCCTCGGAAATGTTGAACAGGAAGCCACCGGCCTCAACGAGATTCACAAGGTGACGCCCGGCGACATCTCTTTTGTGGATCATCCCAAATACTACGACAAGAGCCTGAACTCGGCGGCCACTATTATCATCATCAACAAAGAAGACGTCGTTTTTCCAGAAGGAAAAACCCTGCTCGTGACCGACGATCCATTTGCCGCTTACATTAGGCTCGTAAAGCACTTCCGGCCTTTCACCCCGGCTTCGCAGATGATTTCCGAAACGGCGCTGATTGGCGAAGGAACCCACCTGCAACCCGGCGTTTTTGTGGGCAACCGCGTACGCATCGGCGACAACTGCCTTATCCATCCGGGCGTGGTGATTTACGACGACTGCGTTATCGGCGACAACGTAATCATTCAGGCCAACACCGTTATTGGCAGCGATGCGTTCTACTTTAAACGCCGCACGGAGCGCGACGTGCAATACGACAAGATGGAAAGCTGTGGGCGCGTCCTCATTGAGGATTGGGTGGAAATCGGCTCCGGCTGCACGATAGACCGGGGCGTGAGCGGCGATACGATTATCGGACAGGGAACCAAGATTGACAACTCCGTTCACATTGCCCACGGCGTGGTGATTGGCAAAAACTGCCTTATCGCCGCGCAGGTGGGCATTGCCGGAAAAACACACCTGGAAGACGAGGTGACGCTGTGGGGACAGGTGGGCGTAAACAAAAGCCTGACCATCGGAAAAGGTGCAGTGGTGCTGGCAAAAACCGGCGTTCCTTCTTCTCTGGCAGGCGGCAAAACCTACTTCGGCTACTTGGCGGGCGAGGCGCGCACCAAGCAAAAAGAACTGGCTTACATCAAACGCCTGCCGGAGATTTGGGAGATGCTGCGGAAAAAGGGCACTTAAATAGCGATTCCGTACAACAAAATAAAAAGACGCCATCGATGGCGTCTTTTTATTTTGAAACATCTCTTTTCCTTACGCCTCCGCAAACTGCACCAGCCGCGAAAACGAGCCGATGCGCTCTCGGATCTCTTCAGGCGAAAGCGTTTGCATCCGCTCTGGCCCAAAGGCTTCTACGCAGAAAGACGCCATTGCCGAGCCGACGATGATAGCCGTTTTTAGGTTCTCAAAAGAGACGTCGCCCGTGCGGGCAATATGGCCCATAAAGCCGCCGGCAAACGTGTCGCCCGCGCCGGTGGGGTCAAATACTTCTTCCAAAGGCAAGGCTGGGGCAGAGAAAATTTTGCCTTCGCCGAACAGCAGTGCGCCGTGTTCGCCTTTCTTGATGATGAGTGTTTTCGGCCCCATCGCCTGGATTTTCTGCGCCGCCTTCACGAGCGAATATTCGCCGGAAAGTTGCCGCGCTTCGGAGTCGTTCACCATCAGGACGTCCACTTCTTTCATCACCACTTTCAGGTCGTCCATCGCGGTATCCATCCAGAAGTTCATCGTGTCCATCACAATCAGTTTCGGGCGTTTACGGAGCTGCGCAATCACTTGTTTTTGCAGGGCCGGAACCAGGTTGCCGAGCATCAGGTATTCACAGTCCTGATAGCTTTCAGGCACCTGCGGATTAAAGCGGGCCAACACGTTGAGGTCCGTCACGAGGCTGTCGCGCGTATTCATATCCATGTGGTAGCGGCCACTCCAGAAAAAGCTTTTTTCGTCGGGAACCACTTCCACACCTTGAAACACAACGCCGCGCGCACGAAGCTTTTCGATTTCTTCCTGCGGAAAGTCGCCGCCGATAATGGATATCTGCTTAATGGGCTGGTAGAAATGCGATGCCGACCACGCCACATACGTCGCCGAGCCACCAATGATTTTATCCACCTTGCCGAAGGGCGTTTCCAGAGCGTCGAAGGCCATTGTGCCTACTGCGATAAGACTCATGGCGGCAAAAGTATAGATCATGGGTCATAAACTCATGGGCATTCTGGCGTTTGTTTTTGCCGGGAGCTTTCTACTTTCTACTAACAGCTTTCTACTTTTAAGCCATGAAAGCCTTGCTCTTCGCCGCTGGTCTTGGCACGCGCCTAAAACCCTTCACCGACCATCATCCCAAAGCTCTTGCCGAAGTGGCGGGAAAAACGCTCTTGGAGCACAATATCCGCTACCTGCAAGGCTTTGGCATCCGTGATGTGGTGGTGAACGTCCATCATTTTGCGGAGCAGATAGAAGAGGTGATTGTGAAGAACAACGGCTTCGGCAGCCGCGTAAAAATCTCCGACGAGCGCGCCGAAGTGTTGGAAACCGGCGGCGGATTATTGAAGGCATTGCCGCTTCTGGAAGGAGAACAAAACTTTGTGGTGATGAACGTGGACATCCTTACCAATCTGGATTTGAGCGTACTGATAGCGGTGCACAAAGCGCAGCAAAATGACGCTACACTTGCCGTGATGAACCGTTCGTCCTCCCGCTATTTGCTCTTTGACGAAGGCTCAAGACTCTGCGGCTGGCGTAACGAAAAAACGGGCGAAGAAAAGATTCCGCGTGCTGCAGATTCTTTGACGGATTTCGCTTTTTCCGGCGTTCAAATAATGACTTCGCTTTTTCCGGAAGTCATTCCGTTGCGCGGAAAATTCTCGTTGATAGATGCCTATCTCGCGTTGGCCAACAGCCATGCGATTCGCGGTTACGACCACAGCAAAGACGTTTTTCTGGACGTGGGAAAACCAGAAGCAATAGCGGCAGCGGAAAAATTATTGACAGAACGCTCTGCGTAAAAATCAAGTCGCCGCAAGCGCCGCCGTGGCAATGCTGATGCGGCTTCCGGGAACGTCTTTCAGTAGTGCTACCGCGCAGGATTCTAACGTTGCACCAGTTGTCAGTACGTCGTCTATCAGCAGGAAATGCGCGCCTTTTTGCGCCGTTCCGTTTCGCACGCGAAAGGCGTCTTTCACGTTCAGCGCGCGCTCGGCAGCCGTCTTGGATGTTTGCGATTCGGTGTGGCGGATACGTTGGAGTAAGCGTGGTTCCACCGGAATTCCCGTAGCTCCTTCCATACCCGCCGCAATGCGTTCGCTTTGGTTGTAGCCGCGTTTCCACTCTTTCCGGAAATGAAGCGGCACGGGAATGCATGCATCTATTCCTTCCAGAAAACCGGCGACTTTTAGCTCTGTTCCAAAAGCTTCTCCCAGCTCAACAGCAAGGTCATCGCGACGGCTATATTTGATGAGGTGAAGCAGGTGTTGTATCAAACCGCCGTGCGCAAAATAGCAGTACGACGTAGCCCGCTCCAACGGAAAACGTCCGGTGATGCGCAACATCGTTTCGTTCATCGGCGCGCGGTGAAAACCGGTGAGTGCAAGCTGCTGCCCACAAACAAGACAGACCATCTTTTCCACCGGCAGCAGAGGCCGCTGACACCCACAACACAGTCGCGGAAACAACAGGTGGCGTGCACCGGAAAGAAGGTTTTGCAGCAGTGGCATAAGCCCTCAAAAATAAAATCTCCAAAACAAAAAAGCGAAGCTCACCTTCCGGCGCGCCCCGCTCTTTTGGAAAAGAATGTTTGCTTACAGTTGGTTGTACACCGCCGCATCCAGCGCACGGGTAATGCCATAGAACTGGAAGGTTTTGTGGCGGTAATTTTTCTTCAGATACGCGTCGGTATCGCCGTCTTCCGGCACAGCCGTCCAGTCATCGCCGCGCTTCCAGCGGTAGATGCCCACCGTGTTTGGCCCGCGACGGGTAAGCGCAAAAAACTGAAGCTTTTTACCCGTGTAGCCCATCTTCATCATCTGGTCGTCGGTGTATTCATCCTCGGCCATAGAAACTTGGTCTTTGCTCACCGGGTTCGTCCAGGAATACACGGCTACACGACCTTCGCCCGGCGTTTTGTAAGCCGTGAAAAGCGGGGTTTTGTCCTTCCAGCCCCAAAACAGAAGCTGGCCTTCCTGGTACTCGTTTTCCGCTACGGTAACGAAGTTGTTGTCGGTCTTGTTGAACCAGCGGTTCACAGTTACCAGCTCCGAGTTGTCCTGGGCCAGAACAGTTCCGCTTGAAGCGGCAACGAGGGCAGCCGCAAGAACGAGGGATTTTTTCATTGTTGAAAGACGATGCTTAAGAATAGGATTCGCAGGGCCAAAATACCGTAAAATATTCGGGCTTTGCAAGAGCGGGGTTAAAAAAAGTGGAAGAGGGGTGGTTTCGTCATCTGTTTGGTAGGGATAAAAGCGTTTAACCGTACCTTCGGCCCCCGCCGGAAAACGGCTGTTTTCACCATAAATCACGCTGCGCAGGTAGATGATTTAGAAGCGTCGCAGTTTAAAATGAAGGCGAAATTTTCTCTTAAAAAATGATTGGGTTCCTCTCCAAAATCTTTGGCGGCTCCAAGTCTGAAAAAGACATGAAGCCTATCCGTCCGCTCGTAGAGCAAGTTAACCAGCACTACCAGCAACTCGCTTCGCTTTCTCACGACGCCCTGCGCGGAAAAACGGCGGAGTTCCGGCAGCGCATTGCCGACCACCTCGCCACAACGGACAAGGCCATTGCCGACGCACAGGCCGAAGCAGAAGCCGCCGGACACGGCAGCGCCAACGCGCAAACCCAATACGCCACCATCGACAAGATGCGCAAGGAGCGCAACACGCGCATTGAGGAAGTGTTGAAAGAAATTCTTCCTGAAGCCTTCGCGGTAGTGAAGGAAACAGCCCGCCGCTTTTCGGAAAACACGGAGTTGGAAGTAGCTGCCAGTGACCTCGACCGCATGATGGCGCCTTTCCGGCCCAACATCCGCATTGACGGTGACCGCGCGTTCTATGCCAACACCTGGCAGGCCGCCGGAAATACAGTAGTCTGGAACATGGTGCATTACGACGTGCAGCTTATCGGCGGCATCGTGCTTCACGATGGCAAGATTGCGGAAATGGCGACGGGAGAAGGAAAGACCCTTGTTTCTACGCTGCCTGCGTACCTCAATGCGCTGGCCGGCGAAGGTGTTCACATCGTAACCGTAAACGACTACCTCGCCCGCCGCGACCAGGAATGGAACGGGCCGATTTTTGAATTTCTGGGTCTGACGACAGACTGCATCGACAAGCATCAGCCCAATTCGCCGCAGCGCCGCAACGCCTACATGGCGGACATTACCTACGGCACCAACAACGAGTTTGGCTTTGATTACCTGCGCGATAACATGGTGCATCACCCGGCGGAAAAAGTGCAGCGCGCGCACCACTTCGCGATGGTGGATGAAGTGGATTCCGTACTCGTGGACGATGCCCGCACACCGCTGATTATTTCCGGACCGGTGGCGCGGGGCGACGAGCAGCAGTTTCACCTCTTGAAGCCGCGCATTGAAGCCCTGATAGAAGCGCAGCGCCGCATCGTGAATCAAAGTATTTCCGAAGCGAAAAAGCTTCTCGGCGAAGGCAAAACGGACAAAGAAACCGGCGGACTGGCTTTGTATCGCGCGCAGCGCGGACTGCCGAAATCCTCGGCGCTCATCAAGCTGTTGAGCGAAGAAGGCGTAAAGCAAATCATGCAGAAAACCGAGAACCACTACCTCGGCGAACAGCAGCGCAACATGCCAAAAGTGGACGCGGAACTGTTCTTCGCCATCGACGAGCGCAACAACAGCGTGGACCTCACGGCGAAAGGCATTGAACTGATTACCGGCAACGGCGAAGACCCGAACTTCTTCGTCCTACCCGACATCTCCACCGGCCTCCACGCGATTGATACCAGTGAGCTTCCGGCGGAAGAAAAAGCCCGGCAGAAAGACGCGCTCCTGCAGGATTACGCCATTAAAACAGACCGCATCCACTCCGTTCAGCAACTGCTGAAAGCCTACACGCTTTTTGATAAAGACATAGAGTATGTGGTGATGGACGGCAAGGTGTTGATTGTGGACGAGCAAACGGGCCGCATCATGGATGGCCGCCGCTATTCCGACGGTCTCCACCAAGCGATTGAAGCGAAAGAAAATGTGCAGGTAGAAGCTGCCACACAAACCTTCGCTACCATTACGCTGCAAAACTATTTCCGCATGTACCACAAGCTGTGCGGCATGACCGGAACGGCGGAAACAGAAGCGGGCGAGTTCTGGCAGATTTACAAGCTGGACGTGGTAACAATCCCTACAAACAGACCCATTTCCCGGAAAGACCAGCAAGACCTCGTGTATAAAACCAAGCGCGAGAAATACGGGGCGGTGATTGAGGAAATCACCAAATTGCAGGAAGCAGGCCGTCCGGTTTTGGTGGGAACAACGTCGGTAGAAGTGAGCGAATTGCTGGCGAAAATGCTGAGCGGAAAGAAAATCCAGCACAACGTCCTGAACGCAAAACAACATGCCAAAGAAGCGCAGATTGTAGCCGAAGCAGGCCTTCCCGGCGCAGTAACGATTGCCACCAACATGGCGGGTCGCGGTACGGACATCAAGCTCGGCCCCGGCGTGAAGGAAGCAGGCGGACTAGCGATTATCGGCACGGAGCGCCACGACAGCCGTCGTGTGGACCGGCAGTTGCGCGGACGTGCAGGCCGTCAGGGAGACCCCGGCTCGTCGCAGTTTTTTGTGAGTCTGGAAGATGACCTGATGCGCCTTTTCGGCAGTGAGCGCATTGCCTCCTTGATGGACAAAATGGGCCACAAAGAAGGCGAGGTCCTGCAACACTCCATGATTACCCGCAGCATTGAGCGCGCGCAGAAAAAAGTAGAGGAAAACAACTTCGGCATCCGCAAGCGCCTCTTGGAATACGACGACGTGATGAACGCGCAGCGCAAAGGGATTTACGAGCGCCGCAACCACGCACTGTATGGCGAGCGGCTGGCGCTGGATATTGACCAGGCCATGTACCATGTGTGCGAAGACCTTGGCGCAACTGCCGAAGCGGCGCGCGACTACGAAGGCTTTAAGCTGCAAGCCGCGCAGATGCTGGCCATTGAGCCGCAGATGGACGAAGCCACTTTTGCGAAAGCGAAGGCGGCGGACATTGCCGAATCGCTGTATCAGGATGCGCGCGACGTCTATGACCGGAAGTTTGAGCAGCTGCGCGAAGGCATCCTACCAACGCTGCAACAGATTCTGACAGATAACGGTCCGCAGGTAGGTTCTATCGCTATTCCGTTTACGGATGGAATGCGCGGAATGCAGGTGGGCGTGGAATTGCGAGAGGCGGTGGACGAGGAAGCGAAGCCAGTAGTAACGGCGCTGGAAAAAGGCATTACGCTGTCCCTGATTGACGAAAGCTGGAAAGACCACCTGCGCGCGATGGACGACCTGCGCCACTCGGTGCAGACGGCGAGTTACGAGCAGAAAGACCCGCTGTTGATTTACAAGTTTGAAGCGTTCAAGCTGTATCAGCAAATGCTGCTGGATACCGACCGCACAATTGTTTCTTTCCTCCTCCGCGCGGGCATTCCGATGCAGGAAGCGCCGCACGAGGTGATGCAAAAAGAGCAGATCGGTGCGCCGGAAGCCTACGGTGAATACTACACTAACGAGCCGGAAGTAACTGCCGCCGGGCAGGATTATGCTGCCAACGAGCAGGACTACTACAATCCTTCGCAGGTGCCGGAAACAAAGCGCGAGCCGGTAACGGTAGAGCCGAAGATTGGGCGCAACGACCCTTGTCCGTGTGGCTCTGGCAAGAAATACAAGAACTGTCACGGGGCGTAGAAGCGCGTCGGAATTTTCCTTCTTCCCCAAAAGCAAAGCTGTATTCGTCCCGTGCCCGCCATGACGCCGGAAGCGTTTTTTGACCTTTTTCTGCAAGAACTAAAAGACCAGCCGGAGATGTACGGCTACTACAAGTTCTTGACAGACGAAGCGTCTTTTGGCTTCCGCAAAAACTACTTCCTGCAAAGGCTGCGCTACATCGCCGACAAGACGGCAGCGCTGCCCCCGGATGCGCGCATCTGGGATTGCGGGAGCGGTTATGGCACGACGGCGCTTTTCCTCGCCATGAATGGCCGCGCGGTATGGGGAACGACGCTGGAATTTTACTACCGCTTTATTGAGGCGCGCAAGGCGTTTTGGAACCGTTTTGGAGATGCTTCGCTGTTTACCTGCACCTACGAAAATCTGTTTGACAGTCCGCCGCCCGCCGCCTCGCAGGATTGCATTATTGTGCAGGACACGCTCCACCACTTAGAGCCGATTGGCGAGGCGCTGGGCATTTTGTACCGCGCGCTGCGTCCCAACGGCTTGCTGATAGCGGTGGAAGAAAACGGCGACAACCTTATCCAAACGGCAAAGCTGTACAAACAGCGCGGCAGCAAGCGTATCATCACGCAGTGGGACGAGAAGCTGCAGAAGGACATCCTGATCGGCAACGAAAACATTCGCGGGCTGGCGCAATGGAAGGGGCTTTTGATGGATGTGGGCTTCACCGTGCAAGACGCGGAGACGGAGTACGTGCGCTATTATTTCCCGTTTGCCTACAAGGGAAAAACTGATGAAGAAGTGTTGCGAAAGGAGCAGCGGTTGCAGAAGACTTCGCGGCTGCGGAAGAAGTTTTTCTTTTTTGGAATTAATTTTTTGGCGCGAAAGAAGGGGTAAGGAAGCCACTTCCGCATAATGGCTTAGATTTGCCCCTCTTTTTTATCCCGCTATGAAATCCCGTTTCCTCTCTCTTTCTGTCGTTGCGTTGATGCTTCTTTTTGCCGCCGCATGGCGTGTGGCCGGTGCAGAACTCCACCTGTGGAACTTCGCTCCGGTTGCGGCGCTCGGCCTGTTCAGCGGCGCGGTGTTGAAGGACAAGCGCGCGGCTTTCCTCTTGCCGATTAGTGCGCAGTTGCTTGCCGATTTGTACTTCCAACTGTTCACCCAAACGCCGGGCTTCTACGGCATCAGCCAGCTTTTTGTGTATGCCGCCATGGCGCTCGTGACGCTTTTCGGCACGTCTATGGGCAAGCCTAACGCAGTGAAAGTGGGTGGCTATGCGTTCGCCGGTTCCGGCATTTTCTTTCTTCTTTCCAACCTCGGCGTCTATTTCACCGGCATGTGGGGAAATGGCATTTCCGGGCTGGCAAAAACCTTCGTGATGGCGGTTCCGTTTTATCAGGGGACGCTGATTGGCGACGTGCTGTTTTCGGCGCTGTTCTTTGGGGTGTATGCCTATATTCAGCAGTCCCAAACAAAACAAGTGGCTGCTGCGGCCTAACGATTTTCTTCTTGACAGAAACGGCGCTCCTGCTTCCATAGCAGGAGCGCTTTTTTTGTCCGGCGCTTTCGTCGATATTGTTTTGTCATTCCGCCGAAAGGCGGAATCTCAGAAGCAGGAAACATAACCCGCTTGTGAGACCCCGCCCTTCGGGAAGGACAAAGAAAGAGAACAACAACCTGCCTCCCCATGAAAAAGCTCCAAGTCCGCATCCACGAAAAATCATCTATTGCGCGTTTCGCTGCAAAAAAGATGCAGGCACTAAACGTGGCGCTGGTCTTGGGGAAAACCATTCATCTGCATGGCGTAACGGCGAGCGATTTCCTTAAAAGCCCGTCGTGGGTGGCGCACGAACTCCAACATGTGCGGCAATATGAACGCTACGGTTTTGTCGGTTTTCTGCTGCGCTATGGGTATTACAGTCTGCGCTTTGGCTACTTCAACAACCCATTGGAAATAGAGGCCCGCGCCGAAGAAGGAAACACCTCGCTGGCCGAAGCTTATACCTTAATGCCACCGGCGTAAAAACCTTTTGGAAACGCGGGCCGGGAAATTATCTTTGCCGCTCTAAAGCCCGAAAACGATTATGGCCCGCCCCCGTAAAGTACCGCCTACCGCCGCGCAAAAACGCCTTTTCTTTATCCACCTCGTCATCTTCGCCATTGCTACAATAGCGATGTTTATGATTCATGCCGCGCAGGAAAAAGCCGCTGGTACTTGGTTTTATCCCTGGCACGCCTGGCCGGTTGCCGCTTGGTCGCTAGCCGTTATTGGTCACTGGTGCGCCTTGTGGACGACCTACGAAGACAAAGGTCTGGACGATTTCAATCGCATGGTTCAAAACGGGTAGTTCCTTCTTTCAAAAATCTTTTCAAAGTCCTGCGTCTTTTCCGGCGCGGGGCTTTTTTGTGCGCCTTACTTTTAATCCAACATGGATACCATTCGCTTCACCGAGCTACAGGACGCCTACGCCGACGTGCAAACCGAAACGGAGCGCATTGACAACTTGATAGAGCAGGCCGTAGAAGTGCGTAACTATGATGTAGAGCGCGCGCAAACATTGGCCGACGAGATTTTGCGCCGCTCGGCAGCGGGGGGCTACACGCTGGGAAAGGGGCGGGGCCTCAACCTAAAAGGCTGGTGCTACTGGCGGATAGGCGAATATGAAGAAGCGCGCGAGGTGCTGAACAAAGCCTACACCATTGCCCGTGACATCCGGGCCAAAGATTTGGAGGCGCGCGTGCTGAACAATTTTGCCGCCGTTTATCGCGACCTCGGCGACCTAGTGCGCAGCCTCAACTATCTCGATAAGGCGCTGCAACTGAACGAAGAATCGGGCGATGAGCGCGCGCAGGCGGTTTTGCTGGCGTCCATCGCTTCCATCTACTACGACCTGTCGGACTACGACAGCGCGCTGGAATTTGCCCTGCGCGCGCTGCCGGTTTTTGAGGAAGCAGGCGATACCCACCGCTTGGGCAATCTGCATTACATCCTCGGCAACATCTACTTTAAGCAAGGCGCTTTCTCGCAGGCACTGCAACATTTTCAAGGAAATCTGGCGCTGAGCGAACCAAGCACCATTGCCCACGCGCTGGCCATGAGCGGGCTGGGAAAAGTGTATTTCAAAATGGGCGTTACCGGCCCGGCAGAAGAGTATTTATCCAACGCGCTAAAGGTGGGCGAAGAGCTGGGCGACGTGGAAGTGCCCATTACCTGCTTCTATTATCAGGGCTGTATTGAGATGCAGGAAGGCAGCTACCGGCGCGCGGCAGCGCAGTTTAAAAAGGCGATGGACATGGCCGAAAGCTCGCAGCGCCGCTCCGATATGATGAGCCTCCACGAGACCTACGCCTCCCTCTACGAGCTGATGGGAAACCTGCCGCAGGCTTATCACCACCTCAAGTCTTTTGAGCAGTTGAAGGAAGAAATCTTCCGGCAGACGGCCTTCAACAAGCTGCGCAGCCTGCAAATGCGGCAGGAGTTGGAACTGGCGCATAAAGAGTTGGAAGTGGCGGAGAAAACCGCCCTGTTGAAGCAGCAGTTCATGGCCAATATGAGCCACGAAATCCGCACGCCGATGAACGCGATTGTGGGCATGACACGGCTCTTGCTGGAGAAAAATCCTTTGCCGAATCAACAGAAATACCTGCGGGCCATTCAGCAAAGCGCCGACAATCTCCTGGTGATCATCAACGACATTCTGGACTTCTCCAAGCTGGAAGCCGGAAAAATTGCGCTGGAAAAAATTCCGTTTTCGGTAGCCGATGTGCTGACCGGTGTGCGGGACACGCTCCTCCTGAAAGCCGAGGAGAAAGAACTGAATTTCTGGCTGGAAATTGATGCGCGCATTCCCGAAGCCCTTACCGGCGATCCCACGCGGCTAACGCAGATTTTGCTGAACCTCGCGGGCAACGCCGTGAAGTTTACCGAGAAAGGATTTGTGGCGTTGCGCGCCGTGTTGATGACCGAAGAAGAAAAGCACTGCCGCATTCGCTTTGAGGTGGAAGACTCCGGCGTCGGCATTTCCGACGAATATGCAAGCCTCATTTTTGAGTCTTTCACGCAAGCTGGCTCCGACACGGCGCGGAAATTTGGCGGAACGGGGCTGGGACTTACCATTTCCAAACAGCTGGTAGAGTTGATGGAAGGAACGCTTTCCTTAAAAAGCGAACAAGGCGCAGGGACGACCTTTTTTTTGGAAATGGATTTTCCCTGCTCCGCAGAAACGGCAGCAACGACGAAAGAAGAACAACCGCTTTATCTCCCGGAAAGGCTTTCCCACGCCCGCATTTTGTTGGTGGAAGACAACGAGTTTAACCGTATGGTAGCCGAAGACACGCTGCTGGACATGCTGCCCGGCGCGCAACTTTCCTACGCCGAAAACGGACAGGAAGCGGTGGATGCCCTGCGCGAAAAAGCCTTCGATTTTGTCTTGATGGACATTCAGATGGCGGTGATGGACGGTGTGCAGGCCACGCGCATTATCCGCCGCGAGCTGCCGCAGCCTGCGTGTAGCACACCTATCATCGCCATGACCGCTAACGTGTTGCGCGAGGACGTGGACAAGTATTTATCGGTTGGGATGAACGCCTATGTGCCCAAGCCTTTCCGGGTGGAAGACCTCAAAAAAGCGCTGCTACTTGCCGCGCCTGCGGAGAAGAAAATGCCGGAAGCCGTGGCTGAAAAATCTTCATCACCACCACTACTCGAAACCGTCACCGACCTGAATTTCCTCCAAACTTTTTCCAACGGCGCGCCGGAGAAAGTGGCGAAGTACATCCACATGTTTCTTCAAAACGCACCGCGATTGCTGGCCGAAATAGAAACAGGAATAAAAGCCGGAAGGGCGGAGGACGTGAAGATTGCGGCACACTCCCTGAAGCCCCAACTCGGCTACATGGGCGTGAAGGAAGCGGTGAGTAAGGTGCTCCTTCTGGAACAAAGTGCCGCGGGCGCGGGCAGTGTGGATTCCTTGCAGCCGCTCTTTGAAAACGTGCGGCGCGTATGCGAAAAAGCGTTTGTGGAATTGCGGGAGCAGGTGGCGTAGAATAGGCGTAGTCCTCCGACCACGCAATATCTGTAGGCGACCACAAGGGTATGTCCCTACCGAAAATCGTCTTTTATCCCAATCACTGAAACAACATCCGGTACACGTCTTCCACCTTGTTCGCCAGTTTAATTTTCACGTTGTAGTCGCGCTGATGCAGGCCCTTAGCGTTGGCTTTGGGGATGATAACCATCTCCATGCCCAGCTTGTCGGCTTCGGCCACGCGCTGCTCAATGCGGTTTACAGCGCGGATTTCCCCGGAAAGACCTACTTCTCCCACAAGGCAAATATTCTTCGGCAGCGGACGGTCTTCGTGGGAGGAAAGCAAGGCGCAGCACAGGGCGAGGTCAATAGAAGTGTCTTCCACCTTCAATCCGCCCGCGATATTCACAAACACGTCTTTCGTTCCGAAAGGAAAGCCGCCGCGCTTTTCCAGCACGGCCAAGAGCAATTGCAAGCGCCGCAAGTCATAGCCACTCACGGTGCGTTGCGGCGTACCATAAACCGCCGGACTCACTAGCGCCTGCGTCTCTATCAAAAGCGGACGCACGCCTTCCAGAATCGCCCCTATGGAAACGCCGCTCAAGGCTTCGTCGTGTTGGGAAAGAAGAATTTCTGACGGGTTGGTAACGGGTCGCATTCCCTGCGCCGCCATTTCGTAAATGCCCATTTCATTGGTAGAGCCAAAACGGTTTTTCAGGGTGCGCAAAATGCGGTAGGCATAGTGGCGGTCCCCTTCAAACTGAAGCACCGTGTCCACCATATGCTCCAGCACCTTTGGCCCGGCAATGGAACCTTCCTTGGTGATGTGGCCAATGATGATGACCGGCACCGCAGCGGTTTTGGCAAAGCGGATAATCTCTGCCGTACACTCGCGCACCTGACTCACGCTGCCCGACGCGCTTTCCACATACGGCGACTCCAGCGTTTGGATAGAGTCAATAATCACCAGTCCCGGACGCGTCTTTTTGATTTCCTCAAAAATGGTGTCGGTATTAGTGGCCGTGAGGAGATATAGTTCCGGGTTTTTAATGCCCACTCTTTCGGCGCGCATCTTGATTTGCGACGCGCTTTCCTCTCCCGAAACATAAAGCGTAACACCGCCCCGCCATTGCAGCGCGCATTGCAGGAAGAGGGTGCTTTTGCCAATGCCCGGCTCGCCGCCCACAAGAACAACCGAACCCGGAACCAGCCCGCCACCCAGCACACGATTGAGTTCCGAATCGGGCATGAGAATGCGCGTTTCTTCGGTGATTTCCAAGTCGTCTATTTTGCGGGCACGGCGCAGTTGCTTGGTGTCACCGTCCCACACCGTCACGTCGGGGCGCGCTTTGGTATCGCGCTCTTTAATCTCTTCCACCATCGTGTTCCAAGCATTACACGACGGACATTTGCCGGTCCACTTCGGCGTTTCGTGGCCGCAGCTTTGACAGAAGAAACTCGTTTTTACTTTGGCCATTTTGGAAAAAGGGAGAGCGCTGTTTGGAGAAGTGTGAGTGGAGATTTTCCCGCCCGGATAAAAACAAAGAACAGCGGCTTTCGTTGGAATGCTTTTAAGCGATTGCCGATTCTGCACACTTGGCCTTACCGCCAAAAGAGAAGCGCCACCGGAAGAATCCGGCGGCGCTCACTTACTAACCCATTAAATTCACAACGGAGCAAAGATACGGAAACATGGGGGGGCTGCGGCGAAAAATTGTCGTTATGGACAGGTCAATTCTAGAAAAAAGCACTTTTATATAAGAGAATCAGCCACTTACGTATAATTATTTCAAAAACTTTGAATTGCGTGGAACATTTTCTACTTGTTTCACGGGCAAAAAAGCTTTCTCCTGCCTTTCTTTTGGAGAGAAGAATTTGAAGAAAGCCTGCCTGCTGTTTTAGAAGCGTATTCCTCTTTCCCGGTAGAAATGCACTTTCATCTCTGCACCATTCTCTTTCAAAAACGCCACTCCTTCAAAGCCGCGCTTACCTTCGCCGCCACCTAAAAACGCTTTTTCTCCATGACTTCCTCCCACCCTGTTCGTGTTCGTTTTGCGCCTTCGCCCACGGGTGGTTTACACCTCGGCGGTGTGCGCACGGTGCTGTACAATTTCCTGTTTGCCCGGCAGCACGGCGGCACATTTGTCCTGCGAATTGAAGACACCGACCAAAGCCGCTATGTGCCCGGCGCAGAAGAGTACATTCTCGCCTGCCTGGATTGGTGTGGTTTGTCGCCCGACGAAAGCGTAGTGAAGCCCGGAAATTTTGGCCCTTACCGTCAAAGCGAGCGCAAAGAACAGTACCGACAATACGCCGAGCAGCTTCTTCAATCCGGCCACGCTTACTACGCTTTTGACACACCGGAAGAATTGGAAGCGATGCGCGAGAACCTGAAAACAGAAGCGAATCCTTCTCCGCAATACGACCGTCACACGCGGATGCAAATGCGCAATTCGTTGTCTCTTTCCGTAGAAGAAACGGCGGCGCTGCTGGCGCAAAACACACCTTATGTGGTGCGCGTAAAAATGCCCGAGTCGGGGGACATTTCTTTTGAAGATGCCGTGCGCGGAAAAGTGTCTTTTGACCTTTCGCTGGTGGACGACAAAGTACTCTTGAAGCGCGACGGAATGCCGACCTATCACCTTGCCGTTGTGGTGGACGACTACCTCATGGAAATCACACACGCCTTTCGCGGCGAGGAATGGTTGCCGTCTGCGCCCGTGCATTTGTTGTTATGGGAAGCACTGGGCTGGAAAGAAAAAATGCCGCAATGGGCGCATTTGCCGCTTATTCTCGGCCCCGATGGCGCAAAGCTTTCCAAGCGTCATGGTGCGAAGTACGGCTTTCCTATTTTCGCGATGAACTGGGCCGACCCGAAAACCGGCGAAACCACCGAAGGCTTCCGCGAGCGCGGTTTTCTGCCCGAAGCTTTGCTGAATGCGCTGGCGCTTTTGGGCTGGAACGACGGTAGCGGCGACGAGCTTTTTTCGGTGGAAGAAATGATAGCGCGTTTCTCGCTGGAACGTGTATCGGCTGCCGGAGCGGTGTTTGATTATGAGAAGGCGAAATGGTATAACCAACAGCACATTCAGCGCCTGCCGGATGCGGAACTCGTGCAGCGCGTTGCGCCTTTTCTGGCGGAGAAAGGACTGGAAGTTTCGGAAGAAAATCTGCTCAAAATCCTGCCGGTGGTGAAGGAGCGCTGCCATCTCCTCACAGAATTTCACGAGCAGTGTGTCTTCTTTTTCCAAACCCCGGAGGCTCCCGACATAGAGGCCATTCGCCCGAAATGGAACGATAAGCTGGCAGGTTTTTTTGAAAACTACGCGGCTTCTTTGGAAGCGAAAAACGTTCTCACCGAAAGCGAAGCGGAAGCGCATTTCGCCGGGATGATCACCGAAGCAGGCATTAAAAAAGGCGAAGCCATGCTGCCGCTGCGCGTAATGCTGGTGGGCGGGAAATTTGGTCCGGCGTTGTTTTTTATCCTCGCCCATATCGGCGGTAAAGAAGCAGCCCGGCGCATCCGGCACACAGGGAAGCTGTTGGCAGCATGAGGTGTGGACTCTTTTGAGGGTTGTTTCCGCAGTAACCACGTAAAGCACCTGCTTTCCCCTGCTGTTTACGCCCCAGACGCGCCCTGTTTCCCATACAAAACGGCTCCTGACCGCTTTTGTTTCCCGCATGACTGCCGGGAAGGAACGCCTTACCGGCAGGAAATGACAGATCACTGCCTGAAAGCCACTTATTACCAAGCAGAAATGGTATATGCCCGGTTGTTTACCATCTTCTACTGGTCATATACCGTTTCTTTCTGGGAAAACCCGGTTCCGGCTGGTTAGGAGTCTTTTCTTTTAAGGAGCAAAGGCTTCTGGGTGGTCAGGCATCGTTTCCGGGCAGTAAGCGGCCTTTCTACTGCCGTCATGGCCCTTGTTTTTTGGAGCGAATGCTTGTTTCCGTACCATACTACCTCAACCTTACCCATAAAGCTGTTCTTCCTCTGGCTATGCCTTCTCCCGAAAAACTCCGCATCGACAAATACCTCTGGGCCATCCGTATTTTCAAGACGCGCTCGCTGGCAACGGCTGCTATTGACGAAGGCAAAGTAAAGCTCGCGGGCGTGTCTGTGAAGGCGTCGCGCCCGGTTTCTGTCGGCGACCGCTACGAGATTCGCACGCCCGCCCGCAAATGGACGATTGAGGTAACCGGATTGCTTCTGAACCGCGTGAATTACGAGGAGGCTGTTAAGCACTACGCCGACCTGAGCACCGAGGAAGACCTGGCCTTCGGGCAGCGCCACGCGCCTTCTTTCTACACCGGCAAGCGCCTGAGCAAAACAGGCCGTCCGACCAAGAAGGAACGGCGCGGCCTGAATGATTTGTTGGGCGGGGAAGAAACAGAGGCGCCGCCGCCCGGCGGAGAAGGTTAGTAAATGTTCTGGTAGTTGCCGCGAAGCATTTTCACCCAGTTCACGCCGCCATCCTGACTGCGATAGAGGCCGGTGGAAGTGGCAGCAAACACAAGTGGTTTTCGCGGTTGTTGCCGTTGGCATCGGCCTTGTAAATATTGCGCTTCGCGGCGAGGCCGCGCACAATACTTTCGGATTCAATGCCCTCGCCCGACGAGGAAATGAAAGTGCCGTTGTCTAAGCGATACACTTTCCCGCTCTCGCTGCCGATGAGCAGGTTATCCCCAAAAGGAGCCACTGCGCAACGCAGTCTTTCGCCTGTTGGAATGCCGGTGAATTGTTTCCAGCTTTTGCCTGTATCCACAGAGTACCACGCGCCCGTCGTGCCGCTGTAATCATACGCTACCAGTGTTTTCTGGTAGCCAATGAGCTGGAAAGTGCCCGAAGGGGAAAGTAGGTTGTTCTGCGTTGCCCACGGCACGGTTGAGGAAAGGCGAACGAACGCGCGGTGATTCACATTGTCGTAGGCATAAAGAATGCCGTCGCTTGTTTCTGCAAAAGAAGAAACGGTTGCCAGCCCGCCGCCGAGCGTTGTAGTGTCGTCTTTCCACGTCTTGCCGTCGTCCTCGCTGTAGTAAATGCCGGAGCCGATAGTGCTTGGCACGTACACCCGTTTTTGCTTGTCGGAATGCAGCAGCATCGACGACCATTTGGCGTTTGCCGGAAGCGGCAGTGTGTTGAACGTAGGATTGAAAGCGGTGTTTTTCTCGTTGAGATACAACCTGTCTTTGGCCCACAGCAGGTTGGTTCCCGATACCAGAAGTCCCCGGTCAGAAATACCATCGGGCTTGAAGATTTCCCGGTACATTTCGCCGTCATTGGTAACCATCAATCCGCCCGAAGAATCGGAAACGAAAAGGCTGTACGGCGTCTGAATCACCTGATTGTTGTCAATACCGTTCTCCTTCCGGCAGCCACTCAAAGAGACGGCGATCAGCACAACAGAAGTAAGAGCGAAGGAAAGAAGTTTGCGCGTAAGCATACACAAAGTAAAAGAAAGGCGGCGGATAAAGTGTACCAAAATACGCCGCCTGCCGCAAACAGCGAAACTGCGCTTCCAAAAGGTCGATGGACCCTAAAGAGGAACAGCGGGAACTGTGGTGTCCATCGCCGGGTTTGGCTCCGTTGTCGCGTCGTATTGATAGGGATAAGTCTTCTCAATCTGCTGCATCCGGCTGGCGTATTGCAACAGTTGCATCAGGCTGCTTTCCTTTGAATTCATCATTGCGAGCGCTATCTTGTACGTAAAATAATCGCCGGAAAATTCACCGCCGCTCATCGTCAGGTGCGAGAAGGTTTTTTGCGTTTCGGTCATCATTTGTCGGTCACGCTCCTGCGTCACCAGGGCCGGGCTAATGCCTTTCATGATTTGCTGGAAATCCACAAAAAACGCTATCATGCCTTTCTCCATCGCTTCTTTTGCGTTGGGCTTCAGTTCTTTGGTTGCTCCTCCCGCCAGATAGGCCTGCGCAATAGCCGCTGTTTTGGCGCCAACTGCGTATGTCTTATCCATCACTAACACCCCGTTGTCGCCGGTGCTGCCTATTGCGGCGTACACATTGGGCGCAATCTGGGTAAGCAACTGTTTACCCAGCATAAGCTTCATCAGCTTCGCCACTTTTTCCGGTTTGTCCAGCTTCAGCGCCACCACGTAATCCATCGCCACATCGCTTTTGCTATAGGGGTGGTAGCGCGGGTCGGCAGGCGTTAGTTCCACCGTCTGGAAGTTGTTTACAGACCCCACAATATCGCCCGTAAATGCCTCGGCAACGTCGTCTATCGTAAGGCCCTGCGCCGAGAGCGCCATGTTGAAAAGCCCTAGCATCCCGGCTTTTTCAAACGTCATTTTCAGGGCGTCTATCGACAGTCCCAAGCCCATAAAGCCGTCCATGTTCTCTTTGGGCAGACGCTGAATCATCTCCTTTGAAACCGTGGCCGAGGCCATTTTCCGGCTCGCATCGCGCAGTGCTTCTGAGGTGTAATACAACATATCCGCTTCGGCTTTTCCGTCCTTAAAATCCAGCCCGGCAGCCAGCGCCGTGTTCTTATAAAGCTGTCCGCCCAACATCGCCGACATGCCTGTGATACCGCTGCTCATGCCGTTCAACATGCGCTCGTAGTTAAGCCACGCTGTCACGTCGTGGCCCCCTTCTTCCAGCTTCGTAAAACGCTTATCGGTAAGGATGGATTCTTCCTTGGTGAGCTTCGGCAGGGCGGTGAGCGTCGCCAGCGTGGCGGCCACATCCGGCGCGCCTTGTTGCCATTCTTCGGTACTGTCGGGCAGTGTTTTGTAGCCGCCCGCGCCCCGGATGGTGTTGCGCATAAAAACCACTTTCGGCGTCCAGAAAGCGATGTAATCGTTGGTAAGTTGCGCCGCTTTTCCACCTTCTGCCGTCAGGGTTTTCATCTGTGGAAAAGCCTTTGGTAGAAAGGCTTCCCACTCGCCTGCATCTTTTAGGGGAAGAATGGCAAAGGCTTCTGTATTGGAAGCGTAAGGGTTCGTCGGATTGGGCATACTGGAAGCGAAAAACAGGTAGAGCGTGGACGACATGTCGATGCCGCTTTTGCGCAGGTCTTCGGCTTTTAGTTTGGTGCCGTTGCGTTGTAGAAAAGAGTCAATGTTGCCGGATTTATCGCTTCCGGTGATGGATTCCCAAGCCATTTTCTTGCCCATCGCGCCGGTGTTTATCCCCACCACAGAGACGGCAGTTTTGGGAATGTAGCGCGCGTGGTCGGGCACGTTTTTGCAGGAAACAAACAGGAAAAGCGGCAGCAGGAAAAGAAGAAGCGAGGCGCGCATAAAAAAAGAGATAAATAGAGTGAGGCTTAAAAAGAAAATGCCCGGCACAAATAATGCCCGGCATTTTCGGAAAAAAGTTACAGACGCGCTTTTTCTTTTAGAAAGGCAAATCGTCGGCTTCCTGTGCAGGCGAAGTGGAGAGGCTGCTGGCCGCGTTGGAATTGCTGTTGTTGTTACCACCGCTGTTGTATCCGCCGGAAGGGGCTGCATTTTCGTAGCCAGCGTTTTGGGTGCCACCGCTACCAGCTGCTTCAGCAGGCTCTATACGCCATACGTCCAAGTTGGTGAAGTAACTAGTTGTGCCGTTTTTATCGTAGCGACTGCCTTTGATATTGAAGCTCGCCCGCACGTCGTCGCCCTCTTTGAATCGGTCCAGCAGGTCGGTTTTGTTTTGCACAAGCTGCATTTTGGCGTAGTTGGTGAAGTTGCCATTGGGCGTTTCATCTACCAGTTCCAGCACAAATTCACGTTTCTTAAAGCGTTCGCTCACCACCTGTGTATCGTATTTTACCAGCAGTTTGCCGGTGATTTCCATGTTCATGATTAAATCCGGTTTTAAAAGTTGTGGGGTAAAGGTAGGGACGAAAAGTAAAAGGCTGTTAGTAGAAAGTGGAAAGACAAAACTTTTTTGGCCCAGCTCCATGACTTTAGATTTCACGGAAAACCAACCTCTCCCATTTATCGCCGAAAATGTATTTCCACCCATGATTACAAGTATTTTTTACTTTCTACTAAAGGCTTTCTACTCCTCACGAGCTATGATCGGCTACAATCCGCCAGCCCGTTTTTCCTTTCCGAAGGATGATTAAAAAGGTGCCTTGCGCGGGTTTTTCTTTTTGAAGAAGCCACCTCCCGGCCACATACGCGGCGTCTTTGGAAAGAAGGTGAATGCGCAAGATTTCAAAACGTAATTGCCCCATTTCTGCCGTGTTTTTATAGCCCCGGCTGTAGCGCGCCAGAGTGCTGTCAAAGCCGTAAGTCGCGCCGTTTTTTCCCAGAAAAAGCAGGGAGTCGTTCATAATATATCCGGCGTGCATGTAGCCTTCTAAGTCGCCGCGATTCCACGCTGATGCCTGCGTCGCCATCACCGTGCGGACTTCTCCTTCGGCACGTTTTTCGCGGGATTGGCTTTGGGCGGAAAAATAGAACGAGCAGAACAGCAGTGCGGCGAAGAAGATTTTCATGGGGCGAAATTCCGGCCTTCAGAGACCAAAAACCAAAGCCGGGGATTATGGTTATCACTGGCGGCACAATTATTCCCAACGCCTAACCCCAAACGTCTGACTCATATGTCTTATCGCAAACTCAATTCTGAAGAAGCCCGCGTCATTCTCCACAAAGGAACCGAAAGACCTTTTATCGGCGAATACACCAACAACAAACAGCCCGGAACCTACGTGTGTCGCCAGTGTGAAACACCGCTCTACCGCGCTGCTGATAAGTTTAATTCCCACTGCGGCTGGCCATCATTTGACGATGAAATTCCGGGAGCCGTAAAGCGCGTTCCTGATGCCGACGGGCGGCGTGTAGAAATCGTTTGTGCAAACTGTGGCGGTCACCTCGGCCATGTGTTTGAAGGTGAGCGTTTCACTGCCAAAAACACGCGGCATTGCGTGAACAGCATTTCTATGATTTTCGTGCCGGAGGAGGAAAAAGGATAGACCACGGATTTTCCCGATTGGGCAGGATTTGAATGAATGCATCCTTATAAATCGGGATTGTCGGGAGAATCCGTGGTCTGTTACAACCCAATTTTCTCGTCCACCAAATAGTGATTTCTATCCGCAGCGGAACGGCTTACCAACTCCGCCACAAAGCCTGCCAGAAAGCATTGACTGCCCAGAATCATCGTGGTCATGGAGATATAAAATCCCGGCTTGTTCACAAGACCTTGCTCTAAGTTACTGGTGAATTTTAACCCAATCAGCCACAGAATTTGCAGGAATCCCAGCACGAAAAGCACCGTTCCCCATAGCCCGAAAAAATGCATCGGCTTTTTGCCGAAACGGCCCATAAACTGCACCGAAAGCAGGTCTAAAAAGCCGTTGATAAAACGCTCCCAGCCAAATTTACTCACGCCGTATTTGCGGGCGCGATGCACCACCACTTTCTCGCCGATTTTCCGAAAGCCCGCCGATTTGGCCAGCACCGGAATAAAGCGGTGCATCTCGCCATAAACCTCAATGCTTTTCACCACTTTGCTGCGATACGCTTTCAAGCCGCAGTTCATGTCGTGAAGTTGAATGCCGCTGATTTGCGGTTCACCCAGTTGTAGAGTTTGGAAGGCAGATTTTTGGTTACTGCGTTGTCGTAGCGCACTTTTTTCCAGCCGCTCACGAGGTCGTATTTCTCTTCCGCAATCATCCGGTACAGCTCCGGGATTTCGTCGGGAGAATCCTGCAAATCCGCATCCATCGTGATGACCACTTTTCCGCGTGCGGCTTTAAAGCCTTCGTTCAGCGCGGCGCTCTTGCCGTAGTTGCGCTGGAAATGCAGCGCGCGGACGTTTTCGGGGTATTGTTGGGAAAGCGTTTGAATTACTTCCCAACTCCTATCCTTGCTGCCGTCATCCACAAAAACCACTTCGTAGGAAAACGCGTTTTCCCGGCACACCCGCGCAATCCATTCCATCAGTTCCGGCAATGATTCTTCCTCGTTAAAAAGCGGAACGACGATAGAGATTTGGAGCGCAGCAGAGGAAATCACAGACACGATTTTTCAGGAAGAAGACTTTATACAACGGGCGTAAGCGGCCTTTTATTTTTCGGTGCTATGGCAGCGGCGATAAGGGAGAAAATCAGGCCCATAATCAGGTAACCAAACAGACTGCCCATCACCATCATCGTCGTGAAATTATTGCGTGTCATCGCCAAGGCTTTCTCCGTCAATTCTTCGTCCATCTTCTCCTTTTCCATCGCGTCGCGCGCCAGCGCCAGTGCTTTCTCCTTTATGTCGGGAAAGACGTAAGGAGAAAGAATCGTCCACAAAACCACCAGAATCACCACAATCGCCGTGGCCTTAAAACCGGAAGAAAATACCTGCCCAAAGGTTACTGCGGTGCCGTTGGCTTTGGAAAAAGCATTTGCGTTCAGAATCAGTCCACCCAGAAAAACAGCGTAGATCAGCCACTGTACCCAGCCAGCCTGCGAAAGGTTGGCCACATAAACCACTGCGCTCAAAATCACCAGCACAAGGCCAATCATTAACCCATAATTCTTGTGGGTTTGCACCAGCGGTTTCATCATACCGGTTTCATCAACAGGTTTCATCATGAGAGAAGGGTTTTAGGAAGAAAAAAGTCCTTTATGCCGCGAAGATACCAAACACTTTTCCGGGCAAAGCCTCTCCCAAAAACGGGTTATTGAACGCGCGGGAAAGCGCGTCTTTGCGTTGAAGAAGCGTTTCTCCTTCCGGCGAAAAAACCGTCCAGCTACGGGCGTTTTCAAAAAGCGCCTCTTCCAAACCCAGAATCCGACGCGGCGCGGCAGAAAGGGCATCCACCAATCGGGCTAAAGACACTTTTCCCGCCGTCGCTTTTAGGAGTAACGGAAAGAGAATTTCCTGCACCGCCAGTCCTTCCGCCGCATACTCAAACTCTTTCGTTTTCGCGTCCCAGTCCTGCGGACGGTGATGAGAAGTTACCGCGTCAATCGTGCCGTCGGCGAGTGCTTCCAACAGAGCTTGTCTATCCGCTTCCGGGCGCAAAGGCGGCGTCAGTTTCCAGGAAGAATCGTAAGTAGAAAGTGCTTCGTCGGTGAGGAGCAAATGATAGGGCGTTACCGAGCAAGTAAGGTTCAATCCATCCGCCTTCGCGCGGCGAATCAATTCCACCGAAGCCGCCGCACTGATGCCAGTTAAATGCAGCCGCGAACCCGTGTAGCGCAGAAGCTCAATATCACGGTGAACCGTCAGCGTTTCTGCAATCGCCGGAATACCCGCCATGCCCAGGCGCGTACTCCTCAAACCTTCGTGCATCAGTCCGCCTTTCGCCAGCAGTGCGTCGTGGGAAAGCTGCATCACCAGCCCGTCAAAACCCTTCACGTACTCCAGTGCCTTCAGCAGCAATCCGGGATTTTGCACCGACTTCCAGCCGTCCGTGAAAGCCACTGCGCCGCCGCTGCGCATGTGGAGCATTTCGGCCAGCGCCGCGCCTTCTGTTTTTTGGGAGAGCGCACCGAGCGGCAGGATTTTCACCACGCCATTGTTGTGGCGTTGCGCGTTCTCTATCGCACCCCGGTGGTCGGCAACGGGCAGCGTATTGGGCAATAAACAAACCTGCGTAAAGCCGCCCCGCGATGCCGCCGCCATACCCGAAAGCAGTGTTTCTTTTTGCTCTTGTCCCGGCTCGCGGTAGTCGGCAAAAAGGTCTGTCCAGCCGATAGAAATATATGCGTCCGGCCAGTGTTGTTGGGGGATTTCGCCAAAATTTTCTTCCGGGTTTATTTCTCGCAAAACGCCATTCCTGTCCAACAAAAAATCCGACACTTTCCCGTGTAGAGAAGATGCCGGATGAGAGACACGCACTTGGCGCAAAATCACTTCTTTCATGGCTGCGGAGAAAGGCTTTGCGCGGCAACCGTCCGGCGGCGGAGAAGCACAGCGGTTTCGGTGGCGAGCAAAAGGAGCGCCAAGATAAGGCCGATTTTCCACAGCGGTGTTCCGCCGTCGGGAGAAGCGGTTTTCCCGGCAGCAATGTCTTCCGGTTTCACCCATTCCGCGCCTTTCCCGGCCCAGCCTTCGCGCAGTTGCGCCGCCGTCCAGTTGTCGGCCAGACTTTCCTTCCGGCTTGCGTTCAGCGCCAATAAAACGGTGTCTGAACTCGCACCGGAAAGTGTGTAAAATCCGGCTTTGGAAACTGCGCCGTCGGGGAAAATGTCAATGCCGCCCATGCTTTGCTTTTGGAGCGGAACAGCTTCCAATCCTTCTCCCTGCATCTTCACCACCTCGCGGCCACCGGCTTCGCGGGCACGGGGAATAAAAATGCTCCGTCCACTTCCCGCCGTGTAAGCCACCGCTGCCGCGCCCGTCGCCGCCACTGCAACGACGTGGAGCATCGGAGCAAAGAAATAGGAGCGTCCGAAAGAGCCTGCACTGGCATCAATGCTTGTGGTGAGGAGATACAAATCTCCACTGCCGGTAGCGTATTGCGCCAGCAGCGGGTCGCCGTTTCGGAAGGAAATCACCGACTGCGACTGCGCACCAAAACCGGCTGCCACGCGGTAATGCCAGCCCGCCGCAGGCAGTTCCATATTGGGCGGCGTGGCCTCAAAAATCTCGGTAATCAGCGGGTTTTCGGATTGCAGCGAAGAGGCGGTTTGAAGCGCCGTGTCTATGCCAGAAATGCGGATGTCCGTGAGCTGGCGCAGGCCGGTTTCCAGCGTTTTAAAATCGTCTGTTCTTGTCGGAAAAATAATCACCGGAATGCCGCGTTGCAGCGCCGGACGCAAGGACGCAACCGTTTGGGAAGGAAGCCCTCGCAGACCGCTGAGAATCAAAAGCGCATATTTTTCCGGCGCAGCAATGGTGCTGTTGAGCGACTGCGTTGTTACCACAAAACGCCCGGACGCATCCAGCGCCGTGCGGAGATACGGACTCGCAGCCCCTTCTTCCAACAGCAAAACCGGAAGTGGTTTTTCGGGCCTCACGGCAATGCGAAATGTGTCGTCAAAAGCCGGGCCGCTGCCGTCGGCAATCGTGAGTTGCAGCTTTTGCCAGAGCGTGCTTTGTCCGCCAAAAGCGAGCGTGTCCACCCGCACACTGCTGTTCCATTTGCCTTCCGTCGCCGCGCTTTGAAATTGCGCGTTGGAAGTCAGTCGTAGGGCCACATCCGCAGGCGGATCTTGCGCCGTCGTGCGGCTCTTCACTACCAGCTTTGACTCGGCAGTGGGATTGGCGGCGGGCAATACAAAGGCTGTGTCTATCCATATATTCGCCGTGTTTTCCGGGGCCGCGACAACGCCATGCAGGCGAATTCCTTTCAATAAAGACGCTTCCGGGCGAAGCTCAAACTGCGCCTTCGGAAAAGCCGAAATCCACCACACGTCTGCGCTCTCCGCGCCTTCGTCGGTCATCATGCCTTGAATAGCGGCGAGCAGTTCTGTGTTCTTTTTGCTTCCGGCGGTAGGGCGTATTTCCGACACCGCAGCAACGGCTGTTTCCCGGTTCAGCGGCGCGTAGCTGTAAGGCCCGTTGGAAAGCAGGAGATAAGTTTTTTCGGAGCCGCTGCGCAAGATATCGCGGGCAAGTTCCTTGCTTCTTTCTATCGCCATTCGTCCCGCGCGGCGCGCTTCGGTAGCAGGATTATTATCTACCACAACCACTTGAATGTTGCGGCCTTTTTTACTGGAATCTCCTTGCAGAAAAGGCTGCGCAAAAGCGGCCACCAACACCGCTACAAACAGACAGCGCAATGCCAACAACAGCTTTTCCCGCAACCGGTTTTGGCGGCGCGAGCGCAAGAGCGATTCTTTGAGAAAACGCGTTGCCGGAAACACCACGCGCCGGAAGCGCCGCAGGTCGAACAGGTGAATGGCAACCGGAACAGCAACAGCCAATCCCGCCAACAGAAAAAACGGATACAGAAACCCCACGGGCGCTTTATTTCAGGAGGACGACAAAAGTCGGATGATGAAGGAGAAATACCAGAACCCAAATAGCAGAATCCAAAAGTCAGAATTTAGGAGCCAAATTCCGCGCCACAGAAGTCGGTGAATGTAAGAACGCGCCAAGAGGCGCGTTCTTACCCTTTTCGGCGCGATGGAATGTGCGCTTGATTTTTGGCTATTGGTTCTTGGTTTTTCAGCGAAGTTCAATGAATCACCCTGTCCGCGCAGCTTGACGACGCAAACGCATCGGGCTTGGCGCGGAAGGTGAAGCCCATGCCGAGGATATAGCCCATCGCCTCGCTGAAGGCTTCGTGGGATCGGTGCATCGGGCTGGCGTTGATGTCAGCATGAACTTCCATTTCAATGCCTTCTTCCAAAAAAATATCGCAGAGTTGGTAAGCGATGTCAATGCTGCGCGCCACTTCGCTAATCATGCGCTCGCGCAGGGAAAGCGGCAGGCTGCTCTTGTCGGTACTCAGGTACATAAACCCGCCTTGTCCTTGTCGCAGAAACACAATCACGGTGGCAAATTCCGTTTCTGCGCCGCGCACAATAGAGTCGGTGCCGATGCAGACTTTTAAGCTTGTAGCCCGCTTCTTTTTCCCGCCGGATGGTTTCGGAAACGGCCTCGCCAATCGGAATTCGGATGGGTTCGCCCCGGTATTTTCGCCATTGCATACACCCTGAAATATTTTTTAGAAATCCTGTTCCGCAGCATAGCGAAGACAGATTCTCTAAATGTACGGACTTTATACGGGAAACGGTTGGTTCTGCTGGGGTTATTTCTCCGTTACCGGCGCTCTTTTTTAAACGAAAAAAATCTGGGCGTGCCCCTTCGGGTCGGGCTATCCGCTGCTATCTTTTTGCGCCAGCGCCGTGAAAAGCCAACGCCGCAAAAAAGATATGCGCTGCTATCTCCCTCACGCGCTCCACTTGTGAAACTCGTGGAAAAAAGAAGCGAAACCCCTACGTGCTTCCCCATTTATATCCGCCCGCATCCAACCCACAAAGCTGCAACGCGCGATGCACGACGGTGAGTGCAAGTTGCTCCATTGTTTGCGGAAGCGAATAAAAAGAAGGCGATGCCGGACAGATGATCCCGCCCGCTTCGGTGATAGCCGTCATGGCACGCAGGTGCAGCAGATTGTAGGGCGTTTCGCGCACTACAAGCACAAGCTTTTTGCGTTCTTTCAGCATCACATCCGCCCCGCGAATTACAAGGTCGCCGCTTACGCCGGCTGCGATTCTGCCCAATGTTCCCGTGCTACACGGACAGATAATCAGTGCATCGTAACCTGCCGAGCCGGACGCAAAAGGTGCACGGAAATCATTGCGGTCAAAGAGGCGGAAAGGTGGGCCGTCGTTGGGCATTTCTCCAGGCATTTCCGCTTCCCAAACCTGCCGCGCGGTGGTACTCCACACAACAGACACTTCCGACAGCTTTCCGTCGGCAAGCAATGCGCGCAGTGCTTCTAAAAAAAGCCGGGCGTAGATAGAGCCACTGGCGCCGGTAATGGCAAGCGCGATTTTCATGTTGCAGTAGAAAGCGGTTAGTAGAAAGTAGAAAGCCGGGCGAAAACCGAGCATTAAGGCTCAACGAACAAGAATCAAGGAACAAGAATCAAGGCTCAAGGTTCAGACATCAACTTCCCGTTCATTCCAGCACATAGACGCCGTCTAACGCCGTTGCATGAAAAGGCTGTTTCAACGCCCGGCAGGAATCTCTCCACGCTTCTGTGCGCCACTGTTTTTCCGCACCTGCGGCTACGATGAGAGAAGGGCGGAAAGCGGTTTGTAGCTGCGAAGGAAAAAGGCCTTTGAGCGGACGAGAAAGAAGCAAAACATCCACCGAAAAATCCAACGGCGCGGCAAAACGGTTGGCGCTGTCTCTGTAAAGCAAAACAGTTTTCCCGGCAATGCGGTGAATGGAAAACGCGGCTGTGTCGGGCGATTGTCGCCACGCCCGGAAGCCCGTGCGCGCAGCTTTAGCCGCTTTAAAACTGTCTTCGGAAACGTCAGTCAGCAAGGGCTGAAAATGCCTTCCCTGAATATAATCAGCAACCGGCCCCCAATTGCTTTTCCCATACACCAGAAGCCGCTCCTGTGCTAAAATCTCGTACTGATTCTGGATGGAAAATCCCAGCAGCACCGCCGTTGCAAAACCGGAAAGAAAAAAACGCTTTTTTGTTTCGGTGGATAATCCAGATTGCTACCGACGCGATGAGTACGTACCACAACGCCAGCTCGCTTGGTGAAAGCTGTATGTTGGCGCAGCGACTCTGCATTCAGGCCCTGCATAACCTTGATGAAGCGATTGAAAAGATGCACGAAGAAAGCCGTAACAGAAGCGATGCCTCCTGCAAGCGGCTCGTAGAAAGAGAACACAATCACCCCCGATGCCACCAAGCAAGGCTATCACGCCAATGAGAATCCACGCCGCGAGATTGGCGAAGAGAAACAAAGCCGGGAAGTTGTGGAAATAATACACCGATAGTGGCGCGACCAGCAACTGTGCACAAAAGCTGACAGCCAGCGCATTCCATACAACACGTAGCACCCGGTTTCCGCACCACGACAATGCGCCGCACCTGCGGATAGAACAGCACAATAGAAAGCACCGCGCACACGGAAAGTTGAAAGCCTACCGAGTACAACCACATGGGCTGGAAACACAGCACGAGCAGCACGCCCGTCAGTAGCGTATTCAGCGTGTTGTGCTGGACGTTGAGCAACATACTTCCCGCTAAAAGCGTGAACACCACTGCCGCGCGAATGGCGGAAGGCGGCGCACCGGCTACCAGCACATACGTCCAGATGGCGATAAGGCCGAGGCTGTATTGCACGCGTCTTCCACGAACACCGCGCAGCAGATAGGGAATGAAAAAGACACAGCAAAAAGCGTTGCCAGATGCGAGCCGGAAATGGCTACTACGTGAATCACACCTGTATCAGCGTAAGTCTGTCGCAGGTCGGGGGTCAAAATCGGCTTCGTTGCCGAGAAGCATGGCTTGCAAAAGGGCGCGGGTATCGGCGTCGGCGACGTTTTGGGAAAGTGCAGACATCGCCTTACGATGAAGCCGCGCGATAAGGCTTACTTCGGTGGCGCTTGCCGGGCATAAAGCATCACCGCATCTTCCGGCAATAAAGCTCCGTGATAGATATTTTGACGGGCGTAAAAAACGCGCGCATCAAAACCAAAAGGCGCGTTTGGGCCGGAGAGTGGGCGAAGCTGGTTGGAGATAACAATCGTGTCGCCAACTGCAAAACGGCAGAGACTGTCGTGTTTGAAAAGCGTAAGCTGGACCTTCCCGCAAGCGGGTGTAGCATGAACAGAATCAAAAGCGGAAAGCACTTCGGTTTCCATGCGCCATGTTTTGGCGGTGGCTTTTGGCAGGGTGGAAATGCGGAGCAGCAAAGCGCCTTTTCCGGCGGGCAGTTTTCCAATCCCAGTTTGGGCGGTTGCGCAAGTCGTTGGCGGCGGAGAGTCCGTAACCGACAACGGCCATAAAAAGCCACAGATTCAGAAAGCGAAGCGCGAGATAGCCGTTGGAGAAACGCCGGAAGCGGTTAAGGAAGAAGAGCGCGAGAAGCAGCGCAGCAGCTAACGTAATCAAGGGCAGCAGACGCGCCTGTGGAAATGCATCATACCCTAAAATGCCCGCTACAAACGGCAGCAACAGCCGGAAGACGGGCGCTTCTTCCCAGAAACCGGCGGCGCGCTTGGGCCAACTCATAGCAGGGCGTTTTTAGGCGAAAAATAGTGCGCGTTTTATGGAAAACAGCATTAGTTGGTTTCGCCCGAAAATTGCGCCGACTTCCGCAGAATTTTTCCCGGATGAATCAGCGAAAAGTCTGCGAGGTATTCAGCGGAAATCGGCGGGGAAATTTATTCCCTTACAAAGCACTTCCCCGCTTCCCGCGCCTCTGCCGCCAGTGTGCTTCCCGGATAATCCACCAGTAATCTTTCAAATGCTTCTTTGGCTTTGGCGGGCTGCGCCAAAAAAGTCTCGTAGATAACACCTTGCTGATAAAGCGCATCATCGGCCAGCACATCAGTGCCGTAATCCTTCACCACTTTTTCCAGCAACGCCAGCGCCTCGGTGTATTGCTGACGGCGCACGAGAATGGCACTGCGCTTCATCAGAATATCATCCTGCAGTTCCGCTTTGGGAAAAGCTTTGGCGACGGAATCCAGCGAGGCGTCGGCTTCGGTGAGTTTGTTTTGGAAAAGCAACAAATCGGCGGCGGCAAAAACGGCGCAGCACGGTATAGTCGGAATCAGCAGGGGTATTCTCCGTAATGAGAACGGAGAGCGCGAGCGCGTCGTTGGCAATCAGTTCCGAGGTGGAAGCCTTGAGAACAGAAAGCTGGTCTTGCGCCCACTTAAAATCCCCGCGATACCACGACAGCTTTGCATTCCGAAAGCGCGCGTCTTCGCCCAACGCATCTTCCCGGAAAGCTTTGTCCACCTGACTATAGATGAGCGATGCGTCCCAGACTTTTCCTTGCAAAAGCAAATAATCGCCCAAGTCTAAGCGGGCCGCGCCGGCTTCATTGCGCTGGAGCATGTTGGCTTTGAGTGCTTCCTGCAACAGCGAAACCGCCTTCCCCACATTTCCCCGGTAGCGGGCTTCCAGCGCGGCGCGCTCCCGCAAAATCCCTTTCTCGGTATTTCCCTGCGGATAGCGAAGGGCGTAGCGGTCAAATTCTGCGGCCAGCGTGTCGGCGAAAATTTTGTCGGGAACCGGCATGGACTGGAGCTTCTGCATTCCCGTGTGCAGGCGCTCTGCCGCTGCAAAACCCTGCATGGCGGGCGCGCCGCTTTCGGCAGCCATGCCCAGCGCCTGATAGGCAATATCATACTGGCCTTCCGCGCGGGCGGTGCGGGCAAATTCCATTAGCCGCCTGCCGCCTTCCTGGCCGCGCTCGTCCAGCGCACGCACCTGCATCAGTGCGCCTTCCCAATCGTCGCGGCGGGTGTAGAGCCACAGCAGAATGTCGGCATAAAGAAGATTTCCGGGGTCGGCCTGCACGCGCTTCACGACGGCTTTGGTGGCAATCCCGGTTTTGCGGGCATCCGTTCCCAAAAATTCTAAGAGTGAAGCTTTAATGTCTTCGGCGGGCTTCATCTGCATCGGCGCGGCATCCAGCGTAGCGTGATGGCGGCTTCGGTGTTGCCGGTTTTGGCGTAGAGACGCGCCATGGCGGGCGCATAGAAAACGCGGTTTTGCAGCACTTCACTTCCCTTCTCATACACTTTTAAGGCCCAGTCGTCGCGGCCAATATTGCTGAAAGCAGTAGCCAGATTGTTGGTCATCAGGTCGTCGCCATTCACGGCTTGTACAGCTTCGTTCCAAATTTCTTCCGCGTGTTTGTCTTTTCCGCTGCGGGCCGCCACGAGGCCCATATCCACGAGCGGCAGGGGCGAGTCAGCCTCCCTTTTGCGACGCGCTTCGGCAAGGTTTTCCGCTGCCTTGTATTCTTTGGCATCCAAAAGGAGACGGAAATAGGCACTGTAAAACTCGCTGTTGAAAGGCGCAGCCTGATAGAGGCTATCTAAAAGGCGAAGCGCGCCCTTGGTGTCGCCGGTGTTTTTGCAGGCGCAGCGCGTCGGCAAGGCGGTCTTGCTGGGAAAAAGAAACGGCGCTTTGCAGCAACAGAAAAAGCAGGAAAAAGAAACGCATGATGAGGACTTAAAAATACGGGTTTATGAAGGATTTTCGGCAGGGCAAAATCCTTTTGAAAAGGGACGTTTGAATATTGCGCCGCAGCACTTTATTTTTATCCGCACGCCGCATCCTTTCTATCTACAAAACATACGGACGTGGTAAGGGTTCTTGGGCTTCTAATGCTGTTTTTGAGTTCCTGCGCGGTGTACGACAGAGGCTTGCTTGACCAATACAATTTCCGGAAAGTCCATTATCCCAAAACACTTTTCGCTGAGCTTGAAGATAAGCCGGTTCCCGGGGCAGCGCAAGGCCTTGCTGGAAGTACTGAATCAAACAGTACAACCCGGCGAGGCCAAGATTAAGCGGGACGAAAACGGCAACACATATTCCTTGATTTTTGAGGTGTATGAAGGCAGCAAAAATGGTGAACGCTGTCCCGATTGCACATCCCTTATTTGATGTGGAAGAAACGAATGGCCATCAGCATCGCTTTATAAGGGTTAAAAAATTGGAAAAGAAAAATTTCGCCGTTTTGCTGGGCATCACAGAAGGCGCAACAGCCGTGAAGATAGCCGTGAAGATTTTTGAGAAGCTGGATGGTACCGCTAAAAAAGTGCCGAGACAAGAGCTGTCTGTAATTATTTTATAATAATTATATATGAGAGTGCTTGCGCCTGCCCCAAATACCTTTGCCCACAATGCATACACTCATTCTCTTCGCATCAGGGCGCGGCTCTAATGCCTGTTCTATTATAAATTATTTTGAAGAGAATGGTGTAGCGCAAGTCGGGCTTATTGTAGCCAACAAAGACGGACTGGGCGTTTTAGAAATGGCTGATGAGAAAGGCATTCCAACCCTCGTGGCGAATGATGCGTCTTTAGCTTCAGAGGCTTTTTTGCAAAAGCTGTTAGAAATAAAACCTTCTTTAATCGTCTTGGCGGGGTTTCTGGCGCAAAATTCCAGACACATTAATAGATAGTTTTGCAGACAAAATTATAAACATACATCCTGCACTTCTACCCCGTCACGGTGGAAAAGGGATGTGGGGACATCATGTACATGAAGCCGTTCTGAAAGCGGGCGATAGGGAAGCAGGCATTACTATCCACCGCGTAAACGCCCATTACGACGAAGGCGCAATCTTGCTTCAGGCGCGCTGTCCAGTGTTGGCAAACGACACGGTGGAAACACTTGCGGCACGGGTACTTAAATTAGAGCATTTTTATTATCCGCGTACGATTCACTTTTTACTTCAACAAACAGAGCCCTTATAAATCGCTGCCTTCCGGTTCGTAATTTTCATCCGGAATTTTTTACTTCCCCTTCTCTATGGTTCTTCTTATTCTCGGTATTGTCGCGTTGGTTATTTCCTTCGGCGCAGGCAAAATGACGCCTTCCAGGGAAACCGCTTTTCTGGGCCGTCCGTTGCGACTGCTTGCCGTTGTGTTATTGCTGATTGGCGCACTCTCCTCTGCTACCGTGCAGATAGACGCGGGTAACATCGGCATTCAAAAACTCTTCGGAAGCGTACAGCCCGGCGTTTTGCATGAAGGCCTTCATCTGATAAATCCGCTGGTGAACGTGGTGGAACTGGACGGGCGCACGCAGAACTACACCATGTCTTCCGCGCACGATGAAGGCGCGCAGAAAGGCGACGATGCCATCCGGGTGCTGACGGCAGACGGGCTGGAAGTGGTGATAGATCTTTCTGTTCTATACCGGATTTTGCCCACCGAAGCGCCCCGGCTGTACCGGCAAACCGGCCCGGATTATGAAGCCAAAAATCGTGCGTACAATTTCGCGCACCCCGCGTCCGCGACAATGCGGTTTCCTACGATGCGGTGGCTTTGTACTCTTCTAAACGCGAGCAGTTTCAGACGAGCATCTTCAAAGACATTGAGCGCGACTTTCGCGTCCGTGGCCTGCTGTTGGAAAACCTGCTTATCCGAAACATCCAGCTTCCGGCCCCAGTAAAAAGCAGTATTGAACAGAAGATTCAGGCGGAGCAAGAGGCGCAGAAAATGCAGTTCGTTCTTCAGAAAGAACAGCAGGAAGCCGAGCGCAAGCGCGTGGAAGCCCAAGGCATCGCCGACTATCAGCGCATTATCAATCAAGGTCTTAGCGAGCAGCAGCTTCAGTACGAAAGCATCAAAGCCATGCGGGAACTGGCCGCTTCGCCCAACGCCAAAATGATTATCATGGGCGGAAAAGGCACACCGGTAATTCTGGATGCGAAGTAAGAGATTGTGGTTCCTTAGTGCCTATCCGAAAAATCGGAAGAAAGGAAATGGTGTAAAACGTTTTGTCACCCTGTCCCGAGGGGTGGGGTCTCCCAAGCACACTTCTAAAGGATGTGATTCTAAGATTCCGCCTAAGGGCGGAATGACAAAACGGGGACGAAAAACGCCGGTCTTCTGACAACCCTTTATTTTCGGAATAGGCTCTTAATCCGCCGCTTCTTTTGCCGCTCCCTTTAAGAAAGACCAATTGCCATGCCCTTTAGGGCGTGGACGCAAAGACTCAACACACAGCAGAGGGCTTTAGCCCTTTAGCCGAAGCACTTGTGACTGCAGGATGCACTTTCTATTTTGTGGGAAAATAGAAGTCCAAGGAAAGCAACGGCAGAAATTTCTAACCTACTGCCGCGAAGGATTCCGCCTTTGCTTTCCGTCTAAAAACACAGACTGCTTTTTTCATGCCCTCCGCTTTGCTATCTGCTGCCCTGCTTGCCATCTGCTTTTTGACGGCGGTACCAGCATTTGCACAGCCGGAAGCGGTACTCCGTTTTCTACCCCTGCACTATAGTAAGCCATTACGACTGGAAGAAGGCCTCGCAAGCGGCGACAGCATTCGGGTAACTCTCTTTCGCTTTTACGTCTCCAAACTGCGCCTGCTTCAAAAAGATAAACAAGTCTGGGCTGACAGCAATAATGCTCATTTGATAGACGCAGAAAACGAGCAAAGTCACCAGATTCTTTTGCCCCAAAATTTCTCTTATGACGCCGTTCAATTTCTCCTCGGCATTGACAGCGTCACCAATGCGGCAGGCGTTGCAGGCGGCGATCTTGACCCCATGAAAGGCATGTACTGGGCATGGCAGAGCGGCTATATAAACGTCAAGATAGAAGGCACTAGCCGAAGCTGTGCTACTCGGAAAAACGCCTTTCAATTTCACCTTGGTGGTTTTCGCGGGGCCGACGGCTGCGCGCAGTTGCTGACCTTTCCGGCAACGCCCGGAACAGACATTTCCCTTGTGGTGGACGTGGATGCTTTTCTAAAAAGCGTGGATTTAAAAACGCAAAAGGCGCTGATGACTCCCGGCCCCGAAGCGGTGCTTCTCTCCCGGAAAATGGCGGACGCTTTTCACCTCTTAAACCCGCAGCCGTGAAAAAGCTTTTGGTTTTTGGAGCCTTGTTTCTGGCTGCTTTCGCCAAGCCGGATACCGTGCCCTTTCCCGTCCCGAAAGGCTGGCCGCAACCTGTCTATTCTTTCAAAGAAAACCCGCTGAGCGCCAATAAAATCGCTCTGGGCCGCAGGCTGTTTTTTGATCCCGTTCTTTCCCGCGACAGCAGTATTTCCTGTGCATCCTGCCACCTGCCGCAAACGGCTTTCACCCATATTGACCACGACTTGAGTCATGGCATCGGCGACCGAATAGGAACGCGCAACGCACCGGCTTTGCAAAACCTAGCGTGGAGCAAGCATTTTATGTGGGACGGCGCCGTGCATCACTTGGACGTGCAAAGCCTCAACCCCATTACTAATCCGCTGGAAATGGACGAGACACTGGAAAACGCGGTGCGCAAACTGCAAAACAGTTCCTACCCGGCGCGCTACGCAAAAGCTTTCGGCGACACGACTATCACAGGCGAGCGTACCTTAAAAGCCATCTCGCAGTTCATGCTGACTGCCGTGAGTGCGGATGCGAAGTATGACCGCGTGCAGCGCAGCGAAGCACAGTTCAATCCAACAGAAGCACAGGGCTACGCACTCTTTCAAAAGAACTGCGCGTCCTGTCACCAGGAACCACTTTTCACCAATGGCGATTTTGAGAACAACGGCCTGCCACCTGATACCGGTTTGCAGGACGAAGGCCGCGAAAAAATTACCCGCCGCGAAAATGATCGGTACAAGTTCAAAGTGCCTTCGCTGCGCAATGTAGAAGTGAGCTATCCCTACATGCACGACGGGCGTTTCAAAAGCCTGCAAATGGTTCTGTTTCACTACACCAATGGTGTGGCCCATATGCCCAATGTCTCTCCCAAAATCGGGCGCGGATTGAAGATGAATGAGGAAGAAAAACGCGCGCTCATCGCTTTCCTCAAAACCCTCACCGACGAATCTTTTCTCCATAACCCGGCGCTGCAACCGCCTCAAACGCCTTTCTAAAATACCCCCTTTTCCAAACAATTTCCTCCATGAAAAAACACTTTCTTTTCCTCGCACTGCTTCTCAGCGCGCTGTGCGCCGATGCACAGCCCATCATCAATAGCTGGAAGTTGAACACTACCGGCAAGACGGCCTCTTACTGGGCCAACACTGCCTCCGGCCCCGGCGCGCCTTCCTATGTGTGGACCACCACTACCGACAGTGCCGATGCCCTACGCGTGTGTTACAACAACGACACGGTTTGGGTGTATAGCCACAACATGACCGACAGCATGGGCAAGTGGACGAACCCCGGAAATCCGGTTACGCAGACGTTTACACATCGTTTTCCGCGCACCCCAATCGTGCCGACCACGAAAGCGATTTCTCCCAAAGTCGGCGAAATCGGTGTGTTGATAAACGGCATTGTGATTTACGGTATTGGCGATGCAAAATCATGGAGCGGCACCACTAATGCCGACCGGCAGCAAGGCGGGCTGGGCATCTGGAACCTGGAAGTAGGAAAGGGCGAAGGCGTTTCTTTGGACAACACACTCGGTGCGCACCCGCAGCAGCAAGGCGTTTACCACACCCACGTTGCGCCTTTCAAATTGTGGAACCGCCTGCCTACAACCCAACACTCTCCCATCGTAGGCTGGGCCTTTGACGGCCATCCTATCTATGGCCCTTACGGCTATTCAACTGCTATGGACGCAACCTCTGGAATCACCCGCATGAAGACCGGCTACAGTCTGCGCAACATCACCACGCGCACTGCTTACCCGGCCATTCCCGGCGGCGGCTCAACTACTTCCCAAGCCGGCCCCGCGGTGAGCACTACTTACCCCATCGGCACCTATTGCGAAGACTGGGAGTGGCTTTCTGCCAACGGCGGCGACCTAGATGAACACAATGGCCGCACCTGCGTAACGCCGGAATTTCCAGGAGGAACCTACGCTTATTTCACCACGATTGACGCGGCGGGCGTGCCGGTGTTTCCCTACTACGTCGGCGTGTATTATCACGCGCAGCCAGATGCCGGGAATTTTCCGCAAGGTCCCGCCGGAAACAGCCTTTCCATTCCATCCTATTTGTCTTCCTGTCTCACGGCTACAGCGGTGAACGAGGTTTCCGGCAAAGGCTTATTGCGCCTTTATCCCAATCCAACTACGGACGTCGTAACGATTGATGCCGGTCATGGTTTCAACCTGCTTACCATCGTAAATCTTGCCGGGCAGGTTGTGTATCGCAGCGCGCTGAACAGTGCTGCGGCGCATTCTTTCGAGCTGCCAATTCCGGGAATTTATCTCGCCCGTTTTGATGCCGCTGATGGAAGTCCTGCGGTGGTGCAGCGCGTCGTGCGCCGGTAAATTTGTTTAAGGATTTTCATTCGGGCGCCCCCTTCGGACTGGGCTATCCGCTGCTATCTTTTTGCCCCACCGCACGAAAAAAGGCCCACGCCGCAAAAAGGATATCCGCTCCTATCCCTGGCGCGGCATTGTTCACTCCCTGATTTTAAAATCACGCGGGTCATTTAAAATAACGCTGCCCTGTTTCCTGACGCGGGTCATTGCGAGGAGGAACAACGAAAGGCCCTGCACAACATGTTGGGTGCCGCCATTAGCAACTACAACTCGCACAATCACCAACAAACGGTCAAATCCCGTCACCCCTCTGTCACCCTGAGCTTGCCGAAGGGCTGCGGAGAGGGGCCGGGGGTTGAGGCCACTGGCGCACCCTCTAAAAAACATCATTTCCCCATAAGAACGCCCCGCTACCAGCGGGGCGTTCTTCATTTGCACCCGGTCCGGTACAAAACTTTCCCTTCCCCGTAACTTGCGGCAATGCGCGTGATTCATACGGCGGACTGGCATTTGGGGCAGCGATTTTCCGGCCACTACCGCAAAGAGGAGCACCATTTTTTTCTGAACTGGCTGTACGAAAGCATTTGTGAGAACGAGGTAGAAACCCTGATTGTCGCAGGCGATGTTTTTGACAGCACCAACCCGCCCACCTTCGCGCAGGAACAGTATTATCGCTTTCTGGCCCGGCTTTCCGGCTCGCCCTGCAAGCACGTCATCATCACCGGCGGCAACCACGACAACCCGCATTTTCTGCAAGCCGCTGACCCGATTTTGCGCGCGCTCAATATTCGCGTCGTCGGCGCTGCTCCCGAAGATTTTAGCGAGCAAATCATCGCCCTGCCCAACGCGGAAAACCCACGCCTCGTCGTCGCTGCCATTCCTTATCTCCGCGATGCCGACCTGCGCAAAAGCCGCCTCGGCGACAGCAGCGATGCCATTGAAGAACAAGTCCGAAACGGCCTTATCGCCCACTACCGCCAAGCCGCCGACAGCTGCTGCGGCCACCGCGAAAAAAACATTCCGGTAATGGCTATGGGACACCTCTTTGCACAAGGCTGTTCCCCTTCCGACACCGAGCGGTCTATTCATGTCGGCAACTTGGGCGGGATAAGCGCCGAGGCTTTCACCGACGTTTTTGATTACGTGGCGCTCGGCCATCTCCACCGTCCGCAGCGCGTAGGCGGCAAAGAGCATATCCGCTATTCCGGCTCGCCTATTCCGCTGTCTTTTTCGGAGCGGGAATATCCGCATCAGGTGCTGTTGTTGGAGTTTAAGGGCGCTTGCTGTCCGCAGATTACGGAGCTGCGTGTGCCCATCCGTCGCCGCCTGCTTCACAAGGAAGACACGCTGGAAAACCTCTTGTTTTTTGTGGAGAATTTCCGCAAGGAAGTGGACGAGTTGCTGCCGTGGTTTTGCCTTGTCCTGAACGATTGCGAGCAACCTTTGGAAGCCCGGCGAAAGTTGCAGGAAGCGGCTCTTAATCTGCGGGAAGAGCTGCTTTTGGTGGAAGTAAAAACCAGCCAGAAAACAGCGGAACAAAACGAAGAATCTGCCGCTGCATCCGCACTTTCCGAAACGCTTTTGCGACAGCCGACGGAAGTATTTCAAAAGCTTCTGACGCGCGAAGAGATCACCGACGAAACCACGCGCCAAAACCTGCAAACAACTTTTGCCGAGCTGCTTGACCTCTACTACCAATCTCCCGTTTCCGACAGCCCGCAGTCATGAAAATTCATACCCTCACCATACACAATCTGCACTCGCTAGCGTCGTCCAAACCGATAGAGATTGATTTCCTTAAGCACCCGCTACAGGGCTGCGGACTGTTTGCCATTACTGGCCCCACAGGCGCAGGGAAAACCACTATTCTGGACGCGCTCACACTGGCCCTTTACGGCGAGATTGCGCGTGAAGGTGGTGACGTGCGCGGCATGATAAGTCACGGCGAGGGACAGTGCAGTGCCGAGGTGATTTTTGAAACTCCGGCAGGCTGCTACAAAGCACGCTGGACCTTGCACCGCGCCAACAAAAAAGCCGATGGAAAATTCCAGAACGCCACGCGGGAAATTGCCTGCTGGAAAACCAAAAATATTCTGGCCACGAAGGTGACGGAGGTAGAAAAGCTGGTGGAAGAACTGGTGGGCCTCAACAAGGAACAATTCCTCAAATCGGTGTTGCTGGCGCAGGGACAATTCATGCGTTTCCTGAGTGCCAAAGACGGCGAGCGTTCCGCACTTTTAGAGAAGCTCACCGGCACCGAAATCTATCGCGGACTTTCCAAAACCTGCTTTGAAAAACACAAGTCGGAGAAGGCCTCTTTGGAAGCGCTCCAACGGGAAACGTCCGCCACTGTTTTGCTTTCTAACGAGGCGAAGGAAGAACTGACAAAAGGCATTCAAACAGCACAAGAAGAAGCGCAGAAACTACGCACCGAAATCAGCGCAGTCGAAGCCGGAAAACACTGGCATCAGCAATTCCAAACGCTGCAAAAAGAAGTGGCGCAGGCGCAACAAAAACAGCAGGACGCAACGGCGGAAAGAGACCGGAGTGCCGATGAATTTGTCCGCTGGGAAAGTCATTCTAAACTACTGCCTTTGGAACCTTCGTTGATTCAATGGCAAGAGAAAGATGCCCTCTCTAAAACCTTGTCGGAAGAGACGCAAAAGCTGTTTCGCGCGGCAGAAAGTGCGGGCGTATCTCTTCGGGAAAAAGAACGGAAGCTTACAGAATTTCTCCAACAAAAAGAAGCGGCGGAAACACAATTACAGCAGTCGGAGCCCGCCCTTCTGGAAGCACTGAAAGATGAGGAGAATATTGCCCGACTGGCAGAAAGCATCCTTCGTGAAAAAAGAGCGCAACAGCAGCAAACGGAGAAGCGTGAAACCCTTCTTCGCAAAGCAAAGGAGCAGGAAACGCAACTGGCCGAGGTGGCCCAACAGCAAGCACAACGCACGCAGTGGCTGGCTCAAAATGCGCACGACGGCCAACTGGCTTCCACCATAAACGAAGCGACAGCAAAGCAAACGTGGATTACCACGCTGCGTACAGAAATGCAGGCGCTAAACAAGGAAATCAAGCAGACTGCTGCGCGGCGAGATGCCTTGAATAAAACCCTGCTCAGCCTGCGTCAGACGCATCAATCTGCAACAAAGGCGTTTGTGATGCACGAGCAACGGCAGGAAGAAATCGGGAGTGAAAAAGCCGTTTGGAAATACACCGTTCTCGCCAAAAAAGCAACGCTGATTGAGGAAAAGAACTGCTTGGAATCGGCCCAAAAAGAAACGCACCACCACACGCAGGCGCTTCAGTTTTTCCTGGAACACCACCAGAAATTAGAAGCCGGAAAGCCCTGTCATTTATGCGGCAATACGGAGCATCCCTACGCTGACCGCGACCTGTCGGGAATGCAACAAACATTGCAGACGCAGCAGGTGCTTTTGCGGAAATTGCACGAGCAACTATCGGCGCAGGAATCGGAGGATTGTGTGTATAACCAGATGCTGTTTTCGTTGGAAGATATGGAGCCGGTTGCAGGGCCGTCGCCCTGCACCAACGAAGTGGCAGACGTGCAGTTGCGCCGCTTGCAAAAAATACTGGAGGAAGAGGAAGGCTTGCGGGTAAATCTCGCACAAATTCGCCGCGATATTGAAACCGGAACGGCACAGATTGGAGATACTTCCACCTCTTTTCACAAAGAGGAAATGGAACTGGCACGGTTGCAATCTGACGAGCAGGAATTGATGAATGAAGGCAGCCGGCTGGCGCAGTATTTCGGCACAACGGCAATTGCATTGGGTATGGAATGTTCCAGAAACGGCGAAGACGTTTTCGTGAATGCACTGCGGGAAAAACTGCGCGCCTACGAAGCGAAACAAGAAGCCGAAAAAGCGGCATACACCCGGCTGGCGGACCTGACAAAGCTGCTTCAAAACCACCGCCGCGAGTGCGAAGAAATTACTGCTATTTGTAACGAAAGCGAAGCCCGGATAAAGAACGAAGAAGCTGACCATACGCGGCTTTCCGAAGCAGTGCGCAAAACTTTTCCGGCGTTGTTTAGCTCGGCAGCGACTTACTACAAACAGCTAAAGGCAGCGGCGCAAAACAGCAGTCAAAACTGGCAGTCGGCGCAGGGAGAACATACGGCAGCGGCACAGCAACACGCGCTGGCCAAACACGCTTCGGAAGTGGGTGAGGCCCGCCAAAAACAACTGACGGAAGAGCTGAAAACGCTGAGGCAAACACTGAGCGCGGCGTTGCAGAGATTGCAACTTCCGGCAGACTTTTCGGCTGCGCTCGCGCAACTGATTCCGGCAACGAGACGACAAGCAGCAGAAGCCAAAATCCGGCAGTTAGAGAATGCCTGCACAGAAGCCCAAACCCTTTTGCGGGAAAAAGAAAAAGCACTTTCCGTTTGGGAAAAAGAGGCGGCTATGGCGCGTCCGCTTTCTGAACTGGAAGCGGCGTGGAACAACTTGCAAAAAGAGCAGGAGACCTTGCAGCAGCAGATAGGCCGCGATGGTCAAATCCTTGCCGAAAATGCACAAAAAGAAACGCAGCTTTCCGGGAAATTAGAAGCGCAAAAACAGCAGGAAAAAGAGGTAGCACGCTGGCGTACTTTGAACGACCTCATCGGTTCCGGCAACGGCGACAAGCTTTCCAATTTTGCCCAAACACTTTCGTTGGAACAACTGCTTTTACATGCCAATGTGCATCTCAAACAACTAAGTGATCGCTACCGGCTGCGGCGGAAAAACGATGTGCGCGAATCGTTGGGCATTCAGGTGGAAGACCTGTATCTGGGCAGTGCTTTGCGCGAAGCGGGCAGCCTCTCCGGTGGCGAAACATTCCTCGTAAGCCTCGGGCTGGCGCTAGGCCTTTCCGACATGGCCTCGCAGAAAACGCGGATTGATTCTTTGTTCATTGACGAAGGCTTTGGCTCGCTAGACGACGAAGCTTTGGAAGATGCGCTCACCACGCTGGAGAACCTTCAGGCGCGCGGAAAAACCATTGGTGTTATCTCCCACGTGGCACAGCTTAAAGAGCGCATCCCGACACAGATTGTGGTGAATAAAAAAGGGAACGGGGTGAGTAGCTTGGAGGTAGTGGGATAGTTTACTCCTGTTTATGACAAGTGTTTCCGGTAGCTGTTGGAAGCGTCTGTATGTCTGTACAGTAGATCTTGTATCCGAAGGGAGACAAGCAATGTGTGCTTATAGTATAAAGACCACGATCCCTTCTTAAATCTCGTCCTTCTTAAACTCCGTCCGCGACAAATTAAAGCCCACAAAGAAGGTGCGGAAAAGCGCCGGATACTGCGGAATCGGGTTTGCATCGCTCGGGCTGCGATAGCGGTAGCCGAAGATGTTTTTTCGGTTGGTGATGTTATCCACACCGGCATAAACGACGGTAAACCATTTCCGCCGCACCGTAAACAGCTTGTTGAACGTAAGCGAAAGGTTGTGAAAATCCGGCGTCCGGTCAGCAAGGAATTCCGGGTTTTGCGGATTGTAGTAAGGACGTCCGCTGGCGTAGCTGTAGGTTACGTTTATCTGCGACCCCCACTTGTTTATCCAGTATTTGGAAATCACATTCAGGTTGTGTGTGGCGATAAAATCGGGCTGTACTTTGGCGAGGTAATTCCGGTATTGGCGGCGCGTGTCAATAAAGCTGTAGGATATCCAGTAGTCCAGATTTTTCACCGTCTTGCGGTCTCTCCAGAAAAGCTCCGCACCCTGCGCATAGCCATCGCCCGATGCCGTTACCGGGCCAACGGGATAGTGAAAAACATTGGGATCGTAGTACGTTGCCGACTCGCGGGTAAGGTCGTCATACTTCTTATAGTAGGCTTCTACGCGCAGCGTCCGCGTGTCGGTCATCCACTGGTAGTTGGCAATGGCGTGCGTAGCGCGCGCCGGGCCGGGCCGGTAGCCGTAAAGCAAAATCGTGGGATCAGGATTCTGGTAGAAAAGTCCGCCCGCGAGCGAAACGGTGCTGCGCCTTCCCGTCTTGATAGCCGCACTGAATCGCGGGGAAAGCGTTGTGTTTTGGAGCAGTTTGCTGTTCTCCAAACGCAGTCCGGGTTTTACCGAAAGCCAGTGCAGCGGCGTCCAGGTTGCTTCGGTGTAAGCGGCCAGAAGTGTCTCGTCAAAAGCGTTGTTATAAGTCGCGGCATAGCTGCGCTCGTAGCGGATAAGATTTCCCTCTCCGCCCGCTAAGAGCGTAAACCGGCGATGGAAATACCGCGTCGCTTCCAGGCGCAGTTGCCCACGCCGGTCTGCTGCCGAAGCAGGCGTTCCGTTTTGGCTAATCTCGTCTTTGTTGTGGGCAAAAAACGCCGCACTGTAGAGGTTCCATTTCAGGCCGATAAGTTGCCGGTAGGAAGCCATGCTACAAACGTTGCGGTTCTTGATGCCGAAGCGCAATGCCTGGGCCGGAGAGTCGGGATTGGTTACCTGCGTGCCACTCTGAAACTGGTTGAAATTCCCCATTACTTTCAAGAGTCCGCCCTTGCGGGGTCGCCACGAAAGCGTTGCATTTCCACCGCCGCCTTTGGGCACGTCGTAGAAGTCGAAATTGGTTTGCGCCAGCTTGTAGAACGGTTGCAGATTGGTGTAGTTCGCGCCGCCTTCTAAGGAGAACGTGCTGTCCCAAAGCTTGCTACCGGAGACGTACAGCCCCGCCATGTTTGCGCCCACATTCAGGGTGGATTTCTCCGGCATATCCAGCGTGTTTAGCTCCAGAATGGAAGAAAGCGCCTGCCCGTAGCGCGCGGAATAACCGCCGGAGGAAAACGAAACGCCTTTGAGGTTGAACGGCATAAAGCGCGAGCGCGCCGCCACGCCGGGAGCCGCAGAAAAGAAGGCATTCTGAATCGTCAGTCCATCTACCACAACCGCTGCTTCACTGGCGTCGCCACCGCGCACGAACAATCCCGTTTGGGTTCCTTGCTGCTGCGTTCCGGGCAGGGTTTGAATGGCGCGTACCACATCGGCATTGGCTCCGGCGGTGGTAATAATGTCCAGCGGCTTAAGGACAGTTTTGGAAGAATTTCCGGCATCAAAAGAACCGGCGGTGATGGTTACTTCCTCTAAATCCGTTGCTGATTTTTTGATGCGGATGGTGAAGAAGGCGTTGAAAGAAACCGTGTCTATCTGCACCGGTGTTCCGCCCATTTCATAGCCTGCCAGCGTGGCGCTCAGGGACTGAAATCCTTTCTCCGTGGTGGTGAAAGAGAACCTCCCGGCAGAGTCTGCCGTGCCGCCGTCCAGCGTGTTTTCCAGATACACCGAAGCGCCTTTTAAGGGCTTCCCGGCGTTGCTGGTAACGATGCCGCGCAGGGTGGTTTGGGAATGTACAGAAAAAGGAAGAAGAAGAAAGAGTATAAGTACGCGCATAATGGTCGCAAAGCTAAGCGCCTTATAGAATGGCACGCGGATAACACGGATGACACGGATTGGGAACGGATTATTAGTGCGTTAGAATACCGATAGCGTAGGGCCAGGAAGCTTTTTACAAAACGCGGGTCATTCCGACCGCTAGGGAGAGATCTCACGTATGCTGTTACTAACCTGCTGCGTTTTGATTGCTGTGTCTTTGCTATTGCGAGATTCCTCCCTAGCGGTCGGAATGACCCGCATGTTACAGCGGGCCGGCCTTACAAAACGCAGGTCATTCCGACGAAGGAGGAATCTCACTCGCGCGTTGTGTTTCCTGTCCTGTTCCTTACATAGCGTGAGATTCCTCCCCTTCCTGCGTCAGGGTCGGAATGACCCCGCGTTATTGGCGCTCTCCTCTTTTTACGCCTGCTCTTCTCATTATTTATGCTGATTCACCACTAATGAATAGACTCTTAACTGTCCTCTTTCCCGCCCGGCTCCTGCAAGCCTTTCCCGGCCTCCGCATCATCCGGCTCTTTCGCGCTTTCCACCACTGCGTATTGCGACAGCAAAGCGTAAATTTTCAAGGCGATGTCCTGCTTGATTTCGGTTTCCCGCACATCGCCGACAGACGGCACGGGCAGGTGATAGCTCAACAGAATCTCAATCACGCTTTTGCCAAACGTGCTCAGGTTCACCGATACCGGCGGACGCACATTTTCGGTCTGCGCAATGCGCGTTTCCAACGTGTCTATCAGGGTTCCGAGGGCTTCCACTGGCAAATCATTCCGCAGCAATACTTTCAATTGCACGCGTGTGCGGGTGCGTTGCGAGACGTTCTCTACGTTTTGTCCCACGAGCGTCCGGTTGGGGATAATGAAGATGGAGCCGTCGGCATGGCGCAGGCGCGTGCTGCGAAAACCAATGCGCTCCACACTGCCTTCCAAATCGCCGAGGCGGATGGTTTCTCCCGTTTGAAAGGGCTTGTCGGTAAGGATGGTGAAGGCCGCAAAAAAGTTCTCCACGCTTTCCTTCGCCGCCAGCGCAATGGCTACACCGCCAATGCCAAGACCTGCAATCAAGGCCGGAATATTGACGCTGAACACACTGCCTAAGACCCAGAAGAAAGCCATTGTCCACAACAGGATTTTGGCTACGTCGCGCATCAGGGGGAAAAGTTGAAGCCTGTCTGTCTCGCTGCCTTCCTGCGCTTTTTCTATTTGCAGGCGGAAGGCAAAATCCACCGTGCGGGCCAGCACCAGCGCGAGCTGCACGATGATGAGGAAAAGGAAAATCCGGTCTGCTGTATCCAACAGCGTTAGCGGTGCAGCATTCTTTTCATTCGCGTGGCGGGTATAGATAACAAAGTTGAAAGGCCACGCAAGTCGCAGCACCGCGCCATAGAGAAACAAGAGCGCCAGCAGATTCCCCAGCGGACGGCGGATGACTTCGGCGTAGGCCCTTTTATTTTCCCGGTGCGAGAATTTGCGGATAACGGTGGAAGTGACTCTCGCTATCAACGCCGCAAGAGGCCGCGCCCCAAACAAGGCGAGCAGCAGCAGAATGCCTGCAATAATCCAGTCGCTGACGTGGTTGTGGAAGAAGGGCGCGTTCCAGTTGAACATGGTTTTAATGCGGTAATGTGGGGAATGTGGGAAATGTGAAGAATGTAAAGAATGTAAAGAATGTGGGGAATAAGCGATGTTTCTATTACCGCATTACCCGTATTACCGCATTGCCACATTATCATCACACCGCTACACCAAAATCGCGCAAGGCATCATTCAAGGAGGTTTTCAGGTCGGTGCTTTCCTTGCGCTGGCCAATGATGAGGGCGCAGCCCACGCCGTATTCGCCCGCCGGAAATTTTTTGGTGTAGCTGCCGGGAATGACCACACTGCGCGGGGGAATGTGGCCCCGGAATTCTACCGGCTCCGCGCCGCTTACGTCTATGATTTTGGTGGATTTGGTCAAGACCACATTTGCGCCCAGCACCGCTTCCTTCCCTACCCGCACGCCTTCCACCACAATGCAGCGCGAGCCGATGAACGCGCCGTCTTCCACAATCACCGGCGCGGCTTGCAAAGGCTCCAGCACACCGCCAATGCCCACGCCGCCACTCAGATGAACGCCCTTCCCGATTTGGGCGCAGGAGCCAACAGTTGCCCAGGTATCCACCATCGTTCCTTCGTCCACATACGCACCCAGATTCACGTAAGAAGGCATCAATATGCAGCCCGGCGCAATATAGGAGCCGTAGCGGGCAACGGCATGAGGGACGGCGCGCACGCCAAGCTCCGCATAGCCGGTTTTGAGGAGCATTTTATCATAGAACTCAAACGGGGATAGCTCCCAGGTCTGCATCGGTTGGATGGCGAAGTAGAGAAGGATGGCCTGCTTCACCCATTCGTTCACTTGCCAATCGCCGCCGTTGGCAGTGGGCTGGGCCACGCGCAGGCGGCCTTTGTCCACGTCTTCAATCACGGCGCGGACGGCGTTGGCATATTCAGGGTTTTGCAGGAGGGTGCGGTCGGCAAAAGCGGCTTGGATGAGAGCTTGCATAAGAGGAGGCGAAAGTAGGGGCGGCTTCTTAGGCAGGATTGACCGTTTTAGCAAAAGGCACTTTTTAGCCCCGTAGGGGCGCAGGTTTGGTAGAAGATGATCGTGTTTTAGATAAAGAAGTCCTGTAGGGACGCAGGTTCGGTCTGACCAAAACTGCGTCCCTACAGGGCTGAATAACATTCTGGCAATGCTGTCTATGCATCCGCTTAGCCTTTCCCCAAAAAACACCGTTTCCTTTCTTACTTTTAAAGGGAAAATTCAACCCTATGGCCTCTATCCGCTCCGACATCAAGATTGGAAATCTGGAAAAGAAATTAGGCTTAGCCAAAGGCACTATCCGCAACCCCGATGGCTCTGACGCGCGCAGCGACAAGCGCCTCGGCAACCTCCGCAAAGAATATGAGCGGATGTTTGGCGGGCCACCCGTGCGCATGAGCGCCGAGCAAAAAGCGACGGCGGCCAAGCTGAAAAAAGTGGCAGAGAAAAAAGCAAAGGAAGCCGCCGCTGTTAAAAAAGCAAAAGAAGCCGCTGCCAAAGTAGCCAAGAAGGCAGCCCTGCCCACTGCTGCCGTTAAGGCAACACCCAAAAAAGTAACCGGAGCTAAAAATCGCAAGAAGTAATGCCCGCTGCGCTCCCCAGCCACCGCCCGCCCCGCCCCAGCCGCCGCAAGCATGCCACTTACGACGTAAACGTGTTCATCAATTGCCCGTTTGACAAACCTTACGAGCCGCTGTTCCGGGCAATGGTGTTCACCATTTTTTCCTGTGGCTACATCCCTCACTGTGCCAAAGAAGAAAGCAACCAAAACCAACGCTTTCAACGCATCATTAGCTTGGTAGGCGAGTGCCGCTACGGCATTCATGACCTATCCCGAATTGAGTTGGATAAAATGCCCCGCAACAATATGCCGTTAGAGTTAGGGCTGTTTATTGGTTGCCAGCAATTCGGTACCACTTACGACTACGATAAGGAATACCTTGTTTTAGACAGCGATGCACATCGCTACAACCAACACACCAGCGACATCAAAGCCGACGATGCCGCCTACCACAAAAACGATCCAAACCAAATGATAAAGCAGGTACGCGACTGGCTGGCTTCCCGCCTCTACCGCGATAAAACCTATCCCATACCCGGCGCAGTTGCCCTGACAGAAAGCTACAAACTTTTTAAAAAAGAAGCCCCTGCAAAATGCAGGGAATCAGACCTGAACTTTAAGCACCTGCTTTTTAATGAGTTCAGCGCGGTTGTGTCTAACTGGACTTCCGACAAGCAAGCTATTTTGAAAGGCTTACAGCAACTACAGCAAAAGCCCAAGCCTCGCCCCAACGCCCCCAAGCCATAACCCGGCCTCCCAAGGCTCGCCGCAATCAACAAAAGCCACGACCCAATGCTCCCAAGCCTCACCGCAAACAATAAAAGCCCCGCCGCAGCGTTCATAAGCCCCACCCCGATACTTCCAAGCCAAGCCTCTTCTTTCCAAAGCCTTTCCTCACCCCTTCCAACACCCGCTTCATGCTGACCGCCAAACAAGACAACCGCCTCACCACTGCCGAAACCCTCCTTGCTGCCCTCACCAAAGACCCCACGGTATACGCCAACGACAAAGCCTTGCAGGTAGTCATCAATCGCCTCAAGCAAATCATTGCCGACCTGCTGCCCCTGCGCCAGCAAGCCCAGCGCAGCACCCCCGGCAAAGCGCCCAGCGCCCCCACCGGCAAAGAGCAGGCCCGCAAGCAAGTGGCCCTCGTAGCCGCCGAGATTGCCGGAGACGTCTTTGCCTATGCTACCGACCGCAAAAACGCAAACCTCCAAGCCCTCGCCGACTATAGCGAAGGCGATTTCCGAAACCTGCGCGGCTCCCGCCTCACCGATGCTGCCACGGCCCTTTATCAGGTTACGCAGGAAGCCGCTTACAAAACCGACCTGCAAACCGATTACAACATCACCCCCGCCCGCGCCAAAGAGCTTTCTGATGCCATTAAAGCCTTTGAAGATGCCAAGACAAAACCCCGCGAGGCTGTAATTGATGGGAAAACCGCCCGCGCCTCCCTGCGCGCCGAGTTTGCCGAATTGGGAGAACTTCTGGAAGACCGCCTCATGCGCCTGATGCGCAAATACGAGCGCAGCGCGCCCGCCTTCTATGCCCGCGTGGTGGCCGCCCGCATCACCATCGATCGCCCCGGCGAAGCAACCAACGGCAACAAAAACAATTCTGCAAACCCGGCGTAGGGGCGCGCCCTTGTGGGCGCCCTTAGTAGGAGACACGCACGAAATTGCCCGGCTTTTTGACGTGCGCAGGAAGGATGAAGAAGGGGCGGAGCATACAAGACTCCGGTTTAGAATTTTTGCGTTTCGGGATTAGCTTTGTAAAAACATTCTTCTTTATTCCTTTCCCCAAAAATGAAAAAGCAACTCCTTCTTTTGCTCTGCGGCCTGCTGGCTGCTTTAAACATTCACGCGCAAACGAGCGTAGGCTACTTAGATAGCTGGCCGAAACCCAATGGGGAGGTCTATGCGATTGCGCGCAGCGGAAACACGGTGTACATCGGCGGCGAGTTTACCACCGTAGGCGGGCAAAGCCGGAGCAACATTGCGGCCATAGACGCCACTACCGGAACGCTCACCTCCTGGAATCCCGGCGCAGCCAACGACGTTTTTTGTCTTGCCGTGAGTGGTAACACGGTGTATGTAGGCGGCGCTTTCTTCTCCATCGGCGGGCAGAGTAGAAGTAACATTGCGGCCATAGATGCCACTACCGGTAACGTCACTTCCTGGCAACCCGATGCAGATAATAATGTAGCTGCCCTTGCGGTCAGCGGCAATACGGTGTATGTAGGCGGAGAATTTATCACCATAAGCGGGCAAAGCAGAGGCAGAATTGCGGCCATAGACGCCACTACCGGTGCCGCTTCCTCCTGGAACCCGAATGCAAATGACCGTGTGGCCACGATTGCGGTGAGCGGCAGCACTATTTATGCAGGCGGGTCGTTTACGGCCATCGGTGGGCAGAGCAGGAATAGCATTGCGGCCTTAGATGCTACCACGGGCAACGCCAGCAGTTGGAACCCGAATGCAAATGACCGGGTGTCCAGCATTGCCCTGAGCGGTAGCACCCTCTATGCAGCGGGGAATTTTAGTGCCATAGGCGGCCAGGGCCGGAATAACATTGCGGCTTTGAGCACAAGCACCGGCAACGCTACTGCCTGGAATCCCAACCCGAACAGCACGGTGTATTCGCTTGCGGTGAACGGCAGCAGGGTGTATGCGAGTGGAGAATTTACCTCTATAGGCGGGCAAAGCAGAGGCAGAATTGCGGCTTTAGACGCGACCACCGGCAACGCCACTCCCTGGAACCCCAATGAAAACTCTGTGAACGCCGAAATCCGGTTTGTGGCAGTAAGCGGAAGCTTCGTCTATGCAGGCGGGAATTTTTCCCGCATGGCGGGTGATACTACGCGGCGCTTTTTTATGGCGCTTTTAGACTCCACCTCTTTACCGCCTTTCGTTACCATTACCGCTGCTGCCAACCCCATTTGTGCCGGTGCTTCTGAAACCTTCAATGCCGTTCCTTTCAATGCCATCAGCCCTACCTACCAATGGACGAAGAACGGCACGGCGGTTCCGGGCGCAACGGCGACCACTTTTATCACCAACACCCTCGCCAATGGCGATACCATCCGCTGTGTGATGACCGATGGCGGTACGCCTACCGCATCCAACCCCATCAACGTGACGGTGAATGCGTTGCCGGTTGCTTCCATCAGCACCAGTGCGCCAAATCCGTTTTGCCCGGGAACAACCGTTCCGCTGTCGGCTTCGCCCAGCGGCGCGGGAAATAGTTACCTCTGGAAGCTTGGCACCACTACCTTATCCAGCACTACGGCGCAACAGAATGCTACCGCAGCGGGCAGCTACACGGTGAGAGTAACCGATGGCAACGGCTGTGTGGGTACAAGTCCTGCCTTTGCACTCACAACGAAAAATCCGCCTGCGGCCTTCAACCTGACGGCTGGCGGAGTAACCACCTTCTGTTCGGGCGGTTCGGTAACGCTGTCTCCCAATCCCGGTGCCAATCTTTCCACCTTCCCCAACTTTCAATGGAGCAATAACGGTGTGGCTATTTCGGGTGCAACATCGCTAAGCTTCCCAGCCACTGCTTCGGGAAGCTATACCATCACCGTTTCCGACAACGGCGGTTGTGGCCGTACATCGGTTGCCCGCGCAGTTACGGTTAATCCACTGCCGGTTGCGAGTATCAGCACCGCGCAAAACCCGTTCTGTGCGGGCGGCACGGCTGTTCTCAACGCTTCGCCAACGGGTACAGGTATCACCTATCAGTGGATGCTTGGTACGACAACTCTTTCCACCACCACCGCCCAGCACACCGCCAACGCAGCGGGCAGCTACACGGTGAAAGTGAAAGATGGAAACGGCTGCGTAGGTACAAGTCCTTCCTTTGCGCTGTCGGTGAAAACGCCGCCATCGGCCTTCAGCCTGACGGCCAGTGGGGCGACCACGTTTTGCTCAGGCGGCTCAGTCACGCTTTCCCCCAACGCCAACACCAATCTTTCCGGCTTCCCTAATTTTCAGTGGAGCAATAACGGTGTGGCTATTCCGGGTGCAACATCGCTAAGCTTTTCGGCCACCGCTTCGGGAAGCTATACCATCACCGTTTCTGACAGCACAGGTTGTAGAGGCACATCGGCAGCCAGAGCGGTTACGGTTAATCCGCTTCCAGTGCCGTCCATCAGTACGGCGCGAAATCCGTTCTGTGCGGGCAGCACGGCTGTTTTGAACGCTTCGCCCAGCGGCGCAGGGAATAATTACCTGTGGAAATTCGGCAGCACGACAGTTTCCGGCGCTACTGCCGCTACCTACCCCACCAGCACCGCGGGCAGCTACACCGTTACCGTAACTGATGGAAACGGCTGTGTAGGTACAAGCCCTGCTTTTGCACTCACAACGAAAAATCCGCCTGCGGCCTTCAACCTGACCGCCAATGCAGCAACTACTTTTTGCAGTGGCGGCTCAGTCACGCTTTCCCCCAACGCCAGTGCCAACTTCTCCGGCTTCCCTAACTTTCAGTGGAGCAATAACGGCGTGGTTATTTCGGGTGCAACATCGCCAAGCTTCCCAGCCACCGCTTCGGGAAGCTATACGCTCACTGCCTCCGACAGCACGGGCTGTGGCCGTGTTTCGGTTGCCCGGGCGGTTACCGTAAATCCGACTCCGGTGGTCACTATTACCCCGCTTGGTTCTACCACCATTGGCTCGGGCGGCAGCGTAACGCTGCAAGCCAACGCAGGCACGGGTTTCACCTACCAATGGTTCAGGAACAATGTGGCTATCAGCGGTGCTACGGCCCAGAATTTCGTTGCCAACAGCGGCGGCAGCTATACGGTGCGGGTAACGAGCGGGGGGTGCTCCAAAATATCGGCGGCAGTAGTGGTTACCCAGACCAGCAACAAAGAGTCTTTGGGTGTTACCTCTGGCGGTTCGGATGCTTTATTGGAAAGTACGTTTTCTATTTCCGCCTTCCCCAACCCGGCAGACGGGAAAGTGATGGTACGCACCAACGGCGCGGTCTCGCAATCAGCTACGGTGCAGGTGATGAGTATTATGGGCGTTGCCGTGAAGGAAGTAGAAATGCAGAACGGACAGACGGAGATAGACCTGAGCGGCGTGGCGTCGGGTGTGTATCTGCTGCGCTACAAAGACGGGGAAGGACGCACGGGCATCCTCCGGTTGGTGAAACAATAAGCGGACGAACGATTAAAAACAAGAAGCCCCTGACGAGGAATTGTCAGGGGCTTTTTTGTGGATTATTCTATCTCCAGGCAATCCCTTCCTTCTGCACCGGAATACCTCTTAATCGTAGGGCGGAGGAGAAAAGCAGGTAGCGATTTCTTCCGTCCCTTCCGAAAAAGGCAGAATGTTGCTTAAAAACCCCCGTTGCACGGATACCGGCGACGAAATCCTTTCGGAGAAAGAAGCGTTGATAACCAACGATATAGGCTTTGCCGGAAGAAATATAAATAGCCGGGTTTGCAATTCTTAAAGTTAGTGCTTAAAATTACACGATAAAAGAACCTTTTTACCCGCCACCCCCATCTCCCCCTTTCCCATGTTGAAACGACTTTTACTACCGCTGATTATTTTTCTCGGTTTCCTGCAAAGCGCAAAGGCGCAGTCGGTGCGGGAGCGCGCCCACCTGTCGCAGACTGCCTACGACCTTGTTTTGCCGGAGGGAAAAGTGCATTTTGCCTTTGACGACAAGAAGGTGGTTTTGAAGCTGAAGCCGGGGGTAAACCCAACAGGTTTTTTTAAAGAAAACAGCGCGCTCTTCGCCGCTTACGAAGTGGGCTGGAAGGTGCCTTTCCCCGAGGTCTATCGTCCTGTGCTGCGCGCGGTTTCCGGTAAGAGTTATGCGCAAAGCGTAGCGCAGTTGGAGAGACTTTCCGATGTGGAATATGTGGCGCCGGTGGTGCGTTACCGGGACTTGGAGCAATCGCTCTACGACCTGTTTTACGTGAAGCTGAAAAGCCCTGCCGACCTTCCTTTCCTGCAAAAGCAGGCGCAGGAATTCGGTTTCCGGATTGGCGAGAAGCGGGACAGCGACATCTACTTCTGCAAGGTGAACAAAACGTCTGCGGGCAACAGCTTTGAGATAGCGGCCCGGCTGCAATCGCTGCGCCGGTTCGCGTTTGCGGAGCCGGATTTTATCTACACCTGCAAGCCTTCTACGGCAGACCCGTTCTATAGCTGGCAGTGGTTTCTGAACAACACCGGCAGCGCGGTTCAATACTCCGGCACGCCGGGCGCCGACATGAAGGTGGCGCAGGCTTGGGGCATTACAACGGGCGTTTCCACCATCCGCGTGGCCGTGCTGGACTGCTTTGGCTCGGCGGCCCAGTTCACCCACCCCGACATCACTTTCGCTGCTACCTACGACGCTACCGGGACGGGTTTCGTTTCTTCCGGCTTCACGGGCGATGCCCACGGCATTTGCTGCGCGGGCATCATCCGGGCAACGGCGAACAACAACCTGGGCGGCGCAGGCATTGCCTACAACGCCGGCGTAATTGCGGTGAAGGTGGGAACGATTTCCGGCAGCGGCGGCAGTTGGAATTCTACGGGCAACTCTATCTCCGACGGCATCACGTGGGCCTACCAGAACGCCGACGTCATTAGCAACTCCAACACGTTTGGCTCTTCCAACAGCCTGATTAATACCGCTATTGACAACGGGCTGGCGAGTGGCCGGAGCGGGAAAGGAACCTTGTTCTTTTCCTCTGCAGGCAACAGCAATTCCACAACGATTGGCTACCCGGCGAGTTATGCCAGCACCATCGCCGTAGCTGCTACCAGCATGTGCGACCAGCGCAAGTCGCCCACTTCCTGCGACCCGGAAACCTTTTGGGGTTCCGACTATGGCGTGGGCGTGGATATTGGCGCGCCGGGCGTAAAAATGTACACCACCGACTTGCCGGGCGCAGCGGGCTATTCTACCGACGACTACGCGCCCACGTTCAACGGAACCTCTTCAGCCTGCCCGGCAGCGGCGGCGGTGATGGCGTTGATTCTTTCGGCCAATCCCAATCTTACGGCCAGTGGCGCGCGGGCGCTGCTGGAATCCACCTGCGCCAAAGTAGGCGGCTATACGTACAACGCCAGCGTAACGGGCCAGCCCAACGGCACGTGGTGTACGGATTTAGGCTACGGCCGGGTGGATGCGTTTGCGGCGCTTTCGGCCCTGAGTCCTTGCTCTGGCACGCCCACGGGCGGCGTGGCCCAGGCCAACGGTGCGACCGGCACAGTGGGCGCCTGCCTCAACACCGCAATCAGCCTGTCCGCTTCCGGCTCCGCAAACGGCGGCCTGAGCTATCAATGGCGCTACTCGGCTACCGGCGTGGCGAGTACCTATACCAACATCAGCGGCGCTATTGCAAGTACCTACACGATAAGCCCTTACACCACGGCCAACGCCGGATTTTATCAGCGGGTGGTTACCTGCACCAACGGCGGTGCTTCGGCTACTTCCACCGCCGTGCGGCTTACGACCAACGCGGCAACGGCCTGCTACTGTACGCCTACAACCACCGACGCGACGGTGTACAACATCACCAACTTCACCACGACGGGCGGGCAGACCAATATCAACAACACGTCTTCCGGCACAAACGGCTACCAGAATTTTTCGGCTACCGCTTCTGCCTCTGCGCTGCCGGGAACAACCCTGAATTACACCATGACCGTAGCCGGGGCAAACACCTATGGTCAGGCTGTCTGGATAGACTTCAACGCGAACGGCAGCTTTGCGGATGCGGGGGAACAGGTAGTCAGCAGCACAGTTTATATCGCTTCGCCGCTGACGGGCAGCTTTACCATTCCGGCAGGCACCCCAACGGGAACCAAGCGGATGCGTATCCTGGCTGCTTACGTACCCGCTAATCCAAGCGATGCTTGCGTAAACAGCGGTGATGGGGAGTATGAAGACTACAGCTTTGTGGTCACTGCGCCCATTCTGTGTTCGGGTACGCCAACTGCGTCCACGATTTCGGCTCCGGCGAACGTTTGTAGTGGCGTGGCTTTCACGGTTTCGTCCAACGCAGTCAGCAGCAACGGCATCACGTATCAGTGGGAATCTTCGGCAAGCGGAACGGGCGGCTGGAGTGCGATTGCCGGGGCAACCAGCACTAGCTTTTCGGTGAGCGGCCTGACGGCTACCACTTTCTACCGGCAACGCGTTACCTGTACCAACAGCAATCAGACCGTGTACTCCAACGTTGTGAGCGTTGTATTGAACCCGATAACACAGTGCTATTGCACGCCGGTTGTTACTACGCAGGACGAGTTGATTACCAACGTTACCGTAGCGGGCATCAACAATTCCAGTACGGGCTTTGGGGTATCGGGCTATCAGAACTTCACCAACATTACCGGGATGATGCAAGTCGGGATGAGCTATCCGTTCAGCGCTACCCTCGCGCCTTACTACAGCAGCGACGTTATCGTTGTTTGGATTGACTACAACCGGAACGGCATCTTTGAAAATCCGGGGGAGCAGGTATTGCTGAACAACCCGACAGCCACACCTTCCACCGGAACCATCACCGTTCCGGCTACGGCACTTACAGGTGCTACCCGGATGCGGGTGCGCCTAGACTACAACAATACCAACCCTACGCCTTGCGACCCCTCCTCCTACGGCAACATTGAGGATTACACAATCAACATCACGTCTCCCTGCCCGGCGCAGTCGGTATCGGTAACGGGTTCTGCCTTAACGGCCTGCGTAGGCGCGCCGGTTGCTTTCACGGCCACACCTACCAACGGCGGCGCTACGCCTCAATACCAGTGGAAGGTGAACGGAATGGTGGTGAGTGGCGCAACGGGCAACACCTACACAACTTCCTTCCCGGCCAGCAGTCAGGTGTCTGTGGTGATGACCCCTACCACGCCTTGTCCGGCAACGCCAACGGTAACGAGCAACGTGCTGAACGTAGCGGTAAATCCGCTGCCGGTGGTTACGGTTACAGCCAGCGGAGCCACCACTTTTTGCAGCGGTGGCAGCGTGGTGCTGAACGGCCCGACAGGGGCAGCCTCCTACCAATGGAACAGAAATGGCACTGCTGTCTCCGGGGCTACAACAGCTTCTTACACCGCCACGTCTTCCGGCAGTTACACACTCAACCTCACCAATTCCAACGGCTGCAGTAACACTTCTGCGGCCAGGAATGTGGTTGTTAATCCGCTTCCGGTGGCTTCTGTTACGGCCAGCGGCCCGACAACTTTCTGCGCGGGAAATTCGGTAACACTCACGGCCAGTACAGGCAGCTCTTACCTGTGGAGCAATGGTGCCACCTCACAATCCATTACCGCTACGGCGAGCAGTAACTACGATGTTGTGATTACCGACAGCAACGGCTGTTCCGCTACTTCTGCGGCTACGGCGGTAACCGTGAATCTGCTGCCCAACGTTACGGTTACGGCGGTTGGAGCAACTGCTTTCTGCGCGGGCAGCAGCGTTGTGCTGAATGTTCCGACAGGAGCGGCTTCTTACCAATGGAGCAACAACGGAGGGGCTGTTTCCGGGGCTGTGGCAGCTTCTTATACCGCAACTGCCGGCGGCAACTATACGGTTAGAGCAACCAGCAGCAATGGTTGTTCGGCTACTTCTGCTTCTACAGCAATTACGGTGAATCCCTTACCAGTGGCTTCCATCACGACCGGCGGAGCCAATCCTGTCTGTGCAGGCAGCAGCCTTGCGCTCAGTGCTTCGCCCAATACCACAGGCAATGCCTATCAGTGGAAGCTGGGTACTACGGTCATAACGGCCTCTTCCACCTCGCAGCTCAACGCCAGCACAGCGGGCAGCTATACGGTGCGGGTAACGGATGCCAATGGCTGTGTAGGTACAAGTCCTGCTTACACCCTTACCACCAAAGCCCTTCCACCTGTCTTTAACCTCACCGCCAACGCAGCCACCACGTTCTGTGCAGGCGGCTCGGTAACCCTTGCACCCAACACCGCTACCGCTTATCCCAGCTATCAGTGGAGCAACAACGGTACTGCTATTGCCGGAGCTACGTCTTTGAGCTACAGGGCCAACACGTCCGGCAACTATACCCTCACCCTTGCAGACAGCATTGGCTGTAGCCGCACCTCTACCGTAAGACCGGTAACGGTCAATCCAAACCCGGTTACAGTTATCACGACCAGTGGGCCAACCACGTTTTGTGCAGGCGGCTCGGTGGTGTTTACCGCAGACTCCACCACAGGCCAGACCAATACCTGGCTGATAAACGGAGTGTCTTCGGGAGCAAGCAATACCCGCACCGCTACGGCTTCGGGTAGCTATCAACTGCGGGCCACGCTCGGAACCTGCACGGCACTTTCCCCTGCACAGACCGTTACGGTCAATGCGGTGCCTGCGGCAGCCATCAGTACCAGTGGCCCCAATCCGTTCTGCGCGGGCAGCACAGTTGTGCTGAATGCTGCGCCCGTGGCTGCAGGCAATACGTATAGCTGGATGCTGGACACAACGGTGCTTTCCACCACCATCGTGCAACACAATGCTACGGCAGGCGGTGCCTACAAGGTGACCGTAACCAATGCTAACGGCTGCGCCAGAACCAGCACTGCTTATTCTCTTACCATGCTTTCCACCCCTGCGCCATCGGCGACGATTACAGCGCTTGGCGCTACCACCCTCGGGGCGGGCGGAAGTGTTACGCTGCAGGCCAACGCCGGAACGGGCTACCGCTACCAGTGGTTCCGCAACAACGTGGCCTTGAGTGGGGCCACAGGCCGCAACGCTCTGATTAACAGCGGCGGCAGCTATACCGTCCGGGTAACGAGCGGTGCTTGCGCTCAGCTGTCGGCGGCAGTAGTGGTGAGCCAAACTGCCAACAAAGAATCTTTGGGTGTTACCTCGGGCGGTTCGGATGCGGTGCTGGAAGAGACGTTCTCCTTTTCTGCCTTCCCCAACCCCGCGGACAATAAAGTAACCGTTCGTACCAACGGGGCCATCTCTCAAGCAGCTACCGTACAGGTGATGACCCTGACCGGCGCGGCAATGAAGGAAGTAGAAATGAAGGATGCGCAAACCGAGATAGACCTGAACGGTATGGCCTCGGGCGTGTATCTCCTTCGCTACAAAGACGCCGAAGGACGCACCGGCATTATCCGGCTGGTGAAGCAGTAATGCTTCTCCTCCTACCCAAAACAAAAAAGCCCCTGACGAGGAATTGTCAGGGGGCTTTTTTGTTTGGATTCCCCACTTTTACATCCGCTTTCCGCTCCTCCATGAAACCCCTTCTTCTCTTCCTTTCGCTCCTCTGCGCCGCGCCTTCCTTCGCGCAGAATTACTCCTGGAAAAAGATCACCACCGACCCGTATCCCGGCAAGCAGGACGACATCTTTTTCCTCAATCCCGCCGAGGGCTGGTACGTGAATGGCTATGGGCGCATCTACCACACCGCCGACAGTGGCAACACCTGGGAGAAGCAACTGGAGCAGAAAGGAACCTTCTTCCGCTGCATCGCTTTCATTGATTCCCTGCGCGGCTTTGCGGGAACGGTGGGCACGGATTATTTCCCCAACGTTACGGATACCATTCCGCTTTACCGGACGCTGGACGGCGGCAAAACATGGTCGCCCGTAGCGTATAGAGGGCCGTATGTAAAGGGCCTTTGCGCGCTGGAGATTGTGAAAGAGCAGTTTGTGAACAGCGGCAACACCGACTACCGCTACCACGTTTATGGCGTGGGCCGCGTGGGCAGTCCGGCCAACCTGATGGTGAGCCACGACGGCGGCGAAAGTTTTGAAAGTGCGGCGATGGATAAGCACACGGCGATGCTGTTTGACGTAAAGATGTTCAACAAGCGCGAGGGCGTGGCCTGCGGCGCGAGTAGCCCCAATATGGAGGAAGCGCACGGGCGCATGATTTACACCGAAGACGGCGGCAAGATGTGGAAGACGGCTTACGAAAGCACCCGTCCTTTTGAGATTACGTGGAAGTGTTTTTTCCCGTCCCGGAAAATTGGCTACGCCACGTTGCAATCCTACAATCCCGACACGACTGCCACCACGCAGCGCTTCCTGAAAACCACCGACGGCGGCAAAAGCTGGAAGGAAATGAAGCTGTGCGAAGACCACAAGGCGCGCTCCTTCGGCGTGGGCTTTGTGGATGAAAAGACCGGCTTTATCGGCACGATGGCGGGCGGATATATGACCACCGACGGCGGCGCAGCATGGACGAAGAACCCGATGGGCCGCGCCATCAATAAAATCCGCATCCTGCACCTGCCGGATGGGAAGGTGTATGGGTATGGAATTGGGGTAGAAGTGGTACGGCTGGTGGTGGAGTAGGGGGCTTTTCCCAGTTGTTTTTCCCGCAGTCCTTCGGCAAGATCAAGATGATGGCGCGGAGGCGCAGAGGGCTTAAAATTGTGTTTTCGGCTGGCAAAGGCCTTTGTTTCTTTGAACCTTATTTCGCTCCCTATGACGAAGCCCAAAACCGACGCGATCATCCACACCGCCACCACACCGAAACAGATTCTGGCTTGCTGGGAAGCCGTCCACATGCTGCGGCCCTCGCTCGCAAAAGAGGATTTCTTGCCGATGGTGCACCGGATGCAGGCCACGGGCTACGTGCTGCTCTACATTGCGGAAGAGGATGCGGTGGTCTCTATTGCCGGTTATCGAATTGCCGAGGTGCTGCACAGCGGGAAGATGCTGTACGTTGAAGACCTCTCCACGTTGGAAGCAGCGCAAGGCAAAGGATTGGCCACTTTGCTGTTGCACCAATTGGCAGGCATAGCCCGCGCCAACGGCTGCGCGACGCTTCAATTAGCCAGTGGCGTACATCGCGCGCCGGCCCATAGGGTTTATTTCAAGGAAGGCTTCAACATCATTGGCTACCATTTCATGAAAGTGCTTTGAGGCTGAGTAAAGAAAGCCGCTTCCTGACCACGTATTCCGTAGGTTTCTGACGCACTTTCCGGGGGAAAGGATATGCTTCTTTCAACGCCGTCCTTAAGGACTTGGGAAACATCATGTTCGTTCATTTATGCACGTACCTTCGCGGCGTTTATGAAAAAAACCCTGTTGTCCCGTGCAACGCTGCTGTTGGTTTTGCTCACAACTGCCCCAAACGCCTTTGCCTACGACCCGCTCAACCGCTGGATGCTGTTCAATGGCAACTATGTTTTTGACGGCAGCCGGGTAAATTCTTCTCCTAACGCCAGTGGCGCGGCCATCAACGCGATGGCGATGGACGCTACCGGCAACGTCTGGCTGGGCTTCACCGGAAAGGGCGTGCGTATGTGGGACGGCAAAAAGCTGAGCGGCCCCGCCATTCCAAAAGACAATCTGGTGCTAAACGCCGACATCACCTGCATGGCTACCGACAGCAAAGGAACCGTGTGGGTAGGCACGTCGGAAGGACTGGCAAAATGGGACGGCAGCGCATGGACGAATATCACGCCTGACGTTATCGGCATGAACGCCGTGCGCGACATTGTGGTGACGCCGACAGACAAAGTGTATATCAGCGGCGTGATTGCCGACGAAAAAAGCCTTATCGGCGGCGCGCTCGCTTTTTATAACGGTCAGGGCTGGACGAATTGGAACAGCATCGCCGCCACCGCTCCCGACACGCTGCTGCAAAATCTGGTACTGGATGCCAACAATCACCTGTGGATGACGCTGGGCAAGCATAACAAAGGGCTGGCAAAATTTGACGGCAAGAATTGGAAAACCTTCAACATCGGCAGCGGCCTGCCGTCGGACGAAATCACCACCATTGCCACCAACAAAAGTGGAAAGATGTTTTTCGCCGCACCCAAAGGCATTCTGGAATACGACGGCACCAACTGGAGCCTCAAACCTTACAGCAATGGTTTTGGCTCGAAGCTGACCGAGGAACTGGGAAAGCGGAACGGGCAGTTAGATGTTAATTCCCTGATGGTAGAAGACAACGGCGCGCTTTGGCTGGGCCTGCGCAACGGCGGCGTTTACAATATGCGCAACGTGCATTCTGACCGCTTTTACGAGCCGGGAAATTCGCTGGTGCCCGCCGCAAACGTGATGCAGATTCTGGTGGACCCGACTGGCGCAAAATGGATGCTCACCGGCGAGCGTTCCGACTACTGGGCTGCAGAGTATTTTGGGAAGAACCGCAAATACCGGGGTTCTTCCGTGCAAGGCGCGGCGGGCATTGCAGTGTTGAAGGAATGGGGCCACCTGACCGACTCGAAATGGCTGGTGTACGACGAACAAAGTTTTGACGTAAAGCAATACGGGATGCCCTTTGATTTTGGCGAAGACAAAACCGGGAACCTGTGGTACTCCGGCAGCGCGGGGCTGATTCAGATGAAGGACGGCGGCTTTAAAGCCTTCCGCTACAAAAACGAATTCCAAAGCTCTTTTAACCGGATGTACATGGCGCCGGACGGAAAAATCTACCTCAACACGTCCATCAACGGCATCAAGGTGTACGACAAAGGCGATATTTTCGACTTTGCGAAGTGGCCCAACATGGGCGGCGTGATGAACATGACCTATGACGCGAAAGGCAATTTCTGGAGCGCCGGTACGGGCGGGCTCTCCCTGCGAAAAGGCGAGGAATGGGAGACGTTTGACAAAAAGAACGGTAACCTGCCGAGCGTGGTTATCTACACGGTTTTCAGCGATAGCAAAGGCCGGCTCTGGGCGGGAACGGCGAAGGGACTTATCCTGAAAACGGACGCTGGATTTGGGAAGCAGGAAGTAGAATTTCCCTCAGACGACATCCGGTGTATCTCCGAAGACAGCCGGGGCCGGTTGTGGTTTGGCAGCAACCGGGGCGTTTCCATTCTGGATGGAACGGCGTGGACGCACATCAGCAAAGTGGAGTCGCCGAAGCTGAAGAATTTTCAGGTCAACAGCATTGTTTTTGATAAGAGCACCAACGCCTGGATGGCTACCGAAGGCGACGGCCTCCTGCAATTTGACGGCATCACCTGGACGCAATACGATGCCAAAAACACGGCTACCCTTTTTGACCACATCGATGCGGTGAAAGTGGCTGCCGACGGTAAGATTTACGTCTCTTCCGGCCTGTCGGAATTCCAGCTCCGGTCAGCCGATTTTATGATGCCCAACGCCACCGGCGACCAGGCGATTGAGAACGGCCTCAAAACCCGCATCCGGGCCAACGACCCGAAAAAAGTATTTGTCGTGATAACGCCTTAGCGCGGTTCCTTGCAGAAGATTTTCCTTCTCTCCTTTACTCCTTATCGTTTTCTATGAAACAATACCTTCTCGCAGCCTTTGCGCTGCTGTGTGCTTTTCCGCTGTTCGCTCAAGGCGTGGATGTGGATAAAAAAACCGGCCTCGTGTCGGTGAACGACAAGCCCGCTTTTTACTTGGAGCCGAAGAGCCTCGGTGTGTTGCAGGAAAGCGATTATTCCCTGCAAAATCTGGAGCACAAAGAGCTGGCTTATCTAAAACACCAAAACAGCGTGCGCTATACCGGCAACGGCACTACCAACGTGACGGAGTACCTAATGGTGTTCACCAAAAGCGGCAATCAGTGTGTGATTACCGGCTTTAGTTTGCTTACCGGCATTATCAAGCCGATGGCCCGGAAAATTGTGGCCGCCAACCTGGTGCAGAACGACGCGGTGAGCCTGGAAGAGGAGCGGAAGTTTATCATCCTCAACCACGGCTCTTTTGTGACGCAGCCGCAGGGGGGCAATGTAGTCGTGAACAGCGCGCCGGTAGTTGCACCGCCACGTACCGGTGCGCCGGCAGACATTTCTCTGAAGGAGACCAACATCTACAACAACAGCGAGTTGGTAGGCGTTTTCAAGCGCACGGAAGACGGCGGCATCACCACGATTTCGGTGTACAATACTTCCGACGCGCTGGTCTGCAAAGCCTCGCACCCCAACGATAATGCAGACGCCGACTGGATGATTTTGAGCGACGGCAGAACCGCCACCATTCTTTTCAACCCCGCCGCGCCGCTGGAAAAGCTGTTTAAGTATCTGGTGGAGAAAGGGATTTTGTAGGTGGGGAAAAGGGGAATAAGGATATCCCTGAAAAGCGGCGCAGAAAAAATTGTGGAAAGAAAATTTGGCCGTCTGGAAGCTGTGCTTTTATATTTGCAACCCCAAACGGAAGCATAGCTCAGCTGGTTCAGAGCACCTCGTTTACACCGAGGGGGTCCGCGGTTCGAACCCGTGTGCTTCCACTACCACCCCCAAAAAGCCCCGACGATTTTCGTCGGGGCTTTTTTTTCGGCCCATGAAGGCCCTCTTAGTGAAATCTCCCTATTATCTTTACCTGCTCTTCGTAATCAACCGGAAGTCTTTCTTCATTCGCGTTTTAAACACAATCTGCCTGCACTTATGCCTATCAACTTACAGAAAGGGCAAAAAATTGAAATTGGCCTTTCTAAAATCAGCGTCGGCCTCGGCTGGAATCCTAATGAAGGAACGGGTCAGGCTTTCGACTTGGACGCTTCCGCGTTTGTGATTGATGGCGCCCGGCTGATTCCAAAAGAGGAATATTTTGTGTTTTACGGCAATACAGACTCGCCGGATGGCGCGCTGCATCATACAGGTGATGACCCTACGGGGGGCAACAGCGCAAACGGCGACGACGAAACGATTCAGGTAGATTTGTCTAAAGTTGATCCGGCTGTTCAGGAGATTCTTTTTGTGGTCACGATTCATGATACCGTAGCGCGCCGGCAAAACTTTGGGCAAGTGAGGGCCTCCTATATCCGGATTATAGATGACAGTGACGGACAAGAGATTGCCAAATATGAACTTGGAGAAGATTTTTCAATTGAGACGGGGGTTGAATTTGGCCGTCTCTACAAACGTGATGGTAACTGGAAATTCGAAGCTTCCGGGATTGGCTATAAAGAAGACCTGGGCTTCTTTCTTTCAAAATATTACAAAGGACAAATCATCAAATAAAACCCAAGCTCATGGCTATCAGTCTTGTAAAAGGACAAACGATTGACCTTCGCAAAAACGAACGTGGAGAATCTTTCGATCTCAATACGGTGACCATCGGTCTGGGTTGGGATATGAAGCAACAGAAACCGTCCGGCGGTTTTTTGGGCAAGCTTTTAGGCAGTGGCTCCAAGGAAGCCGAATATGACCTAGACGCCATTGCTTTTCTTTTGGATGCAAACGGCAAGGTGGCCAATACCGGGCACACCGTGCAGGCAACCAACGGGCGAAATGTGAACCTGTATGAAGGAGACATTATCTTCTTCAACTCCATGAAGCATCCTTCCGGTCATATATGGCTCACTGGTGATAACCGGACAGGTGCTGGTGAGGGCGATGATGAGCAAATTATCGTGAAATTGGACGCGCTCAGTCCAAAATATGACCGGATTGTTTTCATCGTTAGTATCTATCAGGGGCAACAGAACAATCAGCATTTTGGAATGCTGAAAAATGCCTTTATCCGTGCAGTTGATAGCCGGGGGAAGGAAATTGCTAGGTTTAGTCTCTCTGGCGAAGCTGCTTATGATGGTATGCGCTCTATGACCTTTGCTGAACTGTATCGCAGGGAGGACTCCTGGAAGTTCCGGGCTATCGGTAATCCGCATCCTTCGGACAGTTTCGTTGAAATTTTAAAAGGCTATTTGCCTTAACTGCATTGCCTTCCAAGGCCTCACCGGATATCCTCTTTGATGCTTCTGTACCGCCATTATTCTTTTGATCTCTGGCTCACCCTTATTAAATCCAACCCGGCGTTCAAAACCACCCGAACCCGGTATTTTCACCAGCATTTCAACGCCAAACAAAAAACAATTGAAGAAGTGGCTTTTGTTTTTCGTCAGGTTGATTTAATGTGCAATAGCATTAATGAACACACCGGTGGTAATATAGATGCCGAAGAAATGTACCTGATGGTTATCAGCCTGCTAAACGGTTGTGAGGAATCAATAAAAGATGTGGACATTAAGAGGCTTTATGAAAAAATGGAAAATTTGGTTCTAGAATACATGCCTCTTTTATATAGCGAACAGACAGCGGAAATTCTGTCCATACTCAAAGAGAAAAGTGGTGCTTCCTTTAGTCTGCTCAGTAATACGGGTTTTATCAAAGGCCACACTTTGCGGAAAGTGCTTAAAATATTAAAAATAGATTTTTTGTTTGATCACCAAATGTATTCCGACGAAGAAGGCATGTCTAAACCAAACCGGGCGTTGTACGAGCGGATGATTGCGTGGGTACAGAAATTTTATGGGGGAAGCATGGAGCGAAACCAAATCATTCACATTGGCGATAATGCGTATGCCGACTTGGAAGGCGCGCGCGCCGTCCGTATTGACGGTCTGCTTGTCCATTCCAACGAACATACCCTTCAATCGCTGCTGCCCCTATGACCACGACCTACACGCTTCACAAGATTGAAAATGCAGGGGAATTTGGATTTTCGCCGGACGATTACAGTCGGTTTAAATTTGGGAGCGACGCCGTGGCCCAAAAATTTGGCGAAGCCCTTGCGGAAGGGTTTATCCAAAATCACCTGATCCCAAACCGTCCTTCGGGCCAGTTTGTGGTGCTTTCCAGTCCGTATTCGTTTATTCCGACGGCGACTTTTGCGTTGAAGAATTATTTTGTTTATAGCCTTAACGCTTGGCTGGCAGCGCACGACCTGCCCGTGGTGCAGGAAGCGAAAGTTCACCGCACGATTACCTATAAAGAAGACTACGGCGAATTAGACGCGGCGCAACGAATGCAGTTGATTGGCAATGACACGTTTCATATTGACCGGATATTTGTAGAAGGGAAAATCCTGCTTTTTCTGGATGATATCCGGATTACCGGAAGCCACGAGCGCATGATTTTGAAAATGGTAGCGGAGTACGGACTGGCCAACGAAATACACCTGCTTTATTTTGCGGAACTCACCAATAAAAACATTCACCCAAACATCGAGAATTTTCTTAACTACTATTCCGTAAAGGACGTTTGGGATCTGGAACCCATTATTAACAGCGGACGTTTTGCCCTGAATACCCGGGTTGTAAAATACCTGCTTAATGCTGATTTAAATAACTTTGCCTCTTTCATTCCGCTACAATGTGCAGCGTTCATCCATCAACTTTACAATATGGCGCTGGGCAATGGATACCACACAATCGAGGCGTACCAGCGGAATCTTCACTACCTTAGTCGTCAATTACCAGACATAAAACCCCTTAAAACAACCATAGAGCATGGCCATTAATCTTCAAAAAGGACAGCGCGAAACGCTTAGCGCCCCCGTGTTTACCGTAGGGCTGGGATGGGACACCAACAACGCCACCACCGGAACCGCTTTTGACCTGGACGCTTCCGTGTTTGTGATGGGCGAGAATAAAAAAATTCTTTCCGACGCACATTTCGTTTTTTACAACAACCCCAAAACGCCCGATGGCGCTGTGACGCACACCGGCGACAACCTTACCGGCGATGGCGCGGGCGATGACGAGCAGATAAAAATTGACCTTTCTAAAATTGACCCACAGGTAACGGAAATCTGCATTGTGGTGACCATTCACGAGGCAGAAGCGCGGCGGCAGAACTTTGGGCAGGTGCGCAACTCGTTTGTACGTATCGTGGACGCCGGCAATTCCGAGGTGCTGAAGTATGAACTGGAAGAAGATTTCTCTATTGAAACAGCGGTAGAATTTGGGCGCATCTACAAGCGCAACAACGAGTGGAAATTTGAGGCCGTCGGCATTGGCATGAAAGGCGGGCTGGAGGATTACCTGAGCAAGTATAACTAAGCGGATTACTCCGAAAAATGCCCGGCGCTACCGCACCGGGTACGGAACCCAACGCGGAATGCACAGTACCCGGTGCGGTAGCGCCGGGCATATAAAAAACGCACAGGTTTTCCAATCAACTCTGTAAACTTTCTTCCCCAAAAACCACCACCCAACAACATGGCTATTAACCTTCAAAAAGGCCAGCGGATAAACTTAGAGAAAAGCAACGGTGCTAAAATCCAGAACGTGTGCGTAGGCATCAACTGGGGCGCCATTGAAAAGAAAGGCTTTCTTGGGATGGGCAAAACCAAAGAAGCCGTTGACCTAGACGCAAGCTGCGCGCTGTACAGCGATGCGAAGCAACTGACAGACGTTGTTTACTTTGGTGCCCTGCGCTCCAAAGACGGGGCGGTGAAGCACAGTGGCGACGACCTGACTGGCGATATGGGCGGCGATGATGGCCTCGATAACGAAGTAATTACGCTCGACTTTTCAAAGCTGAACCCGGCGGTGTCTTATGTGGCTTTTGTGCTTAATAGCTTCCGGGGTCATGATTTCGGTGCGATTCCTTTTGCATCTATCCGCATTTATGAAGGCGACCCCAAGCGGGTGAGCGAAGTGCTTGCAACCTATGACATTGCAAACGGCGCGGGATTTGCTGGTAATGTATCAATGGTTATGGGCGTGTTTTACAAGAAAAACGGCGACTGGAAGTTTAACGCAATTGGCGAGCCTACCAAAGACCGGAAACTGGAGGACACCGTAAAAACGGTAGCCGCCAATTATCTGTAAGCGTCTGTTCCACAAATGCAGTCGGGAAACTTTTTCGGACAGCAACTTTTGTCACCCCGGAACGGGATCTTAGCAGATGCAAGCCGACGAGTTCCCGTTCCGGGATGACAAAAGTTTTCCGACAAAACCTTCCCCACTTCTCCCCTAAAACCTCAAGCTATGGAAACAAATCCCGCAACACCCAACCCGGCTTCTACCGCACTCACGAGAATTGACAAGGAAGGAAATGTGGACCTTACTACGTTAAGTCCAGAGGAGATGGTTAAGTACAGCACTTTGAGCAAAGGACTCACGCCCGGCGACGTGAACTCTATTCTGAACTATGGTGTGGAGGTGCAGAATTCCATGGAGAAATACAGCAATGAATTTCTTTCTTCCGTTCGCACCTACAACTCCGGCGAGGTAGGGGAGCACATCAACAACCTGCTTGCGGAGCTTAATTATATCGACGTAGATGAACTGAATCAGTCGGGCTTTCAGCGGATACTGTCTAAAATTCCGTTCCTGAACAGGCTGGTATTTGATGCGAAAAAGCTTTTCCAGAAGTACGATACGGTAGTTAGCAATATCGACAAGATTACCAACAAGATTAAAGCAGGCAGGCTCAATTCTATTAAGGATAATAGCGCGCTGCAAACAATGTTTGACAGCAATGTGAGCTATATCCGGCAAATGGAAGAGTTGATTATTTCCGGGCAGTTGCGGTACAAAGAACTGAGCGAAAAGCTCTCAGAGATGGAAGCCAATCCGTCGGCGTATAACGACTATGAACTGGCCGATCTGCGGGAATACGTGAACCGACTGGACAAGCGGCTGGCCGATATGAAGGTGGTACGGTTCATTATGCTGCAATCGCTGGCACAAATCCGCGTGGTGCAAAACAACAACACCTCTATCGCTGAAAAAGCGCAGTCCATTGTATCGACCACCATTCCGGTTTGGAAAAACCAGCTGACGATTGCGGTAGCGCTGCAACGCCAAAAGGCGAATGTAGAGATGCAGAAAAAAATCTCCGACACTACCAATACCATTCTGGAGAAAAACGCTGCGCTGCTGAAGCAAAACAGCATTGACGTAGCCCGCGAAAATGAGAAAACAGTGGTCTCGGTGGATACACTGAAGCGCACTACCCAATCGCTGATTGAAACGCTGAACGAGGTGAAAAAAATTCACGAAGAAGGCGCGCAAAGCCGCCGGTCGCTGGACAAAGAATTGCAGTTGCTGGAAAGCGAGCTTAAAAAGAATGTAACGCGCGCTTAACCGGCCTTTTTTGGAATGACGGAAGATGCAGCCCGGATTCTGGAGCATTCAACGAAAACGGTTAGCAAACTACAGTTGCTTTCTGCTTTTTTTGAAGAAGAAACGCTCTTTAAAATACTGGTGCGCACCCAGGTCATTCACCGGCTTTTTGAAACTTCGCCGGAGCTGGATATTCATAAGCTGGAACTTTACCATATCCAATTTACAGAAAGCATCGTAGAGCTGCTGCGCAAAATCAAGAAAGGAAACGAAAAAGCGGTATCGCTCCTTTTTGACGAAATCCAGTTTAATGAAACGCTTATCGCGCAATTCCAACGCGAGCGACTGGCCGTTGAAAGCTATGAAAGCACTGTGCAAAAGCACACGGCTCTGATAAACGAGTCCATCTTCCGGCTGTATCTCAACCTGTCTGATTATGGCCGCGACAATCCTTTTCCAAAGGTCATCTACGAATTCAGTAAACAGTACGGCAAAGATCATTTTCATGCTGTTCCGGCTGCGCTTCTTGAAGAGTTCACCCAATATAATCTTGACGAGGAATACAAAAACGGCTACGGCATCATTGATAAAAAGCTTTTGGGGCTTCAGTGCAAACACGGCTTTACCAATGTTTTTATTTGCGGCTTGAAGGCGGACGATGACACTTTGGAGATTTACAAAATGACCGCCTCCGACACCTACTTCCTGTTTTATCCACGCAGGAATTTCTACAACAACTTTGATTTTGCCAGAATCAGCGATATAGCTATTCAGGAGGTGCAGTCTTCAAAGGCGAAGATGGCGCAGGAACTCACTGCGAAAAACGAGCAGCTGCGCAACACCGAATCGCAGCTACGAAAAAACAGAACGCCGGAGGTGAAAGAACTGCTGAACAGCTATCTTGAGCGCATCTCGTCACTGGACTTTCTGGATACGAGCGACCATGAAGTACAAGCCAATATCTTGCGGGCCATGCTCAACACCAACGGGCTGTGACCAGCCCTCTTTTAATCCTCCCTAAGCCCTAAAAAAGACCTTCATGAGAAGACTTCCTGTGTACCTGCTGCTGGATACTTCCGGCTCTATGAGTGGCGAACCGATTGAAGCGGTGAAAAACGGTGTGCAGCTGATGATTGCTTCTTTGCGCACCAATCCGCAGGCGATTGAAACGGCTTACATCAGCATCATCACCTTCGACAGCAACGCAAAGCAAGTAGTTCCGCTTACAGACCTTTCTTCGTTTCAGATGGTGGAGCTTAAGGCAACCGGCACCACTGCTTTTGGAGAAGCATTAAAGCTCGTAAGCCAATGCATAGATAGCGAAGTGGCGAAGACCACCCCGACACAAAAAGGCGATTGGAAACCCCTGGTCTTTATCATGACCGACGGCACGCCCACCGACGATTGGAAAAGCGGCCTGGCAGAATTGCAAAGGCGAAAAACGGCGCTGGTTGTGGCTTGCGCCGCCGGCCACAAGGCAGATACGACTATTCTGAAGCAACTGACAAGTAATGTGGTGCAACTGGACAGCGCAGATACGCAGAGCATCAGTAAGTTTTTTACGTGGGTGTCTGCTTCTATCGGCATTTCCTCTACCCGCATCGAAGATTCTGGTAAAGAAGTTACCGGATTAAATGAGCTTCCACCGCCCCCTTCCGAACTCAACATTGTCGTTTAAGAAACACACTCCCATTCTGAATTCAGACGGCCAAATCCTTTATGAGACGCCTTCCCGTTTACTTTTTGTTGGACACTTCCGGCTCCATGTTTGGCGAGCCGATACAGGCGCTGAACAACGCCCTCAGCGGTATGGTCAATGTGTTGCGTACCGACCCGCAGGCGCTGGATTCTTTGTGGATGAGCATTATCACTTTTGACCGGGAAGTGAAAGAGCTGGTGCCGCTTACAGAGCTGGTGAGTTTTCAACTGCCGGAAATCACCTGTGCGCAAAGCGGCCCCACGCATACCGGAATGGGGCTCCAAGTGCTGTACGAAAAAGTAGGGACAGAAGTGCGGAAGAGCAGCGCGCATCAGAAGGGCGATTGGAAGCCGCTTTTCTTTTTGTTTACAGATGGAAAGCCCTCCGATATTCAGCTTTACCGGACGATGGTTCCTAAAATTCAGTCGCTGAACTTCGGGGCCATTGTTGCTTGTGCTGCCGGACACCTTGCGGATGATCGCTCCCTTCAGGAGTTGACCCATAACGTAGTACATCTGGATACCGCCGACAGCAGTACGTTGAAAACCTTTTTTAAGTGGGTGTCCGATACCATAGAGCAGGGCAGTAAAAGTCAGGGAACGGGCGAAAGCATAACGCTGCCACCGCCGCCACCGGAAGTAATCCTCGTCATCTGAACACCTCGCAATCCACAAACCTGAAGGGCCACTTTAAATCCCCACCTACCTATGAGAAGGCTTCCTGTTTACTTCCTGATTGATGTTTCTGAATCTATGGTTGGAGAGCCTGTCCGCCAGGTAGAAGAAGGACTGGCGACCATTATTCAGGCGTTGAAGTCGGATCCTTATGCCATTGAAACCGTTTGGATTTCCATTGTGGTTTTTGCAGGTGAGGCTAAAACGCTGGTTCCGCTGCAGGAGATTATCAACTTTTATCCGCCGCGTTTTCCGATTGGTGGCGGCACTTCCCTGAGCAATGGATTGGGCCACCTGATGTATGAACTGCGGGATAACATTGTAACAACCACCTATCAGCAGAAAGGCGATTGGAAGCCTATTGTGTTCTTATTTACAGATGGAGTGCCTACGGATGATGCCCAGGCGGTAATAGCAGAATGGAAAGCGCAATGGCAGCAAAAAACAAACCTCATCGCCGTGTCTTTTGGCACAGATACCGATGCGCATCTCCTCCGGCAATTGACGGAGAATGTGCTGCTTTTCCAAGATGCAAACGAGGCGGCATACCGGCAATTCTTTAAGTGGGTAACAGACTCTATAAAGACCAGCAGCCAGAGCGTCGCTACCAGCGGGAGTGGTTTCGAAATGGCACCGATGAAGGAAGACGTTGTTTCCAAAATTGACCTTTCAAAGCCTGCTCCCAGAAGTCAAGTTGTGGACTCAAACTTTGCCGTGCTGATTGCGAAATGCCAACACAACAGTCGCCCGTACCTTATAAAATACCGCAAGGACATTCGCGGCTCTGAATTTGCCGAACTGGGGCTTGACACCCGGGCATACAGATTGGTAGGGGCGTTTCCGGTAGAACAAACTTATTTTGAGCTTTCGGATTCCGGCGCCGCGCCTTTCCGGATTAACAGTGAGGAACTTATTGGCGCACCTACCTGCCCTTGTTGCGGAGACCAGATTGGATTTGCCATGTGTGCCTGTGGCGGTATTCACTGCCTTGATGAAGAAGGCGTTGGCACTTGTCCCTGGTGTGGAAAGGAAGGGAGATATGGATTTGGCGAAGGAGGTTTTGACGTAAACCGGACACAGGGATAACCATGGACGAAACGACTGCCTGGCTTGAAAGGCTACTGATAAAAAACGGCGTAGAAATCACGCCGGATAAGCGGGCTGCGTTTGAACAGTTTGCGGCTATAGAAGACGTCGCTTTGATGACTACAGAAATTTTCGCCCATCAACGGACACTCATGAACAAATGGAGCTTGCACAGTCGCTTAATCGCTTTAAAAGAACAACCGTTTACCATTCCCAATGCAAAGGTTGGCACGCCTTATAGCACGTTTTTGGATTTTGAAGCCCTTGGCTGGCAGGATGTAAAGGAGATTTCATTTCCGGACCTGGAAAGAACAGGTTTGCAATACGACAGCAGCACGCATACCATTAACGGCACGCCGAAAGAAAGCGGCGATTTTAAAATCTGTCTGGCCTTTAAGCTTGGAGCAGATGAAACACTACATGAAAAGACTATCCCGTTCATTGTCAATCCCGACCCCAAAACATTGTGGAAGGATTTGGAAAGCAACCGAGAAGAACTCTTTTGGAAAGAAGATACAGCGCAGCTGACGGCTCCTTTGGGAGAAAAGCATTTGGTAGCTGTTTCAAAGCGTGGAAGAGCACATGCCAATGTCGGCAGCTTCCGCGATGATGATTTTGCCTGTTGCTCCGTTGAAAATGACTGGAGCGTAATTGCCGTGGCAGACGGCGCCGGAAGTGCCCGGCTGGCCCGCGAAGGCTCCAGACTTGCCTGCCAAACCGTGATAGAATATTTTTCCACAGTACGTGCTGCCGAAAATTTTGCCCTTTTCGATACGCTGATTACTACCTACAACAGTCAGCCGGACGAACAGTCCAAAACAGCCCTTCAGCAGGCTTTATACCAAAATATCGGTGGGGCGGCACTTACGGTTCATAAAAAACTGGAGGAAGCCGCCGTGCTTCATGGAGCCGATATCCGGGATTTTCACACCACGCTTATCTTCACGCTTCTCAAGAAATATCCTTTTGGTTATGCCTTGCTCAGCTTCGGCGTGGGCGATTGCCCGATTGTCGTTTTAAGCAAAGATCTCACCCAAGTGAATTTGATGAACAAACTGGACGTGGGTGAATACGGTGGCGGAACCCGGTTCATAACCATGCCGGATATTTTTCAGAGTCCCCTCTTTTCTGCCCGTTTCGGTTTTCAGGTCATGTCCGATTTCGGTTACTTGGTAATGATGACAGATGGTATCTACGATCCGAAATTTGGTGTGGAAGCGTACCTCGAAATGCCGGAACAATGGCAGTCTTTTTTTGCCGACTTAAGCGGCCATAACGAAGACGAAGTAAAGGTGACACTCACGGCGGACAACCCAGACGTCGCAACCCAATTGGCACAATGGATGGACTTTTGGAGTCCCGGCAATCATGATGACCGTACCTTGGTTATTGTTTACTAAAAGCGCAACGGCATGAATATAAAGACTATAGCATCAGGTCTTGACAAAAGCAGGGTGTACCAATATGTAGACAACGGCGAGCCGATGCGCGGCGGGATGAAGGACGTGTATTTCAGCCCGGATAAAACTTATGTGGTTGCCTTCTACCGCGACCCGCAGGATTTCAACTCCAAAGAGCGACTGAAAAAAATCGTAACGCAGTATTTTGAAAGCTTTTTTCTGCGTGAGGGCGGAGATTATTACAAACAGCTTTACTGTTGGCCTACCGACATGGTGGAAGACGGCAAGAAAGTGGGCCTGATAGTACCGGTTTATAATCAGAATTTCTTTTTTAAGAAAGGTTATGCGACCAGTGATCTCATTAAAGGAAAAGAAAAAGAAGGAAAGTGGTTTGCGTCGCCTAAATTCAGAAACAAAGATTTTGCCTTGCGTCTGGACGATAGTGAGTTGGGTAACTGGCTAAGCTATTTTCAGATATGCGTGAACATTGCGCGGGGCGTAAAACGCCTCCACGCCGCAGGATTGGCACATTCAGATTTATCTTACAAAAACGTTTTGGTAGATCCGGTAAGTAAATCGGCAGCCATCATTGATATAGATGGATTGGTGGTTCCGGGGCTGTTTCCACCCGATGTTATTGGAACAGCAGACTTTATTGCGCCCGAAGTCCTGGAGACAAAGCACCTCAACATTACCGACCCAAACCGGAAATTGCCCAACCGGCTTACGGATCTTCATGCGCTGGCCGTGATGATTTACATGTATCTGCTCTACCGGCACCCGCTAAAAGGCGGAAAAGTTCATGACTTGGACACCGAGAAAGATGATTTGCTTTCTATGGGAGAAAAGGCTTTGTTTATCGAGCATCCAACAGATAGGAGCAATCGCCCCGACTTAAAGCAGGTAAACCCGAAAGATCTTCCGTGGGCCGATGTAACCAAATTGCCTTATGCTCTTACCGGCCCTTATTTAAAGGCGCTTTTCGACAAGGCATTTATAGATGGCCTTCACCAGCCAATGAACAGGCCCACGGCCAACGAATGGGAAGAGGCCCTGCTGAAAACAACAGATTTGATGCAGCCCTGCAGCAACGCTGCCTGTCGGCAAAAATGGTATGTATTTGATAATTCCAAATCACCACGTTGTCCTTTCTGCGGCACGCCCCACAAAGGCAGCTTGCCTGTGCTGGATTTGTATTTCCAGGCAAAGCCCGGTGTATGGAAGCCCGAAAACCACCGGCTGATGGTCTATAATAACCAATATATTTTCCCCTGGCACGTCAACCGGAATGTTATCCGCAACGAAAGGTTGACGGCAGCACAAAAAACGCCGATGGGCTACTTCACGTTTCATAGTGGTCAATGGCTGCTGGTGAATCAGAAACTGGACTCCCTAAAAGACCTGACGGAGGACAAAGAAGTTCCTATTGACGGCACAGTAGCCTTAACCAACGGTAAAAAGTTGTTGCTTTCCAGAGAGGAAGGCGGCAGAATCGTTATCGTTACCCTGGCCAACGTATAACTTCACGCTTAGCATCGCCTTCCTGAAAAAATTAAATCTTCTCTCTTAGCCTCTCAAATTTCATGAACGAAATTCTTCAGCAGTTTGCCGACAAGCCCTGGGTAAGTCTGGGCGTCATTTTTAATCTCATTGTTATTGAGAGCCTCTTGTCTGTAGATAACGCGGCTGTACTGGCAACGATGGTGATGGACCTGGATGTAAAAAAGCGCAATCAGGCACTCCGCTATGGCATTTGGGGCGCTTACATCTTCCGGGGACTGGCCATGATTTTTGCCGCCTTCCTGATTGGCTTTTGGTGGCTGAAGCCCTTGGGCGGCATGTATTTGCTTTGGCTTTGTGCCGATCAGTTTAAAGATAAATTGGGCTACGGCGAACGGGGCAGCAAACTGTTCAAAATAGCCTCCCTTCTGGTCATTTTAGGATTGGTTCAGGACGATGGAACCGTAAACATAACTGCCCTTTGGGTATTACGGGGGCTTATCAGTCTTGCTCTGCTTTATTTTGTCTATGCCTTAATCAGTACAAAAAAGGAGTCTGAAGAGGAGGAATCCGGCAAATCGGAGAACGCCATCTATCAGTTCTTTACAGGCAAAATCGGGAACTTCTGGGCCACGGTAATCCTTGTAGAGATTATGGATATGGCCTTCTCCATAGACAATATCTTCGCCGCAGTGGCCTTTGTGGATAAGTTCCCGGAGCCTTTAAAATACGTTCTGGTGTGTATAGGCGTTTTTATTGGCATACTGGCGATGCGTTTCGTGGCGCAGGCATTCGTGAAGCTGATGGGAATCTATACGTTTTTGGAAACGGCTGCCTTTATCGTCATTGCTATTCTGGGAATAAAACTCCTAATGTCTCTCTATGAACATTATTACCCGGAGAGTCCGCTAAGCATCTTCCTGGCAAGCCACGTAGCCGACATACTCACTTCTGTTCTCACCATTTCTGTTTTCCTTATTCCTATTCTTACCTCGCGATTCCTGAACATTCCCAAAAGACAAGTCCGAAGCAGAGAAGAGTAGCTTGCAACTTCCAACCATAAATATCAGGTTTGTGCAGACGGGCTTTTTCCTGCACCCCAATCGGCTACCGTGCAGATAACGACCTTGACGGGTGCGGCGGTGAAGGAAGTGGAAATGCACAACGCGCAAACGGAGATAGACCTGAATGACCTCGCTCGCGTTTCGGGGAAGGAAGTTAGACCCCCTAACTACCTCGCTCGCGTTTCGGGGAAGGGAGTTAGACCCCCTAACTACCTCGCTCGCGTTTCCGGGAAGGGAGTTAGACCCCCTAACTACCTCGCTCGCGTTTCCGGGGAGAGAGTTAGACCCCCTAACTGCCTCGCTCGCGTTTCCGGGGAGGGAGTTAGGCCCTATCCCAAAAATGGTTAGCGAGGTGTGTTTGCAGGTAATCTTTTGTCATCCCCCTTCTACACAACCCTTTATCTTTGGGATAGGCTCTTAGCCCCCCTTTAACTGCCTCCTATGCAGCGAAGCTTTTGCGGGAAAGGAAGACCTGACAAGCAACGGGATAAGCGTTGCACGAAAAACGGTTTATACCGGTCAGCACTGTTTTACCTCCACAGAAACCAGATAGCGGCCTCTGGATACAAACAGCAACGGGGCACGGTATTGGTTCCGGTAAAACTGGTACTTTAGCGGATATCCTGAATGGCCCATACGGTTTTTTTTAAAAGGTATTTTGACAAACCATGGGTTCTAATGAAGACCGCACAAAGATTCTTTCTGACAACGCATTTCCGGTCGTAGGCATCGGCGCTTCTGCCGGTGGGCTGGCGGCTTTTACCGCTTTCCTGCGGGCCATCCCGCCCGACTCCGGCATGGCCTATGTGTTGGTGCAACACCTTGCCGCCAGCCACGAAAGCATCCTGCCCGAGCTGCTCCAAAAAGAGACTAAGCTACCTGTGGTGGAAATCACGGATGAGATAAAGGTAGAGCCGAACCATATTTACATCATCCCGAGCAACAAGATGCTGGTGGCCAACGATGGCGTGCTGGAGCTAAGTCCCCGCCCGGAAAAGACTTCCCCGCACCTGCCTATTGACCTGTTCTTTTCCTCGCTTGCGGAAGTGCATCAGGCCCATGCCATCGGCATTGTGTTGTCGGGCACCGCGTCTGACGGCACGGCGGGGCTGAAGGCCATCAAAGACGCCGGGGGCATCACGTTTGCGCAGGATGAAGGGTCGGCACAATTTGAGGGAATGCCGCAAAGTGCCGCGCGGGCGGGCGTGGTGGATTTTGTTCTTTCCCCGGAAGCCATGCCGGCAAAGCTGCTGGAAATCGCGCAGATTCTCCGCGTAGCCGAAGACCCGTCTGGGGAAGTGCCCCGGGAAGAAGGTGATGTTTACAAGAAAATTCTGTTCCTGCTCCGTGTGCGCAGAGGCACCGACTTTACCTATTACAAACAAACAACCATACGCAGGCGCATTCTCCGGCGGATGGCCATTCATAAAGACATTGACCCGGCAGCTTACTTAACATACCTCCAGCACAGCCCGGACGAGCAGGATGCACTTTATCAGGACTTTCTGATTCCGGTTACCGGCTTTTTCCGGGATGCACAGGTGTTTGATGCGCTTTGCACCACCGTTTTTCCGCAGCTTCTGGAAGGAAAGCTACCCCATGAGCCTATCCGCATTTGGGTAGCGGCCTGCAGCACAGGCGAAGAAGCCTACTCCATTGCCATGTGCCTGAAGGAATACCTCGGTGACCGACCAGACAAGGTGCAGATTTTTGCGACAGACATCAGCGAGCTTGCCATTGACAAAGCGCGGCGGGCCAGCTACTCCAAGAGCGAGGTGGCGGGCGTAAGCCCGGAGCGGCTGGCCGCTTTCTTTACCGAGTCGGGGGGCAGATACCGCGTGCGAAAGTCTTTGCGCGACCTGTGTGTCTTTGCTTCGCACAACTTTCTGAAAGACCCGCCTTCTGGGAAGATAGACTTTGTGAGCTGCCGCAATGTGCTCATCTACCTGGAGCCTTATCTGCAAAAGCGGGCACTCACCACTTTTCATTATGCCCTGAATCCAAAAGGAAGCCTGCTGCTCGGAAAATCAGAAACCTGTAGCTCGGTGCCCGACCTTTTTGCCGTTGCCGGCAAGAGCGACAAGCTTTTTACACGCAAAGACGTTCCAGCAAAGTTTTTGTATGCCTCCAACGGCCCGGACGATCAGCGCCTCCGCGATGTGAAACTGATTCCGCAAAGCCTGAATATGGAAACAGACTTCCAGCGAGCGGCAGACGACATCTTGCTGACTCAGTATATCCCGGCAAGCGTAGTGGTGAATGAGGCCATGGACATTGTTCATTTCCGGGGCGATTTCAACATTTATCTGTCGCAGGCATCCGGCACGCCCACACACAACCTGCTGAAGATGGCCCGGCCCGGGCTGGCGTTTGAGTTGCGCAGCATCCTCCATAAAGCAAAGAAAGAAGGGCTGCCGGTAGTGAAAGAAAGCATCCCAATGGAAGCCGGCGGCATCAGGAGTCTTATCCGTATAGAAGCTGTTCCGCTCCCCAACATGGCCGAGCCGCACTACCTGATTCTGTTTTCAGAAATGTCGTTGCCCGTTCTGGAACACCGGACGACACCCTCCGCGCCCGGCACCCGTAAAAACGAAGCCGAGCGACATGTGCTGCATCTGGAAGCCGAGCTTGCACAGGCACGGGAAAACATGCGCAGCATTACCGAAGAGCAGGAAGCAGCCAACGAAGAACTGCAAAGCGCCAACGAAGAACTCTTGAGCAGCAGCGAGGAAATGCAAAGCCTCAACGAAGAACTGGAGACGAGCAAGGAAGAACTGCAAAGCACCAACGAAGAGCTGACCATCCTGAACCAGGAGCTGAGAAGCCTGAACGAGCAGGTAACTGCTGCCAGAAATTATGCAGAATCTGTTGTTGCCACCATCCACCACCCGCTGCTGGTGCTGGACAGAAACCTGCGGGTGAAATCCGCCAACGATGCTTTCTACAATGCTTTTCAGGTGACCCGGCGCGGAACAGAGGGCGTGCTGGTTTATGACCTGGGCAACAGGCAGTGGAACATCCCGGCCCTGCGGACGTTGCTGGAAGAAATCCTGCCCGACAAGTCTGCCTTTACGGATTTTGAGGTTACGCACAACTTCACCGACATGGGCGAGCGGGTGATGCTCCTGAGCGCGCTGGAAATAAAGAAAGAAGCGCTGGAAGAACACCTGATTCTGCTGACGATACAGGACATTACCGAGCAGCGAAAAGCGGTGGATGTACTCCGTGCAAGCGAAGCCGCGTTTCGCCAGATTGCGGACACGCTGCCTGCGAAGATCACCGGTGCCGATGCGGAGGGGAATGTCCACTACTTCAACAAGGCGTGGCTTGACTATACAGGCCTGCGCATAGAAGAATTGCAAAATGGAGGCTGGGCAAAAACGATGCATCCAGACAGCCTGGCAGAGGTTCAGAATGGCTGGGCGGAGGCGGTGAGGAAGGGAAATAACTTTGAGATGGAGATTCAGGTGTTGAATGACAAAGGCGAATACCGATGGCATTTAAGCCGCGCAACACCTGTAAGGGGTGATGGCGGAAAAGTAATCAAATGGGTGGGAGCGACCACCGAAATACAGACGCAGCAAGAGCAAAAACAGGTGTTGCAGCAAGCCGTAACCGAACGAACGGCAGAATTACAGGAGGCCACCGATTCGCTTCTGAAAAAAAACGAAGAGTTGGTGCGTATGAATCACGAGCTGGAATCGTTTACCTACGTCTCCAGCCATGATTTGCAGGAGCCGCTGCGCAAGATTCAAACCTTCTGCGCCATGCTGCGCGAAAAAGAAACAGCAGCACTGACCGAGCAGGGAAAAACAATTTTCCGGCGCGTGGAAAGCGCAGCAAGCAGGATGCAGACGCTGATAAAAGACTTGCTGGCTTATTCTCATGCCAACAGAAGCGTGCAGGAACGGAAAAAAACCAACCTGAACGAGATAGTAACAGAGGTTATGAGCGATTTGGAGGATGATATCTTAGAGAAGAAAGCAACTATAGACCTCCACGACCTGTGCGTTGCAAACATCAATGCGTTCCAGTTCCGGCAGGTCGTCCAGAATCTCTTTACCAATGCGCTGAAATTTTCCAGGCCGGACGTGCCGCCCCACATCGTCATTCGCTGCGCCGTAGCCAGCGGCGCGCAGTTGCGTGCCGGCGCGCCGGCCCTCCCGGCGGCAGAGGCGCTGGTGGCAGACCAAATTTATTGCAGCATTGACTTCTCCGACAATGGCATTGGCTTTGAGCCGGAGTACAGCGAGAAGATGTTTGATGTTTTCCAGCGGCTGCATACCCGCGAACAATACGCCGGAACCGGCATCGGGCTTGCCATTGTCAAAAAAATTGTAGAGCAGCACGGCGGCTTCATAAGCGCCTCCAGCGGTGCGGGCCAAGGCGCGCGGTTTCGCATGTTCCTGCCTGCATAAAGCTGCCGGGAGAAAACCGGAAAAGAGGATTCGCGACAACCCAAAGCGCCATGTTTGCCTGTCAAAGTCAGACGCTTTTCCCGAACAGCGCGGGCACCTCTGTCTGCGCCCGTTCATAATCCTGCGGCACACCGATGTCAATGAAGTAACCGTTGTCCACGTGCGCGGAAAGAATGCCTTTCCCTAACACCGCCGGTTCCAGATATTCTTTTTCCAGAGAAAAACGCGGCGGCAGGTTGCGGAGGAGAAATTGTTCGCGCTTCACTACATAGATGCCGCCGTTGATAAGGCCTTCGGCGCGCGGCCCTTTTTCTTCAAAAGCAATGACGCTGTGTTGCGCGTCTGTCTGCACCGTTCCGTAACGGTCAAAATCCCGCATCGGCTTGAGCGCCAGCGTGGTTTCTGCGCCGGTGTTTTCGTGGGTTTGGAGGAGACTTTGGAAAGAAGCATTGAAGAGCGTATCACCGTTCACTACGGCCACGTTTCCCGCCGTACACGCGCCCAGCGCCAGCGCCATGCCGCCGCCTGTTCCCAACGGCTCTTGTTCTATAACGCAGTCCACCGCAAAGGGAAAGGCTTTCCCTTCCAACCAGTCCAAAACCACCTCATGCCGATAGCCCAGCGACAGCACCGCGCGCGCGCAGCCCTGCTGTTCCAGATATCGGAAAAGCCAGTGGAGAAACGGCTGCCCGCCCACGGGAGCCATGCACTTGGGTATCTCGCCGATTACGCCGCGCAGGCGCGTACCGAGGCCGCCGGCAAGGACGATGGTTTCATGGGTCATGGGTCATGGGTCATGGGTCATGGGTCATGGGTCATGGGTCGGATGACTTATGACCTATAGCCTATGTGTTAGGTGGTTTTAGTTTGGCGCGGTATGCAGTAAATATCTTGGCGAGTTCAAGAGACTCTTTTTGGAGTGCTAAAAGCGTGTCTCGATGCAAATCAAAGACACCGCTTTCCACAATTAACTCGAGCCAAAAACGGTCTCGTCTGCTTCTTCTACAACAATGCAAAGCTTTGAATAACGCTCGTTGGCGGAGCGTGCTAAACACACCGCACGGTAATTAGCAGCCGCAGAAGTAGCAGAACCTAAAAGCTGACTTCCGAGTTTAAAACCGGCTGGTGATTTCGGAAAACGGTCCACTAAACGAATGACCTGAATGGAGAAAGCCTTTGTTCTTCTCCGGTAGATTTCATTCAGACTTTCTGAGGAAGAATGCTCCATAATTGATGGCTTGCAGCAGGATGCCGAACGGAATTTGGTAAAAGTTGTGGGCCGGACGATTTAGGGCAGCGGCGCAAGCAGAAGCATAGAAGTTGGAAGCCGGATGACTTATGACCCATGTCAGATCGTCCACGCCACTTGTCCGTGCTCCACAAAGTCAAAAGGCCGGAACTCGCCGGGCAAATCAGAAAGCGCGGCTTTCACCTGATGGCGCGTGTTTCCGGGGCAATAGAACATCATAAATCCGCCCCCGCCCGCGCCGGAAATTTTCCCGCCCGTTGCGCCTGCCGCAAGGGCCTTTTCATACACCGCGTCCATCGCGTCGTTAGAGATGCCTTTCGCCATTTGCTTTTTAAACCGGAAGCCGTAGTCGAGAATCCGGCCCACGTCGTCCACATGGCCTTTCAGCAAAGCTTCCTTCATCATCTGCGCCTGCTCTTTGAGGGCGTGCATCGCGTCGATGCTTTGCTGGTTGTTGCTCCGCACATTCTCCCGCTGCACCTTGATGATGGCAGCACTTTCGCGGCTCGTGGCGGTGAAATACAGCAGCAGATTGTGCGCCAGCTCGTGCAAATAGCGCGGCTTGATGCGCAGCGGATTTACAATCACGCGGTCTTCTTCATAAAACTCCATGAAGTTTACGCCGCCAAACGTCGCCGCATACTGGTCTTGCTTTCCACCTGCCATGCCGAGGTCTTCGCGCTCAATCTGATACGCTAAGTGCGCCATGTCGTACTCGCCGAGCGGCAGGTGAAGCCACTCCGCAAAAGCGCCCAGAATGGCCACCATTAATGTGGAGGAGGTGCCCAATCCGCTGCCTGCAGGCGCATCCACCGATGTACTAAGCCGGAAGCCGGAAGGCGGCATTCCCCATTCCTTCACGATGCGATTATACGCGCCGGTAGCCAGTGCCAGCGTGTCAGTAACGGGCAGTGTTTCGGCAAGGAGATGTTCCGTTTTTTCGTTCCGGTCAGTAGCAATGAATTCCACCCGGTTATCGGGCAGCAGCTCAATCGTAGCGTAAGCGTAGAGGGAAACCGTGGCATTTAGAATCGCGCCGCCGTAGCGGTCACAGTAGGGCGAAACATCGGTGCCGCCACCGGCAAGGCCGATGCGCAAGGGCGCTTTGGAACGGAAAATCATAGGTAGGCGGCGGGGGGAAAGAAGCATACGCTTCTACAAGACAGCACTAAGCAGGCAAAGCGTTGTTGCGGAAAAGGGTTTTTTGCAAAAGAATAAAAACGCCCACGCCAATCACCACGCCCACCGCATCGGCCAGGATATCCATCGTGTCAAAAGCGCGGTGAAGCCAGCGGGCCGTAAGCAGTTGCAACACTTCCACCACGAGGCCAAAAACAGCACACCAGAAAGCGACGCGCAGCATCTTTAGGGCAGTTGGATTTTTCAAGGCCACCAGCGACAGAAAAGCCTGCACACCGAACATCACAAAGTGCACCCACTTGTCGGCGAGCGGCACGTTTACGTCCGGGATTTCTTCGGCAGGAAGCAGGCAGAGAATAAGCAGCGTTACCGCCCAAATCCAAGCGAAGCGGCCCGCCCAGAGATGTCGGCTGCGGGGAGCTTTCATGGCGTAAAAACAGGCGTTTCTTACGCTACCAATTCACCGTAATCCGCGCTGTCCATCAGGGCTTCCACGTCGGCCACGTTGTCCACCGTCATCTTAATCATCCAGCCATCGCCGTAGGGATCGCCGTTGATGGATTCCGGCGAAGATTCCAGATGCGCGTTGATTTCTGTAATCGTTCCGGCCACAGGCAGGTAGAGGTCAGAAACGGTTTTTACAGCTTCCACCGTACCAAAAACTTCGTTAGCGGAGAGATGCTCACCCTTCGTGTTGATGTCCACAAAAACAATATCGCCCAGCTCGTGCTGCGCAAATTCGGTAATGCCAATGGTCGCGGTGTTGCCTTCTAAGCGAATCCATTCGTGGTCTTTGGTGTACTTCAGTTCTGCGGGGAAAGTCATGGTTTTGAGGGCTTGTTTTGGGGAGGGAAATTAGGTTGCTAAAGTAGAAAGCTTTTAGTAGAAAGTAGAAAGCTTTTGGGGACAAAAGTCTGAAGAGGAAAGAATAGTAAAAAGAATTTTATTTCCTTTGGACAATTGTTGGAAAGGCAGTTCGGGGCTTGCCCCGAAGACTTCAAACGCAGCCCCAAGGAATTCAAACGAAACCCCGAGGACTTCAAACGAAGCCCCGAGGAGTTCAAACGCAGCCCCCAAGACTTCAAACGCAGCCCCGAAGACTTCAAACGCAGCCCCGAGGAGTTCAAACGCAGCCCCCAAGACTTCAAACGCAGTCCCAAAGATTGAGTAATTCAGGTTTCTCCTGTCTGCATCTTTTCCATCTTTGAATTTGCCGCCCCTACCGTAGCCAAACCGCCTCAAAAACCGCCACTGTTTTTCCGTCGCGGCGCAGCGTCATCCGGTCTTTTTTGACCTCGTAAATCGTTGTGCCTTCTATTGTGCGGAAGAACGCCGTTTCCGTGTTCATACCCGGGCAAGTCATTTTGGTGGCGGCGAGCGGAGAGAGAAATAAGGTGCTGTTCGGGCGCATTTCAAAGCTGCCATTAAAACGATTGCAACCGCCGCTGCCATCGGCTTTTCCGGTGCTGTTGTGGAGGAGTAAATGCGGCTTTTCTTTTCCACTATTGGTCTTTAGGGGTTTGCCGTTCAGTTCTACCAATGACCAATAATGCTCCGTTGGATCTTCCGCACTTACTTTTTGCAGCGTGTATTCTGCGCGCTCGCTGCGTGGGCGTTCTCCGGTTCCTACTTCCATCATTATAAGACCTGCTTTGGTCATTCTATAAGGAACAGAGAGGGTGGAGCCGCTGTCTTGTACAATAATCAACCCCTGTTTCTGGTCCCAGAAGGATTTTCCGGGAACGGTGTAAGGGTTGTCAGGCATGGCGGCGCTGCGGCTGGTACGGGTATAAAGACCGTCATTACTAAACACAATGCGTGTAGAAATAGCGGGGCAGCCGTTGCAGGGAATCTTGCCCGCGTAGGTGCCTGCCCAGTCTTCGGGCTTCAGGTTGTTCATGCCGTTTACCAATCGCCGTTGTTGGTAGCAACTGCTGAAAAGAAGGAGAAACAACGCGGGGAAAAGGAGAGAGGAGAGCTTTTTCATGCGGCGCAAAGGAAGGGAGATTTCCTGGCGCACTACCAAAACAGGGCCAACTTCCGTGCCCCTACCGGACGGCTGACGCTATCTTCGCGCGCGCTTTTAAACGCCCTTCCCTCTTCTTAAAAATCTCTTCTTTATGGCTATCAACAAGCAGGTTGCCAACGCTACTGAAGCCCTGCGCGACCTCTCCGACGGCATGACGGTGATGCTCGGCGGCTTTGGCCTCTGCGGCATCCCGGAAATCTGCATCAACGAACTGGTGCGCAAAGGCGTCAAAAACCTTACCTGCATTTCCAACAACGCAGGCGTGGACGACTTTGGCCTCGGCCTGCTTCTCCAACAAAAGCAAATCAAAAAGATGATTGCTTCTTACGTAGGAGAGAATGCGGAGTTTGAGCGCCAACTGCTTTCCGGCGAACTGGAAGTGGACCTGATTCCGCAGGGAACGCTGGCGACGCGCTGTCTGCTTGCAGGCTACGGCATTCCGTTTGCGCCCTTGCTGGCAGGCGTGGGAACAGAAGTAGCGCAGGGAAAACAGACGGTAGAGCGCAACGGCAAAACCTACCTTTTGGAAGACGCTTTTGAAGCCGACTTTGCTATCGTGAAAGCGTGGAAAGGCGACACCGCCGGAAACCTCATTTACAAAGACACGGCGCGCAACTTCAACCCGATGATGGCGATGGCCGGAAAGATTACCGTGGCCGAAGTGGAAGAACTGGTGCAGCCCGGCGAACTGGACCCGAACGCGATTCACACACCCGGCATTTATGTGCACCGGATTTTTAAGGGCGAAGGGTATGAGAAACGCATTGAGCAAAGAACCGTAAGGCCGCGCGCATAGCGCGCGGCCAATGCGGTAATGTGAGAATGCGGAGAATGCGGTAATAGCATTACCGACCCTGACTTCTTCCTTTCTACCTTCCCCCTTAAAGCTAAACGCAATGGAATTTTCTGATAACCCATTACTCCATAAATCCTTCCAGCTTTCACTCGCAGTTATTCGCTTTTGCACCAAGTTGGAAGCGCATAAAAAGTTTGTGGTCGCAAAGCAATTGCTGCGGTCTGCTACGTCGGTAGGCGCGAATGCAGTAGAGGCACAATCCGCAGAAAGTAATGCCGATTTTATCCACAAGCTCAAGGTTGCAGACAAAGAAGCGCGGGAGACTCAATACTGGCTCTTGCTGTGCCAACACGCAGAAGATTACCCGGACTGCCCGGAGTCTTTAGCACTTTTAGAAGAGGTACTGCGGCTTTTGAATGCCATCATCAGGACCGCACGCCAAAAAGAAAATAAGAAAGGAGGAACAGCTTCCGAAGAAAGCGATAACCATCCCTGATATTCCCCTCATTCTCCGCATTCCTCACATTAAGCACATTCTCCCGCATTCCCGCATTAAACACATGCTCTCCAAAGAACAAATCGCCCGCCGCATTGCCCGCGAACTGCAAGACGGATTCTACGTCAATCTCGGCATCGGCATCCCGACCCTCGTCGCCAATTTTATCCCCGACGGCATCAGCGTGATGCTGCAATCCGAAAACGGACTGCTCGGCATGGGGCCGTTTCCGTTTGAAGGCGAAGAAGACGCCGACCTGATTAACGCGGGTAAGCAAACCGTAACCACGCTGCCCGGCTCCGCTATTTTTGACTCCGCCGCTTCTTTCGGCATGATCCGCGCCGGGAAAGTAGATCTTACGGTTCTGGGCGCGATGGAAGTGGCCGACAATGGCGACATCGCCAACTGGAAAATTCCCGGAAAACTTATCAAAGGCATGGGCGGCGCAATGGACCTTGTAGCTGCCGCGAAGAATATCATCGTGGCCATGCAACACACCGACAAGGGGGGAAACAGCAAGTTGCTCTCCAAATGCTCTCTGCCGCTTACGGGCCTGCAATGCGTGAAAAAAGTGGTGACCGACCTTGGCTATTTTGAGGTCACGCCCGAAGGCTTTCATTGCACCGAGCGCGCGCCGGGCGTGAGCGTAGAAGAAATCAAATCTAAGACAGCAGGCCGCCTCGTGATTGCCGACGATTGCCCGGAAATGGCGTTCTAGATTTTTCGTTTTTCTTTTGGAACAGCCGTCCCGGAAATCGGGGCGGCTGTTTTATTTTTCTTCTTTTATCCGGTTCCACGTCTCATACAACGACTCCTGTGAAGGCCGGTCAGCGGGCATTTCCCGTAGCGGCTCACACGCTCTCAATGCCGCATGACATTCACCCGGCAGTGCCTGATACAAGGCTGTTCCGCGCGTTTTCCAGTCTATCATTTCGTCGGAAACGGGCTTCACAATTTTCGCCGGATTACCTACCACCAGCGAGCGTTGCGGAATGTGCATTCCCGCCGGCACAAAAGCCAGTGCGCCAATGATACATTCCTTCTCCACCACCACTTCATCCATCAAAACGGCGTTCATTCCTACAAGGCAATTCTCGCCAATCGTTGCGCCGTGCACAATTGCGCCGTGACCGATATGCGCGCCTTTATGCAGCCGCACCACCACGCCCGGAAACATATGCACCGTGCAGTTTTCCTGCACATTACAGCCGTCTTCCAGCAAAATGCCACCCCAGTCGCCGCGCAATGCCGCGCCGGGGCCAATGTAGCAGTGCGCGCCAATAACCACATTGCCCGTAACCGCCGCCTGCGGATGCACAAAAGCAGTAGGATGCACAACGGGCCGGAAGCCTTTAAATTCGTAGAACAAAATCGCGTTTTCGGGAGTTGGTAAAGTTCTGTGACAAAGAAGCAACCGCGCCCGCTTTTCTTTGTTTGTAAGAAACCTTTTCCCTTCTATTTTCCTCCATGCGCCGTCCCACCCCAAAAGCCTCTGTCCTCATTGTAGAAGACGAAGAAAGCCTGCGCGAAGCCCTGCGCCTCAACATGGAGCTGGAGGGCTACGAAACCACCCTTGCCGACTCCGGCCCTGCCGCGCTGAAAGCCGTGAAAAACGAGCATTTCGATTGCATTATCCTCGACATTATGCTGCCCGGAATGGACGGCCTTGCGGTGTGCGAAAGCATCCGGCTACAACACAAATCCGTGCCCGTTCTTTTTCTTTCGGCCCGCAATTCGGGCGCCGACCGCGTAGAAGGTCTCAAGCGCGGCGGCGATGATTATCTCACTAAGCCTTTCAACCTCGAAGAGCTGCTCCTGCGCGTGGATAAGCTGATTCAAAAGGGCCGCCACATCCACAACAGCAACGGGCAGATGGAGGAAGAATACACCTTCGGCGACGGCTGCCGCGTGGCGTTCTCGGCGCACGAAGCAACCACCAAAGACGGCGAAAAAGTGCCGCTCTCCAAAAAGGAATCCGCACTCTTAAAACTCCTCATCGAAAACAAAGGCGACGTAGTGAGCCGCGAGCATATTCTGCAAGTTGTTTGGGGCTACAACGTCTATCCCACCACCCGCACCATAGACAATTTCATCCTCAACTTCCGCAAGTATTTTGAAACCGACAGCCGCTCGCCGCGCCATTTTCATTCCGTGCGGGGCGTAGGCTATAAGTTCACCGAGTAGTTGAGAAAGAGTATCAAGACACGAAGCCAGCGTAAAAGCCATCTTGAACTTTGGTTCGGTAAAACTGCCGGTAGTTTGAAGAAAACCCATCAGTATCTTGCAAAAACCTGTGCGTAGTTTGGAGAAACCCATCAGTCGTTCGTAAAACCCTGTCAGTAAATTGCGCAAACCCGCCCGTAGTTGGCAGAAACCCGTCAGTCTTTTGGAAAAACCTGTGCGTAAATTGCAAAAACCTATCAGTCGTTTGTAAAAACCTGTGCGTAATTCGTAAAAACCTGTCAGTAGATTGCGAAAACCTGTCGGTAGTTTGGAAAAAGCACAAAATGCTTTAATGCGAATAGCCGGCAGAAGCTGCCCATACATTTTCAAAAGCCCATTCCAAAATAAAGCCCCCCTAAAAACCACATTCAACCCCATTAGTCATTGCATTCTCTCGTTTTCGTCATCAATCTTAAAAGCGGCACCGACCGCGTGAAAGCCATTGAGTCGGCGATAGAAACCGGGCTGGATAGAACGCGGTTTACCCACGAAATCCGCAAAACCAAATATGCAGGACACGGCACAGAAATCGCCCGCGAGGCAGCGAAAAATGGCGCACACGCCGTAGTAGCCGTAGGCGGCGACGGCTCGGTGGCAGATATAGCAAAAGGATTGTACGGAAGCGGAACGGCGCTGGCCATTATTCCCAAAGGGAGCGGCAACGGACTGGCGCGTTCCCTTCGCATTCCGCTCCATTTGGAAGGCGCGATTGATCGCATTAATAAGGGAAAAATACTGGCGGTGGACGTATGTTTTGCGAATGAAGCTCTTTTTCTCTCCAACGCAGGTGTGGGCTTTGATGCGCTGGTATGTCAGCTCTTCGCAGGGAATAAAAAGCGCGGATTTGTAGCGTATACCAACATCATCATGCGCCAGCTTTTCCACCACCGCGCACAACGCTGGAAGCTGACGGTGGACGGCTTGGAGATGGAAGAAGATGCGTTTATGATTGTAGCGGCCAACGGGCGACAGTTTGGCTACGATTTCAAAATCGCCGCCGATGCCAACTGCACCGACGGACTGCTGGACCTGGTTATCGTGCGCCGTTTTCCCCATTGGGCCGGGCCACTGATTGCGCTGGATGCCCTGCGGGGAAGGCTCCACCAAAACCGCTTTGTAAAAACGCGCCGCGCAGCAGCGATTACGATTGAAAGCCCGGAATTACGCCTTTTCCAAACCGATGGCGATCCGCGTGGCTGTGAGGGGAAGGTGGCATTTCGGGTGGAACGGAAGGCGCTGCGGGTGATTTGTTGAGAAAAATGTCTCCGGTAGTTGTTAGAAGTTGTTGGGATGCACATAAAAGAACAGAAAGAGTATCTATCTCATTGAAAAACAGTTAGATAGAAGCAAAAAAGCCTGTCAGTTTTTTGCTGGTGAAAAGGCTTTGCATGCTTTTGCTCAGGAAAAACGTACCCGAAGAAATCCTTCTGAAGGTAGAAATGGAACAATCTTTGCCAAAGTGTCGCCATTTGTTTATTAAAGGTTAAATTTTACTTCCTTCGATTACAATGCGATTATCCTTTCTGGAGAATGCCTAATTTTAACATGTTCTCACCCTTAAAAACATTTGCCATGAACAAGCATTTTCTCCCCCCCGCTTCGCTGAGAAGCCCAGCCTTCGTCCTTAAAGCAGTGTTCATGCTTTTAGGACTTTTTTTTCATGCTGCTGCCTCCATTGGACAGATCGTCATTATTACTTCGCCCATCACTTGGACGACTAACCAAAGTGCAAGTCAGATTCTCATTAAGCCAGGGGGCTCGCTTACGATTACTAATGGTGCTGTACTGACAATGACCAGTGCAAACAGCTACGATGGCATCCGAATATACAGCTATCCTCTTAGCAACCCGAATGGGAACAATCCTTCAGGTGGTCAACTGATTGTGGATAACGCTACCATTACAGGTGTAGCTAATCCAAATGGTACAATAAACCCTTGGAACGCTATCTGCGTGTTAGGCAATGTAGAGCCTAATGACCGAGATTATCCTGTGTTGCCTTCTGGATTTGTAACCACTCCTATCAGTCAGACGGATGCGCGAATAGCACAAGCTATTTTTCGCAATAATGCTGTTGTAGAAGGCTCCAATTTTGGGGTCGTGAACTATGACCTCCGGAGTGGCAACAACGCCGCCACTGCAGGCGGTATTATTCAGGCGACCAACACAACTTTTCGAAATAACCGTGCTTTCGCAGCTCGGTTGGTAGACTACCGGAACTTTGTAATAAGAAGTGCTGGAATTCTTTATATAAATGACCGCTCCTTTTTCAAGGCCTGCACCTTTACAACCCAGAATCCCAATACTGCCAGTTATGCGTTCATTTACCTGCGTGAGGTGAATGGTATTAGTGTTTTGGGCAACTCTTTTACCGTTTACACGACCAATGGCACCGCTGCAAGGAATGCTCCCTATACCGGGATACTTTTGACCAATGCCGGTGCAAGTATTGGTCCCCTTTGCACCACTATTGCTCCCCGGCAGCCCGGTATGCCTTGCCCTAATGCAATTCCCAGTGTTTTTACGGGTCTTCAAACGGCCATAGCCACCGATGCAATGACGCAAAATGGGTCTTACTTATTGAGCATTAATGGTAATATTTTCGACAACTCCCGCACAGGGATAAACCTCGCTTCCACAAGCCGGGCCTACATTACTGGCAATACCTTTAACCTGCTTGCTGATAACGTAAATCGGCAATCGCAGACCGCTATTTTTCTCGGCGGCTGTACGGGCTATCAAGTAGAGGCCAATACGATAATCGTTACACCCAAAAACGGCAATGTCAATACCTTTGGCATCGCCGTGAAAAACAGCGGTGCAAATAACAATGTCATTTACCGGAACACCCTAATAGACCTGAGCAATGCCCTACAGGGAATTGACTGGAACAGCGACATGACAGCTCGTAGGACGGGTCTTCGGTTTTTGTGCAACACGATGACCAACAGGTACCCTAATTCTTTTGATGTTGAGGTGCGGAAGAGTGCAAATTCCAGCGCAACGCCCGCTGTTGCAGCGGACCAAAGCAATAGCTTAAGTCGCACTGCCGGTTACGATGCGCAAAACAGTTTTAGCAATCTGAACAACAGCAGTCAGCCCCGCAACTATGTGAACGACGGTTTGTCCATTGTGTATGTAGGAAATATTCCAGCAGGGGGATATACCAGTGGTACGATGACTTTGGCACCCGGTCTTTCCTACAACTGCCGTTCCAATATTGACAATCCACCTTCAGCCCCAGTTATAAACTCAACAGACTTCGCTGCACAGCGCAGTACATTGGAAGGGCTGCTTGCTGATACGACCCGCGCAGACCGGGATGACCTGTTGAGCCAATATGCACAGCTTCATTACGAAATGCTCGATGTGTATTACGGCGTTTATAATGACGAAGGTGTGCAAGACTTAGATAGTGCGATGTGGGTGTTAAGTACAGCTAAGTATCTGCCTAATTTCCAGATTCAATTGGCGTCCTTACAAACCGGATTGGGTCAATGGGATGCCGGCCTGAATACCCTCTCCCAAATCCCGGCCAACTTCAGGCTCACAAGTGAAGAAAGCACCGACTTGGGGCATTTTGTTGCTATTTTCCAGACCGGTCAGTTGCTGGCTCAAAACAACCGTGACTGGATGCTTGTACCGGACGTGAGCAAAGCACAACTTTGGAATATTTCTCAATATGGTGAAGGTATGGCCCGCTTTGCCGCCCGTCATTATCTGTCTGTTTATGAGGGAGTTTCCTTTGACCCCGAAGTAGTAGAGACGGCTGAAGAACCTCAAAATAAAACGGCTCCTGCTGACGCACCTGGCACGATTCAAAACGCTACCGCACAGCCGATAGCTCTCTATCCAAACCCGACTGTTGACGGGGAGGTAAAAGTTACGGGCATTGAGAGCAGCTCTTATTACACAGTAAAAGACCTGAGTGGTCGGGTGCTGGCTTCCGGTACGATTGACGGTACAACTGGCAACATTAGCCTTGCGCACTTCGTCTCTGGCACGTACTTCGTGCAGCTTACCGATGCTGCTCATGCGGTAACGACGTTTAAAGTTACCCGTCAATAATCTTCTTTTTCACAAGCCATTTCCGAATAATATATTATTCGGAAATGGCTTTTTTTTCTTAAAACAGCGAAACATGAAAAAGAGACTTTTGTCGTTGTTAGGTCTTTTGCATATTGTGCTGTTGGCCCATGCCCAGCAGGTAACGCCTCAACCTTTCACGGCCTATTTTGATGTGCAGGACAGCCAACTGAACAGACCCAAAACAACCGTAGGTCGGCAGGTGATTGCAGATTCAACCGGTATCTATTGCTTTGGAAATACTGTAGGAACAGACCGTATCGATAGCAATACATACAAATACAATATTAGTATTGGGGCTACCAAATATGCTTATGACGGTTCGATACTTTGGAAAAAATGGTTCCGTTCACCCGGCTATTTTAATCTAGTGAGTGGATGGAACTGCGTAATAGACGACAATACTAACTTTGTTGTTGTGGGAGCCAATGTAGATACGTCTTTACAGGACTCCACCCAAATATTCCAACCATTTCTATTTTGGATAAATAAATCGGGTGATAGTTTGAGACTCATAAACCACATTGATTCAATTCGCGACAGGAATATTACCTGTGCTACTCAACTGCCAGACAGGAGTATTTTAGCTACAGGACAATGGGGGAGCGCAAAAAGGAGCTATAATCCGTCTTCAAAGCTTTACACATCCGATTCTCAGAGTCTATATATAGTAAAATACGATTGCGTTGGAAATATATTGTGGGAGAAAAACCTCTTTCAGGCCAGTGCCCGTAGCATCAATAATCCGGTGGTTTCCCATAAAATTGTGCAAGCGGCAGATGGTGGTATCTTGATATGTGGAAAAGTTGGATCGGCGCTTGGGGTAGGCTACGGACATTTCTTTGCCAAATTTGATTCGCTGGGTAATTTTCTGTGGTGGAAGCGCTATCCCTACAGCAGCCCATACATCGCCGGAACAGATTATGTGGATTTAATTCCCATGTCCGATGGCGGCTACTATTTTACCTACATGGCCAACACCCGCCCTTTTAGCACAAACCCCAACGACTACAATAGCCTTTACGCATACGGTCGGGCAAACGCGCAAGGCGACACCCTATGGCTCAAAACCTTTTCAGACACGTTCAGCATCGGCCCCGGTGGGTATTATCAATCTCAGCCCGTAACCATGTTTATGGATACGCAGCACAATCTTTACATTTCCGGGAACGCATACGATACCACCGACCTTCCCACCCTTTTGATAACCGACAGTAACGGGCGTATTAAATCCAAACGAACATATAAACCATACAGTACAAATGTATCAAGCGGTTTTATGGCGCACACTGTCCGCAGTCCTTACAATACCTTGGTAAGTTTCGGCTCCATGCAGTTCTTTGATACCGTTTCGGGTGTTGTAGACACGCTCGGCACCTACGGCTGGCTGATGCAAACCGACAGCTTTGGCTGCGTGCAACCGGGCTGCGAGGTAGCAGATTCTATCTGGCACTACAACCCAACGGCAGTTGTCAGCATGAAGGATTATGAACAAGTTGTTCTTTACCCGAACCCCGCCAGCCACAGCGTAACGCTGAAAGGCGTGCCGCCGGGCAGTCGCTATGATATGGTGGACATGAAGGGCACAAGCGCAGGAGGCGGTATCATTCAAGAACAACACACCGTTATCCATGTGGAAGCACTCGTACCGGGTGTTTACATCATCCGCATTCAAGTGAAGGACAAGCCGCTGCTACAGTTACGACTGGTAAAGGAATAAAAATCAACAGCAGACAAAAAACACCTGTCCCGTCTCCAAGAACCGGACGGGTGTTTTAGCTTATAGCAAGGGCTTCCGCAAAAAACCTATAAGGTTTCCAAAACCTTATAGGTTTGCTCCCCCAACTTCGCCCCCGTGAAAAACGCTGTTCTTTTCCTGCTCGTGTTGCTATGCGGCTGCGGCCCGCGCGCGCCCAAAAGCACCAAAGCCGTTTTCCGCATCAACCTTTCTTCCGGCTCTTTGGAAAGCTTAGACCCCGCCTACGCCAAAGATCTGTACACCATCTGGACGGCCCACGCGATTTACAATACCCTCACCGAAACCGACAGCAGCGGCGCCCTTCGTCCCTCGCTAGCCACGCGCTGGACGGCTTCGGCAGATGGAAAAACATGGACCTTTTTCCTGCGCAACGATGTGGCTTTCCAAAACAATGGTGTTTTCCCCAACGGCAAAGGACGACGCATGACGGCGGCGGATGTGGTCTATTCCTTCAACCGCATTCTGACCCCGGAAATCGCTTCCTCCGGCGCATGGATTTTCAATGACCGCGTGGACACAACGCGCCCTTTTGAGGCGGCGAACGACACCACGTTTGTCCTGCGCCTGCGTCGTCCGTTTGCGCCCCTGCCTGCGCTGCTCTCTATGGCCTATTGCGGCATCGTGCCGCGTGAAGTGGCAGAGAAATGGGGCAAGGATTTCCGGCGCCATCCCTGCGGCACGGGGCCGTTTCAATACTATGTGTGGGAAGAAGGAACAGCACTGATTCTTCACCGCAATCCGCATTACTGGGAGCGCGATGAAAGGGGAAGAAAGCTGCCGTACTTAGACGCGGTTCAATATTCATTCTTTGACAGCAAGGCCACGGAGTTTCTCCTTTTCCTGCAAGGAAAGCTCCACTTTGTGAACAATATTGATGGCTCCTTTAAAGACATTATCCTGCGTAAAGACGGCACGGTAAAAGAAGAATTCCGCAGCCGTTTTGCGCTTCGCCGCAGCGGCTACCTCAACACCGAATATCTGGGCATTCTCTCCGACACAGCTAATCCGCTTTTACAGGCCTCGGCGCTTCGTCATCCACTCGTGCGGCGGGCCATCGGTTACGCCATAGACCGCGAGCGGATATGCCGGTATTTCCGCAATGGATTGGTGCTGCCCGCCAATGGCGGTTTTATTCCGCCGGGACTACCGGGCGCTTTGCCGGAAGCCGCGTGGGGCTTTTCCTACAATCCCCAAAAGGCAGCGGCGCTGCTGGAAGAAGCGGGTTTTAAAGGTGGGAAAGGTTTGCCGCCGATTGCCATTCAAACGCCGGACAACTACTTAGACATCGTGCAGTTTGTGTGCGGTCAGTTGGGAGAAGTAGGCATCCGCGCACGCGCCGAAGTGGTGCAGCCCAATATTCTGCGCCAGCAAATGAGCCTCTCCAAAAGCCCCATGTTCCGCGCCCAGTGGATTGCAGACTACCCGGACGCGGAAACCTACCTCGCCTTCTTTTACGGAAAATTGCCCGCGCCGCCCAACTACACGCGCTTCCAAAACCCGCAGTTTGACGCGTGGTACCAAACAGCCGTCACGCTGCCCGACACGCCGCGCTATGCTTTATACCGGAAAATGGATTCCTTAGCGATGAGCGAAGCAACCGTAATTCCGCTTTTCTATGACCGGCTGAATCATTTCCTCCAAAATAACGTGCAAGGCTTTACAAGCGACCCGATGAACACGATTGACCTGCGGCGGGTACGGTTTGAAAAATGACTCCCTCATAACCCATTATTCATTATTCATTAATCATTATTCATTACCCGTCCTACCTTGCACCCCTAATAACCCTTCTTTTTTTGAAAATTACCTTTCCCGATCTGGGACTTATACAGCCACTTTTGCTCGCGCTTGACAAAGCCGGTTATGTTCATCCTACACCTATTCAGGAGCAGGCCATTCCGCCCATTCTTCAGGGCCGCGACGTGCTGGGTTGCGCCCAAACGGGCACGGGCAAAACAGCCGCTTTCGCGCTGCCGATTCTGCAACGCTTAGACGCGCAAGGCCCGGCCCGCCAAAGGCCCAATATCCGCGTCCTTATCCTAACACCCACGCGCGAATTGGCGATTCAGATTGACGAAGGCTTCCGTGACTACGGCGCTTTTCTCCACCTGAAACACACTGTTATTTTTGGCGGCGTAAACCAAAGCGCGCAAGTGGCAGCGTTAAAGCGCGGCATAGATGTTCTGGTAGCTACGCCGGGCCGTCTGCTGGACCTGATGCAACAGGGTTTCATCTCCCTTAGCGACCTACAGGTTTTCGTGCTGGACGAGGCCGACCGGATGCTGGATATGGGCTTTATCCACGACGTAAAAAAGGTGATTGCGAAGATTCCCGCCAAACGTCAAACACTGTTTTTCTCCGCCACCATGCCTGCACCGATTCAGCAGTTGGCAGATACCATTTTGGTGAATCCGGTTTATATTGAAGTAACGCCTGCGGCCACCACGGCGGAGACCATCGAGCAGTCGCTCTATTATGTGGACAGAGACAATAAGCCCGCGCTGCTTTTTTCACTTTTGCGGGAAAAGCTGCACCACCGCGCGCTGGTGTTTACACGCACCAAGCACGGCGCCGACAAGCTGGTGAAAATTCTGGACAAGGCCGGTTTCACGGCAGCGGCCATTCATGGCAATAAATCGCAGAACCAGCGGCAGGCGGCGCTGGAAGCGTTTAAGAACAACAAGATTCACGTGCTGGTCGCCACCGATATTGCGGCGCGCGGTATCGATATTGAACTGCTGGAACACGTCGTGAACTACGAGATTCCGAACATCCCGGAGTCGTATGTTCACCGCATTGGCCGGGGCGGACGCGCAGGCGCGAAAGGCTTTGCCTATTCCTTCTCCGACTACGAGGAGATGGCCTACATCAAGGACATTCAAAAGGTTATCGGGATGAAAATTCCGGTCGTGGAAGGCCATGCTTACCCGATGAAGAACATGGTTATTTCCGAGAAGCCCAAGCAGCAGCAACGACCTCCACGCGCGTCTCGTCCCGGTGGAAATCCTGCCGCGCGGAAACCAGCAGGCAGAGGCGGCGAACGGCGGGAAAGGTAATTTTTTGGGAACCGGCTTTGTCGAACTGGTCTCCTAAATATTTTTGCGGGTCATTCCGACGAAGGAGGAATCTTACGAAATGCAGGTATAGCACGAGTGAGATTCCTCCTTCGTCGGAATGACACCCTTTTTATAGCCATTCGCCTTTTTCAAACATCAGACCGATCCCTCCGCCTATGGCTCCCATTCTGCTGCTCCATGGCGCGCTCGGAAACGCTCAATCCCTTTATCCGCTTCGTGATGCGATGCGTTCACTTGACGTGCATGTGTTGGAATTCAGCGGTCACGGGGCTTCCCTTTGGCCGGAAGAAGGTTTCTCCATAGAAACCTTTGAAGCGGATGTACTGCGCTATCTGGATGCCCACAACTTTCCGGCGGCGCATCTTTTCGGCTATAGCATGGGCGGTTTTGTGGCGTTGCGGCTGGCCGGTCGCGCACCAGAGCGCGTTCTGTCTGTATCCACGCTGGCAACCAAGTTCCTCTGGACAGAAGACGTTTGCACGTGGGAAGCGGCTCAATTGCAACCGGAGATTCTGGAAGAAAAACTACCCAAATTCGTAGCGGCACTGGCAGCCGTGCATCCGCAGGCGGGCTGGAAAAAGCTGGTAATGCACACTCAAGTCTTGTTGCAAGGCATGAGCGGTTACCGCTTTTCCGATGAGGCTTTTTCCGCCTTGAAGCAACCCGTCCAACTGATGCTCGGCGACCGCGACAAGATGGTAAGTCTGGATGAAACCGTTGCTGCTTACAAAGCGCTTCCGAACGCCGCGCTTGCGGTGCTGCCGCATACGCCGCATCTGTTGGAGAAGGCGAGTGTGGCTTTACTCGCGACGCTTATAGAGAACCACATTCGGAAAGTGCAGTGATAAGATTCTCTCTCAGAGGCGCAAGGATTTTTCAAAAGAGAGCGTCCCACTTGTCAGGTTTCGGAAACCTGACAGGTGGAACGCTCCTTACCCTCTTTTGTCTCCCACTCCTTACCGCACGAAAATAAACCTTAGCGTAATTCCCGCTCTTGTCGTCGTAATCGGGTAAGACGAAGACACATACGGGATGGGATGCTCTGCCGACGGTCGTAGAAGAAGCGCAGCGTCAGTTGGTCGGAGATGATGTAATCAATCGTTGGCGAGATGCCAATCACCTTTTGACCGCCCATAAACTGGCGCACGTTCTGCGCAAAAAACCGCTACCCGGTTTTCAAAAAGTGAATGAGGTTGTCCATAACCGTGTTGTAAGTCGCATCGCTCACTGTTCCGATGCTGCCTTCAATCCTGGCCTCCGGCATCGTGTGAAGTTTAACAACGCGAATGATGCTTGGCTTCAGGAAGCGGGCTTGCCCAAAGTCGGGATATTCGACATCTATCAAGACATCCAAGCCGGCTACTTCGTTGTGGAGTTGCGTGGAAATGGCGCAAAGCAGCCAGTCGGAATGCGGCCTTATTGGTTTGAGCAGCAATGCGGGTCGCACCTTCACTTGGTCATCCGCCTGTGGCAAGGCTACACGCACAATCATCCCCGCTTTCACGGCTTATAGTTCGGGTTTGGATCCAGAAGCGGCACATCGGAGTAGTCGGGTTCTTCCTCTCCATACGCATCGGCCAGCAGGGTCGTTGCTGCTTTGTCCCACGCCGCTTCATCGGTCTCTTCCACGGGGCTTTTGGGGGCATCCACCCATTCTATTTCAATTTCATATTCGGCCTCTAAGTTCTTTTCCAGTTCCGCCGTGTCGCCTTCTTTAAAAAGGTTTTTGAGGAGTGCGTCGCCTTCCTCCACGCGCTTTTTCGCCTCTGTTGTGCGCCAAAATAGTTTAGTAAAACAACACCCAGAAGCAAGAACATTCCCCAAAAGGCCCAACCGTTTTCATCGTCCTTCTCCCTAACCACCACATCCAATCGGTCACCTTTACGCAGATTTTCCTTCGCCAGCAAAGCCAGAACTTCTTGCGGGGTATGCAGCTGGTGCAGCGGTAGCGTTAGCGTTTTCATAGCCCGTATTTCTTTCGCCCGAAGATACATGGAAGGACAGCCCCCTACCGCACGAAAATAAACCGTAACGTTATCCCCGCGCGCGTCGTCGTAATCGGGTAAGACGAAGACACATACGGGATGCTTTGCCGGCGGTCATAGAAAAAACGCAGCGTCAGTTGGTCGGAGATGATGTAGTCAATCGTCGGCGAGATGCCAATTACCTTCTGTCCGCCTGTAAACTGCCGCACGTTCTGCGACATGTAGGTGTTGCTCGCCAGGTCGTCGCGGTAGCTCACGTCCACCTTGATGTTGAGGTCGTTTTTCAAACGGCGCACACCCAAGATTGGGAACGGCAGCCGCACGCCGCGCGCCCGGTAGCCGAGGCCAAAAACATACTCTGTGCTGGAGCGCTCTGCCACCTGATAGTCAATCATGCTGAGGCTCACCGTGCGGCTCTTGCGGAATTCCATACGGGCCGAGAGGTTGTTTTTAAAAGACATGTCCACGCCCAAAAGCGGCCCAAGCTGCTCCGAAATCGTGATGTTCGGCACCTGGAAAAACGGAATGAAATTGTTGCTGTTGGAATCAATAAACGACGGGAAACCGAGGTTGTAAATATCCTGATACAACAGCGACGACACAAACGCGTTCATCGACATGGTGCTGGTATATCCGTGCGTCAGCGAGAAGGTATTGAAGATGGAAGCGAATGCCGGAAGCTTCGTCAGTCCGTTGTAAGTGAGCCGCCAGTTGGGCAACGGCAGGTAATTACCAAAAGGATTCTGATTCACCCGCGTGGCGCGGCCATCCACCAGCGGAACGCCACCTACACTCCGGCCCGAATAAGCAGCGATAAAGGACGGCACCAGCACATCCTGCGAGTAGCGCGTATAGCCTTTTTTATAGTCCGGATCGGTGGGGTCCTGCAGGTTGCCCACATACGGATTCAACCCGCCGAGGCGATTGGAAACCGTTACGCGGTTGGCCAGGAAGCGTTCATAAGCAGGCGAAAGCGAGCGGCCTATCGGCTCAAAAAGTGTGTTGAGGAAGATAGACGAGATGGTGAACGAGCCGGTGGTGTACGGGTTGTTGTGCGTGAAGTCGCCCCTGCGCCCATACAGCACATTAGTGTCCTTAAAAATCTCGCTGTATTGTTTGCTGAACGTGCTGGTCAGCGACAGGTCAATGCGGAAATCCGGGAACGGCTCCACCTGCGCCGTCAGGTTGATGTTGCGCGCAAATTGCTGCAAAAACTGCCCGTTGAAAAGCGAGTCGCGGCTCAAGAGACCGTTGCGCGCTTTCTGGTCCAGCCATTCATAACCCGGCTGATAACCGAAGACAAAATCCAGTCCCGGTTGCAGGCTGCGTGTATTGACGCCCAGCACGCGCGTACTGTCCAAAAATCCTGGCAACACCGTTCCGCCGTTTTCGGTGTAGTTGATGGTCGCGCGCTTCACCGAAGTCAGTAACCGACCCGCAATGCGCACGGGCGTAGAAATTTCCGGGGCACTGTTGCGCTTCGCCAGACGGGCTGCTTTACGGGCCGCTTTCGCACGGGCTTTCTCGGCTTTCACTTTCGCCAGCTCCTGCGCCTGCGCCACTTTGCGCAGCGAATCCACCTGCTTGTCGTTCATCCCGGAAATCACGACTGGCGCGTTGTTAATCATCAACACCGTATCGGCGGCCTTCTTGCTTTTGCGGGAAGAAGAGGAAGTGTTGGAAGCAACGGTATTGCTGCCTGTTGCCGGTGCGGCTCCGTTTTCGCTCACGGCTGCTTCCGGTGCCTTCCCTTTGTCGTGCTTCCCACCCGGATTGCGCGGGTCTTTCAAAACATTTCCGCCGGGAAGGTTAGGCTTCTGACCGCGGGGCGCGGGCGCATTCACGGCGCGCAACCAGCGGTTTTTGTTGTAGAGATTGGCGAAGTTCAGTTCGCCGTTCACCGTCTTCGTCTGCGTGTTGGCGATGGTGTTTCCCAAGCCTACCGCTAGGCGCGAAGCAACGGTCCACGAATAGGTTGTTCCGTAAGAAAGGCGCAGCGTCATCCAGTCGGTGATGGGCAGCTTCGCGAGTGGCACGTTGTAAGATGCGTTCAGGGTTTGAGAGAAGAAAACATTCCGCCCGAAGGTGGAGATATTTCGCAGCACCGTGTCGCGTTTCTCCCTGGTATCCAGTGGGCCATACGGCTCTTCAATCCGGCTGTTGTTGGTGGCGTTGTAGTCCAGCGCCAGCGAGCGCGTCAGTTCCCAGCGCGTACTGTATGTCCGCAGCCACGTAAAATTCTTGTAGTACGTCGGCGGCACGCGATAGCCGTCGCCGCCCACAGTGCGCACCAGCGTTTCGTCAAAAGTGCGGTTCAGCTCCGTGCGGAAGCTGAAGTTGGTCGGCAGCGGATTGAAGTTGAAATCCTTCACCAGTTGCCACCATTTAGACCTGCTTTTGATGAGGCCTTTGAAAGGCTCAATCGGCTTTGGCTGCACCGCGTAGGTATATCCAAGACCGAGCTTTTGATTCACCAGCTCGTCCTTCTCAATCAGCGGGTTGTGGCGAAGCTGGCGGTTGTAGGAATAGGAAGCGTCAAAGTTGCGCGCGCTCCACGGCTTGGCTCTTTTGGATGCTTTCGCCGGGTTGCCGGTAATGCGGGCGTTGGCAATATTGAAGGACGTGATAGACGTAAAATCCTGCGCGGCACTGCGGATAGAATCCTGCTGCTGTGCGTCGCGGGCCGTAGCCAGCTTGTCTTTCAGTTTCACGTCGAGGTCATACGGGTCGTACTGGGGCGTGCTCACATTGCGGGAATAACCGCCAAAAACCGGCAACTGCACGCCCCATTTCGCGGGCAGCAACTTACCCATATTCAGGTTGGTGCTCGCATCGTACTGATAGAAGTTGTCGCGCTTGCGCTGGTTCAGCTTCTGGTCAATATTGCCATAGCCTTCGGTATGCATCGCGCCCGACAAGCGCATGCTGCCGAGGTCAGCCAGTTGCAGCGCCACTTTGCCGGTAGCCGCATAGCCCGGTGTTTCGTTCAGGCCCGTTGCGCGCAACTCATCAAACCATATTTCCGCGCACTTTGGAAGGCCATCATCCGCCGGATTAGAAGCGTCGGCTTTTGGGTTCAGAATACCGAGCATCACCGTTTTGGCATCGCCGATGTTGGGATTTCCCACTACAAGAACACGGCGACCACTGGCGTCGGTTTCGCTGTAAGGAATAAAAGCCGGCAGCCCTTTGTTGTTGCGGGAGGATTTCACCTTCACGAGGTCGCTCAACAGCAAATCCAGACTGTTCTCCGCAGGCCAGATAACGTCTGCCGCGCGAGAACCGCCGGGTGTAATTTTCAGCGGAATCTGATACTCGTAATAGTTGTTTACAAAGTCGGAACCGAGGCGGATAAACGCCCGTACATCGCCGTCTTTCAAAGGTTGCTGGCCAACACGGCTTTCTGTGTGAATGAACATCCGCAAACGCTCAAACTGCCGCATGTCCACGCCCACTTCCTTAAAAGCACCGCGCGCATCGCCGTCTTTCAGATTGCAAACCTGAAGTGAGAGCGACTGCTCATTCAGCGCAGCCGTTTGTCCGTTGGAGACAGCGGCCTGCTGGCGGTTCACGCCCGGCGGAATTGCATACGGAATCGGCTGACGGGTGCTGTTCTCTTCCAGGCTCACGGAAGCGAGGTTGAACTCCACCGTTTGCTTGTCTATGTCCGGTATGTTTTCGCCGGGAGACATCAGCGAGAAGTTGTAGCGCCGCCACTGGTTGCGTCCCAACTCCAGACGGGCAAAACGCAGAATCACGCTGTCCTCAAAATTGTTGAGGAACAGACGTATAAACCGGATAGAGCGGAAATCGGAAATGCTGCCCACTTTGTGCTGATACTCCCGAATGGGAACCTTAAACTGATACCAGGTTTCCGGTGCGGTGCTGTTGTTGGGCAGCTTCACGTTCACCGTCTGCTTGTTCACGATAAAGTTCTGCCCTACCTGCATGCGCGGGTCGGCAGAAGGGAACATGTCTATGCGGTACTGGAAATAATCTTCGGCTTCGTTCAGCGTATTGTCGCGGTTGATGTCCTCACTTTCGGGGATGGTGGTTGCCGCAGAGGAATAGGCCGCGTTGGCGCTCGTAATAGGCGAGTTGCCCTGGGCATTGTTGAAGCGCTTGTAGCGCGTCAAAGCACTGACGCGCGGGCCGCTGTAAATACCGTCGCGGAAGTGCAGATAGTCGTCGGAAGAAGGGTCGTTGTTCAGCCCATCTATCGCCGCCTGATTGGTGACGCGCGTCGCAAGGCGTTGCAGGAAATCGCCGTAGAAAGTTTTTTCTTCCGCATCATCCAAACCATCATAGCCCACATCCTGCACTGTACGCGCCGCCGGGTCGTTGTCGAAAGCGCGGGTCACCTGCTGCTGAAAGCGCGGCACGTATCCCCAGCGCGTCCGGTCAAGCGTGGTTACGGTTTTGGGATAGGAAATGCCGTTCTCAAAAAACTTCCGGGAATCCTTCAACACATCCTCGCTCACATTGCCGAGGTTTATGTAAAGCGAGCCACCCGTTCCGGTAGGATTGTTGATGTACGGGTCCATCGTCCAGAACTCAATAAACTCCACGTTGCTTGCCTCAAAATCGGAGTAGTCGATGGAGCGTTGAATGCCGCCCCAGCGGGTGCGTGGCGCGTTGAGCGCACCGTCGGGCGTTACGTCCAGCGTGTAGTTGTAAGGCCCGCGCTCTTTGGGATAAAAGCCCAAATCCAACGTAGGCAGCGCGTTTTGCAGGGTGACATTGCTGGCTTGCGGAAACACTTCCTGCCGCTGCACTAGGCGCACATAGTGCTGGTTGGAATCGTTTTTTACAAAGTCGGGAATGCCGTCTAATCCGTCCACCAGGTTTGGCTCCAGCGTGTACCACGCCAGCCGCGCGCGCTTGTAGCCATAACTCAGGGAGTCAAAAAGTTTGGCCTCCGGGAAAAGCTCTACGTTGTTGGCGTCGCGGGCGTCCACCGGCGTAGCAGCAAGGCTCCAGGCAACGGCGGGCGTGCGCAAATCATAAGATGAGCGCGTGCCTTCAAAATCGTCAATGTACACCGCGCCTTTGCCGCCGTCGAGCATGTCAATCTGCGTGGGGTGGCCGGGCAACAAAGCCGCCACTTCCGCCGAAGCATTCAAAAAAGAAGAAGCCGTTGTACTGTAAATCGGCAGCTTGTCGAGCAGTCGCGTCAGGCCGCGTGATTCACTTGCATAAGTCGCGTCGAGGCCCAAAACAGTGTTCTTAATCGGGTCTTCGCCGAAATTTACTTTCTGGGTAAAGGGCCGCTCCGTCAGGCGCATCGCCGTGCCGCCAATCGTCAATTTTGGATTGAGATAATAGTCCAGCCGCGCGCCCATAAAATTCTGCTGCTGAAAACCGAAGGTGGCGTTGTCTTCAAAGGAAATGGTAACCGGAATGCCGGAATTCAGAATGCCGGAGTTCAAGATTTTCACCCGCCCGATGCCATAGTCAATCTGGAAATCCTGATTCTCAATCAGCCGCTGTCCGCCCGCCGTTACCGATACGGAGCCTTGCGGAATGTTGAAGGCATTGAGGAAAATTTCCGACGAAGAAGCCGACTTGTAAGAGCCGCGCAGGATGTAGCGGTTATTCTGCTGAAACTGCCGCGCAACCGTTTTGGTGGAGTCGTACAGAATGTTGTAGAGATACTTCCGCTCCAGCTGCGGCGCGCCCGAAAAAGCCGGAGCTAAATCCCGCCCGAAAGGTTCCAAGACAGGGAAGATAATCTTGCCCTGCTGCGGGTTGATGGTGATGCCATCCACGTAATCGAAAATGCCGTCGGGCAGCGGGTCGTTCTGGAAGTTCAGCCGGTCAAGATTCAAGAGTTGCAACAGAAGCTTTCCTTCGCTCGGTCCTTCCGGCAAGTAGCGCAGTTCGCCGCCGCCGGGGTTTTGATACAACACATTCAGCCGGAAATCTTCCTTCTGCAAACCATATCCGCCCAGCGCGTACATGTTCTTCATCATCAGCTTCCAGATGGGCAGATACACGCGCGGCGCGGTTCCTTTCAGAAGCTTCAGGAAAGGTAGCTTCTGGTTGGTGCTGTCGGGCGGCAGGTCTGTGGAAAACTCACCCACCTGATACGTTTTGCCGTTGTAGGTGTAGCGATACGCGCAGGCCACAATATCGTCAGGATTGGGCGTGGAGCGCAGCATGATATAGCCCAGTTGTGGGTTAAAATCATACTCGCTCGGTTGCAGCTTGCGGGCCGTTACACGTTGAAATTCGTCGCCTTCCCGCAGGCCCAGCGCACCGCTCACGGTAGCCGTAGCCGTTCCCTGTACCCGCGCGCCGGGCTGCGATTGCAGGCGGGAATACAAGAGGTTAGTATTGTTGGAAGGCAGGTTGCGCACCGCTGCCGCTGCCGCCGGGTCGCTCCAGTCCTGCCGGTAAGGCGTGGCCTCCCCCAAGTCCATAAAGGCCAAAAGGTCGCGCACATCCGTCACGGAGCCGGTGCGGTTTGTGACCCACACTTCCACTTTATTGATAAGCACCTGCGAGCGGATAACCGGATATTCTTTCAGCGCATCATCGTAGTTGTCGTGGAAATACTGGCCGAGCAGGAAGTTTTTGTTTTCCTCGTAGTCGTCGGCCTTAATGCCAAACTGCTGCGTTTGCGCGCCGCCCTGCACGGTAAGCGTGGAGCGTTTGGATTTCTGCTGGCTCAGCGCAGCTGTTACCCACAACCGGCCAAACTGCAACTGCGTTTTCAATCCAAAAAGACTTTGAACACCTTGAATAAGCGAAGAGCGCAGCGGGAAGGAAATATTTCCGGCCTCAAACTTTTTCAGAATCTCGTCTTCCTTGCCGGTGTACTCAATTTTTTGCAGGTTCTGATAGTCAAACTGCGCTTTCGTATTGTTGGAGATATTCAGCTTCAGCTTGTCGCCGATGGTGGCCAGCAGGCTGATGTTCATCTGCAGGTCAAAGTCAAAAACGCCGTACTTCTGTGCGCGCTGTACCAGCGTCGGGTTCTGGATATTCTGCCAGTTGCCGCCAATCGTTACGTCCACATTTCCCTGCGGACGCACCTGAATTCCTTGCCCACCGAAGATGCGGTCAAAGATGCCTTCGCGATACATCTGCGGCAGTTTCGGCTTGGTATTGAAAAGAGAAAGGGCATCCAAACGACGCTTCCAATAGGCCTGCTCGTCTAAGCGCGCTTGCTCTTTCACATACTCATCATAGGTGAGGTAGGTAGGGTTGCGGATATAGTCGTTGCCTACTTTTTCACTCAGGTAGTAGCGTTTCGTTTCCGGGTCGTACTCCACCTCGCGGCGGATGTTGGCCGGGTCTTGCAGGTCAATCGTTCCGCCCCGGCGGTCCATCAGCGGCTCGCCGGTATTGTCTTTGATGGGAAAGCGCAGGGTTTCCGGCGTATCCACCGGGCTGTCTTCTTCAGGAGCGTCTTCCGCCGTATCGTAATCGTTTGCACGCGCACGTGGCCCGCCGGGCACGCGCGCACCGGCATGAGCCAAAAAGCCCACGGTGAGAATCACCAGCAGGAATCGGAGTCCGAAAGAATGCTGTCCCTTCAAATCTTCTGTGCGTTTCGGGTTTTTGCTTTGGTTTGTTGTGTTCGGGTGGAAAGCCTGCGCGGTTCTTTAGATTCTCTTCAAGGCTTCTTTTAATAGCATTTCCACCGTCATGTCAGATGAGTCTTCCACCTTCTTGATAGCCGCTTCGGCAGCACTGCGGGCGATGCCCAGATTCACCAGTGCTAATAACGCATCATCCGCTGTGGTATTGCGCCAGCTTCCTTGTTGAGAAGCCAAAGAATTGTCCATACCCGGCATGATTTTCCCTTTCAGTTCCAGCACCATTCGCTGCGCTGTTTTGGGGCCGATGCCTTTGATACGTCCGAGTGCGATATGGTCTCCGTTGGAAATAATACGTCCTAAATCCTCACTGGTCAGCGCCGAAAGAATGAGCCGCGCCGTAGCTGCGCCTACACCGCTCACGCTCGTCAGATGACGGAAAGTAGCACGCTCTGCTTCATCCGCAAAACCATACAGCGTCCACGCATCTTCCGACACTTTGAGGTGTGTATAAAGCCGGACGGCATCTAGGTGTTGTATTTTTTCATGTGTGTTCAGCGAGATGTGCAATTCATAGCCCACGCCGCCGGAGGCGAGGGTTACAAGAGCAGGCGATTTATAGGTGAGGTTGCCCTCCAGATAAGCAAACATGGCAGCAAAAAGCCTCCGGGAGAAGTGCCTTAAAGCCCTCACCGGCAGCGTAGAAAATGTTAATGGCGAAAATACGGAGAATCCGACTTGTAATAACCCTCTTCAAGTCTTTTTGGTTGGATTGTTTTAGGTTAAAAAGACAAAATGCTTACAGAATCATCGGGTCTTCTCAAAAAATTTTCTAGGTATAACTATGTTTATCCGACTTATAAGCAAAGAAAGCACACTTTTTGAAGTGTGCTTTCTTTGCTGAAAAATCAATATAGATAAGCCAAATGATGAAGAAAAAGCAAGAAGTGTATTTCCTACCGTAGCAGTGTCACATCTCCCTGCATCTGCACCACCTGCCCGCCAAAGCACTCCGCCTCAATAATGTACACATAGACTCCCTGCGGAGCAGGCTGTCCCTGATGAGTACCATCCCAGCCCACCTGCGCCGAGTTGAAAGGAATACCTCTCGCCTCAAACACCAGCTTGCCCCAGCGGTTGAAAATCTTCATGCTGCGCATAATGCCGGGGTCTTTGCTTTTCGGGAAGAACCAGCGGTTTTCGCCGTCGCCATCGGGCGTAAAGCCAGTGGGAATAAAATAGTTTTTCGGGTCGCAGTTGGTGACGATATCCACATAACCTGTCGCTTCGCAGCCGCCTGCATTAGAGGCTGTCAGCACGTAGGTCAGCGAACCTGTCACGAGCGCCACCGGAGCAGCACATGCATCGCAGTCCAGATTGCCGGCAGGTGCCCATTGTAGGAAAGGCCCGTTTTCTACCATCGCGCTCAGCCGCACCTTGGTGTTGTAAAGCGCCGGTATCTCTTTGGGCATAGAGATGACCGGTGTGGTATAGACTTCTACCCACTGATACAACGTGTCCTGAAAGCAGTTGTTCTGCCCGATAATGACGCGGTAGTTGGTCGTAGTGTCGGGATGCGCAAAAGTGGAACTATCCGTTGTGTTGTTCACGGTTGCTACCGGTGTCCAGCTATATACGTCGCCACCGTTTGCCGTCAGCGTCGCTGGGTTGCCCAAACATATTTTCTGCGTTGCACCTACAGAAACAGGAGCGCGTCGCGTGACGCGCACCCAAGCCGTGTCGGTGTTTACGCAGCCGTTCGCGCCGGTTCCGGTCAGCAGGTAGCGGCGGTCAGTTGTCGGGGTACATACCGGCGAAATACAAGCCGTACAACTCAGCGCCGTTGCGGGTGTCCACAGCCAGGATACAGCCGTTCCGTTCCCGGCGAGTTGCACTGGTTTTCCGACACAAACAGTTTTATTTCCTCCCGCAGAAACCACTGGTAAAGGCAGGTTTGGAAGTACTGCCGTCTCCGTATCCACGCATCCGCTTGCGTCCGTTACGGTGAGCAGATACGCACTGGAAGTCAGGTTGGTGGCCGTTTGTGTAGCCTGAACAGGTGTTGTGTTCCAAGAGAAAACATAGGGCGCAACGCCGTTTGAAGCAAGGCCATTCAGCGTACCGTCTGTTGCGCCTACACAAGGCGTTTTGCCGATTGCTACAATTGCCCGCACGCCTGCTGCTGCGCCTACGGTTACGTTCTGCGTTCCGGTGCAGCCTTTGCTATCCGTTACCGTTACAGAGTAACTGCCGGGTAGCAGCCCCGTAGCCGAATCCACCGTTTGCCCGCTGCTCCAAGAATAGGTATACGGCGGCGTACCACCAGTAGGTATCGCGACGGCTTTGCCGTTGGCAGCACCCGTGCAGCTTGCCTGATAGGTCTGTACCGCAATCCGGATGGGAGCGGGCTGCGAAAGGGTAGCGGTGTAAAGAGCCACACAATTCTGCACATCCCGGACCATAAGCCTGTAAGTTCCGGCAGAAAGCCCGGTAGCTGTTTGCGTGGTTCGCACCGGCGACGTACTCCAGGAATAAGTGTAAGGCGCGGAGCCGCCACTAACTGTAGCCGATGCAGTGCCGTCCGTGCTGCCATTGCAGGAAGCATTTGTGCTTTGAACCGTTCCCTGCAAAGCGGTAGGCTGCGTAAGAGCGCCCGCAGTGTTGTAAGTACAGCCCTTGCTGTCCGTTACCTGCACCGACCAGTTCCCGGCAGCAAGGTTCGTGGCAGTAGCACTTGTCTGGCCATTGCTCCAGAGATAGGAATAAGGCGCTGTTCCGCCTGAAACGGCAAGTGCTACGGAGCCATTGGCGCTGCCAAAGCAACGCGGGTTGTTAGGTGTCGCCGCAGCCGTCAGGGCCGTTGGTTGCGTAAGGGTCGTTGTTGCGGTCTTGACGCAGCCGTTGGCATCGATAACGGTAACGGTATAAGTGCCCGCGCCCAAGGAGCTAACGGTTGCTGTAGCTTGTCCGCTGCTCCAGGCATAGCTGTAAGGCGCGCGTCCGCCCGTCACGGTCACGGTGGCGGTGCCGTTTGAAGCGTTGAAACACCGGGCATTCGTTTTTGTTACCGCAATCGTGAAGATGGCATTCGTGACGTTTACCACGCGCGTAGCGTTGCAGCCTTTGTTGTCTGTAACCAGAGCGGTGTAAGCACCTGCCAGCAGCCCTCTCGCCGTATCAGTGGTCTGCAACGGTGTGGTGTTCCAGCGATAGGTGTAAGGTGCTGTTCCGCCCAAAGCAGTCACCCAGGCTTTCCCGCTTGCGCCACCCGGACAAAGCGTAGCCTGCGTGCCGGTTGTTGCCGACAGCACTGCCGGTTGCGTTATCGCGGCGGTTTGGTTCAGGGTGCAGCCTTTGCTATCAGTAATGGCAACAGTGTAGTTACCAGCAGACAAGCCTGTAGCAGTAGCCGTAGTGCGCGCCGGCAATGTATTCCAAGAGTACGTGTAAGGCGGTGTGCCGCCGCTAACCGTCACCGCAGCCGTGCCACCCGTTCCGCCAAAGCAGGCAACATTGGTAGTTTGGATAGTCGCTCCCAAAGCCGTTGGCTGCGTCAGGGTTACGGTATCAAAATGTAGACAGCCGCTCACATCAGTCACCCGCACCGACCAGCTTCCGGCGGCAAGATTCGTAGCCCTGGAACTGGTTTGGCCGTTGCTCCAGAGATACGCGTAGGGAGTGTTTCCCCCAGCAGGCGCAAAAGTGGCAGCGCCACTGGTGCTGCCAAAGCAGCGTGGCGAAACCACATTGGTGAAGCTGCCGCTGAAGCCCGCGCCCACCGGAACCGTAATGTTGAAAGTAGCCGTGCAGTTGTTCGCGTCTTTCACCGTCGCCACATACGCGCCCGTGGCAAGCCCGGTGATGGCAGCCGTTGTTTTCACCGGCGTCGTGTTCCAACGATAGGTATAAGGAGCCGTTCCGCCCGCTACCGTAATCGCTGCGGTGCCGTTGGAAGCGCCGAGGCATGTAGCCGCTGTGACGGTATTGGTTGCGGTGAGAAGAAGCGGTGCGGTGATAATAACAGGCGCGTTCAGCGTACATCCACCGGCGTCGGTAACAGCAGCGATGTAATTGCCCGCACCCAAGTTGGTAGCCGTTGCGGTGGTTTGTACTGGCGTTGTGTTCCAACTATACGTGTAGGGAGCAATGCCTCCCGAAGCCGTTACGCGCGCGCTGCCGTTTGTGCCGCCGTTGCAAAGCACATTGGTTTGCGTCAGCGTGAGCGTAAAGCCGGGAACATTCACTGTTTGCAGGGATGTACAGCCTTTGCGGTCGGTCACGGTTACGGTATAGGGGCCGGGCAATAAAGAGTTGGCTGTATCGCCCGTTTGCACCGGTGTGGTGTTCCAACTGTACGTGTAAGGAGGCGTTCCGCCGGAAGGCGTGGCGAATGCTTTGCCGTTGATAAGCCCCGGACAAGAAGCCCTTTGGACGCCCGTTGCCACCGCAATTGCGGAAGGTTGTCTTACGGTATCAGCAGCGGTAGTGGTGCAGCTTTTGGCATCCGTAACCGTTACCCGGCGCGCACCGGCAGAAAGGCCGGTAGCCGTTGCGGAAGTTTGCGCGGGAAGGGTGTTCCACCGATAGGTATAAGGCGCGGTTCCGCCACTTGCGGTTGCCACTATGCGTCCGTTGGCGCCTCCAAAACAGCTTACGGAATCGGCCTGCGCCGTGGCCTGCAATGCTGCGGGTTGTGCCAAGGTAAATGTATCGTTCCGGCTACAGCCGTTAGCGTCGGTAGTAGCTATGCTGTAGGTTCCGGCACTTAGCCCGGTAGCCGTAGCCGTTGCCTGTCCGTTGCTCCAGAGGTAGGTGTAAGGATTCGTTCCGCCCGTGGGCGTAAACACTGCCGAGCCGTTAGTCTGTCCGAAGCAGCCCGGCTGCGTTTGGCGGGTAAAAGAGCCACTGATGCCCGGCCCTGCGGGAATCCCCACCGGCAGCGTCGCCACGCAGTTGTTGGCATCCGTTACCGTTACGGAATAAGCGCCCACCGCAAGCCCGGTAACGGCAGCCGTTGTTTTTACCGGCGTGGTGTTCCAGCTATAACTATAAGGACTTCTGCCGCCGGTTACGGCTACACTTGCTTTGCCGTTCATGGCCCCGGCGCAGGTCGCTGCCGTAATTGTCGGGGTCAGGACGATCGCCGCAGGCGAGGTAACGACAGCGTTTTTGGTGATGGTGCAGCCGCCGGCATCGGTCACCGAAGCGGTATAGGTTCCGGCAGGAAGATTGACAGCAACGCTGTCTGTCTGTACCGGCGTGGTATTCCAGGCGTAGGAGTAAGGTGCAATGCCAGCGGCAGGCGTAACGGTTGCGCTTCCATCCGCCACACCGTTGCAGCTTGCACTGGTGGTGGTGGTGGTCAGCACAAATCCCGGCACAGCAACACTCTGCGCCAGCGAGCAGTTTTTGCTGTCCTTCACCGTTACGGTGTAGGAGAGCGGCAGCAGGTTAAACGCAGTATCCGTGGTTTGTACCGGCGTGGTATTCCAGCGATAGCTATAAGGCCCCACGCCGCCGGAAGGCACCGCATAAGCCTTGCCATTAATCAGCCCCGGACAGGAAGCCCGCTGAACGCCTGTGGTCATGGAAAGCGCTGTTGGCTGGTCGATGGTCGTTGTGCCGGTATCGGTGCAGCCCTTCGCGTCGGTAACGGTTACCGTGTAGCTGCCGGTAGAAAGGCCCGTTGCGATAGCCGTAGCCTGCGTCGGCGTGGTGTTCCAGCTATACGTGTAAGGCGCCGTTCCGCCCGTGGCCGTTGCAATGGCTCTTCCGTTCGCACCGCCAAAACAGCTTACGGAATCTGCCGCAACCGTCGTGCTGAGGGCAGTAGGTTGGGAAAGGGTAAACGTATCGCTGCGCGCGCAGCCATTGGCGTCCGTCGCGGTTACGCTGTAGAAGCCCGCAGCCAGTCCGGTGGCCGTCTGTACCGTCTGCCCGTTGCTCCAGGCATAGCTGTAAGGAGAAGCGCCACCCGTGGGCGTATAAACAGCGGAGCCGGTAGCGCCGCCAAAGCAATTGGGCGGTGTTTTGCGCGTAAAAGACCCACCGATTCCTGCGCCCACCGGAATGGTTACGGAAACGGTTTTGGTGCAGCCCGTAGCGTCCGTCAGGGTTACGTTGTAAGGGCCGGGCAGCAAGCCGGTAGCGGTGCGGGTGGTTTGCGCAGGCGTAGTGTTCCAGCTATAGGTATAAGGCAGCACACCGCTTCCACCCGTCACGGTAGCCGTGCCATTGGCGGCTACGGCGCAGGTAGCGGCAGTAGCTGTGGTGGTAGCCGTCAGCGCAGGCGGCTGGGTGACGGTAGCCGTTTTGATTTTGGTGCAGTTCTTCGCGTCGGTTACGGTCACGGTATAAGTCCCTGCCGCAAGCCCCGTGGCGGTTGCAGTGGTTTGCACCGGCGTGCTGTTCCAACTAAAGGTGTATGGCCCTGTTCCGCCCGAAGCGGTTGCGGTGGCCGTGCCGCCCGTTCCGCCGCCGCAAAGCGCAGGCGTTGCCGTGGCAGCCGCGCTCAGTTCGGGTGGCTGCGTGATGGAGATGCCGGCGGTAGAAATACAGCCGGTCACATCCTTCACACCCACACTATAGACGCCCGCGCTCAGCCCGGTAGCGGTAGCGGTCAGTTGGTTGGGCGAGGAATTCCAGGCGTAGGTATAAGGGCCGGTGCCGCCCGCAGGCGTAGCTGTGGCCGTGCCGTCGCTCCCGCTGTGGCAGGAGACGTTGGTCTGCGTCAGGGTAAGGGGAAAGCCCGGCACGCTGGTCACCATGGCCGTATCGGTAAAAAGGCAGCCCGCGCCGTTGTTGGCCGTCAGGATGTAATTGCCTGCGGCTAGGTGGGTAATCGTGTCGTTGGTTCGCACCGGCGTGGTGTTCCAGCTATACGTCCACGGGCCGGACGCGCCGGTTATGGCCACAGAGACGCTGCCGCTGGAACTGCCCGCGCAGGTGGGCGTAACGGAAAAAGTGACCGTTGGCCGCGTGGGGAGAACCGTGAAAGCCACTGTGCTGCTGCATCCCGCATTGGTAAGCGTAGCTGTGTAGCTTCCCGGCAGCAGAGAATCCACTTGCTGGCCGCTCACGTTGGAGAACGAGTGAAGCGTGGTGGTTCCCTGCTTAATGGCCAGCGTGTAAATCCCCGGAACCGGCGGCGTGATAGAGAACAGCCCTTTCTTCCCGCAGGGCGCGGGACTGAGCAAGGTATAAATCGGCGGCGGCGGTGTGCCTATAGTGAAGCTCACGGTGTCTCCCACCAAAAGCGCATTATTAAAGTTGTCCAGCAGCGTGTTCCCGTCCGTGCCCAACGCCGACGTAAGGGTATAAGTGCCGTTAGGCAGCGGAGCACTCAACTTCAGATTGATGGTCAGGGCCGATACGCCGCTGTTGGCGCAACTGGGCGCGGAAGCCGATAGAATGCTGACGCCGGGAACGGCAGGCGTTATCTGGAAATCAGAGCCATTGGCGGCAATGCTGGAACACAGAACAGGTTCCGACATCAGGATTCTCACCGTGTCGCTGCTGACGCCGCAGGTGGTGCTGGTCGCCGAAATCCTGGGCGGGATGGTATCAAATATGGATGCCGTAGAGCCGGCGAAGGAAAGGAAATAACCCGTCTGGTTAGAGCTGAAGTTGCTTACGTTGAGCACGTACGTCTCCCCCGCATTTACGTTCAGCGCCGGCCCGTAATTGGGGTTACCACTAGCAGTAGAAATACCCGTGCCATTCTGCCCGCCGGAAAAATTGCAGCGTATGGGCAGCAAGCCGTTATAAAGCGTCTGGCAGCCACCGCCGGTAATATTCCAAAGTCCAAAATCATAATCACAAAGCCCAAGCGGCGAGATGGAAAACACCAGCACGCCGGAAGAAGAGACATTGATGGTGTACCACACGTCATTGCGTTCTCCTTGCTGGAGGCAACCCCGATTGGTTGTGTTCAATTCCTGTGTAATGCCGAAGCCGGAATAAGAGTTGGGCTGCGAGTAAGAGATCTGGCCCACCGGAATGGCCCCGGTACATTGCTGTTCGGGCAGGTTTTGGGCGCGCGCCGTAGCGGCAAAGCCCACAAGCAGACAAAGCAGCAGGCGTTGAAGTGTTTTCATGAAAGCAGTCTTTGTCCGGGAGGGGAGAAGTAGAATAAAAGGCAATGGTGTTTTGAGAGGCGCGGGCTGCGCTTTTGTAAAGGTAGTTCCGGGAGGATATAGAAATTTGGTTTTGGCGTTGCCGGAAAACCCAAAGACAGCTTTAGCGGAAGAAATGGTTGGATTGTTTGCGGTATTGCCATCGCGCTTTTTCTACACTTCTTGCCGGAGATGTTTTCCGCAAATAAAACGTACTGCTTGCGTGAAAAACAGAATTTGATGCGCGTTTTTTCCCGTCCGGCGTACCCCGGACGGAATCCGGCGCACCCCGGACGGAATCTGGCGTACCCCGGACGCCGCCGGGCGCACCCCGGACGGAATCCGGCGTACCCCGGACTGAATCCGGCGTATCCCGGACTGAATCTGGCGTACAGTCACCTCCATCCGGCGCACCCCGGGTGGAATCAGGCGTACCCCGGACGCCGCCGGGCGCACGCTGTATTTCTATTTCTTTTCCATATACTTCGTATTCATCCTCCTTCTATAACCTCAAACCCGCCTGCCGCCTACTTTTACGCCCTCCAAATGGCCTCTCTCAAAGCCCTCGCCAGCCAAACGGTTTGGTATGGCCTCAGCAACATCGCTTCGCGATTCCTGAATTATCTCCTCACGCCGCTGCTCACGTATCTGTTGGCCGATGCGTCGGGGATGCAGCATTACGGCGAGCTGACGATTTTGTATTCCGCCATCGCCTTTGCCAATGTGGTTTTCACGTATGGCATGGAAACGGCGTACTTCCGCTTTTCCCACCGCGAAGAGATAAATAAGGAATCGCTTTACCAAACGGCGCTCTCCTCGCTCGTTTTCTCCACGCTCGGCCTCGGCTTTTTGCTGTGTTTGCTGCGCCAGCCGATGGCCGATTTCCTGGACCTTTCTCTCTTCCCGCAATACCTCGTTTGGTGCGTGTGGATAATTGGTTTTGATACGCTTTCGGCCCTGCCTTTTGCGCGTCTGCGGCAGGAAGGCCGCCCGCGCCGCTATGCGTTTGTGAAGGTGGCGGGCATTCTTGTAAACATCCTCTGCACGCTCTGGGTCATCGGTTACGGCCCGCGCTACATAGCCGCAAACCCCGACAGTTTTTATGCACAATGGTCGGCGCAATACACCGCCACGGGCCTGTTGCTGCTCTGCAATCTTGCTGCTTCTGCCGCTACGTTCCTCTTGCTTTTTCCGGAGTGGAAAGGATTGCATTTCCGCGTGGATAAGTTGCTTTGGAGGAAGATTCTGGGCTACGCGCTGCCGTTCATTATCATCGGCCTCGGCGGGATGGTGAACGAAACGCTCGACCGGATTCTCCTCCAAAAACTCCTTCCCGGAACGGAGGAACACGCGAAGCAAACGGTAGCCATTTACAGCGCCAACTACAAGCTGGCGATTTTCATTACGCTCTTTATCCAGGCCTTCCGCATGGCCGCCGAGCCGTTCTTTTTCCGCGAAGCGGGGAATGAAAATGCGCCCAAAACCTACGCCCGCGTGATGAACTGGTTTGTGATTACGCTCTGCCTCGCGCTGCTCACCACGGTGCTGTTTATCGACGTTTGGAAGTACATGGTGGGCGCGCCGTACCGCACGGGGCTGGGCTTTGTTCCGGTGCTGCTTTGGGCGAATGTCTGCCTTGGTATTTACTACAATCTTTCTGTTTGGTATAAGAACACGGGCAAGCTGCAATACGGCACGATTATCACGCTTATCGGTGCGGGGATAACGTTGGGCTTTAATTTCCTGCTCATTCCACATTGGGGGCCGTGGGCGTCGGCGTGGACTACGCTCTTGTGCTATTTCACCATGATGCTGCTTTCCGCGCGCTGGGGACAGAAATTCTATCCCGTTCCCTATGATATAAAGCGCATCGGCGGTTATATCGGCCTCGCGCTGGCGCTGCATCTGACGCACGCTTTTGTGCGAAATCACCTGCACGGCGTGTGGCTTTTGGCGGAAGGGGTGGCGCTGTTTGGCGTGTTTCTGTTCTTTGTTTTTAAGCGGGAAAAGGAAAGCATCGCGCGGTTTCCGGTGGTGGGGAAGTTTGTGCGGCGCAGCCGCCTCTAATACATGATAATGCGGGTCATTCCGACGAAGGAGGAATCTCGTACTTGCTGTGAGATTCCTCCTTCGTCGGAATGACAAAAAAAGGTCGAAAGGCGTACATAGTAGCCTTACAAACCGTTTCCAGAAGTGAACTCGTCTGCGTCTCCTTTGTTTTTAAGAAAGCCCAAGCGCGGCAACTTTTCCTATGACTTTCCTTTCCTACGACGGCACTTTCGGCGGCTTCCTGACGGCAGTTTTTGAGGTCTATGAGCGCAAGCTTTCGGAGGTAAAAATTCTTCCTCAGGACAAAACGCAGGGCGGGCTTTTCGGCGAGATTCTTTCGGTGGAAACGGCAGAGGAAAAGCAACTGCGCGTGTGGCGCGGACTGCAAAAAAAGCTGTCCCCCGAAGGCCTGAAAAAACTGTATTCTGCTTTCCTTTCCGAGATGCCCGATTGGGAAGATTATGCGCTTTCCGCCATCCGCCATGTCTTTTCCCGCACCGAAAACGTAGAGGAAGATTTCGGCCATCCCGGCATGTTGTGGCTAACGCAAACGGCCCGGAAAGTGTGGCGCGAAAAGCACCGTATGGAAGCATTCGTGCGTTTCCAAAAACTAGGCGACGGCCTGTTCTACGCCTTCGTGGAACCCGACCACAACGTATTGCCCCTCATCACCGCGCACTTCCGCAGCCGCTACGCCGATCAGGACTGGATGATTTACGATGGACGTCGCCGCTACGGCATCCACTACACCGCCGCTACGGGCGACATCCGCGAGGTGCAGATGGAATGGACGGAAGGCGAAGGCATGGACGGAAAAATTTCCGGCGAACTCTTAGACGAACGCGAAACCCTTTTCCAAACCCTGTGGCGCGACTACTTCAAGCACACCGGCATTCCGGCGCGTAAAAACGTGAAGCTGCATCTCCAGCACATGCCCGTGCGGTACTGGAAGCACCTGACGGAGAAGGCGATTTCATAGGTCATGGGTCATAAGTCATGGGCCATAAACGGGACATGACTTATGACCCATGACCTATGTTAGAACCGCATGTGCGCCCGAGCTGAAAACACACCCACCGGCCCATTGCGGTCAGCATTGTAACCGGGATTTACAATCATCTGCGCCGTGCCGGTAAAGTAGAAGCGGTTAGGTAGAATCTCGGCGTTGTAATACAGTTCGGCAAGGTGTTCCGGGGAATAATTGAGCTTGCCATCGCCCAGCATAAAGCCTCTGCCGCCCGCCGCCAGATAATCGCGGTGCGCATCGGAAAGCCCACTGATGCAATAAGCTAAACCCACGCGGTCATTCGGACGCTTCCAGGCGTTGCCGCTCTTTACCACGCCCGCGCTGAGGCTGCGGTCTATTTCCGTAAAGGCCCAGGTCGCATTCCGGCCATCGTTCCAGGCGGCGCGGGCAAAGACACCGAAATCGTTGGGCAGTGCCTGTTCCCAGTTCAGCGCAAGGCCGCGCTTGGAGCGCGTCTTTCCCTGCACTGCTGTTACGTCAGGCGCAGTAGGATTGGCGGCAATGGCCGAGCGGTAATTCCCCATCGGCCCGTAGTTGTAGAAAGCCAACAGGCGCACCGCGCCGGGGCGATTGCGGTGTTGGTAGCGACGTGTCCATTCCAGCGTGTGCGCGCCGTAGTCGGCAACCTTCCAGCTCATATCCGGGCCGTTGGCCACTTTGGGTTGGAGGGAAAAACCATAGCGGATTTCGTTGCGCGGCGTCACGTATTCCAGCACCAGACTCGGCGTGTATCCCCGGGTATTGGCCGGATAATCCCACGCGCCGTTCGACATCAAGGCCCAGCTCATAAACTGCATGCGCGGGTCGTGGCTGTAGCTGTTGTCGTCAAAATAATCGGCAATGGAGATTTTCCCGGCGGTAACAGCGAAATATTTTGTCGGAACCCACTCGTCCAACTGGTTAAAATCGCCCACATTGTGAAACGTGCCGGCGGGCTTTTGCCGCCAGCCTTTCTCCAGCGCAAACAACTGCCGCACGAACAGCCGCGCGAGGTAAACCTGCGGTTCCGGGTTGCCCACGCGGAAGGTCTCACCGTTGGTGGCTGCCGCGATGCCCAGCACCTGACTCAAGCCGGAGCCGCCCGCCAGTTCGGGGTTGAGGTAAATACTTGCGCCCTGCCACAGCCGCGCGCCGAGAAACAGCGTTGTGGTGAGCGAAGTGCGCGTTTCCGCTTGCGGTTGCAGGCTGTTGGCCCCAGAGTAGGGAACGGAAAAATCCAGCTTGCGCTGCGTAACGACGGTGGTTTGCCCGTGAATGGAAAAGCGCTCGTCGCGCAGGTTGGTATCGGTGCTTTGCGCAAGAGCCATAAAGGGTAACAACGGCAGCAGCGCGAAGAGTGTTTTTGGGAAAGGCATGTTTGGGAGAGAAAATGCGCGCGAAAATAAGGTGGTCAAAACGCCGGTGATTTTCTGCGCGCTACTTTCTGTTCCCTACCTGATACCGCATCCCCACAAACGCTGTTCGTGGTTGCATTGGCGCATACACATAACCGGGGTCAAACGTGAGGCCATAAGGATTGTCGGACGTTTGCTGCACCGCGCCGTCGGGCTTGTAGCGCACGGCTTTGTTGAAAGGGTCGGTTGTGCGGGCAATCAGGAAAGGATTACCGTTGCCGTCCGGCGTTTGACTGAAGATATTTTTCACGCCGCCGAACACGGAAATATCGTTGCGGACCTTGAGGGTAAGCTGAATATTCTGGCGGCTCCACCACGGCGATTCCGGCAGGCGCGGGTCTGTTGGACCAAGTGTGGGCAAGAGCATCGGGCTGTATAGATTTCCGGTGTAGTCTGCCGTCAGGCGGCCTTTGAAAAAAGCATAGGAAACCGTCCAGACGGCGGTGAAGCGTTCCGTCAATAAAGGCCTGCGGCGTACACCATTTTCCGTAACGGAATTGTCCATCAACGTAGCGCCGGCGTTGATGCGCAATCCGTGCGGATGATTGTATTCGGCATTGAGCGTAACACCTTTGCTTTCCGCATAACCTTCTAAGTTGGCGTAGATGATTTTTGAAGGATCGGTGAGATAATCCGGCAGAATCCGGTTGCGGAAGTGCGTGTAGAAGACAGAAGCATCCAACTGCACAAATCCGCCCGCCGCCGGGAAAAGCTTTTGCAGGTAGTTGAGGTTAGCGTTGTAGGATTGCTCCGGGCGCAACGCCTCGCGGATAATCACCGTGCGCGCGCCGGTTAGGGCCGCATGGTCTTCCGTAAAAAGATTCACCACCCGGAAGCCTGTTCCGAGATTCAGGCGCAGGCTCGCGTTGTCCGTAGGCGACCATTTATAGGCCACACGCGGCGTAAAAATGTTGCCGTGACGGCTGTTGTAATCATAGCGCAGGCCGGTGAGCAAAACATGTTTAGCAGCGGGTTTCCACTCGCTTTGCACAAATACACCGGGCAGCCAGATTTTGTCGGGTGCGGTAGCCGTAGCGGGCGTATTGTCCTGATAGTAGGTATATCGTGTGGCCGCACCAGCCAGCAGCGCCGTTTTTCCAACTGTGCCTTCCCAGGTAAGCTGTGCAAAAGCATTGGTCTGCCGCGCATCGTAAACAGTGGTTCCGTAGCGGCTGTCCTGGTTGTGGTGATTGGCGGAAAAGGAAAGCATCAGCTTCTCCCGGAACGGCAACTGATAGCGTCCCAAAAGCTCTGCGCGGTGGGTATAAATGCTTTCGCCGTAGATGCTGTCCGTGCCCCGGAATGCTGTGTTCCAGCGCATATCGCCGCCCCAGCGGTCTTCATAAAAATAGCGGCCTGCAAGGGTGAAAATTCTGCCTTCTTTCCGCTTAAAATTCAATTTCTGGAAAACCGAAAAACGCTGTTGAAGCGTAACATCCGTAAAGCCGTCTCCATTAGCGTCCTTCGGCGTTTGATAGCGGAAAGTGTGCAGCGCGGTAAGTCCTTCTACCTTGTCGGAAAATCTTTTCTTGAAAGCAAAATCTGCCGTTGTTTCACCCCAACTGGTTGTCATGATTTCGGCGCTCAGGCGTGGCGCGGCGGCTACGGATTTGGTGATGACGTTGATAAGTCCGCCGACGGCCTCGCTGCCGTAGAGTGTAGAGGCCGGGCCTTTAATCACTTCTACGCGGTCAATAAGCGAAGTGGGAATTCCGCTCAATCCATACACCGTTCCCAGCCCGCTCACGATGGGCATTCCATCTATCAACACCATCGTGTAAGGCCCTTCCAAACCGTTGATGTGGATGTCGCCGGTGTTGCAGAGGTTGCAGTTGATTTGCGGGCGAACGCCGTTTATCTGCTGTATCGCTTCAAAAAGGCTGGGCGTTGGATTCTTGCGGAGAAAAGACGCGCTGTAGACTTCCACCGCTACCGGACTTTCCGAGCGGCGCACCTCCCGCAGCGTGCCCGAAACAACCACTTCTCCTAAAGAAGATTCTTTCTTGGAAGAGTCTGCGCCCGTTTGTGCGCTGGCGCTTCCGGCTATTTGAAGCGAAAGAAAAAGGATACCGAGAAAGGCTTTGCGAAAGCTAAAAGTTTTCATTTTCAAAAATCAAAGTTAGACGCCACTAACAATATTGTGCCGGTTTATCTTTTCCATTTCTCACTTTCGTTCTATGCTCTCGCTAACGGAAGAGAATTACCTGAAAACGCTGTTGCAGCTTACGCTGATGCAGGAGGCCAAAGAAGCAGGCACGAACGAGCTGGCCCAAGCGCTGGCCGTGAAGCCCGCTACCGTGAGCGATATGCTGAAGAAGCTAAAAGAAAAAGCGCTGGTGGACTATGAGCGTTACGGCAAAATCCGCCTCACGGCAGCGGGTAAAAAGCAGGCGCTTCAGATTGTGCGCCGCCACCGGCTGTGGGAAACTTTTCTTTTTGAGAAGCTCAACTTCGGTTGGGAAGAAGTGCATGAAGTGGCCGAACAGTTAGAGCACATTCAGTCGCCGCTTTTGATAGAGCGCCTCGACGCTTTTCTGGGCTTCCCGCAATACGACCCGCACGGCGACCCGATTCCGACGCAGAAAGGAGAATTGAAAGCCCTGCACAAAGCCGTTCTTGCCGATATGCCGGAAGGGAAGGAATGCGTTATCTCCGGCGTGAAAGACGATAGCCGCGCTTTCCTGCAACACCTTAAAAAGCTGGGACTTTCCCTGCACGATGCTATCCGCGTGCGTGCTGTTCAGGATTACGACGGCACGATGACGATAGAAGTGAAAGGGAAAAAGATAGCGGTGAGTTTCAAAGCCGCGCAGAACATTTATGTGGATTGAAACATGGGCCATAGGCTATGGGGCATAAGTCATAGCCTGTAGTTTGTAACCTTGTGCCTCTATCTTCAAATCCTCTTTTATCTTTCGCCTCTCTAAGATCTTTCCTTTTCCAAAATCATTCGCCGATGATAGAAGTCTCCAACGTCTCCAAGCAATATGCACTCAGCAAAAAGCAAAGGGCAGAATTACAGACCGATGCAGGTAGCCTCAACGCCGTAAACGACGTGAGCTTTACCTGTCAGCCGGGACGCATTTTTTCGCTGCTTGGCCCCAACGGCGCGGGCAAGACGACTACGTTGCGCATGATGGCGACACTGCTTTTGCCTTCTTCTGGAAGCATTCAGGTGAGTGGATTGGACGTGGTAAAGAACGCGGCAGAAGTGCGCCGGAAAATCGGTTTCCTTACCGGCTCTACCAACCTTTATGACCGGCTTACGCCCTCCGAAACGGTGAAGTATTTTGCCGACCTCTACGGCATGTCTGGAGCGGTGTTTCAGCAGCGAAAAGAAACGCTCTTTACGCAGTTGGGCATCAACAGCTTTGCCAACAAACGCATCGGGCAGCTTTCCACCGGCATGAAGCAGAAAGTGTCTATCGCGCGGACAATGATTCACGACCCGGAAGTGGTGATTTTTGACGAGCCGACGAGCGGGCTGGATGTGATAACGGCGGGCAGCATTATCAACCTAATACGCGATTGCAAGGCCGACGGCAAGACGGTGATTTTCTCTTCCCACATCATGAGCGAAGTGGACTTGCTTTGCGACGAGCTGGCGATTATCAACAAAGGCCGCATTGTGTATGCCGACACAATGGATGCTTTCCGCAAAGAAGCCAATACCGAATCCTTGACGGCGGCATTTATACGGCTGGTGCAGGGGGAAGCGGTTGGGAGGTAAAGCCGGAATCCACAGAACGCCCCGCTAACAGCGGAGTTCCTACACCGGTAAACCACCGCGTTAGGGATAGAGGCGGCGCGAAGCAAAGCCGAAAGCCCGGGCCGAAGGCAACGCCCAAAAATTTCAAAAAAACCAGTTCTCTTTTTCCATTTCCCATGAGCATTATCCTCACGATTTTCCGCAAGGAAATGACTACGACGCTACGCGATAAGCGCACGCTGATTTCCGCTATTCTGCTGCCTGTGCTGGCGATGCCGCTGCTTTTGCTGGGCGTTACCAAATTCAGCAAGCGAATGGCCGAGAAAGAAGAAGCTAAAACGTTGCGCGTGGCTTTGCTAAATGCGCCGCCCGTTTTGGAAAAGCAGTTTGCCGCAGCGCTTGGCTTTAAGTTGATTCAAGGTGTTCCGCTGACGGCTGCCCGCGATTCAGTGGCCGAAGAATCTTACGATGCGGTCTTGAATTTTGACCCGGCTTTTGCCTCTTCGGTGGATTCTATGGGCGTGGGGAAAGTGGGCTTCTACTATAAATCCACCAACACGAGTGTGGAAGGACGGGTACAAAAAGTGTTGGATGCTTACAAAGCCGACGTACTGAAAAGCCGTTTTGAGCACTTGCACATTTCGCCGGAATTGTTGGAGCCGATTGCCGTGCTGGAATCGGATGTGGCTTCCAAACAAGAACAAATCGGGATGCTGGCGGGCGGATTTCTGCCTTACATCTTTATCCTGTTTTGCTTTATGGCCTGCATGTATCCGGCGCTGGATTTGATTACCGGCGAGAAGGAAAAAGGCACGTTGGAAACCCTCTTGACCACGCCTGCGTCGCGCTTTGAAATCCTTCTGGGGAAAGTAATGGCGATAAGCGTGGTGGGCGTTTTCGCAGCGGTGATGACCATCGTGGGGATGTTTGCCGCGCTGCGCCTTTTTGACGGCATTCCGCCGGAAATACTCCGTGCCATGAACGATATTCTGAGCCTGCGTTTTGTCTTGTTGCTGTTTGGAATGCTCGTGCCGTTGAGTGTGTTTTTCGCAGGTATTCTTTCCGCAGTTGCCATTCGCGCCAACAGCTTTAAGGAAGCGCAGACCTACGTCAGCCCCATGATTTTTGCCGTGATTGTGCCCGCCATGATGGCGATGATGCCGGGCATGCGCCTGACATGGCAAACGGCCTTGATTCCGATTATGAACATTGCGCTGGCGACAAAGGAAATCATTGCCGGAACGATTCAGTATGGACAGTATGCGTTGCTGGTCGTTTCCCTGATTGTGGTAGCGCTCTTGGCAATGGTGGCGAGCGTGAAGCAGTTTTCTAAGGAAGGGAATATTTTGAAGTAGGGCCAATCTTTTGAGCTTTCTTATTCTGTTTAGAAGCTGCTTCACCTGTGAAGTTGCGCTTCCTATTCACACTTCTATATTTGTCTGGTGGAAAAGACTTTTTATCACACGCAGGAAGCAAGAGGCCAAAGGCTAACAGCGCCACTACCTTGCACGAGGGATGATGCTTGGCTTGGAGAAGCAATTTATTTTTGGCACGATTTAGAAGACGCAGAACACTGGGGCAATACCTCCAAAAGAAAGACGGGGGTTTATCAAGTTTACAGCAGCAACATTGACTGCGAGGATGTACTGAATACCGTATTTAATGAGGAAGATTATTTCTTTTGGCTCCGGCAAATTGAAAAAGCGGCAAAGACCATTATAGCCAAAACAAAGGAAAAGCCGACGCTCAAAGAACTAAATGACTACTTTAGAGAACGGGCTGGTTGGAGGGAAGATGTGAGTGGAATTATGTTTCAGGACTTGCCTACAAATCCCAATCACTTGTTGATCAAGCCCATTCAATACGGCGATAGGAAAGTGCCATTCGCCTATAGAAAGAGAATTCAGTTGGCTGTCTATCGCAAAGAGATAGTCTGTACCTTCGCTTTTCTCAAGGAGGAGAAATGCTTTTAAAAACTTGAGAGGTCATCAACCATGCTGGATTTAAAGAAATTAGAAGAGAAGCTTGACCAGGCACTGGCTCAAGAATCAAGAGAAAGTCTTACCAACTGGTTACAGGAGAAGCGAGCTAAAAACTATTTACAAAGTTTGGGAAAAGGAGCCTTTGAAAATAAAGCGAAGATTTTCCTTCAAATAATTCCCTCTAAAAGTAATGTCTCCTTTTCCAAACTTGGACGCTGTGAGACTACTTATTCAGAATTATATCCTCAAGCAGCCTAAATGGAAGTAGGTAGCCAAGCTCAACTACAATTTCATGGTGTTGATTTTCCAGTCATCAACTTCAATTTCTCTAAGCCTCGTTTAGAAGAAAACGGAATTAATCTGAGCATCACGCCAAAAGTTTTCTATCCAAAAGACCAACCGGGTTTTTTCAGAATCATTCAGGAAGTAAGGATTTCCTCTGAAGACAGCTTTGATCTTTACCTTTTGGCAGTAGGCTCTTTTGAGATAAGTTCGGAAGCCTCTGAAGAATTGAAAAAGAATTTTGTCAATAGCAATGCTCCTGCGATTATGTTTCCTTACATGCGGTCTTTTGTGGCCACACTTACGGCGAATCTGGGAGGGAATACTACTGGCACACTAAATATCCCGACCCAGTTTTTCAGAGGAGAACTGGAAGAGATAACTGAACCACAAGAACAGCAATAGAAAGGGGCGAACATGGTGTTCGCCCCTTTCTATTGCTAAAACCCCAGCACCTTTTCCATCGCGCTGTCCAAGTGCGACTTTGCCATAAACTGCTGTTCCAACTCAATCGCAAACGGCACGGGCGTATCCAGGGAGCCGCAACGCACCACCGGCGCGTCCAAGTTCTTGAAGCAATGCTCGTTGATCCACGCGCTGATCTCCCCGCCGATGCCGCCAAAAAGCGTGTCTTCATGCAACACCAAGACGCGGCCTGTGGCTTCCACCGCCGTGCGAATCGCGTCGTAGTCTAAAGGCAGAAGGCTGCGCAAATCCAGGATATACACGGAGGTGTCCGGGTTTTTCTCCGCCCATTCTGTGGCCCAATGCACGCCTGCGCCGTAGGTGATAATCGCTACGTCGTCGCCCGTTTGCACCACGCGCGCCTTGCCGATTTCTATCGTGTAATATTCTTCGGGAACAGGGCCGGAAATGGCGCGGTAAAGGGCTTTGTGCTCAAAGAAAATCACCGGGTTCGGGTCGGCAATCGCGGCGCACATAAGTCCCTTCGCGTCTTCGGGCGTGGATGGATACACCACCTTCAAACCGGGCACTTTTGTGAACCACGCTTCGTTGCTTTGAGAGTGGAACGGCCCTGCGCCCACGCCGCCGCCTGTCGGCATCCGTATCACCACATCGGCGGGCTGTCCCCAGCGGTAATGAATCTTGGCGAGGTTGTTCACAATCTGGTTGAAGCCTACCGTTGCGAAGTCGGCAAACTGCATTTCCATCATGCTCTTAAAGCCTTCCAGACTGAGGCCGAGTGCCGCGCCTACAATCGCGCTTTCGCACAACGGCGTGTTGCGCACACGCGCTTTTCCAAACTTCTCCACAAAGCCTTCCGTTACCTTGAACGCGCCGCCATACTCGGCAATGTCCTGCCCCATGAGGACAAGGTTTTCGTAGCGTTCCATGCTCTGCGAAAGACCTTCGGAAAGGGCCTGAATAAATTTCTTCTCGTGCTTTGCGCCACTCGTTGGAATACCTGTTGCTGTTTCTTTTGAAGGCGCATACACGTCGCGCATTTCTTCCTCCAGATTCGGAACCACCGGGCCTTCCGCAAAGCCTTCTTCCAATCCGCGCTCAATTTCCGCCTTCATTTCCTCACGGATCTGGGCAACGGTTTCTTCGGTCAGGAGGCCTTTTTTGAGGAGATAATTTTCGTAGTTCTGCACCGGGTCTTTCTCCTGCCATTCTTCAAAAAGACGCTTCGGAACATACTTCACACCGCTTGCTTCTTCGTGGCCGCGCATCCTAAAAGTCATCGCTTCTATCAGCATCGGCTTGCCTTCCTTGAGGCAGTATTCGCGGGCTTCGCGCACGGTTTGATAGACGTCCAGAATGTTGTTGCCGTCAATGGTTACGCCCTTCATGCCATAGCCTTTCGCGCGGTCGGCCAGTTGGCGACAAACGAATTGTTCGCGCACCGGCGTGCTCAATCCGTAGCCGTTGTTTTCAATCATAAAAATCACCGGCAGGCCCCACACGGCTGCTACGTTGAGCGCCTCGTGGAAGTCGCCCTCACTTGTGCCGCCATCGCCGGAAAAGGCGAGCGAAACGCGCTCTTCGCCGCGCAGCTTGTGGGCCAGCGCCGTGCCGTCGGCCAGGGCCAGTTGCGGCCCGAGGTGGGAAATCATGCCGCAAACATGGTACTCCGGTGCGCCGAAGTGAAAGGAGCGTTCACGCCCTTTGGAGAAGCCGCCTTTCCGGCCTTGCCACTGCTTAAAAAGCTGTGCAAAGGGCATATCGCGTCCCGTAAAAACGCCGAGGTTGCGGTGGAGCGGCATAATCCATTCATCCTTCTCCAATGCTGCCGTTGCGCCCACGGCAATGGCTTCCTGCCCGATGCCGGAAAACCATTTGGAGATGCGCCCTTGCCGCAGGAGGACGAGCATTTTCTCTTCAATGAGGCGGGGAAAAAGAATGCGGCGATACAGCATCAAAAGCTGCTCGTCGGGAAGACCGGCGCGGTAGAACTGCATAAGGAGGGCAAAAATAGGATGCTGCGCGTTGGATGGTGTTGGAACATACAGGTCGTTCTCCTTCGCCCTTCCTTACGCCAGAAGAGAAGAGTTGCTCTCTGCTGTCCCCCATAGTGTGTTTGGGCTGCTGCCCGCCCTACTTGGGCTTTAGCCCGCCTTGCCTGGGCTGTCGCCCAAAACTTTGGGGCCGGAACCCAAACTCTGGGGCAGCAGCCCGAAAGTTTTGGGCACTCCGCTGAAACTCTGGGGCTGTAACCCGAAGCTTCAGGCAGTGGCCCTAAAGTTTTGGGCTGGAACCCGAAGCCTTGGGGCAGCAGCCCGAAGGTCTGGGGCTGGAATCCGAAGCCTCGGGGGAGCAGCCCGAAAATCCGGGGCAGAGATTCCAAACAATGGGGCGACAACCCCAAGCAATGGGGCGCTTGCCCGAAAGGCATGGGCGAATGCGCTACCGCAAATCAATCTCCGTATTATCCCCCAGATTCAGGCTTTGGGAGGAGCCGCGCACGAAAGCGTCGTTGCCGATAATGCTTTTCTGGAGGGCTACGTCTTTCAATTCCGCGTAAGCGCCAATGATGGAATCGCGGATGATGCAGCGTTCTACCTGCGCATTCTGCCCGATAGAAACATGGGGACCGATGATGGCGTTGCGGAATACGCAGCCTTCGGCAATTTCTACCGGTGGGATAATCATGGCCTGCGGATAACGAGCGGCCAGCTCGGCCATGTGGGCGCTGTAATCGCTGCGTTCGGTCATCAACTCCAGAAGCTGTGCGTTGGTTGCCAGCAGGGATTCTTTCTTCCCGCAATCATACCAGCTATTCACCCGGAAAGCCTCAAAGTGTGTGCCCTGCACAATCATTTCCTGAAGTGCTTCGGTGAGCGAAAGCTCTTCGCGGCCTGATGCATCCAGCGCCGCCATTTGCTCTTCCAGAATGCGGAATAAAAGGTCGGATTCGCGGATGTAGTAGATGCCCACCAGCGCCATATTGCTTTTGGGAATGAGCGGCTTTTCCACCACGCGGGTGATGCGCTCCGAGAGGTCTATTTCCGCTACGCCAAAGGAGCGCGGATCATCCACTTTGCGGACGGCTATTTGCGAAATCCGGCCCTCCAGAAGTGTATGTGCATCATACTCCGCTACGGTATCTCCCAGCACAATCACCACCTCTTCGCCGGGCGCTACGGCGCTGCCTGCAAGGCTCACCGCCTGGCCCAATCCGCGCCGCCGGTCGGGCTGCTGGATGTAGGTGCAGGAAATGTCGGGATAAGTGCTTTGCACGTAATCACGAATCTTCTCGCCGAGATAGCCGATGACGAAAACATACTCCCGCACACCGGCCTCGAGAAGCTGGTCTACAATGAGCGACAGCAGCGTTTTCCCGGCAACCGGAATGAGCGCCTTAGGCTGGGTATAGGTGAGCGGACGCAACCGGGTACCGGCGCCTGCCATAGGGATAATCGCCTTCACAAGCAAAGAATATGCGCCGAAGATACGCGCGGGAAAAAAGGAAAAAAGCGCATTATTTCCCAAAATAAAAGGGCTTTTGCCGGGCGAAGGCATCTTTGTTGTAAATTGCCGTTTGAATTTCCCCTTTTCTTTTTTTAAAAGGCCCCAAATGAAGTGTTTTTATTTATTGGCGCTGGCGTTGCTGGCGTGTTTTGGCGGGAAGGCGCAAACGCCTCTTTCCAACCAACCGGAGCAGGAGTGTATCAATGGCATCCCCGTTTGCCAGTCGGGATATGTGCAGAACAACGCCTATGCGGGAAATGGTGCAACGCAAGAATTGAATGCTACAAATCGAGGCTGCCTTGGTAGTAATGAAAAAAATGATGTATGGTACATCATCACCGTTTCAACTACTGGGGTTTTCAATCTAAGCATTACGCCTAATGACACAACGGATGATTATGATTTCGCAGTCTGGGACATCACAAACGGCGGCTGCCAGGCAATTTATAACGGAGCACCGCCTATCGGAGCGCCGCCAAATGGTCAGACTTCTGCCTGTAACTTTTCCGGTGCCCCTGGAAGGACGGGGCTGAATACGGTTCAAGTTGCTGCTGGTCTTTCGCAATGGAGCAACTCGTTAAACGTAACCGCTGGGCAGGTTTTAGCCTTAAATGTATCCAACTATGAAGACGTCTCCCAAAACGGCTACGTGCTGGATTTCACCGGCTCTACGGCAGGCTTTATTGATAACGTCGCTCCTTATTTTGCTTCTGCCTTTAATCGTTGTTCTTTCATAGCAGACAGCATCGACGTAACGCTTTCGGAGCAGGTTCTTTGTTCCTCCCTGGCCGGAGATGGTTCCAACTTTAAACTCACTCCGCTACCGGCAGGTATTCAGGTTGTTTCGGCGCAGGGGCTGAATTGTGTGGGCGGCAATGCTTACACTAGAACTGTTCGGGTGCGTTTCTCGGCCCCGCTACCGGCGGGCAATTACACTATTTCTCCATTGAGCGGAACAAATGGTACCTTCCTGAGGGATGCCTGTGGAAATGATCAAACCACAACCGGAACTGGCCGCTCGGTTTCTTTCAGCATGGTTCCACCTGTGCCACCGGCGATTATCAGCTACGACACCCCGGCCTGTTCGCACATCACTGTCCATTTTGACCGGGGCGTGAAATGCAATACCGTTGCGCCCGATGGCAGCGATTTCTTTATCAACGGCCCTTCGCCGGTAACCATCACCCACGCCGACGCTTCGCAGTGCGACAGTTTTGGGCTTGTTACCTCCATTGATCTGCACTTTGACAGCTCTATTGTTGCGCCCGGTGCTTACATTATCAACTTCAAAACCGGCACCGACGGCAACCGGATTACGGATACCTGCGGACAGATAGTGAACCGGCCTTTCCGCTTTGACGTGAGCGATGCGAGTGTTACGGTAACGGCTACGCCGCCTGTATTGTGCAAGCCGGATTACATCAAGCTGACTACCGCTATCAACTTCGCGCTTTACGGCTCCCTGGTGCGCTGTGGAACCAACGGCGGCCCCGACCTCGTGGGCACTACGCCGGTAAACGATACGGTAGGAACATTTGCCGACACAACAGACGGCGTAATTAACCCTACGCCTTTTGACGGCAGCCAGCGAAACGTGCGCACGCAATTTCTCTACACTGCCAGCGAGCTGACTGCCGCAGGTCTTCGGGCCGGACGCATCAAGCGCCTTTCGTTTTTTGTGGGAGACAAGCAGTCTACAACGGCTTTCCAGAATTTAAACATCAAAATGGGTTGTACACAACGCACCTTCCTGGACAGCTTCACCTCCCGCCTGCCATTTGTGTACAGCGCAAACACCTTCTCCACCCGTCGTGGCGAAAACCAGTTTGTGCTGAACGACGCTTATGACTGGGATGGCGCTTCTAACCTGATTGTGGAAATGTGCTACAGCGATTCCACGTTTACCGCCGGCCTTTACGACCAGATTGCTTACACCAACACAACCTTCAACAGCGTGTATCTACGTGCCGACACCAACAAGCGTGTACAAGGTTGTGCTTTTAACAACAACAGCGGACAAGGCGGCGCTTTCACGGCCCGGCCCACGCTGTCTTTCGGAATGCTGCTTCCGCCTACGCCTTCCTACCAGTATCTGTGGTTGCCTTCCAACTATGTAGAGGACAGCACGGCGGCTACCACGCTCGCTTTTGTGCCGGTTTCGCCTCGGGTGTTCAGCATCCGTGCGCTGGATCAGAGCGGCTGCTATCGGCGGGGCAGCACAACTGTTCAGATTTCCATGCGCAACCCTTACAAAGACCCACGTAACGACACCAGCCTTTGCATCGGCGGCAGCGCCAACCTTGCCATCGGCAACGGTGTGCGCTACGAGTGGCTGCCAGACACCACGCTTAGCTGCGACACTTGTTCTAACCCAATAGCGACGCCTACGCAAACCACCACGTACTACGGCGTTGTTTTTGATCAGTACGGTTGCACGGATACGCTAACGGCGCGGGTAGTGGTAAACCCGCTGCCCATCGTAAATGCCGGGCCGGACACTTCGATTCTTTACAGCTTTGGCGTGCCGCTTTTTGCGCGGACAACCGGCGCGCGCTTTTATGCATGGACGCCCACCGCAGGTCTGAACTACGCCAATATTCCGAATCCGATTGCCACGCCGCTGCTGACGACAGAGTACATTCTACAGGTAATAGACAGCAACTACTGTGTGGGCTACGACTCGGTGAATGTGCGGGTGCGGACAGATGTGCCTTCGATGGTTCCCAATGCTTTTACGCCCAACGGCGACTTTGTGAACGACAATTTCCAAGTGGTGAACCTTGGCATCAATAAGCTGGTGGAAATGCGCATCTTCAACCGCTGGGGCAACCAGATTTTCTACACCACCGACAATACACGCGGCTGGGACGGCACGTTTAACGGCGAACCGCAGGACATAGGCGTGTATAAATACATCATCAGAATTGTGAAGCCTGACGGTGGTTCCGAAGAAATGAAGGGCGATATCACACTTGTCCGGTAACGGCGTATTTTCTTTCAAAAAAACCCTCTTTAAATACACCTTTCCAAAACGGTTTTCGTCCGTGGCGGAAGGGTGTTTTTCTTTGCGGAACAGTCTTATTAAGACAGGAAAACAATTTCCTTCTTCTCTTTAAAGCGAACCTGTTTTTATGAAAAACCTCCTTCTGCTCGCCGGTGCGGCCCTCGTTCTTTCCGGTACGTCTTCCTGCGTGGCCAAGCGGAAATACCTTGCCGCCCAAGACCACATCTTTGACCTGCGCCGCGACAGTCTGCGCCTCGCCAAGCAAGGAGAAGAACTCCAAAGCCGCGTGAGCCTGTTGGATGCTGCCAACCAAAGCACGTCTAACCAATTGAACCAAAGCCAGACGGAAGTTCAGCAGCAACAGCAACGCCTGCAACAACTGCAGGGCCTGATAGACCGACAGCGGCAAGCCACGGAAGCGTTGCGGGCCAAAGTAGCGCAAGCCCTTAACGCGTTTACATCCGACCAACTTACGGTGGCGATGAAAAACGGCAAGGTGTATGTGAGTCTTTCGGAGAGTTTGCTTTTCCCTTCCGGCAGTGCCGAGGTGAATGCAGGTGGCAAGGACGCGCTGAAAACACTGGCGGCGGCGCTGATTCAAAACCCGGAAATCAACGTGTTGGTAGAAGGCCATACGGACAGCATTCCTATTACCAAACGTTTCCCCGACAACTGGGCCTTGAGCGTGGCGCGCAGCACCGAGATTGTGCGCATCCTGACCAACGACAGCGTGGCGGCAACGCGCCTCACGGCTTCCGGCAGAAGCTCTTACGAACCCATTGCGCCTAACGAAACGCCGGAAGGCCGCGCCAAAAACCGCCGTACGGAAATTATTCTTGCGCCGCGCCTGGATGAGCTGATGGGCTTGATAGAAGGAAGAGGCACGGGGCGGTAAAGAAGAACATTTTGTTTTACAAGCCTGCTGCAAAGTGGGCTTTTTTGTGAAGGGAAATTGCCTGTGCAAACCAAAATCGCGTTCCGGCGTTTATCCGCGTCTTTCTTTCCCGGCGCCCTCCCGATGAAAGACAAAATATCCCTTTTCTGGTTCCGTCGCGACCTGCGTTTGGAAGACAACACCGGCCTGCGCGAAGCCCTGAAAAGCGGTGTGCCAATAATGCCTGTTTTCATTTTTGACACAGACATCCTGAGCCGCTTGGAAAACCGCGACGACCGGCGTGTGGACTACATTCAGCAGGCACTTCAAAGCATCAACGAGGCGCTGAAACCTTATGGCGCAAGGCTCAATACGTTCATGGGTACGCCGCTGTCTGTGTTTGAAAAACTGTCGGAAGAATACGAGATAGAAGCCGTGTATTGCAACCGCGATTATGAGCCGTATGCACGGGAGCGCGATGCAGCAATTCGCGACTTTCTGCAAACAAGAGGAATTCTCTTTAAATCCTTCAAAGACCAGGTGATTTTTGAGGAAGGGGATATTCTGAAAAACGACGGCAAACCTTACACCGTTTACACGCCTTACGCCAAAAAATGGCGCGCGCTGTTGGCGCAAAATCCACTTCAGGCGCAAGAAGAGAAGGCTCTTTCAGCGAATTTCTACCCGCAAGAAACAGCGCCGATTCACACGCTGGCCGCCATTGGTTTTTCTAAAAGTGATTTCGTTTTGGAGAGGCCCGAGCTGCGTCTTTCCATCATTGGCGAGTACCACAAATACCGCGATTTTCCGGCCTTGCAACGGACAACGCAATTGGGCATTGCGCTGCGCTTCGGCACGATAAGCATTCGCAAATGTGTGGCTTTTGCACTGGAACACAACGATACGTGGCTGGCAGAATTGATCTGGCGCGAGTTTTTCATGCAGATTCTCTTTCACTTTCCGCACGTGGTGGATCAATCCTTCAAACCCAAATACGACGCGATTCGCTGGCGCAACAACGAGGCCGATTTCCAACGCTGGCAGGAAGGCACGACGGGCTACCCGATTGTGGACGCAGGAATGCGGCAATTGAATACGACGGGATTTATGCACAATCGCGTGCGCATGGTGGTCGGAAGCTTTTTGTGTAAACATCTGCTTACAGACTGGCGTTGGGGCGAAACATACTTTGCCCAAAAACTCAACGACTACGACCTTTCAGCCAATAACGGCAACTGGCAGTGGGCGGCGGGCTGTGGCTGCGATGCCGCGCCTTATTTCCGGGTCTTTAGTCCGGCGGCGCAAACCGAAAAGTTTGACAAGGACGAACGCTACATCCAGCAATGGGTTCCCGAGTATAAATCCTCCCGTTATCCTGCGCCCATGATTGCCCATGAAGTTGCCCGCGAAAGAGCCTTAGCTACTTACCGCAAGGCACTGAAAACAGAAGCTGTAAACGAGGAAGAATGAACCGCAACAAAGTGATTTTGGTGAACCGCGAAGACGTGGCTATTGGCGAGATGGACAAGCTGGAAGCCCACCAAAAAGGCGTTCTTCACCGGGCGTTTTCCATCTTCATTTGCAACAGCGCAGGCGAAATGCTGCTACAACAACGCGCGCAGGACAAATACCACGGCGGCGGGCTATGGACAAATGCCTGTTGCTCCCACCCGCAGCCGGGCGAAGAGCTTTATGCGGGTGCGGAAGAACGGCTTTGATTTGAAATGGGATTGAAGTGTGCAGTTCAAAAAGACTTCTCGTTTATCTACCACACGCCAGTGGAAAACGGGCTGACGGAACATGAATACGACCACGTTTTTATCGGCTTTACAGACAATAAGCCCCAACCAAATCCGGCAGAAGTACAGGCATATCGCTGGGTTTCTCCGGCAGTTTTAAGGAGAGAAATTTCCGCGCAGCCTCATCGCTACACGACTTGGTTTAAAGAGGCGCTGCCAGTGGTATTAAACAGCATTCTGAAAGAGAAGGCCTTTTAAGCAATGCTTTTTAAGGTCGTGGAGAAGTGGCCCTGCTGAATTTACTTTTCTTTTTTCTCCATCACCATATAGCTCACAATGCGGGCGATTTTGCCGTCGCGCAACGTGTAGCAATCGGCGAAAAAGCTTTTCCCGGATTTCCCGTCTTTTACGGTGGTGCAGTGGCCGTGACCAATTACTTCGGCACCTTCCTCAATCAGGCTTTGGAGCGTGATGTCCGTCATTTCCTCCGGGCCGTTCGTTTCCATAAAGGTGCGGATAACGTCGCGTCCACGAAGCGGTTCCATGCCCCAACCGGGCCATTCCATCGTGACATCTTCCGCCAAAACGGCGAAGGCCTTGTCGTTGTCGCGGAAAATAAAATCGTTGAACTGGCGGACGGTTTCTTTCTGGTTCATAGAGAAGAGATTGGAGAAAAAGCGTGTTGGGATTTGCACGTAAAAATAGGCTTCAACAGGCAACATGTGAAGACCCGAAAAGCCTGATCAAAACGTGGGAATGGCAGGTGTGATATCACACACGGTATGTCCACAATGTGGGGATGGCAGGTATGATATCACACAAGGTATGTCCGCAACGTGAGGATAGTAAGTGTGATTCCACACACGGTATGTTCACACTGTGAGAAGTGCAGGTGTGATATCACACACAGTATGTACACACCTTGGGAAGTGCTTGTGTGATATCACACAACCTATCTCCACACGTTGGAGGTGGCATGTGTGATATTGAAATAGGAATTCCTAAAATATATTTGCTCAATCCCCCGTTTCGCTGTGCGGCGCGTTCACTTTTTTAGATTGCGGCGAGCCTTTTTCGCGCAACCAGATAGAGAGCAGTACCAGTGCCGCTACGGCCAGAAACTCGCTTTGCCAGTTCTGAAAGCTTTCAAACCAGAAATGCGTATTGCCGATGTATTCCGCAGCCATTTCCGGTGGTTTTTGTTTTAGGAGTTGTTCTTCGTTGTAGGCATGCAGACTTCCGTAAAAATGCCCGGCAAAAGAGCCGAGAAAAAGCAGGAGCAGCACAAGGCTTAAGGAGTGGCTGTAGAGCTTTAGCCGCCAGCCGCCGCGCTTCACCGGGCCGGGCGAATCTGGTTTAGGTTTAAGTTCCTCTTCTGGGTTCTCATCGCCCTCCTCGCCCTTTAGCGGCGCCGATTCTGCCGAGCCTTTCTGACGCAGATACACAGTGAGCACTACATAAAAGCCCATCTGCAAAAACTCGCTTTCCCAATTCTCAAACGTAGTGGAGATGAAATGACCACTGTGCAAATAAGCACCTAATCCCAGCGCCGCGCGCCCATATTCTTCCAATTCACTGTTGTGGTCGTGCCAGCCGGTAATCGCCTGCGCCGCCCAGAAAAGCAGCATCGCACCGATGACAGTGATGCTTAGACCGTTGCGGTAAAGAAAGGAATGCTTTTTCAATGAATAATGAACAATGAGTAGACAGATTTTGGGAGAAGTTACTCCCTATTATAATTCACCTGCCACCAATCCCATTATTCATTGTTCATTATAAATTATTCATTGCTTCTAGTTGCTCCAGTCGGAATACACCTTGTTCCAGCGCAGGCGCTCCGTTGCCCTGCCGATGCCCACGGTTGTAGCCAGATTCACGTTCAGCCCAAACTCATTGGTCGTGCCGGCAAGGTTGAAAATGCTGCGCGAGTAGCGAATCTGAAAACGGTCCAGATTGATGGAGCCACCGAAGGAGAATCCCGACAACGCCGGTTTGTCTGTGAAGGCCAGTTCGCCGCGCCGCAGGTGGTTATAAGCCCCGGTAACAGTGATGCGTTTGCCAATCAGAATATCGGCTCCGAAGATGACGTGACGCGCCAGTTTATCAAAGAAATTGTTTCCGCCGGAACTGCCGCTCGTGGTCGTTCCGCCAAGCGTGTTCGTGGTGTTGTCCGCCGGATTGTCGTAGCGGATGTCCCATTCGTAAAGGTGGTGGGCCGTGATATGGAAACGCAACGGCGCGCGCGCCAGCCTTTTAGAAAACCCAATTTGCAAATCAAAAGGCAGCGGTTCAGCACTGTTGCCGGCGTTATACTTCTGCGTCATGAAGCCAATGTTTTTCGCCACTGCGCCCAACGTAATAAGCTTTTCCGTATCGGCATACACAATGCCCACATCCATCAGCAACGCCCCCGCGCGCAAATCACCATAACGACTTCCCGCATACTTCAAAGCCACGCCGCCGCGCCAGCGTTCCCGGTATTCCTTGCTTGCGCCAATGCTCACCGCGTAATCCGTTCCGCGAAACGTACCGATGTTGTTTCCGTAGATGTCTGTCTCGTCAAAGCTGCCGTAATTCAGGTATTGGATACTGCCAAAGAATGCCGTGTTCCACTTCTCCGAATGGTAGCCGTGTTGCAGGTTCATGATGTTGATGCCTGCGGGGTAGCTGTTGTATTGCACGGCCAGTTGGTTGTGCAATCCAGGCCGCATCAGCGCCGGGTTTTGCGATACGGCGGAAACGTCTCTGGTCGGGTCGCTCACGTTGATGCCGCCGAGCGCCGAGGTGCGCGCGCTCTGCGAAAGCCGCAGAAATTCAAAGGCGCGCTGTCCGCCCGTAACCTGCGCTTTTCCCGTCAGCGCCATGCCGGAAATCATTAAAACAGAAAGCAGCAAAGGCCGCAGCATCTTGTGCATAAACAAACGGTTCTTCTCTTTCTTTTTAAAAACGGCAGCGGCGGAATTTTATTGTAGCCTCTCTCCTAAAGAGAGGGGTGACGTGCTGCAATCTGGAACTTGGATTCTTGGTATTTGGTTCTTGATACTTGGCCTTTGATGCTTGGATTGCTGGAAAGGGCGACTACAAGGGTGCGCCCCTACCGGAAATCCGCTTTTATATTTTGTCTATCGTCTTTTGTCTCACTCTCCGCCTACATTCATTCCACTCGCCTTTTCCATTTCCGTCACAATCGGCTGGCTCACGCCGGTCATGGAGAAGCCGCCGTCGTGGAAGAGGTTTTGCATCGTCACGAAGCGCGTGAGGTCGGAGAAAAGTGCGCAGCAGAACGCGGCGCAGTCTTCAGCAGGCGCGTTGCCCAGCGGACTCATCTTTTCTGCGTAGGAGAAAAAGGCATCAAAACCGCCCACGCCCGAACCGGCAGTGGTTGCTGTTGGCGACTGGCTCACGGTGTTTACGCGCACTTTCTTAGCAAAGCCGTAGTGATAACCAAACGAGCGGGCAATGCTTTCCAGCAGCGCCTTCGCTTCGGCCATATCGTTGTAGCCCGGAAAAGTGCGCTGCGCAGCGATGTAAGTAAGCGCCACAACAGACGCACCTTCTGTAAGCGCGTCGGCCTTCATCGCCGTTTGCAACACCTTGTGCAGCGATAACGCGGAGATGTCCAGCGTCTTGAGGAAATTGTCGTAGTTGGTGTCAGTATAGGCAATGCTTTTGCGCACGTTCGGACTCATACCGATGCTGTGCAGCACAAAGTCAATCTTGCCACCGAAGTGTGCCTGCGTTTCTTCAAACAGCTTTTGCAGGTCTTCTACGGAAGTGGCATCTGCACCAATCACCGGTGCGTTTCCGCACTGTGCCGCAAGCTCTTTGATTTTGCCCATGCGCAACGCAATCGGTGCGTTGGAAAGCACAATTTGTGCGCCCATTTCTACGGCTTTCAAGGCCGTTTTCCAAGCGATAGAGCGCTCATCCAGCGCCCCGAAAATGATTCCTTTTTTACCGGCAAGAAGTTGAGTAGCCATAGGAGACGAAGATAAGGAGACGTTGTTGGAATGTTGGATGCCTGCGGCGTTGGATACACTTCGTGCGTTGGAGGGTTGGAATGCTTCGCGTTGGAAGGTTAGAAAATGCGGGTCATTGCGAGCGAAGCGAAGTAACCTGCACGATACACTTTGAATTGTGTGAAGATTGTTTCGTCGTTCGTCTTCTCCGTTTCCCACGATTTATGCATCTCTTCCAACACTCCAACGCGAAGCATCCAACATTGCAACGCGCTTCGCGCTATACCAACACCGCCTTCAAGCTCAAATCCAAACTCACCGCGTGGTGGATAATTGCGCCGACGGAAATAAAGTCCACGCCCGTTGCAGCATAGTCCACAATATTGCCCAGATGGATGCCGCCGGAAGCCTCTGTTTCAGCGCGCCCGTTAATCAGCTTCACCGCTTCGGCTACCTGTTCCGGCGCGTAGTTGTCCAGCATAATACGGTCGGCTCCGCCAGCTTCCAGCACCTGCCGCACGTCGTCCAGATTGCGCGTTTCAATTTCTATTTTCAGTGGCAAATTTTCCCGTTGGAGATAGTCCCGTGTGCGCAAAAGCGCCTTCGCAATGCAGCCGCAAAAGTCAATGTGATTGTCCTTCAACATCACCATATCATACAGCCCCATGCGGTGATTCATCCCGCCACCAATCACTACTGCTTCCTTCTCAAACTGCCGGAACAAGGGCGAGGTTTTGCGCGTGTCCAGAATGCGGGTTTTGTAGCCCGCAATCTTCTGCACGTATTCTTGCGTCAGCGTCGCAATACCACTCATGCGCTGCGCACAATTTAGCAACAATCTTTCGGCTTGCAGAATGGTATGCACCCGCGCGTCCAGCTCAAAAGCAACATCGCCGGGTTGCACCGCATCGCCGTCTTTTTTAAGGAAAGAAAAGCGCGCTTCCGGCTCTAAGAAATGAACAATCTCCTGTGCCAGCGCCATGCCCGCGAGAATCCCTTTCTCCTTCACTTTCAAGACCGCGCGGCCCTGCGCATTCGCGTCAATTGCCGCCAGCGTAGAGTGGTCGCCCGTGCCAATGTCTTCGGCCAGCGCCGCCCGGATAAATTCTTGAGTTGTCATATTTCATGTTTCATGTTTCATGTTTCATGTTTCATGTTTCATGAACACATGGCCCATGAACCCGTGAAACATCGTTTACGGCATCGGTTCCGCTGCCGCCAGCCGGATGTTTTCGCGCGTTACTTCGCTTTGCGGGCCTTTCACCGTGTTGCCCGCGCCGTCCGTGAGGCGGAGTTTCACCTTCGCCACGCCCGTTCCCAAGCCTTCCACAAAACGTGGTTTCCAGTTGGTGAACGTGTAAGAACCTTTCGCGCCGGTTGTGGTGTTTTCCACGTCGGCGACTACTTTCAAATCGTTGCCCAAAGTGCCATTCCACACGTAAAAATCCAGCAGCACTTTCGCCGTGTCTTTGCCCAGATAATCGCCTTTCGGGCGACTGTAGAATAGGATTGGCTCCGAGGGATTTCCCAGCAATTTCACCAATCCTTTTTCGTCCACCTTGAAATGCACCAGCACGCCCGCCGTCTTTTCCTTCACCGATTCGTGGTAGGAGCGGCTGAGAAAGCACATCGCATAATGCTCGGAGTTCTTCGCCACCGTCGCCTCGTGCTTCGGCTCGTAAAGTGCCACATAAGGCTTGTTGTCCAGAATGAAATGGATGTGCTGGCCTTTATCTGAGTTGTTACAGCCTTTGGCCGCCGCGTCTGCGGTTTGCGCCTTCAACTCATAACCGTTCACGTGGAAGGCAAACTTCACCTTCGCCGAGTCTGCGCCCGCAGCTTCTGACGTAACACCGCCTACTGCAAGTGCTGCGCTTGGAAAATCAGGCGATTGCGGCACTTCCTCAAAACGAATGACGGAAGCAGGCGCTGTTATTGCCGTCTCTGTTGTTGCCTCCGTCGTTTTTTCGGTGGAAGCATTGTTGCAGGAAGCTAGCACCAAGAGCGCCAGCACGGCAGGCAGAAGCTGAAGCGTTTTCATTGTGGGAGAAAAGGGTTTTGAGAAGGGTAAAAATAAGCTTTCAGTAAAGGAGTTTTTAAAGAGCCTATCTGAAAAAGAACGAGTTACGAAGGTAGGAGCGCTAAGCTTCGCCGTCATTGCGGGCTTGACCCGCAATCTCCACTATCCTGTTTTATACAGATGCTGGGTCAAGCCCGGCATGACGCCATAGTTAGCTCAACTACTGATTTTCCACAGCCTAAACCTCCGGCGCCACGTTCAGCATCGCTTCAACCGCCACCAAATCGTCGTGCAAAATCCGGTCTGTCTCCATAAATGAAATCCGCTTGCGCACCAGCTCATAAACACTTTCCAGCGCGGGCGACGATTTTCCGGGACGGCGGAATTCCAGCGCCTGCGCGGCAGTAAGAAGCTCAATCGCTAGCACGCGCTGCACGTTCAGCAGCAGGCGGCGCAACTTCGTGGCCGCATTCGCGCCCATGCTCACGTGGTCTTCCTGCCCGTTGCTGCTCACAATGCTGTCCACCGAAGCGGGCGTGCAAAGCTGTTTGTTCTGGCTCACAATCGCCGCTGCGGTGTATTGCGCAATCATAAAGCCGCTGTTCAGTCCCGCGCCAGGTGCGAGGAAGGGCGGCAGGCCGCGCTGACCCGATACCAGCAGATACGTCCGCCGCTCCGAAATATTCGCCAACTCGGCCATTGCAATAGCGAGGAAATCCAAGTGCAGTGCCAGCGGCTGCCCGTGAAAGTTGCCGCCGCTCAAAATCGCGTCTTCGTCGTGGAAAACAATCGGGTTGTCGGTAACGGAGTTAATCTCCGTTTCCAACACGCGCGCCACCGTTTCAATCACGTCTTTCGTCGCGCCATGCACCTGTGGAATGCAACGGAAAGAATAGGGGTCTTGCACCTGTTTTTTCTCCCCTTGTTGCAATTCACTGCCTTGCAAAAGACGCTCCATTTCTGCCGCCGTTTCCACTTGCCCGGCATGAGGGCGCACGCGGTGAATGGCCGCGCGGAAAGGCTCGCATTTCGCATCAAATCCTTCTGCAGAAAGCGCGGCAATAACATCCGCCCACTGCGACAAACGCCGCGAAGCAAGCAAGCTCCAGCAGCCGTAGCCGCTCATGAATTGCGTTCCGTTCAGCAACGCCAATCCTTCCTTCGCGGCCAGCGCCAGCGGCTCCAGACCGGCTTTTTTCAGTGCTTCGGCGGCGGGCATTTTCTCTCCATTCATCCGCACTTCTCCCGCCCCCAAAAGCGGCAAGGAAAGATGCGCGAGCGGAGCCAAATCGCCCGAAGCACCGAGGGAACCAAGCTCATATACCACCGGCGTGATGCCAAGACTGTAGAACTGCGCCAGCCGCTCCACCACTTCCGTGCGAATGCCGCTGTAACCCTGACTCAACCCATGAACTTTCAACAACAACATCAAGCGCACAATCTCCTCCGGAACTTCGTCGCCCATGCCGCAGGCGTGGCTGCGCACGAGGTTTTCCTGAAGTTGGGAAAGCTCGTCGGGCGCAATGCGCACATCACACAAAGAGCCAAAACCCGTGTTGATACCGTAAAAAGTCTCGCCTTTTTGGAGCTTCGCGTCTAAGTAAAAACGGTTGGCGTTAATGCGGTCTGCCGCCGCGTCCGAAAGGCGGATTTCGGTTTCGGCCAGCAGCGGTTGCAGGTCTTCTAAAGAAAGATGGTCGGGCAGGGAAACCATAAAGCAATGAATAAGTAATGATTAATGGGCAAACAGAAAGGCAAATGGAATGAGGCTTCACTAATCATTAATCCCTCATCACTAATCATTAGAAATTCACTCCTCTTCCGCGCCGCAAATCTTAAACACCGTGTCCTTCAGTTCCTCGCCGATGCGGAGCTGACAAGCCAGACGGCTGTTGTCCATCGCGTCGGGAAGGGTGTCCAGCATATCCAGTTCCGCATCGCTTACGGGCGGGAGATTTTCGCCGCCTTCCAGCACCTGCACATGACAGGTCGCGCACAGCGCCATGCCGCCGCAGGTAGCAAGGATGTTGTAGCCATAAGCCTTCATCGCTTCCATCAGGCTAAAGCTCATGTCATCGGGCATTTCTACCCGTTGTCTTTCGCCGTTGCGGTCTTCAATCGTAAGAGGAATCAGCATTTCTTAGAAGGCATTTACCCCATTTACGGTGGTGTATTTAAAGCTCAGGTGTTGGTTGGGATACACATGCTTAAACGCGCTGTGCGCCATCAGCGCCGCCTCGTGGAAGCCGCTCAAAATCAGCTTCAGTTTTCCGGGGTAGGTGTTGATGTCGCCGATGGCGTAGATGCCCGGCACGTTGGTGGAATAATCCCGAGTGTCCACCGCAATCGCCGACTTTTCAATGTTCAATCCCCAGCCGGCAATCGGGCCAAGCTTCGGACTTAATCCAAACAAGGGCACGAGGTAATCAGCCTTCAGCACGCTTTCATTTTTCTGGTCGTCCACTACATACACTTCGCGCAGGCTGCCGTTGCCGTCGATGCGGGAGATGTTGGATTTCAGGATAAGGTCAATCTTCCGGTCAGACGCCATCTGAAACACTTTCTGCGCCGAATCCGGCGCACCGCGAAAGGTTTCGCCCCGGTGGATGAGCGTTACTTTGGAGGCAATGTCGGCGAGGTAAATCGTCCAGTCCAGCGCCGAGTCGCCGCCGCCTGCCAGCACCACTTCCTTGTTGCGGAAAGTCTCCGGGTTTTTCACGATGTAGGCAACGCCCTTTCCTTCAAAATCCTCTAGCCGCTCTACGGCGGGCTTGCGCGGCTCAAAGCAGCCGAGGCCCCCGGCAACTACGATGACTTTTGCGTGGATGTGCGTCCCGTCGTTGGTCGTGAGGTTGAAATGTCCGGCCTCGTCGCGCGAAATTTCTTCCACGCGCTCGCCCAAAGTATAAGTCGGTTTGAAAGGCTCAATCTGCTTCATCAGGTTGTCCACCAGTTCCTGCGCCTTCACTTCCGGGTAGCCAGGGATGTCGTAAATCGGCTTTTGGGGATAAATCTCCGAAAGCTGTCCGCCCACCTGCGGCAGGAAGTCCACGAGGTGGCAGCGCATTTTCAGCAATCCGGCTTCAAAAACAGAAAACAAGCCCACGGGGCCTGCGCCAATAATGCAAATATCTGTGGTAACGTTCTCGCTTGTAGGAGTCATAAAATGGGGGTGTTCGGCCTGAAAATGTTTTTCTTTTAGAAACACATTTGGGCGCGCGAAGTTCCCGATTAAAGCCCAAACTTGACGGATTGCTTTGCAGAAATGGGGTTTCTTTTGCGAATGTGGGTATGGGGAAAGGTTATTTGGATTCGCGCTCTAAGCAATAACAGTTGGTTCCTTTTAGCGAAAAACTTTTGTCATCTGGAAGGATCTTAGTGAACGCAAGCCGGCAAGTTCCTTTCAGGATGACAAAAGATTACCGCTGTAAAAATGGATTATCCCTTTCCTGCTTCATCTACTTTGTGTTTCGCCACTGCATCCAGCGCCTCGTAAAAGTCCACGCCGTACTTCCGCACCAGCGCATCTTTCAGAAACCTGTACACCGGCACTTTCAGCTTCTTCCCCAGCTTGCACGCCGGGCGGCAGAGCTTTTTACGCGGTTCGTAATTCACGGCTTCAAAGCCTTCGCTCACCGTCACGCGTAGCGGGAAAAGGTGACAGGAAATGGGCTTTTGGTGCTGTGTTTTTCCTTCCACATACGCTCGCTCAATCGCGCATTTCACGATGCCTTTCTCATCTGTAATCGCGTAGGTGCAAATGCCGCCGTGAATCGTGGGCGTTACGTGGCCGTGTTCGTTGTCCCAAACCACCGCGCCCTGTTCTTCCACCGCCTTCACGTGGTGTTCGGGCAGCATGTCGCGGATGTCAGCGAAGATTTGGGGCATCGCCTGTGCTTCGGCTTCCGTCAGCGGCGCGCCACAATCGCCATCCACGCAGCAGCCACCGAGGCAACGCTCCAAATCGCACACAAAATGCGCTTCAATCACGTCGTCGGAAAGGAGAACATTGTCTATGGCAATCACTTTCTTAATGAATAATGGATAATGAACAATGAATAATGCCAGACAGGAGGGCCTATGATTATAACCCATGCTACACGCCCAGATACGCCATCAGGTTGTCGTAGCGGTCTGTGAGGTCGTCGTTGTCGCTGCTGTCGCCGTGAACTTCTTTTACGTGGTAGTTGTGGCGTTCAAAAGACTGCACCAGTCCGCCCAGCGAAAAGCGGTTGGTTTTGAGGGTTACTTCCAGAAGCTGCGTGTCGGGGTTGTTGGCCACATTGCTGGACAGGATGGTGATTTCCTCCTGCTCGCAAATACTGGCAATCTGGCTTAGGCTGTAGTTGCGCGAATCAATTTCCAGCACCAGCAGCGCGCCGGGATTGTCAATCCCCGACGATTCTACCAGATAATCCAGCAAATCGCAACGCGTGATAGAACCCTGATAATGGTCTTCGGAATCCACCACCGGAATGACAGCCAGATTCTCCGAATGCAGCACCCGCAGCACTTCGTAAGGGTGACTTTTCAGGGAGATTGCCGGGCGATACGCCAGCAGGTCGTCAGCTTCGCTCAGCGGTCCGGCGGCAACGTTCCATTCCAGCACATCCTGCTCGCGCACCAGCGCCAGATATTTTCCGTCTTCTACCAGCGGAATCTCCGCAAGGTGAACATCATCCATCAGTTGCAGCGCGTCGTTGCCCGTGTCGCTGCGTTGCAGCGTGGGCACGGAAGGCGCCATTAGTTGTGCGAGCGAGGCCAAAGTCTTTCTTTTGTTTTTAAAACGGATGCGCTTCCCAAAACCCCCTTTCGCACGGCGTCAAAAAAACTTTGGGGAAACGCTTCTTCAAGATACGGTGTGGCGTTGCAGAAAGCCGGTTAGGACGCTGTTAAACTCGCCCGGCACTTCCATCATCGGCGCGTGTCCGCATTTGTCTATCCAGTGGAGTTCTGCATTGGGAATCAGCTTCTTAAATTCTTCGGCCACCATCGGCGGCGTAATCGTGTCGTTCCGTCCCCAGATAAGGCAGGTCGGCGCTTGGATGTCTTGTAATTCGTCGCCCAGATTGTGGCGAATGGCGCTCTTGGCAAGGGCAATAACCTTCAGCACTTTTACGCGGTTGTTGGTGATTCCATACACCTCGTCTACCAGCTCTTTCGTGGCCATCGCCGGGTCGTAAAAAGTAAGCGCCGTTTTGTTGCGGATGTATTCGTAATCACCGCGCTTGGGGTAGGTTTCGCCCATGCCGTTTTCAAAAAGTCCTGATGAGCCGGTGAGCGTCAGCGTAGCCACTTTCGCCGGATTTTTAAGCGTGTAAACCAGCGCCACGTGCCCGCCGAGGGAGTTGCCCAGTAAGTGGACTTTTCCCAGTCCGCGCGCTTCTATAAACCGGGTAACATACTTCGCCAGTCCGCCCACCGTCGTGTCTAAAAGGCCAAGGTCAAAAAGCGGAAGAATGGGAATCAGGACGCGGTATTTCTGCCGGAAATGCTCCACCAAATCCCGGAAATTGCTGAGCGCGCCGAAAAGCCCGTGCAACAACACCAATGGCTCGCCAGCGCCTTCTTCTACAAAATGGAACTTGCCGGACTGTCGGATTTCGTACTGCATAAGCGGGGAGAGAAGCGGGGAAGGGAGAGGGGAGATTCCAAAAAGGGTTCGGCCTAAAAGTACAATTCCATGCCCTAATCCGCACGGCAGAATCTTTTAGCATACCGCCGGAAGCAAAGGTTCTAATTTCGCCGCTTTTTACACCCCAAAATTTCCCGCAGACACTGCTTCGGAGATGAGCAAAGAAATCAGAATCGGCTTGTTGGTAACCGTTGCGCTCGTCGTATTCTTCGTCGGCTTTCAATACCTGCGGGGGAAAGGTTTTCTTGCCGGCGAAAAGCTCTACTACACGCGCTTTGAAAGCGTTCAGGGATTACAGCCTTCTTCGCTTGTTGCCATTCGCGGACTGGCGGTGGGGCGTGTGCGCGGCATTTCTCTGGAAGAAGACGGCAGCATTCGCGTGGGCATGTCGGTGAAGGACGGCTACGCGGTAACGCGCGGCACGGTGGCGACGCTGTACAGTGTGGATTTAATGGGCGCAAAAGGCATCCGCTTAGAGCTGGGCGAAAGCCGCGAGCCGCTGGAAAGCGGTGCGGAATTGCCTTCGGCCAACGAGCCGGGAAAGATTGACGGCCTTTCCGATGAACTGAAACCCATTCTGCGCAACGTGCAGCAAATCACATTGCGCCTGGACACTTTGCTGGCGGGCGTGAACACCGTTTTTGGAGAAGATACCCGTCTGCGCGTTGCGCACGCCGTGGCTTCGCTGGACGCAACGATGCAGCATTTTGAAGGCGTCTCCAAAACCCTGCAAAACAAGAGCGGTGCGCTGGGCCGTACGATTGACAACGCCGAACAAACCACCGCGATGCTCGCCGGAAACCGCGCGCGGATTGACACGACGCTTTCCAACCTGAGCCGCATGAGCAGCCAACTGCGCGACGCCCCAATTGGCGCAACGGTAGCGGAATTGCAAAGCACGGCGGTAAATCTCAACCGGCTTTTGCGCCGCATAGATGCGGGCGAAGGCTCGCTCGGCAAGCTGGCTACGGACACGGCGCTTTACCAAAACCTGAGCCGCACGTCTGCCGAATTCGCGAAGCTGGCCGAGGATTTGCGTAAACATCCAAGCCGGTATATCAACGTGAATATTTTTGGGAGAAGGGCAAGGACGGTGGAGCCGTAAAGTTTTTAGTAGCCTTTTATCTGCGCTGGAGCAGAGGTGCTTTCAGTGTCTTTCCTGTTGACCCGCCGCTTGATAGTCGCTGTTGAAAGCTTCGCCTTTTCTTTTCTTATCAACTCGCTGATTCGGGAGAATTCGGCTTCAGAAGGTTGTCTTCCTGTGGTGAAGAAATCAACACCTTTCGGTTCTTTAATCATAACTGTAAGGTAGCCTTTAGCCTTGAAAAGAAAGCTGTGAAAAAGTGGTTGTTTTTTTGCCGATAATCCTTTGTCATCCCGGAACGGGATCTTAGAAGCACGCGTGTCTTACCTTCTTGTGAGATTCCCTTCGGGAATGACAAAAGATTTCCGATGCTTTTTTTGTCATCCCGGAAAAGCCTGTCCCGATTCATCGGGAGGAACTTGCCGGACGTAACCTGCTGCAAGCCTACAAGACCCCGTTTCGGGGTGACAAAAGATTATGACCGGGCCGACGCAGGCGATTTCCGATTTTTGCCGCCCGAATGATTCTCTTTCCGCAAAACACAAACACTGCTTTCCTTCCGCATCTTAGACGCTGGCTTCTCCTGAGCCTGCTTCTCTTCTGCGCCGGAAAAAGCTTTGCGCAGAGCGGAAATCAGGTGGCGGTGAACATCAACAATGCGCGGCTTTTTGAAGCGATTCAGCAGGGGGGAAAAACGGTGAACAAGCTTCTTGGCGACGTGCAGATGGAGCAGGCCGGAACGCTTTTCTATTGCGACAGCGCCTACATAGACCTCGCGGCCAACAACCTGGAAGCCTTTGGAAATGTGCGCATTATCCAGCCCGGCGGCACCGAAGTTTCCTCCGATTACCTCAAATACACGGGCAACACGAAGGACGCTTTTCTGCGCGGAAATGTGCATCTCCTCAACGCCACCGACAACCTGTGGTGCGAGGCGCTGCACTACAACACCGGCACCAAAATCGGGACGTACGACAACGGCGGAACGCTGCAAACGGCAAGCACGACGCTGACGAGCAACAGCGGCTGGTACAACGCGCGCACCAAAGATGCGCGCTTCACGGGCGACGTGCTGGTGTCGGACACGGCCTACAATGTGGTGTCGGATGATTTGGGGTATAATACGGTAAGCAAGGTGGTGATTTTCTACGCCGCCTCTATTGTGAAGAACGATTCCAGCGAGCTGCACACCACGTCGGGCATGTATGATTCCAAGGCGGAAAAGGCGCGGTTTACGAAACGCTCTTCCGTCCGCAGCGGCTCCAAATATGTGGAGGGCGACACGCTGAACTATGACCGCCACACGGGCGAAGGCATTGCAACAGGAAAGGTGATGGCGCTGGATACGGTGCAGCACATTACGATGTGGAGCAACCACGCCATTGTGAATGAGAAAACGAAAACTCTCCTGGCCACGCAGAAGCCGGTGCTGCGCAAAGCGGAGAATGCAGACACGATTTACATGCGCGCCGACACGTTTTTCAGCGCCACCTATTCGGGCGTGTTGAAGTGGCAGAAAGACCGCATCTTCCCCAAAACGAAGATTGCTTCCACCAAAAAAGAGAAGCGCGGCAGGGGGCTTTTTTCTTCCCCAAAAGACACAACGGTAGCGGTTGCGGATACTGCGGTGGCGGATACTTCGCAGGCGTTTATCGGCTTCCGGCATGTGGTCATCTTCTCGGATTCTTTGCAGGGAAGAAGCGACAGCATTTCCTACACGCGCCGCGATTCTACCACGCGGCTGATGCTCAACCCGGTGGCCTGGGCGCGGCAATCGCAGATAACGGGCGACACGCTCCTCCTCCAAAACGACAGCGGGCGCATCCGGCGGGTTTTTATTCCCGACAATGCGTTTGTGGCCTCGCGCACCGGCCCGGCGAAGGCGGGCCTTTTTGACCAGGTGCAGGGCAAAACGCTGACGGGCCATTTCCGGGGCAGCCGCCTTTCGCGCATTGTGGTGTGGCCGCAGGCGGAAAGCATTTATTACCCTAAGGACGACAGTGGCAGGTACATTGGCGTGAACAAGGCGAGCAGCGAGCGGATGACGGCGTTTTTTGGGGAGGAAGAACTGGACACGATTTTGATGGAAGAAGACCCGAAGCAGAAGATGATGCCCCTGACGAGCGTGAACCTGGCGGAGATGCGGCTGCCGCGTTTCATCTGGCGGGAGAAGGAGAGGCCCCAGAGTGTGGAGGAGATTTTTAGGTAGGGGAGGAAGGTATTGGTATTGTTTTGTCCTTCCGCCGAAGGGCGGGGTCTCTCCAGCCTGCTTCTAAGATTCCGCCCTTCGGCGGGGTGACAAAACACAGGGAAGCATTAAATCTGCCTTCCGAAGCGTCGCCGCTGCCCTTCGATGAAGCGGAGTCACGCTTAGTTAAATAAGATTCATCCTTCGATGAAGCGGATTCATGTTTGGTCAGGCAGAATTCATACTTTGATGTGGAGGATTCACGTTTAAATGCGTAGAATTCACACTTCGATGAGCAGAATTCACGCTTGGCTAAGTAGGATTCATCACATGTCCTGCTTCGGGGCATAAAAAAAGGGCTTTGAAGCCCTTTTTCTTTTTTCTTATGGCGCAGGCGGCGCATCGGGGCCTGCGGGCGGTTCGTTGTTCACAATGTAATCATTATACTTGGCCTCGTCTGTAGCTGCGTACACATCCTGACCTATCCCGGCAAGGTCCATTATCCGGTCGTAGAGCGCATTTCCCCGGCGGACGCGCTCCTGCGTCCGGAGGTCGCGCGTTTCTTCTGCCGCGCCTACGGCTTCAACCGAATTATTGAAAGTGTTTGCCTGCGTTTGCAGCGTCGCTATTACGGCAGGGGTCAGGCCTTGCGCAGTCATGTCGGTTTGCAGGGTCGTGGCCACGCGTACCACGCGGTTGCCGCAGCGCACCAGGTCGTTATCCGAAAGGCGGGAAAGTCCTTCAAACTGAAACGTTTTGTAGCTGCCCCCGGCCACGCCGTAGCGTCTTTCAGCCATGTTGCGAATGCTGCGAATGCCAATTTCCAAAGTGCTGCGCGCCGCGTTTTTGGCATCTGCGGCGTTGGTAACGGGACCTTGCAGTTCGGGGTCGGTAGGGAAAGAGGCAAAGGCGGTTACGGCATTATCCAGGCGGGTGATGTAGGCTGCATCTACACCGCGCGGGGCCAGATCAGCTATGTCGCGCCGGGCCAGGCGGACGCTTTTCTTGCCCTGCTGTTGCAGGTCGCCATCGGGCATGTTGTATTTGCGGGTTTCTTCAGGGATAGCCATGGGAAGGATTTAGAAACGGAGGCGAATATAGGAGGGGTTTGGGAGAAAGCAAAAAGTGTGAAAAAGATTTTTAGGTAGCAAGAGAATGTACTACTTTTTTTGTAGGCTATCCAAGTCTTTTTCTAAAAGCCCCATTTCGTCTGTGTTGTAGTTTTTGATGGAAACAGTCTGTCCGTCTTTTAGTACAAGCAATCCCACGTTGCTTACTCCGAAGTAATATTTTTGAAAGAGGCGAGCAGTATCTATAAAAACAAATTGACTGTCTGTAGATTGAAGGAACCCCCCATCTGTTGGTGGAGCAATAAGAGTAATGTGTTTATCTCTAGCTGCGCGCAATATATCGGCAGACGTCTTTTTGCAGCTAGGGCAACTATTCTCATTCCATAGTATAAAACTGTACCTACCTTCTTTAGGAAAAGAAACATTACTTTGATGCAATATTTTGTCAAACCTTTTCTGCTCAATAGACTGATTTGCTTTTGGCTGACAGCTAAAGAGTGTTAGCATCAGGAATAGAGAAGACATAATACATGATTTTACCATTTTGGGTCGGGTTGTTGCGATATTGTGGTATGAAGAGCTTACCATTTAAAACAAATTGTGTCTCAGGATGATATTTTTTCGCGGGAATAATAATTTCTGTTTTTAGAGAAAGGTTTTTATCATAAATCAGCAAGGAGTAGTTAGCGTCGTAGATTTCCTGCTTTTCACCAGTTTCTAGGACGTATTTATCTTTATGTTTTAGAGTTAAGTATATAGCACTGTCTTTAGAATTCTGGACTATATTTCGGAATGTAGATTGCGAGCATTCATAGTTTTTGGAATAATATGCGTCTTGGGTTTTAGATTCTTCAAAAAGTGTAACAGGCGTAAAACTGTTGGTGCCAATAGCTCTTTTGACAACTTTACGGGAAGTTAAGTCATACTGTATAAGTGTGTCTTTGTAAGGATATACGTATAGAATCTTACTAGATGAAGTCATCAACCTTTTACGCCACAGTTTATTCTTGTATTTTGCATCTATCAATTCAGGTGTATTAGGATTGTACTTATCAACATACACAATGCTGTCATTCACCAATTTGAATACAACATCATAGTAGTGCATTACAGAATTGTAATCAGTTTTGCCATCTTTACCCTTTCCGTAAAAGCAAGCAGTTATAATAATGTTACCACCACATCTTTGAGCAGGATTCAAAGTTATACAATAAATTTTTTCATCTATACTGTGAAGAAGGGTATTGATGTCATAAGATTTTAATTCATTGTTTATACCCCTTATGTAAACTATATTATTGCTACTCACCCAAATGAGATTTTTTGACTCACCAACAGAAAATCCAAAAATCTCTCCTGATGATTTTGGATCAAATAACTTCTGTGCTAGAGAATCTGTAAAAGCTTTTTTATAGTAATTATAGTAATAAAATTTGTCTTTATCGTAGTCCCAGTACACTAATGTGCTATCATCTAGAGGTTGGTAAAGCGCCCATTTACCATTACTCTGAGAGGAATTAATTGGAAGCCATAAAGAATCCGTCAGATATACATCTATTGATTCCGATAAAGATTCCTTTTGAGAACCACAGGATGTTATAAACAAAAATATCATTACTAAAAGAAGGGGATGCCTTCCTTTAGTAATGATATTAAGTATAGAGAACAAATGCATTGTTATTCTTCTGTTACAGAGTAATGCAATACAAAGAGAGGGTCATCATGGTCTACTTGTCCGTCAAGTCCCAACAGATAGAACGTACCAGCCTGGCCTTCTACTTTGTCAAAGTTGTAATCGCCGGACAAAATCGCTGTTCTCACTGTATCAAAAGCCTCTTCTTTGAAACAGGAAATGTACCCTAGTGCGACCTCTTCATCAGTAAAGAGTTCTGCTACATTGTGTCCACCTTCACCGATAGCTGCTTCTAGCATTGCTATTTTAGAAGGATGGATCGTGGCTTGGTCGCAATCTCCATTTTCACTAGGAGTGCAGTCTACATCTGCATTTACCCAACACCTAGCTCCGCCACTCATCCGCATAAGGTGTTTGGTAGAACCCGTTGTGGAAGAGCTAGAATTGTTGGAACCAGTACTCGGCTTAACCGTGTTCGCTTCTTTGTTACATGCTACCAATGTAACGGATGCGGTAAGGGCTAAGAAGCCCGCCGCGAGGGTGAATCGTGTTTTCTTCATGAGGAAACAGATTTAAAAGGGTGAGAAAAAGGTTTTGGCTCTTGCGCAAGGAGCCTTTGCAAATGCTTCACAAAGACCCGACACAATAAGTTTACTACCTACTCTCTCAGCGGAAAAATCTTTCGCGCAGCGGCTAAAATAATTCGTGCAGCGGATAAAAGGAAATAATAACTTTGGAATTCATTCAGAAGCCTCATGGACACGACTCAGATCGGAACGCGCATACGCCATTTACGCAACCAAAAAGGCTATTCTCAGGAATGGATGGCTGCCAAGTTAGACATTTCCCAAGCAGCTTACAACCGTTTGGAAAAAGGCAATGTGGAGAAGGCAAAACCAGACCTTTATTTCACGATTGCGGAAATTCTGGAAGTGGATATCGCAGTTCTGTTTGCGTCTGAACAAGGCCCTAACTTTTATAACTGCAATCAAAAAGGTAAGATTGGCATCATCTACGAAAGCAACACAGACGCTACCGATTTCCTCAAAGTAATCGCGGCTCAAATGGAGGCGTTGAACCAACAAATCGCGTTACTCAACGCGCTTCTTCAAAATGGAGAAAAAAGAAAGCCGTAAGGGCTAATCCAATGCCCTAAAGCAAAGCATCCAACAGCGCAGCCTTCCAACACTGCCACTCCGTAGTTTCGCCCTCTTATGCTTCTCTACAAATTCGGGGGTGCTTCCATCCAAACGCCGGAACGCATGGAAGCCCTGCTTCCCTTGCTTCAAAACACGGGCGCGCCGCTTGTGGTCGTGGTGTCGGCGATGGGCAAAACCACCAACGCGCTGGAAGAAATCGTAGCGGCGGCGGGCGGCGGGCGGAAAGAAGAAGCGCACGAAAAAGCAACAGCGTTGGAAGAAGCGCACCGGCAGTACGCCGAAAGCATCCTTTCGCCCGGCGCTTTTCAAAAGCTGTGGGAAGAAATGGCCGAGACGTTTACGGAACTGCAATGGGCCATTGACGAGTGCGGCACGCGCAGCGCCGACTATCACTACGACCAGATTGTCTGCACCGGCGAGCTGCTTTCCACCCGCATTTTCGCCGCTTTTCTGTCCGACCAAAATACGCCCGTGCATTGGGCCGATGCCCGCGACCTTATCCGCACCGATGATACTTTCCGCGAAGGAAAAGTGGATTTAAAGCACAGCTTTGCGCAGATTGCGGCGCAGGCAACGCCGCAATTAGAGAAGGGGAAAATCTTCCTCACGCAAGGCTTTATTGGCGCTACGCCCGACAACGCTTCTATCACGCTGGGCCGTGAAGGCTCGGACTACAGCGCGGCGCTTTTTGCGGCGGCGCTGGGCGCAGAATCCCTCACGATTTGGAAGGACGTGGAAGGCCTGCAAAACGCCGACCCGCGCCTGTTTCCCAACACGGTGAAGATTGAAGCCATTACCTATGCCGAGGTGATTGAGATGGCCTTTTACGGCGCGCAGGTTATCCACCCCAAAACCATTCAGCCGCTTCAGAATGCGGGTATTCCGCTCTATGTACGCTGCTTCTCCAAACCCGAAGCCACCGGCACGGTCATTGACCGCGAAGCAAGCAGCCTGTTTTATCCACCGATTATCGTGCTGAAAAAAGCGCAGGTTTTGTTGCAGGTAACGACGCGCGATTTCTCCTTTATCACCGAAGAAAACCTGAGCCGCCTGTACCAGATTTTCTCCCAGTTGCGCCTAAAAATAAACCTGCTTCAGAACGCCGCCATTTCCTTTGTGGTCTGCATGGATGACGACCGCGAAAAGCTGCACCAACTCATCCAAACACTTGGCCCCGACTATAAAGTTCTGCGCAACGAGGACGTAAACCTGCTGACCATCCGCCACTACACACCGGAGATTTTCCAGAAACTCACCGCAGACCGGCATGTGCTTTTGGAGCAAAAAACGCGGCAGACGATACAGTGTGTGTACAAGTAGAAAGCCCCCGGTAGTGCATAAATAATGTGGGTCATTCCGACGAAGGAGGAACTGCGAAGCACTCGCCGAAGGCAATCTCGCTTTTGCCGTGCCTACCTGCTGTGAGATTCCTCCTTCGTCGGAATGACACCCTTTTTGTAGCATTCCAATTCTCGTGCTCAGAAGTCATACCCATCTCGTAGTCCGTGTTCTATGAACGCTCCTTTTCTCATCCCTATTCCTTAAAAAATGAACGACGCACTCTTCTTTTTCCGCTCCGTAATTGCGCCAGAGCGTGTGCATATAGATGAAGAATCGTTGCGCCGTTGCGCGAGCGATCAGACGGAAGATTTTGTGTTTTTGCCGCAGGTGGTTTTAGAGCCAGTGAGTGCAGAAGAAATCAGTGCAGTGTTGCGCTATTGCAATGAACATTTCATTCCCGTTACGCCGCGCGGTGCGGGTACGGGATTGAGTGGCGGTGCGTTGCCGGTAGCACAAGGTGTGGTGTTGGATATGCGCCGCATGAATCGCATTCTGGAGATAGACACGGAGAATTTTCAGGTAACGACAGAGCCGGGCGTTATCACGCAAGTCTTGCAGGAAGCCGTTGCCGGACACGGACTTTTTTATCCGCCCGACCCGGCGAGTAAAGGCTCCTGTTTTATTGGCGGAAATGTAAGCGAAAACAGCGGCGGACCGCGCGCACTGAAGTATGGTGTGGTGAAGGATTACGTCCTGAATCTGGAAGTGGTGCTGCCCAACGGCGACATTATCTGGACGGGCGCAAACACACTGAAGAACGCAACAGGCTACAACCTCACGGCATTGCTCGTTGGCTCGGAAGGAACGCTGGCGGTCATTACTAAAATCGTTTTGCGGCTCATTCCGGCGGTGGCGCACAGCGTTACGGTGCTCGCGCCTTTTGAAGATGCAGCAGCAGCTTGCCGCGCGGTGAATGCGATTTTCCTCGCCGGATTTTCGCCTTGCGCCTTAGAATTTATGGAGCGCGACGCGCTGGAATGGGCGATGAAATACACGGGCGCTTCGGTGGATTTGCCCCAAAATATTTCCGCGCATTTGCTGATAGAATTAGACGGTAACGACCCCGAAAATCTGGCGCAGGAAGCGGAAGCGATTGCATTGCTTTTGGAAGAAAAATTAGGCGCAACGGACGTGCTTCTTGCCACTGATGCGGCGCAGAAAGAAAGTCTGTGGCAGCTCCGACGAAAAGTAGGCGAGGCCGTAAAAAGCCAGAGTGTTTACAAAGAAGAAGATACGGTTGTACCGCGCGCACGGCTGCCGCTTCTCCTTCAAAAAGTAAAGGCGCTTGGAAAAGAATTTGGCTTTCAATCTGTGTGTTACGGCCATGCGGGCGACGGCAATCTCCACGTCAATATTGTGAAGGGAAACCTCAGCGATGCGGATTGGAAAGAGCGTTTGCCGCAGGCTATCCGGCTTCTGTTTGAAGAAGTGGTGCGCCTCGGCGGAACGATTTCCGGGGAACATGGTATTGGCTATTCGCAAAAAGAATACCTGCCGATTGCTTTTTCCGCACCGGCTTTGGAGTTGCAAAAGCGTTTGAAAGCTGCTTTTGACCCGCACGGGATTTTAAATCCGGGGAAGATTTTTGGATAGAAAGCATTGGCAGTATCAAGACATAAGTACCAAGGGGAGACAATCTTATTAGCACCGTCCCCGCCTATCTTTGCGGCCCTTCAAACAAGGCTATAATCTTCCTCTTTTTTCTCCGAAAATGCGCTTCATAATTTCCTCTACAACGCTCCTCAAAGGTCTGCAACAGGTAGGCGGCGTGATTGCTTCCAACACCGTTCTTTCCATTCTGGAAGACTTTCTTTTTGAGCTGAAAGACAATGTGCTGACCCTGACGGCTACCGACCTGGAAACGATGATGCGCGTAAGCATTGAGGTGGCCGACGCGCAGGGCGACGGGCGCATTTGCATTCCCTCTAAAATCCTGCTGGAATACCTGAAGACCCTGCCCGAACAGCCCGTTACGTTTCATGTAAATGAGAAAGATAATAGCGTGGAAATGAGTTCGGCTTCCGGCAAATACCGCATTGGCGGCGAGCGCGCCGACGACTTCCCAAAGGAGCCGGTGGCAACGGATACCACGGCCCTTTCGCTGCCTTCGGTGGCTTTGATTGAGAGCATCAACAAATCACTTTTCGCCGTTTCGGCAGACACGTTGCGCCCGGCCATGACGGGGGTGTATTTTGAGCTGGGAAAAGACGGCCTGACCTTTGTTTCTACGGACGCGCACCGCCTCGTAAAGTACAGCCGCAAGGACGCAACCGCGCCGGAGCAGGCGGGTTTTGTGGTGCCGAAAAAGCCGTTGCAACAACTGCGCACGGTACTGCCCGCCGACGAAACGCCGCTCCAGATTTCCTTCAACGAATCGCACCTGTTTGTAACGACGGAAAAGCTGTCGTTAAGCTGCCGGTTGATTGACGCGCGCTTCCCGGATTATAAGGCGGTTATCCCGAAAGACAATCCTTACAAGCTGGCCATTGACCGCAGTGTGTTTGCTTCGGCGCTGCGCCGGGTGGGCATTTTTGCCAACAAAACCACCAATCAGGTGCTGCTGGATATTGCCGGAAATTCCTTGCAGCTTTCGGCGCAGGATGTGGATTTTTCCTACGAAGGAAAAGAAACGCTGCCTTGCTCCTACAATGGTGAGGACATGAAAATTGCCTTCAACGCCAAGCTGATGTACGAGATGCTGCAAAACATGGAAGGTGAGGAAATCATTCTGGAACTCAGCACCCCGACCCGCGCGGGCATTTTCCGGCCAGCAGAAGGGAATGAAGGAGAAGATTTATTGATGTTGTTGATGCCGCTGATGGTGGGACTGTAACATGGGTCATAGGTCATAAATTATAGGTCATAAAATCGCCCGTCAGGTTTCAACTCTGGCGGGCGTTTTTTTAAATAAAATTCTATTTACACTTCACAATGACTCATGATCTATAACCCATGACTTATGAAAGCACGCTCCGCAACACCGCCAGCGAACGGATATTTCCTAGGTGCTGCGTGTGGCGTTGCAGGAAGGCAATGTACCAATCCAAAACACGCTGCCGGGCATCCGATGGAGCCATTACGTTGATAACATCCTGAAGCCGGGGGGTATTAAGGAAGACGTTCATTAATTGCACGTCGTTATCGGAAAGCGGTGTGCTTTCGAAAGGTGGGTAGGGCGCGAAGCCGCCTTCAGCGAGGTCTAAGTAAGGCGTTTTCTCCGAGTAATTTCCGGAAACGGAATAGCCCAGTAATTCGCCGCAGTGAATCAGGAAATAGAGTGGGAGATAGGCACACACATCTGCGGGCAATCTGTCTGCATCGCGCAGAAATTCCGTTGCAAAGTCAAAGACTTCCGGGGCGGGCGCATCGGGCGGAAGCAGGCGCAAGAGAATCTCAATGACAAACAGCGCAATGCTGTTCTTGGCCATGCTTTCGGAGATGGTTTCGTAGAGATAAGCCGGGTCAAACTCGCGGACGAGGTGCATGTTCTGGCCGGGCCGGAAATAGGCCACGACCTGCACTTGTGAAGCTGGTTGGAGGAGTCCGGCGCGCGGCGCACGGGCTTTCGTTCCTTTCCGCACGCCTTTCAGCATAAACGTCTGCACGCCCCGCTCGCGGGTCAAAGCCGTCGTGATAAGGCTTGTTTCCCCAAATTTAATGGAGCGCAGAACAAGGCAAGCGTGCGATTGAAGCATGGTTTAGAAGAACAAATTTGAGGGAGGGAAGTTGCGGCTACGGCGTTTGTTTCCCCGCTTCCAATGCCTGCTTTTTCTGCTTTCGGAACGGGCGCGCAAAAACATACTGAATGCTTAGATGCCCGTAAGCAGGTGCGGCAAAATTTTTATTCTGCGGGAAGGAAACGCCCATTTGCACGTGGAATTGGTGCGCCTGTTCTCCAATCCGGCCATAGAGAAATGGCTCCACACTGTTGAATCCCTGACCCACGTAATCCACTTGTGTCGGAAGCCCGTTTGCAGAACTGTACTGATCAAAAACCTGACGGCTGACCTTCATCCCTAATCCAAGCTCTACATTTTGCGCCGCGCCTTGAAGTAGGGTAGCATAAGCCATCAACCAATAGCGGTGAAACCGAATGTTCAAATCGTCTGTCCATTGCTTGTTTGGCAAGGCTTCATTACCAACTCTTCTTTGCAGTGCGCCAGCGGAGTAGCCACCATACAGCGCAAATCCAAATTGCTTTTTCAATGTCTGGTAGCTGCCGATTCCTATCTCGCCCAATTCTTGTTCCAAAGAAATATTGCCCAGATAACGGGTTCTGAAATCCCGCCGATAGCTCGCCAGAATACCAATGTGGGGAAGCGGTGAAAAAGCCGCGTTTAGTTCCAGTCCGGGCAGGGGTGGAATGATTCGGCTTTTAGTGCCTGCGCTTACTTCATAATCCCCCGCACGGCGAAGGTTAGGCGCGTAGTTGCTGGTGGCTACGTAGTTTGTCATATCGCAACCGGAGAAGCTAAAGAGCACAATCGCCAGACTAAAACCAAGAAGTTGTTTCATAAATTCTTGAGGTGGTTTTGCCGTTAAGATAGTCCCGAAGAATGACCAAACAAGAAAGCCCCGCATCTGCGAGGCTTTCTAAAAATTTGGGGAAAAGATTTCCTTACGGCATCTTCTCAATAATCTCATCTACAATGCCATATTTCAGGCTTTCTTCAGCGTCCATCCAATAGTCGCGCTCCAGATCACGGAGTACACGATCATAAGGCTGACCAGTGGCTTCGCTTAAAATCTTGGCGCCTATTTCTTTTGCCTTCTTGATTTGAATCGCCTGGATTTCCAAGTCCGCGCTCACGCCGCGCATATAGCCACCCAATGAAGGCTGGTGGATCATTACCTCTCCATGTGGGAAAATCGCACGCTTACCGCGCGTTCCGCCCGCCAGCAAAATGGAACCCATAGAAGCCGCGAGGCCCATACAAATGGTGCGCACCGGCGATTGAATCATCTGCATCACGTCGTAAATCACCATGCCGCTCGTCACCACACCACCCGGCGAGTTGATGAAGAAATTGATTTCCTCACCCGGCTTATCGGCATCCAAAAGGAGCAGGCGGTTCACAATGTCTTTGGCGGATTTGTCTTCCACCGCGCCCCACAAATACACCGCGCGCTTCTCAAAGAAAAGCTGGTCGGAGCGCTTGGCCCACATAGAGAACGGACTCTGCGGCTCAGCAGCGGGCAGCTTTTCCTCATCCGGTGTTTGGTCTTCATCGTCGCCGTCTTCGTCCTGCCGGAAAGGCATGTACAGGGCGCTGTTTTTATGCATCTTGTCAGTCATTTTTCGGGGATTTTTTTACGCGTCTTTCTTGATTTTTGCTTTCTTCGGATTCACGCCCAGCACCTCGTCCAGCATGCCGTATTCTTTGGCTTCATCGGCAATCATCCAGTAGTCACGCTCGCAGTCGCGGGCCACGCGCTCCATGTCCTGGCCGGAGTGTTCGGAGATAATGGTGTAGAGGTTTTTCTTCACCCGCTGAATCTCCTTCACGGTGATTTCAATATCGGTAGCTTGTCCGCCAATCGCCGACGAAGGCTGGTGAAGCATGATGCGCGCATGGCGCAGGGCCGTACGTTTTCCTTCCGCTCCGGCACACATCAGCACTGCGCCCATAGAGGCCGCAATGCCCGTGCAAATCGTAGAAACGTCGGGGTTGATGACCTGCATCGTATCATAAATTCCAAGGCCCGCATACACCGAGCCGCCGGGCGAGTTGAGGTACATCTGCACGTCGCGGGTGCGATCTACGCTTTCCAAAAAGAGGAGCTGCGCCGTTACGATATTGGCTACCTGGTCGTCGATGCCCGTGCCGAGGAAGATGATTCTGTCCATCATCAGGCGGGAGAAAACGTCCATTTGCGCCACGTTCATTGGGCGCTCTTCAATGATGTAGGGCGTAAGGTTGGTGGGCATCTGTATGTCCACTTTGGCGCGGTAGTCGTCCAGCGTGTTGCCGGACATGCCGAGGTGTCCGACGGCATATTTTCTGAATTCCTTGGAGTCCATTTCGGGGAAAATAATTTTCGTTTGTGGGAGAAAGGAACAAATATCAAGCCCGATTGAAAAAGATGCCAGAAAGGCAGAAGCGGTTTGTTTAGGGAACGCGGATGAGGCGGATTGTTACGGATTTTCACGGATGCCTCCGTGAAGAACCTGGGCTAGCCTAAAGCTCCGTGTTCTTTTAAAGTCGCTTTACGCGCTCCGGTGTTCCGCAACCCACTGCCGGATATAATCTGCAATGGCTGTCGTCGTTGTTCCCGGCGCGAAAAGCTGTCCCACGCCTTGTTGGTGAAGGGCTTCGCGGTCATCATCGGGAATAATGCCGCCACCGGTGAGCAGTACATCGTCCAGTCCTTTTTCTTTCATCAAAGCCAGAATGCGGGGAAAAACCGTGTTGTGTGCGCCGCTGAGAATGGACACGCCAATGGCATCTACATCTTCCTGAAGCGCCGCATTCACCACCGCTTCCGGTGTTTGACGCAGGCCGGTATAAACCACTTCCATTCCCGCATCGCGCAGCGCAGTGGCGATCACCTTTGCGCCCCGGTCATGGCCGTCAAGACCAACTTTGGCAACAAGAACGCGGATGGGACGATGGAGCGTGGACATGCGGCAAAAATAGGGGTGAGGCGTGAGGGGCGAGGCGTGAATACCAGTTTGAGAAACGGCCGGTTTCGTTTTTTGCTGCTTCTCCAATTATCTTGGCAACCGCATTTCTCCCGCTTGACATTCTCGTTCCATGAACTCTCCTCTTTTTATAAGAATTACTTTCATCCTCACCGTCCTCGTTTTCGCAGTCTGTTTCACAGCACCATTTTGGATTGAAGAAACGACTTTTTGGGAAGTTGTCCTTCCTGAAGTTTTCTTTCTTTTTTGGGGCTATGTTCTTTGGAACAACGGGCGATTGCGCGTCTCTAAATTGCGTTCCTTGTTTTTTCTGTTCTTGGCACTTCTTCCAATTGCGTCGTTGATAAAGATTCAACATTGGGCAAACAGTGGCCCAATATTCGCTGTTGCATTCGCAGGAATGGGAATTGTTTACCTTCTTCACTTCTTTCAAAAAACGGTGAAGTCAGGCTATGAAACTCTAAAACTCGTTTGGTTCCTCTCCTTTGTATTGTTGAAGATTTTAGTCGCCTTGAGGCTTGTCCAAGATGGTTATCAAGCATTGCATATACCTCTATTTTTGATTGTGCTTTTCTTCTTTATAAAGCAAAAACCAAAGCAGCTCAACGCACACAACTTATAGTTTACTTCCTATAGCTTTCCGCCATTTCCCACACCGTTTCTTCCACCGTCCGAAACCGGAAACCGGGAAAAGCTTTCAAAAACTTCTCGCTGCTGTAAAACACTTTTTGCTGCGCCGTGCGGGCCGTTTCGCGGGTAACGGTGGAGTGCTTTCCAAACAAACTTTTTACCGCATTCCAGCGCCAGAGAAGGCCGGTTAAAAACGGCGTTGCGCGGATATGCGGCGGCTTCTTGCCGAGTGCATGTGCCATTTGCGTAAACACGTCTTTGTAGGACGCATTCTGCGCCAGAATAAAACGCTCTTCTTTTACCTCGCTTTCCAAAAGCAACAGCACGGCAGCCACCACATCCCCAACATCTACCCAGCCATTCACGCCTTCGGTATAGAACGGAAATTCACCGTCCACCACGTTCATCAGCGCCGCCGAGCCGCTTTGCCAGCCGTCTTTTTGCAACGGCGCACCCAGTACAATGCCAGGGTTCACAATCGCTACCGAAAGACCTTCGCCTGCGCCGCGCCACACTTCCGTTTCTGCCGCCCATTTGCTGCGGGCATAGACACTGTTGGCTTTGCTCTCTTCCCACAAAATATCTTCCGTCAGTACATCGCCTTCCTTGCTGCGCCCAATCGCCGCCACGCTGCTGATATGAACGAGCCGCGGCACGCCGGAAGCAATCATCTCGTTTACAAGGTTCGCCGTCGTCTCGCGGTTGTTATGGAGAATGCTTTCCGCATCGCCGCTTTCAAACGAAACTGCCGCCGCGCAATGAATCACTTTCTCCACGCCGCGCATCGCTTCTTCTACATCATAGACGTCTAACAAATCCGCGCGCATCCACGCCACGCCGGGCAGTTTTTGCAACGCATCCGGCGGCGGCGTGTTGCGGTATAGCGCCCGCACACGGTAGCCTTTCTGCGAAAGCGCCACTGCGAGATGCGAGCCGACAAAGCCGGACGCGCCGGTCAGAAGGACATGTGTCATGTTTCATGAGTCATGTTTCATGGGATGGTTGGAAAGCGTCTTTCTCTCCCCGGAAATCACGTTCATGAAACATGAAACATAGAACATGAAACATCGCGCTTATAGCGCTTGGAATTGCTGCAAAAACCGCAAATCATTCTGCGAATACAGCCGCAAATCGTTGACGCGATAAAGAATTTGGGTAATGCGCTCCATGCCCATACCAAAGGCGAAGCCCGTGTAAATTTCCGGGTCAATGTTGAAGTTGCGGAGCAGGTTTGGATGCACCATGCCGCAGCCCAGAATTTCTACCCAGCCGGTGTGCTTGCATAAGTTGCAACCGCTGCCGCCGCAAACCGTGCAGGAAATATCCATCTCCGCGCTCGGCTCGGTGAAGGGGAAATAAGAAGGTCGGAAACGGATTTTTACGTCCGCGCCGAAAAGCTCTTCCACAAATTGATAAAGCGTGGCTTTCAGGTCGGCAAAGGAAACGTTTTTGTCTACGTACAAGCCTTCGCACTGATGAAAAAAGCAGTGAGCACGCGCCGAAATGGTTTCGTTGCGATAGACCCGCCCCGGACAAATCACGCGCACCGGCGGCTTCTCGTTTTCCAGCAATCTTGCCTGCACAGAAGACGTGTGTGTGCGCAGCACCCAAGCCGGATTTTCGCTCACGTAAAACGTGTCCTGCATGTCGCGCGCGGGATGGTCGGTGGGCATGTTCAAGGCAGTGAAGTTGTGCCAGTCGTCTTCTATTTCCGGGCCTTCTGCCACGCCAAAACCCATGCGTTCAAAAATGCTCACAATACGGTTCTCCACGGCGCGCAACGGGTGGCGTGTACCCATCGGCGGCGGCGTGGCAGGCAGGGAAAAGTCTGTAGATTTCTCCTTCTTCCCGCCTGTCTGCAACGCGCTGAAAGACGCGAATTTTTCTTCTGCTTTTTGCTTAAAAGCATTCAGCCACTGACCGGCTTCTTTCTTCTGCTCCGGCGCTACTGTTTTCATCTCGCCAAACATCGCTTTCACAATGCCTTTGGTGCCGAGATACTGAATGCGAAACGCTTCGGCTTCGGCGGCATTGGTGGCGGTGTAAGCGTCTATTTCGGCGCTGTGTTTTTGCAGGACTTCGGGAAGGGACATAAGGAGCGCGAAGGTAGGGCGGCACAAATTCCAGAATTCAAAAACCAGAATCCAAATCCAAAACGCTAGTGCGGGCGGTGTAGGAACGCGCCTTTTGGCGCGTTCAACGGAAGAATACTGTGGCACTGTTTTGGCCGTTTGAGAAGCAGCTATGAAAACGCTTTTCCCATTCCTTCTTTTACTTTCTTCTTGCGCTACCTATCAATTGCATTCAACCAACGTTGTGGCGGATAATTTTTTCGTCTTTCGGCAAGGATATAGTGGCTCTGCTTCGCGAATGCAGGTTTTTGTAGATGGCAAATTGGTGGGGAAAATGCTGGGCTACCGTCATCTCTCGTTTTCCCTGCTGCCGGGAAACCACGAAGTTTATTTTAAGTTTAGTCCACTGGTAAGCCGTTCTGCCAAACGTAGCTTCACAATTACTCCGGGAACGAAAAAGATTTTTAGAGTGCAAAAAGGGTTTCTAAACTACGGCGTTCAGATTTTGGAAGAAGAAAGCTTACCCGCAGATTTTGAGGAGAAATTGAAACCTCGTGTGCGGCTTGCACCTTAGATGCTATTAGAAATAAAGAAAAGCACATTCCCTTTTTGCCACCCTGTGAGACAAGTGTCTAAGCGGCTTGTATTAGACAAGATTTGCTTCGGGAATGACAAAAAAGTCGCTGTCCCAAACAGCTTGCTACCTACTTTTTAGATTTTTAGATAAATTTGCTGATTCTCCACACAATCTCCCGGCTGCGCCTTCATAAACTTAAATCCACCCGCTTTGCTCAATACCCAGCCTGTCTCGTTTTTTGCCAGCATGAAGGTCTGATCCGGACGGTCGTTATACAGCAGCATAAGGGTTTTGCCGTTCATTTTCCACGTGCCGTGGAGCGACTCAAAAGCTTTCGTCTTGGCGTTGTAATCCTGAAAAGAAAAATTGCCGCTCCGGTTCAGTTGCAGTGCTTCGCCCGCGCGGGAAGGCATCGTCCAGCAGCCGATAATACTTTCTTTCATCTGGCTACTTTGCGCAAAAACACCCAGCGCAGCCGTAAGCAATGCAGCGGGCAACAGAAGCTTTTTCATAAGCGGTTCTTTTTCCGCTTCTTTTAAAGAATCCATGCCGCCGCCCGTTTGGGGTTTTATTCTTTGTGAAACAGGCGCGTGGTGGCATTGCCTTTTGCCAAAACGCGAAGCGTGTAAAGTCCTTCTGCGAGTCCTGCGGTAGAAAGCACGAGTGTCTTTCCCTGCCATGCTGCGGGAACGGAAAGTTGCTTTCCGGCCAAGTCAAAAACCTGCGCCTGTGCTTCTTCCGGCAAGCCTTCTATACGGAGCGTTGTGGAAGCGGGATTGGGATAAAGTCGCAGGCCGGAAAAAGCATCCGGCGTAGTGATGCCCGTCGCCGAAACAGTAACGGTTTGCATCAGCGTATCCGCGCGGCCACAACGGCTGGCAATCAGCCGCACATTGTACGTTCCGTTTGCCGTAAACGTGTAAGAAGGACTTGCCGTCGTGTCGCTTCCCTGCCCGTTTCCAAAATCCCATTCGTAGCCTGTTACATTCGCCGAATTGTTTTGAAAAACCACCTGTCTTCCCGCGCCGTTGGTAAATGAAAACTGCGCTTTTGGGTCGTATTTGCCTACGTTCCAGAACAAAAGACTGTCGTACACCACCATCTTCGCCGTTTGCCGAATTGCGAGTGCATCGGCAGCGGGAAGGGCCTGATCGTCGGTGATGTTCAGCGGACTTTTACGGAAAAGAACGGTGTAGAAAGCGCAGGCCGCCGCATAGCTTCCGGCAAGGCTTGGATGACTTTCGTCCGTCTGATACAGTTCAATTCCGGGATTGTTTTGGCGCAGCCTTTTCCATACTTGACCCACTGGCGAAAGCCGCGCCTTGTTGCTGTCGGCCATGATACGATAGCGCAACGCCAACATACTGTCCATTCCCGCATAAGTGCAGATAGGCGGGAAATTCGGGCAGTTTCCGGCATCGCCATTTTTGCGGCCCCACGTGCGGTAAAAGACGGTTTGCGCACAGGGATTTGCAGCGTGTATCAGGCTGTCTAATTTCCGGGCGAAGGGATACACATCCATCGCTACCTGTGCATCGGGGAACGCCGGAGCCTGACTTTGTTCCTGCAAAACCACGTAATCAAAACTACCCTGTGCAATCAGCGAAAGGCTGGTCAAATCAGTGCTGTGTTGCTGAAGCAGATAGCCACCGGGAGTGTTGCTTTGCGTTGTCAGCGTGTCGCCTGCAGAAAAAGCCAGTGTGGTGGTAAGCTGGGGCAGATTGTTCACTGCCGTGTAACTGTTTCCGAGGAAAAGGGCGGTTACTTTTTGCTGGGCGGAGAGGGTGGAAACAACAGTGGCAAAGGAGAGCGCGAGGAGAAGTCTCTTCATGATTTTTGGGAGAATACTCGCATAGACGGTATAAACGCACAAGAACGTTGGTTTCCGGCGGCTTCATCTTTATGCAGGGCTGTTGCACGTTCCTACCTTCGTCCGCTCCTATGAAAAACGCTAACCTCGCGCCCTTCCTCACCCGAAGCGAAACCAAAGCCCACGATGCCGAACACAAGCGCAAGCTGTCGTTCAACATCGGGAAGTATGCCGAGACAGTAGTGAAAGGAAAGGCGCAGTTTGCCGACCTGCCCACCGCGCGGATGCTGGCCAAAAATCGGAAGTGGGAGGCCATTGAACATCTGGACAAATACCTGTTGGAATTTGAAGAAGCTTTCACCGCGCGGGGTGGCCATGTTATCTGGGCGCGCGACGCGGCAGAAGCCAACGAAGCCGTCCTTAAAATATGCAAGGAAAAGAACGCGAAGCGGCTCGTGAAAAGCAAAAGCATGGTGACGGAAGAGTTGCACCTGAACGATTTTCTGGGACAGCACGGCATTGAGTCCGTAGAGACAGATTTGGGCGAATACATCCAGCAACTCGACGGCGAAGCGCCCTACCACATCGTGACGCCCGCGATGCACAAAAGCAAGGAAGACGTGGCCCGCGTGTTTCATGAAAAGCTCGGAACCGCGCCCAATCTTCCCCCCAAAGAACTGACGATGATTGCCCGCAAAAACCTGCGTGCGATGTACACCGAGTCGGAAGTGGGCCTCTCCGGCGGCAACTTTATCGTGCCCGACATCGGCGGTATTTGCCTTACCGAAAACGAAGGCAACGGACGGCTTTCTACATCGTTTCCCAAAACGCATATTGTGGTCGTGGGCATTGAGAAAATGATTCCTTCGGTAGCAGATTTAGAACTTTTCTGGCCCTTGCTCGCTACTTACGGTACGGGGCAGAACGTAACCGTTTACAACACCATTTTCACCGGCCCGCGCCAGCCCGGCGAAACCGACGGCCCGGAGGAGATGTACGTGATTCTCCTGGACAATGGCCGTACGGAACTTTTGCGCCAGCCGGATGTGCGCGAAGGCTTGTATTGCATTCGTTGCGGAAGCTGCCTCAACGCCTGCCCGGTCTATAAAAACATTGGCGGCCACGCCTACGGAACCACGTACAGTGGCCCCATCGGCTCCGTGATTTCGCCACACCTGCGTGGCCTTTCCGATTTCAAACATCTTTCCTACGCGTCGTCGCTGTGTGGGGCGTGTACCGAGGCTTGCCCAGTGCGCATCAACCTGCACGAGATGTTGTTGGAGAATCGCCACAAGGCAGCCGAAAGTGGCGTGAATGGATGGCAGGAAGGTCTGACGTGGAAAGTGTGGCGGCGCGGAATGCTGAGTCGCAGCCTGATGAACAGCGTGGGCGGCAGCACAAAAACAAAGCTGGTGAAAAAGCTGTTTCAGGATACATGGGATAAGCGCCATGTGCCGCTGCAATTCCCCCAAAAATCCTTCAATCAACTTTGGAAGGAAGGCGTGAAGTAAGCACGTCTGAAATCATCAATGCTCTCCGTCTATTCCCCTTTTGACAGCCCGCGCCTGCGCTATGTGCTGGACTGGGTCTTGGAAGAAATGTTGGGGTTGCCATACGCACTCAGGCACGATGAAACTGCGGTGATACATCTCTCCTATGGAAGAGAAATTCCCGGTGCTTTCTTTATCCCCGAAAGTGGTTTTTTGCGTGGAGAAAGCCGAGCTTTTTCGCTGGAACATGCTTCTTTAAAAAACCTGCATTTTGACTTTCTTTCCGCCATATTCTTTCTGTTGTCGCGGGCAGAAGAATACGAGGATTTTGAAGCGGACAAGCACGGGCGTTTCCCAGCATCACTTTCCGCTTTGGCGCATAGAGGCTGGCTTCAAATTCCCGTCGTGGACGTCTGGGTAGAAATGCTGCGTAAGGAACTGAACAGCCGCTTCAACCTGCACATTCCCAAACCCGTTTTCGCCTTCCAGCCCACCTACGATATTGACATCGCTTACTCCTTTCTCCACAAAGGTTTTACACGCACCGTAGGAGGTCTTTTACGCGATATAAAGAGCGGAAATTTCAAAGAGATAAATGCCCGCCTCAAAACCCTTTCCGGCAAAATACGCGACCCGTATGATGCCTTTGGCTGGCTGCAAAATATCCACGTGCAGTACAGCTTAAAGCCCACTTATTTCATGCTCGCGGCGCAGCAGTCCGGCCCGTTTGATAAGAACATTTCTCCGCAACATCCGGCTATGCAGGCGTTGGCGCAGGGCTTTGCTTTGGAAGGAAGAGTGGGCATTCATCCAAGCTACACCACGAGCGAAAAGCCAGAGAAAATCACCACTGAAAAAGGCTGGTTGGAAGGCGCTGTTGGGAAAGACATTTTCCATTCCCGCCAACACTATATCCGGCTGCGTTTTCCACAAACGTACCGGCAACTTTTGGCCGCAGGCATCACCGATGACTGGAGCATGGGCTATCCTGATGCGCTGGGCTTTCGCGCGGGCACGAGCCATTCTTTCCTTTGGTATGATTTGGAGAAAGAAGAACAAACCACGCTGCGCATCCATCCCTTCTGTTTCATGGACACCACCGCGCGCGATTACCTCAAACTATCCGCAGCAGAAAGCTTTGAAGAGCTGGAAAAACTTCGCGAAACGCTTCTCCAAACCGGCGGCATTCTCACAACGGTTTTCCACAACTTCTCCCTCGGCACAGCGCATGATTGGAAGGGCTGGCGGGAAGGATATAGGGAATTTGTGGATGGCCTACAATAAGATTTTTTAAAGAGCGGACTACAAAACGGGTGTCATCCCGACGAAGGAGGGATCTCACTCGCGCTATTTCTTTCCTGCTGTGAGATTGCCTTCAGCGAGTGCTTCGCAGTACCTCCCCCTGCGGTCGGAATGACACCCATTATGTAATCATTCATGATTGCGCAAATCAAGACTCACCGCTCGGCGTAAACTCTGCTTACGTCGGGCGATCCCACAGGCTGTGCCTGCCTTCCCATCCCGCCCCGTTTGCCTACTTTTGGCGGCCATGAGTGAAAACAACCGGCAGCGACTGGCGCTCCTCGGCTCCACCGGCTCTATCGGCACGCAAGCCCTGGAAGTGGTGGCCGCGCACCCGCAGCATTTTGAAGTAACCGTGCTTTCGGCCCACCGGAACGTGGAGTTGCTGGCCGAGCAGGCGCGCGCCTTCAACGCCAAAATCGCCCTGACCACCGACGAAAAACAGTACGCAAAACTGCGGCAACTTCTGGACGGCTCCGGCATTTCGGTGCAGTGCGGCGCGGCGGCGCTGAATGATGCCGTGCAGCGGCCCGACGTGGACACAGTGCTGGGCGCGGTGGTCGGCATTGCCGGGCTGAAGCCTATACTGGCGGCTGTGGATGCCGGAAAGAAAATTGCCCTTGCCAATAAAGAAACCCTCGTCGTTGCGGGCGAGATTGTGATGCAGCGCGCGGCCCAGACAGGTGCGCAAATCCTGCCGGTGGACTCGGAACACTCTGCCCTTTTTCAGTGTCTTGTGGGCGAGCAGCTAAGCGATATTGAGAAGGTGATTCTTACGGCTTCGGGCGGGCCTTTCCTGGGGCGCAAAACCAACTACCTCGTAAACGTAAAAGCCTCCCATGCGCTGCAACATCCCAACTGGACAATGGGCGCGAAGATTTCCATTGACTCGGCCACGCTGATGAACAAAGGACTGGAAATGATTGAGGCGAAATGGCTCTTCGGCCTGCGCAACGAGCAGATAGAAGTGGTGGTGCATCCGCAAAGCATCATTCACTCTATGGTGCAGTTTGTGGACGGCTCTATGAAGGCGCAAATGGGCCTGCCGGATATGAAAGGGCCGATTCAGTATGCGCTGGCATACCCAAAACGGCTGCCCAACACGTTCCGCCGGTTCAACTTCAAAAGCTACGACAAGCTTTCCTTTGAAGCACCCGACCTGAAGACCTTCCGCAACCTCGCGCTGGCGACGGAAGCCATGTTTAAAGGCGGCAACGCGCCCTGCATTCTAAACGCGGCCAACGAGATTGTGGTGGATGCTTTTCTACACAATAAAATGGGCTTCTTAGAGATGAGCGAAGCGGTGGAAGGCGTGTTGCAGGAAGTGCCTTTTGTCCTTTCTCCCGACTTGCAAACGCTGGAAGACTCTGACATGGAGGCGCGCTATGTGGCCACCGAACTGGTAAAGAAAAGCGCACTCTCACGGTATTAATTTCCCCAAATAATTTTCCTTCTGTTGCACGCGACGTTATTGCTTTCTACCGGCTGGACACAGTTCTTTCAGGTCTTTGTGGCCTTGTCGGTGCTGGTGCTGCTCCATGAGTTTGGCCACTATTTTTTCGCCCGGCTTTTTAAAGTGCGGGTGGAGAAATTCTACCTCTTCTTTGATTTCCTGTTCCCGTTTCCGTCCGTCGGCAACTTCTCTTTGTGGAAGAAAAAAGTGGGCGACACGCTCTACGGCATTGGCTGGTTTCCGCTGGGCGGCTACGTGAAGATTGCCGGAATGGTGGATGAAAGCATGGATGAGGAGCAGCTTGCGCAACCGCCAAAGCCCGACGAGTTCCGGGCGCAAAAAGCGTGGAAGCGGCTGTTCATTATGCTTGGCGGCATCATCGTGAATCTCCTCGTGGCGGCCTTCGCCTACATGCTCATCTTCGGCATTTGGGGAGAAGATTATCTGCCTACGCAATCCGCTAAATACGGCATCGCTGCCGACTCGCTGGCCGAAAGCATTGGCCTGCGCGATGGCGATAAAGTCATCGGTATTGATGGCAAGCCGGTGGAGCGTTTCTCGCAAATAGTGCCGGAAATGATCCTGGGCGAAGGCAAGGTGCTGAACATCACCCGCGACGAGACGCCCATGACCATCCCCATTCCGCAAGGCACGGTGCGCAGCATCATCAAAGACCATCCGCGCAGCCAAACAGTCCAGTTCATTGCGCCGCGCACACCGGCGGTGGTGGAAAGCGTTTCTTCTGGTTCGGCGGCGGAGAAGATGGGCCTGAAAGAAGGCGATTCCATCGTGATGACCAACGGCAAGCCTACGCTTTTCTACGACCAGTTTGATGCGGCTAAAACCGCGCTGGCGGGCAAGCCTATTTCCATCACCATCGTGCGCGGCGGCAGCCAATATGCGGTGCTGAACGGCAAGGTTCCCGAAAGCGGCAAGCTGGGTTTCCTCAACTATCCGCCCGGCGAACGCTTCTTCCAAATCCAACAAATTCACTACGGCCCCATTGCAGCAATAGGCAAAGGCTTTTCGGCCATGTGGGAAAGCTTTACGGGCTACGGGCGCAACCTGAAACTGCTTTTTACTTCCAAAGAGGTAAAGGTTTCGGAGAGCGTGGGCGGACTGATTTCTTTTGGGAAAAGCGCGCCGCGCACCTTCCATTGGGAGACTTTCCTGAGCTATCTGGCGCTTATTTCTATTATCCTCGCCTTTATGAATCTGCTGCCTATTCCGGGTCTGGACGGCGGCTATGTTCTCTTTCTGTTGATAGAAATGATTACGGGCCGCAAGGTGAGCGACAAGGTGATGGGCTATGCCACCACGGTGGGCCTTGTTCTCTTGCTGGGATTGATGCTGTATGCGAATGGGATGGACATCTTCCGGCTGTTTAAGAAATAATTCCCTCTTCTATTTTAAACAGGAATGGATAATGCGTACCCGACGCATCTAAAAACCATTGAAATCCGCGTGAAATCTTGGCGAAAACGCGTGAAACCGGGCGAAATCCGCGGAAAATTTTAGAAAATCCGCGGAAAATTTTGAAAGAAACGCGGAAAAGAAGCGCAGAAACGCGGAAAAGAAGCGCAGAAACGCGTAGAATTTTGAAAGAAACGTGTAGAAAAGGCTCGAAAACGTGTAGAATTTTGAAAGAAACGTGGAAAAGTGAGGTGGAAACGGTGGAAATTCCGGCGAAAACGGTAGAGATTTCCCCAAAAACGGTGAGGTTTTGAAAGGATAGACTGGATTCCAATCCTGCATCCTACAACTTCCCGCTCATCAGCAAGGCCAGAATGACCCCACCCGCCACAATGCGGTACACGCCCCACATGCGGAAGCCATACTTCTTCAGAAACCCGATGAAAAACCGGATGGCAATTGCGGCCACGATGAAAGCCACGACGTTTCCCAAAAGGAAGTGCATCGTATGGGCGCTGTCCTGCAAAATCAGTTTATAACCCTTCACTTCCGTTCCAGCGACGTTCCATTTCTTCAGGAAAACCGAGTAGGCCGTCACGGCCAGCATCGTAGGCACGGCGAGGAAAAAGGAAAATTCTGCTGCTGCGCTGCGCGTCAGTTTTTGTTGCATCCCGCCAATAATGCTTGCTGCCGCGCGGCTCGTTCCCGGCATCATCGCGAGGCATTGCCAGAAGCCAATGGCAACGGCTTTTTTTACAGGAATATCCTTCTCGTCGGTGATGAGGGTAGTAGGTTCGCCGGGTTTGGGCTGGGGGAAAAGCTTGTCTATAAAGAGGAGTACCACGCCGCCCAGAATGAGAACGATGGCGATGGGAACGGGCTTTTCCAGCACTTCTTCAATGGCATCATCAAACAGCTTTCCCAGCACCAGCGCGGGAATCACCGCTGCGGCGAGCTTGAGGTAGAAGGCCGGGCGCTTGAAGTTGAAGAACTTCTTCCAGTACAAGGCTACCACGGCCAAAATGGCGCCAAACTGGATGGAGACGGTGAAGAGCTTCACGAACTCGTCCTGCTGAATGCCCATTGCCGTGTTGGCGAAAATCATGTGGGCCGTGGAGGAGATGGGGAGAAACTCAGTGAGTCCTTCTACAATGGCGATGAGGATGGCCTGAATGGTGGTCATGGGGGCGAAGATAACAGGAGTGAGGGGTGAGGAGCGAGGGGTGAAGGATAGGAGTGTTACAAAATGTGGGTTATTCCGAGCGCGGAGGGAGGAACTGCGAAGCACTCGCCGAAGGCAATCTCACTCGCGTTGAGGAATAGCAGGTAAGTCACAGCGCAAATGAGATCTCTCCCTAGCGGTCGAGATGACCCACGTTATACGAACACGCGTAACAAAGCAGGTCATTCCGAGCGCGGAGGGAGGAACTGCGAAGCACTCGCCGAAGGCAATCTCACAGCAGGGGAGACGCAGCAAACGTGAGATCTCTTCCTGGCGGTCGAGATGACACCCATTATGTACGCATCTGCTTGTTCCTATTTCCTCGTCCCTATTTTCGCGCCGCTATGACCGAAGAACGTTCCAATAATTTTCTGGAAGAACTCATTGAGGCCGACCTCGCTGCCGGAAAATATCCCGACGGCATCCAAACCCGCTTTCCGCCAGAGCCGAATGGCTATCTGCACATTGGCCATGCATCCAGCATCCACCTGAACTTTTCGCTGGCCCGCAAATACGGCGGCAAATGCAACCTGCGCTTTGACGATACCAACCCCGCGACGGAAGAAACCGAGTACGTAGAAAGCATTCAGAACGACGTGCGCTGGCTGGGTTATGCGTGGGACGCCAAGTTCTTCGCGTCCGATTACTTTCCGCAGCTTCATGCCTTTGCGGTGCGGTTGATAGAGAAAGGACTGGCTTACGTGGACGACAGCACGAGCGAGGAGATGGCGGCGCAGAAAGGCTCTACCCACGAGCCGGGCGTGAACAGCCCGTTCCGCGAGCGGAGCGTAGAAGAAAACCTTCGGTTGTTTGAGGAAATGAAGGGGGGAAAATACCCCGACGGCGCAAAAGTGCTGCGCGCTAAAATCGACATGGCGCACCCCAACCTCTTGCTCCGCGACCCGGTGATTTACCGCATCAAACACGCGCACCACCACCGCACCGGAAACGACTGGTGTATCTACCCGATGTATGATTTCGCGCACGGCCAGAGTGACTCTATTGAACGCGTTACGCACAGCATCTGCACGCTGGAATTCATCCACCACCGCCCGCTGTATGATTGGTTTATCCAGCAACTGGACATTTATCCTTCCCACCAATACGAGTTTGCGCGCCGCAACCTGACCTACACCGTCATGAGCAAGCGCAAGCTGCTGCAACTGGTGAATGAAGGCCACGTAGAAAGCTGGGACGACCCGCGAATGCCCACCGTTTCCGGGATGCGGCGGCGCGGTTACACACCTGAGGCCATCCGCGATTTCTGCGAAGAAAGCGGCATCGGCAAGCGCGAAAACATTGTGGATGTGGGAAGGCTGGAAGCGTCTGTGCGCGAACATCTGAACCGCACCGCGCCGCGCCGCATGGCCGTGCTGGACCCGCTGAAATTAGTCATCACCAATTATCCCGCCGGACAAACAGAAATGCTTTCCTTAGAAAACAACCCGGAGCTTCCCGAAACCGGCAGCCGCGAGGTTCCGTTTTCCAGGGAGTTGTGGATAGAAAGAGAAGACTTTATGGAGACCCCGCCAAAGAAGTTTTTCCGCCTCGGGCCGGGGCTGATGGTGCGGCTGAAAGGCGCGTACATCCTGCGCTGCGACGGTTTTGTGAAGGATGAAAACGGAGAGGTAACGGAAGTGCATTGTACATACATCCCCGAAAGCAAAAGCGGCCACGACACGAGCGGACTGCAACCGAAAGGCACCATTCACTGGGTGAGCGCGGCGACGGCGGTGGAAGCGGAAGTGCGCTTGTATGATCGGTTGTTCCGGGTGGAAAATCCGGCAGACGAAAGCGGTGATTTTAAGGAATACCTCAATCCGGCTTCGGTGGAAACGGTGAAAGCTTTTGTGGAACCGGCTTTGGCAACGGCGGAGTGCGCGTATCCCGACGGCATTGCGCGCTATCAGTTTTTGCGCAAGGGCTATTTCTGTGTAGATAAGAGCAGCACGCCGGAGAAACCTGTTTTCAACCGCACGGTGGGCCTGAAAGATAGCTGGGCAAAAGAAGCAAAACGGTAACAGAAAATTCTTTTGAGGAAGCGGCGGGCATTTATGCCCGCCGCTTTTGCGTTTGGATGTTACCCTTTTAAGAAGCTTTCCCCGCAGCCCGCTTCTTTCGCATAGAAGCGGGCAACAGGGGTAGGAAAAGGTGTTTCTTCTGCTTACGGCGGCACGATTTGTATTGATGGGAAATTTCCGACGCTCTTCCGTGAATCTCCTAAAGAGTCGCTGCGAATTCTTTTAAACATCGCAAACCTGCCACGGAAAAGAGTCGTAGCTGACGAACACACTAAATAGACAAGTTCCTTTTTCCCTTCACCCACCCAATTTTTTCTTTATGAAAAAACACTTTTCCGCATTACGCGCATTACGGGGGCTTTCTTTTGCAGCGGCGCTTTTGGCAACGCAGGCAACGGTTTATGCCTCCTCCCACCGGGAAGCGCCGCTGATTTCCCGCGACCCGCAGGCAGATAACACCGATGTGTACGCCTTCCGTAGTCCGGGCGACACGAACACAGTAACGATTATTGCTGATTTCATTCCGTTTCAACTGCCCGAAGGCGGCCCGAACTATTATCAGTTTGGTACCAACGTGCGCTATGAAATCCACATCAAAAACAGCACGGCTACAAACGCAGACGATATCACCTATCGCTTCACGTTTCAGCAGGTGAACGAAGACACAACCACGTTCTTCAACATCCGCCTCGGCCAACAAAACCTCAAGCAGACTTATACCTGCGAAAAGAGAATCGGTGCTGCAGCGTTTACCGTTATTAAGACCGGGGGCATCGTTCCGCCTTACAACATTGGCCCGCGCTCTATCAACAGTACGCCAGTAGGATTGGGTGCGCCAAGCTATCAGAGCCTGAGGCAGAGTGCTATCACTACCGCAACAACAGGCGAAGAGCTTTTTGCAGGTTCGTCAGACGACCCATTTTTCGTGGATCTGGCAGGCGCTTTTGATCTCGGAAATTTCCGACCCAGTGGCCCTACCAACACGATCAATCCAACGAAAGATGGACTGGCCCGGTATAATGTGCATTCCATTGCCATTAAAGTACCCATCTCCATGCTGCAGAAAAACGGGCAGAGTGTGAGTTCGGCGACCAGTATTTTGGATCCTAACTATGTTATCGGCGTGTGGGCTTCTACCAGCCGCCAATCTATCAAAACACTCAGCCTTAACGGCACACCTACCCAGTCGGGTACATGGGTACAGGTTTCCCGCCTCGGCATGCCACTGACCAACGAAGTAGTGATTCCTATCGGCAGCAAAGACCGTTGGAATGCCTCGTCTCCCTATGGTGGCGATGCGCAGTTTGCCAAGTTCTTCAAGAACCCGGAACTGGCACTGTACATGGATCAATCGCAGTTCGGCGGTGCTGTTCCGGCGCTCAATGCACTTCGCATTCAGAAAGCTTCGCGGACGGACATCCTGCCCGGTGGTTTCGACTTCCGCAACGGCAAGAAAGGTCTGTGGCCTCTGAAAGGAAATCCTGCGCTTGTAGGTACAGCACTTGACCCGGCCACTTTTGGCAACATTCTGCTGCCTGATTCCATGTCACCAAGAGCCGCTGATCTTCTGCCGATCTTCTACACTGGTGTTCCTAATCTCGCGCCTTATCAGCTGGCAACGGGTAAAGCCGCAGGTAATCCTCTTGCAGTTGGCAAGCCGTTTATCAACAACTTCCTGCCTACTTTGGGAGACATGCTGCGCCTGAACATGGCCGTGCCGATTACACCGCGTAACTCCAACGATTTCTCGCCGCTCGGTATTGTGGGTGCGGCTGTTCTGGGTCTTACAGACGCACGCTTCACTGCCAATGCCAACCTCCAGTTCATCCCCAATATGGATGGCTTCCCGAACGGACGTCGCCTGGAAGATGACGTAACCACGATTGAGTTGCAAGCTGTGAGTGGTATTGCCCTCGCCGCTATCGGCCTGTGGTACGACGACTATACCGCCAGCTCTACCAGCCCGGTTACGCCGCAGTTGATGCGCGTGCTTCAGTTCAACGCCGGCCCGCAGACCAACGATACCACTTTCCAAGCCAACTTCCCTTATGTACAGTTGCCATGGAGAGGGTTTGACTATACGCAACAAGCTCGTTTCTAATCCTCATCTCTAAACTCCGAATTGTTCCATGAAACAAGCTCTAAAAAAACTCGCAGGCGCGCTGTCGCTTTGCCTGCTCGCCGGTGTTCCTGCGTTGGCATCTTCCCACCGCGAAGCGCCGCTCATCGCCTATGATCCACAGGCGGATAACACCGATGTGTACGCCTTTAAAAGTCCGTGCGATTCCAACAAAATCGTGATTATCGCCGACTTTATTCCGTTTCAACTGCCACACGGCGGACCTAACTGGTATCAGTTTGGCACCAATGTGCGCTACGAAATCCACATTAAGAACAGCACGGCCACGAACACGGACGACATCACTTATCGTTTCACTTTCCAGGAAACGAACCAGGATACGACTACGTTCTTCAACATCCGTCTTGGCAAGCAAAACCTGAAGCAGACCTATACCTGCGAGCGCAGCGTCAACGGCGGTCTGACTTTTACGACCATCAAAACCGGAGGTATTGTGCCGCCGCACAACATCGGCCCGCGCTCCATTGAAGGCGCAGCAGGCCTCGGTGCATCCAGCTATATGAGCCTGATGCAAGGCGCTGTTACCACTGCTACCGGTGCTGGCGGCGAATCCATATTTGCCGGCCCTGCCGACGACCCGTTTTTCGTAGACCTCGGCGGCGCTTTTGATGCCGGTGGATTCCGCAAGCCGGGCCGCGACGGACTGGCGAAGTACAACTGCCATTCCATTGTGATGGAAATTCCGATTACCACACTCCAGAAAAACGGTCAGCCCCTTAGCGCCGCAACCAGCATTCTGGATCCAAACTATGTTATCGGTGTATGGGCTTCTACTAGCCGCCAGTCTATCACTACACTGAGCACTAATGGGAGCAACCCAACCACAGCAGGTACATGGGTACAGATTTCCCGTCTCGGTATGCCGCTGACCAACGAGGTGATTATCCCTATCGGCAGCAAAGACCGCTGGAACAACGCCAATCCGTACACCGGCGACGGTCAGTTTGCCAAGTTCTTCACCAACCCGGAACTGGCGCTGTATATGGACCAATCGCAGTTTGGCGGTGCTGTTCCCGGCTTGTCTGCCCTGCGTATCCAGACCGCTTCCCGTACAGACATCCTGTCCAGTGGTTTCGACTTCCGCAACGGCAAGAAAGGACTGTGGCCCCTGAAAGGAAGCCCGGCTCTGGTAGGAACGGCACTTGACCCGGCTACTTACGGTAACATCCTTTTGCCCGATTCCATGTCGCCCCGCGCGGTGGACATTCTGCCAATTTTCTACACCGGTGTTCCTAACCTCGCGCCTTACCAACTGGCTACCGGAAAAGCATTTGGCAATCCTCTTGCAGTTGGCAAGCCGTTCATCAACAACTTCCTGCCTACTTTGGGAGACATGCTGCGCTTGAACATGGCCGTACCGGTAACCCCGCGCAGACTGGCAGGTGGTGCTGTCAACCCAGACTTCTCTTATTTGGGAATTGTAAAAGCAGCAGTGCTGGGTCTTACAGACTCCCGCTTCAACGCTAACGCTAATCTCCAGTTTATCCCTAACATGGACGGCTTCCCGAACGGACGTCGCCTGGAAGATGATGTAACAACCATCGAGTTGCAAGCTGTAGGCGGTGTTGCATTGGCAGCTATCGGTCTGTGGTACGACGACTATACCGCCAGTTCTACCAGCCCGGTTACGCCTAATCTGTTGAGTGTTCTTGGCTTTGACGCCGGTATCACCCAGAACGATACTTCTTACCAAGCCTGTATGCCTTTTGTGCAGCAGCCATGGAGAGGCTTCAACGGTGCTAACTACGTAGGCCCGACTGCCGTGAACGACGTTTCTCCGCTCGGTCTTGCCGCTCCTGAAGTAGCTCTCGTTGCTTACCCGAATCCGTTCCGCAACACGCTGAACTTCCGCTACAAACTCGCCCAACGTGGCCTCATCACGATCGACGTGGTAGACATCAATGGTCGCAAAGTAGCAGTAGTGGATGAAGGTGTGCGCACCGCAGGCGAGTACACGACGTCCTTCGACGGAAATGCACTGGCTGTAGGCAACTACTTCGCCGTAGTTATGGTGAATGGCCAGCAGGCACAAGTGGTGAAGCTGGTGAAAACCAACTAAGCCAACAAGAGTCTTTAGTTTTTTAGTGAAAAAGGAGAGGTGCGATTTTCGTACTTCTCCTTTTTTTATAAACCCGCCCCAACGGTTATCTTGCCCCAATTCTCTTCTCTCTTTTCCTCCAATTTCAATAGTTAATGACCTTACGCTTCTCGCTTCTCCCCGCCCTTTCCACACTCTGTTTCCTCGCCCTTTTTTCCTGCACCAACGCGCCCAAAACCGGCCCGGATGATATGCTGGTAAATGGCGTTTCCATTCCCAAACTCCTTCCTCGCAAAGAAGGTATTGGCCCCGATGCGGAAGCCAAACAAATCCAGATAACCTACGACGAGGCCACCGCTAAAATCAAGGAAGACACCGCCAAAGCCGCGCCCTACCTCAAACTCGCAACCGCTTTCATTGCCGAAGGCCGCGTCAGTGGCAACGGCGGTTATTACAGCAACGCCGCCATCCGCATGTTGGACAAAACCCTGAACGCAGAAGGCGTTACGGTGGAGGAACGTTTTCAGGCATTGAGTTTAAAATCCACGGCGTTGCTTAATCTCCACCGCTTTGAAGACGCGCTGAAAGTGGCGCAGCAAGGCCTCCAAATAAACGATTACAGCGCGGCCCTCTTCGGCGCTTTGGTGGATGCCAACGTAGAACTCGGCCACTACGCCGAAGCCGTGCAAGACTGCGACAAGATGCTCGCCATCCGTCCCGACCTCCGTTCCTATTCCCGCGCCTCTTATCTGCGGCAGCTTAATGGCGATTTACGCGGCGCTGCGGTAGCTATGAAAATGGCTGTGGAATCCAGTGTCGCCGGTGAAGAAAACACGGAGTGGGCGCGCATCACCCTGGGTGACATTTACCTCCACATCGGCAGTCTGGACACCGCCCGCATTTGCTACAATACCGCCCTGCAAGTCCGTCCCAATTACGCACCTGCCGAAATGGGCCTTGCCCGCGCCGCCGCTGCCGAAGGCAAATACGACACCGCCATCGCTCACGCACGCACTGCCGTGAAAGCCCTTCCCGAAGCGGCCTACGTCTCCTACCTCGCCGACCTCTACGCCATGAGCGGCAACACGCAAAAGGCAACCGAAATCCGCAAGGATGTTTTGGAGAAGCTTTTAGAAGCCGAAAAAGACGCTGCCAAGCAGGGTGTTCCCCACAACGGAGCCAGAGAACTTGCCCAAGCTTACCTCGCCGTTGGCAACAAAGACGAAGCCCTCAAAATGGCGCAGCAAGACTGGAAAACCCGCCCCGAAAACATCGATGCCAACGATCTCCTCGGCTGGATTCTCTACCAAAAAGGCGACTACGCCGGGGCACGTAAATGCGCGATGACGGCCCTTGCGTTTCACACCGCTAATCCGCCGCTGCTCTACCGCACCGGCCTTATTCTGAGCAAAGCTGGAGACGCTGCAAAAGGCGACTCGCTGATGAACGCCGGTAAGAAAGGACAACCCTTCCTAGAAAAAGCCGTAACCGCAGGCGCTCTATGAAAAAAGTGCTTTTCCTTCTGCTGTTGCTCTGGGGGCTTCCGGCCCTCGCATCGGCACATGTCATCCCATACGAGTTAGACGCAGAGGTGAAGGTTGGCACCTGGAGTTTGTTCCGCGAATACCTCGTTCACGGCTACCGCCACATCCTGCCCGATGGCTTCGACCACATCCTCTTCATCACCTGCGTATTCTTCCTGAGCCGGGACATCAAAAAAGTAATCATCCAGGCTTCGGCATTCACCCTCTCGCATACCCTTACACTGGCGCTGGGAATGTATGGTTTCATCAATCCACCTGCATCCATCGTAGAGCCGCTCATCGCTTTGTCCATCGTGGCCCTCGCGCTGGAAAACATCTTTTCCGACAAGGTAAAACCCTGGCGCATCCTCCTTGTGTTCCTGTTCGGCTTGGTGCATGGAATGGGCTTCGCCTCCGGGCTGATTGAAAAGCTCGCAGAAGCCGGTCTGTCCAGAAAAGAATTTGTCTTGCCGCTGCTGGGCTTCAGTCTCGGCGTAGAGCTTGGGCAACTCACCATCATTCTTCTATTGTTCTTTCTCGTGTCGCGGCCTTTCTCCAAAGAGCTTTGGTATCGCAAGCGCATCGTCATTCCCGTTTCAGTTTTAGTAGCCGGGATTGCTTCTTACTGGACCGTTGAACGCGTCTTCTTCACCCCCTGATTCCCCCTTTGTACCCACCTCGTCATAACCCCAAAAGGACGCTGCGGCTTTTGCCCGGCAAGCGTACTGTGTCTGCTCTCCAAAGCAGATGCAGGCGCGCCTTTACGCGGTTTCTGTTGGTGGCCTACACCCTGTTCCTCCTAAAGCCGGTCATGCCGGTTCTGGCCGATGGTCTGGCCCATACTTTCTGGAAGAACGTCCACATAGCCGTCGTACACAAGGTGAACGGAAAAGAGCACGTTCATTACGAACTGGTCCGTGTGGGCAAAGACCTCGACAAGGAAAAATCAAACGGTAAGGCCAAGGCCGAAACAGAATCGCCTTCTTATCTCGCAGCGGAGGCCTACGCGCTTTCCCCTGCCGCAGCGGCGCATCCCGCCCCTGCCCATTATCGCGTCTTCGCGAGCCGGTTACCCCGGTCCTTTCCCGACCCCGACGACCTTCCGCCCAAAAACGGGGGAGGAATACTGCGCTTGAGCTGTTGAGGAAGGCGTTGCCTTTCCCTTCGCCAATGCCTGCGTCCACTTCCACTGCCTGCACTTCTGTCCCACGACTTGCGAGTCGTGGCAATTGCTATTGAACCCTTTCAGGGTTCTCTCCTGCTGGGGAAACTTTCCGTCCCTGAAAGGGATGAATGGCAATTGCCATAGGTGAAACCCGTGGACACGGCGGCCAATCACGCATTTACATAGAATTATAGTCGTTGCGTGTGCCATACCCGCCCTTGCGCATGGCAGTTCTTCCCGTGCAGTAGCAAGAACGCTCGTTGCACCTACAAGAACTACCAATGCATATGCAAGAACTACCGTTGCACCAGCAATAACGCTCGTTAACTCCGTAAGAACTACCAATGCATAAGTAAGAACTACCGTTGCACCAGTAATAACGCTCGTTGCACCCGCTTCAACTATCGTTTTTCTAAGTCGATATAACAATCGCCCCTCTTTAACTAAAGGGAAACTCCATCCACCATTTCCTAAAAATCTCCTGATGAGACTCTTTCTGTCCTTCAAAACAGGCCTCGCCCTGTTCCTCCTTCTTTTTTCCACCCAGCTTGCCCTCGCCCACAACACCGGCTCCATCCGGGGCAGCATCCACGCCAGCGGAACCGGAAAACCCGTAGAAGGCCTCACCATCTTCCTCAAAGAAGCCAATGCCTCCGCCCTCACCGACGCCTTCGGCGCGTTTCTGCTGCGCGATATTCCCGTCGGTACCTTCACCCTTCAGGTCTCCGGCGTCGGCTATGAGGCCTACGAACAGCCCGTAACCGTAGAGGCCAGCGTTACCGCCGAGGTAAACATCCTCCTCAATAAAGGCGCCGTAGAACTTCAAAACGTCACCATCAACGCCCAGCGCGACGCCACCCACAATAGCATCGCTGCGGTAGACATCAAGCTGCGTCCCGTCAATACCGCCCAAGACCTCTTGCGCATGGTTCCCGGCCTTTTCATCTCCCAGCACCAAGGGGGCGGAAAAGCCGAGCAAATGTTTCTGCGCGGCTTTGACATTGACCACGGCACCGACGTGGCCGTTACTGTGGATGGAATGCCGGTGAACATGGTGAGCCACGCCCACGGACAAGGCTACGCCGACCTCCACTTCGTCATCCCCGAACTCGTCGAGCGCATGGAATTTGGCAAAGGCCCCTATTCCATCGAGAAAGGAAACCTCGCCACCGCCGGTTGGGTAGATTTCCGCACCAGAAATTACCTCGACAACAGCATCGTCAAAGCTGAAGGCGGGATGTACGGCTACTTCCGCACCATGGCCGCCATCAATCTGTTGGGAAAGGAAGCCGCCGCCCGGAATGAAGGCGCGTACATCGCCGGGGAATACGCCTACAACCGCAGCTATTTCGACCGTCCGCAAGACTTTAACCGCATCAACCTCACCGGCAAATACACCCGCCAGTTGGGCCGCGACCGCTTGCTTTCTCTTACCGCCAGCGGCTTCTCCAGCACTTGGGATGCCAGCGGCCAGGTGCCCGACCGCGCCGTAGCTGCCGGAATGATTTCCCGCTTTGGCGAGATAGATGTAGAAGGCGGAAAAACCAGCCGCTACAACTTCAACGCGCAATACACCCAGGCCCTTTCGCCCACCAGCAACCTCCAGATGAACCTCTACGCCGGGCACTATGCGTTTGAGCTGTATTCCAACTTCACCTTCTTCCTCCACGACACCGTAAACGGCGACCAAATCCGCCAGAAAGAAAGCCGCATTTTCGGCGGCTACAACACCGAATACAGCACCCGCTACACCCTTGCCGGCATCCCCATGAAAACCCGCGCCGGCCTCGGCTTCCGCTACGACCAGACCGACGGCAGCGAGCTGAGCCACACCGCCCGCCGCAGCATCCTGCTAAATCGCATTGCCTACGGCGACGTCCACGAGACCAATATGTTTGCCTACGTTTCCCAAACCGCCTACCTCACGCCCTCCCTCGTCCTCACCGCCGGAACCCGCTTTGATTATTTCATCCACAGCTACACCGACCGCCTCGGCCTGCCGGAATTTGCGCCCAACGAAACGAAGAAGCCACATGCCTTTTCGCCCAAAGCAGGCATCTACTACAACTTCGGCAAAACAGGCCGCATCTACTTCAACTACGGCGTCGGCTTTCACTCCAACGATACCCGCGTGGTGGTGCAGAAGGCCCCAAGAGAAATCTTGCCCCTCGCCCGTAGCGCCGACTTGGGCATCACCATCAAGCCTTTCCCGAAATTGCTTCTCGCTGCCGCCGTTTTCCAGTTGGATTTGGAGCAGGAGTTTGTGTATGTAGGCGATGAGGCTGTCGTAGAACCTTCTGGCCGCACCCGCCGCATGGGCGCAGACTTCTCCGCCCGCTACGACCTCTTCCGCTGGTTGTATCTGGATGTGGACGTGAACTACACAAATGGCCGTTCTCTGGACGCGCCTTCCGGGGAAGATTACATTCCGCTTGCCCCGCGCTTCACTTCCATTGGTGGCGTTACGTATCGCAATGGCAAAAAGCCTTTCTCTGCTTCGCTGCGCTACCGCCATTTGGGCGACCGCCCCGCCAACGAAGACGGCAGCGTAACCGCCCTCGGCTACACCGTTTTCGACGCGACGATGAACTACACCAGGCCCCGCTACGAGTTCGGCCTGCAAGCCCAGAACATCTTTAACGTAAAATGGAACGAAGCCCAGTTTGACACTGAGACGCGCCTGCGCAACGAAGCCCAACCCGTTTCAGAAATCTGCTTCACGCCCGGCACACCGTTCTTTTTGAAGCTGACAGCAGCGTATAAGTTTTAGGGAACGCGCGCTGGCTTGTCCTGTCTTTTGTCATCCTGAAAGGATCTCTGCAACCCGCAAAGGCCCTTACAGGATGACAAAGTTTTTTGTAGATGATTGTTGTAAGTAGGAAGCCCAATAATGTTCCGTCATCCCGACGAAGGAGGCTCTCCTAAAATCAAGTGGCTAAGCTTAGACAATCGCATCCAAACAGATTCCTCCTTCGTCGGAACGACAGCAACGATGGGGCGCTCCGCTCGTACAGCCCTACATTTTTACACCCTTCAAAACCACTCTAAAAAACCGCTTTCCTTTTTTCGCCCGTGCCTGTTACCTTTGCGCAAAATTTCAGAAGGGTAATCCAAAAAATTCCTCTGCTGAAAGAAGATTGACCGACTCTATGCGCGCTGCTTTTCTACGTTTCCTTTTTTCCGTTTCCTGTATTCTCGGCGTTTCCCAAACGGCGGTTTTTGCGCAGCACGACGCACCGCACGAAGGTGGCACAGAAGCCAAAGAATTCAACGCGGGCGAAACCATCTTCGGCCACATTTCAGATGCGCACGAATGGCATTTCTTCTCCACAGGCGAAACGCATGCGACGCTGCCACTGCCGGTAATTCTTTACAGCCCGCAACGCGGATTGAGCGTTTTTTCTTCCTCGCGCTTTGGTCATGAAGGCCACCGCGAAGAATACAAGGGCTACAGATTGGTGGATAAACACTACCAATCAGAAATGGCAAAAATGGCGGAACCCAATATGCCAGGCGGTTTTGCCATCACTGCCGAAGAACTGGCTGACTTGAAAGAAGGCAAGATTATAGCAGCAAGGCCGGATGGCATGATGGATAAAAACGTGCAGGTGTATGATTTTTCCATTACGAAGAATGTGCTTTCCATGCTGATTTCGGTGGTGCTGCTCTTGATTATCATGAGCGCGGTGGGCCGGAAATACAAGCGCGGCATTGGCTCTAAGTCAGCACCAACAGGTTTTCAGAATGCATTGGAAGTAGTCATCACCTTTGTGCGCGACGAAGTAGCGAAGCCGAATATCGGCAATAAGTATATCCACTATATGCCCTTACTGCTCACGATTTTCTTCTTTATTTGGATAAATAATTTGCTGGGTCTGTTTCCGGGCGGCGCAAATTTCACGGGCAATGTGGCGGTAACAGCGGCGCTGGCGCTTATTTCGTTTATTGTGATGTTGGTGAGCGGCAACAAACATTTCTGGGGCCACCTGCTGAACCCACCGGGTGTTCCGCTTCCCGTAAAATTTCTGCTTGTTCCCATTGAGATTATCTCCTTGTTTATCAAGCCGATTGCCCTTACGATTCGTCTTTTCGCGAACATCCTCGCGGGACACATCATTATCCTATCCATCATTTCCATGATTTTCATCTTCGGAAAAATGGGTGCTAGTCCGGGTGCAGGTTTTGGCTTCTCTATCGTATCTATTGCGTTTTCTATCTTCATGTTCTTCCTAGAACTGTTGGTAGCGGCGATTCAGGCATTCATCTTCACGAACCTCACGGCAGTTTTTGTGGGACAAGCGGTAGAAGAAGCCCATCACCACGACCATGACGTAGAAGGTGGTTTTCACAAGCATAACCCCGAGACAGGCCAACAGTATAATGTCGGTACGCAGGAAATCATCGCGTAGCTGTTGGAAGCTTCGCGTTGGAAAGTTGCACGCTTCGCGTTGTGGTGTAGAAACTTACAAAGCTATTTTGCCAATATATAAATCCTCCAACGTTATATACATCCAACAATCCAACGCACGAAGTGCATCAAACATTCCAACGGCTTTAGCCATTCCAACAATCCAACTCACCTCTTTTCTTTTTTCACCCCCCAATCCCATTCAACTATGTCATTGTTGAACACAGTTCTTTTTGAAGCCACTACAGGTAACGGCCTCGGCGCTGTTGGTGCTGGTATCGCAGCGCTGGCTGCCGGTGTCGGTATCGGCCAAATCGGTAAAGGCGCTACGGAAAGCATCGCTCGTCAGCCAGAAGCTGCCGGTGATATCCGCGCTGCCATGATCCTGACCGCTGCCTTCATTGAGGGCGTTGCACTGTTCGGCGTTATCGCCGGCCTGCTCGCTGCCCTGAAGTAGTCGTTCTTCAAAAGAACAAAAAGCACCTAAAACAACGCCCCGCGCAGAGGGCAACGGGCGTTGTTTTTCCTTTTTGAAAGTGTAGATTTCCGGGATTTTTCCGGTGAAAAAGAAAAAAGATTTTTTCCGTACTTCTCTATTAAAGTTTTCTCCTTATGGGACTGTTAACTCCTGAATTAGGCTTATTTGTATGGACGCTGCTGGCGTTTATCATCGTTTTCTTCATTCTTCGTTCTGTTGCCTGGAAGCCTATTCTGAAAGGACTGGGCGAGCGCGAGCGTGGCATTGCCGACTCTATTGCCCAAGCTGACCAAGTTCGTGCGGAAATGGCAAAGCTGAAAAATGAAAATGAAAAGATGCTTAATCAAGCCCGCGAAGAGCGCACCACGATGCTGCGCGAAGCCAAAGAAGCTGGCGACGCGATGATTGCCAAAGCAAAAGGCGAGGCAAAAATTGCTGCCGACAAAATGATTGAAGATGCGCGCCTGCAAATTCAGAATAACAAAATGGCGGCAATTACCGAAGTGCGCAACGAAATCGGACAGCTTTCTATCAACATTGCCGAGCGCATCCTGCGTGAAAAACTGCAAGGCGACGGTGCGCAAAACAATTACGCGCAATCGCTGGCGAAAGACCTGACTTTGAATTAATGTGAGAATGTGGAGAATGCGGAAATCTTTAGAAAATCCTCACCGTACTCGCCTAATTACCGCATTACCGCATTAATCTAATTACCGAATTCCCCTCATGCAAAATCCCCGTCTTGCTGGCCGCTACGCCAAAAGTCTTCTAGACTTGGCGCAGGAACAAAACAGTCTGGACCAAGTGCTGGGCGACATGCAAATGATGCATAACGCGGTGCAGAGCAGCCCGGAACTTCTTCAGATGCTTCGCAGCCCGGTTGTAAAAGCCGACAAGAAAAACGCCGTTCTGAACGCGCTTTTCGGTGAAAAAATCAGCAAACTGTCTTCTGCTTTCACACGACTGCTGACGTCTAAAGGCCGCGAAAACGTCCTCCCGGAAATCACCACTGCTTTTATTGCGCAGTATAAAGAACTGAAACGCATTCGCACGGCACGCCTGATCACCGCTTCTCCTGCCAACGATGCCCTGAAACAAACGCTGAAAGCGAAAGCCGAAGCCGCGATGCCGGGCTACACGGTGGAACTGGAAGAAAAAATAGATCCGTCTATCATAGGCGGCTTTATTCTGGAACTCGGAGACCGCTCCATTGACGCTTCCGTGCGCCGCGATTTGGGCGAAGTGCGTAAGCAATTCAAAGACAATCTCTACATCAGCCAAGTGCTGGCTTCGTAGGAAATTTTTATTTACAGACAATTCTAAATATCCCTTCGCAATGGTTGACATTAAACCGGACGAAATATCGGCGATTCTCCGCCAGCAGCTTTCCTCACTTGACAATACCGACAGCCTTGAAGAAGTCGGCACGGTGCTGCAAATCGGCGACGGCATTGCCCGCGTCTATGGCCTGAGCAGTGTGCGTCAAGGCGAGTTGGTGCAGTTTGACAACGGCGTGCGCGCTATTGCCCTGAACCTGGAAGAAGACAATGTGGGCGTGGTACTCATGGGAGAATCCGGCAATATCCGCGAAGGTGCGAAAGTGCGCCGGACCAATCAGATTGCTTCTATTAAAGTAGGCGAAGGCATGGTGGGCCGTGTGGTGAACACCTTGGGCGAGCCGATTGACGGTAAAGGCCCGCTCACCGGTCAACTTTATGAAATGCCGCTGGAGCGTAAAGCACCGGGCGTTATCTTCCGCGAGCCGGTAAAAGAACCCTTGCAAACCGGCATCAAAGCGATTGACGCGATGATTCCGATTGGTCGCGGTCAGCGGGAACTGGTAATTGGTGACCGTCAGACGGGTAAAACCGCTATCTGTCTGGATGCCATTATCAATCAAAAAGAATTTTATGCTGCTGGTAAGCCGGTGTATTGCATTTATGTAGCGATTGGGCAGAAAGCTTCTACGATTGCGCAGGTGATGAAAACGCTGGAAGACAACGGCGCAATGGCCTACACCACGATTGTGGCGGCAGGCGCGTCCGAGCCGGCTCCGCTACAGTTCTACGCACCATTTGCGGGTGCAGCGATTGGCGAGTTTTTCCGGGATACAGGCCGTCCGGCGCTGGTGATCTATGATGACCTTTCCAAGCAAGCCGTGGCTTACCGCGAGGTGTCGCTCTTGCTGCGCCGTCCGCCGGGCCGTGAAGCCTATCCAGGTGACGTGTTTTATCTCCACAGCCGCCTGTTAGAGCGCGCCGCGAAGGTGATTGCCAACGATGCGATTGCGCAGACGATGAACGATTTGCCGCAAAGCATTAAGCATTTGGTGAAAGGCGGTGGCTCCCTAACGGCCCTTCCGATTATTGAAACCCAAGCAGGCGACGTATCGGCGTACATCCCAACCAACGTAATCTCCATTACCGACGGCCAGATCTTCCTGGAATCTAACCTGTTTCTTTCCGGTATCCGTCCGGCAATTAACGTGGGTATCTCGGTGAGTCGCGTGGGTGGGAACGCACAGATTAAATCCATGAAGAAAGTGGCGGGTACGCTGAAGTTGGACCAAGCCCTTTACCGGGAGCTGGAAGCGTTCTCCAAATTCGGTGGCGACTTGGACGCAGCGACGAAAAACGTAATTGACAAAGGCTCGCGCAACGTAGAAATCCTGAAGCAGCCGCAGTTTTCGCCTTACCGCGTAGAGCAGCAGGTAGCGATTATCTACCTCGGCACCAACAATCTGCTGCGCGAGGTTCCGGTGAACAAAGTGCGTCAGTTTGAAGATGCGTTCCTCCGCGAGATGGACGCGCAACTGCCGGAAGTCTTGGCCGAGTTTAAGAAAGGCGTTCTGAACGACGAAAGCCTTGCGAAAATGACTAAGTTGGCGCAGGACCTAATGGTGCAGTTTAAGTAAGCAATATTTTTTACAAAAACACCCGTTTGCGAGAAGCAGGCGGGTGTTTTTTGTTTGGGAATTTACTGCTGATGCAATAATTCTGAAGAAGATGTCTTCCATAGTTCACTAAGGGAAAAATCGCTGCTATTTTTGTGCCTCACCACAACAAAACTTGGTTTCAAAATGATTAAGCACATAACTCTTATTGTTGTTCTTTGCCTATTGCAACAGCATGCTTTAGGAACAGAGTGGAGTATCAAAGAGGTTACTCAACTTCTAGGGAAACAGACTAACGACGCTAGAAAGCTTATTCTTTCAAGAGGATACAGCCTAAAAGAAAATTATAGTGATGAGCAAGTATTTTCAAAATCACTCTCTAATATTAATTGCAATATTACATTGATAAGCAAATCAGGTAGGGTAACCCATATTGGAGTAACAGAGATTGTTTACGATTATCCGAACATACTAAAACAATTGACAGCCAACAATTTCCAATTTAGAATAGACAAATCTAATAATTACATACAGACTGGATGGAGAGATTACAGTTTAGATGGTAAACAAATTCGCGAACCTGTTGGCAATGCACCAGATGTAGCTATACCGGGAATGATACTCAGATTTGATAGCCCCAATTTAATTTGCTCCGTTATAACCCCTGCTGATCCAAGGATAGCAGCAGTGAGTCCTACGATGGTTATAAACTTTGGGAGAAAATAGTATATCTATTGGTTTTGATAGAGTGGTTGTAAAGTCCTCGGGCAGTACGCTGATAGACTTGCAAGCTTAAAACACAGCCCAAGACTTGCTCATTACGCCCGTTTCAAGTTGCTGTTAGTGACGCTTTGGGGCAAGCCCCCAACTTCTGGGGGCTTGCCCCGCGTTCTTCGGGGTTTGCCCCCGGCTTCTCGGGGCTTGCCCCGAACCCTTGGGGGCTTAATGAGAACGACTGGGGGCTTGCCCCGAACCTTTGGGGGTTTGACGAGAATGACTGGGGGCAAGCCCCCAACCTTTGGGGGCAAACCCCGAGTGCTTGGGGGTAAGCCCCAAAGAACGCTGGGTTGAGCTTAGAGCCCAGCAGAGACTTGTGGAGTCCTCATCTTTTCCTGTGAGTACTTGACAAGTCTCATTCCTCAAAGTCTGCACTCAGTCCATAATAGCGCGCTTGGTTCATCAGGTATTGCAGGAATTCTTCTTCGCCGCCAAAAAGACGGTGCAGGCGCTTGCGGGGCAATAATGTGGGCTGCGTACTAAAGCTGGCGCGAAAAGAAGAATGCGGCATTTGCCGGAAGTCTGCTTCGGGATTGTGGTGCGAATAGTCCGTGGTCTGTATTACACATGACCTGTCAAGTCTGCGCCTACCTTTGCCGCCCCTTATGCTGACTCTTCAACTGCTTCGCACCGAGAAAGATCGCGTTCTCGCCGGCCTTCAAAAAAAGAACTTCGCCGACCTGTCTGTTGTAGATAAAATCCTCTCTCTGGACGAACAACGCCGCCGCGCGCAAGGCGAAAACGACGCTGTGGCTTCGCAAATAAATGCGGCATCAAAAAGTATTGGCGCAATGATGGCTGGGGGGAAAAAAGACGAAGCTGAAGTGGCGAAAGCCCAAGTGGCGGGCCTGAAAGAACAATCCAAAACGCTGGCGCAACAGTTGGAAGCGGTGGAGAAAGAGCAAGGGGATTTGCTCGTGCAACTGCCGAATATCCCGCACGATTCCGTTCCGCAAGGCCGCACGCCGGAAGAAAATGAAGTGGTACGCACAGGCGGTGAAAAGCAACCTGTGGGCGAAGGCCACATGCCGCACTGGGACTTGGTGAGCCGCTACAAGCTGATTGATTTTGAGCTGGGCAATAAAATCACTGGTGCGGGTTTTCCGGTTTATACCGGCATGGGTGCAAAGCTGCAACGTGTGCTTATCAGCTACTTTCTGGATTACAACACCGCTGCCGGTTATGGCGAAGTGCAGCCGCCGCATATGGTGAACGCCGCTTCGGCCTACGGCACAGGCCAGCTTCCCGACAAAGAAGGACAGATGTATTACGCCGGGGCCGACGACCTCTACTTAATTCCCACCGCCGAAGTGCCAGTTACGAATCTTTTCCGGGATACGATTACTGACCCGAAAGAGCTTCCGCTAAAGCTCACGGCCTACACACCCTGCTTTCGCCGCGAAGCCGGTTCCTACGGAAAAGACGTGCGCGGACTGAACCGCCTGCACCAGTTTGACAAGGTAGAAATCGTGCAACTCACCACGCCGGAGCGCAGCTATAGGGCGTTGGAAGAAATGGTTTTGCACGTGGAAAAGCTGGTGCAAAGCCTCGGGCTTCACTACCGAATTCTGCGCCTCTGCGGCGGCGATATGTCCTTCGCCTCGGCGCTGACTTACGATTTTGAAGTGTGGAGCGGTGCGCAGGAGCGTTGGTTGGAAGTAAGCTCCGTTTCCAATTTCGAAACCTTCCAGACCGGGCGACTGAAAGCTCGCACCCGCGACGAAAACGGAAAGACGATGTTGTTGCATTCCCTCAATGGCTCTTCGCTGGCTTTGCCGCGTATTGTGGCGGCGCTGTTGGAGCAGAACCAAACGCCCGATGGCATCCGCGTTCCCGAAGTGTTGCAGCCGTATCTGCGGACGGAAATGATTCGGTAAATTCTTTTTCTCCCTAAAAAATCTTCCTCTCATGATTCAACGCGTTCAAAGCATCTGGCTGCTTTTGGCCTCTATGGTCAGCGGACTGCTATTTATGTCCAGCATTGTGCTGTTTAAATGGGCCACGCAGGCAACACCCACTGCGCCGATTGTGCAACTCCAAATGTTTACTGCCCGGCAGGATTATCCGCTGACTATCATCGCCGGATTTATGACCATTCTGCCGCTGATTGCTATTTTCTTTTTCCGGGATAGGGCACGGCAACGCGGACTTGCGATGCTCGGTATTCTGGCATCGGTAGCTTTTTCGGTGGTGCTGTTTATGAAAATTTCCGGGGTGCAAAGCGATGGCTCCAAAGTGGAATATGGCGTACTCGGCGCGTTGATTCCGGTGGCGGCCATCGTGTTTCTAATCCTCGCCATTCGCGGCATCCGTAAGGACGAAAAAGTGCTGAAAAGTTTAGACCGCTTGCGGTAGGGAAAAGACGTTTTCATCTTCAGTAAAGGCAGGCTTTCAAAGTCTGTCTTTTTCTTTTTGGGCGCCGCCTTCGGCCCGGGCTTTCGGCTTTGCTTCGCGCCGCCTCTATCCCTAGCGCGGTGATTTTACACTCCTTCTTTTCAACCAAAAATCCCCGTACCTTTTCCTTTCTTTTCGCTTCCCCAAAAACAATGGCTACCCGTCTTTCTGCCCACGCTGATTTGCCCCGGCAGTTTGCTTCTTTTTTCCGGGAAGAAACCTTCCAGCCCTACGCATGGTTGCTCTCTCAAAAGCTCAGCGAGGGCCACGTCTGCATTGATCTTGCTGACTTTCCCAACGCAAAAGAAAGCCTGCCGGAAGCCTACCAAAAACTACTGGCCGAAGGCCGTTGCAATCCGCACTGCGAAAAACTCGTGGGCAGCGAAACCGACGAAACCAAGCCTTTTATTCTCCACAACAATCGGCTGTATCTCCAGCGCTATTTCCGGTATGAAACGGCCTGCATAGCGCGCATTCGCCAGTTTGCCGAAACCGAAGCGACGCACATCGCCGCGCGCACCGAAGCGTTGGGGAAACAGAAGGAATTGCTGTGGCAACTCTTCCCCCAAAACAATTCCAACGGCGCGCCCGACTGGCAATTGTTCTCTGCGATTTGCGCGGCGCTCCAAAACTTCACCATCATTACGGGCGGCCCTGGAACCGGAAAAACCACGACGGTATCCAAACTGCTGTCTTTGCTTTTTACGTTGGAACCCGGCCTGAAAGTAGCTCTTGCTGCGCCCACCGGAAAAGCCGCCGCCCGCATGGCCGAGAGTTTGCGCCAAACGCCGCTTCCCGGAGGATTGGAACACTTGCGTACGCACTTTGAAACGCTTTCTCCGGCTACGATTCACCGCCTGTTGGGAAGCAAACGTCACTCGCCTTATTTCCATCACAACGCGGAAAACCCGCTGCCTTTTGACCTCATTATTGCCGACGAAAGCAGCATGATTGACGTGGCGCTTTTTGCCAAACTCCTCCAGTCCATCGGCCCTGATACGCGGCTCATTTTGCTGGGCGATAAAAGCCAGTTGGCCTCCGTAGAAGCGGGCAGTCTGTTTGGCGATTTGTGCAGCGCGCTGCCGGGCGTGAATGCTTTTTGTGCGGAGACGCAAAGCCTGCTCAACGGCCTGCTCCCGGAAGGCGCAATGCCGCTTCCCGATACGGCTGTTTGCGAGAAAAACACGCACCCGCTTTTCCAAAGGGTGCTGACTTTGCAGGTGAGCCACCGTTTCCGAGACGATGCCGGCATTGGCCGCCTCAGCAAGGCTGTGATTCAGAACGACGAAGCGGTGCTGGACAGTTTCCTGACTGCAAACACCGATCCGCAGGTGCGCATTTTTTCTTCGGAAAAAGAAGACTTTTTTGAGGATTTCGCGCTGGGCTACAAGGCATTTATTGAGGAGAAAGATATCACCAAAGCACTCCGCCTTTTGGCCCGCCAACGCGTGCTTGTAGTGACGCGCCAGGGCCGTTGCGGATTAGAAGACACCAACCGCGCGATTGAAGATTTCCTGCGCCGCAAAGGCTTGCTGCACCCGCTGGGCATCCACTACGAAAACCGCCCGGTAATCCTTACCCGCAACTATCCTGACCTGGGCCTTTTCAATGGCGATACGGGCATCATGCGCCGCGACGAAAAGGGCGTTTTAAAGGTTTGGTTTGAGGACGCCGCCGGGAATCTCCTGCCTGTTTTACCGGGCTATGTGGCCGAGGCGCAAACGGCTTTTGCGCTGACGGTTCACAAGAGTCAGGGGTCGGAGTTTAAGGAGGTTTTTATTCGCCTGCCGGAGTCGGAAGAGATGGCGCTGTTGAGCCGGGAATTGCTTTACACTGCCATTACCCGCGCCAAAGAACGGGTGTGGATAGAGGGTGCGCCGTCGGTTATCAAAGCGGCGGCGGCGCGGCGGATTGCGCGCTCATCGGGTATTGGGGAGCGATTTTGAATAGGGAATAGGGATTTGCGGGAAGGCCAATTCCTTTTTTTGGGGCAGTCTGAAGACTGCGGGCCGGAGCGACCAAGTCGGCTGGCGCGGCGAGGGCTTTCGCCTCAGACTTGGCCGAACACGGGGTGACGAGACGCGGAAAGGACGAGCAGGGACCGGAATAATTACGTAAAAGGTAGCATACCGGGGGGTGAAATTGCGTTCTTATGGGCTTTGTTTTTTTGTCAGAATCGAAAAAGCTTCCAAACCGGCTGGCAGAAAGGGGTGTTTTTCTTCAAATGTAGTAAGGTTTATTTTAGTATGAATCCTCTGCAAGCTTACAGGAGGCGTACGCATTGTGTATTGTTGCGGTTGCAACGATGGTTGTGGCGGGTGCAAGGGTTGAAAGGGGGGCTTTTTTCTTTGGTTTGCGAGGTTTACTTGTGGAAATTGCTATTGAACTCTTTTCCGGTTCTTGCTCTCCCTTTGGATAGCTGTCTGAATGGTATGATACACCGGCGCTATTCCCGAATACCTATTCCCTACTTTTGCTGCCTTAAAAAAAATTCCCGCTCCTTTTCTTCCCGGAGCTTTCTTTTCAATGGACCGTAATCAGAAGATTGGTTTCGCGCTGCTGGTAGCGATTCTCGCCGCTTATGTGGCGTGGAACAGCAGCAACCAAAAAGAGTATCAGGCGCAAAAGCAAAAACAGGCGATGGCAGATTCCATTGCCTATGCCAAAGCGCACCCGAAAGCCGCCGTTATTGCCGCGCCTAAAACCGATAGCCTAACGACCCAACCTTCTGCCACAGACAGCGCTTTGCCAATGGCGATGCGCAGTGGCGCGGGAACGGAAGTGGTGTTGGAAAACGCGGATGTGGCGCTCACTTTTTCCACACGCGGCGCGAGGCTGGTGAATGCCCGGCTGAAGAAGTACAAAACCTTTGGCGGACAGCCGCTGGACATTTTTACCGGAACGAATAACGGGCTGGATTTCACGCTGCCGATGGATAATAACCGCAGCACGTCTACATTGCTCTTTACCCCAACGCCTACCACGGTTACCGATGGCGCAAAAGCGATTGATTTTGTGGCCGACCTTGGCGGGGGAAAGCGTATTGACCTGATTTATTCGCTGCCTGCGGAAAACGGCATGGCGCAAGTCACGGTGCGCACAGCGGGCATGAATGCCAACGCGCTGCCCCTGACATGGAGCGTAACAGGCCGCCACACGGAGCGCGACGTAACGGTGGAGCGGCAGAACGCGCAGGTGTATCACCAATACAAAGGCGGCGAGGGAGACTACTTTACCATTACCGAAGCGAAGGAAGAAAGCTACAAGGAGAACCTGCACTGGCTGGGCTTCCGCAAGCACTACTTCAGCACGGCGTTGTTGAGCGAAGACGGTTTTGGACGCGGAACGCTGAAGGCTGCACCGCCTGCGAATTTGAGCGATTCTGGCACGGTGGCCACGGTTACGGCCCGCGCGGAACTGCCCTTGCGCAATGGTGAAGGCCGCCTGCGCTGGTATATCGGCCCCAACCAATACAAGGTGCTGAAAAGCTACAAGGCCGGGCTGGACGAGATGGTGCCGCTGGGCTACGGGCTGTTCTTCTTTGTGAAGTACATCAACAAAGGCGTTATCATCCCGATTTTCGACTTTCTGCACGACAATCTGGGCATCGTGAACATGGGGCTGATCATCATGATTCTCACGTTGTTTATCCGGCTGATTCTCTCGTTTTTTACGTACAAAAGCTACCTGTCGTCGGCCAAGATGCGGGTGCTGAAACCGGAGCTGGACGAGTTGCGGGCGAAGTATAAAGACGACCAGCAGGCGCTGGGCATGGAGCAGATGAAGATGTACCGCTCGGCGGGCGTGAACCCGATGGGCGGCTGCCTGCCAACGCTGTTGCAGATTCCGATTCTGTTTGCGATGTACTACTTCTTTCCATCGGCGATTGAACTGCGGCAGAAGTCGTTTTTGTGGGCGAATGATTTGAGCACGTATGACTCGGTGGTGAGCCTGCCTTTTAGTGTTCCGTTCTACGGCGACCACGTTTCGCTGTTCACCTTGCTGATGACGGTTTCGTCGCTGGCGCTGGCGCTGTACAACAAGAACATGACGCCGCAAGACCCGAACAATCCGCTGTTGAAATGGATGCCGTTCATCTTCCCCATCATGCTTCTGGGCGTGTTCAACAAGATGGCGGCGGCCCTGACGTTCTACTACTTCTTCTCCAACGTGGTGTCGCTGGTGCAGCAGTTTGTGATTCAGAAGGTGTTCATCAACGAGGATAAGATCCACGCGCAAATCCGCGAGAACCGCAACAAGCCGCAGCAGCAAAGCAAGTGGGCGCAACGCCTGGCAGAGATGCAGCAGGCGCAGATGGAAAAGGCCAAGCAGACGCCGAGAAGGAAGGATTCGTGAGAGGAAAGTTCTCACAAAAAACACCCGTTCTGTTTCTAAAACAGGACGGGTGTTTTGCTTTTACGTTTCACTGGTAGAGATGCCAGACCCGGGCGTCCCCAGCCCAAGCGTCTCCCCAACCAAAAAGCGCCTTAAAAAAGAGACGCCCAAATTGGGCGTCTCTACCAGTGGGATGACCTATATCACCGCCTTTCCACCACCACCCGCGCGCCTTCTGTATGCGCCGCAAATTCCGGTGCGTACATACACTGAATCGTTGCCAGCCCGGCGGAGAAATCGCCCGCCTGCGTAGCAAAAAGCGGGTACTCAAAAACGTACTTTCCTTTTTGTAGAAAGGAGATAAAGAAGTTATCCGACACGTCGCGGGTGCTTTGGTAATAGCCCAATCCACCTTGCCACTGGTAGCCGCTCAGCACATTCAACGGTTCAAAACACGCCGCCCGCGCGTCTTTCAGATGTACGTACTCCAGGTCGCGGTCCGTCTGGATTTCCACGCGCACTTTCACGCGGTCGCCCACTTTGATGCCTTCGCCTTCCGACAACGCGCGCAGCACCAGTCCGCGCGGTGTAGCTTCTTCCACCCACAGCGCCTTGCGGATTTGGAGCGGTGATGCAGCGGCTTCCACCTTGTCGTAATCCTCAAAATACTGCCAGTACACCGAGCCCCAGGTAGGCATCGCCGCCGGAAGGGTTTCGCCTTTTTTCGCGCTTACCGAAAAAGCTATTTCGCCCATTTGCGGCTTCACGTCTGCGCCCGGAATGCGCGTTTTGAAATAGCCCGTTCCGGCTTCGGTTTTGGTTTGTGTGGAAGAAACGGTTCTATCGCCCAATTCAATGCGCACTTCCGGTTCAGCGGTGAGCCATTCCGTGCCCGTGCGCAACAGCGCGTAGCACGCATCCGCCGTGGCTTTAGTGGTGTGCCAGCGCGTGGTTTGTTTTTGCTTCAGGAGCCAGCGGCGCGCTTCGTCGGCGGTGGATGTTTGTGCGGTTTCGTGGAAGAACTCTATCAGCAGCGCCTGACTTTCTATCGGGGCTTCCCACCACCACCACGTGCGGCCCAATTCCGGCCAGTGGCGTCCCATTTCCTCTTTGTAATTGCTTGTCTCCAACAAGGATTTAGAAATGTCGGACGCGGTGGAAGCATCCCCGTTGCGCTGGGCAAAAAGGCCAATCATTCCTTTGCCGTAAGCGTTGAACTTGGGCCAGAATTTCCGGGCCTGTCCTGCGTAATACTGCGCTTCCGTTGTCTGCGGCAACTTACCGAAGAAGCTGCGCATGTAGAGATAATAGACCTGCACGGGACTGATTTGCTGTTCGCTCAGCTTCACTTTTGCTTTGAGGAGCGCCTTGTAATCCACTGCGATTTGCTTGTCTAAATATTCCAAACACTCGTCGGCAATGTTCTCCATTCTTCCGCCCTTGTCTTCTACGCCTAGCTTCTGCAAACGTCCAATGCCGGTAACGATATACTGCGTGATGTAGCGGTCAGGCGACAAGCCTCTGAACCACGGGAACGCGCCTTCCGGCAGCATTAAATCTTCCAGCTTTTTCGCGCTGCTTTCCATTGTCTGCGCCAGCTTCGCGGTCTCCATCAGGCGAGCCAGCCCTTTCTTCTGCGCCGTCTCGGATTGCGCTTCCAATACCCACGGCGTTTCAGCCAGCAGCGCGCTTTTTAGCTCCTGATTCTTCTCCAGATTGCTCAGGAGCGCAGCGGTGTCTTCCGTCTTCCAGCGACCCAAAATCTCTTTTACGCGAGGCGCGGTTTTCAGGATGTGCGAAGCCAGCGCGGCGGCGTAGTAGCGGTTGAACGTTTGCTCGGCGCAGTCGTAAGGATACTCCAACAAATAAGGCAGCGCCTCCACCACATACCACGCCGGATTGGTGGTGTATTCCACCGTCAGCGCGTGTTGCGCCAGCGTGGTGCTTTCACCAGATTTCAACAGCGCATCCCACGACATTTTCTTCTCGCCCGCGCCGTTCATCCACAAGGGCAAAGTCTCGGTAACGAGCGTGCGGTTGGTGATGACGGGCAGCATGTTTTCTTCGCCGTCGGTGAATGCGCCTGCGCTTGCCGAGATGCGCACCAGCACCGGCTCGTAGCGACTGCGGGGAATGCGCAGCTTCCAGGTGGCGGTGGTGCTTCCGCTTTCTTTTGCAGTGAAAGAAACGCTGTTTGCAGCAAGCCCAAACTGCGTATTCAGCGACTGCCCGGTGAGCGCATCCACGATTTCCAGGCGCGCATTTCCGGTCATTGATGCTGCCGTCATGTTGGTGATTTTGGTGGACAGCACCATCTCGTCTCCCTGCCGGAAAAAGCGCGGCAAGCCGGGAACCACCATCAGGTCTTTCTGTGTTTTTACCGTGCCGGAAAGTGTTCCGGTTTTAAGGTCTTTGGTGTGCGCGAAAGCCATCAGTTTCCATTCCGTCAAGGCTTCGGGGAAAGAGAATTTCAACCGCACCGCGTCGTCCGCATCGGTAGAAAGCTGCGGCATGAAAAAAGCCAGCTCTTGCAGGTTTTTGCGGAGCGGAACGTCGGCTTTTGTTTCCGATTTTGTTTCTTCTGGAGTAGTCTTGTCTTTGCTTAAATGAATTGAAGCGATTCCATCAATAACTGTATGATTTGCCTCCCCCTCTTGCGTTACGACCATCGCCTTTTTAACTGCCATTGGCGCAGTCGCAGATTCTAACATCACGCCGCCTTTTGCTCGTGAAAACATCCTGCCGCGCGGATTGTCGTAATGATTTCCGTTATCAAGAAACATCAGTGCGTCATACTCCTTTTCATAACCCGCAATCTCAAAAGCCGTCTTGTAGGAAATCACCGACTCACTCGCCGTTCCAAAACCACCCTGCGCGCTCCAACGCACCGCCGGATAGTGCGAAGCAAAAAGTGAAAGTGCACTCCACTGATGCGGTGCAAGTGCATCCAAAGAAGCATCGTAAAGCACAGCGGCCAACTCGGCGGCTACCTTGTCGCGTTGCGCGCCGCGCACGGTCAGCGTCCATTCTTCCGCCGCGCCGGGTTGCACCTTGTCGCGGTGGGTTTCCCAGGAAATGTTGAGGTCTTTGTTCGTCCACGGAACGGCAATTTGAGCACTGCCTTCATACACGCGGTTGTCGCGCACCAGCAGGTATTGCAGCGAGCGTCCGCCCCGGTCTGCTTCGGTGATTGTTTTGCTCCACACATGCGGCGCAGTGCCTAAAGAAACCCAGCGCGCAACCTCTTCCGCCCCAATGCCACCGGGCTGCTCCAGCACTGTTTTCGCGCCCACGCCAGAAGCCGTTATCACGTGCACGGCGTCGCCCGGTTGAGCTGTCTGTTCTTGCGGAACCACCAGCAACGGAACGCCCGGCTTGCCTGCTTTTTCGCCCACCCAAACATGCACAAACTGCTTTTGCTCAATCGCTTTTCCGTTCTTGTCTTTGGTGGAAAACCGAAAGACATACCAGCCGTTTTTGGAGAAAACATCGCCCACCGGAACACTGCCTTTTTCGGTGGTTTGGAAGTTTTTTTGAAGAACGGTTTCTGCCGTTTTCCAGTGGTGGTAATCGTCCTCGTTTTTGTAGGCATCCGTCGGGAAATCTTTTCGGAAATCCGCTTCCTTCATCCCAAAAACATCGGGCATGGCCCACAGTCTTTTGCGATACAAAACATCCGGCGTTTGCAGCCGCGTGATTTTCAGATTCACCGTTGCAGGCAGGAAATTCCCGGCCAGGTTTTGCGTGCGCACCTGTATCGTGTCCAACTCGCGGGCAAGGCCTTTCTCCGGCAGGCCCGCTACCAATTCCAGCGCGCGGTAGCCCGCCGAAATCGCTTGCTGTGTACTGTGCGTTTCACCGTTGGCATCGCTCACGTCGGCGTAGACGGTGAAGGAGAAAACGGGCAAGGATTCTTCGGGTAATTTCTCGTCGGGCAGCGCGGAAAAAGAAACATCAAAAGAGCCGTCGGCGCGCGTGGTGGTCGTCCCTTGCGTCAGTTCTACCTGCGGCGAAGAAGGGCCACCCCAGCGCCATGCCCACCAATACGGAATGCGCGCCTGACGCACCACGCGGTATTTTACCTGCGCACCGTCCAGCGCCGCACCGGAATAGGAAAGGGCTTTAAGGGTCAGCTTCACGGTCTCGTTCAGCGCGAAGGTTTTGTCTTTCAGGCTGTCGGGCTGCACGTAGAATTTCGGGCGCTTGTATTCTTCCACCTGCACACTTTCGCTGCCCTTGCTTTTGCCTTCTATCTGCGCTTCCAATTGCATCGTTCCGGTGAGGCCTGTTTGCGGCGCAAGAAAGATTCCGGTTACCGAGCCGTACGCGTTGGTGTTGAGCGTTTGCGTGGCTACTACCTGCCGGTTTGCGTCGTAGAAAACCACTTTCACTGCCTTTTCGGCCAGCACTTCGGCCTTGCGGTTGTAGTCGCTTTGCTTCAGGGCAATGGCTTTGAAATAGATGCTCTGGCCGGGTCGGTAGATGCTGCGGTCCGTGAAGAAAAACACCCGTTCACCGTCTTCTTTTTCGCGGCGGTTGCGATAGAAATTGTAGTAGCTGCGGTTGTAGAAAACATCCCCGTCTTTCTTCACCGAAAGCGCGCTGATAGAGTTGCCTTCCGGCAAACGAAAACTGCCATCTGCCCCGGAAATCGCCGCTCCTGTTTCCCGCTGTATGTAGCTGCCGTTCTGCCATTCTTCCCGGAAAGCCGTAACCGACGCGCCCGTAATTGGTTTGCCACTTTCGCGGTGAAGCACGTAGCCCGTCGCTGCTTTTTCGCTGCTGCCGGAGCGGGTAATCAGGGCCAGATTGGTAACACTGAAAGCGGCGTAACCGAGGATATTGTCCTTGCCGGAAAACGCCTCGTTTGCGCTGTAGAAAATGCCGTAAACCCCTACAGGCAGCGCGTCCACTTTCGCCTCTATTTTGTGCTCTTCCAGGTCTTCGCTTTGGGGTAAAGGCGTACGCCATTGCAGCACCGGTTTCTGCTTTTGGAGCCAGTCGGCATTCACTTCTTCACTGCGTCTGCCCGCGGCGAAAAAGTCGGCTTTCAGGCGCACCACGCGCAGCCAAACCTGCGGCGCATTGCGGTACGTGAAAAGCACTTTAGACGGCTTGCCGGGAAGCACGGCTTCTTCGGCAGTAAGGTCTATCGCGGGCTGCTCCAAACCTTGCAAATACTGCTGCGCCAGCACGCCGCCTTCGCTTTTCGGGGCTTGGCGCACAATGGCTTCCAACGCGTATTTCAGGTGGAGCGCATTGCCGGTATCTGCTTCGGGTGCTTCGTCGTCTTCGTGGTCATCGTTCTCGTTCACTTCCTTCGCAACCGCCCATTTGGAAAGCGCCAGCCGGTATTGCGCCAGCGCCGTTAGCGGATGATTGACGTGAATATGGATGAAGATGTCCAGCGCGTTTTCGTAACGCTTTTTCTTGTCGGGAAGAACGGCGTTGCGGTTCACAAATTCCAGCCGCTGCAAGTCCGCATCCAAGAACGCATCGGCCCCCTTCGATCCCCCCGAAGGAAGTAGGTCGCCTATGTGGGTACGCAGAATTTCTTGGAACAGAAGAATCGCGTTGTAGTGCGGCGAAGCGGTGTCGCCTGTCTGGAAACGGTGGTTCATAAACGCCGAAGCCACGCTGAAAACCGCCGGGTCGTTTAACCGAAAATCACCTGCGGTTTTAGGCAAATCCTTTTGTTCCCAACTGAAATAATCCACCGCGCGGAAGGCTAATAAATCATAGAGCGTGGGCCGGAAGCTGCGCGTGTTTTTCCCTTTCTGGAGAACGGGGTCAAAGTCGGAAACCGGGTGGCTTTTGAGGTCTTCCGCGCCGTCCACCGAAGCCAGAAAGTGCTCGTTCATCGCGTCCACCAACCGCGTCGCGTCCCACTGCTCAAAATCCGTTGGCGCAACGCTTGTGCGGGTGCGCTCCAGAATTTCCCAGTGGTGGTTGTCGTAGTATTCGCGGTAGAGCGTTCCGGCGATGCTGTGCCAGATGTTGTTGAAGGGGAAAGGCTCGGTGCGCGCGTATTTTTCGGCGCCCATAATCGCCGCGCTGTCGTCGTCTTCGGCGTTGTCGTCGGCAGTGTTTTCCAGCAGGTAGAGTTGCGCTTTTAAGGCCTGCACCGGCAGCCGCTGCGCCCGCGCCTGCGCGTAGATTTTCTCCACTTCCTCCCGCGCGCTTTTGGGCAGGCCCTTCTCCAAGAAAGCATCTACCTGTTTCCAGTTTTTGGAGAAATCGTTGTCAGGTGTCTGGGCCATAAGGGTAGGGGAGAGAAAGAGAAGCGAAAGAAGCAGGAGAACACGAAGCGCGGACATAAACAAAGGTTTGGAGAGAGCGGAGAAAGACGGGAGAAAGACGCGAAGGTCAAAAGCATTCCACAAGGGGGAGACAAAAGTCTAAAGAAGAAAGACAAAAGACGAGGTTGTAAAAGGTGGGTCATTGCGAGGAGGAACGACGAAGCAATCTGCACAATATCCAAAGCAGTTGAAACCTTTGTAGCGTGCCCGGCATGTTGTGTAGGTTGCTTCGCTCGCAATGACCCGCATTTTACATGAAACATGATCCCATGAAGCATTAGAACATGCTTCTGGCACAACCTTGTAGCGCCCTCTTTAGAAAACGCCCCATGCCCCAAACCTTCTCCCAACTCACTAACAGCGACAAGCCCGTACTGGTGGATTTCTTTGCCACGTGGTGCGGGCCTTGCAAGGCCATGACGCCCGTTTTGCAGGAAGCAAAAGCGCAACTTGGCGAAGCGCTTTCCATCATCAAGATAGACATTGACCGCAGTCCGCAAACAGCAGCGGCTTACAACGTGCAGGGCGTGCCGACGCTGATTTTATTTCAGGGCGGAAAAATCCTGTGGCGCAAAAGCGGGGCAATGCCTACACAAACACTTCTTTCCGAACTTCGCCCTTTCCTGTAAATCTTTTTTCCAAAAGAAACCCCCTCCCTTGGAGCCTCCTGCTATTCCTAATGTGCGTGTAACGGCGGCTTTCCTGAAAGCCCTTCCGGGAAAGGCTGCACAGGAGAAAATGGCGGGCCGCGTGGTGCCGCATCCAGCCGAAATCCCACACGACGCGCGCGAATCGGCGGTGCTGATTCTGTTGGAGGAAACACCCGCCGACGGCTTGCAGGTGCTTCTGATAGAGCGCACGGCAGACGGCTCGGCCCACAGCCAACAGATAGCCTTTCCCGGCGGGCGGCGCGACCCCGAAGACGATTCTTTACTCCACACAGCACTGCGGGAAGCGTGGGAAGAAATTGGTATTGACCGGGATGCTGTACATATTCTTGGCTCACTGACGCCGCTTTATATCCCGGTGTCTCGCTTCCACGTGTATCCTTTTGTGGCGCAGGCATCGCCGGGCCTGCTGCTGCGGCCCAATCCGGCGGAGGTGGCGCGCATTTTGCACATCTCCCTTCAAAGCCTTTTTGACCCGCAAAATCGTATTATTGCGGAAGTGAAACCTTCCTCTGCGCCGGATATGCTCTTAAAAGTGCCCGCTTATCGCCTGCCCGAACAGGGCACGCTGGTCTGGGGCGCTACGGCCATGATTCTTTCCGAACTCCAAACCCTCCTCTCCGATGGATGACCCAAACAGTATCCCGGCTGCTTCACGACTGGTGCAGCAGCCGCTTTTTATAACCCTTTTCCCGCCCTGCTATGGAAAGTGGTAAAGTTATTCTTACCCTTTTGCTGGTTCTGCTGAACGGCTTTTTCGTAGCCGTGGAATTTGCGGTGGTAAAAGTCCGCAGCTCGCAACTGGAATCCAAAGGCGGTGTGAGCGCCGCTTCCAAAGCGGCCCGCAACATTCTGAACCATCTGGATGGCTATCTGGCGACAACGCAACTGGGCGTTACGCTTTCTTCGCTCGCGCTTGGCTGGCTGGGCGAAGCCACTTTTGAGCATCTCTTTGAAGGCATCCTTCCCGAAGGACACCTGAAGACGGCGATTAGCACCGCGCTGGCTTTTACTTCCATCACCGTTTTGCACATCACCTTTGGCGAGCTGGTTCCTAAAACCCTCGCCATCCGCAAGCCGCTCACTATCATGCTGGCGCTGGCGTTGCCGCTGCGCCTGTTTTATGTCCTTTTCCGTCCGTTTGCCTGGGTTCTGAATATTCTTTCCGGCATGATTCTGCGCCTCTTTGGCATTAAGCCGGTGCCGGAGCATGAGATTCATTCGGAAGAAGAGCTTCGAATGATTGTCTCGGAGAGCCACGAAGGCGGTGTGCTGGAAGACACGGAGCGCGAGATTATCCACAACGCTTTTGACTTGGGCGAGCGCAAGATTGCTTCGCTGATGACGCCCCGCTCGGAGATTACGTGGATTGACGTGAACGACGACGAGGCCATCACGCGCGAAAGAATGGTGCAGCATCGCCACCACATGTATCCCATCTGCGAGGAAAGTCTGGACGAGGTGATTGGCTATCTCTACGCCAAAGACTTGGTGACGGAGAATTTTGACGAGGCCCTGAGCCGGTTGCGCAGCATGGCCCGCCCGCCGCTGTATGTGCCGGAAAACAACACTGCTTTCCGGGTGCTGGAGCGTTTTAAGGAAAGCAAAGTGCATCAGGCACTGGTGGTGGATGAGTTTGGCTCGGTGAAAGGACTGGTAACCATCAACGATATTTTCGACGCACTGGTGGGCGATATTTCGGAGGAAAATGAGTTTCAGTATGAAGTGGTGCGCCGCGAAGACGGTTCGCTGCTGATAGATGCGCAGATTCCGTTTGAGGATTTCCTGCGCGTGATTGCCAAAGACGAGGCGCTGGAAGAACTGGAAGAAAGCGAAGAAGCAGAGGGCGATTTTGTAACCCTCGGCGGCTTTATTGTGGAGCGGCTGAAGCGCATTCCGCAGGAAGGCGACTGCTGCCAGTTTCTGCACTGGAAGATAGAGGTGGTGGATATGGACAGAAGCCGGATAGACAAGGTGCTGGTGCAAAGGACGATTCCTGAAACGCCGGTCCCGACAGCGCCCGCATCCACGCCGCCGGACGAGCCTTTTTAAAGGAACAGAAAGGGAAGCTTTTCCGGGAGGTCTCCCAAAGCTAAAAATGTCTCTATAAAAGTCTACAGGCCCAACACTGTGCGTAGTGTTGGGCCTGTAGAAGTCTCTGAGCCTAACACTGTGTGTAGTGTTGCGTCCATGGAGGTCTCTGAGCCTTATCCCATTAATAGGATAGCATCCGTAGACCTCATTTTATCCAATCCCATTAATGGGATAGTGTCCGTAGACTTCATTTTGCCCAATCCTATTAATTGGATTGCTTTAAACGGGATTTCCCGGCCAATCCGACAAGGCAGCATACTAAAAAGCCCGCCTGATAAGGTATCAGGCGGGCTTTTTAGTATGGGAAAAAGAGGCGCTTAACTGTGTGCGGCCTTGAACTTCTTCACGGCTTCCGTCAGGCGGGGCAGGATTTCCATCACGTCGCCTACCACGCCGTAGTCGGCGGCTTTGAAGAAAGGCGCTTCCGGGTCTTTGTTGATGACTACAATCGTCTTGGAGCCATTCACACCCGCAAGGTGTTGAATGGCGCCGGAGATGCCCGCAGCAATGTAGAGGTTCGGGCGGATCGTGCCGCCGGTTTGGCCTACGTGTTCGTGGTGCGGACGCCAGTGGCTGTCGGCAACCGGGCGGGAGCAAGCCAGCGAAGCACCGAGCGCGGATGCCAGATTTTCCAACACGCCCCAGTTTTCCGGGCCCTTCAATCCGCGACCGCCAGAGACCACCAGTTCGGCTTCGCTAAGAGGAACGGTTCCGGTAACCACTTGGGTGCTTTGCACTTTCACGCCAAAATCTTTGTCGTCAAAAGCTACGTCCAGCTTCTCTATCGTCGCGCTTCCATCGCCTTTCACCACCGGAAACGTGTTCGGCATCAGGGTGATAACTTTTACGTCTGTGGAGAGCGTTACGTCGGCAAAAGCTTTTCCGGCAAACACCGCTTTGCGCAGGGTGAGGTTGCTGCCATCCATTGTTGGAAGACCTGCTGCACCCGCCACGATGCCTGCGCCAAGACGAACCGCTACGCGCGGCGCTACCTGACGGCCCACCTGGTCGTGAGAAGCGATAATGACTTTCGCACCGATTTTTTCAGCGGCAGCCGTGAGGGCTTTGGTGTAAGCGCGGGCGTTAAAATCTTTCAGGCGCGCGTCGGTTACGGACAGCACTTTCTGAACGCCATAAGCGCCAAGAAGGGCCGCGTCGGTTTCGCCGCTGCCTACCACGAGGGCCACGGCTTCTGTGCCCATTTGCTGCGCAATTTTCGCGCCGTACTGCACGGCTTCCAATGCTTTCTTTTTGAACGTTCCTTCGGCAGTGTGTTCTGCAAGAATGAGTACCATATCGGGAGAAATTTATCCTAAAAGCCACAAGTAAAAAGCGGCTTTAAATGTTGTTGGGAAAAAGGAAATCAAATCACTTTGGCCTGCGTGTGCAGGGCTTCCACCAGCGCGTCCATGCTGTCGGCGTCAAACATTTTTACGCCGCTTTTGGCCGGGGGCATTTCATACTTCGCCACCTTGCTTTTCTCGCCGGAAACAGACGCCGGGATCACTTTCAGCGGCTTGGTACGGGCCGCCATAATGCCGCGCATGTTGGGGATGCGTTGCTCGGACATTCCTTTCTGACAGCTTACTACCAACGGCAGCGGAGCGAGGTCGGTTTCTTCACCGCCGTCCACTTCGCGGTTCACGGTTACCGTGCTGCCGGAGACGTCCAGCTTCGTGGCAAAGCCGATGTAGTCCATGTCCAGCGCTTCGGCAATCATCGCGGGCGTGATGCCGTTGTTGTAATCAATGCTTTCCTTGCCGCAGAGGACGAGGTCGTAGCCGCCCGCGCTCTTTGCGTAAGCTGCGATTTCCGCAGCAATCGTTGCCGGGTCGTTGCTGTCGGCATCAATGCGCACGGCTTCGTCGCCGCCCAGTGCAAGGGCTTTGCGGATAACCGGCTCGGCATCGGCGCGGCCCACGGTGATGAGGTGAACGGCAGTGGCGGTTCCGGCTTCTTTCAGTTCCAGCGCGCGCACAAGGGCATACCATTCATCATAGGGATTGATGATCATGGTGACACCGGCGGTGTTGAATTTGGTGTCGTTGTCGGTAAACGAAATCTTGGAAGTCGTGTCCGGCACGGGCGCAATACAGACCAGTATTTTCATAAGGGTGCGAAGGTAGGAAGGCGAAGCGGTTGGAAAGCCCTTCGGGCGTTGGAATGTTGGAGTGTTGGAGTGTTGGAATGACTAAAGCCGTTGGATTATGTTGGAGGGCATCAGATAACGTCCGGGGAGAGTATGTGTTTATGGGCAAGAGCGTTTTTGTCTAAAACAAAAAAGGTCTGACAGAGCATATTTCCAACACTCCAACGCCGAAGGCATCCAACATTCCAACGGCTTCAGTTCACTTCGCTTCTCTTACAAAATACACCAGCGTGGGGAAGTGGTCGGAGTAGCCGTTAATCCACGTGGTGCCGGAAAACGAGCGGTGCGGATAGCCTTTGTACTGGCCGAATTTGGTCTTCAGGAATTCGCGGTTAAAGACCTCGGCCTTGTGGTATTTCCAGTCTTTTTCGGGATTGGCTTTAATCCAGCCGTAGGAGACCATGATTTGGTCGAAAAGGTTCCAGCTATCGTTGTAGCCCAGTGTGCCGATGCCGTTGTTGTAGAACGACATAAACGGATTGTACAGCCCGCCGGGTTCTACGTTTTCCATCTTGCCCACCGCGCCCAAAACCTTTGCTACGGAGGGCGAAGTCGGGTCGTCGTTCAGGTCGCCCATCAGGATGACGCGACTGGCCGGATTATCCAGCATCACGGAGTCAATCACTTTACGGGCCACGCTTGCGGCTTTGGCACGCAGCGGCGCACTTGCGCCCTCGCCACCACGCCGCGAAGGCCAGTGGTTCACGAAAACTTCCGTTGTGTCGCCCGCCAGAATGCCGGTTATCCAGAGCACATCGCGCGTGGCGCCGCTCTTGCTTTCAGAGCCGGGCACGTCGCGCAAATCCACCTTCAGGCCCTGCGCCTGAAGCACGCGGAAATAGCGCGGGTTATACATCAGCGCCGTGTTGATGCCGCGCCCGTCAGGACCGTCAAAAATGACGTTTTGGTAGCCGCGCGCCGCAATTTCCGGCTGGCGGGCAAGGTCGTCGAGAACGGTATTGTTTTCAATTTCTGCCGTGCCAATAAGCGCCGGGCCGTCGGGCGTCATTTCTGTTCCCAGCTTCGCAATAACCGTTGCGAGGTTGTGGAGTTTCTGGTTGTAAATTTTGGAGGTGTATTGGTAGGGGCCGTTGGGCGTGAATTCCTCGTCAAACTTCTTGGGGTTGTCCACCGTATCGAAGAGGTTTTCAAAGTTGTAAAAAGCCACGGCCATCACCTGATACTGTCGCTTTCGCTGGGCAGAAGCGGGTTGGAAACAGCAAAGAAGCGCAAGCGCAAGGAAGATTTTCTGGAGCACGGGATGGAGTTATAAAGTGCCGCGAAATTCGGGAAGTCTGCTTCTATTCTGTAGAAAGAACATGGAGAATTAACACGGGAAGGAAAGGGAATTATTGCATCCTTCCTCTAAAACATTTCTCCTGTTGCTTACGGCTATTTCTTAAAACATCTTTGGGGAAAGTGCCCCGGAGGGGTCGGCGGCGGTGTCCCCTCCAAGGGGAGGGGGCAAAAGAGCATAAACGCCCCTGTTGCAAGACAGAAAAAACGCAAACGAGGGGTCGGGGACGGTATTGTACTTCTACAATTTGGCTCTCGAGGGGTCGGGGACACCGCTGTATGAGTACAAAAGTTCCACCGAGGGGTCGGGGAAGGTATTGTACCCCTACAATGACACCCCCGAGGGGTCGGGGGCCAAATTGTAGGGGTACGAAAGTGCGCCCGAGGGGTCGGGGGTTAAATTGTATCATTGGGAAAGTATAAATGAGGAGTCGGGGACCGTTTTGCGGGAATATAAAAGTTCAAACAAGGTCTTGTCGGCTTGCGCGCGTTGAAACACAATATACCGCGTCTGGCAAGGCCCCTTCGGGGTGACAAAAGATTATGTCCGTCCCCGCTTCTTACCAAAATAAAAAGCCCCGCAGGAAAGTGTTTCCCGGGGCAGTAACTTCCTGCAAAAAGGAGGGCTTTATCAGCGCTAAAATGGATTTTGCAAGAAGTTCAATGTATCGATGAGAAAGCGCAAACAACGGGTCGGGGGAAGTTTTGCAGGCCATCGACAGCCTCTCGCATCTGCCTTTTCTCGGGGAAACTTTGAACGTGTTCTCCCTATCGGTAACAATAGCTTAAACCTGAAACCTAGCCACTCAACCTTACTTTTGCGCACTTTTAAAGAAGTAATTCCTTTTTCCTAAAACGCTTTTATGCGCAAATATTTACCCCTGACAGTGCTGGCCCTTGCGCCACTGACGGCTGTTGTGGCCCAGACGAAAACCGGGCTTGTGAAAGGTCGGGTGATGAGTACGGTTACCGGCGCACCGGCTACAGACGTGCAGGTTTCGCTTCCGTACTTGCGGATGCTTACCAACACCGACGCGGACGGCTATTTTGAACTTTCGCGGGTTCCTTATGGCGACCAGACGATGGTGATTGGTGGCGTTTCTACCAAAGCGGATACGATTCGCATTCAGGTGACATCAGATGTGGTGGTGCTGAACGATTTTTCCGTAACGCCCAATGATCAGGCGACGTCTATGCAGTCTATCCAGATTCCAACGATTGCGCTGGAAGAAGCCGATGGCGGTGATGGGGATGACGGTGCGAAAACGGCCAGCGTGAGCGGGTTGCTTTCTGCCAATCGTGACCCGTTCCTGAACGCAGCGGCTTTTGTGTTTGGACAGATGCGCTTTCAGCCACGCGGCTATGACCGCAATGCCCAGCAGGTGTTGGTGAATGGCGCGCCGATGAATGATGTGGAAACCAATGATGCGTATTGGAACCAGTGGGGTGGATTGAATGATGTGTTTCGCGGACGCAGCAATTCTTACGGCCTCCAGCCGAGCGAATATGCGTACGGCGGCCTGAACGGAACCGTGTTTTTTGACGCGACAGCTGCCAGTCAGCGCCGCCAGACGCGCGTGACTTACTCAGCGGCCAACCGGCAGTATCGCAACCGCATTATGGTGACGCATAACACGGGTATGCTGAAAAACGGTTGGGCGCTTTCGGTTTCCGGCTCGCGGCGCTGGGCGGACGAAGGCTACGTGAAAGGCACGCTTTACGATAGCTATAGCTACTACCTCAGCGTGAGCAAAAAGTTCAATGATCGCCACCTGCTGAGCTTCACCACTTTCGGTGCACCGACAGACCGCGGCAAGACAGCTCCGGTATTTAAGCAATCGGTGGACATTACCGGCGACCCGTTCTACAACCCGAACTGGGGCTATCAGAACGGAAAAGTGCGCAACTCGCGGGTAGCGAAAAGCTTTCAGCCGGTGTTCCAGCTTACACACGAATGGAATCCCAACGATAAAACTAATATCCTCACTACGGTAAGCTACCAGACAGGCAAGACGCGCAACACGGTGCTGGACTGGTTTAACGCCCCCGACCCGCGCCCGGATTATTACCGCTACATGCCGCTGACGGCGCAACTGGATGGAAAAAACCCGGCAGAGGCGCGCTTCAATACAGTGCAACAGATTCAGTGGGACAGCCTTATTCAGGTGAACAACGCGAGTCGTGAAGGGGGAAGCGCGCTGAAGCGCTCGCTATATGTGATAGGCGAGGATGTGGACGACATTAATAAGATTGTCTTCAACACCATTATTCAGCGCAGTGTGAATGACTACCTGAAGCTTACGGGCGGCGCTTCTTTTATCAAGCAGCGGACGGAGAGCTATCGGCAGATGGTGGATTTGCTGGGCGGCGACTATTACCGGAATCTGAACCAGTTTGCGACCTTCAACAACAACCAGGGCGTAAACATTGCTTCCAACAACGTAGACAACCCAACTGCGTTGGTGCACGTAGGCGACAAGTATTTCTACAACTACGTCAATAATTTCAACAAAGCCTGGGCTTGGGGACAAGGGCAGGTGACCTTCAACAAGCTGGACTTGTTTATGGCGGCCAACTTCGGATTCAATTCCTTTAACCGCGAAGGGCTTTGGCGCAGCGGACTGTATAGTGCTGGTAATGAGTCCAAAGGAAAAAGTCAGACTCTGAACTACATGCTGCTGGGTGTGCGCGGTGGTGCTACCTATAAAGTGAATGGCCGCAACTATCTGTTTCTGAACGTGGGCTTCCAGACCGACGCGCCGACGATTGACAATACATTCCTTTCACCGCGCATCCGCAACTATATTTTCCCGAAAGCAACGGAGCAGAAGACGTATACGATGGAAGGCGGCTTCCTGCACCGCGCGCCTTCGCTTAATTTGCGCGCCGTGGGCTACGTGACCGACATTAAGGACGAGACGATTCTGAAGCGCTTCTTTCTGGAAACGGGCGGTGCCAACTCGTTTGTGCAGTATGTGATGAGTGGTGTGGGCAGTCGTTTCATAGGTACGGAACTGGCGGCAGAATGGAAGGTTTCTCCGGCGCTGTCGCTAAGTGGTGTCGCAGCTATTGGGCAGGCGTTCTATACCAATAACCCGCAGGTAGACACCTATCTGGATAACTTTATCGACTCCAGTGGAAAAGGCGGTTATCAGGGTTCGGAGAAAGTTTATATCAAAAACTACAACTTGGCTACCGGCCCGCAGAGTGCTTATACATTTGGCATTAACTACCGTTCGCCGAAGTACTGGTATGTGAACCTGAACACCAATTATTATGACCGTAGCTATGTAGACATTGCCCCGACGCGCCGTACCGAAAATGCAGTAGCAGGTCTTGTGCCGGGTAGTGCCGATTACAACACAGTGGTGAACCAGGAGAAGTTGCCTTCAGCCTTTACGATGGACATTTTCTTTGGAAAATCATTTCTCCTGAGCCGGACGTTTAAGAAGCTGCCTCGCAACACTTTCCTGTATATAAACGCAGGCGTTTCCAACATTCTGGATAACCAGAACATCCGCACAAGCGGCTTTGAAAACCTGCGCCTTGATGCCCAAGGGCAAATCAACCGCTTCCCGTCTAAGTATTTCTATGCCTATGGCCGCAACTTCTTTGTGAACGTCAGCCTGAAATTCTAAGACCTTTTTCCTTTCCCCAAAACACTCCGGCGCTTCGCCACTTACCTTCTTTTTTTCTTTAAAGACCATGAAACGTTTTCGCCTTCCCCTCCTGCTGTTGCTCGGCGCTACAGTATCGATTTTTTCCTGCGTGAAGCAGACCTATGACCTGCCGCCTGATACGACAGGATACGACCCCAAATTGCAGGTGAACATGAGCATCCGCGGCCTAATTGCAATGAACGGCTTGTACTCGTCCAACGGAACGGGCGACGACACGATGCGCATTGACAGCAACCTGACGCTTTCCGGTATCGTTACGGCTAATGACAAGTCGGGTAACTTCTACAAGCAGATTGTGATTCAGGACAGCACCGGCGCGCTGGCTGTCAATCTGGACGACTATCGCCTGTACGCCAATTACCCGGTGGGTCGGAAAATCTACGTGAAGCTGCAAGGGTTGATGTTGAGCTACAATGGCGGCACGCCGGTATTGGGTGCAGATGTAGACGATAAAAAAGCTTCGCAAGGACTGGCCGGTACGGAGATTACAGACCATATCGTGAAAGGCAATGTAGGCAATGTGGCGAAAGACACTGTGGTGGACTTTGATGTGGTGCGCAACTATACACAGGCAGATGCCTATCTGCTGAATCGCCTCATCACCATCCGGGGTCTGCAATTCGCGGATACGGGCGTGGCTTATACGAACCCAACGGCAACTACCAACCGAAACCTGCAAACCTGCGCTTCTACAGTGGGGACGCTTACGATGCGTACTAGCAACTACGCTGATTTTCATAGCCTGACAATGCCAACCGGAAACGGCGACATTACAGGTATCTACACCGTGTTCATCAGCACCAGCGGCTCCTCTAAAACGCCTCAACTGCTCATCCGCGACACGAGCGATGTGAAGTTCAACAACCTGCGCTGCGGGCCACTTTTCGGACAGGATTTCACGCTGGCACTCAACGGTGAAATTGTATATCCGGGATGGACGAATGTGGCTGTAACAGGTGGCCTGAAGTGGAAGAAGAACACCGCCGGCAGCAGCACCAATCCTTTTGCTGTAATGACTGGTTTTACAACGGGCGTAGCGGTTATTGATTCCTGGCTGGTGACGCCGGGTGTTGATCTTCCGGCGCAGGGTGCTCCTTACCTCGTCTTCCGGAACAACAGAGGTTTCGACAACGGTGCTACGCTGAAGCTCTATCTTACGGACAACTTCACCGGTGATGTAACAACTACCACGTGGGTAGAGACACCTTATACTCAAGCCCCATCCAATCCTTCTGCATTCAGCACCTTCACCTCCAGCGGCAATATAAATCTGAGTGCCTACGCTGGTAAAAAAGTGTGGGTAGCCTGGCGCTATGAAGGCGGAGACCCAAACAAGACTACATCTTGGGAGATTGACGACGTGAGCATCTCCCTCTGATAAAAATCTAAAGCCTTTTCCAGAATGCCCGCCCTCCCCGGTGGGCATTTTTGTGTGTATGAACTTACCGTGAATTTCGCCGGTAGCTGTTTTGGAGAAAGAACTTTTTATGCACCTTTGCCGAAATTTTTCAAAACCCTTCTTTTATGAAGAACACACTTCTACTTCTTGCTGCTGTTGGCGTGACGGCAACCGCTTCGGCGCAAATCTCCAGCGGTAGCGGACAAATCAGCATTACGGCGGGTGCAGGTCTCACGTACATGCAAAACTTCAACACACTGGATACGTCCTCTGCTGTTGCCAACGTAAGCACCAATCTTCCGGCTGGCTGGTACATTACCGAGAATGGCGCGGGTGCTGCTGCTGACGGTAAGTATCGTGGCCGGAGACGGTTCCAGCAATGGCGGAAACGTTTACAGTTACGGTACATCAGCAACTACAGACCGTGCGCTCGGTTCTATTGCATCTTCCTCTGTAACCAATGCCTCCTCTTTGGTGCCAAGTTTGTAAACAACACCGGTGCCACCATTACGGCGGCTGCGGTAACTCTTAAGATGGAGCAGTGGCGCGTAGGAGATACCTTTAGTAATAAAGACACCACGCTGTTTGCGGTAAGCATGACAGCGGACAGCCTGAACGATACGACTGCGGCAGCGGCTTGGATGGATGTTCCCTCGATGATGCTGACTTCGGCTGTTGCCGTAGGTGCTTTTGCGCTCGACGGTAACCTGTCTGCCAACCAAACCGCTATGACTGGTTCGCTTACAGGTCTCTCCATACCGAACGGCGCTACGTTGTGGGTGCGCTGGAAAGACAAAAATCTTACTGGCTCCGACGATGGCCTGTCCATCGATGACATGAGCATCACCTTCACCACCGGCCCGTCTGCCGTAAGCAATATTGCTTCCAACAACCTGCCGTTCTCGCTCTTGGGCAACGGCACCACCAACGACGTGAAAGCAATCTTCACCGCTCCCGAAAACGGCGCTTACACCGTTACGGTTTCCGATCTTGCTGGCCGCGTAGTTTCATTGCAAAACGGCACAACTGCCAAAGGCGAAAACATAATGCTTCCGGTTTCCAACACCACATTGGCTTCGGGATTATATCTCGTGCGCGTGGCGCAAGGCACTTTCGCCGGTACGCAGAAACTCTCTGTTCGCTAAAATTCGCTGAACTTTCTTTTTGAAAAGGATTTGCCTCCAAAAGGCAAATCCTTTTTTCGTTTGGTCATGTTATGGAAGAATGCCCCACCAAAAGGCGTGTTCTTACCGGAGATTCATTTCGCTTTCCGGTACTGCTTCACTGGCAGGCGTCGGTTCTACATATTCAATTGTGCCGAGGTCTTTCAATTGGGGAAGTTCAGCACTGGAATTAATGCCCAAATAATCTAATAAATATCGCGAAGGAACATATAGCAGGGGCTTGCCAATCGCATCTTCTTTTCTGCCGGAAATAAGAATCAGTTCTTTGTCCAAGAGCTTTTGAAGGGCATAATCTGCACTCACGCCGCGAATGAATTCTATTTCGCCTTTTGTTACCGGCCCGCGATAGGCCACAATGGAAAGCGTTTCCATCGCCGCCGCCGACAGTTTTTTCAGGTGCTTTTCGCCCGTGAGCTGCACGATGGTTTTGTGGTACTCAGGCTTGGTCAGAAACCGGAAACCGCCACCGCTTTGGGTTATCTGGAAGGGAAAATCATCGCATACATATTTGGCGGTAATAACGTCCAGAAGGTGTTGCACTTTCTCAGTGCTGATGTCTTCCGTACCTTCTTCGCGAACGGCGTTCAAATGCGCGCGTAGCTCTTCCACCGGCAGCGGTTTATCAGCGGCAAAGAGCAGGGCTTCCAGCGGAAGTTGGAAAGGATTTTCGGCGGTCATGGGGAAGTGCGAAAGTAAAGTCATTCTACAGATGCTCTTCAAGCTGCGTCAGCATGAAATTGGAAAGCTGTTCTACAATTTCTAATACTTCCTTTTCAGAAGGGCCATTTTCCAGGCCGTAATAGAAGCGTTTAAAAAGCTTGTCGCATACTTCTATCTCGTAAGAGTTGTCTGAGAAGTCAAGGAATAAATGGGCTGCATTTACTGCGTCATGCTCCTTCTTCATCTGAACCATGACTGCAAAATCCAGATTTTTAGGCAATGGCTCCCAATCGTCCCTAATCTTTTTTGCTTCTCCATCACCTAGAAAAGTGTCTATCAAATCTGCCGCATTTCGGGCTTCCAAGATGCTATTGTAGTTGCAATCCAGAACCATTCTCCTTGAAAGCACGAACGGATCAACCGTATTCATTTTTTCTTCCCACCGACGAAATAAAATCTTGAGATTCTCCAGCACAATCTGTAAAGCCTCTTCCCCATATTTCATCACCACTGCTTCCGGCGCATTTTGTTGCTTTTTCAACCTTGCCACGCGCTTCTCAAAATCGCTTGGCTCATCCACGCTTTCTCCTTTTGCGGCTTTAAGGGAAAGTTCCAAAGACCAAATCGCCTGTCCGGCCACGTAATCCACAAAAGCGTCCAACTCGCCCACATCGGCGCGGTGCAAAGCACGCAGATAATCCTGCTTCCCTTCGGTTTTGATAATCACCGGCGGATAGCCGCTTTTCAGCAGCGCGTAGTTCATCAGCAGCCGCGAAATACGCCCATTGCCGTCGTCAAAAGGATGAATGCGCACGAAGCGGTAATGCAGCAACGCCGCGCGCTCCACCGGGTGCAATTCCCCCGCTTCTTCACTGCGATACCAAGCGATTAAATCTCCCATTTTCATCGGCGTGTCTGTCGGAGAAGTGTAGTGAAATGCCTCGCCGTTTTGCAGAAGCACGGAATTGGGTTGCTCTTTGTAGGAACCTACTTTTATCAAACGGCGCGTGGATTGGCCGTCCGGGGTTTGGGAATCTTTCCAGAAAGGCTTTACCAGAATAATCTCATTCAGACTTCGGATATCTCTTTCGGAAAGTTCGTGTTCTTCATTATTGGCCCATTCTTCTACGAGTCGCCAAGCCACATCATGGGCTTCCATCTCGTCCAGTTCCCGCTTGGTATGGTTACCGAGTGTTTCTCCAAAAAGAAGTAACAGTTTTGTTTCAGAATATGTCAGCGTGTTCCCTTCCAGATGATTGGAGTTGTAGCTGAATTCGAGTCGGAATTTTTTGTCTAGTCGCTGTTGGTCTTCGGCTTTCAGAGGTTGCACCGATTGCAACTGCGATAAAAGAACATGAGCAGTTTGAAGATTTCGGGACATAGTTCTTGATGGAGATGCTAAATTAAAAAGCGGCTGAAAGATCAGCCGCTCGTAAATGTTTTTTCCGGAAATTCTTTTTTAAAAAAACACTATCTGCGGCATTCCATCCAGCAGAAGCGCCCATAAATCACTGCTGTTTCCTACCGATATAAGTAAAGCGATTCCCTATCTTGGTTGGGTTTGTTTTGGAATAAAGTATGGAAAGCTGGCCCAACAAATACTGCACAGCCGTAACCGGATGAAAGGAAAACTGTTCCGGATAAGGCCAAAGCATTTCTGTAATTTTAAAAAACTGCTGCTGAAAACCCGCTAACTTAAACACCAATTGCTGATTGCTGGCGTTAGAATAAAATATATGGTGAGGGGTGTGGTCCGCAACAACGTTTTTGCGGAATGTATCGGAGGTAAACTTTCGAAGAACAAGACCCAACGTAAAATTATTTTCTATTGGGCCAGCCACGACCAATATTCCATCGGCGCTCAGCTTTGTACTGAGCTTTTCCAGAAGGTCTTTGGGAGCCGTTATATGCTCTAACACATCCCCTAAATTGATGACATCATATAAGGTCTTATCATTGTTCCAGAAGTCGTCAATAGTCTTGAACTTTATGTTTTGGAAGGAGGCGTTCAGCCTGTCAACCAATTTAGGATTGAACTCCGCTCCAGTTCCTTCATAACCTTTATCGGCCATGTATCTAAGAAAGTCGGCATCGCCGCAGCCGTAGTCAAGCACCGTTTTTGCATTGCTACTTACCTTTTTAATGTATCCATGCAAAGTGTCGTAGTTCCGTGGCACTTCTTTGAAATAAGCCTCGTCATGGTACGCAACAGGATACATCGCAACATAGTCATCTTCTACAGGCAGCGGATTTAAGAAGATTAAATCACACTTCTTACAAGACATATAATTAAATACTTTTCCGTTAAAACGGGTAGATCTTGGAAAGCTTGCTTCTCCTATCTCCTCAGAACCGCAGAAAATACATTTAACGCTCATGTTCGTTTTAGCTTAGCCTTTTAAGAGTGGTTTTGGGAGATTTCACCAATATATCGGAAATTATACCCGATACATAGTTTCCGGCAAATGTAGGTCTTTCTATGTAAATCCTAAAAAAACAACAAATCCGGTTTCAATCCCAGCAAAATCACCAGCGCACACGTAACGCCCAACATCAGTTTGTGTCCCCCGGAAATCTCACTCTTAAACTCCGGCGTGCCTTCTTTAAAATACATCGCCATGATGACCCGAAAATAGTAGTACGCACTCACCGCCGCCATCAACAAGGCGAAGATGACCAGCCACATCAGATTGCCTTGCGCCACCGCCGCGCGCAGCACCCAGTACTTCGCCATAAAGCCACCCGTCAACGGAATGCCCGCCAGAGAAAACAAGAAAATGGTGGCCGCAAAAGCAAGGAACGGATGCGCTTTCGCCAAGCCGTTAAAGCCATCGTAGGTATAGTCTTTCAACTTGATGAGAACGGCGAAAAGGCCTACCGTTGCCAGTGTATAAGCCACTGCATAAAGCAACATTCCCTGCTTTCCAATATCGCCCACGCTCATCACTGCAAACAGCATAAAACCTGCCTGCGCAATAGACGAATACGCCAGCATCCGCTTCACGCTTTGCTGGAAAACAGCGGTCAGGTTTCCGATTAAAAGCGTCAGCGCGGTAATCATGGAAAGCACCAAAACCCAACGCTCCGACATTGGCGCAAAGCTGCCCTGAAACAGACGGATGAAGCCGTAAAAAGCCGCTGCCTTGCCCACCGTCGCCATAAAGGCCGTAAACGGCGTAGGCGCACCGTCATACACGTCGGGCGTCCAGATATGGAAGGGCGCGGCGCTCACCTTAAAGCTCATCGCTACCAGCATCAGGAGCAATCCGGCAAGGCCCATCACATTCACAGAAGGGCCGGAAAGGAAGTTCAATTGATACACATTGAAAGAGCCGGAAGCGCCATAAAGCAGCGTGATTCCCATCAGCAAAATACCGGTGGAAAATGCGCCCATCAGAAAATATTTCAGCGACGCTTCCGAGCTTTTCAGGTTGCGCTTGTCCACGCCCGCCAGGATGTATTGCGGGATGGAAAGAATCTCAATGCCGAGAAACAGCATCAGTAGATTGTTGAAGGAAGAAAGCAAGTAGGTACCCGTCAGCACAAAGAAAATGAGCGCGAAATAATCGGCCACATGCGTTCCCACCCGAATCGTTTCCCGCCCAAGAAGCAAGGCATAAATCAGCGTGCAGCCCGTCATCAGCGTATTGAAAACCAGCGTGCTGCGGTCAAAACGAATCATGTCGTTGAACATCGGAACCACGCTTTCCGGCACGTGCATCAAATCCCAGACGTTCACGCCCAGCACCACCGCCAGCAGTACTTGCGCCAGCGTAACCGCCGCCTTTTTATCGCGCAGCGCAAAGCCGGCAAACATCATGATAACGCCGGAAAGGATGGTGGCAATAAGGGAATTCATTGGAGTAGAAAGTACTTAGTAGAAAGTAGAAAGCGGTGGAGTATCAAGTAGGAAGTATCAGGTATCAAGAGCGAAATTTCCAAGCCCCATGAAACATGACACATAAAACATGAAATATGCCTAGAGCATCGCCGCCAGATTCAATAATGGTTGGGGATAAAAGCCAAAGAACAGCACCAGCCCCAGCATCAGCGCAAGGCCCAGCCATTCGTTTGCGGTCAGGTCGTGGAGGGAAAGCTCACCGGGGATAGAGCTGCGTTTCGGTTCGCCCCAAGCCACTTTCTGAACCATCCGCAGCGTGTAGGCCGCCCCCAGAATAATGCCCGTTCCGGCCAGAACCATAAACAGCACATTGTACGCCGACTTGCTTTGAAACAACCCGTGGAAAAGCATGAACTCGCCCGCGAAACCCGCCGTGAGTGGCAAAGCCACATTGGCAAAAGCCAGAATCACCAGCGCCGTTGCCATGCGCGGCATCGTGGTGGCCATGCCGCCCAGTTCGTCCAGATTACGTGTGCCGTAACGATTCTCAATAAAACTTACCAGCAGCCACAAACCTGTGATAATCACACCGTGGGTAAACATCTGCACCTGTAAGCCTTGCATAGAAGGCTGTGTGCCGGAGAAAAGCGCCGTCGCCATCAACCCCATGTGGGCAATGGAAGAATAGGCAATCATCCGCTTCAAATCTTTTTGCCGCAGCGCAATAACAGAAGCGTAGATAATGCCCGTGATGCACAGCGCCGTTACTGCGTCACTCCAATACACCACGCCCATCGGAACCGTTGGCAAAAGCCAGCGCATGGCCGCAAAAAGACCCATCTTCACCATTAGCGCGCTCAGCACAATCGTTACCGGCGTGGGCGATTGCTCGTAAGTATCCGGCTGCCACGTGTGGAACGGGAAAATCGGCATCTTGATCGCGAAGGCTAAGAAGAGCAGTACAAAAAGTCCCGACTGCTCCTTACTTCCTAACAATGCGCCTGCACTTGTAAGCGCGTTCCAGCTAAAGCTGCCGCCTGCTTTTTGAGAAAGATAAATCAGTCCCGCCAGCATCAGCAGCGAGCCGAGAAAAGTATAAACAAAGAACTTGAACGTAACCGCAATGCGCTTTTCGCCGCCCCACTGCGAACACAGGAAATACACCGGAATCAAAGCCAGCTCCCAGAACACGTAAAACAAGAGCGCGTCGTAGGCGAGGAAAACGCCCATCAGCCCGGCGGCGCTCAGCATCATCAACCCATAGAAAGCATGGGGTCGCTCCACTTCTTTGTTCCATTGCGAAATGAAAACCGTCAGCGTCACAATCGCCGTTAGCAGCGTGAGGATGATAGAGGAGCTGTCAGCGTGGAGGCTGAAACTCGCGCCCAGCATCGGAATCCAGTCGGCAGAGAAATCCGTGGGCGTTCCGTTGCGCGCGGCAAATACGAGCCACAGCGCCACGCCCAGTGTTGCCATTGCGCCCGCCAGTGCCAGCGGTTTTGCCGCGTCTTTGGAGGCAAAACACAGCAGCCCGGTGAGGAGGGGAAGAAGAATAAGAAGCAGCGTTATCATTATTTCAGAGAGGAGAAATTAGGGAGGAGGAGTTTCGCAGGAAATCCTCTTTTGTCTTTTGTCTATCGTCTTTTGTCTCGCTTCTACTTCCAGAAAAAGCCCACTGCCAGCAGTAAGGTCATTCCCACCACCATCACGAAAAGATAGTAACCCACCTGGCCGTTTTGAAGGAGGCGCAACCTATCCGCGCCCCAGCGCACGCCTTTGCCCACGCCGTTCACCATGCCGTCGATGCCGAGGCGCTCCACCGCATTGTCCAGCACGCGGCTAAGGCCGTTGATAGGTTTCACCACCGTTGCGTCGTAGGCTTCGTCCACATACCATTTGTCTTCCAAAGCTTTAGCCACGCCGGTTGCCGGTTGGAAAGAAGTCTTTTTTGCAAAAGAAAGATAGCCCCACACCGCAAACACAATCGCCACGACAGAAGAAATGCCAATCAGCATCCACTCCGTGCTGTGGTCTAAATGATGCGCCTGCGCATTGTGCACCACCGGGCTCAAAAAGCTGTTCAGTGTGTGATGCGCAGAAACCACCGGCGGCAAGCCAATGTATCCGCCCACAACCGCCAGCACGGCAAGAACAATCAAGGGGAAAGTCATCGCCGCCGGGCTTTCGTGGAGGTGATGTTCCTGCTCGTGTGTGCCCCGGAATTTGCCGGTAAACGTGAGCGTATAAACACGTAGCGAGTAGAAAGCCGTCATCGCCGCCGCAACGATTCCGAGCGCATAGAAAACGGGACTGCGCCCGAAAGCGGAAGCCAGAATTTCATCCTTGGAAAAGAAACCCGCCAGCCCCGGAATACCCGCCAGCGCAAGGCAACCAATCAGGAAGGTGATGTTGGTAATCGGCATTTTCTTCTTCAGTCCGCCCATCTTGCGGATGTCCTGCTCGCCGCCCATCGCGTGGATCACAGAGCCAGAACCGAGGAAGAGAAGGGCTTTGAAAAATGCGTGTGTCAGGACGTGGAAAACTGCTGTGGTGTATGCGCCCACGCCCAGCGCGAGGAACATAAATCCAAGCTGCGAAACGGTGGAGTATGCCAGCACTTTTTTGATGTCCCACTGCCGCAAAGCGATGCTGCCTGCGAGGAGCGCCGTTGCCAATCCGATAATGGCTACAAACTGCTGCGCCGTAGCGGTGAGGTTGTATAAATCCGAGGAGCGGGCAATCATGTAGATGCCTGCGGTGACCATCGTGGCGGCGTGGATGAGCGCGGAAACCGGCGTGGGGCCCGCCATCGCGTCGGGCAGCCAAGTATAGAGCGGAAGTTGCGCGCTCTTGCCCATTGCGCCGATAAAAAAGCAAATCGCAATGGCGGTGTAAACGCTTTGCGGCTGTGCTTTCGTTGCCAGCAGGGGGAAAAATTCTCCGTAAGAAAGCGTTCCGAAATGATAGAGCGTGAGAAGCATTCCCACCAGAAAACCGAGGTCGCCGATGCGGTTCATCACAAAGGCTTTCTTTGCCGCCGCGCCGTAATCTTTATTCTTAAACCAGAAGCCGATAAGCAGATAGGAACACAATCCCACGCCTTCCCAGCCAATGAACATAATGAGGTAATTCGCGCCCAAGACCAGCAGGAGCATGGAAAAGACGAAGAGGTTGAGATACGCGAAATAGCGTACCACGCCCGCGTCGTCGTGCATGTAGCTCGTGGAATAAATGTGAATCAGCGAGCCGATGCCGGTAATAATCAACAGGAACAACGCCGAGAGATTGTCCACCTGAAAGGCGAAGGGAATCTTCAGCGATGCCGTTTCTATAAAAGGATAGAGCGTTACCACGCGGGAGCCGACTTCTCTAACTTCCATAAAAATGCCCAGCGAAACGCCAAAGGACAGCAGCACCATCAGCGAGGCAATCCAGCCCGCTGCGCCTTTGGGAACAACACGCGCGCCGAGGCCGTTTATCAGAAAGCCGAGCAGCGGAAAAAGCGGAACGAGGTAAACGTAGTCGATCATGGGAGAGAGTAGAAAGCTGCCAGTAGAAAGTAGAAAGACAAAAAACGAAAGATGCCTTTTGCTTAGAGAGTTCTGCCTGCGGCTTTTTAAGAAGCGGCAAAGATATTGTTAGAGGGCTTTTGGGAGGGGCGCAATTCTGAATTGTATTCCCTTCGTTCGGCTGGTATTTATAACAAACCCGTGCGTTTCTGTCTTAAACCCCGCAAGCTCGCTTTGAGTCTTAGAAACCTGCAAAAGCGATTTTCTAATTAAATGCCGGAAACTGTTTCTGGCGCAATATTTGAAGCACTTCTTGCGTGAAGACTATTTTTTCACCTAAAAACACAATCCCTATGAAACGTCTTCTTTTTTTGGCGGCTTTCAGCCTTTTCTCCTTTGGTATTTCTGCCTGCCACAACGCAGAAGCAGACAAACAAGCTGCCGCCCAAGAAGCACAGATGGAATCCATGCAGATGGAACTGGTAAAACGCCGTGCTGTAGATTCTGTAGAGAATGCAGCAAAAGTGGCCGCTGCCGACAAGGCACTGGAAGAAAAACAAGTCGTCGCCGCACCAGTGGAAAAAGCCGTTGCAAAAGCACCTGTTGCACCCCGTCGCAGCCGTCGTGCATCCACCCGTCGTTCTTCCAACACCGACTATAACAACAATAGCGGTAGCACTTCTGGGGCCAATAATGGCTACTCCTCTGCTCCTGCACCCGTTTATCAAGAACCTGCCCCCGCTCCTGCGCCTGTTAAAAAAGGCTGGAGCGCGAAGGCTAAAGGCGCTGTGATAGGTGCGGGCGTTGGCGCCGTAGGTGGCGCTATTCTTGACAAGAAGAACCGCGGCGTAGGCGCGCTTATCGGCGGGGCTGCGGGTGCTATCCTCGGCACGGGCGCAGGCGCGGTGATTGACAAGAAGAAAGGCCGGTAAAAATTTTTCTAGTAATAGCGAAGCCCCGATAAAATGTCGGGGCTTTGTTGTGTTTGGGGATATGAAATCATTTTCACCCCAGCCCGGCGAAGACTCCCGCCTCCGTTTAAACATTGCGTTGCATTTCTTTAAAGTGCGGCGAAGTCTCCTGCCCTTAACCTGTCCCACAACTTTTTGGTTGTCAAGCGTACATTAGCAGACATGTTTGAGTGTGATCATTTTTCCTCTATTAGCGCCGAGTTCTCGGGGCTGGATTTACCTGATGCCCGCTTTGGCAAGCGGGTTCAACAGATGGCAAGTCAAATGGCGGCTCATCCGGGAGCTTCTTTTTCGGCGGCTCTTGGAACAGCCCTTCGTAAAAGCGCCCATCGGCTCTTTGGCTATCAGGACCTGGATTTGGGCAGCACCCATCGCAGCCGTACCACCGCCCGCATCGCAGCAGAAAAAACGGTTTTGCTTGTGGAGGATACCACCGACTTGGTGTACCGCCAAAGTAACAAGACAGGCATGGGGCCTTTGGCGGCAGGGCAGACGGCAAGACCCGTGGGCTGAACCTGCACAGTGCCCTGGCACTCAGTACCGGGGGACTGCCCTTAGGCATCGTATCCCATCATCTGTTCGCCCCTTCTGATAAGCACAAAGGCAGCCGCCGGGAACACATCCCTATTGAGGAGAAAGAATCTTATAAATGGATCCGAACAACAGCGGTTGCTAACGAACTGGCTGCCCGGCATCCGGGCGTCTGTTTTATCAAAGTGGGAGACCGGGAAGCCGACTTTTATCAGCATTACAGCCATCCCCGAAGCGCGGGCGTGGAACTGCTGGTCCGGCTTTCTCAGAAAAAGCGCACCGTATACTATGAAGGTCAGCCGGTCAAAGTAGGGGCTTTGTCCGAGGTGCTTCCTGTGGCCGCAGAAGGTCTTTTGTCTATCAAAGAGAAAGGAAAAGTGGTAGAGAGAAAGGTGTGCTACCGCTTCGGCCAGATCTGGTTGCCACCTAGCGGCACCGGCAAAGCAAAAGCAAATGCAAATGCGTTGTTGCCACAAGCCCCTGTCCGGGCGCAGGTGGTCACCATCACCACCCTGGAAGGGCCTGCAAAAGACGCTTTGGAGTGGTTGCTCTTAACGACTTTGCCCCTAAACGATGTGGAAGACTGTGTACGGCTGGGCCGTTACTACGCCTTGCGCTGGACGATGGAACGCTATCATTTTATCTTAAAATCAGGCTTAGGCATAGAACAGACCCAATTGCAGGACGCCCAAAGCATTGGTTATGCGTTGTGGATATGGGCAGTGGTAGGCTGGTGGGTGTTGTTACTCTACCGGCTCGGCAGGCTGGGGGCAGAGGAAGAGGCAAGTGCCTTCTTTGAAGCAGAAATTATAGAAGTACTCCAACTCACCAATCCCAAAATCATAAAAACAGTGGCCGATGTGGTCAGAGCAGTAGGCGTACTGGGCGGGTTCCAGCCTTCCAAAAAGCAGCCCATGCCTGGCGAAAAAACACTCTGGACAGGTGTCAGATTACTGGCTGCCCAAACCAAAATCTATCTGGCCGCTAAGCAAAAATACGGGACAGGTTAAGGGCAGGAGCCTTCGCCGAGTGGCGTTTCATTACTAGGATTTTCAGGATTTAATGAGTCGGAGAAGTTGATCTCTGTTTCTATTGGCATTAGCAAATGCGCCGATACCGTCATACTCAAAGATAGTATTGCGGGTAAAGCCTGAGGCGGAGTCGGCCCAGTTTATGATCAGGAAAGCCCTATCTGTTTTTTTATCCGCTGCCCAGGCAAGAGCAGCAGCCGTGGTAACCGTAAGCAGTCCCGTTGCAACCTGTTGTTGAACAACGCTTTGCTTCGCGACGGTGATCTCCTTGATTGCGGAGAGCGATATTTTATCCAGAAAATCTATAGCGGTCTCGGCTAGGGTATTCTTAGTATCTTCTTTTTTAAAGGTGTACCTTTTATTGTAGAGCAATAGATCTGTGGAGCTCCGGTAGATACGCCCACCACCCCGCCAGTCGACTGTATCGGAATGCCCGCCGATGTATTTGCCCATTTCCACCCCCGTCAAGGGCTCAACCCCTATCTCCCGCAGATGCGCATCGTGCTGCGTCTCCGCTTCGTCTTTCTTGGAACGTTTTGGCCTCCCTGAAGCGAGTCTATAGCCTGGTACGCCTATAAGGGAAACCAGAACGATTATGATGACTATTAGAATAACGGTTTTCATAGGATACACTGATTGGGAAGGGAAAGTTGTAGATTTTCCATAGCCGATGCTTTGTCTTTTGTCCCCTGCTTGCCCACATAACTTTTGGGAACGGAAAGGCCAGTGTCAGTGTTTTGCGGAATGAGATGGGTGCGTATCATGGCGCAGAACGAGTTTTAAGCGAATATACAGTGGTGAAGAGGATGAGCTTCTTCTTAATTGATATTTTGCGCCGAAGGCGGGAGCCTTCGCCAGCCACGAGACCGCTACGGGGAGCGGGGGCTTCTTTTTCTGTTGTGGTCTGCGGGCTGCGTGCCGATGCGATAGAGTGGGATGGCGTGTAGAAAGGCTCTTGCCCTTATGTGACGAAGGCGGGAGCTTTCGCCGAGCCGCGAGACCGCTACGGGGAGAGAATTAAAAACTGTGTGGGTTTATTAATTGCAGACTCACAACATTTTTGAAGTCGTCTATGTTGCGCGTGATGAGTACAAGATCATTTTGGATGGCTGTTGCGGCAATAATAGCATCCGGCATTTTTAGCCGGTATTCCCGGCGAATCTGAACCACAGTATCAATTAATTCTGTTGTTACCGGATGCACTTTGGAAAGCGCAATAAACTTTTTGAGAAGAATTTCTTCCGGCTCGCTAATGGCTTTGCTCGCAAACAGCTCTATGTTCGTAATCACAGACACTTGTGGCGGCTGACTTAACAGCAGCTTTTTGCCGTCTTCAGGCAGCTTGCCATTGCAGAAGTCAATAATTGCATTGTTGTCAATTAAATAGCCTTGTTCCATTCGTCGCGCGTTGCGGTTGTAGCTTGATGGAGTGCTTGGGCGCTTTCATCGGAGAGCTTGCCCCAAAGGTCAGCAAGGGTGTAAGGCGGCTTCTCGGCTTCGGTGATTTCTTCCAAAGTATAAAGAAGTACTTCTACTTTCTTGCCTACATAGCTTTGAGGGACAGCGATTTGAATGGCGGTGTTTTGGGGGATGAGGTTGGTGCGTATCATGGCGCAGAACGAGTTTTAAGCGAATATACAGTGGTGAAGATAATGAGCTTCTTCTTAATTGATATTTTGCGACGAAGGCTCCTGCCCTTAACCTGTCCCGTATTTTTGCTTAGCGGCCTGATAAATTTTGATTTGAGCAGCCAGTAATCTGACTCCTGTCCAGAGTGTTTTTTCACCCGGCATGGGCTGCTTTTTGGACGGCTGGAACCCGCCCAGTACGCCTACTGCTCTTACCACATCAGCCACCGTTTGGATAGGTTTAGGCGTGGTGAGTTGCAGCACTTCTATAATTTCTGTTTCAAAGAAGATACCGGCTCCTTCTTCTGCCCGCAGCCTGCCAAGCCGGTACAGCAACAGCACCCACCAGCCTACCACCGCCCACATCCACAACGCATAACCAATGCTTTGAGCATCCTGCAACTGGGTGCGCTCTATCCCTAAGCCCGACTTTAAGATAAAGTGATAGCGTTCTATGGTCCATCGCAAGGCATAATAATGGCCCATACGCATACAGTCCTCCACCTTCTTTACCGGCAAGGTGGTTAAGAGCAACCATTCCAAAGCGTCTTTATCCCCCTCTAAGGTGCTGATAGTCACTACTTGCGCCTGCACCGATGCTTGTGCCGATGCTTGTGCCGATGCTTTTGTTTTACCGCTACCGGTAGGCGGCAACTGTATCCGCCCAAAGCGGTAGCATACCTTTCTCTCTATGACTTTGCCTTTCTGCTTGATGAAGAGAACACCCATCCCGGCTACCGGTAATAGCGCAGATAAATCGCCCACTTTGACCTCCTGCCCTTCATAATACACCTTACGTTTTTTCTGAGAAAGGCGAACGAGTAGTTCCACCCCCGCCATTCGGGGATGGCTGTAGTGCTGGTAGAAGTCCGCCTCCCGGTCGCCTACTTTGATAAAACAAACACCCGGATGCCGGACAGCCAGTTCATTAGCGACTTCTGTTGTTTGGAGCCACTTGTAAGACTCTTTCTGCTCTATGGGTATGGATTCCCGGCGGCTGCCTTTGTGTTGGTCTGAGGGCGTGAACAGATGATGGGACACGATGCCCAAGGGCAGTCCTTCAGTACTCAAGGCCAAAGCACTGTGCAGGTTCAGTCCACGCGTCTTGCCGTCTGCCCTGCCGCCCAAAGGTCCCATGCCCGTCTTGTTGCTTTGGTGGTACACCAAGTCGGTGGTGTCTTCTACGAGCAGAACCGTTTCTTGGTCTGCGATGCGGTCTTGGGTGCGGCTGCGGTGAGTACTGCCCAAATCCAAGTCCTGATAGCCAAAAAGACGGTGGGCGCTCTTACGAAGAGCCGTTCCTAAAGCGGCTGAAAAAGAAGCCCCCGGATGCGCCGCCATTTGACTTGCCATCTGCTGAACCCGCTTGCCAAAACGGGCATCGGGTAAAGCCAGCCCTTCAAACTCGGCACTGATAGAGGAAAGATGACCACATTCAAACATGTCTGCTAATGTACGCTTGACAAACAAAAAGTTGTGGGACAGGTTAAGGGCGGGAGCCTTCGCCGAGCCGCGAGTCCGCTACGCCAAACGGGGGGGAATAGGCTTTAAATTCTGTTTCCCTTTGAGCTATTACAGCTAACGCATAAAATTTGAGTATTGGCTGGATCTAAGGCTTTTTCTGGATATTTTGATCTAGGTAAAATATGGTCTACAGAGAGATTGTGTCTTGTTCCACATTTCACACATAAATTTTTATGAGTCTTCAATATTCTTTCTCTTACTCTTCTCCAGTCTGTTGATGTATAAAACCTTTCCGATAGCACAAATGATGTATAGTCGTCAGAAAGTATATTTTGTACCTTTTCTCTTATGACTTCTTTTTGTCGTTCTAATTCATTTTGTGCTATTTGCTTTCGCACTTTTACTGCGCGGAGTTTACTTTGCAGCTCATTTTCTTTAACTATAATATCATTCTCAAATTTCATATGCGATATCGTCGTTTTAATTGAGTCGGAGTGTCTACGTTCTATCCTACACTTAAAATATTCCATTATTTTTATTAAACAAGTTGCCACAATAATAGATACCGATAAAGTCCACAAAATACTTAATGTTAAAAATAGAGTACTTAGTCCAACTAAAATCAACAAAATTACCCATCTTGTTTGAATAAACTTCAGTACAGGGTAGCGATTAAATATGATGACATCCAATTCAGCGGCTGCTGCCGCGTCCCTCCTTCGTTTTATGACTGCAGGCTTACCTTGTATTAGGGCATTTATCTCTTGTTCCACCTGCGTAAATTCCTTCTCTACAATTAAATAACGATCATCATGTAAATAGCTTTTTAGTGCAGGCTGAACTGTATTCAAAACGTATTTGCCAAAAGTGGAATGAGGGTCAACATTTCCCGTATGAGCCACCTTTTTTAACTCGCTAAAATAATAGTCTCTAACAGATTGTTGAGTCCTATTACTTCTTCCTTTATTGTATTTCTTATAACGAGACATATAAAAGTCTGATATTTTTTCGCAAAGCTACTTCTGAATTACACCCCCCGCTCGTCATATCGTTTCTCGCACCTCAGCAAAAGCCCCGCCTTTGCCGCATGAACAAACATACTCCATTCTGCGCAAACAATTAAAAGACAAGCTTTTAGCCTTTTGGGCGAGCGCCCGGAGCTTTGGGGCTTCCGCCCGAGACCGTGGGGCGCTGGCCAGAAACTGTGGGGTCGTGACCCAAGCTTTGGGGCTTCCGCCCAAGACTGTGGGGCGGTAGCCCGAAACCGTCGGGGCTGGCCCAAGACCGTGGGGCGGTAGCCCAAAGCTTTGGGGCGCTCGCCTGAGATTGTGGGGCTTCAGCCCAAGACCCGCGGTTCGGCGCAAGGCTCCCGCCTTCGCCGCACGAACAAACATACTGCATCCCACGCAAACGGTTAGAAAAGCGAAATAGAAATACTACGCTACCTTAGAATTCCCCCAACGCAAAAATCTCTAAAATGCCTGTTGCTAGCTCTTCTAGAAAGGCGCTTATGGTAGCCGCATTCAAGTGAATAAGTTGGGCGATTTGAGCCGTTTTCAGGTTTCCGATTCTGAGCCAAATGATTTTGGGCGGAAATCCTCTTAGCAGCCCGATGTCGTTGAAATCTGCATCGCGGGTAAGAATGGAAAAATCATTCTGCTTTGCGTATTGCCAAATGTCTGCGTCCAAAGCATTGTGCAACCCAAGCGTTTTGACGTGCTTCACTTCTTCAAAGGAGAAGTGAAACTGCTTCTCCAGTTTGTAAGACAAGTTCTGGTCTAAAAGCAACTTCGTCTAAGCGGCTTGAATTTGTCGCTGCTCGCGGTCGGCGGCATAGGCAATACACGCCAAAATATCCGTCTCGGTGAGTTCTGGGAAATCGTCTATGATTTCGGCAACAGACATACCCGAAGCAAGCCACGAAAGCACGTCATAGACGGTGATACGCGTGTTGCGAACACAGGGTTTCCCGCTTCGTTTTCCGGCTTCCAACGTCAAAACAGATTCGTAGGGTGTCATGAGTCAAAGGTAGTTTCAAGCGAGACACAACTGCGGAAAGCAATTTTTAAAGCAATTAGAAAAGCTTTCAGCAATTCCCCTTCCCGTTCCGAACCGGGCTGCACAATCAAGGGCTCCATGATTTCCAAAATCAGAAAGAAATCTGTTGCAGCGCCTACCCTATCTTGCTGCTTTTCACGAATATCCCAATGAAACAATTATTATCCCACTCCTCCGATCGGTGGCGGAACGCACGCGTGGCAGCGGCGGTAGTGGTGAGCCTGCTGGTTGTTGCAGGTGTAGCATTCAAATGCGCCACCACTTCCTTCACGCACGACGAAAGCCTGAGCTATAATAATTATGTGCACCAGAGCTTCATGGAGATTGTATCGTACGCTACGCCCTATACAAATAACCACATTCTCAATACACTGCTAATGAAGTTGGGCGAGGCCGTCTTCGGCACCCGTGAATGGGCACTGCGGCTACACAGTGTGCTGGCAGGGGCAGGATACCTGTTTTTCAGCTTTCGCATTACCCGGAACTTGCCTGTGAAGTTTCAACTCGGGGGCTTTGTGTTGCTGCTTGCCAATCCTTACCTGCTCGATTTTTTTGGGCTGGCACGGGGCTATGGGCTTTCTATTTGCTTTATGATGATGGCTGTGTATTATATGCTTCTGGCATTAAAGAACACGGGCTACGGCAACCTTGTATTATTCAATATCGCCGCGCTGCTGGCGGCCTGCAGCAATTTTTCGCTTATCAATTTTTACGTCGCCGCGCTGAGCGCCTACTATTTTATCAGGATGATAGACATTCGTCGGGAAACAGATAAAAAGCGCAGGCACCGGCAAATGCTCATCAGGGGAATTATTAATTTCCTTTTCGTGCTCGCGACAACACTTATCCTCTGGGAGCCTATTCGGAAAATCAGGGAGATGGGCGTACTTGACTTTGGTGGCAGAAACGGCTTTGTCAAGGACACGGTAAGTTCGGTCATCCAAGCCGGTTTTTACGATATTCCGGTTGTGGAAGGCTGGGTGTATGGCATTGCCTGGCTGGCGGCGGCTTGTGTAATTGCATCTTGTGCCTACTGGATTGCAGAAGTGGCAAAAGACCGCCGATCTGTAGTCCGTCTGAAGGCGCTGATATTCGTCAATGTCACACTCGGCCTCATTGTTCTGGCCACCATCGCGCAGCATTTCCTCTTAAAGAATGACTACTTCGTGGGCCGGTTTGCTCTTTTTCTTTTTCCGTTATTTATCCTAAATCTTCTTTTGTGGTGGAAGGAGTTGCATGAGCAGGGCATTTTTAAAAACGTGCTTGTAAATTTCTGTGCAGGTTTTGCGACGCTGGCATTGCTCAATACTGCATACAATGCCAACCATCATTTTTATCTTGACTGGTCATATGATAAGGATACGAAGCGGGTGGTGGAACTGCTTCGGACGCATCACGCGCAACATGCGTCGCAGAAGCCGGTATCACTAGGGGACTACTGGCATTTCGAGCCGACCTTAAATTTCTATAGAAGGCTCTGGAAGCTCGACTGGCTCCAGCCTGTAACCCGCGAGGATCCGAAAGAAACCGACGCCTATTTTTATTCTATCCAAAAAGAGATGCTCGGTGTGTATTCCGGCGCACAGGATACCTTGTTTCGCTCCATCTACGGCCCACATACATTTTGTCTGGTTTATAATCATCCGTCGCATAAGCTGTAAAGTTGCCTGCACAACTGCAAGTCTGTAGAGAGTGATGGGTTATAGGTAGTGGAGCGCGCAATACAGTCCATTTCCTCCGGTGCAGTTTTAGTACCAACGTAGCCATGAAAACGCTCTGGCGCTATCTGCGTCCGCACCGGACTTTGATTTTTGGTGCTTTGCTCCTGGCGGCGGTTGCGCAGGTGTTGGCGCTCGCCGACCCCATTATTTTCGGAAAACTCATTGACCATTTTACCCAGAGCCAGGAGGGCCGCACGGACAGCGAGTTGGTGCGCGGCGTACTGGGCTGGCTGGGATTGGCAACAGGGATTGCGCTCTTTTCCCGCGCTTTTAAAGCCGCGCAGGAATACTGCACCCGATTGGCCGTACAGCGTTTTGGCCGGCAGATTTTTGATGACGGCATCCGCCAAACCCTCCGGCTTTCTTTCAACGAATTTGAGGAAAGCCGCTCCGGCGAAACGCTTTCCATCCTGCAAAAAGTAAAGACCGACACCGAGCGTTTCAGCGCGTCCTTTTTCAATATTCTGTATTCTTCCGTTATAGGTATTGCCTTTCTTATTTGGTATTCCGTCACCAAAAGCTGGCTCCTCATTCCGGTTTTTGCTATTGGGATCGGCGTGTTGGGAACGCTCACCGGAATGCTTTCCAAACGCATTCGCGCCACGCAACGCAGCATCAACCGCGAGACGGCGAAAATGGCGGGCGTTATCACCGAAAGTCTGCGCAATATTGAACTGGTCAAAAGCCTCGGCCTCACCTTCCCGGAAATCCGGCGGCTAAAGATTCAGACCGGAAAAATCTTTGATTTGGAAATGGAGAAGGTGCGCAAAACACGCAATCTTTCTTTTCTGCAAAGCGCCACGCTCAGCATCCTGAAGCAAAGCATTCTTTTCGCGTTGCTCTGGCTCATTTTCCGGGGCAAACTAACCACCGGCGAGCTAATTTCCATGCAGTCTATTTCCACGATTCTCTTCGGCCCATTACAGGATATGGGAACAATCATTCTTCAATACCGCGAAGTAGAAGCGTCTATTCAAGGCTTTGATGCGCTGATGAAAAAGCCAGTGGAAAAACGCCCGGAAGACGCCGTAGAAATAAAGGATTTTGATTCATTGGCCTTTCAGAAGGTGGTTTTCCGACACAGATCGGCCAATAGCAATGCCATTGATGGAATTTCTTTTGAGGTAAAAAAAGGGGAAACCATCGCATTTGTCGGCCCATCGGGTTCCGGGAAAAGCACGCTCGTGAAGCTGCTTGTAGGGCTTTACATACCGGTGAGCGGAGAAATTCTTTTCAACGACGTTCCATCCACGCAAATCCAGTACAATCCGTTGCGGCGACAAATAGGCTTTGTAACGCAGGAGACTCAGCTTTTTGCCGGAACCATTCGCCAGAATCTGTTGTACGTCGCGCCGGAAGCAACAGAAGAAGAATTGATTAAAGCCCTTCAGGATGCCGCTTGTGGGCCGTTACTGGCCCGCTCGCCGCTGGGCCTGGATACCGTATTAGGCGAAAACGGCATGAAGCTTTCCGGCGGCGAGAAGCAACGCATTTCTATTGCCCGCGCCCTGCTGCGCAAACCCGGCTTGCTGCTTTTTGACGAAGCCACTTCTGCACTGGATTCCATCACCGAAGAAGAAATATCGGTGACGATCCGGGAAGTATCCAGATTGCATCAACAGATAACGCTATTGATTGCCCACCGGCTCAGCACCATTATGCATGCCGACCGGATTTATGTGTTGGAAAAGGGTCGTATTGTAGAAGAGGGAAATCATGATGCCCTGCTGGCCGAAAAAGGCTTGTATTATGCCATGTGGCGACAACAAATCGGCGAGCGGCGGGGGTAAATATTCATTTTCTACTTCCCTTCCACTACTGTAAAATAATCTTCCATCCTCTTGCCAGCCTTGTCTTTGTAGCCGCGCAGTTTCATCTTGTTGAAAGAAGATGTGTCTGTGATGCGGATGATTTTTCCCGGCATTTCTACTTTTTCTGCCAGTCCGCTGCCCTGAAACCCGGTGGATTCTTCCGGGCCTTTGCCACTATGGTACAGAATACTTCCGTCGGGCTGGATGTCAAAATAATACGCTTTTCCGTCCGCTTCCTTCCCAACAAAGTACTCAACAAAATCATCCTGCTCTCCATATACCGTGCCGATGATCTGGTCGCGCAGATAGACGTAGTCTTTGTTGATTTCTTTATTTATATGAGGCCACATTTCCCGGAAAAAATCGGTGTAAGCGTCATATTCCGCGCGGTTGAATCGCGCCGGGTTAAAATACAGCATCGTCTCTCCCACCATCGGCGTGCCTACGGGGTTTGTATCCTGCCGCGTTATCGGATTGTGGATATACTGGTGAGGAATGCCTTTATAAATATCATCTGAATACGGCGGGCCGTAGAGGTCCGTGCTGTGCGCGTCGATTTTTACACGGGGCAGTCGCCCAAGCTGCACCTGCCAGGTAATGCTGTTGGTGGAAACCCCTTTTTCCTCGCGGCTATACACCTTCACCGGCTTCCCTTTGTAGGTGGTTTCATACACCATCTTCGTCGTGGCGCAGCTTCCTAAAAGCAGCGCGTACAAAGGCAGTAGAAGCCATTTTGAAAGAATTTTCATAACAGAAGCTTTTAAAGGCTTCCATCGCTAAAATCGTTCCGGCTTTCATTCCCGTTTGGACAAAAAGCCTTTTCGGAATTATCTTGTTGCGTTCTATCAAAATCTTCTGATGAAAACGCTCTCGCTTCTTGCTGCTGTTTTCTTTTTCACCGGCTGTGCGCTCACCAGCTCTTCTGTAGCGGGAAAGTACGGCGACTATACACCGTCTTGGTTGGAAAGAAGATTGCTCCGGCTAAGATTTCACCGAAGCGTGAATCCTATTTTCGTCTCTATGTTTTACCTTCGCCAAGACGGCACGTATGTTATGGGCTATTGTAATTGTCAGGTCGCCGAAGCGGGCAGGTATAGCGTAGAGGGAGATTCTATTCTTTTTTATGACCGCTACCATTTTAGAAAAATAGAAGCTGTAGCCGATGAAAAAATGGCATTCAGCTACCGGAAAAAAACCTTGTATTTCACCAGAACACTGGAAAAGGAAGAGCAAATAAGAGGCGTTACCAGATACGTGAATCCACTACGAAAAGACTGTTGGGAATCCCACTATGGTTTTCTGCGCGGCGAAGAAATGAGCCTTGATTCGCTCCGCCGCTTTTACGTTTTTCGGCCCATAGAAGAACAGATGCCGTGGATAGACAGCATGGTAGAAGCTGTGGGTAAAACGCCTCACAATAGCAGCACCGACAACCCATAATCCGCAAACAAAATCAGGATGCAGGTCACAATCACCGACGTGGTAGATGCCTGCCCGATTTCCAACGCGCCGCCTTTTACGTGGTAGCCGAAGTAAGCCGGAACAGAGGAAATCAGAAACGCGAAGACAAAGGATTTTATCATCGCAAACCAGACGTTGAAGGGAATGAATTTCTGCATCATGCCGCGCTCAAACTGCTCTGCCGTAATGATATGGCCTACCACGCCCGCGAGGTAGCCGCCGCCGATACTGACGGCAATGGAAATCACAATCAGGAGCGGAACCATCAGCACGGCGGCCAGCACTTTAGGCAACACCAGATACGCCCGCGTGTTGATGCCCATGATTTCCAGCGCGTCTATCTGTTCGCTCACGCGCATGTTCCCCAACTCCGACGCAATCCGGGAACCCACTACGCCGGCCAGCACAATACTCACCACCGTTGGCGAAAGCTCCAGAATGGTAGAGTCGCGCACCACGCCTGCAATCAGGTGGCGCGGAATGAGCGGCGAGAGGAGTTGGTAAGACGTCTGCACCGTCACCACCATCCCCAGAAACACCGAGATAATCAGCACAATCGGCAACGAGCGAATGCCAATGTCGTTGCACTGCGTCATGAACTCGCGCCAGTAGAGCCGTCCGTTTTCCGGGCGGGTAAAGCCGCCGCCCAGCATCATCGAGAAGCGGCCTACATGGGCGAAGAAACGGCGAAACATTTTTTAGTAGAAAGTACTTAGTAGAAAGCCGACGAGACAAAAGACGAAAGAGGAGGTTAGAGGGATGCGTTTGCAAAGCGCAACAGGATTTCCGCAAGACAAAAAACACCGCCGGAAAAGTGCACAAGGGCTTCCGGAAACCCGGTAGCGCCGTTGTAGTTGTGCAAAGCCGTTTTCCCATTTCCGCATACACCGTTGTAGCTATACATACCCGTTTCCGGCTTTCCGTATACGCCGTTGTAGCTATACAAAGCCGTTTCCGGCTTTCCGCATATGCCGTTGTAGCTATGCATACCCATTTCCGGAAAGCCGGAGACGGTTTTGCAGTTTTGCACAGGCACTCCGGCATTTGCAAAAAGGGGAAAGGCCTCTGCTTCCGGGCTTCTTGCTATTCAGACTTCGCCTGCGAAGCATTCCAACGCTAGCATCCAACAAAAAATCCCGCTTTCGCGGGATTTTTTTATTACGCTAATTTTTTCAGCTCTTCAATCCGCGCTTCGCTGTCCGCTTCGTTTTTCAGGGAGTTGCCTTTGTCCAGATCCACCAGAATCGGCGCGGCCACGAAGATGGAAGAATAGGTTCCTACGACTACACCAATCAGCATTGCGAAGGAAAATCCGCGCGTTACTTCTCCACCAAAAAGGAAGAGTACCAGCACCGCCAGAAACACCGTTGCCGAAGTCATCACCGTGCGGCTCAGCGTGTCGTTGATGGAGCGGTTGATAATGCTTTTCTTGTCTTCGCCCGGGTTCTTGCGGAAGTTCTCCCGAATCCGGTCAAACACAATCACGGTATCGTTCATCGAGAAGCCGATAACCGTCAGGATGGCCGCGATAAAGTGCTGGTCAATTTCCAGCGTAAACGGAACCACGCCGCGCAGGAACGAGAACACCGCCAGCGTTACACACACATCGTGGAGCAAGGACACCAGCGTGCCAAGCGAATACTGCCACTTGCGGAAGCGCAACAGAATGTAGATAAAGATGGCAATGACCGAAAGAATGGTGGCCTGCAACGCACCTTTTTTCAGATCGTCGGAGATGGTAGGAAGCACCGTCTGCTCATTCACCACATAGCTGCGGCGGAAATCGTCTAAGGAAACTGATGCCGGAAGCAGCCCTTCTTTGGTCAGGCCTTCGTGCAGCTTCGCAGCTACTTTTCCGGTCGCTTCCTGGTTCTGTTGGTTGATGAGGTACGTCGTGGTGATGTTCAACTCATTGGCCGTGCCGATGGTTTTCACAATCGGGCGCTCGCCAAAGTATTTGTCCAGTTTTTCGCGCACATCGCTCACCGTATGCTGCTTGTCGAAACGCACCGTATAGGAGCGGCCACCGGCAAATTCTACGCCGTAGTCAAAGCCATTTACGATAGACGCCACACCTGCCAGTACAACCAATGCCGTGATGACGTAAGTAATCTTCCGCGCGCCGATAAAATCAAAATGCGCCTTCTTGAAAATAGACTTCGACAGCGTAGTGAAGTACGTCAGGTGGCGGTTGCGGTTGGTGTACATATCCGTCAGCAAACGGCTTACCAGCAATCCGCAGAACACCGAAAGAATCAGTCCTAACATCTGCGTCGTCGCAAAACCGCGCACCGGGCCGAGGCCGAAGATGAACAGAATCAGCGCCGTAATAAACTGCGTGATGTGGCCATCCAGAACCGGCGCATAAGACCGCGTGTAGCCGCGCCGAATCGCTTCGGGATACGCATGGCCCGCCGTCAGTTCTTCCTTAATCCTTTCAAACACAATTACGTTGGTATCCACCGCCATACCGATGGTCAGTACCAAACCGGCAATGCCCGGCATCGTCAGCGTAGCGCCAAACATGGAGAGGATGGCAATGGTGAAAAACACGTTCAGGATGAGCGCAATGTTGGCCACCAAGCCACCAGTGTTGTAATACACCAGCATCAAAACGAAGATGATGGCGAAGGCAATCAACAAGGAGTTGATGCCGGAAGAAATGTTCTCCGCGCCGAGCGTCGGCCCCACTACTTGTTCCTGCACAATGCGCGCCGGAGCAGGCAGCTTTCCGGTTTTCAGAATGTTAGACAAGTCTTGTGCTTCTTCCAACTCAAAAGAGCCGGAGATAGACGTGTTGCCACCGGCAATTTCGCCGTTTACGCGCGGCGAGGAATACACTTTGTCATCCAGCACTACCGCCACAAACTGCCCCACATTAGAGCCGGTCATTTTCTTCCAGATTTGTGCGCCGGAAAAGTCCATGCTCATGCTCACTTCCGGCTCGCCGGTCATGCCGAAATCAGAGCGGGCATCAATCACGTGGTTGCCTTCCAATTGTGCGCCGCCTCCGGGTGCTTCCTGCAACGCATAGAGGCGTAGCGGTACGTTCGGGTTGTTGCGGTCAGTGCGGCTTTCGGAACCATATACAAAGCGCGCGTTGGCCGGGAAGCGGTTGCGCACCACGTCCAGCGCCAGGTATTTGCTCAGCGTAGCCGTGTCTTTCTTCATCACCAAACCCACAATCGGCGAGTTGCCGCGCAGAAGGTCTTCAGACAGCAGCCACACTTTTTGCAACGGGTTTTTTCCGGCATCGGCTTTGGAGGTGTCGCCCGGTTTGGTGGTGCTGCCCACCAGTTGTCCCAGTGAAGCCGTGTCGGCTTTTTTCGCTGTTGCAGTCGTGTCTTTTTTCGCGGTTGTGTCCGTCGCAGCAACTTCCTTAGTACCGCTCAGATATGCCGTCAGTGCTTTCTCTGCTGCTTCGTATTTGGAGAGGATTTCCTGATTGTCGTAGGTCTCGTAGAACTCCAGATTGGCCGTGCTTTGCAGGTAGGTGCGCACGCGCTCCGGGTTGCGAACACCCGCCAGTTCTACCGTAATAATGTCTTTGTTTTCGTCCAGATTGATGCTTGGCTGCGCCACACCAAATTTGTCAATCCGCGTTTGAAGCACCTTATAAGTACGCTGTACCGCGTCCTTGGCTTCCTTGCGGATTTGTGCCAGCACCTGATCATTGGTGATTTGCAGCGTAATGGCCGTTTGGCCGGGCTTCGTAAACAGGTAGTCCATTTTCGCCGACGGATTCGCCTTTGCGTATTCCTCGCCAAAGAGCGTCACAAAGTCGGCTTGGCTGGATGCTTTGCGGCCTTCTGCTTTGCCCAATGCCGTATTCAGCGTCGCGTCTTGCGGGTTGTTGCTCATGGAGCGCACGAGGTCGGCAAGACTCACGTCGAGCGTTACGTTCATACCGCCTTGCAGGTCAAGGCCGAGGTTCAGCTCATTGGCTTTGGCTTGTTGGTAGGTGTATTTCTTCATGCCCAGCAGGCTCACCACTTTCTCGCCTTGCAGCGAGTCGGTGATACGGCTGTAACGGTCTTCCACCAGCTTTTGCAGGTCCGTGCCAGTGGCATTAGGGTTGGCGGCGCGCGCCTGTCGCTCGGCCTGGGCGTGGGATTTCTTCTCTACGCCCCGCACCAAAAAGGTGAAGGACAATTGGTAGAGCGAAATCAAAATCAGGGCTGCGGTGAAAAACTTCACCAGTCCTTTCAACTGCATAAAATAAGAGAGATTCTGGGTAAAATCGTTAAAATAGTGCGCGAAGATAGGGTTAAGTAGAAAGTAGCGGGTAGAAAGTAGAAAGCTGTGTTAGACAAAAGACAAAAGACAAAAGGCAAAAGGCAATTGTAGAGCGTCACGCAAAGACTTTTTCGCGAGGGAAACCATTGGGGCGCATCCCTTCGGGCCGGGCTATCCGCTGCTATCTTTTTGCTTCACACTGCACAAAAGCCCACGCTGCAAAAAGGATATCCGCTTCTATCCCTTGCGCGGTGTTTGTTCGCTTCCCAATTGGTAAAAATGCGGGTCATTGCGAGCGCAGCGAAGCAACCTGCACAATACGTTGGGTATTATTCTTGGCAAGCCCGAATTGAACAACAATCCATTTTCTGGCGCGAGTGTTCAGCGATAATGGGTAGTCGTGTCTATCTAAATCGGCAGTCTGTGACTGACCCTTTCACTAAGAAGTGTTGACAGAATTTTTTTAGCCCTGTAGGGGCGACGGTTTGGTAGAAAAAGGATGTTTTTATTAGAAAAGAAGCCCTGTAGGGGCGCTTGTTTGTTTTAGACAAGACCAAACAAGCGTCCCTACGGGGCTTAATCTCCTTTGGGAACCCTTAAAAGCTACCAAAGAAGCGCCCCTACAGGGCTTTAATCCCCTTCCAGCAACACCTCCTAGTTGCATAAAGGGGTAGGCTTTGTTTCTAGATATATAGCCCATAACTTATGACCCATGTTCCGCATCCACATTTGCCAACTGCCCACAGGCTGCGTCGATGTCTTTGCCCCGGCTGCGACGCAGGTGGACGTTCACTTTCCGGCTTTCCAAGTGGCGCACAAAAGCGTCTGTCGTCGCTTCGTCGGGTTTCTGGAAACGCGCCTGACTAATCGGGTTGTATTCAATCAGGTTTATCAGGTCTGCAGGAACGCGGCGGAAGATTTTCACCAGCGCCTCGGCATCGGCAAGGCGATCATTAAAGTCTTTGAAGAGAATGTATTCCAGCGTGATTTCGCCGCGCGTTTTCTGGTAAAAATAATTCAGCGCATCTATCAGCGCGGCAATGTTGTTGGAATCATTAATTGGCATTACCTCCGAGCGTTGCGCGTCGGTGGGTGCATGAAGGGAAAGCGCCAGCTTGAAGCGCACGCCGTCGTCGCCCAGTTGCTTTATCATCTTCGCCACGCCCGCCGTGGAAAGCGTGATGCGGCGCGGACTCATCCCCAAACCTTCGGGCGAGGTAATCTTCTCCACCGCCTTCAAAACTTCTTTGTAATTCAGCAGCGGCTCGCCCATACCCATAAACACGATATTGCTCAGCCCGCGACCATAATGCTTTTGGGATTGCTCGTTCAGCAGCGTTACCTCGTCCACAATCTCATCAAAAAGCAAATTGCGGGTGCGGGGCAAATAGCCCGTTGCGCAAAACTTGCAGGAAAGCGAGCAGCCCACTTGCGACGAAACGCAAGCCGTGACGCGGTTGTCGGTGGGAATCAGAACGCCTTCAATGTAGTTACCATCGTGCAATACAAAGCGGTTTTTCACCGTTCCGTCTTCCGATTCCTGCGTGTGGTGAACGGCTACTTTCGGGATGAAGTACGCCGCCGAAAGTTTTTCCCGCAGCGCCTTCGGCAAGTTGCTCATCTCCTCAATTGCGCCTGCGTGTTTCTTCCAAATCCAGTCGTGTACTTGCGCTGCCCGGTAGCGCGGCTCGCCCCAGTTGTCAAACGCTTCTGTCAATTCTTCCAGCCCTACCGTGCGCAAATTCTTCATGACGGCAAAAATACAATGCGGTAATGTGGGGAAATGTGTAAAATGCGGTAATGGAAAATGAGGATGCGCTTTTTGGGGATGGTAGTGGAATGTTGTAACGGCACCCGTTGCACCTCAAGCTGTAAGCGGCACGTCCTCGCATGTAACCACATTACTACAGGAAAAAACGGTCATAGCCGCATTCCCCTTCATTACCGCATTATTTTCGCCTCCCCATGACTGTCTCCGTCATCATCGTCAGCTACAACGTCCGGCATTTTCTGGACGTGTGCCTGCATTCGGTTTTCCGGGCAGCGGAAGGGCTGGCGGTGGAAGTGATTGTGGTGGACAATGCTTCTGCCGATGACAGCGTGCCGTGGGTGGAAAGTCATTTTCCGCAGGTGAAATTGATTGCCAACCAAGGAAACACGGGCTTTTCCAAAGCCAATAATCAGGGCGTGGAAATGGCACAGGGGAAGCACATTCTTTTCCTCAACCCCGACACGGTAATGCCGGAAGATTTCTTCCAAAAAACCGTTGCATACATGGACGCGCACCCCGAAGCAGGGGCGCTCGGCCCGCGACTGATTGACGGCAAAGGACAGTTTGCGCCAGACGCCAAGAAAGGATTTCCGGGCTTCGGCGTGGCGTTCTTTAAGACTATCGGACTGAACAAAATCTTCCCGAAATCACGGCTCTTCAACGGCTACTACGCGCCTCATATCGGCGAGTATGAAACAGCGGCGGTGGACGTGCTTTCGGGCTGTTGCATGTTGGTGCGCCGCAGCGTGATTGACGCGGTGGGCGGCGCTTTTGACGAGCGTTTCTTTATGTACTGCGAAGACGTGGATCTGAACTACCGCATTGTGAAAGGCGGGTGGCAAAACGTGTATTTCCCGGAGGTAAATCTCATTCATTACAAAGGTGAAAGCACGCGCAAAGCGACGCTCACCTACATCCGCATTTTCAACGAGGCGCTGGCTCTTTTCGTGCGTAAGCATTACACCAAAGGCGCTGCGCGGCTGTTTATTTTCCTGCTGCATCTGGGCATTGCGTTGCGCGCGGTTCTGGGCGTGGTGAAAGCGGCCTTTAAGGTGCTGAAGCTGCCGTTGATAGACGCCGGGATTCTGCTTCTGACGCTGCTCGCCGTGCAGTATTTCTGGGTGAATTCGGTGCGTGGCATTGAGCCGGTAGCGTGGAAATTATTGGCGCTGACGTATCCGGTGTATCTGCTCACGTGGATTGCTTCCCTGTACCTGAACGGTGCCTACGACCCCACGTATCGTCCGCTGCGCGTGGTGCGCGGCATGTTGGCCGGAACGGTGGTGGCGCTGGCTTTCTATGGTCTTTTACCGCCGCAGATGCGTTACTCGCGGGCGGTGATTGTGTTTGGCGGCATCAGCGGAACGGTGGCGCTGCTGGGCGTTCACAGCATCCTGCAACGGCTGGGCGTAACGGGCCAGATTCCCTACGACGCAGCGGCGCACGAGGCCGTGATTATGGGTAATGAGGAAAGTGCCGCCGAAGCGCAAAATGCCCTGAGCCGCGTTCCCGGCGCGCCGCAGGTGATGGGCCGCGTGGGCGAAGGAATGAGCGCACTTTCGGGAGCAGAAAATCTTGCGCCGTTGGTGAAAGCTGCGGGTGTGGGTGAGGTGATTTTTTGCGCCGCAGCGGTTTCTTACAAAGAAATGTTCCGGGCGATGGAAGTCTGTGGCCCGCACTGCGATTACAAGATTCACCTGCCCGGCAGAGAAGGCTTCGTCGGTTCTAATTCCAGCAATACAGCGGGCGACCTCTACACGGCGGACTTGCGCTACAAGCTGAGTGACCCCTCTTACCGGCGGCAGAAACGGACGTTTGATGTGCTTTCAGCGGCGGTTTTGCTCTTGCTTTTTCCCCTTAGTTTTTGGGCTTTCCGCGCGCCGGGGCGCTGGCTCAAAATGCTGTGGAATGTTTTGGACGGGGCACAAACCTGGATTGGCTATGGCGGCAGCGGAGAAGATTTGCCGCGCCTGCGCAAAGGCGTTTTGCCTACATGGCGGGTCGTGGCGGACTACCAGCCGACGGCGGCAGCGGCGGCAGTCTTGGACCGGCAATATGCGCTGGGCTACGTGCCGGGCCGCGACTTGGCTTTGCTGTTGAAGAATCTTCCGGCACTGCGAAAAAATATTTCCCTTCTGCCTTTGGCGGAATAGCGGCAAGCCCCTATTTTTGCGCTCCGCTTTTGAAAAAAGGTGGTGATTATTTTCCTCCTTAGCTCAGTTGGTTAGAGCACTTGACTGTTAATCAGGGGGTCGTTGGTTCGAGTCCAACAGGGGGAGCAAAAAGAAAGCCCTGCAAGAAATTGCAGGGCTTTCTTTTGTCTTTGTGAAAGGGCCAATGTACGATGGATGCCTAAAAATGCTGCCCCTCTACCTGAAGACTCATTAGACTACTTGGGGCTTGAAGATGTCCATCAGACAGTCAGAAATACCTGCCCCATCGCTTTGCAGAATATGCTTGTCGCCTGTGCAGAGGAGTGTGAAATGTTCGCTTTTTTTTAGCAAGTAGAGTTTTATGTTTCTAAGGGAGAGAAACAGGACAGGCACGCCGTTTTTCAAGGCCTTCTCGACGGTTTCTAATGTACCCCCTGCTTTACTTGGTTCTGTTTCATCAGCGATAGCAAGCAAAAGGTCGCCTGCGCTAACTAAATATTGTGCCTGCTGCCGGTAAGCCGCAGCACGGCTGGCTTTTGAGGCAATATTATCCGCATTTTGCTGGTCGGGTAGGTAATAGCCATCCAGAAAAATTTTGCTTTCGCAGGTAGCAAGTAATGCTTCAAACTGCGCCTTGTCGTCAATCGTTTGCAGATAATCTTCCCGCTCAAATGGAAATACGCCGATGAGGGTAGCAAGCCTCGCTTCTCTTTCCTTCTGCCAGCCAAGCAGCGATGTCGCGCCAATCATATCGCCGCCGTCGGCGAGGCCGGAGAGTAACGTAGGATGAAAAGTATATCCCGCATTGGCTAGAGCAGTTTCCAGCGCATCAAGCAGACTATGGATAACAAGAGAGATATGGACAAGGGCTTGATGCTGGCGCTTACCGGCAAGGCTGATGGTGAGGTGGAAAAAGGAGGGCATAGTAGGGATGCGGCGCGCATAAAAGTAACACAGCACTGGTTTTATCTGTGCGCTGCCGTATCTTTTCGGCATGATATCGCACCCAAAGGCGAAGACAGAAAAACAGGTAGCCACCAACGAAAAAACCAAGGCGGAAAAACTGGCAGATGCCATGCTCAGGGAACTGAACCAGCTGACGCCTGTTACGGATGCTGTCCCTAGTAAGCCCTTTGCCCGCCAGCTTACCTTAATACTGTGTCCTGTCCGGGCCTTTCTTGCCAGGCACTTCGATAACTCCGTGAAAAAGCGGGCGGAGAAGTACATGAGAAAGCTTCCTGAAAGTCCAGAGCCGAAGGCACCTGCCCCGGACTTGTTTCCGCACGAGCAAAAATACTATAACGCATTCGATGACTGCCGCAAAGCCCACCGCAAGCTTAGTACCCATTATTCCATTCAATATAAGGGTAGCTATCTGCTCAACTACCAACTCGCAGTAACTGCGGTAACAATTGCTGTGCTTTGTCTCGGCCTTCTGTATGTACGGCGTGGCATTCCTGAAAAACAAGAACACACGCGCCTCCAAATAGAGATGATCCTACTGGCGCTGGGTAGTCTAAAGCTTGTGTGCCTTACTGTTATCTACATTAATACAAAACAGGCAGAACGAGAAGAATTCAACCAGCGGGCCATTGCCTACCGCTTTCTGATGGAGCAAATGCGGTGTATGTATTTCCTGCCTCTGTTTGGCATCCGGCGAGTGCCCAGTCCTTCTTCTACCGCGTTTATTAGCCGGAAGTTCAACAATACCGTCTTGGAGCGGCACTTCCGCAATATGGTAAGCGAAACGATGGCACAGGCGCAGACTGGCCCGGCGGAAGTACACTACGGTCAGCGGTTGCCCTTTTTACTCCACTATGTATCGCATTCGTGGATCGGAGTGCAGAGAACATACCACCAATTCAATGAACTGAAATACAAAAGGCTGGATGAGTGTTATGAAAAGCGTGTGTTTGGGTTTAATATTTTCGTGATGGTTATCGTGGGCTTGGATATCTTGTGGTCAGTGGCGCACTTCCAAAAGTGGCTGCCTGAACGCATAAGCACTTGGCTACCTGAGACGGGCACGCCTCTGGTGCTGATGCTGGCCGCTATCGTCCCCGCAGTAGTTTCCTCCTTTAATGCGTTGCGCGTTCAGACAGAGGCGCGGGGACTGGCGGAACGCTCCAGAGCAATGGGAGGGATGCTGGGCGAGCAGCAAGAAAAATACGAGCGCCTGATAACAGAAATAACGCAGTCCACCCACAAAGGCGCTTTTACCGAAAGGGCGATGACTCTGGTCACTGAAACCGCTCAAATTATGATAGATGAGGTAACGGAATGGACATTCATCTACGCGAACCTCGTGTTTGAAAGCTGACAACTGCACAGCGACTTGTATGCCTGTGCCCGCTGTTGTTGAATGTAGCTACACATCATTGATGCTTGCTTTAAAGTCTGTGATGGATAAGCTGCGCCGGTAAGCATTCAGCCAAAGCACGAAAACAATAGCGACGATCCACAGTAAAGCAATGCCCCCTACAAAACCTGCCCAAATCGTGATGTTACGTGTTGCCAGAAACAAAACCGCAAGCGCCTGAATTATAGTACCGATTTTGGGAATCAGCAGTCCGGCTACCGCTTTATGATAAACCTTACTGAAGAGGGGCGCATGCATCCACAACTTCTCTTTATACGCATTATAAACGGTATAGTCCAGCGCACTAAAAACAAGCAGGCCGGTTACGTTGAGGCTCATAGACGCATCGGAGCCAATAACAAAAGCAAGAAGTACACCCAGCAAAGGCTGAAGCAACATGCCCGCCCAAGCAGGAAGGAAGCGGATGGCTACAGGTGTAATAAGCAACTGACATGCCAGCGAACAAACCGCCATGAACATGTAAAAGTCGCCCAGAAAATGACTGGCGGCGGCGGCAGTAGGCTTGAAGTCTGCCATCTGCTGCAACCGCCAATTTATAGATTGACCAAAAATATTTCCAGCTAGCACCAAGGCCATGATAACCGCTGCATAGCCTGTGCTGTTTGCCTTATATCGTTGCGCAAAACGAGCGAACGAAGAACTTCTTTTCTCCTCAGGCGCAGGCGCGAATACAATTCCCCCACAAGAAAATTTACGAATGCCGTAACCCAGCAACACAAAAACCGGCACATACAGCAGGCCAATCAGGCTGGGCATATACGGCATGGCTCCCGGAAAAGACATGAGCTTCCCAATCCAAGAGCCTGCCAGCACGCCCAACTGTGCACCCAAACCCACAATTGTCAGCGTCAGCCAATTGCGTTCAAAAGCGGTGTTCACCAATAGCATCCACACGCCGTAGGTAGCCGCCGATACCAATAGGCTAATTGCTACTCCCAAAAAAAACAACGCAGGCTTATCGGCATCACCGGGCTGCACAATGAGGTTGAAAAGACTAATGAAAACAGCAATACCTATGCTTACTAGCCCAACTGTGCGCGAAAGCTTACGCCGCGAAACACGCGCATAAAACATTATTCCGATGAAAGCCAGACCAAGAACCGCATCGCAGAGTTGAAGCCACGGCATCTTGTAAGCCGTGAATGCTTTTATTAGCCTGCCGCTGACTCCCGACTTATAGATGTAGTGCGTGGTCATGGTTAGAAACATGATGACGCTGATAAAAACCGCGCGGCGCACCGATACCCTTGCGCTAAGGTGTTGGCTTTGTTCCATAACAGCAGATTTGGTGAGGTATGATTAAGTAGAAGAATTAACTAAGCTCGCTCGCCTTTATCAGGTGAATATTGTCCCGGAAATCGGCAGATTCCGGCTCCTTCAACAAAAACTCAATAGTGTCTCTGAAATTGGCAATCTCCTTACTTTCAAGCTCTTCAATCTCGTCAGCAGGCGTACCTCTTGGCATCACCATCCTGATGGTTTCCCAAGAAACGCGTAGCGTGGTAGGCAAGTCATAGAGCTGCATCCGGCTCTTACTCATACTGCTGCGAACAAAGAAAGGAAAGGTACGCGCACTGTTCTCCGATTTTATTTCTATTTGCTGCAGGCTGTTGCGCCGGACAAAACGACGATACCCCTCATGGGATGCCCCATTCCCGGTGTCTGGCAACACAATGTAGAAATCAAAAATGTCCTTCGTAAGGTCATAACTCGCTCCATCTACCACAAAGCTTTTCCGGGAGGAAAGCTCCGTACAGGCCGGCAAAATAAAGTTCCGGTAATAGCCAATAGCAAGTGGCGTAGAAGGCAGCAGCTTGAGCGAAAGACCGTCCGCACGCCGGTTCAGGCGCTCGGTTAGCCCGTTCGCCGCTTCTGCCAGCGAGCGGGCATTTTCTTCATTATCCAGCAGTCGCCCTTCTTGGTCTATCCATATTTTTATGCGCGACTTCTTTATGCCATCTAAGTCGGAGGGCAATTTCAGCGGTATTACCACGCCGTCCTTTACTATATCCACAATAAGAAAATGAGCCTTCTTCACGCCAAGTGCACCCGTGAACATGCCCAATTCAAAAATAACATTGTCGCGCGTGGCGTAGGCCTGCCGGCCACGCTTGCTAATCTTATCGTCGGGCGCAATAAGGAACAACGCATAATCCGTAAGGAAAAGCTCCTTCTGAAGGCGCTCCAGAAAAAAATCGCCGATTACAAATGCCCTGTCCCACACCTTCACATCAAACACATCAACCAGTTGCCGCTCCAGCGCCTTTGCAATGAAAAGCGACTCTGCAGAAGAACCTATAAAAATCTTTGTTTTCATAGCAAGAGCTATTAAAAGTGGTTAAGCCTGAACCGCATTCAAGTCAGCAATCCTTTTTCCCCTCTTACGCTACGGGCGGTGGCGGCGTAACCGGCACGTCCGGCCCGTCCGGCCCGTCCTCCAAACTGCTGTGGCGCGGAACGGCCAGAATGCTGAAATCAAAATAGGCCCCGCATTGCGCTACATCGCCCTTAAAAGCCGAGGCCACCTGATGAATCATATCCAGCAACACCAGCTCCACCGCCACCCGCGCCGCCGTGCGCTGCGTGCGGTTGGCGCTCACCGTGCCTTTCTTGTCCTGCTGCGCGTTGCGCGCCGTTTTCCAGGCGTTCTCAAAGCTCTTAAGCTCGGTGGTTAGCGCCGTGCCCAGCGTTGTTGCGTTGGCCATTGCCATGTCCAAAACGCGCTTGGTAAGGGTAGGCATGTTGGTTTTGGTAACCCGCGAATATTCGTCCACGCCCGCCGGGTAAAAGGCCAGAAACCCCTCCGTTTCGCGCCCGCCAAATGCGTTGGCAATCACGCCTTCCAGCGTGCTCATTCTTTTGATGAAATTGGCCTTCACCCCGTCCACCACCAGCGTTTTGCCCTTGCGCAACGCCACTGCCCCGCTCACGTCGCTCAGCTCGGTAGCCAGCGCAATTTGCGCCGTATTAAGCTGGGCAATAAGCGTCGGGAACCGGTTTGCAGAGTCGTTGGTGCGGAAACGGCTCACGGCATTTGCCGCAAAAGTGGACAGGCGCGGCGAGGTGATATCCTCATCATCAAAAAAGTTGATGAATAGCTTTTTGAAGTCAAACATGGTTTTGGAGAGATGGATTGGGGGTTAAAGAAGCATTTTGATCCTCCCCAATTTCGGGGAGGGCGGAAGTTTTGGAATTTTAACCGTCCCCGGGTTCGGGGGTAAAGGAAATTCGGGAATTTTAGGCATCCCCGATTCCGGGGGTGAAGGAAGTTTTGGAATTTTAGACCTCCCCGAAATCGGGGATAAGGGAAGTTCTGGAATTTTAACCGTCCCCGGGTTCGGGGGTAAAGGAAGTTCTGGAATTTTAGGCATCCCCGGTTTCGGGGACGAAGGAAATTCTCCTTTTACTTTCCCCCCTTACTGAAACAGAACACAAATTTCTCCCGCCGCTTTCATACCAAAAAGCGTAGAACTACGTAGTTTTTGGATTTTAGTGTTAATTTTTTTTGGGAGGAGAAGTTCCCAGAGGGGAGAAGGACGCTGCTGTAGGCCGTTTCGGACATAATCTTTTGTCATCCCGTTCTTCGGCAAGCTCAGAATGACAGGGATCTTAGCGTCTTGCGCAATCCGCTTATACCATTTGGACACCAAAACCGCCCATGAAGCCTGTGTGGGAAAGTTATGAGACCCTGCCCTTCGGCAGGGTGACAAAACCAAAGAACCCCCCGTTTTGTCATTCCGCCGCAAGGCGGAATCTTAGAAGAGGAAAAAAACGCCGCAACTCATTTGGGTGTCTAAACGGTATTAGATCCTTTCCCGATGACAAAAGTCGCTGTCCGTATCAGCAGCTCCTGTCCGGCAAGTTCCCGTTCCGGGATGACAAAAGATTGTCGGTAAACTCAGAAGCGCCTCTTTATGCCGGCATCTGCGCCACAATGGCCATCGTCTCTACGCTTACGGTGCAGACTTTCATCAAAAGGTCTGTTACCGCGTCGCGGTGGTCGGCAAAGCGGTAGGTATCAAACTGCGCGGCGAGGGTAGGGTCTTTGGGGCGGCTTTCTTTGTACTGATCCAGAATCCACTCCAGCGCGCTGCGGTTGCCGAGCTTGTAGTCCCACGCGGCAGGCGGAATGCCGGAAAGGATGGTTTGTGTGTCCAGAATGATTTCTCCGGCGACCTTGTTGGCCTTGAGAAGCGGCTTTGGCGTACCGGACGCATGTGGGGGGGTAATGCGTTCTAAAGGCCAGGGCGAGGCGCTCTCATAGTGGAGATGCAAATCCAGCAGGGCTTTTCCCCACGCGGCCCACTGCCCGAAGTCTTCGTAGAACGGAATGCGCGGAAAATCGCGCTTCAGGTTCCCGGCGTATTTCTCCCGATAAGCGGGATGATGCAGCACGGCATAGACGTAGTGGAAAATGGCTTCCTTGTCCTTCACGGCCTTCTTGCCGTATTGCTTCACGAACTGCGCCAAACCCCAATCGGTGATGTTGTCGGTGCGGTTGCCTACACCGTCGTAGCGGAAGAGGGCATAAATCCGGCAGCCGTTTGCAGCGGGACTTAGAAAATTCAAGTCCGTGAAAAGATTGGTTCCTAAAACCGTGAATGGTTTGTCGGTGCTAATCCCCATTGAGGCAATAGCAATGTTCTCATCCTTGAAGAAGTCTCTAACGCTGCTTATCTCGTCTATCAGTAGTTCCGAGTCGTAAACATACTGCTTGACGAAAGGCCTATAGTTCGCTGGTTTAATCCTTGATGAACTGAACTTTTCGCTCCTTCCTGCTTCAATACGACGCTTTAAATTCCTGCTCCACTTTATCGAGTTGTCACCTTCTTTATACTTCTTTATCGCAGCCAGCCGTTCGATTAAATACCTCGCTTTCATCTCAGCCGCCTCTTCACTCTCCGCATAAATCCATTCATCGCGATTGGTTGATGCTCCCAAAGAGAAGTGTTCAAACAAAGCTTTTTGAGCGCCCATTTTCCCCTGCTTAAATCCTTTATCCGCCACCGGAATCAAGCTTTCCCAATCGTTGTCTTCAATGCCGATCCAGTTGTTTTTGGCATCGGGGATAAGGTGTTCAAAGGGGATATCGCGCAGCGGGTTTTCGCCCAGCCATTGCAGCTTTTCTTCCTTGCGCCAGGTGTCTTCCATGGAGATGTATTCGATCACGCAGGGGCGCTTTTTCTGTCCTTTCTTCTTCACCGTTTTCACCAGAAACAGGATGGCCACGCCCGTCTGGATGCCAAACACATTGTGGGCCGTGCCGCTGATTTTGGGGTTGGCGCGCACGTCGCTGCGCGTGTCGATGATGTAGGCAAAATCAAACTCGTCTTGCACCGTTTTGCGGAAGCCATCAAACGTGCGGCTGTCTATAAAAGAGCGGTTTGTAACGAAGGCAATAATGCCCTGATCGCTCACGGTTTTGATGCGGTCAAAAGCCCAGCGGTAGAAGCGCGCGTACATGTCATAGACCTTTGTTTTTTGCGCCGTGCTGTGCTTGATAAACGTGTCTTTGATGCGCTGATCAATGGCGGCGTAAGTGCGGTTCTTGTTGTTGTCGTTCTCGGACTGCTGGTTGGCGTTGTAGGGCGGGTTGCCAATGATGACCGATATTTTGCGGCTGTTCTGGGTGCGGATGCGCTGGGTGTTTTCCTCGGTCAGCGGCGCAAAAAGATTGTTCTGCACGCCCGTCATCTTAAAGCCCGTGTTCTCGATGGTATCCACAAAGCAGAGGGTCTGAAACTCGGCATAGCGGCCCATCTTCTGCTTGTAGGTGTACTCGATGTTGAGGTTGGAAATGTAGTAGGGCAGGATGGCCACTTCGTTGGCGTGTAGCTCGTTGTGGTACTTGTATTCCAGCTGGTCTTTGCGCAGGAAGTCGATGATGTCGCAGATAAACGTGCCCGTGCCGGTGGCGGGGTCCAGGATTTCCACGCCCTTGTCGCCGAGGAAGCGGTTGAAGTGGCGGTGGAGGAGGTAGTCGGTGCTTTCCACCATGAAGCGCACGATTTCGTTGGGGGTATACACCACGCCGAGGCGGTCTGCGGCTTTGGGGTTATAGCTTTTGTAGAAGGTTTCGTACACCACTTTCAGGAACTTTTGTTTCTCGTGGTGGTCGGCAATGGTGGCGGCGGCAGCGTTGATGGTTTGGTAGTAATGCTGAACCGAGGAGAGGGCCGTGCGGCGCGTGGCGCCGGTAAAAAAGGTGTGGATAACGGCTTCCAGTTCGCGGGCAATATTGTTTTCGCGGTGGAACTGCGTTTCGTCGAAAATGGTGTTGAAGATGTCTTCCGTCAGGATGTGCTGGAGCATCATCTCGTTCACGTCTTCGGTGGTGAGGTCGGGGTTAATGCTGCTGTGGCAGAGCTTCAGGAAGCGGGCGCGGGCTTTTTGGAATTGGGTATTGGTTTGGCCTTCTTTCTCAATCAGCTCGCGCACGGTTTCCGTTACTTTCGGGATGTCCTGCCGGAAGAGTTCAATGGCTTTTCGGAAGTGGCTTACTTCGGGCCGCTCGTAGCTCATGAAGGCATGGAGCAGGTGGTCGAGCGCCTCGTCGTCGCGCAGGGGAATGCGCATCTTTTCTTCGCCGTTCTGGATGAGGACGGCGGTGTGGCTGTCTTCAAAAAGGATGTTTTCCTTCGGGTATCCTTTGGTGAATTTCTTTTGGATTTCGTCGTTGATGTTGTCGCTTTCGTCTTTGCTTTCCCAGTGTCCCCAGTCTTGTCGCAGCGTGTCTTTCAGGGTTCCGTCGGGGGTAACGGTTTTGCCGTTGGGGGCTTTCAGGCTCACCTCCGGGACCACCATCAGGCCGCGCGGTTTTGCGTAATCGTTCAGCAGGTTGTAGAACGCATTGCGGATAGCGGTTTCCTTGTGCGTGCCGCCGAAGTGTTTCAGTTTTTCTACTTCTGCGTGGTAGCGTTGGATGGCGTGGAGCGACATTATTTTAGGGAATAGGGAATAGGGAGGTTAGAAGAAGCGGTCTCCTAAACAGGAACGGGCGCTTGTCGGAAATCTTTTGTCACCCCGGAACCCGGGGGGTTAGAGCCTATCCCAAAAATAAAGGGTTGTGAATTTTTGCACGCCCCGCGCTAGATAAGAAAGGACAATTTGCTCTTTGCTACCGCTGCTTTCAATACACCTATCTCCAACGAAAAGCGGTTTGCTGTCTGATTGCAGGCTAAGCGTTTTTTATGGTGAATAGCGACGCTGTCAGGCCCAATGATAGCGTCGTTAAACCACTCGAACAAGTCAACTCCTCTGTAAAGTGTAAAACCGACCTTTGCGGCAATGGGTATGTCCGTTCTGATTGTTGATGATGAAGAAAAGCTGCGCAAGCTGCTCAGTCGTATTCTTTCTTTAGAAGGCTATCCCGTGAGCGAGGCACCAACGCTTTCGGCTGCAAGAACGACCTTGGAAAGAGGCGGCATCCACCTGTTGCTCTGTGATGTGAAGCTGCCGGATGGGAATGGCGTGGATTTCACCAAGGAGGTGAAGGACAAGTATCCACACATTCAGGTCATCCTGCTAACGGCTTTTGGTAATATTCCGGATGGCGTAAAAGCCGTTAAAAACGGTGCGTTTGATTACATCGTGAAGGGCGATGATAACGAGCGAATTCTTCCCCTGCTCAGTCAGGCGTCGGCAGTTATTGCAACTGTGAAGCGCGAACCTGTACGGGTTGATTCTGATTCGGTTAAAGGTTTCGGACAGGTGATTGGCGAAAGCGTGGCGATCCGGGAAGCGGTATTGCTCACCCAAAAAATTGCCCCGACGGAGGCGACTGTGTTGCTGACCGGCGAAACCGGAACCGGAAAAGAAGTTTTTGCGCAGGCCATCCACAGCAGTAGCAACCGCAGCAAAGGGCCATTTGTTGCGCTCAATTGCAGCAGCCTTAGCAGAGAGTTATTGGAAAGCACACTGTTTGGTCATAAGGCCGGCGCTTTCACGGGCGCTACAAAAGACAAAAAGGGATTGATAGAGGAAGCCGCAGGGGGTACACTGTTTCTGGATGAAATAGGCGAATTGCCCCCAGACCTGCAACCGAAGCTACTCAGGATGTTGGAAGACGGCAGTTACTATACGGTTGGAGATACAAAGCAGAGCAAATCAGATGTGCGTATCCTTTCCGCAACGAACCGCTCTCTTCAGGAACAGATAGCCAATGGCAGGTTCCGCTCCGACTTATACTACCGAATAGCTACGTTTGTTGTAGAGCTGCCTTCTTTACGGGAACGGGTGGCCGATATTCCTTTGCTGGCGGACTATTTCCTTAAAACACTTTCCCATAAAAACGGTAAGAGCATTAAGAGAATTAGTAAGGAAGCAGCGGATGCCATGCAGCAGTATGATTGGAAAGGCAATATCCGCGAGTTGAAACACGCGGTAGAAAGGGCCGTGATTTTAGAAGAGAGCGCTGTACTCCATATAGAAAGTCTGCCGTTGGAAGTGAGAAATCACCATACCCGCATGAGTGGTATGGACTTGGCGTCTGTAGAACGGGCGCATATCTGCAAGGTGTTCAAAGCTACCGGTGGAAATAAAGCGGAAGCGGCCCGGCTGCTAAATATTGGTATCGCTACGCTTTACCGGAAGATTGAGGAGTATGGCCTGAAAGAAATCCCGATAAAATAGCCATGCAACTCTACGAGGCCATCACCATCATAGTCTGCTTTACGGCAGCATTTGCTTATATCACAGAGCGGTTCACGAAATGGCCGACGGTTATCGGTATCACGCTGTTCTCCCTCATCGGCTCGCTGGTACTCATCTTCGCAGGAAAGCTGTTCCCGCAAGTGGAAACGGGCGCAAAAGCTTTGGCGGCTACCATCAACTTTCCGGTACTGTTGATGAAAGGGATGCTCGGCCTGCTGTTGTTTGCAGGAAGCATACAGATGAGCGAGCGGGAGCTAAAGCGGGAACGCATTGCCATTACAGCACTCTCAACAATCGGCACCGTAATCTCCGTAGGCCTGGTAGGCTTGATGGTTTACGGGCTGCTGCCACTCCTGGGCCTGCATATTGACTTTATATACTGCCTGATTTTTGGCGCAATCATCTCGCCAACCGACCCTATTGCGGTACTTAGCATCCTGCGCGGGGCAGGTATCCCGAAGTCGCTGGAAGTGAAAATTTCGGGCGAAAGTCTTTTTAATGACGGCGTAGCGGTGGTTATTTTTACTTCATTGCTTGAGATTGCGCAGCATGGCATGAATGCGCTTTCTATTAGTGATATTGCCTTGCTTTTTGCACGGCAGGCAGTCGGCGGCATTCTTTACGGAATGGCATTGGGATACACAGGTTTCCGGCTTATCCGGCCCATCAATAGCTACCAAGTAGAGGTGATGATTACGATTGCGCTGGTGGTAGGTGGTTATGCACTGGCCGAATGGCTGCATGTGTCCGGGCCACTGGCAATGGTGGTGGCGGGCATTATCACCGGAAACAAAGGTCGGAACGAAGCCATGTCGCCCGTCTCGCGCGATTATCTGAGCAAATTTTGGGAGCTGATAGATGAGGTTTTGAATGCAGTGTTGTTTCTCTTGATTGGACTGGAGATGCTCCTTGTGCCCGTAAATACTACCGTAATGCTGTTTGGTAGTATTAGTATTTTGTTGTTGCTGTTGGCCCGTTGGGTGTCTGTCGCGATTCCTACACGGGCTTTGCGCCGTTGGATTTCTTTTGAGAAAGGCGCGATTAGAATCCTTACCTGGGGCGGACTGCGCGGCGGCTTGTCGTTAGCACTGGCGTTATCTATTTCTGAAGGAATGGGAAGGGATGTGTTCGTGCCTGCGACTTATATGATTGTGGTATTCTCTATTTTAGTGCAGGGATTGACGATTGGGAAGGTGGCGAAACGGGTGGGAAGCTAACAGGTCTCCTTTCTCATTCTGATAATCCAGCCTATCATTTTGATAGGCTTTTTTCATGCCGCTAATTCCGGCATTTCGGACAAACCCTTATTCTATAAGGGTCTGGAGAGAATTTCATTGCTCTGGTAATTCGTTTGCACTGCTCTGGCAGCAAAGATGCAAAACCATGTTTAACCAAGCTAATTTAAGCCATGAAATAGAGCGCATCATCCCTGCGCTGCAACAGCCGCTTCACACGCCCGAATGCGAAAAAAGCGTCTATAGACAAATGGATGTGCTGTCTCACTACATAGCGGACAGCGCTTGCAATAATGAATTAAGCGCCGTGAGACAAGCACTCCTCCTCGCTGACCGTCTTTACGCTGAAGGCAACAGCACTATTAAAGGCGCGATTGAAAATGTGTTTGTGTTCTCGTTAAGCGGTACCCTGTGCCGAGTGGGCGCTAACCGTAAGCACCTGCTTGCCCTTATACCGATTACGCTCTTCACGCTGTACATCAATCAGGTCATGCATAAAGGCTGCTAAGCCGCAAAAGCTAATTCATCTGTTATGCTACTTACGCTTTCGCTTATTGGAGTCGCAGCCCTTGGCTTCGGCCTCATCTATCGCTCTATCAACTGGTTTGAGAAAATCTGATATTCTATGATGCTGCTTTTCATCGTCGCCATCCTTGTATTCCTATACATGGGATATGTGCTGATTAAACCAGAAAAATTCTAAGTCTTGCTGTTATGAATAGCCAATTACTTGGTGTCATCCTGACCTATGGCCTCACGCTGGCACTAGCCATTCCCTTTGGGAAGTACATGGCAAAAGTTTTTGCGGGTGAGCGTACTTGGACAGATACCATTTTGAGCCCGGTAGAGCGTCTGTTCTTCCGCCTTTCGCGCATCAATCCGACTCGCGAGATGAGCTGGAAGGAACACATGAAGGCCATGTTGGCGCTCAACATTATCTGGTTCGTTTGGGCATTCTTCTGTCTTATGAATCAAGGTTGGCTGCCGCTCAATCCCGATGGCAACCCATCCCAATCACCCGATCAGGCATTCAACACAGCCATTTCTTTTCTGGTAAACTGCAACCTGCAACACTACAGCGGCGAGACGGGCGTGAGCTATTTCACCCAAACATTCGCCCTGCAATTCCTGCACTTTGTGAGCGCCGCTACAGGCATTACTGCAGCCGTTGTCGTGTTCAACTCCCTGAAAGAACACAGCACCGACAAGCTGGGCAACTTCTACAGCTACTTCGTCAAAAGCATTACCCGCATCCTGCTGCCGCTCTCCTTGTTAGTGGCTTTGGTGCATCTGCTCAATGGTCAGCCCATGACGTTTGCGGGTAAAGACCGCATCATCACGATGCAAGGCGATACGCAGTACGTGAGCCGTGGCCCGGTGGCTTCTATGATTCCAATCAAACACCTCGGCACGAATGGCGGCGGCTTCTTCGGAGCAAATTCAGCACACCCACTGGAAAACCCGAATTACATCACCAATACGGTGCAAATTATTGCCCAAGTACTCATCCCATTAGCACTCATTTTCACGCTCGGTTATTATCTGAACCGCCGCAAGCTCTCGTGGATGATTTATGGGGTAATGACCATCGGATTCTTCCTCCTGCTTATCCCCACAATCAGCGCCGAGATGGGCGGCAACCCGCTAATGGCAAAGATGGGCATTGCCCAAACCGTTGGAAATATGGAAGGCAAGGAAGTCCGGCTTGGAGTGCCAGCATCCGCTTACTGGTCAATAGCCACTACAGTTATTTCTACCGGCTCGGTCAATTCTATGCACGATTCGTTTATGCCGCTCAGCGGGATGAATATGATGCTGGGCATGATGGTAAACTGCTTTTACGGTGGCTGCGGTGTTGGCTTTCTGAACTTCTACGTGTTCATCATCCTCGCGGTATTTATCAGCGGGTTGATGGTGGGCCGCACCCCTGAGTTTATGGGCAAGAAGGTAGAAGCGCGCGAGATGAAAATTGCGATGATCATAGCGCTGCTACACCCCTTCTTGATTTTGGCAGGAACTGCAATTGCTTCTTACCTCGCCGCGCATGATGCCAACATGGGCTGGTGGGCGATGGATGCTACCGGCAGATCCCTACACGCAACCGGGTACCTCAACAATCCCTCTTATCACGGCTTTAGCGAGATGCTGTACGAGTACACATCCAGCGCGGCCAACAACGGCAGTGGCTTTGAAGGTTTAGGCGACAACAATCCATTCTGGAATATTACGACCGGCATTGTACTGCTGCTGGCCCGCTTCCTGCCCATCATCGGGCCGGTAGCTATCGCGGGTCTGCTGGCGCAGAAAAAGTACATCCCGGAAAGCGCCGGTACCCTCAAAACAGACACAGCCACATTCGGCCTGGTAGTCTTTGCCGTGATAGCGATTGTAGCTGCACTCTCCTTTTTCCCCGCGCTGGCACTTGGGCCTATTGCCGAGTGGATGAACCTCTAAAAAAGACCGCACAAAATGGCATCTGCAAATAAGAAAAGCATGTTGGAGCCTACGCTGGTGAAGGAGGCGTTGCGACAATCGTTCGTGAAGCTGAACCCGCGCATTCAGTTTCGCAATCCGGTCATGTTCTGCGTGGAAATCGGGATGATTATTATGCTGGCCGTGTGTATTTGGGTTGCCGTGGGCGGCGCAGGACAAGGCTCACTGGCTTACAACGTGACCATCTTCTTCATCCTGCTGCTAACGCTGCTCTTCGCCAATTTCGCGGAAGGCTTGGCCGAAGCGCGGGGCAAAGCACAGGCGGCGTCTCTGCGAAAAACGCGAGAGGAAACACCGGCGAAGAAGCTGCGGATGGTGGGCGATAAGCGCACCGATGAAATTCAACAAGTCAGCAGCGCGGAGCTTCGTAAAGACGATGTGTTTGTCTGCGAGACGGGCGACCTTATTCCTACCGACGGCGAAATCATTGAAGGCATCGCCACGATTGATGAAAGTGCTATTACAGGTGAGTCAGCACCCGTCATCCGAGAGGCGGGCGGCGATAAAAGCTCCGTAACAGGCGGAACTAAGGTGCTATCAGACCATATTAAGGTGCGTGTAACCACAGAGCCGGGTGAGAGCTTTCTGGACAAGATGATTGCGCTGGTAGAAGGTGCGAGCCGTCAGAAAACGCCCAATGAAATCGCACTCAATATCCTGTTAGCGGGCTTTACGCTCGTGTTCATCATCGTGTGTGTTACGCTGCATCCTTTCGCGGTGTATGCAAAAACCCCAATCCCGGTAGCGGCCTATATCTCTCTCTTCGTGTGCCTTATTCCGACAACTATCGGCGGCCTGCTTTCCGCCATCGGCATCTCCGGGATGGATCGCGCTTTGCGCGCTAACGTAATTACCAAGAGTGGCAAGGCAGTGGAAACAGCAGGCGACATTGACACGCTGTTGCTGGACAAAACCGGCACCATCACCATCGGCAATCGCAAGGCCACACAGTTTTATGCAGCGCCCGGTGTGGACTTGAAAGAGATGATGAACGCGGCCCTGCTCAGCTCGCTATCCGATGAAACGCCGGAAGGAAAGAGCATTGTGGAGCTGGCCCGGAAAACATTGCCGGAAGACGCACAGGTAGGTCATGCCAAATACAGCACAACATCTGCGCTGTCGCGCTATGAATCACCTGTAGCCCAGCAAATCAAATTCACCGCCGAGACACGCAGCAGCGGCGTAACCCTGCAAAGCGGCATCCAAATCCGTAAAGGTGCTTACGATGCGATCAAGTCAATGGCAGACACCGCAGGCAGTGGAATGCCTACCGAGACGAGCGAGCGCGTCAAAGAAATAGCCGGCAATGGCGGAACGCCGCTGGTCGTGTTGGAAGATGCCCGTGTACTCGGCGTGATAGAACTACAGGACATCGTCAAGGCAGGCATTCAGGAACGCTTTGAGCGCCTGCGCAAAATGGGCGTGAAAACGGTAATGGTAACTGGCGACAATCCGCTGACGGCAAAGTTCATCGCTGAGAAGGCAGGCGTAGATGATTTCATCGCGGAGGCAAAACCCGAGGACAAGATGCACTACATCCGCAAAGAGCAGACCGGCGGTAAGCTGGTCGCCATGATGGGTGATGGCACCAACGACGCGCCCGCACTCGCACAGGCAGATGTGGGCGTAGCGATGAATAGCGGCACCGCTGCTGCAAAGGAAGCCGGTAACATGGTGGACTTAGACAACGACCCAACGAAGCTGATTGAGATTGTAGAAATCGGCAAGCAGCTTTTGATGACGCGCGGTACGCTTACCACTTTCTCTATTGCCAACGACGTGGCTAAATATTTCGCCATTGTCCCGGCGCTGTTCATCGCCACGATTCCGGCGTTGAATAAACTCAACATCATGGGCCTGCACAGTTCCCAGAGCGCTATCCTGTCGGCGGTTATTTTCAACGCCATCATCATTCCGATGCTGATACCCCTGGCTTTGCTCGGTGTGACCTACAAGCCCATTGGTGCGAGCGCGCTGTTACGACGCAACCTGCTGATGTATGGCGTGGGCGGTGTTGTCCTGCCCTTTATCGGAATCAAACTTATTGACCTGCTGGTTTCCCTTTTTGTATAAAAGCAAACAAAACAAACCATGAAAAAAGAATGGATTCCCGCCACATTGCTCACCTTCGTCTGCCTCGTACTGGTGAATGGGTTTTACACGGCAGTTGTGTGGGGTATAGCGCAACTTACTCCGCAGAAAGGCCTGGCAGAACGTATCGAAGCGCCGAATGGCCAACGCTATTACGTAAACGTTGCCCAGAAGTTTACGGATGACCGGTACTTCTGGCCCCGTCCCTCTGCGGTGGATTATAATGCCGCAGGAAGTGGCGGAAGTAATAAAGGCCCGTCAAACCCTGACTTTCTAAAAACCGTGCAAGACCGTGTAGATTCTTTCATCGCGCACAATCCATCCATTCAAAAATCTGCTGTACCTGCCGAAATGGTAACGGCCAGCGGCAGCGGTTTAGACCCGGATATTTCTCCGGACGCGGCTCATGTTCAGGCAGTGCGCGTCGCTATGAAACGCGGGTTCTCTATAGATGCAATCCGGCAACTGATTGCGCGCCATACGGAAGGTGGCTTGAATGGTGTGGCACCTCAGAAAGTAAATGTGCTGAAGCTCAATCTTGCCCTGGATGCGCTTAAATAATTGAACAACATAAAAGGTGCTGCTATTCTTCGCTTACAGCCAAAAGGCCGTTCCCCTCCATCTAGTAACGATGTGTTCTGCGATTCTAGAGAGAACCTGTCGCGCCGTTCCGGTTATCTAATCAGCGGTCTGACCGCCAAATTCTAAAAACGACTTCAAACCCCAAAAACGACATCATGAACAAACTCAAACTCACAACGAGCGCCCTAACGCTCATGCTGGTGGCTGCGATGAACGCATCCGCCCAAACGCCTGTTGATGACCGGCCACAGACCGGGACAGATTCGGCCACAACTTCTACAGCCACTTACGACAATGACCCGGAACCCAGCACGGACAAAATACCCTTCGCGGGCTTTGACCTGAGCTGGCAAAATGGTAATGATCGTCGCGACCATTCGGTATTACAGACAAAGTATTTCACCGGCTCCGTGATGGTGGATGCCAGCTATACCTACTCGTTCAACAACCCCATAGACAATACCGTTGTAGGCTCCACCGCACTGGCGCGCAACAACGAGGTGCAATTGTCCTATTTTGGCTTTGGCGGCGATTTTAATTACAAAGGCGCGCGTGCTCGTTTTATGACCCAATTCGGAACGCGCGCTATTGTGGTGCCCCGGAATGACTACAGTCCTTATCGAGGTCAATACCAACTGGCCAACGCCTATCGCTATCTGAGCGAAGCGTATGCAGGCTATCACTTCAACGTAGGCCACGGCCTGAACGTGGATGCCGGACTTTTTATGTCCTACATTGGGCTGAACTCTTACTACCAGGCAGAAAACTGGGAATATCAAGCCTCTTTTACTTCCGACAACACGCCTTGGTTTTTCAACGGTGTTCGTATCCAGTATTTTCCATCCAAAACGCTGAAGATTGAGCCTTGGATCATCAATGGCTGGCAGAGCTATGGAAGGTTCAATTCGATGCCCGGTGTGGGGGCTAACATTACCTGGATGCCCAACGAGCGATTAAAATTGCTGACCAACGATTACTATGGAAAAGACGCTGCCGGATTGCCGGACCGCAAGCGTTTTCATAGCGATAACAGCTTTCTGTATCGCTACTATAACCGTCCCAACAGTAAAGGTATTTCCCGGGCTGCCTTTTCCCTAACAGCCGATTTTGGGGCTGAATGGGGGGATGGAATTGTCAGCGGCTTCCGAGACAAAGACAGTGCTAAGGCGCAGTACTTCGCCAGTGCTATGTTCTACAACCGGCTCTGGTTTGCCCGCAACAAATTTGCGTGGACCATTGGCGGAGGAGTGATGACTAACCCGGGTCGCTATTTGGTGCTTTATCCTACGGGCCAGGCCAGCCCGCTACCTAATCCGAACGATCCAACCAAAACGGAAGGCGCGTACCCATTCTCAGCCAGTCCAGGAGATCTCTTTAAGGGTTGGGATGTGAGCACCAATTTTGACTGGCTTCCGAACCAAAGTCTGTGTGTCCGTTTGGAGTACATCCACCGCCAAGCCGATATTCCATACTTCTCAGGTCGGGGCGGTGTAACGTCACCCTCTGGTTACAGTACGACGCCTTTGCCTCCTGATTGGCGTCCGGATTTAGTAAAAAGCGAGGACAGAATTGTGATGGCCCTTTTGTTTAGACTGTAGGGAATAGCAAGGGAGCGTAGATGTTTTACGCAGCTAAATTATAGCCACACGCACCCCGTTTAGATAAATTGCTGTAACAGGCATGCTTGTGAGCTATGCTTTTGACCAACGAAGTACAGGCTGGAAACTGACCTTTGCTATCTTTTGCGCACTGGGCTCTGTCTATGGGTTTTTACAAGGGGCTTGGCCATTTGGTATCGTAGAATCTATTTGGGCTGTGCTTGCAACACACCGCTGGTGGAAAGCTTACAAACAGCTTCCTAATAAAAGGCAACTTTGAATGTCATGCACGCTACCAACACATCTACCACGGCCTTTCACCGCCAAATAAAACCCGCAGGCATATTGGTTGCCATGGGTATTGTCTTTGGCGATATTGGCACCTCTCCACTCTATACGCTCAATGCCATCTTCAAAGCCGGAGAAGCCGTTTCGGAAATGAAGGCATTAGGGGTTTTGAGTTGCGTTATCTGGACACTGACGTTGCAAACCACTTTTAAGTACATTTTCATCACCCTGCGGGCAGACAATAATGGAGAAGGCGGCATTTTCTCTTTGTTTGCATTGGTAAGGCGCTATTTTGGAAAATGGCTTGTGGTACTTGCTATTATTGGGGGGTCTTTTCTTGTAGCTGATGGCGTCATCACGCCCCCCATTTCCGTATCGTCGGCTATTGAGGGGCTGCTGCCGATTTTTCCGAATCTTAACACGGTACCAATCGTTATCGCAATTCTCATAGTTTTATTTTCCATTCAGCAGTTGGGAACTGGTCAGATCGGAAAAGTGTTTGGCCCTGTCATGATGCTTTGGTTTGGCTTTATCGGAGTTATGGGGGTAATGGCCCTACATCACAATTGGGCAGTGCTGCGCGCTGTTAATCCTGTATACGCAGTAGATCTGCTGGCGCATTATCCGCATGGGTTTTGGCTGTTGGGAGGTGTTTTTCTGTGCACCACCGGAGCCGAAGCACTATACAGTGATATGGGCCATGTAGGTCGTGCCAATATTCGGATAAGCTGGGCGTTTGTAAAGATTGCCCTTATCTTTTCCTATGCAGGGCAGACCGCATGGCTTCTGCAAGCCGGAAAGGCCAATGAGGTGAGTCCGTTTTACAACATCATCCCTCAAGCCATATACCTACCTGCTGTTGGCCTGGCGGCACTCGCCACCATCATTGCCAGCCAAGCACTCATCAGCGGTTGTTTCACCCTTGCTAACGAAGCCATGCGCCTCGGTTTCTGGCCACGCCATCGGGTTGTTTTTCCCAGCAACATTAAAGGCCAGATCTACATTCCTTTCTTTAACTGGACACTGCTGGTTGCCTGTATTCTTACAGTTCTTTACTTCCGGGAAAGCAGCGCGATGGAAGCTGCCTTCGGGCTCTCTGTAACGCTGACGATGCTTGTAACAACAGCACTTATGGCTTTGTATCTAATCGCGAAGCGCACCCCGATTCTGGTAATTGTACTCGTGACGGGTGTTTTCACCACCGTGGAGGTGTCTTTCTTTATCGCTAACATGCAGAAGGTAGCCGAAGGGGGGTGGATTATGCTGGTTGTAGGAGCCGTTCTTACGACTATTATGCTGACGTGGCGTCGGGGGAAAGTGGAGCAGCAACGGCTCGTAAAGTTTGTGCGCATTCAAGATGAGCTGCTTCAGCGTCTACACAGCCTTAGTCATAATGAGCAGATCCAGCGATACGCTACAAATCTCATTTACCTTACCTCATCCTCCGATTCCGGTGTGGTAGAGGAAAAGGTACTCAATTCCATTTTTCAAACACCGGCAAAGCGCGCGGATGTGTATTGGTTTTTGAACGTTCATGTAACCGATGAGCCATACACCATGAAATACGAGGTACGGACACTCGCCCCAAACGATGTGTACGATGTCGTGCTTCATCTGGGTTTCCGGGTAGAGCCTAAAGTCGATTTGTTTTTCCGGAAAATCGCCAAAGATTTATTGGCGAGTCAAGAGCTGGTTTTTGAAGCGACCCCTGAGCAACAATATGCCAACCGGGATATTGGCAACTACAAATTCATCATCACTAACTCGTTCCTTTCCTATGATAATAATTTGCCTTTCTGGAGAGCCCTTCTCATCAAGTCGTACTACAACCTGAAATCTGTGGGCGTTCGGGAGGCAGTAAATTATGAGATTGATTCCAGCAATGCGGTGTATGAAAAGTACCCTTTGGTGTATGGTACCGCTGATGCCGTAAAACTGGAGCGTATCCGATAGCTTATGGTTACCCGCGAAGCGAACGCCGAACACTTCCTGAACCTCATCCGCGACAGCAAGCGCGGCAAGTTTAAGCTGTACATAGGCATGGCAGCGGGTGTGGGGAAAAGCTACCGCATGTTGCAGGAAGCCCATTCCCTGCTAAAAAATGGCATTGATGTACAAGTGGGCTTTATTGAAACGCATCAGCGCGCTGAAACGGAAGCCCTGGTAGAAGGCCTGCCCATTATCCCGCGTCGGAGCGCCTTTTACAAAGGCAAAAAGCTGGAAGAATTGGATGTACAGGCCATTCTAAACGCACACCCGGAAGTGGTACTGGTGGATGAGCTAGCGCACAGCAATATACCCGGCAGCAAGAACGAGAAACGCTGGCAGGATGTGGTGGACATTCTGGATGCGGGCATCAACGTAATCAGCGCCGTCAATATTCAGCACATTGAAAGCCTGAACAATACCGTAAAAGAAATCACGGGCGTAGAAGTGGCGGAGCGCATCCCGGATAAAGTGTTGAAGATGGCCAATGAGGTGGTGAACATTGACCTGACTGCGGACGACCTGATTGCGCGGCTGAAAGAAGGCAAGATTTACGCACCGGATAAGGTAGCCATAGCACTCAAGAACTTCTTCAAGTCGGACAGCATCCTACAGCTACGGGAACTGGCGTTAAAGGAAGTGGCCGGTCAGATAGAACGGAAAGTAGAAGCGGAGGTGCCACGTGGCATTGCTTACCGGCACGAGCACATCCTAACCTGCATCAGTAGTAATTACACCGTTGCAGTCAATGTGATTCGCAAAAGTGCAAGGCTGGCAAGCTACTACAACGCACAATGGACAGTGCTTTATGTGGAAACACCGCGCGAAAGTGCCGACAGAATCGCGCTGGATGCCCAACGTCACCTCATCAATAACTTTAAACTTGCGATAGAGTTAGGCGCGAACTTAGAGCGAATAAAAAGCAGTTCGGTAGCGAAAAGTATTGCCGGTTATGTAGAGGCGCATGACATCACAACCGTCTGTATCGGAAAGCCCACTTTGAGCCTCCTAAACATCATTCTGGCTACCAACATCTTCAACTCCCTGCTGAAGCAACTGGCAGAGAATGACACTGACCTAATCATATTATCCTAGAGGATGGTACTCACAATCAAGACCAAAATTGCAACCGGAATCGGTGTGCTGTTTTCGCTGTTGGCGATTATCAGCGTGGTTGCGCTGATTGCTATCAACCTGCTTTCCAACAAGACGGAGAATCTGCTTACCGCCAACTACAAAACCATTCGCTATTGCAACCAGATGCTGCACGCGATGGACAATCTGCAACGGGAAAAGGTGGCGTATCGGGATTTTGAAGAAGCTCTGCGTGGACAAGAGCAAAATATTACAGAAGCGGGGGAAAAGGAAGCCACAGCTCAAGTGCGGGAATATTTTGAGATCCTGAAAAAAGACACGGCAAACAGAAACGCGGAGGAAATTATCAATAATCAGTTGTACGCCATCAGTCAGCTTAACCAGCGGGCTTTGGAACAGAAAAACCGCCTCGCTCTTCAGACCGCCAGCAGTGCAAAAGTGTGGCTGAGTATCCTTATTACGCTTGTCCTGGTTGTGGGATTCTCGCTGGCGTTTAACCTTCCCGGAATCGTGGCGGCACCTGTAAAAAGGCTCACCGATGGCATCCGCGAAATCTCCAGAGGGAATTACAAAACCCATATTGAGTTGGATAATCAGGAAGATGAGTTTGGGCAAATGGCAGGGGCATTCAACCGGATGGCCAGACGCCTTGATGATTGGGAAAACAGCAGCATGGCGCGGCTTCTATTTGAGAAAAGCCGGGTGGATAGCATCATCAATCAGATGGAAGATGCGGTGCTGGGAACAGATGCAGAAGGGCGGGTGCTGTTCATTAATAGCGCAGCCGCTGACTTATACAACCTCAACTCCGACACAATTGTAGGGAAACCTGTTCAGGATGTTGCTTCACACAACGATTTGCTACGCACAGTTACAGACGGCAAATCACATGGGCCGCTAAAAATAGTTTTGGACGGTAAAGAGCATTTTTTTACAGTAGCGTACAAAGCTGTAGAAGTAGAAGGAAAATTCTTAGGCGACGTTTATACGCTGAAGAATGTGACCCATTTTAAAGAGCTTGACCTTTCCAAAACGAATCTGTTGGCGACCATCTCGCATGAACTGAAGACGCCTATCTCGTCTATTAAAATGAGCGCAAAGCTGTTGGGAGACAAACGGGTAGGCAATATGAATGAGGAGCAACGCGACATGGTGACCAGCATCACAGAAGATACAGAGCGCTTGTTGCGACTGACGGCTGAGCTTCTGAACCTGACGCAGATAGAGACGGGAAATATCCAATTGCACCTTGTGTGCATTGCTCCCTCTCGTGTCGTTGCCGAGGCGATAGCTGCCGTTCACATGCAGGCGCAGGCAAAAAAAATCACTATTCATCAATCTATCCCCCAAAACCTGCCGCTCATCCAAGCCGATGCGGACAAGACGGCGTTGGTACTGGTCAATCTGTTGTCCAATGCTATCAAGTATTCTTCGGAAGGTGCAACTATTGAGTTGCTTCTGGAGCAAAAGAAAAACGCTGTGTTATTTATCGTAAAGGACAAAGGAGAAGGCATAGCGCCGCGTTATCAGAGCCGCATTTTTGACCGGTACTTTAAAGCGCCAGACAGTATTAACAAGATGGGGACGGGCTTGGGCCTTGCTATAGCAAAAGAATTAGTGGAAGCGCAGAAAGGTACGATAGGCGTACAGAGTGAGTCAGGACAGGGGAGCACTTTTTACTTTGAATTGCCTATAGCCTGAAATAAATTATGGCCTGACAAGGTACTGGGTGCAAGCAATGGTGAAACTGCTTTCTAATTAAAGCTTGTAAACTTTTTTATGTGCATCACCGTGTGTGGCTTTTTACCGGACTGGCTTTGTCCCTTCCTCCCTCTCCAAACCCAATTCCCAGCGCCTCCAATCCTTTCAGCACTGGCGCATACACGCTTTCGTGAATGGACATTTGCACTCCGGAAATAATCAAAATGCGCTTGTCTAACATCCCTTCCGCCAGCACCGCAATCGGGAAGCCCACGGTTTTTGCCATCGCGGTTTCGCCATCGCCATTACCCTTCATCAGCATCGTTTCGGGATACATTTGCGTATTCTGACCAGCAACCTACTCTACAAGGCTCTCTGTGTTTCCTTCCCAATCAGCCCCAAATGCGTGTGCTTAAAGCCGTCTTCATACTTAAATCCGTAACCAAAAACGCGGTCAAAAGAAGCGTGGGCATAAAGCAGTAATCCAATAAACAACACAACGGGAAAAGCACCGAAATAGCCCGCTAAAATCAAGACCGCTGCAACGGCTTTGTGGTGAAAAAGATTGTAGCCCCACGCGCCGATTTTTGGATTCCCGAGATAGCCCAACATGCCGAGGTCGGGTGAGAGGAAAAGCACGGGCCAGACGTACCACGCGATGGAAATGGGTTGGAGATAAAGACCAACGAGGGCAAGGCCGAGTTGGGCGATTTCTTCCGCTGTGAGAAGCGTTTTCATGACGGTGTTTGTTTTGTCGGGACAAAGGTGATTTTCGCCCAACCCCGCCCACGATAACAAAAGATAAGAAAACGCGCCTGCCGCTATTTTGGGCGCGCCACGCGGTTGCGGATGCGGCTGAGGCTCACGGGCGTGATGCCCAGATAATTGGCGATGTAGTGCTGCGGAATGCGCGCCAGAATCTTGTCCTTTCCGCTTTCCAACAGCGCCTTGTAACGCTCTTCCGGCGACTGTATCAAGAGGCCCGTCATCCGCTCTTCCAACCCAATCACGATATACTCCGCCAGCTTTCGCCCAAAGGTTCCCCAGGCGGGCGAGGTGTCATAAAGACGCTGCAAGTCGGCATAGCGAAAACGGAGCAGCCGGCAAGGGGAAAGGGCCTCAATGGTGAGCAAAGAAGGTGCGCCGGTAAGGCAGCTTACATAGGCGCAAACAAGGTGGTTCTCAAAGAAAAAATACGTGGTTTTCTCCTCGCCGTCGCGGGTATAGTAATGCCGCAGGTTTCCTTCCAGAACAAAGCCGACCCAGATTTCTTTCCGGCCTTCGCAGGCAAAAAGTTCGCCTTTTGCAAGCGTGAGTTCTTCGGTCAGCTGGAACAGCATTCCGGCTTCTTCTTCCGTCAGGGGCGAAAAGCGGCGGAGTTGAGTGGCAAAAAGCCGAAAATCTTGAGCAGAAATCATAGAAAGTAAAATAATAAGTTGTTCTTTGTATTCAATTCCTACTCTGTATTCATTCAAATGCACTACCCCAGTCTTTCCTCCTTCCAACTCCGCAACCCTTGGTTTGTTGAAAAGCTTGTTTAGATGGAACAAAGCCGCTCTTAGTTCCCCGAAAACCTTCTTTAGTTGGGCGAAAACCACCCTTAGTTGGGCAAAAACCATACTTAGTTGGGCAAAAACCGCCTTTAGTTACCCGAAAACCGTTCATAGTTCTTCGAAAACCTTCTTTAGTTAGCCGAAAACCGCCTTTAGTTGGTTAATAGGGCAAAATGATTTAAAGCAAACCGCCCACAGACGCGCCTCTTCCACCTCCGCTCCTCAATAATGAATCCTCCTTCCATTATTTACGGTATCCCCAAATATTTATGCGTTTGCAAAGAAAGCGTCCACTGCGGATGGTTGCGGATGTATTCTAAAATGAGTGGTGTAAGTGCTTCGCGTTTGCTCCATTCGGATTGCAGATATAAGCGGCAATTTGACCCCATCTGTGCGGCATATTTTTCCGCCCAAAGAAAATCCGACTTATTAAAAACCACGATTTTTAACTCGTGGGCCAATGGCAAGATTTCGGGCAGCGGCGCTTTAAATTTCTTCGGCGAAAGCGTTATCCAATCCAGATATCCTCGTAATGGAGATGTGCCGGATGTCTCAATATGAATCTGGAAACCAACGGCTTTCAGCCCGTCTGTAAGTGCATTTAAATCGTGCATTGTTGGCTCTCCACCCGTAATCACCGCGATTCTTCCGGGGTGCGCCGAAGCTGCGGAAACGATTTCCTCCACCGTCATTATTGGATGCGCGTCCACCGGCCAGCTTTCCTTTACATCACACCACACACAGCCCACATCGCAGCCGCCGAGGCGAATAAAATACGCCGCCCGCCCGCTGTGCGCACCTTCCCCCTGAAGGGTATAGAATTGTTCCATGATGGGATAGGACAACATAATGAACAATGAATAATTAATAATGAATAATTAGATGAGTTTTGTAAGGGGCCAGCGCAAAATGCTACGCACCCTTCCACGCCCGCAACGTATTCATCATGAGTCCGCAAATCGTCATCGGCCCGACGCCTTTCGGAACCGGTGTAATGAAAGAACATTTCGGGGCCACAGTATCAAAATCCACATCGCCGACAAGACGATAACCGCTTTTGCGAGATGTGTCTTCTATGCGGTTAATTCCTACATCTATTACAACCGCGCCGTCCTTCACCATATCGGCAGTTACGAAACGCGGCTTGCCAATAGCGGCTACAATTATATCTGCTTCCCAGCAAATGTCTTTTAGGTTTTGGGTGCGCGAATGCGTGAGCGTTACGGTGGCGTTTCCCCCTTCGCCGGGACGGCTAAGGAGAATACTCATGGGTGTTCCTACGATGTTGGAACGACCAATAACCACCGCGTGTTTGCCGCTTACATCAATGCCGTATTCTTTTAACAAAAGCTGAATGCCAAACGGCGTGGCGGGCAAAAAAGTAGATTGTCCCAGCACCATGTTTCCCTGCGAAACCGGATGAAAACCATCTACGTCTTTGGCCGGAGAAATAGCATTGATAATGGACTTTTCAGAAATGTGCTTCGGCAGCGGAAGTTGCACCAGAATGCCATCTACACCCGGATTTGCATTCATTTCCCCAATGATGCGGAGCAACTCTTTTTCCGGGATATTCGCGTCGCGGCGAATCAGCGTAGAACCGAATCCCAGCGCCTCGCATGTCCGCACTTTTGCGCCCACATATACCTGCGAAGCCGGATCGTCACCCACCAAAACGGCTGCCAAATGTGGCGCGCGTCCCCGCGCTTCCAGCCCTGCTGCCGCCTCTTGCCGGATGCGCTCCTGAATGCGCAACGCTGTTCCGGCTCCGTCTAAAATCTGCATGGGCGCGAAGGTAATGAACAATGAACAATGAATAATTTATAATGAATAATAGCGCGCCATCCATTATTCGCTGTTCATTGTAAATTATTCATTGGCGGTTCACTTTCCCCTTCCAAAAACACTTCTTCCGTCAGCGGGTCGGTGGGTTTTGCACGGAAGGTGAAAAAGCGCTGCGAGGTATAGGAGAAGAGTGCCACGATGGCCTGCGTCATGGCGTTGGCGATGCTTGGGAAGAAATGAAAATGCTCCACAAACAGCTTTATCAACACGTAGTTCAACCACAAACAGACCAGCACAAGCAACGAATATCGAAAAAGCTGCACGCGACCCCGAAGGGTACTTTCCGTAAAAACCACATAGCGCGACATCAGAAAACCGTAGGGAAAAGACACGCAAAACGCAATGACAAACGCGCCCACATGCGGAGCAATCACATAGTCCAATACCTGAACCGGCTTCTGTTGCAGAATGTAATTGTAGCCCACGAAGTACACCAGCAGATTCAGCGCCGCATTGGAGCCGCCGCTCGCCAGATACCGGAACGTCTGCGGGTCTATCCACCGCGAAAAAGGCCCGTGAAAAAAATCAATCACGGCCAGAATCGTCCGGCGAATGGCGGGGAAAAAAGACATCCGGGGTTTAAGGGAAAGAGGAGACGGGCCGCGAAAATAAAAAATCCCGCCGGGCTAAGGGACGGGATGCTTTTTAAAAAGACTTTTCTGTGAAAAGAAGAAATACCTACTCTTCCGTAGCACCTTCCTCACCGTTCAGCGCAGCGTCCACCAGAATGCGGCCACAGTGTTCGCACACGATGATTTTCTTGTGCTGGCGGATTTCGCTTTGCCGTTGCGGCGGAATCACGTTGTAGCAGCCGCCGCAGGAATCGCGCACGATAGGAACTACGGCCAGCCCGTTGCGGTAAGAGGTGCGGATGCGCTCATAAGCGGTCAGCAGGCGACCATCCACGTGTTCCTTCGCGCGGTCGCTTTCGGCAGAAAGTACTTTTTCCTCGCGCTCCGTCTCGGCGATGATTTTCTCCAGCTCGTTCTTCTTCGATTCCAGTGCCTCACTCAGGTTGGCGATTTTGGTTTCGGTGCGGGTGCGCACGTCGGTGCGGCCCGTTAGCTCAATTTCGGCGTCGCGGATGTGCTTATCGGCCAGCTGGACTTCCAGTTCCTGATACTCTACTTCTTTGTTGATGGCCTCAAACTCGCGGTTATTCTTCACGTTCTCCTGCTGCTTTTCCAGCTTTTTCATCTGGGATTGCGCGTCCTTCTTCACGTCGTTCTTTTGCTGCACAAAAGAAGAGATGCTGTCAATCTCGGCGTTCACGTTGCTGAGGCGCGTTTTGAGACCTTCAATCTCGTCTTCCAGGTCTTTCACTTCCATCGGAAGCTCGCCTTTCAGTGTTTTGATTTCATCTACTTTAGAGTCAATCTTTTGCAGCGTCAGCACCGCAGAGAGCTTTTCTTCTACGGAAAAATCTTTAGCAATAGCCATAAGGAATTAAGGGAAATAACGGACGGGATTGGTGATGCTTCCCGCCGGATGGACGGCGAAATTAGGGATTTTCGCTTGTAGATAAGAAACAAGCAGTTCGGTGGTGTATTGCTCGCTTTCCCAGTGGCCCACATCGGCTATCAGAATGTGGTCTTCGCCCTCAAAAAACTCGTGGTATTTAAAGTCGGCAGTCACGTAGGCATCCGCGCCTGCGCGGAGTGCATGAGAGAGAAACCCTGCGCCCGAACCACCACAAACCGCCACCTTCTGAATCGTTTTTTTTCGGGGCAGCGTGTAGCGGATACAACCCGTGTGTAGTGCGTTTTTAATTCTTTGGAGAAAATCCTCCACGCTCTCCGGCTGGGGCAAAATGCCAATCATTCCCGCGCCCTGATGTGGGTTTGTATTGGAAAGGGAAAGCAGATCGTAGGCGACTTCTTCATAGGGATGCGCAGAAAACAAAGCCTGTATCACTTGCCGCTCGGCGTGTTTGGGAACAATCACTTCCACCTTTGTTTCGGCTACCGATTCGCGCGCGCCGCCTGCCGTTCCAATTGCGGGATTTGCATCTGCCGAGGCCCGGAAATTCCCCATTCCTTCCAATTGAAAACTGCATTCCGAATACGCGCCGATATGGCCCGCACCGGCAGCAAAAAGGGCTTCCAACAACTTTGGCGCGGCGTCGCAGGGCACGTAGGTCTGGAGCTTCCAAAGCGTGTCGTATTGGGGGATAAGAATGCGCGCGTCTTGCAAGCCCAGCTTGTCGGCAAGCATCTTGTTCACGCCGTGGGCCATGTTGTCGAGGTTGGTGTGGATGGCGTAGAGATGAATGTCCCGCTGAATGGCGCGCCGCACGATGCGCTCAATGGCCGTTCCGTCGGAGATGCGTTTCAGGCCCTTAAACAACAGCGGATGATGGGCCACAACAAGGTTGCAGTCGCGCGTTTCGGCTTCTTCCAAAACGGCTTCGGTAATGTCCAGCGCAACGAGAACGCCTTTGATTTCGGCGGAAGAAATGCCCACTTGCAGGCCGCTGTTGTCATAGCTTTCCTGATACACTGGCGGCGCGAGGGCTTCGAGATGAGAGATGATTTGGGAGAGCAGCATTTGATGAATGATGATTAGGGCTTTCGGGCGTTGAACGGCTTCCTACCCTTGTTAGAAAGCAGAATAACGTTTGTATGAGTCATCATACCTTTCGTATGAGGCGTCATATCGTTTGTATGAGGCTTCGTATCGTTCGTATGGGGCATCATACCTTTCGTATGAGGCGTCATATCGTTTGTATGACACCTCATACCTTTCGTATGAGGTATCATACGAAAGGTATGAGGTGTCATAACAGCAGCCATACAGGGTCGCTTCTATTCCGCAAATACAAACTTTCCTTTCGTGGTCACGGTTCCGTCTTTGCTGGTTACAAACACAAGATACACACCCGTTTGGGGGCGCTTGCCGGTGTAATCCATGCCGTTCCAAGTGGCTTGTCCGCCATTAGCGGTGGTGCGGTACAGCAGTTGCCCGGAAATATCCGTGATGCGCACGTCGGCGTTGGTGGGCAGGTTAGCAAAGGCAATGGTGCCGCGATAATTGCTGCGCACCGGGTTGGGGAAAATGCGCACGGTTTGTTCCGTCTCGCTGCCTGCCGTGGCCGTTCCGCGATAGCTCATCAGGCCGTTGGAGGTGCCAATGTAAACGTCGCCGGTCACGTCGTCCACCGCGATGCGTTGCACCACATTGGTAGGCAGGGGCGAGTTGTCCACCGTGAAGCGTTCAATCACCTGCTGCGCATCCGGCGAGAGCAGCCAAACACCGTTGTTGGTACCTACCCATTTGCGGTTGGCCCCGTCTACGGCAATGGTGTTTACGCGCTCTTTGTCGAAAAGAAGTCCTGCAAACTGGTCGAGTTTCACGATGGGCTGTGTGGCTTCGCAGGTGCCGCTAATTACGCTGCCGGGACAGTTTATGACGGCCATGCCGTCATCCGTTCCAATCCAGATGCTGCCATCGAGGTCCTTTGTCATACTCAACACGGCTGGGGAGGAGAGTCCGCCGCTGCCTTTGCCTTTGGTGAGGTGCTTGCTTTTGTCGTCGGCAGGGTTGGCAGGCGTGTGGTTCATGTCATAAACAAACACGCCGCCGCCTTGCGGCTGAAACCACCACAGGTTTCCGTAATCATCGGTGAGCAATCCTGCGGCTGTGCGTGCCAGCCCGCCCACAAAAGCAGAGCCGGGCGCAGAAAGGTGCGTCCACTGGCCATTGCTTTTTTGCAGGATAGCCAATTCATTTGTTATTGCCTTGTACTGGCCTACAATCAGGTTGCCATCCAGGTCCTCGGTCATGCTCATTACCCCTCTCAGGAAGCCGCTCGCGTCGTCGCCATTAGGCTCCAGCGCAGCGGTAAAATCCGTTACGGTGCTGTCTTTTTTCTGAAGGAAAAGGCCCCGCCGCATGGAGCCGTAATAGGCTCCGGCATTGGTCTCCACGTAGTCAATCAAGTCGGTCGCATCGTTGGTGAAAGGTGGCTGAAGTTTCCACTTATCCGTACTCCCATCATAGTTGGATATCCAGCCCCCGCGGCCTACTGGCTGGAACAAAAGGTTGTAAGAGCCATGCAGCACGCGCACCTTCCGGTCGTGAGCCACAATCCTGAAGTTGGACGGCGACTGCGGGCCGGGAGGTGCAAGGAGCGGCGGGTCAAATTCGGTTGTCCGTTTCCGCAATCCCGCCCAGTTGTCGGCGGAATAAAAAGCGGTGTCGTTTAACTGCAACGTGTTGGTCAGCACGCCAGTTGCGAAGGAGTCCAACACCCTTCCTGACGTGTCCAGAATCCGTACCCGGCCCAGAATGTACCCGCCCCGGTTTTCTACCTGCGAGATAATAAGTCCGTTGTTGGAGGGGTCAATGTGCACCACTTCTGTGGAGCGGAAAACCGTGTCTGGTGCCGTGCCGTCGTTGTAGCGCAGCACCCCTTCCGAAGTAGAGAGCCACAGACGGCTGCCGGCCACCGTTAAGCCTTCCACATTACCACTCAAAAGCAGTTGCCACGAAGCAAAATCCTGCAGATTCACGCCCGACAACGGCGCGCGGTAAAGACCGAGCGAAGTGGCGGCGTAAATCTGGCTGCCGAAGATGCGCACCGCATTCATCGGCAACAGGTCACCTCCGTTGTAGAAGACATAGTTTTCCCGCACTTCCTGCTTTTTTAGGTCCAGCACAATCGTCCCGAGACTGGTGCTGATATAGGCCACGCCGTTGACGCAATACACATCCGCAACCGTTTTGGCTCCGGTGGAAGGACGCAGCCGCAGGGAAGGAATGTTGTAGAAAGAGCCGCCTTTGTAAAGGTCAATATTGCCGTTCTGGTAGGTGAGCACCACGGTTTCCGTCAGCGTGTCGTAGCCGATTTTGTCGGTTCCGGCGTCCGACATGCCGTCCACTTTAGAGTGGGTTATCATCTCGCCGGTGGAAGGCTTGTAAGAGAAAAACCCCTGCGACGAAGCAGCGTACAGCACCTCGCCATCTGTGGCAATGCCGGTAACACTGTTGAAAGGATAATGGGCCTGCCACTGCCCGATAGCGCCTTTTTGCGCGGAAGCAGGGAAAGTGAGAATGGACAGCGAAAAAAGAAGGGGAAGGAAACGCATGGTGGGTGTGGAGTACGAAGCTAAGCCTTAACGCAAAAGAGGCCGTTTCTATTGCACGAACGAAAATTAAGGATGGATTAAAACGAAAGGCTCCAATTTTGGGCAACTTTTTCCGGGAAAACATTCAACCTTTTGAAAGGAAATGTCTTTCCTCTGTTCTCAATATATCCTGCCAGTGCGTCTTCGTTTATTGCTCCTCCTTTTAGCCGGCCTGTTTTTCAGTGCGCCGGGCTTCGCGCAGAATTTCACGGTCTCCGGCATTATCCGCGATGCCGCTACAGGCGAAACGGTTTTGGGCGCGATTGTAGAAATCGCCGAGAAGAAGGGTGGCGGAACGGTAAGCAACGAGTATGGCTTCTATTCCCTCACGCTGCCCGCCGGGAAACACAGCCTGATTGTGTCTTACAGCGGCTACCGAACCGAAGTGCGCGCTATTAATCTCATCGGCGCTTTGAAGGAAGACATTGCACTCTCGGAGAACAAACGCGAGCTGCAGGAAGTGATTGTGCGGGGCGAAGCGCGAAATGCTAACGTGACCTCGGCACAAACCGGCGTAACAAAGCTGGACATTGCCGCCATCAAAGACGTGCCGGTGATTTTTGGCGAGCGCGACGTGATAAAAGTCTTGCAGTTACTTCCGGGTGTAAAAAGTCCGGGTGAAGGCGGCGGCGGTTTTTTTGTGCGCGGCGGTGGCCCCGACCAAAACCTGATTCTGCTGGACGAAGCGCCGGTGTATAACCCGTCTCACCTGCTGGGCTTTTTCTCCACCTTCACGTCGGAGGCGATTAAGAACGTAACGCTCTTTAAAGGCAATCCACCGGCGCAATACGGCGGGCGGCTTTCGTCGGTGTTGGATGTAGCGATGCGCGACGGCGACAATCAGCGTTTTGGCGTGGAAGGCGGGGTGGGGCTTATCTCCTCGCGGCTGGCGATAGAAGGCCCGATTGTAAAAGGAAAAGGCTCGTTTCTCCTGACGGGTCGCCGCACCTACGCCGACATTTTTCTGGGGCTTTCAAAGGATACTTCGCTCAAGGGAACCAAGCTGTATTTCTACGACTTCAACGCGAAAGCCAATTACCGGCTGGGTGTAAAAGACCGGCTGTTTCTTTCCGGCTATTTTGGCCGTGATGTGCTGGGCCTGGGCGTCTTTGGTATTGATTGGGGCAACGCCACCGGCACGTTGCGCTGGAACCATGAGTTTAACCCGAAGCTGTTTTCCAACACCTCGCTCATCTACTCCAACTTCAACTACGGCTTTCGGATTAAAAGCGGCCCCAACGATTTTGAGATTATCAGCCGGTTGCAGGACTTCAATTTCAAGCAGGAATTTCAGTTCTTTCAAAACCCCAAAAACAGTTGGCGTTTCGGCGTGAATGCCATTCGCCACAGCATCCTGCCCAATCAGGTAAACGCCGGAAATTCCACCGGCATCAACAACATTACCATCCCCGAACGCTTTGGCTGGGAGAACGCCGCGTGGATACAAAACGACTGGAAACCCACGCCGTGGCTGAACCTGAATTATGGCCTGCGTGGCGGCCTGTTTCTGGTGATGGGCGGCTCCGATTATTACACTTTTCAGGGAGAGAACATAAAGGACACGATAAGAACAAACAGCGGTGAGGTGGTGAAAAGCTATTCCACGTTGGAACCGCGTCTTTCGGCGTCTTTCGTCCTGAGCGCGGAGAAATCCATCAAGGCTTCTTACGCGCGCAACATCCAGCACATCCGGCAGCTAAGCACCGCTACTTCCACCACGCCAACTGACCGGTACATCATGAGTTCCAACGTCGTAGCGCCTGCGCTGGCCGACCAGTTTGCGTTGGGCTACTATCAGAATTTCCGGGACAATGCGTATGAAGTTTCTGCGGAGACTTATTACAAGGCCATTCAGAATGAGGTGGACTACCGCGACAACGCACAGCTTCAGGCCCGCAACGAGGTGGAAGGCCAGCTTCTCTACGGCTCCGGTCGTGCCTATGGATTGGAGCTGCTCCTGCGCAAAAAAACCGGCAAGCTCACGGGCTGGGTTGGCTATACGCTCAGCCGCTCCGAGCGACAGATAAACGGCATCAACAGCGGACGCTGGTATCCGACGCGGCAAGACCGGACGCACGAAATATCCGTCGTGGGCCTCTATCAGCTCACCAAGCGATGGAATCTCTCCGCCAATTTTGTTTATTGGACGGGCAATGCTGTTACGTTTCCTTCGGGAAAATACGAGATGGACGGGCAGGTTTATTTTTATTACAACGGACGCAACCAAGACCGGCTTCCCGCGTATCATCGGATGGACATCGGTGCTACTTTTCAGGGAAAACAACGCAAACGCTGGCAAGCAGAATGGGCATTTTCCGTGTATAATCTTTATGGCCGGGAGAATGCCTTTCAGATTTCCTTTGAGCAAGACCCCAATAATGCGCAACGCACCCAAGCTGTGCAGACGGCGCTTTTCCGTTTTATTCCTTCCGTTTCCTACAACTTTAAATTCAAGTAGCGCCATGCAAAAACTGCTTTTCTCTTTCGTGGTGTTGGGTATGCTGGGCGGGTTCTCTTCCTGCCGCAAAGTGATTGACCTGAAAGTGGGCGACAGCACCCCGCAGGTGGTGATTGCAGGAAGTATTACCGATACCGGCAACGCACGTGTGCGGCTGACCAAAAGCGTGAGCTTTACGCAGGACAATACCTTTCCGCCAGTCACCGATGCCCGCGTCTGGGTAACCGACCAGACGGCAGGCCTGACGGATTCGCTGGTCTATGACGTCAACGGCTATTACCGTGCGGTTACGCCTGCTTTCATAGGTCAGGCAGGCCACACCTACCTGATGACAGCAGTGGCGGAAGGCAAGACCTACACGGCTACTTCCACCTTGCCGCCCCATGTGCCGATTGACAGCATCCGGGTGGAGACGCAGGCTGCTTTTGGCCAAAAAAGGGCGCAGCTTTTTGTCATTTTTACCGACCCGCCGGGCATTCCCAACTACTATCGTTTTGTGTTGGTTGCAAACGGAAAAATACAGGAAGAAGACGCGCGCGATGACCGTTTCAGTGATGGGCGCATCAATGGCCGGCCCAGTGTAATTGGGTATGACGACGCAGAAAACATCCGGTCGGGCACAGTGGTGGAGGTGGATATGTACGGTATCGACGAGCCGATGTTTCAGTATTTCTCCAGCATCCGAAATGCAGACGGCAACAGCGCGGCACCGGCAAATCCGAAAAGCAATATCACAGGCGGCGCACTGGGTTATTTCGGGGCTTTCTCTTTGCAGCGGCAGCAGGTTATCTTGCCCTGAGAACAAACAGGCAGTGTGTTAGCATGTAGGACGCTCCCAAACGCGAAGCGAACAGAGGGCGGGTTTTGGAGCCCATCCTGCTTTTGAACGCACTACCGAAAAATGGGTAAGGGGTTACCGCTTATTGGTAAGGAGTGACCAATGATTCGTAAGCACTTACCAATGACTGGTAACGTTTTACCAATGACTGGTAAGCATTTACGAGAAGCTGGTAAGCACTTACGAGAGTTTGGTAAGTGCTTACGAGAGTTTGGTAAGTGCTTACCAATCATTGGGAAGCACTTACGAGAGTTTGGTAAGCGCTTACGAAAGGCTGATAAGGCCTTAAGAATCGTTGGTAATGTGTTAGAAATGTAGGACGCTCCAAAGCGCGAACAAATTGCGGCTCTCCCGAAGGTTTTATAGCTCATCATACTTTTGAACACACCACCAAAAAAGACTTTTCCCATGCCGCGCCTTTTGTTTTTTCTCTGCTGCTTTTGGGCCATTGCTTCTTTTGCGCAAAAGAAAAGTGTTGCGCTTCCTGAAAAGGTATACATAAACCAACTGGCAATGGCGCTGGCGAAGCGGCAGCCTGCGCAATACACAGCACTGATGCCGCCCGCCGAAGTGCTGGACGACCTAACGCCTGTCTTGCCCAAGCTGCTTCAACCTTTGGAGCCGGATGCTGCCGAAGTAGCCGAATATGGCTATGCTACCGCACTCTCCCGCAATGCAGGCCGCTGGTATCAGCAGGTGCAGGACGAAAGCGACACGATGCTCCTGCGCTGGCCCCTGTTGCAACTGGCGCGCTACGAACTGGTGCGCCAATCGCGCGCAACAGACGCCACGCTGGAAAAGCTGGTTCCCGACCGCTACAAGGGTTACGTCTTCTTCTCCGACCCGACGCGGCGCAAAACCTTCTGCCTTTTGGTCAGAGGACTCTTTGTTTACAAAGGCAGTTTCTATGGGGGCGCGCTGGGGCATGTCTATCCGGCGGAGACGGTGGTGGACTATGAAGCTCATTACGAAGCCGCTCAACGCGCCGCCGCCAAAGGCCAGAAATACGTGGCGTGGAAGCCGGAAGAAAAGCCCGAAGAAGCCGCAGATGCAGAAGCGCCGGTAGTTGAAAAAGACAAGAAAGGAAGCGACAAAGGCGTGGTGGGCGAGCGTCTTTATTACACCGGATTTTTCGACGGCCAGATTCCCATCCGGCTTTTCGTGCGCGGCTACAAAGGCGATTGCAAGGAAGGCGTCTGCCGCTGGAACGCCATGATGCTGGTAGGCGACGAGGACGAATGGGTGGGCCTCTCGATGTTGAAGAAAGAAGGCGCGTGGATTTTTACGGAGCTTCCCAACAAAGCCACCATGGAATTAAAACCCGACCAGAAAATGCTAACAGGCAACTGGAACGCCACCGACGAAAACACCGGCTACGAAGTGAAACTGACCGAAAAAGACCCCAAAAAACTGGCGGATCTGGAAGGAAGGATGGATGATTTGGGATTGTAAGTGACCACGAGTGCAACTCGTAAACATTGCTATTTGTCCCTTTCCCGCATATAGAGTTTCTCAGCGGGAGAATGAACCCTGAAGAGGTTCAATAGCAATTGCCACGAGTGAAACTCGTGGATAGAGTGAATGCGCCTTTGCTAGAGAATCCCCTTCCCATGAACTTCCTTCTGCCCATTACCATTCCGCCCTTGCCACGCCGCATTCGCCACGAGGAAAAGATTTTGTTGCTTGGCTCTTGCTTCACCGAACACATCAGCAGCCGTTTGGCGCAGAGTGGATTTTACATCGTGTCCAATCCGCAGGGCATTCTGTTCAATCCGATTAGCACGGCGCAAGCACTCCAAAATGTGCTCAAAAACCGGCAATGGATGGCAGCAGATTTGTTTTCGCTCAATGGCCTTTGGAACAGCTGGCAACATCACAGCCGTTTTTCCCACACCGATCCGCAGGCTGCGCTGGCGGAAATGAATAGCGCAATGCAAGCCGCTTCGGAAATTTTAAGCGAAGCGAAATGGATTGTCATTACGCTCGGAACGGCCTTTCAGTATGTTTTGGAAGAGACCGGAATGCCCGTTGCCAACAACCACCGCGCACCCGGGCAGTGGTTCCAAAAAAAGCTGCTTTCTACGGAAGAAATCGTAAGTGTGTGGAAGGAATTGTTGGAAAAACTCTTTAGAGAAAGGCCGGAAACAAACATTGTTTTTACCGTCTCGCCCGTGCGCCACGCCCGCGACGGGGCCATTGCCAACAACCGCTCCAAAGGCCGTTTGCTGGATGCTGTTCACACGATCTGCGAGACTTTCCCGGAACGCGCTTTTTACTTTCCCGCCTACGAAATTGTGGTTGACGTGCTGCGCGATTACCGCTTCTATGATATTGATTTAATCCACCCCAACCACGCTGCAACGAGTTACGTTTGGGAGCAGTTTGTAGCCCATTGGATTACGCCCGAAGCCCTTCCGGCGATGGACGCCGCAGCAGAGCTTTTTCGGGCTTTTACACACCATCCGCGCTTCCCGCAAACGGAAGCGCACCAACTTTTTCGCCAAAAAATGCACGCTAAAGCGGTGACCCTGCAAACCGAAAATCCGTGGATGGATTTGGGCGAATGGATCCAGTATTTCAGGATGGATTAAACATCCGGCGCCCGGTTCAGAAACGCCACAAACGGCGCGGCTTCTTCCGCCACTTTCCGCAGTTTTTCCACTGCATTTTTCGTTGTAAAAAAATCGTCGGAAAGCGCGTGGGAGAACAGAAAGCTTTTGTGTTTCAAAACGTCGGCGGCAGGATTGTCGGCGGCGTAGCCGGGCGGTGTGTTACGCAGTTTGTCACCTTTCATCTCGCCAAAGATTTTGCAGAAAGACGGCTTCCCGATAATGCCTTGCAGCTCCTCAAAAGAGTAATCAATTTCCTGCCTGACGGCTTTCAGAACTGCCCCCTGCGGCTCCCACATACCTACCGAAAAATGCGACGCGCCGGGATGTAGATGCAGGTAATAACCCGCGTCCACCGCCTTCTTTCCGGCACGACTGAAGTAGGCCGAGAAATGCGTTTTATACGGCGTCTTGTCTTTGGAAAAACGCACATCGCGGTAGATGCGGAACAGCAGGCTTTTCGCTGTTTGCGTTTCTAGTTGCGGCATGAGCGGAAGCAAATCCCCGCGTAGTTTCTCTACAAAAGCTTCAAAAGCGCGGTAGGCGGATTCGTATTGCGCGCGGTGGGCCTCAAACCATTCGCGGTTGTTGTTTTCTCGCAGCAGCGAAAGGAAAGAAAGCACGTCGGAAAGCATCGGGGGAAAGAGGGAAAAGAAAAAGCCTGTTCTTGTGTGTGGAGAACAGGCTTTTTTAAGAGAAAGTTTGGTGGACACTATTGGGCTCGAACCAACGACCTCTACGATGTCAACGTAGCGCTCTGAACCAACTGAGCTAAGCGTCCGGGAAAGTGGGGCAAATGTATTGCACACCGCTGCTTTTTCTTTCAAAGAGATGAAGCATTCTGAAGGAGAAAAAGGAACTTCGCCCCCGATTGTGTCTTGTCCTGAATTTCCGTCTGATGCATCTTCCACCTACCGCTTTCGAAAGCTTTTTTAACCACCACATTCACCCGGCGCTGCTGCTCCAGACCGACGCGCCGCACCATGCCATTCTGGCCGTCTCCGATACGTTTTTGCAGATGACTGGCCAGCGGCGCGAAGACGTGTTGGGACGGGGCTTTTTTGACGTGTACGGCATTAACGGGCGCAGCAAAGAGCTGCTTCGGCTGCGCACCGCGATTGACCTGCTCCTGGCTACCGGAAAGCCGTTTGCCACCCCGGCATATCACTACGACTACATCCGCGACGACGGCAGCAAAGCCACGCGCTACTGGAACCTCGACACGCGCCTGATGCCGCTGGGCAACGACGAAAACGCGATTTGCCACACGGCTATGGACGTCACCGACCAGGTGCTGGTGCAGCAGATGCAAACGCACCTTTTAGAACACTCCGAGCAGGACAAAATGCGCGTAGCCGGTGAGCGCCAAGTGCTGCGCGAACTGGTGGACAGCAACAAGGTGGGCGCTTTTATCCTGATACCTGTGCGCGACGAAAAAGGTGCGCTGACCGACTTCCGGTTTAAGTCTATGACCGCTTCGTTGCGGGAGAATATGGAACGGCGCGTGGGCCTCAATATCCAGTTCCTAAGCGAGGTGACGCAAGTCTATCCTGACCGCAATGCTTTTGAAAAATACCGCGAAACCCTGCAAACCGGAAATATTAACAGCTTTGATTATTGCGCTGCCATCGAAGGCCCGGAGCAGTGGTTTCATATCACGGCCAACCGCGTAAACGGCGGGGAGTTGCTGGTGACGGTGATGGAGCAAACGGAGATGAAGAAGATTCAACTCCGCTTAGAGCAGAGCGTGGAAGAACTGCGGCGTGCCAACGGCAACCTGGAGGAATTTGCCTATGCGGCCTCGCATGATTTGCAAGAGCCGCTGCGCAAAATTCAAACCTTCGCCAACATGCTCCACGCCCGCTGTGAAGGCACTTTAGACGCGCAGTCGGTTGCCCTGCTGGCGCGGATGCAGAGTGCCACGGTGCGGATGCGCACACTCATTGAAGACCTCTTGCAATACAGCCGGCTCTCGCTCAGCAACGAAGCTTTTGGGGCCGTTCCATTGGCGGATGTTATGCAACAGGCACTTTCCAACATGGCCGATGAAATTCGGTTTTGCGGTGCCGATATTTCTTTTGAAGGACTCGGAAATGTGCAAGGCTCGCAGGCGCAACTGCTGCTGCTGATAAAACACCTGCTCGACAACGCGCTGAAGTTTGCGCAGGAAGCTCGTCCGCTGGTGGTGAAGATTTTAGGTCGCCTTTCTTATGGAGAGGTTGCCGAGCTAGAGAACAAAAGCGGCGAGCTAAAGTATTTGCGGGTGGATTTTGAAGACAACGGCATTGGCTTTGACCCGCAATATTCCGAGCGGATATTTCAGATCTTTCAACGGCTGCATGGTCGCTCCGAAACTGCCGGAACAGGCGTGGGCTTGTCTATGGTGCAGAAGATTATTCTCAACCACAAAGGCGCTATCCGAGCTGACGGAAAGCCCGGCGAAGGTGCTACGTTCACCTTCTGGCTGCCGCTGGCAGAGACTCCAGAAAGCGCATGAATTTTCAGTTCGTAAACAACACGATTGCCGCGCTGGCGACCCCGCCCGGCGTGGGCGCGCTGGGCGTTATACGCTTGAGTGGGCCGGAGGCGCTGTCTATAGCGGATGCTGTTTTTAAGGGAAGAAAAAGTCTTTCCGAAGCCAAAGGCTACACCGTTCATTTCGGGCAGATTCTGTCGGGTGGGGGAGAAGTGATTGACGAAGTGCTGGCGACGGTTTTTCGCGCGCCGCGCTCTTTTACAGGCGAAGATTCGGTGGAATTTTCCGCGCACGGTTCGCCCTTTGTGCTGGGGCAGATTTTGGAATTGCTCCTCCTCAATGGCGCGCGTCTGGCCGAAGGCGGCGAGTTTTCGCAACGTGCTTTCCTGAACGGGAAGATGGACTTGGCACAGACCGAAGCCGTGGCCGACCTGATTCATTCCGAAACGGCAGCGCAACAAAAAGCGGCACTTCATCAAATGCGCGGCGGCTTTTCGGAAGAGCTAAATAACTTGCGCGAAGAGCTGATAACGCTCACCGCGCTGCTGGAACTGGAGCTGGATTTTTCGGATGAAGATATTGCTTTCGCTGACCGCGATGCGCTGCAAAGACTGATAGCTGCGTTGCTCCAGAAAGGCGATGCGCTGACAACATCTTTCCGCTTGGGAAACGTGATTAAGAATGGCGTGCGCGTGGCCATCATCGGACCGCCCAACGCCGGAAAATCCACGCTGCTGAACGCGCTGCTGCAAGAAGAGCGCGCCATCGTGAGCGAGATTGCCGGAACCACGCGCGACGTGATTGAAGAAACGCTGACCATTGGCGGTATGCTTTTCCGGTTGATAGACACAGCAGGCATCCGCGCGCATACCACAGACCAAATCGAGCAAATGGGCATAGAGCGCAGCCGCGAAAACGCCCGCAAGGCCGACATTATTCTGCACCTCAAAGACGCAGATGAAACGTCTTCCGAAAATTTTCTCCCTATTGATTTCCCCCAAAAAACCATTGCCGTTATCAGCAAGGCCGACAAGGCAGGAGTGACCGGGCTGCACAACGGGCAGCTTTTTCTGTCCGCCAAAACCGGCGAAGGATTGGACACGTTACGCGAGACTTTGGTGGCGCGCGCTACGGGCGGAAAAATGCAGGAAGGAACCGTAGTGACCAACGCGCGACACCAGCAGGCGCTCGTAAGGATGACGGAGCATTTGCGTACCGTGCAGGAAGGCTTGGAAAACGGCCTCTCCGGCGACTTACTTACGATTGACATCCGGCAGGCGCTCTATTGGCTTGGCACCATTACCGGAAAGGTGGAGATAGACCGCGACGTGCTGGGCGCGATTTTCGGGAAGTTTTGTATCGGGAAGTAGGGCGTTCTATTCAGGAATAAAAACGGTGGATACGCCGGATTCCTTCTTTGTTGGAAGTCTTTTGTCCTTCCCGAAGGAATCTTAGTGGACGCAAGCCGGCAAGTTCCCGTTCCGGGATGACAAAAGATTATACCCGAAACAGCTCCCCTTACTGCCCGGAAATAAAGCTGTTCAATTCCTCCTTAGAAGAGTCAAAATTGAAGAGGCTGGCGAGGCTGAAATAGTTCTGCGGGTCAATCACTTTGGTGTAGGCGTCTTTGGCAAAAGCCAGTTTGGATTCTTCAAAAGAAAACGTCCGGCAGATTTGAGCCACCTGCTCGGTGTTGAGGCAATTGGTGCGCAGAATCGTGCGGGCCGAGGAAAGTCGCGTATCGTCGAAGCCGCTGCTTCTTACGCTGCTGATTGCCTGCGCAAAGCGTTGCCCGTTCATGCAAACGCCGTTGCAGCCGCCCGTTGCCGGGGTCGGGCCGCCGTTATTGTTATTGCCGTAAGAAGTAGTGGTAGTCGTTGTAGTAGTCTCCGTGATAACCGGCGTCGGTACGGTTACATTCACATTGATGCCCGCGCCGTTCATATGCATTCCCGCGCCGCCCATTCCCGCCTGTGTGGTGGTGACGGTACGCTGCTGCACGGTAGTTGTGCCGCCCATCGCCGGCCCGCTCACGGCCACATTCGCCTGTGGCCCACCCCAGTGCTGCACAAACATCCCGGCAGGCGGAATGAAGTTTTGCGGGTAAGGAATGGCGGAGAAATACGTCAGTTTGCGCTTTCCCTGCGTGCTGTTTTTAATGCGGTAGGTCACGTCCATCAGCATCTCGCCGCCGCCTTCCGTAATGGGCAGCACTGGCTTGGAGATTTGAGGGAGCGCCTTGTTTTCAAAAATAATCTTGGCATTATAGTAAGGTTGCGGCAGCTCATCTACACGCACGTTGGTTTGCGCTTCGGTGTTGATTTTCTCGCCGTTCAGAATAAGGAAAAAGCGGTCTCCCGTTTCCGAAAAAACCGTGAGCGCACCGACGGGCTGCATCTGCGCGGTACACATAAAAGGGCCGAAAGCGAAGAGAAGAAAGAAGAGGTTTTTCATGGATAGGAAACGAGGTTTTGGTGCAAGATAAAAAAGGAGAGAAGGAATGCAAAAGGACATGCCCTTCCGCAGACCTGTTGCAGGCAGAAGCGTTTAAAGCAGTACCTGTCTTGAAAATGTACGCCCAGCTCTTCAACCTTTCTTCACCCGCAGCACCGCCAGCCCAGCCACTGCCGCCACGCCCGACGAAAGGAGTATCGCCTCCTTCGCCTCGTTCACCACCCGCACATTGGCAAAAGCCAGCAGCGCATAAACACCGACATCGTAAACCCAATGCCCGCCAAAAGCGACGCGCCGGTCATCTGCCGCCAACCTGAGCCCGACGGTAACCGCGCCCAACCCAGCGCAATCGCTGTGCCGGAGAAAAGAAGAACGCCAATGTGTTTCCCCAAAACCAATCCCGCCAAAATGCCCAACCCGTGCGGCTGATGAAAGATTTCTCCAAAACCGGAAGCAAGCGGAAAAGCCGTATTCGCCAGCGCAAAAAGCGGCAGGATAAAGAACGCCACCGGCTTGTGAAGCGCGTGTTGCAAGCGGTAGGAAACAGATGTTTGCGAGTCCTCTGTAAATGGAATGGCAAAGGCCAGCAACACGCCCGAAATCGTAGGATGCACGCCGGAGTGGAGCATCAGCATCCACATCGCCTGCGAGGTAAGGGAGAAGCGCGCTCACCCGAAACCTGTTGAGTAAAAGCAGCACGCCCCAAACGCCCAGCGCTGCACCGAGATACAGCAGCGAAAGCGACTGCGTATAAAACACCGCAATCACCAGTATCGCCCCCAAATCATCTATCACCGCCAACGCGGTCAGAAACACCTTCAGCGCCACCGGAACCCGCCGCCCCGCCAGCGAAAGCACCGCCAGCGCAAAGGCAATATCCGTTGCCATAGGGATGCCCGCGCCCGATGCCGTGGGCGTGCCGTAGTTGAAGAATAGATAAATCCCCGCCGGAACCACTATGCCGCCCAGCGCCGCCAACGCCGGCAGCGCCGCATCGCGCAGTTTGGACAATTCCCCGCGATATACTTCCCGCTCCAACTCCAGCCCCACGAGCAGAAAAAACACCGTCATCAGCCCGTCGTTGATCTAGCCGGTAAGCGTATGGTCGCCCACGGGCGTTTCCCAGAAAGCCACATAAGCCGCGCCCGCGCCACTGTTGGCCGCCAGCAGCGACAGCGCCGTGCAGGCAATGAGCAAAAGGCCACCGGCCTGCTCGCTGCGCGAAAACTCTTTGAAGAGGCGGGTAATCATGAAGGCTGCAAGGTTAGAGGTACTTCCCTTTGAAAACAAAGAACCTGCCGGATACGCCTCGTGGCTGCCGCACACCAAACCTATAAGGTTTCCGAAACCTTATAGGTTTTCTCTAAAAAAGCTGCAAAATAAAAAAGCGGCGAAGCTTTCGCCCCGCCGCTTTCCTCATCAAAAGCAAAACCACTTACCGCTTCATCCACTTCTTCACCTGCTGCTTGCCATTGTCGCTTGCCGCTTCCACCAGATACAGACCCGGAGCCAGCGCCGCGCCGAAGGAATTCTCCTTGCCCGGCACGGTTTGCAACTGCTCCACCACGCGGCCCGTAATGTCCGTTATCCGCACCTCATACACCTCATCCATCCTGCTGCTTTCAATCAGCAGCGTGCCGCTTGCGGTAGATGGATTTGGATATACGCCCATGTCCATCCAGTTGGCAAAACCACCCGCCCCGGCAGAGACGATGTTGGAGAAGATTTCTTCGTAGTTCTCGCTCGTTCCCTTGCTCGGCGCGCAGGCAGGCGCATCTCCCGCTGATACGCGATAGTACACCGTGCCAGTGGGCATACTCAAGTCTGTATAAGAGTTATAGCTGCCGGAAGGCACACTGCCAATCCACGCCAGATTCGCCGTGGTTGTGCCCCGGTAAATGTTGTAGTAGGTGTGCGTCACGCCTTCATAACCATTCCAGATCAGGTTGCAGGTCGTGCTGTTGTTCAGACCCTTGTTCATCGTCAGGTGCATCGTCCGGTGGATGTTGCCCACCGGCGATTCACCGCAGCCGTTCTTCGCCGTCATGTAGTAGCGGCGTGCCTCCACCAGCGGCGTGCTTGTCGCGTCCGTCCACGTAGAGAACACCGGGTACGCCTGCGCGCCAATGCGCGAGTACGTCGCCACGTCGTTCTGGCGGTAGAACACAAACGAGTCCACGTTCACCGTCGTCGGCTTGTTCCACGTCAGGCGGTTCTTGCTAAAGGCCGTGTCGATGCTCACGTTGCAAAGCTGTTGGGGAATCGTCATCGCGTTGCGTACCCGCACCGTCAGCACACTCGTAAGGCCCGTTGTGGCCGGGCTGCTCGTAACCACCCGCAGCTTGTAGCCATTGCCCGCTACCGTTCCCGCCGGGATGGTTCCGGTTAGGGAAGCCGCACTTGCCGCCGTCAGCGTGCCGATGTTCAGCGGTGTGGAATTGGTAAACGAGCCACCCGCATCCGACAACTGAAGTGTAAACACATTCACCGTGCTAAAGCTGGCCGGCGGGAAATTCACCGTCACGTTCGTGCCGTCACACAGCGTCCGCGTACCCGTGTCCGCAATCGCTATCGGGCAGCTTGCCGTTACGGCTACCGGTGCCGAAGTGGCCGCGCAGCCCGTCGTGCTGTTGGTTATCAGCACCGTGTAGATGCCCGTCGTCGTCGTTGCAAACGTGCTGGCCGTAGCCCCGCTAACGGCAACGCCGTTGTTGCGCCACTGGTACGTCAGGGCCGTGCCCGTGCCGGCCGAGAAATTGGCCGAAGCACCGCCGCAGATGTTCTGCGTCGTGCCGGGAGTAATGCTTGCCACTGGCAGCGCGTTCACCGTCACCACGCTGTTGGAGGAAATCTGCGCACAGCCCGCCGCCGTGGTCACCACAACGGTGTAGGTTGTAGTAGCAGCTGGCGATACCGTAACCACGTTGGCCGTGGCCCCGGTAATGTTCGTTCCGCTTGCGCGCCACTGATACGTCATGCCCGCTGTGTTGGGCACGGTCAGCGTTACCGCGCTGCCCGCGCACACCGCCGGTGCCGCAGGCGAAATGGTGGTCTGCGCCGCCGTTGGCAGTGCGTTCACCGTAAAGTTGGTACTGTTAGCCGCGCCCGTCAGTGCCGGGTTGGAAGACACTACCCGGATGCGGTAGCGCGTTCCCGCCAGTTGCGCCGCAGAGATAGTCGCACTGATAGCGCCGGGAGTCGTCGCCATCAGCGTACCAATCGTTGTAGGTGTTGTGCCAAAAACACCGTTCGTGTCCGAAAAGCTGCGCCGTAAACATGTTGCCGCCGTTGAAGATGGCCGCACTGCTGAAAGCCACGGTCATATTTCCGCCCGCACACACCGCGCTCGCCGGAGCAAGCGTTGTTACCACCGGCGCGCAGTTGGTTACCGTCATTACCGTTGCGGCAGAAGTCGCCACGCACCCTGCATTGCTTGTTACCGTCAAGGTGTAGCTGCCGCCGGTGTTCACCAACAGCGATGCCGCCGTAGCGCCGCTAATCGCCGTGCCGTTGTTGCTCCATTGGTACGCCCCCGCGCCCGCAGGCGTATTCAGCGTTACCGTATTGCCGCTGCAAAAAGTAGTGGTGCCCACCACCGTTATCGTCGTGTTGGGCAGCTGATTCACGGTCACTACTACCGTGTTGGAAGTCGCCGACAAGCCGCTGTTGGTTACCACTACGCTGTAGCTGCCGCTGGCCGTTGCGGTCAGTGTTTGTGCCGTAGCGCCGGAGATAGGCGTGCCGTTCATCCGCCATTGATAGGTGTTGCCCGTGGCCGCGCTGGCCGTCAGCAATACCGCGCCGCCCTGGCAAACAGGAGCCGGTGCGGCAGGCGTAACAGCCGCCGTAACGGTAAATACCGACACCGTTGTTGCCGCCGAGGTCGCCGCGCAGCCATTGCTGTTCGTCGCCGTCACGGTGTAGTTGCCGCTGGTGCTCACCACAAGGGCCGCTGCCGTAGCGCCGCTAATCGCTGTGCCGTTGTTGCTCCATTGGTAGGAAGCCGCACCCGCAGGCACGCTCAAAGTCACTGTGCCGCCGTTGTTGAAGTTCGTCGGGCCGCTGGTGCTTACCGTTACACTTGGCCGTGCGTTCACCGTTACCAGTACGCCCGCCGAGGTGCGGCGACAGCCAAAGCTGTTGGTCGTCACCACCCGGAAAGAATCGCTTGCCACAGGCGTGGTGGTGTAGGTCAGGCCCGTCGCGCCATTGATGGCGGTACCCGCGCCTTGTATCCACTGATAGGTCTGGCCGCTCACGTTGTTGCGCGTCAGGGTCAGGCTGTTGCCCGCGCAAAGGATTTGCGCCGTGTTGGGCGTAATCGTCGGCACCGCAGGCACCGGACGAACCGTAACCCCAACCGCGTTTGTATTGCCGGCGCAGCCCGTGTTGTTATCGCTTACATAAGCATAGTACTGTCCGCTAGCGCTCGCCGTGTAGCTCTGGCCGGTTTCTCCGGTAAGGATGCCGCCCGCGTTATACCACTGGAAGCTGCGCGGCGAAGGGCCGGAAGCTGCCGTGATAACAAGGCTTGCGCCGAGGCACAAATCCACCGCCGCCGGCTGGTTCAGCGCGGAAATCCGGGGCAGGCTATAGTTCTGCGACGCCGGGGTGCCCACATAAGCCGGGCTGGAAGACACCACCCGGATTTGATACTGATTGCCCGACACCAGGTTCGTGGGGAATGTTCCCCGGATGCTTCCCGAAGCAGTACCCGCTACCGAGCCGATGTTGATGGGATTGGCAAAAGAGCCGCTTGCATCCGAAAGCTGCGCCGTAAACACGTTGCCACTGTTGAAAGTACCCGTCGTGAAGAACGGAATAGCACTGGCTACCGAGTCGGTGCAGCTGGAGAAATTCGGGTCGGCACCGGTTGCGATGGTCACGCCGGTGGCCGCAATCATTCTGCGGATGCGGAACGAAGACGTCGTGTACAGGCCGGAGGCATCCACAAATACAGCGCCGCTATTGTCCAGTCCCGTTTGCAGTGCGTTGGCGCCGTCGGCAGTGGTCAGCGGGGTGCCTGTTCCCCAGTTCGTGTTGATAATGGGGGAGATAATGCCCGTTGAAGGTGCCACGTAGCGCACACCGTAAGACGTTCCGGCCTGCGCCAGATAGATGCCGCCGCTGCCGTCCACAAACAGACTGCCGCCGCCGCTCAGGGCCGCCGCCGTTGCCAGTCCGCCATCGCCACTCACGCCCATGCTGCCGTTTCCGGCCACGGTCGTAATGATGCCGGTGGAGACCGTAATCCGGCGAACACGGTTGTTGCCGTTGTCCAGCACATACACATTGCCCGCGCCGTCCACACTCACGTCTGTCGGAGTGTTCAACGCCGCACTTGTGGCCGAGCCGCCGTCGCCGCTAAAGCCCGCCGAGCCGGTGCCCGCAATGCTGCTGACCACGCCCGCAGGCGTTACCCGGCGCACCCGGTGGTTGCTGAAATCGGCCACATACACATTGCCCGAAGCATCTATCGCCACGCCTTTAGGCGTGTTCACTCTTCCCATTCCGGTATTGCTGGATCCGGCAGTGCCGTCTCCCATAATCGTCGTTACAACACCCGAGACCGCGTCAATGCGGCGCACCCGGTGATAGCTGTTTTCCGCGTAGTAGATGTTGCCGGAGGCATCCATCGCCAGACCGTCTGCCGCGTAGATATTGGTTTGTGTAGCCAGGCCGCCATCGTTGGGATACACGCCGGTACCGTTCGCCACGCCATACACCTGGCTCAGGATGCCGGTAGTGCCGCTCACGCGGGCAATCACCACATCCGACTGCGTAGCGGAGGTAGGGAAGTACAGGTCGCCGCCGAAACGGGCCGGCTTTTGCGCAGCATTTATGTTGGCCTGTGTAGCCAGTCCGCCAAAACCATGATACGTGTAGAAGGTAGAGGAGCCGGTAGGGTTGTAACCCGCCAGCAGGCTGATGATGCCGGTATTCATCGTCACCTTCCGCACTTGGTTACCGTTTTCGTCGGAGATGTACAGGTTGCCTGAAGCGTCCACGTCAATGCCCCACGGGTTGTAAAAAGCAGCCGCTGTGGCTGCGCCGCCGTTGCCTGTTATGCCCGGCGTACCGTTTCCGGCCACGGTGGTGATGATGCCGGTGCTGACCGTTATCATCCGCACGCGGTAGTTGTTGAAGTCGGTGATGTAGAGATTGCCCGAAGCATCCACTGCCACCGAGCGCGGATTGGAAAACTGAGCGGCTGTTGCCAGTCCGCCATCGCCGCCATAACCCCGCGTGCCGGTGCCCGCTACGGTAGAAATAATGCCCGTGGCCGCCGCAATGCGCCGGATGCGGTTGTTATCCTGGTCGGTAAGGAAGATGTTGCCTGCCGCGTCCACCGTGAGGTCGGAAGGCGTGTAAATGGCTGCTGCTGTTGCCGCGCCGCCATCGCCGCCAAAACCCGGTGTGCCCGTGCCCGCAATCGTGCTCACCACGCCTGCCGGGGTTATCCGGCGGATGCGCTGATTGGCCTGGTCGGCCACGTACACGTTTCCGGCCCCGTCCAGTGCCAGTCCCGTGGGCGTATAGAACTGCCCCAATCCCGCATTGCTGAAGCCTGCCGTGCCGTTGCCGCCAATGGTAGAGATAATGCCCGTTGCCGCCGTCACCTTCCGGATGCGCTGGTTGTTGCAGTCGGCGATGTAGAGGTTGCCGCTTGCGTCCACTTCCACGTCCGTCGGGTAGTTCAGGCTTGCACTTATGGCCAGCGTGCCGTCGGCACCATTGCCGCCGCCCGCCACCGTACTGATAATGCCCGTGACGGCATCAATCCTGCGAATGCGGTTGTTAGAGGCATCAGCTACATACGTGTTGCCCGCCGCGTCCACCGCAACACCAAAGGGGTTATGGAGGGAGGCAATTGTAGCTACCACTCCGTCGCCTACGGGATTGCCGTTTCCGGCAATCGTGGTCAGCGTGTTGTTCTGCGCGTTCAGGCCGTGGGCCAGCAGCAGGGTGAGGGCGCTCAAGAGCGCAATTTTTTTGGTAAACATGGGGCGTAAAGCGGTTCCGGGGGGTTAAACTCTTTGAAGAAAAAGGGAGGGAAACGATGGGGAAGCCAAAAACCAAACAAGCACACTGCTATCAAAGGTGGAGCTTTCCCTTTCAGGCAACCTCCCGGATTTTGACTTTGTATTTTTTGGAAGGGAGAAAGCATCAACGTTCAACAAATCCAAAACCGGCCCAGCGCCGAAGGCAACAAAGCCCTTTCAGCAGCCTGGAAAATTCCTTAAAAATATTGTAAAGGTGAGTCCCCTTTTCTCCCGCCCAATACCCAGTGTTGGATATTTTTAAAACCGCCTCACAATTAGTAGCCCTCCGGTCATATTGCTCCGAAAACAGCACCCCCTTATAGCCATTTCTGGCTCCGGATAGCTACCGGGGGAAAACCCAAAAAAGTTCTCGGAAAAAGAAAAGCAGCTCGCACAATCTGCGCGGGCTGCTCTTCTAACAAACGGTCTGTCCTTAGTTCTTCGTCCACTTCTTCACCTGTCTCTTGCCACCATCGCTCGCGGCTTCCACCAGATACAGGCCCGGAGCCAGTGCCGCGCCAAAGGAATTTTCCTTACCCGGCACGGTTTGCAACTGCTCCACCACGCGGCCCGTAATGTCCGTTATCCGCACCTCATACACCTCATCCATCCTGCTACTTTCAATCAGCAGCGTGCCGTTGACGGCAGATGGATTTGGATACACGCCCATCTCCATCCAGTTAATTGCCAACCCCACGCCTGTAGAAACAATGTTGGAGAAAATCTCCTCGGCGTTCACTGCGCCTTTGCTTGGTGTACAAGCCGGTGCATCGCCCGTAGATACGCGGTAATACACCACGCCCGCAGGCATGTTCAGGTCGGTAAACGAGTTGTAAGTGTTGAAGGGCACACTGCCAATCCACGCCAGATTCGTCGTTGTCGTTCCGCGATAGATATTGTAGTACGTATGCGCCGCGCCCTCATAGCTGTTCCAGAGCAGGATGCAGGTTGTGTTGTTATTCAGCCCTTTGGCAAGCGCCAGGTGCATGGTGCGATGTGCCGTCCCCACCGGCGATTCGCCGCAGCCGTTTTTCGCCGTCATGTAGTAGCGTTGCGCCTCCACAACCGGTATGCTGGAAGTATCTGTATAGGTAGAGAATACGGAGTAGGCCTGCGCGCCGATGCGCGAATACGTCGCTACATCGTTCTGGCGGTAAAACACGAACGAGTCAATATTTAGCGTCGTTGGCTTATTCCAGATAAGCTTGTTTTTGCTGAGGGCGCTGTCCATATCCACCCGGCAAAGCTGCTGGGCTGTTGTCAGACTATTGCGCACCAACACCGTCAGCGGGGAGGCATTGCCGGTAGTAGCCGGATTGCTGGTATTGATACGCAGTTTATAGCCGTTACCTGCCGCTGTGGCTACTGGAATAGTTGCTGTCATGGAAGTAGCACTTGTCGCTGTTAGCGTGCCGAGATTCACCGGTGTAGTATTGGTGAAAGAACCGCTCGCGTCCGACATCTGAAGCGTAAACACATTGCCCGCGCCGAAGCCCGAAGCAGAGAAATTCGCGGTGATGCCCGTGCCGCTACATACTGCCCGCACGCCCGTGTCTGTGATGGCTACACCACAAGAGGCCGTTACGGTTACGCCTGCCGAAGTGGCCGAGCAGTTGTTGCTGTTCGTTACCACCACCGAGTAAACACCTGCTGCCGTAGCCGTGTAGGTGTTGGCATTCGCCGCGCCGCTAATCGCTGTGCCGTTGTTGCGCCATACATAAGTGGTCGCGCCCGCAGGAACTGAGAACGTTACGGAAGCGCCTGCACCGCACAGGTTTTGTGTGGTAGAGGGCGTAATGGTCGCTGTAGGCAGCGCATTTACTGTCACCACCTTGTTGGCAGAAAGCCGGGCGCAGCCCGCCGTTGTGGTTACCACGCAGGCATAAGTGCTGGTGGCTGAAGGTGTAGCCAGATAAGAGGCCGATGTTCCGTTGCTGGCAACATTCACGCCGCCCACGCGCCACTGATAAGAACCCGCCCCCGTAGGTACGCTCAATGTTACCGAGCCGCCTGCACAAAGAGTTGTTGCCGTGGTAGGCGAGATAGTAGTCTGCGCCACTGTAGCCAGCGCATTCACCGTGATGTTGCTGTCGTTCGCCGCACCTGTCAGGACGGGGTTGGAGGAAACTACGCGGATGCGGTAGCGGGTTCCGGCCAGTTGCGAGGTACCAATAGTCGCGTTGATGGTTCCTGCTGCTGTAGCGGTCAGTGTACCGATAGATGTAGGCGTCGCACCAAAGACGCCGTTGGTATCTGAAAGCTGTGCGGTAAATACATTGCCGCTGTTGAAGGTCGCATTAGAGCTAAACGCCACCGCTATCGTTCCGCCCTGACACACCGCCCGCGCTGGAGACAGCGAAGTAATAACCGGCACACAAGAATTTACCGTTACCACCGTGGCCGCCGAAGTAGCCGAACAGCTATTGCTGCCGGTAGCGGTTACCGTGTAGCTGCCTGCGGTCGTTACGGTAAGAGAAGCCGTATTGCCGCCGGTAGTAATCGCCGTTCCGTTATTGCTCCATTGGTAAGAATTTGCGCCGGTAGGAACGCTCAGCGTTACCGAGCCGCCGTTACAGAAAGTAGTAGGCCCACTGGGCGTTATCACAACGCTTGGAGCCGGGTTCACGTTCACCCGCACTGCCGCCGAAGTACGCATACAGCCAAAGGTGTTGATAGCCACCACACGGAACGAATCCGTTACCGCAGGCGAGGCCGGATAAGTAACGCCCGTAGCATTCGGAATAAGGGTTCCGCCGGGGGTGGTAGGCGTTCCCACGCCCGCGCCCTGCGTCCATTGGTAGTTGGTGCTTGCCACCACATTGCGCGTCAGCGTTACACTGCTGCCCTGGCAAATAGTTTGCGCTGTGTTGGGCGTAATAGTAGGAATGGCAGGGATTGCGCGCGAAGTAACAGCAATCGTACGCGAATAGTCAGCTGGGCAACCGTTGTTCGCGTCGCTTACATAGCACCTGAACTGACCGGTAGCCGTTGCAGTGTAGCTCTGTCCGGTAGCGTTGGCAATGTTAGCACTGGTTGCCGCATTCACCCATTGATAGGTGCGTGACGTGGAAGTAGTACCCGAAAGAGAAGTAAGGGTAACGCTTGTACCAGCGCAGAGATTCACCGAATCGGGCTGGTTGATGGCCGTAATGCGCGGTAGGTTATAAGTCTGATTGCTGACCGCGCCGATAGCCACCGGATTGGAAGAAACTACCCGGATGCGATACAGATTGCTGGACATTAGGTTGGTTGGGAACGTTGCCTGAATGGTTCCCGAAACCGTATTGGTCAGGGTGCCAAGCGTAGTGGGAGTACCCGTAAATGACCCCGTAGCATCCGAAAGCTGAAGCATAAACACGTTGCCGCTGTTAAACGTACCCGTAGCGAAGTAAGGAATGGCGTTCGCCACCGAATCATAGCAAGGGTCAAAGCTTGTTTGATTGGTTCCTACGGCAATCGTATTGCCGGTTGCGGGAATCAGCTTGCGCAGGCGGGAAGAAGAACCGACATAGAGGCCGGAAGCATCTACAAACAAACCTTTGTTCGGCTCATCCAGTCCGGTCTTGAGTGCATCCGTTCCATCAGCAAGCGTCAGCGCGTCGCCGTCGTCCCAGCGCTCGTCAATCACGGGATTGATGATACCGGTGGCAGCGTCTATTTTCCGAACACCGTTGGAGCCATCTCCGCCCACCACAGGAAAGTAAATGTTCCCGACGCTGTCTCTGACAAGGTATTCAGGATGGCTTAGAGCAGCAGCAAAAGCGAGTCCGCCATCGCCATTTGCGTTTCCACCGTAGGTATTATTGCCATTGCCAGCTATTGTAGTAATCACGCCCGTAGAGGCCGTTACTTTCCGAATGCGATAGTTCCCGGCATCCATGATATAGAGATTTCCAGAAGCATCCACCACTACGTCTGTCGGGTTGTTCAGCTTTGCTGCTGTAGCTTGGCCGTTATCACCGGCAAAGGTTGGAGCCGCAGTGGCCACACCGGCTACTGTTGTCTTCACACCCGCTGGGGTAATCTTGCGAATGCAGTGGTTATCATAGTCTGCCACATACACATTCCCTGCCGCATCCACTGCTACGCCTTTTGGGGTGCTTACCGCGCCCACGCCTGTGTTGCTGCTTCCTGTCGTGCCGGGGGTGCCTATTACGTTGGTAATAACACCGGTAGAGGCGGTAATCTTACGGACAACACTTTGGCCTCCTTCGGAGAAATAAACATTGCCTGCTGTGTCCATCACAATGCCATGGTCTGCATACAAAGCTGTTTGATTGGCAAAAGCACCCGTGTTCGGATAAGTCCCACCAGTCGGCGCGCCGTACACCTGGCTTAGAATACCCGTTACAGCGTCTATCTTGGCAATGACGGTGGAGTTTTGCACCGACTGTGTAGCAAAGAACACATCGCCATTGCTACGGCGGAAAGGTTTCTTGCTAAAATCTATATAGCACTTCGTAGCCAGACCACCAAAACCTTTGTATTGAGGGCTATCATAATAATAAGGAGTTGAAGAACCATCCACATTAAAGCCCGCAAAAAGGCTGATGTTGCCGGTAGAGGCCGTTACTTTCCGTATCTGCTGGCCCGTTTCATCGGTGATATACAGATTGCCAGAGGCGTCCACGTTAATACCCCATGGCGAGTAAAAAGAGGCTCCTACGGCCAAACCGCCGTTGCCGGCTATGCGCCCTACACCATCGCCTGCCACCGTTGTAATGATGCCCGTAGAGGTGGTTACCTTCCGGACGCGGGCGTTACCATTGTCAGCAATATAGATGTTCCCGGAAGCATCTATCGTAACGCCTCTTGGGTAGTTCAGACTGGCACTTGTAGCCAATCCGCCATCACCAGCCCAAGTACCACCAGTGGGAGAACCCGCCACGGTGCTAATGATACCCGTAGCAACGGTTATCTTCCGGATCCGGTGGTTATTCAGGTCGGCGATGTAGATATTACCTGCGGCATCCAAAGCAACATCAGCCGGATAATTCAGTTTTGCGTTTGTGGCTGCAGCACCATCGCCGCTAAAGGTTGCCGTGCCGTTACCTGTAATAGTGCTGACTACCCCTGCCGGAGTGATTTTGCGAATGCGGTGGTTGTCTCCATCGGCTACATACACATTGCCTCCCGTATCTACGGCGATACCAAGCGGATTATTAAACTGGCCTTTTCCGGTGTTGTTAAAGGCAGCCGTTCCGTCCCCGCCAATGGTTGTGATGATACCTGTACTTGCCGTAACCTTCCGGATACGCTGGTTGGAGTAATCAGAGATGTACAGGTTTCCGGCAGCATCTACGGCTACATCAGTAGGTTGATTGAGGGAGGCATTTATGGCCAACCCACCATCACCTGAATAAGATTGACTGCCATTGCCTGCTACCGTACTGATGAGGCCCGTAACCGCGTCAATCTTCCGAATGCGGTGGTTATTCCAGTCTGCTACATACACATTCCCTGCGGCATCTATCGCTGTTCCCTGTGTGCGGTTAAACGTGGCGCTCGTCGCCGCTACGCCATCGCCTACAGGGCTTCCACCCCCTGCAATCGTCGTCAGGGTGTTAATCGTCTGCGCGTTCAGGCCGTGGGCCAGGAGCAGGATGAGGGCGCTGAGGAGCGCAAATCTTTTGGTACGCATAAGGAGTGGGGTGGGGTTTTGGGAGATGGGTTAAAAAAGTTTTGGAAGGAAAAAGAAGCAGGAGTCAAAGCGTCTGAAACCGGCGGGAACTACAGCTTGAAAAATTCTTAAAGGACACCAAAAGTCCCCCATGCCTCCGCCCTGTGCAATACCCAACGTTGGGTATTTTTAGGCTTTCTTAAAGACTTAACCCGCTGGTAATCTTGACACCTTCACCCATTTCCTTTTCCCTCGAAGCGGTCTTATGAACCAGAAAAAGCAGTTTTGAAGCTGTTTCGGAAAGCCACTTTTGTCATCCCCGACGGGGAACTTGTCGGCTTGCATCCTCTAAGTCCCCTGTCATTCTGAGCTTGCCGAAGAACGGGGTGACAAAAGATTATCAACAACCCCTTCTTTTGATTTGTAGAATAAACTATAAGAAAAGCCGGTGGAGATTTTGCTCCACCGGCTTTTCCTTTTCATTACCTGTTATCTACTGCTTCACCAGCCGCACCATTCCCGTGTGTCCTTCCGCGTCCTTGTAGCGAATAAGATACACGCCCGAAGCAAAGCCACTCAGGTCTATCTCGGTTTGTGCATCCTTCATTTCCACTTCCTTCACCGCCGCGCCCGCTACGGTCATTACCTGCACGACTGCGCGCTGCGACACCGCGCCGTTGGTGCGCACCGTTACATGGTCGCCTGCCGGATTGGGGAAGGCAGAGAAAGCAAAATGTCCGTCCGAAAAGCCATCCGAGCCACTGGAGGTAACACCCAAAGATTCTTTCGCGCCCGTCTGCGTTACCACCAATGCTGCCGACATTTGAGAGCAGGAGCCGCTCGTTACCTGCACCGTGTAGCTGCCGCCGCTGTTGGCGGTATAGTTGCGGCCAGTGGCTCCACTCACTACCCCATTGTTCTTATACCATAGATAGGTATAGCCCGCTGCCGAATCGGCTTGCAGCGTTACGCTCCCGCCTGCGCCAATCGTGGTGGAACCAAGCGGCGTGATGGTAGCCACCGGGGTTGGATTGACGGTAACGGCTCTGGCAACGGAGGTGCGGCCACAGCCCATACTGTCGGAAGCGGTGAGGGTATAGCTTCCCGATGCGGTAACTGAGAAGCTTATGGATGTTGCGCCCGAAACAGCCACGCCGTTGTTGCTCCACTGATAGTTGGGGAAGCCGGAAAGGTTGGCGCTGGGATTGGGAGAAAGCGTTACGGAACCGCCTGCGCAAAAAGTAGTGGCTGCATTGGCCGTCAGGTTGAAGACCGCAGGGGGTGTTTTTGACGTTAAAGCAAAAGCAGGACTTGTGCCTACACAGCCGTTTCCATCGGTTATTCTAACAGTATAGCTGCCCACTACGTTGGCCGTGTACTGTGCGGTAGTGGCGGAGAGTACCGTGCCGCCCATCGTCCAGCGGTACGTGTTACCTGAACCCACCGGAGAGGCATTCAGGACGGTACTGCCGCCCACACAGAACGGATTTTGGCCGCTAATAGAAGCCGCTGGTAATGAATTCACCGTAACGGCTCTGGCGACAGATGTACGTCCACATCCCGTGCTATCGGAAATAGCGATGGTATAGTTGCCCGAAGCCGTAGCCGGATAGTTAGAGGACGTTGCGCCCGAAATCGCCACGCCATTGTTGCTCCACTGATAGTTCGGGAAGCCTGAAAGATTGGTAGAAGGATTAGGAGACAGCGTTACCGAGCCGCCTGCGCAGAAGGTGGTCGTACTACCCGCCGTCAAGTTGAAGACCGCAGGGGGCGTTTTTGACGTTAAAGCAAAAGCAGGGCTTGTGCCCATGCAGCCGTTTCCATCGGTTACGCTAACGGTGTAGCTGCCCACTGCGTTAGCGGTGTATTGCGAGGCGGTAGAGGCGAGTACCGCGCTGCCCATCGTCCAGCGATAGGTGTGGCCTGTGCCCGTTGGCGAAGCACTTAATACGGTGCTGCTGCCCACGCAGAACGGATTTTGGCCGCTAATGGAAGCAACCGGATTGGCATTCACCACCACAGCGCGCGAGACCGACGTACGACCACAGCCTCCGTTATCGGAAAGCGCGATGGCATAGTTACCGGAAGAAGTAGCCGTATAGCTTACAGCCGTCGCACCGGGAATAACCACTCCATTGTTGCTCCACTGATAATTGGGAAAAGAAGCAGTCGTGCTGGCCGGTACATTGGGCGCAAGCGTCACCGAGCCGCCCGCGCAAAAAGTGGTTGCTTTATTAGCCGTCAGGTTAAAGGCTGCCGGAGGGGCTTTCGTGGTGAGGGCAAAAGCAGGGCTGATGCCTACGCAGCCATTGGCATCGGCTACGGCAACTGTATAAGTGCCGGCTGCGGTAGCGTTGTGCAGTGCCGTAGAAGTAGAAAGGGTTGTGTTGCCAAGCATCCATTGGTAAGCATATCCTGCGCCGTTGGGCGAAGCGGTGAGCGGCACCGTTGTTCCGGCACAGAAAGGATTAGGCCCACTGGTGCTGATGGCGGGAACCGGATTAGGGTTCACCGTTACCACCGTAGCCATAGAGGTCGCCGTGCAGCCTACGCTGCTGCTGGCCGTTACGGTGTAGGAGCCTGTTGCATTGGCGGTGTAGGAAGCGTTTGTAGCCCCAGCACCGGAAATAGCGACTCCGTTATTATTCCACTGATAGGAAGCTGCTCCCGCTGGCGCGCTCAGCACCACGTTGCCGCCGCTGCAAAAAGTAGTGGCCCCACCTGCTGTAACTGTAACATCCGGCAGCGGATTTACTGTCATGGTGATAGCGTTGGATGATACGGTGGCACCACCACTGCTTACCGAACAGGCGATGATATCCCCGTTGACGAAGGTGCTGGTAGTATAAGTCGCCGCCGTTTCGCCGGAAATGGCCGTGCCGTTCTTCGTCCATTGGTAAGTGGTAGGGCCGGTGGCATTAATAGTTGTAGCAGTGAGGGTAGCGGATGCACCAATGCAAATCGGATTAGTAGAAGCGGAAATGCTGACGGAGGCGTTGGGCGCATTGTTATAATCCACCAGAGCCATAAAGTATTTCCGGGTACTATTACCCGCCATAGAAGTAAAATTTCCTCCTGCATACACCGTGTTGCCGCTTACTGCAAGCGCATATACCGGTGCATTATTCTGTGCCTGCGGGATCCAATTTGCATCTGGGTTCCAACTGCTGGGGATGCCAGTGATGGAACTTAAGGCAGCAAGGCTGCCTCTTTTTTGCCCTCCTATAGAATCAAAGGCGCCTCCTACATACACTGTACTGCCGCTCACTGCAAGCGCATTTACATCCCAATTTGCGCTCGGATTCCATGTGGTAGCCGCGCCGGTGCTGGCATCCAAGGCTGCAATACGCTTCCTGCTTTGTCCACCCATGGAAGTAAAATACCCACCCACATACACCGTACTGCCACTTATGGTAATTGCGGTAACCACATTAGCCGAGTTACTTGGACTTGGATTCCAAGAGAGGACGTTTCCGGTTGTGGCATCTATGGCGGCAAGCCCTCTTCTGGTTTGCCCGCCTATGGTAACAAAACCACCTCCTACATAGAGCGTGTTACCGCTTACCGCAAGCGCACGTACATCACCACCACTTACAATCGGGTTCCAAGAGGTGATTGTACCGGTTGTGGCATCTATGGCTGCCAAGTAATGTCTATTTTGCCCCCCTATGCCAGTAAATGCTCCCCCTATATACACCATATTGCCGCTCACTGCAAGTGTGAATACTGTCCAACTTGGGCTCGGCGGATTCCAACTAGTAACATTACCGCTGGTAGCGTCTATGGAAGCGACTTTGCTTCTGGTTAGCCCGCTCATAAGATAATAATCGCCTCCTGCGTAGACTAGATTACCACTCACAGCAAGGGTATATATGCCGCCATTTGTACTCGGATTCCAAGGGAGAACGTTTCCGGTTGTGGCATCTATAGCCGCAAGAGTGATCCTACTTTGTCCGCCTACATGAGTAAAACCACCGCCGATATATACAGTGTTGCCGCTGCGCACAATGGCAAAGACCGGTCCATCGGGCTTCGGCCAGTTGTCCTGATAGCCCACGCTTTGCTGCCCATAAACGCCCAAAGCAGCCAGCAGGCCACACAAGAAAAGAAGTAAATGCTTTTTCATCAGCAGAAGAGGTTTAGAAATTTTTTGAAGGAAAGGAAGCCATAAGCGATGCTGAAACCGAAGCAAACAACGCTTAACAATCTCCAAAAATCCCCCTACTTTAGTACACCGCGCAATACCCAACGTTGGGTATTTCTAAGAAGTGGGAAAGATTTAACCCACCGGTCATATTGCCTCTGTTTCCCCCCTGCTCAACACACGCCCTTTTCCCCCTTTAAATCCTTTCCCCTCCATCAAAGCCCATCATCCCCCATAGCGCGTGTCATCCCGACGAAGGAGGAATCTACCCAACCGAACGCTACTGTGCCGAACTTCAACAGATTCCTCCTTCGTCGGAATGACACAAAGAGAGGCGGAATGCCACAGCAAGTGAACGGAATACCACAACATCCGCCAAAAAAGCCCCGCCTCCGTTCCCGGAAGCGGGGCTTTTTCCCTCTTTTATTACTTCGTATTTTGCCTATGCAATATTTAAAACCTCTTTTACCATCCCGCATTTCGCTTTTATTGTATCTACAGAGGCTTTTCTCGCTCCGTATACCCCTTTTATTCCTTCGTATGGCTATCTTTTTATATCCAACGACTCTTTTGTCGCTCCGTATAGTTATATTTTTATATCCAACGACCCTTTTCCTCTTCTGTATAGCGCTCTTTTTATACGCAACGAGTCTTTTTCTCTTCTGTATAGCCCTCTTTTTATATCTACAGGAGAAGATACCTTCCCTCTACCTGCTAAGGCGCTTGTGGCGGCGTGCTGCCACCGCCGCCGAGGTCTACAACCACCCGCGCATTCAGATACCCCAGATAAAACGCCGGATTGCGCCGTTTAAAATACTTCATCAACCGATCCAAAATCCGCAATATCGCTGCCGCCGCCCGCTCTTCTACCCGTATCAGTTGGGCCTCCGTTTTCTTCTTGCTAATCACCTTGCGCGGCGCGTTTAGCATCGTTTCTGCTGCCGCCACCGCCGCCTGGGCCGCCGTCAAATCGGCAGATACGATGCCATACGGCACCAGCGCCGCCGCGTTCGCGCCCACCACCGCCAATACCTGCTTCATCACGGCCACCCCTTGGTCGTCGGGCAGGCTCAGGATGTAAGAGCTACTTCTTTTGGTTTGGACATACAAGTCCGTATCGTTCACCACCAGCGAGTAGCCGTTAGCCAGCGCTGCAATGTCGGCCACCTGCTGGGAGGCCTTTTTTTGCGCCGTGCTTTTGGTAACCGTTGCGCCCTGCGATTGCGTTTGCTGGCCCGTCAGCAGCAGCTTCCGGTTGGTTACTGTCAGGATCAGGGCGGTTACTTGCGGCCCTATCGGCGCGTAGCCCGCATAGCTGGCCGCGTTCTGCGTCATGTAGTCGCCCACGCCGTCTTGCATGCCTAAGATGTTCAGGCTTCTTTGTTCCATAAGGTTGTTGGTTTTAAAAAGGAAAAGAAAAATTGTTTTTAGAAAAAAGAAAATCTACCGCTGCCCGCCCGCAGCCAGCGGCTTGTTCACCCCGCACACAACGGTGAAGATACCGTTGTTATTGTCCACGTCCTTATCGTTCACCGCCAGGTAAAGCTGGTCGCTTGCCGGGGCCGTAAAGTTCATATCGCGGCCCACCACCTGCCACGCGCCGCCCTTGCCCACCTTCACCATCAGCGCGCCGTGCCGGATGTTGGGCGCAATGCTGTAAATGCTCAGGTGCTCCTGCCCTTCATGCCCCTCCGGCCCCGTCATGCCCGACCAGGTTCCGGTAGAGATGTAGCCTGCCGCCGACAGATACACGCGGTCTCCCTTCTTCACCAGGATGCCCGTTGGCCCCACCGTGCTGGCTACTTCCAGCACCCGCTCGCCCCTGCTGTTCACCGTAGCGGGGAAAACTTCCTCCTCTATCGCCCGCATATATTGCACCGCGCTGATGTTCGCTTCGTCAATGTCAAAGGTGCCGCCCCGCTCAATGCCCCGTAAGTCCAGATCTGCCAGCATTCCGCCGCCAAACAGAATAGACGCAATCATGTCGCCCGCCAGGTTATCCGACGCGCGCGGAAAGCTATACCTGTAATTGGCCCGCATCACTTTGGTGTTCAGGCCAAATTGCCGCTTCCCGTTCTTGCCTACCCCGCCCACACTAAAGCCCATGATGCGCACATTCTTGTTGCAGTTGTTGCGCAGCACGGTAGTAATCTCCGTGTAGTGTTCTTCCACATAAAAATCCTGGTGCGCCTGCGGGTCATAGCGCGGCACCTGCCGCGTCATCGGTACGCTTTCCGTCCGGCGGCTCATGCAGTTGCTGTTCTCCTTGCCCGGATACTTGCTGCGCAAAAACTGCATCAGCGCCGCGTTCATTTGCGCCTCGCCCGCGTTGGCATCCACGTAGCAGTAAAGCCCTTCCTTCTGCGCCTCGCGCGCCAGGTCTGCCGCGTTGGGGATGCTGGCGATGGAGTCTGCAATTTCCGCTTTCCGCTTCGCCGTGTAGGCGCTTTTCGCGTCCGCCGCCGTCATCTTGTTGGGCAGCACCTTCCGGTTCACGCTGTAGCGATAGGTAACCGGGGAAGCCGGGTTCGTCCGGCTGGGCAGGCCGTAATTCTCAATCATAAAGTCCATGTCCAGGTTCCCGTTTCGGTCAGCGCTCAGGGTCACCTCACCGTCCACGCCGCCGCCCGTGTATTGCCCGTTTTCCTGCAGGCCCTGCGTCGCCTGCCCGTTCTCAAAGTTCCGGAAGTTTGTCAGCCGGAAGGTTTGCGGATCCGCGCTCAAGACCGCAGGCGCGCGCAGCACCGCAATGTCGGCAACGCAATAATCTCCCCTTCCAAAGACATCAAACACCAGCACCGCCCGGCCCTCGTACTCGCCTATGCTCATGCCCCGGTTGTCAGTTGGAAACAAGGTGTGGGCCGCAACGAATTGCTCCGATTGCACGGTTATTTGCTTCGCCTCGCCCACGTAATCCCATTTGGGCGCAAAGCCCGGCGGGTACGTCCCCGGCACGTCTACCAGCAGGTTTGGGGCAATGCCATAGCGCGTGGTGTTCGGCGCCGGGGCCGGGCGCGTGGGGGTTTCATACAGGTATCTGCTGTTCAGCTTCGTGCCGGGGTGCCGTCCCGTAAGGGCCGCCGCCGTGTTCTGCACCGTTTCTATCGTGCGCCGTGCATCTTCTGTTGTTTTCTGAATGGTGCGGCCCCAGTCCTTCAGACCACGCCCGATTTTTTGCAGGTCGCTTTGCCCGCTGGCCGCCGTAGCAAGGGTAAGAAGAGAAAGCGTGAAAAGGCTTTTCATGACGGAAGAAGAGAAGGAGGACAAAAGACGCAGAAAATGCTTCCAACAGAAAAGCAGCCCTTCGGCGGCGGAAGAAATATTTAACAGCGGGCAAAAGTCCACTGCCCTTTTTCATCCCGCAATACCCAACGTTGGGTATTTTTCAAAGCATTCTACACCCATCCTTCCAGTATCGCACGCCGCACCAGATCCGCCGGGGCACAGCGCGCTTTCCGGCGAATATTCTTCCGGTGCGTACTCACCGTATGAACGCTCAAAAACAATTCGTCGGCAATCTGCTGGCTCTTTTGCCCGGCCACCAGGCAGCGGATAACGTCCTTCTCCCGCTCACTGAGAACCGGCGCTTCTTCGGGCCGGTTTCCCTCCCGGCCAATGTTGTAGTAGGAAGGCTCCCCCTCCAGCCCGATAATCGAAAAGCCGGGCGCGCCGTAGGGTTTCAGGTGCGTAATGTCCGTATGCAGCAGCAGGCTCCGGTAGAAATTCTCTTCGTCGTAATGAAGCGGCAAAATCTGGTGCAGCACCCGCACATACGGGGCCCCTTTCGTCCGCACCCGGCAATCATACTGATACCTGTAAAGCGCCTTTTTCTCAAAGGGCAGTTGCAGGTAAAACAGCGTCAGCTTCTGCTCAAAAGAAAGGAAATAAGGCTTGTCATCCGGGTGGATGCGCGCCAGCAGAAAAGCCGCCGTCACCTCCCCGGGAGAGAACCCCAGCACCGCCTCAATCTCCGGGCTGACGAACTCCAGCTCCATCTGCGCCGTATCGAAAACCATATGGTAGCACCCACCCGGTTGCAACACGTGAGACCTCTTCTGAAAAGCCCCTGCATGCTCTTCCGCAGGAAAAAGCTTGTGAAGCGCCTCCCGGTTAAGTACCCGCCAGGCCACCGTTGAGTTCGTATAAAAATCCGCGTCCGCCGTTCTCATAAAAGAAAGGAGCTTTTCACCAAAGTTTGAAACACATTTTCCACTTATCCAAACCTTGCCCGAAAATTGCGTAGATCTACGTATTGTGATGAAAAAACCTCTCGCATAAAGCGTTGAAAATCAACTGCATAGAGAAAAGCGTGTTTTCAATTGGCATGGTTGCGTTCAGTTGTTATTCCCGTAACGCGTGTCATCCCGACTCCCAAAAGAAGCCGCCCAGGCGCCGCCCGTCATCCCAATTGACGCATGTCATCCCGACGCAGGAAGGATCTGCCCGGATATGAAAACCTAAGCCCATCACAGAACACCAGCAGCACAGTCACGAATAGGTTCCTCCCTATGGCGGAGCTTACATCATTCCTCCCTTTCTACATTTACGTCTCCCCGCAGGGGCATTGTTTTTATAAAGACACGCCCCTTCCTTTGCAGCGAAGGCTTTTTTGCTATGGAAATTCCCGGCGCTTCTTCCCCTTCTTCCTTTAAAACCACAACACGTTGAAAATCCTCCGCAAAACAGCCAAAGTGCTGGCTTGGATCGTCGGAAGCGTGTTCGCGCTTTTCCTCCTCGTCTTCCTGCTCATTCAGGTTCCCGCCATCCAGAACTTTCTTAAAGACAAAGCCGTTGCCTACCTGCAGGACAAGATAAAAACCCGCGTCCGAATCGGCCACTTCTCCCTTGCCTTTCCCAAAAAAATTGTGCTGGAAGACATCCTGCTGGAAGACCGCAAAAAAGCCACCCTCCTCTCCGGCGAGCGCATCGCCGTGGACGTGGATTTGTTCAAGCTTTTCCAGAAAGCCGTGGTGATAAAAAACCTGGAACTGGAAGGCATCAAGGCGAACATCTACCGCAAAGCGCCCGATACGGCCTTTAACTACCAGTACATCGTGGACGCCTTCGCCTCGCCCACCACCACGCCCAAAGACACCAGCGGCGGGATGCGCTTTGAATTAGACAAGCTCCTCCTGCGCCGCATCACCGCCCGCTACACCGACGACCAGTCGGGCATGGACCTGTATGCCTCGCTGGGAAAGTTCAACCTGCACACCAAGACGTTTGACTTAGACAAAATGCGCTTCTCCGTCCCCAACATCGGGCTGGAAAACACCCGCATCGTCATCCGCCAATCCAAATCCTTGATAGACGCGCCCAAGCCCATGGCCGTCCATGAAGCCGAAAGCAACACCCCGATAAATCTCGCCCTCCAACTCCGCGATATTGACCTGAAACAAATCGTTTTCGACTACGAAAACAGCGTGCAGGATATCAGCGCGAAGCTGCAAATCGGCGCCTTCGGCACGCGCGTGGATTCCCTCAATCTGGCGCAGCTTCATGTGGGGCTGGCCGGCCTTCATCTCAGCAATACCAAAGGCGTTATCCGCTTCGGCCCGAAGCCTCCGGCGCAGATGGTGGCCGAGGAATCCGGCAAAGCCATTGCAGCTACCGCCGACAACCCGTGGAAGTTCCTGATTGGCAAGCTGGGCCTCACGAATGTGGATCTCAAATTCGACAACGACGGCGAGCGCCGCGCGCCTTCCGGCATGGATTATGCCCACCTCGACGTGAACGGCCTGCTGCTCGACGGCGACCACCTCATCCTCACGCCTACCCGCTACGAAGGCCGTATCGACCGCCTGGAAATGGCCGAGAACAACAGCCGTTTCCGCCTCCACAACCTGCGCACCGACTTTGTGTACAACGACGCCGGCATCGCCCTGAACGACCTCTACTTAGAGACCGACAAAACCCTCCTCCGCGACCGCATTGAGCTGGGCTGGCCCTCGCTCGACGCGCTCACCAAAAATCCCGCCGTGCTGGTGATGAGCGTGAACCTGCACAACTCCCGGCTGTCCGTTCCCGACGTCCTCACCTTCGTGCCCACACTGCGCGATGTGCCGCCATTTCAGAAAGCACCGCGCGCGCTCTACACCATCAACGACCTCAACCTTGCCGGGCCGCTCAGCGCCCTGCGCTTCAACGCGGTGGACATCAGCGGCTTGCAGGACATGCGCGTGCGCCTCACCGGCATCATCCGCGGCATGCCCGACCCGGCGAAAATGGCTTTTGATTTGAAGATTGCGCAGTTCCAAAGCACCGATAAAGACCTGCTTTCATTCCTGCCGCCCAACACCCTGCCCAATACCATTCGCCTGCCGGAACGCTTCGCCATGACGGGCACTTTCGGCGGAAAAATTGCGGACTTCCAGTCTGGCTTCAATCTCACCACAAGCAGAGGAAACACGCGCGGCACACTGGCCATGCGCAACAACGGCGAAGGCGGCTATCGCATCGACGCTGTCACCGACGGATTAGACGTGGGCTTTCTCACGAAACAGGAGAAAACGGTGGGGAAAGTGAGCGCGAAAGTGGTTGCTACCGGCGCGGGCTTCGACCCGAAGAAAGGGAATGCCGTGTTCTCCGCGCAGGTCTATAACGCCGGTTTCAACGGCTACAATTACCACGGTATCGACGTGTCGGGAACCCTGAAAGGCGGCGTAGCCCAAGTGCAGGGCATTTCCCGCGACCCGAACGTGGCCACCACCTTCACCCTCTCCGCCGACCTGCGTGGAAAATCCCCCGCCCTTGCCGGAAAAGTGAACCTCACCACGCTGGATTTGCAGGCGTTGAAATTCTCGCCCACGCCGTTTAAAGTAGAAGGCAAAATAGCCGCCGACTTCGCTTCCCTTGATCCCGATAACCCGATAGGAAATGTAACGGTGCGCGGTGCGTCCTTCAACGTAAACGGCCAAAAGTTCAGCACCGATTCCCTTGACCTCGCGATGGTGCAAACACCCGATTCCGGCTACCGCATCACCCTCCAATCCGACGCACTGGTGGCGAAGATGCAAGGCAATTTCGCGCTTACACAAATCGGCCCGGCGGTGATGAGCCTGATAGACCAATACTACCATCTGCCGGGCACAAAGTCTGCCGTTACGCGCCCGCAGGATTTTGTCCTGAGCGCCACTGTGCTGCCTTCGCCCTTGCTTTTCGGCTTTGTGCCGCAGATGAAGGCCTCCGAGCCGATTGAAGTCTATACGGCCTTCAATTCTACCGCTTCGCTGTTGGATGCGCGCGTATTCTCTCCCCGAATTTTCTTTGACAAAAACCGGATAGATACGCTCAATCTCACCGTTACCACCAAAGACCCGACGGCGCTGCGCTACGCGCTGCAAACCAATGGCATCCACGCCATGCCGCTCCACATCTACAAAACAACGCTCGGCGGCGAAGTGGCCAACAATGTAGTACGCTTCACGCTGAACAACAAAGACATCGCCGACGAAAACCGCTACCGGTTGAGCGGAAACCTTGCTGCCGTTGGCACAACGGATGCTTACCGCCTTTCGCTTGCCAAAGACAGCCTGCTCTTGAATTACAAGCTCTGGACAGTGCCTGATTCCAACTACCTGGAGTATTCCCCGCAGGGCCTTGTGGCGAAGGATTTTGCCTTTATCAGCGGTGCGCAGAGCTTCGGCGCGTACAGTGCTACACTGAGTCCGAAAGCGCCGCTGGAGTTGCGTTTCCGGGAGTTTCAAATCAGCACCCTCACCGACTTTATCGGGCAGGATTCGCTCACGCTCAACGGGCGTATCAACGGCTATGCCGAAGTGCAGAATCTGTTTGAAAAGAAGCCATCCTTTTCCTCCGACCTGCGCATCGACAGCATCTCCTACAACAACGACACGATTGGAACCATCCTCGTGCAGGCCGACAACTCCGGCGACGATGCCATCTCCGCCAACGTCTCGCTCGCGGGCTACGGCAACGATATGCGCCTGAACGGCGTCTATTACATCGCCGGAGAAAAGGTGGACATGAACCTGAACATCGGCAACATCAACCTGCAACGCCTGCCTGCCCTCACGCTCGGACAAGTGGAAGAAGGCGGCGGCTCCCTGAAAGGAAACATCGACGTGAACGGTACGTTCGCCCAGCCCAACGTAAATGGCAGCCTGCATTTCGACAGCGCCTTCTTTACGCCCTCGCTGCTCGGTGCGCGCCTCTACGTTCCGGCGGATAACATCTTTATCAGTCCGCAGGGCATCCGCTTCAACAACTTCACGATGCTGGATTCTGCCCGCCGCCGCGCGGTGATTGACGGCGATGTACTGACCTCCGATTTCAAGAAATACCGCTTCGGGCTGCACATCACTGCCGACTCCTTTCTCATCGCCAACGCCAAGCGCAAACCGGGCAGCGACCAGCCTTTCTTTGGCCGCCTTAACATCTCCACCGATACCCGCATTTCGGGCACACTGACTGCGCCGGATGTGTCGGGAAGAGTGCGCGTAAACGAAGGAACCGACTTTAAAATCCTGATGCCGACCAGCAACCCGGAGATTGATGCGGGCGTGGGCGTGGTGCGTTTTATCGACAAGAAAAACCCGGTGAATGCCGAGATTATCAATCAGGAATTCGACACGCTGACAGCGCGCACAGAAGTGGGCGGCGTGAATGCCGACCTGACCGTTCAAACCGACAGCGCCGCGCGTTTTACCGTTGTGATTGATGAGCGGAACGGCGATGCGCTTTCGGTTCGCGGCGTGTCTAACCTCGGCGTGGGTCTTGACCGGAGCGGCAAAATATCCCTCACCGGCGCGTATCAGCTTCAACAAGGCTCCTACCTGATGACGCTGAACTTCCTGCGCCGCCAGTTTAGCATCAAGCCCGGCAGCACCATCACGTGGACAGGCGAACCAACAGCAGCGATGGTGGACATTACTGCCACTTACACGGCGCTCACTTCTCCTATTGACCTTGTGGTGGACCAACTTGCCGGGTCGGCGCAGAATGAGCTGAACCGTTATAAGCAGCAACTTCCTTTTGAAGTGCAGCTCAAGATGAGCGGCCAGTTGATGAAGCCCGTTATCAGTTTTGACGTACAGCTTCCTGATCGTCTTAGCTCACAGTGGGACGTAGTGAAAGCGCGGCTCGACCAGCTTCGCAGCAACGAAAGCGAGCTGAACAAACAGGTGTTTGCCTTGCTCCTCCTGAACCGCTTTGTGAGCGAGACGCCGCTGAAAGATTATGGCGACCAGGGAAATTTTGCGGAGAGCTATATCCGGCAGAGCGCCAGCCGCCTGCTGACCGACCAGATAAACCGGCTTGCCGGCAGCCTCATCAAGGGGGTGGATCTGAACGTGGGCGTGAATTCTTCGCAGGACTACAGCACCGGGCAGGCGGCGCAGCGCACTGATGTTTCGGTAGGTCTTTCCAAGCGGTTGCTCAATGACCGGTTGCGGGTGAATGTTGGCTCCAACTTTATGGTGCAAGGCCCGCAGCAGTCAAACCAATCCTCTAACCAGATTGCCGGTGACGTTTCGGTGGAATACCAGATCACCAAGGACGGGCGTTATCAACTGCGTACCTATCGTCGCAACCAGTACACCGACGTAGTGGTGGGGCAGGTAGTGGAGACCGGCGCAGGATTGGGCGTGAGCGTGAGTTATGACAAGTTCAAAGAGATTTTCCAGTCGGCAGAAAAGACCCGACAACTTCGTTTTCAAAAACGGGCAGATGCACGCGGTGCCACGCCATAAGAGAGAGACCCCATTATGAGCAAGATGTACCGACTGCTTCCTGGAATCCTATTGCTAGGCAGCCTTGCGGCCTGCAATCCGACGAAGAATTTGCCGAAGGGCGAGCGGCTTTATACGGGCGCGAAAGTGAGTGTGACGGGCACTTCCAAAAAGGTGGCGAGTGAACTTGATGAGGAGCTAAAAGCCCTTGCGCGACCCAAGCCCAACAGCAATTTTCTGGGCTTCCGCTACGGCCTCTTCTTTTGGAATCTCGTGGACACGCCGAAGAAGCGCGGGGTGCGTTCTTTTCTCAAAAGAAAATACGGCGAACCGCCGGTGCTGGCATCTACCGTGAATCTGGAAAAGAACCGCGCGGTGATGCAAAGCCGCCTTTTTAATCGCGGTTACTTTCAGGGCGTCGTGACGGCGGCTGCGGATAGCAACAACAAGAAGCAGATGATGAAAGCGGTGTACACCGCCATGCCCGGCGCGCGGTATTTCATCCGGGAGATTCACTATCCGGAAGGAAAAGACTCGCTGAACGCGAACCTGCAAAGAGCCGGAAAAAGACGGTCTTTGCTAAAGCCCGGCGACCCGTATGACCTGGACATTATCAAAGCCGAGCGCACGCGCATTGATAGCCGGCTGAAGCAGCGGGGCTTCTACTATTTCAACCCGGAATCCCTGCTTATTAAAGCGGATTCTGCGGTGGGCGACCACAAGGTGGATCTGGACTTAGTGGTGAAGGACGATGCCACGCCGCGCTCGCTGGAGCAGTTCCGCATCCGGCATATCACCGTCTATCCCAACTTCGATTTTGAAGAAAGCATCCGGGGCGATACAAGCGGCGATCATGAAGTAGCCGTGAAGACGAAAGAAGGCTATTATATCTCCGACCCGCAGCAACGCTACAAGCCTTCTGTTTTTAACCGGACGCTGACCTTCCACCCCAACGAGCTTTACAATCGCCGCGACCACAACAGCTCGCTCAATCGGCTGGTGACACTCGGTACGTTCAAGTACGTGAAGGCAGATTTTAAGGACGCAGACACGCCCGGTAACTTTCTGGACGTGGATTATTACGCAACGCCTTTCCCGCGCAAAACACTGCGCGCCGATATAATCGGGCTTACGCGCTCTAATAATTCTACCGGCTCGCAGCTATCGCTCTCTTGGCAACACCGCAATTTTCTGCGCGGCGCGGAGCAACTGAACACGTCGGTTTTTCTGGGCTTGGAAAGCCAGATTTTCGGGCAGCAGAACGTAGCTGTTATTCGCTATGGCGCACGGGCCAGCCTGTCGTTTCCGCGCATTATTTCACCCATTCACCTCAACACCAAAGGGGAGTATGTGCCGCAGACGCGCATCACGCTGGGCTTTGAACATTTTGAACGCGCCGACCAGTATTCCCTCAATACCATAACCGGGCAGTACGGCTACAGTTGGAAGCCGGAAATCCGCAAAGAGCACCAAATAACGTTGCTGAACATCAACCTTGTGGACTCGTCGCGCGTAACGGATTCCTTCCGCGAGCTGATTGCTTTCAACCCTGTTTTGCAACGCAGCATTACGCGGCAGTTGATTATCGGCAGCATCTACAATTACAACTTCAACACCAACGCGCGGCCCAATCGCAACCGCCATAACTACTACTTCAACGGAAATTTTGAAGCCGCCGGAAACCTGCTGGGACTGCTTACGGGCGCGTCGTCGGGCAAAAAAGAAGTGAAGATTGCCAACATTCCCTTCTCGCAGTACGTGCGTGTAGAAGCGGAAGGGCGGCACTACTGGCGCATCAACAATAGCAAGCCGGAGAGCGATATTACGCTCGTGAGTCGTCTGCTTGCGGGTGTGGGCTATGCGTATGGCAACCGTCCCGACCTGCCTTTTATCAAGCAGTTTTTCAGCGGTGGCGTAAACAGTGTGCGGGCATTCCGGGCGCGGTCTATCGGGCCGGGAACCTATGCGGGCGGGTCATACTCCGCTAATGGCATTACTTACCTCGCCGACCAGCCGGGCGATATCCGCTTTGAAGCCAACACGGAGTTGCGTTTCCCGATTTACTCCATTGTAAAAGGCGCGCTGTTTATAGACGCCGGAAACGTGTGGGCAATGCGCAAAGACTCTACGCGACCCGGTGCGGAATTCACGCCTGGGTTCTTGTCGCAGCTTGCGGTGGGCGCGGGTGTTGGGTTCCGGTTTGACATTTCCTTCCTCATCGTGCGCGCCGATGTTGCTTTCCCGCTGCGCAACCCGGCCATCTCTACTAATCAAACACCCGGCTTACCGGCAGCGAATTTCAGCGCACTGAAAAGCAACTACGTGTTGAACCTCGCGATTGGCTATCCTTTCTAAGAGTGCCTGCTTTTGAAGGTTGTCATTTTCCCGCAGATTTCCGCTGCTTTCTGCTGCAGAGCCGCGCCGATTGTGCTTTGCAGGTTTTGGTTCTTTCAGAAAATGGGAATGCTGTTGGAGCTTAAACTTCTGAAATTTTGAATCGCGGCAAGCGCAAAGGAAAAAAGCATTTGCTAAAGCCGCGGAATCCCTCTTATTTTTACAGCGGTGTTTAAAGACCGTGAAAAGGCTCCTTTCCGTTGGGTTGGGAAAAGGTTTTTTGACTGTTTTTAAAGAAATTTCCGACAACCGCTTGCTTTTCTCAGAATTCTTGCAAATATTGTGTGCCGTTTCGGACAGAAAAGGCGCTCATTTTCCTTCTCTCCCACACTCGGAACCCCGCAAAAAAACCATCGTCCGTAGTATGAAAAATGTCTCCCTGAAGCTCTCGGCTCTCGCGCTCCTTGCAATGGCAGCAACAGGCTGTGGACCATCGGGCACCGGCGGCCAGTTGGTAGGCTCGCCCAATACGCTTGCTTACCGTCCACCTGCGCCGCTCGGCATGTCCTATATTCCTTCGGGCGTCCTGCGCATGGGCGCTTCCGACGAGGATATCCGAGGACGCAATGATGCCCTTATCCGCACCAGCCAAATGACGGGCTTCTACATGGACAACACCGAGATTTCCAACGCGGAATACCGGCAGTTTACTAACTACATTCTGGACTCCATTGCGCGCACCCAACTGGGTGAGTTTGTGGACAACCCGGACGGTACGCAACGCCTCGATTTCCGCAAGCGCATCAACTATCGCAGCGAGGAAACGCAGGACCAGCTCGCCAGCCTTTTTATTCCGGCAGAACAGTCGGGATGGGGCCGCAAGGAACTGGACGCGACCAAGCTGGTTTATCACTACACGGAGTTTATGTATGACGAAGCCGCGCGCAATCCGAACCAGCCGCGTGCCAATTTCATGCGCACAGCTGATATAGCTGCTTACCCGGATACCCTTGTCTGGGCACGTCAGTTCAACTACTCTTCCAACGAGCCGATTGCGCAGCAATACAATTGGTTCCCGGCGTTCAACAATTATCCGGTTGTGGGCGTAAACTGGAATCAGTGTAACGCGTTCTGCAACTGGCGGACGAATACCTGGAAAGGCGAGCGCGAACGTACCCGCCAGTTCTTTGAAGGTAAATTCCAATTGCCAACAGAAACGCAGTGGGAATGGGCCGCGCGCGGCGGACGGAACCAATCGCCATATCCGTGGGGCGGGCCGTACCTCGTGAACAAGAAAGGCTGCTACCTTGCCAACTTCAAACCGATGCGCGGCAACTACGCTGCCGACGGTGGGCTGTACACAGTGGAAGTGGATAAATATTATCCGAACGACTATGGTCTGTATAACATGTCGGGCAACGTGAGCGAATGGACACAAACGACGTATTTTGGCAACGCTTATCAAAACGTGGCTGACCTGAATCCGGACATCAACTACAAAATCCGCGAGAGCGATCCGCAGTGGATGCGCCGCAAATCGGTGCGCGGCGGCTCGTGGAGAGACGTGGCGTATTATCTGCAAAATGGCACCCGTGACTGGGAGTATGCGGATACAGCAAAAGCCTACATCGGTTTCCGCTGCGTGTATCAGCAAATTGCTCCGGCCTTGACCAACAACCGCCGCTAACATTTTTCCTACAAACCCTTTCCTACCAACTTCTTCCATTCTGCGACCATGAATTCAATAGCACTTTTTTTCGAGACAAAGTCGGGCAAGTATTTTAAGAATCTCATCATCGGTATGGGTGCTGCGGTGGTACTGGTAGGCGCACTTGCCAAAATCCAACACTGGTCGTGGGCCGGCCCGGCGCTCACTATCGGGATGCTAACCGAAGCCTTTATCTTCGCCCTGCTGGGTATCCTGCCGCCCCACAAAGACTACTATTGGGAGCGTTACTACCCGAACCTGGATCAAAACCCTAAAGTAGAAGCTTACAACAAGGGCGTGAAGAGCGTAACAGTGGACATCACCGGCGGCCTTGGCGCTCAAAAGCAATCGCAAAACGCCTTGGGCGCGATGGAGAAAATGCTGGAAGAAGCCCAGATTACACCTGCCAACCTGAAGCGCCTGAATGAAAACTTCTCCCGCTTCGGACAGACGGTAGAAGGTCTCCGCGACATCACTGATGTAACGTCTGCTACCGGTGCCTACACTACAGCTGCCCGTGAAACGGCGGATACGCTGAACCAATTGAAAACGACTTTTGCCGGCGCAACGCAAACGATGAGCTCGTTTAATAACGCTGCTGAAGACACGGCGCGCTTCCATGAGCAAGTGACCGTGTTGAGCCGCAACCTCGGTTCGCTGAACCAGATTTATGAAGTAGAGCTTCAGGATGCCAACAACCACCTGAAAGCGATGAACAAATTCTACGGCAATCTGGTGAATGCTTCCGAAGCAATGGCCTCTTCGGCTACCGACGCACAGGCTGCGAAAGAGCAGATGGGCCGTCTGGCACAAAACCTCGGCAGCCTCAACACCATTTACGGCAACATGCTTGGCGCGATGCAGGGACGGTAATCCTTTGCGGATATACCCAGACCCCGTTTTTATTCTCCCTACTTTTTAATTAAAAGAACAAACCCTCCTCAGGATGGCACTACCTAAAGAGCCGCGGCAGTTGATGATCAACCTGATGTACCTCGTACTGACGGCTATGCTCGCCCTGAACGTGTCCTCTGAAATTCTGCACGCTTTTAAGACAATCAACAACAGCATTACGCATTCCAACGAGTCGATTCAAAGCAAGAACAACGAGCTGTACATGAGCATGGAAGCGAATGCACAGCTCCCGGAAGCGCGGGAACGCGTGACTCCTTACAATGAAAAGGCCAAAGAAGTGAAGGCGGAAGCCGAAAAGCTGGTGAAGTATCTGGAAGAGTGGAAAAAGAAAATCATCACCGCGTCGGGTGGATATACCGACAAGGGTGATATTAAAGCAGAATCAGACATCGACGCTTCTACCCGCTTGCTGGTGGAAGAGAAAGGCGGCGCCGAACTCAAAAAGCGCATTACCGACCTGCGCACCTTCATGCTGGAACGTGTAAATGGAGACGTGCGAGCACAGTTTGATAAAGACCTGCCGCTACGTATTGACGCGGCTGCTAAAACCGATAACAACCCACAAGGCGATTGGATAACGGGCAATTTTTATAATATGCCGGTGATGGGTGCGGTAACGTTGTTCAGCAAAATGCAGAACGACGTGCGTAACTCGGAAGCCACCATTATCAATCAGCTTGCCAAAGAGTCGAGAACAAAGCTGATTGTGTTTGATGAAATCATCGCCCTCGGTGTACCGAAAACGTCTTATGCGCTGCAAGGCCAAAAGGTGGAAGGTAATATCATGATTGCGGCTTACAATAAAAGTGTTACGCCGCGTATTGTGCCGAGTTCCGGACGGGTTACGCAGGTAAAAGATGGTATCGGTAGTTGGGAGACCATCGCTTCCGGCGTAGGTCTGCAAACCGTTCGCGGAACCGTATCGCTGGATTTTGATGGCAGAACGCAAAGCCGTCCGTTTGAGTTTCAATACATGGTGGGTACAACAGGTGCCTCCTTGCAACTTGATTCTATGAACGTGGTGTATGCCGGTTTGCCAAACCCGATTACGGTATCAGCAGCGGGTTATAATATGGAAGATGTATCTGTAACGATTCCAGGTGCCCAACTTACGAACACCGGAAAAGGCAAGTACATTATGAATGTGGACGTTAATACCAGAACGGTAACGGCTTCTATTAATGTGAAGAGCGAGGGCGGAACCAAGACCGTTGGTACCAACGTGATTCGTGTGAAGCGTATCCCAAGCCCGGAAGGGCAGGTAGGTGGACAAACGCAAGGTTTTATGTCTGCCGCTGTTATGCGTGCACAACTTGGTGTAGTATCAGAGTTGAAAGACTTTTTATTTAACGTGCGCAGCCAAGTAGTGAGTTTCCAGTTTTCTATCATTAAGAAAAGAAGTACGGACTTGTCTCCTCCTATGTCAGTCAACGGCGCATTATTTTCGGGAAATGCACAAGTACAACAAATGATAGATGGTGCGAAGCCGGGAGACCGCATCTTTATTGAAGAAGTGCGGGCCAAATTGCCAGACGGAACCGTCCGGAAGATCAACCCGATTACGCTTACGCTGAATTAATTCAATCTTATTCTCCACGATTTTTCTTACTTTCGGACGATGAAAGCCAAGCTGACTTTTAAAACTGCTCTCTTTGCTTGCGGCCTTTTCCTGTGCGGTGGCGCTTCTGCACAGCAGCCGCTTATAAACGACGGCCCGCAGACGCAAAACCCCAACGCCGGCGATGCGGTGAAATCCGACTGGAAGCCTTCTCTGGTGAGGGACGGGGTTATTGATCGTGTTCCACACGTGAACAAGGTAATGCCATGGGCACCCATTCGTGAGAATGACGTGCTTTGGAAAAAGCGCGTGTGGCGCGAAATAGACATCCGAGAGAAACAAAATATGTCTTTCCGTTTTCCAGGTGATGAAAACACAGGCGGAGGTCTCTTTATTGAGATCCTCATGGATGCTGTGAAGCGCGGTAAGATTAAGGCCTATTCTGCGTTCAACGATGATCGTTTTACAAGTGCTCTGACCAAAGAGCAGATTATGGAAACGCTGTCTGGCAAACCTGATACAATCACTGTTATAAACCCGATCACGGGCGAGTCAACAACGACCTATAAAAACAGAGACTTTAATCCAGACCTGGTTACAAAGTACCGCTTGAAGGAAGACTGGGTTATGGATCGGAACACTGGCCGGATGGTGGTTCGCATTATTGGAATCTCTCCTGTCATGAACAAAATGGACGATAACACAGGTCTGCTGCGAGGTACACAACCGCTTTTCTGGTTGTATTACCCAGAAATCCGGGAGACGCTGGCGCAATACGAAGTCTTTAATCCGGAGAACGATGTGGCCCGCATGACTTGGGACGATTACTTTGAAGGCCGTTGGTTCTCTTCACGTATCACAAAAGTGAGCAACAATTTCGGAGATGATATTGGCCCAAGTAATTCTTCCGGCATGGAGGCCCTTTATCAGGCACAACGCTTCTCAGAGGAAATTTTCAACAAAGAGCACGATATGTGGGTATATTAAAATCTCACAAAACTTTATCCTGAAACGCCGGAAGCAATATGCTTCCGGCGTTTTATTTAGCTTTATCCCTACTTCTTGCTTTAAAAACTTATGAGCGAAAAAATGTAATCAAAAAAAGCGGGAACATAAGTAGCTGTTGGCGGATGTTTTGCAGCATCGATTTCGCGCTCTAATACCACTTTTTATGAAAACAACTACTTTTTCCACTACTTGTCTTTCTGGTCTGCTTTTAGCCCTCGGAAGTTGTGCGACTACTAAGACAGCCGTTCCCGCTGGTAGCAGTACCGCCATGCAGTATCAAAGCGCGCCAGAAACGCTCAACAAAAACAAGCTCCTGGATCTCATAAACAGTTACCGCCGCGCGGGCTGCAACTGTGGTGGGCAAGCGATGCCGCCTGTTGGGGACGTGCGGTGGAACGATGTGCTGGCGCAGGCGGCACAGGCGCACGGCGATGACATGGCCCGGAAAAACTTCTTTAATCACAAAGGAAGCGACGGCTCAGATGCAGGCGCGCGCATCCAGAAACAAGGCTATTCCTATGCCACTTACGGAGAGAATATTGCCAACGGTTATCCCAACGAAAAGGCGGTAGTGGAAGGCTGGATTAAAAGCCCCGGCCACTGCCGCAACATCATGGACGGACGTTTTAAGGAAATGGGCGTGGCCGTTAGCGGCAGCTACTGGACGCAGGTATTTGGCGCGCAGCGGTAAGCGAAAATCTACAGCGTAAAAAAGCCCCGACGTTATGCCGGGGCTTTTTATTTCTGACAGAAAGAAGCGGAGAAATGCCGAACTCTCCTTGAGAAGGATGGAGAATTTCTAAAGTTGCATTCCGCCGCTCACCTCTATCCGCTGCCCGTTAATCCACTTTGCATCGTCGGTGCAAAGGAAGGCCACCACGCTGCCAATATCATCGGGCAGGCCCGCGCGGCCCAGCGCAGTATTTGAAGCCACCATCGCATTGACCTGCGGATTATCGCGCACGCCACCGCCACCAAAGTCGGTCTCAATCGCGCCCGGCGCAACCACATTCACGGCAATGCCGCGCTTGCCCAGCTCGGCGGCCATGTAGCGGCTCAGGGTTTCAATAGCGCCTTTCATGGAAGCATAGGCAGAATAGCCCGGCCCGCTGAACCGCGCAAGACCACTGGAAAGGTTGATGATGCGCCCGCCATCGGCGAGAAGCGGCAGGGCTTTCTGCGTAAGGAAATACACGCCTTTGAAGTGGATGTTCATCAGCGCATCAAACTGCGCCTCGGTGGTCTGCGCAAACGGCGCGTGGATGCCGATGCCGGCGTTGTTGATCAGGAAATGAAACTGCGCTGCGCCAAAGGTTTCTCCGAGCGTTGTTTTCAGGGTTTGGAAGAAGGCGTCAAAGGTGCTTACCTCGCCGGTGTTGAGTTGCAGGGCGGCTGCTTTCCGGCCTTCCGCTTCAATAGCCTTCACCACTTCGTCTGCTGCCTCGCGGTTGCTGTTGTAGGTAAGAATTACGTCGATGCCTTTTTGGGCAAGGCGGAGGGCCATGTCTTTGCCGAGGCCGCGGCTGCCGCCGGTTACGAGGGCGATTTTGGTGTTGCTCATGTTCTTTTTGGGGTTTGGGAAAGTGGAGAGAGATTTAGTTGTTGCCGTGCATCTGGTTGAAGGACGCTTTCAATTCTGCGGCGCTTGCATTGGCCCGCTGTCCGCTCGTGCCAAACGTCAGCTCTTCTTTGCCTTCCGCAAGCTGCTCGAAAAAGGAATGGATGGCTTCGCTCACCGGTGGCGCGGCGTCGTGCAGGCCGGGCGCGCCGAGGTCTGTGCGTAGCGCGGGCGGGATGATTTCAATCACTTCAATTCCCTTCGCTTTCATCAGTTGCCGCAGCGAGAGCGTGAAGGAGCGGAAGAAAGCTTTGGTAGCCGAATACACAGGCACTTTCGCGAACGGCGAAAAGGCAAGCCCGGAGGTGACGTTCATGATGGTCGTTAGCGCGGGCAGCTTGCTAAACAGTGCGGTAAGGTGCAGCGGGGCTTCCACATTGGTAACGATTTCCGCTTTTGCGCGGGCATAAAAATCATCGTCTTCAAGCCCCATCCATTGCTGGATGCCCGCGTTGTTCACCAGCACGTTCAGGTTGGGATGCACCGCTGAAATCCACTCGTACAAGGCCGTGCGGGCTGCTTCGTCGGAAAGGTCGCAGGCTTTGGTGATAACGGTTGGCAGCTTCGCCTTTGCTTCTTCCAAAGCCGCCTCGCGTCTGCCGCAAATAATAACCGTGTTGCCTTCCCCAATAAAGCGCTCTGCAAGGCCAAAGCCAATACCGGTAGCGCCACCGGTGATGAGAATTTTGTTGCCGGAAATGTTCATGGTTGTGCTCTTTGTTTTTGTCGGAACAAAAGTGCGCAGTCCGCGCATTTCTTTTTTTGCGAGCATCAATCCATTGTTTGCAAAATTCAAATCCTCAACTCCTACGCCCGGAACTGCACCGGCGAAAGCGCCGTCCCTTTTCGGAAGAAGTTAGAGAAGTGCGCCACTTCCTCAAAACCAAGACACCAGGCGATTTCCGAGACGTTCCAGTCGGTTTGCTTCAGGAGGATTTTGGCTTCTCTCAGGATGCGGCTGCTGATAAGGGTGGTGGTTGTGTTTCCGGTGGCTTCTTTCAGCACTTTGTTCAGGTGATTGACGTGAATAGCAAGCTGATCGGCATAATCTTTCGCGGTGCGCAGCCGCAGTTTTTGCCGGGGCGATTCTATGGGAAACTGCCGCTCCAACAGCTCCGCAAAAAGCGAGGAGACGCGCGCCGATGCGTTGTGTGCCGGATGCAGGGCGGTGGCTGGTTGCAGCTTTTGCCCGTAATGAATCAGCTCCATCAGGTAGGTGCGCAGCAGGTCGTATTTGTAGGCATAATCCGAGCGAAGCTCTGTGTGCATCTTGCTGAAAATGGCGTGGAACTCTTCTTTCTCCCTTTCAGAAATAAGAAACACCGGATAGCCGCCGGGCTGGAAAATAGGCAGTTCATCCAGCGCCATCCGGCTCGTGCCAGCCGTCAAAAATTCATCCGTGAAAATGCAGAAGTACCCCGACTGATTCGCGTCCTGCGGCACATAATGATAAGGCACTTTCGGGGAGGCGAAGAGCAGCGCGCAGTCTTCAATTTCTATCACCTTATCGGCATACTCGGCGCGGTTGCGGCCAATGATAAGGCTGATTTTGTAGTAGGCGCGGCGGTTGTAAAGCATCACCGGCTTTTTCGCCATCGTGGTGGCGAGGTCGGCAATGTTGAAGACGTTGAAGTGGCCGACTTCGCGCGTGATGCCGTCGGGCAAAAGGTAAAAATGCTCGGAGGGAGACGTGTCTTTATAAAAGTCTGCGAGGGTGGTGACAGCCATAAGGGATGATTGCGAGAATCAAATGTAGGCGACAAAGAAAACAGCCGTTCCGGAGCGGCTGTTTTCTTATGCTGTAGTGTGTCCTTCCAGTGCTTTTATCAATGTCTCTGGGGTGGGTCCTGCCGATGCCGGATTCTGGCCGGCAACTCAGCACCTGTATGCTCACCAACGACACAGAGCATCCGGTGTTCGCGAAGCGGAAATCACGCCTTCAGAAAAAGTGCCGCGAGATGAGGTAAAGCTGTCGCGGGTTTGGGCAGAAGTATGTATTGCAAACAGAACCGCAACAGAGGTGTAGATAGATTTCAATTTTGTAGCGCGGTGTTTGCTGCGGCTTAAAAAATTTGTTTCACAACGGGTCATCATCCAGCCGCTTCCAATCGCCTCAAATCATCGGCTGTATCAACGTCAATAATCCCGTCCGGGAAAGGAACCGGAGTGACATCATCCGGGTGGGCTGCCATCAACAGTTTCGCACCGGAACCATCCGGCAGCGCGCGCAAGGCATCAAAATATTTACGGTCAATCAGCAGCGGAACGCCCAGCGTGTTGCCGTAGGCACAAGCCACAATCCCTTTGCCGGATTGGCGGGCCACAGCCTGTATTTCTGAAAGCAGCTCGCGCGTCACATGGGGCTGGTCGCAAAGCAGCAGACACACATTGTCTGCATCCGGTGCAATATCGCCCAACGCACGAATGCCGGCGCGGATGCTCGTACCGATTCCTCCTTGCCAATCCTTATTCTCAACGACGCTGACCGGTACATTTTCTATGGTCTTTGAAATCATCTCAAAGCCCGCGCCCAGTACCACAATTACAGGACCACCGCCCGCAGCAAGGGCTTCATCAACGGTATGTTGCAAGAGGCTTTTTCCCCGGTACGGAACCAACTGTTTGGGCTGACCCAAGCGCGTGGAAGCGCCTGCGGCAAGGATGATAACTGCGTTCATCATTTGCTATTTCAGGCGTGGATAGATTGGGTGCGCTCCCGCAAAGCCGCGCCGGAACGCCCGGCCAGGACGGATTGAATTTCGGCGGCAATGGAAAGCGCAATTTCTTCCGGCGTGGAAGCGCCGATGTCCAATCCGGTCGGGCCATATACGCGACTCAATGCCGCTTGATCCAGCGTATCGCCTTCGGCAGCAAGCTCATCCAGCATCCTTTGCAGCTTCTTCTTTGGGCCAAGCACACCGATGTAGGGAAGCACATTGAGCGGCAGCAGACTTCGCAGCATCGCAAGGTCGTAGTTGTAGTTGTGCGTCATCAGCACCACGGCGGTTCTGCCGTCCGGGATAATCTGTTGCATCGCGATGTCCGGCTTACCGATGATAATCCGCGCCGCCGTCGGGAAGCGTTCCTGCGTAGCGTATGCAGGGCGGCCTTCCACAACCGTTGTTTCCCAGCCAAGCGTATGTGCAATGGCGGCAAGCGGTATGGCGTCGTTTCCCCCACCAACAACAATTAGCGAAAGCGGCGGCGCAATGAGGGAAAGAAAAGCCGTGTGCGCCCCATAGGATTGCACCGCAGACTGACCGGCATTCAAAACAGCTTCTGCATCGGCAGCTATCTGCTTCGAGAGTGCTCTATCAGCAAGGTTATCCAGCACATATCCGGCTTTCAACAGCAAGCGCGTACCCGGTTGCCGAAGTTTTCTGTCGTAGGCAAACAAGGTGACGAGCACTGCCGGCGCACGGTCTTCCGCAACGCGCTTTAGCAGGGCCACCGGGTGAAGTTTATCGTCCGCATGAATAGGCTCAATCAAAATGCGGATAATGCCGTTGCAGCCAAGCCCGAGGCCCAGCTTGGCGTCGTCCTCGTCGGCTGTATCGTAGGTCACCAGCATCGGCTCGCCTTGTGCCATTACCAATAAAGCTTTGCGCAGCGCGTCGCCTTCCAGGCAGCCGCCGCTGATAGCGCCGGTGAGTTGCCCGTCCTCCCGAATGAGCATCCGCGCGCCTTCGCGGCGGTAGGAAGAACCTTCCACCTGCACAACCGTTGCCAGCGCGGTTTTCATCCCGGCAGCCATCGCCGCATCCTGCGCGGCAATGATGTCCTTAATCTCTTTCATAGTCGGAAGTTGGGAAGAATGGGGTTCAAAAAGGTGAGCGGATAACTTTCACCCACAGCAAAATGCGTCCGGCCTGCAGGTAGGGAAATTACGGCATCCGCAGTGTTCAAGCTGAGGAGGTCGCCGGAGTTGGCGCCCGCGCAAGGCGTAGCTTCTAATATCCCGTCGTGCATGGCCAGCTTTACCAAGAGATGATAAGTCAGCGTGGGCGTAAAAGTCATTTCAGTAGTCAGTTGCGCACTGTGCAACGCTGCTACATAAACCAAACGAGCGGCGTAGCCAATGCCGGAAATAAACTGCGTAGCATACCAATGTAGTAGGTGGCAAAGGGCCGGAAGGCTACCGCGACGGCTTTGAGGCGCTCCAGAAATTATGTCCCGGTGCGGAGGTGGTGAAATGCTTCAACAGCACCGGCGCGGAGAACATGGCGCAGCCCGAAGGGCTGGATATGTTTGTGGCGGGCAGCAGCGTGCGCGGCAAGGCGGCGGCTACGCAACTGGCTTTGGATATGGGCTTTAGCGCCTGCTACGATTTTGGTGGCGACGATAAAGTAGCGCTCCTGGAAAGCTTCGCCCTGTGCTGGATAAATCTCGCCCTGATGCAGGGATACGGACGGAATATTGCTTTTAAGCTGGTGAAGCGGTGAGGAAGATGTATTTCCCATTTCGCTTCTTCTGGACGACCCCAATAATTCGGGCGTAGCGGTTGGCTATGGCCTCGGGATGCGCACTACGCTGCTGGGCTATTTCGTGCGGGTGGATGCGGCCTGGAATATTGAAGGCATCCGCAAACCGCTTTGGTACCTGAGCTTCGGGACGGATTTTTAGGGAGGGGAGAAGTTTTTTGCAAATTACCTGAACAGAAAAACGACATAAGCATTAGCTTGGCCGCCCCAAATAAGCTTGGTGGTGTCGGGGGGAGTAGCGGTAATAACTGAGACCGCAGAATCTAATATAATGCTTTTCTTTCTAAGAATTGTAACTCCTTTTTTAAATACCCTAGTAATCCTCCGAACCAATTAGAAAGCTTCTTTTCATTGTTTATTGGGTGAATGTGACTAGTGCTATTTGCCCAGTCAGCATTGAGAGCAAAGTGAAATTTGCTCAAATCTACCATTCTGCTAACCGTTTCATCTATAAATGTACTAAGCGTATTTGCCTCCTCACCTAGTAGATCAGCAAATTCTTTTGCGTTGTCCTCAACTAATTTGTTAGTCAAAAAGTGCCAATGAGGCTGTGGATGTGAATCATCCCCCTTTTCATAATCATCCCATTCTATCCTAAATAATTGAACTTTCTTGTTGTCAAACTCGTCTCCTTGAAAGACTGATATGGAAATCATAATGCCCTTCGGAGTTAAAAACTGTATATCTACAAAAAGCCAAAAATCAGAAAACCATTTAACTACTTTGACCTCCTCGCCCCCCTCAGGATATCTGTTATAAGCTAGGGAATTATTGCCCATTATCTTGATCCTTAACACTTTAGGCGCATGCTTATAGAGAGCAAATGAATTGCCATCTGCTAAAGAGAAAACAGACGTAACATTATTTACAGCTTTAAGTACATATTCTACTTTTATCATTGTAATGAATGGACAGGATAGAATGCTTCTATTATATCTCCTATAAGGATCCTCACATAACTGTCTCCTTCTGATAATTTCCGGCCTACATCAACCATTCTCCTGTATGCTTCACCTTTTGTTACCTCACTTGAATTCACATCTGGAATAAAAATGTGCTTTGTCCCCTTTTTACCTAAATCATACCATCTACCACCAGCTAATTCTTTAGAGTAAATGGATAGGAGCTTATCAAAAAAGGGACTTGAAAAGAGCGCCAAGTAAAAATAGTAGTCATCTTTAACAAACTTCTTTTTGGGCTGCCAAGCATGTCCCCTTTCTACTACGAAGGAACCTTTAGGATCAACTGCAAAAGAGGCAGAGTTTCCAAATTCTGTAGAAACTAATCTAGGACTGGCAGTTCTCTGCCAAGCCCTATGCTCGCTTAGCGTCCACCAGTCTTCTTCATCTTTTCTTGCTCTTTTGGCTAGGGCATCTTTGTATTTAACAACTTCACTGTAGAATTTTGGTACTTTCTCACTAAACTCTTCTTCAGTCTGTAATAGGAGTCCTTTTTCCCCATAAGGATACCAAACGTAACTTGTAATAGACAACACGCCCGATGATATAGAGTCATTTTCAACTGCGGGTCTGAAGTACTCCCTTTCTGAATCGGGCAATCTTTTATAGGCATATGGGCTTATTTTGAAAATATCATTATTACCCGTTCTTACGCCCTGCTGTACATCGAATATATCGCTAATTGGGGATAGCTTACCTATTCTAGCATACACAGTTAGCTCATTAATCAGTTTATATTCCTTTGCTGATAACGGCTTCCAGTTATCAGCAATAACGGGAAACCGTTGAGGTTTGAAAATGCTGAAGTCAATACTTTCCTTAGTATATCCTTCTGAATACTGGATTTTCCTAAGCTCTCTCAATGCTTTGTAGACTACTCCCTTTTCGTTTTTTGTCCACAATAAAGTAGGCGGTGAGTTTAAAAAGCCTTTTTTGCCAACTACTATGCTCACATCGGTTAGAGCTTCCTCAAAAACAAAATTCCCTAACTTACCCACTAATTGAAGGGACATTGTCTCTTCAACTTCTATCCTAAGTTTCTGGTATGCTTCTGCACTAAAAAGAGAAGTAGGCATTACGCACCCTAATGCGCCTCCATCAAAGAGATGCTTAACCGCTTTGTAGAAAAACGCACTAGCTTGATTAGGGTGGCCTTTAAAATTGCTCCCTAAAGTTTCTCTAACCGCTTCACGTTTGCTCTTCTCATCTAACTGCTCCCATGACACGAAAGGAGGGTTCATCAAGATAATGTGATGGTCTTTACCCCATTCTTCAACTAGTGAGTCCTCCACCCTTTTAATTGAGTAGGTCAGATTATCATGCCATGAACTTAATTTTTCGTAATTAAGCAGAAAATTTGATGTATTAACAGCAGTTTCAGAAGTATCAAAGCCTAAAATTCTAATCGCTCCTTGGTACTTCCTTTCTTTGAGTTGCTTTAATATTTCAACTAAAAACTCGGCAGAGCCGCAAGCTGGATCAAGTATTCTTATTTCAGGAAGTTTATCTAAATCAATCAACCTCAATGTACTTTCAACTATTGACCTTGCTAGGAAAGACGGAGTATAATGGATGCTTGAGTACGCTAATTGCTTTGTAATTAGTTCACTAGAGAAGGAACCAAACAAATCTATTTGATTATCAAAAAAAAGCACTTCCTTCTGAGCCTCTTGAAACAAACTACCAGCGCAATGGCGTAGCACAAGATCTAAATTAGGTGATATGCGCTCTAACCCACTTTTGAGTTTATCAGCATACTGGTCAAACTGAGTAGGGATGCTAGCAAAGTCTATTCCCCATTTCTTCTCTTCTTTATGATCATGACGGCCTTCTTCCACACTTATAAGCAGAGCAAACAATAGATTGAGTGCTTCTACTTGATTTTTTTTCTCCCTAGTACTATTTCTTAATTGCCTAAAGATATCAATTATGAATGGAACAACATCTTTCTCTGATTTAAAACTTTTTGATAGCAAATATTGGTAAAATTTTTCTATGTTGTCTTCTACAGTTCTCGCCGCTATGACTTCAACTTTTGCGTTTTCGTACCAATTAAATAGTCTAACATTTTTATCATCAACCAACAAAAAGTTTTTGGTGTTAGAAGACCAAGATTCTGAAAAATATACTTGGCTCTCTTCACCTCGATCAGAAAAATGAAGACAGAAATTTCCATTGACCCCATTCAGCATGATGTATTTATCATCCACTGAGGGCGATAAATGAATAGGCAGACAGCCTAGCTGCTTCTTCCAAAACAAGATGTCTTCTACCTTCTGCATTTCAGTGCAATAATAGCTGAATTTCGGCTTCGGAAAGTGCAATTTTGGAGTCGCAGGGACATTAATTTTCCTTTTCTAGAAAAACCTATTCTCTAGTCAGTGCAACACGCCCCAAAAATATTTTTCTTTGTCGCACAAAACCTTGTCTTCTGAGTTCTAAGCCTGCTAGGCAGACCCGGCCTTATAGTGACTGTCCCTTTTCCTTCCAAAGGCAAGGTGCAGACGTTGGTCTCTCCTCAAATTGAGGCTCCCTTAATTGGCGTGTCAGACCCGACACGGAGAATATTGATTGCAGCGTTTACATCCCGGTTGTGGTGCGCACCGCATTCCTTGCAAGTCCATTCTCTTACAGACAACGTACTTAGTCCACCCCGCTCGTCGTAGCGTTCTCGCGGCTCGGCGAAGGCTCCTGCCCTTAACCTGTCCCGTATTTTTGCTTAGCGGCCAGATAGATTTTGGTTTGGGCAGCCAGTAATCTGACACCTGTCCAGAGTGTTTTTTCGCCAGGCATGGGCTGCTTTTTGGAAGGCTGGAACCCGCCCAGTACGCCTACTGCTCTGACCACATCGGCCACTGTTTTTATGATTTTGGGATTGGTGAGTTGGAGTACTTCTATAATTTCTGCTTCAAAGAAGGCACTTGCCTCTTCCTCTGCCCCCAGCCTGCCGAGCCGGTAGAGTAACAACACCCACCAGCCTACCACTGCCCATATCCACAACGCATAACCAATGCTTTGGGCGTCCTGCAATTGGGTCTGTTCTATGCCTAAGCCTGATTTTAAGATAAAATGATAGCGTTCCATCGTCCAGCGCAAGGCGTAGTAACGGCCCAGCCGTACACAGTCTTCCACATCGTTTAGGGGCAAAGTCGTTAAGAGCAACCACTCCAAAGCGTCTTTTGCAGGCCCTTCCAGGGTGGTGATGGTGACCACCTGCGCCCGGACAGGGGCTTGTGGCAACAACGCATTTGCATTTGCTTTTGCTTTGCCGGTGCCGCTAGGTGGCAACCAGATCTGGCCGAAGCGGTAGCACACCTTTCTCTCTACCACTTTTCCTTTCTCTTTGATAGACAAAAGACCTTCTGCGGCCACAGGAAGCACCTCGGACAAAGCCCCTACTTTGACCGGCTGACCTTCATAGTATACGGTGCGCTTTTTCTGAGAAAGCCGGACCAGCAGTTCCACGCCCGCGCTTCGGGGATGGCTGTAATGCTGATAAAAGTCGGCTTCCCGGTCTCCCACTTTGATAAAACAGACGCCCGGATGCCGGGCAGCCAGTTCGTTAGCAACCGCTGTTGTTCGGATCCATTTATAAGATTCTTTCTCCTCAATAGGGATGTGTTCCCGGCGGCTGCCTTTGTGCTTATCAGAAGGGGCGAACAGATGATGGGATACGATGCCTAAGGGCAGTCCCCCGGTACTGAGTGCCAGGGCACTGTGCAGGTTCAGCCCACGGGTCTTGCCGTCTGCCCTGCCGCCTAAAGGCCCCATGCCTGTCTTGTTACTTTGGCGGTACACCAAGTCGGTGGTATCCTCCACAAGCAAAACCGTTTTTTCTGCTGCGATGCGGGCGGTGGTACGGCTGCGATGGGTGCTGCCCAAATCCAGGTCCTGATAGCCAAAGAGCCGATGGGCGCTTTTACGAAGGGCTGTTCCAAGAGCCGCCGAAAAAGAAGCTCCCGGATGAGCCGCCATTTGACTTGCCATCTGTTGAACCCGCTTGCCAAAGCGGGCATCAGGTAAATCCAGCCCCGAGAACTCGGCGCTAATAGAGGAAAAATGATCACACTCAAACATGTCTGCTAATGTACGCTTGACAACCAAAAAGTTGTGGGACAGGTTAAGGGCGGGAGCCTTCGTCGTCCCTCCCCGTTCGGCCAAGTCCAAGGCGCAGCAAGCCTCTGCCGCCTAGCCGACTCCATCGGTGCGTATAGCAATCTTCAGACTGCACTATCCACCAATTCCGCCAACGCTTCTTTCGTTAGCAATCGCTTAGAGCACGTTTTGCTTTTGAACACACATTTACAACTTTCAATAAGAAGATAAAGTAACCCGCCGACCCCTTCATTCAACCCGTCTGACCCCTTAAATCAGGGGGTCGGACCCTTAAATCAAGGGGTGGTACCCCTTAAATTGACCCGTCAACCCCTTAATTCAAGGGGTCATACCCCTTACTTTAACCCGCCGACCCCTTAAATCAGGGGGTTCCACCCCTTACTTTAAGGGGTCAGCGGCTTTTATTGATACAAAAAATGCTTTTCCACAATAGGAAAAGCATTTTGAAGAGGATAAATAGCGGTAAGTTGTTAAGCAGCCGGATTATCAGGTAAAGGGCCGCTGCCCGGGTTACCGTTGCCAGGGGTGCCACCGCCGCCTCTGTTGCCTTTGGTAAAGAATTGCTTCATCTCGGCAAACTTGGCCTGATAGCCCGGCGTGTTAGAAGAAGCCATGAAAGAGGTATAGCCATAGTCTTCAATGGCGTTGGAATAGTTATCAAAATCGTGCAGCGTTTTGGCATCCACAAAGCGCGCTTTGAGGCCATCCATGCGGTTAATAAATTTCTCCATCACCTTGCGGCTGTTGTAGTCGTTCAGGAATTCCGGCCAGTTGATGTCGGGGCGGGCCAGTTGCGGACTATCGGCGTAGAAGCTTTGCGCCTTGTCCACAATCAGCTTGTTTTCCTCATTGATGCGGCCATATTTTTTACGCTCTTCGGGTTGGAGGTTCACCGTAAGCGGGGCCATGGCTGTTTCCAGCGCGGTGAGCGCATTGTTGATCGCCGTTATCTGCGCGGCGGTCAGGTGGGTGTTGTTCATGTTGGAGATGGACATGAGAAAGTGGTTTGGGGTGTGAAAAAAGAAAAAGCGCGTCGGCCTGCTGCCTTATCGCTTCTGCAAAGCAAGAATGGCTTTTTCAATTTTGCAAGCAAACCCCGAAAACTACGTAGAACTACGTAGTTTTTGGGGTTTGCTTGGTTTTTCGGGTTTTATGGCTTATGGGCCAATCCCAAAAACAAGGGGTTGTGAAAGCGCCGATGCTTTATTGTCGGTAATCTTTCGTCATTCCGGAACAGCCTGTCCCGATGAAAATCGGAAAGAGCTCCTAAGCGCGTGGACTTCGCATATTGTGAGACCTCATTCCGGGATGACGAAAGTCGGTGTCTGAAATCCCTTCTTCCGATTTCTGGTACTGGCTCGAAAAGAAAGCGGGAGACCCAATTTTAAAAATTGGGTCTCCCGCTTTTGTTAGCTCTTAGAAAACGCTTTTCAAACAGCGGCAAAAAAGAAGCCCCAACGATGAACGTCGGGGCTTCTTTTTTGCGTGGTGTGGGCCGGGATCGAACCGGCGACACATGGATTTTCAGTCCATTGCTCTACCAACTGAGCTACCGCACCATTCCTTTTTTGAAGGGATGGCAAAGATAAAGGCAGCCTTCCAAGATTTCCAAACAAAAAGATTGCGGCTAATAGTCCTTTCCCGCAATTTCGCTCTATGCTCCAAACCGATTTCCTCATTATCGGCTCCGGGATTGCCGGGCTTTCTTTCGCCCTGAAAACGGCGAAGAAATTCCCCGACAAATCCATCACCATCCTTACCAAAGCGGCTACCGACGAAACCAACACCAAATATGCGCAGGGCGGCATTGCGGTGATGAACGACCCGGCGCGGGATTCTTACGAATCGCACATACAGGACACGCTGATTGCGGGCGACGGATTGTGTGACCCCAAAATCGTTGAGCTTGTGGTGCGCGAAGGAACGGCGCGCGTAGCGGAACTGATAGACTGGGGCGCGCAGTTTGACCGCGACGATACGGGCGCTTTTATGCGGGGGAAAGAAGGTGGACACAGTGCGTTTCGCATTCTCCACCACAAAGACGTAACGGGCTACGAGATGGAGCGCGCGCTGGTGGCCGAAGTGGCACGCTATCCCAACATCGTCATTCACAACCACTGGTTTGTGGTGGACATCATTACGCAGCACCACTTGGGTTATCTGGTAACGAAAGCCACGCCGGATACGGAATGCTACGGCGTGTATGCGCTGAACTTGGAGACGTTCCAGATGGAGAAGATTCTGTCCAAAATCACCTTGATGGCGGCGGGTGGAACGGGGCAGGTGTATCGCACGACGACGAACCCGCGCATTGCGACGGGGGATGGAATTGCAATGGCGTACCGGGCGAAAGCACGCGTGGAGAATATGGAGTTCATTCAGTTTCACCCAACGGCGCTGTACGAAGCGGGCGTGAGTCCTTCCTTCTTGATTACGGAAGCGGTGCGCGGCGACGGCGGCATTTTGCGCAACCACGATGGAGAAGCTTTTATGGAACGCTACGACCCGGAGCGCAAGGATTTAGCGCCGCGCGACGTGGTGGCCCGCGCGATTGATGCGGAGATGAAGCGGCAGGGCACAGAGCATGTTTTCCTGGATTGCCGACACATGGATGCAGAGAAGTTTAGGGCGCATTTCCCCAACATTCTGGCGAAGTGCCAAAGCATTGGGATAGACCCGGCGACGGGCTTGATTCCGGTGGCTCCGGCGGCGCATTACTGCTGCGGGGGTATTCAGACGGACGCGATGGGAAGGACTTCTATCCGCAATTTTTACGCCTGCGGCGAGTGTTCTTCTACGGGGCTGCACGGCGCAAACCGGCTGGCTTCCAACTCGCTTTTAGAGGCGCTGGTTTTTGCGCATCGCTGTACGGAAGACGCGGCGGAGGCGGTGGAGAAAACAGCGTGGAAAACGGAAGTGCCGGACTGGAATGCAGGTGGCACGCGCGCGCCAAAAGAGCTGATTCTTATTACTCAGAGTTTGAAGGAAGTGCAGAACATTATGGCCGATTACGTGGGCATCGTGCGGAACGATGTGCGGCTGGAGCGCGCTTCTCGCCGACTGGATTTATTGCACGAAGAGGTGGAGAGCCTGTATAAAACGACGGAGGTTTCGCCGCAGTTGTGCGAGCTGCGCAACTTGGTTACGATTGGCTACCTGATTGTGAAAGGCGCGCAGTTTCGGAAGGAAAGCCGGGGGCTGCATTTCAACACGGACTATCCCCGGAAGAGCGTGTTGGTGCAGGATATCGTGTTGTAATTGATAATTGACAATGAATAATGGACAATTGGCACTGTGACAACCACAGAGGTCGTTTGATGGGAAAGCCAGGCACTGTGGCTTCCACAGAGGTCGTCCAACAGGAAAAACAGGCACTGTGGTCACCACAGAGGTCGTCCTACTGGAAAAACAGCCTCTGTGGTTCCCACAGAGGTCGTCCGACAGAAAAAACAGCCTCTGTGGTTCCCACAGAGGTCGTCTGACAGGAAAAACAGCCTCTGTGGGTTCCACAGAGTTGATTAAAGTTGGAAATGTTCATCCTTCCTTAACTATCAATTGTGCTACGGTTTTATCAATCGGCAGCGTGAAATCTTCAGGGCGGATTTCGGTTAATGGAACCCACGTGGTGGTTTCGTTTTCGGGGAAAAGATTGGTGAGGGAAAAGGTTTTCTCCAACGCTTCTACGAGATAGTAAATGGAGATGACCTGCGAATCGTCCCACGCGGATTTCACGAAATAGTCGGTGGTGTAGAAGTGGGAAAGGACGCGGATTTCCAAACCTAGTTCTTCCCGGAATTCGCGTTGCAATCCTTCCATTGTTCCTTCGCCTAACTCCAGTCCGCCACCGGGAAATTTCCGCACTTTTATGCCGCGAATGATTTCGTCGTTTATCAGGATAGCGCCATCTTGAATAAGCAATCCATAAACCCTGATATTAAAACGTGAAAGCGTCACCAATCAGAACCATTTCTTTTTGTTGAAGTAGAAGGTCATCAACACGGAGAACAACACCGAGAGCGTCAAAGCGTAGTAGAAGCCGCTGGTTTTGTTTTCGCCCGGAAATTGCACGTTCATCCCAAAGAAGCTGGCCACCAAGCCCGGCACCGTCAGGATGATGGTGATGGCGGTGAGGCGCTTGATGACGATGTTCATGTTGTTATTGATGATGGAGGCAAAGGCGTCCATCGTACTCGTCAGGATGTTGGAGTAGTTGTCGGCCATCTCCAGCGCCTGCGAGAACTCTACAATCATGTCGGCGAGGTAATCGCGCTCTTCTTCATCAAAGCGCAGAAAGTTGGTGCGCTCCATTTTCTTCAACAAAAGCTCGTTGGAGCGCAGCGCGGTGGTGAAGTAAACGAGGCTTTTCTGTATCCGCATCAGGGCCAGAAGTTCTTCGTTCCGGTTGGAGTCGTAGAGCTTCTGCTCGAAGATGTTGCGGCGGTGGTTTATTTCTTTCAGCACTTCCATAAAGTCCACGACGACCTTCTCAAAAATCTTGAGCACCATCATGTTGGGGCGCTCGGGGTGGCGCCGGGCAAAGGTGCTGAGGAAGCGGCGGATGGCTTCGTTTTCGAAGGAGTTGACGGTGATGACCTGGTTGCGCTCGGTGAGGAGAATGGCGATGGGAATGGTGATGAAATAGGCGTCGGAGGAGCTAAGCGATTTGTTCTCTACCGGCGTTTTGAGGATGACGAGTTTTGCGCCTTCTTCTTCTTCGTAGCGGGCACGTTCTTCAATGTCGAGCGTGTCTTTCAGGAGGTCGCGGTCGATGTTGAGGGCTTTGCTCAACTGGTCCATTTCTGCCTCCTGAAATGGCGGGGAGACGTTAATCCAGTTGGCCCCTTCGGGTTGCGCGATTTCCAGCGTTTCGCGGTTGATGTTTTTGTAGAACTGAATCATGACCGCCGCGAAATTAACGCCGTGCCGGGGCCTCCGTTCCCTTCTGTTTATTTGATAGCGAAGAAATAGCGTTTCCGGCGTCGGATTTTATTACGCGTGAGGGGCAGTTTTGAGCCTGTCAAGTGCGACAAAAGCGGGAGCCTTTGCCGAGCCGCAAGAAATGACGCTTCGGCCATTATCCATTGTTCATTACTCATTGTTCATTGCTCGTTATTTTCGCCCCATGCTTCCTACCAGTAAACTGCTGACGCTCGACGAATTTACCATTCAGGAAACCCGCCGTTTCCCCAATGCCACGGGCGAGCTTTCGGGCCTGTTGCGCGACATTGGTCTTGCCTGCAAGTTCATCAACAATCAGGTGCTGCGCGCCGGTTTGACGGATATTCTGGGTGCGCAGGGCACGAGCAATGTGCAGGGCGAAGAACAGATGAAACTGGACGTGTTTGCCGACCAGATTTTGATTCATGTGCTGCGCAATTCTGCCGACTGCGCGGGCATTGCTTCGGAGGAGAACGACGACTTTGTGTGCTTTGAAGGCGAGGTGCAGAAAAGCTCTAAGTACGTGGTGCTTTTTGACCCGTTGGACGGCTCTTCCAACATTGACTGCAACGCGCCGATTGGAACCATCTTCTCTATTTACCGCCGCGTTTCGGCACCCGGAACGCCTTGCACGAAAGAAGACTTTTTGCAGCCCGGAAACAAGCTGATGGCTGCCGGATACGTTGTGTACGGCACAAGTACGATGCTGGTATATGCCACGAAGCTGGGCATCAACGGCTTTACGCTGGAGCCAAGCATTGGGGAGTTTTGCCTTTCGCATCCCGACATGAAATGCCCGGAAAAAGGCAAGACCTACTCCGTGAATCAGGGCAACACGGTGAAGTTTCACGACGGCACGAAAGCGTTCCTGAACTACTGTATGGAAGAAGACAAGGAAACAAACCGTCCGTATGGTCACCGTTATATCGGCTCGATGGTGGGCGACCTGCACCGGACATTGGTAAAGGGCGGCATTTTCCTGTATCCGGCGGATAAGAAGAACGCTAATGGCAAGCTGCGCCTGCAATACGAGTGCAACCCGATGTCGTTTTTACTGGAAGCAGCAGGGGGCATGGCAACGACGGGAAAAGAGCGCGTGCTGGATGTGGTTCCTACAGAGCTTCATCAGCGCGTGCCGATTTACATTGGCTCTAAAAAGATGGTGGAGAAGGCGGTGGAGATGCTTTAGTGTTGGACAGCCCTTTGGGCGTTGGACACCCCGTGTTGGAGGGTTGGAATGTTTTTTACGGGTCATTGCTCCACGCGCAATGACCCAATTTTTTAATTAGCACAACGGCACCCAACGCTCCAACCATCCAACATTCTAACGCGAAGCATCCAAGCCTTATGAACATCATTGTTATCGGTGCCGGAATGGCCGGGCTTTCGGCGGCTTCGCTGCTGGCGGCGCGGGGTTTTTCTGTGCGGGTTTTGGAGAAGAATGAATATGCGGGTGGGAAGCTGGGATTGCTGGAGAAAGATGGTTTTCGCTTTGACCGGGGGGCGTCGCTGTTTACCGATGCAAAACTGTTTGACGCGCATTTCGCGGCTTGCGGGAAGCGACGGGAAGATTATTTTTCCTACCGGCATCTGGAAGAAGGGACGCGCTATTTCTGGAATGATGGAACGCAGTTGGAAGCCTTTCCCAATCCCGAAAAAAGAGCGGCAGAATGGCAGGAAAAGCTCCGCGTCTCTCCCCAAAAAACAGAAGAATACCTGGCGCACGCCGCGAAGTTGTATCAGCATATCGGCGGCATTTTTCTCGACCAGAACATCCATAGCTGGCGCACGTGGCTGCACCCGCAAATCGGGAACGCGCTGCGTTATCTGCGTCTGCCTTACCTCACGCAAACGCTTCACCGCTATAACGAGAAAACGCTTCGTCACCCCAAGCTGGTGCAGCTTTTTGACCGCTTCGCAACTTACAACGGCTCCGACCCATATCGCTGCCCGGCGATGCTTTCCACCATTGCACATCTGGAGCTGAACGAAGGCGCATACTATCCCGAAGGCGGCCTTTTTTCGTTGCCCGACGCGCTGTTCCGGCTCTGCGAAGACCTCGGTGTGAAGTTCTATTTCGGGAGCCGCGTGGAGAAGATTTTGACGGAAAGCAAGACAGTGAAAGGTGTTGAGTACGACGGCGTGGTGTACGAAGCAGACGCGGTTATCAGCAACAGCGACGTGGTTTTTACGTACGAAAAGCTCTTGGGCGATACACAGGAAGCGCAACGCTGGAAAGGTCCGGAACGCTCGTCAAGCGGGATTGTATTTTACTGGGGAATCGGAAAATCTTTTCCAAACCTCAAGCTCCACAATATCTTTTTCGCCGACGATTACCGCGCGGAATTCCAAGCTTTGAAAACGGGAGAAAATCCTTTTCCCGACCCGACGATCTACCTCAATATCACCTCCAAACAAGACGCCGCGCACGCGCCGGAAAATTGCGAAAACTGGTTTGTGCTTATCAACGCGCCTGCCGGAAAATCCGATTCAGAATTTGTATCGCAGACCCGCAGAGCCGTGCTGCAAAAGCTGTCGCGGATTTTGGGCGAAGATGTAGAACCGCTGATTCAAACGGAAGAAATTCTCGATCCGCAGGGCATTGCCGACTGGACGGAATCCTATCTCGGTGCGCTTTACGGCATGGCTTCCAACAGCGCGATGGCGGCGTTTAACCGGCATCCGAACAAAAGCAGCCGCTACAAAGGATTGTTCTTTGCGGGCGGAACGGTGCATCCCGGCGGCGGCATTCCGTTGTGTATGCGTAGCGGCAGTCTGGCGGCGCAGGCAGTGGTTTCCGCCTTGAAGTAAAGACGCTCTCCCCGGAATTGTACTTTTGACCGGAGCGCCTTTCGCATTTGTTTTCGCAAAACCTACATGATTAAGCTGTTTAGAAAATCTCCTGCGCCTGCGGAAACGTCGCAGTCTGTCGGTGTGCTTTCGACCTTAACGCGCTTGCTGCGACTTCTGGCGCAAGTGTCGCTTTTGCTCCTGCTTTATGGGCTGTGCAGGTTGCTGTTTATCGCCGTTTACAATTCTGCTTGGCAGCCTTCTGTTTCGTGGGCTTTGTTGCTGGTAAAAGGCGTGCGTTTTGACCTCTCGGCCATTGCCATGACCAATGCGCTTTTTATCGTGCTAAGTTTATTGCCGTTTCCCTTTGTGGCGCGTAGCGGCTGGCAGAAAGTGCTTCGGGTGGTTTTCATCAGCTTTAATGCCGTAGCCCTGCTTTCCAATTTGGTGGACGTGGCGTATTTCCCGTTCATCCACAAGCGGTCGCAGTTTGACGCACTGCGGTTTCTGACGGGAGAAAAAGGGAGTGAATTCTACACGCTGTTGCCGGAGTTTCTGCTTCAATATTGGTATCTGCTGCTGGTGTATGCGGCATTGCTTTTCCTTTTGGTGCAAGGCTATGCGCGCTCATTGAGGTTGAAAAGCAAACCGGAAAATTCGCGGCTGCGGGCTTTTCTGCTGAATGCACTTTTGTTTCTGACGAGTGCAGGACTTGCTGTCGTGGCCATTCGTGGCGGGCTGCAACTTATTCCGCTCAACGTGGTGAATGCAGGCGAAGCTGCGGGCGTGCAACAAGGCCCGGCCATTCTCAATACGCCGTTTTCCATCCTTACAACTACGGAGCGCAAGGAGCTTCCCGACTATCACTATTTTGACGAACAAACACTGCGGCGCATTCACCCGGTTATTCATCCGCCTATAACGGGCGATTCTTTCCGCAAAAAGAATGTGGTAGTCATTCTGGTGGAAAGCCTTTCCAGCCGGTATGTTCACGTACTGGGCGGAAACATTCCTACGCCGTTTCTGGATTCCCTGCTGGCGCAAAGCCTCACTTTTACTAACGGTTTTGCCAATGCGGAAGAATCCATTCAAGGCATTCCGGCAGTGCTGGCGGGCATTCCTTCGTGGCAGGACGAGCCTTATATATTCTCGGCATACGCCACCAATCGCATCACTTCATTGGCTAACTTGCTCTCTCCGCACGGTTACGTTTCTGCCTTTTTTCATGGCGGGAAGAACGGTACAATGGGCTTTGATGCTTTTAGCAAGTTGGCAGGTTATCAGAATTATTTTGGCAAAACAGAGTACGGCAACGACGCCGACTACGACGGCCACTGGGGCATCTGGGACGAGCCTTTTCTTCAATTCACGGCCCGTAAACTGGCGACGTTTCCACAGCCTTTCACGGCAGCGGTTTTTACGCTCAACACGCATCATCCGTTTGTGATTCCTCAAAAATACAAGGTGCGCTTTTCGGGAAAAGGGCATCCTATCCGTGCCTGTGTTCGCTATGCCGACTATGCCTTGTCGCAGTTTTTTGCCGAAGCCCGACAAATGCCGTGGTACAGGAACACGGTTTTCGTGCTGACCGCCGACCACGGTTCGCCGCCTTTTGAGGAAGGGAACTACAATCTTTTAGACCACTACCGGATTCCTGTTGCATTCTTCACACCCGACAGCAGCATCGCACCCAAACGCAACAGCACTGTAGCCAACCAGACAGATATCTTGCCTACGCTGATGGAGTATCTGCATTATCCGTCCTCTTACTTTTCTTTCGGAACCAGTTTGCTTCGCCAAAGCGCTTCATTGCGCCACACAATTAGCTACCGAACCGGCGTTTATACGCTTACGGATTCTGCTTACACTTATCAGTTTGATGGCGCCAAACCGCTTTCTCTTTATAACTGGAAAACGGATGCCTCTCTCTCCCGAAACCTGCTTCCCCAAGCGCAAAAAAAACCCGCTTTCGCCGTTTTAGACACGGCTATGAAAGCGGCGGTACAGGTCTTTGTACAGGCAATGCGCAACAACAGGATGTGGGTGGATTCCGGGGCCGTTCGCCCCTGAAAAAGGCACTTACCTTCACCGCCGTTTTTTTGCGTACTGCAAAGACAACCCCTTCCCTATGAAAAAGAACCCAAAAGACAGCCAGAACGTGATGAGCGAACTGGTGCTTCCTAACGACACCAACACCCTCGGAAACCTGATGGGCGGACGGCTGATGCACTGGATGGATATTGCGGCGGCCATCTCGGCCATGAAGCATTGCAACTGCCCCGTGGTAACGGCTTCGGTGGACAATATTTCCTTTTCAAACCCCATCAAACTGGGCAATCTACTCACTATTGAAGGCCGCGTCACCCGCGCGTTCAATTCCAGCATGGAAGTCTATCTGAAAGTCTGGGGCGAAGACCTCAGCGCGCAATACCGCTATCTTTCCAACGAAGCCTACCTCACCTTCGTTGCCCTTGACCCCAATGGCCGTCCGCGCCCTGTGCCGGAGCTGGAGCCGCAGACAGACGAGGAAAAGAAAATGTGGGAAGGGGCGCTGCGTCGCCGGCAGGTACGCCTTGTGCTGGGCGGAAAAATGAAACCTGCAGATGCGGATGAACTGAAGGCGCTTTTCATGCCAGACGAGGCAACGAAATCCTGAAAAACAAAAAAGCCCCGGCACTACATGCCGGGGCTTTTTTAAGGGACGTGGGGGAAATGTTCTACGGCTTGATAAACGGCTTCACAATCGTCAGTACAGCGTCCATCGTTAGTGGCTCGTCGAAAGACTCGGAGGCGCGGCTGGTGCTGCCCGTAAGCGCCTTAATGTCCACCGTGCCTTTCACCGTTTTCTGCGCCGTCAGGTCTTCGCCTGCATACGACTGCTGAATAGCTGCGTTGGTGGCTGTGTTGCCGGTCTGAATGCCGCTTTGCGCAGCCGTAATCCACGGGCGCAACGGGCCAGCGGTTGTATCTACCCGGGAACTGTTCGTTGCAGCGCGCATGGCGCGGATGTGCGCCGCATGACGTGCCTCCACCGAATGGATTTGCAGCGCCGCCTTCAGAATGTTGTTGTACTTATCATCAATCAGCTTTGGCGCCTGTCCTTTATAGGCCCGCACGCCGGTGTCTTCAAAAGTCTGCGCCAAAGCCAGAAAAAGCGAGTAGTCGGCAAAGACGCCGGTGAAGGGGCCTGTGTAAGAACCCATCCCGCCCGTAAAATCAAATACAGGTTTGGCAACTGCCTGCCCGCCAAGATCCTCCGTAATGGTTTTTTTCAGGAAGTTCACGTGCGCCGTCTCGTGGTTGCTGATGGTTTGGATGGCCGCCAGCGCAGCGCCGGTGAGGTTCAGCGCAGCGGCATTAGAAAGTGCTTTTGTGTAAAATTCGGCCTCCAGATACTCCAGCGTTAGGGCAAAATTGAGGATGCCCACTACATCCACCGAAGTTTGCGCGTAGGCTTTCTTCAGCAGCCCGCCCAGCGCCACCGGAGCCGCCGTGAGCACAGCGCCTTTCAGAAAAGTACGAATGACGGAACGGCGCGCAGACGTCCGCTCATAAAATTGGGGGTCTTCCGACTCGATGTGATTGAAAATGTTCTGAAGATTCATGACAGAGGAAACGGCGTTTTTTTAAAAGGAAGGAAGACCGGAAGCGTCGAGGCGCTCTTTGATATACACGCCAGCTCTCGAAAGAACTTGCGCAGGAGACAGAGCGCCATCAAGGCCGTTTGCATTGTCGGTGCCAAAATCAGAAAGCGAAAGCAAATCGGCGAAAGAGCCGGGCGACAGCATATCGCGGATAGCCGCCGCATGGCGGGCTTCCACGCTCACAATCTTGCCGGCCAGCGCCAGATAAACCGGAGAATTCAAAAGCCTGCCCGCCCCATTGTAGGCCGCTACGCCGAGGTCTTCAAACGTCTGCGCCGTTTGAAGCACACTGGCCCTGCTGCCGAAATTAATAGCGGAGAAATTCGTCGACAAGTCTTGTATCGGGCTTGCGCCATCCGCTATGAGTGCTGCCTTAAAAAACTTCGCGTGGGCCGCCTCATGCTCCGCAATTTCCCCAAGCAGCGCAAATTCAGCGGCAGAAAACACGCCCTTGGAAAAGTCCATTACCTGCTTGTAGAAAGCCGCTTCCAGCTGCTCCAGCGCGTAGGCATAGTTCAGCACGCCCACATCGCCCGCGCCCAGATACACGCCATTGCTGTACACCGTGGAGCCTCCGCTGTCGTCTTTTTTGCAGGAAGCCATTCCCAGCGCGCCCGCGCCTGCCAGCGCACCGGCAAGGCCCAGAAAACGGCGCCGGCTGTGGGCCGGAGAAGGGCTTTGAGGAGAAGAAGAAACGGAAGGAAAAGCATTCAGATCGCTCATAGAAAAGACGATGATTGGAAAGGTGCGAAGCGTGGAAGGAAAATCTTTTTTTGGGAGGAAGCACAGCAAGATAGGGCCTTTGCCGAAAGAAAGCAGCGCAAGGTAAAATTTTTTTCCCCGCGCGCCGGGTGGAAAATGCCCGGAACACGGAGGAGACGCGAAAAAATTCCGCGTCTCCTTCGTGTTCCGAAAATCTCTGTCCTTTTTTTTACACCGTTATGCTCACTATTGCGCTTTGCTGGCCCACCTGCTGGTCGTCCACCATGTAAAAGCCATAGTATTCGCGCTGCTCCCGCACGCCCGCCACCAGGTTGGGCCGGTTGTCCACATAGGGCGGATGCGTGTCGTGTGCCAGAAAGGTAAACGCCGTTTCAGGGCCCCGGCGGCCCCAGAAGCCGACGCCGGTGCTCTGCGCCTTTTCAAAATCAAGCAGCGCCGCGCCGCCATTCAGCGAAGCCTTCAGCACCGGCTGCGCCGTCGCGCTGTCCCACATGCTGTCCTCGCCAATAATACCCATATCGCGGCCTATGGCCTCGGTGTAGTTGGGGTTTGTTTTGATGGAAGCAGATGCCTTCCGCACCCCTTTTTCCGCCACGCTCGTCAGGGCGTTTTTGGTGGTTATCTCGTTTTTCAGCGTCAGCTTCACCCCGTCCACCCGCTGAATGGCGTTCACGGCGTTGGTGTTGTCGCGCTGTATCTGCGTTACGTCCGCCGCCGCCAGCCGCAGGATGGCCGCATATTGGGCCAGCTTGTTGTTGAAGGTATTCAGGTAGATGGCCAGCGTGTCGTCGGCCTTCGGGAAGTAATCTTTCGTCTTGCTCATAAAGGAAGGTTTTTTTAAAGGAGAGGGCAAACATACTTTCCCCTTCTAAAATATCCAAACATGCCCTTCCCGGCAAAATAGATCCCCCCAAAAAGCGCCCCTTAGCCGTGGGGGGCGTTCCCCGAATGCTGCGGCGCGCGCCCCGCCTGCAAGGTGCGCGCCGCACGGGCGAGGGGGCGCTCCCTACCCAATGCGGCGCGTTCCCTCGCCCGTGAGGGGCGCGCCGCAGAAGCAGGGGGAAGCGCCCCGGCGCCTGCGGGCACATTTCTGCCCCTCGGGGGAATGCCCCTTGCGGGCAGGGCGCGCGCCGCAGCATTCGGGGCGCGCGCCGCAGGTGTTGGGGGAAGAACGCCAGGTCTTCTCCCGGCCTCGCAACCTCCGCAGGAACACGCCCCGCGTATCCACCCAAAACCCACATGCGCTACGGACGCGCGGGGCGTGTCTTCGCTACAAAACAGAACCCCGCGCGCCTCCTTCAGAGCGTTTGCGGCAAAGTATAAACGCGGCCTTTATTCTGCGCCTTCAACCACGCCACGAGCGGCGAAAAATACTGGAGCATCGCCTTCGCGTTCAGGCCGTCGCCGGTGGTCTCTTTCAGCACCGTGCGCCAGTCTTTAGACGCGCCCTGCGCCAGAATCCCCCGGATAAAATCGCCCGTTTCCTTGCTGCCCCAATAGTTCGTGGCGCGCGGGTCTTGGTGGAGAATCTGCTTCGCAATGTGGTTGTGAAGCTGATACAGCAAGGCATAGGAAAGCGCATAATCATAGTACTGCGCCGGGTCGTCGTTGATGTGCGTTTTGGTGGCCGCGTCGCAAAATTCTTCGCCGCGCGCCGTGGGCGGAACAATGCCCTGATACTTCTTCGCCAGCGCCCACCATTCGCTGTTGAAACGATTTTGGGGCAGCTTGTCGGTGTACATCGCTTTCTCAAAATGACTCATCGTTCCGGCAGAGAAAAAGATAAACACCACCGAGTTGAGGGCTTCTTTCAGGAGCATCTGCACGTCGTCCGTCTTTGCGTCTGCGCCAATCAATCCACGCCCCACGAGGTAAGGCTTTTGCATCGCCGCCAGCCCCATCATCGTCCCCACCGCTTCGTGATACGCGCGGTTTGCGCCTTGCCGCAGCAGCGGCGGAACAGCGGGGTTGGTGTAGGACAGGTAGTAGTAGATGTGGCCCAGCTCGTGGTTCGTCGTTTCCCACCACTCGCTGTTTGGCTCCACGCTCATCAGCGAGCGTACGTCTTTGTTCAAATCCATGTGCCACGCCGAGGCGTGGGTATTTTTCTTCGCCGCGCTGTCGGCAGGGTATGGATAGAGCGAGCTTTTTTGGTAAAAACGCTGCGGCAGTTTCGGAAAGCCGAGCGAGGTGTAAAGCCCTTCCGCGTTCTCCACAATCCACTGCGGCGACTTGGTGTGCAGCACCGAATCCAGATTCAATCCCGCCACGTTCACAAACGACGACCAGTCCTGCCCCCAGCGATTGGGCAGCCAGTGAGCGGGCAGCATTTGGGGCACCTGGGCCGCGCCGTATTTCTTTGCTGCTTCGTAGCGCATCCACGTGTGCAGTTCGCGGTAAAGCGGCCACAGGTCGCGCAGGAGGCCCTGCATCAGGGCCATCATTTCCTTGTTGGAAAGCCCGTAATCGCTTACCTGGTAAGAGAAATAATCGGGGTAGCCCAGCGCCTGCACCGTTTGGTTTCGCAGGTCGCGCAGGCGCAAGAGGCCGGGTTTCAGGGTGGGGCCAATCGCCTTGCTGCTTTCCCATGCAGCCAGCCTTTTTGCCGGGTCGGTTTCGCTTTTCAGAACCTCGTCCATCTCATTGGGCGTCGTCTTTTTCCCACCCAGCAGAAACTGATAGCCGTAGAGCGCCTGCGTTTGGTCGGTCTCCGCCGCGATGCGCGTTTTCACCAGCGGCGCAACAGTTTGCGGGTTGTTGGCCGCGTTGTAAAGAATCACGTCCAACTGCCGTTTCTGGAGCGGCGTGAGGGATTTTGGAGCCTGAAGAAATTTCCGGGCGGCAGCGATGTTTTCCGCGCTTCCCGTGAAGGCCGCCATTTCTTCGTCTGCTGCTTTGGCTGCCGTGGCCGCGCTGGTGTCTCCTTCTTTAATGGCCGTTTGCGCGTTCCACTGCGCTTCGGAGGCGTTGGTGTAAAGTCGCACGTATTCTGTCGTGTAGCGGTCCAGAAATTTCTGTGTTTCCCGCGAAAAATTGCCCTGGTTTTGCTGCGCAATAACAGCCGTGGAAAGGCAAAGCGAAAGGCTCAGAAAAGAAGAAAAGCGAAGCGTGCGCATGAAAAGGAAGGGTAGCCGTTAGGGAACAAAAATAAGCGGAAGCAGCAGGCGTTTTTTTCTCAAAATAAAAACCGCCTTTGGCTGAAATGCAAAGGCGGTTTTCTAAAAGAGGAAACAATCGTTTCGCTTAGTCGCGGTCACGACGGCGGCGGCGCGGTGCGTCGTCACCGCTGTTGTTGTTGTTGTCGCCATCGGTGGCTTTGTCGCCCTCGTTATCGCGGTAGCGGTCCATGTTGCGGGTTTCGCCCATTGGCTCGCGACGTGTGCGGCCCATGCGGGAACTGGTACCAAAATTCCACTGAACGCCGAACATGAATTGGCGGCCGAAAGTGGCCTCAAAGGAGTTGGTGCGATTATAGTCGTTGCTGTTGATAGGATTCTCGTCCCGCAAAGTATTGAAGCCGATGCTACCAAAGGAGCCGGTGAGGGCGATGTGGCGTGTGATGTTGATACCCACAGCCGGCATCACGTTTACTCTTACGCCGTTCGACTTACCGGTAACATTGGTAGAGCCAAGCTGGTCTATAGAAGTTCTGCCGTTTACATACAGCGCGTTCAACTGGCCGTATAAGAAGAACATTGGAGACAGGTGACGCGTATAACGCAGGAAAGGACCTACACCGAATGTACGGTTGGTGTTTTTGCGGTCAAATGCACTGCCATTGTTTAACGTGGGATCAGTGACAACGGAAGTGGCGCGGGTAATGTTGTAATCTACTGTCAGACCAGCACCCCAGTTGCGGTTAAACTGATAGCCGATGCTTGGCGTCAGGAAAAAGCTGTTACTGACCCTGCCAGTGGTTGTAGTACCAGCACTGCTGTTTTCCGAGGTAGAGCCATTGAAGCCGATACTACCGTTCACAAAAA
>CBDFFP010000005.1:0-882515 GCA_965246855.1 Chitinophagaceae bacterium | reverse complement strand
GCGAGCCGTCAAGGGAGTCAATCACCATAATCTGAATCGTGGTGTTGTTAATCAGGCAGGTACTGCGCTGAAAGTCCACCTCGTCCACCTGCACTTTGTTGTTCTCCACATCGGCGTTGTTATACATCACCTTGCAGCGGACATTAATGCGCCGCGAAAGCCGGTTAAAAGCAAAGAAGCGATCATCGGTATTGTACTGAAGTCCCGCGCGTGTATTGGGCATGTACTGAAAAGCGTGCGACTGATTCCAGCCTTCGCCCACATTCGGCAGATACAGAAAGGAAGATTCCGTCCAGGCCGGCGTCAGTCCTGCTGCCGGTGCATAGGCCGTGCGCCAGTAGTAAACCGTGCTGTCGGTAAACGGAATATTGGGTTGCCATTTCACTAATCCACCCGGCCCGTTAATCGTTGTCTGGCGCAGCAGCGGGCTGTTGAAAAGCTGTGTGGTATCTATCTGCATCAGATAACCGGCGGGCGGCGCAAAAGGGTTCAGCGTGGACGCTTTCAGGGTAGGAATTTCATTCACGATGCCGTATTGGTACGGATACACCGGAACAAGGTTGTTGCCGGAAATAAACAGGTCGTACACCACCGTATTGTTGGCCGTAGAAATCTCCGGTATCGTGTTGTTGGGATTGATGGTGATGGTGAACCGGTTGATGCCGAGGTCTAGGCGATTGTCGAAAGGCACCCAAACCAGAACTGTATCGCTGTGCAAAAGCTCCGGCAACGGATAATTCTGTACAAGAACCGTGGTGCCGTCGGGCTTGGTGCGCGTCACGCGAATTGTAAGTCCTGTGTCGCGGAAGCCTTTCCCCAGATTGTAGGCAATGATTTTAAGCTGAAAAGAATCCAGTGCAGAAGTGACCTGCGCAGGAAGCGTGTAAATAGCATCAGACGTCAGAGAGAAATCGGGCTTCGCCGGGTGATAAAGGTTTACCGCCGGGTCTCCCTGAAAAATCATGGACTCCAGGTTGGCGCGCATAAAGCCACGGCTGTAACCATTGACACTATCTCCGAGAAACTGCACATATCCATCCGCTATTTGCTGACCCATGCTTCGCTGATAGCCCAGCCCGGAAAAGTGGTAATAAAGAGTCGTCAGATAAGGCCCGTGAAACTCCGGGAACTGAAGCTGGTCGGCGGCTACCATCGCAATAGAGCCGCCACGGGGCGCAAGCACATAACGTTCTGAAATCGTGCGCGCGCCAGTGTCAAATATTTGCGCTACATCACAGCCCAACGCGATAAAAAGCGGTAGCTTGGGACGGTTTACATACACCTCCGGCATGTTGATATTGTAGTCGAAACCGCCCGCAAAAGCATGTCCGTGGAAGGTAAGCAAGCCCATCCCTTCATTCATCACCGAGTCCATAAAACTGTTGGTAAACGGGTCTATGGGGTTAGTTGTCTGCTTTGCAACGGTCAGCACATCGCCGCCAACCGGCGTGTCAGCAATAATGCGGGCAGCAGCGTTGAGTGTAGGCAGCAGAATTTCTTTTTGGTAAACCTGATCAGTGGACCCGGCAATGTGAACCACTTTTTTCTTCCACCGCTCGGTCTCCAGCGTCGGCACGGCGGGTACGCGCGTCAGAGCGGCTTCGTAGGCTTTCACCTTGTCTAGATACGCTGCCAGCTCGCCGCTGTTGATAACGGAGATGCGCCCGACAGCCAGAGGATTCGCAGTGCTATCCGTAAAAAGCGCGTCGCAGCCGGGGTAGCCATAGGTAGGCACCAGCGCATTCGCAAACGCATTTGCCGCGCCGGAGCGGTAACGCGGATACGTAACGCCCTTGCCGATAAGTACCATCTGCTTAGGCTTCACCGTTGCCGATTTCTGTAGCCGGGAAAGAAAGTTTTTAATCGCCAGCGGATGCTGCGAAATACCTCCGGCAAACTGGTCATACAAATCCGTTACGTAGGCAAGAAGAGGCGTGTGAGAGCCACCAGTTGCCGAAGCCCGGTAGGTCTTGTAAGCCGTTAGGGCGCTGCCGCTTTCCAATGAGGGATGGCTGATCATTACATAATCGCCGCCCGCAGAATAGTCCTTAAAATTGACGCGCAGCAGGGGCGGAATGCCGGAAACACCAGAAGCAGTTACGACCACACATTTCCGCGAGGCCGCCGAAGGCGATAGATAAAATTGAGCTTGACCCGGCACCGATAAATCGACATCGTAATATTGGCGGTTGGTGAGGTCGTAAAGCCGAGTGGCGGAAATGTTTTGCAGGGAAAGAAGTTGCGCCGTAGAAGAAGCTTCCACCTCAAACTCGGCGTAGTTCTGGCTGGCGTAGTTCAGCGTCCTCCAGTATTTCAGTTGGAGAAAAGCAACCCCCCAGTAATCATAAAGTGACGGGCCGCCCGATGAGGGCATGTAGGCGACGGTTGTATTGCCCGCCGGCGTCCAACTGTTGAGTGAAGTCGTGAAACGGCGATACTGCTGCGCGCCATAGGTCGTGTCTACTGCTATCTGCGAGGCTACAGTAACACGAAGAGGATGCGGGGGCGCAGTCGTGCCTGTATTAACATTATCCAGCGAAAAAGCCGCCACACCCGTCTGGAATTCAATGTCGCCAGCTTGTCCTTCCGGTGTGGAAAGCGTCACGTTTAGTGCAGTTCCCGGCCCGGCCTGTGCGTGCAAAAACCCTTCGCCCGCTTCAAATTTGGAAGAATACAGCCGGTAGGCGGTGCTTTGTGCATTTCCGTAAGAAGCGTAAGTACCGTAAGACTTACGCACCGTTGCCCGCACCCGCGCCGTTGTAGCTGCGGGCGTTCCTGGAATAGCAGTGGTGGCGTTGCTCATCCGCAGGCCCGTTCCGGTAGCTGTCCACGTAAGGAAATACCAAGCCGTGTCGCTGAAAAGGCTGCGTCCGGGGTCGGTCTGCACATCCGGCGAAGGATAAAGCGCCTCATCGGCAGCGCCATCGTTGGCCATTCCCCAAAACTCGATAAAATCGGTGGCGGAGAATGCCCTGTCGGTAGAGACGATGAGCGGAACTTCTTTGCCCAAACGATACAGCCGGAACTGTGTTCCCGGAAGCGCGGCAGGCAAACCCTGATTGAGCAAGTCCTGCCCGCTGACGTGGTAGATGCCGTTTCGGCTCACCGGAATCTTGCAGTAGGTCTGGCCGAAATTAATCCACTCGTCGCCTAAAAGCGGCGTCGTTTGCGCTTCGCTGCGCACGCAAAAAAGGGCTGCGCAAATCAGCGTCCAAAGGAAAAAAGGAAAGGTTTTCCGCATAATAACAGGGTGCTAAGCGAAGATAACTTTATCGGACGCAATAATTAAACACTTTTCCGTCAAATCTTGTTCGGGAGAAAATACTTTTGCGGGCCTTTTGAGAAGCGACTTCTGCTTCTTTTGTAAATAACGCGGTATGAACTCTCTTATTGCAGACCTGCGGCAGCGCGGGCTTATTCAAGACATTACCCCCGGCACCGAAGAGCGGCTGGCCGAAGCGCCCATCAGGGGCTACATCGGCTTTGACCCCACTGCCGACTCGCTGCATGTGGGAAGCCTCTTGCCCATTACGCTCCTCATGCGGCTGCAACGAGCGGGCCACAAACCTTATGCCCTCGTGGGCGGCGCTACCGGCGCTATCGGCGACCCGTCGGGAAAATCAGCAGAAAGAACCTTGCAGGACAATGACACGCTCCAGCGAAATGTAGAAGGCATTCGCAAGCAACTGGCGCACTTCCTCGACTTCTCCGCTACCGCAGAAAACGGCGCGGTGCTGATGAACAACGCCGACTGGATAGGCCCGTTCTCTTTTATTGATTTCATTCGCGAGGCCGGAAAGCACATCACCATCTCCTACATGATGTCTAAGGATTCGGTGAAGAATCGGCTGGAAGGCGGGCTTTCTTTCACGGAATTTTCCTACCAGCTCATCCAGGCTTACGACTTCTATCACCTCCACAAACATCACGGCGTGCAGCTCCAAATGGGCGGGGCCGACCAGTGGGGAAACATCACCACCGGCACGGAACTCATCCGCCGCAAGGCTTTTGCGGAAAGCGGCGAAGAAAGGGAAAAGCCCGAAGCCTTTGCTTTTACCTGCCCGCTCATTACCAAGAGCGACGGCGCGAAATTCGGCAAATCGGAAGGCGGAAATATCTGGCTGGATGCGGAGAAGACTTCGCCTTATCAGTTCTACCAATTCTGGATGGGATTGCCCGATGCCGACGCAGAGCGGATGATGTACGTGTTTTCTTTTAAGGAAGTAGCAGCCATTCAGACGCTGATTGCACACCATCAGGAAGCGCCGCATGAGCGCCGCCTGCAAACCGCGCTGGCGCAGGAGCTCACCGTTCTGGTGCATGGGCAGGAAGCACTGGACAGTGCCTTGCGTGCTTCGGAAATTTTGTTTGGAAAAAGCACGGTGGAAGCCCTGCGCAGCCTTTCGGAAAGCGACCTCTTGGGTGCACTGGCGGGCGTGCCGCGTGTGGAAGCACCGCTGGATTCTTTAGAAGAAACCGACCTCCTCACTTTCCTCGCCGACAAAGGCATTTTTCCTTCCAAAGGCGAAGCCCGGAAAATGATTGGCGCGGGTGGATTTTCCATCAACAAGGAAAAGATTTCCGGCCCCGACTTTAAACTTTCTCCCGGCCTGCTGCTCTCTGGGCGGTATCTTTTGCTCCAGAAAGGGAAAAAAGAGTACACGCTGGCCGTTTTCCAGCACTAACTTTCGTTTTTCCAACACTTTTCCCCAAACAACAAGCTATGAAAAAGCTTTCCCTCCTCGCGCTCTGCGCACTGCTTTCTGTAGGTGCATTTGCACAGAAATCCAAATCCAAAAACGCCGCTCCCACCCCACCGGCAGTTCCTGCCACCGAGGTAATGACGACTGAACAACGGGCCGCAATGGAATCCCAAAAGTCGGAGCCAGTGGCCTGGCCGGAACTGGATGCTTTTCACAAGGTGATGGCGACGACTTTCCACCCGGCAGAGAAAGGCAATTTTAAGCCTATCCGCACTCGTAGTCAGGAACTAGTTTTGGCAGTGAAAAATCTTATCGGCAATCCATTCCCGGAGCCTTACCAAAAGGGAGACATGAAGGTGCTGGTGGCGCAACTGGAAACGCAGGTGACCACTGTGGATAAGCTGGTGCAATCCAAGGCAAACGACAAAGACCTGATGGCTTCGCTGAATGAGGCACACGAAATCTTCCACAAGATTGCCGGTATGTGCAGCAAAGAAGGCGAAGAGCATTCTCACTAAGGAAAATACTTTCCCCCCAAATAAAAAAAGGAGCGCACTTGCAGAAAGTGCGCTCCTTTTTTGTGTTCAGAAGGGATTCCTTACTTCCCGCCCGCAGCTTCGTAGCGGCGCGCCACTTCGGCCCAGTTCACCACGTTCCAGATGGCTTTGAGGTAGTCGGGGCGCTTGTTCTGGTAATTGAGGTAGTAGGCATGTTCCCACACATCGATGCCGAAGATGGGTGTGCCCTGCATTTCGGCTACGGGCATTAGGGGATTGTCCTGATTGGGGGTGGAAGTAACGGCCAGCGCGCCATCCTTCACAATGAGCCAGGCCCAGCCGGAACCGAAGCGCGTAGTACCAGCGGCGTTCATTTTCTCCTTCAAGCCATCAAGGCTGCCGAAGGTGCTGTTGATGGCGGCTTCCAAAGCGCCGCCCGGCTGGCCGCCGTTGGGGCCGAGAACGGTCCAGAAAAGGGAGTGGTTGTAGTGGCCGCCGCCGTTGTTTCGCACGGGGGCGGGATGCTGATCGATTTGGGCCATGAGGTCTTCCAGCGACATTTCTTCTTTGCCTTCAAGGGCTTTGTTGAGGTTGTCCACATAGGCTTGGTGGTGCTTGCCGTGGTGGATTTGCATGGTTTGGGCGTCGATGTGCGGCTCGAGGGCGGCAAAATCGTAGGGCAGGGCGGGGAGGGTGTAGGCCATAAGTTTTGGAGGGGGATTTGAATGGATTTCAAAGGTAGCGGGGTGGGCGGGGAAAAGGAAGGAGGTTAAAAGCTATGGCGCGGTAGGCGGAAAGAATATTTCCCCGGCGCGGTGTATTTTTCCCTTTTCAAAACCGCTTTTTATGGCCGAAGAAAATCTCCCCAACAATGAAGAACAGCCGCAAAAGCCGCCTGTTACCAAAGAGCAGATAGAAGAATGGCTGCGCACGGAGCCGCGCTTCCAAAGCTATTTTGAAGGCTTTCAGCCGTGGTCGGTAGAGTCTTTTATGGACAGCTACGCGACCTATAAAAAGATGTGGCTGGACTATGGGCAGATGTATATTGATAGAAATGCGAGCGCCGAGACCCAGTGGATAGAAGAAGCAGCGGCGCATCTGAAATACATCCTGCAAAAGAAACTTTTTGATGCCCAATGCTTGTGGCGCGCTGAGCAAGCGACTTATGAGGGTGTGGAAATCTGCTATGACTTTCAGGTGTGGGAAACGAACATCCTGAATTGCCCGTTTCTGGAGCCGATAACCGAAGCAGAAATAGAACTCTACCAGCAGTTCCTGAACAGCAACAACGTGTATCTGGAGGAGATGGACGACGAAGACTGGCAGGAATATGAGGACATCAAAGAAGCCTACGCCACCGACGACGGCAACCGCAATTTCCCGGAGTGGTACGACTTTCACAATGGCCGAACTGGTGCAGGTGTGTACATGACTTTGCCCGACATCCGGGGGGCAAAAGAGGAGGGTTACCGGGATTTGTTTTTTGAAAAGCAGCGAGCAGAGAAAGCAGAAGAATGGGCCGAATACGAACGCACGCGCGACAAGCGGCCCACGCTGTTTTTCTCCGACAAGGAGCAGGTACGCTACTTTGTAACCACCTTTGAAGATGCCCGCACCCGCGAGCTGTACGAAGCTTTTGAACACAGCAACCGCCACGCGGGCGACCGGGAGGAGCTGGAGCGCACGATCCGGTTTTTGCTGGATACGGACGAGCTGATTTCCATAGAGCGCCACTCTGATTTCCGGGAGGCGCTGCGCGAGGCCGCGCAACGCTACCGGCTGCGCAAGATTTCGGAGCATCTGCCACTGGCCTACGAGGAATACCTGATGAACCGAAGTCTGGGCCTGCAAGGCGCAACGGACAACAGATATCGCAGGGATGACCTCCGCGAGCTTTGGGGAAGCAGTATTCTGGCAGGCCGCAAACTGGCCGGCGAGCCGGAGGATTTTGATTTTTAGCGGAGGAAGATTAAGAAGGGGATTGGCTTCTGCGGGGGCGGGGGCTGTTTCTGCACCGTTTTTTTGAGTTCTGCGGGGGCGGTAGCGGTTTCTGCAAGGGGGGAGATGGCTTCTGCGGGGAGGCGGGTGGTTTCTGCGGGGAGGTTTTTGATTTCTGCGGGGTGGTGGGCGGTTTCTGCATGGGCGGAAGCTGCTTCTGCACGGTTTTTCCTGTTTCTGCATGACCGGGAGGGCATCTGCGTGACCGGGAGGGTATCTGCGTTGTTTTTGGGGAGTAAGAAGGGGGATTGGGTGTGGCGGAGATTTTTAAATTATCGTTAAAGAACTCTTTCGGATTTTTGGTTTTGAGGTATGGCTGTATTTTTACGATTTCTTATTTCTTTTCTAACCCCAAAACATTTTTCTTATGAACGCACCTACGCCTCCGCAAGGAGTGCCCACTCCGATTACGCCTGCTCCTGGCACGCCCACGCCCACGCCGATAGTGGTGGTTAATGAGGAGAGCCGGTATGAGACTTTGGATGAATTTATAGAGCGGACGGAGACGGCGCTGATAAATGCGCAGCTGGTGGATATTGAGCCGAAGATGGCGGTGCGGGGAATTCTCAAGGTGGATGTGAAGGCGAAGTTGCAGGATGTGCAGGCGCTGCGGGCGCTGGTGGTGCAGCATAAGAAGGAGTATGGGGAGCAGTATAAGGCGACGGAGGATTATGATAATGCGCGGAACGCGGTTCATGAGGATTACATGGATGATTTGGCGATGGCGCGGCTGGCTTTTGAGAAGGACACGGTGGCGAAGACGGCGCTGGAGTTGCGCGGGAGCCGGAAGGCGAGCAAGGGGGGCTATGCGGGTCAGGGTTTTGCGTTTTATGATAATGCGCTGAAGGACCCGGCTTATGTGGCGGCGCTGGGGAAGAAGGGGATTTCGCTGGCGGACTTGCAGGCGCGGCAGGCGGCTTTTGGGAATTTGAAGACGCTGAGCGCGGCGCAACAGAAGGAGACGGGCGAAGCGCAGGCGGCGACGGTGGCGCGGGATGCGATGCACGATGCGCTGGCGGCGTGGATGACGGCTTTTTATGTGACGGCGAGGGTGGCGTTGCGGAAGTTTCCGCAGTTGATGGAGAAGGTGGGGATTGTGGAGAAACGATAGTGTTTTTTATGGAAAAAGCCGCCCGGAGGGGCGGCTTTTTTTGTTTTGGGGTTTTTGGCAGAGCAAGGGGAAACTATTCATCAAGTATCAGTTATTTAGAAACAGATGTGCTTGCGAAGAGAAGCAGACCAGAAGAAAGCAGGAGGCACCTCGGCTTTTGCGTCCACAATTTTTCAAACTACATAATCAGGAGATCATGCTGCTCGCTTTCCTTTTTCAACGGCTATTTCCAAAGCCTTTGAGAATCGTTCAACATTATGAAGGATTACCTCATCATAGCTCATTGTTTCGTCTGTGTCTCCATTAAGCAGTTCTCCTTTTTTGTTTAAAAGGTATTTAGAGCCGCTATTTATTGCCTTTGCAATAGGTGCTGACGTTATAATAGTGGGTTGGTGACCCGCTGCTGCCAAATCAGTTGCAACCTTGACGGCATTAGCTTTTCCGGTGCCAACAATGAGTACCTGAAAAGGCCTTCCTGCCAGCCTAAGAATGGTTTTTAGATTATCAAGCTTCTTTTCTACCACTGGCCAGTGATTGGTTGATGTAAAGTCTCTTGAAATGGTATTTATAGAGGGATTCTCTTTTAACCACTCGGCCCAATCGTTTATCTGACGTGCGTCGTCGTCCAGCGTATATAGGTTGGGAATTGCGCTCATTCCACTTCTCTCGATCTCCGCAAGTACCCGGTTGTGCCTCATCAGCATTGTAGTATGGTGAGAGAAAGGCGTTTCCGCACCATTTGTTGCTAACGCATTTATGGAAAATGTTGGCGCTGTACACAAATTGAATCCTGCCCTTTTTAATCGGGCAAAGATTTCTTCTAATGGAGCGGCCCACAGGCTTTCTAAGAACTTGTCTTTCCCATTAAGCACGGCTATTAACCCACAGTCGGGAGCGACACGCAGGTAATCTCTGGCAGCGTTTTCGTCTACAAAAAAGGAGCGGATGTCTGCCGCTTTATGGAGGCGGCATTTAAAAAGGGTTTGAACATCAACTGCTGCCCATTTTTCAAACCGTTTGTCTCCTTGATAGCGGTGTGTAAACTCAGGAATGAAAGCAGGAAGTATAGGAATAGACTGCTTAATTCCTACCTGCGCCAAGGTCAAACCATCTTCAAGTCCTTGTTCAAAACTCCTAACCTGTAGTTTCGGGTCGGGCTTATAAAGGCCCCGTTCCCGACAGTTATACGCACATAAATGACAAGCGTGCCGCCTTTCATCGTTTGTTGGATAAATGCATCTGCAAGGGGCGGTGGAGTGATACCCCCCACAAGCCTCATATGCAGCACAATTAGTAGCACAATCTGTAAATAGATTGATGTGGAAATTTCTATCTGTCATATCGTTTAGTCTAATTCAATAGTAACTGAAAGCTGGGCTTCTACTATTTTGTAGATAAAGCCGGTATGCGTCATAGGCGCTTCAAGTTGCGGGTCCCAGTTTCTTGCCACCTTCCCTAATACCTTTCCATCGTAATAACAAGAATAGCCTTCTGCATGGTCGTAGGATAGGTAGATTCTTTGTTTTTCCCGCACTTGTGGCACAAGGTTAGGATCAACCCTGATAAGCTTTATACGAATAGGCCCATTTTGGTCGCCACCTGAACCACCAGCTTTAGGAATACCGCCACCCAACATTTGAGGTGGATAGTTTTTCGCAGAAGGGGTGCTTTTGTTTGATTTATTTCCCATAGAGTGCAAAGTTAAATGATGAGCGCCAAGACAAATGCAACTCATCCACCAATAGTTATCCACATCATTATCAGAATGTGGATAACTTTTCTTGGATAGTACTTGCTAATGTAGTAATCAACTTTTCCAACCTTTCTGCTGGCGCGGTCGTATTGCCCGTGCCGCTAAAGCCCTACTTTCGCCTTTCCCCAAAAATCCCCCAACATACCATGAGCATGAGCGACAAACTGCGCGACCTTCTCGGCGCGCGCACGGCCCAACATCAGGAAGCCGGACAACAATTTCTGGAACAGAACGCGAAGCGCGAAGGCGTAACCACCCTGCCCTCCGGCCTGCAATACGAAATGCTGGAACACGGCGACCCCGGCGGTACGCATCCCGGCCCTACGTCGATGGTAACCGTTCACTACGAAGGCCGCCTGCCGGACGGAACGGTGTTTGACTCTTCCTACAAGCGCGGGCAGCCCGCTACGTTTGGCGTTCATCAGGTTATTTCCGGCTGGACGGAAGCGATGCAACTGATGAAGCCTGGCGACAAATGGCGCCTGTTCATTCCTTCGGAACTGGGTTATGGTGCACGCGGCGCGGGCGCGATGATTCCGCCCCACGCGGCGCTGGTGTTTGATGTAGAACTGATAAACGCAAGAGGCTAAATCTGTTGGACGTTTTGCTGTTTAAGTAACATGGGTGTCATTCCGAGCGCGGAGCGAGGAACAGCGAAGCACTCGCCGAAGGCAATCTCGCAGAAGAAGAAACACAGCATGTTAGGAGCAGCGCAAGTGAGATCTCTCCCTAACGGTCGAGATGACCCACATTTTGTAGGCGCTCCTTTGGACACAATACCATCCAATACTTTCCAACGTCATCAACATCATCCAAGATCCCCACCATGAAATTCATTTCCTACCTCAAGACCGGCCTCGAACAGGCGGCGCTGCTCGTGGACGGGCAGCTTTATGACCTCCAAACCCTGCACCCGCAACTGCCCAATAGCATGCGCGCCATGCTGGCCGATTGGGACACCAATAGCGGCCACGCCCGCGAGGCCGAAGCGCGCATCAAAGCGGGCTGTGTGCCTTCCGATGGAAACATAGAAGACGTACAGCTTCTGGCTCCCGTTCCACATCCTACTTCTTGCCGCGATGGCTATGCTTTTCGGCAGCACGTAGCGGCTGCGCGGCGCAACCGCAAGGTGGATATGATACCGGAGTTTGACCAGTACCCGATTGTGTATTTCACCAATCACAACGCCGTTCAGGGGCCGGGCGAAGTGCGCTGTATGCCCGATCATTTTCAGAAGCTGGATTTTGAGTTGGAAGCCGCGGTGATTCTGGGCAAGAAAGGCCGGAATTTTTCTGCCGAAGAAGCCGACAGCTACGTGGCGGGCTACTGCATCATGAACGACATGAGCGCGCGGACGTTGCAAATGGAAGAAATGCTCCTGAACCTCGGCCCGGCGAAAGGCAAGGATTTCTCCACCGTTATTGGCCCGTGGATGGTAACGCCCGATGAGTTGGAGCCGTATCGCAAAGCGGCGAAGGCCGGCCATGTAGGCGACTCTTTTGCGCTCCAAATGGTGTGCCGGGTGAACGGCGTGGAAGTGAGTCGCGGCTCGATGGGCGATATGGACTGGACGTTTGCAGAGATTATTGAGCGTTGCGCCTATGGCGCCGATGTGTTGCCCGGCGATGTGATTGGCAGCGGCACGGTAGGAACAGGTTGCTTTTTGGAACTGAACGGCACGGGCCTTCTCCACGACCCGAACTACAAGGTGCAATGGCTCCAAGCGGGCGATGTGGTGGAAATGGAAATTGAAGGGCTGGGCCTTTTGCGGAATGTGATTGTGGCGGAGGATTCGCAGTTTTCTATTTTGGCGAAGAAGAAGGTGGGATAGCTAAAGCTGTTGGACGCTGCGCGTTGGAGAGTTGGATGCCTTCGGCGTTGGAATGTTGGTGGGTTAAATAATGGGTGTCATTCCGAGCGCAGAGCGAGGAACAGCGAAGCACTCGCCGAAGGCAATCTCACGACAGATGATCACAGCAGGTGAGTCTTAGCAAACGTGAGATCTCTCCCTAGCGGTCGAGATGACCTACCTTCTGTAGATTCTCTTTTGAACACAACAATGTCCAACTTTCCAACACTCCAACCTCGCAGGCATTGTTTTGTAAAAGGCTTTGGCTCACCCAAAATCCTTAAGCAAAATGGCAAAGTTGGAAAACAAGAAAGTGGCCGTGCTGGCAACAGATGGCTTTGAGCAATCGGAACTGGAGAAGCCCGTGGAGGCGTTGAAAGACGCAGGTGCAACGGTGGAAATCGTCTCCCTGAAATCCGGCAAAATCAAAGGCTGGGACGGAAATGACTGGGGCGACGAAGTAGCCGTGGACAAAACATTGGACGAAGTGAGTGTCAGCGACTACGACGCGCTGGTGTTGCCCGGCGGCGTGATGAACCCCGACAAGCTGCGCGCTGATAAGAACGCGGTGGCTTTTGCAAAAGCTTTTATGGACGCGAAAAAGCCCGTAGCGGCTATCTGTCATGGCCCGTGGCTTTTGGCGGAGGCTGACGCGGTGCGGGGCCGGAAGATGACCTCTTATGCATCCATCCAAACCGACCTGAAAAACGCAGGCGCGAATTGGGAAGATTCAGAAGTGGTTACGGACAACGGACTGGTAACAAGCCGCAAGCCCGACGATCTTCCGGCTTTTTGCAAAAAGATGATTGAGGAGATTGGCGAAGGGGTGCACAACCGGTAAAAGGTTGGATGCCTTCGGCGTTGGAATGTTGGACAGCCCTTCGGGCGTTGGAGCCTTCGGCTTTGGGGTTGTACTTGGAAAATGATTTCTGGTACAGCAGTCCAAAACCGAAGGCTTTATTTTTGCCGGGCAGTTTTGGACAAACCGAAGGCTCTAACCTCCAACGCGAAGCTTCCAACGCCGAAGGCATCCAACATTATCCAACGGCTTTAGCCATTCCAACGCCCGCAGGGCATCCAACTCCAAAAATGAAAATCGGCATTATCGGCGCGGGCGCTATGGGCGCAGGCATTGCACAGGTAGCAGCAGTAGCAGGCCATGACGTGGTTGTTTATGATACAGCTTTGGCTTCTTTAGAAAAAGCACAGAAGAATCTGCAAAGCACCCTGCAAAAGCTCCAAGAGAAAGGAAAGATTTCTTCGGCGGAAGGCGTGATGAATCGCTTTGAGTTTGTGGAGACGCTTTCGGCTTTCCACGACTGCGGGCTGGTAATAGAGGCGATTGTGGAGAACTTAGACGTGAAGCAGGAAGTGTTTGCAGCGTTGGAAGCAGAGGTTTCCCAAGAGTGTATTCTGGCGACCAATACGTCTTCGCTTTCGGTCACGTCTATTGCGGCGGCGTGTAAAGCTCCGCAAAGGGTTTTGGGATTGCACTTCTTCAATCCGGCCCCCTTGATGGCGTTGGTGGAAGTGATTCCAGCCTTGCAAACGCGCAACGGGCTGGCGGGCGAGATGATAGAATTGATGCGCGGCTGGGGGAAAATTCCGGTGTTGGCGAAAGACACGCCGGGCTTTATTGTGAACCGCGTGGCGCGTCCGTTTTATGGGGAAGCTATTCGGATTTATGAGGAAGGCATTGCCTCTCCGGCGACGATTGATTGGGCGATGACGACACTTGGCGGCTTTAAGATGGGGCCGTTTGCCCTGACGGATTATATTGGCCACGACGTGAATTATGTGGTAACGGAAACCGTGTGGAAATCCTTTTTCTACGACCCGCGCTACAAGCCTTCCTTCTCTCAAAAAAGACTTTTAGAAGCAGGCTGGCTGGGCCGGAAAAGTGGCCGTGGGTTTTACGACTACAGCGAAGGCGCAACCCTGCCGCAACCGGACATGAACGAGGCGCTTGGCAAACATTTGGTGGACAGAATCGGCGCGATGCTGATGAACGAAGCGGTGGATGCGCTGCACCTCGGCGTGGCGTCGGCAGGTGATTTGGAACTGGCGATGACGAAGGGCGTGAATTATCCAAAAGGTCTTTTGCAATGGGTCGACGAGGCGGGCGCAGCGCGGGTGCTGGCGGTGATGGATGCCTTGTATGAGGAGTATGGGGAAGACCGTTATCGGGCGTCTGTCCTGCTGCGGAAAAAAGCGCGGAACGGGGAGCTGTTTTTGGTATAAACACTTCTTCTTTTGACAGGAAAGGAGTGTCCATGTGGGGGAGAAAGCGGATATTTGCAAGAATACCCAACCATTTAACCGGATTGGGCCGTTTTAAAAATCCGAATCCGCATGCTTGTGAAAAAACCTCTCCTTTTTCTTCTTTGCAGTATCGTACTGCTTTTTATTGGTTTTAAGAGCAGGGCCTCGCATATTGTGGGTTGCGAGGTGCGCTATCAATATGTTTCTGGGAACACTTACAAGATCATCCTGAATCTATACGGCGATTGTAACGGGGCTGCCTATCCAAATCTGGCGATTCTTACGCCGGAGATTGAGGTTTACCGGGATTCTACCATTCTGGAAGGAACCGTGGCGCTCAGTCGGACTTCTACACCGCCTAAAGACGCTTCTCCCGTATGTCCGGCACAGCAGGGAAACACGACCTGTAATAACGGGACGCAGGTGGGCATCCGCGTTTTTGAATACGCCGGAACGTACACATTGCCTTCCTCCAATCCTTTTTCCTCCTGCTGGCGCTTCGTAATGGATGGCAATAATAGCAATAATAATGCCGGGCGATCGGCTTCCATAGACAATCTGCAATCTGTAATCGGTACTAATTACAGTACGATGTACATCTTCAGTACATTGAATAATCTGGGTGGTATAAATAATAATTCTCCCGCTTTTGGAACCTCAGCCACTCCCTATTTCTGTACAACATCCAATCAATCTTTTAATCCCGGTACTACAGACGTCAATAACGATGTGCTTACTTACCGGGTCATAAGTGCTCTGCAATCGGGAAGTACTTCCGGAACTTTTGGCCCGGCTACCTACAATGCAGGTTATCCGGCACCTTATCGGCTGGCCGCAACTGCGACGCCTACGTTCAGCGCCCAAACCGGCCAGTTGGTTTTCAGCCCCAGTGTCCCGCAGAAGAGCGTAGTAGAGTACCTGACGGAGGAGTACCGCAACGGCGTCCGGGTGGGCAGCATCATGCGGGAAATGACTTTCGTGGTGCTCCCATGTAGCAATGTGCCGCCTTCAGCAGGGATTATTAATGTTACAAATGGAACGCTGCAAGACAGTGTAACCGTAAAAGTTTGTCAGGGGAAAATACTCTCGTTCAATCTCAACCCTACCGACCCGCAAAATGACAGCATTGATCTAACGGCTACGGGCATTCCGGCGGGCGCAACCTACACCATTAACAGCAACGGAACACTGACACCCAACTCCCTGCTGACTTGGAACACCACCGGCGTAGCGCCCGGCACTTATCCTTTCTTTATCAATTATTCTGACCGTTCCTGTCCCATTGCCGCCCGGCAAACGCTGAGCTACAGGATTATCGTGCAGTCGATACCGAGCTATCTGTATACCAACACCACCGCCGCGACCTGCATTAAAAAGGGTATTTTCACCATTGCATCCGTTGGAGGCATGGCGCAAAGCCTTGTGATAAAGCAAGGCAACACAACAGTGAAATCCTACGCTTTCGGCAGTGCCACAATTACGGATTCCCTCCTGCCCGGAACTTATACGGTTACCGGAACCAATATCAACGGCTGCACAAAAGACACGATTATTACCATTGCGTCTCCACCGCTGCCCACACTTACAACTTCGCAGACCGCTATCAGTTGTTTTGGCGGAAATAACGGCACGGCAACGGTTACCGCAAGCGGCGGAACCACGCCTTATACCTATCGTTGGAACAGCGCGCCTGTCCAGACTACCGCAACGGCCACCGGACTTTCCGCACTAAGCTACACGGTAACTGTCCGAGACGGTATTGGCTGTCAGCAAACAGCCAATGTAACCATCACGCAGCCTTTAGCAATTACGATTGCTACCTCCACAACGCGCCCCGACTGCAACGGCGGGAATAACGGCACAGCTACCGCAACAGCGAGTGGCGGAACGGGGTCTTTGACTTACAGTTGGAATACAACACCTGTTCAAACTACGGCCACTGCTACCGGGCTGAGCGCGGGTCCCTACATCGTTACCGTTACTGACGCCAATGGTTGCGTCAAAACCGGGACGGCGACGGTGAGCCAGCCGGCGGTTCTCAATGCCTCAATCACTACTACAAACGTGAAGTGTTTTGGCGGCGCAACGGGAACCGTAACGGCCACGCCTTCGGGCGGGACGGGGCCTTACACCTATAGTTGGAACACAACGCCCGTTCAAACCACTGCAACCGCTACGGGCTTAAGTGTTGGCCCTTATACCGTTACGATTACGGATGCGAAGGGGTGCGTTAAAACCGCGATGGCAACCATAACGCAACCAGCAGTCGCGCTGTCTATTCTGGCAAGCGGCACGGACGTGCGCTGCTTTGGCGGAAACAGCGGAAACGCTACTGCAGCAGCAAGCGGCGGCACTACGCCTTATAATTATTCCTGGAGCACAACGCCGGTTCAGATCAGCGCAACGGCTAATGGGTTGATTGCCGGAACTTATACCGTAACAGTTACCGATGGCGGAGGCTGTATAAAAAGCACAACCGTGACGATTGGCCAGCCCGCTACGGCACTTTCGGCAACGGCTACCGGAACCAATGTGGATTGCAACGGCGGCGCTACCGGCACAGCAACCGCAACGGTGAGCGGCGGCACGGGGCCTTACACATATAGCTGGAACAGCACGCCGGTGCAGACAACCGCTACGGCAAATAATCTTACCGCCGGAAGCTACACGGTCACAGTCACGGACAGCAAAGTCTGCACCAAAACCGCTACAATCGTCCTTACACAGCCCGCTGCAATTACGGTGCAAAGAGCCACAACCGGGGTGGATTGTTTTGGCGGAAATAACGGCACGGCTACCGCAACGGCAAGTGGTGGCGTCGGGCTATATATGTACTCCTGGAATACTACGCCCGCACAAACAACAGCTACAGCAAATAATCTTACTGCAGGTTCTTACACTGTTACCGTTACCGATGCCAGCGGCTGTATCAAAACCGCTGCGGCGACGGTGAGCCAGCCGGTTTTACTGAACGTCTCCACTACGGCTACGCCGGTGAACTGCCTCGGCGGAACCACCGGAACCGCGACAGCAACCCCTTCGGGTGGGACGGGGCTTTATATTTACAGTTGGAATACAACGCCCATTCAAACCACTGCAACGGCTACCGGATTGAATGCAGGAACCTACGCCGTCACGGTTACGGACGCGAAAGGGTGCGTCAAAACCGCCACGGCTACGGTTATTCAGCCTCCGGTACTTTCTATTCAAACGGCGGCGACCAACGTCATTTGTTTTGGCGGCACTACCGGAGCGGTAGCAGCAACGGTGAGCGGCGGCGTCGGGCCATACACCTATAGCTGGAACAGCACTCCTGCGCAAACCACTGCAACGGCTACCGGGCTGCCTGCGGGAACTTTTACGGTAACCGTTACAGACAGCCGGGGATGCCAGGAGACCGCCTCCGTAATCCTTACGCAGCCGGCAGACATCAGCATCCAGACGGCGACCACAACGGTCAGTTGTTTTGGCGGAAATAATGGCACGGCTACTGCTACCGTCAGCGGCGGCACGGGCGCTTATACCTACTCCTGGAACACCACACCGGTTCAAACCACTGCCACGGCAAGCAACCTGGCCGCAGGCGCTTACATCGTAACGATTACCGATGCCAGCGGCTGCGCCAAAACCGCCACAGCAACCGTGAGCCAGCCCTTAGCCATCTTCATCCAAACAGCCAGAACAAATATTCGGTGTTTTGGAGAAACGAATGGAAACGCTACGGTGGTCGTAAGCAACGGGACTGCGCCTTACACATACAGTTGGAACACCACACCGGTTCAAACCACTGCCACGGCTACGGCGCTGCCTGTCGGGACATTTACCGTAACGGTTACGGACGCAAATAGCTGCACGCAGACTGCTACGGCAACTATCACCCAACCCACGGCGCTGGGCGTCACCACGATAATGACGCCGGTGAACTGCTTTGGAGATGCTAACGGAACAGGAACAGCTACCGCTACTGGTGGCACAACGCCATATGCGTATTCCTGGAGCACTACGCCGGGGCAGGTTACGCCTGCAATAACCGGCCTCGTGGCAGGGCCTTATACGGTGCTGATTACAGACGTGAACGGCTGCCAGAAAAGCGTGACTGACACGGTGCGCTCGCCCCAGGTGCTCCTCGCCAATGCAACCAAAATGGCCGACAACATCTGCTTTGGCGGAAGAAGCGGAACGGCAGTGATGAATGCCACCGGCGGCACGGCTCCCTATACTTATTTGTGGACTTCTTTCCCCACGCAAACGACCCAAACGGCTGCTAACCTGACCGCAGGAACCTATGCCGGCATTGTTACCGACAGTAGAGGATGCACGGCTTCCGGCAGCGTGTTGATTGGGCAGGGAATGCCTATTCTGGCAGCTATCACGGTGACGGATACGCCCTGCGCCGGTGCGGCAACGGGCAGTGCCTCTGTAGTTGCAAGCGATGGCGGCGGCGGACCTTACACCTATCTGTGGAGCAACGGCGCAACGAATGCTACTGCCACCGGACTTTCTGCCGGAAATATTCAGGTGACCATCACTGACCGGAACAACTGCACTTTAGACACTTCTGTAGCCATTCCGAGCCTTTCCACGCCGACCATCAACGCCGGGCCGGACACCGTTTTGTGTGCCGGAAGCTCGCTGACGCTGCAAACAACAGGCACGGCTGTGAACTGGCAATGGTCGCCGGCAAATGGCTTGAGCTGCACCGATTGTGCTGCGCCGGTAACGAGCACAACAACCGACCAGACGTATATCGTTTCTACTTCTTTCCTGAATGGCTGTGCAGCGGCAGATACCGTATTGGTTCGGGTAACTCCCCGCATCCCGACAACAGCGGGCGGCGACACGGCTATTTGCAAGGGAGATGGCGCAGCACTTTTTGCCACTGGCGGTATCCGCTATCAATGGACGCCAGCCAGCGGATTGAGCAACAATACGGTTGCCACTCCCACCGCAACGCCCGAAACAACCACCCGATACACCGTTCTGATAACGCAGAATGAATGCTTTACGGATACTTTCTCGCAGAAAGTTACCGTGGTTCCCCAACCCACCGTTACGGCAGATAAAGATTTTGAAGCAATGTCCGGGATGACGCAGGTGATTACGGCGCGGGCAACCAATGCAAGCTCTATTCGCTGGACGCCTGCCACAGGGCTAAGCTGCGACACCTGCTACACGCCTTCGGCTACTTTTTCCAAAACCACTACATACATAGCCACCGTACAAAACAGCCTCGGCTGTCCGGCCTCCGATACGCTCACGGTTATTGTGGGTTGTTATGATTCCACCTACTATATCGCCAATACCTTTACACCCAATGGGGATGGACGCGACGACTGGTTTTTTCCGCAGGGAAAAGGCGCCGCTAAAATCAAGCATTTTGAAGTGTACAGCCGCTGGGGCATCAAAGTCTTCTCGGCAGAAAACATTTCTCCCAACTACCCGGAAGCCGGGTGGAACGGCACTTACGCAGGCCAGCCGATGAACGCCGACGTGTTTCTGTATGTGATGGAAGCAACCTGTCCTGATGGTGGCTCCCTGCATCTTAAAGGAGATATTACCCTGATACGGTAATAACACCTTTAAAAACCTATCCTAAAAATAAAGGGTTATAAAGCCTTTTGGGGCTTGCCCCCAGCCTCTCGGGGCAAGCCCCCAGCTCTTCGGGGTTTGCCCCCAACTTCCCGGGGCAAGCCCCGAGGAGAGCCCATCCGAAAAATAAAGGGTTGTCAAAAGAACAGTGCTTTTCGTAGGTACTGCTTTGTCATTCTGCCGAAAAGCGGAATCCTGGAAGAAGGAAATACGGCCCGGCTGTGAGAACCTACCCTGCGGCGGGGTGACAAAATAATATCAACAAACCCCTTCTTCCGATTTTTAGAATAGACCTTACGGGCAAGCCATCAATGCCTTCCGGTATCCGGCAGTGTCTTTCTGTTCCATAAAAGCGGCTATCGTAGGGTAGTGCTGCATGGTTTTTTGCAGCGCGCAGTCGCAATAGATTTTGGGGTCTGGGTGGAGACGTCCATCACCGCTGAGGCAGCTTTCCTTAAACTGATTTTGGTATTCTTCTGTCCAGCCTTCCTGCCACGAATCGCAGGAGGCGAGGGAAAGCAGGGTCACCGATAAAAAAAGCAGAAGCCGGGTTTTCATCCTCAGCCGTTGAAGTGAATGTGAACCTTCTCCTTCATCACCCAGATGCCTTCTTCCTTCATGGCCTGGCCCGGCTGCTGGGTAAATCCGGCACCTTCCGCGCCGGGGAAACCGCTCACTTTACACATCATGTGCCACTCCGGCAAATTGGCTTCGTGGGCTGCGCGCAATTCGGTTTCATTTCCGGCAAAACGCAAGACGGCTTCGTTGGGCGTATCCGGCAGAACAACGAATTGATAAGGACGATCATTTGTATGGAATTTCTGCGTGGAAGCACTAAATTTTCCACCTGCGTCCGGCGGCGGCATATAAAAAACGTCCGGCTGTCCGGGTAATAAGCTGGACGCCTGATTCTCAAGAGCTGCGGTCCAGCGCGAGCCGCGTCTTCCGGAAGAAGAACTGCCTGAAGAACTCTTTCCGCTCCGGGAAGAAGAGCTCCGTGAGCGGCTGCCCGAAGAGGAAGAACCGGAAGAAGAGCCGGAGGAACGGGAAGAACGGGGAATACCGGAGGAAGATTCCGCAGCGGAAGCGCCGGAACTACCTGATGAAGAGGCACTTGATGACCTTTTTTTGTGGCGGCGTCGTTTGGAAGAAGACCCGGAATATTTACGCTCCAATATTCTTTTACGGACGCGCAGACATATGTAAACAACCAGTGCTATGGCCAATGTAACCGGCACGATGATAAACCAAACATTGGCCCGCCCTGTTGGCAACGGAGGCGCTTCAATAACAGGACGACGTACTTTGATTGCGCCTTGTGTAAAGCCGACAACCCACTGAAAAAGAAACAGTAAAAACAGAATGGCTTTTCGCATCTGGAGCTTTTAACAAAGCACAAAGCTAACCGCAATGCAGAAAGAAAGTAATAGAGAATTTATTTGAAGAAAAAAGAAAATGGATACCCTGGTTCCGGGGGGGAAAGCTTATTCAATGCTCCTCTTTCTTCGGGCCGCCAGAACTTTGACACTTTCCGTTTTGGCTTTTTTTGCCCGATGCGCTTTCCCCAACTTCTCTTCTGCCTGTGTCTGTTATTTCCATTAAAACTCCGGGCACAGTTCAGCGATTCTATACGCCACAATGTGCAGTTCACCGGGACGGGTATCATCAATCATACAGACCGCTCCAACGCTTACCTGCTCACCAATGCCTTGCGACTGCGAACACGCGGCAAACGCATGGACGCCAATGCAATGGCCTCCTGGATTTATGGAAAGCAGAACAGCCAGCTCAGCAACAACGATTTCAACAGCACGCTCGACTTCAACTTCCGCAGCCGCCTGCCGCGTTTTTATTACTGGGGGCTGGGCAGTTTTGAGAAAAGCTACTCGCTGAAAGTGGCAAACCGCACGCAGGGCGGCGGCGGCATGGCTTATAGTTTTCTGGATCGGGGCGACAGTGTTTTTCTCAACGTCAGCAACGGCCTTTTGTATGAATACAGCTCGCTGCAAACCGGCGATACGGCGCAAAGCTTTTACCGCACCATCCGCAATTCCTTCCGCCTGCGAATGCGCTTTCGCTGGCGGCAAATGGTTACGTTTGAAAGCACCAGTTTTATCCAGAATTCCCTCCAGAACAGCGACGACTATATCCTGCGTTCCACTAACAGCCTTAGCCTGAAGCTGCGCAAATGGATGAGCTTTACTACGGCGTTCACCTACAACAAAGTGTCGCGCACAAGCCGTGAGAATCTCCTCTTCACCTTCGGCATCACGCTGGACGGATGGTTTTAGAAAAGTGGCTCCCGGCGTTATTCTCCTTCCTGAATTTTCCATTCCTTCAGTGGCACCAGCCGTTGCAAGTCTTCCTCCAGGTGGAAAATGGTTTTTCCGTCCGCCGAAATCAGCACCTGCATATCATCCGCCGGAAAAGAGCTTTCTTCTTTGCTTTCCAGCCCAAAATGATAGTACGGACATTGCGCGGATGGCACATCATAACACACATACCGCAGCTCGCGGAGCGGTGTACTATACAGCCGTGCATGAGCAGCGGTTTGTGGCAGGCGCAGAAGTTGTGAAGCCAGTTTTCGCGTAAGAGAAGACGTCCTTTTAGAAGGTCTTTTCTGCCGCCACGCGCTGCCGCTGTCGTTCCTTCTTTCTTGTGGAGAAATATGTCGCGCCAGCAGCTTTCCGTCCACGTCCAGCGCGTCCCAGTCATCGCCCCGGAAAACACCGCCGTGCTCGTCTTTTTCGGGATGCGGATTGTAGAAACTGCAATCGCGGCAGGCAAAAACAATTCCATTTTGCGCCACTTCCAAGAAACGATATCCGGCTACTGGAATCACTGCCTTTCCCATGCGATTCACAAGACCCATTTTGCCGTTCTCCACCACGCGGCGTCGCCCTTCGCGCCAGTAGTCGGGACCATTGTCGAAAATGAAAGGATGGTTCAAAAACTGTCCTTTCTGATTGAAGGTGGCAAAACCATAGGAATAATGCATGGCCGTATCTGTAACCGGCTCTTTAAAATCCTGCGGAACGATAAGCACAAAATTTCCCAAAAGTTCTTTTTCGGGAACGTCCTCATAACCGGAAAGAAGGATAAAGCCCTTGGGGAGAATCACTTTTCCAGTCGTGGTTTCCACCGAGCCGGTATAACGCGAAGTATCTGCTGCATCGGGCACAAAAAACAGCCTTTCGCCCCTCCTGTTTTCCGCAAGAGGCCACGGGTGAAGCGCCGTTTTCTGAGCCGCAGCCAAGCCCGGAAACAAGAGCAAAAACAGAAAGAAACGCATGGGCAAATGCTTTTAAAAAAACCAAACCGCAGACCATCTGTTTACACGTTTCTCGTGAAGTGCCGGTTGGTTTTCGGCTGCGAAAATTTCGTCGCGTTGTAGTCGCCGGAAGCGCCTTTCGGAATGGTGAGGGATTGCCAATGTTCATCACTCAGAAGCAGCTTGGCGCTGTGTACAATCTGCCCTACATGATAGCTGTAATGCGCCAGTTGCCGCAGAATCGCATCCAGCACGCTGTGGCCTTCGTTGCGGATATAAATGGTTTTGGAGAGGTCTTCTTCGGAAAGGCCACGCAGGGTATTCAGCAAGATTTCCCAGCCGCCTTCCCATTTTTTTAGCAGTTCCTCGCGGGAAAGGTTTTGGGTCTCAAATTCCCCATCGCGGTTGCGATTTGGCTTCTCGCCGTCGGTAGTGAGGAAATCTGTGAAGCGGCTTTGCATATTTCCCGCCAGATGCTGCACGATTACAGCAATGCTGTTGGCCGCGCCTTGCTGCGCAAAAAGTGCTTCATCGGAAAGCTGCGCAAAAGCTTTATCGGCCAGCCCTTTGTAGTATTGGAACAGCGCAATGGTGTTGGGGAGAAAGGAGAAGTTCATTGAGTAATCAATCAGGAGGGAAACTCCAAAGCTATCCGCCTCTTTTCAAAAAGCAAAGCCCCAACCTCCGGGAACTTTGTGCCTTGTTTTCTGGTTTCTGAATTTTGGATTTATTGCCCCTCACGGCTTCATTTTCGTATGCTTTTAAGCCCCAATCCCTTGACCTCGTGAAAACGATTCTTTCCCCTAATTATACCGCTGCCTTCACCGCCGCTTTTCCCGGCGACGACTCCAGAGACCTCAAGCCGCGCCAAACGCCGGGCGTGTTGTGGAGCGCCACCCGGCCCACGCCCGTAGCGGCCCCAAAGCTGCTGACATGGAGTGAGGATTTAGGAAAGAAACTTGGCATCTCCCGCCCCCAAAACGAAGAAGAGATTTCGGTTCTCGGAGGCAATGCGCTTGCGCCCGGCATGAAGCCTTACGCGGGCTGTTATGGCGGACATCAATTCGGAAACTGGGCAGGCCAGTTGGGCGATGGGCGCGCCATTGCGCTCGGCGAATGGAAAAAACCAGACGGAACGACGGAGGAATTGCAATTAAAAGGCGCAGGCCCAACACCTTATTCCCGCCGCGGCGATGGTCGCGCTGTGCTGCGCTCCTCAGTACGGGAATACCTGATGAGCGAAGCCATGTATCATCTCGGTATTCCCACCACCCGCGCGCTGAGCCTTGTTTCCACCGGCGACGACGTGATCCGCGACATTCTTTACAACGGCAACGCGCGTCCCGAACTCGGCGCAATTGTCTTGCGCACAGCCCCGTCTTTTCTGCGCTTCGGCCATTTTGAACTGCTGTATTCGCGAGGCGAAACGGAGCTGTTGAAGCAACTCACGGATTGGGTGATCGCCCGTCATTATCCGCAGTTTCAAAACGAAGAAAATGCAGTGGTTCGCTTGTTTGAAGAAATAGTGAAGCGCACGGCTTTTTTGATAGCCGACTGGCTGCGCGTGGGCTTTGTACACGGCGTGATGAACACCGACAACATGAGCATCCTCGGCCTCACGATTGACTATGGCCCATACGCTATGCTGGACGCTTACGACACGGCTTTCACGCCCAATACCACCGACCTGCCGGGCCGTCGCTATGCCTTCGGACAGCAGCCGCAGGTTGCAAAATGGAATCTTGCGCGGCTCGCCATGAGTCTTTCGCCGCTGGCGGAAGTAGAAGCACTGGATGCTGCTCTGCAAAGCTTTGACGCGCACTTTTCCGGCGCTTACGAAATGATGATGCTAGCGAAAATGGGCATTGGTTCAAAAGACGAAAAGAGCCTGCTCCTGGCAGAAACGCTGGGCGAATTGTTGCAGACCTTAAAGCCCGATTATACGCTGTTCTTTCAGCAGTTGGAAACACTGTCTTTGGAAGGAGATGAGGCGGATGATGCAGCGCATTTCGCGTCTGCGCTTTACAAAGAGCCAAAGGCAGAAACAACTACTTTGCTGCACCGTTTTCTGGCCGGCTACCGGCAAGTGATTGCAGAAGGAAATCCGCAAGAAAGAACGGCGTTAATGCAGCGCACAAACCCGCGTTTTATCCTGCGCAACTATCAGCTTCACGAAGCGATTGAAGCATTGGAAAGGGGAGGTGAAGCACCCTTGGGCAAGTTGGGAGTTGCGCTGCAAACACCGTATGAAAACCGCTTCCCGGAACTGGCGCAAAAGCAACCGGATTGGGCAGTTTCTAAACCGGGCTGTGGAATGCTTTCGTGTAGCTCGTAGGTTTCTCTGTTGGAAGCTTTGCGTTGGAAAGTTGGAGGTCTTCGGCGCTGGAGTATTGCACACTCGAAGTATAAGCTGGTAGAATAGTGGTGTAGTAGGGTTCATAACGCCCGGCGTGCTTTTTACCGGCGTGCTTTTTAAGAGAACTTTGTTTCTCCCGCACATCAAGCTTCAACGGCTTTAGCCATTCCAACGCGAAGCCTCCAACATCCCAACGCTCCAACAATCTATGTCCACCGAAGAAAAACAAAAGCAGCTTCGCCGCCACAAAGCCATTGCCACGGGCCTTTTCTTTTTCATGGTGGCGCTCTATATCGGGACGCTGTTGTGGATGAAACACGGCAACGGGGGCGTTCGTGCGCTGAATGCGTTTGCAGAAGCCGCGATGGTGGGTGCGCTGGCCGACTGGTTTGCGGTGACGGCCTTGTTCCATCACCCGTTGGGAATCCCTATTCCGCACACCAATCTGATAGAGCGCGGCAAGCGCCGCATCGGCGATAATCTGGGCGGATTTGTGGTGGGCAATTTCCTGACGCCGGCCAATCTGCGGCCCTATTTATCCAAGCTGAAACCGTCGGGAATGCTGGCGAAATGGCTGCAGAGCGAGAAGCACCAGCAGATTCTTCTGACCGAAGCAGCAACCCTTTTGACGGACATTCTGCGCCGCACTGACAACGCGTTTATCGCGGCCTTTCTGGCGAAGCAGGGACAAAAGCTTCTGGAAGAAATTCCCCTGAGCAAATCCATTAGCAGTGGCGTACATTATGCAGTAGAAAAAGGCGAACACGAAGCGGCAGTAACCCTGCTGGCCGACAAGATGCGCACCTTTATCCTGGAGCAGGAAACGCTGGTACAGCAACGGGTGAAAAGCGAGAGCTACTTCTTTGTTCCCGGCTTCGTGAACAACAAGCTGGCCGAGAAAATCACCACCGGGCTGGCCCAATATTTCCGCGAAATTGCCGAAGACCCGAACCACCGCATCCGGCAGGAAATCAGCCGGGAACTGCTTCTGTGGGCAGAACGCCTGACGCAGGAACCGCAGTGGGAAGCGAAGTTTCAATCCCTGAAGACGGCGCTGCTGCCGGAAGAAAAACTCCAAGACTACGCGCTGGCAGCGTGGACAAAGCTGAAGGACATTTTGCTTCAGGAGCTGGGCGGGCCGGACACTTCGGCGATGCGCTACCTCCAGAAAGCACTGGCGGAAGGCGTGGAAAAACTGGCGACGGACGAAGCCCTGCAAGCGCGGATTGACAACTGGGCACGGGTGCAGGCATACAGCGCGGTGCTGCGCTACAAAGACTCGGCGGGCGAGCTTATCTCCAACACCGTAGGTAACTGGCCCGCGCGGGAATTGAGCCAAAAATTGGAACTGGAAGTGGGAAAGGACTTGCAGTATATCCGCATTAACGGCACGTTGGTGGGTGGTCTGGTGGGCCTGTTGATTTACCTGTTTACCTTGTGGCTGACAGGAAATCCATAGGAAGCAACGCGTTATTTTTGAAGCCTTGCCGGGAATCTTCACTCCAAAAGCAACACCTTCTCTCTTTCCTATGCATCCATTTTTTGCCCGGTTCCGGTCTCCTTTTGTGTGGGTTCCGCTACTCTGCGGCGTGGTGTATGGCATCTTCATCAGGCCGGGGCAACTCAACTATTTCCGGGAATTGGCGGGCGCATTTTTGGAAGGGAAACTGTATCTGGCGAACCCTTCCAACACCCACGATCTGGTGTTCTTTGGCGGGAAGTATTTCCTCTACTGGCCGCCCGTTCCGGCACTGGTTTGGCTGCCGCTCGTGGCCTTATTTGGAAACGGCTTTCCCGATGGCATTCCGGGGATGTTGGCCGGGCTGCTGAACGTATGGTTTGTGATGCGGCTGCTACGGGAATTTGCACAGCGTGCGGGCCATCCACTCCCCGACAAAACACTTGCGTGGGCAGGTGCTTTCTGGGGTTTGGGAACGACGCAGTTTCATCTTGCACCGCCGGGCAACACGTGGTTTTTTGCGCAGACAGTGGCGCAGACTTTTCTGCTTCCGGCAATGCTGCTTTTTGTGCGAAACAAAAGTTGGTTTTGGTCGGGATTGCTGTTTGCACTCGCCGTGTATTGCCGCAACACGCTGGTCTTCGCGGGGCTGTTTTTCTGGCTGATTTATGTGGCGCAAAATGCGGGTCTGCCGTGGAAAGTTCACCTGCGGCGCGCCTTTCTTTTCCTCTTGCCTTTTGTCGCTTTCAGTGTGGTGAATGCGGCCTACAACTATGCGCGCTTCAGCGACGTTTGGGAGAACGGACTGCGCTTCCATTTGATGGACGAACACTTCGTGAAATCCTTTCAGCAGCACGGCTACTTCTCGCTCCATTATCTGCCTTACAATTTCTACGTAGAAGTGCTTCATGCGCCCACGTTTATTCCGCGCGTGCCGTTCGTGATGGATGAGCCGGAAGGTTTTGGATTTCTTTGGGCTTCGCCGTTTTTCTTCCTGATTTTTCCGGCGCTGCTTCTCTGGATAAAAAACCGTTTTTCTGGCGGAGACAACAACCGTTTTTTCCGTTGGACGACTTCTGCATGTTGGATAGCTGCTGTTCCAATCGCTATTACCATCTTCCTCATTATGGGCACGGGTTGGCGGCAATACGGCGCGCGCTACACGTTTGATTTTCAGGTTTTCCTCCTCCTGTTTCTGGCGCTCTTGTGGCCGCAGTTGGCGCGCTTCCGGTGGATGCCCAAACTGGGCGTTGCGCTCGTGGTGTTTTCGGTAGCGATGCAGGCGGCGGGCATTCCGTAAAGCATTTCTGTTTGTGCCGGAAGGAAAGATTCAAACGCTCGTGCCGTCGCCAATACTCTGCGGGTAGCGAAACAGATTTTCGGGGTCGTGCTTCTTTTTAAGTTGCTGGAGTTTGTCGTAGTTGCTGCCGTAATACGCGTGTTGCCAGTCCGCAAAATTCAGGTCGGGATAGTTGCTATATTGCGCCTTGACGCCTGCATCCAATATCAGCTTCTGAATGTTCTGGAAGCCTTCCAAAATCCCTCTTTCCTGCACCGCCTGGTCGTAATAACCTTGCAATTCGCCCAGAAAAGGAAAGGTGCGGTGCGGATAGCAAGACGCTTTTTCCGTTTCAGAAGTGTTGATAGCGCCACCGAGCGTATTGACCTGAAATATCAATCCGGGATGGGAAAGCACCTGCTCAAAAATGGCGGGCGCAACCGTGGCAAGGTCTGCAAACGACTTGTAGTAGCCGCAGGAAGCGTTCTTGAAAAACAACGGGTCGGGGCGGCCATAAAAGCGTTTCAGGGCTTGCGGAAAAGGCTTTCCGGCAGACGAAGAACGGGTGTTTGCGCGCGCACCTTCGGCCATAGCGTCTGTAATGGCGCTGATATCGCCGGAGCCATAGTTGGTGAAAAGCAGGGTCAGCGTTTTGCCGTTCTGCACAAAAGCGCCAAAGGCTTCCGGCAGCAGTTGCGGCACGAGGTGCATCCATTTTTGAAGGATAGCTGCAAAGGCATTTGCATCTGCAATTGTGTGTTTAAGGGTAACGGTATTCAGCGTTTGCGGCAAGGGATAAGTTTTGAAACGCAGGCTCGTAACCACCCCAAAATTTCCGTTTCCTCCTCCGCGCAATGCCCACATCAAGTCGCCGTCGGCTTCCGCAATGGTGCCGTCGGCTTTTACGATTGTAGCGCCTACGAGGCTGTCGCAGGTGAGGCCGTATTTCCGGCAAAAAAAGCCATAGCCGCCGCCGAGCGCAAGACCGGCAATGCCCACACCGCCACATGAACCAGCAGGAACCAATTTCCCTTTTGCATAGACTTCATTGTGTAGCTCGCGCAGCAAAAGTCCGGGGCCGACGCTCACCGTTCCGTCCGTGTTCCAAACCACTTCCTTTATCTGCGAGACGTTCACCACTAGCCCGCCGTTGTTGGAAGAAAAGCCTTCAAAGGAATGTCCGCCGCTTTTGATGCCCACCGGCAGGGCTTCCTTCCGGGCTAGTTGGAGTGCGTGGCACACACCGGCATTGGTGAAGCAGACGGCGATGTACTTGGGCAGGAGGGAAATCCGCTTGTTGTAGAACGTGTTGAATTCCGCGTAGCGGGCATCGTCGCGTTGAAGGAGAATCAAATCCCTTTCCGTAACCTTTTCCGGCTCTCCTGAAACGGCAGCGTTGCTTTTCCCAGACGTGCTCTTGGTGAACTTTTCGCCTTCCGGTTTGCGCTCGTTGAAGCAACCAATTAGTGGCAAAAAGCCGAGGCTCAATCCGCCCAGCAGTTTTAAAAATTCCCTTTTGGAAAGGGTGTTTTTTTTGGTCTCTTTCATCGTTCTTTTTCACTTAGAAAACCGTCCCCGATTTCTTCTACCGGATGTTATTCTTCTCCACCCAGGCCCGGTAAACCTGCGCGTTTTTCTCCTGCTCCGCAAGTGTTTTGGCATACAGGTGATAACCGGGCTGCGATGGGTCGGCCACGAAGTAAATGAACTCGCTTGGAGCCGGTTGCAACACGGCGTCAATAGCCGAAGGATTGGGCATACAGATAGGGCCGGGCGGCAGGCCTTTGTTCACATACGTATTGTAAGGGGAAGGCAGTTGCAGGTCTTTGAAATACACCCGCTCAATCTTGGTTTGCCAGCCTATTTTTTGCTTCTTGGCGAAGATGACCGTTGGGTCGGCATCCAGCTTCATGCCCAGCCGGAGGCGGTTGTGGTAGAGGCCAGCCACGCGCGGCTGCTCGTCGGCGCGGTAGGATTCCAGTTGCACGATAGAGGCCAGCGTTACGGCTTCTTTTTCCGACAGGCCGGAGGAGGCAGCCAGTTGGGCGCGTTTTTCGGGCGTCCAGTAGCGGCGGTAGGGCGCGGAAATTTTCTCTACAATTTCTTCCGGCGTCTGCGTCCAGTGGAAGCGGTAGGTGTTGGGGGAAAGGAAATAAATCATCTGGAGCGAGTCCAGCCCGCGGGCTTCGTCGCGGTGGGCAATGGCGGTAAGGAGCGAAGAGGCACTTGTTTCCAGCAGTGGATCCAGCTTGGTGGCCAGTTCAAAAATGCTGCCGTAGTTGCCTATGGTAATTTCAATTTCGTCCTGTTTCCCAAGGAGCAGTTTGTCCAGAATGCTTTTGTTGGTTTCGCCTTTTTGGAGGGTGTATCTGCCGGGATAGATGCGCCGGAGCTTCATGCTGGAAGCTGCTTTTTGGAACGATTCTATGTTCTGCACGTGCGGCGCAATGGAGTCCATCACGGTTTGAAGCGTAGCGCCGGTGGGCAGGTATAGTTTGGCATTGGCGGGGACGTTTTCTTTCGTCCGCTCCAGATAGCCGCAACTGTTCAGGAGCAGCAGAAGCAGGAAGAGACCTGCGGGAAAAACCTTTTTTTGCACCGGCATTTAAGAGGGAAAAGGGAGGGGGCTGCAAGGTAGGATGAAGTGCCTTTTCTTGGAAAGGATGGGCGGCTAAGCCACGCAAATCTTTCCCTTCAATTCCCCAGCGGCGGCTGTGTAGCCGCCATCGCCGCCATCCACAAAATGGATGTGCTTTTCCTCGCGCGATTCTATATAGCAGGTCATTATGCTTTCGCCATTAGCATGGTGGCCGTAGCGCAGTTTTCCCCGCTTTTCCAAATCATCCAGAAACGCCTGGAAGCGCGTGTGTTGTTCGGCGGTACCGGAGATAATGGTGTTGATGCGTCCGTCCAGCGTGAGGGTATCGGCATTGGAAATCACCTCTTCCAGGTAGCGTTTTCCGTCCATGCCGGCGAACTTCAGGCCGTGGCGGAAAAGGATTTTTCCGATCACCGTTTTGAGGAATTCTGTTACCAGATACGTGCGTTTCAGCTTGCCAAAGCGCGCCAGCATTTCCCGGCGAATCTTGCGCATCGTTACCAGCAGATTGAGCTTGTCCAGCGAAAGCGGATTGCGCAATTCCAGCGTGCCGAAAAGGGCATCGGCTTCCAGCAGAATAGCCCGGTAGAGAGGAATTTGCCGCGCGGGATTACAGGATTCTATCAGGTAGCAGACAATCTGAGAGTGGGCGCGGGGAGGCTTTATGCGATCCCAGCGGCACTCCAGTCCATCCATATTAAGCACCGAAGCATCAGGCGGATCCGGGGGAATGCTTATGTTGTTCTTCACCTGTTGCTCGGCCCACAGCAATCCATCGCCGATGAGCACGGCTTTAGACAAGCCACTTCCCAGCCGGATTTTGGCCAGCCGGATGAGGTGACCCGCCTCGCGAACAACCGAAACAGGCACTGCACCCACATGCAGCGTGAAACCAAAATTTTCCTGCGAATTGATGTTATGACGTTGCAGGGCGAGAAGCACACTGCGGAGGATTTTATCCGGCACAAGCAAGGTTCCGCCATCGCCGCCAAAAAAGAAAGGCACTTCCACCCCGGCTTCGCGGGCAACATTTAAACCTGCGATGAGCGAGCCTGCGGCAACGAGGTTGACGTCGTTGTGCAATCCTTTGCGGACAGCAGCCGAGGAGTTTTGGATGTCGGCAATCACAACATACCAGTCGTCGGGCAAGGTCGTAAAATGCTCTTCCGCCAACAGTTGAGGCAGGGTGACCGTATGGGTTTTAAGGCGGGCGTAGAAAAGCGTGGAGAACAAGCCATGTGGTTTGCAAGATTCTTGCCACGGGGGTCTGAAAGAACTTGAAAGTTGGACTTAGGCTACGCGCGCCCGCCATTTAATACCAAACCGGAATGCCGAGCGTTTCTCCCCGGTCCCGTACGGCCTGCGGCAAAGGTGTTTCGCGGTGGTATTGATAGTACGGTTCCGGACGGCCTTTCATAAACTGAAAGTAGTCGCGAAATGCGGGACTATCCACGCCAAAAGTGTTGAAGATGGCCAGCTTATCTGTGTTCTTAGGAGCGTTGGGATGGGGCTGTGTTGCGCAATGGTCTGTGCGCACATCAAAGAGCACCACATCGCCCATAACCGACAGCACATCTTCCTTCTGCGGATGTCGGTCAGCTTTGTTAAAGGCGGAGAGGCCCAGCGTTTTCAGCAGTTTATAGCCCACGCGTTCTGCTAAGTTTTCCGTCAGCATCGGGCTGAAATGATCAGGTGTCTTATGCGAGCCGCGAATGAGCGTGAGTCCACCACCCGTCAGCGCGTCGTTGGCTTGAAAATAAATAGCGCATTGAATAATGGGCGTGTTATCGGTTTCATGGCTTTGGAGGCCGCTGCGCGCCTGAATAGAGGTGTCTTTATGCCAGCCGATGTAGCGGTTGCGATGGACCGAGCATTCCGGTATCCAAACAGCGTCCGGCCCCAGAATTTCTTTCACCGCAGCAATCACTCCGGGCGTGATAAACCAAGAGAGCATCTGGGGTAGAATGCGTAGATATTATTGATGATGTGCGGGCTGCTATGCGGGGCTGTCTTGTAGACGCCCTCTGCAAAAGCCCTTTCGAATACAGCACGGGCTTCGGTTAAGTGCCCCACATCCAGGCAGCCTCGCAACACAACAAAACCTTCGGCCTGATACTGTTCGGCGTAGCTGATAGGTTTCATAAAACAGTGGTTTGGAGTGATTCTTTGGGAATGCTTCGTTATTCCCTTATCAAACGGAAAATCAGGCTTGTTTCGTATCCGCCCGGAGCCGCGCATACATCACCGAGTCTTCATACTTCCCGTTTACGAGATAATGCCCACGCGCGAGGCCTTCTTTCTGAAACTGAAAATGATTTATCAACCGGGTAGAAGGCTCGTTCCACGGCGCGATAAAAGCTTCCATGCGGTGAAGATTCATTTCTTCAAAACCATAGCGCAACACAAGTTCCAGCGCCTCTTTCATGTATCCCCGCCCTTTGTCTTCGTCTTGGAAAAGAAAGTAGAAAAGCTCCGCGCGGTCGTGAAAGCGGTTCCAGTTGTGGAAGCCGCACTGACCGATGGAACGGCCTGTTTCCGTTTCTATCAAAAGGAAAAAGCGCACCGAAATGCGGTCGGTCTCCATGCCTTTTTTTACCATGCCTTTGTAGCGTTCATACCACGCTTCGTCGGCACCGAATATCTCCCGGAAAGACGCTTCACTTTCATTGCGGAAAAGGTCGGTGAGGGTGGCAGGCGTGATGAGGCGAAGCGAGAGGCGGCGGGTGTGGAGCATAGCGTAGGAGGTACATCAAAAATCAATTCATGTGGAACTAAGACTCAGAAATACACAAGCGACTCTATAGGGATTGTTGCTCCTGTAAATTGACTTCAAGTGCTTTCATACTGCTTCTGACAGCACTCTGAATCGCATTCTTCAGGTTCTCGTAATCCGCCCCCGATTTCCAATTACCCTTAATGTCGGCTACGGTTTGGTTTGTTTGCGCCTGCAAAAAAGAGTTGTCAGTCAAGTCAATAATTTGGGTGGTCAAGTTGACGTATCCTTGTTTACCGGTTTCAATCACACCGTAATAGCTTACTAGCAAACCATACTTCACATTTATGTACAGCACTTCGTCTATTTCATTATCACCTTTCAAAGAACGGAAATCTTTTTTGGGAAATTTCTTTTTGGACTTTGGCTTTGAGAAGTCGGGCAGGTTTTCATAGTTGGTTCCATCGGGAAGAAAAACAAAAGCCTTGTTCCTGGAACCAAGAATGCGGGCGATTTTTTGCTGGAGCGTGTCTTTTAGGTGAATCTTCTTTTCTATCTTTTGAAGTGGCTCTTTAAAACGGTCGCCCGGCGTGAGCGCCATATCCAGCAAACCTTGCGAACCAGACTTCGCCATACCTATATTACTGACCTCCAGAACAACCCCTACCTTTTTGGAATTGTAGAATTGCTTGTTCATCGGAACGACGGGCGCGCAACCTGCGAAAAACAGCAGAAGGAAGGCAAGACTTAAAAAGCCGGTTACTAATCTTGGGGTTTTCATGCAGCCGTAGGAAGTTGGTCTGGGAAGAATGGATTTTAAGTTGGGCTACAAACTTATAAATCTCATGAAAATTTACAAATCTTTTTGAGAAGTATGACTTCTCAATGCGCCTCCAGCCAGTTCTTTCCAAACCCCGTTTCCGCTTTAATCGCCACGCCATTTGGCAAGGTCATTGCGCTTTCCATACAGTTTTCTATCAGGTCGCGCACTTCTTCCAACTCCGTTTCGGGCACATCAAAAATCAGTTCGTCGTGAACCTGCAACACCATTCTGGATTCCAGCGGACGCTTTTTCAGTTCCCGGTGAACGGCAATCATCGCCTTCTTAATCATGTCTGCCGCCGTGCCCTGAATCGGCATGTTTATCGCGTTGCGCTCGGCAAAAGAACGGACGGTTGGGTTAGAAGAACGGATGTCGCGGAGCCAGCGGCGGCGGCCATCCAACGTCTCCGCGTAGAGGTTTTCTTTCGCAAAAGCCGTGCGCTCCGCGATGTAATTCTTAATCGCCGGGTATTGCTCGAAGTACGCCTTGATAATGTCGCGGGCTTCGGTCTGTTTGATGTTCAGCTTGTCGGCCAATCCAAAGGCGCTTTGCCCATAAATAATGCCGAAGTTGGTGGTCTTTGCCACGCGGCGCATATCGCTTGTAACGTCGCTTTCTGCAACGCCGTACACCTTCGCTGCAGTAGCGGTATGCACGTCGCGGCCAGTAGCAAACGCTTCCATCATCGTTTCTTCCTTCGCAATGGCGGCAATGATGCGCAACTCAATTTGCGAGTAGTCGGCAGAGACCAGCGTCCAGCCTTCGCCGCGCGGCACAAACGCCTTGCGAATCTCGCGGCCTCTATCCGTGCGCACCGGAATGTTTTGCAGGTTGGGATTGGAAGAAGAAAGCCGCCCGGTACTGGCGATTGCCTGGTTGAAAGAGGTGTGAATCCGGCCTGTCTTTGGATTAATCAGCAGCGGCAGCGCATCCACGTAGGTCGCCTTCAGTTTCGTCAGTTCGCGGTAGGTAGTTATCGCGTCAATAATCGGGTGTTTTCCCCGCAGGCGCACCAGTACGTCTTCGCCTGTGGCGTACTGTCCGGTCTTGGTTTTGCGCCCGCCGCCATCAATCTTCATCACGTCAAAAAGCACCTCGCCCAACTGCTTCGGCGAGCCGATGTTAAAGCGCAACCCCGCCTCAGCGAAAACGCCTTCTTCGGCAGCCGCAATATCCGTCGTCAGCACTTTGCTATACTCGTTGAGGAAAGGCACGTCAAGTCCTACGCCTTCGTACTCCATTGCAGCCAGCACCGGCACAAGCGGCGTTTCTACGTCGTGGAAAAGCGACTCCATTTTCTCCGCTTTCAGCATCGGCGAAAACACGTCGCGGAGTTGCCACACTACGTCGGCATCTTCGGCGGCGTACTCCTTCACCTGCTCCACGTCCACCTCGCGCATCGTTATCTGGTCTTTGCCTTTTTTTCCAATCAGCGACAGGATAGAAACCGGCTCATAGCCCAGGTATTTTCCGGCCAGCAAGTCCATGTTGCGCTTGCCTTCCGGCTCCAAGAGATAGTGCGCCAGCATCGTGTCCCACACGCGGCCTTTCGGCTCCACGCCGTGCCACTTCAACACAATGAAATCGTACTTCAGGTTCTGCCCGATCCACGTGATTTCCGGGTCTTCAAACAGCGGACGGAACTTCTCTAAAACTTCTTTTACGCGCGCGTCATCCGGCACGGCCACGTAATACGCTTCGCCTTTTTCCCAGCAAAAACTCATCCCCACCAGCTTCGCCAAGTTTGCATCGGTAGAAGTGGTTTCGGTATCAAAAGAGATTTCTTTTCTGCCGGAAAGCTGCGTTAGAAGCGAATCTATTTCCGCGTCGGTTTGCACGAGGTGATAGGTGTGCGGCGTGTTGGAAAGGTTCTTGTCCACCACGTGCGTTTCCGCTTTTTCGCCCGGAAGCTCGGCCTCTGCCGCAGGCTGTACGCCGGGTTGCAAATGATTGGGCAAGGGCTTTCCAAACAAGTCCAGCGCGCCCTGTGTGGTAATGGCAGGCGGTGCAAAATCATCTCCCAGAAGACGGCGACCAATCGCTTTGAACTCCAACTGCGTAAAAATTGCTGTCAGGGCTTCGCGGTTCCATTCGCCTACGTGGCAGGCTTCTTCGTCAAAGTCCACCGGCGCATCCACGCGAATTGTCGCAAGGTGTTTGCTCATCTTCGCAGACTCAATTCCGGCGCGCACTTTTTCGCCTAAGGAACCTTTGATTTTGTCGGCATTCTCTATCACACCTTCCACTGTTTCGTATTCTGCGAGCAGCTTTGCCGCCGTCTTTTCGCCCACGCCCGCAATGCCTGGAATATTGTCCACCGCATCGCCCATCAGGCCCAGAATATCCACCACCTGACTCACCCGTTGAATGCCCCAGCGGGCGCAGATTTTTCCGCTGTCCAGAATCTCGTGTGGCGCGCCCATGTAGCCGGGCTTGTACATAAAAATGTTCTCGTCCACCAGCTGCCCCATGTCTTTGTCGGGCGTTACCATGTACACCTCGTAGCCCTGCGCAGCGGCCTTCTGCGCAATCGTTCCTATCACATCATCGGCCTCGTACCCGGGCGAAGAAAGGCAGGGCAAGTTGAAACCTTCAATAATCGCCTTGATGTCCGGCATCGCGCTTTTGATGTCTTCGGGCTGCTCGGCGCGGTTGGCTTTATACTCGGCAAAAACAGCCGTGCGATGAACGTCGGTATCGGATTTTCCGCCTTCAAAAACAACCGCCAGGTGCGTGGGTTTCTCTTTGTTCAGAAGCTCCAGCAGCGTGTTGGTAAAACCAAACTGCGCGTTGGTATTCCGGCCCGTGCTGGTGATGCGCGGCGAGCGGGCAAGGGAAAAATAGGCGCGGTAAATAAGCGCCATCGCGTCGAGGAGGAACAGCTTTTTTTCGGGGTTCATGGGAGAGCCTGCTTCGGGGATTTTATTTGGAAGCGATTTGCGGAGTGGATTGGAGCGGCGGAGCGACTTTTTTCTTCGGTTTGGATTTCGTCTTTAGCTGCTGCATCACTCTGCGGAAATCAACAAGCTCTTCTTCTGTCCACGGCTCTGATCGGGTGGAAAGGTCAACGTGTTTTGGCTCTTTTATGGGTCCCATTGGGCGTGTTTTTAAGTTTTGAAGTAGTGGGTAACAAGGCGCACCGCAGCCTTGGTTTCTATAAACATCCGAAGGCCGCGAAAGTGCGTTGCGTACAGCGTTGCTTCGTAGTGTTTGATAAGCGCCGATTTTGCGTCAAAAGCCACAAAACCAGCGTAACCCTTGTCCAGCGAAACCTTGCAGGCATACGCCACCAGATTTGCCGGCACACCCAAATAAACCTTGTCGCGTCCTTTGTTGAAATGCGCACTTTCTAAAAGGTGCATAAAGATGTGGTCGCCTTTGTCCTCAAGGCTTATCAGACACTGAATAATCGTCGGATTATTGAGGGTTGTCAGCTTGTAAACCGCTTTGGTTTTATCCTTCAATTCGTGGAGCCAATCAAACACCCAATCCTTTTTCTTCAGTTGCACTTTGTCTTTCAGCGCCAGTTGCGTGATTTCGGTATCAAAGACTTCGCCTGTTGCGCTGTTTTCAATGGAATTGGTAAGCTTGTCAATCCAAAAATCCTGCGCTACCGGCGCGTTCTTTGCCATAAAACGAAGGTAGTCTTGGAAAGCTTTTTGAAGTAGGAGAAGACCTGAGAATACGGGAATAGAGCAGCGTACAGAAGGATGTGTAGGAACGCGTTAGGAGGCGCGTTCGTTCGGAGGAAATCGGGGAATAGAAAGCGTACAGAAGGGAACAAAGATGGGCCAAAGGCAGTTGGTATTCCCGGCGGTTTGTGTGGGGCCGTTCAAAGGAGAGGATTTTTCCCGCCTGAAATCCACCCCCGAAGTTTCGCCCCTGTCCACCGGGTATAGTCGCACGAACTTTGTACGTCCCCTTCCCGTGAAAAACATCTTTATTACTGGTGCAACGGGAAATACAGGCCGGGAAGTTATCCGCGCCCTGCTTGCGCAAAAGACCAACGATATAAACATCCTTGCCGGTGTTCGTAATCCTGAAGAAGACAAAAACGCTTTCCCGGAAGAAGGCGTCTCGCTGCGCCGTTTTGATTTTGAAGACCCGGGCAGCTTTGAGGTTCTTGCCGGCTGCGACGCGCTGTTTCTCCTGCGCCCGCCGCAACTGGCCGATGTGTCCAAATACTTCGCCCCGCTTATCGCCGCTGCCCAAAAACACCGCGTGGGCCACATCGTTTTCCTGTCGGTGCAAGGCGCGGAAAGAAGCCCCCTTATCCCGCACCATAAAATAGAAAAGCGCCTGCGAAACTGCGGTATTCCCTACACGTTTCTGCGCCCGGCGTACTTCATGCAAAACTTCACCACCACGCTCCACCGCGACCTCGTGGAGAAACACCGCATTTTCCTGCCCGCCGGAGACGCGCCATTCACATTGGTGGATACGGGTGACATTGGCCGCGTAGCCGCAACCATCTTGCTGGACCCGGAAGTACACCGCAAACAAGCCTACGTACTGACGAGCGACAAGCGCCTCACCTTTGGCGAAATGGCCCTCAAAATCAACGCCGGAACAGGCCTAAAAATCCACTACGAATCGCCCAACCTGCTGCGCTTTTTCCGGGAAAAAAGAAAGGAAGGGGTGCCTGCCGTTTTCATCGGCGTGATGATTATGCTCCACTACTTTCCGCGCTTCGCCAAGCCCCCCCAAATCACCGGTTGCGTGCGCCGACTGACCGGAAAAGCGCCCGTCAGTTTTGAGGAATTTGTAGCGGCGAATAAAGCCGCCCTGCTGGCCCCCAAACCCGATAAGTTCAGCCGTAAGCCGTCCGGAGAATTGCCCTGGCCGCTTGCCGGAGTCTGAGCGCGGGCCTTGTGCTTTAGCCGACTTCGTCGCTCCGGCTGGCAGTCTTCAGACTGCATCGGCAACCGCTTCCGGCACACGCCACGACGCTTCCGGCACTCACCCATAAATCCCCAACCTTATACAAAACACTCCCAAGCCTCACCTATAAAATCCCAACCTTATACAAAACGCTTCCAAGCCTCGCCGCAGTGTTCCCAACACACGCCACAAGGTTCCCGAGCCTAACACATAAACTTAAAATTTTATAAAAAACACTTCCGGTACACGCCTCAACACTTCCAACACACGCCTCAACACCTCCAACCCTCGCCCGTAAAACGCCAAATCCATTTTCAGTGCTGAACTGCCTGCTCCCGCCCTGCTAATGGCGGGAAATCATTTCTCCTTTATCCGGCACACTTCTTTTAAACACCGCGCAACGAGCGTCCAATCGCGTGTTCTATCTTCACTCCCGTAAAAAAATTCTTTTCCCCATGACCCCCGAAAATCAAAACCCTTCCTACACCTCTCTTCCCGCAGAAGCAGCAGGGACGGGCGTGGCGAAACGCTTCATGGCCAACGTCTTTCTCTGGATGTTCGGCGCACTGGCCATCTCCGCACTTTTTGCGTGGCTCTTCGCCAACAGTCCGCAGCTGATGAGCTACCTCGTAAGCGATACAGGAAGAGGGCTTTCCGGCCTCGGCAAGCTCGCTATGTGGGCACCGCTGATTTTTGTGTTCATCATGTCGCTTGGTTATCAGCGGCTGTCGGCAACGGCCATGGCGGCGCTGTTCATCCTTTACGCCGCCATTACAGGCATTAGCCTTTCTTTCATCCTGCTCGTATTCACAAGCGGCTCCGTGGCGAGTTGCTTTGTGGCAGCGGCAACCATGTTTGGCATCATGGCTGTCATGGGCTACACCACAGACAAAGACCTCACGTCGTTTGGCCGCATCATGATGATGGGCCTCATTGGAATCGTAGTCGCTTCGCTCATCAATTTCTTTACCAAATCGTCGCAGTTGGACTGGATTATTTCGCTTGTCGGCGTGGCGGTTTTTACCGGACTGACAGCTTACGACGTGCAGAAAATCAAGCGCATCGGCATGGGGCTGGAAGTAAGTGAAGAAGGCGGAACCGCTGTTGCAGAAGGTGCGCGGAAAGCATCCGTGTATGGTGCGCTCACGCTTTATCTGGACTTTATCAACCTGTTTCTGATGATTCTGCGACTCTTTGGCCGTCGGCGGTAATGTCGTCTTCAAAAGCATTTTTCCAACTGGCAAAAGGACTTTTCCTTTTGCCGGTTTTCTTTTGGCCTACCTTGCCGGGAAGAATTTTCTGCGCCTCAAAAATGCCCGTTCATGCGTTTCTCTTTTCTCCTCAACCGACGGCGGTTTCTGCTGCTTGGTTCCCTGAGCACTGCGTTTCTCCTCTTGCCTTCTTTGCTTCGCGCGCGACCCGGAAATAAGGGAACTAAAAAGAAAAAGATGCGCGCCAAAGAAACCCTCCCGCTTTCGTTTGTGCTGAATGGAAAAGAACAGCGCCTGGAAGCTGATACGCGCACCACTTTGCTGGATTTATTGCGGGAAAACCTCCACCTCACCGGTACCAAAAAAGGCTGCGACCACGGTCAGTGCGGAGCCTGCACCGTCCACATCAACGGCAAGCGTGTATTGAGTTGCCTTACACTTGCCGCCACGCTGCCGGGCAAAGAAGTCACAACGATTGAAGGTATCAGCAATGGCGACGAGCTGCATCCGATGCAGGAAGCTTTCATCGCGCACGACGGATTTCAGTGTGGCTATTGCACACCGGGACAAATCATGTCGGCCATTGGCTGCGTGAAGGAAGGACACACAAATTCTGTAGCTGAAATCAAAGGAGCAATGAGTGGAAACTTGTGTCGCTGCGGCGCATATAATGGCATTGTGAACGCTATTCAATCTGTCGCCCGCGCATGAGACCTTTTTCTTTTTCCCGCAGCAACGCTGTTTCGGAATTGCTCCGCGACAAAAACGCCGAAGACGCTTTTCTTGGCGGCGGAACCAATCTCGTGGATTTGATGAAGAAAGGAATCGCGCAGCCGGAAAAACTGCTCTACGTTTCCGAAACCCTTTCCCACGAAATCCAAAGCGACGCTTCCGGCATCACGATCGGCGCGGCAGCAACCAACAGCGCCATAGCGACACACCCGGAAGTAAAGCGCCGTTTTCCCCTGCTTTCCAAAGCGATTGAGGCCGGCGCTTCGCCGCAGATACGGAATATGGCAACGACGGCGGGGAATCTTTTACAGCGCACCCGCTGCCCGTATTTCTACAACACCACACTGCCCTGCAACAAGCGCGAACCCGGAAGCGGCTGCGGCGCATTGCAAGGAGAACAGCGCATGAACGCCATTATCGGTTGGTCGGAAACCTGTGTGGCCGTGCATCCGTCGGATATGTGCGTGGCGCTGGCGGCGTTGGATGCGGAAGTGCTGACGGAAGGGAAGGCCGGTGAGCGGAAAACCATTCCTTTCAGGGACTTCCATCGCCTTCCCGGAAGCGACGCCACCTGCGACACGAACCTGCCGCAAGACCACATCATCACGGCCATCCGCATTCCACAAAACGCTTTTTCCCGCCACAGCGCCTACGTCAAAATCCGAGACCGGACATCCTATGCTTTTGCGCTCGTGTCGGTAGCAGCAGCGTTGGAAATGAGCGGCAATACGATTGTAGAAGCGCGGTTGGCATCAGGCGGCGTGGCGCATAAACCCTGGCGTTGGACAGCAGCCGAAGATTTTCTGCGTGGCAAGAAAGCGACAGAAGAAACTTTAGAAGGCGCAATCGCGCTGGCATTGGCAGAAACGAAGCCGCTGGCGCACAACGGCTTTAAAAAAGACCTTTTGCGCGGCGCATTCTGGACGGCTTTGGAAGAAGCGATTTCATCTTAAAAAGGAACGAAAATGGGACTCTCCCCAACACCATTTACAGCATCAGAAGGGCGCGTGGAAGCACGGCATAAAGTGACCGGCAGCGGCAAATATTCTGCGGAATACGAGCTGCCCAATCTGGCTCATGCACATCTCGTAACCAGCACGGTTCCAGCTGGACGTATCACGCGCATCCACACCGATGAAGCACGACAAGCGAGCGGCGTGATAGACATTCTTTCTCACCAACATCGCCCTGAAGCACCAGGATTTTCCACCGAAGAGAAATTCAAAGAGTCGCGCTTTACGTTCCGGCTTTTCCACACCGACGAAGTGTTCTTCAAAGGCCAACCCATCGCGATGGTGATTGCGGAAACAGCGGAAGAAGCGGCTTATGCCGCATCGCTTATACACGCCGATTACAGCGAAAAGCCTTTCAATACCGACTTCCAAAAAAGCTGGCCGAAAGCAAAGCTGCAAACCGGAAAAGACCGGGGCAATCCAGATGCAAAAAACGCGGACGATATCGTGGTGGAAAGCATCTATCACATTCCCCACGAAGTCCACAACCCGATGGAAATGCACGCCACGATTGCGCAGTGGACAGCAGATGGCAAGCTAAAACTTTGGGATAAAACGCAGGGCGTGAACAACGTGCAACGAACCATGAGCGCCGTGTTGGGCATCCCGAAAGAAAGCATTGAAGTAACATCGGAATTTATGGGCGGCGGCTTCGGCTCCGGGTTGCGTGTGTGGAGCAATACGCTGGCAGCGGCGTTGGGCGCAAAGCAAGTGGGTCGTCCCGTAAAATTGATGCTGACGCGCCCGCAGATGTTTTCGCTTTCCGGCTACCGGCCCCAGTCGCGGCAGGAAGTGCGGTTGGCAGCCAACGCTTCCGGGAAGCTGCATGGTCTCATCCACAAAGGTTGGGCAGCAACATCCGTGTACGAGGACTTCAACGAGGATGTAACAAGGGTGTCACGGCTGATTTATGGCATTGAAAACCTACGCACACAGAGCGCACAGGTGAAACTGAACCTGAGCACACCGACATGGATGCGCGCACCCGGCGAGTGTTCCGGCGCGTTTGCGTTGGAAAGCGCAATGGATGAATTGAGCTACAAGCTGAACACAGACCCGGTGGCGCTTCGGCTCCAAAACATTTCCGACCAAAAGCACCCCGATAACGGCAAGCCGTGGAGTACCCATTACTTAAAAGACGCGCTCCGAAAAGGCGCGAAAATGATTGGTTGGAAGGAGCGAAAATCGGGCGTTGCACAGAGCGAAAAAGGACTTTGGAAAACGGGCTACGGCGTAGCTGTGGGCATGTGGAATGCAGGGCGTGGAAAGGCCAGCGCGGCGGTCGTTTTGAATAAAGACGGCAGCCTCACGGTGCAAACCGCAATGACTGACATTGGCACAGGAACGGGAACCGGAATGCGCAATATGGCACACGAACATCTGGGCGTGGCGAAGGAAAAGATTGGAATTGAATTAGGCCATTCTACCCTGCCGCCTGCGCCCATGCAAGGCGGAAGCACCGGCCTTTCTTCCATCAGCGGCGCGGTGATAGAAGCCTGCGATGGGCTGCGCAAAAAGCTTTTAGAGTTGGCGATTGGGATAGACGCGAACTACCACGACGTAAAAAGCAGCGATTTAGAACTCGGTGAAAAAGGGCTTTCCGCGCCGTATCAAAAGCGCATCCGCTACGCTGATTTAGTGGCGGCAAACAAGGGCGCAGAAATCCGCGTGGAAGTTGCTTCTGTGCCCGGCGACGTGCGGGAGCATTGGGCTTTTGCTACTTCGGCGGCGCACTTCTGCAAGCTGCGCGTTCACAAGTACACAGGTAAAGTGGTGATTGATCGATACGTGTGCGTGGCCGACGGCGGAAAGGTGATAAATGAGCAGGCGGCGGCTAACCAAATCATTGGCGCGGTAGCGGGTGGTATCGGCATGGCGCTGATGGAAGAAGCGCAAATAGATCACCGATTTGGCGCGCTGGTGAACAACGATTTGGCGGGCTACCATTTTGCGGTAAACGCCGACGTGCCGATGGTGGAAGTGGCTTTCGTGGGCGAGCCGGATGTGCGGCTGAATCCTGCCGGGATAAAGGGGCTGGGCGAGATTGGGATTATCGGCAGCGCAGCGGCGATTGCCAATGCGATTTACCACGCCACCGGAAAGCGGATGTATGATTTGCCGGTTACGCCGGATAAGCTGGTGTAGAAGCCTCTCCCCCAGCCCCTCTCCGAAGGAGAGGGGTGACATAATTTGACAACGCCGTAAAATCTCACTTCACTGCAACAGCGACGGCGAACTCCGGGTCAATCCAACCTTTCACTTCAAGGATGTTTTTGAAGGTGGGGGTATCAATTACAAACGTGGCTTCGCGCTGTTTGCCGGAGGGCGCGAAGATTTTTAATTCAATATCGCGGAGCAGTTGCAGGCCGGCGATGTTGGCGCATTTGTAGGCAGCCTCTTTGGCGCTCCACGCCCAGAGCAAATTCTCGTCGGTGTTCTTGAAAAGGTCGCCTTCTTTTTGAGCCAAAAACTTCGGACTGATAGCGGCAATACGCTCTTTTGGCTTTTGGATATCAATGCCGCAGGGAAGGCCATCGGTAACGACTGCGGCAACGTAAGGAAAGGAATGGGAGATAGAAAAAGCCCGCCCGGAAAAGTCGGGTGCGTGAGGCTTGCCGTTGGCATCAATGTGAATCTCACTGAACTCAATTTGGGGCCACAGATGTTGGAGGAGAAAGCGCCCGGCCAGAAACTCCATGCGGCGCTGGCTGTGCGGGATGTCGCACTGCAAACCCGTGCGGGAAGCGAAGAAGATCTCCGGCTCCTCGATGCGCCAGATGGCGGCTTCGGCAGCGGCGTGGGGCGACCAGGAATGAAGAAGAGGCATAGCGCAGAAATATTGAAGACCGCTAAAGTCCGTTGTTTTTCCCAAAGGCAGTTTTCAGCAACAGAAGGCGGTCCGTAGGTGCCATTTCCGGGGTGTTTTTCTTCTTGTCTGCTCCATGTTCTATACTCCAACCGTCCCATTCGCGCCAGGCATGGTAGGCCCAGCTCCAACCCCATTCTTCAAACAGCGAAATACAATCGCGCAGGTAGCGATAGGCGCTGCCATTGGGTGCCCAACGAACCGCGCTAAACTCACCCACGTAAATGGGAACGTTGTTTTTTAACTGCCATTCGCGCACAGGTTGCAACCTCGCACGCAGCTTCGCCGAATCCCAATAGCCGCCTTCTGCCGTTCCGGGATAGGAAACGCCCATAGGGAAATGATACACGCCCTGATGTGTGAAAGCGTCCGGCGTGTACATGTGGAAGCTGTAGCTTACCGGTGCTAATGCTGGCAACGGACGAAGCCGCAGCAGCGCGCCTTCCTTGCCGGAAGGTGTGCCCTCTATCACGAGCATTTTGTGCCCGTCAAGCGCACGAACCTGCGCGGCGACTTGGGGATAAAGCTCTTGCCAGGAGCGCCATAAAGGCGCGTGTTCTTCTGGCTCGTTGGCGAGGTCGTATCCCCAAACGGCGGGTTCGTGGCGAAAGGCAATAGCAATGTCTTCCCACGCCTGCCGGAAAGTCTGTAGAAAACGAGTCTCCCGGAACATCCGGTGACCGAGAAATTTACCGTTTTCCTTAACCCACCCGCCAGGCAAAGTGTGCAGGTCTATCAACACACGCAGGTGCAGCGAATCGCAGAGCAGCAGCAGGGACTTGGTGTACCAGATGTTTTGACGAAGCCATTGGAGATATGCTTCCGGCGAAGCGGTATCGGCGGGCGATTGCGGAAAGCCGTCCCAAGTGAGCTGCCAGCGGACATGATTGGCGCCAAGGGCAGCCAAATCGCGCAGGTCTGCTGCCGTAGCGCGTGGGGCAATCATCATACCGCGCAGCGGACCGGTTGCTGCGGAACGCGGTTGTGCTGTTGCGGCAAGTGCGGAGAACAGCAGGGGAAAAAGCCAAACAGCAAGATGCCTCACGAAGAATGATTTTAGACAAAGGAAAGGCAAGGCGAAAAAAATTTGCTTCGGAAAAAATCTGCCTTACATTTGCCGTCCCCAAACCGGAAGGCGGCGGGAAAGTTCTTTTTTCTAAGCAAAACAAAAGCCGCTTTAGCTCAGATGGTAGAGCAACTGATTTGTAATCAGTAGGTCGCTGGTTCGATTCCGGCAAGCGGCTCTTTTTTAATGAATAATGAACAATGAGCAGTGAATAATTATTCATTATTCATTGTTCATTGAATTGGGCAGTTGGCCGAGTGGTTAAAGGCGACAGACTGTAAATCTGTTCACTTACGTGTACGGAGGTTCGAATCCTTCACTGCCCACATTACATAGGTCATAAGTCATTAGGTCATAGGTCATGACTTATTGCTTATGGCCCATGACCTATACCAAGCGGGAGTAGCTCAGTTGGTAGAGCGTCAGCCTTCCAAGCTGAATGTCGCGGGTTCGAATCTCGTCTCCCGCTCACTTTTTTCCCCAAAAGAAGTGAGGCTTGCTGTTGTAGCTCAGGGGTAGAGCACTTCCTTGGTAAGGAAGAGGTCGTGAGTTCAATTCTCATCAACAGCTCCAGTTTTTGAAAAGCCATCCGAAGCGGGTGGCTTTTTTGTAGCCCGGGTTGGCGCATCCCGCCGTGGCGGGAAGGTCGTGAGGCTAATTCTCATCAACAGCTCCAGTATCCAAGCCATCCGAAACGGGTGGCTTTTTTAATTCCAACGCCTTGCCATTCACCGGCTTCTGTGCCGCAGTACGCTGCGCCATCCTGCTGCGCTTATGAGCAATCTTGGTGTTGTGGTTGTGCTTGGCTTCGTCTATAGAGTGGGTGGTAAAAAGCTCGCGGTCTTCCTCAGCCGTTTTTGCCAGGTGGATATAGAACTTTTTCAGCACTGTCAGCTCGTCGTCTGTTAAGTCTTCGATGTTAATCAGTCGGTTAGAAGCATCTTTATTGGCGGCAATCAACTCGTTCAGCTTTAGGTGAAGGGCTACAGTATCCTTGTTCTGCGACTGCTGAATAAGAAACACCATCAGGAAGGTAATGATGGTGGTGCCGGTGTTGATCAGGAAATTCCAAGAGTCGGCACCTGCCTGCCCTTTGGGGAAAAGCGGACGGGAACACGCCCAGAGAATCACGATGAGCAGCGCACTGATAAAGGCAATGGGCCGCCCGGTGAAGCGCGTAATCCTGGTGGAGAAGGCATCAAAAAAGCGCGTCATCCGCGAAGGCGATACCGGATAAAGTGGGGTCTGTTCCGCAGGAAAGGCTTTCATGGCCGGAAGTTAGGAACGAATGGGAAGGTAAAGGCTTGGCTTCTGTGCCCTGCCACGCGTTCTTTCCTGTTTGCGGTTCCCTCAACGCCTTTCCTTCCCTGCGGCAACCCGCTGTTAAAAAATCTTTTCCTGCGCAAAGGGAATTTTTCGGGGAATGGAAAAATACCGTACTTTCGCCCCCCAAAGTTTTAAAACCCCATTTTTTAATCCTACCCAACAATGGCAAAAGAGACGTTCAAGCGGGAGAAACCGCACGTAAACATCGGCACCATCGGTCACGTGGACCACGGTAAAACCACGCTGACGGCTGCCATCACATCACACCTGGCCTCTAAAGGTCTTGCTCAAAAGAAAGGCTACGATGAAATCGATGCCGCTCCGGAAGAGAAAGAGCGTGGTATCACCATCAACACCGCACACGTAGAGTACGAAACCCTGAACCGCCACTACGCTCACGTAGATTGCCCGGGTCACGCAGACTACGTAAAGAACATGATTACCGGTGCTGCCCAAATGGACGGCGCTATCCTCGTAGTAGCTGCGACGGACGGCCCGATGCCGCAAACCAAAGAACACATCCTCCTCGCTAAGCAGGTAGGCGTTCCGCGCATCGTGGTTTTCATGAACAAAGTGGACCTCGTGGACGATCCGGAAATTCTGGAACTCGTAGAGATGGAAATCCGCGAGCTGCTTTCTAAAAACGACTTTGACGGCGACAACACGCCGATCATTCAAGGCTCCGCTACCGGCGCTCTCGCTGGTGATGCCCAATGGGTATCCAAAATCGACGAGCTGATGGCTGCTGTGGATGAGTACATTCCGCTGCCTCCGCGCGCGGTGGACCAGCCGTTCCTGATGTCTGTAGAAGACGTGTTCACCATCACGGGTCGTGGTACAGTTGCTACTGGCCGTATCGAGCGTGGTGTGATTAAAGTAGGCGACAACGTGGAAATCGTTGGTTTCAACGAAGCGCCTATGACTTCTACCTGCACGGGTGTGGAGATGTTCAAGAAGCTCCTGGATCGCGGTGAGGCGGGCGACAACGCCGGTATCCTCCTCCGTGGTATTGAGAAGACGCAAATCCGCCGTGGTATGGTTATCTGCGCGCCGAAGAGCATCACGCCGCACACGGAGTTCCGTGGTGAGGTGTATGTTCTGAGCAAAGACGAAGGTGGCCGTCACACGCCGTTCTTCAACAAATACCGTCCGCAGTTCTACTTCCGTACAACCGACGTTACCGGCGAGTGTACGCTTCCAGAAGGAACGGAAATGGTAATGCCTGGCGATAACGTAAACCTGTTTGTAAAGCTCATCGCGCCTATCGCGATGGACAAGGGCCTGAAGTTCGCCATCCGTGAAGGTGGCCGTACGGTAGGTGCCGGTCAGGTTACAGAGATCATCAAGTAAGAATTACTTCTTTAGAGTGAAAAGGCCTCCCGAAATATCGGGAGGCTTTTTATTGTGAGGCATATTCTAGCACTCTGCTTGTTGCTGACCTTCTTTTCTTGTGCAAAAGAAGAAGTTGAGCCTTTCGTGTTTAAGAATCGTTGGATTCCCGAATTTACGCGACAGTATATAAAAAGGTATGGCGCACCAGATGCTGTCATTTTTGATCATAAAGCGGCCATCATTCCGTTATATTTAATTCATTGCAAAAAAGACTCGATAGTTTTTCATGTTTTTTCTGCAAGACTAGCCACCGGAAAATTTATGGCTTATAGATTGTCTACTTCCTATGATGTCCCTAAATTTAATTTTATTTGCATAATTGATAGGGATGGATTATTTTTTCTGAACAAAACATATAATCCTAGCCAGTGGGGAAATAACCAGCAATATGAGATAGCGATCTCAAAAAATATTGTGAAGAGACTAGATTCTGTAACTTACAGATTACCGGATTTCTGGGATTGGGAAACGTACCAGGAAATGCTTCCTGCATGGGAAAAATACATAGAATATTTTTAGTAGCTCGCTTAGGGTAAGAAATAAGTGAGGCTAAGACAAAAGCCCTCGTTCTAATCATTCCTTACACATCTAAGGCCACTTTTCCCCTTTTACCACAGCACTTCCGCACCGGTGCAACCCCTTTCTGCCCCCGCTCGGCGAAGGCTCCCGCCTTCACTTCCCCCTATTCCATATCACTTGGGAAACCCTTCCCGCCGCACCGTGTGTAGCACCTCCGCACCGTGTACCCCGCTTCCGCACCGTGCAAAACCGCTCCGCACGGTGCGCCCCTCTTTCCCACCGTGCGCATCCCGTCCGCACCGTGCAGACACCTTCCCCACCGTGTAGAAACCGTCCGCACCGTGTAGAAACCGTCCGCACCGTGTGGAAACCGTCCACACCGTGTGGAAGTCGTCCTCACCGTGTGGAAGTTGTCCGCACCGTGCGGAAGCCATCCGCACCGTGCGGAAACGCTCAACACCATGCGGAAGTCGTCCCCACAGGGAAGAAATATTTTTTCCGCTTCGCATAATAAACCGCAGCCGGTGAGCGTTTTCTCTACGACATCCTTTTTTTTCCAAACAACCCCCAAATTTTTCTCCCCATGAGAAGCCGCACGTTCCCCCTCACTGAAGACGGATACTTCAACTACATCAAAGTAGCCGTCGCCTACCTCATCGCCAACGCCACCCGCTTCGGTATCAGCGCCGCGCGGCAGGCGATCCTCACCGGTAAGCTGAATGCTTACACAACAGCTTACAACAAAACCAGCCAGCCGGCCAGCCGTACCAAAAACGATATTTCTGACCGTAACACGGCCAAAACCGCGCTCACGGCGGAAACGCGCGACGTGTATAGCGGCCTGGCCGACTCGGTGCTGACGGATACCGATCGCAACACCCTGAACCTGCCCAAGCCCGGCCCCCGCACCCCGGCCCCCATCCCTACCACCAAGCCCGTTATCGTAGGCATCAACACAGAAAACCGCCTGCAACAGCTGGTTTCTTTTGCGGATTCGGCTACGCCCACCAGCAGGGCCAAGCCCGACGGCGTACAGGGCTGCCAGTTGTGGTGCGCCATCGTGCCGATTGGCACCCCTGCCCCGCCTGCCGACACAAAGAATTACCGCTTCATGGCCGTGGACACATCCGACCCTTATCTGGCCGTTTTTGATGCGGCAGACGGCGGCAAAATGGCGTGGTGGATTGTGCGCTGGGTCAACTCGCGGGGCCAGACCGGCTCGTGGAGCCTCGCCGAAGGGGCGATCATCCAGCCTTAATTTGGAGTCGTGTTTTAAAAAAAGAAAACCCGCCTTTCCCTCTTTTGGAAAGGCGGGTTTCTTTTTGGGGAAGACGGTGGGGATGCATCCTTGTGGTCGCCCTTTTCAAATGTGGTGGGTTTTATTTGCACCTCTCTGTTTTGACAAAAAAATCTATTGTCATCCCCTTTGACAAAAATACTATTGTCAAAAACCCCACTCAAGACCCCACAAGTCCTCAGACAAATTGCTGATAGATTTTTCAAGTCTCCTCATCAATCCGTCCCACTTAAAAATTTACTCTCCTACTCCCACCCGCCCCAACCAACATCGCGCCCATTGGCAAAAGCCACATCACGCGCGCACCAAACCGCCCATTAATGGTGGAAAAAGCACCGCATACAAGGGCGTTGAAGCCTATCAAAAAGAGGCTAAGCACCAGAAAAGCGTGGAGTTGCAGCGAAATTTTTCGCCGAAAAAACACCCACAGAAGCGCTATTGCACCTGCGGCTATCGGAATGCTCCAGCGTTGTATCCGGCTCCAAAAATCGCCCAAAGGAGACAGCGTGCCTTTTTGTTGCCGTGCATTTGCCAGTAGCGCCCGTTCGGCAGGATAATGATTAAAGATTGTTCGGTAGAGTTCTTCGCCAGGCTGGAAGGCGCGGTTATAGCTAGGAACGTCGTAGTGTACCAACTGCCAACCCGTTGCCTGTAAAATGGTGATTGCTTGCATCCGCCGAAAGAGCGGCGCTTCAAAAGAGCCGCGAATGATGCGGGAAAAATCTTCTTTTCTCGCCCCCCAGCCGCCGCCTTGCCGGTAGAGCGGACTGGCAGGATTCCACAAGAAATAATCTCCATTAGGGCCAAGAGAGTCTTTATAGGCACACAGTTCAAAGTGCTGCGTAGGGCAGGCAGCATCCAGATAAGGCTTCAGCACGTCCCGGTTGTGCATAGAAGCGACGAAGAATACATGTTTGGATTTACTCAGCGCCGACCCCATTGTTAGAATCGTAGTTAGCAAAAGCCCAAAGCAAATCCCGAGTCGCTGAAGCCCTGCGCGCCGGAGAGCAGGAGGAAAAAACTGCCTGTATCCCACCAGCACTACAACCGACAAGCCTGCAAACATATGAATATGCGAGGCGTGGGTAGCGGCGCTTAAGAAGAACAGCAGATAATGCCATAGACGGGGACGGTTGCCCCACAAAATCAACACCCACGTAAAAAACGTGATAGCGGTGTAGATATCTGCCATCAATTGGCTGGCTTCCCATGCCAAAGCCGTTGTGCCGCATAGCACCAGCAAGATTCCGAAGATGGTTCTTTCTTTGAGCGTGGGCACCAGCAGCCGGCACAGAGAGAAGAGCACACTGCTGACCCAAAAGGCTTGCGACACAAGTGCTGCCCAAAGCAGAGTGGTATTGAAGCTCAACAGCCGCAGCAGCAAACCGTAGGTGATAGGCCGGTCAAAAGGCGTTTCCAGATTTATTCCTGAAAGCAGATATGTGTTATCGTCTGGATTCAGAATAGGAAATCCATTGTAGAAGGCTGGAAACAAAAGAAGCAGCGCGCCCAGCCACATCCAGCTGCGCTGTTGCACCAGATCTTTAAAAGTCCTTCTCTGAGGGGATAGGAATGGGGCGGTCTGACTTGTCGTCATTCGATTTAGGGAAGACTGCTTCTATTATACTGTCAGTAGCCTAACACATCACTCCGTCGCCATCAGTTCCATCGTCATGCCCTTGCCTTTTGCGCCCTGCTTCATCAAAAGCACATAGCCCGGTTTGGCTTTATACAGCGCCATCGGCGTAGCCTTGAATTTTTCCGCGCTGTAGAGGGTTTTCTTTTTATAGCCATCCTTGTCAATGCTCACCAGCGTGGCCGCCATGCCGTCGCCGCCGGTGTTGCCGAGCAGCACAATCTTTTTCCGCGCCGGGTCGGTGTCGTCGGTGTGGTGATAATGGAACGCGCCGGTGTTCTCCAGATAGCGGCTCAGCATCCCGATGGAAGTGCCCGTTTGCACCCGCACGCGAAACGGCTTGTGGTCGATGCGCTGCACCTTCTCCACCTTGCCGTCGGGCGAGAGGCGCATCATAAAGAAGTCGTTTATCGTGCCCTGCGAGTAGGTGTCGCCAATCACGCCGAAGGGCGCGCCAATAATGGCCAGCGCCAGTCCGCCGCCGTTTACCGTGCGCTTGTAAAACTCGCCTACAATCACGGCAGAACTATCGGGCAAAAGCAGCATGTTTTCCAAGTGCAGAAAGCCTTCGCGCGATTTGGTGCTGTTTTTCATCTCCACCTCGTTGCCCAGATCTGTGGCATAATGAATGGTTCGGAGGTTTTCCAGCCGACCTGTTTGGATGTTCAGGATGCCGTAGTTAAAGCCCGTTTGGCGAGCGTCCGTTAGCTTTTGGTCTTCGTCGGTCAGGTTGTTGCAAATCAGGATGCGCCCGTCGTCCAGCGTCTTCACAAATTCCGGGTCCCACGCCTCGCCGCCGCCCGCCATCGGCTGCCGGAAAATCTCCGCGCCCGTCTGGGGGTTCAGGCCCAGCAGGGAGGTTTCGCCGTCGTGGGAAGTGCGGTTCTGTTTTGTAACCAGATAATACACTGCTACCTGCGGCGTAGCCGTCAAAAGCCGCCCGGAAAGATAGCCGTAATGCGGGTCGGTAATCTTCTGCCGCCACTGTTCTTTTCCGTCCAAGGAAAGCATCACCGCCACCATGCCGCCTTTGGAAAAGCTTAAATCATACGTCCCCAAAAAGCCCAGCCCTTCCACATTGGTGTAGTAGCCCAGGTAGGCATCGCCGTTCTTGAAAGCAATGTTGGACTCCTTGCGCAAATCTGCCGCGTCGGGCGCGTAGTCATAAACCGTCGCAACGCTGCTGTCCAGCTTCAAGACCCGCACCTGCTGCCGGTAGGTTTCGGCCTTCACGCGCTCCGTACAAAGCAGCATCAGCCGCCCCGACTCGTAGAGCGCGCGGCTGATGCCCACCGCTTTTCCGGCAGCGAAAGTGGTGTTGCCCACCACTTGCAGGTTCTCGTCAAAAAGGCGCACATAGTAGTTCGTGTCCTTGTCGTGGAGCTTGTAGAAAAACAAGTAGCCGGTTACGTCGCGGTTCGTCGTAATCGTCACCAGCCTGCCGGAGCTGTAGTCGCCAATGTCGGTTAGGATAGCCGTTTGGGCGGTGCTGGAAAAGCCTTGCAGCAAGCCGCAAAGCAGGAGAAGTGTCCGCAGAAATTTCATTTAGAAGAAGGGATTTTATCAGTGTGGGAAAGCGCGATGAGAAGGAACGCAAAGTCATTTGGTAGCAACGCATTCTTAGCCTCCACAGCGTTTTTCCCTTCGGTTACAAACACCTCATAAGCCGCCTGCGCAAAGCGATAACTTGGTGTGGTGGATGAGCCGGATTTTTGGAGAAAGAAAGAAGCCTTTTCGCCCAATTGCGTATCGCTCAACTTTCCCAGCGCCACTTGCAATTCCCGCAGGGAGCAGTTGTTGGAAGTATAAACATAGGTCGCATCGTAACGCTCGCCTCTTTTGGCCGCGCCGCGCAGTCCACTCAGCGAAGCTGAAAGGAGGTCGTCAAAAACCGCATCCGTAAAGCCACAGCTTTGCGCCAGCAAGACATAGTGCAGCGCCAGCCCAATGCTGCGCCCCTCCAAATAATAACAGATGATTTCCACCAGTTGTCGGCCTTTCTCCGGCGTAGCGGTGCGTTGCAGAATCTCCTTTGGTGCGTCGGTTTTTTGCGGCGTGTCGCGGTGAAGAAGCGTGGTGTAGCGGAGCAGCGCGTCCGGGTGGGTGCGTTTGAGGGAATCAAAAGGATTTTTGGCGGTGAGCGTCACCTTCGCGCCCGAAAGACCGCTGTATCGTTGCGGCTTGGCCGCTTCCGGCGTGGAGATTTGAAGCTTTTGCAGGTCGTAGAGGTTAAGGCCCACCCATATTTCATCCACACGGTTGAGCTTGAGGAGCATTTGCGCTGCTTTGCCCGCATCGTAGCCTGCTTTGACACACATCGCCAGCCCAAGACTGTCGGCTTCCAGTTCATGCGTGCGACTGTATTCACCCTGCTCGGCATACAGCCTGCGGCGGAGCGCGAGGTATTCGTCGGCCTGCGTTCTTCCTGCCTTCACCGCCGTCTTCACTTCGTCTTTAAAATCTTTGGAAACGCGCATGGAAATCTGCCGCTGATACCGCGCTTCTACATGGTTGAGGAATTGGTGGGAAAGCTCGTGGGCCATGATAAAAGCCAGCTCGTCTTCGTTTTCCACCAACAGGAAAATCCCCCGGTTCACCACCAGCGTTCCTTCGCCAAAGCAAAACGCATTTGGCTCGCCGGAACGTGCGATAAAGATTTTTATCCCTTTTAAATCATAGCTCGGATTGGCGTTTCGCAATCGTGAAATCACGCTTTCGCAGCGTTGCAGCAAGATGGGGTCTGCGGTGAGCTTGTCTTCTTCAATCATCTCCGCCATTGCCTCGTTTCGTTCCTTTATCGCTTTGGAATACAGGCGTTGCGCTTCCTTGCTGTCGGGGAATTTTTTGTCTGCCGTGCGGGCGCGGTAGGCGACGGCTTCGGCTTTATACACCTCACTGCTGCGCTTGCTGAGGGATTGAAACAATGCGTCCTGCGCCGCTGTTTTTACAAAGGCGGACAGCAGGGAAAAGGCTATTAAGAAGAAGGGAAGAAAGGTCCTCCGTTTTCGCAGAATCATAAATACACCGGATGGGCCATGCCGGGAAGGCTTCATTTTTTGCTAAAATAAAGAAGCCTTTTGAATGAACGGAAAAGAAAAATGAGTCCTTGCAAAGAAGAGTGCTCTGCGGGCTGTTCAGCGCACCTCTGCCAAGGGATAAGAACAAAAAAGCCGCCCCTTTTCGGGACGGCTTTCCTGCAATTGGGGAAACCAGAATTAAGCGTCTCCTTTTGAATCCGTAGAAGCTGCTTCGGCAGTCATATCCGCTACGAATTTGGAGATGGCCGCGATGCGCTCGTTGTTCAGCGCATAATGAATGAACTTGCCTTCACGCACCGTTTTCACGATGTTGGCACGACGCAGGATAGCGAGGTGCTGCGAAGCAACGGACTGCTCAAGACGGAGTTTTACATAAATGTCGGTAACATTCATGCGCTTGTTTTCGTCAAGCAGTTTGATGATTTGCTGGCGCAGCTTGTGGTTGATAGCACGAAGCGTGAGCGCGGCGTTTTTAGAAGACGCATAGTCCAGAAGAGCGGCGCCTTCGTTAGAAGAATGGTTTGTAGCGTGTGTTTCAGAGGCGGCTACAGTAGCCTCGTGGTGCTGATTGCTTTCCATTGTTTTGAACAGAAAATTGAAAAAGGGGATGGTGAAAAAAAACTTCGCGACAGGGAAACCGCGATAAGAATGCGCAAATATACTTTCATAATGGATATTACAAAGAAGAAGTCTCTTATATACTGTTAATACTGGGTTAAATATTATAATTACGGGTGGATATTTTCTTAATCCTCCACATAAAATGCTGAAAATCAACGGTTTATGTACACCTCTTTTAAATATTCTGGTTTTACTTTTACTAAATCCGCAAAAGATTTTCTCTCAAAACCCTCCTCTAAAGTGACTGCGAGGCTATCATAATTCAAACGGTCGGTTGTTTTTTTTACTTCTGCTTTGTCTTCTCCTCCTAAAACAATATTCTCCTCTCCTGCGATAAGAATGTGGTCAAAAGAATGCTTCTCAGCCTCGGGTTTAAAAGTCTCTTCGCTGAAATGACGGGCCGGAAACAGCAGGTTTTCTTCCTCCGCTGCAATCCCAAACCACTCGCCCGCGCGGGCCGGAAGCAGCAATGCTACCTTTCCGGAAGCCGGGTTTTCCCTTGTCCATTGCTGGAGCAGAAGCTGAAGCCGGTTCAGCGTTATCAGCGGAATATTTAAGGCAAAGCACCAGCCTTTCGCCGCCGCCATGCCCATGCGCAGGCCGGTGTAGGAACCGGGGCCGCTCACCACTGCTACCGCATCCAGTTCCTTCCACGACTTTCCGGTTTTCGCCATCAAAAGTCCTGCTTCTGTGTGCAACATTTCGCCAAAACGGCGGGCGTCAGACAGTGTTTTCTGTGCTATCCACACTTCGTTTTCTGCAAGGCCCACAAAGCCTTCGTCTGAAGAGGTATCTATAAAAAGGAGCAGCGCCATCGGGGCAAATGTAGGCGCAGCACTTAGCTTTGAAGCCGCTCTTATGAACACCCGCCACATCATCCGCACGTCCAAAGCTGCCGCGCCCATTGGCCCCTACAACCAGGCCGTAAAGGCCGGCGAAATGCTTTTTGTTTCCGGGCAAATCGCCCTTGATCCCGCAACCGGCACGCTCTACGACGGCGACGACATCCGCGAGGAAACACGCCGTGTCATGGAAGCCTTGAAAGCAATCCTGACGGAAGCCGGAAGTGATTTTTCGCAGGTCGTGAAGACGTCTATTTTCATCCTCGACATGGCCGTTTTCGGCACAGTAAACGAAGTGTATGGACAATACTTTGAAGCGGCCAATGCCCCAGCGCGGGAAACCATTGCGGTGGCTGGACTGCCTAAAGGCGCACGGGTAGAAATCTCTCTTATCGCACTGACGAAATAGCAAACTTTCGGCGCAGGAAAAGCGTATTTCCTTATTCCTTTCTTCCCCCTCCCAAAAAACCATGAAATTCCTTTCCCGTTCCGTCGCTTCTTTTTCTATTAGAAAAGCCTTGCTTCTGCCGCTGCTTTTCGCTTTCTCCTGCGCCGCTTCTGCGGGCAAAGGCGGCGAGAAAAAAAACCCTTACTATTCTCGCACTGACACCACAAAGCTGCACGTTTCAGACGCGGAGTGGAAGAAGATCCTGCCTTCAGGCGTGTATGGTGTTGCCCGCGAAAAAGAAACCGAATGGGCTTTTACCGGCAAGTATTACAAGACCGACGAGCCGGGAACCTACTACTGCGCCGTGTGTGGAAACGCCTTGTTTAAAAGCACGGCCAAGTTTGCGTCGGGCTGCGGATGGCCGTCTTTCTTTGAGCCGATTCGCAAAAGTGCGATGGACTACACCACAGACAACACCGCAGGCATGGACCGCATAGAAGTAACCTGCGCCCGTTGCGACTCTCACCTCGGCCACATTTTTGACGACGGCCCCGCGCCCACTGGCAAACGTTATTGCATGAACTCGGCGGTGTTGGAATTTGTGCCAGGAAAATAAGGCTAAAGCTGTTGGATGCTTTGCGTTGGACGGCCCCTTCGGGCGTTGGAATGTTGGACGCTTCGCGTTGGAGTGTTGGACAGGCTAAAGTCGTTGGAACGTCCGCTATTATTCATTGTTCATTATCCATTATCCATTGCTTTTAAAACAGCGTTACGACTTTGTTCTTAGCTGGTTCCGGGAGCATGTTCCGGTGGCCGAAACGGAACTTTCTTTCCGCAGTCCGTATGAGCTGATTGTGGCGGTGATTCTTTCGGCGCAATGCACGGATAAGCGCGTGAACATCGTCACGCCACCACTTTTTGTGGCTTTTCCAACTCCGGAATTTTTAGCGAAGGCACAGACGGAAGACGTATTCGCGCACATAAAATCGGTGAGTTTTGCCAACAACAAAACGCGACATCTTTTGGGCATGGCACAGCGCCTTTGTGAACACCACGGCGGCGAAGTGCCGCAGACAATGGAAGAGTTGATTCTGCTACCCGGCGTGGGCCGGAAAACGGCGAATGTGGTGCTGTCTGTCGCGTGGAGCCAGGCGGCGATGGCGGTGGATACACACGTGTTTCGCGTATCGGCGCGGATCGGCCTGACGAAAGGCGCGCGCAATCCCGATGAAACCGAAGCGCAATTGGTGAAACACATTCCCGAAGAAGAACTCTATAAAGCGCACCACTGGCTGATTCTGCACGGGCGTTATATCTGCATAGCCCGCCGCCCGAAGTGCGAAGAATGTGCGCTGCAACCGGCTTGTCGTTTCTTTCAAAAAGAGATGAAAGCGGTGGTGGAAGGAAGGAAAAAATACGACCCGGAAAAAGACGCGGTAAACAAGATCGGGCATCGGAAGAAGGACGTTTAATAACTGAACACCTCCTAAGCAAGAATGAGTGCTTGTCGGAAATCTTTTGTCACCCCGGAACGGGGTCTTAGCGGACGCAAGCCAACAAGATCCCGTTTCGGGATGACAAAAGTCGCTGTCCGTAACAGTTTTAAAACGCCGTTTCTGATTTAGAAGACGGTTCCTTGTCTCGCGGGACGGCACGAATGTTTCTGCACTGGATGTATGAAACAGGATTTGAAAAACCACGTGCGCCTGTATCCGCGGCACCATTTTGGATTTCTCCCGGCAAGCATTGCCTTTACGGTTGCAACAGCGGTAAAAGCCCGCAATTCTCCACGCAATAAGCTTCTTTGGGGTGCAGTAGCGGGTTTGGGTTTTCTGACGACTTATCTCGGCGTGATGACGCGCCAACACTACGCACTGACCTTGCAGGACAGAATTGTTCGGTTAGAAATGCGCCTGCGTTATTACCAAATCACCGGCGCGCGCCTGGAACTTTTTGAGGAGAAATTAGGCTTTGGGCGCATCGCCGCGTTGCGTTTTGCATCGGATAGCCAACTGCCTTCGCTGCTCCACCGCACCCTGCTGGAAGACCTTTCCGCAAAAGAAATCAAGCGCGCGATTACGGATTGGCAAGCGGATGATATGCGGGTGTAAGAATTCAGAATCCCCGGCTTTTTGCTTCGCCAACGTAATTTTCCGGGAGCGTTTGCGATAATGCCAAAAACTTTTCTTTCTTTCCTGCTGGCGGGCCTGTTCCTTTTCGGGACGTATAAAGATTGCGTAGCGCAAAAACCCCTCTACCGAAATCTGGTTTTTGAGGGCGCGGGCATTCGCGGCATTGCCTACGCAGGCGTGGTGCAAGAACTGGAAGCGGCAGGCATTATGCAGCATATTCAGGGTTTTGCGGGCACGTCGGCGGGCGCTATCACGGCGCTGCTGCTTTCCATCGGCTACACGGGCGCAGAGACGGGAAAAGTCATTTCCGACACGCGCTTTCAGCGGTTCAACGACGGGCGTTTCTTTTTCATCGGCGGGCTTTACCGGATGCAGAAAAATTTTGGCTGGTACCGCGGAAAGGCGTTTGACCGCTGGCTGGCCGGACTTATTTCCCGGAAAACAGGCAATGCCAACCTCAGCTTTGCGCAGCTTTATGCGCGCACCGGAAAAGAGCTGTGCATCACGGCTACTTCCTTTAACCGGCAGAAAGCACTGTATTTTTCAAGACACACCTACCCGGATATGCAGGTGCGCGATGCGGTTCGCATTTCTATGTCGGTGCCGCTGTATTTTGAAGCTATTCGTATAGACCGCCGGGGCGTTGTTCAACCGGCAAAAAACCGGAGCGATTCGTTAGACGTGGTAGGTGATGGCGGTGTGCTGGCCAATTTTCCGATTGGCGCTTTTGACCGTTTGGAAGAAGGAGAAAAAGGTCTTTTCAACCGCGTTCCCAACCCGCAAACATTGGGCGTGCGCATTGACAGCGACCCGCAAATAACCAACGACAAAACCACGCGCGAATTGGCACTGATACCCATTCATTCCCTGCGCAACTACGTGAATGCTTTCTACGTGCTTTCGTTAGAAAACTTGAATCGCAGTTCGCTCACGGAAACTGATTGGGCACGCACACTTTCGGTGTCGGACGCGGAGATTGGGCCGATGATTAAAAAGCTTACGAAAGCCCAGAAAGAGGCGCTGCTCCAGAGTGGCCGGAAACACGCGCACCGCTTTCTTTTGGAGAAGGGATTTTTTTAGAAAATCGTCTTCCAGAAACCCAGTCCTTCCATCAACAGCGCGATGCCGAGGTGGACGATAATGCCGCCGTAAATGGAGCGCGTGCGCAAGGCCAGAACGCCAAGAACCATCCCACCGAAAAACGAACTGACGGCTTCGGCAAGGGGCTTGTCAAAGTGGATGACGACGTAGAAAATACACATCGGCAGGATGACTTTTTCGCCCGCAAAACGCGAGAAATGCAGGAGGAGAAAGCCCCGGAAAAAGAGCTCGGTGGCAACGTAATCCAGACTGTACAGTACTTCATAACCTGCCGTGAGCGCCGTGTTGTGTGGCCCATTGGGCGGAAGTTCCAAGTGCGCCGCACGGGGATAAAAGCTCCTAAAATCGGCTTGCTGCGCTGCCCAGAAAAGCGGAATCAGCATCAATAACAGGAGAACGAAATAAGACTTTAGCGAGGCGTTTTTTGTGCTGAAACCATAAGGCGGCATCCGCCGGAAATCCCCGGAAAAAGCCCAGAAAAGCAGCACGGGAATGCCGAGCAAAACCGGCCCCGCGCCATTGAAAAAATACTTCCACGCAAGGGTTTGGTATTCCACCGGGACCCGCGCCTGAATGAGCGGAAAAGGCTGGAACCACGCGCGCACAGCATAGAATAGAACCGCCACAAAAATGCCTCTCCACAACTGCAGCTGCCGCAAAGTTTTGTCTTTCGGATACAGCACCATTTGCAGCAAATAACCACCGCCGAAGGCCGCTCCGTAGAGCGCACCATATTTCAGCAGCCGTGCTGTTTGCGAAGCTGCGCCGTTGCCGTCAATCCACGTGTTTTCCCCACCCCAAGTTTCATTGAGCCACAGCGCCGCCAGCGCCAGCAGAAGCCCACAGATTAGCTCCGCCGCAAAGCGGGGACGGCGGGCAAAATCGCCGAGGTAAGAGAGGAGCTTTTTCAGAAAAAGAACGCGCTAAAAAGTCTCGCAGAGGCGCAAAGGGAAACTACATCCCCCAAGTATTCAAAATCTGCTTCGTGTGGTCTTTGGTGTCCACCTTCTCAATGATGTGCGCGATATTTCCCGCTTCGTCAATCAGGAAGGTGACGCGCGAAGTGCCCATGTACTGCTTCCCCATGTAGGTCTTTTCGCCCCACACGCCGTAATCATTTACCAGCGTTTTTCCGGTGTCGGCCAAGAGGGGAAAATTGAGGTTGAATTTCTGCTCAAACTTCTGGTGACTCGCCTCGTCGTCGGTGGAAGCGCCGAGAACGACGATGCCTTTTTGGGTGAGCGCGTCAATGTTGTCGCGCAGGTTACAGGCCTGTGCGGTGCAGCCCGGCGTGTCGTCTTTGGGATAGAAGTAGAGGGCTACTTTTTTGCCGCGATAATCGCTGAGGGAATGGGTGTTTCCGCTTTGGTCTTGAAGGGAAAATTCGGGGGCTTTAGTGCCGGTGGAGAGCGTCATTTGTAGAGGTGGTTCTGAAGAAGGTGAAAGTAAACGAAAGAGAGACGACGAAAGGTCAAAAAGAAAAAGAAGAAAGTCCGCAACATCCTCGCCAATCATGGTGCATCATACGTTGAACCGGAAGTGCATCACGTCGCCGTCGGCCACTACGTATTCCTTGCCTTCAATGCGCAGCTTGCCTTTCTCCCGGGCGCCGCCTTCGCCACCGAGCGTTACGTAGTCGTCGTAGCCAATCACTTCGGCTTTAATAAATCCTTTCTCAAAATCGGTGTGGATAACCGACGCTGCCTGCGGTGCGCGCCAGCCTTGCCCGATTGTCCACGCGCGCACTTCCTGCACGCCGGCGGTGAAGTACGTGATAAGATGAAGCAGGTTGTAAGTCGCTCGAATCAGGCGGTTCAGTCCGGGTTCTTTCAGTCCGTATTCTTCGAGGAAAACGGCTTTGTCTTCCGGCGATTCCATCTCCGAAATCTGCGCTTCAATATTGTTGCACATCACCACCGCCTGCGCGCCTTCGGCAGCCGCCATTTCCATCACCGCTTTGGAAAAAACGGTTGCCTTCCTGCATGGAATCTTCATCCACATTCGCCACATAAAGTACCGGCTTTTGGGTGAGCAGAAACAGGTCGGCAACGGCTTCTAAATCTTCACCTTCCAACCCCAGCGCGCGGATGTTTTTTCCGGAATCCAGATGCGCTTTGCAGCGGAGCAGCACTTCCTGAACGGCTTTGGCTTTCGGATCGGCCTTCAACATTTTCTCTACACGGCCAATTTTCTTCTCCACGCTCTCCAAGTCTTTTAGCTGGAGTTCCGTGTCAATAATGTCGCGGTCGGAAACGGGATTTATTGCGCCTTCCTCGCGTAGGATATTCTCATCCTCAAAACAGCGCAGCACGTGCACAATGGCGTTCACTTCGCGGATATTTGCGAGGAATTTATTGCCCAGCCCTTCCCCTTTGCTCGCGCCTTTTACCAATCCGGCAATGTCCACAAACTCAATCGTGGTGGGCACAATGCGCTGCGGAACCACGATTCTGGCCAGCGCGTCGAGGCGCTCATCCGGTACGTCCACCTGTCCCACATTTGGCTCAATGGTGCAGAAGCGGTAGTTGGACGCCTGCGCCTTGGCAGAGTTGGAAACCGCGTTGAAAAGAGTGGATTTGCCCACGTTGGGAAGTCCGACGATGCCTGCCTGAAGCGCCATGAAAAGAGAATTTTTTTGGAGCGCGAAGATACAGGGAGGTCAAAAGAGGAACACTAAATTTGACGAATCAGACACCAAATTTCAAAAGCAGATATGGCATTAAAAATGTACGTTCTCTTGAGTTGGAGTCTTCTTTTGGAAAAGGGCAGAGAAATCTTTTAAAAAAAAGCCGCTTTGTTTCAAAATATTTTTTACCTTGAACCCCTTTTCCGCTAAAATGAAAAAACTGATTTTTGCCTGTGCCGTCTTGGGTGCATATGCCCTTCAAAGTTGCAATAAAGATGGCAACGTTCTTCCGGCTCCCAGAATGGATATGCCTATCATTCTTAATTGGAAACTGACTTCCTTGGGCCAGGATTCGAATAGAGACGGTTCCATCCAAGCATCAGAAATGATTCCCTTGCAGAGCGATGAATCTGGCTTTTTGGCCATGACGGATTCGACCGTTTACGATTCCACGGTCTCCAACGGTACTTTGCTTCGACTTTCCTATATTTTCGTCCGCAAAGGCGATTCCATATTCGTAAAGTACGGTCCGTTGGCCGAAGACGGGCCGATGTTTGTTATCCGTCGGCAAACGGCTACATCGTTAGACATCATCTCCACGCCCAACTCCGATCCTACGGTAATGAATAAGTGGCGTTTTTACACCCGGGATTAAAAGCTGTTCGATTTCTAACAAAAAGACGCTTCGGTTCCGAAGCGGCTTTTTGTTACCCTTCCCGCAATTCCCGCATTTTCTCCGCCATCATCGTCCACACTTTTTCGCGCAGCGCAGGCAGGTCTTTCTGCGTCAGTCCGGTAGTTTCCACCAGCGGCAGGTAAAACACCCGGTTTCTTCCCGGGCTCATCTTCCCCAGCTTCACGCCGTGCCAGCGGTCAGCGGTGTCAGGTAGCAGGATAGGAAGTATAGGAGATTGCGCATCAATCGCCAGCCGGAACGCGCCATCGTAAAGGCGCAGCATCATCACTTCCTGCGGCTTTTCATTAAAAGTGCCTTCCGGAAAGATGGCTACGTGGCCTTCCTTGCGCAGGCAGCGCACCATCAGCTTCATAGAGCGCGCGCGGCTATGAGCACTTGAGCGGTCCACCAGCAGCGTAATCTGCCGGTAGATAAAGCCGAAGAGCGGAATGCGCCCGATTTCCTTTTTTCCCAAAGGCCGGAAGAAGCCCGGAACGGCGGGGAAAATCGCCAGGCTGTCGAGATAGCTTTGATGGTTCAGAACCACCACACAGGCTTCGTTGTTTGGCAAGGCAGGCGCGTTCATCTTCTGCACACCGCGCGCCGTAAAATGGAGGTAGAAAACCGCCCAGCCACGCAAGAAGCGCCAGATACGCCGCCGCGCCGCCGGATTGCCGGGAATACAAAGCAGGGCCACAGCGAAAAACGCCAGCGGCAGCGTTGCCAAAAACAGCAACGTGCAATAAACCGTGTATAAAAGAAGCGCAACCTTGCGCATAAAACAAAGGCTTTCCTAAGCGCCCGGAAAAAGACCGCGCCCGATGCCTTCGCGGAACGGCCAGGGAATGGTAGCAAGGATGAGCAAGAGCGAAATAAGGAACAGCAGCCCTACCCTTTTGCCTCTCCCATACTTCAATTCTCTGTAGCCAATGTGGACAAGGAAAATGGCAATCAGCATTCCGGCCATGTGCTCTACCGCCCAGAAGCGCAGAACGGGGTTGGCCATTACGGCCTTGCCATCATTGACAAGTTGTGCATCCCAGTTGCGCGAGAAGTAGAGATACAGCCCGATAAGCAATTGCAAATCGCAGGCGATGAGGTAGAAAAGACCTGCCTTGCGGTCCGCGTTCCCCACTGAGCGATTATTAAACATCAGGGGCAGCGTGCGCAGCACCGTCCACAAAGCCGTGAGCAAAACCAGCCAGCGAAGGACGTTGTGCAAATGAAGCATTCCGGTATCCATAAGGGAGAGAGCGTTTTGGGGAGAGAAAGTGCAAAAGTAATATCGGGAAACAGTTATTATGCAATAGGGGAAAGGGACGAAGTTCCTTACCCCATTACCTGCCGGTGTTTGCGTATCTGCTCCGAGTGATGGCGGGCATGCCACGCGTAGTAATCAGCAAGCTCCCAAAGCCGGATAGTGGATTGGCGCTCCGGGTGAAAGAAGGCGCGCTGCCAATCGTCTTCCGTCATTGCCCGCATCAGAGCGGCCTGACGACGGTGCAGCGCGTGTAGCAGGGTGATAGAAACATTTACCGGAACGATTTCAGTTTCTCCGGTTTCGGCCCATGCTTTTTCGTCGTAGGGTTTTATCGTTGGCGTGTCTTCCGTCAGCGCCAGTTTCAGGCGCGTGTAAGCATTCAAATGGCTGTCGGCAAGGTGATGGATAATTTGCTGAATGCTCCAGCCACCGGGCCGGTAAGGCATATGAAATTGCGCTTCGTCTAAGTTCTCAATCAGCACATCTAACCAGCGCGGAAAGTTCTCCAAAAGGTCGGTCCACTCGCGGATGTTTTTTGGGTCGTAAGCAGGAGTCGGTTCGTGGACGCCAACCGGGTAGCGGAGGGCTATTTCTTCAGGAGACATTTTGGGAACAAGAGGAAGTTGGAATCCGAAAGTAAGTGGCGAAGAGGTTATTTAGAAAACGCTCGGCGCTACCGCACCGGGTACCGTGCATACTGCGTTGTGGTCAGTACCCGGTGCGGTAGCGCCGGGCGTACAAAAGCATGCGCTATCCTCAAAAAAACATGGAATCTGAAGGTAAGCGGGGAAATGCTTGCCTGCCCGCCCATCCGTTTTTACCTTTCGCCAAAAACACCTCATGACCTTCGACACGTTGCGCGACTATTGCCTTTCCTTTCCCGGAACCGGCGAGAAAATGCCTTTCGACGAAACGACGCTGGTCTTCACCGCAGGCGGCAAAATGTTTTGCCTCACGGACATCGTGGAATGCGCAAGCATCAACCTGAAATGCGACCCGGAAACGGCGATTCTCCTGCGCGAACAATACGAGGAAGTGCAGCCGGGCTACCACATGAGCAAGGCCCACTGGAGCACCATTTCGCTACGCGGCTCCCTACCCGACCCCCTCCTGAAGCAGTGGATTGAAGATTCCTACCAACTTGTGTGGAAAAGCCTGACCAAAAAGCAGCGGGAAGCACTTTGATGAAAAAGCGCCTCCCGCGTAGATTTTTTTAGGAAAGAAAATCGTTCCTCCTCAGTACTCGTCTTCGTTGAAGAAGAAGTCTTCCTGCGTCGGATAGTCAGGCCAGATGTCTTCTACGCCCTCGTAGATTTCGCCTTCGTCTTCCAGTTCCTGCAGGTTCTCCACCACTTCTAATGGCGCACCGGAGCGGATGGCGTAGTCTATCAGCTCGTCTTTGGTTGCGGGCCACGGGGCTTCTTCCAAATGCGAAGCCAGTTCAAGCGTCCAGAACATATAATTTTTTGTGGGTTTTCTTTGAAATTCGGGCAAATGTAGGGTTTCCCGGCACACGGTGCGCATCTTTCTCCAAAGCGCCTAATTTCGGGCGGTGCTTCAGGCGGTTCATCTCTTCAAAAAACATTCCACACTCACTGTGGTGGATGATGTGTCTCTGCGCATTGAAAAGGGAGAAATCGTGTCTATCACCGGCCCGTCGGGTGCCGGAAAATCCTCGCTGCTTCATCTGCTCGGTGGCCTTGACAAACCCGACAGCGGAACGGTGCTTCTAAAGGACACGGAATTGTTCAAACTTTCCTCCAAAAAGCAAGCACGTTTCCGGGCCGGGAATATTGGTTTCGTGTTTCAGGCCCACCATTTGTTGCCCGAATTTTCGGCGGCGGAAAATGTGGCGATGCCTTTGTGGATAAGCGGTATTTCCAGGAAAGAAGGACTGCGGAAGGCATCAGAAATCATAGACCTTGTAGGTCTTTCTCACCGGCTGAGCCACAAGCCATCCGAGCTTTCGGGCGGCGAACAACAGCGCGTGGCCATTGCGCGGGCGCTGGTGGCAAAACCCGCTGTCGTTTTCGCCGACGAGCCAACCGGAAATCTGGATTCCACCAATGCAGAAGCTGTACATGAACTGTTTCTGACCCTGCGCAAAGAACTGGGGCAAACCTTCGTAATTGTTACGCACAACGAAGAACTCGCTCGCCGCGCCGACCGCATTATCCCCATGCGCGACGGGAAGATTGTAGCTTAGAAAAGGAGTATCAACAAGAATGCGCCCGAAGGCGCACCATTGTTCATTGTAAATTATTAATTGTTAATTACTCCGCCGCTTTCCATTTCGCCTTAAAAGTCTTCTGGTATTCCGGGAACGGAATGGGTGCCGCACCAGTGTTGAAGCCGCCTACGAGGTAGGTCAGAATGGTTTCCATCATCTTTACATCCAGATAGCCCGGAATGGCCTGCGCGCCCTGAAAGCCCGGCTCCATAATGACGGTGCTGGGATAGCTCATCTGTCCGCGCAAGAGTTCTATCGCCAGTTTGTTAGTCTTACCGCCTTCTTCGCGTTCCCACACTTTGCCGCCAAAGCGGATGGGCTGGTCGGTTTCGGCATTGAACTTTACGGGATAGAAGTTTTTATTGATGTACTCCGCCACGTCGGGATTGGAAAAGGTTTTCTTTTCCATCACCTTGCACCAGCCACACCAGTCGGTGTAAACATCCATAAACACGCGGCGCGGCTCTTTCTGCATGGCTACCTGAACGTCGTCGAGGCTCATCCAGCGGATGCCGCCTTTGGTTTCGTCGCCCGCAAAAACGGAAAGGGAAATCGTAAGAAGCAGGAATAGGGAAAAAATATTTTTCATAATTGGGACTTTCAGACGGCGCATCAGCGCGCTGGTTTATTTCAAAGGTAGGCAGCAGAGATTCCAGAAGTCAAGAACCGAGAACCAAAAGCCAATAAACGGAAGTCAAGAGCCAGGAACCGGAGGCTCTAATCTCTACTCCTTCGTCCCTATTTCCTGTTCCCTACCTTCGCGCCCCGTGAAAAAGCCCCAGCGTAACCGCATTCCGCTCCGTCCCGACCAAAAAGCCGAGGGCGAAGAGCGCGCCTATACTTCTAATTATGGCGACCGGAAGCCGGAACGCGCACCACGCCGCGAAGGTGATGGGGAAGGCAGAAAGCCGTTCTTTAAAAAAGACGACGGTACCGGAGAGCGGAAAAAATCATTTGGTTCCAGAGACGGAAACAGCGGTGGAGAGCGCAAGCCTTTCTATAAAAAAGAGGAGGGTGCAGGAGCAGACCGGAAACGCTCTTTCTCTTCACGGGAAGGCGGAGAAAGAAAACCTTTTGCGGACAAACGTGCAGGCGAATGGAAAAAGCCTTTTTCCGATAAAGAAGGGGGCGAAAGAAAACCTTTCTATAAAAAAGAAGACGGCGAAAAGCGACCTTATCAAAAACGGGAAGGCAGCAACGATTTCTCTAAAAAAGAAGGTTTTCGCAAGCCTTATTCCGGCGGTGAAAAGCCGGACGCGGGTGGATTTGAACGGAAAGAGCGCAGCAGTTTTAACCGCACAGAAGGGGGCGAAAAGCGTACCTCTTTTTCCGGGGAAAGAAAGCCCTTTCAAAACCGGGAGGGCGGCGAAAGAAAATCTTATGGACAGCGCGAAGGCGGAGAGCGGAAACCGTACAATGCAGACGCACCGCGTGGGGAACGCAAGCCTTTTGAGAAGCGGGAAGGTGGCGAGAGAAAGCCTTTTCAGAAGCGGGAAGGCGAAGAGCGGAAACCTTTTGAAAAACGGGAAGGCGGCGAGCGCAAACCATTTGAAAAGCGCGAAGGCAGCGAAAGAAGACCATTCGTAAAGCGCGAAGGAGAAGACCGGAAACCTTCGTCCCGCGCCGGAAAAAGACCGTATGACCGGAAGCCCGGGGGAGAAGGCAGCACTTTTCCACCCGCAAAACGCAGCTACGAAAAGCCCGAAGGAGCGGATGGCTCAACAGGAAAATCCTACGAGAAAAAACCTTATCGCACTTCCGACGGCGAAGGAAAATCTTACGAGAAAAAGTCTTTCCGCACAGGCGAAAAAAGTGACCGGAAAACGGCTTACGGCAGTGACCGTCCACGCAAAGATTCCGGCGAAACCGGCGAAACATCCGGCCCGAAACCACGCCGCCGCACGTTCCGGGAAGGCGACGAGAAACCGGCTGCCGAAGGCACGGGCATGACGCTGAACAAATACCTGTCTCACGCAGGCATTTGTGGCCGGCGCGAGGCGGGCGAAATCGTGAAGAGCGGCAAGGTCTCGGTAAACGGCGAAGTGTTGCTGACGCCGGGCTACCGCGTACAGCCGGGCGATGTGGTGACGCACGAAGGCCGCGTGGTGAAGCCGGAAGTGGCGAAGGTGTATGTGCTGCTGAACAAGCCGAAAGGCTTTATCACGACGACCGAAGACGAGGCCGAGCGCCACACGGTGATGGAGCTGGTGCAGAGCGTGGAAGCCGAAAGATTGTACCCGGTGGGCCGCCTTGACCGCAACACGACGGGCGTGCTTTTACTGACCAACGACGGCGACCTGGCGCAGCGCCTGACGCATCCGAAATACGAGTGCAAGAAGATTTATCAGGTAACGGTGGACAAGGACGTGACGAAGGCGGATTTAGAAGCATTGGCGACGGGCATCACGCTGGAAGACGGCGAGATAAAGGCCGACGAAGTGGCGTATTTGGAAAGCAAAAGCGAGATAGGGATTGAGATTCACAGCGGGCGCAACCGCATTGTGCGGCGCATGTTTGAGCATCTGGGATACGTGGTGGAAAAGCTCGACCGCGTGATGTTTGCCGGGCTGACGAAGAAGAACGTACCGCGCGGGAAATACCGCCTCTTGACGGAGAAAGAAGTGATTTTGCTGAAGCACTTTAAGGGGTGATTTCAGACAAAAGAGGATTTCCGTAAGAACCCCGCTGACAGCGGGGTTCTTTTTTTGGCACAAGAACCGGGTAGGGTTTTGGAAACGGCATCCGTTTCGCGGGTCGCCTACCTTCGCCTCCATGATTTTTCTTGCTCCGCAAATCCACGACGGCTTCCATTTTTTGCCCGAAGGGACACTATTGGAAACCGACGATTCGGGGATGGTTCTTGCCTTGCATTCGCCCAATTCCGGCAAGACTCCTGACCGCGTTTTTAAAGCAGGCATTTTGTGTCCCGGCTTTGTGAATGCGCATTGCCATCTGGAGCTTTCCCACCTGAAAGGCGCGGTGCCGGAAGGAACGGGGCTGATGGTTTTTCTGCAACAGGTTATCTCGCAGCGCGGCGCAACGGAGGAAGTGAAAAAGAGGGCGCGCTTGGATGCTTTTGAGGCGATGTACGATGCAGGTGTGGTGGCGGTGGGCGATATTGCTAACACGGCGGACGCGCTGGATTTGCGGGAATGCGGGAAGATGCGGTTTCACACGTTTGTGGAGGCACTGGGCTTTGCGCCGCAAGGTGCAGCGCGCGCTTTTGAGGGGGCACAAAGCGTTTGGGAAGCGTATGAATCGCAGCGTAAAACAACAGGAATGCACGGCCAAAGTATTACTCCGCACGCGCCTTATTCCGTCTCCAAAGAGTTGTTTGAAAGGATTGGAAATGCAGCAGAATCGGCGCGGTTTTCGGTGCATAATCAGGAGACGGAAGGCGAGAACCTTTTTTATGAAGACGGCAGCGGCGGCGTTCCTTTTCTATTGGAAAGTCTGGGAATAGATGTTTCCTCCTGGAGGCCTTACGGACGCAAGGCGCTGGGCGTTTGGAGCGGCTTTCTTCCCTCCGAAAAACCGTTGCTCTTGGTGCATAACACGTTTACGACGGAAGCGGAAATCCGGCAGACGGAAGCGCGCTTTTCCAACGTGTTTTGGTGCTTGTGCCCGAATGCCAACCGCTACATTGAAGGCCGGTTGCCGGACGTGGATATGCTCCAGCGCACGACGGAAAATATCTCTATCGGGACGGATAGCCTTTCTTCCAATCATCAGCTTTCGGTGTTGGCGGAGTTGCAAATTCTGAAGCTTTATTTCCCCCGGATTTCCTGGGAAACGCTGCTGCGCTGGGGGACGCGGAACGGGGCGCGGGCGTTGGGAATGGAGGGAGAAATTGGCTCTTTTGAAGTGGGGAAAAAGCCGGGTGTGGTGTGGATAGAAGAGGCGGAAATTGGGGAGGCGCGGCGGGTGTTTTGAAGATAACATATACCCCTGACCTTTCCGCTTATCTTCGGCGCTTCTTTTTATTTCTCTTTCTTCATGAAGAAACTCTTTCTGGTAGCGGCTGCTGCCTGCCTGGTTCAAACTACGGCCTGCGCCCAAAAATCTGCCAACGCCAAAAGCACGTCTGACGCTTCGGCAAATGCGCCTGCCCCGAATGCGGCTGATGACGGCAATTGTAAAACTATTCAGGACATTATGGCGATGCTGGAGACGGCCAACATGGATCTGAAATCTTATCGGGGCGAGGTGATTCAGGCGGATAGCTTCAGGAGCAAGGCTACGCTGACCGGGTTTGCTCAGCATTTTATTGTGGATGAATCTTCTGTTATTCTGTTTCTGGCGCGGACGGCACCGATTCCCAAAAAGGAGGCGGCGATGGCGGCTTACAAAGACCTTTTGAAGCAGATAAACGCCTGTATAGACACGAAGAAGTATCCCGGCATGGAAACCAAAAGTTCTTTCCGGACGGAGACGAGTTTTTCTCCGCGCATGGGCGAGGGGGAAGCGATGGTATCGGTTGCGGTGCCGGAACCGTATGAGAGCGGGGAGCCGTATGTGGTGGAGCTGATGATTGTGAAGAACAAGCCGATGAAGTAAGGCTTTTTACGACGCTCTTTTCCCCTCAAAGCACCCCCGGAATCAACGCCTTTGTCCGTGCTTTATAGGCTTCGTATTCCGCGCCGAAATGCGCCGTGAGGGCGGCTTCTTCCACCCGGATGCGATACATCAAAGCCGGAACTACCGGAACCATGACGAGCAGCAACGAATACCAGTTGTTGAGCGACAGCCCGAAGCCCAGAAACACCGTCGCCAGCGCTGAGTAGGAAGGATGACGCACAAGCCGGTACAGCCCGTCGGTCTTTAAAACATGCGCCTCGCGGATGGCTACGTCTACCGTAAACAGCCTGCCGAGCGAGCGGATAACTGTCCAACGCAGGGCCATTCCCGCTACCATCAGCGCCAGCCCGACGTAAGGAACGCGCCCGGAAGAATCAATAGGCTGATAGGTATTGAACGCTACCCAAACGGCGGCGCTGAGGCTTCCCACAATCACCACCCAAAGCAGGGGCAGGGAGCGTTTGTCGGCCTTTTGCTCGGCGGCGTTGGAGCGCAAAAGGCGGCTGATGAGGATTTCGGAAAGCGCGAAAAGCGCGTAGATAAGGTAGAAGGCGGCGTTCATAGGGAAGCGGAAAAAGTTGGGGAGATAAGAAAGACCATTCTTCCACGCTACGCCACATCGGGCATAATCACTTCCTCGCCGCGTATTAGGAAAGTCAGCCGGTAATAATCAATGTTCTCCGCTACCCAGGGTTCCTGTGTTTTCCACTCCCGAAAGGTGTCGTTGCTCACCAGGAGGCAATGGGTGTTGCGCACATGCTGAATGATGAACACGTCGGCGGGCTTCTCGGCAGGGGCTTCAATGTATTCGGCAGCTTCCTCCAGCTCCGGCAGTTTTTCCGGGTCTTCTATGCGGTGGCGCAGCGATGCGTCGGAGATAACGGAGACGCGCTCAAAGCCTTTTGTTTTCAGGAAGCGGACCATCAGGAGGATGTTGGCCACGCGGGGCTTCTGGTCTTTGCGGTTGGCGCTGTTGTAGGCCACGTTACTGCCATCGAGCACCACTTCGCGGTCGCGCAGGCGCTTGATTTCAAAGAACTCGCCATCGCCGTCATAGCTTCCGTAGCCTTTCGCTATGTCGTTGCCGGAAAGAAAGGAAATCATCTCTTCGCGGCTCTGCATGGCTTGGGTAAACCAGCGCGGCATTTCGCTTGTGTCTTCGTAGCGGTGTTCGTCTTTCATCCGGCCCAGATGCTCCCATAGTTTGTTGGCCGAAGCGCGCTTGCCTTGCTCCAGGCGGGAAAGCAGAATGAGCAGCACCTTCTGGTCAAAAGGCATTTCCGGGCCGCCCAGCGCAACGGCCAGCTCGCTGAACACGCGGATGTCGCGGGCGTCGCGCAGGTGGTGTTCTTCGGCAAAATTGTATTCTTCCATGGAGGTCAGCCCGCGCGCCAGTGCGCCTTCGTATGTTTTTGCATCAGGGAATCCTTTGCCTTTGGCGACCTGATAATCGTGTGCCTGAGAGAAGCCTTTCTGAAGCGCATCCCGCAGGGTTTCCCAGTCTTCAAAATGGCGCGCTTTTGCTTCCTGATACAGCTCATAGGGATTGGAGACCGCGCCGATGTCGGGCATTTCTTCCTTTATCTCCTGCCACTGCGCAAAGCCTTCTACGAAGCCGCGCTTCTTCATTTCCGTTACGGTGTCGGCTTCGGTGATGCCCGTGTCCACGGCCAGTTTATAATCGTCGTAGCGTTGGTAGCCTGCGGTTATTGCGGAGTGGTATTCGGTGGCTTCGGTGAATCCGGCACTGCGGGCGGCGGCGTATTCTTCGAGGGTTCGGAAGCCTTGCGCGGCTTGTTGCAAGAGGCCGCCGTTGTAGGGGATGGCAAAGTGAGCGGGAATGCCGGAAGCATCTTCGCCCAATAAAAACACGGCTTTTGCGGATTGCATTTCGGCCAGCCTCACAAAGTCGGACAGCGCGGAAAGTTGCATCAGGAAGGCGCTGCTGTCGAGCGTGGCTTTGAAATACTGCCAGGCGGGTTTGGGGGCTTGGGAAGGATTTTTCACCCGGGCAAGATACGCGCCTGCGAGGGCTTAGAAAAGGTCTATGCGCTTGCGCACGGAAGCGGGATTTTCTTCTGGTTGCGCTGTGTCGGCGGCAGGAGAAAGCAGTGCTTGCCGCGCTGCTTGTTCTACAAAATCGGCTCCGGCGCCTGCGGGGCCGATGAGCAACATGGGGAATCGGCGGAGTCCTTCTGTGTTCCAGACGGCGCGCAACGCCGCCATTGTTTCCGGCGGAAGGGCTTCTTCTTTTTCATAAAAAGCCCATAGGGCGCGCAGGGGCATCTCGGCAGCGAAAATCATCACGGTGGCGGATTCTTCTGCCGCAAAAGCAAGGCGGTGGGCCGCGAGCATCCGGTCTTCTTCAATAACGTGCTGCACGGGTTGTGCGGCGGGGCGAATGACTTCTTCGAAAAAGCGGGCACGCTCGCGCACGCTGTGGCGATTGTGGTGGCAGTTGGCAAGCCATGTATCCACCGCCTTACGAAATGTTTCGCCGGGCGCGCGCAGTTGCCGGCGCACGGCCTGCAACTCGGCAGGCTCCACGGTGCTGAGGTTGGGGAACATAAGCAGTGGCTCTATCCACACGGCTTCCTCGTCGGTTTCCGGGGATTGTCCCTCCGGCAGGGCCTGCGCGATGCTGCCCGCGCCGGACGGCAGGCCGCTGGGGGCGAGAAAATCAGCGGGCAGGATAAAGACCACGTCCTCCACGCCGTTCTGATGGTCGGTTTTGTTGCCCTGCATCTGGAGAATCCGGCTGAGCGCAGTGTAGTCTGTGTGATTATTTTCCGGTTGGCTGTCGTGGGAGAGATAGTTCCGCACAGCGGCATCTGTGAGTAAATCGCGCAGGGGCAGGAGCTTATGCGGAAGCAGGCTGCGGAGGACACAATCCTTGTAAACGCCGTAGTTTATCTCGAGACTCTCTTCGTACTTTTTGAGGGCGAAAAGCATCTTTTTGTCTTTGCGCTTTTGGGTGCTTATCCCTCTGGCAATGACGGAAAGCTCCCGCAACCGCCGGGCCAGATCGGGCGCCTGATGGGTAAACAAATCCAGTACCTTTTTCAGCTTTGCGGCATCGCTTACTTTGTGTTCCGGCAGGTGAATATCAATCATCATCCGCGCCTGCCCGGTGGTGATGGCCACGTCGGCAAGCAGGAAGCCCACGCGGAATGCCGTGCCCAGGCAGACAGGGCTGAAGCTTGCGTGGAGGTGGCCGGGAAAATAGAACAGTTGCATGGGCCGGGAAGGGTTTTTCTTTTTAAAGGTCTATGCGCTTGCGAATCGAGGTTGGAATTTCTCCTTCCGGCGCGGCGGTATTTTCTCCGGTATTGGGGTTTGTTTTTGTCAAAGGCATGTTGAGGATAAACATGGGGAAGCGACGCGCGCCCGCTGTATCCCAGACGGCGCGCAGCTTTTGAAGCGTTTCTTCTTCCAGTCCTTTTGCTCTTTCATAGAACGCCCACACGGCGTTCAAGGGCATCTCGGCGGCGAAAAGCTGCATGTCGTCTGTTGCCGTGCCGGAGGTGGCCAGCCGGTGGGCGCCGAGGATTTTGTTTTGCGCAATGGCCTCTTGCAGCGGCGCGGTGGCGGGCTTCAACGTGTCGGCCACAAAGCGGGCACTTTCGCGCGGGCTGCGCTGGTTGTGGTATCCACCTGCTATCCATTCATCGGCGGCGCGGCGGAAGGCGCTGCCCGGCGTGTGCAATTCCTGACGCACGGCCCGAAGCTCTGTTGCGTTCATGGCCTGAATGCCGGTGGAGAGCGTCAGCAGCGGCTCGGCCCAAAGTATTTGTGCATCATCCGCTTCTGCGTCTTCTTCAAAAGCTTTTTCTATGGAGCGCAGGCGGTTCATGGGCGGCGCATCGGTAGTTAAAAACTCGGCAGGTAGCAGAAAGGCACGGTCTTCTATGGGCGGGCCGCCATCGGGTTGTTCCGGGTCGTCTCCTTTGAGTTGCAGGATGTCGCTCACGTTCAGTTCTCTGTCTTTGGGAGACTCTGCACGGTTGAAGCCAAAATCGCAGTAGTGCATAGCGTCTTCGTAGATAATCTCCTGCAACTGTGCAAGGCCATAATCGGCGAAGGTTTTGTTCAGCGTTGTTACATAGTCCTTGAATTGCTGCTCCACCAGATTCTCAAACTGCTTTATGATTACAAGCGCCATCTTGTCCTTGCGTTTCAGCGCCCGCATTTGGCGGTAGGTTTCTGCGTGTCCGCGCATGACGGCAGCATGTTCCGGCGACGTTCCGTTTATGTGGTTAATGACCGCCTCTATCTTCTTGCTGAACGGCAAATCCCGGGCGGTAAAGGCAAAATCCATGAGGAAATGCGTCTCCGGTGCCAGCAAGGTGGTATCGGCCAGCAGATAGCTGATGCGCGTCAGCATGGCGGCACTGGAAGGATGAAAAGAATGACTGAGGCCGGGAAAATAAAACAGTTGCATGGCAGGGAATAGGCGGAGTTTTCTATCGCTTAGGACTTACAAGTCTATGCTTTTGCGCGCAGAGGCGGGCATGTTCTGGAGCGCCGCTGCAAAGGCTTCGTCCGTTGTTTTCGCAAGTGGATCTGAGGAAAAGAGGTCGTTGGGCGCGGCCACAAACATGGGGAAACGCTTGCGGCCTACGGTGTCCCAAAGGGCGCGGAGCTTTTGGAGGGTTTCTGCCGGCAGCGCATCTGCTTTTTCATACAAATCCCACAGCACGCGCAAAGGCATCTCTACCACAAAAAGAGGCATCTGGAGCTGTTTCACCTCATGGGCCATGCGGTGGGCCATCAGGATTTTGTTTTCGTTCATGGCCTGCTGGATGGGCTGCGCGGCGGGGCGAACGGTCTCTTCAAAAAAGCGGGCACGCTCGCGCACTGTGCGCCGGTTGTGGTGGCAGTCGGCTATCCACTCGTCCATCGCCGCGCGGAAGGCGCTGCCCGGCAGGTGGAGCTCTTGGCGAATGGCCATTATTTCCTCGGCGCTGAGGATGTTGATATTAGGCAGTTGGAGAATCGGCTCCATCCAGATCGCTTCTTCGTCGGCCTCCGGCGCAGCGCCTTTGGGCAGAGCAGCACTGATAGGGCCTGCGCCAGGCGGCAACCCAGTGGGGGCCATAAACTCCAGCGGCAGCACAAACGCGATGTCCTCCTTACCAAGCTTCCGGTCGTAGGGGTCGCCCATCATCTGCAACAGCTCGCTGAGCGGGGCCACATATTCGTCGGAGCCTTCTGGTCGGCTGGGATAGCAGTGGTAAAACATAACGAACGGCTCCTCTAGGAGCGGGCGCAGCTGGTAGTAGCCAAACTCCTGCCCCTTAACGTTCGCATCGTCCAGATGGCTTTTTGTATACACCGATACCAATTGGTCATATCGCTTCATCGCTATCAAAACCTGCTTGTCTTTACGCTTCAGGGCGCGCATCTTTTTGTGCTGAAGAACAAACTCCCGCAATTGGGCAGCCTCCTGGGAGTCGGTCTTTTCCGCAGCTTGAATGATGGAATCCATCTGCACGGCAGGCGTCAGAGACCCGAAGGATTTATCAAAATCCACCATAAACTGCGTATAACCATCCACAATGGGCCCATCGGCCAGCAAAAGCCCCAGGCGCGTATTAACCGAAATGTTGAAAGGATTAAAGACGGTAACAATACCGCTGAAATAGAAAAGCTGCATAAGGAGAGAAGAGATATCAGGGAATAGGAAATAGGACTGAGAAGTCAGGCGCTTTCGCCGTCCCGGTAGCTATCGTTGGGAGAAAGGGGCGGAACCAGCGGGTAGATATCCAAAAGCCAGTCGCGGTCTGCTTCGGGAAGGAGCTTAAACAGTTAGTCAAGCACTTCTTTCATTTCCTCCATAACGCCCGGTACTTCGCCTTCGACCTGCTCGCGCGCCTCCGGGTTGGATTGTAGCAGTTCCAGAATGCGCATGGCGAACGTGATAGGAGGAAGGTCTTTGTCCTGAAGCATAAAGATGCGTATTTAGGTTATGCAGATAATGACTCAAAGCGCGTTCAGCACGGCCAGAATTTCCTCGCCGAATTTCCCGGTTTTTACTAGGCCGAAGCCTTTTACTTTGGAGAAATCTTCCAGTGTTTGCGGCGGGCGGCGGGCAATTTCTTCCAACTCACTGTTGTGGCAAATCATGAAATTGGGCAGCGAAAGTTCTTCGGCTTTTCTTTGCCGCCAGTGGCGCAACGTTTCAAAAATCTGAATCTCTATATCGTTTAATGGCGCCTTTTCCGGGGATACTTCAGTACGTGGTAGGGTATTTTGCGCTATGGCATTTTGTATCTGCGCCGCATCGGGCAGGCGTTGGGCTTGTGGCAGAATTTCCGGGTTTCTCAGCGGCTCGTATTACACCAGCACCGACCAGAAATTCAGTTGCGCTGTGACGAACTGTGTGGCCGTTTTCTTCACCGTTACTGCGCGCAGAAAATCGTTGATAGCCGCTTCGTCTTCGTGCTGATGTTCTTTGGAAAGCCGGATGTGGAAAGCTTTGATTTGCATCGCCCGGAAAGTTTTTAGAGCTCCTCAAAAGTATTTCGCGGGAGTGGGATAAGCAAGGCGAGCTATCAAAACAAGCGAAAAGCAGCCGTTCCTTCTATGTTCTTCCACCAAGAGACGTCCCCAATCGACGAAACTTATCCAGATAACCCCTTTGATACTGTTCTTTGAGCGGCTGGGACAAAAAGCTGCGCCCTATCAGCGCCGCCACTTTTTCCCCTCCGGAAAGGAAAAGTTTCATAAAAGAAGCAACTCTCTGAGGCAATAACCCCATCTTCAAACCGAAATCGTAGAAGTCGTCGTAGGCATAATAGCCGTAGTGAGAAAAGCTCGGATGATTGTAGTCCCTGTCGTACAATCCGTCCCGCAAAGCCATATCGCTGTCGTTCACATGCAGTACTGTCGAAATCAAATCGTAGGCGGGCGAAAGCTGATACATGCCATCCTGCTGATAATCTACAACAGAAAAATTTTTGAGGTGCGCGTCTCCATTACTGTACAAGTAATTGAACACAACTTGCCGGAACAGCGCTTCTTTGGCAATTAATGACGCTGGAACATAACGGTCTATGGCTTCGACTATTTGCAGGTAGCTGCCATCGTATTTATAATTCTTTCCGTTTTGCATGCTCGTGCGCTGAAGCAAAGACGCAAAGTCTTCTTTCAGGCAACGCTTGCCATCGGGCATCACGTCGAAGCGACGGGTGATGTACGCCGGTGAGCCATCGGAAAAATAAATAATAGCATTTTTGGCTACGTTCATTTTATATACCTGCGCGGCAATTTGCATGGTGAGATGTTCGTTGGCAGGCACAAAATCCACATTATCCAAATCTGCCGGAGTGGGTTTCAGGAGGTGTGTACCGCCTTCTTCTACCAATACCAAACGGCGCTTCTCCAACCGGAGCGAGTACTTCTCCTGCACGCCGGAAATAGAAATCCGCGTCCGCGCGTCCTGCAATTGTTTGCGCTGCTCCTTCTGAACGTCCCTGAGGCTGAAGTCTAACTGATGCGCCACCTTCCGGCCACTGAACAGCGCGCGCAAAGCTGTTGGGCTATAGGTATTGTAACCTTCCTGCAAGGTGCCGGGGCAAACGGTTAGCTCTTTCACAACTATTTAATTTCTGTTACCCGTACTGCGCCAATGGTTTCATGGCCTGCCGTTTGGAGGAGAAGCCCAAAGTGGTCTTCCTCATCTATTTTTAAAATCCGGCATTGCAGCGCGCGGTTGCTGCCTTCACTCAACAAACTGAAAAAAAACGGGAAAAGACCGTTGGAAATGTGGCGCTGCCGGGTTTTAGAAAGCGTAAGACTGATAGCGGGCCTCTTTTTATCCCGGAAATAGGCTTCGTCATATTCAAACACATAAAGCCCTTCCTCCTCCGATAAAGTGCCCGCTTCCGTATCGTTATTCCATACTTTTCCCTTTCTCATCGCTTCTGTTTTTCACGGTAAGTTGCAATTCAAAGCCCAGCACGTCCGCTATTTTCACCCAGTTTTGAATGGCGACGCCGGGCTTTCCCCATTCTATCGCGCGCAGGGTAGCATCGCTGATGCCCGCGAGCAATGCCAAATCTTTTTGGGTAAGGCGTGAGGATTCCCGACTGCGGGAAATGAGTGCTCCCAGTTCTGTTAGCTTCTTCACGGTGGATTTTTCCTACGCTAAAAACGAAATATTGTTCGCAAATTAGAGAATTCCGGGAGAATTCCAACCATTTTTTTGAGAATTCCCAAATATAGTTCGGTTTGGAAGAAGGAAAAGCGGTGCCTCTTTACGTCGATATAAAAGGTTTTGGCGGCGGCGGCGGAATCTTCAGGAGGCGTTCCCATTCCTCAAACATCGGTACGTCTTGCTGCCGGGTATAGGTCTCCAGCAGCCGGTTGCGGTCGGCATTGCTGATGCCTTGGAGCAGTTCGCCCACGCTGGTGCTTAGCTTTTCAAACATCGCTTCTATTGCAGGATCAGATGCGCGGATGTCCGGGTTTTCGCGCAGAAAGTCGAGCAGGCGCAGGTTAAGCGTCATTTGCGCCAGGTGGTAGTCGTCGAAGATGGAGATATAGTCGGGGAGCGGTTCCATTTTCACGCTTCAAAAGGTTTGAGGTGGGCCGTAGCGGCAAAAGCTTCCAAAAGCTGATTATACTCTTTCTCGGAAAGGGTGCTGATGTAGGTTTCCAGTTGCGTCTTCATTCCAGCCGTCGTACCTGGCATTTCCCGTTCTATTATCTGGCCTTCCTCTGGATTGGCACGGAGAAATTCAGACAAGCGCATCATTTGCAAGACAATCTTCAGTTGGTCTTCGGGTATCATTTTGGAGAAATGAATTTTTTAGTGAAGGGGAAAGGCTCACTTCGTAAGACCCAGAAACGGCGCCTCTTCCTTATACTGCTCTAAAAGCCCATCGCGCTCTTCCTCGGAAATCCGGTCCAGAATGCCTCCGACAGTGGTTTTGAGCTGGCTGAGCGCATCCATCATTTCGGCATCTTCCCCAATAATGGGTAGGTTGCTTTGCAGGTGGTTTACTACGTGCATCATCATCGTGATTTCGGCTTTCTGGTCGTCGGAGAGCATGAGGAGCGGAAGAGGAGAAAAGGATATTTTCCGGGCGGTTGCAGGTTCTGCACCCTACAGGTCGATGCTTTTGCGCGCCGAAGCCGGGGGCAACAGGTGGAGCGCATCTGCGAGGGGAGCGGCTTCGGCAGCTGCGGCGTCTTTATCAGAAGCATACAGGCCGACCGGCGAGATGATAAACATGGGGAAGCGCCTGCGGCCCGCGGTCTCCCAAACGGCGCGGAGCTTCTGCCCGCTTTCGGCGGGTATGCAACCCTGCTTTTCATACAATTCCCACAACGCGCGCAAAGGCAGTTCTACGGCATAAAGCATCAGGCAGACCGGCTCCTTGCCCTGCGCCTGCTGGTGGGCCACCACGATTTTGTTCTCCCAGAAAGCTTCTTGGAGGGGCACAGCAGCGGGGCGGATGACTTCTTCAAAAAAGCGCGCGCGCTCCCGCACGGTGCGCCGGTTGGGGTGGTAGCAGTCGGCCATCCATTCGTCTATGGCGGTGCGGAAGGCCGCGCCCGGCGCGCGCAGATCCTGGCGCACGGCCTGTATCTCGTCGGCATCAAAAATGTTGATGTTGCTTAGTTGGAGCAGCGGCTCTATCCAGATAGCTTCTTCATCGGCCTGCGGCAGCGCGCCTTCCGGCAGGGCGGCAGCTATGGGGCCTGCGCCGGGCGGCATCAGCACCGGACTGAGAAATTCCATGGGCAACACCCAAGCCACATCTTCCACTTTGCTTTCCGGTAGCCGATCTTCTTTATCCCCCATCATCTGCATCAATTCGCTCACGGGCGTGAGGACTCCATCGGCGCACTCCGGGCTATCGGAACTATAGGAGTAGAACAAGAGAAACCGCTCCTTCACCAACGGCTGGAGCTGATAGAGACCACACTCCGACCCCCGGTTTTTAAGGAAATCGGTGTATTGGTTGTAGCTCTCGTCCACGTAGATGTCAAACTGTTTCAGGATGATCAGGTCGGCCTTTTCTTTGCGCTTTTTAACGCGGCTTGCTTTGGCCAGCCGGGCAAAATTGCGCAGTTCGGCGGCCTGATCGGGGTGGTGGACGTCCATCCAGCGGGTGGCAAAGGTTATTTTGGTAGCCTGCTTGCGGTTGCCAAATACGTGGTCTACATCTGCCAGAAACATGCTGGAGTCGTCGATGACAGCCGTGTCGGCCAGCAAAAGCCCCGCGCGCGCAGCCAGCGAGTTATTAACGAGGTCGAAAGGGGGATTGCCCGTACCGGTGAAGTAGAAAAGCTGCATGGAGTAATGAGTAATGAGTAATGAATAATGAATAGGGAGGAGGGAATAGGGAGGAGGAATAGGAGATGCAATCCCCCTGTTCTTCAAAAGTATTTAGCAGGCGGGAAAAAAGCAACAAAACAGCGGGGCGGAAAAAGAAAGCGTCCCGCCCTGATAAAAACCTTATCGGGGCGGGACGCAGCAGAAAAAAGCGGGGGAAGAGGAATTAGGTTACTGCCCTACATGCACCGTTACGATATCGGAAATCTGGCCTACTTCCTCATCACCTATTACATACACAAACTTGTAGCGCCACGTAGCCGCCTGAGCGGGCAGCGGGGCCTTGTCTTCAAAGTCGGGGTGGTTGTCGCGGGCATAGAAGCGGAAGATCCCCGTTCCGTCGTCTTTATATATATTCACCCCATCCATCTTGCCTAGCGTCCAGCCCAACAGGGGATGCCCCGCCACATCGGGTTTGCGCACAATAACCGGTTTGGCCCCGGCAATATCAAAGGTGATATCGTCCGGCCCTTCGATGCCCAGGTCGCGGCCATCGGCTTCGGAGTAATCTTTATGCGCCTTAATTCTTTTGGCCAGCGCGGCGATGCGCGCAAAAGCGCCGGAGGCCGTAGCGGTAGGGGCGGTACCGAAGGTGGGCAGCACGGGCGGCGATACCACCGTTCCGGCAGGGGCGCCATCGCGCAGGAAGTTTTTCCATTTCACCGCGCTTTCTTTAAAGGCGTTTAACTGTACAACCACGCCATAGCGGTAGTCCCAATCGATAGACGTGTTCATGACGTCTGTTTTTTCGGCTGCCGTGATGCCGTATTTAGCAGCATACGTCCCCAGTTTACTGGCAAAGTTGTTCAGCCAGGGCGTTTTGTCGGCATCGGCGCGGGGGATAAAGGAAGTGCGATCCATGTTGGGGTGGGGGGGGAGAAAAAAAGGGGGTGAGTGAATAAATGATTCCTCGCTTTAGGAGGCGTTGCAGAGAAAAACGCGCCTTCTCCCTTCTTATTGTGCGTCTCCTAAAAAAATTTTTTGCCTTTCCCGGTCATCGGGCACCAATGCCCGATGGTCGGGCACCGACCTCCGATGATTGGGCACTGGTGCCCGGGCGTCGGGCACTGACCTCAGATGGCCGGGCACTGGTGCCCGGGCGTCGGGCACTGACCTCAAATGACCGGGCACTGGTGCCCGATGATTGGGCACTGACCTCCAACGACCTGTTCGTCCTGCGGGGAAGTCGGATAACGTGCGGAGTGGCGCGGCAGCGGTTGCCGAACGGGGGTATAAATTAAGACGGGCTGTGCTTCGCCTGACAGGAGGAACAAGCTATTGACCCTTGGTGGGGTCTACAGTCGTTAGCGTCCACCGGAAGCTCCCGTTCCGGATGGAATTTTCATACCGCTCGCGGATGTCTTCATAGTTCAGGCCCGTGAAGTAGTATTCGGCCAGCAGGGCATGGATGTAAGGCTCGGGGTCTACGCCGGTGCCGTGGCAGAAAATGTGCATCAGGTAGCTCGCAATGTAGAGCCGCTCGGCCAACTCCTCGGCCACCGGCGGCGGAAACGTGAAGGCCCTATGGCCCTTCGGAACGGGGAACGGAACTTCTTCTTCGGGCGCGTCGCTGAAGGGGATGGCTTCGTCGGCCAGCAGGTCGCCCGCCAGCGCATAGAAGCGCAAATCGTTGTCGGCCAGGAAAAACAGCAGGATGGGCAGTCTGCTGCTGATCTGGTGAATCCAGCGCGCCACCGGCGCGTGGCCCCTCCAGTCATATTCCGGCATGGGCGTAGGGTCTTCGGCGGTGTACTGGAAGCCGATGTCGAGGCCGAAGATGAGCGCCTCCAGCGCTTCGGGGTAGTGCTGGGTGGCCATGACGAGGTCCTGAATGGAGGCCATGATATTTTCCCGCACCACTTCGGGGGTAACGCCGCCCATCAGGAGGCCGCTTTTTTGCTGCGCGACCATCTGCAGGACATCCCGGTGTTGGCGCACCTCCGGGGCTGATTTGCGGCGCAGGTAGATGGGGGTGGGGTTGAGGAAGGGGTCGGGGGTGAATGCGGGAGGCATGGGAGAATAAGGTTTAGGTCGTAAACTTAGCGCATTTGGAGCATAAAAAGAACAGGCGGCGCATGGTGCGCCGCCTGTTCTTTTGGTGTTTCACTAGCGACGAAGGCGGGAGCCTTCGCCGAGCCGCTACGGCGAGCGAGGGGGGCGGGGGGCTATTTGCAGATTTCTATCTGTGCTGCAGGTAGAAGTTGCTGTAAACAACCAATAAATTTCATCACAAAATCCTGTCCACCGCCAACTGAGTTGTAAAAACCAAGCACTCGCGGTATTTTCTCAGTTTGAGCATCATGTATTTTTGATTTAATTGTTCCTACTGCCGTTAAGATATTTTGTACCGTGGATGTACTTATATCTGATGGTATAGGTATAGCAGCGGTAATCTGATCACTGCTCAAGCCAATTGTCTGAATTGCTATATTGCCCTTAATCTCTTTAGCATCGGCTTGAGCACCTATACTAGCCAGACTGAAAGAAACATTTCCGTTTTTTGAAGTAATAGTTGCAGTTACCCTAATTCCGACTCCAATATATACAGGAATAGCTGTCTGTATATATTCTCTACCATTTGCATCTTTTTCTTTGGGCATATTAGTATCGTTTGCCCCAGGTAAGAGATTGTAAGTGCCATCTGCATTTTGAGAGTATCTTATAGTGTAGGGCACTGTAGTTGTTATTGTATAATCCAATATCAGAACATAAGTACTAGTTTTATAAGATCCACTCGTGATGGGATTGAAATTAAGTGCTCCATTCGCATCAAATTGCCCAATAGCTATTTTCATTTTTTGGTCTAGAGCCTTTTCTAATACTTTTAGCAAGTTCTCTTTGGATTGTGATTGAGTGAGGCCGGTCTTTGTCTTGTCGTCCAAGCAAATTGAGCTTATTGATATTGGGAACGGGTCCAAGGGTTGGTATCCACTATTAAATGCAATAGATGGGTCACCTTCGGTTTTATTTTGTTTTCTTTTGGCATTCGCGCTTGTAAAGCACAATAACCCCAACATAAGAAGTAAGCAAGGTGTTTTGGTCTTCATTTTATTTTGGGTTTTTGTCGTTTTGTGTCTTATAAAAACCAGTAGATAAATCGTCCATTTCAAAGGACGAGGTTTCCGCTGCCAAATTACTCCACCTTCACCGCAATAGCAAATCCAGAACCTTTACCGCCCCTATTTTTCGGCGTGGCGGTTTTTGGCTTCTTTGCGGGCGCTTTAAAATTCATTTCCGGCACAAGCCCCATCTTTAGGGAAAGGGCAACCAGCTTGCTTATCCGGTGGTCAAAATCGCCGTTCAGAATTTGGGAGATGTAACCTTTGGAATAGCCCAATGCTTCGGCAAGTTGCGTGCGGTTAAAGCCGTTTTTCTGCCGGTAATTTTCCAGCGCCTCATACAGTTTCGTTTGGATGTCCACCACCCAGTATTCTGGGCTGGTAACAAGTTCTTCTCTGGTCATTGTTCTTTCTTTTTAAGTCGTTAGCAACGCTGCTATTTCCTTTTTCAAGCGGCGCACGGCTGCTATATCCGCCTGCTGATTCACCTTAAACCCACCCAAGACCACCACTTTTCCACCGGGCTTCTGCACGGCATACACGCGTAGATGCTTGCTTTTGAATTCATATTCCCGAATGGTTTCGCCCTTCGGCGTGATGTCTTTAAACTTCGTATCCGGCAGCGAATGCAGGTTGGCAACCTTGTCCATGTAAGCCAGAATCGTGACCAACTCGCTTTGGTAAGTCGTTTCTGATAATGTCTTTTCTAAGATCCGCAAACAGCCATTACCGCCCGTCTCCAGTTCAAAGAACTGCTGTCGGCCCACGATTTCATTCATATACCTGAGCGCAAATTTAGGGTGATTGAGTTTACTTTTCACTAAACAAGGTTTTAAAAAAGCAGCCGGAAATTAGATCATTTCCGGCTGCACAAAATCAATCACTCAATCCTTCAATCCCTTAGCTACACCCCGTCGTAGTCCCGCAATTCGGGCACATATAGCATGTCCCGTTTCGCAGCGTTGTGTTTTCGGCTGCCAAATTAATGTGTCTTCGCCGCAATGGCAAATCCAGAACCTTTTCCGCCACTATTTTTCGTCGTAGTAGTTTTTGGCTTCTTCTCCGGCAGCGGCGCTTCCTTCAAAATCGCTTCCATCTTCTCCGTTTTCCTTCGCGAAACCCGCGTGGGGCGTTCTTCCACTGTTGCCGTTTCCGGGCGGTAATCGCGCACGTCTATCAGGCAGATGTCCAGTGCTGCTTCCAGTTTCGCAATGGTTTTCAGCGAAAGGTTTTCGCCTTCTTTGCCGCTCACCAGCCGGCTGATGTATTGCGGTGTTACGCCTGCGGCTTCGGCAAGTTGCTTTTGGGGGATGCCTTTGGCTTCCAATGCCGTTAGCACATGAAGCGCAATGCGCCGCGAGCGCCGGAGCCAGGTGCTGTCGGCCTGCCGCTGACGGGCGCGCGCGCTCCAGCCGCTTTCTTTGCCTGCGGAAAGGGTCGCAAGCACTTCGCTTGCTTTGGGGGGTGTTTTACGGTTCATCCTTCCAGAAATTGAATGCCTTGTTGTTTAAGATAACGTTTCACGCGGTCTGCCTTTCCGATTTCCCGAAGCAGGTGCGGGCTTTGCTGTTTGTTTACCTTTTCCGTCAGCTTAATGCCCCCGCCGAAAAGGATAATCTGGCCTTCGTCTTCCAGGTGCAGGCCATAAAGACGCAGGTACGGGCGGCGGGTTCCTTTCGCTTTGCCTTTCAGAATAAGAGGCGCTGTTTCATACCGGTAAAAAGGCTGTTGGAAAAGCGTTTTCACCAATCCGGGCGATGCGCCTTTCAGAATTTTTTCTTCTATAGCAATCAAGTCCGCTTCAAAACCATCGGCCTCTTCTGCTATTTCCAGAGCGGCTTCTTCCACCGTCTTGGGTTGCCAGAAGGCACTCTTCAGGTCGTTAAGGTTTTGGTTTAGAAATACGCTGGTTGCTTCCATGTCCGTCCATGATTGATACAGCTTTTCATACTCGTCCAGCCCTTCTCCGTCAAAGCGCACCGTAAACAGATACGGCATTTTTCCTTGCGCAGCAGCATAGTCAAAGATAGGCAGGATTTCCACAAAACAACTTATAGGTTTACCAAAAGACAGGATGAAAGAAGCCAAAAATAAAACAGCCGGACAATTGCCCGGCTGCTCCAAATCTACTCTTTTAATCCCTTAGCTACACCCCGTCGTTGTTCCGCAATTCGGGCACATATAGCACGTCCCGTTGCGCAGGGTAATGTTGCCACACTGGCGGCAGGCAGGCGCATCGGCGCTCGTTCCCAACAGCTTTTTCTGGTCGGCTTTGGCTTCTGCCAAGGAGCCGGCGTGGTGGCCGTTTCCGCTGCTGTGTACGCTCATGCTTTGCAGCACCGGCTCGGTAGGCTTGGAAGGATGCACTGCATTCGCCGCTGTTGCTTTCGGCATGGCTATTCCCGCGTCTTCCAGATCGCGCAGGTTGCCCACCATTTCCGGAGCCGAAGCGGGAAGCTTTTTCGCCGGGTCTGGCACATGCACGAGGTCTTCGCGGTCCAGATATTCATAGGCCAGCACGCGGAAGATGTAATCCAGCACGCTCGTCGCCGACTTGATGTTCGGGTGGTCCACCATGCCCGCCGGTTCAAAGCGCGTGAAGATGAACTTGTCCACATACTCGTCCAGCGGCACGCCGTATTGCAGGCCCACGCTCACGGCAATGGCAAACGAGTTCAGCAAAGAGCGCATCGTGGCTCCTTCCTTCGCCATGTCGATAAAGATTTCGCCCAACGTGCCGTCGCCGTATTCGCCGGTGCGCAGGAACAAAGCCTGTCCGCCCACCTTGCTTTTAATGGTGTAGCCGCGCCGCTTCGCCGGAAGCTGCTTGCGCTCTACAATCGTGGCCAGCTTGGCGCGCAGCTTGGTATCGGGCGAGGCCTGCACGCGGCGGTTCACTTCGTCTAAGAGTTCTTCCGTAGAAAGGTCGCCCACGCTTGCCGTCGCAATGGCGCTTGGCTCTTGAATCTTGACTTCTGCCTCCTGGCTTTTGGAACTTGAATCCTGGCTTTTGGCTTTCTTGTCGCTTTTGTTGGAAAGCGGTTGAGAAAGTTTGGAGCCGTCGCGGTAAAGCGCGCAGGCCTTGATGCCCAGTTCCCACGAAAGCTGATAGCAGTCTTTGATTTCTGCTTCGGTGGCTTCGTTGGGCAGGTTGATGGTTTTGGAAATCGCCCCGGAAATAAAGGGCTGCACGGCGGCCATCATACGGATGTGGCCGTGGGCATGGATAAAGCGCTCGCCTTTCTTGCCGCATTTGTTGGCCGTGTCAAACACACTTTGGTGTTCCGGTTTCAGGCCCGGCGCGCCTTCCATCATCATCGTGCCGCACACATAGTCGTTGCAGGCGTCCATCTGGTCGTCGTCAAAACCGAGGGCTTCCAACAGGGAAAATTCCGGGTGGTAATATTCTTCCGCCGTAAAACCGAGGCGCTTGAGGCATTCTTCGCCCAGCGTATAAACGTTGAACACAAAGCCGATTTCAAACGCGCTTTCTACGGCTTTGTCCAGCTTTTTCAGCTCTTCCGCCATGAGGCCTTTTTCGCTCAGCGTTTGGTGGTTGATGAACGGCGCACCGGCAAACGTGCCGTGCCCTTTGGCGTATTTCACCATTGCGTCAATGGCGCTTTCGTCGTAGCCCAGCTTCCGCAAAGCCGCCGGAACCGAGCCGTTCACAATCTTCATGTAGCCGCCGCCGGAAAGCTTTTTAAACTTCACCAAGGCAAAGTCCGGCTCCACGCCCGTCGTGTCGCAGTCCATCACCATGCCGATGGTACCCGTCGGCGCGATAACCGTGGCCTGCGCGTTGCGGTAGCCGTTTTTCTCGCCCAGTTGCACGCAGTCGTCCCAGGCACGGGTGGCAGCAGAAAGCAGATAATCGGGGCAGTATTTCGCGCTGATGCCTTGCGGAATAATCTGGAGATTCTCGTAGGTATCCGCTGCCGCGTCGTAGGCCGCCAGCCGGTGGTTGCGCATCACGCGCAGCATGTGGTCTTTGTTTTCTTCGTAGCGGGAGAAAGTGCCCAACACGCCCGCCATTTCCGCTGATGTTTTGTAGGAAACGCCGGTCATAATCGCCGAAATAGCGCCGCCAATCGCGCGGCCTTCTTCGGAATCATATGCAATACCGCTCACCATCAGCATAGAGCCGAGGTTGGCAAAACCAAGACCGAGCGTGCGGTAATCGTAGGAAAGCTGCGCTACTTCGGGAGACGGAAACTGTGCCATTAGCACAGATATTTCCAGCACTACCGTCCACAAGCGTGTGGCGTATTCAAAGCCTTCTACGTCAAAAACGCTTGTCTCTTCGTTGAAGAATTTGCGCAGGTTGAGGGAAGCGAGGTTGCAGGCCGTGTTGTCTAAGAACATGTACTCGGAGCAATTATGCACTGCGATGCCATTGGCTACAAAGTGGTGAGTAGCAGGCTCCGTCAGGTCAAAGACATCTTCTGTTCCAACAAACTCTAAAGACGCAACTGTGTCGGAGAGTTGCTCCGCATAGGCAGATACTGTTTGATTAAGGGTGCGAAGTTGCGCTGCCTTCGGGCTTTGCAACATGAAGCCGATGCGTTCTTCAAACAACACGCGTGAGTTCCGAGAAATGCGCAGAGAGTGTATTTCCAACACCGCATATTCCTTCATTCCGCCTTTGCCATCTGGGAGCATGCTATTAAGCTTGCCGGCCCGACGATTGGCGTAAATTTTGGACTTAATGCCAAAATTGAGTAGCAGCAATTGCACCTGTTGCAAAAGCTCCGCAGAGGTGCTGTCTAAAGACACGTACTGGCTTTTGGAGCCGTGGTTCGCCACGCAACCGTCGGCAGTAAAGAGACCGCGCAGCATTGCTGCCTGCTCCGTTTGGTTCAATGTGAAAACCAAGTCCGTAAGGCGCTTCTTCTCGCTTCCTTCATCTAGCACAGCAAACTGCTCAAACAGTTCCAAAATTTTAGGCGAGCCTACGGAAACACGCTTGGTCATTGCGGCTTCCTGCACGTTCCCGGCCTTGTTGTGTTCGCCCAGTGCCGGACGTAACTGCGTATTGATATGATTGTTGGCCCATTGAAGAATATCTTCTTCGCCATGCGCCATGTTCAGGAAAGCAACCCGGCGACGATTTCCCGCAGCATCGTTTTCGTTCAAAGAAGTAATGCAGCCGTCGCCTACCAACAGTCCCAGAAGTTGCGCTGTTTGCAGGTCACCCGTAGTAGCCGACCCAAAACTGCCACGCATCAGTTGCACAACATCGTCTTTAGTGAGTTCTGCCGCCGGAACATCGCCTCTGTTTACCGTCCACACACGGTGGTCAGCAGTCAGTTTGATTTCGTAGCCAGCCTTTGTCTTGAGACGATAAACATCTTTGGTGCCAGTAGGGAAAATGTTCTCTACCCAGTGCATCTCTCCATCAAGACCTTTTACACCACGCGACTGTCCAAGAATGTTGCCGATACGCTCCAATCCACGGTCCGTCGTTACGAAAGTGTCTGCGGTAACGCACGGATTGCTCGCGCGGATTTTACCGCCTTCGGGACAGGTATGCCACTCGTTAATCGTCGTGTCGTACTGCGTGCCGGGGTCAGCGCAACGCCAGGCTGCGTAGGCAATTTTATCCCACAGCGCACGCGCCGGAACTTTCTTCATCACCCGACCATCGGTGCGGGCGGTCATTTCCCAATCGCCGCCTTCTTCCAACTTTTTGAAGAAGCTGTTCGGAATACGAACTGAGTTGTTGGAGTTCTGTCCGGAAACGGTTTTATAGGCTTCGCCTTCGTAGTCGCTTGCATAACCGGCAGCAATCAAGGCAGCTACTTTCTTTTCTTCTTCTACTTTCCAGTCAATGAACTGCTCAATTTCCGGGTGGTCCAAATCCAAGCATACCATCTTGGCCGCGCGCCGTGTCGTGCCGCCACTTTTAATCGCGCCCGCCGCGCGGTCACCAATGCGCAGGAAAGACATCAGGCCGCTTGACGTACCGCCGCCGCCGAGCTTTTCGCCTTCCGCGCGGATGTTGGAATAGTTCGTTCCCACACCGGAGCCGTATTTAAAGATGCGCGCCTCGCGCACCCACAAATCCATAATGCCGCCGTCGTTTACAAGGTCGTCGCCGACGGAGAGGATAAAGCACGCGTGCGGCTGTGGTCTTTCATACGCGTTCTGCGATTTCTCCAAGCTGCCCGTCGTTGGGTTCACGAAGTAGTGTCCCTGCGGGGAGCCGGTGATGCCATACGCGCTGTGCAGTCCGGTGTTGAACCACTGCGGCGAGTTGGGCGCGCAGCTTTGCGCCAGAATGCTGTAAACAAGCTCGTCGTAGAAAACCTGCGCGTCGCTTTTGGAAGCGAAGTAGCCGTATTTCTCGCCCCACTGCCGCCAGCAATCCGCCATGCGGTGCGCCACTTGTTTCACGCTTGTTTCGCGGCCCAGAGAACCGTCAGGCTGCGGCACGCCCGCTTTGCGGAAGTATTTTTGGGCGAGGATGTCCGTCGCAATCTGGCTCCAGTGGGAAGGCACTTCCACGTCGGTCATCTCAAACACTTTTTCGCCATTGGGATTGCGAATCACCGAGGTGCGCAACTCGTAGGTAAACAGGTCAAAAGCGCTCGTGTCGTCTTTGGTAAAATGGCGGGAGAAAGGGAGGCCTTTCGCTGTTTTTTTGGTGCTGCTCATTTGGGGAAGGAAGGAATTTTTTGGAAAGAAAATAAAGGAGGAAGGAACCTGCGGCGGATTTGTCCGGCGAAGGGCAACGAAGATATTTAGCATTGCAAACGCCTTTCTCAGGAGTTATCCACATTATCGCAGGAGTGTGGATAACTTTTTGAGGATAATGTTTTTGGTCTGATAATGACTTGTAGTGTAAGAGAGACGCAGCTATTTTTCCTTCTCAGAATACCAATAAATGAGGCGATTGTTCCGAATTTTAAAGTACGTCACGCTGCCGTTTTCCAAGCAGGAAGCCATTAAAATCCGGTTTTTCTTACCCGTAAAAACAGGATTTACAATTTCATCTTTGCATTGCACCTGCTGGAACCGCAATGCTTTTTTATTTGAAATGAAAATCTCATAATAAGCACATGCATCCGTGCCACCATAGCCTTTGCGCACAAAAAGGTCAAGCACGCCGTCCATGTTGAGGTCTATCATCCCAAATTCCAGTTTATAAGGCGCATAGACCCGCGCCTCGTACCGATAAGGAATGGCCTGAAACCGACGAAGCACTCCCTTTTTTTCTTTAAAAAAGCAAAGCTTTCCCCACCTAACGGTGGAATCAGCCGCATTCCAGTGCATTTCTGCGCCGAAAAAGAAGTTGTTGCCAAGTGGGAACCACTCAATGTCGCTTTGAACTGACCGCCAGTCGGGGTCTTGATTTTGAGTGCGCCCAAAGGAATAGCAAAACACCAAAAGGATAGAAAGCATTGTTCTTGTCATACACAAGGCTTGGAAAGGAACAATGTAGTTCTTTATCTACAATCGGCCCTTCTTGGTGAGAAGATTAGCGTCGGGCATCTGTGTCATGATCCCATCCACGCCGCCCTTTCCCGTCCTACCTTGCGCCCTTTAATTCTCCATTTTTTTGAAAATTACCTTTCCCGACCTCGGTCTTATACAACCCCTGCTGCTCGCGCTTGACAAAGCCGGTTATGTTCATCCTACACCTATTCAGGAGCAAGCCATTCCGCCCATCCTTCAGGGCCGCGACGTGCTGGGTTGCGCCCAAACGGGCACGGGAAAAGCAGCCAGCGCTTGAAGTGGCGGCGGATAAGCGCGTAAAGCGATAGGATGCCGCCCTCGCCTTTGTTGTCGGCCTGCATGGTGATGATGATGTACTTCACTGTCGTCTGGAACGTCAGCGTCCAAAAGATGGCACTGAGGCTGCCGAGGGCGATGGTTTCGGTGATGACTTTTCCGTGGAAAACCGCGTTTAGTGTGTAGAGCGGCGAGGTGCCGATGTCGCCAAAAGCAATGCCCATGGCGATAAGCATCCCGGCGCCGATGATGGGCTGGTGGAATGTCTGTGAGGAGTGGGCAGTCATGGGTGGGAAGAAAGAGGCTGGGAAGAATGCGGAAGGGAAGAAGAAACCGACAAAACCCGTTCCGCTCCGGCGCTGCTTCTTTAGGATGCAGAAACTAGTTGCATCTTCTCCTGCTTTGTTGCAGGAAATGCCGTTTCATGTGCAAGAGATGGCACTTCATGTGCAAGAGACGGCGTTTCATGTGCAAGAAGTGCCACTTCCTGCACATGAAACGGCACTTCTATTGTAGGAAATGGCCTCCCTTTCCTACAACCGGATGGACATGGCCGCAGTCAGGCTCGGCTCGTTGTTCACGAGGTCGGGCCGCCACGTGGCCGTTGGCGTATCCACCCAGCCGTCTGGCGAAGTGGTGCCGCCCCGGCCCGCGAAATACGGCACACTGCTGGTGCGGTAGCGACCTTCCAACCGGAACGTGAACAGGTCGTTGGGCATGATATCAAACGTAGCCGTACCCTGAAAAATATCCAGCGTCTTTCCCGCAGCCAAGGCATCGTTGTAGGCATTGGACGATACCGGCGAAGGCGAGAACGCCAGATACGCGCCGGGATTTTTTACGTAGTCGCCGCGCAGGGTCAGGGCCAGCTTGTTCTTCGCAAACCACACGCGGTTGGCAACGGAGGTACCAATCATGTAGTTGTCCTTCATTTTCACGTCCGTTCCATCAGCAAGTTGCCCGGACTGAAAACCGTAGTGATTATTGATGCTGAAGGCCGCCTGCGAAATGCCTCTTGAGGCAGGGCGGTGGTAGTAGCGCGCCACAATAGAGTGGTCGTGGTGGAAGCGCAGCACGTCGGGGTTGGCCCGCGTATCGCGCCCGCCGAGGTAGAAATTGGCTACGAGTTGGAGATTGGTGTTGGGCCGGTAATAGGTGCTGCTGCCCAAAGCCAGCGACTGATTCCAGCCATTGTAGGTCTGCCAGCCGTTCATCAGCCAGATTTCCTGCTTCACTTTTTTAGAAGGAAAAGCCTGCACCCGCGCACCGCTGAAATAGAACGGCGTGAAGTCGCAGGGCATAGACCGCTGGTAGCTCCAGTTTTCGTTCAGCACATAGCTTTCCAGGCCGATGTAGCTCATGAAAATACCCGCTTCCACGTTGATGCCATACCACTTGTTGAAGTGATAGCCCGCCGCTGCTTCGCGCACGTACTTCAGGTTGTTGATGCTGGTGTTGCGGCCATGTAGAACCGAGCCGTCCAGGTCTTGCACGATAGACCCCATCTGCCCGTATTGCACAAACACGCGGCCAATCACGTTGCGGTAGTTGATGTCCACGCCGAGGCTGATCATGTTGAGCGTTATCTCGTTGTTGCGCCCAATCGCCGCCGAGATGGTGTTGGTATTGTCTATCGGGTTGTTGAAGCTGCGGTTGTAGTAGGCATCCACAAAAGCAACACCAGTTACAATAGCGTTTCCGCTTTTGTCTTTCAGTTGGAGGGGGAAATCCGTTTGCCGGTTTTGGCCGTTTACCCACGTCAGGTCGTAGCCTTCAAAAGGAACTTTCGCGGGTGCAGGCGTTGCTACCGAATCATCATCGTCCATCGCGTCCTTAATATTTTGGGAAACATCGCGCTGGCGGGGTTCAGAAGACTGGGCGCGGGCGGTGTTTGCAACAGTGGAGAGGAACGCCGAAGCACCGAGAAGGAGTATTGCTTTTCGCATAGTGAAGAAGGGAGGAAGTTCTTGTTTGAATCGAGCGCGCGGAAGTGGTGTTCTTATCTCCCGCCTTTTTTGAAGCGTGGAAATTAGGCGTTCCGCAGAACATTTTCCCCTCCTACACCTTGAGGCAACGCTTCCCAAAAGGAGGTGCAATACCAAAACAAAATTTCTTCCCGCCCATCGCTTTCTACTTTCGCCTTTTCTCTCCCCAAAAATGAACGCTCCCGAAATAAACACTGACAAGGCCCCGAAACCGATGGGCGCATACCCGCACGCCCGCCGCGTGGGCAACCTGCTTTTCCTCTCCGGCATCGGCCCGCGCAACCCCGAAGACGATTCCATTCCCGGACTCCAACTGGACAAGCACGGGCAGTTCAAAAGCTTTGATTTTGAGGCCCAATGCCATTCTGTTTTCCGCAACGTGCGCACCGTTTTGGAAGCAAGCGGCGCGAAGTGGGAAGACCTGGTGGACGTAACAGTTTTCCTCGTGGACATGAAGCGCGATTTCCACACCTACAACCGCCTTTATGCTGAATATTTCCAAGACGCGCAGCCCTGCCGCACCACGGTGAGCGTGAACTCGCTGCCGTCGGCCATTGCGATTGAATTGAAGTGTATTGCAGTGATTAATGATTAACGATGAGTGATTAATGAAGAGTGGCTGAGCCATTACCGCATTTCCCCTTCATTGCCGCATTACCGCATTAATTTCGCGCCCATGCCTGCCTTGCTTCACAACGAATCCATTCCGTCCGACAAAAAGAAAATCATCGTTCTCGGCTCCGGGCCGAACCGCATCGGACAAGGCATTGAGTTTGATTATTGCTGCACCCACGGCCTCATTGCCATCAAGGAAGCGGGCTACGAAGCCATCATGATTAACTGCAACCCGGAGACGGTGAGCACCGATTTTGACATAGCCGACAAGCTCTACTTTGAACCGGTGTATTGGGAGCATGTGTGGGAAATCATTGAGCATGAAAAGCCCCACGGCGTCCTCGTGCAACTGGGCGGACAAACGGCCCTGAAAATGGCGAAAAAGCTCCACGAGCGCGGCGTGAAAATCATCGGTACGAGCTTCGACAATATGGACATTGCCGAAGACCGGGGCCGCTTCTCCGACCTGTTGAAAGAACTGGGCATTCCGTACCCGGAATACGGCACGGCCTGGAACACCGACGAGGCAATGGAAGTGGCGCAAAAAGTGGGCTATCCGGTGCTGGTGCGGCCTTCTTATGTGCTGGGCGGACAGCGGATGCGCATCGTGATAAACGACGATGAGTTGGAGAAAAGTGTGGTGAGCCTGTTGAAGCATCTTCCCGGAAATAAAATCCTGATTGACCACTTTCTGGACCGTTGTCAGGAAGCGGAAATTGACGCGATTTGCGACGGCGAAGACGTGCATATCATGGGCGTGATGGAACACATTGAACCGGCGGGCATCCACAGCGGCGACAGTCATTCGGTGCTGCCGGTTTTCAACCTCGGCCCGCTAGTGGTGGATGAGATGATTGACTACGCCCGGAAGATCGCCCTTCGGCTGAACATCCGGGGGCTTATCAACATTCAGTACGCCATTAAAGGCAGCAAGGTGTATGTGATTGAAGCCAACCCGCGCGCCTCGCGCACCACGCCGTTTATTGCCAAAGCCTACGGCATTCCGTACCTAAACATTGCCACGAAAGTGATGCTGGAGGACAAGAAACTGAGTGACTTCCAAATAGAGAAAAAGCTGGAAGGCTATGCGGTGAAAGTGCCGGTTTTCTCGTTCAATAAATTCCCGAACGTGCGGACGGAGTTAGGCCCGGAAATGAAAAGCACGGGCGAGGCGATTCAGTTTATCAAGACTTTGCGCGACCCGTGGTTTCGGAATTTGTACAAGGAGCGGAGTATGCACTTGAGTAGGTAGGGGATTTTGTTTTGTAGGAAAGTTCTCTCTTCTCTTTTATTAACAACCCTGAAATGCATTTTAAATGAAACTGACATTAAATCAAAAATTCAAATCGTTAGAGCCTTTTTCTATAGAATTGCCTGATTTTGTTGTTTTGACTGGAATAAATGGTGCTGGTAAAACACAAATCCTATTGGCTATATCACAAAAGGCGTTGAACGTAATGGATAAGGATAGAGGGTTGAATCGTTGTAAGTACGTTGCGTCTCAAGCTTTATCTCCAAACAATGAAGTTGTTGTTAATAGACAACAACAAGATCAAATCACTAGGAGCTTGTGGCAAAAATTCAATCAATATTCAAAGAACCCACAACGCATGCCAAACTTTCGACTTGAAACTCTTTGGGGAGAAAACTCCCGCGAAACTAAGTTGGTAAAAAAATATCAAATAATGCTAAAAAAAGTTTAGAAGAACTAACCTCAGACGATTTTTTTAATTATTACCCTATAGAGGATAATTATCTGCAAAAAGATATATTCTATCATAACTTTGCTAACCTTTTTAAAAGATATCAAGATAAATTTGACGAGAATGAGTATAGGGAATATAGAAGTGTATACAAAGGACACAAAGATATAGCCTACTTAACAAAAGAGCAATTTGAAGAAACGTATGGCCAAGCACCTTGGGATTTTGTAAATGATATATTAATGGAAGCAGAACTCGGTTATCATATAAATTCACCTGCGAATAGTCATAGAGATGCACCGTTTCAACTGAAGCTTGTAAATAATCAAAGTGATATAGAAATAGAATTTGCAGATTTATCATCAGGAGAGAAGGTGCTTATGTCACTTACACTAGCACTTTATAATGCCAATTTTGATATTGATTTTCCAGAAGTTCTACTAATGGACGAACCAGATGCGTCTTTGCATCCCTCTATGTCCAAACAATTTCTAGACGTTATTCAAAAAATTTTTGTAAATGAAAAGCAGATGAAAGTAGTGATTACAACTCATTCACCATCAACAGTAGCACTCTCTCCCGAACAGTCCATTTTTGTAGTAAATAAAACTGGAACAAGAATAGAAAAAGTTGGAAAGGATAAGGCACTGCGAATTCTAACTTCTGGTGTTCCTTCTTTTAGTATCAATTATGAAAACCGCAGACAAGTTTTTGTAGAAAGCAAGTATGATGTAGATTTTTATGAGAAAGTGTATGAGAAATTGCGTGGGAAACTAGAAGATGAGATATCCTTAAACTTTATTTCGTCGGGTGTAGAAGGATCAGGCAGTTGTAGTCAAGTAAAGGAAATAGTAAACAAGTTGAGAAATTTTGGTAACAAATCCGTTTTTGGCATTATAGATTGGGACAGTGCGAACAAGGCGAGTGAGTATATCAAAGTAGTAGGCGAAGGGAAAAGATACAGTATTGAGAATTATATTTTTAATCCAGTCTTAATTTCCGCCCTACTATTTAGGGAAAGAATTATATCGCGACAGGATTTAGGATTGAAGAATAATGAGAGTTATGCTGATTTTAAAAACCTTAGTGTTTCAGAACTTCAATTTGTAGCTGATTTTCTAATCACTAAATTAGAGGAGACTTTAAGCCCAATAGACACAATAAAAGAGACAAGCAGATACATTAATGGTATAGAACTTTCTCTGCCAAGATGGTATTTAATTCACCAAGTCCATAATTTAGAAACACATCTGAAGAATACATTTCCTCAACTTAAGAGGTTTGCAAAAGAAGGTGATTTGAAGAAGGAAGTTATTTCAAAGATAATAGATGACATTCTTGAACTAATTCCTCATGATATTTTAGTTATACTAAGAGACATTCAAATTCATTGATCTACAGCGACTTTAAGAACTGACATTAATACACTTTCGCGAAAGATTCATCTTCTTACCTTCGCTCCCATGCAAAAAGCCCCCGCCGTAGAAGGCGATAATTACCCCTACCTCACGCGGCTCCTAAAAACGCTGGCTACTTTTGTGTCCTATGTATTCCACCCCGTTTTTATGCCGGTGGTGCTCATGCTGCTCCTATACAAACTTGCGCCCGTGCATTTCGCGGGAATGCCAGAGGGAAACATATTAGAGCGTGGTTCCTTCGTAAACCTGCTCGGCATCGTGGGCGTTTGCACGGTGCTGTTTCCACAAGGTAGCCATTAAGCTACCTATTCAAAAATCGCAAAATGAAAAGGATACTTTTTCTGGTCTTGCTGTTGTTAGGGTGGGCAAACAGCTACGCCCAAATTGCTGGCTGGCAAACAGCTTGGACTTACCCGGAATACCCTTCTGGCCAAACTTCCGGCTCAGCTATGGTACAAGACCGGGCAGGGAATCTTTACGTAACGGGAATTTACAAAGACTCCTTTTACCAACATCAACAGAGCACTTTTCTGCTGAAATACACGCCAACAGGACAAATGCTTTGGCGGAAAAATCTTACGGCTAATGGCACAAGGGTAGTGGGTGCCAGTGTAAGGATTGATAGTTTGGACAGGCTTTATGTAGCAGGGAATTACGGCGAATACTCCACTCCTTATGCTCCTGCAACCAACTACAACCTGCTGATAGATACCGTTGTAGCAGCAGATTCTGCCGTAAACGCACGTTATAACGGATTCCTTTTTTGCCTTGACACGAGTGGTCACAGGCGCTGGAATAAATTCTTTACTGGTACAGGAGGGATAACTTTCAATGGATTTGCTGTAAATAAAAGCGGGCAAATCGCCATGACGGGGGAATACATAGATACCCTTCGGATAGATACTTTCATGGTTACGCAGCCGCTTGTTGGACAGCTACCCCAAAGTTTTATTGCCCGTTTTGATGAAAACGGAAATTCTAAAATGCTTCGGAGTGCTTTCACTAGTAAGTCACTAGGAGGCTGTTACATAAACGCCAAAAACGACATTTACGTAACCGGACAGTTTCGCTCTTATATAAAATTTGACGGCGTCCGGTTTGATGACCAATCCACAGGATCCATACTTGAGAACGGGTTTATTGTGAAGCTCGACTCTATGGGTAAGGCACAATGGATAACCGGCACAGCCGGTTATCTTCCGCCAAGCGGGCCGAGTACTTTTGGAACAACCAGTTTAGGAGCACCTCTAGAGAAGCCCAATGGAAACATACTTATAGGTGGCTCTTATGGTGGCTGTAGTATGAGTGCGAAGAATGGAAGTCTTACCCTTCCGCATAGCGACCAATATCCTCACTTCTTACTTTGCCTCAATCCCGCCGGAACACCCATCTGGCTCAAAGGCTCTAATCCCCAAACAGGCGGTTCTGCTACTTTGGGTGGCGTTACTGTTGATGCCAATAACAACATCTACATCACGGGCAGCGTGTATGATGGCCCTGCTAAGTGGGGAACGGATACCATCACTTGGGGCAACACCACTTCCCGAACCGATGCCTTTCTTTACAAACTAGATTCTAACGGCAAGCTCCTTTGGGGACGCTTCGCAGGGGGGAGCATTCATGATTATGGCTGCGCCGTTGTACTGACCCCAGATGGCAATTCGGTTTACATGGCGGGCTATTCTGCCTCTCCCGATTCTATGAACTTCGGCACTTTTAAAGAACCTGTTGCGGGCGTGTTTACCCTTTTCGTCGCCAAAACCAGCACCGCGCCCTTAAAAGTCTCGGACATTCCCGCCGCGTCGGATTTTGAAGTGGTGCTGTATCCCAACCCGGCAGGCGAAACGCTCGGCGTGAAGCTGCCGCAAGGGCTGCAAATAAAAGAAGCACTCATCGTTGATGCCACCGGTCAGGTGCGCCTGCAAATGGAAGCGCCGCCAAGTCATGGCAGCGAGGTAAGCCTTCCGGTAAGCCTCTTGCCGCCAGGCAATTATTTCCTGCTGCTGCGCGCCAAAGACGGGCGGCAAAGCGCAAAATCTTTTACGCGCCTTTAAACAAAAAAACCCTTTTCTTCCCATGAAAAAGAACCTTTTGCTCCTCGCGCTCTCCTGCCCGCTGTTCTCCTTTGCGCAGGAGGCGGCTTCGGCTTCCAAAGACGCCGTACCCGCCGCCGATTTCTTTGTCGTGTCCGACAGCAGCTTTGCCTTTTTCCGGGCCGCTCCCGGCCAGGAACTGAGCGCCTATTCCGCGCCGGGCGGCGGGCGGTTGCTCCGGCAGGGAAGCGCCACAGCTTCGCCCGCCAAATGGGCCTTCGGGAACGAAAAACGGCCCGCCTTCCTGATGGTGAAGGGCGCAAAAGCGGGCGCAAAAGTGTTTCCGCTGGAAGCGCCGCTTTTTAAAGTAGCTGACCTGCGGAAAACCCCGGAAAGCGCCCTTTTCCGCTGCACGGCCACGGCCCGGACTGCGGAAAGCGTCGTGGCAGAGCTTTGGATATTGGGCGAAAAAGGATGGCAGAAAACCGACGCGAAGCCCCTCGCGGAAACGCCCTCCGAACTGCTTTTTGAAGTTGCCTCGCGCGCAGGTGTAGAAGCCGCGCAGGTACGCTTTGTATCAGGCGGAAATGCTTACCACACAGAGCAAATATTTGGCGATGCCGCCGCATTGTTCTTCACCGTTTATCCAAATCCGGCCCTTGGTCGCTTTACGGTTTCTACTGCTTCGGCGGGAAAGCTGCTGGTAACAGATATTACCGGGCACGTGGTTCATACAGCCACAATTGCCGGGGGCGAAAGCACCGTTAGTCTGCCAAACGCCGCACCGGGAACGTATTTCTTGCAGGCCGTTTCCGCAGAAACCGGCAAGGTGGCTCGGGCATCGGTGAAGTTGCTTTCGGAATAAATAACGGCGGGCATTTCGGCTGAACAATTCGGCAAGAAAAAGAAAATCCGCTTCCCAATCCTCCTGCCGAACAGGGGAAAATATTCTGAAAGCACCCCGTTTCCACCCCAGACCTCACCGGCACGCGCATCCTCCCCACCGTATTGCTTCTTTTTCTGACCGGGGATCATTTCCGGACCACCGTATTACTTTTTTCCTGATTGGGGAGCATTTCGGAGCCACCGGAAAGCATTTTTTTCTCACCGGTAAGCACTTCCAAGTCTCCGTATTATTTTTCCGGCTCACCGGTAAGGGTTTTTACTGCCGGTTTATGCCTCCCGTCCCCATGCATCTAGAAAATTAAGACGGCTTTAAGGCTGCTGTTTCTTTTGAAATCGATTTTTTATTACCTTGCACAGACTTTTTTATCCCTTTAAAACAAAAACACCTTTGCCGTGAATCCTCCCAACACACCCACCCCCGACAACGCGTCGCAACCCGAAAGCGATTACCTCTCCATCCGCGACCGCCTCAACGGCTACAAGGTTGCGCTTACCAATGCCCGCAACGCGGCCATCCTGCCTTATTTGCAAAACGTGGGCTACGTGGCTGCCGACATCACGGCGCGCCTAGCCGATGTGGAGCGCGCCCGGCAGACGAACGAAGACCAGGTTCGCGAATATGGCGAATACAGCGCCGCCCAGGCGGCTTACGACGCGGCGTGCGCCACGGCCCACCGGGATTATATTAAACATATTGGGCTGGCGCGCCTCAAATTTCGCCGCGACAAAGGCGCGCTGATTGCACTGGACGTGGTGGGCGAGCGCGCCGAAGCGCAGGGTGAATATGTATTGGAAGCCCTGAACTTTTATAACAACGGCCAGAAGCCAGCTTACCAACCGGGCCTTGCCTCTAAAGGCATGACAGCGGTGGTGTTGCAGGCCGGGTCTACGGCCTACCTGAACCTGCAAACCCTGCTGGCAAACATCAAAAAGGAAGGCGGCGAAGCGCAGGGCGCAACCCAAACGCGCAACCGGACGCTGGCCTTGCTGGAGGACTGGATGGTGGAGTTTACAGGCTCGGCTCGTATTGCGCTGGAAGGGCAGGGACAGTTGATGGAACAAATGGGAATGACGGAAAATTCGGTGAATTTTTAAATAAATAAAAGCCCTTGAGAGGTCTCCAAGATCTTCCCAAGGTTTTTCCCTTTCCCACAAAAAAGCGCCCGGCATTTTACATGCCGGGCGCTTTTTTGTTCCAAAGAAGAAGGCTTATTCCCCCATCAAAATCCGGCCTGTCTTCACCGGCTGGCCTTCCCGGAAAATCTGGTAGATATACATGCCGGGGGCAACGCTCTGCGGCATCTGCACGGCTTCTGTGCCTGCATTGGCGCGGCTCCAGCGGGCATCCAACACTTGCTGGCCGGTGATGGCGGAGAGGCGCAGTTGCCAGTTGCCAGTGGCTGTGCAGTCGATGGAAAGGGTTCCGCCGGGGCGCACGGGGTTGGGGTAGATGGCTGTTTCCACTGTGTTGGCAAGCGTGCTTCCGGTGGAGAGCGGCGCTGGCAGGCGATAGTTTTGTATCCAGGCCATCTGCGGCTCCGATGTAGCCGGGTCGCCCCCATAGCGCACGCGCAGCAGTGGGGTGGTTTCGCCTTTGCGCACGAGCATAATGTATCCTGCGGTGTCGGTGCTATTTTCCTGCAAGGCTAAGATACTGAGAATGGTAGGATCTACAGGCCCAAAGCCGTTGGTGAAATAATTATTATTGGCCACCTCTACTCTTTTGATTTGTAGCACGTCCAGCGTATCACTGTCTCTTCCCGCCCTCGACTGGTCGTTCACCACAGCCCTGCCCCAACCGATAACGGTATTATAAACCGTATAACTCCTGCGCTGAATCAGGGGTACGGAGTTGTATTGGGCAGCAGCAATCGTAAGCAAGAAGCGGGTATCCACCATAGAGAAGTCCACCCACTTCCAGGCGCTGTCTACAGATGCCGGAAAATCAATTACCGTATCCAGGTTAGCGTTGCTGGACGTAAACTGGGCTGGTATGGTGATATTGTCAGTGCTGGTGCCGGTTATCGAAGAAATGTTGATAAACTGGCTCATAACAGAGTCGCCAATGTGTACGATACCAAAAGTGTCCCGCTGAAAACGCGGGCGCGTGCTGTATTGTATGTTGCCCAATGATACCGTTTCCTGTTCATCATATTGATAGACGGGCAAGTTGTTAGGCACGGGGCCAAGAATAGAATCCCGCACGATGTTTTGAGTTCCATTGTACTGCACGCCCTTCATGTTCCAAAGGCGGTAGTTACCGGGCGTGTAGAAATTGAGCTGCGTAAGTTGCAGATAATCAGTCACAATACTCACTCTGTCGTTCTTGGGCATACCGTTATAGTCCTGCCACCGGAGCGTAAGAGGGCTTTGCGCGGCAACATTTCCGGCAAAAGAAACAGCAATCAGAAAGAGGAGGAAATGTTTTTTCATAAGGAAAAAGGACGGGAAGTGCCCTGCTTTTACAAAGTAAGGTTAATTTCTGCGAACTCCGAAAAGGAAAGACAGGATTTAAAAGAAAGGCGTTGGGCTTTGTGAAATCTTGTGGAGAAATACCGCTCTGCGCCACTGCGTCTCTGCGAGAAAATCCTTCCCTCAAAACAGTGCTTCAATCTTCTCCCGCGTTCCCCGCACGCCCATCCCCGGCGCGCCGGAAAGCTGCCAGCGGTAGTTTTTCAGAACCAGACCCGTTGCCAAATCTTCGGCCAGTAATAACGGCCCGTCGGCGTCTAAAAAATCCACCAGCGGCGCCAGATGCGCCAGCGCCGCCGTGCCGATACTGCATTCGTTCATGGAGCCAAGCATCACCGATAGGCCCAGCTTTCGGGCCTCCGCAATCATGCGCCGCGCGGGCGTGATGCCGCCACATTTGGTGAGTTTGATGTTGATGCCGTGGAAGCCCGCCGCGCACTTTGCCACGTCCTTTTCTTCCACGCAGCTTTCGTCGGCTATCAAGGGCAGCGGCGATTGGGCTTTCAGGGCCTGCTGGGCTTCGGTTTCCGTTTTTGGCAGCGGCTGCTCTATCAGCACCACGCCCAGCTTTTGGAGTTCGGGCAGGAGGCGCAGGGCATCATTATAACTCCAGCCTTCGTTGGCATCCACGCGCAGCGGCGCATCCGTAACCGCCCGCACGGCGCGCAGCAAATCCAGGTCGTCGGGCCGCCCCACCTTGATTTTATACACCGCCCACGGGCGCTCCTGCACATGCGCCTGCACGGCTTCGGGCGTGTCTATGCCAATGGTGAAATCGGTTATCGGCGTCTTCATGGGGTCGGCTCCCAAAAGGGCATAGAGCGGCTTGCGGCGAAGCTGCGAAAACAAATCCCAACCGGCAATGTCGAGCGCAGCAATAAGGAAGTTTTCGCCCGGCATTAGGTGGTGGAGGAAGTGCCAGAAGCGTTCCGGGTCTTGCAGCGCATAGCGTTCAATAGAAGCCTTATGCCGGAGCAGCGTTTCCTCCATCCCTTCTACCGAAACGCCGTAGTAGGAAATGGCCGGGGCCTCGCCCACGCCCCACGCCGGGCCAAAACCCAGCATCACGGCCAGCGTGGGCTGATGGGTTTTGGTGCCCTTTGCAATGGTAAACGGATGCCGGAAGCGCAATAATTCTTTGCGGTAAAGCAGACGCAGCATGGGGTTGAGGAGGAGTTATTGATAGGAGAAAAGGACGTATGGAAGTCGTAAACCGATGGATAGGTTCAGAGAAGTACAAAAGTAGAAGACTGGCTACGGCGCAGCATTTCTCTTTCAATAAAAAAGAGGGGCTGTTCCGAAAGGAACAGCCCCTCTTGATATTTACGTCCTGATGCTTTTTACTGCTTTGTCACCCGTACAGCTTCTTTATTTACGCCGTCGCTCCACTGCAACATATACGTGCCGGACGGCAGATTGCTCAGGTCTATCTGCGCTTCGGCTGCTTTCACCGTTTGCTTTAGCAGCATCCGGCCACTCAATTCACTCACCGTAACCGTCGCTTCTGCAGAGGTGCTGCCCATGCCTTTCACCGTCACCTTGTCGGTGGTTGGGTTTGGAGACAATTGGAGCGCAAAACCGCCTGCATCCTCTACCCGCACCGTGGCTACGGGGCTGTAGCTGTACGTCCCATCCACATCCACCGCTTTTACGCGATAGCTGTTGAGACCACGGCCCGGCGATTTATCATAATAGGCATAGCCCGCATTTCCAATGGCCGGCATCGCACCCATTTTCTCAAAGACATTTCCAGCCAGTTTTTCTACCTCGTAGCGCGCTACGTTGCTCTCCGAACCTACATTCCATTCTATTCTATTCCTGTCGCTCTCTGCCGTGGCTGTAATGCCCATAAAAGTTACCGGCAGCGGGCCTGCACCGCTTCCGCCACCGCCGATAAAGAAGCCGGAAAAACCTGTTGTGGCAAACGTCATTTCCCAACGATTAGCCGTGCTGTTCCAACTTGTTGTTGGGCGAATCGCCTTGCGCACGCCGGGCGTAAAGCTTCCCGGAAGACCCGTTTGCGAGGTTCCGGATTCTTTGGAAATCAATATATTATTCAGCCGGGCATTTATTGTGGAAGGCGTATCGTTATCGGGGAGCAACGGCAGCAGCAGATTCCGGTATTGCACGCTGTCCCGGAAAGCAATGCGGCTATTGGAATCCTGCGCTTTTTGGTTATAAAGCTTGAAATCCGAATTCAACGCATAAAGTGTAATCGTGCCCGTAGCCGTAGAAGCATTGTTCTGCGGCGTTATCTGATAATAGCGCGGCACATACGGACGGCCCGACACAATCGTGGGCGCGGCAGGAGCGGTATAAACATCCGTCATTATCAAACCGCTCACCGGACTTGCACCACTCGGCGCAACGGTTGCAATCGTCTCGCAATCGGTATTCTGTACGGTGTTGCCGCTTCCACTTTGGGTATAATACGTTATATTGGAATTGGTAGCATCCGCGAGGCCTGTACCCAAACTTGGCGTTACGCTCAGCCGCACCGAACCAGCAGTTGTCGCCGGACAAAGCGCCGTAGTAACGGAAACGGTATATACTAAATCGGCGCTGTTTTTTGCATATAATGTTGTGGCGGTTGTGTTCGTGGTGGAATCATAAGCGGTGGTACATGCCGCATTTGTATAAAGACCAACCGTCGGCGCCCACGCTGTTTTAGTGATTGTCCCAGAAGTGGAAATAACCGCCGCTATCTGTACGCCACTTCCTCCGCAACTCATAGAAGGCGCAGCAGGCGTAAAGCTCACCGTAGCAAAATCTTCCACCGTCACCGTCACGGTTCCGTTTGCCGAAGACGTGCATTGTGCCGCAGAAGCATCTCTCACGCTCACCAATGTATAAACAAAAGCGCCTGCCGTGTTCGCACTTTGCGAAACTGTTGCCACGCCCGCGCTGTTGGACGTCACCGTCTGATTCGCACCGCCATTCACTTTATACGTAAATGTGTAAGAAACTGTCGTACCGCTGCCATTAAAAGTAATCGTCTGCACCGCACCGTTTTTGCATACTGCGCCCGTTCCGGACAGCGTAGCCGATGGGGATGGATTTATTACTACAACCGCGTTGTTGGAAGTAATATTTCCGCAAGGCGAAACCCCGGATGCAACAACCGTATAGGTTCCGGCATCTGCTGCTGTGGCACTCGCTACCGTATAACCCGCGCCTGTTGCGCCTGCAATCGGACTTCCGTTCAGGCGCCACTGGTACCCCGCCACGTTGGAAGCCGCCGCCGTGAGCGTAAAACTGCTTCCGGCACAGGTGGTTGTACTTGCCGCAGGTTGCGTGGTGAAGACGGCAGGGATACATTGTTCTGCTACTGCAAAATCACCGTAAAAATTCGTCAGGCTGTTGGTGGAAGTGGTCTGCACATTGGTGGGCGCGCCGCTTACCGCCGGATACGTCCAACCGCTTCCGTTATAAAAACCTATTTTGTAGTTAGCCGGTGTAGCCGTCGCATCGTTGTCGGCAGCCACGTAGCTGAACCGCACTTGTGCCGTCGTGAACACCGCCGTTCCGCCCACCGTCCAGGAGCGGTTTACGCTCCGGCCCGAAATCAGTTGTCCATTGGAAAGATTGGGATGATCGCCGGTTACGGTTCTGGCCCAAATGTTCCCGGCAGTGCCCACCGTTCCCGCAGGAATGTCGAAGGGCGCATATATGGTAGCGTTGCCCACCGGGTAGGTGTGAACAATCGCGCCCGTTGCCGTTGTTTTCTGGTAAAAGCCATTCACCCAGCCGTTGGTCGCGCCTGCGCCGCTGTTGCCTGCGCCGGAAATTTCCACCAGCCTGTTGCTGCCCGTCATAGTTATCCGGCTTGGCGCAACAGTTCCGGTGCCCGCGCTGAAAGTAACAGTGCCGGAGAAGGAAACATCCCCGCCAGTATTCAGGGTTACGCCGTTGCCGTTCTTCAGGGTGATACCGCGAAAGTTTGCTGTGCTACCCGTCGTGGCGTTTTGGAAAACGCCTGTGCCGGTGATGCTTTGCGCCGCAGGCGTGGGGAGGCCCGGAAACTCGCCCAGGTTCATCGGGCTGCTCTGCTGGCTCGTCAGCGTGCCGTTGTTGAGGATGTTCCCACCAATAAACAGACTTATCAGGTTGCCTGCTACGGGCGTGGTGCGGAACTCCGACCCGGCGTTAATCGTCAAATTGCCTTTTATAAAAGTGCCGTAGGCCGTCAGGTTGTTATAGGAGCCGGAACCCCAACGCCCCACGCCGCTGCCACCATTCACCATCAGATTATTAATGCCCACCACGCCGATCATGTAGGTCTCCACCACAAAGCCATCGGAGTTGCCCGCCTGTGTACTTACGCTGTCGCCCAGCACAATTGTGTGTGTGCCGCCAAAGCTAGTGCTTGCACTGGTGGAACTGATGGCCACCGAGCGCGTACTGCCCGCAGCCAAGCTGCTGTGCGGCGGATTCACAATGGTAATGGTGCCACCTGTAAAATTGTTTCCCGTACCACCACTAATTAAAAAAGCTGGTATGCCCGCTGCCAGAAAAGCCGTTGCCGAAGCCGGATCAATCTTAATGGCGCCGCCGGTTTGCACAAAGCCGTTCCCGCCGCTGATTTGCAGTTGCCCTTTAACATTCAGCGTCCCGCCGCTGATGGCCGCTGAACCACCCGCGCCGGTGTTGAATGCAAAGTTGTACGTATTGGCTGTACCCACATTAATGATGCCTGTTCCACTCAGATTCACCGCGCCGTTGTTCGCAAAACCGTTACACACATTTAGCGTGTTGCTGCCCACGGTCAGCGTACTTCCGGCGTTCAGCGTCATACCACCCACCGTGGCGTTCACGTCCAGATTCACACTCACGCCGTTGATGATCGTTACCACGCTATTGCAACCATTGGCCGGAATACCGTTGCCGTCCCATGTGTTCGTGCTGCTCCAGTTGCCGGTATTGATGGCTGTGTACACCGCCGGTGAAATAACTGTTGCCACCAGCGGAGCCGTCGTATTGTAGAGCGGCCCGCCGGCGCAGTTCACGTTGTTGAAAGCATACACGCTGTAGGTGTACGTCGTGTTGTTCGCAACGCTGTTGTCCGTAAATGTGGTCGTGGTCGTGTTGGCAATCACCACGCCGTTTCCGTAGGTAGTGCCCGCCACGTAAGTCGTCGTATTGGCGGGCGTTACCGTCCACGCCGTGCTACTGCCGTTGGTGCGTACCACCAGATAACTCGTCGCGCCGGGCGCAGCGGCGGCGGTGAAGCTGCCGCTCATCACTGTCGCACTGTTGGCGGTTACATTCAGCGCCGTGGGCTGCGTAGCGGGCATGGTGCATGCCGGAAGAAGAACAACAACGAGGTTGTAATCCTCATATTCGCCGGAGCCACTGTTTGCGCACGGGTTGGTGGGGTTGTTCGGCGTATAAGAAGCCAGAATCCGCATCCGCCGAAAGCCGGGCGCAGCGCCCACCGGAACCGTGAAGCTGCCTGTGAGGGGCGACCCGGCATAAGCCGTGCTGCTCCCCACCTGTTCGCCCGCATCGGCGAAGCTGCCGTTATTGTTGAAGTCAATCCAGATGGCGCGGCCAAAACTGCCCCCGTTCCCGGCAACCGTCATGCTGTAATTCACTGACGTGCCCTGAAACGCAGAAACCGTATCCGAAAAGCTCTGGTAGCCCGTGGTGCCCGAAGACGTCCGGTTGATATTGACAATGCCGCCAGTGGTGGAGAAATTGGTGATGTTGTACGTCGTGCCGCCTCCGGTTGTAGGTGTGCAATAGCAGGAAGCAATTGCTGTCTGCGCCACTGTCGCGGTATTGGAATTCACCGAAAGACTGCTGTTCGTGCAGGTCAGTACGAGCCGGTAATCCGTCGCTGCCGTTTGTCCCGTAAACGTATAGGAAGCCGCTGTGGCATTCGGGATGTTGGTGAACGTATTTGCACCTGTCGCCGAACTCTGCCACTGATACGTAAACCCGCCAATCCCCGCCGGAATGCCCGTGGTACTCAGCGTCACCGACGTTGCCGGGCAAGCTGTTGAGGGCGATGCAGAAGCTGTGGGCGCTGTCGGCGTACCGGAGCAAACCGGCGCGGCAATAATATTCACCGTGTAATCTTCGGCCTGTCCGTTGGCGTAGGACGTGCACGGGTCCATCGCTGCGCCCGTTGTGGTGCGCACCAGTCGCACGCGCATCCGGTGGTTGCCCAAAGCGGCGTTGATAGGCGGCGTAATGGAAATGCTTGCCGTGGCGCCGGAAGAAATATTGGAAGTGGTGTTGGATTTCTCGCCCGCTTCAAAAACGCCGTTGTCGTTGTAATCAATCCAAATCGCTACGCCACCGGTGCCGCTTGCGAGGGCAATCGTTACGCTTGCTGTAGAAGCTACACCCTGCGTCAGGCTAGGCGGGGCCATTGCGGTGTAGTCTATGAAAGCGTTCGTGCAGGTCGCGCCGGTGTTGTTGCTCAGCGTGCCCAGCACCACGTTTGTAATCACGTCACCTGCAGTGCAGCCCGTGCTGTAAGCCGGCGTACAGTAGCAGCTCGCCAGCGCACTTTGCGAAACACTTGCCGTGTTAGAATTCGCCGACAAACCGCTGTTGGAACAGGTAATCACGAAGCGGTAATCCGTCGCCGCCATCTGTCCTGTAAAGGTGTAAGTCGCTGCCGTTGCGCTGGAAATATTGGTGAACGTATTTGCGCCCGCCGGGGAGCTTCGCCACTGATACGTAAAGCCGGTAGCGCCTGCGCCGGGCAGGCCCGTAGCCGTTAAGGTAATGGAAGTCGCCGGGCAGACCGAGGTTGCCGAAGCGGAAGCTGTTGCTGCTGTTGGGGTGCCGGAGCAGGGCGTGAGCGCCAGGACCACAAAAGCATAATCTTCAAACTCGCCGAAGTTGGAGAGCGTACACGGGTCGCTGGGGTTAGCCGGGATAAAAGAAGTCAGAATCCGCATCCGCTTCGTGCCCGCCGTTGTTCCTGCCGGAACGGTGAACGAACCGGTAAGCGGCGAGGCCGCATAAGCTGTGCTGCTCGCTACCTGTTCTCCCGCATCGGTAAAAAGGCCGTTCTCGTTGAAGTCTATCCAGATGGCGCGGCCATAAGTATCGTTTCCGGCAACGGTCATGCTGTAGCTCACCGCATTTCCCGGATACGCCGAAACCGCCGCAACGAGCGCAAAGAAATTCTGGTAGCCGCTCGTGCCGGAAGACGTGTTGTTGATATTGGCAACGCCGCCCGTGGTGGTAAAATTGGTAACGCTGTAGGTCGCCGCGCCCGTTGTGGTGGGAACGCAAAAACAGGTCGCCGGGGCGTTTATTCCTACGCTCACCGTGTTGGAAGTAGCCGTTCCGCCGCCCGCGTTGGTGCAGGTCACCAGCAGCCGGTAATCCGTTGCCACCGTCTGTCCCGCTGATACGGAATAGGTAGAAGTCACCGCGCCGGAAATGTTGGAGAAGGTACTTCCGCCCGCCAGGGCGCTTTGCCATTGGTAGGTAATGCCCGATGTGCTTGCAGGGGGCAGTCCGGTTGCGCTGAGCGTAAAGGCCGCGGCGGAACATACACTCGCCGCCGAAGCAGACGCAGCAGGAACACCCGGCGTTGCCGAACAGGGAATGGTGCTTACGATATTGGCTGTGTAATCTTCGGCCTCGCCCAGCGGGTCGGTGCCGCAAGCATCAATAGACGTTCCCACCGTGTCGCGCACCAGCCGCACCCGCATCCGGTGAAGGCCAAGCGGCGCATTCGCCCCAACCGCCAGGATGATGGTTCCGCTGCTGCCTGCCGCAATGTTTGCGGGCGTGACAGAACGCTCCGAAGCGGTGAAAAATCCGTCGTCGTTGTAATCAATCCAGATGGCCGCGCCTGCTGCTGCACCGCCGCTGCCAGTCGTCAGCGTAGCGGTGTAATTGGTGTTCAGAGCCAGTTGCACCTGCGCGCCGCCTGTGTAGTCGGAGAAGGCAAGCGGCGAGGTGCTGCACGTGGTGCCGCTGTTGTTGCTGAACGTCCCGATGGCGAAGTTGGAAATCAGCGTGCCGCCGCTGCAACCCGTGGTGTAAACCGGCGTGCAGTAGCAGTTCTGGTAGGAATTCATTCCTACGCTCACCGTGTTGGAGGTCGCCGTACCGCCGCCCGCGTTGGTGCAGGTAAGCAACAGGCGATAATTACTTGCCGCTGTTTGCCCGGCGGGCAGGGTATAGGGAACCGTTGTGGCCCCGGAAATATTGGCGAACGTATTTGTACCCGCTGGCGCGCTTTGCCATTGATAGCCCAGGCCCGTAGTGCCCGCCGGAGATGGTGAAGTTGCGTTCAGCGTGAATGGGATAGAAGTACAGGCATTGGCAACAGCGGCCGTAGCCGTCGGCGCGCCGGGCGTACCCGTGCAAGGCGTTGGAACCAGCACCACGAAGCTGTAGTCTTCATACTCCCCGGCATTGCCGAGCGTACACGGGTCGCCGGGATTGGCCGGAATGTAGGAGGCCACAATCCGCATCCTTTTTGTTCCCGCCGCCGTTCCTGCCGGAATGAGAAAGGAGCCTGTGAGCGGCGAAGAAAAATAGCCTGTACCGATGACTACCTGCTCCCCCGCATCCATAAAACTGCCGTTCTCGTTGAGGTCTATCCAGATGGCGCGGCCATAGGTATTTCCTCCGGAAACGGTCATGCTGTAATTCACCGTCGTGCCCGTCAGTGCCGACGCCGAAACCGTGGCGCTGAAGTTCTCGTAGCCGGTTGTGGCGGCGGAGGTGTTGTTGATATTGGTGGCCGCGCCGGTGGTGGTGAAATTGGTGATGTTGTAAACCGTCGCGTCCGTGGTATTGGGTGTGCAATAGCAGGCTGCTGCCGTGTTGGTGGTGAGCTGCACCGGGGCCGAAGTGGCCGAAGCGCCGCCGTTGGCGCAGGTCACCACGCGCTGGTAATAGCCGGCGTTGGCCGTGGTGTAGGTGCTTATTGTGTAGAAATCCAGCGTAGCACCGGAAATATTGGTGTAGCTGCCTGCCGTGCCGCTCGCCGAGTACTGCCACTGGTAGCTCAACCCCGTGCTGGCCGAGCCGGTGGCGGTCAGCACAATCGCGTTGGTAGGACAGATCCCCACCGTGCCCGTCGCGCCGTTGGCCGCAGCCGTGCCGCCTGTGGGCGTACCGGCGCAATTGGTCATGGAAGCGAGCGCGGCAGACGCATCCACGCGGCCATAACCGAGGTCGGTACACCACGTGCCGTTGGGCTGGCCGCTCACACCGGTATTGTAAGTATAGCCGCCTACTTTGGCGCACGTAGATTCCAGAATCGCCCGCGCGCTGGAGGCCGAAAGGTTGGGATTGGCGGAGAGAATCAGCGCCATCACTGCCGCCGCCGCCGGACAGGCCGAAGACGTTCCGTTGAACGTCGGCGCATAGTCGTTGGAGGAATAGCCCGCCGTGCCCGGCAGGTCGGTGGTGTACATTTTTACACCCGGCGCGCCAATGTCCACACCCGTTCCATAGTCGGAGCCCCACCAGGTTTCGCCGTCGCAGGAAGCCGGATTTTTCCGCTGGTCGCACATGCTGGTGGCTGCTACGGCAACGGTGTTGGCGTTGCTTGCCGGATAGCCAATCGTCGTCGTGTTGCTGTTCCCCGCCGACGAGAAAAACAAGGTTCCTTTCCCGCCCCGGCCACTCGTCAGCCCGTTGGCAATGGCGGTATTAATGAGGCTACTGGAAGAGCCAAACGTGTTGGAATTGCTGATGACGTCGGTGTTCTGGTACGCCCACGTAATGCCGTTGGAGATGGATACGCCCGTGCCGTTCCAGCTACCGGAGCTGTTGGTGATGGTTCCAAGCTTCACCGCCACCACGCCTGCGTTGTAGGCAATGCCTGCCCCACCCAGGTTGTTGTTAGCGGTTGCCTTAATGAGGCCCGCGCAGCAAATGCCATGCGCATCGCCCGTAAAGCCGGAAGAAACAAAGCCCGTTCCGGCGGCGTCATAGGTGGCAGCAAAGGTGAGGTCGGGGTGGGTGAACTGCGCGGCAGAGCCGAAGCAATCCAGCACGGCTACTTTGATGGATGTGTCGCCCGTTGTGGTGTTCCAGGCCTGCGCCACGCGCATGTCCGCGCCCGGCGTGCCGGAATACTGAACGGAACTGCCAGTGTTGTTCAGAAACCATTGCCAGCTATAATACGGGTCGGTGGTGCCGGGCGTGCAGGTATAAATAAAATCCGGCTCGGCGAAAGCGAAAAGACGGAGCGATTGCAGCCGCGCGGCCACTTCAAAGCTATTTCCCGCCGAGGTTTTGCTGACGTGGCAGAAGATGATGTTTCCGTCCTTTTTCTCCCCGATTCTGAAACCTAAATCCCGCGCCTGCGCTTCTAATAAAGACAGGTCTGCCGCCTTTTTCAGCTTCACGAAAAACAGGTCGTAGAGCGATTGCTCCAGGCCGCGATACTTCACCACCGGGGCCACATATTCCACATCCGCAAGGGCTTCCAACCGGGCAACATCCTGCGCATATCCTTTTCCGCCCCCGCGCAATATGGGGCGATACACTTCGGGGAAAGGCACTTTCCAGTCCGCTTCGTAAGGCGCAAACAAGGCGCTGTTCTGCCGAAAAAAAGCCATAGGATTCACGCCTGCCTTCAGCTTCACAATCACCTTTTTGTCGTTGAAGGCGAAATGCACTTTTCCTTCCGGCAGCGCCAAATCATAGGCCGTTTGGGAAAGCCGGATGCGCTCCTTGGAAGACTGTTGCGCATAGCCTGTTTGCATCCCCAGAAACAGGACGAGCAGCAGCAGGTATTTTGATACAGAAAAGGCGTGAAGTAGTGGTTTTTTCATGCGGGAGGATATTTTACAGACAGCAGCCGACAAGGGGAAAGGGCAAGATAGGAATAAAGATTTAACGAAAGGTTGTTTCCACAACGCAGCGACGGCCCGAAGGTTGGGCCAACTTGGTAGGGGCGTACCCTTGTGGTCGGCCCCCTAAAACCCGGATGGATTTTGGGAGGGCGGGCGCAAGGCCACACCCCTACACGCGAAAACACCTGACAGGTTTTCTGGGAACTTGTCAGGTGTTTTTCTCTTCCGCCCCCCCAAAAAAAGGGCGACCACAAAGGCCACCCTAACAATTAATGAATAATGAGCAATGAATAATCACTGCTCATTATTCATTACTCATTGTTCATCAATCTACTGCCCTACGGTCACCGTTATGGGGTCGGAGAACTGGCCTACTTCTTCGTCTCCCAGCGTGTAGATAAACTTGTATCTAATGCGGGTAGGGTTGGCAGGCAGCGGGGCCTTGTCTTCATAATCGGGGTGTTTATCGTGGGCATAAAAGCGGTAGCCCGTGCCGTCATCTTTATACACGTTCACCCCGTCCATATCATTCAGTTTCCAGCCAAAGGCGGGGCGGCCTGCGGTGCCGGTTTTTAGCACAATGTCCGGCTTCAGGCTGTTCAGGTCGGGCCGCTGGGCCGTGGTGCCTTCTATGCCCAAATCCCGTCCGTCGGCTGCTACATAAACATTGTTGTCTTTTATTTTCTTCACCACATCGGCCACCCGGTCAAAGCCGCCGGGGGCCACCGCCGTGGGCGCGCCCGTCAGGGAGGGCATTACGGGAACGGTAATCACGCCACCCGCCGGGATGCCATCGCGCAGGGCATTTTTCCACTCTACCACCCCGCCCAGCGCCTTCTTCATTTGTGCCGTCAGCGATACGCGAAAGGCAAAGTCGAGGGCGAAGTTCACGATGTCGGTTTTCTCGGCAGCCGTGATGCCGTACTTGGTGAGGTAGTTGCCGATTTTGGAGGAAAAATTGTTGAGCCAGATAACGCGGTCGGCATCGGCGCGGGGCAGATAGTAATTATACATGACGGTGGAAGAGGGGAAAGATTATGAGTGAATAAAAGAATTGCGTGCAATGTAGGGATTTTTCGGGTTTTGACAAAGGGGAAGAGAATTTTTTTTCTTCCCTGCCTGCCAACCGCCGCGTGGTTGGGCCCAACGGCGCGGTGGTTGGGTCCGACGGCGGCGTGGTTGGGCCCAACGATTCGGCGGGTGGGTCCAACGATTCGGTGGTCGGGTCCAACCGCGCGGCGGTTGGGTCCAACGATTTGGCGGGTGGACCCAACGGCGCAATGGTTCGCGCCTTTTTTGCGGCCCTACGCCCCTTCCACCAGGGCTATCTCTTCCGCCGTTAATCCATACAGCGCATACACCGCCTTGTCTATCTCGCGGTCGGTGTGCGCAAGGGATGCCTTTTGCTTCGCTTCTAAAAGGTTGGTGAAGAGGAGGGAGAGGCGGTCATGGATTTTCTTTTGCGGAAGAACTTTCGGGTTCATTTTTGGAACAGGAAACTCCCGAATGTTCTGCAAAAGAGCTTTTGGAAAAGTGCCTTTAAAGGCATTAGCTGATGTGATTAGGAGGCGTTTTTTAAAAAACTACTTCCCGCCCCACCAATCAAAGCTATCGGAGATAATAATCTCGTTTTTTTCAAAGTGCTGTCTGGTTTTCATGGGAATTGTCCGGTAGGAGAGCTGATATTTATCCGCCCAAGACCTTACTTCCGGGGTGTCGTCATAGGTCATCATGTATCTTCCCTGAACCTGACTCACGAGGTGAAACAGCCGCTCGTGGTCTATGTCAAAATGGGTATAAAGGCGTCGGCCCGCGACGGTATAGGGCGGGTCAATGAAAAAACAGGCGTGTTCATCGTTCAATCGCCGCTCTATTTGGGCAAAACCGTCTCCGGTAACGAACTGGATTTTATCCTTGACTTCGTTAACGGCCAGAATGCGCTCTTGCAGCGTTTTGGGGTACCAGCGGGAAGTAATGCCCTTTCCGTTCTCTCCTTTTTTGAGAAGCCCTGCGCCTTTTGCAAGAATGCCGCCGTGGCAAATCCGGTTTTTCAGAATGGTGCAGAAGGCTATGTCTTGTAGCCGCTTGTCTTGTTTGGAAAGCTCGGCTTGTGCGTTTTCGTGGGTCAGGTCAAAGGAGAAAATCTTGTCGGCAAGCCAGCCATTTTTGCCGTTCAGAATCACTTCCCAAACCGCCGCTACTTCTTCGTCCTTCTCTACCATGATTATCTTGTCAGCAAGATGTTCAAAAGCGGCGGTGAGGCTCACAATGCCCCCGCCCGCAAAAGGCTCTATAAGCGTTGGAACGGGCTGTTGCTGTTGGAGCCAGTTCCTTACAACAGGCACAAGCCAGGTTTTGCCACCGGGATAGCGGAAGGGGCTGCGTTGCGGGACGGATGCCACGTTTACGACCGTCTGCTTCCGGTTTTCCTTTATTTCCTCAAACAGAGGCAGTTGGTTCTCCATTATTCTACTACTATATTTTCTGTGTCCGGGTTCGGCTGACCGGCCCGCTTTGCGTCTAGTTTTTGTTGCAGAAGGGTTGTAAAGTCCGCTACAGAACCCGCTTCAAACCTGGCAATCTGCTCCAGCGCATCTTTAAATCTCGTGTAAACAATCCGGCTTAAGGTCAGGGCGTAATTGTACGTGTTTTCGTCGGCCACAAGGTCGTAAAGGAAAAATGCAAAGTCGGCTTCTGCCTGCGTTACTTCCGGTAGCGGCGGCAAGGTGTGGTAGAAGCTGGATTGCAGCGCCACGGCCTGCTTCTTTCCCCACTGTTTCAGGATAGAGCCTTTGGCAATGATTTGCGGTATCAGGCGCTTGCGGGAAGAGGAAAGGTAATCGGGTTTTGGGTATTTCAGGGCATTCGTCCATGTAAACTGTGGCGAAGGCGCTTCCAGATAGGCCGTAAACGGGCCGGTGAGATTACCGGAGATGTACACAGATTGCACCTCTAAGGAGGCAAAGTTTACAACCCGGCCTTTGTCGTCGTAGGACACCAATACGTAGTCAATATTACCGGCGGGTTTTCCGTGTTTGTCTTTCAGGCGCACTTCGCCTACGTGCGTCCAGTTTTCGTGCGGCTCAAAAACGAAGGCGGCAGCATCGCTGATGATTTTCCAATCTTCCCGGAAGCGCACCGGGCAGATAATAACAGGCTGGTTTTTGTGGAAAACGCTGCACACGCCAAGGGGAAACTCAATGCTGTTTTTGGTGCAGTTGCTCACCACATTGTTGAAAGGGCAAAGCTTATTGCCTCGGTAGCGTTTTGCCCGGTCTGTGTTGTTCTCAATCGGGAATCCAAAAACTTCGGCAAGCGGTTGGGCCGCTCGTTTATCATCTGACATACCCGAAAGTAAGGATTGAGCGGCTACGCCCGCTTTGTTGATGTCCTTCTAAAGATCAAAATCGGTTATCAGGCTCACGGCCAGCTTGGCGCTCCAGCCATAGCGGCGCACCTGATAGGCAGGGGCCACGTCATCTTTTATCAGGACGCTCGGCTTTTTGGCTTCCACAAAAAACAGCGGCTTGGCGCTGCCCGCCAGCCGGAAGGCATAGTTGGGCGCTTTGGTGGCCGCGCCCACTTTTACGCGCGCCTCATGAAGCACCTCGCGGTAGGTTTCCGAAGCGCCGCCCTCGTTGTCCACGTCCCAGCCCAGGGCCTTGAAGAAGGGGTCTATAAAGTCGCGGCGCGTTTGGGTTTCGTTGTAGTCGGCGGCTTTGTAGAACGCCTTTTGTCCGCCAAAGCGGGCGACGAGGAGGGCTATTTTCTGGCGGGCTTCTTCCTTGGAGAGAGGGGCAGGCATAAGTGGGGATGAAAGTAGGGTTACGACCCTACACCCGCAAAAAACCACCAGACCCGTTTTCAAAAAAAGGGCAGGTGGTTTTGCACTTTGGAATCTCTCAAATCCGGTACGTCACCAATCCGTCGCGCAGTTTTGGTTCAAACCAAGTGCTTTTCGGCGGCATCACTTCGCCGCTGTCGGCCACGGTCAAAAGCTGCGCAATACTTACAGGGAAGCAGCTAAACGCCACCGCGCCCTCACCCGCGTCCACGCGCGCCTGTAGCTCCCCCACGCCGCGGATGCCGCCTACAAAATCAATGCGGTTGTTGGTGCGCGGGTCGTCAATGTTCAAAATCGGCGTAAGGAGATTGTCCTGCAAAATGCTTACGTCAAGCGATTCAATCGGGTGCGCTGCATCAAATGTTCCCGGCTTGGCGGTGAGGCGATACCATTTTCCCGGCACATACATGCCAAATTCGCCCGGCTGCTGCGGCTTATAAGGGCTTTCGGGCGCTTCTGCTACGTCAAAATTTTCGCTTACCCGGGCAAGAAAAATTTCCGGCGTCAGGTCGTTAAGGTCTTTCACCATGCGGTTGTAATCCAGAATCTTCAACTCACTTTCCGGGAAGATGGCGGTGAGGAAAGAATTAAAGGCCTCGTCGCCCGTTACCTGATAACCCGCTTCGCGCATTTCCAAACAGAGCTTTCCCGCAGAGGCGGCGCGGTGGTGGCCGTCGGCAATGTAAGTACAAGGCACGTCGGTGCGGAAAAGATGTGTCAGCGCGCCCACTTTGGCATAGTCGTCCACTACCCAAAAACGGTGTCCCACGCCATCTTCGGCCACAAAATCATACACCGGCGCGTGCCCTTCCTTCCACTCCCGGATAATTTGCTGCACGCCTTCCACGTCCCGATACGCCAGAAACACAATGCCCGTTTGCGCCCGCGTGGTGCGGATATGATTGATGCGGTCGCGCTCCTTCACAGGCCGCGTAAACTCGTGCTTGCGGATAACATTGTTGAAGTAATCGTCGCAGGAGGAGCCGCAGATAAGCCCGGTTTGCGTCCGTCCGTCCATCGTCAGCTCGTAGAGATAATAGCACGGCTCGCGGTCTTCTTTCAGGATGCCTTTCTCAATCATCGCGCACAGGTTTTCATTCGCCCGGTCATACACGGCCTGGCTGTGGACGTCCGTTCCTTCCGAAAGGTCAATTTCGGAGCGGGTAACGTGGTAGAAATGGTCGGGCTGCGATTTGTAGCGGCGCGCTTCGGTTTCGTTCACCACATCGTAAGGAAGCGCGGCCACTTGGGCGGCGAGTTCAGGAAGCGGGCGAAGGCCGTTGAAGGGGCGGATAGTAACCATATCGGTGAGGCGTTAGAGGTTAGGCGTTGGTTGTTTAGAATACCCGGCGCTACCGCACCGGGTACGGAGCATTCCGCGAGAACAGCACCCGGTGCGGTAGCGCCGGGCGTATGTCTTCGGTGAGGAAATTTTCTTGGAAAAAATTTCTACCCCGCAAAAGTGCTGTCAAAATCTCGGATTGCCGCCACCAGCGCCGCGACGGATTCTTCCGCCACGCCATTGTAGAGCGAAGCGCGGAAGCTGCCCGCGCTGCGGTGGCCCTCGATACCGGAAAGGCCGCGCGCGGTGCAGTGGTGGAGAAAAGCGGCCTCAATCTCCGGCGTGTTTCCTCGGAAAATCACGTTCATCCGGCTGCGCGAATCTTTTTCCACCGGCGCGGTGAAATGCGGACTTTCGTCTAAAGCGCGATACAGCATTTCGGCTTTGCGGGCGTTGGTTTGAAAGAGATTTTGAAGTCCTTGCGCTGCCGTCCAGCGCAGCATCAGCAGACAGGTGTAAATGTTGAAAACCGGCAGCGTATTCAGAACCCCACCTGCGGCCACATGGGCTTTGTAGGAAAGAAAGGGCGGCAGGCCGTCAGCCATTTTCGGCAGAAAATCCTTGCGGATGCAGACCAGTGTGACACCCGCCGCACCGAGGTTTTTTTGGGCCACGGCATAGAACAGCGCATACTGCCGGTAATCGCGCGGCACGCCCAGAATATCCGAACTCATATCCGCCACAAGCGGAACGGAAACGGGCGGCAGCGGTTGCAGAAACTGCGTACCGAAAATGGTGTTGTTGGTGGTTTGGTGGAGATAAACAGTATTAGGCGGAAATTCCAAGGAAGAAATGTCCGGCAGCGCGCGATAGACCACTTCCCGAGAGGAGGCTATAACTGCGACTTCTCCAACTGTCCGGGCGGTTTGGAGCGCATCATGCGCCCAGTAACCGGAGTCGATGTAGGCGGCAGTTTTATCGTTAGGAATCAGGCGTTGGGCGTTAGGTGTTTCCTCTTTTGTCTTTCGTCTTTCCTCTTTCGTCTCCGAAAGCGCATTCATCGGCAGCATTGCAAACTGCGCCCTTCCCCCGCCCGGCAGCCAGAGGATGTGATACTCGTCGCGCAGGTCGCAAAGCGTGTTTACGAGGCTGTTTGCGTCTTCCAGAATCGCCCCAAATTGGGGCGAGCGGTGGGCCAGCGACAGAATGGAAATGCCCGTGTCGGCATATTGAAGCACGGCGTCGGCAGCGGCGTCGGTTACGGTTTTGGGCAGGGCTGCCGGGCCGGGGCCAAAGTAGTGCATGTGGGAGAAGGCTAAAGCCGTTGGATAAAGTTGGGAGCTTTTAGCGTTGGACAAGCTAAAGCTGTTGGATGCCCTTTGGGCGTTGGATGCTTTGCGTTGGAGTATTGGGAAAGCCGGAAATTATCACCGCCTTATTTCCTTCTTCTCCCTCATAATCTGGTTCCTGGCTACTTGGCGCTTTCCTCCGTCGTTATTCCGCCCGACACGGCAAATTTCATCGCTTCGGCGGGGCGCATCGTGGTGATGGGTCGGATGTTTTCGCTACGGGTCATCACCACCCAGCCGGAAATGGCGTAGCTGTGGGGAAGATAAACGGCCACGTGGTCTTCCAGCCCAAAGCGGCTCATGTCTTTCTGCGTCAGGAAACCGATACGCCAGATTTGGGGGCTGTTTTGCGTGCGTATCCAGACGGGCTGCGTGAATTTCCGCTTGTCGCCGACGAAGGAATCCAGAATGTCTTTGAGGGGCGAGTAGATGTGTTTTACGCCCGGCGTGCGCGCCACTACGGAACCGAGAAAATCAAAAACCACTTTCCCGAAAGACCATTTCAGTCCTACAAAGCCAATAAAAGTGACGCCGCCCAGAACCAACAGAAAGCCCACGCCGCGCGGCAGGCCGGGAATCAGTTCATCTACCTCCCGGAAAACCCGCCACAAAAGATAGCCGGTGACTGTAACGGGAAGCAGAACAATCAATCCTTTGAAGAAAGAGCGGATAAGGAGCGCGGGAACTCGTTGCACCCGGTAAAAGTAGAAGCGCGGGCGGAGAATTTTCTGTCTTAAAATCTGCCATGTCATCTGTGCGTCGTAAAAGGCGTTTTTAAAGAAACCCTACCAAACAGATGCCTTTTCGTGAACAATTATTTCTTACATTTGCGCTACCCTTTCCCGTAAAGCCTGCCTTTCTTTTCACCAAAATATTTTATCCACTTACGGGAAGCACCTCTTTTCTATGAAAAAAAACATACTTGTTTTCAGTGCGTTGCTTCTCTTGAGCACGTCCTCTATGGCCAAGTTGGTGAGTGAGCAGCAGGCCGCTCAGGTAGGTGCTGCTTTCCTGTCTATGAACGCGCCGGCTTCTGTAAAAGGAACGACGCCGCTTTCGAGAATTTACGGAGCGGTTTCCACCACTGGCGCGCAGCAGCCGTTATACTATGTTTTCCAGAATACAGGAAATGTTGGGTTCGTGATTGTAGCAGCGGATGATCAGGTTCTTCCAGTGCTTGGTTATTCAACGGACAATACGTTCCAAACCAACAATATCCGGCCCAGTGTGAAAAGTTGGTTGGATAATTACGGCGCTCAGATTCAGTATGTGCGCGACCAGAATGTTCCGGCCACGCTAGATATTCAGCAAAAGTGGGCAGCCTATACACAATATGTTCCCGGAACGTCCCGCACAGCTAACCGCTCCACTGCTGTTAGCTCTTTTGTGATGACGCGCTGGAATCAAGACCCTTATTACAATGCCGATTGTCCGTGGGACGCTTCGGCAAATGACCGGGCTGTAACCGGCTGCGTGGCTACGGCAATGGCTCAAATTATGCGTTATTGGAACTATCCGGCAGTCGGCACTGGTTCACACAGCTATATGTCTGCCAACTATGGTACGCAGACGGCCAACTTCAGTGCGACCACCTATCAATGGAGCGCAATGCCCAACAGCATTTCCGGGCCTAACGCCGCTATTGCAACGCTCATGTACCACTGCGGCGTAAGCGTAGAAATGAATTATGATGTATCAGCGAATGGCGGCAGTGGCGCACAGGTGCTTGCTTTTGGAGGCGGCTCTTATCCTTGCACAGAAAATGCACTCGTGAGCTATTTTGGCTATAAGAATTCTATCCAGGGAATTGAGCGAGACAGCTATACAGATCCACAATGGATGAGCATCATCAAATCGGAGATGGACATTGCTCATCCGGTTTTATATACTGGTTTTGGCGGTGGCAGCGGTCATGCCTTTGTTTTTGACGGTTATGATGCTAATGATTTCTTCCACATCAACTGGGGGTGGGGCGGTTACTACGATGGTCTTTTCGTTGTTGATGCTTTAAATCCCGGTACGGGGGGAACGGGCAGCGGCTCCGGCACTTTCAACGATGGTCAGCAGGCATTAATTGGCATTGAACCACAATCGCTGCCTATGCCGGATATGTATGAAGCGAACAATAAGCTTTCCCAAGCTTATACATTGAATGTTCCTTTTGTGAGCGATTCGGCTGTTGTCTCAACTACCAATGCTAATTTTCATATTAATTCAGACAGCGACTTCTACAAGATTGTGCTGCCTGCTGGTTATAATTACGCGATTACCCCACGTTTGCAGGATGCTAACAACAGCAATAATGGTGGTACCTATACAGTAAATGCGCAGTTTCAGTATTCGGTCAACAATGGTGTTACTTGGTCCTATCCTTATGATTATATGATGCTTGGAAGTATTCCGGTTACTAATGGCGGAACGGTTTATTTCCGAGCTACACCGCGCACGCTGGGGCTTCTTGGTACATACCAATTGGATATGAAAATGAGCCGGACCAGCAATGGCAATCCCACTGCGGTAGAGGATATTCAGGATGCAGAAGGCATTGCTATCTATCCGAATCCTGCCAAAGAAACCGCAACGGTGGACTTGAGCGGCTACAACGGTAAAATCGGCGCTATCGTATTAAAAAACATGCAAGGTCAGAATCTGGGTACGACAACGGTGGACGGCACGCAAAAACAAGTTGCCCTCTCTCTGCGGGGCTTGGCGGAAGGCATCTATCTGATGCAACTGCAAGGCGACAATGGAACGCTGACCCGCAAGCTTGTTGTTCGCCCGTAAGGATGAGAAACGCTGCTCTGCTGCTGGCGTTGGTTGCTTTTTGCGGCTGTAAGCCGATGAAGAAGTCTGCTGACAATGCTGCTGTGGATTTTACGCCGTGCTACACGCCCGGTCCGCCTACAATAGTCTATAAAACTAAAGGCGATTACCGCAATCTTGTGCCGGTCACGCTTTCAGAGGATAAATCCAGAATTGTTTCTTATCCTGCGCTTTCCGACTTGAAAAGAGGAGATGGACTTTCGCTGCCGACGGTTTTGGAGAACGGCTATTTGCTAGATAACCGGGGCATTGGGCCGGATGTGGCTTTCCTCCAAATGACGTATGAGGAATATGCCCGCCTGCCGCAAGCGCCAGATTTGGCAACGCTCTTCAACAGTATCTTGGATAAATTCCCGCTGACGGAAATGTGTAACTGCGGCGTGCGAAACGCCATTAAGCAACCAACAGAAACGCTTAATAAAGTTATCAGAGCCGGAAAACTGCGCAGCACTTGTAAGGTTTTGAAGTAGAAATTCTTTTGTAAAAGGAAACCGGGAAGCGACTGTCAAAAACAGTTGCCTCCCGGTTTTTTTATGTGAGAAATCTTTGCGTCTCAGTGAGTCCTCCTTATACCCCGAAATAATCCGCTACCGCGCCCTTTAGCAAGACTTCTTGCCCCAGAAAGCCCGCAATTTCTACGGGCTTCAAGGCCTGCCAGTGCGGCCAGCCGTCAGCGTCGCGACCCTCAAAGTGAAAGTATCCCAACGGCTCCAGCAAGGTGCAAACGGCCACATGTATCAAATCTTGTTTTTCCTCTTTCGTGAAGAATTCGTTATTTGGAAGATGGCCATATTCGTTCATGCCAATGAGAAAAAGCGCGGCCTGCAAATCCGGCGTTTTGCCAAAGCGTTCGGTGAGCAGTTGCTCTACGATTTTCCAGCGTTCGGGAAGAGAGTTCAATGGGAAAATTTGGAAATAGCTAAATACTCAATGGTCTGCGACTTTTGACCTATCATCTTTTGTCTTTTATAAATTGTCTTTTGTCTTTGGGCAAATATATAGTGCCCCTACACCACCACCAATTCATAGAAATCCTGCCGGTTATAATATTTCTGCGCAAGCGTTTGAAGCGTGGATGCGTCAATAGCTTTATAGGTTTCTATGTTTTTATGGAAACGCTCCCCGCTAAAGCCGTTCAGAATCAAGGTTTTCCAGCGGTTCAGCAGTTGGAAAGGCCCATCTAATTCGCCCAGCAAGCCACCAAGCAGATAGTTTTTCACCAATCGCAATTCCTCTTCGGAAATAGTTTCTTCCTGAAGAACCTTCATTTCCTTCCACACTTCCGTCACTGCCGCTTCGCATACTTCCCGGCCCGCTTCTGTATGAATAATCATGGAGCCACCATGCAGCATCGGCTGAACAGAAGAATAAATTCCATAAGTAAAACCTTTTTCTTCCCGGATATTACTCATCAGCCGCGAGCCGAAGTAGCCGCCCAAAACCGTATTCAGCACCACCATCGGCGTAAAATCCGGGTGCTGGCGATTGGGAAACGTCCGGCCAATGCGAATCGCGCCTTGCATGCCATTCGGATCGTTGGTAATGCGCTGCACGCGGTCGGCAGCGGGCTGCGTTTGCGCGTTTTCCGGGTTAGCGGTTGTGGAAGAAGCATCCGTTGGCAGGCTCCCGAAAATCGTATTTATTAATTCTATTTCCGCATCGCCAATCGCACCTGCAGCAAAAACTTTTGCGCCCGAAAGCATGTAATGGCTGCGGTGAATTTGCACCAAATCTTCGCGCGTGAGCGCCGAAAGCGCCACTTCGCGGGTAAACCGTCCATACGGGTGGTTCTCGCCAAAAAGCGCCGCATCTATGCGCTGATTCGCCACAAAATCGCTCTGCCGCAGGCTTACCAGCAGCCGCTGAATATTGTTTTGCTTGTAAAGACGCAATTCCTCTTCTGGGAAAGACGCTTCCAACAAAACCTCTCGCAATACCGGCAAAAGGATGGGCAAATGCTTTGTGAGCGCATAAAGCGTTAAGCTCGCCCAGTCGTCGCCGGCAGCGGTTTTCAGCGTGGCACCGTATTGCTCAAACGCCTCGCTGATCTGGTGCGCCGTTTTGTGTGCCGTGCCGTTTTTCAGGAGCGAAGCCGTTGCCTGCGCCACCGCTGCTTTTCCTTCCTGCCACACGCCCGCCGGAAACACCAGTTCCACCTGCGCCACCTGTTGCGTACCGGCGCGCAGCCAATAAAGCGGCAGGTTGTTGGAGAAAACCGTGTGCTGAATCGGCGGCAGCGAAAAAGAAAATTCTACCGGGTCGTGAAAGGGCGGAGCAATGGTGCGGTTGAGCATAGAAGGCAATTAGTAATGAGCAATTAATAATGGGTAATTCCGGTTTTGGATGCCGTTGGAGCGCGGGCCGGTATTCTCGCATGAAACATGAAACATAGAACATGAAACATGGAAAGGCGGCGAAGATACGCGCCTACCTTTGCGGTGCGTTTTTGATATTTTATGGCTTCTTTTTCTGCTACACCTGAAACCGCCTCTGCCCGCTCTTCCCGTGCGGTGGCCAACTGGCTTTTTCTCGGCGTAGTGATGCTGGTGATTCAGATTTTGCTGGGTGGCATCACGCGGCTCACCGGTTCCGGGTTGAGTATCACGCAATGGAAGCCCATTTTGGGCGCGGTTCCGCCGATGCTTGAACAGGATTGGAATGTCGCTTTTGAAAAGTACAAAACCATTGCGCAGTTTAAATACCTCAACAGTCATTTCACGCTCGCCGACTTCAAGGCCATTTATTTCTGGGAATGGATGCACCGTGAGTGGGCGCGGCTGATGGGGCTGGTTTTCCTCGTGGGTTTTGGCTGGTTTTTGTATAAAAAGCAATTGACCAAAACCATGATCCGGCCCTTTGTGGTCTTGTTTCTGCTGGGCGCCTTGCAGGGCGCAATTGGCTGGATTATGGTGGCTTCCGGCCTCAACGACACGGATTTATATGTGAGCCATATTCGTCTTGCGATTCATTTTCTGGCGGCGATGGTGCTGATTGGATATACGTTCTGGTTTATGCTTTTGCTCCGCGTACCGGAATCGCAACGCATTTCCCACCCAAAGCTGCGCCGGACGGTTTTGGCGCTTCTCATACTTCTTGGCATACAACTTCTTTACGGCGCTTTTATGGCCGGTTTAAAAGCCGCGCCTGCAGCGCCTACCTGGCCGGGCATCAACGGCAGCCTGCTTCCGGTAGGCGTCCAGCAATACGGCAACCGGACGTTTGGCGGGCTGCAATGGCTGAGCGACCACCCGCTGGCGGTGCATTTCATTCACCGCAGTTTGGCTTTTTTGCTGTGCATCGGCGTTTTGATTTTTACGGTGCAGGCGGCGGGCATCAAAAATAGCATTCAGGCTCCTGCGCTTCGTCGTTGGTATAAGTGGCCACTGTTTCTGGTCTTGATGCAGGCGACATTGGGCATCCTCACCGTACTTCATGCACCGCAGGCCACCAATAGCCGGATGAACACGTATGAATGGCTGGCCGAGGCGCACCAACTTGTAGCGATGAGTTTGTTGCTGGCATTGTTGGCGATGGTGTTTGCGGTAAGTAGTATGGAAAAGGGAAAGGTTTGAATGATTAAAGGACGAAAATTCGCCCTGTTCTTTCCACTAAATTTACACCATCATGCAGGCGAAATACCTAAACCCTTTTACGGACTTTGGCTTCAAAAAAATCTTCGGTGAAGAGGCGAGCAAGCCCCTGCTGATAGATTTCCTGAATGCCCTGTTGCCGCCACAAGACCGGATTACGGCGCTTTCCTTTAAAAACACCGAGCAACTGGGACAAAGCGACGCTGACCGAAAAGCAGTATATGATATTTATTGCCGGAATGAGCTGGGCGAACTGTTCATTGTGGAGCTGCAAAAGGCGAATGGAACTACCAGTTAAAAGCCGTGTACTGCGTAGGAATTCTGGACTTTACTTTTGACGATTACGCAACCGAGCCGGAGCGTAGCGAGTTTTTGCACACCATCAAGCTGAAAAACCAACATGGCAATGTTTTCTACGACAAGCTGACATATGTGTACTTGGACATGCCTAATTTCCGGAAAAAAGAGGCTCAATCAGAGATGCATCTTGATGAGTGATTGTTTTTCATCAAAAATCTGGAAGACTTCCAAAGTATTCCGGTTATTTTTCCGGGATACGGTGTTTGAACAAGCTTTGGTGAAAGCCGCCTTAGCAAAGCTGCCCCCCGAAGAATTGGATAATTACGAGCGGAACCTGAAAGTATATCAGGACTACAAAAACACGGTTGATTTTACTCTTGATGAAGGCAAAGCAGAAGGCAGAATGGAGGAGAAAAAAACCATTGCGCGGGCACTCAAAAACGGTGGTGTTCCAGTCGTTGTTATCGCACAAACCACCGGGCTTACAGAGGCAGAAATCGCCCGTCTCTAAACCATCATAAAAACACAAAGGCTACCAGAAATTCTGGTAGCCTTTAAAAATACACTGCACAAAACAGTTTTTAGCTTTTGGAGCCCTGATATCGTTGATACGCTTTCAACCCAGCAGGTGTCAGGATGCCAAGCAGGAAAACCTTGGTGGTCACCTCGTTCAGCGTCTGCGCATCCGCGCCACTTTCATGCATCAAACTGTCTGTGCGCATTATCGTCAGCGTGGTTTCCAAACGATAAGGAGCCACTACATCCACCTCAAGATCGGCCTGGAACATGCCTTCTTTAATACCGCGCTGCAGATTTTCCTTCATCGTTTTGACGGCGGGCCGCAGAATTTCCTCCCGGAAAGTCTGATACGCGAGTGGGAAAAAGCGTTCCAATTCATAAAGGATGGCCGGGTGGGCAGTACGAAAGTTCTCGCTCATCAACTCACTTTCCATCAGGAATGCTTCAACAGCATTTTGAGCTTTTTGGTGAGCCGCTTCAGACGCAGTTTTGAATCGTGCGTAAGAGTAAGCTCTCACGCCTTCTATGATTTGTATCTTGTTCTCAAAATGCTGGTAAAGCGTTTTTTTGGAAATGCCCAGATCTTTGGCCAGCGTATCCATGGTTACGGCTTTATAGCCGGACTTGCGGAAGAGCCGATCGGCGTTTTGGAGGATTTCTGTGTGTGTATCCATAAAGTGAAGGAGAGAATGCAAAAGAACACAAAAAGGGGGCCGGGAAATTATCTAAAGTGTTAAATTATATACAAATTCTTCTTTTTGAAGGAAACATAGCCTAATAAGTTGCAAATCCACACGCCATGCCTATTTTCGCCGTTCTTTTTCCCAATGGGTTTCCTAAACGAGTTTAAAAAATTTGCTCTACGTGGCAATGTCCTGGATTTGGCCGTCGGCGTCATAATTGGCGCGGCTTTTGGGAAAATCGTTTCTTCTTTAGTGGAAGACGTTATCACGCCCCTGCTTCTGACGCCTGCCCTGCGGACGATGGGCGCAGAAAACATTACGCAGCTTTCCTGGAACGGCGTAAAATACGGCAACTTCCTGTCGGCAACAATTGGTTTCCTGTGCGTTGCTTTTGTGCTCTTTGCCATTGTGAAAGGCGCAAATCGCTTTCAGAAACCTAAGCCCGACGACGCGCCGCCACCGCCTTCTGCCACGGATGCACTCCTTGCCGAAATCCGAGATGAGCTGCGCCGCCGTCCCTGAAAAAAGGCAGTGGACGTCCTAAATTAAATTTGCCGAATTTCGCGGCACACTCTTGCTTTCCCTTTTGTTCGTGCCCACTTTCTCCAACAGCATCCTGACCGACCTGAAGGCCCGTAAAAAAGACGGCAGGCCGGCTTTTGCCGTGTTGGTGGACCCGGATAAAACCCGCCCCGAACATGGCCCGGAACTGGCGGAAAGCTGCATAGCCGCAGGCGTAGACTACCTGATGGTGGGTGGCAGCCTCGTGCTGGATTATGCGCATTTTGAATCTTTCATCCGCGCGTTCAAGGAACACTGCGCTATTCCGGTGCTGCTTTTTCCCGGTTCGCCCGCACAGGTGACAGCAGAGGCCAACGGGCTGCTGTATCTCTCGCTTGTTTCCGGGCGCAACGCCGAGCTGCTCATCGGGCAGCACGTGATTTCTGCGCCTGCCGTGCGCGCTTCGGGTCTGGAGGTTCTTTCCACTGGTTATATTGTAGTGGATGGTGGCCTGCCGACAACGGTTTCCTACATGAGCGGCTCGGCGCCGGTGCCGGCCAACAAGCCGGACATTGCGCTCTGCACGGCGTGGGCCAGCGAGCTGCTGGGCCACCACTTGCTGTATCTGGATGCCGGTTCGGGCGCGCGCAATCCGGTGTCGGAAAAGATGATTCGCATGGTGGCGGGCGAGACCGCAAACCCGCTTTTCGTGGGCGGCGGCATCCGCACCTGCGAAGACGCCGCGCGGGCCGCCGCTGCGGGCGCAACGGTGATTGTTGTGGGCAATGTGCTGGAAAGCGCGCCGGAGCGGATGCGGGAAATGGCGGAAGCGGTGCGGGGCTGATAACAGCCCCCGGGAAGGATAAATAAATCCAGAACCGAAACAGCCTTCCTGCGCTGTTTTTCGGATAGAAAAGGAGAAATCACCCGCAAAGGGGGAGATTTTTCGCTTCTATTTCTCGGGATTTCACTACTATTTTCCAAAATTCCGGTTCTATTTCCTGAAATTCCGCTTCTTTTCTTCCCATTTTCGCTTCTTTTCCCCAAAATTTCGCTTCTTTTTCTCCCGATTTTGCTTCTTTTGGAAGGTTTTTCTGCCAGGAAATGCTTTAAATAAGGGCGACTTGCTCCCAATGGAGCTTTCTACTTTCCACTAAACCGCTTTCTACTCCTTACTTTGCCGCCATGAATTCTATTGATGTTCAGCAAGATGCGCTGCGCACCATCCGGCTGGAAGCCGAGGCCGTGAGCCAGCTATCGGCTTTTGTAGATGAGCATTTCAGTCGCGCAGTAGAACTTCTCCACGCGGCAAAAGGCCGCGTAGTGGTTTCCGGCATTGGCAAGAGCGCGTTGATTGCGCAGAAAATTGTAGCTACGTTCAACAGCACCGGCACGCCCTCGCTGTTCCTCCACGCCGCCGACGCCATTCACGGCGACTTGGGCATGATTCAGAAAGACGACGTGGTGATTGTGATTTCTAAAAGCGGCGAAAGCCCGGAAATAAAAGTGCTTTTGCCGCTTCTCAAAAACTTTGGCAACCCCGTGATTGCGCTTTGCGGTGCGGTGCATTCCTATCTCGCCCAAACAGCAGATTGCCTTATCAATACCACCGTTGCGCAGGAAGCTTGCCCCAACAACCTTGCCCCTACCACCAGCACTACGGCGCAGCTTGTAATGGGCGACGCGCTGGCCGTTTGCCTGCTCAACCTGAAAGGCTTTACGGCGCAGGATTTTGCCCGTTATCATCCCGGCGGCGCGCTGGGCAAGCGGCTTTACTTGCGCGCGAAAGACCTTTTGGGGAAAGAAAGTCGTCCCGCCGTGGATATTGACGCGGGCATCCAGCAGGTGATTTACGAAATCAGCAGCAAGCGGCTGGGCGCAACGGCAGTAACCGAAAACGGTATCCTCGTAGGCATCATCACCGACGGCGACCTGCGCCGCATGTTGGAACAGCACGACACGCTGAAAAGCATCCGCGCCCGCGACATCATGACCCGACAGCCGCAAACCATTCGCCCCGATGCACTGGCCACTGAGGCGTTGGAACAGATGCGCGCCCGGAACATTACGCAATTGATTGTGCAACGCGAAAACGGCGAATACAATGGCATGTTGCATCTGCATGACCTGATGCGGGAGGGATTGCTGTAAGGAAAGCAGATTGATTCTTACCACACAAAAAATCCCCCCGATAATTTATCGGGGGGATTTTTTTAGGAAGATGAATCTCTTACTTCACAACCGAGAGACGCTCGGTTACGGAGCCTTTTTCAGTCGTGATTTTCACGTTGTACAGACCGCTGGCCAGATTGCTCAGGGGCAGTTGAACCGTGTGCTCACCGGCAGGCAGTTTCACTTCCGGCAGGGAAGCGATTTTGCGTCCCAGAACGTCAAACATTTCCACGGTTACTTTCGAAGCCGCATCCAGTTGGATGCTTGCCGAGGCCGCGTCGTTGGTTGGGTTCGGGTAAACGCTGAATTTGGAAATACCGGCAGAAACATTGGAAACGCCGAGTGGCAGGGTGCTGTTCACCGTGTTCATAACAGCGCCAGTGGCGTTGTTCAAAAGCATTACTACAGCACGCATTCTGCTTTGGTTCCAGCTTGGGTCCAATGTTGCCGTCAGCGTTGCGCTGTAGGTGTTGTTTACAGTCATTGTAGAAGGCAACACACCGGCGGTTCCGCTTACGGAAGGCGTGATAGAGCGGGCTACAAAGTCGTAGTGGATCTGACCGGCCGGAATAGGATTCGCCAAGGCATGAAAGTCACCAAACGTGCTGCTGGTTGGCAGTGCATAACTGCCGCTGTTTGCCTGGCCTGAATAGTAGTTGTGCTGTTCCCAGTTGCTTCCTGCAGGAGCAGCAGCATTCTGAACGCCGTCTTCGGTAAGCACAAGCACCAAGCGATAATCGCCATTGAGGTCAGTAGCTGCTCTCACATTCACAGGCACAGAAAATGTTGTGCTGGTCGCATTTATCGTGCCGAGCATCATTTCTGCGAAACCAAAGCTGGTATGCTCGCTATTGTACTGATTAAAAGCGTCGGAGGGATCTACATCGTTGATGCGGCGGTCCACCAGCATGTTCGGGTATCCTGAAACCATCGTACCCACATAAGCGTCATAAGCAGTAACAGTCATTGGATCCTGATTGTGCACCGCAATTACACTGATGTCGTTCGGATATGTTTTCCATACGCTGTCCATATACAAAGAGCCGCGTACGCACCAGCCGCACCAAGTGCCGGTTGCTTCTTCCATCAGCAAGCGCTTTTTAGGCAAGAAGGCATAGCCACCCAGCATTGTGTTTGCCGTATCATTGGTGTTGTTGGCATCCCCAGTAGCACTCACCCAAGCTTTTACATTGTAAGTGCCTGTGCCTGGAATCGTGTAAGGTGTAGCGAAAGCTACGGGAGCCGATGCATAAGGTGCAATGTTTCCGGTTACAGCCTGCGTTACAACCGGGCCACCTGCTACCTGGTAGTTGAGCGTATAGGACGTAAGTGCGGTACCGCCGTAGTTATACACCGTACCACCCAGCGTGATGTTGGAACCGGACATACCATAAGCGGTAGGGGAACCAACGGTAGGTGTCAGATTCACCAGCGATGCATCTACGCCCGGAAGTACCTGTGCTTTCACATTATCTAGGAAAAGCAGAACCTCGTCAGTGGAATTGTTGCGGAAAGCAACGGTAATTGTCTGTCCTACATACGCGCTCAGCGAAACAGCACGCGTAGCGAAGTTGCCGCTTGTAGAGCCACCTGCGTTCCAGATAGTCTGGGTAAAAGAAGCCGCAGTTGTACCGGCAGTTGGCGAAACTAAAACTTGAAGCGAGTCGATATAGTTCGCATTACCTGCCTTATCGTCCCACAACAGGAACATACCACTGGTAACAGTAAACGACGGGCTGATAAGCCAGCGGTCTGCTTTTCCGGCAGGAGTGAAATAGGAAGGCGCGGCCACAGCGGAATCGCCGGCGGTACGCAGAATACCTGCCCATGCATTCGCTGTCCAGCGGCTGATATAAGCAGCGGAGAAAGACGTGGACGGCGTTTTACCGTCGTTAATCATCGTCCAGGTTGATGGAATTCCGTTATTGAAATTCTCGTTGAGCTGCGCAAAGGCAGAGCTACCGCAAGCAGCAAGCACTGCGGCACTGAGTAACAGTTTTTTCATTGTTTGGAAAAAGAAATTTTAGAATGGACGCACAAGATAAGGCGTTTTGGAAAAACAGTAAAGAACAATTTTTCTTCCCGGTTATCTTCGCACCGCTTTTTCCAAAAAAGCAAAAAACTCGGGGTGCCTTTTTCGTTAGAAAGAGGCTGAGATAATACCCGCTGAACCTCGACCGGGTTATGCCGGTTAGGGAATGTTTCGCACCGCAGTTCCAACCGCTGCCGTGCCCGCATCCGGCGCATTTTTCCTTCCCGCTGTTTTCCTCCTGTCTGTTTTCTTTCCTGCAAAAAGAACGCTTGTTGCCGCGAGTAGAAAGAAGATTTTTTAGGAAGAAGACAGCTTGGGAATGAAGAGTGAAAAAGCCTTCGGCAGAGGAGAAATCCAACTCCGCGTTTTTGAAAAACCCACTTTCTCAAATGCCCGCTCCATGCGCTTCCCGCTTTTCTTTTCCCCACTGCTCCTCGCCGCTTTTCCCGCCACCGCGCAATCCACCGACACAACGCAAAACCTGCGCGACGTGGAAGTCCGCGCCACTCGCGCCACTGACAACGCACCCTTCGCCAAAACCAACCTCAATGTGCTGGAGTTGCGCAAAGCCAACCTCGGTCAGGATTTGCCGTATCTGTTGCAATTCACACCTTCCGCCGTGGTGAATTCCGACGCGGGCGCGGGCGTGGGCTACACCGGCCTGCGGATTCGCGGAACGGACGGCACGCGCATCAACGTAACCATGAACGGCATTCCGGTGAATGATGCCGAATCGGGAGGAACCTTCTTCGTAAATTTCGGCGACATCGCTTCTTCCACCAACTCCGTGCAGATTCAGCGCGGTGTCGGAACGTCCACCAACGGCCCCGGCGCTTTCGGCGCAACACTCTCCATTGACAATCTTGCGCAACGCGACACGGCAGGCGCAGACGTAACCGTAACAGCAGGCTCCTTCAACACCCAACGCTACACGGTGCGCGCCGGAACGGGTCTTTTACCGGGCGGCTTCCGGGTGGATGCACGCCTCTCCAAAATCTCCTCTGACGGTTTTGTGGACAGAGCCTTTAGCAATTTGAAAGCGGCACAGCTTATTGGCTCCTGGCAGCCTTCTCCACACACGCTTTTGCGCGCTCTTGTGATGACCGGAACAGAGAAAACCTTTCAGGCGTGGAACGGCGTGCCGGAAGAAAAGCTGCGCGGAAATGACAGCACGCTACAGGTGCATTATGCCAACAACGTCGGCTACCTCTACAACACGCCGCAGGACAGCGCCAACCTCTTCAAATCCGACCCGCGCCGCTACAACGCTTTCCTCTATCCCAACCAAACCGACAACTATCAGCAGGACTATTACCAGTTTCATTGCAACCACGAATTCCAGAACAAAACGCTCCTGCACGTCGCCGGTTTTTACACGGGCGGACGCGGCTATTACGAAGAGTATAAGTACGGCGAGAAGTACAGCAAATACGACCTGCAGCCTGTGGTTTTTGGAGCCGATACGCTGACGCAAACCAGCCTCGTCCGGCAGCTTTGGTTAGACAATCATTACTTCGGCGGCGTGTTCTCCGTAAGCCGCAACTTCCGCAAAGGCGCGCTCACGTTTGGCGGCAGCGGGACGCAATATCTCGGTGGTCATTACGGGCTGATAAAATGGGCCGAAAACGGCGGCATTTCTCCCGATCACCGCTGGTATAATCTGGACGCGCGCAAGACGGATTTAAACAGCTATCTGAAGTCGGAATACCGGATTACAAACACGCTGACGCTCTTCGGCGATTTGCAACTGCGCAGTGTACAGTACATGATGAACGGTTTCCGAAACAACCCGGATTTGCGGCCTTCGGCAAATTATCTGTTCTTCAATCCAAAAGCGGGCTTGAGCTACAACATTCAACAATCGGCGCAACAGCAACAGCGTGTTTACGCTTCGGTAGCCGTAGCCCAAAAAGAGCCGAACCGCGACGATTTTGAAGCAGGCGCAACGCTCCAGCCGAAGCCGGAAAAACTGGTGGATTTTGAGGGCGGCTACACTGTGCGCAATAAGCAATTTTCAGTGGGCATCAACGCCTACTACATGCAATACACCGACCAGCTCGTAGTGACCGGACGCGTGAACGATGTAGGCGCCTACACACGGCAAAACGTCCCCACTTCTTTCCGGCGCGGACTGGAATTGGAAGCAGCTTACGTGGCGTCTCCGAAGCTACGCTTTTCCGGGAATCTCACGCTCTCCCAAAATAAGATTGAAACGTTTACAGAGTATGTGGACGCGCTGGATGCGGACTTCAATTATCTCCCGCAAAAAGAGATCCTTTACAAGAACGTGGACTTGGCATTCTCTCCTTCCATCGTTGGCGCGATTATCGCAACCGTGTCGCCTTTCCGGGTCTTTGAGGTGGATGTGATTGGAAAGTACGTGGGCCGTCAGTTTCTGGACAATACCGGTGCGGTGAGCCGCAGCATTGCGCCTTACGAACTGCTGGATATTCGCCTGCGCTACGACCTTCCGTTGCGGCGCGGACCCGGCATAAAACTGTTGCTTTTGGTGAATAATGTCCTCAACAAAAAGTACGAGGCCAATGGCTACACATACAGCTTAGACATTGCTGGAACGCGCAACGCGAGCAATTTCTTTTTTCCACAGGCCGGAACGAATTTCTTAGCGGGAATGACCGTGAGCGTAGGAAATATCAATAGGTAACAGCAATAGGTAACAGATTGAGAGAACCTTAGTCGGTCGAGAAACCTTAGTAGCCAACCAACACCAGAAAGGGAAAACCTTATTACCTTAAATTTTCAAGAAGGTCATAAGGTACTCGGATAGGCCACTATTGTTTCTACTAAGGTTTTCTTCTTTATAGAAAACAATCAGAAGACTCCAACGATATACAATACCCTCTACGTTAGCGCAACATTATCCAACGGCGGAGCTTTCCAACACTCCAACGCCCGAAGGGCTGTCCAACACTCCAACGGCAAAGCCTACTTTTGCGCCGCCATGCCCAAAGCCACCGATATTCAGATGCTTTCCGAGAAAGAAACCCGCGCCGGTTTTGGCGAAGGAATTCTGGAAGCAGGCCGGAAAAACGAAAAAGTTGTTGCCCTCACCGCCGACCTCGCCGGCTCCCTCAAACTGGGGCCGTTTATGAAGGAATTTCCGGCCCGCTTTGTGCAGTGCGGCATCGCCGAAGCCAACATGATTGGCGTGGCCGCCGGACTGGCGATTGACGGCTTTATTCCTTACACCACGACGTTTGCGAATTTCTCCACGTCCCGCGTCTATGACCAAATCCGGCAGAGCGTGGCGTATTCCGATAAGAATGTCAAAATATGCGCGTCCCACGCGGGCCTGACGCTGGGCGAAGACGGCGCAACACACCAGGTTCTGGAAGACATCGGCATGATGAAAATGCTGCCCGGCATGACGGTGATTGTGCCCTGCGATTTCAACCAAACCAAAGCCGCGACGATTGCGCTGGCATCGCATCACGGCCCCGCTTATCTACGCTTTGGACGTCCAAAATGGCCGGTATTTACGGTGGAAGATGCACCTTTTGAAATCGGTAAAGCGCAGGTGCTGGCGGAAGGAACAGACATCACACTCGCAGCCTGCGGCCACCTTGTGTGGACGGCGATTGAAGCGGCGAAAATGCTGGAAGAAAAAGGGATTTCCGTAGAGGTCATCAACTTCCACACCATTAAGCCTTTTGATGAAGAAGCGTTGTTGAAAAGCGTCGGAAAAACCGGCTGCCTTGTAAGTGCCGAAGAGCATCAGCAAAACGGTGGACTGGGCGAAACAATTGCTTCCGTTTTGACACGCCGTCATCCCACACCTATGGAAATGGTGGCTGTGCAAAACACTTTTGGCGAAAGCGGAACGCCCATGCAGCTGCTTCAGAAATACGGTCTCACTAAAGAGGCGATTGTGGAAAAAGCAGAAGCGGTTTTGGCCCGGAAAATGTAGAAAGCTCTCAGCAAATTCCAAGAACCAAAACCAAGCGCCGGAAATTGAGATTTCACAGTGCTCCATTATTCATTGTCCATTAATCATTAATCATTGAAGTCCGCTCTCCTCTCCGTGTTCTCCAAAGAAAATCTGGAACTCCTTGCGCGTGGTTTGCACCGGCACGGCGTGGCGCTTTACAGCACTGGCGGCACACAGGCAGCTATTGAAGCCATGGGCTTTCCCTGCACAGCGGTGGAAGACGTTACCGGCTATCCCAGCATTCTCGGCGGACGGGTGAAAACGCTGCATCCGAAAGTCTTTGGCGGCATTCTGGCGAAGCGGGCGGATAAGGAACATCAACAGCACGTCGCCGAACACGGCATTCCCTCTTTTGACCTTGTTGTGGTGGATTTGTATCCATTTGAAGAGACGGTGTGCACAACGAGTGACGAGGCGGCCATTATTGAGAAAATAGACATCGGCGGTGTGAGCCTTTTGCGCGCGGCAGGAAAGAATTTTGAGGATGTGTGTGTGCTTTCCTCGCCTGCAGACTACGCTTCTTTTGTAGAAATGCTCGACGGCGGAAACGGCACTACCACGCGGGAACAACGCCGGCAGTTTGCGATAAAAGCATTTGCTGCCTGCGCCCATTACGATGTGGCAATTGCCAATTGGTTTGTCGGAAAAAAGGAAGGAGAAAGCGGCCCGCGCCGCGACCTGCGCTATGGCGAAAATCCGCACCAGAAAGCGGCGTTCTATGGCGACTTGGAAAACCTATTTGAGCAGCTTCACGGCAAAGAACTTTCCTACAACAACCTTGTGGATGTGGAAGCGGCCTGCGCATTGGTGAGCGAATTTTCCGGGGCTGCATTCGTAGTAATGAAGCACACCAATCCCTGTGGCGTGGCGCTGCGCGAAAGCGTGGAAGAAGCGTGGGAAGCGGCCCTTGCAGGCGACCCGGAAAGTGCCTTCGGCGGTGTATTGGCGACTAACGGAGAAATCACCGCAGCCGTGGCGGAGAAAATCAACAGCATTTTTTTTGAAGTCTTGATTGCGCCTTCTTTCACACCCGATGCGCTGGCCATTTTGCAGGGGAAAAAAGCCCGGATTTTGCTCCAACAAAAAGCACCTTTCCGGCAGGAGGAAATGAAAAAATCCCTCCTTGGCGGAACGCTGGTGCAGGATGCCGACACAGTGCTGGCGGAAAAATGGGAAGACGTAGGCGGACGGAATTGCACCGAAGCTGAAAAGGCGGATTTGGAGTTTGCCAATTCCGTGTGCAAGCACCTGAAATCAAACGCGATTGCACTGGTTCGGAACGGACAACTAGTAGGCAAAGGCTGCGGGCAAACAAGCCGCGTGGACGCCCTGCGTCAAGCCATCTCCAAAGCCACCCAATCAGGTTTTAGCCTCAGCGGCGCGGTGCTGGCTTCGGATGCATTCTTTCCTTTCGACGACTGCGTGCGCCTCGCCGACGAAGCCGGAATTACGGCTTTCATTCAGCCCGGCGGCTCTATCCGCGACGGCGACAGCATTGCGTATTGCAAGGAAAAAAACCTGGCGATGGTGCTGACAGGCACGCGACATTTCAGGCATTAGGGGCATGATTCATGTGTTGTGTTCATGAAAAGCAGGGGAGGCTATTTTCTCCGCTCCCACAGGCGCACGATTCCGTTTCCGATAACGGTCAGCACGAGCGCGCCCAAAACCAGGTAAATCACTTTCTGCGTGCCGGTCCATTGCAGGCCGTTGGCGGTGCGAAAAATTCGCAGGCTGATGCCCGCAAGCAGGATGGCGAAAACAGGAACAAGGCGGCGGGAAATGCTCATTTCTATGAAAATAAACGGCCAAAATACGCACGGGCGGAAGCAGCAGACCCAACCAATAACAAAGTTTTTCCGTTCTGTGGTGTAAATTGCTTTCTCTTCCGAAAAGTTTTCACCCATGAAACGAATTCTTCTCCTTGCCTTTACGGTTACTTTTATCGCCTTTGGGTGTAAGCCGGACAAGGCCGTAACGCCCATGCAGCCGGTAGATACGACGAGCAAGCTTACGCCTTATACGCTTACGGCTCCCACCTTTTTTCCGCCCATCGTAGTTCCCGACAGCGCCAACAAGCCGTATGTGGAGCGCATTGCGCTGGGTCGCCGCCTGTATTATGACCCAATTCTTTCCAACGATGGGCGGAGTTGCTCGCAATGCCATATCCAAACGAAGGGTTTTACCTCCGACCATATTTCTGCCGACAGTCTGACGGTGATGCCACATGTGAATCTTGCCTGGAACCAGAACTGGCTGTGGAATGGCGGTACGGTTGGCCCCATGGAGGCAGTAATGCTTTTTGAAACCCACGATTTCTTCCAGACTGACACGACGAAGATTAATGCCGACACGACTTACCGGCGGCTTTTCAAACAGGCCTATGGAGTCAACCAAATCACCTTTCGGGAAATCACTTTTGCGCTCTCGCAGTTTATCCGCACGATGATTTCGCAGAATTCCCGCTACTATCAGCGCCTGAGAGGGGAAATCCAGTTTACCCGGGATGAACAAGCAGGAGAGGAAATGTTTAACAACGAGACGGGCAACTGCTTTCATTGTCATTCCGTGGCATTGCTTACCGACAACGACTTCCACAACAATGGTCTTGACAGCGATTTCTCCAGCGTAAAAGACCGGGGTCGTTTCAATGTCACCGGCAGAGCGGAAGACATGGGTCGCTTCCGTACACCCAGCCTCTACAACGTGGCGCTACGCAAACATTTTATGCATGATGGGCGATTTACCACGCTGGAGCAAGTAGTGGATTTTTACAACAAAAAACCAAAACCCTCGGCTACGCTGGACTTTTTTATGACGCAGAATGACAAAGAAACAAAAGGCCTCGGGCTTAGCGATATTCAGAAGTATCAGCTTGTGCTGTTCCTGAAAACTTTTACGGATACCACCTTCCTCACCAATCCAGCTTTCTCTAGGCCGCAGTAAGGATAGTCCGGAAATTTTTGAAAAGAACGCCCTGCCAAAACCGGGGCGTTTTTTTGTAGAAAACCGTTGCGTCGTTATGGGAGAATCTTTCTTTCCTGCTCCGTTACCTTTATTCCCACACACACAAACACACCCATTTTATGGCCGAAGGAAATGCGCTTTTCGCCGGGTTAAGGAAACTGCTTTTTAAGGACGAAGAATCTGCCGCGCCACAGAATCCTTCGCCTGTTCCTGCACCCGCACCGCCACCACAAGCGCCTGTAAATGCGGCTCCGCCACCGTTCCCGCCGATGCCCGAAAATGCGCCTGCCGCTGAAACCGATGAAGCCACGCGCGCCAAAGCCTATCAGCTTTTGGAAAGCATCAATCAGCCGGGTGTGGATTTTCTGGAAGTGTGGAATGCAGCAACCGAAAACGGCGGCATTTCCGGGCTGAAGTCGGCTTTTAACGCGTTGAAATACGCCGATAAATCCCTCACGCGGGAAAAGGTTTTGAGCACAGGCCGCTACTACACTGACGCGCTTCAAAAAGCCCTTGCCGCTGATCTGGAGAAGAAGGCAGGACAACGGAAAGCATTGGAAGACGAAAAGACTTCGCAACGGCAATCCCTGAGCAGCGAATTGAGTACACTAGAAAAGCAGATAGCCGGACTGCAAGACCTGCTTTCTCAAAAACGCAGTGCGCTGGAAGAGCTGGACGGAAAATATGAACCACGCCTGCGGGAGTTAGAAGGAAAAATGGCTTCCGGAAAGACAACGATTGAAAGTCTGTTGCGGCAAATGCAGGACGTGTTGCGGGCAGCGGAAAGAGAGTTGTAAAAAGGCGCGGCAGTTTCCCCTTCGCAAAGCTGGCATTGTAATATTGTAAGCCCGGAAAACCTCTCTTTCTCTCCCAAAATCTCCGCTTCATTATGGCCGCTTCTGATCTTAAAAACCTGCCTGCCGAAATCCCGGTGGCACTGCGCAACCAGCTTCCCATCTTTCAGGTGCTCGGCGATAAAATTGCCTCTGTCGGGAACAGCGTCTCCAACAACGCACCACCCCGGCGCACGTTTGCCTCCATCCTTTACTGGGCCTTGATTCTGGGCGCGGGTTACTGGTTTGCCACGCATGTGGACACCATCCTGACGACTATTGAGAAGACGATGCGCATCGTTATTTTCTCGGTGTTGCTGCTTGTGCTTTTAATGCTTGCGCCGAAGATTATTTCCTTTCTCCACCGCCTCGGAACGATGATTCTTTTTAAAGGCGAAAAGGAAATTGTGCGCCGCAACCCGATTGAAGCTTTGCAACTCCTCTTGCGCGACGCCAAAGACACCCTGAAGCGCGTGAAAGACAAGATTTCCCATGTGGACGGCGTGCGCATAGACATGATTACGAGCGGGCAAGCCGCACAGGAATCTGCCGGTGGGAAATACAACCACGCCATACGCTTTACCACGCAGGCTGCCGAACTGGAATCGCAGGCGCAGGAAGCGCAAAGAGCCGGCGACGCGCAACGTGAAAGTGCGGCCCGCCGCGATGCAAAAGAAACCCGCACCCGCGCGTTTCTGTTGGGGAAAGAAGGCGAAGCCGACGAGCAAAATGCCCGCAGCTATGCCCAGTATGCCAATCAGTTTGCAAAGGTGATAGAGGTGTTGAAGGACAACGAAAGCGCGGCACGCATCTACGTCAGCACGCTGGATTCTTCTATCAACATTTTGAACAAAAAGCTGGAAGCCACCAACAAAATGAAGAGTGCTACCGACGGACTGGCCGAGGTGTTTGACATTAAAGACAGTTGGGTGTTTCAGGAAGCAATGGGCGCGGCAACGGCAGCGATCTCGCAAAACATCGCGTCTATCCGCTCCAACCTGGAATTCCTCGACCAGAATGCGGCGGTTACCGTTGGTGGAACGCCAACTCAGGAAGAGCTAAACAACTTTATGGCCAAGATTGAAAAGAACCAGCTTCAAAAGCTGCACGTCGCCGAAATCGCCTCGCCGGGCTATAACCTCAGCGAAGCCGAAAAAGTGGACAAGGGCTTTACGCTGCTGGACTGACTTCATGGGTCATAAGTCCATGGGTCATAAGTCATTACTGCATTTCCCACATTCTCCACATTACCGCATTTCCCACATTCTCTCCATGAACAACACATCTACCTGGGCGCGGCTGCGCTGGCCTTTTAAAGCCCTGATTATCGGCATTCCGCTTATTGGCGCTATCTGGTTTGCGTCTGAAAAAGGACTGTTGAAAGACCCCGGCGCCAAGCCTTCCACCACGCAAACGGAAAGCCCGGCTTCCGGTAGATACTCCACTGGCAGTTCAGAAGAAAATTCCTCCTCAACCACAACCGCCGAGCAGCGTTCTTTTGCTTATCAGCCAACTGCGCCGGTGAACGGTGTTTTGAAAGGCGTGGTAGAAGTGGGCGCTTCTGGCTTCAATTCTTTTGTAGTGGAAATGGATAAAAGCCGCAACTACAAAGTGGTGTCCAAAGATTTCGGCGAAAGCCTGGTGTATGAAGGGCTGGCGACAACAGAAGACATCCGCGCGGGACTGAAAAAATACCTGTCTAAAATGTTTGACCGCGGCGTGCAGAACAAGAACATGCACTTCGTGATTTCAAGCGGTGCGCAGAAAGAAGAAAAGACCGCCGCCATCGTGAGCGAGCTGAAAAAGATGGGCTACGTGGTGAATCTGGTGACGCCGGAACAGGAAGGAAAACTGGCCCTGAAAAGCGCACAGCCACCTGCCTATATGGACAACTCTTTTGTGGCCGATATTGGCTCCGGCAATACGAAAGTGAGCTGGTATGAAGGCGGAAGCCTGAAAGCGATGGAGCTTCCCGGCGCGAAGTATTTTGAGAAAGGAACGCCCGACGAAACCGTTGCAGGGGAAGTGAAGAGCGGCGCTGCTGCCATTCCAAAAGCGAAGCGCGAAGTGTGTTTTATCATCGGCGGTGTGCCTTTTGAGCTGGCCAAACAAGTGCGGCAGGGCGAGGAGCGTTATACGGTTCTTCAAGCGCCTTCTTTCTACAAATCCGACAAGGCGAAAACCAAATCCGGTATCGTGATTTACAAGGCTTTGCAGGAAGCTACTGGGTGCGACACGTTTGTGTTTGACTGGGACGCCAATTTCACGATTGGCTTCCTGCTGGGCTTGCCGGTATAGGCACATGCCAAAAAGCGTTTGGGAGGAAGCGCTGCATCTTTGAGCCGCACCGCTGAAATATTCAGCGGTGCGGTTGAAATGTTGAACCGTACCGCTGGGGCCTTCAACCGTACGGTTGAAACTTTCAACCGTATCGCTGGGGCCTTCAACCGCACCGCCGGGCCTTTCAACCGCACCGCTGAACATTTTAACCGCACCGCCGGGCCTTTCAACCGCACCGCCTGAGTTTTCAGCCGCACCGCTGGGCCTTCCAACCGTTTGGCAAAGGACGAAAATGCACGCTTATAATTCAAAAACCTGATGCTTGGGCCTTACATACGGGCCTGTCCGCTGCATCCTCCGGTGGGTTTGCGCGTGCGTTATGCGTCCTTTCACCGCAAAATCAAACTTGCATCGCCCGCGCCCTGGCGCAGCACTTCCGGCGCGCCGTGCACCAGGTCTATCACCGTAGAAGGAATGATATTTCCGGGGCCGCCATCTATGACCAGATCCACCTGACTACCGAAGCGTTCATAAATCTTTTCCGGGTCGGTGTAGGCTTCTACTTCCTCCTCATCTTCCGGCAGGGAGCCGCTCATCATCGGGTGGTCCAGCGCGGCGATGAGCTTCTGGCAAAGCGGGTGGTTGGGCACACGGATGCCCACCGAGTCGCGGTGTGCTTTCAGCAGTTTCGGTGTTTCTTTTGAAGCCGGAAGGATGAACGTAAACGGCCCCGGAAGGGCGGCTTTTAGCATTCGGAAGGTGGAAGTGTCCAAGCTTTTGATGAAGCGCGAAGCATCGCTCAGGTTGCAGCAGAGGAGCGAGAAGCGCGCGTCCTTCATGCGGATGCTTTTAAGCTGGCAGATGCGCTCCACCGCGGCGGTGTTGAATGGGTCGCAGCCGAAGGCATAGAGCGTATCGGTGGGATAAATAATGACGCCGCCTTTGCGCAGGACGTCCGCCACCTGCTGAACGAGGCGCGGTTGCGGATTGACGGGGTGGATGGAAAGCAGCATAGGAGGCTTTTTGTGTGGAAAGAAACGCTACAAATTCCCTACCGGAAAATTCATCTGTGCTTTCACTGCGCGCAACGCGCTTTCCAGTCGCGCTCCTTTCTTTCCTTCCACCACTGCCCACGGTACGCCGGACGCTATCACCGCATCCAGATACATCTTCCACAGCCGCAGCCGGTCTTGTGGGTCGGGATGTTCGCGCAGCGGGTCGGGTTCCCACGGAAGGTCGATGCCGGTGAGCAGATACAAGTCGGGGAGATTGATGGAAAGGCTTTGGAGGATGCGCATGTCGCAACGCTTGTATTTCTCTTCGCTCCAGATGCGCAAGACGGTTTCTTCGGTATCTAAAACCAAAATTCCCGGAGCTTGTACGAGAAGCTTTTCTTCCGCTGCCTGCTGTTGCAGATGAATGGCGTAGAGGTCAGCTTCCTCATAAGCCCTTCCAAGCTTCTCCAAATATTCGCGCGCCGCCTCCTTCCGCCAGGGACAATTAAGCGCCTCAGCCAGTTGGGCAGCAAGGGTGGTTTTTCCGGTGGATTCCGGCCCGGTGACGGCGATTCTCAAAAACGGAAGATGACCCATGACTTATGACCCATGACTTATGAGCGCCTGCTTCCGCCACAACCGGTAGCCGTCAAAAGCAATCACCGTAAGCAGCATTGTGAGCAGCGCGTAGAGGTAAAGTCCTTTGTGGATTTGCAGCGGAAAGGCGAGCAAATTACTCCCGTTCAGCACGAGCCAGTTTTCCACCCGGCGGCGCGTGAGCAGCCACGTTCCGGCCCACGCAACCGCTGATACAGAAGCATCCCAGACAGGCACGTCGGACGGTGTGAAATGATGCAGCAGAAAGGCAATTCCCGCTGTTCCCAAACCCACAATTCCCGCTACCACAAACCACTCGCGGCGCGTCGTAAAACCCGGAATTGACTGTGCCGCCGACTGCTTCCGCCACGCATAAATTCCCCACAAACTGATGCCCACGTAATAGACGTTCAGGCCCGCTTCGGCGTAGAGTTTTGCGTCCGTCATCAGCCAGACAGTGAGCGCCGTAGAGATGATGCCCGCAACGTAGTTCCAGATGCTGCCGCGCCGCGCGAGCAAGACCTGCGCAATGCCAAAAGCCACCGCCACAGCTTCTAAAGGCGACACGGCGAGCAACGCTTTTTGCAGCGCATCTAAGAAGGACGAAAACGGCATTTTTGAGGCGCTAAAGTTGCGATGGAAAGAGCCCCGGCAGGAATTATACTGCGCTCAACATTATCCAACCTTATCCAACCTCGTCCAACTTCCCTTGCTTTCCCGAACTTTACCCGCATGTATACGCCGGCAGAAGAAAAGCGCCTTTTTGAAGACGCAAAAGCCTTTTTGAAGAACGAAAATCCAACCCTCACTCCGGCCCAAACCGTTACGCGCCTCAGCGCCATTCTGCGCCACGCCGAGTGGAAATACTACGTGGAGACCGCGCCTTTGCTGGCTGATTTTGAGTACGACACGCTCTACAAGCAGTTGGAAGCCTTGGAGACCGACCACCCGGAATTGTTGCAGTCCGATTCGCCCACGCAGCGCATTGCGCGTGCCTTGAGTGAACGCTTTCCGCAGGTGGCGCACCTCGTGCCAATGCTTTCACTGGACAACACCTACAACGCCGGAGACCTCACTGATTGGGACCGCCGCGTACAGGCTGGTGCGAAAGGCGAGAAGGTGGAGTATTGCGTGGAGCCGAAGTACGACGGCGCGAGCATCTCCGTGATTTATGAGGGCGGAAAACTGACGCGCGGCGCCACGCGCGGCGACGGCGTGATGGGCGAGGAAATCACGCCCAACATCCGGCAGATGCGCACCATTCCGCTCTCTGCAAATCTGGAAGGAATAGAAACACTGGAAATTCGCGGCGAAGTAGTGATTCCCAAAAAAGACTTTGAAACCTACAACCAACAGCGCGCCGAAGCGGGATTATCGCTTATGGCGAACCCGCGAAATGCTGCTTCGGGAACGTTGCGGATGCTGGATTCGGCAGAGGTGAAAACCCGGAAACTGACCGCCGTTCTCTACCACGTAAGCGTTGCCGAAGCGGCTCCCGGAAAAGACCTCCCGACGGCTTTTGAAACCCACTACGACACGCTGCAATGGCTGTATCAACATGGTTTTCCGACGCCGGTAAAGGAGCTAAAACGCTTCCAAAATATTGCCGACGTGATTGCCTACCTGGAAGATTTTGAGAAGCACCGCGACGAGTTGCCTTTTGAAATTGACGGCGCTGTGGTGAAGGTGAACAGCCTTGCGCTGCAAGAGCAGTTGGGCATGACGAGCCACCACCCGCGCTGGGCCGTGGCCTACAAACTGGCCGCGCGACAGGCCACAACCGTGCTGCGCCGCGTGGAGTTCAACGTAAACCGCACCGGCTCGGTAACGCCCGTTGCCAAGACCGACCCGGTGGCGATTGGCGGCGTGATGGTTTCTTCCGCCACGCTTTTCAACGAAGATTTTATCCGCGAAAAAGACCTGATGCTCGGCGACACGGTGTTGATTGAGCGCGCGGGCGACGTGATTCCCTACCTCGTGAAATCCTTGCCGGAACTGCGCGACGACAGCCAAACGCCGATTGTGTATCCGACGCACTGCCCGGTGTGCAACAGCGAACTGGAGAAAGAGCCCGACGACCCGGTTTGGCGCTGTGTGAATGCGGCGTGTCCGGCGCAGGCGGTGGAGCGCATCATCCACTATTGCTCCAAAGACGCGATGGACATTCGCGGGCTGGGCGACACGCTGATTCGAAAGTTTTTTGATCTTGGATTGCTCCAAAACATTGCTTCGCTCTACATGCTGGACTGGACAAAAATCAGCGGGATGGAAGGCTTTGGAACCAAGCGCGTGGAGAATCTGAAAGCCGCGATTGAAGCGTCTAAAAAGCAGCCTTTAAGCCGTGTCCTTTTCGGGCTGGGCATTTTGCACGTAGGCGAAGCAATGGGCAAGACGCTGGCCGCTGCGGTGGAGAATATTCAGGAGCTTTACAACTTTGACGAAGCGCGCTTAATGGCTTTGCGCGACGTAGGCCCAAAAGTGGCAGCATCCATCCGCCATTTTTTTGAGAAGGAAGAAAACCGCGCGCTCATTGCCCATTTGCAGGAATTGGGTGTGGAGATGCGCAATGCCCACAAAGCGAAAACGGTGGAAGGCGGTGTGTTTTCGGGGAAAACCTTTCTCTTCACCGGCACGCTTTCCAAGATGAAACGCAGCGAAGGCGAGGCGTTGGTGGAAGCGCGCGGTGGAACGCTTTTGAGCGGCGTTTCGGCGAAACTGAACTACCTTATTGTAGGTGAAGATGCAGGCAGCAAACTGGAGAAAGCAAAGAAGCTCGGCAGTGTGGCGATTTTAAGCGAGGACGCGTTTTTGGGGATGGTGGAGGGGGCGGAGACTTCTGGTGAGGAAGAGAAGGAAGTAGGGAGTTTGTTTTGAGGAAACCTAAAGTAAAGCGTTTTGAAAAACTCCTTCGGAAAAATCATTCTAGCGTTTATAACCTGCCTGATTTCTGCCTGCTATTCTTATAGGATGCAAAAAACAGAAAATCAGGTAGCTCTAATAGTGTCGCATACGCCTTTGCCTACTTTCGTTTTAAATGCAGCCGCCTTTCCGAAGGAGCATCAAATCCTGCGAAAATCAAATCTCTACACACTTACGAATGACAGTGCCGCTGCGGTAAAAATCCGGTTGCGGGAGATGCGCCCTTTGCCCGGAATAAGGTGTATGACAAGCCCGGTAACGGTAATGCTCTTCACTCTAGGACAATTTCCTGTTAGAACGCCCGAAGTTTATTTCTTCTCTTTTGAAGAAATACGAAACGGTGTGAGCAACTGCATAGAATACGAGGTCGGGATTGATACGAGAATCTGGTTTTGGGACATTTTTTCTGTGCGGAAAAGTAGAAATCGGGCGCTTTCCAAAGTACTGCAACAATCAGCGGCCCGTGCTTGTGACATGCCCAAGAATGCAGACAATCCTTAGAAAAAGGCGCTCAGCGATTAAGCAGTTCATCCATACCTTTCCTCCGTGCCCCGCCCACCCCTTTCCGAAGAAGAACTGCTCTTGCGTTTCCGCGAGACGGGCGACACGTATTGGCTCGGCCAAATACTCCAAAGCCACACGGTTCTCCTTCTCGGCGTGGCGATGAAATACCTTAAAGACGCCGATGCTGCCGCCGACGCGGTGCAGTCGGTTTTCCTCAAGGCGCTCACGCATTTCCCCCAAGACGAAATGCGCAACGTCAAAGGCTGGCTGTATGTTTTGGTGCGCAACCACTGCCTCCAAACCCTGCGCGAAAAAGTCCACATCCTGCCCGAAGAAGCCTTGCAAACCGTAGCCGGAAATTTGGCCGAAAACGCCGAAGCCGAAGCGTGGGAACGGGAATACACCCTGCAACAAATGCGCGACAGCATGGCCCGCCTTTCGCCGGAACAACAAACCGTCCTGGACCTTTTTTACCTTCAAAAGAAAAGCTACGCGGAAGTGCAGGAAGCTACCGGCTACACCTTCGGACAAGTCAAGAGTTTTATCCAGAACGGCAAGCGCGCCCTGCGCCTTTTGCTAATTTCAAAACGAAGCCTGTGAAACCGGAACGCCCCTTTTCGCCCACGCAGCCGCCCGACGACGACACACTTCTGGCCTACGCCGAAGGCAAACTCTCGCCGGAAGAAACCCACGCCGTAGAAGTCTGGCTGGCAACCGAATCGCCGGAATCCGAAGCGATTGAAGGCCTTCAAATGTTGCCCGCCGGAGAAGCCCGCGCTTTGCAAAAACGCATCCACAACCGCCTGCCGCGCACCGCCAAAAATGCCCGCCGCGTCCGCCGCAAACAGCCTATTTCCCAGCGTTGGGTATTGACGGCGATTGTGACCGTTCTGGTTTTGCTCGCACTGGCTGCGCTGTATTTCTTTGTGTTTAGAAAATCATGAGCCTTGCCCAAGCTTTTGTCATCCTGAAAGGATCTTAGCGGAGGCAAGCCGACAAGTTCCCGTTCCGGGATGACAAAAGATTATCGCCGAAACAGCTTTCGTTTTCTAAAGGGCTTTAGCTTTTGTTTCCCGACTTTTGTCTCCTCACATGCTTTCCGGAAAGAAAATTATCCTCGCCATCACCGGCTCTATCGCGGCCTACAAAACCCCCGCGCTGGTGCGGCTCTTGCTGAAAGCAGGCGCGGAAGTGCAGGTATTGATGACCGATGCCGCTACCGGATTTGTATCGCCACTCACGCTGAGTACCGTTTCCAAAAAGCCCGTTTTTCACTCCGTCCACAGCGGCGCGGATTGGAACAACCACGTCGCGCTCGGTCTTTGGGCGGATGCGTTGCTCGTAGCGCCGTGCAGCGCCAACACGCTCGGCAAGCTCGCTAACGGCCTTTGCGACAGCATCGTGAACGCCGTGTATCTCTCCGCGCGCTGTCCGGTTTTTATTGCCCCGGCGATGGATGAGGACATGTGGAAGCATCCTTCCACGCGCGCGAATGTGGAGCGATTGAAGAGCTACGGAAATCACTTGATTCCCGTCGGGCATGGCGAACTCGCATCCGGCCTTGTGGGTGAAGGCCGCATGGCCGAGCCGGAAGAATTGGTGGCTTTTCTGGAAGGCTTTTTTGAGGAGAAAGAAGCGCACAAACCATTGGCCGGAACGGAAGCCCTCGTTACCGCTGGCCCCACTTATGAACGCCTTGACCCCGTGCGTTTTATCGGCAATTTCTCCACCGGAAAAATGGGGATTGCCATTGCAGAAGCTCTCGCAGAAGCGGGCGCGAAAATCCATCTTGTGCTGGGGCCTACGCATCTTTCCGCCACGCACAAAAGCATCCAGACCTACCGGGTAGAGTCCGCGCGGGAAATGTTTGACCAGAGCATCCGGCTTTTTCCGCAGTGCAGAATCGCGGTGCTTTCCGCCGCCGTAGCCGACTACCGCCCGTCGGAAACAGCGGCATCTAAAATCAAGAAGTCGGACGAAGACATGAAGCTGGCGTTGGTGAAAAACCCCGACATTCTCGCCCATCTCGGCAGCATCAAAAAGCCCAATCAATACCTCGTAGGCTTTGCGCTGGAAACCCACAACGAAGAAGCCAACGCGCGGGAAAAACTGCTTCGGAAAGGCGCGGATGTAATCGTGTTAAACTCTTTGAAAGACGCAGGCGCAGGCTTTGCCACCGACACCAATAAAGTGAACTTTGTAAGCCGCGACAGTGTTCAATCCCTGCCGCTTTTATCCAAGACCGAAGTCGCCCATGAAATTGTCCAGTATATCCTCCGGCAGCTTCCGGGCGGGAATGAAAATCCTGCTTTGTAGCGTCCTTTTTTTAGTTGGAAATCCTCCTGCCCACGCGCAGGAATTTGTGTGCAAAGTATCGGTGCAGCATGCCGCCATCCGCAACACCGACCCGCAGGTTTTTAAGACGATGGAGCAGTCTATCACCGAGTTTATGAATGGCCGCAAATGGACGAGCGACGACTACCTGCCCGACGAGCGCATTCCCATCAATATCCTGCTGAACCTGACTGAGAAAAGTGGCGAAGACATTTACACCGCCAAGATGACCATCAACTGCTCGCGTCCGGTTTTCAATGCTTCCTACACGTCGCCGACGATTAATTTTCAAGACCAGAACGTGGTGTTCCGCTACTCGCAGTTTTCGCCGCTGAACTACGATGACAACCGCGTAACCGGCAACGACCCGCTGGCCTCTAATCTCACCGCGCTTCTCGCGTACTACGCCTATCTCGCACTCGGTCTGGATTACGATTCTTTCTCCCCAAATGGCGGCGACCCGTTCTTCAAGAAAGCGCAGCAACTTGTAGCCAACGCGCCTGAAGGGGGCGGTATCAAAGGCTGGACGGCAGCCGAGAATCAGCGCAACCGCTATTGGATTGTAGATCAACTGTTGAATGCACGCTTCCGCAGCTTTCGTCAGTATTGGTATGATATGCACCGGCAGGGGCTGGATTTTCTGTACAGCAAACCAGAGCAGGGCCGCACCAAAATTCTTTCCGGCATTCCGATGCTGGCGCAGTTACAGCGCGAAAATCCGGGTTCCATTCTCCTCATCTTTTTCTTCAGCGCCAAGTGCGACGAGTTTGTAAAAGTGCTTGCGCAAACGCCGCGTGATTCGCGCGGGGCCTTCATCGCGCAGCTCCTGACTGCCGACGAAAACGGGGTGTTCAACATCCGCAAATACGAGGCGCTGCGATGAAGAAATCTGCCTTCGTCTTTTTCCTTTTCCTGCTGTCCTGCGGAAAAGAAACCCCGCCCGTTCCGCCCCAAAAAATGGCCGCTGTTTTGGTGGACATTCACCTCGCCGAAGCCCGCGCCCTGCAGATTCTTCCCGACAGCGGCAAGCCCGCCCCCGCGCCGGGCCGCAATCTGGATTCGCTGGCTCTTTTCTACCAATCCATCCTCCATCATCACGGCATGGACACGGCAGATTTTCGCCGCGCAATGGACTGGTATGTGCTGCATCCCGAACAACTGGACAGCGCGTATAAACAGGGAATTGCGGGGCTGGATTCTATAAGCCGCAAGCCGTAAGGACGTGTGTTTTTACAAAATGCGGGTCATCTCGACCGATAGGGAGAGATCTCACTCGTGCTATTTCTAATCTGCTGTTCTTGACCTGCTGTTTCCTATCCGCTCTTTCTCAACGCGAGTGAGATTGCCTTCGGCGAGTGCTTCGCAGTTCCTCGCTCCGCGCTCGGAATGACCTGCCTTTTTATACCCCTTAACGCGCGAAGCGCTTCCAACATTCCAACGCCGCAGGCAGTCCAACGGCGCAGCCTTTGGTATCTTCGCCTGCCCTATTTTTTACCCGTTCCGATGCTTCAAAAACTGGATATCCGCAACTACGCCATCATTGATGCGCTAACGCTGGAACCGGATGCCCACCTCAACACCGTAACTGGCGAAACCGGTGCGGGAAAGTCCATCATCCTCGGTGCGCTGTCGCTCATTCTGGGCGAGCGTGCCGATACGTCCATGCTCATCCACAAAGACCGGAAATGCAGCATTGAAGCAGTGTTTGACGTGGCGGGAAATAGCGCTTTGAGTGAGGCCCTGCGCGCCGCAGAATTAGACGAAGAAGCCGACGGGAAATGCATTGTGCGCCGCGAAATTTCCACCTCCGGCAAAAGCCGCGCTTTCGTGAACGATACGCCGGTAACGCTCGCCGTTCTCAACGATCTCACGTCGCTCCTCGTGGATTTGCATCAGCAGTTTGGCCATCTGGCTTTGCAGGATGACCGCTTTGTGCTGGACGTAGCGGATGCCATGGCGGGCGCTTTCCCCCTGCGCACCGATTACCAAAGCGCGTGGCAGCATTTCCGCAAAACCCTTTCTGCCTTGCAAACGCTGGAACAACAGCAGGCGCAGTGGCAAAAAGAAGCCGACTACAAGCAGTTTCTCTACGACGAACTCCACGCCGCCGACCTCAAAGAAGGCGAGATTGAAGATGCCGACCAGCAACTGAAACAGGTAGCGCACACGGAAAGGATTCTCACCGTTTTGCAGGCCAGTCTGAATGTTTTAGATGAAGGCGAGCAGCCGCTCCTGCAGGAATTCCGCCGCACGTCGCAGCAACTGAACGGAATCACCGGCATCTTCCCCGCCGTAGTGCCCGTTGTGGAGCGCATGAACGCCGCTTTTGTGGAACTCCGCGACCTGACGGATGAATTGGCGCAATTGGAATCCACCTTGCCGCTTGACCCCGCCGAAGCCGCGCGTTTGCAGGAGCGTTTTGATTTGGGTTACAAGCTGTTGAAGAAACACGGCCTTGCTACCACGACAGAATTGATAGCCTTGCACGATCAGTTGGAGACCGATTTACAGGCTTCTTTAGACCTCGGCGAAACCATCCAAAAGCATCGCAAAGAAGCCGAAGCCGCCCGCGCCAAATTGCAGAAGGCGGGCGAAAAGCTCTCGGCAGCCCGAAAGAAAATCGCCCCGCAGCTTTCCCAAAAAATAACGGAAATGCTGGCCCTCGTGGGGATGCCCAACGCGCGTTTTGAAATGCAAATCTCCCCCTTGAAAGAGGCGCAGGCGCTGGGTATGGACGCCATTCTTTTCTTGCTGGATGCAAACAAATCCGGCCAGTTGCAGCCCGTGCAAAAGGCCGCTTCCGGCGGCGAAATGTCGCGGATTATGCTGTGCATCAAAAGCCTTACAGCCCGCGCCCTGCAACTCCCAACGCTCATTTTTGATGAGGTGGACACCGGCATTTCCGGCGAGGCGGCGCGGCAGGTAGGCCTGCTTCTGCGCGAGCTTTCGGCCCATCATCAGGTCATCTGCATCACCCACCAGCCGCAAGTAGCTGCGCGCGGCAGCCGCCACTATTTTGTGTTTAAAGAAGCTGACGGCGGTGGGCGCATCACCACCCAAATCCGCGTGCTGCAACCGCAGGAGCGCGTCTCGGCCATTGCCCGCATGATTGGCGGCGAAGCACCAAGCGCAGCGGCATTGGAGAATGCAAGGGAGTTGGTGGAGAGTGCGTAGAAGGCAGGTTGAACCCCTCCGGGGTTCTTTTCTTTTTTGTGTTTTGCTTCCACGGGTTTCACCCGTGGCTATTTGAATTGAAGCCTTTCAGGCTTCCCCGTTGTTTCCACGGGTTTCACCCGTGGCTATTCGAATTGAAGCCTTTCAGGCTTCCCCCGCCACATACTGCTTCTTGCTTTTCCGCGAAGCATTAATGTTTAGCGGGTTTTTACAACTGTGGTTGTTTTTTCCATCCTCTCCCTTTTTTATTTCCTTCCGGCGCTTTATTTTTGGCTTCGCTTCCCCGAAAAAATCTTCTTCCTGCTCATGGCTTCTGTTTCTGAAACCGGACACGCTGTAAACCTCGGCAACTTTAATGATCTGATTGCCAAGGCACTGGGGATCGGCACTAAATATGTGCCTTCTAACCCGGCGCTGAAGGTGGCGAACCTGCAAACGCAGGCGGCGGCGGCGAAGACGGTACATGATGATCTGGGAACGAAAAGGAGTGCGTTGGCGATGGCTATCAACACCCGGCAAAGTGCTTTTGAGGGGCTTAAGAAGAAGGCTACGCGGGTGGTAAATTCTTTTAGGTCGGCGATAACGGACGAAGCGGCACGGGGAGACCTGGCGACTATTAACAAGAAAATCCAGAGTGCGAGGAAGCCTAAAGTGGATCCTGCGAACCTGACGGCGAAGGTGATTTCTACCTCGCAGCAATCGTTTGATCAGCAGAAAGACCATTGGAAGGAGCTGATTGCTTTTCTGCAACAATACCCGCTGTATGCGCCTAATGAGGCTGATTTGAAATTGACGGCGTTGCAGGCGATTGTGACGCAGATGGAGGCGGCAGAAAATGCGTATAACCCGGTGGAAACGGCTTATCAAAACGCGCTGATGGCGCGGAACACGGCGTTTTATGGGGATGTTACCGGCCTTGTGGCTACGTCTAAACTGGTGAAGAGCTATGTGAAGAGCAGCGCGACGGCGGAGCAGTTTAAGGTGGTGAATAAGATTGCTTTCCGAACGTTTAAGGACTAATAAGGATAGGGAAATCGTTTATTTCGGATTGGAAAAACGATAGTTGGAGAGGGTGCAACGGTAGTTTTAACGGGTGCATTGGTAGTTTTTAGGAGGTGAATGATAGTTGTGACGGGTGCAACGGTAGTTATTGTGGGTGCAAGGATAGTTATTGTGAGGTGAACGGTAGTTGTGGCGGGTGCATTGATAGTTTTTAGGAGATGAATGATAGTTGTGGCGGGTGCAACGGTAGTTATTGCGGGTGTATTGTATATTTTTGAAGGTGCAGAGGATATTGGGGAATAGGAAAAGGGATTGGCGGGGAGGCCAATCCCTTTTTTATGGGGTGTATTTTGAAGACTGGGGGTTGGGGCGACTAAGTGGGCTGGTGGACGAAGGTCTTCGCCGTTTTCAGACGACTCTTTCCCCTACTCATTCACATACCAGCTCGGCATCTTCCCATCACCGCCATCTTCCCGCTTCTCCCGTTCCCGGCGGTTGGCCCGGCCCATCAGCCCCAGCACTGCGGGGATGGCCGTCATCGCCAGCGCCCGAACGGATTCCAGCCGGAGGTTGGCTTTTGCCGCAACGGCTTCCAGAACGGTAACGGCTTTGTCGCCGAAAACAGTACCCAGCAGGCTGCTATTGTCGCCCAACCAATCGTTGTAGTCGGGGCTGCTCATCAGGGCCTCCGGGTCGCTGTAAGCCGCGTCTTGGCTGTATTCCGAGGCAAGGTCGCTGATGGCGCTGTCGCCTGATTTTTCGGCTACGCCTTCGGCAATTAAAGGCACAATGCCGGAGAGGCCGTAGCGTACTGCTTCAGCGTCTTCGTTTAGCAGGTGAGAGGCTCGGGTAGCAACGGCAGGGGTAAAGAGCGCAAGGGCGCTTTCATAAAGATTACTCGTGTTCATGGGGAAATATTTCAGGGCAGGATACAAAGATTGCACCCCTAAACCGGCGATCACACGGAGTCACCCTGCTTTTCCGTCCATTCGCCGTCAAAAACTTACCTTTTTCTTAAAAAAGCTTGCTTTTCTGGCCCGGCAGCGCCTATTTTTAGCCTCTTTTCATCTTTTCTCTCTTTTCTTACTGTTCATGAATCTGTTTTTACTGGTGCCAGTATTTGGCATCGTCGCGCTCCTGTACACGGCCCTGCGCGGCAGCTGGGTAACCGCCCAACCGGCGGGCAACGACCGAATGCGCGAAATCGCCCGCTACATCGCCGAAGGCTCCATGGCCTTCCTGAAAGCCGAGTACAAAGTGCTGACTTACTTCGTCATCATCGCCGCCGTTCTGCTCGGCGTGATGGGCGCTTCCAACGAAAATTCCCACTGGACGATTGCCCTTGCCTTCGTGGCCGGTGCATTCCTGTCTGCCCTTGCTGGTTTCATCGGGATGCGCATCGCTACCAAAGCGAATGTGCGCACCGCCGAAGCGGCTAAAACCTCGCTTTCCAAAGCCCTTCAGGTTTCCTTCACCGGCGGCTCCGTGATGGGGATGGGCGTGGCCGGTCTGGCCGTGTTGGGATTGGGTGGATTGTTCTTGCTTCTGCGCCAAATGTTTGCGCCCGGCGCGGCGGTGAATTCTTTGGAAATGGAGCGCACGATTGAAGTGCTGACCGGCTTCTCGCTTGGCGCGGAAAGCATTGCGCTTTTCGCCCGCGTAGGCGGCGGCATCTACACCAAAGCCGCCGACGTAGGCGCTGACCTCGTAGGAAAAGTGGAAGCCGGTATCCCCGAAGACGACCCGCGCAACCCCGCCACCATTGCCGACAATGTAGGCGATAACGTGGGCGACGTAGCCGGGATGGGCGCCGACTTGTTCGGCTCCTATGTAGCAACCGTGTTGGCTACAATGGTATTGGGCCGCGAGACCGTAGCCACCGGCGATAATTTCAACGGCTTCTCTCCTATTCTTCTTCCCATGCTGATTGCCGGAACAGGCATTCTCTGGAGCATTATCGGGACGTTCTTCGTCCGCGTTTCCGACACGGTGAAGAACGCTGCCGTTTCGGTGCAGAACGCACTTAATATCGGCAACTGGGGCTCTATCATTCTGACAGCGATTGCGTCCTATTTCCTCGTGCAGTACATCCTGCCGGAAACCATGACCCTGCGTGGTGCATCCTTCACCCGCAACGGCGTTTTCTATGCCATTCTCGTGGGCCTCGCCGTGGGCACGCTCATGAGCATGATTACAGAGTACTACACCGCCATGGGTAAGCGCCCGGTGATGAGCATCATCCGCCAGTCTTCGACCGGCCACGCCACCAATATCATCGGCGGTCTGGCAGTAGGAATGGAAAGCACTTTTCTGCCCATTCTGGTGTTGGCAGCGGGCATCTACGGCTCCTACTATTGTGCCGGTCTGTATGGCGTAGCGATTGCAGCCGCAGGCATGATGGCCACCACCGCCATGCAGCTTGCGATTGACGCTTTCGGCCCTATTGCCGACAACGCGGGCGGCATCGCCGAGATGAGCGAACTGCCCCCCGAAGTGCGCGAAAAAACTGACGTTTTAGATGCAGTCGGAAACACCACGGCGGCTACGGGTAAAGGCTTTGCCATTGCTTCGGCAGCGCTCACTTCGCTGGCGCTTTTCGCGGCTTTCGTAGGCGTAGCGGGCATCAGCGGTATTGATATTTACAAAGCGCCCGTGCTGGCTTGTTTGTTTGTGGGCGGGATGATTCCGTTTATTTTCTCCTCGCTCGCCATTCGCGCGGTGGGAGAAGCAGCGATGTCGATGGTGGAAGAAGTTCGCCGTCAGTTCCGCGAGATTCCGGGCATTATGGAAGGCACCGGCAAGCCGGAATACGACAAGTGCGTCGCCATTTCCACCAACGCTTCCATCCGCAAAATGATTGCACCGGGCGCGATAACGATTATCTCCCCCATTATCATTGGATTTGTGTTTGGCCCCGAAGCATTGGGTGGATTCCTTGCAGGTGCAACGGTGAGCGGCGTGTTGATGGGCATGTTCCAAAACAACGCGGGCGGCGCGTGGGACAACGCCAAAAAATCCTTTGAAAAAGGCGTGGAAATCAACGGTCAGATTTACTACAAAAAGTCGGAGCCACACAAAGCGTCCGTAACCGGCGACACCGTGGGCGACCCGTTCAAAGACACGTCCGGCCCGAGCATGAACATCCTTATCAAGCTGATGAGCATCGTGGCGCTTGTTATCGCGCCAACCATTGGCAAGATGCACGGCACAAGAACGGAACACACCGTGAAGAAAGTGGTGGTGGAGAAGATTGTGGTGAAGAAGTAGGAAATTGTTTTTCAACAAAAAGGGCCGCGTCTGAGACGCGGCCCTTTTTGTTGTGAATCCTTTGTTCTCAAGTTGGCCTCACACAAAACCATACACCTTCCTTTTGCCACCCAGCACCTGCGCATCATCCGCACGCAACCATTTGCGCAATACCGTAGCATACACGTCCCGGAAATCTTCGGTGAAATTCAGGTCGCCATCGGTCAGGTTTTTCAGTTCGGGCAAGGGATTGAGCAGGCCTTTCTGCGCAAGCGAACCACCGATAAAAAACATCTGGTTGGCCGTGCCATGGTCGGTTCCCGCACTCGCATTTTCCGCTACGCGGCGACCAAATTCGGAGAAGGTCATCAGGAGGACATCGTCAAAACGGTTGTTGCCTTTGAGGTCTTTCACAAAAGCAGAGACGGCGTCGTTCATTTGCGTAAACAGCTTTTTCTGCCGGTCAGGCTGCGCGTGATGTGTATCAAAAGACCCCAGCGAGAGGTAATAAATCTGCGTGTTGATGTCGGAGAAAATCAACGAGGCCGTCTGCTTTAAATCGCGGCCAAGACCTGTTGCCGGGTACGACTGTTGGGTTGCGTGTGCCTTGCTTTCCTCAAAAATATACTTTGCATTGCTGACCGTTCCGACCAGCGTTTTATACAGGTAATCGGCGGCCTCGTTTTCATGGCTGTGGGGCGCGTTGGCCACCTGTTGAAGGAACGGGTCGGTGCTGGTGCGATACAGCCGTTGCGCGTCTTTAAACGCAAAGGCTTTGTGCTCTTCTCCCTTCATGGCAAGGCTCAGCATCGTGTCTAACTCCAGTGCCTGAAGCGGGCGGGCGCAGTTGTGGCACACCGCGTCCAGATAGCGGCCTATCCAGCCCGTTTGCAGGTATTGATTACTGGCAGAAGCCGACTGCCAGATGTCCATGCTGCGGAAGTGCGACTTGTCGGGGTCGGGATAGCCTACGTTGTTGAGAACAGCCAGCTCGCCGCCGTCGTAAAGCTCTTTGAAGAAAGGCAAGGCCGGGTGTAGCCCTGCGTCGGTGGTCAGCGACAAAGTTTCGTTTGCACCAATCCCGATTTTAGGCCGGGCCGTATAATACAGGTCGTTCGTAACCGGAACAATCGTGTTCAGTCCGTCGTTGCCGCCCGTAAGTTGAATAATCACCAGCACCCTGTCCTGCTGCGACAATGGACTGCTGCCTGCGAAAGCCTGTAAAAAGCGCGGCATCAACAGGGCAGTGGAAGCCAGCGCAGTGGTCTTGAGAAAGGAACGGCGTTTGAGAAGCATGGCAGAAAGAATTTCTACTGAAAATTAAGCCTGAATTTCCTGCAACAGCGTATGGGGCGAGGAGATTTAGGAGCCTCTTACAAAAAAGAAAAGCGGCTACTGGAGCCGCTCACTTTCAAAACTTGGACTGCCCTTCACACCATTGAGGTAGAAGTCCAGAAAATGCAACTTGTAGAGCTTTCCGCTACGGCTGCGGATAAAGCACACAAAGGCTGGATTGATGATAAAGCGCCCTTGGTCGAAATTGTATTTCTTCCAGCCCATGCCGCCAATGGCGTCAGCGTTATTGGTGAACGTTGCGGCCTGTGCGCGGGGGAGGTCGGCAGTCGCGAAAGTGAGGGTGGAGTCTGCCGCAGCCTGCACTTTGTAGGGATTTAAAATGACGCCGGAAACGGTATAAGGGAAATTCAATCCCGCCGTAGGATAATCATAGTAGATGTAGCGATAGCGCGTAAAAACAAAGTCCCAATTCTCCTGTGGTGGATCAGGCTGTAGGGAAACATCTGCGCTGTCGGCAAAGGAATAATAGACGCGGTTGAAACCTGCCTGTTTCGGCAGCACAATGGTTTTTCCAACCGCATCCTTTAACGTAGCCACCCGAAATGTATAAGCCGCTTTGTCGACGGCGAGAAACTGAATCTTGTAGTAGGCGTATTTGGTGTCGCCAATGCGGACGATAAACACGTTTTGCGCCGACTGCTGCGCGGTTGCGTTCCACCACTGGCCCACATAGTTTCCCGTTGTCTGTTCCTTCGGGTCGTCCCAGCCCCACATGGTTTCGCGCAGCCCGGCGGGCAGGGCTTTGACGGCGCTGAAATCTGTTCCGCCGGTGTTGAAAAGATTGATGTTGTTGCCGCCGTTCATGCGCACGGTATAGCCATCGGGCGCGGCGTCAAAGCTCAAATCCCAACTGTTGATAGCGGAGGTTTTTACCTGTACGTTCTTCTCCAAATCCCAGAAAATCTGCGTCCCGTATTCCTCGCCCATCGTCACGCGGCCAAACTGCGCGCCGGTTTTGGGCGGCAGGGTAACGGGCGTTTCTTCCTTCTCACAGGAAAACAGCCCCATTGCGAAAAGCATTAAAAGGAGGTATTTAGCCCTTTTCATTCCAGGCACAAAATTCCGGCATAGCCGCTTCGCGGCCTGTCAGCCCATTGTCAGGAGACGCGGGCGGGGAAGGCACCCTTTTTCGGGCCTACTTTTGACCCTTTCCTTTTCCTCTGTTTGTGAGTCTTCTTCAATCTTTCCTGGCCAAGCGCAAGGGCCCTGTTTCTACAGATATAAATCCACAAGCGGAGATGAGCTTTGTGGATCACATCGAGGAGTTGCGCTGGCATATTGTGCGCTCGCTGATTGCCATTATTCTGGTTTCCATCGTCGTCTTCTTCAACATCGAAACCATTTTCGACAAGGTCATTCTCGGCCCGGCCCACCCGGAGTTTGTTTCCTATAAATGGTTTTGCAAGGCGGGGCGAATGATTGGAACAGAGGCGCTTTGTCTGGATAAAATCAATCTTCAGTTTCAAAACACGGAGCTTTCGGGGCAGTTCATGATGAGCTTCTCCACCTCGTTTATGATTGGCTTTGTGCTGGCCTTTCCGTATGTCTTTTGGGAACTCTGGCGCTTTATCCGTCCGGCTTTGGAAGAAAAGGAATTGAAAGGTGCGCGCGGCATCGTGTTCTGGAGTTCGCTTCTCTTTTTTATCGGCATCCTGTTTTCCTACTACATCATTGCGCCGTTCACCATCAACTTCTTTGCCGGTTATCAGCTTTCGCCCTTGTTCCAGAACATCATCACGATGTCGAACTACTACGAGACGATGACCGACCTGACGCTGGGCATGGGGCTGGTATTTGAGTTGCCAGTGGTGGTGTTTTTCCTGTCGCGCGTGGGCATCCTGACGCCGCAACTGATGCGCAGCCAACGCCGCTTTGCGATTGTAATTATCCTGGTGCTGGCCGCCGTCATCACCCCGCCGGATTGGTTTTCCATCTGGCTCGTGGCCATTCCGTTGCTGTTCCTGTATGAATTGAGCATCCGCATTTCGGCCCGCGCTTCTAAAAAACGCACAGAAAATAAAGGGCCGGAACTGACGTACTAGCGATGTTTTATGTTTCATGAAACGCGGGCGCTTTCTACTAAAAGCTTTCTACTAAAATGAATAAATCCCTCGCTATCGGCTCCGACCATGCCGGTTTTGACGTAAAGGAAATGCTGAAAAAAACGCTGTCTGATATGGGCTTTATGCTCGACGACAAAGGCACGTTCAGCACCGAAAGCACGGATTATCCCGACTATGCCCACGCCGTAGCGCGCGCGGTAGAGGAAGGCAAATCCGAACTGGCTATTCTGGTGTGCGGCTCCGGAAACGGGGTGTGCATCACCGCCAACAAACACCCCGGTGTGCGCGCGGCACTGGCCTGGACGCCGGAAATTGCCCGCCTCGCGCGGCAGCACAACAATGCCAACATCGTGTGCATCCCGGCTCGCTTTGTATCGGAAGAAGAAGCCCGCGCCATTGCCGAGGCGTTCCTCCAAACGCCTTTTGAAGGAGGGAGACATGGCCGCCGGGTGGATAAGATCGAGGGGTAATGGTTGAGCGTACCAAAATAGACTGGTTGAATATTTGATTCTAAGGTCTCTCTGAATGCTTATGCTGAAATTCAAAATTCCGGTTGATTTATAGCGCATTGGAGACAGACTGAAGATGAGTTGGATTGTGTTTATAGTCTTGTATGGCGGCTCCCAATGGAGCCGCCATACTTTTTTGTGTGCTCAATAAGCCGCTCCTATGAAAAGATACACAGGATATACGCTCGCCATGTAGGGGGAAATGGCAGCTTTTAAGATTGTAATTCTATAAACATGTAATGAAAACGTTGAAGAGAATTAATACATTAAAATGATCAATTAAAATAGAATATGATTTTATTATATCGCGTTAAGTGCTGTTAATCAAGGGTTAAGCAATGTTTTCGCCAAACCGGGAGGGGTACGATCTCGTATCTATACGCCGGTACCCTCCTCTCAATCAAGCCTGAAAATCCTTTTGTGCATATGAAAAGAAGTCTCCCGAACGATCCGACGAGTGTGTTTCCCTCTTGTAAAAACCCGTATCAACATTTTTTTATGAAGCATTTTTTTACCCGACTTATCGCGCTGGCGATAATGGTTGTGGCGGGTTCGTCGTCTGGCGCATGGGCGCAAAGCACGGCAAACTATGCTTTTACGACCAACACAACCGGCTCGCTGGCGCTGGATGCGAACGGCAATACGGTGGACATGACCACCGGCACCACGACGCTTCTGGACGCTACTTCTAACGGCGGCCTTGTGGATGATTTCTCTTCCGCATTGGCCGGTATCGGCTTCTCGTTTACCGGGATGGGAACGCCTTACACGCAGTTCTCGGTGAACACAAACGGCGCGATGCTGCTTGGTTCCACGGCTATCGGGACTTCCGGTACAACCAACTACGGCAGCACCACGCAGTTTTACATTGCGCCTTTTGGCGGCGATGCGGCGATTGCTGCCGGTGCCGGGTCGGCCTCCAAAATTCACTACAAGGTGGTGGGCACTGCGCCCAACCGTTGCCTTGTGGTGGAATACAACGGGATGAGGCAGAATTATACCGGTTATGCCACTGCCACGACAGGCGATGGTACGTATCAGGTGCGGCTGTATGAATCCGTAGGTATTGTGGAGTTTATGTATGGCTCTATGGCCATCTCTACTGCTTATAGTACCGGCCCGATTATCGGGTTTTCTGCCGGAACAACGGCGGGCACGATTGCAACCGTAACTTCTTCTGCCAACACGGTTTCTACATCGGCCACTTCTTTTACGAACAATACGTATTCAGTGGGTGCTATCCCAAGCCTGAATTCTACTGCCAATGGCAGCCGCCGGTTTTACCGGTTTACGCCGCCGCAAGCTGTTCCGGCAGCGCCGATTACGCTGGCGTTTTCTGCCGTAACGGCGAATACGACAACTGTTAGTTGGGTGGATAACAGCACCAACGAAAGCTTCTTTGTTTTAACGCGGGCAACGGATGCGGCCTTTACGCAGAACGTGGTTACCGTAAACGTTCCTACTACCACAAGCACCGGTACCGGAACAACTTACACGTCTGCGCAATCCGGCCTTTCGGCGGGAACCACTTATTTCTACAGAGTGCAGGCCGCAACGGAAGGTACCGCCCCTGTTGGTGGACTGACCGGCAGCCAGGCAACAAGCGGCGCAATTACCTATTACTGGGTGGGCGGCGCTACCGGCGGCTCCTGGACAATTGCGTCTAACTGGAATACGAACCCTGACGGCTCGGGTACAAACCGCTCCACTGTTTCTACATCGGACATCCTGATTGTGGACGGCCCGAACACAACCATTACTTCCCCAAACCAAACCGGCCAGTCTCTCACCATTGCGGTGAATTCGGCCAGCTATTCCATTGGTCAGTTTCAGATAACGGGCAATACAAACCTGACACTTACTTCGGACGTCGCCAGCACCCTGCGCACGATTACGCTGACGGGCGCGCCGGGCGACGAGTTTTCCATTGCCAGCGGCAGCACGCTGAACATGAACAACCTGACGCTACCGGTGGCTTTCGCTTTTAGCGGCTCCAACAATACGGGCACGATTGCCGGTACGCTGAATCTGGGTGGCGGCGCCTCTGCAACGACCAGCAACCTGCTGACCACTACGGGTGGAACGGGAACGCTGGTAACGGTAACGGGAACGATTAACCTGGACCAGTCTTCCAACGCAGGTGCGACGGCTTCCACAACGCAGCCGCGCCTGACAAGCAGCACAGCAACGCTGGCTTTCGCAAGTGGCTCAACGCTGAATTTGAATAACATCCTGACTGTTGCGCCTTCTATTCCACTGGCTACCTGGGCGGCAACGTCTAACATGAACATCAACGGCATTACCACCAGCACAACGGCTGCCACCAATAATGCGCAGGCTTTCGGGAACATCACCTGGAACAACCCGGCGGCGACAAGTGCGAACCTGATAAATTTCTTTGGCTCCGCTGCGGGTTCTATCCAGGGCAACCTGACGGTAACGAATGCAGGCGCGGGTACGCTACGCCTTGCTTCTTCAACCGCGACAGTAGTTATTGGTGGGAACGTAACTGTTTCGGCAGGCACAAACACTACGAACGGCGCGCTGCAAGGCGTAACGACGGGCACCCTGACCATCAACGGCAATGTGAACGTGAATGGTGGTTCTTTCTCGCCAAGCAGCAGTACCGGTACCGTGATTGTGAATGGCAACATGACCATCGCGAGCGGTGCGTTTTACTACGTGAGCAACGGCGCAACGGGAAGCACCAATGGTATTCTGAGCTTTCGCGGCGCAACCTTCACCAACAACGGCACGATTACCAACGTAGCAGCTGCTGCTGCGGGAACGCTCAACTTCTTCTCTGCTACCAATACCGCGCAAACATTTGCCGGAACGGGTACGATTAGCGGCTCTCTTTCTGTTCTCGGTATTCAGAATAGCGGCGGCGTAACGCTGACGCATACCAACCAAGTGACGGTGCAGCGCGTAAACCTGCTGAACGGTACGCTTACCAATAGCAATAAATTGACGCTTGGCAATGCAGGTACAGTCGCTACTCAAGTGCAATACGGCGGCGTAAACGCTACCACGGCGGGCGGCAATTTTGACGTGGCGCCTACGTTCGCGCTGGGCACCGGAACTTATACCGTGAACTACAACGTGGAAAATGCAACGCGCACCACCGGGTTTGAAATTCCGGCTACCCGCGCGGTGAACGCTATCACCACGAGCAACGCTTTTGGCGTAATCGTTTCGGGTGGCAACCTCGCTACCGGTACGCTTACGTTTAGCAGCTCCAGCCTGTTCAATACTTCGGCTTCAAACGTGCTGACCATTACCGGCACCACAACAGGTTCCGTTTCCGGTCAATCGGCAACGGCTTATGTGAATGGCCCGCTTGTGCGGACGCTTCCGGCGAGTCTTGCTACGGGTTCTACTTATTTATTTCCGGTGGGCAAAGGCGGATTTTATAAGCCTTTCTCCCTCGTAAATCCGATTACAACGGCGGGCAGCACCGTAACTGTTCAGGCCGAAATGTTTAACGGCGCAACGGGCGGTACGCCAACAGGTTTGATTGGTACGCTGAACAATACGCGCTATTGGGCGGCTTCTATCCTGACCAATGCCGGAAACCTCACCAGCTCGCAAATCCGCCTGACAGACACGCCGGGTACCAACGACGCAATTGCAGCAAGTGCTACGCAGACGGGCACTTACAACATCGTGAGCGGAACAAGCGCCACGGCAACCATAAACAGCGATATCCTTTCCGCTTCGGCTACCGGCGCGGTGCTGAATGGTTTTGGATTTTACGTAATGGGCCAGCGCGCTGCGCCGAGCTTGTCTAACCTTGCAATTACGCCCGCCGGAAACCAGTGTACCAACGTGGCCCGCACGGTGACCGTGACGGTAACACCGGGCGCAGCGGCTATCACAACTGTAATTCTTTCTTATCAAGTGAATGGCGGCACGGCGCAAACCGTGACGATGACCAACACTGGCGGTAACAACTGGAGTGGCACCATTCCAACCGTAACGCCTGCAAATGGCACGGTGACCTGGAGCGTGACGGCTACAGACGGCAATAACCTGACGAAATCGCAGACCGGTACTTCTTATGCCGACCAGCCAGCGACAGGCGTTCCACTTGTGGCAACCGCAGGCCGCACTGCGGTTTGTGTGGGCGATACCACCTTGTTGACTTTAGTGGTAAGAGGAACCCTGCCAACCGGCTATTGCACGCCAACAACGGTTACGAACACAAGCTATTTTGTGGACGGATTTACAACTACGGGCGGCACAACCAACATCACCAATACAGGCAGCGGATTCTCAACAAGTGGCTTCGGCAACTTTACGGGCCAATCTGTTTCGCAGATAATGGGCGGAACAGTGAATTTTAGTTTAATTATGTCCTCTACTGCAGCGTCCGGCGGCTCCGGCGTGGCTATCTGGGTAGACTGGAACCGCAACGGTACGTTTGAGACGACGGAGCGTGTATACAATACTTCTACCTACGCTTATGCTAACCTCAGCGGCTCCTTCACCGTTCCGGCAAATGCAACTGCCGGTAGTACACGGATGCGAATCATGCTGGATTACAACGCCGGTTCGCCTTCTACGCCTTGTACAATTACTACAACTCCGCAGGGAGAAGTAGAAGACTATGCCTTTAATGTATCACCTGTTATCAGTGCTTTTTCTTGGAGCGACGGCGCGACGACCCTCGGAACCACAAATCCGCTGACTGCTACCGTAAGCGCAAACACTACTTACACCGGAACGGCTACGATTAGTGGTTGTCCGTTGATGGCGAGCGTAAGTGTTACGACTAATCCGCTGCCTTCTTCCCCAACAGCGACCAACAGCAGCCACTGTGGTAACCAAACGCCAACAGCTTCGGTAACTTCTACCTCCGGTGCTGCCACGCCTTCTTTCCGCTGGTACACCGTGCAAACGGGCGGAACGGCGATTGCAGGTCAGACGGCTTCTGCTTTAAGCAATTATCCGGTTTCTACAACCACGACTTTCTACGTATCGGAGCGCAATGCTTCCGGCTGCGAAAGCGCGCGCACGCCGGTAACTGTAACCGTTACCGCAGGCCCAGCCCTGACGCTGAATGCAACGTCGCAAAATATTTGTAACGGCGCGGTGGGTACGCTCAGCGTGACATCTAACCTGAGCAACTACGACACTTATACATGGTCGCCCGCAGCTGGTCTGTTTACAGATGCCGCAGCTACGACCCCTTATACAACGGGTATGAGTGCTTCTACGGTGTACGTGAAATCCGCCACTGCCGGTACAACGGTTTATACGCTGAATGCGCTGAACAGTGCTACCAGTTGCAGCAACTCTGCGAATGATACCGTAACGATTCAGTCTTCCTACACCATTACGGCTGCTGCTGCGCGCAGTTCGGTTTGCGCGGGTGATACCACGCTGCTCACGGCCAATGTAGGCGGCGCGGCGACTACGGGCTATTGCTCGCCAACCGCAACCAACCAGACGAATTATTACATCAACAACTTCGCGACAACAGGTGGACTGACCAACATCAGCAGCACCAACACTGGTGCTGCTGCGGCCAACAACTACACCGACTTCTCGGCTACCCGGACAATTACCGCCCTTCAAGGTGCTACCATTAATGTTACAGCAAGCTTTGGCTTGTCGGCAACAGCAGACTTTGGGGTCTCCGTCTTTGTGGACTGGAACCGCGACGGCGTTTTTGCTACTACAGAGCGCGTGGCAACAACGAGTGGCTATGTCATCAATTACGCTGGCTCTTTTGCCGTTCCGGCGAATGCATCTTTCGGCAAAACCCGGATGCGCGTGGTAGCGGATTTCTCTAACACCAGCCCGACAGCTACCTGTACGGCGCCGTCTTCGGGAGAAATTGAAGATTACGCCTTCAACGTATCTCCGGTGGTTTCCGCTTACTCGTGGAGTGATGGTGCTACGACGTTGAGCACCAACAATCCTTATACCGCGATGGTGAATGCAACAACAACCTACACGGTTACGGCCACTATCGGTGGCTGTCCGAATACAGGTAGCGTTGCGGTAACGGCTCGCCCGCTGCCTACGGCCCCAACGGCCAACAACGGTACGCACTGCGGAACGGCAACACCGCTCGCTTCGGTGACTTCTACAAGTGGTGCTTCTACGCCTTCTTTCCGCTGGTATTTGCAAGCGACGGGTGGAACAGCATTGAGTGGCCAAACGGCTTCTACGCTGAGCAACTATCCGGTTTCTGCGACCACTACTTTCTACGTGTCGGAGATGAGCGCGGCGGGTTGCGAAGGCCCGCGCGTGACGGTAACAGAAACGGTGATTTCTGCACCGGTGCTGACGCTGAACGCGACGACGCAAAACGTGTGTAACGGAAATGTAGCCACGCTGGCGGTAACGTCCAACACAAGCGATTACGACACGTATATCTGGTCGCCGGTAGACAGCCTGTATGCAGATGCAGCCGCAACAGTTTCTTATACTACAGGCTCCAACGCTACGACGGTTTATCTGAAATCCACCCGCGCGGCGACAACGGTTTACACGCTGAATGCGAGCAATAGCCTAACCGGCTGCTCCAACGTTGCCCGCGATACGGTAACGGTACAACCGAACTACACACCTGTGGCTACGGTGAATACCGCCACCGTTTGTGCGGGTACGACGGATACGTTTACCCTGCGCGTAACGCAGCCAGGCACGGCACAGGTCGGAACCGGAACGGCGACTTCCAGCACTTCTTTCAATGGCAGCAGCTTTTACGGCACCTATTGGGGCAATTCCCGCCAGCAGTGGCTGATTACCGCAGCAGAATTGAACGCTGCCGGTGTGGCTCCCGGTCCGCTGACAGCCCTTTCTATCAACGTAATTGCCGTTGGAAATCCAACTACGATGAACAACCTCACCATTAAAATGGGGCAAACAACGGCTACGGCACTGACGACATCTTTTGTTTCCGGTCTGACGCAGGTGTGGACAGCAGCAACCTATACGCCAGTGGTAGGCACCAACACCCACACGCTGGGCAGCGGTAGCGGTTCTTCGGGCTTTACGTGGGATGGTGTTTCCAACATTGTTGTGGAAAACTGCTATGGCAACAACACGACGGGCGTAACGGATGCGACCAACACCTTTACGGCTCCGGGTTATAACAGCAGCGTAAACAGCGGTAACGACGGCACTACGTCCGCAGCAACCATCTGCACCACCGCAACGGGCACTATTCGCACCAACCGCCCGAACATCACCTTCGCGGGCAGCGTGGCTACGATTCCGGCAACAGGCGTAGTGTGGACTGCCGGTGCAACGCAAGTAGGCACGACTAATCCACTGTATACCACGGTGAACGCAACCGCGACTTACACGGGTTCTACTACGATTAATGGTTGTGCGCTTTCTGCAAGCGTGAACGTGATGGCTAACCCCACACCGGCGGCGCCAACGGCAACCAACAGCACGCAGTGCGGAACAAAAACACCAACGGCTTCGGTGACTTCTACATCTGGTTTAAGCAACCCGACTTTCCGTTGGTATACGCTGCAAGCTGGTGGAACACCGATTGCTGCTCAGAATGGTGCAATGCTGATGAACTACCCGGTTTCTGCGACCACGACTTTCTACGTGTCGGAGTTTGCCGGTGTGTGTGAAGGCCCGCGCGTGGCGGTAACGGTGACGGTGAATGCAGCACCTGCCCTGGCGGCAAGCGCACGCACAAGCTTGTGTAACCGTTTGGTGAAAGCCCTGACTGTAACTTCTACCCAAAGCAATTACGACACTTATACGTGGTCGCCGGTGGACAGCCTCTATACCGACGCAGCAGCGACGGTTCCATACACCGTGGGCACCAACGCGGCTACCGTATATCTGAAATCCACCAAAGTGGGCGACAATGTTTATACGCTTACTGGCATTAACAGTGTGAGCGGTTGTCAGAGCACGGTGAACGATACAACAAATGTTCTTCCGGCGGTTGCAGTAAGTGCGGCTCCCACTTCTATCTGCGTAAGCGGCACCCCAACGGTGACGCTTGCGAACAGCGCGGCCTTTACGGCTGCCGGTAGCGGTGCAATGATTGCCTGGGCGACTTCTACGGACAGCGTGAATTTCACAACCGTAAGCGGCGCGACGGCAGGTACTTATACTCCACAGAATCCAATCACCGCCAGCACGTTCTACCGCGTAACGATTACGGATGGCAACGGCAATACCTGCGCGCCGACTCCGGCAGTAGGAGTGGTGGTGAGCAATCCAACCATTGCCAGTACAACGCCTGCAAGCCGTTGCGGAACGGGTACGGTAACGCTGAATGCAACCGGTTCTACGGGTGCTAACCTGAACTGGTACGCGGCCCAAACCGGCGGGAACGTACTGTTTACAGGTGCGAACTACACAACGCCTTCCATCAGCGCGACCACGACCTATTACGTAGGTGCTTCTACCGTTCCGGTGGTGCAAAGCGGATTGGGCAACGTAGGTGTACCTACGCCGAACAACACAGGCCTGAGTTCCAACAGAGGAATTGTGGTTTCCATATCGCAGAGCGGTACGCTGAACACGGCGCAGTTCTACGCGGCAGCAACCGGCGCTTACGCCGGTACGGCGAGCCTTGTGGATAATGCTTCGGGAACCACAGTTCAGTCCACGCCTTTCAGCGGAACGGCTGCGGCAGTAGGCTTCCAAACCCTGAACCTGAACTGGCCAATGACAGCGGGTAATACCTATCGCCTGCTCCTGACGCTGACGACGGGTTCTTATGCCAACTCAACTGTGGGCGTGGATTATACCAGCAGCACGTGGAATAATTTCGGAACGGCGGGTACCGTCGTGACGGGCTACAACACGAGCGGCGCGGATGCTACCATCTACTCCAGTTTCTACAACATGCAGTACACTTCGGTGTGTGAGTCGCCGCGCACAGCGGTGACCGCTACCGTGACGCCTGCAACGGCTGTGACGCTGAACAATACGTCTCAGACGCTTTGTAATGGTGCAGTAGGAACTGTATCCGTAACCTCTAACCTGAGCGATTACGACCAATATACCTGGACGCCAACAACGGGTCTGTTTACGGATGCAGCGGCTACCACTGCTTACACAAACGGCACGAGCGCCTCCACAGTGTATATCAAATCCAACACCGGCGGCACCACGGTTTATACGCTGACGGCGCTTAACACGACTTCTAATTGCAGCAACACTGCAACGGATACGGTAACCATCCAGCCTTTCTACAGCGTAACTGCAACCGCAGGCCGGACAACGGTTTGCGCAGGCGATACCACGCTGCTGACAGCAACCGTAGGCGGTACGGCTCCAACAGGTTATTGCACGCCAACCACAACCGGCGCGACGACGTATAACATCACCAACTTCACCACAACCGGTGCAACGGTGAACGTGAACAAGAATTCCAGCGCCACAACAAACTATGAGGACTTCAGCGGCACCAACACGGTTACGGCTTCTGCCGGTGCGACTATTAACTATAGCATGACTGTATCGGGCGGCAGCACGTACGGCCCGGCCATCTGGATTGACCTGAACGGAAACGGCGTTTTCACGGATGCCGGAGAGCAGGTAGTGTTGAACAGCGCAGGTTATCTCGGCTCGCCGATTACCGGCAGCTTCACCGTTCCGGCAAACACGACGCTGGGGCCAAAACGGATGCGTATCGCAGCGGCCTATTCCCCTTCCAACCCTTCAAACTCCTGTGTGCTGGGTGGTGCAGGTCAATACGAAGACTACGGTTTCAGCGTGCAGCCAGCGGCTTCGTACACTTGGAGCAACGGGGCAGGTACCGTGGGCACAACCAATCCGCTGACAGCCACAGTGACTGCAACCACTACTTATACCGCTTCACTTTCCATCAATGGCTGTCCGGTTTCGGGTAGCGTAACGGTGACGGCGAATCCGGTAGCGCCGATTACAGTGGCAGCTTCGAAGACTGCGGTATGTCGCGGTGCGGCGGATACGTTGATTGCTTCTTCTTCCAACAACAATTACAACTATAGCTGGAATACAACGCCGGTTCAGAATGGTGCAACGGCGTACATCGCTCCGACAGCGACACGCTTCTACACAGTAACGGCGACGGACGGCACTTCAGGATGTGTAAGAAAAGACAGCGTACAAGTGAGCGTAGAGCAGCCTTTGACCGTAACGGTTTCTCCGGCTTCTTCAACTATTGGTTGCGGCGGAAATGCGGTGCAGCTCACAGCAACAGTGAATACAACTGGTACCATCACAAAAGCCACCTGGAAGCCCGTTGGATTTGTGGCAGGCAACACGCTGGCAGGTCTTTACACCGATGCAGCGGCAACTACGGCTTATGATTCTACAGCAGCGCCAACAGCTCTGACTGTATATGCGAAAAACAATGCGGACATTGCCTATAACATAGCGGTTAGCACCGCCATTTGTCCGGCAGTAATGAGCAATACGACAACGCTGTCCGTAACGGCCTCTACGGGTAATGGCCTTGCCAACGGTACGGCTGCGCAGAACACAACGTATTACACGCAAAGCGGTACGGATACCATCCAGAACGCCAACTGCCAGACGATTGTCTCTGTAGCACCAAGCGGAGCGAATCCGGTGAGCGGACCGGTGATGACCACGGTGTACAACGCTGGTGCCGGTGCGCCAACCATTGCATCAGGTCGTCCGTATGTGCCGCGTTATTATCAGGTTACGCCGCAGAACAATCCAGCTACGGCAACCGGCACGCTGACGCTGTATGCAACTAACGCAGAGTTCAAAGCATACAACACCGCAGCCGCCGATTCTAACAGCCGGATTGCGTTTATCGACAGCGTGCAGTACAAGAGCATAGCATTGCCGCTGCTGCCTGATGCAGACACGGCTTCTACAAGCTCGCGCAGCAGCAATGTATTGATTTCGAAAGAATCCGGTACATCAGCGACTGGTACTCCAGGCACGTTTAGCCCAGGCATTAAGAAAGCAATCCGCCCTTCTTCTGTGGTTTGGAACAGTACGGAAAACCGTTGGGAACTAACCTTCTCTACAGTTGGCTTCTCCGGTTTCTTTATCACCGGCGGCGGAAGCAGCGCGGGACCATTGCCAGTAACCTTCACCGGCATTGCGGCAACAGCGGAAACAGGTCGCAACCGTGTTGAATGGAACGTAGGCTCGGAAAGCAACGTAGCGCGCTATGAAGTAGAGAAACTGAGCGGCAACAGCTACGAACGCATCGGTACGATTCCTGCGGCGGGCATGGCGCAATATGTGTACTACGATGCGGCTCCGAGCAAAGGCCTGAACACCTATCGTGTAAAAGCGGTGGATGTGGACGGCACCTACAGCTACAGCCCGATTGCGAATGTGGTGGTGAAAGACGGCTCCGGCTTTGCGCTGGAACTGTTCCCGAACCCAACTACGGATAAAGTAACCGTTCGCAGCAATGGCAGCACAGCTACCGAAGCAACAGTGACCGTAAGCGAGTTGAGTGGTCGCCTGATTCTGAATCAGGTCGTGAAAGCGGCGGATGCACAGATAGACCTGAGCGCCTTGCCTGCTGGAACATACATGCTGCAATGGAGCGACGGCGTGAACAAAGAATCCGTTCGCGTAACGAAGCAGTAAATATCAGGTAAGGAGTATAAAGTATCAAAAGCGTGGCTGTTCCGAAAGGGGCAGCCACGCTTTGCTTTAGGGAAGCGAAGGACTGCTGTCGGAAACGGGGTGCTGATAAGTCTGGCTCGTACGGGTATATACAGAGGTGCAGGAAATACACGGGCAGCTATCGGCTCCGGAATTTTTCTGAACCTCAAGAATTTTTTCGTCAGCATGCGGTTTGCTTGGCGCTGTTTGAAGAATCCAACCCAGAACAGTACCCGGTGCAGGCGCGCCAAATGTATAAAATCATCCTCCTGTCCCCGAAATTCACAACTCTTTATTTTCCGGACAGGCTCTTCAGGAGAAGCGAGGGGCAAAAAATTCGTCCTGAACGCCTTGCCGCGCAAGGCAGTTTTATGAAACTGCAGGAGACGCGTGCGGGTGGAGACAGGGTATGTACGTTAAGCGAAGGTTACCTTCCTGCTTTTCTTCAAAAATAAATTGTTGGTTTGTCGTTAAGAGGATTTAACTTGCCCTCTTTGCTTTGCGGATAAAGTGTAAAAGCGTTTTTAAAACGCTGTCCTGCACGAGTTCTTTCCTCTTGAAAAACCCCTCAACCTCTTTCCTATGAAGAGACTTTTTACCCAGCTCGTTGCGCTTGCAACACTTGTCTTTATAGCTTCTACCGGCGCTCTTGCACAGAGTACGGCGAACTATACCTTCTCGACAAACACGTCCGGCTCGCTGGCCCTGGACGCAAACGGGAATGCGGTGGATCTGACTACCGGTGCAACCACTCTGTTTGACCGTACCAGCAATGCTGGCGTGGTGTATAACCAGGTCTGTCCGGTGCAGCAGCTTCCTTTCACCTTTAGCGGGATGAGTGCGGCCTACAACCAGTTTTCCGTAAACACCAACGGGGCGCTGGGCCTCGGCAGTACGATTATGGGCACGCTGGGAACGTCCAATACCGGAAGCTCCACGCGGATTTTTATTGCGCCCTTCGGTGGTGACCAAGGGCTGCCTTCAGCCATCGGCTCGGCCTCTTACATTCGCTATAAGGTGGTGGGCACGGCTCCCAACCGCTGTTTGGTGGTGGAGTGGAACGGCATGAAGCTGATAAACACGGGCTACGCTACGGCCACTACGGGCGATGCCACGTATCAGGCGCGGATGTATGAAACATCGGGGGTGATAGAGTTTGTGTACGGCGCGATGAACATCTCTACCGCATTTACCACCGGCCCTATTATCGGCTTCTCTGCGGGTACCACCGCGGGTACGATTGCAACCGTTACGTCCTCTACCAACAGCGTATCGGCGGCGACCCCAACGGTCTTCGTCAACAACACGTACACCACCGGCGCGATTACCAACCTGAACTCCTCGGCCAACGGCAGCCGCCGGGTGTACTCGTTTACGCCGCCTGCTACCACCCCGGCAGATCCTACGACACTAACCTTTAACGCCGTTGGCCCCAACGCTACAACAGTAAACTGGATAGATAACAGCACCACTGAAAACGCCTTTATCGTTACCCGCGCAACGGACGCTTCGTTTACGCAGAACGTGGTGGTAACGCGGGTAGCAACGGGTAGTGTGGCCACCGTCGGCACGGCCTACACGAGCCCGCAATCCGGTCTTTCGGCGGGAACAACATACTATTATAAGGTGCAGGCCATTTCGGATGCCTTGATGGGAACGGGTATTTCCGGCAACCAGGCAACCAGCACCGCTCAGACCTACTACTGGATAGGTGCGGCTTCAGGCAACTCCTGGGGAACAGGCGCCAACTGGAACACCACGCCTACCGGAACGGGTACTGGCCGGGGCACGGCCCTCACTTCAGACATCTTGATTGTAGGCGGATTTAATGGCGGAACATCGGGCGGAACAGTCTCTATTAGTGTAAACACCACTAATCCTTCTATCGGGCAGCTTCAGGTTATAAACAACACGCAGCTAACGCTTACGTCTGACGTTTTCGGCACGACCCGCGCCATCACGCTGAACGGTGCGCCCGGCGACGAACTGCTTATTGCCAGTGGCTCCTCGCTTACCCTGAACGGCCCCGGCACCACCGGCAACCCCGGCCCGGTGAGTATTGCGTTTAGCGGAGTGGGCAACACGGCTACTATTAATGGTACGCTGAACATCGGCGGCAGCGCCAGCAATATTGTCTCTACCGGCACCTTGCCGCTGAATACGGTGATGACGGTAGGCAGTACGGGCATTGTGAACATTGACCAGAACGGTTCTACCACCACTCGTATCAACAATGGCGGCGGCACCGGCAACATCGGCACCCTGATTTTCAGCAACAACTCTACACTGAACCTGAACAACATTGGAACGGTGGCCCCGTCTCCGCCGTACGCTACGTGGGGCGCTTCTTCCAACTGGAACATCAACGGCGTTACCACCAATACATCCAACACCCTTAACGGTTCCCAGAGCTTCGGGAACGTTACTTACACCAGCGGAAGTGCTTCGGCGGCGATGAACATCTTCGCCACTTTCAACCCCACCATTCAGGGGAACCTGACGATTGCCAATGCCGGTGCGGGTATTTTCCGGCTCAACAGTTCGGGTACGGTGAACATCAACGGGAACGTTGTGGTAACTGCCGGAACCAGCGGTACGGGCGCGCTGCAAGGGCCTTCCTCCACGGGAACGGTGAACATCCTCGGCAACCTGACCATCAACGGCGGCAGCTTTGCTCCGGGAACCAACACCTCCGGCGCGGGTGGCGTAAACGTTTATGGCAACACCACGATTGGCGCTGCCGGGACTTTTTATGTAGCGCCCAGCGGCAGTACCACAACGGTGTTTAACCAGCGCGGCAGCACCTTCACCAATAACGGTACGTTGAATGGCTCGGCCACCAACGGGGGGGCTATCAACTTCAACTCCTCTACCAATGCTGCGCAGACTTTTGCCGGCAGCGGCTCGGTGACCGGTTCTATTGCCCAGATTGGCGTGCAGACCAGCGGCGGGCTGAACATTACCCATACCAACCAGATTGTTACGCAGCGCATCAACCTGCTGAACGGTGCGGTTACGGGTGCAGGCAAGCTCACCATCGGCAGCGGCGGCACAAACGCAAGTACGGTTCAGTATGGCGGGGTAAACGCAACGACGGCTGCCGGTAGTCTGGATGCGGCCCCGACTTTTAACCTCGGTACCGGCGTTTATACTATTATCGACTCGGTGCAAAGCAACGCTCGCACCACCGGCTTTGAGATTCCGTCTTCTCCGCGCACGGTAAGCGCCATCCGGCTTTCCAACGCCAATGGCCTGACGGTTTCGGGTGGCAATCTTTCTACCGGCGCATTGAACTTCCTCACCGGCGCAGGAACGATTATAACTTCTTCCTCCAACCTGCTGACGGTAACCGGCACGGCGACAACTGCTATCACGGGTGCCTCTGCTACCAGCTATGTAAAAGGCCCGCTGGCCATTACGCTTCCGCTGAGCCTGGCTACCGGCAGCACTTATACGCTTCCGGTGGGAAAAAGCGGTTACAATCCGCTTGCACTGGTAAACCCAACCACCAATTCGGGCGGAACGGTTACGGTGCAGGCAGAAGTATTTGATGCCAACAGCGGCGGCTCGGTAAGCGGTCTGCTGAATAGCCTGAACACCAACCGCTACTGGGCGGCTTCCATTACGTCTGGCTCGGGCAACTTCACAAACACGCTCATTCAACTGAACGATACACGGGGTGCGGCAGATGCGGTGGCCTCCAGTTCTACGGTGAATGGTACATATGCCATTGTAGGCGGCAACAACCCTACGCTGACCTCTACTTCCATTACCTCCGTAGCGCCCGCTGCTACCGGTATCGGTAACTTCTACGTAATGGCTGCCCGTCAGGCGGCGACTTATTCCAACCTGACGATTACACCTTCCACAACACAATGTACCAATGTATCGCGTCCGGTTTCGGTAACGGTAACGCCGGGTACTGCGGCTATTACCGGTGTCGTCTTGTCTTATCAGGTGAACGGCGGCGCGGTGAACAACGTGAGCATGACCAATACGACCAATAACGGGGGGTTGCTTGCCGACACGTGGACGGGAACCATACCGGCCGTAACGCCGAGCAACGGAACCGTAACGTGGACTGTGAATGCGACCGATGGCAACAGTCTGACCAGTTCGGTAACAGGTACTTCCTATAAAGACGAGCCTGCCAACGGTATTTCGTTCACAGCTTCTGCAAACCGTACCTCGGTTTGCATTAATGATACCACAGCGGTGAAACTGAACCTCAGTTCAACGGCTGCCTATTGTGTAACGACAGCGGCTAACTCCGGAAACACTTACAACATCAACAACTTCTCCACTACCGGCGGCATCCTCAATGTAAGCAATCTGGGAAGTGGTCTTTCCGGTACGGGCTATGGCGACTTCACCAGTACGCAAACCGTTCAGCAAGCCATTGGCGGTACGGTAAACATCAGTGGTGCTGCAAGCGGTACGTTCACTTTCGGCTGGTCTGTCTGGGTGGACTGGAACTGGAATGGTACGTTTGAGACAACGGAGCGGGTGTACACATCGGGTGCATATGTGAACAGCACCACCGGCTCCTTCGTGGTTCCGGGTACAGCGAAATACGGTGCTACGCGGATGCGGGTGCTGATTCACTACCTGAATACTTCTCCGACAGACCCCTGCACCATCACCTCTAACGGCGAAGCAGAAGATTATACCTTCTTTGTAGGGCCACAACAACCTACGGCTTATTCGTGGAGCAACGGGGCAAGCACGGTTGGCAGCACCAACCCTTATGTTGCCACCATTACTGCCAATACGACTTACACAGGCACGGCTACTATCAGTGCTTGTCCGGTTTCGGCGAGCGTAGCCATTACCTCTTTGTCACTGCCAACCGCGCCAACGGCCAATAACAGCACCCACTGCGGTAGCCAGACGCCTACTGCTTCTGTAACTTCTACGACGGGTGTGGGTTCTCCGGTTTTCCGCTGGTATCTGGCTGCTACAGGCGGCACAGCCCTTTCCGGCCAAACGGGTTCTTCCCTGAGCAGCTATCCGGTAGGCACTACTACCACTTTTTATGTATCAGAAGTGGCCGCGAATACGTGCGAAAGCCCGCGCACAGCCGTAACCGTAACGGTTACCGCCGGCCCGGCGCTGACGCTTACCAATACGCAGCAAACCGTTTGTAACGGCGCTATCGGAAGTGTTTCTGTCACATCTAGCTTAAGTGACTACAACCAGTACACGTGGTCGCCCACCACAGGTCTTTACACCAACGCAGCTGCTACAACAGCTTATACCGGCGGCAGCGCCTCTACGGTGTATATCAAAAACACCACCGCAGGGACAACCAATTATTTGTTGAGCGCGCTGAACACGACCACCGGTTGTGGGAACACGGCTTATGACACTGTAACCATTCCGAATGCCTATACCGTTGTAACCACTGCGGGTCGTACTTCCGTATGCGCAAATGATACCACCCTTCTGACCTTGAAGGTGACCGGCGGCGGTGCCAGCACCCCAACGGGTTATTGCACGCCAACAGTTACGGTTAGCACTGCTTACTTTCTTAATAATTTCTCTACTACTGGTGGAACGCTTAATATCAGCAACCTGAACAGTGGCCAGTCGGCAAACAATTTCGGCAACTTCACGGCTACCCAAACAGTTGCACAGGTGCCTGGCGGCACGGTGAGCTTTAGTGGTGCCGGAAACAGCACCAACGCTTTTGGCTGGGCTATCTGGGTGGACTGGAACCGTAACGGCACGTATGAAACAACCGAGCGGATGTTTAACACTACTGCCTATTCCAACACGGCCAGCGGCTCATTCACGGTTCCGGCAGGCGCAACCGCAGGCACTACCCGGATGCGGGTGCAGGTTAACTACTTAAACAGCAACCCTACAAACCCTTGCAGTGTAGCCCAATCCAGCGGAACCGTTACCAACGGTGAGGTAGAAGATTATACCTTCTATGTATCACCTGCGCCTTCGGCGATTGCCTGGAGCAATGGGGTAAGTACGATTGGCACGACTACACCATATACCGCAACCGTAAGTGCTACCACTACCTATACCGGTACCGCCACCCTTGACGGTTGCCCCAACTCGGGTACGGTGGCTGTTACTGCTCTTCCGTTGCCAACAACCCCAACAAAAACGGACGGCACGCACTGCGGCGCGGCTACGCCATTTGCATCTGTAACTTCCACCTCCGGTGTGGGTACACCCTCCTTCCGCTGGTACTTACAAGCCTCCGGCGGCACCGCGATTGCAAGCCAAACCGCTTCTACGCTTAACAACTATCCCATATCTGCCACCACGACTTTCTATGTATCGGAAATGGGGGCAAACGGTTGCGAAAGTCCGCGCGTAACCGTAACGGAAACTGTTATTACTGCGCCTGCGTTAACCCTGAATGCTACTTCGCAGAGTGTGTGTAGCGGTACTGTTACCACAATAGCCGTAACATCCAACACGAGTGATTATGACACCTATGTGTGGTCTCCGGTGGACAGCCTTTACAGTGATGCGGCAGCAACGACTGCTTATACAGTTGGTTCCAACGCCTCTACGGTATATGCAAAATCCACGGCTGCCGGTACCACGAGGTACACCTTAAGTGCACAAAACAGTCTGACAAATTGTAGTAATGTTGCGTACGATACCGTAACAATTCAGCCTACTTTTGGGATTACGGCTACAGCAGGCCGCACCACCGTTTGCTCGGGCGATACTACCTTGTTGACATTGACCCTGAGCGGTAGCGGTACCAGCGGCAATTTGCCAACGGGCTATTGTGTGCCAACCACCAGTGGTGCTACAACATATAACATCACCAACTTCACGACCACAGGTGCGCTTACAAATATCAACAACAGCTCCAGCGGAACAACCATGGTGGAAGACTTTAGCAGTACCGTCATTGGTTCGGCACTTGCGGGCAGCACCATCAATTACAGCATAGGCGTTCCTGGTGGCTCCTATGGCCGCGCCATCTGGATAGACCTGAACAGGAACGGAGTCTTTGACGCAAGTGAGCAGGTAGCCAGCAGTACTTCTTACCTGACTTCGCCGCTCACCGGCAGCTTTACCATTCCGGCAGGTACACCGGCGGGTACTACCCGGATGCGCATTCTGGCTTCCTTCACACCGAGCAATCCCAGCAATGCCTGCGCCAATACGGGTTCGGGTCAATATGAAGATTATGCCTTGACGATCATTCCATCGGGCGCGCTTACCTATGCCTGGAGCAACGGTACGACTACGGTAGGCACAACGAATCCGTACGCGGCTACACTGAATGGAACAACAACCTATACGGGTACTGCGAGCTTCAATGGCTGTCCGTTTTCAGCCAGCGTAGTGGTGACGGGTAACCCGACAGCGACCACGCCAACAGGCAATGACGCAACGCATTGCGGTAGCCAAACACCTATAGCTTCGGTTACATCTACTTCCGGTTTCAGCAGCCCGACTTTCCGCTGGTATCTGACGCAGGCAGGCGGCACACCGCTGACCGGCCAAAACGGCTCTTCGCTGACCAATTATCCCATCAATACTACGACGGACTTTTATGTGTCTGAGTACTCCGCCAGCGGTGGCTGCGAAAGCCCGCGCCGGAAAATAACCGAGACGGTAACCGCGCCGCTCGCGTTAAGTGTGGATACCCGCACCAGCATTTGCTACGGTAATATTCGTGCGCTTTCCGTAACCTCTACCCTAAGCAACTTCGATACGTATACGTGGACACCAGTGGATAGCCTCTATACGGATGCGGCAGCAACTGTTCCTTACACCGCCGGTACCAGTGCTTCTACCGTTTACCTGAAGAGCCGCAAGGTAGGAGATAATATCTACACGCTTACGGCTGTAAATACCATCAGCGGGTGCCAAAACAACGTGAATGACACGGTGAACATGCTTCCGGCCATCTCCGTCAGTTCCAACATGCCGAGCGTTTGCATCAGCGGGACACCAACGCTCTCGTTGGGAACCGGTGCTGCCTTTATTGCTTCCGGCACCACCGCAACCATTGCGTGGGCCACTTCGCCGGACAGCATCACGTTTAGCACAGTGAGTGGGGCCGTGGGAATATCCTATACACCGGCAACTCCCATCACAACCACTACTTATTACCGCGTAACAGTAACTGACCAGGCGGGCAATACCTGCGCACCAACGCCAGGCGTGGGGGTTCCGGTTTACAATCCAACAGTCGTTAGCACCACACCGGCTACCCGTTGCGGAACAGGTACGGTGACCCTGAGTGCGACATCTTCTGCCGGTGCAAACCTTAACTGGTACACCGCTCAAACCGGCGGTACAACTGTCTTTACCGGTGCGAATTATACCACGCCGGTCATCAATGCTACCACAACCTATTATGTGGCGGCGAATCAGGGCGGATTGACCACAAATGTGGGGATGCCTGCCTATTTAGGAACCGATAACTACAACACCGCAGGCGCCTATCTGATTTTTGATGCCCTTGCGGCATTGACGATAAACACCGTAGATGTATTTGCCTATGCCGCCACAGCGGGCACTTCGGGCACGATGACCATTCAACTGCAGAACAGTACCGGAACGGTGCTGCAAACCACAACGGTGAACGTGACCGGCAACCCTACGGCTATCGGACAGACAGTTGCTTTGAACTTCCCGGTTCCTATCGGTACAAACCACCGCCTTGTCTATCTCTCCTCTACCGGAATCACCGGCGCTTACCGGAACTATACGGCAGGTACTGTTAACTTCCCTTACACGGTTCCGAGCGTGGTATCTATCACCAATGGCTCTTTAAGCGGCTACTATTATTATTTCTATAACTGGAATATCTCCACAGGTTGCGAATCGCCCCGCACGGCAGTAACAGCGACTGTTACGCCTGCAGCCTCGCTTGCCGTGGACCGCACCGCGATTACAAGCTGTAATAATGATACGGCAGCCCTGTCGGTATCGGGCGCTACGGTGAACAACTTCACCAGCTATATGTGGACACCTGCAACGGGCTTATTTACAGATGCAGCAGCAACTACGCCTTATACGACAGGTACGAATGCAAACGTTGTGTATGCAAAATCCACAACAGCAGGTACGGTTAATTATACCGTTACCGGTACAGATGCAAGCAATTGCTCTAACACGGCTACGGTAGCAGTTACAACGCTGCCAGCGGTTGCAGTAAGTGTAACGCCAAACAGTTTGTGCTTCACGGGCACACCAACAGCTACCCTGACGAACGGCGCGGCCTTCTCCGGCGCAGGTGCTACGATTGCCTGGTCCACTTCGCCAGACAGTGTCACCTTTACAACCGTGAGCGGCCAAACAGGCGTAACCTATACGCCTGCAAGCGCTGTAACCTCTACTACCTATTACGCAGCTACCATCACCAGCCAGGCAGGCAAAGTCTGCGGCTCGGCAGGTGCAGGCGCTGTGGTAAATATGCCAACCGTTGCGACCACCACTCCCGGCACCCGTTGCGGTACCGGTACGGTAACCCTCGGCGCAACAGCGGCGGGCAGCGCCACGCTGAACTGGTACGCTGCACAAACAGGCGGAACAGCCTTGGCAAGCGGTACCTCGTTTACAACACCTTCTATCTCAGCCACAACCAGCTATTGGGTAGCTGCTTCGCAGGGCGGCGGAACGGCCAATGTGGGTAAAACAGGTTATACCGGAACCGATGGTACTAATACTGCGAGCGCGTACCTGATTTTTGATGCCATTGCACCATTCACCCTCCAAACCGTGGATATCTACGCAGGCGGTACAGGTGCCGGTACGATGACGGTGCAACTTCAAAACTCCGCCGGTACGGTGCTGCAAAGCGCCGTAGTGAACCTGACCGGTTCTGCTACACCTGTAGCGCAAACCGTAACCCTGAACTTCCAGATTCCCGTTGGTACGGCTTACCGTTTGAATTATGGCTCCTCAACAGGCGGTGTAACCGGCGCTTACCGGAATTATACAGCAGGTACTACCAATTTCCCTTACACCGTTCCGGGTGTGGTGTCTATCACCAACGGTTCCTTAAGCGGCTATTATTATTACTTCTACAACTGGAGTGTAACGACTGGTTGCGAATCTTCCCGTACACAGGTAACGGCTACTGTAGGCAGTTCCCCGGCAGTCGCTACCACGCAGGCATCGCAGCCCGCCTGTAACAATGGCGCAGCAACGCTCTCTGTATCGGCGGCAACGGTAGGAAACTACAGCAGTTACGTGTGGACGCCGACAACAAACCTCTATACCGATGCAGCAGCGACCGTTCCTTACACCACCGGTACCAATGCCTCTACAGTATATGCCCGGAGCAACACTGTTGGTTCGGCTACCTACACGGTATCGGCTACCGGTAACCCCGGTTGTGCCAATACGGCCACCGCAGCCATAAATGTGCTGCCTGCCGTAGCTGTAACTGCTTCACCTGCCGGCTTCTGCGGAAGCGGCAGACCAACAGCTACGCTGACCAACGGTACTACCTATACAAGTGCAGGAGCAACCATCGCCTGGTCAACTTCGCCGGACAATATCACCTATACGCCGGTGAGCGGTGCCACAGGCACAACGTACACCCCCGGTACGCCGATTACAGCCAGCACGTATTATCAGGCCACTATAACAGCTAACGGCAACGCCTGTAATCCGGCTTCTGCACTGGCAACGGTTATTCCGGTTACGCCGGTTACCGTTTCTGCTACACTCAGTACTATTTGCCGCAGTGCGTCCGACGTGCTGAGCGTATCCTCCGCAAACAGCAATTACAGCTATAGCTGGAACACCACTCCGGCGCAGACAACCGCTTCCATCACCGTTAGCCCGACTGCACAAACCCAATACATCGTGACTGGTACAGATGGGGTAACAGGTTGTGTGGCTAAAGACAGCGTTGTGGTAGATGTAGAGCAGCCCGCAACCGTAACCTTCTCGCCTTCCTCCGCATCTATGAGTTGCGGCGGCTCGGCGGTGCAGCTTACTGCCAACATTAATACCACCGGCTCTATTACCAAGACCGTATGGACACCGGCAAGCTTTGTAGCCGGAACACCACTGGTAGGGCTGTACACCGATGCAGCAGCCACCACGGCTTATGACTCTGCGACCACTCCGGCAGCGACAAGCCTGTACACGAAGAACAGTTCAAACATTACTTACAACGTGTACGTAACGACTGCTGTCTGCCCGGCCACGACTGGCAGCGGCGCTGTTGCGCTGACCGTAATGCCTTCTACCGGCAACGGCCTTGCCAACGGCACGGGTAGCCCGAACCTGACTTACTATTCCCAGGCAGCAGGCGCAGGTGGAGAAACAGTTCAGAACGCAGACTGCGAAACGATTGCAACCATCGCGCAAAGTGGCGCATCTCCCATCACCGGCGTGGTGCGGACTGATGTATATACCCTGCCGCAGGCACCAACCATTGTATCGGGCAAGCCGTATGTGCCGCGTTATTATCAGATTACGCCGCAGCAGAACGCTGCTACCGCAACCGGCACCATTACGCTGTATGCAACCAATGCAGAGTTTAAAGAGTACAATGTAGCGGCGCAGGATTCCAACAACAAGATCGTCTTTACCGACAGCGTAGCGTATCGCAACCTGATGTTGTATCTGCTGCCGGATAACGACAGCCCGGCCTCTGTTGCTGCCCGTTCTGCCAACGTACTTATTTCTAAAGAATCAGGTACATCTTCGTCTGGTCTGCCAGGCACGTTTAGTCCGGGCGTGAAGAAAGCGATTCGTCCTTCTTCGGTAGTCTGGAACAGCACGGATAACCGCTGGGAAGTAACGCTGAGTACAACAGGCTTCTCCGGCTTCTTTATCGGTGGCGGCGGAAGCGGTGCAGGGCCGTTGCCTGTAACCTTTACCGGCATTACAGCCTCTGCAGAGAAAGGCCGCAACCGCGTAGAGTGGAACGTAGGCTCGGAAAGCAACGTAGTGCGCTACGAAGTAGAGAAACTGAGCGGCGGTTCGTTTGAGCGCATCGGCTTTATCCCGGCGGCAGGCATGGCGCAATATGTATATTATGATGCTGTGCCAAGCAAAGGGCTGAACAGCTACCGCGTAAAAGCAATAGATGTGGACGGCGCTTACAGCTACAGCACTGTGGCGAGCGTACGGATTGCAGATGGCAACAACTTTGCGTTGAGCCTGTTCCCGAACCCGACCACCGGCAAGGTGACCGTTCAGACCAGCGGCAGCATCGCTACAGGCGCAGTTGTTACAGTGTCTGAATTGAGTGGCCGGATGTTGCTGCAGCAGATCGTTACGGCTGCGAAAGCAGAGATTGACCTGAGCGCCCTTCCAAGTGGCACATACATGCTGCAATGGAGCGATGGGGTGAACAAAGAATCCCTCCGCGTTACCAAGCACTAAAGAGCGTTTAAGTACAAAAGTCAAGAGCGGCTGTTCCGAAAGGGGCAGCCGCTCTCTCTTTGGGGGTAATAAAAGTTTATTCAACGCTGCCTAAAAAAACAACCCGCATCGCCAGGATGCAGGTTGCAAGTCTTATAAAACGGGAGAATGCTTCTTACGGATTCTTCTTTTTACGTGGCTTAGGCGGGGTATCGTCAATCGTGAATCCCCAATCGGCCAGCTTTTTGGCATTCTTGCTAAACTTGCCCTTCAGGTACTTGGCCGAAGCGCGGGTGATTTCCACAATCGGCGCCAGCTTGGCATCGCGCTCCAGAAACTTGGCCTCCGCCTGCGCTTTGAGCGCAACGGCCTGGTCGTGAGCTGTTTGGGCGGCGGCAACGGTGGGGCCAACGATGTTCCAGTCGTAGTCCACCAGACTCTTAAGCTCCGAGGCAGCGCCGTCGGCCTGGTGCTTGGCAAATAGTTTTTTGGAAAGGTCAAGCTTGCCTTTCGCATCTTTGGGCATCACGACACGCCCGGTGGTTCTGGCTCCCATAAGGAAAGAAGGGGGATTTTGGGGGGTGAAAAAGAAGTGCCTTTTGGCACGGTGAGGAGATAAAACGCGCCGTTAAGCGGAAAAGTATACGCCGCCGGAATTTTTTTTGCTTCCCTTTTCTCCGGGTGATTTAAGTCTTGTTCATCACTTCTTTTCCATTCACATTGCTCCTCGTTTTTTTTGACAACCGGGCAGTTTTCATTGAATTTTTGTCCAAAAATTCAATGAAACTCCGGCTTTTATTGAATTTCCGGGAAGAGATTCAACACCGCTGCCGTTTCTATTGAATTTTAAGCCTCTTCCTGCAAAGAATCTGGCGTTTTTGTTGGAAAAAAGACCGGGTTCTGTATAAATAACCGCAGGTTTAGAAGAGGATGTGGGCGTGGTGAACCTGAAAAAGGCTGTGCTGCGGCAGCCGGTGCGGCATCTGTATTTGGGGTGCCCGGCGTATGGCGTTGTAAGCGTCTGCCCCAAAGAAAAAGTCTGTGAGCGGCAACAGCACAGGGAATCCTGCATGCTGTTGCTCCTGCTCCTGCGTTACGGCGGCAACAGGTTGGTTCTGTTGCTGATAGCGTGACGGAGAACATTGGACTGCAGAACGCAGCCGGGCGACCAGAAAGGGCGATGCATATCTTGAAACTACGGCTGCCTAAAAGGCCCCAAAAGCGGGCACCACCTTGATAAAAACCGGGCCAGCCCCGAACCGAAAAAAGGCCGGAAGGGGAAAAGAAACCCCAAAATAATCTGCAAGCAGTCTGCAGGGTGGAAAGAGGCATTTTAAGCGCAAAGCCTTAAAAAAGCACTGGTTTTGCGTATTACCGGGGTGTTATTTCGGGCTAAGGAAAAGTTAAATTGCTTGGTAGTTGAGCAAGATTGGCTTACGGCACTTAATTAAGGACTAATTTGGCAGTTCGTTTCAAAATTCCCCTCAACTTTTTCAACCCCCAAACCCCTATCTGCGTATGCGAAAACGTCTCCTCAACTCCCCCCACAGTACGATTTCCCCCTTTTAAAACCTCATTTTTACCTCACTTTTTTATGAAGAAACTCTTTACCAGACTAGTAGCCTTAGCGCTCCTTGTCGTGGCGGGTTCGTCCTCCGGCGCTTTGGCGCAAAGCACGGCGAACTACGCGTTCTCAACAAACACAACCAGCTCGTTGACGCAGGACGCCAACGGCAATACACTCAACATGACGGTGGCGGGTGGCGCTACGCAATCGGTGGCAGCAGGTAGTGATGATGTGCCTTCTACAGTAACCAATATTGGTTTCACTTTTTATTTTATGGGGAATGCCTACACGCAGTTCTCTGTAAACTCAAATGGTGGGTTCATGCTGGGCGGGACGGTCATCAGTGGAAGTCAGTACACAACTTCCGGCGGCTCTTCGACATCTCCCCGCTTCAGCGCGCTGGCCTCCGATGGTGCAACTGCTAGCGCCGCCGACGGTGGGGGCGTTTTTACGCGCGTGGTAGGCTCGGCCCCAAACCGTTGTCTCGTTACCCAGTGGATTTCCTACAACTACTATAGTGGGAACACTACTGGCCTTGATACGTTCCAGTTGCGTCTTTACGAGACCACCGGCGCTGTCGAGATGGTGTTTGGTAGCATGCCAGCGGGCACTGCTCCTTACAGCAGTGGTTTCCAAACGGGCTTTTCATCTGGATCAGCTGCCAATACGCTGGCAAGTGTAGCGTATGCAACCAACACAGTAAGCACAAGTGCGTGGACGTCTAACATAGCCACGGCCGGCACGAACATTACAAGCATCCATAGCCCGAACCCGACACAACGTCGGATGTATCGGTTTATGCCACCGCAGACGCCACCGGCAGACCCGACGACGCTAACCTTTACAGCGATTACGGCTAACACGATAACGCCGAACTGGATAGATAACAGTACTACAGAAGCTGCTTTTCTGGTTATCCGTGCTACGGATGCGGCCTTTACGCAAAACGTAGTGATTTCCTCTGTTGCGACTACGACCTCTGCGGGTACGGGTCAGGCTTATAGCTTGGCTCAATCCGGTCTTGCGGCAGGTACTACTTACTATTACAAAATACAGTCTATTGCGGAAGCAGTTCCAAGCACCGGCCTCACCGGTAACCAGGCAACCGCTGCGGCTATTACTTATTATTGGGTAGGCGCTTCGGGTAGTACCTGGAGTACAGCAGCCAACTGGAATACCGCAGCCGACGGAACAGGTTCTTCACGTGGCACGGTTCTTACATCCGACGTTCTGATTGTGGACGGTGCAGGCAGCACGCCTGGCTCTGGTGGTACGATGAGCATCAGCGTAGATCAGACTTCTCCTTTCTCTATTGGTCAGCTTCAGGTAACGAGCAATACGCAGCTTTCGCTTGCAGCCAGCAATACTACTACCCGCGTTATTACTATTACCGGTGCCCCCGGTGATGATCTATCGGTTGGCAGCGGCTCTTCGCTGACGCTGAACAACACCACTAATGCGGTGGCTTTTGCATTTAGCGGTGCAGGCAATACCGGTAATATTGCCGGTACTGTAAATATTGGTGGTAGTTCATCCAACCAGATTACGACTACAGGCGGCACAGGTACTTTGGTTACCGTAGCGAACGGTGGTTTCTTCCGGGTGAATCAGTGGACAGGTGTAAGTACGACTTTCACTACGACGGTTCGTCCTTCAGCCAGCGCAGCTACCTTCGCGGTTGCGAATGGTGGTACTTTCAGCATTGATAGCTTGGGTTCATCCACTTTGGCTACTCCGCTGGCTACCTGGGGTGCAAGTTCCAACTACAATATTGCCGGTGCTACTACGACTACTTCCACGCCGTCCAACACAGGTCAGTCTTATGGTAATGTTACCTGGAACTGCCCGGCAGCTGCGAGTACCAGTATTGTTCCGCTATTCGGTAGTGCTACTACTGCTGGTGTTGGCGTTCTTGGTATTCAGGGTGATCTAAATGTTACGAATGCAGGTGCGGGTACGCTGCGTTTGAGTACTACTACGGCAACAATTGCCATCGGTGGTAACGTAACCGTTTCGGCAGGTACCAACACGACACAAGGAGCGTTTCAGGGTAGCTCTTCTACTTCTACGATTAACATTGCGGGTAACCTAAATGTAAACGGCGGTTCCTTCTCGCCTTCTTCCTCTACTGGTTCTGTGAACGTAAGCGGTAATATGACCATCGCAAGCGGCGCCACTTACTATACGAGCAGCGGCATCGCAGGTACCAACAACGCGGTGCTTAGCTTCCGGGGTACAACCCTTACCAACAACGGTTCGATTGTTAGTACGAACAGTACAACTACGGCTGCCGGTACGCTGGGTTTCTTCTCGCCGACCAATGCCGCGCAGACCTTCACCGGCAGCGGTACGTTTACCAACCCGATTGGGTCTTTTGGCGTTCAGACAACGGGCGGCCTCACGATGAGTGGCCTTTCTGCATCCGTTGTTCCGGTGATGCGTATTAACGCTTTCGCAGGAACAATTACCGGCGCAGGCAAGTTCACGCTCGGTGCTAACAACCTGGCAACGGCCATTCAGTATGGTAACGCTGCCGGTGGCGCTGCACTGGGTGTGGCTTCTCTGAATGCTGCGCCGACCTTTAACCTCGGTACGGGTCTTCTTACGGTTATTTATGGTGTGGAAACTTCTGCCCGTACAACAGGTGTGGAAATTCCAGGCAGCCGCGCAGTAGGTGCTGTAAGTATTGGTAACACATTAGGGACAACCCTTTCCGGCGGTAACCTTTCTGCGCTCACATTTGTGTTTGGTACAGGCGCTGGTAAGTTCATCACGTCTTCTTCCAATCTGTTGACCGTTACGGGGACGGCGGCTGCTTCTATTTCCGGACAGACGAATACCGCTTATGTAGATGGCCCGCTCGCGCGCAGCCTTGCAGCCAGCCAGGCTACAGGTTCTACGTTTATTTTCCCAATTGGTAAGGGCAGTCAGTTTAAGCCTTTGTCTCTGGTAAACCCAACCACCAACTCTGGTGGCCGGTTAACCATTCGGGCAGAAGTCTTTAATGCTTCTACCGGCGGTACGCCTACTGGCCTTCTGGGTACGCTAAACAGCAACCGCTACTGGGCAACTTCTATTGATTCCGGCGCGGGCAACTTCACCAATACGCAGATTCGTCTGACGGATACGGGCGGTGTAGGATTTGCAGATGCGATTGGCTCCAGCTCTACGCTGACGGGTACCTACAATATGATTGCCGGTACGAGTGCAACGGTAACGGCCAACGACATCACCACCAACGCCAGCTTCCCGTTGACAAGCATAGGCAATTTCTATGTACTGGGCCAGCGTGCAGCGCCAGTCCTTGCGGCTCCAGGCATTACGCCTTCAGGCAACCAATGTACCAACGTGGCCCGCACGGTTACCGTAGTGGTTACACCGGGTGCATCGGCCACTTCGACCGTTATACTGACCTATCAAGTGAACGGCGGTACGGCTACCAATGTAAGCATGACCAATACTACCGGCAACGGTGGTTTGAGTGCAGATACCTGGAGCGGCGTTATCCCAACGGTAACACCAAGCAACGGAACGGTAACCTGGTCGGTAGCAGCTACGGATGGCAACAGCCTGACCCGCTCGGTAACGGGTACTTCCTATACCGACGAGCCTACCAACGGAACCACAGCGGCGGCGGTTGCAACACCTGCATCTGTATGTACAGGCAGCAACGATACGCTTATGCTGAATCTGTCTAAGGCAGGTACGGCTACGCTGGGTGCTGGCGCAACCACTTACATTTACACCCCTGCAAGTCTCTTCTACTACTATCCGGGTATCAGTTCACAGTACCTTGTAAAGGCTTCTGAGTTAACTGCACTTGGCCTTTCCCAAGGTAACCTTACAAGTCTGGGCATCTCTTTAGGTGCTGGTACCAGTACTACAGCTACTTATCAAGGCTTCACCATAAGCGTTGCCAGCGCGGGTTCCCTTGCGAATCTGAGCAGTGGTCTTTATACAGGAAGTTCGTTTAGTACTGTATATGGTCCATCTGCTGTATCGCTGGCTACAGGTACGACCGATTATACCTATACCTTCGCTACGCCTTTCTATTGGGATGGTACATCCAACATCGTAATACAAATTTGTCGGAGTCAGAATAGCACGACAACTGTTACCAGCAACTATGCAGCAACAGACCTCACTTCATATGTGTCTAATGCGTATTATTATACATACAACGCAGAAACGCAGCCTGTGGTTTGCGGTGGCGGTACGGCCTCTGGCTACTACGCTACCTCTTCTTCCCGTCCTAAGTTTGTCTTTGGCGGCAACAAGGCACCGGTACCCACCGCGTACTCTTGGACTACAGGTGGTTCAACAGTAGGCACGACAAACCCGCTGGTTCTGGCAATTGCTGCGTCCGCTACCTATACAGGTACAGCTACGATTGGCGGTTGCCCGCTGGCAGCAAGTATAGCTGTTACGGCTTTGCCGGTTCCGACAACACCAACCGGAACCAACAGCACGCAGTGCGGTTCGCAGATTCCTACGGCTTCCGTTACTTCCACTTCTGGTCTGAGCGGCTCTACTTTCCGCTGGTACACCGTGGCTACAGGCGGAACGGCTCTTGCCGGCGAAACCGGTTCTTCGTTAGCGAATACCACCGTTTCTTCCACAACGACTTACTATGTATCGGAACGCAGTGCTGCCGGTTGCGAAAGCCCGCGCCGCGCTGTAACCGTAACGGTGAACACCCCGCCGGTGCTGACCATCAATGGTACGAATCAAACGCTTTGCAGCGGGGTTGTCGGTACGATGACGGTTACTTCTAATGTAGGTGATTATGATAGCTATGTATGGTCTCCAACAACAAACCTGTACACGGACGCAGCCGCTACGGTTCCATATACTACAGGTACAAACGCCTCTACGGTATATGTGAAATCCACTACCGCAGGTACGATTGCTTATACGCTGAATGCGTCTGATGCGACATCGGCTTGTAGCAATATCAAGAGAGATACCATCACGTATCAGCCTTCTTATACAGTAGCAGCTTCGGCAACCCGTACTTCGGTGTGCGCCGGAGATACGACTTCAGTGCGGCTGGATGTGGGCGGTGCGCCAACGAGCGGTTATTGCTCGCCAACGATGACGGGCACCATAGACGTTTACTTCACAGGCTTCTCTACTACAGGCGGTCTTACAAACATATCTAATCCTACCAATGCCAAGTCGCCGAATGGTTACGGCAATTTTACTACTGGTAACACCGTTACGCAGGTTCCGGGAAGCACTATCAGCTTCTCTGCCTCGCTTGGTGGTGCCTCCATTAGTGGCGGCGTAGGTGTGGCTATCTGGGTGGACTGGAACCGGAACGGTGTTTTCGATGCTACAGAGCGCGTGTTTAACACGACTACTTACGTTTCCGTAACCCAAACCGGCACCATCACGGTTCCGGCAAATGCCTCCTTCGGTCAGACACGGATGCGGGTTTTGCAGGACTATAACCTGACGAATCCGTCCGACCCATGCTCTCCTACCGGAACTGCTTCAGGTGAGGTAGAAGATTACACTTTTAACGTGTCTCCGGTTGTTACCGCTTATTCGTGGAGCAACGGTGCTACAACAGTAGGTACGACAAGCCCACTGACCGTTACGGTTGGTTCTACTGCAACCTACACCGGTACAGCTACCATCGCTGGTTGCCCGAACAGTGCAGGTGTTGCGATAACGGCTCGTCCGCTGCCAACAACGCCGACTGCGAACAGCAGCAGTCATTGCGGTGTTCAAACGCCTTTCGCTTCGGTGACTTCTACTTCCGGTGTCGGCAGCCCAACCTTCCGTTGGTATCTGCAAGCCACCGGCGGTACGGCCATTGCCGGTCAGACAGGCAGCACACTTGTAAACTATCCTTTAGGTACTACAACGACGTTCTATGTATCGGAACTGGGTGCTAATGGTTGCGAAAGTCCACGCGCGACGGTAACGGAGACAGTAACTCCGGCTCCTGCACTGGCGGTGACCCAAACGGCCATCACTATTTGCGGTGTGGGAAGCATCGGTACGCTTTCCGCTTCCACAGCTACGGTGGGTAACTTCCCGACTTTTGTCTGGTCTCCAACAACCGGCCTGTACAGTGATGCATCCGCTACGGTTCCTTATACCGCAGGCAGCAATGTTTCTACAGTCTATGTGAAAGCAGCAGCGGCGGGTAGAACGATCTATACACTGACCGCTTCTGATGCAAACACGGGTTGCGTGAATACAGCATTGGATACGGCTACAACGTTTACAAGCTATCCGGCATCTGTTACGGCAACACAGCCGGGCATCTGCACCGGCGGCGTGGATACGCTGACGTTTAACTACGGCAACGCAACGGTTCCTTCCGGCTATTGCGTACCACCGGCGAACAATACTATCAATTATTACACAGTTGATACGTTCTACACCACCGGCGGCTCTACCAATGTTTCCAACATCGGCAGTGGCTACTCTACTAATGGCTATGGTGACTTCACTACCTCTGGTACCGTCTCGCAAGAGCCGGGCGGTACGGTATCCTTCCGTGCAAGCAACCCATTCTATAGCATGGGTTGGGCTATCTGGGTAGACTGGAACCAGGATGGTGTTTATGACACAAGTGAGCGCGCGTTCAGAACAACTGCAACTGCAACTTTTGCACAAGGCTCCTTTACTGTTCCGACTAATGCCTTGATCGGTAAGACGCGGATGCGTGTTATGGCGAACCCGGGTGCTACCCTGCCGAATGACCCTTGCGTTTATACGTTCGGTTATGGTGAAGTTGAAGAATATACCTTCCTTGTAGGCCCAACACCTACTGCATATTCCTGGAGCAATGGTGCTACAGTAGTAGGCACATCTAATCCGCTTGTACAAACGGTGAATGCGACTACGACTTATACGGTTACGGCAACCGGCAACGGCGGCTGCCCGTATGTAGTAAGCTCTACCATTACAGCCAATCCGGTTCCGACTACGCCAACCGGCACCAACAGCACGCAGTGCGGTACACAGACGCCAACCGCTTCTGTTACTTCCACTTCTGGTTTAAGTGGTTCTACGTATCGTTGGTATATGTTTGCTGCCGGTGGCGTACCTATTGCCGGTCAGACCGGTGCTACGCTGAGCAGCTATAATGTCTCTGCTACCACAACCTTCTATGTGTCGGAAGTGAGTGCTTCCGGTTGCGAAAGTCCACGTGTTGCGGTCACCGTAACGGTGAACACAGCACCAGCGCTGACGCTGAACAGTTCGACGCTGAGCGTTTGTAACGGAACGAACGGTACCATTTCTGTTACTTCTAATCTGAACAGCTTTGATACCTATACATGGTCTCCAACGACCAACCTGTATCTGGATGCAGCGGGTACCACGCCTTACAGCAGTGGTATTACGACTGCAACTACGGTATATGTTGTTTCTGCTACACCAGGCACAACCATCTACACGCTGACCGCGCAGAATTCGGCTACGAGCTGTGCGAACACCGCTGTTGATACGGTCACCATCCAGCCTGCTTATACGGCTACGGTGGCTGCCGGACGGACTACGGTATGTGCAGGTGATACCACACGTTTGGGTTTGTTGTTGTCAGGCGCAGGTGGAGGCACTATGCCAACGGGTTATTGCACGCCAACAACAACCGGTGCGACGACGTATAATATCACCAACTTCACGACTACAGGTGGTACAACAAACATCAATTATACGTCTTCAGCTACGACCGTTTACGAAGACTTCAGTGGTGTTGCTTCTGCAACTGCCGCTCCGGGTACTACGCTTAACTACACTATGACGGTGGCCGGCGGCAGCACCTATGGTCCTGGTATCTGGATTGACCTGAACAGAGACGGTGATTTTGCTGACGCAGGAGAGCAGGTGCTTGTTAACACCAGTGGTACTTATATCTCTTCTCCGGTTACTGGTAGCTTTACGATTCCGACAGGAACAGCAGAAGGTCTTACGCGGATGCGTATTATAGCGGCCTTTGTACCGGCAACGCCAACAGATCCTTGTACTAACACCAGTACAGGCCAGTATGAAGATTATGCATTTATTGTAGGCCCAACACCAGGTTCTATTGCCTGGAGCAACGGAGCTACAACAGTAGGCACAACCAATCCTTACACGGCTACCGTAGCGGCTACGACTACCTATACAGGTACCGCAACGCTGAACGGTTGTACGTATTCCAACAACGTAACCGTAACTGCTAACCCAGTTCCGACCACGCCAACAGCGAACAACAGCACGCAGTGCGGTGCGCAAACACCAACCGCTTCTGTTACCTCTACTTCCGGCCTGAGCGGCTCTACGTATCGCTGGTTTACTGTTGCCACAGGTGGTACGGCAATTGCCGGTCAAACCGGCGCTTCGCTGGTAGGCTATCCGGTTTCTGCTACGACTACCTTCTATGTGTCTGAAGTATCGGCTTCCGGTTGTGCCGGCCCACGTGTTGCGGTTACTGTAACGGTAACGGCTGCACCAACGCTTGCTACTACCTCCGGTGCTACAACGGTGAGTGCTTGTAACGGCGGCATCGGTACGCTTTCCGTAAGTGCGGCTACTGTGGGTAATTTCACCAACTATGTGTGGACACCAACTACAGGCCTCTTTACGGACGCAGCAGCTACGGTTCCTTATACAACAGGTACCAATGCTTCTACGGTTTATTTCAGTTCTACAACTGCGGGTACCACTACTTATACGGTAACGGCTACTAACGGTGGCGGCTGCCAGAACACGGCTACTGCTATCGGACAGATTCTGCCGGTGGTTGCCGTAACGGTTTCTCCAACAGTTGTTTGTGTGAGCGGTACACCTACGGCCACATTGGTCACAGGCTCTACCTTCACAGGTGCAGGTGCTACGATTGCCTGGGCTACCTCGCCGGATAGCGTAACATTTACTACGCAAGCGGGTACAGGTGTAACGTATACACCGGGTGCAGCGATTACTTCTACTACCTACTACCGTGCAACGGTTACCCTCAGCGGTAACACGTGCGGCGTAGCAGCAGCAGGCGTTCCGGTGTACAACCCAACTGTTAGCAGCCCGGTTCCTGCCACCCGTTGCGGTGCAGGCACCCTGACCCTGAGTGCAACCGGCTCTGCTGGTTCTACGCTCAACTGGTTTGCCGCTTCTACCGGTGGTACAGCACTGGCAACAGGCGCTTCCTTCACCACACCGGTGATTAGTGCTACGACTACTTATTATGTAAGTGCCGTACAATCAACCTGTTCTTCTTCGCCACGCACAGCTATAGTAGCAACAGTAACTACATCTCCTGCGATTGCAGTAGATCGCAGGAAAGTGGTTGTTTGTAACAACGATACAGCAGTGCTTTCTGTATCAGCGGCTACGGTAGGAAACTATACCAATTATGTGTGGACGCCGACTACGGGTCTGTTTACCGATGCAGCAGCTACGGTTCCATATACAACGGGCACCAACGCCTCTACTGTGTATGTGAAAAATGCAACTGCGGGCCAGACGGTTTACACTGTAAACGGAACGGATGCCAGCAACTGTAGCGCAGTTGTAAATGATACGGCGATTGTATTGCCAGCAGTAGCGGTAACTGTGTCTCCAACCAGCGGATGTCTTACGACTACGCCAACGGCTACTTTGACGAATGGCGCTACCTTCACCACGAATGGTGCAACGGTTGCCTGGGCAGCTTCGCCGGACAGTGTTACGTTCACGACGATAAGTGGTGCTACGGGTATAACCTATACACCGACTGTTGCGATTACGCACGACACATTCTATCAGGCCACGGTTAGCAATGGTGCACGTGTGTGCGGAATGGCTGCGGCGAAAGTGTCTATAAACAATCCATCTATTACTTCTTCTACGGGTGCTACCCGCTGCGGCCCCGGTATTTTGACCCTGACTGCAACTGGTACTGCCGGTGCTACCCTGAACTGGTATACCACCCAAACAGGCGGTACGGCTCTTACTTCGGGTACGAGCTTCACAACACCGCTCCTTTCTGCAACCACTACTTATTATGTAGGTGCAGCTTCCGGCCCGGGCGTGTTTAGCGGTTTGGGTAGAACAGCAACACCTGGAACTACTTCGGGCTATAGCTCCGAGCGTGGTATTGCGGTAACGATTACACAAGGTGGTACGCTGAACACAGCACAGGTATATGTGGGTGCCGCAGGTGCTTATACCTACAATTACCGTCTGTCCAACACCAGCAATACGACTATTACGTCCACAACGATTACGGGTACGGCTGCAGCACCAGGTTTCGTTACTGCAACGTTGAACTGGACGCTTACGCCGGGCAACTACTTTTTCAACATGGGTGCTAGTAGCAACACCTATGGTGCTGACTTGACCGGTGCAGATTATACCAACAGTGCCTGGAATAATTTCGGTTCGGCAGGTATTATTACTTCTGGCCTAAATATTACTCCAACACTAAACAGTGCTACGTATGCGGGCGGTTTCTACAACATGCAGTACACGGCAGGTTGTGAAGGTCCACGTACTGCGGTAACGGCTACGATAACTACCCCATCGGCTCTTGCAGTAGATCGTCCGGTAGTTACTGTTTGTAATAACGATACGGCTGCTTTGTCTGTATCTGCAGCTACAGCAGCTAACTACACTACGTTTGTTTGGTCGCCGACTACGAACCTGTATACCGATGCAGCTGCCACAACCCCTTACACGGTTAGTGATAATGTTAGTACTGTATATGCGAAGTCTTCAACTGCCGGTACAACGGTTTATACTGTAACGGCAACCGACGTGAATGGCTGTACCAATACGGCAAACGATACGCTGAAAGTGTTGCCAGTGGTGGCTATCACAGCAACACCGACAGCACTTTGCCTAAGCGGTACACCTGTTCTGAAGCTGACCAGCGGTTCTACCTTTACGAATGCAGGTGCAACGATTGCCTGGGCAACGTCTCCGGACAGCGCAACCTTTACGCCGGTGAGTGGCGCAACAGGTGTTACTTATACACCTGCAAGCGCAATCAGTTCTAATGCGTTCTATCAGGCAACCGTTACCAGCAGCGCAGGCCGCGCTTGCGGTACAGCAGGTGTACAAGTTGCGGTGAACAACCCATCGGTGGCCACTACAACTGGCGCTTCCCGCTGCGGTACGGGTACTGTTACCCTGACGGCAACCGGCTCTACAGGTACAACCCTGAACTGGTATTCCGCAGCGACCGGCGGTACGGCTCTTGCTTCCGGCACGAGCTTCACAACGCCGTCTATCGCTACGAGCACCAATTACTATGTGTCGGCAGCAAGCGCACCTGTTCAACAGACAAGTGTTCGTACAGCACCGACAACGCTTTCAGGCGTCGCAACAGTAAACGCAGGTCTGGTGTTTACGGCCTCTTCTGCCTTCACGCTGAATTCTGTGGATGTGTATAATGCTGCAACAACAGCGGGCAGCATGACCCTCCAGCTTCAGAACAGCGCAGGTACAGTGCTGCAAACATCCAGTTCGCTTACAGTTCCTGCGGGAACCGGTACCCTGGCTACAACCAACCCATACAGAGCAAACGTAAACTGGTTTGTTCCGGCAGGTACAGGTTATCGTCTGGTGCTGAGCTCCGTTTCAGGAAGTCTGGCACAGGAAGCAAACCTGGGTGGATATCCTTACGCTATTGGCACAGTAGGTAGCATCACTGGCGGCTACATTGGTGGTAATTCTGCCACTTATTCTTACTTCTACAACTGGCGCGTAAGCTCGGTTTGCGAAAGCCCACGTACAGCAGTAGCAGCAACCATTAATGCTTCTCCTTCTGTTACCACTTCTCCGTCTGCACAAACCGTTTGTAACAACGGCATTGCAACGCTTTCTGTATCCGCAACTACGCTGGCCAACAGTGGTTATACAACCTTCGTTTGGTCTCCGATAGCCAACCTGTACACGGACGCAGCCGCTACTACGCCTTATACGACTGGCACCAACGCCACGACTGTATATGCAAAAGCGGCTACTGCCAACACCTACACCTATGCCGTAACAGGCAGCGGTGGCGGTGCAGGATGTCAGAGCAGTGGCTCCGCTACTGTACGCGTACTTCCGGCAGCTACGGTAACTGTTTCGCCAACAAGTGTTTGCGGAACCGGTACGCCTACGGCTACATTGGTAAATGGTTCTACCTACACGAATGCAGGTGCTACCATTGCTTGGGCAGAGTCTCCGGACAGTGTAACCTTTACGCCGGTGAGTGGTGCAACAGGCATCACTTATACGCCTGCGTCTCCTATCACAGCTGCTACCTATTATCAGGCTACGGTAACTGCCGCAGGCGTTACTTGTACCCCATCGGCAGCACCAAAAGTGTCTATCACTCCGGCTCTGGCGATTACGACGCAGCCAACTGCACAAACAGCTTGTGTGGGTAGTGGATTTACCCTCAGCGTTGCTGCAAACAACGCAACCAGTTATCAGTGGTACCGCCGGGGCACCGCTATCAGCGGTGCAACCAGCGCGACCTATACCGTTGCTACCGCTGCCCTGACAGATACTGGTAATTATTATGTAGCTGTAAATGGTCTTGCACCATGCGCTGCTATCAATAGTAGTACCGTACGTGTAAACGTAAATCGTCAGGTAGCGATTACGACGCAGCCGTTCAACAGAACACTGTGTGCAGGCAACACCCTAACACTCACTGTGGCTGCCTCTAACGGTACCGGTTATCAGTGGTATCAGAATGGCAGCGCCATCACCGGTGCGACCAGTGCAACCTATACGGTAGCCAGTGCGTCGCTGACCGATACAGGCAGCTATTATGTAGCGGTACTGGGTAATGCGCCTTGTGCAGATTTGAACAGCAATGCAGTAGCGGTGATTGTAAACCCAGCGCAGACGATTACTACCCAACCGGTAGCAACAACGGTGTGTTCTGGTACAGCTCTCACTCTGAGTGTGGTTGCCAACAATGCTTCCACGTATCAGTGGTTTCGCAATGGAACGTCTATCAGCGGTGCGACCAGTGCGACTTACACGGTAGCGAGTGCAGCAGCAGGAAACGCAGGTAACTATTATGTAGCTATCGGCGGTACTGCACCTTGTACATCGCTGAACAGCAGTACGGTAGCAGTAACCGTAAACCCAGCAGTGGCCATCACGGTACAGCCAACACCACGGACGATTTGCCAAGGTCAGACGCTTACTTTGAGTGTAACCGCAAGCAACGCAGCCAGCTATCAGTGGTACCAAAGTGGTAATGCCATCACCGGTGCAACCAGTGCGACTTACACCGTGGCTGCTTCAGCGTTAACCGATTCCGGCAGCTATTATGTAGCGATCTCTGGCACTGCGCCTTGCGCAACCATGAACAGCAATGCAGTAGCGGTTATCGTTAATCCAGGTGTAGCGATCACCACGCAGCCGACAGCGCAAACTGTATGCTCCGGCACGGGCATCACCCTGACCGTTGCAGCTTCTAACGCTACGGGTTATCAGTGGTACAAAGGCGGCAGCGCAATCAGCGGTGCGACCAGTGCTACCTACACCGTAGCCAGTGCGGCAGTAGCAGATGCAGGTAACTATTACGTGATTGTGAGTGGCACTGCGCCTTGCGCAACAGCAACCAGCAGCACCGTAGCGGTAACTGTAAATCCGGCTGTTGTTATCAATACACAACCAATTGCCCGGACAGTGTGTACAGGAAGTGCGCTCAACCTGAGTGTATCTGCCTCAAACACGACCGGCTATCAGTGGTATCAAAGTGGCAACGCCATCAGCGGCGCTACCAGTGCTACTTATACGGTTGCGAGTACAACAGCAGCAGATTCGGGTAACTACTATGTAATGATCAGTGGTACCTCGCCTTGCTCGCCTGTAAACAGCAGTACCGTAGCGGTGACGATCACACCAATAGCAGCGATTACAGCTTCGGCTACCCAAGCAACTGTATGTCGCGGATTGGCGGATACGCTGACCGTAACGTCTTCGGGCATGAACTACACGTATAGCTGGAACACAACACCGGTTCAGACAGGTGCTACGGCTTATGTGAATCCAACGGCCCAGACGACTTATACCGTTACGGGTACGGATGGGGTAACAGGTTGTATCACTACCGGCAGCGTAACTGTAAACGTAGAGCAGCCTGCAACGGTGAGCTTCTCGCCATCAACCGCGTCAATCGGTTGCGGCGGTACGCCAGTGCAGCTTACGGCAACCATTAACACTACCGGTACAATTACCAAAACCGTATGGAAGCCAGTAGGCTATGCAACTGGCAATCCGCTGGTAGGTCTTTACACGGATGCAACGGCGACTACTGCCTATGATTCTTCCACATCCCAGACGGCAACTTCTGTGTATGCGAAGAACCCTTCGGACATCGCCTATAACCTGAGTGTGACTACGGCCATTTGTCCGGCTATCACCAGCAGCAACAGTGCTTCGCTGACCGTAACAGCAGCCTCCGGCAACGGTCTGGCAGCAGGTAGTGCGGCTGCAAACACAACCTACTACTCGCAGAGCGGCAGTGATACGGTTCAAAATAAAAACTGTGAGACTATCGCTTCAGTTGCACCTTCTGGCGCTTCTCCGATATCTGGGTTGGTAATGACCACGGTTTACAGTTCAACTGTGGGAGCACCGGCTCCAGTGATTGCCTCAGGTCGTCCGTATGTGCCGCGTTATTATCAGATTACGCCGCAGCAGAATGCTTCTACGGCAACCGGAACGATTACACTCTTTGCCACCAACGGTGAGTTCAAAGCGTACAACGTAGCGGCGCAGGACTCCAACAACCGGATTGTAGCGCCAGACAGTGTGGCCTACAACAACCTGAAACTGTACCTGCTGCCGGATATCGACAGCCCGGCCACAGTGACCCAGCGCAGCAGCACCGTGTTGATTTCTAAAGAATCGGGTACATCTACGCTTGGTACTCCAGGTACGTTTACGCCAGGTGTGAAGAAAGCGATTCGTCCGTCAAGTGTAGTATGGAACAGCACAGATAACCGCTGGGAAGTAACGCTGAGCACGGTAGGTTTCTCCGGCTTCTTTATCGGCGGCGGCGGAAGCGGTGCGGGTCCATTGCCTGTAACCTTCACCGGTATTGCAGCTAGTGGCGAGAAAGGCCGCAACCGGGTAGAATGGAACGTAGGCTCTGAGAACAACGTAGCACGCTACGAAGTAGAGAAGCTGAGCGGTAAGACCTTTGAGCGTATCGGTACGATTCCTGCGGCAGGCATGGCGCAATATGTGTACTACGATGCGGCTCCGAGCAAAGGCCTGAACACTTATCGCGTAAAAGCGGTGGATGTGGATGGCGCTTACAGCTACAGTCCTTCGGCTACTGTACGGGTAGCGAATGCAGGCGGCTTTGTACTGGATCTCTATCCAAACCCGACTACCGACAAGGTAACGGTGAAAGGTACAGGCAGCACTTCTACAGAAGCTACGGTTACCGTATCTGAGCTGAGTGGTCGCCTTCTCCTGACGCAGACTGTGAAGGCTGCGGAAGGTCAGGTGGACATGAGCGCCCTTCCAAGTGGCACATACATGCTGCAGTGGAGCGACGGGGTGAACAAAGAGTCCGTCCGCGTTACCAAGCAGTAAGAAGCGTTTAAGTACGAGTATCAGGGGCGGCTCTTCCGAAAGGAAGGGCCGCCCTTTTTTTAGGGCATAATAAGAATAGTGTTTTCTCTATGCCTTCTGTCCTTTAACGGGGGAATTGCTAAAATGCAAAAAAGCCCCGACGTTTATTCGTCGGGGCTTTTACTTTGTATGTGCGCGTGGAGGGACTCGAACCCCCAAGCCTCGCGGCACCAGATCCTAAGTCTGGCGTGTCTACCAATTTCACCACACGCGCGGGCGAAAAAACACTCCTGTTTTGCAGGTGCGCAAAGATACCATTCACAACGGCAAAAAGGACAGCCTGAAATCCCCCGAACCTGTATCTTGCCCAATCTTTTTCATGAAAAAAGCCTTTGTTTACGGATTGCTCTGCTGTCTGCTGCTGACAGCCTGCCATTCTTCCCGACGGTTAGCTTCAGGGGAAAAAGCACTTACGCGGAAAGCGATTATCAATACAGCCAAGAGATATTTGGGCTGCCCTTACGTGTATGGCGGTACTACACCAAAAGGATTTGACTGCTCGGGCTTTGTGAATTATGTGTTTGAACAGCACGGAATCAAGCTGCCACGCATAAGCAAAGCGCAATCAGAATACCGGAAAGCCATTCCGCTCCGGAAAGCGCAGCCTGCCGACCTGATTTTCTTTACCGGCAGAGATGCTTCCGGCCCGGTGGGACATGTAGGCATTATTACCAAAGCAGATGGCGAAAACACGGAGTTTATTCATGCCGGAAGCAGTGGGAAGGATGGAGGCGTAGTCATGTCGTCTTTGGCAAACAGCTATTTCTCCAAACGCTTTGTTCGGGTGGTGGACATAATCAGCCAACAGTAGCTGACTTATAATTATTTTCTAAACCTATGGCTGATATAAACACGTATTTCAACAAAACCCGCGTAGAAACCTTTAGCGACGGCATCTTCGCGGTGATTATCACCTTGCTGGTGTTGGAAATCAAAGTCCCGGAAATCCACGAGCACCACTCCGCGCGGGAATTAGCAACGGCATTATGGCCGCTCTTGCCAAAGATGATTAGCTGGATGGTGAGTTTCTTTATCGTCTGCGTTATCTGGGTCAGTCATCATCAACTAATGGAACAGTTGCGGGTCATTACGCATGGTCTTTTCTGGCTGAATGCACTGCTGTTGATGTGGTGCGCGCTTATTCCTTTCCCTACGGCCCTGCTCGGCGACTATGCTACCAACCCAATGGCAGGACTTGTATTTGGCATTCTGCTTTCCATGATGGGCTTTGCGTTCTGGGCGATCCGGCTTTACATTCTTCGCTGGCCACACGTCCTTAAAGAATCTCCCGGACGGGAAGCCAACCGGCGTGTGGCGGTGCGGACGTTTATCTTCGGGCCGATGCTGTATCTGGTAGGCGGAGTCTCCGCTTTGGTGCATCCCTATATCGCCTTAACTATTTTCGCCTTTATTCCTGTGTACTTTATCTTCTTTTTCAACCCGGTACGATAGAAAACACAACAACCGCCATATTCCGAAAGGAAATGCACCAGTGCCGGAGTTGAACCTGTTTGATTTCTGGACGGGTTGCTTAGAACCTATCCAAAAAATAAAGGCTTGCCTCAGCTCTTCGGGGCTTGCCCCCAGCTCCTCGGGGCCTGCCCCCAGCTCTTCGGGGCTTGCCCCCAGCTCTTCGGGGCTTGCCCCCAGCTCCTCGGGGCCTGCCCCCAGCTCTTCGGGGCTTGCCCCCAGCTCTTCGGGGCTTGCCCCCAGCTCCTCGGGGCTTGCCCCCAGCTCCTCGGGGCTTGCCTCAGCTCTTCAGGGCTTGCCCCCAACTCTTCGGGGCTTGCCCCCAGCTCCTCGGGGCAAGCCCCCAGCCCTTCGGGGCAAGCCCCCAGCTCCTCGGGGCCTGCCTCAGCTCTTTGGGGCTTGCCCCTAACCCTTTGGGGCAAACCCCCAAAAGAGCCTGTCCGAAAAATAAAGGGTTGTCAAAAGAACAGTGCTTTTCGTCAGTCTTGTTCTGTCTCCCGATAAACTATCGGGAGACAAAATAAGACTAACAACCCCCCTTCTTCCAATTTTTGAGGATGGCTTTTAGGGTTGATTGTAGCTAAGAGGTTGGGAGTGCTATACGCACTGTAATTTTGGACGCATTATCCGCCCAAGTTCCAAAATCCATTTATGCACCGTCTTTTCTCTACACTCGCTGCCATGGTGCTATGCTTCCACGCATCTGCCCAAACCAAAATCCTGTTTGACGCGACTAAAGCGGAAACGGCAGGCAACGCCGATTGGGTGATAGACGCGGCGCTCCACAACTTGGACTACAACCCAACGCCCGTCGTGAGCAGCGGCGGCAGCAAAAGCAATCCTGCCCACATTCCGTTGCCGGCCCAAAGCGGCATCACGGCTTCCACGGCGGAAACGTATTGGGACGGCGGCCTCTCGGCCTGGGGTGTAGACTGCGTGAAGAAAGGCTACATGGTAGAAACCCTTCCATACAACGGCAGCATCACCTACGGCAACAGTGGCAACGCACAGGATTTGAGCAACTACAAGGTCTTTGTGGTTTGCGAGCCAAACCTCCCGTTTACGGCTACGGAGAAAACAGCAATGCTCCACTTTGTTCAGGCCGGCGGCGGACTGTTCGTCGTTTCCGACCACTACCAAAGCGACCGCAACAACGACGGCTGGGATTCGCCCGGCATCTGGAACGATTTCCTTTCCAACAACACCATCCAGACCAATCCCTTCGGACTGTCTTTTGACCTGCTGAGCTTTTCCGGAACGTACAGCAACATCTCCGCCGCATCCACCGACAGCATTATCCACGGCACGATGGGCAACGTAACGCAGGTGCAATGGAGCAGCGGCACGAGCATGACGCTCACACCTTCGGCGAATCCTACGGTGAAAGGCGTGGCCTATAAAAGCGGCAGCGGAAACACCAACGTGCTGGCCGCTTACGGGCGCTATGGAAGCGGGAAGTTTGCCGCCATCGGCGACAGCTCGCCCTGCGACGACGGCACCGGAAATCCGGACTGCACCCTCTACAACGGCTACACGCAGGACGCGAATGGAAACCACCAACGCCTGTTGATGAACATGATGATCTGGCTGGTGGCGCCCAATCCTGCGCCCAACGGCGTGGAGGAAACGCCCGCCGCGACACCTTCCAGCGTCCGGCTTTCCCCTAACCCGGCAGTGGGTGGCGTGCGCCTTTCCGTGAACAGCGGCAGCAGCCCGGAAATCACGATTCTAGATGTGAGCGGACGGATTTTGTGGAACAGAAGTGGGGTAGAAGTGGGCGAGATGCAGGTTCCGCTTCCGGCAGGCATGTATCTGGTGCGGACGGTAGAGAACGGTGCGGTGCAGACATTGCGGGCAGTAGTAGAGTAGGGAATTTAAAACGTAGAGACCTACCGCTGTCCGATTTCCGGGATCATAAATACCGTTTTTGAGAAAGCCCCGCCAATGGCGGGGCTTTCTCAAAAACGGCGGTAGATGGGATGGATAAGGAACGACACCAGTCAAAAAGGCCCCTGACTGCGGAAAATCACAGGGAGAAAAGTGCGTTTTGCGCAAAAAATGCGTAGATCTACGCTTGATACGGAAAAAGGGGAGATAGAGCTTTGTGGCCTTTAATCCTCCCAATTCTTTTTTCTTCACCAATCCCCCCAAACCACTCCGGTCATGAAAATCATTTATCCCGGCTCCATCGGCATTCTTCAGGATGCTGCTGAAGCAGCCAATGCCCTGCTCGCAAACCCCGCGTTCTATGAAAAGATTAAGGACAAAACTTCCTTCGATTTTTCCAACGCCACGGGCGCGCAAGTAGCAGCCTCAATGCAACGATGTCCCCTTGAGCTGACTGTAAAAACCTACAAAAGAATCTTCTCGCGCGCGCTGGGCTACGAGCTTCCCGAGGATCCTACGAGCATCTTCATCAACATTGCAGGCAACAAGCTGAACCGCAGCTTGGGTAGCATTGCAGCTACTTTTATTCATGAGGCAGTTCATGCCGCTGATTCTGATGATGCGGGCCTGGACTATGGCCACCACGGCAACCTCGCCGCTGGCAATGAAGGCACCGCGCCGTACTGGATTGGAGACCTTGCTGAACAGATGATAGACCACCCACAGCAACCCGTTACGGCGGTTATGTCACACGCGCCACATGCGGTAGAGGAAATGCTTGCGGTGCAGGATGCTCCCGACGATGTCATTACCGAAGGAAAGCCTCCCTTTACGCTTACGGTAAAGCTTTATGGCCAAGAATACACGCCTATGAACATGCAGGCGTTTATCATTGACCTCAACACCAGCCAAGTTATTCACACATCTCCACCGTCAAGAAAGGAATTCACTTGGTCGCCTGTGCTGGCCCATGGCCCTTACGAAGTAGAGTTGAGAGGTGCAAGCAACCCCAATGGCCATATAACGGCAGACATAGAAGGCGTTTTCGCCTTTCCCCCGCCCGTAACCCACAAGCAAAGCGGCGTAAATTCCTTTCCAATGTTCTTCGAGTTCTTCATTAAATAATCCTCCCTTAGTTGTACAACCATGAAAAAGACCGTTTTCTGCTTAATGCTTACTGTACTGGCTGCCTTTGAAAGCAGGGCCCAAAGAGAAGTGGATTCTGCACTGGCGGTAGATTCTGTTCGGTCAGAGAAGAATCTAAAGACGGGTAACAGCCTTGACGTGCTGACTTCCTTCTTTCAACTGGCACTCCAAGACTTGGGCGGCGATAACCAAAGCTTTGCTTTCAAAAGCACGCTCTTCGGTATCAAAGCACGTGCGGATACCTCGCTGCTGGTGGCGCCAAGCTTTAGGAAACAGCGGCCTGCGCGAAATACGCAGTTCGAAGTGGCCGTACGTACCACCAACAACTTCCGGTTCGCAGGCATTAGCGGCGGAGTGCTTTATGCGCTGGTGAACCACCGCGATAAAGCAAGGATCGACATGCGAGGAACAGAGGCAGAAACGTATCTTGTTGACTATCAAGCCCTAATGAGCCGGGCGCACAGTCAGTATGCAAAAGATATTCGAGCTAAATACGGAGACATCGTCAATGATGAAGTGGCAGCTAAAGAATTTTTCAAGGAGTTGCATGTCGCAGACTCCTTTAAGGATGTATTTGACCATACTGGCGATGAAAATATTCTTCCAGAAGCACTTCGCAAATATTATATGGAGGAAAAGATAGGACAGGTACGCACTGCTTCACGCGATGCCTTTGAGAAGGCAATGGATGCATGGGCCAAACGCGGCCTCCTCACTGCCGGCCTCTATGGCCGCACCGATAGCGCGAGCAGCCACTTCCGCGAGGCGCGCTTTGAAACCATTTATCTTAAAGGAGCAGGAACCCGCTGGGTAGAGGCCGACCTGCGCGCCATCCTTACTTGCAAAGACACCACTTCTCCCGATAAAGGTCTGCGCTATGGCCTCCGCTTTGTGGGCGGGGCCAACATCGTTGCCCTTCACAGTCACAAGACGCAGAAATCCCTACTGGAACTGAAGCCCAACTTGGAATTTGCCAGTATCCTGAGCAAGCAATACGCCGGAGAAGAAAACTTCTGGGCCATCAATCTGGACGTCCGCATCCGTATTACCGACAAAATCTGGATCCCCTTTATTGTGAAGTATGACATCAAGAAAAGTAATTTTCTTGGATTCCTCAATGTTTCGGCAAATTTAGACGTCTTTAAAAACATGCTGAAATCATAGGTCGCAGTGCCTCCTTTCCAACACACCGCGAAAACTTCATTTTCCATTGTGTCGGAAATCTGACCCTATTAAACAACATTTTTTTCACCCTTTTTTCTTAAAGTCATGTTTGACGAACAAAAACTCTTCGGCAACCTCTTTGAAGACCGGCTGATAACGTCTTCGCGCCTCTCCAATTTTGCGCTGGGCGATGTGGCCCAGTGTAAAGGCTATTTTGATTTCAGCATGCTGGACGTGCCGCGCAACAGCAGCCTGGAAGACGCCCTGCCCACACCGCCGGGGCCGTAGGGGATTCAGAAATCTGTTTTTCTTTATTTTTATGAAAAAATCTTATTGGCGCCTTCTTGGCCTGCTGGCCGCTGTTCTGGTTGCCTTCACCGCCAGGGGCCAGTTCATCCACTATGTGCTTTATGGCAAAGAGGCTCGCGAAAATGGTGGCCTTTCAAGCGGAGACAGCACGATTGTGTACTTTGACCGGCAAGGCGATATGTACCCATCCGCTGCCAGCGGCGTAGCGGTAGATGACGAGCGGTTGGAAGATCATTACGGCACGCTTCATTACTATTTTCAGTATCCCGATGGCGGGCAATCGGACGCAGAGCAAAAGCGGCAGGTGCGGGCACTGGGCCGGTACTATGGCGTTCCCCTAGAGATGCCGGCGCGTGAGGACAGTGTAAGGCCTTGTTGGCAGCAGCTTCAGGATTCTGTGCAGGCCCGCACGGCGCGGGATTTCAGGAAGTATCTGAAGGATAACAGCGTGGATGCACTGGTGATTCTGGTGCATGGCTTCAACAATGCCGTAGGCGAGGTGGAGTGGTATGCACCGCTCAGGCGACAGATACTGGATAGCTACTCCATCGGGAAGAAAGTGCATTTCCTGCATGTTTATTGGGATGGAAGGTCTGTGAATCCACTTTTCTCCTTATGGGGCTGGAGGTATGCGCAAAGCTCGCTGTATCAGGTAGGCTTAGGCTTGCGCCAGCTATTGGCCCGCCTCGACCCCCACCTGCCCACCTATGCAATAGGCCACAGTACGGGCGCGCCTATCTTGTGTGCTGCATTGTGGAATTGCACCTCGGCCCTAGAGGATTCTACGGACTTTTTTTTGCGTCCGGGAGAATTGTATGTGGATATGCTGGGTCTTCCCCGTTACACAACGCCCACATTTTCCAATTTGCGGTTAGCGTTTATTGCACCTGCTATGCCTGCCCGTCATTTCGAAGATTTCAGGGACCGCACAACTGACCATGGCCGCGAAACCTTGGATCCGCCGCCTGCGGGACTGCAACGGCTTGTGATTGCCCAAAACCCCGATGATTTGGTAACGGGTAAAATGATGTTTTCGCCGCGCATTGGGGGCGCTACTCATTTGGGTGTAATTCCAGAAGAATATTGCGGATATCCCCTTTCTGAGGAACAAGAGGAGGGGATTAATTCTGGCTATGGGGTAGTTCCTTTCCTGCGGGATGCCCACAGCAATACGGAGACGTACCTGTATGTTTTTGAGGGGGGAAACAAAATAGGTCTCGGACACAGTGTGGATTGTTTTAGAAACATGCCCAAATCCTTCTCGCGCTTCCTGAGTACTTGGCTCACAAACAAGGCCGTAGAGAAAGACTGCAAATGCAAACATTAGGAATGGGAACTCTTTACGGCTCCCATTTCCGCGCCGCCGCCTTGGCAATCGTCCGCCGGTTGGCCACCCAAAAAATAACCGGGAACACGAGCAGCGTTAGAATCGTGGCCGTAATCAGCCCGCCGATAATTACAATTGCCAGCGGCTTCTGACTTTCTGAGCCGATGCCCGTGCTGAGCGCCGCCGGCAGCAGCCCGATAGAGGCCATCAGCGCCGTCATCACCACCGGGCGCGTGCGCACTTTCACGGCTTCCAGAATGGCGTTGTTCAGCGTCAGGTCGCGCTTGATGTTGTTGTGGAACTCGGTGATGAGAATTACGCCGTTCTGGATGCAAATCCCGAAGAGCGCAATAAAGCCCACGCCGCCGGAAATGCCGAAGTTGGTGCCGGTGAGGTGCAGCGCGAGGATGCCGCCGATGATGGAGAACGGCACATTGGTGAGCACCAAAAGCGCATCTTTTACGTTGCCGAAGAGGATGAACAGCAGCACGAAAATCCCTACCAGACTAATCGGAACCATTTGCCCCAGGCGGCCTGTGGCGCGCACCTGATTTTCAAACTCACCTGTCCAGCCAATGCTGTAGCCCTGCGGCAATTTCACTTGTTGCAACACTTTCTGCTGTGCCTCGGCAATGGTGCCGCCCAGGTCGCGGTCGCGTACCGAAAACTTCACGCCGATAAAGCGCTTCGTGTTGTCGCGGTAGATAAAGGCCGGGCCGGTAACCTTGTGGATGGTGGCGATTTCCTTTATCGGAATTTTAGCCCCGGAAATCGTTGGCACTTTCAGGTTGCTTATATCTTCCTCGTCCTGCCGGTATTGCTTTTGGTAGCGTATGCGGATGTCGAACTTCTTTTCGCCTTCGTATTTCTGCGTGGCCGTTTTCCCGCCGAAAGCCATCTCCAGAACCGCCTGCGCATGCGGCCACTTTCACGCCATAAGCCGCCATCTTTTCCCGGTCAAGAATTACGCTTACTTCGGGCTGGCCCACGTTGCGCAGAATGCCCACGTCTTTGGATGCCCGGCACGTTTTCAATCGCTTTAATCACGTAGTTGGCAAGCTCATCCAGCTTGTCGAGGTTGTCGCCGTAAATCTTCACCGCGTTAGACGCGTTGATGCCCGCCACGCTCTCGGCCACGTTGTCGATAATGGGTTGCGAATAGTTGTAGCCAATGCCTTGGTACTTCGTGAGGTCGGCGTCCATCTGGCGCACCAGATCGTCCATTGAGATGTTGCGTTTCCAGTCGTCTTTCGGCTTCAGGTTCACCTGCATCTGCACGTAGTAAAAGCCACTGGGATCGGTGCCGTCGTTGCTGCGGCCCACCTGGCTGAGCACGCCGTTTACTTCCGGGAATTTCTGTAGCTCTTTGCGCAGAAGCGCCGTCTTGGCAACGGTCTCGTTCAGGCTTTGGCTCATGGGGAATTTGGCTTCCACCCACAGCGCGCCTTCGTTTAGTTGCGGCAGAAATTCCGTTCCTAGCAATCCCGCCGAAAGCACCGTAAGGACGATGGCCACGAGCGTGGAAAGCAGCGTCAGTTTTTTGTGGCGGAACGTCCAGCCAAAGCCCTTCAACACGATTCTGTCCCAGAACTGCACAAAGCGGTTGTTCTTTTCCCGCACGTTTTTGTTGAGGAGCATATGGCACAGTACCGGCACGAGCGTGAGTGTAAACAAGAGCGCGCCCAGCAAGGCAAATCCCAGCGTGTAGGCCAGCGGCGAAAACATCTTTCCTTCCACTTTCTGGAACGCGAAAATGGGCAGCAGCGCGGTGATGATAATGAGCTTGGAAAAGAAGATGGCCTTGCCCAGTTCGCCACCTGTTTTCTTGATGACAGAGCCAATCGCCAGCTTGTTATAGGCCGCCATGCCGCGCTTGTGGGCAATATGGTCGAGCGCCACAAAAACGCCTTCTACCATCACCACCGCACCGTCGATGATAATGCCGAAATCCACCGCACCGAGGGAAAGCAGATTCGCACTCATGCCCTTCAATTTGAGGCACAAAAACGCAAACAAAAGCGACAGCGGAATGATGATGGAAACCGTAACCGTCGTGCGCCAGTCGGCCATGAACAGGAACACGATAACGGTCACGAACAGGATGCCTTCCAGCATGTTGTGCATCACCGTGTGGGTGGTGAATTCCATCAGCCGGTCGCGGTCGTAGAACGTAATCATCTTCACGTCCTTCGGCAGCGTATGTTCGTTCAGGTCGGCTATTTTCTCTTTGATGCGGCCCAGTACTTCTTTTGGGTTTTCGCCTTTGCGCATCACGATGATGCCTTCCACCACGTCGTCGTTTTTGTTCAGCCCCACCTGCCCCACGCGGGGCATGGCGCTTTCGGCTACGTCGGCCACGTTTTTCACCAGCACCGGGTTGCCGCCCGCGTCGTCCACGATAATGTTTTCGATGTCGGAGATACTGCCCAGCAGGCCCACGCCGCGCACTACATAGGCCTGCTTGTTCTTCTCAATTACGTCGCCGCCCACGTTCACGTTGCTTTGGTTTACGGCGTCAAACACCTGCAACGGCGTGATGTCGTACTTCGCCAGGCGGTTGGGATCCACGCTGATTTCGTAGGTCTTTTCCTGTCCGCCAAAAGCCACCACATCGGCCACGCCGGGCACGGAGCGGAGTTGCCGGTCTATCGTCCAGTTCTGAATCGTAAGCAGTTCGCGCGAGTCGCGGTCTTTGCTTTGCAGCGTGTAGCGAAACACCTCGCCGGTAGGGCCGTAGGGCGGCTGCACGTCCGGCTCCACGCCCTGCGGCAGCGATACGGTGCGCAACTGATTGCTGACCTGCTGGCGCGCGAAGAAGTCGTCCACATCGTCGTCGAAAATGATTTTAATCACCGACAGGCCGAACATGGTGATGCTGCGCACGGAGGTCTTTTTCGCTACCGGGTTCATGGCGATTTCCACCGGCGTTGTCACGAAGCGCTCAATCTCTTCTGCGCTGCGTCCGTTCCATTCTGTAACGATGATGATCTGCGTGTTGGTCACGTCCGGGAACGCCTCGATGGGCATGTTCTGGAACGCCACGACGCCCGCAATCACCAAAGCGCCCACCCAGAAGAAGGTAAAGGCTTTGTTCTTCAGCGAGAAGGCGATGATATTTCTAATGAAGCGGGTCACGGGTCATAAGTCATGAGTCATAAGTCATAGGTCATGGGCAGAAAGCCATGGGTTATGAACGTATGAGCAGTGAAAAAAGAAAGGAAGAACAAGACTTGGTGTAGGGGCACGAATGGCGGCTGTAGCTGGATGACCTATGGCCCATATCCCATGACCTATGCTTAGTCGTTCAGCGCGTCGTAAATCAGCAACTGGTTTTCGGTGATCACCGAGTCGCTTTCGTGCAGGCCGGTGGAGATATAGGCCGTTTCGCCCACTTGCCGGAACACGTCCACCTGCCGCGTTTCTATATTGGCCCGGTTGTGGAAAATCATCACGAAGCTTCGGCTTTTATCGAAAATTACCGCGTTGGCGGGTATGCTCAGCATCTGCTGCCCGGCTTCTTCGTAAGACAGCTTTATCGCCGCCCGCATTTCCGGTTTCAGAAGAAAGCCCGGATTGCCCAGTTTTACCCGCGCCTGCATGGCCTTCGTCGCAGGGTCTATCACGTTGAAAATCTTATCCACCGTGCCGTAGAAAATCTTGTCGGGATAGCTTAGGGTGGTTACCGCTGCACGCTCGCCCACGCGCACCTGGTTGATGTCGGTTTCGTTCACGTTGGCCAGCGCCCACACCTCGGTTATCTGGGCGATGTCGAAGATGTTGTCGCTCCGGTCATTGCGGAGGAGCATGTCCTGATTAATGTTTTTCTCCACCACAAAGCCGCTGATGGGCGCGCGCACCTCAAAGGTGGAACCGCTGCGGATGTTGTAGATTTTATAGGTCTCACCTATGCGCCGCGTCTGCGACTGGGCTTTATCCAACGCGCTTTTCGCTTCCAGCACATCGCGCTCCGTGGTCAGTTTTCCGGCGTACAATTCCTGCGCCACTTTCAGGTTGTTGCGCGCCAGTAGCTCATCGTTGCGCGCGTCTTCTAAGTCTTTGGCATAGCCCGCTACCTCCGTGCTTTGGATGGTTGCCAGCAGTTGGCCTTTCTCCACGTAGTCGCCCAGCTCTATATAGACGCGCGTTACGTTGCCGCCCACTACCGGGAATACTTCTATCATCTTGTTGGCATCGGCGGTGATTTTCCCGAAGAAGGTCAGTTCGTTTTTCAGCGGCATCCGTATGGCTGCTACCGTGCGCGTAGTAGAAAGCATTTTGTCGCTGAGGCGAAAGCCGGGCTGCACTTCGGTCTCCTGTTTTGCGTGCTTGCAGGCACCCGCAAAAAGCAGGGTTGCCAGCAGCAGAAGGATTCTGTTGTTCATTTTTGGGTGCTTCTTAAAACAGGTTGAGATTAAGGGTGTTTTCCAGCGAAAGGCCGGCCAGAATCCAAGTCTTGCGGATCTCGTTGAACTGGTTCAGGGCCTGGTTATAGCTTTCTACAAAATCGGTAAACTCCAGCAGCGAAATATTGCGCTTCCGGAAGTTGCTCACTACGCCGCTGTACACCGATTCCAGATCGGCAATTGTAGTGGGGCTGATGTTAGATAACTGCCGGGCCTGTTGGGTCCAGATGTCGTATTGCGTGCCGGCAAGGCCCATGATTTCGGTGCGCTTGTAGTCGCTTTCAAACCGGGTTTGAGAGAGGCGCGCTTCGGCCTCGCGGATATTGCCCCGGTTGCGGTTCCAGAGTGGAATAGGGATGCCCAGCGTGAGGTTCACCTGATTGCGGAAAGCGCCGCCCTGCTGGTCGTAGGAAAGGCCGGTGGTAAGGTCGGGCACAGCCAGCGAGCGTTGCCAACGCAGGCGCAGTTCCCCGCTTTCGGCGATGCGTTGCGCGGTCTGGTACTCCAGGTTGTTTTGAAGCGCATAGCCAATGGCACTGTCGCGGGTGATCACCGGCAGGCGCATTTGCCCGATTTGCTGCTCATCAGAAACCGAAGGGCTGATGGCATCCGTAACGCCGGTGAGCAAAGAAAGCACCCGCTGATTCTCCAGAATGTCCCGTGCCAGGTCGTTGCGGTTGCCGCGCAGATTCAGCACCAGCGCTTCCAGGCGCACCACATCCCGCAGGGCCACGTTGCCTTTGGTGGCCTGTGTCCGGTAGTTGCCCAGCAGGGTATCCAGCAGGGCAATCTGCGCGTCTGTGCGCGTTATCTTGAGCTGGTCGTAGTAAATGATGTAGAAGCTCTGGCCCAGTTGCAGGCGCAGGTTGCGCAGAAGCTGTTCAAACTGAAGCCGGGCGATGCCGACGTTGGAACGGGCAAAATCCACTTCCCGGCGCTTCTTGCCGCCGAGGTAGATAATCTGCTGAATGGCGAGTGCCTTCTGCCCGTTTTGGCCTGCGTCGAAAAAGCGCGGGCCTTGCGGATTGAGGACGTTTAGTTCGCCGGAGAGGTAGGGCAAATCCCAGATGCGCGCCTGAATCACGTTGGCTTCTGCCGCCGGAATGTTGTATTGCTCGGCCAGCAACAGCACGTTGCTGCGAATCATCCCGGTTTGTGCTTCGGCCAGCGTCATACTGCGCTGCGCCCATGTGGAAGAAGCGCCAAGAAAGCACAAAGCGAAGGCCAGAAGAAGGCTTAGATGCTGCGCAAAGGGGACGCGCGCTTTCACCGTTTTTCCTTTACCCGTGCAACTGCTGAGCAGCATGAGATAGGCCAGCAAGGCCGGCAGCAACAACCAGAGAAAAATTCTTTTCAGCAGCGTAAGCTGTACGTGGAAAGTGTTTCTCTTCATAAAAAGCAGGATGTAGATGGGGAGAGGCAGGCACGCACAAGAATGCTCCTGCTCCTGACGGGCACAAAGAGAAAGCACCCGGTTAAGAGCCGCATTAAGCCCGCATTAAAAAGGGATTAGAAACCGCCTGTTCTAAGAAAAACGACGTTAAAGGTAGTGCCCTTTCCGGGCGTGGAATTCACGGTGACAGCGCCTTTGTGTTGCCGGAAAATAGAAGCCGCCATGTAGAGGCCGAGGCCGTGACCATCGTATTCCCGCGCTTTCGCGCCCCGGAAGAAAGGCTGAAAAATGCCGGGCAGTTCTTCCGGCGGAATGCCGATGCCTTTATCGGAAACAGAGAGCAACAGCCCGCGCGGCCCGGTGCGTAGCGCCACCGTCACCGGCTGGTTTTGGGAGAATTTAAAACCGTTGCGCACGAGGTTGTCCACCGCCAGATACAGCAGTTGGCGCGAACCGCCGACGCACAAATCCGCCGCGTCTTCGGGCAGGTCTTTCAGCGCTAACAAGAGCCGCAGCGCCGGGGTCTTCCGGGCATAGGCTTCCTGCAATTCCCACAGGATTTCGTCCATCCGCACCAGCTCCTGTTCCGCCCCGCGGAGCATCAGGTTGTTCTCGGCCTGCGAGAGAAGCAGGAAGTCCTGAATGATGCCGCGCAGGGTGGTGGCCTCCTGAAGGGCGCTTTGCAAAAGCTGCTGGTATTCTTCCCCGGTTCGCGCTTTGCTAAGGCCCATTTCCAGCGCCCCCATCAGGCTGGTGAGCGGCGTGCGCAACTCGTGGGAAGCGTTGGCGATGAACAGCTTCTGCACCTCAAACGCTTCCTCTAACCGAGCCAGCAGGCCGTTGAAATTTTTGGCGAGAAGGCCCAGTTCGTCGCGGCCATTGCCTTCGTCCACCCGCAGGTGCAGGTCGGTAGCCGTGATGCTTTGCACCTGCCGGTTCACCTCGTCCACGGGTTGCAGCACACGCTTGGCAAACCACCTGCCGGCAATGAACTGAATAAGAATCTGCACCCCAAAAACGGCGACGATAATTTCCAGCAAAGAGATGCGCCGTTCATAGCCATGCACATCATGCGCCGAGGCCAGAATCACGAACTCGCCCTGATTGTCGCGGTAGGTGATGCCCACGGTTTGCGCGGTTCCTTCCCGTTCTTCAAACAGCTTTTTGCGGTGTACTTTCTGCACCACCGACAAGGGCCAGACGCGCGGCGAGTCGCGGAGAAAGCGGGGATTTCCCGCCGGGTCATACACGCGGATGACTTCCTCCGGCAAACCGTTTGCCAGGCGTTGTTTCAGCTTTTGCAGGGCCGGGCCTGTCATCTCGTCGGCTTCCAGACAGACGGCTGCTGCCAGTGCGGCGCGGTCTTGCAGGCGGCGGTAGAAATCCTCGCGGCCCGCGCGCGCCCACACGATGTACACGCCGCCCAGCACCATCATCAACAGGTAGGAAGAGACGAGCGTGAAGTAAAGGGAAAGCCGGTTGCGGATTTGCATGGAAATAAAGAGGTGCGGCTTCGCAAAAATGGGCCTTGTTTTGCTTCCTGATAGCCACTAAACTTTTCCGCTGATTGCCCTTCCAAACCGCTCCTCAAAAAACGCTTTCCTACTTCCATGAAACGCCTGCTGTATTCCCTTTTGTTCCTCTGCTGCACAATGATTTCCTTCGCCCAGAAAGCTACCGTGAAAGACGAAACAATCTATCGCGACGGCACGGCCTATTGCAGGATGATGCGCCTCAACAGCAGCACATTTTCACCCCGCTTTTCCTTCCTCACTTTGGGCGGCAAAGAGTTTGCCGTGGCGCAAAGCAAGCCCTCAGTGGGCTATGTTTTTTACTTCACTACGCTGGACACGCTGATTTCTATTTCGCCCGCTATTCCCTACGCCGAATCACTGGCGCAGATGGTGGTGCAACACGACCTGTTGGCCAGCGGAATACCGGATGAAAAGGCGATGCGCCGCTTTGCGCTGCTGGAAGGACGGAACGGAACTTCTGCGTTGAACAAGACGCTGAAGGACATAGGCGACGGCATCAACGGACTTTTTGAGAAAAAGAAAGTGGATACGAGTGGCGTAGAGAAAGGTGTCCGGTGATTATGCTGGCAATAATCAGAAGCGGATTTTACCGGTAAAAAGGAGTTGTTTTGCGAATTTCCCCGTCTGAATCTTTTCTTTCTAAAGTGTGCTTGTTATGAACGTTTATCTGGAAACGCCCCGTCTTCTTATCCGCGAATTGCTGCCCGAAGACGCGGACGGTATGTTCCAAATGGACGCCGACCCGGAGGTACATCGTTATCTGGGCAATCGGCCCCACACCGATAAGGAACAGAGCCGCGAAAACATCCGGCTGGTGCGGCAGCAATATGCCGACCACGGTATTGGCCGCTGGGCAGTCGTGCTGAAAGACGGCGGCGAATTCATAGGCTGGACGGGCTTTAAACGCATGACGGAGCCCGTGAACGGCCATGTGAATCACCTGGATTTTGGCTACCGCCACGCCCGCCGTTTCTGGGGAAAGGGCTATGCTTTTGAAGCCGCAAAAGCCGCGCTTGACTATGGCGTAGAAGTGTTGGGTTTTGAGGACATCTATGGCATGACGGAAGTGAACAACACTGGCTCGCGGCGCATTCTGGAGAAGCTCCATTTCCGGCTGGTGGAGCTATTTGCCTACGACGGGCCGCCCGCATGGAGGGCATTTCACAGCAAGCCGACGACTTGGTATCGGTTGGATGCAGCGCGTCCCGAAACCTATAAGGTTTCGGAAACCTTATAGGTTTGCTACCCCTTCTTCCGGTAAAACAGCGTACTGCTATTCCCTTCCCGGAAAATCTCTTTTGCCTGCGCTTGCAGCGTTTCGCGGGAGATATTTTGGTAGGCCGTTAGCTCGTCGTTGATAAGTGCGGCATCGCCGAGAAGCTCATAAAAAGCAAGGTTGGCAGCGCGGCTGAGGATACCCATGTCTTCAAATTCAATAGCCGCTTCCAACTTGTTCTTCGCTTTGGAAAGTTCCTCTTCTGTAACACCTTCTGCTGCAATTTTCCGCACTTCTTCCATTACTGCCGCGTCCGCTTCTTCCAGCGTTTTTCCCTGCGCAATCTTTCCTTCAATCACAATCAATCCAGGGTCGGTGGAGCCGGTCTGGTAACAGTTGATGCCCGTAAAAAGCTCTTGTTCCTTCACCAGTCTTTGGTGCAGGCGCGAGGAAAATCCATTGCCTAAAATCTCGGTCAGGAGGTCGGCGCAGTAATAGCTCGTGGTGCGGCGCGCGCCAATATGCCACACTTTGTAAAGGGCATCCAACGGCACGTCGGCGGTTACGGTTTGCATCCGTGCTTCTTCCTGCTTTGGCTCGGCGGGCAGGTTCTTCGGCGCAATGTCTCCGGCAGGAATGTCTCCAAACCACCTCTCCGTCATGGCGCGCACTTCCTCTTCGGTTACGTTTCCGGCCACACACAGCACGGCGTTGTTGGGCAGGTAATGATGCGCAAAGAAATTCCGTACATCCTGAAGCGTCGCGTCCTCAATATGTTTCAACTCCTTGCCGATGGTCATCCAGCGATACGGATGTTGCTTGTAGGCCATTTCCCGCAGGTGCATCCACGCATCGCCGTAGGGCTTGTTGAGGTAATGCTCTTTAAACTCCTCACTCACTACCTTGCGCTGCACATCCAGACTTTTAGGCGAGAACGCCAGTGCTTTCATCCTATCGCTTTCCAGCCAGAAGGCCGTTTCCATATTCTGCTTTGGAAGCTGGACGTAGTAATTGGTGAGGTCGTTGGTGGTATAGGCGTTGTTTTCGCCGCCCGCTTCCTGCAAGGGCGTATCGTATTCCGGGATGTTCTCGGAGCCGCCAAACATAAGGTGTTCAAACAAGTGCGCAAAGCCCGTGCGGCTTTCGTCTTCGTCGCGCGCGCCCACGTCGTAGAGAACATTCACCGACACCATCGGCGTAGAGAGATCTTGGTGAACAAGAACGCGCAGGCCGTTGGAGAGAACAAAACGTTGGAATTGGAGCATGAGGCGAAAGTAGGGAATAGAAAGCAATTGATAATGAATAATTGATAATGAATAATGGCTTATGGCCTATGACTTATGACATCTACCACCTTCACAAACCGCTTTTTGTAGTGCGGCGCGGCGAGCAAAGAAATGACAACCGCCATTTCCTTTCCGCTGCTGGCGTGGATAAATTCCGTGCTGTCGCCCCGGTTTTGGAGGATGATACCGATGTGTCCGATGCGGTCGGTATCCTGTGCGCCGGTGAAGAGAATGAGGTCGGCGGTTTGCGAACTTGCCAGCGAGACTTCGCGTCCGTAGGTTTTGTAGTCAATAGAAGAGCGTGGCACATTCACCCCGAAATGATGATAGATATAGTGTATGAAGCCAGAGCAATCAAAGCCTTTTTCCGGGTCGCTGGTGGCGTAGATGTACGGAACACCAAGATACTGACGGGCGAAGGAAAGCAGCGAATCGCGGCGGTTTTGGGTGGAATCTGTTTTGGCGGGAGGAAGCGGGTCTGCGGGCGGCGTACTGTAAAATGTTTGCGAAGCGGCGAAGACAACAGGCGTTGCCGGGCGCAGCGTTTCACTTGCCGGCTCCTGACAAGCAGCGAGGAGAAACAGGAGAGGGAGCGCAGCTTTCATTTTTCCGGGGGAAAGGAGGGATGGGATTTCCTTCCTGACGGCGTGTAAAAAGGCTGTGCCGGTGGGAAAGGAAGAATCCACAATTCCCCGGGAAAAAATTGCGGTGGATGGGCCAAATCTGGAAAAAAATTCGCACCTGCGATTATCCTCGTCCCCTTTCCATTTACGCGCATGAAAAAACACCTCTACGCTTCGCTCCTGACCGTCTCTTTCCTTTTCGCTGCCACAGCTTCTAAAGCACAGCTTTTTATCGGCGTGGGCGCTTCTTTAAACCAATACAAAACCCTTGGACTTGTGCCCGGCTTGCAGGCGCGATTTGGCGTGGAAGTAGATGACGGCCGTTATACGCTGAACGCAGGATTTAACCTCGGCCTGGCGGAAAAGACAACCAATATTTCCGTTCCCTACACGAGTACCGGCACCGTGCCCGGCACAACGGACGTCCCCTACAGCCAGCGCATTTCCGTGAACAGCCTGTTTCTCCACAGCCACTACAATTTGGGCAACGACGAGCAGGACTTCCGCATGGGTCTTATTTTGGGCATGTCGTTTGACGAATACAGCGTGAAATACGATGCCGGTACCACGCCCGGCGGCTACACAGCTCCGTCCCCAAACCCGTTTGAAAACTTCACCACGACGCAAATCAACGGCGACGTAGGCATTAAAAGCAACTACCGTTTAGGCAAAGGTGCGGTCTATGCGGAAGCGGTGGTGGGCATTCCGATTAACCTGAATTCGCAGAAGGAACTGGAGCAAATCGGCGCTGGATTGCGCTACGGGGTGCAGGTGGGTTATAAGTTCCACTTGGGGAATGCACGGTATGTGTATCGGAGGAGGTGGTAAGGGGGGAAGGTTTCTTCCTTACCTTTAAATTCTAGAAACAATCCCTACGCTATGAAGGCAACGGTAGAAAAATACCCGGATTTTGAGACGCTGAAAGCAGCGGAGAAGGCGCAAAAAGACGCTGTGCCGGAACAGCCAAAGGTAGATTTGATGCAGGCATTTGTGGCGCAGTTTGGGGAAATGGCCCAAGAAAAGACGCCAAAGCAAGCTTCTTCCAAATCATGAATGAAATGCAAGAGCCGTTACTGAACGAACTGTGCCGGTGGCTGGAAAAAGAGGGCGTAAAATATCTTTTCGTAGGTGGTACGGCAGTAGGTTTTTACGGTTATCACCGGCCTTCTGTTCTTGCAAGCGGCGAAGCAGCCTCCAAACCTGATTTTGATATTTGGTACAGCCCGGATTATGCGAACTATTTCCGCCTCTTAAACGTGCTGGAACATCTTGGGCAGGATATGCAGCGTTACCGGAAGGAGAAAATGCCGCAGCCGCGCAAGTCGTTTTTCAAAATCTCTTTTGAGGTGTTCACACTGGATTGTCTGCCTTCCATTCCGGGAGATCCTTCTTTCGCCGCCTGCTATCAACGGTGACAAACCTTTTCCGCACCTTCTTTGGAAGTATCTGTTATTTCTTTGGAAGATTTAATGCATTCCAAGAAAGCACTTTCAAGACCGAAAGATTTGGAAGATATAGAGCAGTTGGAAAGGATTCACAAGGACAGGAATTAGTGGCAGCGCGGCTGGCGAAATTAGAGAATATATGCCTCGGCGCTGCTGAGTAGCAAAAAGCCGCTAACGCTGAATCTTGTACGCTTTCTTCACCGCGAGTTGGGCATTCCGATTAACCTGAATTCGCAGAAGGAACTGGAGCAAATCGGCGCTGGATTGCGCTACGGCGTGCAGGTGGGTTATAAATTCCACTTGGGGAACGCGCGGTATGTGTATCGGAGGAGGAGGAGAACCGCACAGCCGTATTTAAAATGGGGCAGTTTCATAAGCAAAATTCCAATTTCCAAATCAGAAAGCGGAAATGCATACATTTGTACGATGCAAGCTCATAATGGTATGCGTCCGCAGGATGTGGTGGTACTTTTGAAACTCGCGTTTTTGAAGGTGCTTGTTCCTTTGCCGCTGTTGTCGCGAGAACTGGGCATTTCTGCCTCTGAAATTTCCAAGTCTATCCAACGCAGCCGTTTTTCGGGTTTGATAAATGCGGAGAACCAAGTTGCCCGCAGCAGTCTGCTTTCTTTTCTGCGTTTTGGATTACCCTATGTGTTTCCGGTAAGGCCCGGTGCGCCCACCCGTGGCGTTCCTACAGCAATCTCGCATCTAGAAATAAAAAACTCGTTTTTGTCTGCCGGAACTTTTGTCTGGCCTGCAGCCGAAGGCTGGGAGCGCGGTACGACCATAATGCCGCTATACGAAGCCCTTCCCCGTTTTGTTCCTGCCGACCCGCAACTTTATTATGCACTGGCTTTGGTAGAAATACTGCGGATGGGCAGAAGCCGGGAAAAAGCTTATGCAGCCCACGAATTGGAAAAGCTTTTGAACGCATGAAGGAACAAGCCCTGCATTTGGAACGCCTCAAAGCGGTTTACAACGCACTTGGCCCGTTGGGTAAAAAAGTGGTTTTTGTAGGTGGGGCTACGGTTTTCTTATATGCTACCAATCCTGCAGCAGAAGAAGTCCGGCCTACGGAAGACGTAGATCTTGTGGTAGGCAGCGCAACCTATGGCGATTACGCCGCCTTAGAAGATACCCTGCGACAACTGGGCTTTTCCAACGATCAGCAGTCTGGGATTATCTGCCGTTATGTTTTGGGTGGATTGATTGTAGATGTGATGCCCGCCGAAGGTTCTTTTCTGGGGTTTCAAAACCGCTGGTATTCGGAAGGGTTTAAAGAATCTGTTTTGTATCATCTGGATGCCCACACGACGATTCGTATTTTGTCTTCTCCTTACTTTCTGGCTTCCAAGTTGGAAGCTTTTGCTGGACGGGGACAGAACGATGGGAGAAGTTCTTCCGACTTTGAAGATATTGTGTATATCCTCAACAATCGGGACACTGTTTGGGAAGAGTGCACGCAAGCGTCGGAAGACGTGCGAAAATACTTGCAGGAACGCTTTGAACATTTTCTCCTACAGCCTTTTTTTGAGGAATGGATTTACGGCCATTTGGAGCCGGCATTTGCTGCACAGTACCTGAAAAAGATTCTGGTAGGAATGCAGGAATTTGTGTATCGGGAACGGTAGGGAGTGGCAAAAAGCCGCTGAGTCTTGTTCGCTTTCTTCACCGCGAGTTGGGCATTCCGGCGAGCGTGTTGTTGGGGTAGGGAGGCACTGAGTTTGGTGGAGAGATGGTGGTGGAGTGCGGGGAAGACGAAGGCCGGAGCCTTTGCCGGGTCGTGGGAAAGGCGAGGGTGGTATCCATGAGAAGGGGCGGCGTTTCGCGTATCGGTTCCTGACAGGCGGCGAGGAAGAAGAGGAGGACGAAAAGGACGGCTTTCATGTTGAGGAAGGGCTTTCCTTTCTTTTACAAAACTGCTGCCGTGTAGGGGAAAGAGGAATGATTTGACACGTTTATGAATTGTTTCCCCAAAAACTTTTCCAGTCTTGTGGCATTGACAGGTTTCCTATTGCCGTTGACAAGTTTCCTATCCTTGCTTGCCTTTTTCCTACTTCTATTTACTAAACGTCTGCTTCTGCCAACTACATTTCTAGCACTGTTGATGATTTCCCTGTTTCTGCTGACAAGTTTCCTGCTTTCATTTACTGTTTGCCTGTTATTATTAGCTTATTTCCTGAAGGTGTTTACTTATTGCCTGGACTTATTTACTTATTGCCTGTGCTTGTTGACGGGTTGACTGCTTTTTATTCGGTAATGTCTTTGAATTTGATGTAAGTAAGTTGTTTAAGTTCGGGGCTGGTTGCGCCGAAGCGGGATTTGGTGTAGGCTTTGATGGATTCTACGGTGTCGAGGATGCCAGTTTTAGGAGCGTAAAGGCTTTCGTTTCGGGCGTTGCGGGCGTTGGAACAGGCGGTGTAGGATTGGTCTTCGGCTTTGTTGAGGGCGGTAAGGTGGGCAATGAGGGCGGCGATGGCGGTGGCGGTGAGGTCGGCTTCGTTGGGGGCGTAGGAAGGCTCGGTGGCGGTGATGGCCTGGAGGCCTTTGAGATGCTCGATGAGGCTGGAGAAGGAGAGTTGGGCGACGGAGTGCTGATGGTCTTCGTTGTGGGCAGGGGAGACGGGGGGCAGGTCTGCGCTGGGGGCCGGGTCTTGACCTTTTTGTTTTTTGGCGCGTTTGCCGCGCAGTTTGCGGATGTATCCTTCGGCATCGGCGATGGTGCCTTCGGTAGCATCGGATGCTTTGAGGGCGTTGAGGACGCGGGTGGCGAATTTTTGGAGGGGGGCGAAGGCGGCTCTACGAGTGTTTTTGTCGTTGAGGTTGGCGCGCTTGGCGTCGAGGTAAGCTTCCTGGAGGGTTTCGGCCTGGGCGACCTGGAGGGTGAATTGGGGAAGCTGGAGGGCGGGCTTGGCGGGGTTGTAATCGGCGGCCCAACTGGTGAGGATGGTGATGAATTTGCTGGCGCCGTCGATGTTTCGGGCGTGGCCTGTTTCGGACATGGGGGATTTTGGTTTTTCTATCTAAGACAGGTAATAAGCTGCCAAGATAGAAAAATTCCATTTCCCGAACTTCGCGCTTCTATGCGCCGTCTGTTTCTTCTCCTTTTTCTTTTTCCAACATTCCTTCCCGCCCAGGAACCCAACCCCTTCTACTGGAAAAATCGGAAGCCCCACGCCGCCTACTGGCAACAGGATGTGGCCTACAACATTGACGCGCGGCTTGATGAAGAGCAGCACAGCATCAGCGCTCACGAGTCGCTGCGCTATACCAACAACTCGCCCGATACGCTGCGCTTTGTGTTCTTCCACCTCTACCAAAATGCGTTTGTAAAAGACAGCTACCTGGACAAGCTGCAAGCGGAAAAGAAAGCTGTTGTCCGCCTCGGCCCGCGCGAAAAAGCGGGGCTGGGAACCACCATTTCCGGGCTGACGGCAGACGGGCAAGCGGTGCAAACCGAGTTGGACAATACCATTCTAAAAGTCTGGTTGCCGCAGCCGCTTTTGCCGGGCACCACCACCACGATTGCGTTGGATTTCACTACTTATTTTGACAACGGCGGAACCGCGCGCCGCCGCATGATGATGTACGACGCCTGGGGTGCAAAGCACTATAACGGGTGCCAGTGGTTTCCCAAACTTTCGGTCTATGACGCGAAGCACGGCTGGGACACCTACCAACATTTGGGCAAGGAATTTTACGGCGATTTCGGGACGTGGAATGTAAGCCTTGACCTGCCGTCCAACTATGTGTTGGAAGCCACCGGCGCACTCCAAAACCGCAGCGAAGTTTTGCCTGAAGACTTGCGCCAGAAGCTGGACCTCAAAAACTTCAAAGACAAGAAATGGGATGAAGCGCCGTCTATCATTACGCCCTACGTGAAAGGCGCGCGCAAGACGTGGAAATTCTTCGCCGAAAACGTTCACGATTTTGCGTGGACGGCAGACCCTTCTTACCGCATCGCCACGACTTACTGGAACGGCATAGAGTGCGTCGGAATCGCGCAGGAACCGCACGCTTCGGGCTGGCAAAACAGTGCGCAGTATGTCGCCAAAATCATCCAGACTTTTTCGGGAGATATCGGCATGTATGCTTATCCTAAAATGGTGGCCGCCGACGCGGCAGACGGCATGGAATATCCGATGCTGACCCTCGACGGAGGGCGCGACCCAAGCTATCGCGGACTGCTGGTACACGAGATTGGCCACAACTGGTTTTACGGCATGGTGGGAAGCAACGAAACCTATCGCGCTATGATGGACGAAGGCTTTACGCAGTTCCTCACGGCTTGGGGCCTGAAGCGCATTGACGGCGAAAGCAGGCTGGCCGGTGTGCCGGCCCATTTTTGGGAGAAGCGCCCGGAAGCACCGACGATTGTGGACAGGAACGTTATCGCTCCGTACACCAATGCCGCTTTGCAGCAGAATGAGCTTCCGCTCAACACCCACAGCGACGATTTCCACAACGCTACCGGCCACGAGAACGGCTACGGAATGGTGTACTACAAAACCGCCACGATGCTCTACAACCTGCAGTACGTGCTGGGCGATTCCCTCTTCCTGAAAGCCATGCAGCACTACTTCAACCAGTGGAAAGGCGCGCACCCGTATCCCGAAGATTTTAGGGAGAGCATCACGCAGTTTACGCACCAGGATTTGAGCCCGTTTTTTGACCAGTGGTTAGAGACTACGAAGACGATTGACTACGGCATTTGCGGCGTGAAAAAAGTGCGGGGAACCGACTCATTTGATGTGCGTTTCCGGCGGCGCGGGCTAATGCAGATGCCGGTGCAGTTTACCGTTTTTGGAAAAGACGATTCCCGGAAAACCTACCTGATTCCGAATAGTTGGAACACGCCGCCGGACACGAAAAACATCCTTCCGCGCTGGATTGGCTGGGAGCAATTGCAACCGCGTTACACCGCCCGCATTGCCTCGCCGTCGGGCATCCGCAACGTGCAGATAGATACCACTTTCCGTCTCGCTGATGTCTATTATCCCGACAACGTTTTCCGTCCGGGAATCGGTTTGGGACGCGGTATCGCCGCGCGTTTGGATTGGGGTTTTCGCCTGCCTGCTGACCGTCGCCGTTACCGGCTTTTTCTGCGTCCCGACTTGTGGGGAAATGCGGTGGACGGCCTCAAAGCGGGCATCCACGCTGAAGGCGATTATCTCGGTTTGATGCACCGTTTTGAAGCGACGGTTTGGTGGAATACCCACGCGCTGCAACAAACGCCCTATCTCTCCCGCCAGAGCGAAAGCTGGTACAACCGCTACCTGCCTTTCGGCTATAATTTTTCTTACGCCTCGCCCGTTACGCGCTTCTATCCAAAGCTGCAATGGAACCTTAGTAGCCGCATCAACGACGGACTAAACCGGCACAGCATCGGCCTCGCGTGGCAAGTGAACGAGCGCAACACGTTGTCGGGAAATTTCCTCGCCCTGTGGCGTCCCCGCGCTTTTGATTTGGATTATCTCCTGTATCCGCAAGAGTGGAGCAGCGTTGGCTCGCGGTTGAACAACTCGCTGAATTTTAGTTGGAATTACACACCCACTTTCCGGCGTGGAAATGGCAACGTAAACGTCTCTTTACGTGCGCCTTTTCTGGGTGGAAATACGCAAAACGCTTTCAATTACAGCTATGTTCAGGCCGAAGGAAAGCGATCTTGGAATTGGGCGAAAACCGAATGGCGCACACGTCTTTTTGCACGCTACGGCATGGGCGAAAACATTCCGTGGGAAAGCGCGCTTTTTGCGGCCGGTGCGAATCCTGAAGCCCTGATGGAGAACAAGTTTTTGCGCTCAGTGGGCTTCGTGCCGGATGAATGGCGCGGCTTCTCTCCCACCACTACAAACCACTTGCAACAGGGCGGCGGACTCAACCTGCGCGGCTATGCAGGCTACCTGATTGCGGAAGAGAAGAACGGGCAAATTCTCCTCGGTTACAAAAGCCGCAGCGGCGCTGCCATCAACGCCGAAATGGATTTTGATGGGCTGGTGAAACTTCAAAACAAAGCCTTCAAAAACTGGCTGCACTTAGACGCCTACCTCTTCGCCGATGCGGGCCTGATGGAACTTTCCCGCTACGACAGCCTTTCTTCCTACAGCAATCTCACGCCCACCAACACGTGGAGCCAAGTACGCGCTGACGGAGGCATCGGCACCGCGCTGACGATTAAAAAATGGGGCAAGCTGGATAAAGTTCGCCCGCTGACCTTGCGCTTTGACATGCCTTTCCTGCTCAGTCATCCGCCCGCGGGAGAAGATTATTTTGCCTGGCGGTATGTGGTGGGGATTGGGCGGAGTTTTTAATGAGATTGATGGCCTTTCGGCAAGCTCAGCCTGACACGCGAGAGCAAGCACAACCGTTGTCACTCTGAGCTTGCCGAAGCCCGCTCTCTAATTCGTTATCCCTTCGCCTTAAACGCTGCAACCGCGTTCCGCGTAAAATCGCTCAACACCAGTTTCCCGGAAACACCCGCGCGCTCCACCAGCAGCGTGTCCCAGTTTTCCGTTCCCTGCCAGAAGATTTTCTTTAGCTCCGCCTGCGCTTCCGGCGAAGATTTTGCGAGGCGGTTTGCCAGCTTTTCCACTGCTGCGTCCAGTGCCTCATTCGTGTCGTGAAGCTCGGCGTAGAGGCCGCGCTCATAGGCCCATTGTGCGCTGCGCCATTCGGTTGCGTCAATCGCCATTTGGGCAAACGGCCCTGCGCCGATTTTGCGCTCCACCGCCGGGCCAACTACAAACGGCCCGATGCCTACTGCCAACTCCGACAGCTTAATGCTCGCGTCCGATTTGGCAATGCAATAATCCACCGCCGAAGCCAGTCCTACGCCGCCGCCAACTGCTTTTCCCTGCACGCGTCCAATCACCAGCTTGTCGCTTTTGCGAATGGCATTGATGACGTGCGCAAAGCCGGAAAAGAATTTAAGCCCACCTGCTTCGTCGCTAATCGCTACCAACTCGTCAAAAGACGCACCTGCACAAAACGCTTTCTCACCTGCGCTGCGCAGCACAATCACGCGCGCTTCGGTGTTGTCATTGAGCGCCGCAATCGCATCGCCCAATTGCATCAAAATTGCCGACGGCAAAGAGTTAGAGGCGGGGTGGAAAAATTCAACAGTGGCAATGCCATTTTGGATGGAAGATTGAACGTAGGCTTCGGGCATGAGGAGCAGATTTTGGGCAAAAATAGTTGGGGCGGGTTGGAATGTTGGACAGTCCTTCGGGCGTTGGAGTGTTGGATGCTACGCGTTGGATCGTGCGCCATGAAACATGACACATAAAACTTTCCTTACAGCCTCCACAACACAAAGCACAGCAAGAGAAGAAACGCCACGAGCGCCAGCCAGTAACGCATCTGCGGCGACATCCGCGATTCTTTGCGGCGCTTCACCCCGAAGATGAGAAAGCCCACGAAAGACAGCGCAAAAAGCAGGAAGAGAAAGCGTTTCAAAAAAGAAGTTTGGGGCCGCTGCGAAGTTGCACGCCGCTGGCACTGTTTAAGCTGCCGCCTTTGCTATGGAAAAAGAAAAAAGCGTTTGGCGCATTGGTCTTTCCGGCTTTTCCAACAAAGACTGGAAAGGCGTTTTTTACCCCGACGGACTGCCCCAGAAAAGCTGGTTTGCTTTCTACTGCCAGCATTTCAACTGTGTGGAAATCAACAGCAGCTTCTACCGCATTCCGACCCTGAAAACCCTGCAAAACTGGAAAGCGCAAAGTCCCGACGGATTTTTGTTCAGCCTCAAAGCGCCGCGCACCATCACCCACTACCAAAAATTCCGGGAAAGCGGGCCGGACGCGGAAGCTTTCTACGCTTTGCTGGCCGAAGGCATCGGCGAGAAGCTGGGTGCTGTTTTGTTTCAGTGTCCTCCCAGTTTTGCCTTTTCCGAAGAGCGGTTGGAAGCCGTTTTAAAAAACCTTGACCCGGCCTTTCCGAACGTGGTAGAGTTCCGGCACAAAAGCTGGTGGACGGCACAGGTGTTGGAAGCATTGAGCGCCCACAAAATCGCTTTCTGCGGTGTGGATTATCCCGGTGATATTCCCCGCGAAGCTGTTTGGCAGCCGGGACTTTCCAAAGCCTATTATCGCTTTCATGGCCGTCCGGTTTTGTTTAAATCGCTGTATAGCGAAGCGGAAGTAAATGCCATTTACGAGCAACTCAGTGCGGCGGAAGTCCCGGAAAAATGGGTGGCTTTCAACAACACTTGGGGACATTCTGCGCTTCAGAATGCGGCAATGTTGAAAGCGATGATAGCAGCTAATTCTGAATAAGCCCAAAGACAGTTTGAGATGCATTCGGAACATTTTCATCGCTTGGCACCGAACATAAGAAAGCCAATAAATGAAAGCGCAAAGAGCAAGAAAGGAAAGCGTTTTAACTTGGGAATTTGCGAAGCAGCTTTGTTTTGGGTAAATCGGGAGCTTTCACAGAACCGCTATTCCGTTTTTCATCCTTTTACCACTGTCCCCATCACCATTAAATTGGTCATTGTAGGGGAAGGAACGCCGCCGGTTTTTTCCAGTGTAATTGCAAAAGCCTGCGCCACACCTACCGTAGAAAGCGGCTGCCGGACGTCTCCTTCATACATGCCAGCATTCACGGGCTTTCCGCCTACCATTGCCCAAAGCTGGTATTGCTTTCCGGCAGGGGCTTGAGGAAGATGCAGCGCATCAAGGTAAACTTTCCGGTCTTTCTTATTCCAAAAAACCATCGCCTTGTTGTCGGGATGGGATTCTACGCCGTTCAGCACAATCACGTCTATGCCCTGCTGCATCAACACAGCGGTTTTGGCGTGGAATTCCGCAAGCTCCTTTTCCTGCGCCGAAAGGGTACTTCCGGCCTGTGCCAACAGCGTGTTTGCCTGTTGCGCTTCTTTCCTGCTTTTAAAATAACCCAAAGTGCTGACGCAAAGCAGCAAAACTGCGGCTGCGGCCAAGGCTTTCCAGACAAAAATGCGCGGGGCAGAAACGGTATTTGGGGACAGCGGAAGGGGAATACTGATAGGGGTTTTCGTTGCCGCCGGCTTGTTCTTTTGTTCGGCCTGGATACGGTTCCAGATGACGCTTTTTAAGTCAGGTGCGGGCGCAGTATGGAGACTGGAAAACCCTTCGAGCGTTTTCATCGCTTCTGTCAGGGCTTCCTGTACGCGCGGGTTATTTTTGGCTACACAAGATAGGATAGCTGCCTCCTCAACAGAGGTCGCTCCCAGCGCATGGGCTTCTAAAATACCGGATGATATGTAGGCTTCGATATCCACAGTTACCTGAAATCTTTTAAAAGAGTACGAAGAAGCACAAATGCAGCGCGCAACCTTGTTTTCACCGTTCCCAGCGGAATGCCGAGGCTACGGGAAATCTCTTCTTGCGTATAGCCCTTGTAGTAAGCAAGTTCTACGAGCGTTTTTTTGTCGCCGTCTAATTCGTCGAGCACTTTTCGGAGGCCAATATAATCAGAAGTAGGCCACACCGCAAAGGCTTCGCTTTCATATACGGCGTCCGTAGGCGTTTGGTTTCGAAGGCTGTTCCGATGTTGTTTGGACTTCAGGTAGTCGAGTGCTGTGTTGCGCGTAATCTGAATCATCCACGTATAAAGCCGGGCAATGGCCGGGTCGTATTTCTCAATGTTATTCCAGATTTTTACAAACACTTCCTGAAGCAGGTCAGCAGCCGGCTCCGGCTGTGCGGTCATCTGGAGCAGCAGACCGTAAAGCGCATTGGAATAGTGGTCGTAAAGGTATGAAAAACCACCCTCACTGCGCGTTTGAAGCAGCGCGACGAGTTCTTCTTCTGTGTAAGACGATTGTGGGTGGCCCGGCATGAGGAAAGACGGCGAAAGACGAATGGAAATTGAAGGCAGGCGTGGTAGAAAGGGAAAGAATCTTTTCGCCGGGTGAGAATGGGGAAGCAAAAATTATTCCCCAATAGTAGGCATCCTGTTCTTTACTAAAAAAATTGGTAAAGCTTTCTGCCTGAGAAAACCAAAGGGATGCCTTCTGCGTACTTGTTTGTGCATAAGGAAGCTGACTTCTTGTGAGGAAAAGGAAAAGAGGCGGGTCTCTATGTGAGACTCATTATAAAGCAGCTTTTCCGGCTCCATGAAGTGGTTTTTTAAGGGGTAAGAGGCGCCTTGGGAGAGAGGGCGCCTCTTTTTTTATGCTGGGGAAACACTAAAATGGGAAATTAAAAGGAACGTGTTGAAAGGCGCGTTCTTTTTTTGTTTTAAAACAGGGAATTCATTTTACACCCCCACTTCCTTTTTCAGCTTAAACAATTCATCCCGCAGCCGCGCCGCTTCCATAAAGTCCAGATCCTTCGCCGCTTTCTGCATGGCTTTTTGCGTTTGGGAAATGAGCTTTTCCAAGTCTGCTGGTTTCTTGACATAGTCCACGCCTGCTTCTGCCGCAATGCCGAGTGGCGTGTCGGGTTGGGCGTAAGCAGCAGCCATTTTTTTCGGGTCGCCGCCTTTGATGTCGAGAACGGACGTTTGCTTCAGGATTTGCTCCACGCTTTTGCGCACGGTTCGAGGCGTGATGCCGTGTTCAGTGTTGTAGGCAATTTGCTTGGCACGCCGCCGTTCGGTTTCGTCTATTGTTTTCTGCATAGAGTCGGTGATTTTGTCGGCGTAGAAAATCACCGTCCCGTTCTCGTTCCGCGCGGCGCGGCCCGCCATCTGCGTCAGGCTGCGCTCATCGCGCAAAAAGCCTTCTTTGTCGGCGTCCAGAATCGCCATCAAACTCACTTCCGGCAAGTCCAGTCCTTCACGGAGAAGGTTCACGCCCACCAGCACATCAATATTCCCGAGGCGCAGGTCGCGCAGGATTTCCACGCGCTCCAAGGTGTCCACTTCAGAGTGGATGTAGCGACTTTTAATGTTGATGCGGCCCAGGTATTTGTCTAATTCTTCGGCCATGCGCTTGGTGAGCGTGGTTACCAGCACGCGGTCACCGCTTTTCACACGGTTGTCAATTTCATCCAACAAATCATCAATCTGATTGATGGAAGGTCGGATTTGGATGGGTGGATCGAGCAGGCCGGTGGGGCGCACCACTTGTTCTACTACCACACCTTCGCAGGTATCCAACTCATATTTGCCGGGTGTAGCCGAAACGAAAACCGTTTGGCCCATTTGCTTTTCAAATTCCTGAAAGTTGAGCGGACGGTTGTCTAACGCACTTGGCAAACGGAAACCAAAATCCACGAGGTTGAGCTTGCGCGAACGGTCACCGCCATACATACCACTTATTTGCGGGATCGTTACGTGACTTTCGTCTACAATCAGGAGGAAATCATCCGGGAAATAATCCAGCAGACAGAACGGGCGCGTACCGGGCAAGCGACGATCCAGGAAGCGCGAGTAGTTTTCGATACCGGAACAAAAGCCGAGTTCCTGAATCATCTCCAAATCATAATTCACCCGCTCTTTAATGCGTTGCGCTTCCAGAGGTTTGTTGATGCTTTGGAAATAGGCAATCTGTGCAGCGAGTTCGTCCTGAATTTCATGGATGATGCTCGTCATTTGTCCTTTCGGGGCCATATAGAGATTCGCCGGGAAAATGGCGGCAGTTTCCAGACGTCCAATGCGCTTACCGGTTTCTATTTCAAAAGATTCTATCTCCTCAATTACGTCGCCGAAGAAGGTGATGCGATAGCCGTAGTCCACATACGGAAGATTGATGTCCACCGTATCGCCTTTGACGCGGAAGGAGCCGCGCCCGAACTCTAATTGCGCGCGGGAATAAAGCGCATTCACGAGGCCGTGCAGAAACGTTTGCCGCCCGATGTTTTGTCCGCGTTGGAGGCGAATGATGCCGTTGGCGTATTCGGTTGGATTCCCCATACCATAAATACAACTCACGGAAGCGACCACCAGAATGTCCCGCCGCCCGGAAAGCAGGTTGGAAGTAGCGCGCAAACGCAGCTTTTCTAACTCTTCATTAATGGACAAATCTTTTTCAATGTAGGTGTCCGTTGTGGGGAGATAGGCCTCGGGCTGGTAATAATCGTAGTAAGAAACAAAGTATTCTACGGCGTTGTGGGGAAAGAACTGTTTGAACTCGCCGTAGAGCTGCGCCACGAGTGTCTTATTATGTGTCAGGACGAGCGTCGGTTTTTGCACTTCCTGCACCACGTTGGCCATAGTGAATGTCTTGCCGCTTCCTGTTACGCCCAAGAGCGTTTGGAAGGGGTCGCCGGCGCGGATGCCTTCGACGAGGTGTTGAATGGCTTCCGGCTGGTCGCCGGCGGGGAGATACGGACGCTCGATGTTGAAGCTCATAAAGATTGCGGGAAGATAAAACAAACGGGCCACACTTTAGGTTGATGGGTTTGGGGAAGATAAAGGCCGACCCTACTTCGTAATCTTGCTCTACAAATGCGTGCTGTATTGCTCCCACAACGTGCATTATCGCACTCCTATCACAATATACAGCTCCAAAAACCTAATTTTTCGCTCCGCAAGCTTCATGTTTTGCTCCGCAAGTCTCATGTTTTGCTTCGGAAACCTAATTTTTTGTTCTTGTAGTTTCATTTTTCGCTTTTTTAGTCTGAAGTATCGCTTCCGCTGTTCTTTTTAGGCAATTTCTGGTTTAAGATTTACCTTTGATTCTTCTCTTCTTAAAATCATTCTCCATGCTCTCCCTCCGGATAAAAGCTATTTTCAAAGCGCGGGGCATCCGCTATCCCTACGCATGGCTGGCGGCCAATGGCGTGTCAGAACCCGCCGCCCGCAAGCTGGCCGCAGAAGCCTATCGCAACCTGCCGCTCAACAATCTGGAGCAACTGTGTCTGCTTCTGCGCTGCACGCCCAACGATGTATTGCGCTGGGAACCTGCCCCCGGAACCGACACCGCACACCAGCCGCTGGCGGCCTTGCTGGCAACCGAAGACAACGGCTTGGAATGGCTAAACGACATCGGCAACATGAGCATCGACGAACTGCGGGCGCTGGGCGAAAAGGTGAAGGCGGCGCAAGCGGATGGGGAGGCGGGTGGGTGAGAATGGGCAGGTCAGGTGCATCCTTACTTTCCCTAAAAATGCTTTCTGAACCCAAGAAACACCAGTTTGGATACAAAGCCAAAGTCCTCGCGCCCGGACCTTTGCCGTCTTCAAACACCCATCCAAAATGAACTACAAAGTACTGGGCAACACGGGCCTCAAAGTATCTGTTTTGTGCCTCGGCACGATGAACTACGGCGGAAAGGGCTTCTTTAGCCACATGGGAGACCTGGGGCAAGACGCCGTGGATGCGCAAATAAAAACGGCTACGGAAGCGGGCATCAACTTCATAGATACTGCCAACATCTACTCCACCGGGCTTTCGGAAACGATGATTGGGCAGGCCATCCGCAACCTTTCTATTAATCGCGACGACCTGGTGCTGGCTACCAAAGTGCGCGGCTCCATGGGCAAAGGCGAAAACAATCGCGGCCTCTCGCGCAAGCACCTGATGGAACAAGTGGAAGGCAGCCTGCGCCGCCTGGGAACGGATTACATTGACCTCTATCAACTGCACACTTCCGACCCGCTCACGCCGATTGAAGAAACCCTGCGCACGCTGGACGACCTTGTGCGGAGCGGCAAAGTGCGCTATATCGGTGCCTCTAACTTCATGGCGTGGGAATTTATGAAAGCACTGGGCTATTCTACCTATAAAGACCTGGAGAAATTTGCCTCGCTGCAAGCAAACTACGCCTTGGACAACCGGGCTTTGGAGCGCGAATTTATTCCGCTCCTGACCGACCAGAAAGTGGGACTGATTGTCTACAGCCCCTTGAGCGGCGGCTTCCTGACCGGAAAATACAAGCGCGACGGCAGCAGCGAAAAAGGCCGCTACAACAATTTTCCTTTCCCGCCGGCAAATGCCGAACTTGCTTATGACGTGCTGGATGTGTTGCACCCGATGGCCGAAGCAAAAGGCACCAGCGTTGCCCAACTGGCCCTTGCGTGGCTGTTGCACAAGCCTGCGGTAACGAGTCTTATTATTGGCGCTACCCGGATGGAACAGCTTGTGGACAATCTGGGCGCGGTGGAGGTCTCGCTGAGTGCTGAAGAGTTGAAAATGCTGGACGAGGTGAGCAAGCTGAAGACGGAATATCCGCAAAACGTGGTGGAAATAATGACTGCTGACCGCGCCCGTGGGGAAGATTTTCTTTCCTGAAAAAAGAAACCGCTCATGAAAACGCCGCCGCTTCTTATCCAGTCTGTTTCGGAACTGCACCGCTTGTCGGGGCTGGCGAAGCCGCGTCATCCTTTGATAACGCTTATCCGGCATGATGCGGAAATGAGCGCAGACGGTTTAGACGGCGGGCTGGTGTCCCTGCAACTGTATAACATCACGATGAAGCGCGGCTTTGCGGGACGGATGCAATATGGCAGGACGCACTACGATTTCGAGGAAGGCAGCCTGTCGTTTATGGCGCCTGCACAGGTATTTCGGATTGATGACGAAACGGTGCGCAGCAAAGACGGCTGGTCGTTGCTGTTTCATCCCGACCTGATCCGGCAGTATCCATTGGGGAGTGTCATCCGGGCCTATGGATTCTTCTCCTATAGCGCAACCGAGGCGTTACATCTTTCAGAAGAGGAAGAAGGAATTATGGAAGGCATTATCCAGAACATAGAGCGGGAAATGGAGGCCCGGCTGGATGCGCACAGCCAGGCGGTATTAGTCTCCAATCTGGAATTGCTCCTGAGCTATTGCAACCGGTTTTATGACCGGCAGGCGTTTTCCCGCAGGCCGTTGAACAACGATTTGCTGGCCAAATTTGAAGCCTTGTTGGATACCTATTTCGCCCAGGATTCGCGCGCGGTGCTGCCCACCGTAGAAGGACTTGCGAGTGATTTGCAGGTGTCGCCTGCTTACCTCAGCGATGCTTTACGGAACCTTACCCACCAGAACACGCAGCAGCATATCCATGACCGGCTGATTGAACGGGCTAAAGAGATTTTGACGACCACGGGCCGCAGCGTGAGCGAGATTGCCTACGACTTAGGCTTTCAATACCCGCAGTCCTTTAGCAAGCTTTTCAAAAAAAGAGTAGGCCAGACGCCGGTTGCTTACCGGTAGGGGTTTTGTTAGGCGCGTTGAACCTGACTTGTATCTTTTGGGGAGAATTACTCTCTGCTTTGCAAACATCCCGACCTTACTGATTGTCGGGCAAGAATTAAAAAAGTCGCAAGTGGCGTACCTTCCCTCTAATGAATAAGTGCTCCGCCTACGGTTATGCCCTTTCTCTTTGGGCTTCCAAAAACATGTGGCCCGCGCGGATACTGCTCGTGCTGGGGCATTTTCTGCTGGTGGTCGTGGCGCTTTTTGTGGGCGCGGTCATGTCGCCTTTGCCAGGAGATACAACCGCCGCTTCGCAGCTTTTCTTCTTGCTGGTCGCCGCCGGAATTACGGTCCGGTACACCATTAAAAGCAGGAAAGTGCCGCACACTTGGGCAAGCCGGAAACGGTTAGAGGGAGGAATGCTCGCCTGCGGCATGGCGCTGATGGTTTTGCTGGGGAACGGAACTTTAGAGCAGCGCATTCCTGCTCCTGTAACGGCAGCAAGCGCAGCTACTACTGTTACTGAAAAACCGGTAGGACAACACCAATCCAAAGTACGAAACTGGGTCCGCCGGACGGTGCAGCATTACGTGGCTTGGCCGCTGTGGGTGAAAATTCTGGTCGCGGTGCTGATTTTTATTTGCGCGCTTTTTGCAAGCGCAACTGTACTGGCTCTCGGTTGTAGTCTGGCCTGCGACGGCAGCGAAGTGCTGGCCAATATCGTTCTGTTGCTAGGCAGAACGGGTATTGTTGTGGGAACGACTTTCCTGTATATGTGGCTGTTCCGAGGCAAGGAAAAGCAAGAGCTAAGGGACGCAGAAAGAGCAAGGCGAAGGGCAGAACGATTACAAAAAGACAAAGAGCTTGACGCAACTCCTTGAGCCTGTTACCGCATCATCCCCTTCAAAAACCACTCGGCTTCTTCCATATTGTCCACGTTCTGCACCGTGAGGTAAAACAGTTTGCCGCTCTGCTTCATCTTGACGTGGGCCACGCGGGTTTGGATGTACTGCATGATGTGGTGGAAGGTATCGCTTTCAAAATAAGGCGAGTCGGGGTTGGAGATGAAATACAGGCGCATCTGTCCGCCCTTTACAATCATCTTTTCAAAGCCCAATTCCTTCGCCATGCGGCGGCAGCGAATGGTGGTGAAAAGGCTTTCTACCGGCGGCGGCACGGGGCCAAAACGGTCTGTCAGCATCTCATGAAAGGCGCGCAAATCTTCGTCTTTTTCCAGCCCGTCCAGCGTCGTATAAAGCGAAAGCCGCTCGGTGATGCTTTCCACATACGCGTCGGGAATGAGGATTTCCAGGTCAGTGTCAATGGCGCAATCGGTTACGTAGTCGCGCTCTTTCTGAATTTCTTCCGCAAAGAGGTCGGCAAACTCGGTGCGCTTCAATTCCCGCACGGCTTCTTCCAGAATTTTCTGGTACATCTCCAAGCCAATCTCCGCAATAAAACCACTCTGCTCGCCGCCCAAAAGGTTTCCGGCCCCGCGAATGTCCAGGTCGCGCATCGCAATTTGGAAGCCGCTGCCAAGCTCGTTGAACTGCTCCAATGTTTGCAGCCGTTTCCGGCTTTCGTCGGGCAGGGTGATGATAGACGGCGCTATCAGGTAGCAAAACGCTTTCTTGTTATTCCGGCCCACACGGCCCCGCATTTGGTGCAAATCGGAGAGGCCGAATTGGTGGGCGTTGTGGATGAAAATCGTGTTGGCATTGGTGATGTCCACGCCGCTTTCCACAATCGTGGTGCAAACCAGCACGTCAAATTTGTGGGCAATAAAATCCAGCAGCGTCTCTTCCAGCTTGTTGCCTTCCATTTGCCCGTGCGCCATAGCGAAGTGTAAATCCGGGCACAGCGTGCGCAGCTTCGCCACCATATCCGGCAGGCTTTGCACGCGGTTGTGTACAAAATACACCTGTCCGCCGCGCTCGGTTTCGTAGTAAATCGCGTCGCGGATGGCTTCTTCGTCAAAGCCCATCAACTCGGTATGAACGGGCTGGCGGTTGGGTGGCGGCGTGTTGATGATGCTCAGGTCGCGGGCATTCATCAGGGAGAATTGCAGCGTGCGCGGAATCGGCGTTGCGGTCAAGGTGAGCGTGTCCACATTCGCTTTGCGCTCGCGCAACTTCTCTTTCGCCGACACGCCAAACTTCTGCTCTTCGTCAATAATCAGCACGCCGAGGTCTTTAAACTTGATGTCTTTGGAAAGCAGCGCGTGCGTGCCAATGATGATGTCCACCTTGCCCTGCTCTAACTTTTGCAAGGTCTCTTTTTTCTCTTTGGAAGATTTAAAGCGGTTGATAAAATCCACCGTGCAGGGGAAATCTTTCAGCCTTTCGGAGAACGTCTGGAAGTGCTGATAGGCGAGAATCGTTGTCGGAACCATGATGGCCGCCTGTTTGCCATCCACTACGGTTTTAAAGGCTGCGCGCACCGCCACTTCCGTTTTCCCGAAGCCTACGTCGCCGCAAATAAGGCGGTCCATCGGGCTTTCGGCTTCCATGTCGCGCTTCACGTCGGCGGTGGCTTTGGCCTGGTCGGGTGTGTCTTCGTAGATGAACGACGCTTCCAGCTCGGTCTGCAAATACGTGTCGGGACTGTGGGCAAAACCCTTGCTCGCCTTGCGCTTGGCATAGAGGCGGATGAGGTCGGCGGCAATGTCCTTGACCTGCTTTTTGGTTTTGTTTTTGAGCTTTTCCCAAGCATCGCTGCCCAGCTTGTTGATGCGCGGCGGCGTGCCTTCCTTGCCGGTGTATTTGCTGATTTTATGCAGCGAATTGACGTTCACATACAGCACGTCGCCGTCTTTGTAGATGATGCGCACGGCTTCCTGCATCGCGCCGTTCACTTCTAATTTTTGCAGCCCGCTGTACGTCCCGACGCCGTGGTCAATGTGGGTTACAAAGTCGCCGGGTGTCAGGTCGCGCAGGGCTTTGATGGTCAGCGCCTTGCCTTTGCTGTACGCCTGCTTGACACTGTACTTGTGATAGCGCCCAAAAATCTGGTGGTCGGTGTAGCAGGCAACGTTTTTCTCGGTATCAATAAAACCCTTGGAAAGCGCCGTCGCAATGGGCACAAATTCCACCTCAGCGGCAAGGTCGGTGAAGATGCTGCGCAGCCGCTCCAACTGGCGGGGATTTTCCGCAAAGAGAAACACCGCACCATTCGCGGGCGGCTCGGTTCTGCGCTTCAAATCGGCAATCAGCATCGGGAAGTTGCGGTTGAAAACCGGCTGCTCTTCCGTTTTGAAAACAAACTTTTCCACCGACGATGCTTCCAACTGCGCCAGCCCGGTTCCGTCCCATTCTATCAAGTTCCGGCCACCGATTTTGCGTCGCCACAGGGGCATGTCTTCAAAGTCGGCACGGGTGAGCGGCTTGCCCGTTTCTTCGTCTTCGCCTGGCGCTTGCGGGGCGGGAAGCAAGTCGGGAATATCGTCCAGCAACAAGGTCATCCGCCCGGTAACAAACTCCCAGTCGCGCGCCCAAAAGCAGGTTTGCGCGGGCAGGTAATCGGGCAAGGAAATTTTTTCGCCCGTCTCAAAATTGGTTTCTACGTTGGGCAGAATCGTAACGCTCAGGAGCTTGCGCTCCGAGAGTTGCGTTTCGGGGTTGAAGATGCGGATGGAATCCACCTCGCGGCCAAAAAGCTCAATGCGGTAGGGATGCTCATTGCCGAAGGAATAGATGTCCAGAATGCCGCCGCGCACCGCAAACTGACCCGGCTCGTAGGCAAAATCTTCCTTGCGGAAACCGAGGCTCACGAGCCGCTCCAAAAGCGCGTCCACCTGTAGTTTCTCCCCGACTTTAATGCTGATCGTGTCTTTGGAAAGTGCCTTGGGGTTCACCACTTTTTCCACCAGTGCTTCGGGGTAGGTGACCAAGACTTTTTTCCGGGAGTCGGGCGTGAACTTGGCCAGTGCTTCGGTGCGCAGCATCACATGGCTGGAATTCAGGTCGCCGCCGATATGGCCGGTCTTTTTGAAAGAATCGGGGAAAAAGAACACGTCTAACGCGCCGGTCAGCCGTTCCAGATCGTTGTGGAAATAGGCCGCTTCTTCTTTGTTGCGCAGGATAATGACGTGGTTGGCATCGGTGGCGCGCCAGACGGCGGTAGCGACAAATGCAGGCGCAGCGCCATACAAGCCTTCCAACAAAAACCTGCTTTCGCCACCGGACACACCGAGCCGCCCCGCCATGTTCTGGATACGGATATCGGCATCATACAAGCCTTGAAGTACGGGAAGATTCACGCGGGGGCAAAGGTAATAAGGCCGTGCCGGGAGTGGGAAGTTTGGGCGGCGAAGGTGCTTTACGACTTGTAATGAGAACGGCAGGCCGCAATGGTAATGGCGTTGTCCGTGACTTTGTAGAGAAGCCGGTGTTCTTCATCTATGCGGCGGCTCCAATAGCCTTTGTATTGATGCCGGAGCGGTTCGGGCTTACCAATTCCCGTAAAGGGGTCGCGCAAAATGTCGCGGATTAAATCCCCGATGCGCAACGCCATTCTGCGGTCTGTCTCAATCCAAACCTGATACTCTTCAAACGCTTTCTGCTCAAACTGGATGAATCTCATAGCAGGTCTTCCGGCTTGACGGTAATCAATTTTTCTCCGGCTTCTATACCGGCAATGCGGCGCGAAAGTTCTTCCGCAAAATCAGGATTGCTCAAAATCTCGTCGGTAGCATCGGCGAGTTGCACCGAAATTTCCACGGTTTTGTGGGGATACATACGCTTCAATCCTTCCAGAAAATCATTGGAAAGCGCATCGGTGTTGATGGTGATGGTAGCAGAACCCATAACGTGTGGTTGTTTCTTCAAAGATAGTTGGAAGCGGTTTGTTTTGGTGCTTGGGTGGCGCTAAAATTTGGGCGGATAAGCTCGTCGGCGAAGGCTCCTGCCCTTAACCTGTCCCGTATTTTTGCTTAGCGGCCTGATAAATTTTGATTTGAGCAGCCAGTAATCTGACTCCTGTCCAGAGTGTTTTTTCACCCGGCATGGGCTGCTTTTTGGACGGCTGGAACCCGCCCAGTACGCCTACTGCTCTTACCACATCAGCCACCGTTTGGATAGGTTTAGGCGTGGTGAGTTGCAGCACTTCTATAATTTCTGTTTCAAAGAAGATACCGGCTCCTTCTTCTGCCCGCAGCCTGCCAAGCCGGTACAGCAACAGCACCCACCAGCCTACCACCGCCCACATCCACAACGCATAACCAATGCTTTGAGCATCCTGCAACTGGGTGCGCTCTATCCCTAAGCCCGACTTTAAGATAAAGTGATAGCGTTCTATGGTCCATCGCAAGGCATAATAATGGCCCATACGCATACAGTCCTCCACCTTCTTTACCGGCAAGGTGGTTAAGAGCAACCATTCCAAAGCGTCTTTATCCCCCTCTAAGGTGCTGATAGTCACTACTTGCGCCTGCACCGATGCTTGTGCCGATGCTTGTGCCGATGCTTTTGTTTTACCGCTACCGGTAGGCGGCAACTGTATCCGCCCAAAGCGGTAGCATACCTTTCTCTCTATGACTTTGCCTTTCTGCTTGATGAAGAGAACACCCATCCCGGCTACCGGTAATAGCGCAGATAAATCGCCCACTTTGACCTCCTGCCCTTCATAATACACCTTACGTTTTTTCTGAGAAAGGCGAACGAGTAGTTCCACCCCCGCCATTCGGGGATGGCTGTAGTGCTGGTAGAAGTCCGCCTCCCGGTCGCCTACTTTGATAAAACAAACACCCGGATGCCGGACAGCCAGTTCATTAGCGACTTCTGTTGTTTGGAGCCACTTGTAAGACTCTTTCTGCTCTATGGGTATGGATTCCCGGCGGCTGCCTTTGTGTTGGTCTGAGGGCGTGAACAGATGATGGGACACGATGCCCAAGGGCAGTCCTTCAGTACTCAAGGCCAAAGCACTGTGCAGGTTCAGTCCACGCGTCTTGCCGTCTGCCCTGCCGCCCAAAGGTCCCATGCCCGTCTTGTTGCTTTGGTGGTACACCAAGTCGGTGGTGTCTTCTACGAGCAGAACCGTTTCTTGGTCTGCGATGCGGTCTTGGGTGCGGCTGCGGTGAGTACTGCCCAAATCCAAGTCCTGATAGCCAAAAAGACGGTGGGCGCTCTTACGAAGAGCCGTTCCTAAAGCGGCTGAAAAAGAAGCCCCCGGATGCGCCGCCATTTGACTTGCCATCTGCTGAACCCGCTTGCCAAAACGGGCATCGGGTAAAGCCAGCCCTTCAAACTCGGCACTGATAGAGGAAAGATGACCACATTCAAACATGTCTGCTAATGTACGCTTGACAAACAAAAAGTTGTGGGACAGGTTAAGGGCGGGAGCCTTCACCGAGCCGCGAGCAGAAGCCTTCGCCGAGCCACGGGGGCTAATATGAAGAAGGAAGGAACCTTTCGCCGAGCGACATTCATACCTCAAAACTATCAGTTCAATCCCGCGTATGCTTTGAGCATATTAATTGCGTTATCTCTTGAGTATAGAATTATATTAAGCTCATTGTTAGGCTTGATTGTTTCAGCAGTTACATATGCTGGCAGACTAGCATTTTCCTCATTGACGTAGAAGGTATAGAGGTAACCGTTTATCAAGAAGACAAACACCTTCAATTGGTCATCTTGAATTTTTCTTGGCTGTATTATGATTTCTCTAGGCAGGTCTTTATGATTCAAATACGACGAAATGAAGATAGGGAATTTATCTACCTCACCTGCATCTTTGTTGAATATCATTCTTCTAATTTCTTCTTCATGCTTTTGTCCTAACGATATTTCACTGAAGAATGACCGATTTGAAATGCTGGCTCGCCACAAAACAGACAAAAGAAACAGCTTATACTTTGTGTAGTTAATCCTAGTGCATTTAATGAATTCTATGTTATGCTGACTGATACAACTCTGAAATAATGGACACTCACTTGCTACTAAACGACCACCGTACATTGCCTTGCTAGCATAGTCTTCAAAATAATGACCTAATAAAGTATTGTCGCATTCATTGCAAAGTAATCCTCCTTCGTATTCACCATCTGATGGGCGCTTGATTTCATGCTTCTCTATAGCTCCCTCTCTAATAGGTTGAAAAGACAGCTTATTATTCTCATCAAACATTCCATTGTACATGAATGCAGGAATAATGTGCGACTTCCTAATTAGTTCTTTTTGCTCCATGCAAAGTTTACAAATGCCCATCTCTTACTTCGTCTTTTGGAAAGTTAGAAATTCTCTCTACTCCACAATCCTTAACCGCGCATAGTTCAGCATAATTTTCTTCACCCCGTGCCCGCCTTCAAAATCAATGGCGGCAATGCGGTTTTGCGCGCCGCCTTCCAGCGTTTTTATCAGGCCGAAGCCAAATTTCTGGTGTTCCACCTTCATCCCCACTTCCATCGCCGCCGGGTTGTCGGCTTTAAAATCGGCGGAAGGGGTGTGGGCCTTTGCCGCGCTTTTCTGCATCTGCTGCGCAATGGATTTCAGCGGTGTTTTCCCGCCTTGTATTTCCTCGCGACCAGCACTTCCGCGTTGTCCAAACGCGCCCATAGAACCATTTGCCCGGTGGGCCGCGCCGGTAAAGGTTTTGTCTAAATGCGCTTCGGGGATTTCATCAATAAAGCGGCTCGGCTCGTTCTGCACAAGGCTTCCAAAACGGTAGCGCGAGTTGGCGTACGTCACCCACAGCTTTTCCTTTGCCCGCGTAACGGCCACATAAAACAAGCGGCGCTCTTCTTCCAACTGCTCGCGGTCATAAAGGCTCATCTGGCTCGGAAACAAATTCTCTTCCAGCCCCACCGAAAATACACACGGAAATTCCAGGCCTTTCGCCGCGTGAATGGTCATCAGGCGCACCACGTTGGAGTCTTCTTTGTTGTTCTGGTCGGCGTCGGTGAGAAGGGTAATTTGTTGCAGATACGCGCCGAGACTTTTATCGCGCAGCTCGCCTTCCGCATCGGGCGTTTCGGTGAATTCCTTGATGGAATTGAGGAGCTCCTGCACGTTCTCGTAGCGCGCCAAGCCTTCCACACTTTTGTCGTTGTAGAGGTCTGCTACCAGTCCGCTTTGCTTACCAATGTGGAAGGCTACGTCGTAGGCATTAGCGGCGTTTGGATTTTGGACAACAGGCGCGTTTTCTCCTTCTGGGATTGCATTCAAAGCCAATTCTCCTTCGGCTTCGGGCGCGCTTATGGTAGGAAGGCCCATCATCACCTGCGCGCTCTTAATCAGGTACACAAAGCTTTCAATCGCCGTTGCGCCCGCGCCTTTGATGCCCGATGTGCCGGGGCTTTGAATGATGTTCCAGAACGTAACATTCTGCTGCGCCGCCGCTACGGAAATTCTGTCCACGCTCGTCTTGCCAATCCCGCGCGCCGGGTAGTTGATAATGCGCTTCAGGTTCTCTTCGTCTGCCGGGTTCACCACCGTCCGCAGATACGCGAGATAATCCTTGATTTCCTTGCGCTGATAGAAGCTCGTGCCGCCCACCAGCCGGTAAGGAATGTTCATCCGCCGCAGGCTTTCTTCAAAACTTCGGCTTTGCGCGTTGGTGCGGTACAAGACCACAAAATCCTTGTTCTGCCGGTGTTCGCGCAGGCGCATTTCCGTAATCGCATCTGCCACAAAACGGCCTTCATCGTTGTCGGTCATCGTGCGCACCAGCTTTATCTTTTCGCCGTGCGCATTCTCCGTCCACAGGTTTTTCGGAATCTGCCCTTTGTTGTTAGCAATGATGGTGTTGGCTACGTTCAGGATGCTTTGCGTGGAGCGATAATTCTGCTCCAGCTTCACGGTTTTCACATCGTCGTAATCCTGCTCAAACTGAAGGATGTTCTGCACCGTCGCCCCGCGAAACGAGTAGATACTTTGCGCATCATCGCCTACCACGCAGATGTTTTCATGCACCGCCCCCAGGAGCTTGATAATCTGATACTGCGCCACGTTGGTATCCTGATACTCATCAATCAGGATGTACTGAAAGCGGTGCTGATACTTCGCCAACACGTCGGGGTGCTGCGTCAGCAACTGGTACATTTTGAAGAGCAAATCGTCAAAATCCATCGCACCGTTGCGCTGCAATTTGTTCTGGTAGCGCAGGTAAATCTCCGCCATCGCCGGGCGCGAAGCACGGGCATCTTCCTGCTGGATAAAGCTGTCGCTCTTGTAGGTCTGCGCGTCTATCAGCGAGTTTTTGGCCGCCGAAATGCGGTTGTACACCCCCGCCGGTTTGTAGTGTTTATCATCCAGCACCAGCTCCTTCACGATGTCCTTAATCACACTTTTCGCGTCGTCGGTATCATAGATGGTGAAGTTTCTGGGAAAGCCTAGCTTCTCCGCTTCGGCGCGCAGGATGCGGGCAAAAACCGAGTGGAACGTACCGATATAAAGGTTGCGCGCTTCCGAGCCACCGAGGATATGTTCGATGCGCTCCTTCATTTCCGCCGCCGCCTTGTTGGTAAACGTGAGGGCCAGAATGCGGAAGGCATCCACGCCGTGGTTCATCAGGTGGGCGATGCGCGTCGTCAATACTTTTGTTTTCCCCGAGCCTGCACCGGCCACAATCATCAGCGGCCCTTGCAGGTGTTCTACGGCTTCGCGCTGCTGCGGATTCAATCCCGACAAATAGTCTTGCATAAGGACGCAAATTTAACCCGTACTTGTTGGACATCATTGGATGTTGTTGGAGCCTTCGGCGTTCTCTTCCACCTTTTGTCATTCCGACGAAGGAGGAATCTCACAACCTCCCCGTGACCCATGAATTTATGATTTGGGCGTGCCCCTTCGCTATCGCTACGGGTCGGGCTTTCGGCTCTGCTTCGCGCCGCCTCTATCCCTCACGCGGCAAAAAAACCGGCTCGTCTCATAACAGCGTGTACGTCCTATTTCCCTCACAATAAGAAACAAAGCATTGATTATCAAGAGCAAACAATTTAAACCAAAATTTCTTTGAAAAAAGCTTGCACAGCAATTTAGCGTTATCTACTATTGTGTTAGCAATCCCATTTCCCCAATTTAAACTTCTGGAAAAATGCATCCAAAATCTCTTTTCGCCAAAATTCTTCTGCTTGTTGTTTCCCTCTTTTGCGCAGGAAACGCCCATGCCCAGCTTCTAAAAAAGATTCAGCAAGGCGCTAAAGGAGTCCAGAATCTCGCAAGAGAAGTAGAGAATTCAGCAAGGCAACTTGATAACGTGTCAAGAGGCGTAAATACAACTCCCAATCTACCCAGAAAAAGTACACCTTATGAAGAGGGATACAACAGAGGAGCTACCGGTAATGATGGTTACCATAAAGGGCCGACGGGTGTGTGGGTAAAAGATGAAGAACCTGGAACACCAAATCCACTGAAAAGATATAGGTATGACTACTTTTTTATGGATTATACGGACTATTATTGGGACAACACAGCCTATATTGAAAATGACGCCATACCAAAGAGGGATGACTATGAAACGCAGTTATATGCAGACAGGTGCCAGAAAAACGTGTTGAAGCCGAATAAAGACGAGAAAGTCTTTTTAACAAAAATGCTTGCTTTCTTCGCGACTAACAGCAGGGTAAACAAAAAATACTACTATTGTGCTGACGAAAACGTCAGATATGTTGTGAATTCAAGAGACGCCGCTAATCTACCCACATCTGTTACAGCAGATTATCAATATTCAGATGACAAGGGAAACAGGTTAAATGAAATACGGCACATAAAAGTTGAATTCGTAAATGGAATACCCTTTTTGATTACCTACCCAAATGAAAGAGGTTGGTCTGTACAAGGAAACGATGTAGGTGCTGTAGGTAGACTAAATTATACTAAAGATCAAATCCGCGAGATGGATGTTGCACGTAGCAAATTTGCAAAAAAAGAATCAGACTATTGGAAAAAGTACGTAGCTCCCAGAATAAACGATTCTATCACTAAAGTGGTTCGCAGCAAATTTCCCGGTGCTGACTGTTCAGCCTGCCTTGTCCATGAAAAAGATGGCGACGCAGATGTTAAGCAGGAGATATACACAACTACTGACGAATATGGTAATACTAGCGAAACTAGACGTAACACCGCTACAACAAGCCACTATAAACTAGTGAATAAATGCAATAAAAATATTAAGGTTATTGGGGTAGAAATATCAAGTGGCGACTACTATATCCAATCCAGAGAGTATCGGGCAAAGCAAGTAATTTATTTGTCTACTACCTCACAAAGTAACCTAGAAGATGCTTTTAACCACTTTGGCGATAATATACTCTTTGGGTCAGATGATATTGACTTAGACCGAATCAACAAGCAATATGACGTGGAAAAAGGCCCCAGTATACAATGGCTAAGAATTGTTGAGGATAAATAATTCAGTTCCCCCGCCAATACCGCTCGTCCCTCCGTTCGGCCAAGTATGAGGCGCAGGCCTTTGCGGGCAGGGACTTCGTCGTACCGGCGCGCAGTCTTCAGACTGCACCCGGAATGAATCCCCTGTTTGCCGAATCCCGCGCGTTAGTCCCTCGCAGCCTTTCCCACCCCAAATTTCCTTTTCCCTGTTCCCCGGCACGGTGTGCAATTCATGTGCACCGTGCGGAAACCCTTAGCACCGTGGAGAATCTTTCCGCACCGTGCGGACGCACTCCGCACCGTGGAAAACCTTTTAGCACTGTGGAGAATCTTTCCGCACCGTGCGGAGGTGTTTAGCACCGTGCAGACGCACTCCGCACCGTGGAGAATCTTTCCGCACCGTGCGGAAATGCCGCTCGTCAGTGAAAAGTAGGGGCTTAGGAAAGAAAAGGCGTTGAAATTGCTTTAAAGAAGCGGCGAGAGAACACAGACAGAAATACCTAACCCGTTTCCAAAACCGGATAAGTGTTTTCTGTTTCCGGCGCCTTCGCGTTTCGGCGATAATCTTTTGTCATCCCCGAAGGGGAACTTGTCGGCTTGCGTCTACTAAGAGCCTATCCTAAAAATAAAGGTTTGGGCTTTTTGGGGCGATAATCTTTTGTCATTCCCGACAGGGAACCTGTAGGAGATGCTTTATCGTAAAAAGTGTTTCCTACAGCCCCCCTTTCGGGAATGACAAAAAAGAAGTTACCACAACTCCTTTCTCCCCATTTTTGGGATAGGCTTAAGATCCCGTTCCGGGGCGACAAAAGTTTTTCGGAAAGCGCCTGTCCCTATAAAATCGGGAAGCGGCAGAGGAAATTACACTCCCCGCAACCATCCCCATCTCCCCGCCAACTCCACTGCCAGCAAGCCCAGCGCCGCCCACAAAAACGGCCATGCCCATTCCTTGGTGCGCTCCTCGCGGGTGGTCTCTATTTTCTGTTTTTCCAACTGGTCAATGTCGCTGTAAATGGCCTGTAAAGACTGGTTGTCCGTTGCCCGGAAATACTTCCCGCCCGTGCCCAAAGCAATGCCTTGCAGCAGCGGCTCGTCAATCTGCACGGGCTGCGCAATCTTCTCAATGCCAAAGGGCGTCTGGATGCTCACCATCGCCGTGCCCGTCGTGCCAATGCCAATCGTATAAACCCGCACGCCAAAGGTTTTCGCAATCTGCAAAGCCGTGTTGGGAGAGATATGCTCGCGGTTGTTTACGCCGTCGGTCATCAAGACAATCACCTTGCTTTTGCCGCCGCTGCGCACCCGGTCCACCGCTGTCGCCAGCCCGTCGCCAATGGCAGTGCCGTCCTGCAACATGCCACCCGCGCGCAACACCTCCAGGCTTTGAAGCAGCGCATTCCGATCCATCGTCGGCGGACACTGCGTAAGGCTTTCGCCGGAGAAAATCACCAGTCCAATCCGGTCTGCCGGTCGCATCTGCACAAATTCCGCCGCCACCTGTTTCGCCGCTTCCAAGCGGTTGGGTTTTAGGTCTTCAGCCAGCATAGAACCGGAAACGTCCATCGCCAGCACAATATCAATTCCCTCGCTTTCAATGTACTCCGTTACGTTGTGTTCCTGTGGCCGCGCCAGCGCAAGAATGAGCGCCACGAGTGCCAAACTACGCAGGTATGGAAGCCATTTCTCCATCCGCACCCGCAACGTAGGCCGCACATTCCGAAACGCCGCCGCCGTAGAAAGTCGCATCACCGGACGCTTCTTTTCATTGCTCCACCGTATCCACCACAGCAAGGGCAGCAGCAAGAGCAAAAGCAGCGCCTCCGGCTGTGCCAGCCGCCATCCTTCGGGATAAATGTTTTGGAGAAAAGCCTTTACGTCTTCCATCTACAAGCGGGCGTTTTGAAGGAAAGCAAAAGCCGTGCGCATCACTTCTTCCTGCGTGGAAATCGTCGGTTGGAGCTTCGCAAACTTCACCGCATCGGCTTCTCCCAGAATAGAGCGAAGCTGCGCCTGCGTCATCTCGTTGAAGGTCTTTTCCGTGCGGCGGAGAAGTTGGGCAGAAGTCATTTCGCGGGCGGCAATGCCACTTCTTACGGCAATTGCATCGCGCAAAATATCGGTGAGGCGCGTGTAGTACAGCCGGTATTCGCCCTTCTGCGGCAGCCCTTCCGCCTCCAGTTCTTTCAGAAGAGACGCAAATCCTTTGGGCGGCGCTTTCACCACAGCCGGCGCGGGCGATTTCTTCTTCCGGCGCAGGAAAAGCCACACGAGAATTCCCAAAATAATCACCACCGCCGCGCCTATCGCCCAGGGCTTCCAATCAAAATGATCCGGCGCAGCAATAATGTCCCGAATCGGCTCAATGGGTTGCGAAGTGTCCACGTCTATCGGGTAGAGATAAATCTGCGACATTGCGCTTTGCACCGTTTCCTCACCGATTTTAAACGCCAAAGATGGCACGTCAAACACGCCGGAATCCAGCCCCACGAAAGGATATTCCCGCAGATAGCGAACCGCATTTCCGGCCTGCACGGTATCAATTATCGGCTCACCCGTCCGCGCCAATGCACGAAAGGAATCGGGCACTTGCGGCCACGTTACCGCCACATTCGGCGGCAGCGGCCCAACGTCCATTCGCAACTTCAACGGCGAGCCGATAAGCGCCTGCGAAGAATCCAGCGCAACCTCTACCTGCGCCTGCGCGAAAGATTTTTGTCCCCAAAAGAGAAAGAGGAAAAGGGCTGGCGAAAAAAACTTCCTCATCGGCTTTGGAAAAAGTTTTGAAGCAGCCTTACCGGGTCTTCTTTTGTAGAAAGCGAAAGCAGCGAAACCCCGCAATGCTGGAAGATGGCTTCTGTATAAGCGCGCCGTTCTTCGTAGCCTTTGGTGTATGCCGCGCGCACTTTTTTGTCACTGCTGTCTATGCGCATTTGCACACCAGTTTCGGCATCCTGTATCATCATCAGTCCTGCGTCGGGCAGTGTTTTTTCCGCTTCATCCCAAATGCGAATGCCCACCGTATCGTGGCCGTGCGCGGTAGCGCGCAACTCTTTATCGTAAGGCGGCGCATCAAAGTCGGAGAGCAGAAAAGCAATAGACCGGCGGCGCTGCACCTGATTGAGAAAACGAAGCGCCGCAGACACATTCGTCTGCGGGCGCGGCACCCGATTCCCGATTTCTACCAGCTCGCGCAGAATGCGCATCAGGTGCTTTTTGCCCCGCTTCGGCGGCACATAGGTTTCAATGCGGTCCGAAAAAAGAATCAGCCCCGTGCGGTCTCCATTTGCTGCTGCCGACATCAAGAGCGAAGCACCGGTCTCGGCAATCAATTCATCCTTACTGCGCACCCGCGTCCCGAAAAGAGACGACGCGCTCACGTCCACCAGAAGCATCACCACCAACTCGCGCTCTTCCTCAAACACCTTCACGTAAGGCGTGCGCATCCGGGCCGTTACGTTCCAGTCAATCGCTTTCACGTCGTCGCCGGGCGCGTATTCCCGCACTTCCGAGAACGACATGCCGCGCCCGTGAAAGCGGGAATGGTAGCCGCCCGTCAGCATCCGGTTGCTTTTGTGGCGCGTGCGGATTTCCAGTTGCCGCACTTTTCCCAACAGCGTGGACGCGGTATATCTCATGCGCTTTGGAAAGCTCTTTTCTTACGCACTTACGATATTGTCCGCCATCACTTTCTCCAAAACCGCCGCCATTTTCCGGCCTCTTTCGCGCGCTTCTTCTTCGCTCCACAAGAGGCTAACGCTGGAAGAAATGCAGCGGCTCATAATCGCGTCGCTTTGCGGGAAAGCCTGATTCACATAGTGTAGCACAGCTTTCTTGTGGTCTTCATGCAAGCGGTGCATCCACGCACCATTCTTCAGGTGCTCCCACTTGCGGATGTAGTGCCAGTTGTTGTCGTACCAGTAGAAATTTCCCGCGATGCCCGCCGCTGCAAAACCCGCGACTGCTTCGCGCGCCATCGTTTCGTTTGGAAGGAAGAAAGAGATGAAAGAACCCGTGTCGCCCGCAGGGTCGGGGATTTCGCGGAAGGTGAGACCTTCTACCTTTTTCAACTCGCTCCACACCGCAGCGTGGTTGCGTTTCTGGATGGAAAGGAACTCATCCAGCTTGCGCAACTGCGCCAGCCCTACGGCAGCGTGCAACTCAGAAATGCGGAAGTTGTAGCCCAGATACGGGTGCAAGTCTGCGCCTCTGTCGCGGCCTAGGTGGTCGTGGCCGTGGTCGGAATATTCGTCGCACTTCTTCCAGACATCTTCGCGGTTGGTGAACACCACGCCGCCTTCGGCACAGGTCATTGTTTTCACGAAGTCGAAAGAGAAGGTTCCGGCATCGCCAATTGTGCCGAGATGCTGTCCTTTATAGGTTCCGCCAATGGCCTGGCAGGCGTCTTCCAACAGAATGAGATTGTGTTGCGCACACAGGGCTTTCAACTCGTCCATGCGCGCCATAGCGCCGCACATGTGCACCGGCATAATCGCCTTCGTCTTGGAAGTAATCGCCGCCGCAACGGCTTCCGGGTCGGGCGTGAGGGATTCATCTATCTCCACCAAAACCGGCACCGCGCCCACGGAAAGAACCGCTTCAAAAGAGGCTACAAACGTGAAGGAAGGCATGATGATTTCGTCGCCCGCGCCAATGCCGAGGGCCACCATGGCTGTCGTAAGCGCCGCCGTACCGGAAGAAACGAGTTGTGCGTGCTTGCAACCAAAGCGCTCCACCAATCCGGCTTCTAATTCTTTGGCTTTCCAGATGCCTTTGCGCGGGCCGTCAAAACCGTAGCGCATGAGAATACCGGTTTCCAAAACGTCCATCACTTCCTTGCGCTCTTCTGCGCCAAATTTTTCATAGCCGGGCATAGGGATTGTTTTCTTTTTTGAGGGCGTAAAAATACGGGACGGTAAGGGCTTTGTCTTCTTTATGGGGCCTGTTGCTTATTTGCATTAAACCATTCTCTGGTTTGGGTTAACTACTGACAGGTTTTTGGGAACGACTGGCAGGTTTTTGCTATCTACGCACAGGCTTTTACAAACTACTGACAGGTTTTTGCAATCTACTGGCGGGTTTTTGAGAACTACCGAAGGGTTTCTTTAAACTACTGGCGGTTTTTTGCAAACTACTCAAGGGTTTGGCGGAACTACGGAAAGGTTTGCTTTGTCTATTGACGGGTTTGACGGAACTCTTGCGGGGTTTATGGGAACTACGCAGGGGTTTGCGCCAACTGTGAAGGCGCGGGGCGATAAGCGGGGATGCTAAGACAATGTGATGGGGAAACGGCGTTCTCAGTAAAACAGATAATCCCGCCGCGCCGCCAGATTCAGCCGCAGGCCGGTGAAAACCTGTACGCTCTGTTGCGTTTGTCCATCCAATTCCCAGCGCCGCGCCGACACGCCCGCATCCAGAAACAGACGGGGCCAGGGTTCCCAACTGGCGCTTAGCTCTCCCATCATTACCTGCGCTACTTTGCCCGGCGTAAGGGTGTAGCCATAGTCGCCGGGACGGCGCAGGTCGTTGGGCATAAAGATGTTGTTGCCCAAGTTGGAAATGCCTGTATCCACGCCTTTGTGATACAGAACGCCCCGCGCGGTGATTTGCCATTTGCGCGCCGGGCGGTAGCTGGCTTTTCCGTTCAGTTCCCAAAAGCCTGCGCCCAGCGGATGCGCCAGCGGTTGATTGTAGTGGGTGTAGTTGGAAAGGGTGTCGCCGTGGCTGTAAGTAAAAGGCCGCACGATGTTTAATTCGCTCTGCAAGTCCAGATTGCGGACGCCAAAAGCGTTGAAGTATTTTCCGCCCAGTTGGATACCGAATTTATTGGCCCACCAGCCCTTGCCTGCCAGCAATTCTTTCAGCCGGAACTCGTCGAACAAAACCTGCCCGTAAAACTGAAAACGCCGCGCAGCAATGGCTTTGAAATTGAATCCAATAAGTGCATTATCGGCGGAGCCGTTGGCGCGCTCTGCCTGTCGCAGAAAAATCACCGGGTTGAGGTAGTTGAAGGAATAACGGTCGGCGCGGTCAAAGACTACGGCTTCAAAAAGGCCCACGTTCAGCCAGCGCGTGGCGTTGATGCTCAGGTGGTGGATGGTAGCGTATTTGTGGGGCAGAAGCCGGTCTCCGCCGCGCGTGTATTGGGGCGTCAGTTCTAAGTACAGGTTTTGGTATTGAAGCCGCCAGATGCGGGTGCGGATGCGCGCAAACGTAGCGCCCGACGAAGCAAAATCGCTGAGCAGAAGGCTGCGCTCGCCGTCGCCAATGAAATTGCGGTCGTAGCCGAAAGTGATGTTTACGTGGTTCTTTATGGCCGCGAAGTCAATGTAACCGCGCGCTTGCAAATAGTCGTAGGTGCTTTTAGAAGGTGTCTGGTAATAATCCGCGCCGGGAACGGCCTGCCGGGCTTCCGTCCATTGCTGTACGTGCCACGGCATCCGCTCCTGATTGTCGGTGAGGAAGGTGTACAGGCCGATGCGGTTGGCAATGGTAGCGCGCACTTCTGCGCCCCGCTGATTGAGGTAGCGAAAAGAAGATTCGCCCGGAATTTCCGGGGAGCGTTTTTCATACATTGCCTGCACGCCGATAACGGGATTGACAGACAAGAAGAAGTTCTTTTCCCGGACGCTGAAAAGGTCGGTTTTCGTTTCGTAGAAACGCTTTAGCAACGGCTTGCGGGAAAGCAGCGGCGTGTTGCTCCATTCCTGCGAAGCGCCAAGGGCGAGGGTAATTTGGTACTTATCAATGTCTGTTTGCGCAGCGATGTTTTCGTAACGGAGAAGACCAGGAATGTAATGGTTCGGTTCTGTAAGTGTATCCGAGTAGTCGTTTTGGGCATTTCCGATTCTACCTTTTCGCTGCCGTTCCAAAAAAGTCACCACATCTTTACGGGAAAACGGTTTCTGGCTGGTGAAAACATCATCGGAAAGCTTTCCCGACATGGTCTCCAGCCGCTCCACAAGGCCCACTTCCGGGCTACCGGAAGGCAGATACGTAGTTTGTGCTGATGCCGTTATCGTGCTGCAAAGGCTGCAAACTAAAACCGCTCCGAAGCGTAAAAATGATTTCATGTGCTTTCTCTTTCGTTGCCGTAAAAGTAGGCGGGTGAAATGGGCTTTTCTACATGACGGCATTTAGCTCATTGCCGCTTGAGGGTACTTCCGCCAAACTCACACACGACCTGCACACGCGCTGCCTGATAATAACCCCGCAGAATCCGGCAAATCTGATCTTGCGCGCGGGTGAGGTACAGCTTGTTTTGAAGCAGCTCCTGCCGGCTTTGGGCGTACAGTTTTTTATACAGGGCCTGTCGTAGCGGCTCATTCTCGAAATAAAAAATCCCGCTTTGCTGCCGGGCATCTATCCGGTCCAGATGTAGCTCATAGCTGAGGAGCTTGGGTTGCGGAAGTTGCAGGCGCAGCACTGTATCGTTTTGGGGGAAAATGCGCACACTGTCGCGGCTTAAATCCACGCCGTATTTGGCCGTGAAGGGAACGGTGATGGAAACGGAATTCTCCAGAAAAGACTTTTTCAGCGCGCCCAGAAAACCGTTGTCTTCGGCGGTGATGTTGGTGCTTTTGAAAGTTGTGGTTCCGGCTACTTCAAGGCTTGCCAGTTCGGCAATTTCCTTCACGAAGACGTAATTCTGAATCAGCTCTGTGCGCGTCTGACTGCGGCCCGCGCGCTGTCCGATGGTGTAGGCAATGATGCCAACCGCAATAGCGACGATAATGAAGGCGAGGGTGCGAAGCATTGATAGAAAATGGTAGGGACACGCCGCGCGTGTCCGCCAGAAAATGTGGGTTGTGCGGATACGCGCAAAGCGTTTCCTTACGCCTCGTTGAATAAAATCCCGCCCGATTCACTCACTTCCATTTCGTGCCTCTGCCCCAGCCGCAAGGGAAAATTGATTTCGCCATGCCCTACCGGCAATCCAGCAAGAACAGGATAATTGTAGGCGGCTACTTTGTCCAGAATAATGTCTTCCACTTCTTGTCCGAAAGGGCGCGTCGTGTCCTGTGTGTCAGTGAAATCGCCCACCACAAGGCCCGCAAGATTTCGCAACTGCCCGGAGCGTTTGAGGTTCAGCAGCATCCGGTCCAGATTGTAGCGGTACTCGCCAGTGTCTTCTATAAACAGGATTTTTCCGTCGGTTTTTACCTGCGAAACAGAGCCGGTGAGGTGTGCCAGAAGCGCCAGATTTCCGCCTGTAAGAATACCTTCTGCGCGGCCCGCGCGGTTGATGGAATGAGGCGGTGTTTGGTAATGCAGCGGCTTCCCAAGAAGTGCGTCTATCGTGGCCATAATGTGCGGCGCATCTTCTGTATCGGGGCGGAAAGCGCCACACATGGGCGCGTGAAGCGTAGCGATTTTCAACTCTTTTTGGACGTGGCTGTGCAAGACGGTAACGTCGGAAAAGCCCCAAATCCATTTTGGCTTTTGGGAGAAAAGATGCCAGTCTAAATCATCCACAATCCGGCTGAGGCCGTAGCCGCCGCGGCCCATCAGAATGGCATCCACTTCCGGGTCATCCAGCATCGCTTGCAGGTCGGCGCGGCGCGCTTCGTCGGTGCCGGAGAAGTAGAAATGCTCGGAGCCAACCGTCTTTCCACCTTTCACGCGGAAGCCGTGCTTTTCCAAAAACACCGTACAGGCAAGCGCTTTTTCACGGGGCAGAAAACCGGCAGGACAAGTAATACCGATAACGCTGCCGGGTTTTAAATAGGGCGGAGAAAGAAGAGATTGAGGCATGGTGGAAACGCTTCACGAAAGCGCCACAAAGATGCCCTCCGCGCGGATTTCCACCGGAAAGGTTTTCAACTTGTAGCCTTCGCCGCTGCTGTTGTATCCCCGCGAAAGTTCAAAGCGAAAGCCATGTTTCGGACATACCAGATGGCCCCGCGCATCCGTAAATCCTTTGCAGAGCGGAACGCCCGCGTGCGGGCATTTGTCGGAGAAGGCAAAGAGCTTTTCGCCGCGACGCAAGAGGCAGATTTTGCGGTCTGCAACGGTTACTTCCGTTGGAATTTCTTCCGGTAATTCCGCCGGAGAAAGAACGCCTTCTACAGGTTGCCAGTCCATTTCTTTCATCGCCGGGATTTGAAAAACGACTTCATTAATTGGGCCGCTTCTTCCGCCAAAATGCCGGATTCCAAAACCGTTTTCGGGTGGAAGGGCCAGCGGTCTTGGGCGATGCGCCGGTAGCCGTTTTTGAGGTCATCCGCGCCATAGACGACGACGCCAATCTTGCTCCAGTACAGTGCGCCGCAGCACATCAGGCATGGCTCCAGCGTAACGTAAAGCGTGGCTTCGCCCAGGTATTTCCCGCCCAGCATATTAAAGGCACTCGTGAGGGCAATCATCTCGGCGTGGGCGGTTGGGTCGTTGAGCTTTTCGGTCATGTTGCGGCCACGAGCGATAATTTTTTCGCCCCAAACAACCACGGCGCCAACGGGAATTTCGCCTTCCTTGTAGGCCGTTTGCGCTTCGGTGAGCGCAGCGCGCATCCATAGGTCATGGGTCATGGGGTTTCCCGTTTAGACTTGTCAAGTCTATCAGCATTATCTCCGAGGACTTGACAAGTCGCTGCCCCGGTTTTCCATTATAATCGTTACCGGCCCGTCGTTCAATAATGCCACTTGCATATCCGCACCAAAAACGCCGGAACGCACTTCTTTTCCTAGTTCTTTTTCCAGTGCCGTTTTGAAGGATTCATACAGCGGAATGGCGACTTCCGGGCGGGCGGCTTCTATGAAGGACGGGCGGTTTCCGCGTTCATACTGGGCATAGAGTGTAAACTGACTCACCACCAAAACATCCCCGGAAATTTCTACGACGCCCCGGTTCATCTTTCCTTCTTCATCTCCAAAAATGCGCAGCCGCGCCGCTTTTCCCGCCAGATAATCCGCGTCGGCTTCGGTGTCGTTTTCGTGGATGCCCAAAAGAAGCAGCAGACCCGCACTGATGGCAGCGTGAACCGCGCCGTTAATGGTTACAGATGCTGAGGAAACACGTTGAACTACTAAGCGCATATGCCGGATGGCTTCTACCCTCTTAACTCCTTTCCATCATCCACGCCGCTCAAAAGGATTTCCCACGCGCGCGCCACTTCGCCTTTGTCTAAAAGTTCGGCAGCGTATTGGTGGAGTGCGTGGCGCAGGGCTTCAGGGTGCGTGTCGTATTCGCGAAGAAGTTCGGTGAGGCGCTCATCGTTGGATATGCTTTCCACCACCGGAATGGCACTGCTGTTGCCTAATATTCCCAGGTGGTTTCCGGTTAAAACACGACTGGTGCGGATGCCTTCCGGCAGCGCATCAATGCCGATGCCGAGAGTCATGTTGGGCTTTGGAACGGTGAATACCGATGGGCCGGATGCACGACAATAATAATCGCCACCCATGCGCGCCACAAGGTCAATCTTGTGCGGGTCAATCTGTCCGGCTTCGTTTAGAACATCATCGTTCAGATGGAGGCAAAGCAGCTCGCAAATCACCAGGTTCCCAGCGCCGCCTTCCGTGCCGGTTGCTATCACTTCCTTCACACGACACTCCAACTGCGCGGGCGATTCTTTTACGCGAAAGGGCTTCACTAATGTGCTTTCTACCGGCGTAAAACCGGCTTTCAGAAACTCGTTTGTGCCGGCGGGATATTCACACGAAGCAAGGCTCATTTGCTGCACCATCGCGTAGCTCACCATGTTTATCACCACTTCTTTGGTGCGCAGCACGTTCTCCAGCGTGTGCTTGATGCTGTTGTCGCGGACGCGGCGGGCGGGCGAAAAAATGAGAATGGGCGGCTTGGAGCCGAAGATGTTGAAGAAGGAAAACGGCGAGAGATTGGGATTTCCGTCCTCGTCGATGGTAGAAGCAAAGCAGATGGGACGGGGCGAAACCGCGCCGAGCAAATAGGCGTGAAGCTGGGCCGTTTTGATGTCTCCGGGAAGAATGCGCATAAGGGACGGCTAAGGTAGGGAGCGGGATTATTGGCGGAACAATTCAACCTTTAGACCTCCTTTTCTTCGCCTAGAATTTATAGTAAAACACGCCGCTGGTGATGTTGAAACTATCAGAACTGCCCACGGCTTTGCCCGAAAAAATGCCGCCTATTTCTTTGTCCGTCAACGTGTTGATTTGCATTGTGCCGGAGGTCATCTGGTAATACGACTGCGTGGTCTGGCCAACCGTAGTCGTAAGCCGGAAATAGTTCCCGTCTTCAAACCGAACGGTGCCCGTTGTTGCCCCCGGAACATACAGATACAGACTTGTCGTTATGGTGGTGCCGCCTGAGGTGGTCGTTTGTGTGCCCTGAAAACTGGAGGCTACCGGGCTGCTTGTCTGGCGGGAATAAAAAAGCTCGTTGTTGCTGTCTATGGATTTAAAAACGATTGATGTACTGCCGTTGAAGCTTTTACTCGTGGTAAAGCTGACGGCATTTGAGTTGGCAGGTGTAGCAGTTGTGTTATTGCTATCTTTTTTGCAGGCGGCAAAGAGGGTGAGCAGGAACAAAGCGGGGAGCCAAAGAATCTTTTTCATGTTTGGAAGAAATTTGCTCAAAAATAAGCCTTCTTGGTATTCTATTCTCCTTCCTGAGAGTTTGTGGAAGGAAGTTGAGACTTTGATTCTCCTTCCGCAAAGTCTCTGGAAGGAAGTTGAGACTTTGATTCTCCTTCCTGAGAGTTTGCAGAAGGAAGATAGAACTTCTATTCAATAGAGGCCGAAGTGCCGCGAACGCCTTCCGCTTAAAAGAGAAAGCCGCCCTCGCAGGCGGCTTTCTCTTCCATAAAAAAGAAATACTTACTTAAAATCCCCCGCCATCACGTAGCTCATCTTTTCGGGGTTCACGTATTTGCGAATCGCGGCGTTCACGTCGGCAACGGTCAAGTTCTGAAGGCGGTCATCCATCTGCTTGTCAAAAGCCATGGTGCGGCCCAGATACAGGTTGGATTGCAGCTTGGCGGCAAGCTGTGCGTCCTGCGCGCGGCCCGTTTGGCGGTATTGGATAAGGCCGCTTTTCGCGTCCTTCAATTCCTGCTCCGTGATGCCGTCGCGCACCAGTTTCTGAAGCTCGTCCTTGTAGGCATCCAACAGCTTTTGACGCGCATCAGGATTGTAAATCGCGTAGGCACCAAAAGCCGTGCTTTCATCCAGCGACGACGCTTGCAGATAAGACCCCACGCCGTAGGAAATGCCTTCTTTCTGGCGGATGCGCGTCGCGAGGCGCGAGTTGAGGAAGCCGCCACCGAAGACGAAGTTTGCCATCGTCAGGGCCGGATAATCGGGGTTGTCTTCGCGCATTTTAATTGCCGAGCCGGCCATCATCATCGCGTTTTTCTTGTCCGGCGTTTTCACGTCAATCAGCTTCGCAGGCGCTTCGTAATACGGATTGGCCACGTAGCTGTAGCTCTTAATCGCGCCCCATTCGCCGAGCATTTTGTTCAGCTTTTTCTTCGTCTCGTCCACGTTGAAATCGCCTACTACAGCCACCGTTGCGCTGGAGCCGTTGTAATAGTCCTGGTGGAACTTCCGCAGGTCGTCGAAGCTCACCGCTTTTACGGCAGTTACTTCTTCGTCCACCGACATCGGGTAGCGGATATGGCCTTTGGGGAAGTTGTTGGTGATGCGGCTCAGCTCGCGGCCCGCAATGCTTTGCGGCTCGCTGCGCTCCTGCTCCAAACCGGTAATTGCTTCCTGCCGCAGGGTGTTCAGTTCGGCATCCGCAAACGCTGGTTGGTGCAGGATATCATCCAGCACATCCAGCGCCGCGCCCAGGTTTTGCTTCGTGCTTTGCAGGCGAATGGTCACCGTTTGGCCTTGCCCGGAAATGTCCAGGTTGGATTGCAGCTTGTCCAGCGCGTCGTTAATCTGCGCCATCGATTTTGTTTTCGTGCCGCGCTTTAGGGCCATCGCAGTCATCTCGGCCAGCGTGGCTTTTCCCTGCAAAGAGCCTTCGTCGCCGAGGCGCAGGGTGATGCGCGTGTCCACCGTGTTGCCGCGCGTGTCTTTGCGGAGCAGGGCATATTTCGCGCCGCTTGTCATGGAAGCCACTTCGGTGCGCTTGTCAATATTGTCGGGCGTTGGGTCAAACGCTTCGCCGGCGGCCATAGCGGCGTCGCCTTTGTAGCCGTCCAGCATTTTGGCAATGTCGGGCTGCACGGGCACTTGCGTGCGCTCGGCGTTGTTGGTTGGGATGAACAAGCCCGCCGTGCGGTTGGATTGTTTCAGGTAGAGGGCCGCCGCGCGGTTCACGTCGGCAGCCGTTACTTTCTTCAGTTGGTCGCGGTAGAGGTAGCCCAGGCGCCAGTCGCCCTGCCCGATAAACTCCGACAGGCCCACACCCACGCGCGCAGAATTGCGGTAGAGCGTTTCAAAATCCTTCATCAGCTTGGCTTTGCCGCGCGCCACTTCTTCTTCCGTAATCGGCTTGGTGCGCAGTTCATTCAGCGTCTGGTTCATCACCATCCGCGCGCTGTCCAGGGATTTTTCTTTGGGAACATCAGCGTTGATGTACAGGAATCCGGGGTCTTTCAATCCCGCTGCATAGCTCCACACCGTTGCCGCTTTGTCGCCCTTTACGAGGCTCTGGTAGAGGCGTCCGTTTGGCTCGTTGGTCAGCGCTTCGTTCAGCACGTCAATCGCCGGGTAATCGGGGTGTGCACCGGAAGCAATGTGATACGCCATGGCCACCGACTGCACGTCGCCCGCGCGGCGAAGCTCCACAAACCGCTCGCCGTCCTGCACGGGTTCCACGGTGTAGTCCATTTGCAGTTTGCGCGCCGGACGCGGAATAGCCCCGAAATATTTCTGCACCAGCGCCAGCGTTTTCGGCTCGTCAATCTTGCCGGCTACCAGCACCACCGCGTTGTCAGGTTGGTAGTATTTGTGGTAGAACGCCTGGAGGTTTTCAATCGGCACGCGCTCAATGTCTTCTTTGGAGCCAATGGTGGTGTTGCCGTAGTTGTGCCAGATGTAGGACGTGGCCAGAATGCGCTCCATCAGGATGCCCGACGGGTCGTTTTCGCCGCTTTCAAACTCGTTGCGCACCACAGTGAATTCGCTTTGCAGGTCTTTCTGCGCGATAAAGGAATTCACCATCCGGTCGCTTTCCATGTCCAGCGCCCAGTTCAGGTTTTCGTCCGTCGCGGCGAAGGTTTCAAAATAGTTCGTGCGGTCAAACGACGTGGTGCCGTTGGGACTTGCGCCGTGCGAGGTCAGTTCAGCGGGGATGTTTTTGTGCTTCGGTGTGCCTTTAAACACCATATGCTCCAGCAGGTGAGCCATGCCCGTTTCGCCGTAGCCTTCGTTGCGCGAGCCTACTTTGTAGGTTACGTTCACGGTAATCGTCGGCTTGGAAGCGTCGGGGAAAAGCAGCACGTGCAGGCCGTTGGGCAGTTCATATTCGGTGATGCCTTCCACCGAGGTGATTTTGCGGGCGGAGCCGGTAGACGCGCCTGCGGTGGGCTTTTTGGTTTGGGCTTCGGCTTGCGGCAAAGCGAGGCAAGCAGCCAGCGCAGGCAGCAGGAGTTTTTTGGTGTTCATCGTTGTTTGGAGAAGGAGAATTTGGAAGCAAGATAGTGCGGGGAAAAGGAGAAACGGGAAGGGAATTAAAGGGGAATATTTTTGGAAGCGGGCGCAGGGCGTGTTACAAGAGAAAGCCCCGACGCTCAAAACGTCAGGGCTTTTCTACAAAGAAATCTGTTTTGCTTACTGCACCGAAAACGGTAGCGCTTTCACGTTGCCTGCGGCATCGGCGATGCGCACGAAATACAGTCCTTTAGCCAGCGACTTGTTGTAAGTGAAAGTGGTTTTGCCGTTTGCGCCGCCTTCATACACCACGTCCACTTGTTGGCCGATGTTGTTGAAAATGCGAACCGAAGCAGCGCCGTTGGCTTCCACCGAGAACGCGCCGGTAGTTGGGTTGGGATACAGTTTCGCTTCCATCGCAGCGCCCTTCACAGAAGAAACCGCATTAGGTGTTGGATTCGGTTTCAGCACCACAGTATAGTCGCGGCTGAAGTTGCCGTTCCGCGCGCGGATCACCGCTGTGAAATCTCCGCTTTCCACAGCAGCAGGCGTCCAGTTGAACGTGCCGTTCATAGTGGTTCCAACCGTGCCGGACGTAAACTGCGCCGGAGCCACTGCGCGATTCAGCAGCGCCGAATACGCGGTCATGTCCATAGAGGTGAGCACGTTGTTTACGCTCGCAGTAACAGAAACGCTCATCGGCTGGCCGGGCGTGTAATAGGCATAGAAGCTGTTGGTAGCACCGTTGTACTGCACATTGCCGGATGTGGGCCGCAGTTGCGGAACAGCGTTGGTGTCTTCGGGCAGCACGATGTATTGATAATCGCGGATGACGCTTCCAATCTTCGCGCCGCCCCGGTATTCATCCACCTGAAACGACTGCACGAAATGGCCCAATGTGTTGGGCGTCCACGTGATTTCGCCGGTTGCCGGGTTCATGGCAAACGGATTGGCCGGGTCGGAGGGCGGTGTGGTGAAGCCCTGCACCGGATTGCCGAAAAGCGCCAAATTGGTGTCGATAAGGGAGACATCCGTTTTAGGAACGCTCAGTGCCCATACCAGCGAGTCGCCTTCCGAGTCATAAGGGAGTGGATTGTATGTGACAGCCGCGTTTAGCGCGAAATACGGAACCGGCGGCACGAAGAAGTAGGGCGTGGTGTTGTCGTTGGCAGGCGTGGCCGTAAACTGCGTTATCAGCGCAAGGCTTTCCGAACTTGGAGTGGTCATATTGCCGATAACCGCGTTGCGACAGCATTCTGTTGTGGTAATCCAATAGGTATTGGCCGGAAGCTGCACTGTATCCACATACACACCTACCTGAATACCATACGCGCCAGAGAGTAGTCCGTTGCTTTGCGTAGAATCCATGTCTAGTGAACCCGAAGAAAAAGATACGGTGGGAAGCCCGCTGGCATCGGCAGCAATAACACTGTAAGAAATAGAAATCGCAAGGGGAATACCCAAAGTGTCGCGGTAGTGCGTCAGTTGGATGGCGTACAGCCCACCGCCACCGGGAACTTTGGTCACGACCAGCTCTCCTCCCATTAGGTGCGAAGCAAGTGCCGTAGAGGAAATACTGCAGAGTACTGCGCCGAGGAGCAGCTTTCTTCCGTTTTGGAGAAGTGTGCGTAAGAAGTTTTTCATTAGGAGAGAAAATGGTTTTGGGGTGGAATAGAAGGATTGTTCTTGTCAGACGCACGTAAATTTAGAAAAGGTTGGGAGAAATTCAAAGAAGGTCTAAAAAAGATTTTTTTGAGCTTACTATCAATGTCGATTGCTGAGCGTTCCACAGCAGCACCCATTCGGCTTTCACAACCTTTCTTCACTTCTCCGCCCGCCGTACTTTCGCGCCTTCAAAACCTTACAACCGCAGGGTTGTTTCCTTCTTTTATTTCAATGAATCTTTTCGAAAATCAGGCGCGCGAATTCCAAAGCCGCCACCTCGGCCCCAATGAAGCCGCGCAGGCCGCCATGCTCCAAACCATCGGCGTGGACAGTCTGGAAGAACTGATTTCCCGCACCGTGCCCCAAAACATCCGCATGGAAGGCGAGTTGGACTTGCCCCAGCCGCTGAGCGAATCGGATTATCTGCGCGAACTGAAGAGTACTTCTATGCGCAACAAAGTAGCCCGCAACTTTATCGGGCAGGGCTATTACGACACGCTCACACCTTCGGTTATCCTGCGCAATGTGTTTGAAAATCCGGGCTGGTACACGCAATACACGCCCTATCAGGCCGAGATTGCACAAGGCCGACTGGAAAGCCTGCTGAATTACCAAACGATGGTGGCCGACCTCACCGGATTGCCGATTGCCAACGCTTCCCTTTTAGATGAAGCGACAGCGGCGGCAGAGGCAATGAGCATGTTTTTCGCGGCGAAGAACAAGAGTATTGAGAATCCCGAAAAGGCGAAGTTTTTTGTGGATGAACACACGTTTCCACAGACAAAAGCCGTTGTGCAAACCCGCGCAGAGCCGCTGAAAATTGAAGTGGTTTTCGGCGATTACAAAACAGCGGAACTGGACGAATCCTACTTTGGCGCGCTGGTGCAATATCCCAACGACAAGGGCAGCATCCAAGATTACAGTGCTTTTGTGGAGAAAGTGCATAGCGCGGGTGCTTACGTGGCTTTCGCTACCGATTTGCTGGCCTTGACGTTGCTGAAAACACCGGGAGAAATGGGCGCGGATGTGGCGCTCGGCTCTTCCCAACGCTTCGGCGTGCCGCTCGGTTATGGCGGTCCACACGCGGCGTTCTTTGCGACGAAAGATGAGTTCAAGCGCGCCATTCCAGGCCGCATCATCGGCGTTTCGGTGGATGCAAGCGGACGGCGCGCGTTGCGCATGGCACTCCAAACGCGCGAGCAACATATCAAGCGCGAAAAAGCGACGAGTAACATCTGCACGGCGCAGGCGCTGCTGGCGAATATGGCTTCGCTCTACGCCGTTTATCACGGGCCGGAAGGGTTGAAGGCGATTGCCCGCCGCGTATCGGTTCTTACGCACGCGCTGGCGCGGGGAATTGCGGAAACCGGCAACGGCAATTTCATCATCCTCAACCACGGCTATTTTGATACGCTGTGGATTGGTGTTCCGCAGCAGGCAACCATTCAGAAACTGGCCGAAGAAGAAGGCATCAACCTGCGCTATTTTGGAGACAAAAGCATAGGCATTTCCCTTGACGAAACCACAACGCTGAGCGATGTAGCCGACCTGCTTTCTATTTTTCAGCGGGCAGTGGACGGCGTTGCGCCGGGCGTTGTGGTAACGGAAAACCTGCTGACCAATATTCCTTCAACACTGGTGCGCGAAAGCAATTTCCTGCAACAAGAAGTTTTTAACCGCCACCACTCCGAAACGCAAATGATGCGCTATCTGCGGATGCTGGAAGGCAAGGATTTGAGCCTCAACTGGAGCATGATTCCGCTGGGAAGCTGCACCATGAAGCTGAACGCGGCAACGGAAATGATTCCGCTTTCGTGGAGCCACTGGAGCAAGATGCACCCGTATGCGCCGCAGGAACAAGCGGCAGGTTACGGCCAAATCGTGACCGAACTCGAGCGCTACCTCAGCGTGATTACAGGTTTTGATGCCTGCTCTTTGCAGCCCAACAGCGGTGCGCAAGGCGAATATGCCGGACTCCTTACCATTCGCGCTTACCACGAAGCCAAAGGCAACGGCCACCGCGACGTGATGATTATCCCCATCTCTGCGCACGGGACCAACCCAGCTTCGGCGGTGATGGCGGGCTATAAGGTGGTGGTGGTGAAGGCGCTGGAAAACGGCTATATTGATACCGAAGACCTGAAGGCGAAAGTGGAGCAGTATTCTGACCGCCTCGCGGGCATCATGATTACCTATCCCAGCACCTACGGCGTGTATGAAGAGACAGTGAAGGACATCAACGCACTCATTCATCAGCACGGCGGACAGGTGTATATGGACGGCGCAAACATGAACGCACAGGTGGGTCTCACGGCTCCGGGCCTGATTGGCGCGGACGTTTGCCACCTGAATCTGCACAAGACTTTTGCGATTCCGCATGGCGGCGGCGGGCCGGGCATGGGGCCGATTTGCGTGAAAAGTCACTTAGCTCCTTTCCTTCCGGGCAAAGGGAGCGGCGATGTTTCCGGCGCGCCTTATGGCTCGGCTTCTATCCTCTTGATTTCCTACGCCTACATCCGAATGCTGGGTGCGGAAGGGCTGCGGAATGCAACGGAAGTTGCTATCCTGAACGCGAACTATATGCGTGCGCGCTTGGAAGGTGCGTATGATATTCTTTATACCGGCAAAAACGGAACCTGCGCGCATGAATTTATTGCCGACCTGCGTCCGTTTAAGAAAAGCGTGGGCATTGAGGCGGAAGACGTGGCGAAGCGCTTGATGGACTATGGCTTCCATGCGCCGACGCTTTCGTTCCCGGTGCCGGGAACGATTATGATTGAGCCGACGGAAAGCGAGGACAAAGCCGAGCTGGACCGTTTCTGCGAGGCGATGCTTTCCATCCGCGAAGAGATTCGTGCGATTGAAGAAGGCAAAGCGGACAAGACGGACAACCCGCTGAAGAACGCGCCGCACACGCAATGGGAAGTCTGCGCGAACGATTGGACACATCCGTATAGCCGCGAAGAAGCCGCTTTCCCGCTGGCTTATGTGGCGGCGCATAAATTCTGGCCAAGCGTGAAGCGCGTGAACAACACAGCGGGCGACCGGAACTTGATTTGTACGTGTGAGCCGACGGAGGCGTATATGAGCGAGACAGCGGTGTAGGGACACACTGCGCGTGTCCGCGAGACAAAAGAAAACACCCGTTTGGTTTTGAGAAACCGGACGGGTCTTTTTGTATGTGCTTTCTCCCACACCGCTATCTTTAAAGCAACTTTCAACGCCCTTCTTTTTCTATGCCTCTTGATAATATGGCTACGCCGCAGTTCTCGCCCGCTGACGTCGCAAGTCTGAAAGGCGCGCTTCAGGTCATCAACGCCGTTCTGGCAAATGTGCAAATTGTGCTGACCCCGCAAGAGCGCAAGCGTTATGGACGCATCCACGAAAAGAAAAAGCTGCTGGTGAATAAAGTGCGCGCCTTTCGGGACGCACAGCCCAATCTCTCGGCCCCGGATGTGGACTGGACGGAGTTTGAAAGCGATTATCAGGCACGCGCTATGCTTAGCGGCCTCATTACGCAATTAGCACAGGCCCAAATCACCCTGATAGACGTGAAAACCCTGCACGATTACGACAACCACCAAGCGGCGCTGCGCGATTATGCTTACACCAAGTACAAAGCTGAAAGTGGCAACTCGGATTATGAGGTGAAGCACCGGGAAACACGCCAGTTCTTCCCACGCACAGGCAAGCGCGGCAAAAAGAAAGAGAAACAGGACAAAAAAGAAGGCAGCAAAGGGGCTTTGTAGCCTTCCTTTTCATCGTTTGTACTAAAATTTTAGTAGCGGTGATTAAAATTTTGGTTCCCGATAGCAAAATTTTAATCAGCTTCTTTAAAAATTTGGTCACAGCTACTAAAATTTTGAAGGCAGAGACTAAAATTTTATTCTCTGCCTTTAAAATTTTAATCAGCCCGATTAAAATTTTAGTTGGCTTTGGTAAAAGAAGGGCTTTTTCAAGTGTGTTTATCTGTGAAATAGAAACAGCGCAGCCTCACCGTGTTCGTCATCCCGACGAAGGAGGGGTATGTAGGGATTTTTGTTGCCTACGCTTAACTACTGCTTTCAGCAGATTGCCTTTGGCGAGCCTTACGGGTTCCTCGTTGTGTTTTGGAATGACGGAAGACTGTTGAGCAGAGAATATTTACGACGAAGGCAGGAGCCCTTAACCTGTCCCGTATTTTTGCTTAGCGGCCAGATAGATTTTGGTTTGGGCAGCCAGTAATCTGACACCTGTCCAGAGTGTTTTTTCGCCAGGCATGGGCTGCTTTTTGGAAGGCTGGAACCCGCCCAGTACGCCTACTGCTCTGACCACATCGGCCACTGTTTTTATGATTTTGGGATTGGTGAGTTGGAGTACTTCTATAATTTCTGCTTCAAAGAAGGCACTTGCCTCTTCCTCTGCCCCCAGCCTGCCGAGCCGGTAGAGTAACAACACCCACCAGCCTACCACTGCCCATATCCACAACGCATAACCAATGCTTTGGGCGTCCTGCAATTGGGTCTGTTCTATGCCTAAGCCTGATTTTAAGATAAAATGATAGCGTTCCATCGTCCAGCGCAAGGCGTAGTAACGGCCCAGCCGTACACAGTCTTCCACATCGTTTAGGGGCAAAGTCGTTAAGAGCAACCACTCCAAAGCGTCTTTTGCAGGCCCTTCCAGGGTGGTGATGGTGACCACCTGCGCCCGGACAGGGGCTTGTGGCAACAACGCATTTGCATTTGCTTTTGCTTTGCCGGTGCCGCTAGGTGGCAACCAGATCTGGCCGAAGCGGTAGCACACCTTTCTCTCTACCACTTTTCCTTTCTCTTTGATAGACAAAAGACCTTCTGCGGCCACAGGAAGCACCTCGGACAAAGCCCCTACTTTGACCGGCTGACCTTCATAGTATACGGTGCGCTTTTTCTGAGAAAGCCGGACCAGCAGTTCCACGCCCGCGCTTCGGGGATGGCTGTAATGCTGATAAAAGTCGGCTTCCCGGTCTCCCACTTTGATAAAACAGACGCCCGGATGCCGGGCAGCCAGTTCGTTAGCAACCGCTGTTGTTCGGATCCATTTATAAGATTCTTTCTCCTCAATAGGGATGTGTTCCCGGCGGCTGCCTTTGTGCTTATCAGAAGGGGCGAACAGATGATGGGATACGATGCCTAAGGGCAGTCCCCCGGTACTGAGTGCCAGGGCACTGTGCAGGTTCAGCCCACGGGTCTTGCCGTCTGCCCTGCCGCCTAAAGGCCCCATGCCTGTCTTGTTACTTTGGCGGTACACCAAGTCGGTGGTATCCTCCACAAGCAAAACCGTTTTTTCTGCTGCGATGCGGGCGGTGGTACGGCTGCGATGGGTGCTGCCCAAATCCAGGTCCTGATAGCCAAAGAGCCGATGGGCGCTTTTACGAAGGGCTGTTCCAAGAGCCGCCGAAAAAGAAGCTCCCGGATGAGCCGCCATTTGACTTGCCATCTGTTGAACCCGCTTGCCAAAGCGGGCATCAGGTAAATCCAGCCCCGAGAACTCGGCGCTAATAGAGGAAAAATGATCACACTCAAACATGTCTGCTAATGTACGCTTGACAACCAAAAAGTTGTGGGACAGGTTAAGGGCGGGAGCCTTCGCCGAGCGACGTTGACGGCTTGCTGCTTTGCTGGTATTTTATAACGTCCAGCCGGGAACTGAAGCCGAATAAAATTGCTGATGATGAAGTTAACAATAAATGCTCAACAGAAATCCGTCCGCCCGATATTAGCTGATAGTTGTTCAAATGTCGATTGCTTTTCCGTCCGCCAGCATAGCAGCAAACCGAATGTTGGCGGTAGTATCGTCTACTTATTTGATTTGATGAGCCGGTCGTTTGGCAAATCATATTCATAAACCTTTTTTGTCAAGCTGTCGATGTAAACCCAACTGTCAGCTACAAATCTTTTGTTTTTGTCGCCCGAGTCTAGTACGTCATGACCGATTTGGAATACAAAATATTTTGCCGTGTCGGTATTAATAACTTGGTCAAATAACCATTCTTCGGATATTTTGTCTTTGAGCGCAAGCCTGATTAATTTATTGTCGGAATGTTTAATGTAGCTTTTAATCAATGAATCAGTCCAGCTTTTTGCAGTATCTGAATTATTGTTAACTGAATTATTTTTTGCTGTGTCAGACTTTGGAATTATACTGTCATTTTTTGAAAGCAAGCTGTCGTGATTAGAGGAATTGTCTTTATTAACTTGTACGCATCCAAATGTCAAAGTCATTAATATCAGAGTATAAATTTTCACTTTCATAGTCTCTACAAATATTACCGCCAACGAAAAAGGCTTGGCGTTGTTGGGGAATTAGAATTCCGTCAGCCCATAACTGAAGCCCAATAATTGCAATATTGCTGATGTTTTATTCATAAGCCAAATTTATAACGTCGAGTCCGAACTGAAGCACAATAAAGAACAAATGTTGAGGCTATATTCGTCAAGCCCCAATAATGCCAAACCTAATGTTGCAAGCAGTTTTATCTTTCTGTCGTTCTACTTTGTGTTCCTTTCAAAATAAAAGTTGTGTCAAACTGTGAACGAGTTTTGTCGAGCTGTAACAGTTGTCTAAAGCAAAACGTTTTCAATATAGGTTACTCTCTGAACAAGTAAAATATACTGCAATATCTGCGTCAAACTTTGAGTTATAATATGATTTAATACAGTTTTTAAAATCGTCTGTCAACTTGTTCTTTGTTGCAAAATCCAAGTCATTTTTGTTTTGAAAAGTTACTTTGAAAGTTGCCCAACCATAACTTGAACCAAAGTCAAGTGTTGGCAAAGAATTTCTCCAGTCTCCAAATATTTTTAAAAAGTCAGCTCTTTGTTTTGATTGAATATATTTCAGTCTAACATAACCGTAAAGGAATAAGCCAACGATTGTCAAGATAAATATTGCAATAATTTTCAGCCACATTGTTAGTCGTTTTTATATCGTTGCAACAGGTTTTGAAGAGTAGTTTTTTTCTGCTGTTAGTGATTGTCCAACCCAGTTTATTTTGTCCCTTTTAGAATTGAGATAAAGTCCACCAAGAACAAAAGATGAAAAAAAGAACTAATGCCAAAAAACCTACAAAAGCCAAATTGAAAAACAAAAGTTGATGTGGGCTTTCTCTCAAGCCTTACCAGATATTGTAATTGCGTTTTGTCTGTCGCTGATTGTTGCTAAAACGGCTCGTCAAAAATTGCTTGCAACATTTCTATTGCCGAAACTCCGGCAGCCTGCAACTTCGGCAATAACACCTTAGCCCGAAACAAAACCTTCGGTTATACCTCCCCCGTTAGCCTTATTGCCGAAAGTGGGACAAAGATAAATACCACTGCCTCTCTCATCAAAGTTTGAAGATTGTTTTCTTTTTATTCTGCCTTCGTCGCAAAACTACTTTTTAGCTTTCTCAAAAAGGAAAACTTCTTTCAATACTTTTGAGCATTCCCCATGCTCCCTGACGCTCTTAACCGATTTGACCGCACGCTGGCTATTCTTATCCTGTTGCAATCCCGCAAGCGGGTGCGGGCGCAGGATGTGGCGGCGCGGTATGGCGTAAGTCTGCGGACGGTTTACCGGGATATTAAATCGCTGGAAGCGGCGGGCGTGCCTATCATTGGTGAAGCGGGTTCGGGATACTCCATCATGGAAGGCTATCGGCTGCCGCCGGTGATGTTTACGAAGGAAGAGGCGGTGAGCTTTGTGGCGGCGGAGAAGCTGATGCAGAAGTTTATGGATGCTGGGCTGGGGGCGCATTTCCGCAGCGCGATGAGCAAGGTGAAATCGGTGTTGAAGGGTGAGGAGAAAGATTGGATTTCGGTGCTGGAAAATCAGGTGTGGGCCGAGCCGGTGGGCGAGCTTTTCAACAAAGAAGTGCCCCGTGCGCTGGAGGTTTTGTTCACCAGTATTGCGGCGCAAAAGCAGGTGTTGCTTCACTATCAATCGCGGGCGGCAGCAGAACCTTCGGAGCGAAACATAGAGCCGGTGGGTGTTTTTCATGAAGCCAACCGCTGGTATCTGCTGGCTTATTGCCATTTGCGGCAGGAGTACCGGCAGTTTCGCACCGACCGCATCCATGCCATCCGCGAGACGAACATTTCTTTCTCTCAAACGCACGGAAGCATAGACGACCACCGGAAGCAGATGAACAACAGCGAAAACTGCCCCAAAACCCGCGTGGTGATAGCAGTAAAGAAGGAGGTAATGCCTTTTATTAACGACGGCAAGAAATACTACGGCTTTGTGTCGCAGGAAGCGCAGGGCGACGAGGTGGAGCTGACCTTCCTGACCAACGGGCCGCTGCAAGGGCTGGCGCGCTGGTACCTGATGTTTGGCGATTGTGCACGGGTGGTGGAGCCGCAGGCCTTTGCTGCGCTGGTGCGGGAGCTAACGGAAAAGACCCGGCAGAATCTTCTTGCCGGGTCTTTGGAGCCAATGGTTGCGGTTTAGAGACTTCTCAAAAATCAGTCGTAAGCAGGTGAGGCGTTGTGCAGATTATGTTTTGTCATTCCGCCTTTCGGTGGAATCTCAGAAGTGTGCCTGTGAGACCCCGCCCTTCGGCGGGGTGACAAAACGTTCTACGACTATCAATCTCTCTTCTCATTTTGAAATAGGCCTTTAATCTTCCAGTTCTTCGCACTGGTAGCCTGTGCTTTGCAGGAGCTTGATAACAGGTTTCGGGTCGCAGTGTGCACCGGCTACGCGCAGGATGTTTTCCCGGTCTTCCAGGTCAAAATTCCAGCGTTCGCCGTTGCTCAAAAGGCTGTCCAGAAGGGGCTTTAGTTTGGATACTTCTGCCTCGTTGGAAACGGAAGTGCGGAATACCGATACGGCATTCATGAGAGGTGTTTTTTTAAGGACGGTCCCAGAAGGCAGGCGGCTCTACGCCCAATGAACGGAGATAGACGTAGCCTTGTGCGCGGTGGTGGATTTCGTTGTCGATGAAGTAAAGTAGTTGTGCCCAAACGCTGTTTTCGTATTGACCGAAGAGCTTTACGCGCTCGTTGAAACGCTCGGCGCTGATCTGCGGAAACAGGCGGTTGATTTCTTCCGTTGTTTCGTCCCAAGCGGTTAGGATGGCTTCCTTCTTGTTGCCGTGTTCCATACGTTCATTCAACGACTTGGGCTGTTCGCCTACCAGTTCGCGGAGGCCGGGAGCGGCGATGGCGAGGAGTTCCATCGTCATGGCAGAGAAGGTGCGCATCCCGCCGATGGAGAAGTTGAAGAACTCGGTTTCCGGGAAAGCGACGATGATGCGGCGGGTGAGGTCGCGATGGCCCTGCCAGTGTTTGAGGAGGTTTTCGGGGGAGAGAACGGTTGCGGTTTGGGGGGTGGTTTGTTCCATAAAAAGGTGTTTGTTTTTGGGTACGGTGCGAAGTTCTGAACGGATAGTGACAAGGGTATGTCAGCAGGGTTTTGAAAGCGGCGGTGATGGAATTGTTCGTGCGGGGTCAAATTTCTTTCAATTTCTAATTTCAAAAGGTTTTTTCTTGCTAAAGAAACGTTTTGGCGCGTGGCGGTTTGCTATCTTGCGGCGTACTGGTGCCGCATCCGAAGAAAGAAGTTTTTCAGAAAGGGTGTTCCTCCGGCCAAAATTTTCCTTTCCTCTTTATTCCAAACCAATCCACAAGATGCACAAAAGCCTGAAAGTACCTGTTGCCATGCTGGCCGCTGCCGCGCTGTTTACGGCCTGCAAGAAGGAAGACCGCCGTCATCACGAAGCGGCGTCTTTTACTAAAGTCGTGAACGTGGCGCTGACTGCGAACGAGAGCTACACCAAAACCGTTACGGTGGGCGATGCGGACGACGTTCCTACTATCACTCAAGCGGCCAAGCACGCGGCGAGTGTGAGCATCACGAACACCGGCAATACCGGCACGCTGAACTACATGCCTGCGACGGGCTACATGGGAACGGATTCCGTGATGGTAGCGCCGGTGGAAGGCCCGCACACGGGCAATATGCCGGGCGGACGTTGCGGCGGCGGACACGGCGGCGGCAGCGATGTGGACACGTCTTTTCTGTTTGTCTTTACGATGGGCGGCGGAAGCCAGTAGTTTTCCTGTTTTTTTATTTTTCCAAAGCACCTGTTACTCCCCAAGAGTGGCAGGTGTTTTTTGTTTGAGGAACGGCATCTTTGTAACTGCCCTGATTTCTATGCTGCCCCGTTCTGCTAACAACACCCTCGTTGCCTTAATTCCGTCTGTAGCTGATTTCGGGATTGTACAGGATGAACATTGGTACCGCATTCCGCGCCGCAATAAGAACCCGCCGCGCGTTTTGACGGAAGGTCGCCTGCAATTTCTTTCCTTCTATCACCCCAAAGCTTTTGGGAAGGAATGGCAGTACACCATCCGCTACGTGGCTGAAGTGAGGAGTGTTTCTATCGTGAAGCGCAAAGACCTTTTGCCACCGCCGGAAGGGGAAGGCACGAAGGCATATCTGCAATGGCTTCAAAAAGCGGAGGAGGAATACTATAAGCTGGAGCTTGGCCCGTTGCAGGAACTGCCGCAGCCCATTTACAGCCGTAAGTGGCGCCGCATCGTGTTTATTGAAACCACAGACCGCCGCCTGTTTGGCGCGACGGAAATCAACGACCTTTTTTATGGCAATGCTCTTGAAGAGCGGCTGTATGAGGCGTTGAAAGAAGCCCGCATTCCTGTCGAGCGGCAGTTTCATGTACAGATTCAGCGACAGCATTGCTTTCTGGATTTCGCCATTTTTTGCAAGAAGGGGAAAATAAATGTAGAGTGCGACGGCGGCTATCATAACTACATGCCCGTTGTGGACGAAGACCGGGGCCGCAACAACCTGTTGCAAAGTGAAGGATGGTCTGTGCTGCGCTTTTCGGAAGAGGATGTGCGCTACAGCTTAGGGAAAAACATGAGCCTCGTGCAGGAGACGATTGGGCGATGCGGCGGAACGCAAGAGTGGGTCAGGAGTTGATGTGTTGACGGGCTTGTTGCTTTGGGTTTTTGGCTTTGGGTTTTTGGCTTTGGCTTTTGAACTTTTCCCTTGCACTTTGGTTTCTGGAATCTCTTTCCTTATGGCAAACCACCTTGTTATCGGCGCTTCTTCCGGCATTGGAAAAGCACTTGCTGAAAAACTTTCCGCACAGCAACACAATGTCGTTGGCACTTTCCATGAAACACCTTTGGAAACTGCTGGTGCGCAACGCTTCAACGTTCTGACCGACGACCCTGCCAGTCTGAAAATCCCTGAGGTGCTGGACGGCCTTGTGTATTGTCCCGGCAATATCAGTTTGAAGCCGTTTGGCCGTTTTTCCGACGAGGATTTTCTGCGGGACTATCAGCTTCAGGTGCTGGGCGCGGTGAGGGTTTTGCGCTACGTGATGCCCGCTTTGCGCAAAAGCGAAAACGCGTCGGTGATTCTTTTTTCTTCCGTTGCCGCGCAGAAAGGATTTCCGTTTCACACCTTGATTTCCACGCACAAAGCGGCGCTGGAAGGACTGACAAAAGCTCTTGCTGCGGAGTTTGCACCCAAAATTCGGGTGAACTGCATAGCCCCTTCCCTCACCCAAACACCGCTCGCCGGAACGATGCTGGACAACGAAGAGAAAGTACAAAAAATGGGCGCGATGAACCCCATGAAGCGCGTGGGTCAGCCGGGAGATTTAGCGTCGTTTGCTGCGTATCTGCTGTCGCCGGAAGCGGGCTGGATTACCGGGCAGGTGTTTCACATTGACGGCGGTGCTTCGGCCATGTAGGAGGCAGTAGAAAGCTTTTAGTAGAAAGTAGAAAGCCCGGACATTTATCGTTGGTGGTAGAAAGCCCGGCGAAATGGAAGTTTGGTTGTCTCCCGGAAGGAAATAAACGGCTGCTTTTTGAACTTTGGTTTCTGGACTTTGGAACTTGTTATTTCACACCACCTGCTTTTCGGAAATCCGGCGGATTTTTGGGAGACGCACTCTTTCCGGCTGCCCCTTTTTTTGCAGGAAAAGTTGCTATGCTACATGGATGCCCGCGAGCGGGCTGTGCGGCTGTCTGGGAAACTGCTTTTAGAGAAAGCGGTTAGGGAGATTCTGGGGCCGATAGCAGCTAAAAAAATGTGGGAAGATTGGGAACACAGCCCCGGTAAAAAGCCGCGCTTCCGAACCTTGCCTTTTCATTTCAGCACGGCCCACAGCGGCGCGCTTAGCGTGGTAGCGGTTGCAAAAAAAGGCCCGGTGGGTGTGGATGTGGAGGAAATCAAATCAATAGACTGGACGCATTTTGAAGCGTGGCTGCACCCTGCGGAGAAAGAAAAAATGCGCGCCGCTCCCGATTCGTCTCTCACGCTGCTGCAACTCTGGACACGGAAAGAGGCTATCCTGAAAGCTGCCGGAACGGGTATTGCGGATGCTGATCTTGCTATGCTGAATACGGTGGTGAATCCTGCTTTATTCAGTGGGCGCAGCTTTGTTTGGAAACCGCTTTTTTTAGAAGAAAAGTATGTGGGCGCGGTGGCCCAAATAATGCGCTGAAAATTTCTCGCAGCGGCGTGGAGAAATAATTTCTCCTATGCGCCGCTGCAGGAAAACCTCGGCCCTTATACTCTACGCAGGCATCACCGGGCTTCCCGCCCACGATGTATCATCCGGCAGTTGCTCGCCCTTCATTACCAGCGAGAGTGGGGCGATCTCCACGTTGTTGCCGATTTCACTGTCGTAGAGGATGATGCTGCGCGCGCCAATCGTGGTACGGCTGCCAATATGCACCGGGCCGACCTTCATAATCCGGTCTTCGAAAAGGTGGGTCTGCGGGCCGCAGTCTTCATTCAGCATCGCCTCGTCGCCAATGGAAACGCCGTCAAACTCGGTGATGTCCGTTGTGTTCAGCCACACGCGTTTACCCATTTTTACGCCCAGCAGTTTCATCGCTATCGGCAGCCACATCGTGCCGCGTAGAGAATCCAGCAAAAACGGAACGGAGAGCGCCTCATGAAAGCTCGTGACTGCTTCGCTCAGCCACACTTTTAGACTGTACATCGGGTGGGCCGCAGGCTTGTATTTGCCCACTAAAAGCCACTTTAAAATCACCGTTACAAGGAACAGCGGGATGCCCATAAAAAACAGGTAGTAAAACGGCAGTTGCAGCAGCAGCGTCCCGATAGACACCTTTAAAAGGTCGTGGGCATAGGCAATGAAAAGCACCGCCGAAATCAGGATGCAGGTCTGCGGCAGAATGATGCGCAGGCCTTCCACAGTGCCGCGCGCAATCTTCAATCGCACGGGTGGTTTGTAAGTGAACTTTTGTTCAAAGCCTTCCCATTTCTGCCGCGCGGGCAGCGCAATCGGTGGTGAGCCAAACCAGTCCGCGTCTTTGTTCACTTCTAATTGTTCCGGCTCTGGTGGCTTGGAGAGAACGCCAATCAAGGTGTTGTCGCGCAGGTGATAACCTTGTGGAATCAGCCCGCTGTTGCCCACAAAACTGTTGTTGCCGATAACGGTTCTCTCCAACACCAGTGTCTCATTGCGCACGTCGTGTTCGCCCAGAATCACCGCGTCGGCTATGAAGGAGCCGTTACCGATTTCTAGGAGGTGATGTGTTACATCGCTTGCGGTAGAAATCTCCGAGTTCTTCCCAATTTTCGCGCCCAGCAGTCGGTAGAAGAAAGGAATGTAAATGGATGCGTACAGCGGGTGAAGCACCGTGAGCGAGAGGGTTATCAACTGGTCTTTCATCCACTTGCGGAAATAGACACCGCTGAAAATGGAGTGCTTTCCGGGCTTCATGCCGATGTTCAGCAGCCGCGACAAACCACCGACAGCAAAAGTGAAAATCAAGAGGTAGGAAAGCGCCAGAAACGGAGCCTGCCACAGGTAGCTAAAGTCGTAGTCGCTCGCATCGGAATCCAGCACGTAGAGGATATACAGCGTCGGGAAAAGCGGAATCACCACCATCAGGGGAAACACGGCAAGTGCGCAGGTATAATACAGCCCAAAGCGGCGGCGTTTCGCTTTGGACGCGCGTTTGAATCGCGGAATCCGGTCTTTGGGAACGGTGGATTCTCTGCGCGCCGGGCTGCCGTTCCACACCTCATTGCGCCCGATGCGCGCGCCTTCCGGCAGGCAACTCAAATCCTTCAACTCGCCGTTCTTTTCTATCACCGCGCCGCCGCAAACCACCGACGACGAAGCGAGATACGCGTTGTCTGCAATGACGACGCGGCGCAGTTTTAGCCAGCCGTTTTCCACCGTTGCATTGTCTATCACGCAGCCCGAACTCGTGCTTACGTTTTTGCCGATTTTCACGAGGTCTTCCGCACCAATGAAAAGCTGACTGAGCTGCGCCGAACCATGGACTTTTACTCCTAATAATCGCAGGTAGCGCGGGTAGAGCGGCGTGTCGGTAATGAAACGTGAAGGCAGGAGACGCTTGAGCGCCTGCCACAGCCACCACCGGAAATAATACCAGCCCCAGAGCGGATAATCGCCTTCCCTGAGCTTGCCCACAATCAGCCATTTCAGGCCAAGTGCAAACGTCGTCATGGCAGGCGGAATCAGCAGGTAGGAAACTGTGGCGCTGAACAAAGCGGACGTGTAGGACGCATCGTCGGCAAGGAAATAATAGTAGGCGAGGTACGGGAAAACCACCTCAATGGCCAGCAGCCCGTAAATTAGAAACAGGCTAACGGTTTGCAGCGCGTTGCAGGCGTAGTATTGAAACGAAGAGGCTCGCTGAAACGGTGGTTTCTCCTTTTTCTCCGCCTTCGCACCTTCTTTTTCGGTAAGGAAACTGGCCAGTGCAGAAATCGGGCGATGCTCGTAAATATCTTTCAGCGAAGCCGTCGTGAGGCCCGCGTCGCGGCGCAGGTGCGAGACCGTGGAAGCTGCCAAAAGCGAGTGCCCGCCGAGGTCGGTAAAGAAGTCTTTTTGAAGGGAAATTTCCTTTCCCGGAAATACCATCCCTAACACCTTCAACAGGCGCACTCCGGGCGTGTCACTCTTCTCAAAATACGTTTCTTTTTTCCCGCCTGCTGTCTCCAGAAAAGATGTTGGAATGGGCAGGGTTTTACGGTTGATTTTTCCGCTCGGCATCCGGGGCATTTCCGCTAAATCCACGATTAATACCGGAACCATGTAGGGCGCGAGAAAGGCCGCAAGCTGTTTGCGCACGTCGCTTTCCACAAAAGATTTTTCGCTTTTCCAAACCACGTAGCCCACGAGTTGGTCTTGTCCTTCGGCATCGGGTTTGAGGGTAACAGCAGCGGCGGAAACGCCTTCAATCGCGCTGAGCCGGCTTTCAATTTCGCCCAGTTCAATGCGGTAGCCGCGCAGTTTTATCTGGTCATCTAACCGGCCATGAAACTCTATAAATCCATCATCCCGAATCACCACCGCGTCGCCCGATTTGTAGAGCTTTTCGCCCGGAATTTGAGGGAAAGGATTGGGCAGGAATTTCTGCGCCGTCAATTCCGGCAGGCGGAAATATCCGTCGCTCACGCCCGGCCCGGTAAGAATCATTTCGCCGCGCTCGCCGCGCGGAACGATGTTCATTCCCTCGTCCACCACAGCGATGTTGTAGTTGGGCAGGGGTGGGCCGATGCTGATTTCGTCATCCGCCTTGCAGAAGGCCATGTTGCTCGATACGGTGGTCTCCGTCGGGCCGTAGCTGTTGATAAATTGCCGCTCCGCCGTGCCCCATTTTTGCAGCACCGGCTTCGTGCAGGCCTCGCCGCCGGAGTTCACCAGGCGGATAGCCGGAACCTCGTCCATCAAGGCCAAAACGCTCGGCACGGCGTGGAGAACAGTGATGTTGTTGCGCGTCAAAACGGCGCTCAATTCGTCCAGTGCTTTCACCGTTATGGCGTCGGCAATCCAGACCGTTGCGCCCGCAAAAAGACTTACCCATACTTCTTCGCACCACATGTCAAACGTCACCGAAAAGCCCTGATACACGCGGTCTTCGGGGCGAATCCCAATCACGTCTTGCTCGGCTCGGATGAGGTGGCAGATGTTGTGGTGGGAAATGGGAATGCCTTTGGGGTTTCCAGTGCTGCCGGAGGTGAAAAGGACATAGGCCCAGTTGTCGGGCGTGGCGCTGCTTTCGGGAAGCGGAATTTCTTCGGAAGGCTGCTGTGGAATGGAAATTGGCTGCACGTCCACGCCTGCATCGGCATCCGAAAAATAGGCCTTCACGCCGATGTCGGAAAATACTTTTTGCACCCGTTCCTGCGGCATTTCGCGGTCAAGGGGAACATAGGCCGCGCCCGCTTTCAAAATCCCCAAAATCGCCACCGGAAGTTCCAGGCTGCGCGGATACCAAACGCCCACAGTGTCGCCTGGGTTTACGCCTTGGTCTTGCAGGTCTTGCGCAATGGCGTTACTCCAGTTGTCCAGTTCGGCATAGGAGAGTGTTCTGTCCCCAAAAACAAAAGCTGTTTTCCCTCCAAACGCCTCAAAAGAAGGCCGCAAAAGCTGGAGCAGCGTTTCGTTGCGGATGATTTCGGGAAGCGATTTTCCAAGAAGAATACTGGGCGCGGTGGGCATAGAGAAGACGGCAGGAACGGGCACTAAAATGAGGCCATAATTACTTCAAAGAAATTCAATGGGGCGTTGTTTTTGGGGACTTTCCAAGCAAAGGGAGCCTTGCAGGAGCGGAAAGCACACTTCGTATAACTTGCAAACGCAGCTTTGATATGCAACAGGGCTTCCGCCACGGCGGAAGTCCTGTTGCCGACGGAAATACCATTTCCGCCGTGGCGGAAGTTCTATTTCCAATGAAAACACCATTTCCGCCACGGCGGAAGCCCTGTTTCTGACGGAAATACCATTTCCGCCACGGCGGAAATGGTGTTTCCATTTGCGAAAGTGTTTTTGGCTTTTCTGGTGATGCTCTTTCCATAGAAAAACACTGCTTCCGGCTTTTGCATGATGGTGTTTTGGAGGTGCCATGCCATTTCCGAGTTTTGAGTCTATGCAGGCGGCGTCCTGAAACGCAGCGAAGCCAAAATGGGAGTCGCCTGCAGCGCATAAAAAAGCAGCACCCGGAGATGCTGCTTTCAAAATCTGGAGAGGGGAAAATCAGTGCTTCAACCGGTTCAGGATGTTGACGTCCACGCTGTGAACTTTCCGATACATCATCACGATAATCGCCAGCCCGACAGAAACTTCCGCCGCAGCTACTACCATACTGAAGAACACGAAAATCTGCGCTGAAGGGTCGTGGTACATTTTGGAGAAGGCCACGAGCAAGAGGTTTGTTGCGTTCAGCATCATCTCAATGCACATGAAAATCACAATCGCATTGCGGCGCATCAGCGTTCCGGCAATGCCAATGCAAAACAGTACGAGGCTCAGGAAAAGGTAGTATTCGATGCGCACGACGGGCAATTATTAATGATGAATGATTAGTGAAAGCAGAATTGTAGTAGCTTTTGCTCTTAGTTCTGATTTGGCTGCCGCAGGGCTGCGCCGGGTGCCTCTTCACCGCTTGCCGGCTCGCGCTTGCCAATGACCACCGCGCCAATCATGGCCGAAAGAAACAGGACGGAAGAGACTTCAAAAGGCAGCACAAACTTCGTGAACAGCGTTTTTCCGAGGTTCTGAATGAGGCCAATGTCGGTGGACTGCTTTTCAATCGGGATATTGTACATATTGGTGCGCAACGCGGCCAGCATTACCAACAGCAGTGTTCCGCCCGAAACGGCTCCGGCAATTTGCATCAGGCGGCTTTTCTGCGGCTCGGTGTCGGCATTGAGATTCATCAACATAATTACGAACAGGAACAGCACCATGATAGCGCCTGCGTAAACGATGATGTTCACCACCGCAAGGAACTGTGCATTCAGAAGAATGTAGTGCCCGGAAATCATGAAGAAAGTCAGAATCAGGAAGATAACCGACGTTACCGGGTTGCGGCTCAGAATGACGCCCAGCGCGCAGCCAATAGCCAGTGCGGAAAGTATCCAGAAAAGAAGTGTTTGAAGGTCCATGCAGAGGGCTTGGGAAGAGAAAAACGCGCAGTGGAAAGCGGTGCAAAAGTGGGGCAAAAAACCCGGAAATCTTTTGTCACCCCGAAGGGGCATTAGCGGACGCAAGCCAACAAGATCCCTTCGGGATGACAAAAGATTATTGCCGAAACAGCCACTTACTTATTTTGGAAGAAAGCACTACGTGCCTAACGGCGTGGGGTCGCCTTCGGCGGCGCGGGCTTGGGCGGCGGTTTTGGCAGGCAGCAGCAGGTCGTCTTTTTTGTAGATAAACGACTCGCGTTCATAGCTAGGCGGGGCGATGCTTTGCGTCAGGTAGATCGCGTCTTTTGGGCAGGCTTCTTCGCAAAAACCACAGAAGATGCAGCGCAGCATGTTGATTTCATACTTCGCAGCGTATTTCTCTTCTTTGTAAAGATGCTCCTCACCCGGCGCGCGCTCGGCGGCTTCCATCGTAATGGCTTCTGCCGGACAGGAAAGCGCACAAAGGCCGCAAGCCGTGCATTTCTCCCTTCCTTCTTCATCGCGGTTCAGGATGTGCAAGCCCCGGAAAACCGGCGAGAACGGGCGCTGTACTTCGGGATAGGAAACGGTGGCTTTCTTCTTAAAAATATGGCCGACGGTAGTGGCCATGCCTTTCAGCAGGCCCGGCAGGTACAGCGATTCCGAAAGGGTCATCGGGTCGCGGTTTACGGCTTTGGCTTTATTGGTGAGGTTCATTGTTTTCGGTGTTTAAAATGTCGGCAAGCTGCTGTTTCAGAACCGGAATATCCCGTTGGATGGTTTCCCACATGCGAACCGGCGCAAGCTGGTCGTAAGCGTGAACATAAAAGTTGCGGGTGGCTTTTATCAAGCCCCAGTCCACCTGCGAATTTCGGGCCTTCATGTCGGAACTGATGCGGTGGGAAAACTCACCGATATTGACCATCTTGGTGACGCAGGCATCCTGCAAAATTTCGTCTTCCAGAAACGCTTCTTCCGACACGTGGTTTACATAGCGTTGGAGCTTTTCAATCAGTATCAACACGTACTCTAATAGGGCTTTATCCGTTTTCATAAATCGGAAGCAAGTCGTCCTGGATGCTCTTTTGAAACGGCGGGTGAATTCTGCCTTCCTCGGTAAACTGTACGTCTTTTTGAAGAAGTCCTTTTAAGTCTTCGTTCATCTTCAACAGCTCAAAAAACGATACTGTTTTCCAGGAGTCATCGTATCGCAAAAGCAAATCCACATCGCTTTCTTCCGTCGCTTCGCCGCGCGCATACGACCCAAACAGCCACACCTGCTTCACGGGCTTGTCCCGGAAATAGGCCGCGACTGTCTGCCGGATTTGGTCAAGGGTGAGCATAAGCGCGGGGCGCGTTGGAATGGCTGAAGCCGTTGGAAAAGGTTGGAATGTTGGAAGCCTTCGGCGTTGGAATGTTGGAGCCTTTGACTTGTTCTTTTATCCGGCTGGTAGCTTTCTACTTCTTAAACACAAACAACAATACCGCGCCGGTAATCAGCATGTTTATCAGCGCCAGCGGAATGAGTTTTTTCCAGCCGAGGTTCATCAGTTGGTCGTAGCGGAAGCGAGGCAGCGTCCAGCGGATAAACATAAACAAGAGAATGAAGCTAATGGTTTTCGCCATCAGCACGCCGACGCAAATCGCCACGAAAAGCCACTGCGGAACGCTCGCCTGCACGCTGTCCATAAACGGAAAATTATAGCCGCCGAAATACAGCGTGGCCATAAAGGCAGAGGAAATAAACATGTTCACGTACTCCGAGAACAGGTAGAAGCCCAGCTTCATAGAGGAATATTCCTGATGAAATCCCATGTTCAACTCGCTTTCCGCTTCTGCAAGGTCAAAGGGCGCGCGGTTCAATTCCGCCGTGGCGCACACGAAAAATATGATAAAGCCGAGCGGCTGCTTGAAAAAATTCCACGTAAAATAACCGTCATTCCAGAAGCCATGTTGCTGCTGTACAATCACCCTTAGGCTCAACGTTTCGGTCAGCATCAGGAGCGCAATCAGCGCAATGCCCATAGCCAATTCGTAGGAAATCGCCTGCGACGCCGCGCGGATAGAAGACAGCAGCGAGAATTTATTATTAGACGCCCAGCCGCCGAGCATCACGCCATAAACGCCCAGACTTACTACGCCAAACAAGTAGAGAATGCCAATATTAATATCCGCAACTTGTAAAGCAATGATGTGTCCGGTTTCGGTTTTATAATCCGGTCCCCACGGCACAATTGCGCTCGTCATGGAGGCCGTCAGCATCGCCAGTCCGGGACCGAGAATAAAGAGAAAGCGGGTAGAAGAATCCGGGACGATTTCTTCCTTCATAAACAGTTTCAGCCCATCCGCCAGCGGCTGAAAAAGCCCGAACGGCCCCGCGCGGTTTGGCCCGATGCGGTCTTGCATCACGGCGGCTACTTTGCGTTCTCCCCATGTCGCGTACATCGCCACCCCCAATGAGCCGAGCAGGATAATGGTAATCAGAATCAGCTTTTCGGCCACAAAGGCCAAGTCTATCATTAAAAGCATAAGGAGCGCAAAGGTAGAAGCCGAAAACGCAGGAAAAGCGCCTTAAAATTTATAGCCGTTCTGATTATCTCCCAGCATTTCCGGGACTTGATGAACGCCAAAACCCACGCCCGCCATACTCGCGCCAAGCCCCACGACGCCCAACGAGCCGAGCAGAAGCATTAAGTCTTCGGCCATCCAATCCTGCCGCAAATAGGCTACCAGCGCCGTAATTCCGAGCGAGCCAATCAGCGCAAAAAGATAAGCGGCGGGTTTCATCCAATGGAGCCGTTTGCCAATCACAAAACCCATCGGCAGGTTGGCCAGCACCATCCACAAAACGCCCGACCAGATGGTTTTGGTGAGGTTTTGGTCAAACTGCACATCCAGCCAGTCGAGGCCGGTAATTTCCCAGTTTCGTTGCGTCATCACCACAAAAAACACGTCAAACAACGTGCAGGCAATTGCGCCGCTGATAAGGCCAAGCGGGAGCGCAAAGAGAAAATTGAATATATTTTTCGTCATAAAAACAGAGCGGTGATTATTTCAAAAAAGAGGAGAGGCGTGACAGCCTGCTTCCAAAAACTATTAAAGCAAAAAACCAGTGTCTTTTACGTTTTCAAACTTACAAAAAAGACAACTCAAAAGAAGCATAGGGCTTCGTTTTGGTTGTCTCTAAATAAAGAACTGTATTTTCCTTTTTGGGGAAGACGCCCGAATCGGGCGTCTCTACACGTCATCCGTATGCAAATTCGGCAAGAAATTCTCGCCGTGCGCCGGGCCTTCAATCTTGCTCAAGTCCACTTGCGGGCGGTTTACGTCGCTCACATCGTGAATCTGCAACAAAAATTTCGGGTCGCGGCCCATGATTTCCGGCATCAGGTTTTGCACCTGGTCGGGCTTTTTTACGCCACGATAATGGCCTTGCGAAATCACGCTGTGGCGATCCACTACGCTTAACCCTTCAATCGTCCAGTCGCTCGCTTCTTTTTTATGGAAACGGCAGGTGTTGCAAATCCATTCTTCCACCTCGCCCCACTGGTCTTTGCGCGCCGTTACCCGGAACACTTCATTCCCACGCATCCACAAACGCACTTTTCCGGTGCAGGTCGGACAGTCGCGGTGGGCATCTACGGGTTTCGTAAACCACACGCGGTTTTTAAAGCGGAACGTCTTATCCGTCAGCGCGCCCACCGGACACACGTCAATTACGTTGCCGATAAATTCGTTGTCCAGCGCCTTGCCGATGCAGGTAGAAATGGCTGCGTGGTCGCCTCTGTCCAATACGCCATGTTCTCGTTTTTCGGTCAGTTGTTCGGCGGTATAAACGCAGCGGAAGCACATAATGCAGCGCGTCATGTGGAGCTGGATATACGGCCCAATATCTTCTTTCTCAAACGTGCGGCGCTCAAATTCATAGCGTGTTCCGGCCCCGCCGTGTTCGTAGCTCAAATCCTGCAGATGGCATTCGCCTGCCTGGTCGCAAACGGGGCAGTCTAGTGGGTGATTGAGGAGCAGAAACTCTGTTACGCCCTTGCGCGCGTCCAGCACTTTTTCGCTCGTCATGCTCTTCACTTCCATGCCGTCCATCACGCCAGTGCGGCAGCTTGCCACCAGTTTAGGCATCGGGCGCGGGTCTTTTTCTGAGCCTTTACTGACTTCTACCAGACAGGTGCGGCATTTTCCCCCGCTTCCTTCCAGTTTAGAGTAGTAGCACATGGCCGGGGGCGTTACGTCGCCACCAATGGCGCGCGCGGCCTGCAAAATGGTAGTTCCGGGCGCCACGTCCACCGGGATATTGTCTATCGTTACCTTAATTGTATTGGGGGCTTCGGCCATGATTGCTGCGCGGGAAGTAAGTGGGGTAAAAGCATCGTGACGTACACGACAAACACCGCTGCAAAGGTGCTTCTTCTTTTGGGGAAATGAAAAGGACTTTTCCACCGAAAAAAGACCTGAAAAATTCCTGTTTGGATAATAGGGGAAAAGCTCTGTGCGTGCGTCTTCTGTTCATAACGCCGCAATCTCTCCAAAGGTTTTCTGCTTCTTATGAAACGTCTTTTCTCCCTGCTTTTTTTGCTGCTCTCGGTGGCTGCCGGTGCGCAGGATAAAATCTACGTCAAGACCCAAAAACAGCCGATTGTGGGCATCATCACCGAAGTGAACTCCAGCGAGATAAAGTACCACCTTGTGGATCGTCCGCTGCCCATTCTTACGGTGGACCGGCAGGACATTATCCGCATTGAGTTTGAAAGCGGCCAGAAATTGCAGATTGCTGACCCGTCTAAAGACTTCAATCTCTACTACGACCAGCATTTGTGGAACGCCAAAGTGAGCCTTTTCTCGCCGCTTAACGGACATACGCAGCTTTTCCTGGAAAACGTAGTGAAGCCAGGCCGCAGCTGCGAGTTTGAGCTGAATATTATCGGCCTCGGCGTGGATCCCGACATACTCGGCGGCTACAACAATCCCAACACGAACACGCCTTACACCTACGGCGCGCGCGGCGTAGGCATTGGCTATGGGATGCGTTTTATCCGGATGCCCGACTACATGGGGACGGCCACGCGCCTGCGCCACCTGATGCAAGGCTCCTACATTAAGCCGTCGTTTTCCACATCAGTTTACACGCGGAATTTTGTTACCGACGCCCCGGCTATGACCACCGGAGGGGCTTATGTAGTGGAGCGCAAGCCGATATTCTCAGCGCTTGCCGCCGTCAGCTTTGGTCGTCAGTGGATTCTGGACAACATCATCTCTATTGATGCCTACCTGATGTTCGGTATGGGCTACGACAATGTGCGCTCCACGCAGGAAAAGCTCAACACGGATGTGCTGGGCAACTACTATTACAACAATCAAAACACAGTGCCTTATCTGGCCTTTGGCTACACCCGTTTTTCCAAAAGCGATTTAGGCGTGGCATTTGGTGCAGGCATCCGCGTAGGCTTCCTGTTTGACTTTAAAAAGACGACCAAAACGACGGTAGAAAAATAGAGTGTTAGGGGAACTTCTTAAGCTATCTGTAGGGAGATACTTAGGAAATATGGGGAAAGCCGCTCTTGTAGGGAAGAGCGGCTTATTTTTTGTTGGAAGTCCTTCGGAACTCCGCGAATAGTCATCCTGAGCCTGTCGAGGAACTGCGGGAAATTTCTACTGCCGTTCCAAAACATACAACACCCGCTTGCTGCCTTTCACTTTTTCCCGCTGCCGGATGTGGAAGAAAGCCGCAAACGCCGCCTCAAAACCGGGCTGCGTGTAGTCCTCAAAAACGTCTTTCCGGTGCGCGAGTAAAAGCTGCGCTTTCGGGTCGGTTTTGGGAATCCATTCTACCAACGCAAAGCGTTTGGAAAGTGTGTTCAACAGGCCAGCAATCTGCGGCAGCGAGACGTTGTTCGCCAGCGCCAGATGATGCACTAACGCCAGCGCCAGCACTGCATCATGGCCTTTCATCCTTTCCACCCACGGCGTCCATTCCGCGCCCGCCCAGCCGCCGCCGGAAAGCGGATTTGTGAGGTCGGTGACGAGGCAATTCAGGTTTTTGATTTTCGCTTTTTGGGCGTGCAGAAACAGCCGGTCTATGCAGGCTGCGTCGACATCGGTAGCGGTCACAGTGCAGGATTTATCTTCTGACGCCAGCAAGGAAAATGTTCCGGTATTGCAGCCCAAATCCAGCACGGAATCTGGTTTCAGTTCTTTCAACCAACGGCCCATGAGCGTTTCCTTTTCGCGCAGATATTCCGCGCTTAAAATCGTCTCTTCGTAGTAGCCCGACCAAGTGGTTTTTCCATAAGCAGGCCGCAGATTGGAGATGCGGTTTTGCAGGTGCGCGATGTTTCGGAGAATAGAAGCGGTGGAGATTTTGCGCGTAGTAGTCGCGTGGGCATTGCTGTCTTTTTTCTTTTCTAAAGAAGCCGGGAGATAGACGTACAGCTGGTTGCTCACATTCCAGCGCGCTTTTTGGGGCAGCATTTCTGCTGTCTGCGTTGTGCTGAGTCCATTGGGAAAAGAAGCCAGAATTTTTAGCTCAAAAGACGGCAGATAATGCGCCAGCAGCAGCGGATACAAAAAGCCCGTACAAAATTGCCGGAACGCCGTCCACGGCGCACCTTCCTCATGCTCTTCCACCGAAAGCGTATCTATAAACACCGGACGGCCTTCCACAAACTGAATGTTTTGCGGCGAAGCATCTTTGAGAATGCCGCCTTTTTGAAGCGCCGATGCCGTCAAGTCCAACGTCAAAAGCGCAGCCGATTTCAGTTGTTCAAAGCTCCATTCGGCGGGATACGTCCACCGGGAAATGGGTTGCGGTTTCAGAATGCGCCATGCGGGTGGATACCGCTCGTTCCCCTCCAAAACTTCAAAAGGGAGCAGCTTTCCCGCCGCCAGCATTTCCTTAAAAAAACCACTTCTCTCCGCCCATTCATAGTGCGGCTGATAGCCGGGCATCACCGCGCGAAAAACGTCACCATTTTCGGTAAAAACAAAGCCTGCCGGGTCGCGGTAGGAAGCCGGATGGCGCGTCATAGCGGCTCAGAAGGCGTGTCCTTCTTCCGACCAAAAAGCGCCCGGATACTGTCGCGGATAGAGCGGAAAAACACGCCCACTGCCAGCACTGCGCCAATGATAATCTGCACCAGCATTCCGCTGCTGCCGGGGTCTATGTAAAGAAGATGCGTCGCCACAGGACTCAAAAATACAGCCGCGCGTTTTGACCTATCAAGTCCCTGCCCCCGCGCCCACCGGCGACTGCCGCGTCGTGAGCAGCACATAGGCCGAGAGCATCAGCAGTGACGTAACGAGCGAACACAGGATTTTCAGCAACAGCATTCCGATAGACACCACGCTCCAGAACTGAATAAGGAAATAAACCAGATGATGCGACGCAAACAGCACCGCCGCACAGGTAAAAAACGGCAGCCATCCCATTGTTTTCACCGACGGCTCCAGCCGGCCATACTCCGAAAGATGTTTGGGTTGCAGGGCCGCCAGCACGTTGGTGCGCAGATAGGCCAGCAATACGCAGGCGCTCGCGTGCATCCCCAGCGTGTTGGAAAAAACATCTATCGCCAGTCCCAGCAAAAAGCCCGCAATCAGAAGTTGCGGCACGCGCATGGAAAACGGCAGCGCCAGCAGAAAAACCGGGTAGAGATACGGCACAAAGAGCGGCAGCGAGCCAGGAGCCGACCACCAGCGCAGGTTGATTTTATTGAGTAGCAAAGCCTGCACCGCCACCAAAAGGCAGAAGCGGAACAGATACTTCATGGGGTGGTTGTTCATGGTCGGCGGCCTGGGGTTGTAGGCGTCAGGTATCGTTCACGGGCGGTGTCTTCCACTTCTTTGCGCTCGGCGGCCAGCTTGTTTTCCACCACATACACGTAGCGCAGCTTGCGGAAGTTCACGCCGGGCCGCAGGATAAGCGTTTGCGTGTTGTTGCGCTTGTTGCGCCGCAGCTTTTCCACTCTTCCAATCAACACATCGGGCGGGGCAAAAGAGTAGGCCGTCGTCAATACCGAGTCGCCACGATACACTTTCAGGTCGCCGGGAATGTTTTCCATTTGCAGCTCGTCGGGCGAGCCGTAGCGCCAGCGAACCGTTCCCAACGTGCCGTCTTTCAGCACCCCGCTCACCGGCTGCCGGTCAGAAAGCACCGAGATTGCGGCGGAATAATTCGCGCGGGTATAAACCACTTTTCCCACCACGCCCGCCCCGGAAATAATGGCTTGTCCGGCCTGCACGCCTTCATCAGAGCCGCGCGCCAGCGTGATGAAATTGTTCTTCTCCGAGATAGAGTTGTTCACCACCCGCGCCGTGCGGTATTCGTAGTCGGCGTACTTGATGACGCGCCCTTTGGTGCTGTCTGTCGAGCCGGGAACCGTAGGCTCTTTATAAGAAACCGTTCCGCTGCTGTCGCGCAGGGTATCGGCTTCATAAAGCAGTTGCGAAAGGCGGGCACGAAGGCGCGCATTCTCATGCAAAAGACTGTCGTTTTCGGCGGGAAGATTGAAGTACATCACCACGTCGCTCTGACGTTGGTAAAGGCTCCCGGCAATGGCGTTGGCGGAAGAGAAAATCGCTCCGCCCTGCATGGTGTCCGTCCGCGAAATCAGGTACAGGCAAAAGCCTTCCAGCCCCAGAAACAGAAGCAGGTGGGAAAAGCGCCGGATGAACTGAATGAAAACCTTCACGAGTCAGGGGTGAGGGGCGAGGAGTGAAGAAGGACTTAAATAGCGCGGGTCATTCCGACGAAGGAGGAATCTCACAGTAGGTAATGAACAGCAGGTAAGAAACAGCAAACGTGAGATCCCTCCTTCGTCGGGATGACCCGCATTTTCTGTTTATCCACCCCTCGCTCCTGACCCCTCACCCCTAATAAATCACTTCATCAAAAACGGCATCCGCGCGATGTTTTTCAAGGCCATGCCCGTACCGCGCACTACGGCGCGCAACGGGTCGTCGGCAACCTGCACGGGCAGCTTGATTTTGTTGGAAATGCGCTTCGCCAGTCCGCGCAAAAGCGCGCCGCCGCCCGTCAGGTAAAGGCCGCGACGGTAGATGTCGGCAGCGATTTCCGGGGGGGTGCTTTCCAACGCTTTCAGGATGGCTTCTTCAATCTTAAAAATGCTTTTGTCCAACGCTTCCGCCACTTCCTGATAGCTTACCTGGATTTGCTTCGGGATGCCGGTGACGAGGTCGCGGCCATTCACCGCAATGTCTTCCGGCGCTTCGTCGCCCAAGTCTTTCAGCGCCGAGCCGACGTGGATTTTAATCTGCTCTGCCGTGCGCTCGCCAATCAAAAGCGAGTGGTAGCGGCGCATCGCTTCCATAATGTCGTTGGTAAACTCGTCACCCGCAATGCGGATGCTCTGGTCGCACACGATGCCGGCCAATGCAATCACGGAAATGCCCGTTGTGCCGCCGCCAATGTCAATAATCATGTTGCCCGTTGGCTCTTCCACATCAATGCCAATACCTAGCGCAGCCGCCATCGGCTCGTGAATCATGTACACCTCTTTCGCGCCCGCTTGCTCGGCAGAATCACGCACGGCGCGCTTCTCCACTTCGGTGATAGAAGACGGAATGCAAATCACCATGCGCCAGCTTGGCGGGAACATCGGCTTCTTGGGGTACACCATCTTAATCATCTCCCGCAACATGCCTTCGGCGGCATCAAAATCGGCAATCACACCGTCCTTCAGCGGGCGGATGGTCTTGAGGTTTTCGTGGGTTTTTTCGTGCATCATCATCGCCTTTTTTCCTACCGCCACAATGCGGTTAGTAGTGCGGTCTTTGGCGACGATGGAAGGCTCATCCACAACCACTTGGTCGTTGTGGATGATAAGCGTGTTGGCGGTGCCGAGGTCAATAGCGATTTCCTGCGTGAGGAAGTTAAAAAGGCCCATGAGGGGGAAGAAACGGAAAGGGTCGGGGGGGATGTAGATAGCTTCCGCGCAGGAAATTTCCACGCGGAAAAAGGTGTGCAAAGGTGTGGCAAAAAAAGGCAGCTTTTGGCCAACACGAACGCAAAATCCTATTTTTGGCCCATGTCGCAAACCGTACTTTATCAGCAGGAAGGAAGCATCGCTATCCTGAGCCTCAATCGGCCCGAAAAATACAACAGCTTTACCCGCGAAATGGCCCTGCGCCTGTTGGAACTCCTGCGCCAGTGCGCCGCAGACGACACCGTGCGGTGCGTCGTGCTGACAGGCGGCGGAAAAGGTTTTTGTGCGGGTCAAGACCTCGGCGAAGCCGAAGACCCAACGCAGGTGGACTTCGCCAAAATCCTTGATGAACAATACAATTTGATTGTAAAGGAAATGCGCAATATGCCCAAGCCCGTGCTGACAGCGGTGAACGGCGTAGCGGCGGGTGCGGGTGCAAATCTAGCGTTGGCGGGCGATGTGGTGGTGGCTTCGGAAGGCGCGTCTTTCCTGCAAGCTTTCTCCAAAATCGGCCTCATTCCCGACTGCGGCGGAACGTATTTCCTGCCGCGCATGGTGGGCACGCAACGCGCGCTGGCCCTGATGCTGACGGGCGATAAAGTGACGGCAACGGAAGCGCAGCAGATGGGCATGGTGTACAAGGTTTTCTCCAACGCCGATTTTGAAGCGGGCTGGAAGGCACTGGCGCAAAGGTTGGCACAAGGCGCAATGGAATCGGTGGCGCTGACGAAAAAGCTGATTGCGGAATCGTTTGGAAACACGCTGGAACAGCAGTTGGAAAGCGAGAAACACGCGCAGGTAGCGGCGGGAAATACAGCGGATTTTGGCGAGGGGGTGCGGGCTTTTTTGGAGAAGCGCGCACCGGTTTTTAGGGGAAATTCAAACCTATAAGGTTTTTGAAACCTTATAGGTTTTGGTGGGGGGACAAAAGCGATTTTGTACCTCCCTCTTACTGGTCATATGGGCTACGAATAATTGCGAAGCCACTGTGGCGCTGTGGTATACGATAGAAATAATTGCGAAGCCACTGTGGCGCTGTGGTATACGATAGAAATAATTGCGAAGCCACTGTGCGTCCGTGGTATACGATAGGAATAATTGCGAAGCCGCTGTGCGTCTGTGGTATACGATAGGAATAATTGCGAAGCCGCTGTGGCGTTGTTGTATATGCTCCGAATAATTTTGAAGCCACTGTGAATGTGTTGCTTACGCTTTAAAAAGTTTTAAAACCCTTTTACTTTCTATGGAGAACCTGAACATTCCTGCGGAGCGCAAAATTCTTCCCCTTATCGGCTGGGCGGCAACGGTGATGACCATCGCGATGTACGTGGCCTACATCCCGCAAATTCAATCCAACCTTGCCGGTCAAAAAGGAGATTGGCTGCAACCCCTTATAGCGACCTTCAACAGCGTGTTGTGGGGCAGCTACGGCGCGTTCCGCCGCAAAAAAGACTGGCCCATTGTGCTGGCCAATGTGCCGGGAATTGTGTTAGGGACGCTGGCGTTCTGGACGGCGTTGTGAGATGTGCGTAATCCGGGTCATTCCGAGCGCGGAGCGAGGAATCTCACTCGTGCTGTACCTCATCTGCTGTGAGATTCCTCCTTCGTCGGAATGACACCCATTTTGTAGGCACAGTGTGCAGGTTGCTTCGCTACCGCTTGCAATGACCCGCATTATGACCACAGTGACCGCGCTGCTGACCGCTACTTTTGCCTTCCCCTCCATGAAAAAGCTCTTCTCCTTTCTGCTCTCCCTTCTTGCTCTTTCCACTACCGCCCAAGACTGGAAGCCTTACCGCCAATTAAGCTCCGCCGAAATCCTGCACGAGGTGCAGAAGCTGGGCGTTACCGGCTCGGTGCTGTACCTCGCCGCGCACCCCGACGACGAAAACACGCGCGTGCTGGCGTGGCTGGCGAATGAAAAGAAAGTGCGCACTGGCTACCTCTCCCTGACGCGCGGCGACGGCGGCCAAAACCTCATTGGCCCGGAGCAGGGCGAGGCGCTCGGCATCCTCCGCACGCAGGAGCTTTTGGCGGCGCGGCGCATTGACGGGGCCGAGCAGTTTTTTACCCGCGCCTACGACTTTGGCTATTCCAAAACGCCGGAAGAAACCTTCCGCTTCTGGAACCACGATTCGGTGCTTTCGGACGTGGTGTGGGTGATTCGGAAATTTCAGCCCGACGTTATCATTACCCGCTTCCCCACCACCGGCGAAGGTGGCCACGGCCACCACACGGCCTCGGCGATTTTGGCGGGCGAAGCTTTTGATGCCGCCGCCGACCCGAAGCGTTTCCCGGAGCAGTTGGCATACGTGCAGCCGTGGAAAACAAAGCGACTGTTTTGGAACACCTTCAACTTTGGCGGGACGAACACCACCGACAGCACGCAGCTTAAAGTGGACGTAGGCGGCTACAACGCGCTGTTGGGTAAAAGCTATGGCGAGATTGCCGCCGAAGCCCGCACGATGCATAAAAGCCAAGGCTTTGGCACGGCCCTGCAACGCGGCAGCAGCATTGAGTACTTCAAGCAGATTAAAGGCGACGCGGTGAAGAAGGATTTGTTTGAGGGAATTGATTTGACGTGGGGACGGTACCGCCGCGCCGACAACCTGATTGACCAAGTAGAAGACTTAGTTGCGGATTGGGATGTAATGCGGCCTCAACGAAATATTGCCGCGCTCAACCAGTTGGCTTCCATGCTGAAAAACAGGCAGAACGCGCCAAAAGAATTTCTTTTGGCAGGAGAAGTTCCTACAGTGGAGCGCACCTTGCAGCGGATAGAAAGGCTGCGTTTTCAGTTGGCGGGTATTTGGGGAGAAGCCGTTGTTTCGGACGCAGGAGCCGCGCAGGGGAGCCGCCTAAAAGTCATGACGCAACTGGTAAACCGCGCCGGTTCGGACGTGCGCACGGAGAAGACAATCTTGGAAAGAAACAAGCCGTTTGGAGACACGGCGTTTGCGACTATGCCGGAAGGGAAAGTGGGTAATACTTATTGGCTTCAGGCAAAGAAAGAAGGCGCGTTGTTCGGGCCAGTTTCGGAAAAACTTCGCGGCGCAGCGGAAGCGTTTTATGCAGGAACAGAACGGAAGATGCAAATAGGTGATTACGCGGTTCCTTTCTCCATCTCTCTCGTCACTAAAACCACCGACCCCATCAAAGGCGAAATCTACCAGCCGCTGCAAATTCTGCCGGAAGTAACGTTGGATATTCTCGCCAATTCGCTGGTTTTTGAGAATTACAAACCAAAGACCGTTTTTGTAAAAATCCGCTGCCATGCAGACAGTATTTCCGGGAATTTAGAAGTAGATGCACCTACCGGCTGGGCGATGCAATCAGGCAGCCGGCAGGTGCGGCTGCGCAAAGGGAAGGATACAACAATTGCCATAAAGCTTACACCTACCAAAGACGCTGCGAACTACTTCTTCAAACCCGTTTTTGTAAGCGGCGACAAGCGTTTTTCCCAGCACGCGCGGCTCATTCACTATGGGCACATTCCCGACCAAACCTATTTAAGCGAAGCCAAAGCCTATGTAACCGCTTTCCCGCTGCAAACAGGCGGCAAGGCCATTGGCTATATCAACGGCGCGGGCGACGAAGTGCCGGAAGCCTTGCGCAACGTGGGCTACACGGTTACCATGCTGGACGAAAAAGCCCTGCAAACTGCAGACCTTTCCCATTACGACGCGATTGTTACCGGCGTGCGCGCCTACAACACCCAAGACTGGCTGCAAGCCGCTTATCCGCGCCTGATGGACTACGTGAAAAAGGGCGGCAACCTCGTGGTGCAATACAACACCAACAGTCGCATCGGCCCGGTGAAAGCGCAAATCGGCCCTGACTCTTTCACCATCACCCGCGACCGCATCACGGATGAGAACGCCGCTGTAACATTCCTCGCTCCCAAACATCCCGCGCTGAACGTTCCCAACAAAATCACCGCCGAAGACTTTGAAGGCTGGATTCAGGAGCGCAGCATCTATCACGGCTCGGCTTGGGCTTCTTCCTTCACGCCCATTCTATCCATGTCCGACGCAGGCGAAAAACCACAAAACGGCAGCTTGCTTGTAGCGCCTTATGGCAAAGGAAATTTCGTGTACACTGGCCTTGTGTTTTTCCGGCAACTGCCTGCAGGCATTCCCGGCGCATATCGGCTGTTTGCGAATTTGCTGGCGCTGCCGAAGCGGTAGCAACACACAAGTGCGGAGAAATAAAAAACACCCGTCTCGTTTGAAATGAGACGGGTGTTTTCTTGAAAAGGACTTCTTCTAACTTATTTGCCGCGCGCCTTTGCAATCAGCTTTTGGTTCAGCTTCACGTAGTCGTCGTTCTGCGCGTCGCGGGCCAGTTCCATGGATTTCTCTGCCGTTGCAATCGCGTCCTTCCGGTCTCCTTTCTTCAACTGGATTTTGGCTTTCAGGTGCTGCACCCAAAACGCCTTCGGGTTCTGGTCAATGGCTTTATCCACCCATGTCAGCGCTTGATTCAGGTCTTTGCCGTTGTCGTAGTAGTAGCTCGCTGCGCTGAAATACGGACGGCTGTCCACTTCCAAAGCTTTGGAAATGCTGGACATGATTTTCTCGTCAATCTCGGCCTTCACGTTGAACGACGCGCGCGTTTCCTGCCACAGCAAATCCACGCGGGCGGTGTTGGCCGTCAGGTTGGCGAAGTTGATGGTGAAGGTCTCTACATTGTAAGGCAGCTGCACGGGTTTCACGGAAATGCGCAGCACGTCGTCGCTCTCTTTGTACTCCGCTACATCGCCGCCGAGTTTCAGGTTTTTGTTGAAAACGATTTCCCAGCGGTCACGGCCCGGAACGGTGTAGATGGCGTAGGTACCTGCCGGAAGGGTTTTGCCTTCAATCATCACGTCGTCGCCAAAGGTCATTTTAGTAGAGCCATTTGCGCCGGTGCGCCAGCGTTTTCCAAACGGAACCAAATCGCCAAAAACGTCGCGGCCTTTGGCCGACGGGCGGGAATATTCCACCTTGATGTTGGACAGCGCAAACGCTTGGTCAATGGTTTGCGTTGGCGAAGGTGCCGGAACTTTTAATTGTTGGGCGAAGAGCGTGCTGCCCATAAAGCAGACAGCAATGGTGGAAAGGAGCGTTTTGCGCATGGGGGAAAATGGGAAAAGTTGGAAAGCGCAAAGCTATTCTTTTCCAGTTGTGATTTTGAGGAGAAAATCTAAGGCTTCGGCGTGTACTGCTGCCCCACGCGGGCATAGGCTATCTCCCGCTTTTTGTGGTACCACCATTCGGGGCGCAACGAGATGAGCAGGTTGTTCAGCCCGCGCATCGGAAACAGGTGATAAAGCGTGTTCAGCTTTCCGGGAATCGTGTGCGGCATGGCGCGCAGGCTCATGGCAAAGCCACTTTCCAGATATTCCATGTGGTGCCACGTCTGCGTGGGCATAAACAGCGTGTCGCCGTGCTGCAAAGTAGTCTCGTAGCCTTTGGCTTCGCGCAGCGCGGGCCAGCGGTCATAGTCCACGCCTTTTTCTTCCCAGTTCACGAAAGTCGCCGCGCTTTCCACTGTCAGGGGCATCCTGTAGAGCTTTGTGCTTTCGGATTGCGGAAACAGCAGCACGCGCTTTTTGCCGATAAACTGCGTGTGGAAAATATGGCCCAGGTCAAGGTCATAGTGCATGTGGGCAATGCTGCCCGCGCCGCCTACGAAAAGCATTGGGAAAGACTTGAGGAAGCCGCCCGTCAGGTCGTCAGGCCACGTGAAATCCTGTTTCAGTTGGGGCGCATGCTTAAAAATATTGAACAGGAAAAGCCGCAGGTCGGAGGGGCCTTTGCGGATAACATCCACGTAATCGCCAAAAGGCATCTGGCCGTCGCCGCCATTCACCAGCACTTTTGCGCCCGCGCGGGTATTGTTGTAAACCTCTACTTCCACACTTCCCACCAGCGATTTAAAAAGATCCCAGTTCCACTTCGTGTAAGCCCTCCAGTTTTTCGCCAGATTTTCAATAATCACCGGGATGCCGGGCTGTAGAAAATTCCGGCGGAAATCAGCGACGGAAATTTCGGAAACGCGCGGGATAGGTTGAAGAATCATAGGGTTTTAAAAGCTGTCGCCCGGTTCGGAATACAGTGCGCAAAAGTAGCGCCGGGGTCCTTCTGCATCCCTCGGTAGAGATGCCCAATTTGGGCGTCTTCTCAATGCGTGCGCATCTCCGGTAAAAATCCGCAGCATCAAAGACACCCGGGGTCGGGCGTCTCTACCGGAAATCCAGAAGAATGCACCTCTTGGCGCGTTCTTACACAATCTTCTTTTGCTTTGCCAAAGGCTTCTACTCCTTTGGTTTCACCACCGTAAATACCCGCGAAATGTTGAAGCCAAAGCGCCAGTCCCCACTCTGAACGCGCCCGGTGGTTTCGCCGATATAGCTGCGCTCGGTTATGCCCGGCGAGTTGGTGAAGTGAAGCTGGAAAACGTGGCCGCCCGTCTCAATGTCAAAGCCAACCGCAACTGCATTTCTGGTGCCGCTCAGCCGTTCGCCCAACACCGGAAACCACTCTCCGTTCAGCGTCACGCGGCGGCTCAACCGGATGCGCCCGCCCATGCCGAGGGCGAAAATGTTGTTCGGGTCGGTTAGCAACGGGACGATGTTGTAATGGCTCCACGACGGCGTGAGCTGGAAGGAAAAACGGTCACCGAATTTCCGGGCCAGCAGGAACTGATGCGTGTAACTCAGGTTCTGTTTCACCTCATAGCCGTTGCCCGTGCGCACGCTCGCCGCGCCCAGATAGCTGATGGAAAGCGGCGTGCCGGTGGTGCGCTGCCGCAGAAGTTTTATTTTGGCATAGCCGTCTATTTCTTTGTTGAAAGAGCTGCGCCCGATGCCAATCATAACGCCGTCCGTCAGGCCATAATCCAGCATCAGTTTTGTCGTTGCGCCGTCCAGTCCAAAGAAATCATTCACCCCTTTTCGCAGCGTATTGAAGCGGTGAGAGATGCGGAAGTTCAATACACCGCGCGCTTCGTTTTCAATGCTGTGCGCCGTTACCAGCCGCGTGGTTTTAAACGTGGCAATCACAGGCCGCGGCTTCGTTTTCTCCGTGCCCAGCGCGCCCAGCAAATCATTGCTTCCGTTTTGCGCGAAGGCCGGCAAGCCGCAGGAAAGGAAAAGAAGAAAGGCGGAGAGGTGTTTCATAGGAGGAATGCGAAAGGGTAAAAATAAGAGCGCGCCTTCGCGGCGCGCTCAAAAATCCTTTGGAGACCGCTTTTTGTTTACAGCGGCTGCATCGCAATTAGCACCGTCACGTCTATTTGCTTCGCGATTTTTGCGCCCACCAGCGTCGGGATTTTAATCTTGTAGTCGGCCAGCGTGATGGGGAAATTTCCGGTCACGCCCGCCTTGCCGTCCTTCACCAGAATCTGCATCGGCGCAATCACTTTCTGCGTCACGCCGTGCATCGTAAGCTCGCCCACGGCCTTTATCTGGTACACGCCGTCCTTCGTCCAGTCCACGCTTTTCGGGTTCTCTATCGTGCCCCGGAAATCGGCCGTCGGGTATTTCTCGCTTTCCAGATAATTCTCGTTGAAATGCTCTTCCATCAGCGCGCGTTCAAACTTAAAATCCCGGATGCTCACCGATACGGCAATCGCGCCGCTCCCGGCATCCACCACCGCAGAAACCTTTTTGTTTTTGGCGCTGATGTCTTCCACCGGCGTTTTGGAGAAGAAGTCAATCTGCCCGGTGCGCGTACCCCATTTCTGGGCAAAGGCAGCGGTAGAGAGAAGCGCGAGCGCGAGGCTCAGGAGGGATTTTTTCATGGCGGCGGGTAGGAGCGGAAAAGAGGAGAGAGGTTTAGTTCCCTTCGGCAGTTGTCATTCTGAGCTTGCCGAAGAACAGGGTGACAACTGTTACAGAGGTTAATTATTGGGCGCGCCTGCGGCTACCCATTTCGCATACTTCGAGATGGTGCAGTCGTCCAGCTTGGCCGCGCCTTGCGGCATCGGCGAGTGGCCCACCTGCCAGCGAATCGTGCCCAGCAGGTCGCCATCGCCGTTGAGTGCAATGGCTTTCAGCCCGTCGTAGGTTTCCAGATTAATGCCGCCTGCCTGGTCGGCGCCCGTATGGCAGCCGCTGATGGCGCAGTGCTGATTGGTAAGCGGGCGGATGGTATTGGTGTAAGTCACGCTCGCCGTGTCGCAGGCAGGCGGCGCGGGGGTCGCAAGCTGCATCTTGTCGTTGGTGCAGGCGGCGAAACCAGCGAAAAGTAAAAGGGGGAGAAGCTTTTTCATGAAGCAGGAAATAGTTGCGTGAAGGTAATGCGCCCTTATAGGTGGGGACGCTTTTTTTACACTATTCTCCCCTTAAAAGTGTGCGAAAGTAGGCGAAAAGATTTTCAAAACTTTTTTTGGAAGTTTCGTTTTTTTTTTTTTTTCTTTTAGCGGTCGGAAAGAAGTGCTTATATCAGGGCCCGGATACAAGATTTTCTTTCTGCGGAATTTTTGCCGAACACCGCTCTCGCAAGAGAGAAACAAAGTAAGCATTATTCAAAAACCAGTTTTCTTATGAAGAAAATTCTCTTCGGTATTGCGCTCTCCCTACTCTGCTTACCCACTTTCAGTAAGGCACAGCAAAATGCCCGACTCGTAGCAGTGAAGTTGCTGCCTGAACACGTTACCCAAATCAACAACCGCGAGGTAGATCGGGTATGGCTTAAAAGAACCGGCCCTAATACATTTGAGTCCACAACAGACCCCGTTCGAGATTATATGGTGGCCCCAACTGCGCCTGATAACCCCGTTCTTGTGGAGTTTTGCGTGGAGCAATGGTCACAGGATTTAGCGAATTACTATCAGGCAATGGCAGATGCAACTTGTATGCTGCAGAGGACTTCCGCGCGAAGTTCATCCTGTGCGATCGTAGAGTATTATTTCTGGCCTAACCCAGACAATTGCTATACCGATCCACATCTGGAAAATATTCCGAGTGTGAAGGAGGAAGGTGAGGGATGGATGATAGGTGATTAGTCCTACCTTTTGAATAGTTCGGAGAATTGGTTGATCTTTTATAAAAGGAAGTGATGACCTCCCTCCTCGAAGTTCCCCGAATCTCTGAACTATTCTTTCTTTAAATTCTAAACCAACCCCCAGAAATGAAACCCCTTTCTACCAAAACCTGCCTCTTTTTTCTGTTTATCTTTCTCGGAGTGCAAACGCATACCTCTGCACAAGCTATCAGAAATGTAGACATATCTCCTACGCTTCTCGCGCCACAACCCGGAACAAATGTTCCTGCGGGTACTCCCATGCAACTAATAGTTTCTTATAAAAATATGGGCCCAGATACGCTTCAGGTAACAGACACTATCCCTGTGGCAGTGTTTGTAGATAACTTTCTTGTTCAGGGTACTTCCGGGACGGGCGCAGTTGATTCTTTCATGAGCAGAGAAACAAATAATTTTGTACTGCCCGGTGATAGTTTTATAGTAACGTATCCATCCATTATACAAGTCAATATTCCCAATGGCAACCACCGCTTTTGCGTTCAAACCTATGCAAGAGGTGCAGATTTGCAAGACCCTGTATCTTCCAACAACAGAGCTTGTGCAACGTTTTCTGCCAGCCCTTCGGGCGTAGAAGATTTTTCAGGCGAAGGATTCTCCTTTTATCCACAACCTGCCAACAACCTGCTTTCCTGGAAAACGCCTTCCGGGCAGGCTGTTTTAGCCATAGCGATATATGACCTTATGGGCCGCCAGGTAACAAACCAGAATCCACTTCCTTCCGAAAACGGCCTTTCTATCAGTCATTTGCCGGATGGTTTCTACGGCGTGCAAGTGCGCTTTTCAAATGGCGCGGTGTACCAACAAAAAATTCAGGTGCTACACCGTTAGCTGCGGCCTCCGCCTCCTCTGATACCAGAAGAAAACGGGGCGCGGTTGAAGGCTCTGGCGGCACGGTTGAATCTTTCAACCGTGCCGCTGAAAGTCCCAGCCGTACGGCTGAATCTCTCAACCGTGCCGCCGGAAGCCCCAGCCGCACGGTGGCTTTTTTCAGCGGTGCGGCTGAAACTTCCAACCGCACCGCTGAAACTTCTGACCGTGCGGTTGAAAGATTCAACCGCACGGTCAGAAATTCCAACCACAAAAAATTTTGCCGGAGAAGCAATTTTTGAAAAAATTCTCCGTTATTTCGTCTCCACTGCAATTCTTTTTCCTTCTTTAAAAAAACCCCTTCAATCTCTTATGGCCAAAGACGATTATCTCCCCAATGGAGATGGCGACCTCACCACCTGGACGTCCACCTTCGAAACCGAGCTGGCTGCTAACGGCCCGACGCTGGGCGTAACGCCGACGGAAATTACCAACATGACCAACGCCGCCAAGGCTATCCGTACCGCTATTGCCACTGCCGCCACTAAACAGCAGGAGGCCAAGCAGGCCGTCGCCGCCAAAAATGCGCAGATAGCTACTTCCTTTGCAATCATCCGCCCCGGCGTTAAGCGGGCTAAAACCAGCGCCAACTACACCGTGGCTATCGGTAATGCGATGGGCATTGTTGGCACCGATAACCAACCCGATTGGGCAACCTACAAGCCCGTTTTGAGCGCGCAGGTACGCCCCGGCCATGTGGACCTCTTTTTTGAGAAGAAAGGCGTGGAGGCGGTAAATATCTACACGCGCCTCAAAGGCCAAAGCGCCTGGCAGAAGCTGGCGCAAGACCGCCACGCCCCATACGTTGACAACCGCCCCGGCGCGGTGCCGGGCCAAAGCGAGAACCGCGAGTACATGGCTATCGGCGTGCTCAACGACAACGAGATAGGCCAGCAAAGCGACATCGTGAGCGTAGTGTTTGCGGGATAGGCAGCCCGCCCCGCGAGCAATCAAAAAACACCCGTCCCATTTCTGAAACGGGACGGGTGTTTTTGCGTAGGGGCGACCTCACCCCTGTTAATGCATCGCTTCCCCCAAATCCACCTTCGGTGCATTGCGCCGCGTTTTAATCATCAGGATGAACGGCACGCAGATGATGAACGCCCCCCCGATGTAGAGAAACACATCCATGTAGGAAAGCACGGCAGCCTGCTTCATCACCATGCCTTGCAGGCCCTGAAAGGCCGCGCTGTGGGCCACGTCCGGCGTCATGCCTTTGTTGATAAAGTTGCGCTCCATACCCGAAAGCCGCGCCTGCACCATCGGGCTGTTCGCGTCTAGATGCTGTGTGATGGCCGCGCCGTGAATCACGTTTTGCCGGGCAATAAACGTGGTGATGGCCGCAATGCCGAAGGAGCCGCCAAGCTGTCGCATCATGCCCGTAAAGGCCGCGCCCTCGCCAATCTGTTTTCCTTTCAGGGTGGAAAGCGAGAGCATGGAGATGGGGATAAAAAGAAGCCCCATGCCCAGCCCGCGCAGGATGAGCATCCAGAAGAACGCATCTTTCGGCGTGTCGGGCGTAAGGATGCCGTAGCCCCAATAGCTGTAGGCCGCAAAAAGCACAAAGCCCAGCGCCACCAGAAGCTGCTGCTTCGCGCCTTTGCCCAGAAGCCGCCCAATGATGGGCATCATAAACGCTGTGGTCAGCGCCGCCGGAATCATCAGCGCGCCCGACTGTTGCGCCGTCCAGTTCAGAATGCTTTGCGTGTACAGCGGAATGATAAACGTGGAGCCGTACAGCCCAAAGCCCATGATGAAGGAGAGAATCGTTCCGGTGCGCAGGTTGGTGTTTTTCAAGACCCGCAGTTCCACCACCGGATACCGGAACGTAAGCTCCCGCCAGATAAAAAAGAACATTCCCAACACTGCCGAAACGGTGAGCAGAATGATGGTGTTGCTCTGGAACCAGTCGTCTTCCTGCCCGCGCTCCAGGATGTATTGCAGCGAGCCAACCGTAACGCTCAGGAGGAAGATGCCCAGCCAGTCCACATCGCGCACCGAGCGCTTCTCGGCGTACTTCGGGCTGCGCACAAAGGTCATTGTCAGGAAGGCCGCGATAACGCCAATCGGCAGGTTGATGTAGAAGATGTAGGGCCAGCTAAAATGGTCTACGATATAGCCGCCGAGCGGCGGGCCAAGCGTAGGGCCGATAATCACGCCGAGGCCGTAGATGGCCTGCGCCATGCCGCGTTTTTCGGGGGGATAGGATTCCGTAATGATGGTCTGCGAGGTCACCAGCAGCGCGCCGCCACCAATACCCTGAACCAGCCGGAAAAACACCAGTTCCCAGATGCCGGTAGCGTTGCCGCACAGGAAAGAACAGACCGTGAACAGCATGATGGACGCCGCGAAATAGTTGCGCCGCCCGAACTGCTGCGACAGCCAGCTCGTCATCGGAACGATAATCACGTTGCCGATGGCGTAGGCCGTTATCACCCAGCCCACTTCCGGGAGCGTCGCGCCGAGGTTGCCCCGCATGTCGTTCAGCGCCACGTTCACGATGGTGCTGTCCACGATTTCCAGCAGGGCGCACATGATGGCCGTGAGGGTAATAATCACCCGCCGCGCACCGAATTCTACGAGCGAAGAAGCTTGTGTGTTTTGCACCGGATTTTTAGTCTTTGAAAGGAGAGGGAAGAGTGTTACAGGCTACTGGAGATGGCGGCTCGGAGGCCGCCATGACGCCATAATTAACTCGGCAAAAGAGGCGCTAAGCTTCGCCGTCATTGCGGGCTTGACCCGCAATCTGTCCTATTCTATTTAGTCTTTAAGATGAACATCCACGTCCACGTTCATGCCCGCGCGCAGGCGTTTCAGCAGCGGGTCCTGAGCGTTGATAAAGTCGATGCGCACCGGCACACGCTGCACCACTTTCACGAAGTTGCCGCTTGCGTTGTCGGGCGGAAGAATGGCGTTCTTGGAGCCGGTAAGCGGAGAGATGGAAGAGATTTTCGCGCCGAATTCATGGTCTGGAAAAGCATCCACTTTCACCGCTACTTTCTGGCCTTCCAGCATCTTGTCAAGCTGCGTCTCCTTGAAGTTCGCCACCACCCACATGTTGTTGTCCGGCACGATGGTGATAAGGCTTGCGCCCGCCTGGATATACTGGCCGGCCTGCTGACTAATCTTGGAAACATGGCCTGTTTCCGGCGCAGTAATCACCGTATAGCTCAGGTTCAGTTTTGCGTTTTCCACCGCTACTTCCTGCTGGTGCGCCTGCGCGCTCGTTACGGCAATCTGCTCGCCCGTGGCGGTGCTTTGCGAAGACACCACCGACTTCTGCACCTGCGCCGCGTTGCGTTGCGTTGTGAGGACGGTGAGTTGCCGCTCCGCGCTTTGCTTTGCTGCCAGTGCCTGCTCGTATTGCTGCTGCGTAATGGAGTGGTCTTTAATCAGATTCTGGTAGCGGTTAAAGTCCTGCGTGGCGCGCCATACGTTTACGCGGGCAGCTTCAATCTGCGCGTCAGCAGTAGCCACGCTTGCGTCCGAAGTGTTCAGCCCTTGGCGGGCTGCCGCTGTTTGCGCGCGGGCAGCAGCAACGCCCGCGCGTGCGGTTTGCAAGGCCGCTTCGGCTTGCTCTTCCACCACTTGCAAATCGCGCTGGTCGAGGATAAAGAGTGTGTCGCCTTTATGCACCAGTTGGTTGTCCTTCACGCGCACTTCGCTGATATAGCCGGAGATTTTGGAAATCACCGGAACGATGTTCGCTTCAATCTGCGCGTCGTCCGTCGTCTCGTGGGCCTGCGAGTGGATGTACTTGGAGATGCCATACGCGCCGCCGCCAATCAACAGCACGGCGAGAATGATGGGGAATACTTTGGACTTCTTTTTCGGGGGCGTTGTAACCGTTTCAGTGGTTGTAACAACGGTTTGTTCAGCGGTTGCCATAGGGATATTTTGGGAGGAAGAGAGGGTTTAACGGGAAGGATTTTCGCCCGGTACAAAGCCGGTGGTTTGCAGCAGTTTGTAGTACGCCAGCGCCGCGTCCGACTGCGCATAAGAGACGTTCAGTTTGGCGGAAAGCAGAGCCGCGTCGGCGTCTAAAAGTTCGGTGATGGTGGCCAGTCCGTTATCGCGTTTATTGCGAATGATACGGGCGTTTTCTTCTGCCTGTTGTTCCGCTTTTTGGTACACGGCAATCTTGCGTTGCGCCAGCACCTGCATCTGGTAATCCTGATTCACTTGTAGGCGAATCGCGTCGCTCAGGGCCCGGCTGTTGGCTTCCACCTGCATCCGTTGCGCCTGCGCGAGGTGAATAGCCGACTTGGTTTTCCACAGACTGCTGAGGCTGTATTTCAGCGCCACTCCGCCGTTCAGCGCGTTGGTTACGGTGATAAGGTTAGGGACGTCCAGATACACATAGCCGCCTGTTGCCGCGAGTGTGGGCAAGTAGCCCGCCTTCGCGGATTTGATGCCAAAAGTGGCTGCTTTTTCTTGCAGGGAAAGCGCCTTCAGATCCTGCCGGTTAGCAACGGCCTGTTGGAGATAATCTTCGTAACTGCCCGCCGGAATTTGAATGCTCGTGTATGCTCTGTCAATCTGGATGTCGGTGGTTTCCAGAAGACCGAGAAGCAGGTTCAACGTGCTTTGCGCAAGGGAATAGTTGCTTTGCGCTTCCAGCAATTGTAGCTCTATATTGGATGTTTGCAGCGCCGCTTTTAATCGGTCGTTGCGCGGAATCGCGCCGTTGTTTTCCAGTTGCAGGAAGTTGGAATCGCGGGCACGGGCAGCGCGCAAATCTTCCTCAATAACAGCAATTGCGTCCGTTGCTTTGGAGAGATTGTTGTAGGCCTGCGCCACGTTGTAGGCAACGGCACTGCGGTCACTACCGGCAGAAAGACACGCCGCTTCGCGCAACAGTTTTGCCCGTTCGCGGCCATACCGGATTTGTCCCCCGGCGAAGAGGGGAAGCGAGGCAGAAGCGTTCAGAAAGAAGACGCGGCTCACCTGCGGCGTGCTGCTTCGTTGCGTGGTGCTGGTATCGCTGCTCTGGCGCGTGGTCGTCTGGAGATTTACAGTGGGGCTGTTCAGGAAAAGCTGCTGCGCAGAGACGGATGCGTCGGGTAGGGCGTGCTGCCAGGCTTCATCGTACTGCGCTTCCGATTGCAGAATCAGGGCGGAGTCCACTTGCAGGCGGCTGCTGGAGCCAATGCCTAAACGGATGGCTTCGGCGAGCGGAATGACGCGGCTTTGGGCGAAGCCGGAAAGCTCCAGCGCCAATGCTGCGCCGGTGAGAAGGAGTGAACGGATTTTATTTTTCATGGAGAAGGAGCGATAGGATAAGGGCTTGCGTATGGTCCAGAATCAACTTGTCATAGTCGGCCTCAAAAGAGGTTTCTTTTTTACCGCTGATACGGTGGTAGGATTTATAGAATTCGCGGTTGCTCATCAGCATGTTCACTGTGCCCATAAGCGTTCCGATAAGCAGGACTACGTCCACATTTTTACGGATAAGGCCCTTACGTACAGCGGCGTTGAGCAGCGTTTGAAGGTGCGTAGCGAGCGAGGTGCGCAACTCGGCTATCAAGGGCGCAAACTCCTCGTTTCGTTTCAGCATCTGCTCGGCCATCATGATGCGCGTGAACTGCGGACAGCTGATTTTATAGTTCACGAAGCGGCGGATAAAAATCTGGATTTTCTCTACTGGTGTGGTCGTAGTGTCGGCCATCACTTCCTCCAAAGACTTTTGCGAGTCGCTTACCTTCTGGCGGATGATAGCCTTCATCAGATTTTCCTTGGAACCGAAGTAGTAGGAAATCATGGACACGTTGGCATCCGCTTCCGAGGCAATGTCGCGGATGGAAGTGCCGTCAAAGCCCCTGTCGGCGAAGAGCTTTTCGGCTGCTTCCAGAATGCGGATGTTTTTGGGCTGTACCATTGCGGAGGCAAATCTCAAACAAACGTTTGAAACAATCAAACGTTTGTTTGAGATTTGGCTTTTCCTTGGAGTTTGGGGATTTTGCTTGATATTCCGACATTACCGAAACCCGTGCGTCAGCGACTTTGTTTTGAGTACAATACCTGTTGCGGTAGCGCCGGGCGTGCGTCTATCAACCTTGATTTCTCTTTTCAAGTAAGAGCCGCCAAATCACCGCGCTAGGGATAGCAGCGGATATCCTTTTTGCAGCGTAGGCTTTCGTGCGGGGGCGCAAAAAGATAGCAGTGGATAGCCCGGGCCGAAGGCAGCGCCCAAAAAGAGACCACAAAAATCCCCGGAAAGCCAAGACCTTCCGGGGAGTTTATACAAGCTGCGCTTAGCGCGCGAACTATTACACTTCGCCGCGGCGGATAAAGCCAAGCAGAAGGGAAATAATGGCCAGCACCAGCAGGATGTGGAGCAGGCTATACCCGCCAATAGACGGGAAGTTGAAGCCGGTGCCGCCGAACTGACCGATAAGCCAGCCGATAATAAGAATGACGGCGATGACGTAGAGAATGGAACGCATAATTTGAGAGAGGTTTTTGAGGTGAATGGAGAAACGTAGAAAATAACTGTGCCAAAATACGCTCCATGATTCCACAAAACAAAGCGGACGAAACAAAAATGTTTACCTCAATTGATATGCCTTAATTTGCTTCTGCAAAACAGAGTCTGCTGTAAAAGACTTGCCCTGCCTGACAACGATTGAAAGACGCAATATTTTTGCAAAAAGTCTCCCCTTTCTGTTCATGAAAAAACTGTACGCCACCGGACTTTTATTGTTCGCTGCCGCCTCTTTAAAGGCACAACCCAAAAACTCTTTTCTTCCTGCCGGAAGAGACCCGTTTATGGCTGCTTCGCTGCAAAAGCAAATAGACAAACAGCAGGCGAAAACCACAACAGCCAATAAGTCGGCGGCGATAAAGCAACGGCTCGTGGGAACGGTAAACCGCAGCTATTCCGGCGGCAATTACGTTGCCGATAGTGGTCGCATTTACTACAGTGGAACCTACGGATCGGCGGGACTTCAGCACAATTTTCAAGGCAGCTACGCGGCTACTTTTTACGCTCAGAACATGTATAACAAGCCGCTTGTGGTGGCTGACAGTGTGGTGCGTTTTTACGCGCAGGCAAGTACGCCGATCGGCGTTCCCGCGTTCAGAAGTGCTTTCGCCTACACCTATGATGCCGACACCAATATTCTGACCAGCGTCAGTCGTAATACGGGCGGTAGTCCAACCACCACGGTGAACACTTATCACTCCAACGGGAATCTGAAAACCAGTGTTACCGGAACGTCTTTATACCGTTGGTTCAACACCAATGGCAACGTAGCACGGGACAGCGGCGCAACGCAGGAGACCCTTTATTTCTATACCGGAACATTGCCTGATAGCTCTCTGACGACCCTGCGCGTGGCAACGTCCTACACAGGCGGAAACGGAATCACTTTCAACCAGAAATACCAAAAGACTTTCTCCACTTTCAACGCTGACGGCTACTACACGCTGTACATGCAGGTGGCCTATGATTCTCTGCGGACGACAAGCGATACGGCTTCCTACTACGCCGCTTCCGGCTTTATTTCCGATGCGCAAAACCGACTCGTGAGCTATCAATATTTCAGCGGCGCTGCGCCTTCTTCATCTTCTTTGTGGAAGTCGGATTATACCTACGCCGGGAACTTTGGGCAACCCGTGGACATCCGCAACAGCCAGTTTCTGAATGGCGCTTTTGTGTTGCAATTCCGGAACAGAAGCAACCTCAACAGCAACGGCGATCAAGACACGCTCTACAATTATTGGGTGAACGGCGGGGTAGATACTTTGACGGAAAAAATTCCGATTCTTCTCAGCGCCGACGGCTACATTGAGAAGCTGTGGAAGCTGCCTTACGATGCGGTTGCGGGCACTTTTGGCGCGGCCTACGACAGTACAATCTACTTCTACGAAACCTACAACGACCCGACGGGCGTGAAGAACGCTACTCTTGCGCAGATGCAGCACCTGGGCTGTCCCAATCCGCTACGCGACATGTTGTACATCATCACTCAGGAGCCGTGGACGATAACAGATTTGAGCGGTAGAAAGCTGGCTTCGGGAAATGTGCCTTACGATCTTTCGGTGGAGAACTGGCCGGCGGGGATTTACATCCTGAAAACAAAAGACGGCTATCAGAAGCTGATGAAACAATAGACCCTCCATGCATGCGTGCCGCTTCCGGCATAAAAAAACGCCCCTTTTGATAAGGAGGCGTTTTACATTCGGGTGATTCGGCTGGGACTCGAACCCAGGGCCCATACATTAAAAGTGTATTGCTCTACCAACTGAGCTACCGAATCATTTTCCCTCTTGCTTTTCCGCAAGCGGGCCGCAAAAATAGCCATCCTTTCCAAAGGAGCAAATTCTTTTTTTAAAACCGTACCGCCAGCTTGAAATTCAACAGCCGGCTCGTCAATCTGTTTGGCACCGCGTAGCTGCCGCCCGTGCTTTGGTCTTGAATCCAAGAGTAGGAAAGCGTGTTCTGAATGCCCAGCAAATTGAACACCTCAAAGCTCGCCCACACGCTTTCCAAACCCCGGAAAATAGAGTGCGACGGCAGCCGCTTTTTCTTCGTGTCCACCAGCAAAGCCGAGAAGCCAATGTCCACGCGGCGGTAATCGGGCAGGCGCAATGTATCCCGGTAACGCTCGCGGTCGGGCGGGCCAAAAGGCAGACCAGTAGCGTACAGCAGGTTCAGGTGCATCCGGAAGTTTTTGTTGCGCGGCAGATAATCCTGAAAATACATCCCAATCATAAACCGCTGGTCGGACGGGCGCGGAATGTATCCGGGATACACCGTAGCACTGTCGCCGCCGCCCGCGCCTTTGTACAGAATCCGGTCGTTGTTCAGATTCTCCGCCGACTTCAACACGCCGAGAGAAATCCACGACGGCGCATCGGGAACCAAATCGCCGTAGAGGCGCACCTCGCCGCCATAGGCATAACCCACCGCACTGTTCTCGCCAAAATAGCGGATGCGCACATTGTCGTACTCATACGGAACCAAGTCCCAAAGCTGCTTGTAATACACCTCCGCCGTAAACTTCACTGGCTTTCTTCCCGACCGGAAATTGTAGTCCAGACCTGCCACGTAGTGCGCCGATTTCTGCGCCCGCACCTGCGTGTTTATCGTGCCGTCGAGGTCGCGCATTTCGCGGTAAAAAGCGGGCTGCACATACACTCCGGCAGACGCTTTGAAAACCATGTTCCGCTTCCATCTAGGCTTCCACGCAAGCTGCACGCGCGGGCTAAAAACCTGCTCGTTGTTCAGCGCGTTGTAGAGATACCGCAAGCCAACCGTAGCTGTGAAATCCTCGCCCTTAAAAGGCCGGAAATTGTCCTGCGCAAAGGCCGTGTACTTGAGGTAATTAAAGTTCGCCGTTCCGCGATACAGCCGTGCCATGGTGAGCACATCGGGGTTCGCGGGCTGCGTAAATCCTGCCGAGTCGCGGCGCTCCCATTCCTGCAATCTGTCGTTGATGCTGTTGTAAGAAAGGTCGGCTCCCCACTGCATAAAATGCCGCCCCGCACTGTACGACCCACGGTGCGCCAGCGTACCCACATTCACCTTCAGATAGTTGCGCGCATGGGTCTGGATAATGCCCGTTCCCAAGTAGGTTTTGATGTTGCCGAAATTCTCTTTTCCGAGGTCGGTTTCCAGTTCGCCCAACAGGTATTCACCGCCAATATCGTAGGTCTCGCGCTCGTCGGTCTGGAAGCCGGAAGCCAAGAATTTTAAGCGCAGTTTATCGTTGGGCCGGTACGTGGTAGAAACGCCGCCGAAGCGTGAATCAAACCTATCCTCCTCACTGCCGGTATAGAACACGCGCAACTGAAACGCCTGATTCACCACGCCGAAAGAAGAAGTCATTTCCTCCGGAATAAAAGAGAAGCGGTTGCGCGCGTAGTTGCCAATCACTTCGCCTTCCCAGCGGTCATTAAAGCGGTAATGAAGCAGGCCCTGCACGTCCGTAAACGTGGGGTTGTACACGCCTTTTGTAGGTTGTGCCTGCAAGAGGTATTGATTGCTTTTCTGCCGCGCGCCGAAGAGCCACGTAAGCTTCTGATTTTTAGACGCGCCTTCCAAATGCAAGCTTGCGCCAAGGAGGGAAGCCGTTGCTGAACCGGCAAACTTCGTGGGCCGCCGGTAGGTAACATCCAGCACCGAACTCATCTTGTCGCCGTAGCGCGCCGCAAAGCCGCCGAGGGAGAAATTCGCGCCGCTCGCGAGGTCGCTGTTCACAAAAGAAAGCCCTTCCTGCTGCCCGGAGCGCGTGAGATAAGGCCGGTAAATCTCAAAGTCGTTTACATACACCAGGTTCTCGTCGTAGTTGCCGCCGCGTACGCTGTATTGGGAGGTCAGCTCGTTGTTGGTTCCTACGAAAGTCTTTATCAATCCCTCGATGCCGCTGATGGTGGAAGGCAAATCATTGGCGCGCGCGGGGTCGAGGAAAACGGTTCCGGTTTCGTAGCGGGTGCGGTCGTTCTTCTTCACAAACTCGTCCATTTCCACCGTGCCACTCTGGAGCTTCACGTTCAGAACTTTCGTCGCCGTTGTCCACGCGATGCGTTGCGTTTTATAGCCAACAGTATTGAACTGAATCGTGGCCTGCGCCGTGCTTTGCGGGATTTCCAAACGGTACGCACCGCGCGCGTCGGTGGTCGTTCCCACTGTTGTTCCCACCACGGAAACCGTTACGGTTTCTATCCCGCGCCCGCGGTCATTGGTTACCGTTCCGCTCAAAATATGCTGCGCAAAAACGGGCGTTCCAAACAAAAGCAAGCCCAGCAGGCTCAGGAGGTTCTTCATACGAAAGCGGAAAGGTAAAGCCGGATTTTTTGGCCTTTCTGTAACGGTGGAAGGGAGGAGGGTATTGTGGAAATGGAAAGAGGAACGCAGGAGACGGCGGGATAAGGTGATGTAGAGATGGTTTATACCGAACCAGCGAAATGGTCTCGCACAATAAAGCAGCCAGCATTTATGAAGTAAGTTTGGAGAAAATTGTACGCTTCTGTTGAGCGGTCTTCACACCGCCTCTTAATTCCCCGGATTCCGTCAAAATTCAGCCCATGATCATCTCAAGAATCATCCTCAGAAACTGGAGAAACTTCAAAACCGTAGATGTCCCGCTCTCCGACAGGGTGTTTGTTGTAGGCCCCAACGCCTCCGGCAAATCTAACTTTTTAGATGTCTTTCGCTTCCTCAGAGATATCGTAAAACCCGGCGGAGGTCTGCAAAAAGCCGTTACCGATCGCAACGGGGTCTCTAAAATCAGAAGCCTCGCCGCCCGCCACAATCCGGATGTAGAAATTGAAGTCCATTTCTCCAAAGACGCAGAGGATGCCCAAAAGCCAACATGGAAGTACTCCATCGGCATAAAACAAGAAGTAAGAGGTTACCGTCTTCCCTATCTCACACACGAAAAAGTATGGCAGGGAGACAAACTTATACTCAACAGACCCAACAAAGAAGACAGAGAAGATAAAGACAGACTGACCCAAACACACCTGGAACAAATCAACGCCAACAAAGCCTTCCGGGAAATCAATAAATACCTGGAAGGAGTCGTCTATCTCCACCTCCTTCCCCAGCTACTCAAGCATCCCCAATCCTTCACAGGCCCCGATTTACCCGGAGACCCATTCGGCAAAGGATTCTTAGACCGCATTTTTAAAGTAAACGAAAAAACCCGAAACGCCTGGCTCAAAAAAATAGAAGGCGCACTCAAAATAGCAGTCCCGCAATTCAAAGAGTTTAAATACGCCGAGGAAAATGGCCGTCCCCACTTGGAAGCCATCTACGAACACTGGCGTCCAAACGCAGGCAAGCAAAGAGAAGACCAGTTTTCAGACGGTACCCTGCGCCTCATTGGCTTACTTTGGTCTCTTCAGGAAGGAGACGGGCTTTTACTGTTGGAAGAACCCGAATTATCCCTCAACGGCGCAATCGTCTCCCAAATACCTTCCATCATCCATAAACTCCAAAAGCCCAAAAAAAGACAAGTCATCCTCACCTCCCACAGCTCCGATCTGCTTAATGATAAAGGCATCTCATCAGACGAGATTCTGCTGCTGGAGCCCACAAATGAAGGAACCATAATCAGAGTGGTATCCACCATTAAAGAAGTAAAAGCCATGCTGGAAGCAGGCATCCCTCCCGCACTGGCCATCCTTCCAAGAACAAAACCCAAGAATATCACCCAAATATCCATGTTCTGATGAACTGCATTTACGTCACGCTCGTCTATGAAGACGAATTAAGCGAGTTCATCCTCATCAAAGTACTCAATCAATTCGGTAACAAATACTGCATCAATACTTCTATCAACAGCTACGGCTATGGCCAGATAAAAACCCACATCAACGGTTATAACCAAGCCTGCAAAGCCTTACCCCATATCATTCTAACCGACTTGGATAACCGGGAATGCCCCTTAGCCCTCATCAAAGACTGGTTTAAAAACGACCTGCATCCCAATATGATATTCAGAGTTGCCGTAAAAGAAGTAGAAGCGTGGATATTAGCAGACGCCGAAGGGTTCGCCAAATACCTGGGCATCTCCAAAACCCTGTTTCCCCGGGATGCAGAGGCAGAAGAAGACCCCAAAAGAAAACTCATCAACCTCACCAGAAAGTCCCGTAAAAGAGCTATCCGACAAGACATCGTACCCGTCAACGAAAACGCCTCCGTTGGACCAAGCTACAACGCAAGGCTCATGGACTTCGTCTATAATCATTGGGATTTAAATACCGCATTAGAAAACAGCGAAAGCCTGAAACGTATGTACACAAAACTGAAAAACTTCACACCCCTTTCCTCATAGTACTTCCATAGTTCAAACCCCCGGGGGCAAAAAAGGGGTTGGCCCACAGCCAATCCCTTTTTCTATGTCCCAATCCCCCGCCCGGCACCTTCAAAAATACACAATACACCCGCCTCCTTTACCCTTGCGCGCCTCACAACTACCCTTGCGCCCGTTACAACGCTCCTTGCGCCCACAAATACCATCAATGCGTTCATCACAACGCTCCTTGCGCACACCATAACGCTTCTTGCGCACGCCACAACTACCCTTGCGCTCATAAAAACTATTAATGCGTACGTCATAACTCCCATTGCGCACGCTAAAACGCTCGTTGTGCGCCCCACAACTCCCGTTGCGCATGCCCCAACTAACGTTTTTCAAAACCTGTATAACCGTTTTGTGCCTTGTTATCTGTCCTTTATCGTCCGGAAAGCAATCCTGTTCACCACCTTAAACTGCTCCGCCGTCGCGCTGCTCTTCACATACTTCTTCACCAGCTTCGCCGTCGCCACAAGGCCGGTAACATTCGCGTAAAATGCCGCATTCCGCGCTATCAGTGCGTTTTGGTAAGCCGTTCCTACCGGGTTATAAACGGCCTCTGCCGCCTCCATCTGCGTCACAATGGCTTGCAGCGCCGGTATCTTTAAGTCCACCTCATTAGGCGCATACAAAGGATATTGTTGCAGGAAAATAATCAGCTTCTCCCAGTGATCCTTCTGCATATCAAACGATTGCTGCGAGATAGAAATGGTCTTCGCGGTCAGATTATCGGGATTGATTTTAGACTTTCTCGCGCTCTGTATCTTCCGGTTAATCGTCGCCAGATCCGCCCATGCAGCCTCCTCCGTTACCACCGACTGAAAAGAATTCACCACCCGCGTCGCTTTCTTTTTAAGACCTCCGAAGGCATATTGCCGGTTGTTAATTGCCACTGCCAGCGTGGCCTTTTTAGTTCTCACATCCTCGTGAAGCGTTTCCGCGCCAGCCACCTGCGCTTGCAGGTTCGCCACCTTTAGGGCCGGGTTGGAAGGCACATACTTCGCGCCGATTCCCTGCGCTTTGGCAATCAGTTCCTTAAAGTTGCCAAGGTTTACGGCATGTCCGGTTTCAGAAACAGAAGCCATGACTGGGAGGAATTTTTAAAAGAGAAAAACCAAAAATAAGGAATGGAAAGAAGAATTTCCGGTACGCAAAAACCTCGCAAAAGCTTTGAGAGATCATTCCGTCGTTTTGGAGCGTATGAAAGCAAGAGTGGTTGGGAAGGGCAGTATGAAGAAGTAGCGGAGCACGCTGTATAATTGCGCTCTCTTTGCTATGACCACAACCCGGCTTGAAGCCTTTAGCGATGGCGTGCTGGCTATCATTATTACCATTCTTATTCTGGAATTAAAGATTCCTGAAGAAGCTTCCCTTCATGCCTTAACGCCGCTGCTGCCCAAGTTCCTTTCTTATGTCCTGAGCTTTTTGTACGTGGGTATTTATTGGAATAATCACCATCATCTGTTTCAGAAAATCAAGGAGGTGGACGGCAAAATTCTGTGGGCCAATCTTCACTTGCTTTTCTGGCTGTCGCTCCTGCCTTTTGCTACGGGTTGGATGGGCGAGAACCACTTTGGGCGCAATCCGGTTGTTCTCTACGGCTTTGTTTTGCTTATGTGCGGCGCTGCTTTTTTTCTGTTAGAAAAAGCCGCCATTGCGCATCAGGGGGAAGGTTCTCCGCTTAAAGCTGCGGTGGGGAATCATGGCAAGGAAATATTTTCCGTCGTTGCTTATCTCACGGGCATTGCCGCTTCGTTTTTGTTGCCATTGGCGGGCATTGCTGTTTTCTCTGCGGTTGCCCTTGCATGGTTCATCCCCGACCGGCGAATTGAGAAGAAGTAAGCGCCCGCGCCTTTCCTCACTTTCCTGCCCCCTTCAACTTCCCAATCATTTCCGCCGGATCCGCCGCCCCAAAAACCGTAGCACCTGCCACCAGAATATCTGCCCCTGCTTCGGCCAAAAGCGGCGCGTTTTCCAGCGTCACCCCGCCGTCTATCTCTATCACCGTCTTCGCGCCGCGCGCCGCAATCATCGCCCGCAGTGCCCGGATTTTCTCGTAGGTGCGCGGGATGAATTTCTGCCCCCCAAAACCCGGATTCACACTCATCAACAGCACCAGGTCAATGTCTTCAATCACATCTTCCAGCGTGCTGACCGGCGTGGAAGGATTAAGGGAGACGCCCGCCTTCATGCCCAACGCCTTAATGCTTTGCAGGCTCCGGTGCAGATGCGGGCTCACTTCTTGATGAATGGTCAGAATATCCGCTCCGGCATCCGCAAAAGCCTCCAGATACTTCTCCGGCTCCACAATCATCAGGTGGACGTCAAACGGCTTTTGTGCGTGTTTTTTCAAGGCCTTAATCACCGGCATCCCGAAGGTGATGTTGGGCACAAAGCGCCCGTCCATCACGTCCAGATGAAAGTAATCGGCCTCACTGCCGTTTATCAGGTCCATCGCCTCGTGGAGGCGGGCAAAATCAGCGGAGAGAAGAGAAGGAGCGAGGAGCATTTTAATGAATAATGAGTAGTGAATAATGAACAATGAGAAGTGAATAATGAACAATGGGGGAATCCCATTATTCATTATCCATTGTCAATTATTAATTGAGCCGTTTGAGTGCGGCTTTTGCGCCTGCATGATTCGGGTCGCGTTTCAGAGCCTCTTTATATTGCCTCCGTGCGGCTTCTGTGCGGTCTAAATATTCTTCGCAGATACCCGCATTGAAAGCGGCGTCCGCATTTTTTGGGTCAGCTTGCGCGGCTTTCTGGAAGAAGGGAAGCGCCTTTTCCACACTGTCTTGTTGGAGGAAAACATAGCCCATAGCAAAGTGTGCATCGGCATAATTCGGAGCGTGCGCCAGCGCAAAACGATATTCTTCCTTCGCCCGTTCCCATTCCTTTTTCCCTTGGAAATACTGGCCCCGCGTGTAGATAGGAAACAGGTCGCTCGTGTCGGCGCGGTAGGCGTTGCGGAAATATTGCAGCGCCGTAGAGTCGCCCCGGTCGCGGGCAAAGGCGCCCAGCTGCATGTGCGCTTCCTTGTAATCGGGCTGCCCCTGCAAGGCCGTCTGGAAAGAAGAAATCGCCTTCGCCGTGTCCTTCATATCCTTATACACCATGCCCTTCAGGAAGTACGCGCCCGCCTCATACGGGTCGGCGCGCAGCACAATATTAATCTCCTCAAAAGCCGCTTTGTAGTCCTTGTTTATCAGGTCGCCTTTGGCAAGATTGAGGCGCGCGCGCGGGTCTTTTGGATTCTTCAGGAGCGCCTTCTTCAGCCACTGGCGCGAGCCTTCTAAATCGCGGGCCTCAAACAAAATATCGCCGACAGCAGAGAGGTACTCCGCCTTGTTGGTATCCAGGCGCACGGCGTGGATATAATCCGCTACCGCCAATGAATCCAGATGCAAAAGACGGAGCGCGTTGCCCCGTTTATAGTAAAGCTCCGCCCGCGCAGTATCCTTCACAATCTTTGCCGTCAAATCCTTTGTTTGCGGCAGGTTGTATTCCCGCACATCTAAGTCGGGATGACGCGCTGGTGTAGCATTACACGCCACCAACAGCACTACAAGGAAAGAGAAAAGAAGACTTCTCACAGGCGAGTTTCCGGGGAAATAAAAAGGTGATTTTGGGTTTAAACGCCAGCTTTGGGATTCCGGCTTTTGGATTCCGTATTTTGTTCTTCCACCGCGTCCGCAATGGTTTTAGGAACGGATTTCTTTCGCATCCGCATATTAAGCAGCTCCACCAGAAACGAGAACGCCATCGCGAAATAGACGTAGTTTTTCAGGTGTAAATCATGCGCCGCCTCGCCCGCCCAGCCTTCCACAATCAGGATAAGGCCAATCATCACCAGGAACGAAAGCGCCAGCATTTTGATGGTCGGATGCTTGTTGATGAAAGTCGCAATGCTAGGGGCAAAAAGAAACATCACAATCATCGCAATCACCACGGCGGCTATCATGATTTCCAGGTGCTGCGCCACGCCCGAAGCCGTAATCACGCTGTCAAACGAAAACACCATGTCTATCAGGATAATCTGCGTAATGCCGTTGGAGAAAGTCAACTTTTTCTCCCCCGCCGCCGGGTTGTTGTCTTCTTCGCCCTCCACTTTGTGGTGGATTTCCAGTACCGTTTTTATCAGCAGAAAAAGCCCCCCGCCAATCATCACCAGACTTGCAAGGTCAAAGCCATGATTCACCACCGGCAGCGTAAACAGGATTTTGCCTTTCTGCGTCAGCAACCAGCCCAGCCCGGCCAGCATAATGGAGCGGGTAATAATACCCACCACCATCCAAATAAGTCGCGCGCGTTTCTGGTGTGCCGCTTCCATCCGCTGCATGATGATGGAAACAAAAATCACGTTGTCGATGCCGAGAATCACTTCCAGCAGTGCCAGCGTCAGGAGCGAAGTAAGCGAAGCAAGCGTAAACAGTTCCGGGTTCATAGGGGAGAGAAAAAGGGGAAAGCCGGGCGACTTAGAAATTTTGGGCCACTCCGCTGCAAATATCGCGGGCAATGGTGGGGCCTTCATAAATAAAGCCTGTATAAACCTGCACCAGCGCCGCGCCCGCCCGCAGTTTTTCCGCCGCATCGGCAGCCGTAAAAATGCCGCCTGCGGCAATGATAGGAATGTCTTTGCCCAATCTTTCGGCGAGATAACGAATCACTTCCGTGCTGCGCGCGCGCAACGGCTTCCCGCTCAATCCACCTGCGCCAATCGAGTCCACACCAGACGTTTTCAATCCGCTACGGTCAATAGTGGTATTCGTGGCTACCAGCCCATCAAGCGGCAGCGTTTTCACGATGTCAATGATGTCGTCTAATTGTTCGTCCGTAAGGTCGGGCGCAATTTTCAGGAGCAACGGTTTGGGTTTCTCCCCTTCTTCGTTCACGGTTTTCAGGCGTTGCAGCAGCGCCAGCAGCGGTTCTTTATCCTGTAGCGCACGCAGGCCCGGCGTGTTGGGCGAAGAGACGTTCACCACAAAATAATCCACCTCACCGTAAAGGTCGCGGAACGCCTGCTCGTAATCTGCTGTCGCATCTTCGTTCGGCGTGTCTTTATTCTTGCCAATATTGCCGCCAATAATGACGCTTCTGTCCTGCCGGTGGCGCAATCTCCCTGCCGCTGCCGAAGCGCCACCGTTATTGAAGCCCATGCGATTTATCAATCCGCCGTCTTCCTTCAAACGAAACAAACGCGGCTTTGGATTGCCGGGTTGCGGGCGCGGCGTCACGGTTCCGATTTCAATAAAGCCAAACCCCAATGCAGCCAATTCATCCGTCCAGCGGGCGTCTTTATCAAAGCCCGCCGCGAGACCCACGGGGTTTGGAAAATGCAATCCCCACAAAGTGCGCTCCAGGCCGTTTCCGGTTTGCAGCATCCGCTTTTTCAAGACTTTGCGCGCCGCGGGAATTTTACACAACCGCGCCAGTTGCGCCATCGCCCAGTAGTGCGCTTTCTCAGGGTCGGTGCGGAAAAGCAGGGAACGCAGCAGGCGGTACATAGCGCGCGAAATTAGGGTTGATGCGTTTATAGGTTGATGAAGGAAGGACAATGCCACGCCTTTTAGGGCGCGGTGAAGAACAGCAAACCCACAGCAGAGGGCTTTAGCCCTTTAGCGCCATCCTTGTCCACCTTCCTAAACCACATCAACCACAATCAACCCTTTTTTAACAGCCCCACTTTTTCCTGTTTCCTACTTTTATCCACCTCATGCGGTTGCTGCTTTTTCTGCTTTTTCTTCCCTCACTCGCGCTTGCGCAAAAAAGCATTCGCGGCACCATTACCGACGCGCAGGACGGCCACACGATTGGCAACGTCACCATCCAGAACATCCACACAAGCGCAGGTGCGTTCTCCGACACAATCGGCGCGTTTACGCTTGGCGCGGATAAAGGACAGCTTGTTGAGTTTCGGAAATTGGGCTACAAAGTGCGGCGGCTTCGACTACCCACGGGCACCATCCCCTCCTTCTTCCGCATTGTGATGGAGAAGGGCGCGGTGGACTTGGACGAGGTTACTATCCGCAAACAGTTTGAAGATTACAAACGCGACAGCATCCGCTACGCTGAACTTTATGCAGCGCCGCTCCGGGTAGCCCGCCTTTCCGACGCCGACAAACTCCAAGACCCGTTTCTCGCCCTGAGTAAATCACGCCGCAAAATCTGGGCATTTCAGGAAGAATACGACCGCGCCGAAAAGCTGCGCTATGTGGACTATCATTTCTCTGAAAAACGAATCGCTGCCATCACCGGGTTGCAGGGCGATACCCTTATCCGCTACCGCAACATGTACCGCCCGTCCTACGAAGCCGTGCGTGCGTGGAACGAGTATGAGCTGTTCAGCTACATCAAAAAGACAGCGCATTTTTTCCGGCAGCGGCGCGGACGGTGACTTAGTCATGGTTCACGAAAGCCTTTCTGAGCTTAATCTCTCGTCCCTTACCTGCTGGCACAATTTTACGGTGCGCTCCAACCACGGGTGTTCCACCCGATTTTTCTTTTTTCTCTCCCTAAAACCAACCAACGAAAATGAAAGCAAAAACCAACGTAAAAGCCCTTGCATTGCTGGCCCTCGGCGCCGCTGCCGTGCTACTCTTCACCACTGAAAAAGGCAAGAAAGTTCGCAAAGCCGCCAAATCCAAAGCGGAAGACTTGGGCGATGATTTCGGCGACTGGCGCGAAGGCGCGGGCGACAAGCTGGCCTCGCTGAAAAAACGCTTCATGAAGGAAGTGGAACACCTGACCGACGAGTTGCACGACCGTTTCGCCGACGCAAAAGAAGCGGGTGAGGAGCGCGGCAAAAAGCTGTACAAGCAAACCAAAGAGCAGCTTTCCTAAGAACGCTTCTTTTACCGGCAAACGCTTTCAGAAAGCGGGCGCTGTTTTTATAAAAAGACAGGTTTCCGGGAAGATTTTTTCCGGAACCTGTCTTTCCTTTTTTCGATAATTTTTTAAACCCCGTTTTCGTTATGAACACGCCACACCCACAAGACCAGAATCCGGAACGCCCCACCGCCGCCACCGACCCGCAGGAAGCCGAAATTTCCGGTAACGTTTTTGAATGCCTGAAGAAGAGCATCTCTTCTGACGAAGAAGACAAACACAAGCTTCGCAAAGACGCGCCGTTAGAAGACCTACCGCAAACGAAACGCGCCGGCGAGTAAAAAAAAGTTTTATAGACACAACAAAAGGCCCGGCGTTTTTCGCGTCGGGCCTTTTGTCTTTTTAAGGAAATCAGGAAGCCGCATTTTCCGCGTCCAATGCCTCAATGGCTTTACGGTGGAACTCGCGGGCAAAGCCTTTTAGCTCTTCGGCAAGTGCTACGTTGCGCGTCGCGCGGGCAAAAGTATCGGCCATGCCCATCAGGCTTTGGAACATGAAATCGTTCATTTCGTCCACCATCATCTTGCCCGTCCACAGGTCAATACGCAAACACTCGCGGGCTGCGCCGTCCCAAAGACCGAGAAAAGCCGACTTGGATTCCTGATAAGCATCTACCCCGCCGTCGGGCGCTATCCAGCGGATATCGCTGATCATCTGGCTGTCGTCGCGGGTCACTTCAATCTGAATGGTGGACGTGTTCATTCCTTTAAAAGTCTTGAGTAGTTTAAGCCGCGAAGATAGGGCGAGGGTCATGTTCCATGTTTCATGTTTCATGTGTGCAAGCGCCGTTTCTAATTCTTCTTGCCCCCGGTTGTTCTGTTATTACCCAAATCTCAATCACGCTCCGGCAGTTTTTTAGACTACTTCCCACCACCGAGCGCACGATACAGATTCACCCGCGATTGCAGGTATTGCAGCGTGTCGTTTACGCCGTTAAGTTGGGCTGTCAAAAGGTTTTGTTCCGCCAGCAATACGTCGGTGTAGCTCGTCGTTGGTGTGTAGTCCAACAATTTCCGTGTATAGTCCACCGCGCGGTTCAGCGCCTCAATTTGCCGGTTGCGGGCAGCGGCCTGTTCCACCGCCATTTGGCCGGCAAACAAAGCGTTGCTGACTTCCTGCCCTGCTGTCAAAACCACGTTTCGGAATTGGAGGAAAACCTGTTCCTGCTGGGCCTGCGCAAGGCGGTACTGCTGCCGCGCAATGCCCCGGTTGAAAAGGGGCGAAGTGAGGTTGGTGAAGATTGCACCGTACAGCGTTTGGTTGAAGAAGTTAGCCACCGTATTCGCCGTCGCAAAACCACCTGTCGCTGACAGTGTCAGTTGTGGATAGAAAGCCGCGCGCGCCACATTGGTCAGTTCAAAAGCATTGCGTAGCGCGTATTCCGCGCCCAACACGTCAGGGCGGTTAGAAAGAAGTTGCGCCGGAATACCCACGGCCCACGTTTCATGGAAGCTTTGCAACGCCAGCGGCGCGCGGTAAATTGTGTCGGGTGGAAGAGCCAAAAGAATAGAAAGCGCGTTCTCCGTTTCGCGGATGCTGCGCTTGATTTGAGGCAGCGACGCCTCGGCGAAATACAGGTTCGCCTCGCTCTGCGCAATGTCGGCTCCGGTGAGCGTTCCGGCTTCTTTCAGCACTCTTACAATCCGGAGAAAATCCCGCCGGTTTTCAATCGTGGTCTGCGTGATGCGCAACTGGTCGTCGTAGGCCTGCAGCGCGAAATAGTTGTTGGCAATGTCGGCGATTAACTGTGTTTGCACGGCCAGCCGGGCGGCATCGGTTTGCAAGAGCGCAGCCAATGCAGCACGACGCGCACTGCGCAATCTTCCCCAGATATCCACTTCCCAACTCGCCGTTCCCAGCAAGCTGTAAAGCGTATAATCCGCAGGCTGAAAAGTAACATTGGGATTCTGCGCCCGTATCTGCGCCAGCGAACCACGCGCGCGGCGCACTTCGGGATTTACGGTCAGCGAAGGCAGGAAAGCCAACCGACTTTGCAACAGTGTTGCCTGCGCGGCCTCTATGCGGGAACGGGCAATCCGCAGATTCAGATTGCTGTCCAGTCCCCGGCGGATAAGCGATTGTAGCTGCGGGTCGGGGAAAAATTGTTGCCACGGAATCGCGGCCAGCGTCTGCGTATCTGTTCCTGTCACTCCGCGAAAAAGTGTGCCTTCGCGCGGCAGCGCATCGGGGCGGCGGTATTTGTGGAAAATGCCGCAGGAGGTGAGAAGAAGGAGAAAGAGAAGGCTATGTTTCATGTTCCATGGGTCATGTTTCATGGGGATTGAGCGGGTCTGTAAAATCGCAGTAAGCAGCGGTGTTTCGGCAATAATATTTTGTCATCCCGGAACGGGATCTTGTCGGCTTGCATCCGTTAAGGTCCTTTTAGGGTGACAAAAGATTTCCGATAAAAAATGTTGTCTCAGGCATCAACGTGTGGCTTCTGGATACTGGCTTTTGGTTCTTTTCCCTTTCCTCGCAAACGCTCCTGCAATCCCTGAAAAAGAAAGTACAATCCCGGAATCACAAACACGCCCAAGAACGTGCCGAACACCATGCCGCCAATCGCGCCCGCGCCAATTGCCTTGTCGCCGCGCGCACCTACGCCGCCGGAAAAAAGCAACGGCAGCAAGCCGCAGATAAAAGCCAGCGAAGTCATCAGGATAGGCCGCAAGCGAACCCGCGCGCCTTCCAACGCACTTTCCAAAAGAGGCATTCCTTCCCGGCGGCGCTCCAACGAAAACTCCACCATCAGAATCGCGTTTTTCGCCAGCAAACCAATGAGCATAATCAGCGAAATCTGCATGTAGATATTGTTGTCCTGCCCAAAGATTTTTGCAAAAACAAACACGCCGGAAAGTCCTACCGGCAGAGACAAAAGCACCGCCAATGGCAGGATATAACTCTCGTATAAAGCGCAGAGGAGCAGATAAACGAAAGCGAGGCACAACAGGAAGATGGCCGTTGTTTGCGAACCCGCGCTTTGCTCTTCGCGGCTGATGCCCGAATACTCAAAGCTGTAACCCTGCGGCAAAGTCTGCGTCGCCGTTTCGCGGATAGCTTGGAGTGCTTGGCCCGTACTGTAACCGTCGTTGGGCGAGCCACTCACCGACATAGAACTGTAGAGGTTAAAACGCGTTACCGATTCCGGCCCAAAGACGCGGGTAAGCGTGATGAATTCTGTTATCGGCGCCATCGCGCCGCTCGCCGTGCGCACCATGATAGTACCCAACCTTTCTACACTTGCGCGATAAGCGGTATCGGCTTGCAAAATCACCTGGTATTGCTGGCCGAAGCGGTTGAAATTACTCACGTAGGAAGAGCCGAAAAATACCTGCATTGTGCTGAGTACGTCTGTTACCTGCAAGCCCGCGTCTGCGCATTTCGCCACGTTTACGCTGAGGAGATACTGCGGAAAATTGGGATTGTAAGAAGTGGCCGCATATTGAATTTCCGGGCGCTTCTGCAAGGCGCTCAAGAAATTCTGCCCGACCTTGTAAAATTCCTCCGGCGTGTGCGCTGCGCGGTCTTGAAGTTGAAACGTAAAGCCGCCGCTGTTCCCAAAACCCGTAATTGTAGGCTGCGGCATAAAAGTGATTGCGCCCTCGCGGATGCCACCCGTTCTGCGACGCAGTGTGTCCACTAACTGCTCTATACTCATGTGCGGACGCTTGTCCCACGGCACCAGGCGCAGCACCACCATTCCATACGACGCGCCACTTCCGGCAATGAAATTCTGTCCCAGCGTAATCATGGAAAACTGCACTTCCGGAATGCGCCGCGCAATAGAGTCTATCTGCTTATTCACGGCCAGTACGCGCTCCATCGTAGAGGCGGGTGGAAGGCTCACGTTCACGTACACCGTCCCCATATCTTCTGCCGGAACAAAGGAAGAAGGCGTGTTTTTTGCCAGTCCCCAATACAGTCCCCCAAAGCCCGCAACGATTAACAACACCAGCCACCACCGCCGACTGATGCGGCGCACCACGCGAATGTATTTCTCCGTAAGTCCCTCGTAAGACGTGTTGAAGCTGACGCGGAAACGCTGTAAGAGCGTGCGCTTTCCGGTGGGTTCTTCCGTCGTCGGCGGACGTAGGAAAACGGCAGCCAGCGCTGGACTCAGCGTGAGCGCGTTGATAGCCGAAAGGATAATCGCGATGGCCAGCGTGATGCCGAATTGTTTGTAGAAAACGCCCACCGAGCCGCCGATAAACGTTACCGGCAAAAACACCGAAGCCATGACGAGCGTGATGGAAACAATGGCCGCCGAAATCTCGCCCATCGCGTCAATCGCGGCGCGGCGCGGCGATGTGTAACCCGATTCCAGCTTGGCGTGAACGGCTTCCACCACTACAATCGCGTCATCCACCACAATCCCAATTGCCAGCACCAGCGCGAAGAGCGTTAGGAGGTTGATGCTGAATCCGAAAAGGTAGAGAAAGAAGAACGTTCCGGTAATAGCAACGGGAACAGAGATGCCGTGAATGATGGTGGAGCGCAGGTCTTGCAGGAAAATCAAAATCACCAGAAACACCAATAGAAAACACTCCACCAGCGTGTGCATCACCTTACTGATAGAGGCATCCAGAAACAAATTGATGTCCACCACGTAGAGAAAACTCACGCCTTTCGGAAAAGTCTGCGCCGCCTGCTCAATCACTTTCTTGCTTTTCTCTATCACCTCGCGGGCGTTGGAGCCGGGCGTTTGCGAAATCGCAATGCCTACCGACGGCTTGCCGTTGGTGATGATGGAGCCGGTGTAAGTCTGCTTGCCCAGCTCAATCCGGGCAACATCTTTCAGCCGCAGATACTGTCCGTTTCCGGTACTCTTGACGATAATTTTCTCAAACTCTTCCGGCGTTTTCAGCAGGCCGGTGTAGGTGATAACGTACTGGAAAGTCTGGTTGTCGTTCTCGCCAAATTTTCCGGGTGCGGCCTGCACGTTTTGCGCGGTTAGCGCGGCGCTCACATCAGCAGGCGTGAGGCCATAGGCGCTCATCTTGTCAGGTTGCAGCCAGATGCGCATGGCATAAGTTTGCGGCGAGCCAAAGACTGTAGCACCGCCTACGCCATTAATGCGCTGAAGCTGCGGGATGATGTTGATAAGCGCGTAGTTCTGAAGAAACTTCTGGTCATATTCAGGCCGGTCACTGTAGAGCGACATAATCAGCAGATTGCTTGTTTGCTGCTTGCGCACTGTGATGCCTGCCTTAATCACTTCTTGCGGCAATAGTGCTTGAGCCGCCGACACGCGGTTCTGTACGTCCACCGCCGCGAGGTCGGGGTCTCGCCCTACGCCGAAGAAAACTTGGATATTCGCCGTGCCCGTATTGGTCGCCGAAGATGAGATGTAGGTCATGCCTTCCACGCCATTTATCTGCTGCTCCAACGGCACAATCACGCTGTTCAAAACCGCCGTTGCATTCGCGCCCGAATAGTTCGCCGTTACCTGCACCGTGGGCGGCGAGATGTTGGGGTACTGCGAGATGGGCAATGAAACGATACCCAAAATTCCCAGCAACACAATCACGATAGAAATGACCGTGCTGAGTACAGGTCGGTCAATAAAAATTTTGAGAAAGCTTTCCTTCCCTTCGGACTTTTGCTCCGGCGATTGTTCTGTCATAACCGGAGATTTTTAGGGTTGGGAAAGGTGGAAAAAAGTATCGGCATCCACCGGTACCGGGCGAATCACCATGCTGTCTTTCAGGCCAACGAGCCCTTCCAAAACCACACGGTCATTAGGCTGCAGACCCTGCTGCACCACAAACAGATTTCCGTTGGCGGCAGGCAGTGTTTCCACCGGCACACTGCGCACGCGGTTCCCACCGTCCACCACGTACACCAGCCGTTTGTCCTGCAATTCGTAGGTAGCAGATTGTGGCAGGAGCAGCACGTTTCCCATGTTGCGGGGAATGCGCACCGTGGCGCTGCCGCCGCTCAAGAGCGTGCCTTGCGGGTTGGGAAAAACAGCCCGCAGATTCACCGAGCCGGTTGCGTTGGTAATCAGTCCGCTTGCGGTCTGTACCCGTCCCTTTTCGGGATACACGGTTCCGTCAGCCAGAAGCAGAATAACAGGCGGCAGTGCGGAGAGCTTTTGTTGAAGTGTAGCCCCGGAAAAATCCCGGTTGAATGTCAAGAGGTCTTTCTCATTCTGGGCAAAGTAGGCGAAGATGTTTCCGCTGCTGGAAATAGTGGTGAGCGGTGTGGTAGACGTGCTGCTCACGAGACTTCCCTGCCGTAACGGCAGGCTGCCCACTACGCCGTCCACCGGACTGCTGACAAGCGTGTAGCCCACGTTGGTGCGTGCATTCGCTACGGCGGCTTTGGCTCCGGCCAGCGCAGCTTCCTGCGCCTGCAACGCCAGTTCTGCCGATTGAAGTTGATACTTGCTGATGATGCCTTCGGATACGAGCGGGCGAGTTTTAGTAACCTGCAACCGCGCCTGCGCCACCTGCGCTTCTATATTGCTGACACCCGCGAGCGCGGTTACCAAGTCCTGCTGGAACTGTGGATTGCTGATGCGGAAAAGAGCTTGCCCTTTGCGCACCTTCGTGCCTTCATCCACAAAAACCTGTTCCACAAAGCCGTCAATTTTCGGGCGGATTTCCACTACATTCTGGCCCTGCAACGTCGCGGGATAATCCTTGTAAAGCGTGATAGAACCCGGCTTCATCAGCAGCACGCGGTGGGATTTTACCGACGTGTCTTTCTTGGTCTTCGCTTCTTTTTTATCGCTACAGGAAAGCAGGAAAAAGAGGCAGAAAAGCGGTAAATTTTTACCGCTTCTCAAGAGTAAATGCATCATAAATGGGGAAACAAATCGGGCCGTGGCTTTGGAATAAAAGCCGCCGTGCGGGTGGCTGCAAAACAATGCCAGCAGGAGGGGCGGTGCGATGTTTTAAGCACTTCTCCCAAACGCACGTTCACCCACGCTTCTCTCTCCCATACATGGATTCATATTCCGAATACATCCGGCAGCAATCCGGCATCCGCAAACGACGTTTTGTGCAAAAAGACGGCACGCCCAACGTAGTACGGCGCGGCGAAGGCCGCCTTAAAAGCTTTGACATTTATCACTTCCTGCTTCACATTCCGATGTGGCAGTTTGGCGTGCTTATACTGGCTTATTACACGACGATTAATTTCCTATTCGCGCTTTTCTACTACTTTTTCAGTCTGCCGCATCTGGCGGGAATCATCACCGGCGATGCATTTCAAAACTTTGAGGAAGCCTTCTTTTTCTCTTCCCAAACACTCACCACGGTAGGCTACGGGCGCATCAGCCCTGTCGGGCTGCTCACCAATACCGTTGCCGCTTTTGAGGCGCTTATCGGTATCCTGACGCTGGCCATTATCACCGGCACCCTTTACGGACGCTTCGTTCGTCCAAAGGCATACATCCGCTTCAGCCATCTGGCGATGGTGGGAACAGTAGAAGGCAGTCCCGCGCTCTCGTTTCGTCTGGTGGCAAGTAAGAAGACCAAAATCCACGAGTTGAAAATCCGGGTCAGTGTTTCGCTGCGGAAGGAGAACGGCGAAGCAGGCTACGATTTCTTTCCGATTCAATTGCAGGAAGACAGTTTTAATGCGCTGTACCTGTGCTGGCTGGTCGTTCATCCGCTTACGCCGGACAGTCCGCTTTATGGCCTGAACGAGGCCGATTATACGCGCCGAGAAGCAGAGCTTCTGGTTCACCTTAATGCCTTTGACGAGCAGTTCAACAGTAACGTGATTGCCCGCACCAGCTATGTCAGCAGTGAGATGATTCACCAGGCTGCCTTCGTACCGATGTTTCAAAACGGAGAGACTACAACAGTACTGTATCTGAACAAACTGGATCAGTTTGAGCGGGAGTAAGATGCAGAAATGCCAGACGTTTTCTAAAAGGTAAAAGAAGATCTGCTTCTCTGTGTCTCCGCGCCTCTGCGAGAAAAATCTACCCGCGAAATTTTCCCGGCAACAGCATATAAAACGCCGCGCCTTCGCCGGGTTTTGACTCTGTGTAAAGCACGCCGCCGTGGTTGGCAACGATGCGGCGACACAGCGCCAGTCCGATGCCCGCGCCGGGATATTCTTCGCGCCCGTGGAGCCGCTTAAATACCTCAAAAATCTGGTCGGCGTACTGCGTCTCAAAGCCAATGCCGTTGTCGCGGACACACAGCCGGTGATAGACTGCACCGGGACGTGGCGTGCGGATAAATTGTTGCACCAATTCTGGGGACGCAACGTCTGCTGTAACCGTAATTATGGGTGTCGTGCCTGGCCTTGTAAACTTCAAACCATTGCCCACGAGATTAAGGAAAAGCTGGTGAATCTGCAAGCCAATCGCGTCTATTGTAGGTAGCGGTTGGAGAACGATTTGCCCCTTCTTCTCCGCAATGACCAACTCTAAATCCGTTTCCACTTCTTCCACTACTTCATTCAGGTTCACGGGTGCGTATTCCGGTTCCGATTGCAGGAGACGCGAGAGGTCCAACAATCCGCGAATCAACTGGCTCATGCGCGCTGCCGAGGCCACAATTTTGCCCACGAGATTTTGGCTTTTTTCAGAAATTGCCGCATCGTTGTTTAGCAAGTCGGCGAAGAGTTGGATCTTCCGCAGCGGCTCCTGCAAATCATGCGAAGCCACATATGCATACTGTCCCAGTTCTTCGTTGGAGCGCGTCAGCTTTTCGTTTAGATCAGCCAGTGTTTCATTGGTTGTTTGCAGCGTAGAAACCGCCGCTGCCAGTTCTTCTGTGCGGATTTTTACTTCGGCTTCCAGCTTGCTTTGCAGGTCGCGCTGAATGGTAACGTCCTGCGCCGTGCCGGAGAGGCGAAGCGCGTTTCCGTCTTCGTCAAAATGCGCGCGCCCGGTTGCGTGAATCACGCGGGCGCTCCCGTCCACCGCGTTCAGGATGGTATAGACTTCATCGTAGTAGCCGTCGCTGCCTTTTGCTGTTGCCTTCTCCATAGCCACTGTTACGCGCAGGCGGTCGTTGGGATGCACAAAAGACGAGTTGCCACCGTCAGAAATTGCTTTTTTCGCGCCCAGCCAATCTTGCAGCCGCTCCGAAAAAGTCACTTCTTTGGTCCGCAGGTCAACGTTCCAGGTAGCTAGCTCTGCCAGTTCAATAGCCGCCGTGAGGTTGGTTTCACTTTCGCGCAGCTTCTGAATCAGCAATGCGCGCCCGGTCACGTTTGTGGCAATGTTCATGACAGCATACACCGTCCCTGCATCGTCCCGCAACGGCTGGTAGGTATAGTCAAAATAGTGGGTCTCTGTATATCCACCCATATTAATAAGCGCCGGTTCGCCATTGCCTGTATGGGTTTCGCCGGTCATAAATACATGCTTCAGGATGGCCGGGAAAGGCTGGTCTTTAATTTCCGGCATGGCCTCCACAAAAGGTTTCCCGATAACGCTGCGGTCTTTGTTGATGATGCGCAGCAGGGCTTCGTTGGCAATCTCCAGCCTCAGTTCCGGCCCCATAAAAAGGCAGGCGGCAATGGGCGCTTCCTCTATCAATGCCCGGAAACGCGCTTCGCTTTCGTGGATTTTTTTGCGGGAAAGCACCTGCTCTGTTACCTCCATGGCCATGTTCAGGATACCGTAAACATCTCCGGCGGCATTGCGCAGTGGCGTATAAGTAATGATAAACCAAAAGGACTGCAACTTGCCGTTGTGCACCAAGAGCGCTTCTTGTTCCTGCGTCTCATAAGGAATGCCTGTTTCGTATACATTTTTTATAATCCCCAGAAAAGGCTGTCCTTCCAACTCCGGTAAAGCTTTTGCCAGCGGGATGCCAAGAACATTTGGCCCTTTGCCCCAAAATTTTATCATTGCCTCGTTGATGGTATCTACGATCAGTTCCGGCCCCATGTAAAGCACTGTGGCGAAGGGCGCTTCTTCCACCAGCGAGCGGAATTTGGTTTCGCTTTCCAGTGCACGGCGTGCGGCAAGCGTTTGTTCCGTAATGTCGTAAATCAGAATCAGCACTCCGGAAATGGCCCCTTCTTTTTCTTCCCGATAGGGCTGATAGGTAACTGTCACGAAGCCATCTTCCGTCTGCCCTCCGGCATTGGTGTGCTGGTAAGGAATGTTCAGCAGATGCTCTTCTTCGCCCGTGCGCAACACCTTGCTGATGATGGGCTGGTAATAATCCTCGGCGTGGGGAATCAGCTGAAAAAGCGGTTGGTGCAGCAAAGCGTTGATAGATTGCCCCAGCATCCGGCTGCCGGCCTCGTTCACCATCTCTACGCGCAGGTCTTCGCCCGTGAGCAGGATGATGCCTACCGCCGCGTGATGCACTAGGTTTTGAAAGCGCGCCTCGCTGTTTTCCACCTGTTCGCGGGCGGCCACCTGCTCGGTCACGTCGCGCGCTACGCCGCCAAAGCGGCTCATCTGGCCTACGGTGTCAAAGTAGGAAGTGCCTGTTGCGTTTATCCAGCGGCGCGCGCCATCGGCGCGCGTAATGCGGCAGGTGACGTCCAGAGCGCCGCCGCGTTCCCCGGCAATGGCTTCTTCCAATGTCTTTGCAACAGCAGGCAAATCTTCCGGGTAAATAAACTCAAAAACCCGGTCTAAAGGCAGCGTCGGGAACGGCTCGCTAAAACCAAAAAGTGCACAGCAACGCGCGTCCCACACCACTTCATTGTTGGACAGCACAATTTCCCAAACCCCGATTCCGGCGGCGCCGATGGCAAATTTGATGCGCTCTAAATCGGCAGCAAAACCACCGGGGGACGTTTGGATCATAACAGGCTTCTTCCGAAAAATCACCGGGAATATTTCCGGTGTAAGGACGAAGATATTGAAGGATGGTTGGGGGGAAATCAGGGTTGAAGGTTGCCGCGTACCCCCATCTCCCCGGAATGGTTTTCTTTTGCATCTCCCCATGTTCCGGTATTTTCTTTTTTGCGCCCTGCTGCTGACTTCTTGCAACAACACTGATCGTTTCGCGGAAGCCGCTTTTCAGAACAAGGTGGATTCTGTGGTGAACAGTCGTTTGGATTCCGTACAAAGCAGCCTCCAGCGCCGCAACGACTCGTTGATTGTGGAGGCTGCCCACCGGCGCGCCGACAGCCTGCGGAAAACCACGTTGCCGCTCGTGCCTGCAACACCACGCCCGCGTGCCGACAGCACCCGCCCTGTGCAGCCGTAATTTTGTCCGCTGTGCGCTTTCTGTTTTTTCTTCTCTTTTTACTGGCCGGAACCGCGCCGTTAAAAGCCACACCGGCAGACGAGTATTTCTTTCGCTACAGTCCCGATTGTGCCAATGCCTATGAATCGTATCTGGCGCTGAAGCTGCCGGAAGGGGCCGCTTTTTTGCGCCGCGCGGTGGTAAGCGAGCCGGGCAACCTGATGCCGGTTTTTCTGGCCGATTATGAAGACTGTCTGCTTTTGATGCTCAACGGCGATGCCCGCGAATACGCACAACGGCGCGGCCACTACGAAGAGCGTTTAGACTGGATGGACAAGGGCTTGGACACTTCGCCTTGGCAGCGACTGGCGAAGGGGATTCTGCATTTCCACTGGGCGCTGGTGCATGTCCGTTTTGGCGAGCGCGTGCGGGCGGCGCTGGCTTTCCGCAAGTCGTACCTCAACCTCAAAGAGAACGCAAAACGCTTTCCGGCTTTTCCCTACACCGCTGTTTTTCTGGGTTTTGAAGAAGCCATTGCTGGTACCGTTCCGGATGATTATCGCTGGATTGCAGCCGTATTTGGCGTAAAGGGAAGTGTGGCAAAAGGCATGAACAGTATTGGCCGTTTCCTGGAAGGGAATCGTGCGCCGCAAACACCTTTCCGAAACGAGGCGACGCTTTTTTACGTTTACCTGCGCTTCTATCTTTTGCAGCAGCAGGAGGGCGCATGGAAGTACGTATGCAGCGATGCTTTCGGGCCAACGGAAAATCTGCTTCATGCGTTGGTGAGCGCCAATATCTCGCTGAATTATCGCAAAGCCGATGTCGCGCTGCAATCCTTGCGGGCGGCGCAGGCTTTCCCGGAAAGTCGCCGGTTCCCGGTGTTGGATTATGAGCTGGGTTATGTCTTGCTCCACCGCCTAGATGTTACCGGAGCGATGGCTGCTTTTGAGCGTTATCTGGCTGCTTCGCCCGGCGCATGGTATCGCAAGGATGCGACGCAGAAAATCGCGTGGCTGTATTTGTTGAGTGGAAAACCGGAAAAGGCGGCGGAAAAATTGAAAGCGGTGTTGCGCACAGGTAATGCGTTTGTGGATGCCGACAAAGGGGCACAGCGCACGGCAGAAGGCAGTAATCTGCCGGAACCGGCTTTGTTATCCGCGCGGCTTCTTTGCGATGGCGGATATTACGGTCCAGCGTTGCAAAAGCTGCAAGCTATTCCGCCAAAAATCCTGCAAACCTCTGCCCTCAGACTGGAATATGCCTTTCGTATGGGTCGCGCCTACGAAGGATTAAGTCAGTATCCCAAAGCGGTTGTCTTCTACAATACGGCCTATGAAAAAGGGCAGGAAAGCCGGGAGCAGTTTAGTGCGCGCGCGGCGTTGCAACTGGCGTTTCTGTATGAAAGAAGCGGCGACGCGGCAAGGGCAAAACAATGGTTTTATAAAGTGCTGGCGCTCCGTTCCCACGATTTTCAGGCGTCTATTGACCAACAGGCAAAAGCGGGATTGGGTAGGTTAGGCGAGTAGGGCCGACTCTATGTGGCCGCCCTACAGACAAAAGAAGATAGACAAAAGCAGATTTTGAAGTGTACGGGTATTCTTTGTGCCTGCCCGAATAATCAAGCGTGATAGGGTGTTTTGTAAGAACGCTTTGTAGGTAAAAAAAACCGCGCGTACACAACTGATTAAGAGCCTATCCCCAAAATAAAGGATTGGCGAATTTTGGCAACAAAGGTGTGCTCTTGTACGCCCGGCGCTACCGCACCGGGTACTATTCTCGCAGGTTGCATCCAGCAGAGGTCCGTACCCGGTTCGGTAGCGCCGGGCATTTTTGGGATAGGCACTAAGGTTATTTCAGCCGGCGTCCCGGAGGGGCGCTTTGTGGGTAGCAAAAAACCGTTTTTACGTTATTCGCGTTCCATAGGAACGCTTTGTGGGCCATTTGATGAAGGCCCTGAAAACCTGTCTTCAATCCATCCTCCGGACATGCCCCCCAACGACTACCATTTTCCCAATCCGGAAACCGCGCTTCCTGACGGACTGTTGGCAGTGGGCGGCGATCTTCATCCACAACGATTACTGGCGGCGTACCGGAAAGGGATTTTCCCGTGGTTCAACGAAGGCGAGCCACCGTTGTGGTGGTGTCCCGACCCACGCTGTGTGTTGTTTCCGGAAGAACTGCACATCAGCCATTCCATGAAGCCGCTGCTGCGCAAAAATGTGTTTGATTTCCGGGTGAATACGGCTTTTGAAGCGGTAATGAATCACTGCCGGAACACGCCGCGCGCCGGGCAAAATGGGACGTGGATAACGGATGTTGTGGTGGAAGGTTATACGATGCTGCACCATTTGGGCTACGCGCACAGCGCGGAAGTGTGGCAGGATGGAAAGCTTGTGGGCGGGCTGTACGGGGTGTGGCTCGGAAAGATTTTCTTCGGGGAAAGCATGTTTAGCCTCGTGCCGAATGGGAGCAAGTATGCTTTTCTCAAATGGGTAGAGAATTTGCGTGCAGCAGGTGTGGTTCTGATTGATTGCCAGATGCCGACGGCGCATTTAACGAGCCTCGGTGCAAGGCTCATTCCGCGAAAAGATTTTTTGAAGATCGTAGCAAAAGGACAGTTTTAAAAAAGGCGACCATAAGGGTGCGCCCCCAACCTGAAATCCTCTTTTGTCTTTTGTCTATATTTTTTTGTCTCGCAAACTGCCTTACATTTGCGCTCCCAAAACCGACCGGCCTTCCTCATTATTTCTTTGAAGAAGTCCAGAGTTGCTGCCGGACGGGCGGGATTTTTTTTATTCACCAAACCATTTTTATGGCAACAACCAACCTGACGAGCTACGAACTGGTGGTGGTCTTTACGCCGGTACTGGCCGACGACGACTTCCGCAACGCTCAAAAGAAGTTTAGCGACTTCATCACCACCAACGGTGGAACCATCTCTCACGAAGAACCGTGGGGCATGCGCGCAATGGCGTATCCGATTCAAAAGAAAACCACCGGCCTGTATTGGCTGTTGCAGTACACCGCGCCGAGCGACGTGAACACACGGCTGGAAGTGCAGATGAACCGCGACGAGACGGTGATGCGCCACATGATTACGCGCCTCGACAAATACTCTTTGGAGTACAACGACCGCCGCCGCCGCAAAGCAAGCGAGAAGCCTGCCGAAACCCGCGCTGAGCAAACCGAAAACGCCGCTCCGGCACAGGCGTAATTTCCCACCTCTCCTAAAGAACAACAGACCATCATGGCATCACGCCCCGATATTAAGTACATGAATTCCACCCGTGTGGAGCGCCGTCAGAAGAAATACTGCCGCTTCAAGAAAATGGGCATCAAGTATGTGGATTACAAAGACGCGGAATTCCTCAAAAAATTCCTCAACGACCAAGGCAAAATGCTGCCGCGCCGCATCACCGGAAACTCCCTGAAGTTTCAGCGCAAAGTGGCACAGGCCATTAAGAAAGCGCGCCAGCTGGCCCTGCTGCCGTATGTAACCGACATGATGAAATAGTCTTTCTTTCAGACGAAAGTCTAAAGACAAAAGACACAAGATCTCAAACAGAAGGGACAATAAAAAACGGGATTACAAAGAAAAAGACGCTCCGCTCTTTTGTCTTTCGTCCATCGTCTTTTGTCTCTTCCAAAAAACGAACTCAAAGATGCAAGTCATCCTCACTAAAGACGTAGATAATCTGGGTGGCACCGGCGAACTGGTAACCGTTCGCCCCGGCTATGCCCGCAACTATTTGTTGCCCCAAAAGATGGCCGTAGAAGCCCACAAAGGCAATATGGCGATGCTCGAAGAGCGCCAGAAAATGATGCAGAAACGCGAAGACAAACTGCTGGCGCAAATCGCCGACGTGCGTCGGGTGCTTGGCGAAAGCCCGGTGCGCGTAGGTGCCAAAACCGGCACTTCCGGCAAAATCTTCGGTGCTGTTACTTCTATCCAACTGGCCCGCGCCATCCGCGAGCAGAAAGGCTATGAAATTGACCGCCGCAAAATCAACATCACCGACGAGGTGAAAGAAGTAGGCACCCACAAAGCCACCATCGACTTCGGTAAAGAAAACGTGGTAGAGCTGGAATTTGAAGTGATGGGCGAGTAAGCCGGTTTTCTTCCCAAATAATAAAGCCCCTGACGATTTCTCGTCGGGGGCTTTTCTTATTATTCTGCGGCCTGCCTTTTTCTATGCGTTTGGCGGTGGAGGTGTTACTGCGCTGCCGCCGCTCCGGTAGTTGGCTTTGGCGGTTTCCACTTCGGTGTTGATGCCGGTGGCAGCAAGGTCAAAGTTGGGGTTGGGCGTGGTCGCGTCTGCGTTTAGGTCTATGAGGGAGTTGATGCGCTGGCTCACCTTGTCGAGCGCGGCCTGCGCCTCGTCGCGAAAGCGCGCGGCCAGTCCGTTTTCCTCCACGTGCAGGTCGTCGGCGCGGGTAGAATACAGGGTGGAGAATTGATTATTGGCCGTCTTCAGCGGCGTTATCCAGTCTGCGGTCAGCATGGGCAGTTGCGCCAGGGCGGCCACCGCGTCGGGCTTTGCAAAATCCGAAATAATATTGGTAATCGTAGCCGTTTCGCTCAGTTGCGCCATGTAGGGAACGCGGTCGCCATAAGTGTTGCAATAGCGCAAGAGCAGGCTGGCGGCATCGGCCTTGGCGGTAATGTTGGAATAAGAGGCGTAGTACTGAAGTACGCCCAACAGGCCTCGAAACAGATTGTCGCGCAGCGCATCCAGCGCCAATAATTGCGCCGTGTGCGAAGAGCCGCGCAAGCGGCGCACCGCCGTGTCGTATTTCTGAAAAGCAGCTTGCAAGGCGGTAATCCGGGCGCGAAGCCCCGCATCGGTGAGCGTAAGGGCGGCGAGGCGCGTAAGAATATTTTGGATGACCTGGAAGAAGTGCATTCCCGAAAGAATGGACAGATTGGTGGAGCGTACCATAGCGCAGTAAGTTTTTGAAGATGGAAGAAAGGAAAAACGTAAACAAAAATAAAGGATAGACGGTAGAAAAAGGCTCAAACTTTCGGTGAAGCCCTTTCTACGCTGTGGTATAAGGTTGATAAATAGTTGAAGCCATTTCCGGGCCGTGGTATAAGGTTGATAAATAGTTGAAGCCATTTCTACGCTGTGGTATAAGGTTGATAAATAGTTGAAGCCCTTTCTACGCCGTGGTATAAGATTGATAAATAGTTGAAGCCATTTCTACGCTGTGGTATAAGGTTGATAAATATTTCAAGCCGTTTCCAGGGTATAGAAAGGGCTTCAAAACCTTTTGAAGCTTCACCCATAGATTAAAACGGTGCTTCGCAAATTTGCGAAGCCCTTGCGCGGTTTTGGGACGGGATGGAGCAAAGATGTTTTTCAGGGTAGGGACGCGCCGTGCGTATCCGCCGAAAATGCGCGTTGGGCAGGAATCAAAAGAATTGCTTTTTTGCGCTCCGCTCCTTACACGCTAAGGCATTCGTTCTGCTTCTCATTTTCGGGGAGTCAGGATTTAAAAATATTTTCCAACTTTCCCCAAAAAGCCCTTTACATTCGCCCCCGTTTTAGAGGGTGTGATTTCTTTAATAAAGCCGTACCCCAGAGAAGTTGTCTCTTTTGAAATTGTATGCTGGTTTAGAGAGTCTCCATTATCCATGCTGTTGCTTTGATTCGTTTTAGGGAATCTTCTTTTTGCAGAGCAGTAGGGCGTTGTGCGGGTTGGGCCGGGTTGGTTCGGGCGTGCCTTCGTTTCCTTTTTATCTCTTTTCTCCTTTTCTGCTTTTTTGGCTAAAAAGGCCTTTCTGAAGAAAGCCTTTTTTGATTCTGCTCTGTGCTTCGTGCGCTGTCTCGCCCCAAAAAAGGCGCGACAGGTGCGCCTGCTCTTCTTTTTCTATTCCAAGACATCTTTTTTTCCAAACCCCCTTTTTTCCAAACTCCCCCTTATGAGAAAGCATCTCCTCCTTTTTTTATGCAGCCTGTTGGTTGCATGGAACCTCCAAGCCCAACAGAGCGTGGGCTACTTAGACTCCTGGCCCAAGCCCAATGGAACCGTAAGGGCCATTGCCGTAAGCGGCAACACCGTCTTTATCGGTGGAGATTTTACTTCCGTAGGCGGGCAAACCCGAAACCGGATTGCGGCCATAGATGCCACAACCGGTAGTCTTACTTCCTGGAATCCGACTGCAAGTAACGCGGTAGTAGCCCTTGCGGTGAGCGGCAGCACGGTGTATGCAGGGGGATTCTTTGGTAACATAGGCGGGCAAACCAGAAACGGGATAGCAGCCATAGACGCCACCACCGGCGCGGCTACTTCCTGGAATCCCAATGCCGGGGTCGGCGTTGTATATGCCCTTGCGGTCAGCGGCAGCACCGTGTATGCAGGTGGGCAGTTTACTTCCATAGGCGGGCAAAGCAGAAGCAGAATTGCCGCTTTGGATGCCACCACCAACACCAACAACGCCACTTCCTGGAATCCGGGTGCAAATAACACTGTATATGCCCTTGCGGTCAGCGGCAGCACCGTGTATGCAGGGGGAGGTTTCACCTCCATAGGCGGGCAAGGCAGAAGTAACATTGCCGCTTTGGATGCCACCACCAACACCAACAACGCCACTTCCTGGAATCCGGGTGCAGATGACTACGTATTTGCCCTTGCCCTAAGCGGCAGCACCGTGTATGCAGGGGGAGCTTTCACCACCGTAGGCGGGCAAGGCAGAAATTACATTGCCGCTTTGGATGCCAACACCAATAACGCCACTTTCTGGAATCCGAGTGCAGATGACTGGGTATATGCCCTTGCGGTCAGCGGCAGCACCGTGTATGCAGGGGGATTCTTTGGTACCATAGGCGGGCAAACCCGAAACGGGATAGCAGCCATAGATGCCACAACCGGTAGTCTTACTTCCTGGAACCCCAATGCAAGTAACACGGTAGTAGCCCTTGCGGTAAGCGGCAGCACGGTGTATGCAGGCGGGATTTTTACGGCGATGAATGGTAATAGCACCCGTCAGTATTTCATGCCTTTGGTGGATTCCAACAACATGCCCAGCGCTAGTGTAAGCATTGCGGCATCTGCCAATCCTGTTTGCGCGGGTGCATCGGTAACCTTTACCGCCACGCCCGCGAATGCAACCAGCCCAACGTATCAGTGGACGAAGAACGGCGCGGCCCTTTCCGGCCAAACAGCAGCAACTTACAGCGACAGTACCCTCGCTAACAGCGATACGATCCGCTGTGTGATGAATGGCACGGTAACGTCCAACGCCCTTGTGATGACAGTAAACACTGCCACGGCCTCTATTACCGCCAGCGGCGTTACAACTTTCTGTGCAGACAATTCGGTTACCCTAACTGCCAGCGCAGGTGCTTCCTATCAATGGAGCAACAACGGAAATCTTCTTTTGGGTGATGCAGGACCCGATGACATCACACCGCCGCCTGTTATGACGCAGTCTGTTACGGTTGCAAGCAGCGGCAATTATGCGGTAACTGTTACCGATAGCACGGGCTGTGTGGCTACTTCTGCGGCTACAACCGTAACGGTGAACGCACTGCCAAGTACCCCCACCATCCTCAGTGGCACTACTACAATTTGTCAGGGCGGCTCGGTTACCTTAATCTCCAGCGCGGGCAGTTCTTACCTGTGGAGTAACGGCGCTACCACGCAGGCCACCACCGCCAACACTTCCGGCAGCTACTCCGTAACGGTTACCAATGCCAGTGGCTGTTCGGCTACTTCTGCGGCTACGGCGGTAGGGGTGAATGCGCCGCCGGTTGCCTACTTTATTGCCGCTGGCCCGACTACGTTTTGCTCAGGTGATTCGGTTAACCTGATGTCAGACAACGATCCTTCTAACAACTACCAGTGGAGCAATGGCGCATCAGGCTTCTCTATTACTGTTACGGCAAGCGGCAATTACTCCGTAACTGTTACCAATAATAATACTGGCTGCTCAGCGACTTCTGCGGCTACGGCGATAACGGTGAATCCGTTGCCGGTTGCTACGATCACGGCCAGCGGCGCTACGACGTTCTGCGCGGGAGACTCCGTTATTTTAACTGCAAGCGCGGGTGGCTCTTACCTGTGGAGCACCGGCGCTACTACGCAGGCTATCACTGCCAACGCTTCCGGTAATTACTCTGTAACCCTTACCAATGCCAACGGTTGCTCGGCTACCTCGACGGCTACGGCGGTAACGGTGAATGCGCTGCCGGATCCCAGCGTTGCAACGTTTGGGTTCAATAGCTTCTGTAGCGGCGGCAGCGTTAGGCTGTATACTTTGCACGGGCAGGGTCTTTCTCATCAGTGGAGCACTGGCGCAACCACACCATTCATCACGGTTTCAAGCAGCGGTAGTTATTCCGTAACCCTTACCGATGCCAATGGCTGCACGGCTACTTCTGCTGCTACAGGGATTACGGTGTATCCGCTTCCGACTGTGAGTATCAGCACCAGCGGCCCCAATCCGTTTTGTGTTGGAACAACCGTTCCGCTGACGGCTACATCCAGCAACGCCGGCTATTCTTATCAATGGAAGCTCGGCACAACAACTCTTTCAACTACCACCGACCAACACAACGCCACCGCTGCAGGTAGCTATACCGTTGCGGTAACGGATGCCAACGGCTGCGTGGGTACAAGTTCTGCTTTTGCGCTCACAACCAAAACCCCTCCTGCTGCCTTTAATCTGAGCGCCAACAAAGCCACCACGTTCTGCGCGGGCGGCTCGGTAACGCTTTCGCCCAATACTTCGGCCAGCACCCTTGCGTCTTTCCCAGCCTATCAGTGGAGCAACAACGGCGTGGCGATTGCAGGGGCAACGGCGTTGAGCTATCCTGCTACGGCTTCCGGCAACTATACGGTTGCAATTTCTGATAACGCGGGCTGCGGCAGAACTTCTGTTGCCCGGGCGGTAACGGTAAACGCAAATCCGGTTCCCGCTATCAGCACCCCGCTCAATCCATTCTGTGTAGGCGGCAGTGCTGTCCTGAGTGCTTCGCCTTCCGGCAGTGGCAATGCTTACCGCTGGACGATGGGCACAACCGTTCTTTCTTCTACTACTGCTCAACAGACAACTACTGCTGCCGGTAGCTATCAGGTGCGGGTAACAGATGCCAATGGTTGTGTGGGTACAAGTGCTGCTTACACCCTTACCACCAAAGCCCTTCCACCCGTCTTTAGCCTCACCGCCAATGCAGCTACTACGTTTTGTTCGGGTGGCTCGGTAACGCTGTCTCCCAACACGACAGCCGTGTATCCTACCTATCAATGGAGCAACAACGGAGCAGCCATCAGCGGTGCTACGGCGCGGGCCTATGCGGCTACGGCCAGTGGCAACTATACCCTCACGCTTGCCGACAGCATTGGCTGTAGCCGCACCTCTACCGTAAGACCGGTAACGGTCAATCCAAACCCGGTTACTTCTATCACGGCCAGCGGGCCGACCACGTTTTGTGCAGGCGGCTCGGTGGTGTTCACCGCAGACTCCACCACGGGCCAGACCAATACCTGGTTGGTAAACGGAGTGTCTTCGGGAACAAGCAATACCCGCACCGCTACGGCTTCGGGTAATTATCAACTGCAGGCAACGCTTGGAACCTGCACGGCGCTTTCTACAGTTCGGGCTGTAACGGTGAATGCGCTTCCTTCGGCAGCTATCACGACCTCCACGCCCGCCAACGCGTTTTGCACCGGCAGCGGCGTAATGTTGAATGCGGTACCCGCAGTAGCTGGCAACACGTATGGCTGGATGCTGAACGGGATGCCCTTGACCGCCACCACAGCACAACTGACAGCGACCAACAGTGGGTCCTACACGGTAACGATCACCAATGGCAACGGCTGCGCCCGCACCAGCACGGCGTACGCGCTGTCTTTATCGGCTACGCCAACAGCTACTATTACGGCTTTGGGTTCTACCACCATCGGAGCGGGCGGTACTGTAACGCTGCAAGCCCCTGCGGGCACGGGACTTCGTTACCAATGGTACCGCAATGGTGTGATTCTGAGCGGCGTTACGGGAAGGAACATTGTAGCTAATACGGCCGGTAGCTATACCGTTATGGTTACCAATGGCTCCTGCGCGGTGCTGTCGTCAGCCGTAGTGGTGAGCCAAACCGCCAACAAAGAATCGTTGGGCGTTACCTCCGGCGGGCAGGATGCGGTGCTGGAAGGATACTTTTCTTTCTCTGCTTTCCCGAACCCGGCGGATAACAAAGTAACCGTTCGCACCAACGGCGCGGTGTCTCAAAGCGCAATGGTGCAGGTGATGACCCTGACGGGCGCGGCGGTAAAAGAAGTAGAGATGAAGGATGCACAAACGGAGATTGAGTTGAGCGGTATGGCATCGGGGGTGTATCTCCTTCGTTACAAAGATGCAGAAGGACGCACCGGCGTTATCCGGTTGGTGAAACAGTAAGTGAAGAAGACAGCACCCAAAAGCCCTATCCCGATTCAAACGGGGTAGGGCTTTTTTCTGTAACAAGCGACGGGTTCTGTTCCTGGAGGAAACTGCGCCTTAGAGCGATCGCGCAAAGCCTTCCCCCTACCTTTGCGCCGCCATGACGATAGAAGTGCTCAAGTCGAAGCTGCACCGCGTGCGGGTAACGGAAGCCAACCTGCATTACATAGGCTCTATTACCATTGACGAGGATTTGATGGACGCCGCTGGGCTGATAGAGCACGAAAAGGTGCAGGTGGTGGACGTGGAAGCCGGAACGCGCCTGGAGACCTACGTGATTCGTGGAACGCGCGGCACGGGCATGATATGCCTCAACGGCGCGGCGGCGCGGTTGGTGCAAGTGGGCGATACGCTTATCATCATGGCCTATGCGCAAATGACGCCCGAAGAAGCCCGCCACTGGAAGCCGTCTGTGGTGTTTCCCAAAGAAGGGAACCGCCTTTAAGGCCGCGCGGTTTCCCTACTTTTCCTCCTACAAAAAACAGCCGCTTTTGCGCTCCTTAAGGCTCAAAACCCTTCTTCAGTTCCTGATATTCGTTCTGCTTGGCGGGGGCGTTATCTGGTACATGTTTGGGCATATGAGCGACGTGCAAAAAGCGCAGATGGCCGAAGCCATCCGACACCTGCGCTGGAGTATGCTTCTGCCGTTTATCGCGACTACGCTGCTTTCCGACTGGTCGCGTGCCAAACGCTGGCAACTGCTCCTGCGTCCGTTAGATATCCGACCCGGAACGACAAATACGGTGCTGAGCGTGATGATTGGTTATTTGGTGAACCTGGTGCCGCCCCGTGCCGGCGAAATTGCGAAATGCACCGTGCTGGCCCGCTACGAAAAAGTGCCTGCCGACCGCATGATCGGAACGATTGTGGCCGAGCGTGCATGGGACGCCGTTTGTCTGGTGGTTGTGATTTTGGGCGGGCTGGCGTGGCAGGCGTCGGTGATGGATGAAGCCACGCGCGCCACGCTGCGATCGCACCTGCCCAAAGGACAATCCCTTCTTTTTGCTGCCGGTATTTTGATAGGATTGGTGGGAACACTCTTCGCCATGTATCGCTACCGGCCCGGCAGCCGCGTGAGCCGGTTTATTCATGGATTGGCACATGGCGTTTCGGCTATCTGGAGGCTGGACGCAAGAGGCGCTTTTCTGTTTCACACGTTCCTCATCTGGGGCAGCTATGTGGTGCAGATTCTCATTGGTTTTTATGCCCTTCCCGGCACGGCGGCACTCGGCGTAGGCGCGGCGGTAATGGTGCTTGTTTTCGGCTCGGTGGCAATGATTGCGTCGCCCGGTGGGCTGGGGCTGTATCCGCTGCTAACGGCGCTCATTCTCACTTCGGGCTACGGCATCGGCGAGGCCGAAGCACAGGCTTTTGGCTGGGTTACGTGGGGAATGCTGACGGTAGTTATTATGCTGCTGGGCATCATTGCGTTGTTGATATTGCCCGTTTACAATCGCCGCCGAGCGGCCCGTTTTTCTTCCCCATGAGCTACTCCAAAACCGACTGGCTGAACGCCAAAATCCTGACAACAGAAACGCTCGTGCGCAAATGCGCCATCTGGCGGGCAGGCGGGCAGAAAATTGTGTTCACCAACGGCTGCTTTGACCTGTTGCACACCGGACATTTAGACTATCTGGCGCGCGCCGCTTCGCTGGGAAATGTATTGGTAGTGGGGCTGAACAGCGATGCCTCTGTGAAGCGGCTGAAAGGCGAAACGCGGCCTGTGAACACCGAAGCGGACCGCACGCTGGCGTTGGCGGCCTTACTGTTGGTGGATGCCGTGTGTGTTTTTGAGGAAGACACACCGCTGCAACTGATTGAAGCCGTGCAGCCCGACGTGCTGGCCAAAGGAGGCGATTATACGGCGGAAAATGTAGTGGGCGCGTCCTTTGTGTGGGAGCGGGGCGGGGAAACCGTTATCCTTCCTTTTGTGGAAGGATACTCTACAACAGGCCTTTTAGGAAAAATTAGGGCGTTGTAAAATATTTTTATAAAAATGATTAGTGCTTGTGTTTAAACGCGAAGTGTTGATAATCAATATCATGACAATGAACAAACGTATACAGGGGGTGTGTTTTATTCACATGCTATAAACTAAGTGGTTGTTCCATACGTTTCTGTGGGCAATCTTTGAGCAACCATAATTTCCCTACAGAAAAGCGAGGTGTTTTGTGTCTCTTCTTCCGGCCATAAAAAGGATGTAAATAAATTTTTTTGTACCCACACAATCCCTCCGAAAACGATAAATCTCCCATGAGAAAAACGCAGTTGGTGGACAAGATTGCCGAGCAAACCGGGGTTTCCAGAGTAGATATCATGCTTTCGCTGGACACTTTTTTTAAGGAAACAAAAGATGCGCTGCTTATGGGCGAATCAGTTTATGTACGTGGATTTGGGACTTTTGTGCTGAAAAAACGCGCAGCCAAATTGGGGCGCAACATCCGGAAAAACACCTTGGTGGAGATTCCTGAACATTTCGTTCCTGCTCTCAAGCCATCGAAGGAATTTTTAAGCGCCGTGAAAAGCATCCGGCCAGACCAATTGGCTGTGCCCAACGACGAAGAGACAGAGGAATAGAAAAACGCTTTCAGAATCGCCTTCCGGCTTTCGCAACGGCAGACCTACCTTCGCGCCCCTTTTCGTGCGTACCGTTCATTTTATTTCTATCGGCGCGGCGGCGCTTTTGGTGGCGCTGCTGTTCTTCACCGTGCCTACCGTTCCGCCTGCGGGAAGTAGCAACAGAACGACTTCCAGCCAACACCAAGGAAATGGGGGTGGGCCGATGAAAGGCGGAAATGCACCGACAGTAACCGCGGCAACAACGGCTGAAATCCTGCGCACTGCCCGTGAAGCTGTAGGCACCCACGGACTGCTCCAAATCCAGAAAACAGAAGACAGCCTAGCCAAATCCGGGGCCGATTCAGTAAGAATGATTCCCGGTTTTGCACGCCTCGCGCAGCTGTGGGCAAGCCACCGGCAGGGAAGCGCAGCGGGCTATTATCTGGCTTTAGAATCTATGTTGGAAAAGTCGCCGGAAAAGCTCACTTTTGCAGGCCGGTTTTTTCTGAATCTCGTCTCCGGCCCGTCGAAAGACTCGCCCTCAGTACGGATGTGGAACGCGCAACAAGCCGTAATGCTCTTTCAAAAAGCCCAGTCGCTGGCTCCCGCAGACAGCACGCAGATTGACCTGGCGACGGCCTACATTGAAGGCACCGGCGAAACGATGCAAGGCGTGCAACTGCTGCTCGGCATCGTGCGGAAAGACCCCGATAATGTTCCGGCGCTGCTCTCGCTGGGCCGATTGGCCATCCAGTCGGGACAGTGGGACAAGGCGATTGACCGTTTCGGCCACGTGTTGGAAAAGCAACCGAAGAATACGGAAGCCCTCTACTTTCTGGCGGAAGCCTACAAAGGAAGAGGTGACCGCGCGAAGGCTGTGGAGCTTTTCGGGAAAGCCAAAAAAGCCGTCAACAACCCGGAATTCAGCCGGGATGTGGACGCCTATCTCAAAACATTTTAAAAGAATCAACCCCCTTTTTCCTCAACCCCTTTATTTGTACCATGCCTTGCGGTAAGAAAAGAAAACGTCATAAGATTGCTACTCACAAGCGCAAGAAACGCCTGCGTAAGAATCGTCATAAGAAGAAATAAGACCCGCTCAAGAGTGGGACGCTTTTCCTTTTCTACAACTGCCCTTTTAGGATGCGTTGTGGGAAAGGAAAAGCCATTCTTGTTTGGATAGTTATGCCGGAGCGAATGTTCGGCCCTGATGAACTACGGAAAGAATACGTGCTAACTGCAAAGTCGGACGATGCCCGGCGCTACCGCACCGGGTACCGAGCGTTCCCACGTTCTGGTCAGTACCCGGTGCTGTAGCGCCGGGCGTGCGCCAATCCATCCTGGTTTATCTTTTCAGGAACAGAGCGTCCAGCTATTGCGCCAGGGATAGCAGCGGATAGCCCGATCCGAAGGGGACCGCCCAAAATAGAACTCCGATTGCTTGCGCATGACTTCCAATTGATTAAGACGTTACGAAATACAAATAAAAGGGTTGCATTGAGGAAAATTAAAAGGGTGCCATATCTGGCTCCATGACAAAAGAACTAATTATTAACGCCCGCGAAGAAGGCGTAGAGATTGCCCTGCTGGAAGATAAAAAGCTTGTAGAACTTCACTACGAGCAGGGAAAAGACGGCTTTTCGGTAGGCGATTTCTACCTCGGAAAAGTGAAAAAACTGATGCCCGGCCTCAACGCGGCCTTTGTTGACGTGGGTTTTGAGAAGGACGCATTTCTTCACTATACGGATTTGTCGCCTTTCTTCGGCTCGCTCCTGCGCTTCACGCAAGGCGCGATTTCGGGCAACCCTCCATGGGGAAAAGACTTCGGCAAGTTTGAGAACGCACCGGAAATTCCCAAATCCGGGAAGATTGTGGACGTGATGGCGGGCAAGCCGGAAGTGATTGTCCAGATACTGAAAGAGCCGATTTCCACGAAAGGGCCGCGGTTGAGCTGCGAAGTTTCCCTTCCGGGACGCTTTCTGGTGATGACGCCTTTTAATGATACGATTTCTGTTTCGCGAAAAATTCACTCTTCCGAAGAGCGTCGGCGGCTGCAACGTATTGTAGAAGCGATTAAGCCTAAAAATCTGGGAATCATCATCCGCACGGCTGCCGAAGGCAAAAATACGGCGGAGTTGCATGGGGATATTATGGATTTGGAAGCGTCGTGGAAGGCAATACAGGAGAATCTGAAAAGCGCAAAAGCACCCCAAAAAATCCTCGGCGAGCGCGACAAAACCACGTCTATTCTGCGCGATTTGCTGAACGATTCGTTCCAGAAAATTGTGGTGAACGACAAGAAATTGTTGGAAGAAGTAATGCAATACATTACGCGCATTGCCCCAGAAAAAGCCGAAATCGTTTCGTTGTATAATAACGCGCAGCCGGTTTTTGACACGTATAATATTACTAAACAGGTAAAAGCCGCGTTTGGCCGGACAGTAAGTTTACCCTCCGGTGCGTATCTGATTATTGAGCATACAGAAGCGATGCACGTGATTGACGTGAACTCCGGCACGCGCCCGGCAGAAGCGAATCAGGAGGCAAATGCGTTGCAAACTAATCTGGAATGCATTAAAGAGATTGCCCGGCAAATGCGGCTGCGCGATTTGGGTGGCATCCTGACGATAGATTTTATCGACATGCGCCTGCCGGAAAACCGGAAGCACGTACACGACACGATGGAAGAAGCCATGGCGACGGACCGCGCGCGCCACACGGTTTTGCCGCTTTCCAAGTTTGGGCTGATGCAGATTACGCGGCAGCGCCTGCGCCCGGAAATCACGATTTCTACGCTGGAGCAGTGTCCGTGTTGCAAAGGAACCGGGAAAATCGGCCCGTCGGTGTTAATTGCCGACGATATGGAGCGAGATTTAAAATACCTCGTGAGTCAGGGCCATCGTGCGTTACACCTGCTGGTAAACCCGATCCTAGCGGCGTATCTGACGAAAGGCATCCTGAACAGCATTTCCAAAAAATGGAAGAAAACCTATGAGCTGAAAACGCTGAAAGTGGTAGAGGATAACGACGCGGGGATTTTGGAGTACAAGTTTTTTGATGCGAAGACAGAAGAGGCGATTCGGTTGTAGGGCATAGTCTGAAGACTGCAAACTGCCCCGACCAAGTCGGCTAATGCACAAAAACTTGCGCTTCAGACTTGGCCGAACGGGGAGAGCATTCGCCGAGCCGTGGGGATTCCCATCTATTCGCAAGATGATTTCAATGTACGTCAATACCGTCAAAATATATCTCAGTTATCGCTGTGTCGTTCGCTTCACCGCCCTTATATACTTCTACTATTTCAAATTTAAGAAGTAAATCACTCCCATTTTTGTTGTGTCCTAAAGTGTCAACATCAAAAATCTGGTCGGTGCGGCTGTCCTTTAAGTTCAAAATTCCTACCGTCTTTCCATTCGCGTACAGTTTGAGCCTTTTAACTCTGTTATTTTCTTTCCAAGTAACCTCTGATTTCATGTAGCCATTCGAAATGATGATTTTGGTTACTCGCGGGCTTTTATTCTTAAAATAATATCCCAAAAATTCACCAACTCCATCACCTTCTTTGCCTTCTACCCAAGCGGTTTTATAGCTTAAATCGTTGGCATATTCCGCTTTGTATATTACTCCTTTTGGGGAGCGCAACTGGGAAGAGGCCTTCACATCGTAGTTGCCGCCACCGCAGTACCAACTACATTCTTGGCTAGTAATGTCCCATATACTTTGAACAACTTCGCCGTGCTTGTCCAACAAGGCATCAAGTTCCGCTTTTTCCGGTTGTGTTAAGCGAGACTTCTTTAGAAGTTCCGCTTGCCGGTTGATTTCTGCTTCCCTTCTGGCACTTAAATCTATTTTTATTATTTCTTTCGGGAAGAAGTTTTGAAGTGGAATTTGGCTTTGAGCGGAGTTCCAAAACAGAAAGATTAAAAGGAAGAATAGAATTTTCATTTGAAGGGTTTTATTAGGGAAGGGAAATACAAAACAATGTGCCTTTCTTTTTAGCCAACCCGCAACAATCACTCCACCTCCGTTCTCCACTGCTCCCGGTTATGATGCACTGCCACGCAGCCAATCCCATAGCGCCGGCCAATCCACGCCGCAATCTGCTCCGACGCATACACGCTGCGGTGTTGCCCGCCCGTGCAGCCAAAGCTAATCGTCAGGCTTTCAAAACCGCGTTGCAGGTAGTCGTCGATAGAGATGGAAAGCGCATCTTCTATCTTCTCCAAAAATTCCGGCATCCGCGTCTGTTCTTCCAGAAAGCGCTGCACATCTTCATCCAGTCCGCTTAGGTGTTTGTATTCGGCAAAGCGCCCTGGGTTCAGGATGCCGCGACAGTCAAACACAAAGCCGCCGCCGTTGCCGCTTGGGTCTTCGGGATAGCCTCTTTTGTAGCTAAAAGATTGGATGGTGATGTTCAGCTTCGGCGCTTCGGTTCTTTCCGGCACGGCATAGCGGCCAATGATGTCTTCCTGCGTGAGGCGTTCCAGGAGTTTGCGTAGTTCCGGGTAGGCAGGAACCTGCGGATTCTTGTCCAAAAAGCTGTGGAGATTTCGCAGTGCAGGTGCAATAGAGGAAAGGAAATGCGACTTGCGCTCCAGCATTCCCCGGAAACCATACGCGCCTAAAACCTGCAACAAACGCAGGAGCACAAACTGCCCATAGCCACGCCGGAAATGCAACTCGTCGATGCGCATTCCCGTTTCCTTTACCGACTCTAAATAGGAATTGAAAAGCTCTTCCTTCCAGCTATCGGGTAGGGCGGCTTTGGCCTGCCACAAGAGCGAGGCAATGTCGTATTGCGGTGGCCCCTGCATCGCGCCCTGATAATCGATGAGCGCAATTTCTCCTTTCGGCAACACCATGATGTTGCGGCTTTGGAAGTCGCGGTACATCAGCATGTGCGGCTGGTAGCGGCCCAACTCGCGCGCCATGCTGGTCATCTCTTCTCCTAAAGCCTGCCGGTCATAAGGCACGCGCTGGATGTCGGCGAAGTAATACTTGAAGTACAGGAGATCGGCGAGAATCGCGTTCTCGTCAAAGGCCTTTGTTGCCCAGCATTGTTTAAAATCAGCTTCGCGGCCTGCTGTCCACTGCACGCGCGCCAACTCCTGAAGTGCTTTGCGGTAGAGGGTTTTTACGGCGGGCGTAAAGCCTTCTTTTTGGAGAATGGAAAAAAGGCTTTCGCCGCCGAGATCTTCCTGTAAATACGCTTTGCGGTCGCGGCTGCGGGCGTACACTTCCGGCACGTGGCTGCCGTGTTTGCGCAGCAGGTCAGTGAAGTAGAAAAAGGCGTTGTTCTCCGCCGTGTTGTCGCTTAGTGTGCCGATGGCGGTTTTCGCTCCGGCGGTGAGGCGGAAATAACGCCGGTCGGAACCCGACTGCGCGATGCGGGTATGGGTCTGCGGCTCCTCGCCGAAATGCTCTTTAAAAAGGGTGATTAGTGTTTCGAGTCCTGCGTTCATCAGTAAGTCTTTTCTGAAGGATTTTTAGGGGTGTCTATAAAAAGCAAATTCTTTTTTGCAAGGGGCAAATCTGTCCAGCGTTCCGCGTCTGTCTCTATCGCTACGGCGCAGCAGGTGAGCATTTCATCCAAAGAAAAATGGGGAAGAAGCTGCTGCGCAAACTGAGAAATGCCGGGATTGTGGGCTACCAGAAACACGCGGCGAAAGTCGTCTGCCAAGCTAAAGAGAACATCTTCCATCACCGACGGTGGCGCATGATACAGCATTTCTTCCCACTGGATTTTCTCTTTTGGAAAGCCCATTCCTTCCGCAACCAAACGCGCGGTTTCGGCAGCGCGTTGCGCCATAGAAGCCACGATTAAATCGGGAAGAAAATTCTTCGCTCGCAGTCTCTTTCCCAGCTCCGGTGCGTCGCGCAAACCACGCGCATTGAGCGGGCGGTCGTAGTCGCGGAGCGCGTCATTTCCCCAGTCCGACTTGGCATGGCGGATAAGGACGAGGGTGCGTTTCATGGGGTTTGAAAGGTTTTGAGGGAAAGGTTTTCGCCGTCGAAAACGGCGTAGGTGTTGAAGGTAATCCAGTCGCCGAGGTTGAGGTAGCGGCTGCCGCCGGGCAGAGGATAATCAATCGCGAGGTGGCGGTGGCCAAAGATAAAATAATCCATCGGGCGCTGTTGGAGCGTCTCCAAACAAAACTGCACGAGCCACTCTTTTTCCGGCCCGCGAAAAACGTCTTTCACTTCTTCTCCGGCGTGCTTTGGGCCTTTGCGGGAAGCCCAGGTGGCAAGGCCCACGCCGGTGTCGGGGTGCAGGCGGCGGTAAAGCCATTGCGTTGCGCGGTTGGAAAGCACTTTTTTCAGGAGCTTGTAGCCGTGGTCGCCGGGGCCCAGGCCGTCGCCGTGGCCAATGAAAAAACGCTTGCCGTTGATGGTGCGCTCAATGGGTGCGTGGTGAACGGGAATGTCCAGTTCTTCTTCAAAATAGCCGCGCATCCAGAGGTCGTGGTTGCCGGTGAAGGCTTCTATTTGAAGGCCGCCGTCGCGCAGGCTGGCCAGCTTGCCGAGAAAGCGGGTAAAGCCTTTGGGAATGACGTGTTTATACTCAAACCAGACGTCGAAAATATCGCCGACGAGGAAGAGGAGCGCTGCGTCTTTTTGGACTTCCGACAGCCACTGAACCAAGCGTTTTTCCCGCGCGCGGCTTTCCGCCGGATTGGGAATACCGAGATGGAAATCGGAGGCGAAATAGACTTTTTTTCCGGGCGGCAGGTGCATTCCGGGCGAAGGTAGAAAGGAGCCGGTAGTAAATATCAGGTGTCAGGATGCGGAGGACGGCGCGGCGGGAGAACGCTGGATGCATCTATATAAAAGACGGGCGTTCGGCGTGCTTAGCAGGCCGTTCCTGGCAGGCAGATGCTTTGTCCGGGCCGAAAGAAGCCAAACATATTGCACGGACTACTTAACCAAGCACGCGGAGCGGTCAGCTAAACCCGCGGAGCGATTAACATATTGCACGGATTACTTAACCAAGCACGCGGAGCGGGCAACCGAACACGCGGAGGCACTAACTAAGGGCGCGGAAAAGGCTGCTATGGGCGGGGAATGGCCTGCGATGTTTGGGGGGCGTGTTTTGAAAGGCAAAGAGCGGGCTTCCGGCTTTGCGCGCTTTGGGTTTGCAGGGCATTTTTTGTTTACAATCTGTTTCTTGCCGAAACAGATGCATAAGTTTGCTTTTACCGCTTTCTCCGCCCGACCTTCGCATTTCCATGCGCATTTTCTTTTTTCTGCTTCTCCTTTCTCTTCCCGCTACGGCGCAGATAAAAGACCAAGACCTCGCGGGCATTACCGTGAAAAGCAAGAAATTGACCGTGCGCGATATTCTGGACAGCGTGGTGAAAAACGCACCGCGGAATTATGCGGAGCCGATGGCATTTGGGGGGATTTATACGGCGAGCTACACACGCGGAACGGACACGGCTTTTTATGGACGAATGCCGGTTTTTTGAAAAAGCGCCCGGATTTTCTCTATGGATTTCCACAAAAAGACAGCTCGGAGAAAGGCGTGGTGAAGGACAACATCCGCAACAAGGCGCAGTGGGACAGAGTATTCGCCCTTGAAGACCATTTATTTCCAGCGTTCAGCAATACAATGGAATTGATGAAGAAACTGGATGACCTCACGAACACCAGACGCGTGCTTTTTGCCACGGACGGTGACGAAAAAGACCCACATTTTTACCTTTTGGTATTGCCCAACAGGAAGACGCATATCCCGCTTGCCATTCGGCCTTTTATTTCTTCGTTGGATAAAGACTCGCTTTTCCTTTACAAGATTTTGAAAATCCGCCGGCGCGGTTGGGTCCTTACAAACTATGAAAACGCAGGTATTATCAACGACCCGGCTAGGTTGAAAGAGTTGATGCGCACTCAATCCTTTATCCGCGCGAAGGAATTAATTGATTCCGGCAAAGCGCAGCTTAACCTTCGGCGTACTGTTTGGCATTGGGAATGGAAGCCGGGGCCGGACGGGCGTTACCGAATTCACCGCACCTCTGGAAGCGACAATTTAATCAATCCTTCGCTGGCGCTGTTCAAAAAATTTCCTGACCCGGAAGGCTACATCGGCACAAGCGAAATCGTGTATGACTACGAGAAAGAAATTCCCCAAACGCTGAAATATTTTAGCCTGTTCCTTTGGCTGAAAGACCGGAAAGAATACAAAAAGACCCGGTAATTTTCTGCTCCCGGAAGCCGGTTTCCCGCTTTTGCCGCGTTTCTTTGTCTTCACTATGCGCCTGCTGCTCTTCGCTTTATTGCTTTCCTTTTTCTGGACATCCTCCGCCCAAGCCCAAATCAAAGACCAAGATTTGGAAGGCATCACCGTGAAATCCAAAAAGCTTTCCGTCCGCGATATTCTGGACAGCATCGTGGCCAATGCGCCGCGCAATTATGCCGAGCCGATGGAACTTGCCGCTACTTATACGGCTTCTTACACACGCGGCACGGACACCGCTTTTTATGCACAAGTTCCGGTGTATCTCAAAAAAGGAAAGGAATATACTTATGGAAATCTGCTTTGGGACAGCACCGATAAAGGCACCATGCACGACAACATCCGCTCCAAAGCGCAGTGGGACCGTGTGTTCACGATTAATGACCGTCCGTATCCGGCAGGCACAAACGTGATGGCGGTGATGAAAAGTCTGGACGGCATTGCCGACACCAAACGCATCCTTTACGCTTCTGACCAAGACGAAACCGATCCGCATTTTTACCTGCTTTTCCGCCCCAAAGGCAAGGGAAGCATCCCGATTATCATTCGCCCGTTCATCTCTGATATTGATGAGGACTCGCTTTTCTCCTACACGCTGCTCAAAATCCGCCGTCGCGGCTGGGTGATTACGGCGCACGAAAGCGCGCTACTGCTGAACGACCCGACGAAGCTGAAAGAACTGATTGAAACGTCTTCTTTTACCCGCGCGCGGGCGTTGATAGATTCTGCCAAAGCACAGCCCAATCTGCGGCGTTTCGGGATGTATCGCGAATGGATGCCCAGCGATAAAGGCCGCTACTACATTTATCGCAGCGGGCGGAGCGACAATCTGCTGAACTTCTCTATGGCCTTGTTTAAGAAATTTCCCGACCCGGAAGGTTATCTCGGAACGGGGGAGATTGAATATGACTACGTGAAGGATTTGCCGGAGAAATTAGTGCCTTTTGAGCTGGGGGAATTGCTGAAAGACCGGAAGAAATATTAGGCTGAAATCATACGGGCGAATTGTTGGAAATCTTTTGTCATACCGAAGGGATCTTGTCAGCTTGCGTCCGTTAAGACCCTCTTCGAGGATGACGAAAGATGATTTCCGAAAATGACTTGTTCCACGCTGTTTGTAACTTTTTCGCCGTTCCGCCGATACAATCAAAACCTTTCTCTCTTGCGCTGCATTTCTCTTCTCCTCGCACTTTGCGCAACCTTTTCCCTTCATGCGCAGGAAACGCGCCGCATGAGCAAAGACATTGGTGACGTAACCATCCACGCCCGGAAACTAAAGTTGGAAAACCTGCTGGACAGCGTTACTAAACACGCACCCAAAAGCTATGTGGAGCCTGCCATTGCGGCGATGACGGCACGGACACTTCTCTACAAAACTGACGACACGCTGTTTAAGGCAGACATCCCGGCATACCTCGTAAAAGGCGAAAGCTTCACCTACACCTTGAAGCGCGACACCGCAGAAAAGCCAATTGTGAATGACCTTTTGGAAGCCGACAGCCATCACCGCGTTTTGAATTTTTCATGCTATCCGCAGGGAACCAATCTGCTACAAATGCTGGAACGGCGCGCCGACAACAGCGTTTCCACAAAGGGTTTTTATGCCGTCAGTGGTTGGGATGATTCCTTGCGCTATCACGTCATTATTCCCCGGAAATTCCACCGCAACTTTCTCTCTAAAATGGTAACCACCAAGATGGACGACGACACGATTATGGCCTACGAGAAGCTCACGATTTTGCGCAAGGGCTGGGTGCTGGAAGAAGCTATCTATAAAGCCACCACCGCGCCGCGCGAACTGGTGAAAGCGTTCTGGAAAACAAAATCCTACAACATGGCAGACTCCCTAATGACAGCGGCGCGGGCAGAGGAGAATGCACAAAAAACCTATAGCATCAAGAAGTGGGAAGCAGGCGACGACGGGCGTTACTGCTTTACCTACTACCAAGCAATTGACAACCTGATGCTGTTTTCCGGCAATCTTTTCGGAAAGAAGAAAGACGAACTGCGCGATTATACTTTTGGCTATGAACTGAAAGCCGACGATACCCGCCAACGGAGCAACGACGAAGGTTTGAAATACTTTAGTTTGGAGAATTTCTTCCGCAAAGACGCGGGCGGAAAAATTCCGAGATCAGGCGTTACTGTTTCCGACACTTATTGAGAAGAGCGCAAAATCATATTTCACCGGGTCTTCGGGACAGAAGCGGCGCAGGTTTTCGGTGAGTTCGGTTGCGGCTTTCCAGTCGTCTTGCGGGCGGGTGAGCAAGCCCAATTTCCGGGCCGTGCGTCCGCTGTGAACGTCCAAAGGCGCGATCAGTTGGGAAGGTTTTAGCCGGTTCCAGATGCCGAAGTCCACGCCTGCATCATCCTTGCGAACCATCCAACGGAGAAACATATTCAGGCGCTTACAAGCCGATTTCCGTTCCGGCGAGGCTACGTGTTTCCCGGTGCGAAGCGGCGAATGTTCCAACGAAAAGAACGATTCCCGAAATTGGATAAGTCCTTTCTCTATAGCCGTATCATTAGACGAATCCGGCACGAAGAACACTCTTTCCAAAGAGTCGTTTGTCTGATAATGATGCTTTAGAAATTGAATGAAAGCCAGCAAGTCTGTCGTGTTGAACGTGCGATGTGCGAAGCCTTCAAAGCGGCGTAAATCCGTCTCTTTGTGGTTTTGGATAAAGTCGTGCGGCGCATTGTCCATCCATTCCATCAGCCGCGAAAGATTGCGAATAATCATCTTCCGGTGACCCCACGCGAGCGTCGCAGCGAGCAGGCCGGAAATCTCTATGTCTTCTTTTTTAGAGAAGCGGTGCGGAATGGAAATCGGGTCGTGGGGAATAAAATCGGGCGTGTTGTATCGAAGGACGGCTTCGTCTAAGAAGTTGCGCAGACGTTTTTGAACTTCCTTATTTAAAATGCCTTTTTCTACTTCTTCCATTCTTAAAAACGTACATCACGCTTCTTTTAAAACGCCAGTTTCATCGACCCGAACACACCAAAATACCGGCTGCGCTCTTCAAATGGCGAATGGCCGGGCATCACTCTCCACACGAAATCCACCCGGAAAAGCTGGAAGATGTTTTCTACGCCCGTCCCGATTTCTACATAAGGCTTGCGCTCCAGCGTGCGGAACGGATATCCGTGTTGCAGATTGATGTCTTTATTTGCTTCGGATAAATGTCCCACCACGCCTTTGGCTGTCCAGAACTGCCGCAGCTTCGCTTTCTTCAAGAGCGGAACATAATTGAAAAGTCCGCCGCCTAAATCGTGTTCCCAGAAAAAGCCCGCGTAGGTATCAGAGATGAACTCGTAGCGGTTCATCATGTTGAAGGCGTTGGGATTGTAGGAATAAAAATCGTTTCCCGGATGCACTTCCAGAATCGGATACGGCAAATCGCCAAAAACCTTTCCGCCAAAGAGTGTTGCCTGCGCTTTGCCCAGCCCGCCGAGCCGCATTTTGTAGTTCACCGTCAGAGATAGCTTGTCGTAATTATACGCACCGCCCAGCATCCCGCGAATGCCGTGGGCGTAGCGCAGTTCTACTATCGGGTAACGGCTGCCGAGGCTCGCGCGCCGGAATCTGCCGTTGATGAACCGCTCCTTGTAGGCAAAGCGAATACTCGCGCCCAACTCTGTTGTTACAAGTGTATTCGTCGGCGTGCCGTCCATCCCGTTAAATACGGTGGGCAGCGGTGCATAGGGCGTAAACTCCCGGCGCGCAGCGATCAGCTTATGGCTCAGGCCGCTGTAATATTCTTTGCGCCATTCCAGTCGCAGTTCCTTATTGAAAGCCACGCGCCACGGCATGTGTCCTTTACGCAGCACATTGGTAAAAATGTTGTCGGTGTTGGCGCTTTCGGTGTAGTAGTTGGTAGAGCGGTCAATGTCGTGGGTATAGGAAAGATAAAAAGCGGTGCGCGGATCGCGGTTAAGAAGCCAGAGGATGGAAGCTTTGTATTTCCAGCGATTATCGCGCGTGCCATAGGCCACGTAGCCTTCCAGTTGCACGTTTTTAAACAGCTTTTCGTTGGTGCTGCCGCCAAACCGGAGGCGGTTTCCTTCTACCGGGTTGCGGCTGTAAAAACTCCAGATCGGGCCAATGTCGAACATACCTACTTCCTTCCGTCCTGTAAACAGAAAGCGCATCCAGTTCTTGGCGCGGACGAATGCCGGCAGGTTTTGCAACGTGTCCACCGTGCGGTAAATGGCCCGCTCGTTCTTGCTAAGAATTTCCGGGCGCAGGCTCTCCCACTGTGCCGCTGTGGTGTTGCGTGCGCTGTCGGTGACCACTACGTCGCGATGGTATTCCGGGTTTTCCAAGCCTGCATTTGCAACGGCAAGGCTCGTGTCGTATTTGTTGTAGATAGCCGTTTTGCGGGCAATAAATCCGGGCAGTTTTTTGCCGCCGTAAGGCAGGTGAAAATCCACCACAAACTTGTCTTTTGCCACCGTCCAGAGCGAGTCGCCGAAGGGCGAAAACTCTTGGTAAAGGCTCATGCGGCTCACCCAGTTGATGTTGGCTTCTTTGGGGAGTTCCAAGCTGATGCGCTGCACGGCAAACGAGGTATCCACAATCCAGAAATCGCCGTAAAAACAGTTTTCGCCGGGGCGTTTGGGGGCGTATTGCAGCCGGTAAACGGTGTGGCCCATCACTGTCTGCGTGTCGCGGATTTTATACTTGTAGTACAGCTCGCCATTGTCGGAAATGGGCGAAACATAATTCTTGTCAAACACCGGAATGCGGTTGCGGTAAGTGTTCAGTTTCACGTACATCCCGCCCAGAAACTCCGTAATGGTTTCATTGCGCACACCTTTTACCAGAGACGCTTTTACCACTTCGCGCTTCTTCGTCGGACGCTCCCGGAAATAATAGTCAGAGAGCGTTTCGGTAAGGAAAAACGGCAGGAACGGAATGGCGTCCGACGTGCTGTCGTAGTTGTCGTAGATAAAGCTGAACTGCTTCATGCCCGGCAGCTTTTCAAACTGCGCGCGGCTGAGGCGCTGGATGTCCACTTCCAGTTTGTTGTAGAGTTCGCAACGATACGCGTCCATCCTATCCGGGTCGTTGCGCGGCTTAGCGGCTACTACTTTGCGCATCAGCTTTATCGCCGGGTCGAGGCCGGGGCGAATCACCACTTCTTTCAGCTCGTTTTCGGCGCGCTCCAGTTCAATCGTCAGTTCGGGCGTGAGCTTGGCCGGGTTCAGGCGCATCTTCCACGGACGATAACCCATCGCCGTGATGACCAGCGAATCCACCGGCGGATTTTGGATGGTAATGGAGAAATTTCCGTCCAGATCCGTTGGCTCGCCGATGTTGCTGCGCGGCACGCGGACATTGGCAAAAGGCAGCGTCTCGTGAGTGTGTTTATCGAAAATATGGCCCGTGATTTTCCACGTTTTTCCACTTTCGGGGGGAGCTGTGGCAATGCGCGGAATCGCCGTATCCGTCACCCGGATTTCCGGAAGCGCACCCGTTTTTGTGAGGCTGTCTACGCGGCGGGTGATGGAGTCGGCGAGTAAAGAATCGGCGCGGCGGTGCAGCAGGCTGTCAGAAACGATTCCTTCCTGTGCCCGTGCAGATTCGCTTCCTCCCAGCACCCATAAAACAATCACCAAGAGAAATCTACACAAACGCATAACCCGGAAAAATCCGCAGGAAAAGGGAGGAACCGTCTTTAAGAAAATGGAAGGCGCGAAGATAGTTTTAAAACGCAGGCAGGAGGCGGGAGTTGTCAGAGGGAAGTAGAAATAAAACCACCTGCCCGGTTTTGGAAACGGGACAACCTTTTATTTGTCTGCGTCCGTGTGGAGTGCTGTGCGCAATGCTCTTCCAAAAAGCGACTTAGAGTCATCCGGCTCTTGCAACGATAGCATTGTTGCAACGATGGAATAAACAAATGCCGGGATAAGCTGGAAAAGCAGGCGCAATTGCGAGGTGGCGAGGTGCCACGGGAGGTCGTGCGGGGTGATGACATAAATAAAACTGTAAACGGCCAGGCAGCTTAGCACCAGAAAAAACGCCTGCGCCGGCCATCGCCTTCTTAGCAGACACAGCCCCGCCATCTGCCAGAAAATGATTTGCACCCAGAAGAACGGACCTGTCATCAAAGCCTTTAGCCCGTCCCAAATGGCTGCGTACCGGCTTCCGTCGGATAGCAGCGCCATTTTTGAACTACTTGTATTCAAGGTAAGCATGTCATTCGGCATGGGCCAGCCGATTTTAAAAATTCCCCATGTCAGGAGCGGTAACGCGGCCCCCACCAGAAAGGGTCGCAGGCCACGCGCGCGCAGCAGATAGGGCAGCCAATATAAAATAGCAACGGTGCATAGCAAAACCCCTTCATTCTTTGTCCAAAGGCAGCCCCCCCAAAAAAATCCGCATTGCTTTAGCTGCGCAGGCGCGCCGGATTTGCGGGTGGCCTCCATGGCTGTAATGGCCCCCAGGAAAAAAAATCCCAGCAACACATCTGCGTACTGCGACACGCCCTGAAACAGATACGCATCGCTGGTAGCAAAAAGCAGCAGCACGACAGATGCGGCAAGTAGCTGTTTATGCGCAAGCCGCGCAAATATCCATACAGGAATAAGCAGGGTAATGCCGAAAGTGAGCAAATAGGGTACCATCTCTGTACTTGCAGGGCCCAGCGTGCGTAAGAACAGTGCGTTGATACCTGGAAGCATCAGGGGATAATCGCTGTGCACGGTGGAGCTGCGATCCAGGAAGATGCTCCAGTAGTGCGGGTCGGTCATGGCCCGTGCCTTATAATTCCACATGGCCCACGCATCCCATCCGCCATGCACTTCTACAATATAATAACAACGGTTTGTAAGCAGGCCCATCCCTATCGCCAGGATGACCCACGACAGCCACATGGCCCGGCGCTTTGTCTTTATTTCCTCGCCATAATCAGTATTCTTTTGCAGAACGAGCACTATCGCCGCAACGCCTAGTCCTGTCCATATCAGCCACATCGGAGCGGATACAATCAGGCCCAGAAAATAGAGGATGCCACAAAGGCCAATAAATATTGCGATACGCTGAATCTGCCGGTTGAGGAGTTGCATAGCAGGGCGTTAACGACGTTTGAACCAGAGATTCGCCACATAGCCGCCTTCGTTACGGCGCCAGACGATGTGATGCGTAACCTGGAGGCGGGCCGTATCAATTGTGGAGGTCTGCTTTTTTTGAATGGTGAGCAACGAATCTCCCAAGATGCTCCCTTTATCCACCGTATCCTGCCTTACGATGTAGTTAAAGGGCAGAAAAACCGGTAGCTGCGGGTGAAAAAATTCTTCGCCGGTATGGTCGGTTACATAAATGCGGCTGCCTTTTTGCAGAAAAGGGTTTATTCCCTTCAATGCCTGTTGCAGGCGCGCATAACTGTCATGCGTCGTCCCGAGCTTGTCCTGATAAGCTATGCCCGCCACAATCAGGGCTGTAGTAAGCAGCAAGGGAAAGAGGAGAGGAAGCAATCGGGCATTCATGCGGGCAAAGCTAAACAGGCGCCTCCTGAATTTTGCTTTGTTGAAAACTTGGCATTGCGAAGCCAATATCGTTTTTAATTATCCGGCTCGTCTTCGCTTGCAGGTCTCAGGAGCTGACGGTCTGCTTCCGTTACTTTGAGTTTGCCAAATACCCTCCAATAATACTTCCGCGTCATCCGGTCATAATGAATTACTCCTAAGGAGTATTGATACGTCTGAAAGAGATTCAGTACGACCAGAAACCCTATAATCACCGTGGCAGCAGCCCGGACGATGGCTTTTCTTGCCAACGAAATACGTTGAACCAGCGCACAGGCAGGCAAGGCCAGCACGGCTACGGATTCCACCATGGGCCGGCAAGAAAAACAACCCCCATAATGCCAGGCTTTCCAACTGAATATGACGTAGATATTTACAGCCAGAAACGCCGCAAAAGGCGCAAACAAAGCTTTGCTGCGCCGGTAAAGTGGCCACAGCCCAACACAAAACAGAAAGGCCAACGGCGTGTACACGGCCCAACCTTTGCGGTAGCTAAACAATCCTTTCACCAATCTTGGGTGCAAAAAGTCGAAGCCTTCTTCTTTGTAAGAATAATAAACCCATTGACCGGTAACATACTTCCAGTAAGTCATTTGCAGGAACAGCACCCCAACAAACAGCAGAAATGCCGCAAAAAGGCCCCAAAGCTGGCTTTTGAGGAAAGCAACTCTACCATTATGCCGCTCCTGCGGCCACAGAAGCGGAATAAGTGCAATCACAATATTGGAAGGCCGGGTGATAACCACCAATCCCATCGTTAATCCCAACAGCAGCACCCACTTTAGTTTCCCTTCTCTGTACCACGATTCCGTCACGTACAATACGACTGCAAACAGAAAGAAAGAGTAGGGATGGCTCCAACTGGGGAAAAAAGCCGTGTAGTAATACAGATTGGTGCCTGCGAAAGCGAGCAGCAGCACTTTCCACACAACAGATTCCGGATAAAACCGCAGCAGGAAGCGGCGTAAAAGAAAGAGGCCTATTATGACCCAGCCGATTGTACCAAGCGCTACGGCCAACTGGTAGGGCGCGCTATAGCCATCCCGGGGATATTGTCCGTAATGCCTAGTGAAGTAATCTGCAACCAAAAACCCCGGCAGTTCCAAAAGCGCCACGCCCATCGGGTAATGGGTAGAGCGCCTTCCGGTGGCTTCATGGCTTTGAATGGTGTATTGCAACACATCGCCGCTTGGGTGATACACGCTATCAATATGCGCGTAAAAAGAAAGATGCCCCAAATCGTGGTGGATAATCGCTGCGGGCAGATACATGTAATATCCTGTGCCATCCCAGCTAATTACCCGCTGCTCCTGCCAGATACCCCGGTTCAGCGTGATAAACAGCGCGACGATTCCGAGAAGCAGGACGACTATTTTTGATTTCATATAGGGACGCGGGGAGGAGGTCAATAGTATGGGCATAACCGGATTTGCAATGAAATATGGATTCCCGTTTCCTCGCGCCCCGGCGAAGACAGTCGCTTTTATCGCAAGAACAAACCTACCGCATTCCGCCTGAATAATCAGACTTGACAGGCGCTGCACCTTTTCAAGGCTTGACCTGCCAAGTCTTTCCCTCTTAAAACCGGGAATAGGTTGCATATTCTTGGATTTAGATTATCTAAACCCAAGAATACGCAACTTATTCTTGAGTTTAAGTTACTTATTCCTAAGAATAGGTTGCTTATTCTTAGGAATAAATTATCTAAACCCAAGAATAGATTACGTATTCCCAAGAATATGCGCCTTATTCTTAGGAATAAGGAACAAAAACCGGAGCTATTTCTTTTTGAAGCTGGGAAAACGCTTACACGGCAAGGAAATTTTCTTTCCTTCCGCCTCCCAAACACCTGTTTTGGGGGAAGCCGGGGCGCCGGCCTTGTGCGCTGTTGCTCAAAGTCGTTCCGGGCCGCTATCTCTGTACTGCTCTCCATTCCCCTTACCTTCGCTGCCCCTAAAAAGCAAAAATTCATGTCGAGGAAAGGAGAGAAAACCTGTTCGTTTTGTGAGCGCCCGGAGGCCGCCTGCGCGATTTTATTCACCGGCCTGAAGGGCAATATCTGCGACCTCTGCATCGAGAATGCCCACCACCTGCTGGGCGAGGCGCAGGGCAAAACACCCGAAGAAGCGCCTGAAAAGCGCAAGGAAACCAAAGACCCGCAGTTCGACGTTTCCCGCCACCGCGTCTATAAACCCCGCGAAATCAAAGCCTTCCTCGACGACTATGTGATTGGGCAGGAAGACGCGAAAAAAGTGCTTTCCGTTGCCATCTACAACCACTACAAGCGCCTCCTGAATCCAAAGCTGAAGGACTCCGAAGACGAAGTGGAAATTGAGAAAAGCAACATGATTATGGTGGGCGAAACCGGCACCGGAAAAACCCTGCTCGCCCGTACCATCGCCAAGCTCTTGCAGATTCCTTTTGCCATTGTGGATGCTACCGTTTTCACGGAAGCAGGCTACGTGGGCGAAGACGTGGAAAGCATCCTGAGCCGCCTGCTACAAGCTGCCGATTTTGACGTAGAAGCCGCGCAGAAAGGCATCATTTTCATTGATGAAATCGACAAGATTGGCCGCAAAGGTGACAACCCGTCCATCACCCGCGACGTAAGCGGCGAGGGCGTGCAGCAAGCGATGTTGAAGCTTTTGGAAGGAAGTAACGTAATGGTTCCCCCACAAGGCGGGCGCAAGCACCCCGACCAGAAGATGATTAACGTGGATACGCGCAACATCCTGTTCATTTGCGGCGGTGCTTTTGAAGGCATCGACCGGATGATTGCCCGCCGGATGCAGACGTCTTCCATCGGCTACCGCGCCATCCAAAACACGAAAGACCTTGACCGCGCCAACCTGCTGCAATACGTGAATGCACAAGACCTGCGCGCCTTCGGCTTGATACCGGAATTGCTGGGCCGCCTGCCGATTGTAACGTACCTGAACCCGCTAGACCGCGATGCTCTGCGCCGCATCCTGACGGAACCGAAAAACGCGCTTATCAAGCAATATAAAAAGCTGTTTGAGTACGAAAACATCAAGTTGGAAGTAGAAGAAAGCGCATTGGACTACCTTGTGGACAAAGCCATTGAGTTCAAGCTCGGTGGCCGCGGCCTGCGCGCGATTTGCGAAATGGTACTCACCGATGCCATGTTTGACCTGCCTTCCGAAACGAATCACAACGGCGTTTTCCACCTGACGGAAGACTACGCCCGCCAAATGCTGGAACACGCCAAACTGGATTATTTGAAAGCGGCGTAGCCAACTAATACATCTTCCCATGAACGAACTCATCTCCCAACTCACCGACAAAGCCGGCCTCACGCCCGAACAAGCCGAGAAAGCCATCGCCGTTATCAAGGAATACATCCAAAGCCAGCTTCCGCCGATGATGCAGGGCATGGTGGATAATTTCCTGAAGCCCGCGAATAAGCAGAGCGACGATTTTCTGGGGTAACATCAGAGCGTAGCAGTCTCTTTAAATAATTAAGGAGCAGGTCATTCCGACGAAGGAGGAATCTCACTTTTGCTATATTTGGCTTCTGTGAGATTCCTCCTTCGTCGGAATGACACCCATTTTTTTGTAAGCAGGCATTTTGTAAGCCGCTTCATGGAGGAGGCTGTAAATTCCAACATCATCCAACGCCGAAGGCATCCAACCCTTCCAACACTCCAACGCCCGAAGGGCTTCCAACGCGAAGCATCCAACCCCTCACAACACCCGGTGCGTCTGCTTCACCACGCCCATCACAAACGTGCTTTGCACATTCGCCACATTCGCCAGCGCGCTCAGCTCGTGAACGTGAAAATGGTAGTAGTCGTCCATATCCGCGCAGGAGACCTTAAGCATAAAATCAAACTGCCCGGAAATCGTGAGGCATTCCACCACCGCGTCCATTTCCGCAATGGCTTTGATAAACTCGCTGCCCGCGTTCTTGCTGTGTTGTTTCAGGGAGACGTAGCAAATTACCAACAGCGTTTTCCCCAGCTTGCGCGCGTCCAGCACCGCGCTGTATTTCTGAATCACGCCCGCCGCCTCTAACCGGCGAATGCGCTCATGTACCGGCGTGGCGCTGAGATGTACTTTCTCCGCCAGTTCCTTCACGGAAATCCGCGCGTTTTCTTCCAGAATTTTAAGGATAGAAAGGTCGGTGGCATCCAGCGTAGGATTTTCTGCTGCTATCGGCGTGCGGGCCATTGTGGAAAAGGGAATTTTACCAGGAGAAGAGGGAAAAGTAGCGAAAAATACTTCTTTTCGGGAGAATTTCAGAAGAATATCCGCCACCCGGTACTTTTGACCTTCCATTTTAACCACTCCAATAACCTCTTTCAAAACGATGAACACTGTTCAAATCGGAAAGCAAATTGACTTCTCGCTGCCGCACCAGGTGCGCGATCTTTCCCTCGCCGCATGGGGCCGCAAGGAAATCCGCCTTGCCGAAGCCGAAATGCCGGGCCTTATGGCGCTGCGCGAAGAATACCGCGACCGTCAGCCACTGAAAGGCGCGCGCATCGCCGGTTGCCTCCACATGACCATCCAGACCGCCGTCCTGATTGAAACCCTCGTGGAACTGGGCGCGGAAGTGAAGTGGTCTTCCTGCAACATTTTCTCTACTCAAGACCAGGCCGCTGCTGCGATTGCCGCTGCCGGTATCGGTGTTTTTGCGTGGAAAGGACAGACCGTAGAGGAAGGCGATTGGTGCATCGAGCAGACGTTGTTTTTCGGTAGCGAAGACCGTCCGCTGAACATGATTCTGGACGACGGCGGCGACCTCACCAACATGGTGCTGGACAAATACCCCGAACTGGTACAGCACGTAAAAGGCATCTCTGAAGAAACCACTACCGGCGTTCACCGCCTCTATGAGCGGATGCAGAAAGGCACGCTTCCGATGCCGGCCATCAACGTGAACGACTCCGTTACGAAAAGCAAGTTTGACAACAAATACGGCTGTCAGGAAAGCCTCGTGGATGCTATCCGTCGCGCAACCGACGTGATGATGGCGGGCAAAGTAGCCGTTGTAGGCGGCTATGGCGACGTAGGAAAAGGCTCTGCCCTTTCGTTGCGTGGTGCAGGCGCTCGTGTTATCGTTACCGAGATTGACCCGATTTGTGCGCTGCAAGCCGCAATGGACGGCTTTGAAGTAAAGAAGATGATTGACGCGGTGAAAGAAGCCGACATCATCGTGACCGCTTCCGGCTGCCGCGACCTCATCACGGAAGAACACTTCCGCGCGATGAAAGACAAGGCAATTGTCTGCAACATCGGCCACTTTGATATTGAAATCGACATCGACTGGCTGAATACCAATTACGGCCACACCAAAGACACCATCAAGCCGCAGGTGGACCTCTACAACATTGATGGCCGCGACATCATTGTACTGGCAGAAGGCCGCCTCGTAAACCTCGGTTGCGCCACCGGCCACCCAAGCTTCGTGATGTCCAACTCCTTCACCAACCAGACGCTGGCGCAGATTGAGTTGTGGAGCCACCACGACAACTACGAGAACAAAGTATATGTTCTGCCGAAACACCTGGACGAGAAAGTAGCCCGCCTGCACCTCGCTAAAATCGGCGTGGTACTGGAAGAACTCACCGACGCGCAAGCCGCATACCTCGGCATTCCGAAAGCCGGGCCGTTCAAAACGGATATGTACCGTTATTAGTAGAAAGCTACCGGCAGAAGAGAACCTTAGTAGCAGGATTTTACAGGAACGCCCCGCATTTGCAGGGCGTTCTTTTTTTATGCCTTTTCTCGCGCCATCTTTTGTCATTCCCGACAGGGAACCCGTATAACCTGCCTTGTCATAAAAGCATTTCCTACAGACCCCCTTTCGGGGGTGACAAACAAGAACTTGGATGGGTGCGTCCTGTAGGGACGCTTTGTGGGTAGAAAACCCACGCCCATTCACGCGCTGCGTTCCGTAGGAACGCCTTGTGAACGTAGGTTTGCACTGTGAAAATTTCCTTCTTCAAAAGCGCACTTTCTTTCGCATTCGCCGCGCTGCTGTTCGTTTCCTGCAAAACCAATTCTTCCGACTTCACCATCATCGGCGACATCGCCGGACTGCCGGAACAAACCGTTTTTCTGGAAGAATTGCGCCTCTCCGGCGCGCAGGTTTTAGACAGTGCCGAGACCAACGCTTCCGGCCATTTTGAATTGGGCGGAACCGCGCCCGAACCGGGCCTTTACCGCGTCCGCATCGGCGGGAAAGAAGAAGCCTTCGCGCTCCTCGTGATTGACAAAGGAACCTACACCGTGAAAGGTGACCAGAAACAGCCCGACGCTTTCAAAGTGGGGGGAAATGCCGCTACCGCAAGCTTGCAAACCTTCATTGGCACGACGCGGCAATTCGCTATTGACTACAACACGCTCGGCACTGTAATTGACCAGATGAAAGCCGGGGGAAAAGACAGCCTGCTGGCCCGCGCTGAAGCCGACATGAAAGTCCGCAGCGAAACCTTTACGCGCTACGTAGAGCAATACGCCGACACGACGAAACACCTACCTAATGCCGTGTTCGCCGCTTCTCTTTTAGACCCCAAAACGGAGACGTCCTATCTGGAATCATTCACTAAAAACCTTGGTGCGCGCTTCCCCAAAAACGCTACGCTGGCGCGGGAATTCACCATGCGCAACGAGCGCACCGCCGGTAACAAACAGGCCGCCCAAATCGCGGCTTCCGGCCCGGCAGTGGGGACAGACGCTCCCGCTATTTCTGCCACTACGCCGGACGGAAAAACCGTTACACTGGCGTCCCTTAAAGGGAAGTACGTGCTGGTGGATTTCTGGGCGTCGTGGTGCGGGCCGTGCCGAGCGGAGAACCCCAATGTGGTAGCGGCTTTCGGGAAATTCAAGAACAAGAACTTCACGATTCTCGGCGTCTCCCTGGATCAGAAAAAGGACAAATGGCAGGAAGCAATTGCGAAGGACGGCCTCGCGTGGACGCACATCTCTGACCTCGCCGGTTGGGAAAGCATTCCCGCCCGCGACTATGGTATCCAAAGCATTCCGGCGAATTTTTTGGTGGATCCTTCCGGCAAAATCATTGCCCGCGATTTGCGCGGCGTGGAACTGGAAACGAAGTTGACGGAATTAGTGAAGTAATTTTGGCAACGCAACGCCTCTCCTTCTCTACGACATGTCGGTTTTGAAAGCTACTCAGAACAAATGGATTGAAATATTCCTAAATCAAGTGTAGTATCTTGCGATGCTTGCTTTCGCATTTGGCGTGCTTCAAAATGACGTAATCTCATTGAGATATTATCTCAAAACTTTGTGAAAGAAAGGCTTTATCGCGGCCGACTGGCTGTTTTTGGTGCGGTGGGAAAGCACCGAAGAAACCAACTCGCTCAGCGGGTCGTGGTCTTGGAAATAAGCAATACCGCTGCCGTAAACTTCTGATAGTCGGCGGTGAATTTCTAAAACCAAAGTCATATTTTGGTTAGGCGCGAGTAGGGTAGCGGGCAGTATAGAGAAAAGGCTTTTAAAAGCTGTGCCGGGTAGCGACGTGGTGAATCGCATCTCTACGGGGCTTCTGAAAAAGTTTCGGAAATTCCCGCCATGCCCAAACAAAAAAGTCCTTCACACTGGTCTGTAGCAGGCCGTGCTGCCCTTTTAGAAAGCGACCCGGTGTTGGCCGGAATCATTTCCAAAACCGAGTTGCCGGCTATAATGCCGGAGCCTGCGCCCGACTTGTATGCAGCCTTGCTACGCGCGGTAATGGGGCAGCAGCTTTCCGTGAAGGCGGCGGCTACGATTTGGAAACGGTTTTGGGAGCGTTTTGCGGAGGGAGAAGTTTTGGAACCAAAAACCGTTTTGCAAACACCCGATGAAGACCTACGGACTATTGGTCTTTCGCGACAGAAAGCGGGGTATGTGCATGCCATTTCTGAATTTGCCCAGCAAGGACATCTGCGGTTTAAGGAAGTAGCAGCAATGGACGCCGAAACCTTTACTGCCCACCTAACACAAATCAAAGGCGTAGGGCAGTGGACGGCGGAGATGATTCAGATTTTCGCCCTTGACCGGCCTGATGTGTTTTCGCCCGGCGACCTCGGCATTCAGAATGCCATGCGCCGTGCGTATGGACTGACGGAAACCGGAAGGGCGTTTCTACAAAGCATTGTGGCGCTTGCGGAAAATTGGAAGCCCTATCGCTCGCTGGCGTGCCGGTATTTGTGGAGAAGCCTTGATAGTGAATAATCGATAATTGACAATAAATAATGGGTGTGTCGTCTTATGTTGGCTTTAATGTTTTGATGCATTGGAATCCACTACATTATTCATTACTCATTATTCATTATTAATTGCCGGTTGCGCCTATTTTTGCGCCCGCTTATGAATACTGCTCCCACCACGCTGCCCAACCTCATTTCCCACTGCAAGGAATACGGCTTTATTTTTCCGTCCTCGGAAGTGTATGACGGCCTTGCCGCCGTGTATGATTACGGGCAGAACGGCGTAGAGCTGAAGCGCGCCATCCGCGATTATTGGTGGAACAGCATGACGCGGATGCACGACAACATTGTAGGCCTTGACGCGGCCATTTTTATGCACCCGCTGGTATGGAAAGCAAGCGGCCACGTGGATTCCTTTTCTGACCCGATGATTGACAACCGCGACAGCCAGAAACGCTACCGCGTGGATCATCTGATAGAAGCCCACGCCGAAACCCTGAAAGCAGGAGACGGTACGAATCCGAAAGGTGATGCGCTGATTGCGCGCATGGAAGCTTTGCTGGCTGCCGATGATTTGGCGGGATTGAAAACGCTGATTGAGGAAGAGAAAATCGCCTGCGGCGTGAGCGGCACCGTGAACTGGACAGACGTGCGGCAGTTCAACCTCATGTTCTCCACCGAGATGGGCGCGGCAGCGGATGGCGCGGACAAAGTGTATCTCCGGCCCGAAACAGCGCAAGGCATTTTCGTGAATTTCCTGAACGTGCAAAAGACGGGCAGGATGAAAATCCCCTTCGGTATTGCGCAGACGGGAAAGGCGTTTCGCAACGAGATTGTGGCGCGGCAGTTTACGTTTCGGATGCGGGAGTTTGAGCAAATGGAAATGCAGTTTTTCGTGCGCCCCGGCGAGCAGAAGCAGTGGTATGAATACTGGAAAGAAGCGCGCCTCCAATGGCACCGCAGCCTCGGCATTCCGGAGAGTTCTTACCGCTTCCACGACCACGTAAAACTGGCGCACTATGCGGATGCGGCCTGCGATATTGAGTTCCAATTTCCTTTTGGTTTCAAGGAAGTAGAAGGCATCCATTCCCGCACCGATTTTGATCTGAAACAACACGCGGCACTGAGCGGCAAGAAGCTTACCTACTTTGACACGGAGCTGAATCAGCATTACATTCCTTACGTGATTGAGACCTCTATCGGCCTTGACCGCGCAGTGCTGATGGTGTTGAGCCATGCCTACCGCGAAGAAGATTTAAGCACCGACGAAAAGCAAGACAGCCGTGTGGTGCTTTCATTTCCGCCGTTCCTTGCGCCAACGAAACTGGCCGTGCTGCCCTTGACGAAGAAAGACGGCCTCCCGGAAATTGCCCGCGAACTGATGGACGCCTGCCGCCGCGATTTCCGGTGTTTCTACGAAGAGAAGGATTCTATTGGTAAACGCTACCGCCGGATGGATGCACTCGGTACGCCGTTCTGTGTAACCATTGACCACCAAACCAAAGAAGACGGAACCGTAACGCTTCGCCACCGCGACACGATGACGCAAGACCGCGTGAAACTGGAAGACGTGCGGCGGATAGTGGGGGAAGCGGTTGCGTTTCCGTATTAAACCGGCAATGGAAAACCCTGTAGGGGCGACCACATAGGGTCGCCCCTACCGTTTTGAAAATGGAAAACAACCATATCCCCATCTACACCGGGCAGCCGGAAACTGCTTTCCTGCAAGCCGTGGAGGCATGGGTTTCCTACATGATAACGCGCGACCCCGAAGCCCTGCGGCAGGCCCTTTACCGGATAGACGTTTCCGAATCGGATGCCGGATGGGCGGCCCTGGGGAATGCACCCGCAAAAGAAATTGCACGCCTGATTGTGGCCCGGCAAATAGCAAAAGCACGCTCCCGGAAACAATCGCCGCCCACTGCTGACGACCCTGAACTGCGCTGGCCCTGAGCGGCAATTGTCGTAATTTTAGCGGTATGAAACACGCTAACTGGATAGCACTCCTGCTCTTGGGCGTTGCTTCTTTCACCACCGGCTGCCGCAAAGCAGATGATCCGGCAAGTACGTCGGCCACCACTGACACGAGCATCAACCTGCAACTGCGCTTTCTGCCTGTGGTAAACGGTGCTTCGTTGCAACTGGACTCTGTGTGGTATCGCAACGCGGCGGGCGACAGCTTTCGGGTGACGAGCTACCTGTATTACGCGAGCAATTTCTCCTTAGAGACGGAAAGCGGGCAAACCATTGCCTTGCCCCAAACCTATATTCTGGTGAGTGCCAGAGACCTGCAACTGCGGCGCATTCCGCATATTCCGGCGGGCAGCTACCGGAAGATTTCTTTCCTGCTCGGTGTGGATTCTACCCGCAATGTAAGTGGCGCGCAAACAGGCGACCTGTCGCAGGGAAACGGCATGTTCTGGGACTGGCAGGCGGGTTATATTATGGCTAAGTTGGAAGGCTATTCCCCACAAAGCGCAGGGGTGGACCAAGGCTTTTCCTACCACATTGCGGGCTTTACAGGTAAAAACAACGCGCTTCGCAGGGTGACGCTGGACCTCCCCACAACGCTGAATGCAGCTACCGGCCAAAGCCCGACGGTTTATGTGCAGTCCGACGTGGCAAGCTGGTTTTCCGGCAGCGCACCTTTTAGCATCCGCGATGTTTATGGTGTGATGGACATCAACCAGCAGTCGGCGTCCATTGCCACTAACTACTCAAAAGGCTTTTCCGTTGTTCGCATCGACCCTTAAAAAACGGCTTTTCCCGGTGATGTTGCTAGGCGTTGTGGTGCTTTATGGCTGCCGCAAAGACCCGGCGATTACCCGCGACGGCGTGGCCCCAAGCGGGACGACAGCAGACTTCCGCATTCCGGCAGGCTGGCCGCAGCCTTCTTATTCCTTTGTCAACAATCCGCTGAAACCTGAGATTGTTGCGCTGGGCAAAAAGCTTTTCAACGACCCGATACTCTCCCGCGACAACACCATTTCGTGCGGAAGCTGCCACCAGCCGGGAGGCGCTTTTGCACAGGTGGATCATGCGCTGAGCCACGGCGTGGAAGGCCGGCTGGGCACGCGCAACGCGCCGGGTCTTTTCAACCTCGCGTGGCACTCCTCGCTGATGTGGGACGGCGGCGGAAACAACATTGAAACGCAGATTCTGGCTCCGCTGCAAAACCATGTGGAGATGGACATCACCCTGCCTGAAGTGCTGGCGCGCGTGAGCAACTCCGCAGAATATCAAAAGGCTTTTCTACAGGCCTATGGCAGCGGAGAAATCAGCCTGCCCCGCATCCTCAAAACCATTGCGCAGTTTGAAGCGGTGCTTATCAGCGACGGCGCAAAATGGGATAAGGTGCAGCGCGGCGCGGCACAGTTTACGGCAGACGAAAAAGCGGGCGAAAAAGTTTTTTCCGCGCGTTGTGCAACGTGTCATGCGCCGCCGCTGTTCTCCGATTTTTCGTTTCGCAGTAATGGCTTAGCGCCCGGTGCGGGGAACGATTCGGGGCGAATGCACATCAGCAACGTAGCGGCAGACAAATATAAATTCAAGGTTCCTTCGCTGCGCAACTGGGCTTTAACAGCGCCCTATTTTCATGATGGCCGCGCCCGAATGCTGGACGATGTTTTAGTGCATTACACCGTTACGCTCCCGCAACAATCGCCCGCCTACACCGATGACCTACTGAAAGGCGGCATTGCACTGAGCGAAGGGGAAAAGACGCAGCTGAAAGCCTTTCTCCACACGCTGAACGACACGGCTTTTGCAGAGGATGTGCGGTTCCGGTAGGGACACGCTGCGCGTGTCCGCACATTCTACATTTCGTGCGGACACGGATTTTATGCGGACACGCGCAGCGTGTCCCTACGGCAGGTTGCCGAAAATGGTAGGGACACGCTGCGTGTGTCCGCACGGCAACCTGCCGGAAATAACGGAGGCACATTGCGCACGTCGCTTACATTTGGTTATGCCTTTACCGAACCGTAGAACTGTCCGGCTCTTGCAATACGATTACAGTGCGCCGGGAGCGTATTTTATTACGGTTTGTGCGCGCAACCGCAGGCATATTTTCGGAGAAGTTCAAAATGGCATTGTCTGCCTAAACGACCTCGGTGCTTTGGTGTGGCGGGAATGGCTCAACAGCTTTGAGATGCGCCCCGCATTTACGGCAGGCGCTTTCATTGTGATGCCGAATCATTGGCATGGCATCGTTCATATCCTTCCAACTGAAACACTCCAACCGGAGGCACCCCACATAGAGGCCTTTGGCAGGCCGGCCAAAGCTTCTCTTACTTCTTTCATTCGGGGCTTGAAGAGCAGCATTACAAGTGGCGCTCAAAATGAACTGGGCTGGCTTGACGGCCCCGTATGTCAGGGCAGATATTGGGATCATGTTATCCGGGATGAGGAAGATTACCGGCGCATCGACGCATACATCCGTCAGAATCCTGCCCGTTGGCGAAACGATTGTTTTTACACGTAGGGACACGCTGCGCGTATCCGCCGGGAATCCGTGTCTGCCGGAAATGCGTATCCACCGGACGCGCACGATGTGCGTATCCACCCGATGTGCGGACACGCGCAGCGTGTCCCTACCGTGTCCTCCCAAAATCTGGCAGGCGTATAATCCGTAGCGGACACGCTGCGCGTGTCCGCACAAAATGCGTATCCACCGGAAATGCATATCCCCGCCGGACGCGCACAATGCGTGTATCCACCTGATGTGCGGACATGCGCAGCGTGTCCCTACTGTTTCCCGATTTGCCCGCTTTGCAGCAAGCCTTCTTTTGCATCCTGCACGCGGTAGAGATGCACACCCGCCGCCAGCGTCTCCATCGGAATAGACAGCACGGTTCTTCCCGCAGGGCAGCTTACCTGCGCCGATTCATACACCTTGCGGCCCACCGCATCCGTAAGGGAAACACGCACTGTGCGGGCCGATTGCAATTCCAGTTCCAAGCTGGCCGCGCCGCTCGCCGGGTTGGGATACACCTTCACCGAGCCATCAAAGCGAACGGATTGCACGCTGTTGGGGGTTGGTGAGCTTGTAAAGTTCATAGCCGGTAGCCGTGTCTCCGGCAGGAAAATACAGCGAGCCGTTGTACTCTGTGAAGAAGGTGAACAAAGAGTACTCAAAACCGCTGTTGGTTCCAGCACTTATTTCCGGCAACATGGTGGTCGTGGTACCTTATGTCGCAAAGGCGCGAAACCATCCTGCACCCCTGCCGCGCCCTTTCGCGAACGCGCGAAACCACCCCGCACCCCTCCCGTACTCTTTCGCAAACCCGCGAAAGGGCGCTGTACCCCTGCGGGGCGCTTTCGCAGCCTCGCGAAACCTTGCCGCACCCCTGCGGGGCACTTTCGCAGCCAAAAAGCTAAAAGAAATGTCAAAAAATGGCTTGGGCGATAAAAATCTATGACATGCTCTATATTTGGGAGATATTTCCTCTTCAAACTTCCCCCTTATGAAGCTCCTCGATCTCCATTTCTATCACTTGCGCAACGCCGAACACTTGCGCTTTTTCAAAGACAGCGTTGGTTTCATTCAAGCCGATGCCACGGTGAAAACCGCAATGGCTACAGCACTGGCTAAGCTGCAACCGCCGCTGGCGCGTATGGAAGCGCTTTTTATGACGGATGAATCATCCCCCCTTACGCCCGAACTGCTGGGGCTGGACGGTACGCGCGACAAATACCTGAACGGCATCTGGATGGCTGCCGAAGGCTTTACCAACCATTTTGACCCTGCCATGAGTGCGGCGGCAGAAGCACTGGCGCATAGCATTGAAGTCTATGGCGGCGTGCAGGCCATCAACCGGGCGTCTTACAGCGGCCAAACCACCACCATCGAGAACTTGATAAACGACTGGGCTACCAAGCCTGCGCTGACGGCGGCCCTCACCACGCTGGGCTTTGTCGCCTGGAGCAATGCGTTGAAAGTGGTGAATCAAAATTTCCTCACCAAATACAACCAGCGCACCGCGGACAATGCCCTCCTTGCCACCGACGACACCATCAAAGAACAGCGCGGCCTCATAGATGCGGCTTGGGAAGATGTGCGCGACGATCTGGAGGCCAACGAGCGGCTGGCTACTGCGGCCAACAAGCCTCTTTGGCAAAAGGCGATAAGCCAGATAAACGAAAAGATACGGGAGAACCAAGTCCTCCTGGACAGCCGCGCCGGGCGCGCCGCTGCCAAAAAGAAAAAGAACGGCGGAGACACGCCCACGCCGCCCACGCCGCCCACGCCGTAGGGACACGCCGCGCGTGTCCGCTCAACGCACCAAAACACCTGTTTCCCAAAACGAGACAGGTGTTTTCCGTTTTCGCCTTCTTCCCGAATACCTCTTCCCTCGTCCCTATTTTTGCGCCTTATGGAAGCCACCGCTCTCGCCCCGCACCAAACCTTTGAAGCCACCGAAGAACAGGCCGTAAAGCTGGGCCTCCGCCCCGAAGAATACAGCGCCATCAAAGGCATTCTGGGTCGCACGCCCAACTTCAACGAAGTGGCCATGTACTCGGTGATGTGGAGCGAGCATTGTTCCTACAAAAACTCTATTACCTGGCTTAAAACCCTGCCCCGCGAAGGCGAAAGATTGCTGGTAAAAGCCGGTGAGGAAAACGCCGGGCTGGTGGACATCGGCGACGGGCTGGGCTGCGTGTTTAAGATAGAATCTCACAACCACCCTTCGGCTATTGAGCCGTTTCAAGGGGCGGCAACAGGCGTGGGCGGCATCCACCGCGACATTTTCACGATGGGGGCGCGGCCCATTGCGGCGCTGAATTCCCTGCGCTTCGGCAAGGTGGACAATCCCAAAACGCGCTGGCTCATTAAAGGCGTGGTGAAGGGCATCAGCCACTACGGAAATTGCTTCGGCGTTCCCACCGTGGCGGGCGAGGCGTACTTTGAAAGTTGCTACCAAACCAACCCGCTGGTGAACGCCATGAGCGTGGGCGTGGTGAAGGCAGGCGACACGGTGAGTGCCACGAGCTACGGGGAAGGAAATCCGGTTTTCATCGTCGGCGCGGCAACCGGAAAAGACGGCATCGGCGGTGCGTCCTTCGCTTCTGCGGACATTAATGAGAACAGCGCCGAGCAGCTTCCTGCGGTGCAGGTAGGCGATCCGTTTGAGGAAAAGAAATTATTGGAAGCGTGTCTGGAAGTGATTCAAACGCGCGCGGTAATTGGAATGCAGGACATGGGCGCGGCGGGCATTACCTGCTCTACGAGCGAGATGAGCGCGAAAGGCGAACACGGAATGATTATCCACCTCGACAAAGTGCCGACCCGACAAGCGGATATGAAGCCGTGGGAAATGCTGCTTTCCGAAAGTCAGGAACGGATGCTGATTGTGGTGAAGAAAGGCGAAGAAGACGCCGTGCAGCGCATTTTTGACAAGTGGGACATCCACTGCGTACAGATTGGGGAAGTAACAGCAGAGCCGCGCCTGAAATACTACATGCAGGACACGCTGGTGGCCGACGTTCCCGCCGAAAGCCTCGTGCTGGGCGGCGGTGCGCCGGTGTATAAGCGCGACTATACCGCGCCGAAATATCTGGCGGAAGTAGCGGCGTTCAACATGGCGGACCTCTCCGTTCCTGCCGATTTACAGAAGACGGCTTACGACCTCATCCAACTTCCCAACATTGCGAGCAAGCGTTGGATTTGGGAACAGTATGACAGCATGGTGGGCACGGGAAATACCAATACCAACGCCCCTTCCGACGCAGCAGTGGTGCGCATCCACGACGCGAAAAAAGGACTGGCGATGTCGGTGGACTGCAACGGGCGCTACGTGGAAGCCGACCCGTTTACGGGCGCAGCAATGGCCGTGGCGGAAGCGGCGCGCAACATCTCGTGCTCTGGTGGGCTTCCGGTGGGCGTTACCAACTGCCTCAACTTCGGTAATCCCTACAACCCGGAAGTGTATTGGCAATTCGTCCACGCCATCAAAGGCATGGGTGCGGCCTGCGAGGCGTTTAAAGCGCCGGTAACAGGCGGCAACGTAAGCTTCTACAACCAAAGCGAAGACGGCCCGGTGTTCCCCACACCCACCATTGGCATGGTGGGCATTCTGGAGGATATGGACGACAAGATGACGCTCCACTTCAAGTGCGCGGGCGACACGATTTATCTCTTGGGACACCACGCAGATGAAATCGGCTGTTCGGAATACCTGCATCATGTGCGCGGTGTGCGTTACAGTCCGGCACCGCGTTTCAACTTGGAAGAGGAAGTGCGCCTGCAAAGCACAGTTCGTCGCCTGATCAACGAGAAGCTCATTCAGAGCGCACATGATTGCTCGGAAGGCGGGCTGTTTGCTACGCTTTTGGAAAGCGCGATGGCCGGGAATCTGGGCTTTGAAGCGATGCTGCCAGAAGGTATTCGCAAGGACGCCGTCTTGTTCGGCGAAAGCGCGGGTAGAGTAGTGGTAAGCGTGAAAACGGCTCTCGCGCCGATGTTTGAAGCCGAACTGGGCGATCAGCCTTTCACGAAACTGGGCGTAGTGAAAGTGGGTGGCGAAATCTGCATTGATGGTAAAGGCTGGGGCTATTTGCCGGAGTGGAAGAAAGCTTACGACGAGGCGCTGGAGAAGCTGCTGGCCTAAAAAAGCACTGTTTTTGAAAAAAAGATTTCCCTGCCACACCCTTGTAGAGTCGGACGGAAAGATGGTTTACATCACTTCCGGCCCCGGCTTCGGGCGCACGGGCAAGTTGTTGTGGACGGCAGCGGGTGCATTCCTCTTGCTGTTTTTCTTCTTGGCTATTTTGTGGGAAGGCCTTCAGGCACGGTTCACCGGAGCCGTGTTTGGATTGATAGCCTTTCACCTTGCCGGTTATCCATTGCTGCGCCTCGTCAGCCGTCAGTTGTTAGAGGAGGATATTTCTATTGACACCCGTGCGCTCACGGTTCAGCACAGCTTCGGCTTTTTCCGGGGCAAGAAGCGCACCTATACCTATCACAACGGCGAACTCGCTACGGGCGCGATGGCGTTTGAAAAGAAAGAGGCATTCCTGCGTGTGTCGTGGTTTACAGAAGGTGCAAAAAGCCGCGAGCCGAAACTGCTTTACCGACACCTGCTGCCCATGACTCCTGCCGACTATCAAAAGACAACAGAGTATGTGCAGGAACTCTTTGACCTGGAAGACGACCCGCATTTTGGCCTTCTGTTTTCGGCAAATTGATGGGCTAGTATCAAGCCGAAATTTCAAAAACCACTGCCTGCCAATCATTCCCTTGAAAAATCTTTTCTTCTTTCTTCTGGCGGCTTTGGTCTGCCTCTCCGGCTGCCTGCCCGCGCGCTATGTGGCGTACAATTTCGCCAACATTACCGACTATAAAAAATTCCCGGAGCGCCCGCTGACGCCTTCTGCACAACCTTTTGTTTTTGCGCGTGCAGAAAAGCCGGTTGCGCCCAAAAGCATTACCGTAAAAGGCAAGGACTATGCCTTTGAAGATTATCTCCGCAAGAACAAGACCGTTGCTTTTCTTATCATTCGCAACGACACGCTGCTCTACGAAAAATACTTTTCCGGTTACCGGGCCGACTCGCGCGTGGCGTCTTTCTCCATGGCTAAATCCTTTACGTCGCTGCTCATCGGCGCGGCCATCCAGGACGGTTATATCAAGAGTGTGGATGAGCCGGTAACGGCTTATTTGCCCGAAATGGCGAAGCACAGCTTTGACAAAGTGACTATTCGCCACCTGCTGCAAATGACGTCCGGCGTGAAGTTCAATGAAAGCTATTATTCGCCTGCTGCCCACGCTGCTGCATTTTATTATGGTCGCCATTTGAGGAAGCGCACGCTGGATTTAAAAACCTACCGCACACCGGGAACCGCCTTTGAATACACAAGCGGAACCACGCAAATTCTGGGTCTGATTTTAGACCGGGCTTTGAAGGGAAAAACCATTACGCAGTATTTTCAGGAGCGCATCTGGACGCCCTTGCAGATGCAATACCCGGCGGGCTGGAGCATCGACCAGAAAGGAGACGAGGCGATGGAAAAAACCTTCTGCTGCGTGAACGCCACCGCTATTGATTTCGCCAAAGTCGGCAAGCTGATGACGGAGCGCGGACGGTTCAACGGCGCGCCCGTTATCCCCGAAAGATGGGTGCGGGAATCCACCACGGCAGACACGACCAACGGCGGCATGCGCTTCTATAAATACCAGTGGTGGCTGGCGCCCGGCGCGGCTTATGCGGATGGACATCTGGGACAGTTTATCTACACCGTCCCGGAGAAAAAGCTCGTTATCGTAAGGCTGGGGAAAAACGAAGGCCGCGCGCCGTGGGGCTATATTCTGCGCACGCTGGCAGCGGCTTTATAGAGCGCAACGCTACTGCCATTCTCGCTCCAGACATACCCTCGCACAGCGCACCGGCGCACCGAAAGGCAGCGTGTATTTCCGAATAACAGCACTGCCTTTTATGGCCTGCGGAAAACGTTTGTGGGCTTCGTCGAGCATGAATTTGCAGCAGTCCTCCAGCGTATCATATCCCTGCTTAAAAGCAGCAGCGGCTATCTCCTGAAAATCGCCGTAGTTGATGAAGTGGGCGTCTTCCGGCGCGTGTAAATCAAGGTCCACCTCAAAGCGGTTGGGAACGATTTTCTCTTCCGGGAAAACGCCGAGCAGCGCGTCAATCAGAATGCCGTGGAGGGAAATGGTGAACATGAGAGCAAAGATGCGGGCCGGGAAAACACTGCAAAAATCAATCTCGTACTTTTATTTTAAAACGCATTATGTCCCTGTCAGGATTGCTTTTCTGCACGACGCTGCTGTCTATGTTAGTTCCCCATAAAGGCGAAGCTGCACCAAGAAAGAAAACAGCTTTTAAGCCCTCGGTCTCGCTAAGCGTAGGGCCTGCTTTTCTTTTTGGAGAAAAGACCAATTCTTCCAGCCGGGCCTTCTCCATTTCCAATATGGGATTCAGCATCTCCATTGGTTCTTATCGGGGAACAGGTATAACATTAGGGCAACGCGGTGGCAATTATCCTTCCCCCAACATTCCGGAAGGTTACCAATCTATTGGGGGTATTCTTAAAACTCCAAGCAATGATGAATACAATTTCTTTCGTGGCAGATACGCCTTGATGACCTACGACTGGCAGTTGTTTAGAAAAATCAACTTCTTTTTGCGACCCGGCGTAGGCATAGCTTCCACGAGCGAAAAAACGGCACTCTTCACGCCTCATTCTTCCAGCGGCGGCACTTGGTTTATTTCAGAGCCGACGCATGATGTAAGCTTTATTGAATCAACAACTTCCGGCTTTGCTGCACAGCTTGGTGCTATCGGTGCAATTCCTACCAGTCCGAAGGATAAGTGCAGATTGTGGCTTGGCGCTACTATCTGGACAATGCCCGGCGTACGCGAACGCTTTTATGGGATAGATGTGCAGTTAGGGGCTGCTTTTTTCTTTCGTTCCGGTCGCCGCTAAGTGTAGCATACGCCTACCTTTAGCCCACTCCAATTTCCCCATGCTCGTCGCCCTTTACAACCGTGTTTTTGAAGAAGACGCCTTGCCGTTCCTACAAAAGCTGATTCAGCTTTTGGAACTGCACCGCATCCGGCTTTCGGTGTTCAAGGATTTCTATGAAAGGATGATGAGCGCAGGCATCGTTATAGGCGAGCCGCCGCAGCTTTTCACTTCCGGGCGCGATTTGCTACCCAATATCAACATGCTGTTTTCGCTGGGCGGCGACGGCACTATTCTCGATACGGTGTGCCATGTAGGCAACAGCGGTATTCCCATCATTGGCATCAACCTGGGACGGCTCGGTTTTCTGGCGGCCATCCCGGAGGAAGAAGTGGTAGCGGCGGTGGGCAGCCTGGTACGCGGCTCCTACACCATCGAGAAGCGCAGCCTGATTCACCTGGATGCTTCGGTGCCGCTTTTCGGCGACACTCCCTACGCGCTCAACGAGTTTACGCTCCACCGCAAAGATTCGTCGTCGATGATTAAAATCCACACCTACCTCAACGGCGAATTCCTGAATACTTACTGGGCCGACGGGCTGATTGTGGCCACGCCTACCGGCTCTACCGGTTATTCGCTTTCCTGCGGCGGGCCAGTGATTTTTCCGCAGGCGGCTTCTTTTCTCATCACGCCTGTTGCGCCCCATAACCTGAATGTGCGCTCCATTATTGTGCCCGACGATCACGTGATTTCCTTTGAGGTAGAAGGCCGCGCGGAGCATTTTCTGGCCACGTTGGATGCCCGGACGGAGACCATTACGGCAGGTGTGCAAATGGCGGTGCGACGGGAGTCTTTTGAGATTTCGCTGGTGCGCCTGCACGAGCACAATTTCCTTAAAACCCTGAAACAGAAATTGTATTGGGGCGCCGATACACGAAATTGATGTGCAAATGGCGCGACAGCGCGATGGCTCCATAAAGAAGATTTCCGGGCCTTGTTGTTTCCGCCTTTTGTCTCCCGACTTTTGTCTTTCATGACTTATCAACTCCTTTCTCCCGACAGCCCGTTCCTCCAGTCGGTATGGCAGCTCCGCGAAGACGTGCTACGCAAACCCATCGGGCTTTCGCTAAGAGAAGAAGACCTTTCGGGGGAGAAAAACGATCTCATTGTAGCCGCGCAGGAAAGCTCGGAAATCGTAGGTTGCTTGCTCTTGCGAAAGTTGAACAACGGTGGCCTAAAGTTGCGCCAAATGGCTGTAGCATCCACACAGCAAGGCAGGGGAATTGGTACTGCATTGTTGGAAATAGCTGAAGATTTTGCGTTGGAAATCGGACTGTTTTTCTTGGAGCTTCATGCACGGGAAACCGCTGTTTCCTTTTACGAGAAAAGGGGTTTTCACACGGAAGGAGAACCGTTCACAGAGGTTGGCATTCCACACTTCAAAATGACGAAGACGCTGTAGCAATGAAGCCTTGTAAGACCGGAAATTTTCGGGTAGATTTTTGTGACAGCGCAGAAAAAATTCCGTTTTCATGGCGCACCGCATTGCCGCCGGCGCATTCGTTGCAACAGGTTTTTTCAGAAGCACATGATGCTGTTCTTCCCGGAGAAATCACACCGCTTTATGCCGCTGCCTACGCCGGAGAAAAGCTGATGCTGCTTGCGTCCTTTCAAGTGTTGCATCTGCGCAGTGAACATGTAGACACGCGAAAAATGAAGCGCTGGCAAAGTCAGCTCTGGCGGGTGTTCAGCCGCATCCAGAAGCCGCGCCTGCTGGTGAGCGGGCATCTCTTCCGCCACGATTTTGCTTCGCTTTTTATCCCGGAGGGCGTGGCCGTTTTCGAAGCTTTCCAAGCCTACCGGCAGATGCTGGAAGAAGCTGCAAAAAAGACGCGCGCCGATGCTATTCTCCTTAAGGAAAGCCCCGCAGATTTTCAGCCTTTGATTCAGCATTTCATCCCGCAGTATCGGCTCTTGCCCGGTGATGTTTCTATGGAGCTTTCGCTGCCCGAAGCATGGATGGAAATGCACGATTACGAGAAGGCCCTGAAGCACAAATACGCGCAGCGGATGCGCAACATACGCAAGGCGGCAGACGGAATTGTGGTGCGCGAACTTACCGCCGAAGAGGTGACGCAACAAGCAGAAGCACTTCATCATCTCTACCGGCAGGTAGCCGAAAACCAACCCGTGCGGCTGGGCTTTTTGCCCCGGAATTATCTCCCCTTCCTCAAAAAAACTTTCGGTGAACGCTTCGCTGTCTGGGGTTTTTATGAGGAAGAAAAGCTCGTGGCTTTTGCCTCCGCGTGGCAGCATCCCGGCGTGCTGGATATGTTCTACATCGGGTTTGATTACGAGCGCAACCGGGAGCGGCAGCTTTACTTCAACATCCTGCTGTCGGCGGTGGCAAGAGGCATCGCGTTGCGCGCTTCTAAAATCATTTTTGGCCGCACGGCATTAGAAGCAAAGGCCCGCCTCGGCGCAAAGCCGGTGTATCTCCACAGCTTCCTGCACATTCGCAACGCCATCGCCCGCGTCCTCGTGGATAAGCTACAAGCTTCGCTGGCAGAGAATGAGGGTGATTGGGAAAGCCGGCACCCGTTTAAGTGAGCGCACGTTTATTTTTCCCCGCAGAATACCGCTGAATTCCCCGCAGAATAGACGCAGACTTCTTTACTCATCTCCTCCGCCACTCCATGTTTTTCTCGGGGTGGGAAAGCGCGTGAAATCCAAACAACTCGTACAAGCCCCGCGCATCGCTGCTCGCCAACTTCCAATGTTGAACTAACCGCAGTTCTTCGCAGTGCAGCACGAAATGGACCAGTTGCTTTCCGCACCCTTTTCCCCGCTGTGCTTCTTCAATAAAAACGTCCATGAGGTAAGCGAAGACGGCATAGTCGGTTACCACGCGCGCATAACCAATCTGCCTGCCAGACAAGTACACACCAAAGTTCAGCGAGTGACGGATGCAGGTCTCCACCATTTCGCGGCTGCGGGCTTTCGCCCAATAAGTTTGGGTAAGAAAAGACTGAATGAAAGGCACGTCTAAACGCGAGGGGTCGGTGGAAATTTCTGCGTGCATTTCTTACAACATATCCATCACGCTCGGATGGTCGTAGTTGGTGAGGATAACGGAATAGGGATACGGGTCGCCGTCGCGCTTCTCAATGGCGATGGCGCCGTGGCGCTCTAGGTCCACCAAGAGGCGTTTGCGCTCGTGTTCGTTCAGGAAAGGAAGCTCATCGGTAAGCTGGCGCACGAAGGGCTGGAGCCACACTTCCGTTACGTTGCGCATCTCCTTAAAACGCAACAACGCTTCCAGGCAGGTGCGCGCATCGGCGTTCACCACGGGCATTCGGTTTTTGAAAATCTCCGACGTGTTCTTTTGCGGAAACGCAGGCGCAGGGTAGGCAGGTGCAGGATAAGAAGATGCGTAGGTAGGCCTGGCGGGCGGCGGCGGCGTAGTGGCGGATAGGGTTGCAGGCGTAGGCGAAACAACCGTAGGAACGTCTTTCTTTTCGGGGGCCGGAACGGTGGACTTCCTTACTTCCGGCAGCTCTATTTTGCCGGTAATCGTGAGGCCCATTTTCCCAATCACCGCCGTCTTGTGACGCAGCAGGGCCTCGCGCATTTCGTCGCTCAAAAGGCTTTCGGCGTCTATTACGTTGGTCTTGCCGAGTATCTCCAGCAGGTCGCCGGAAAGACCCTTTCGGAAGGCCACCACTTTTATTTGCCGCGCCTGACTGCGTAGGTGCTGCACCACCGGAATATAGTCGCGGTCACCGGCTACGAGGACGAAATAACGAATGTCGGGCCGGGTGTAAAGCGTCTCCATCAGGTCGATACAGAGGCGCATGTCGGCGGCGTTTTTATGCTCGGTGCCCAACACGTTTTTGGTGTCGATGCCCATGAGGTACATAGAGCCGAGCGGCGCACCAGAGAGACGCTCAAAATCGGCGTAGGCGCGCTGGATAACCGGGTCTACGCCAAACTCTCCCAAGAGCCGCGCGCGCAGGTTGCGCACAATGTCAATCACCGCGTCGTTAATCATCGGCGGGTCCTGATATTCCTGTTTCAAGTGGTAATACAGGTTCTCGAAATCCTGAAAAACGGCAGCCAAAAGGTTATCGGCGAGAAGCGTTGTAGCCATGCGGCGAAAGTAGGGACTGAGTAACCGGGACGAGGGTCCACAATGGTTTATCTCGGGCGCAGCGGGGAAGTTTGTCCCGATGAAAGCTGTTTTTGGTGAAGCTATTCAGCGTCAGCAGATCCCTCCTTCGTCGGGATAACGTTCTTCCTTGAGCGAAAGGGATACAGAAGCGTATTTCTGCGGTACAATGATGAAAATAGCTGGTACATCATTCTAAAAAATCGGTACAATGCAAAAAATAACCGGTACATAAATTTTTAAAGCTAGTACAATGATAAAACTAGTTAACACATCGCTATTAAAATTTAGTACAACGACAAAAATAATTGGTACATCAGGTTTTAAAGCAGGTACAATTCAAAAAGTAGTTAGTACATTGGCTTTCAAAGCTGCTACATTGCAATAAATAACTGGTACATTGCTTCCTTAGAACCATACACACCTGTTTTTCCCTGTTGTGCTGTGTCGTTTTGGCTTGTAAACGTGCTTTTTTTCTCCCAAAAATCTTTCTTATGCTTGACGCCAACGCTTCTTCCTCCTCTGGTGGCAACAGCCGCCCCTATAACCCGCAGGCCGACAAGCTTGACCGGTATATTTCTAAGGCGAAGGTGCTGCTGACCAATGCGCAGCTACCGAATGTGTGGGCCGAGTTGCAAAACCGGGGCTATACGGTGGCGGCGATTCAGCAAAAGCTGGCCGACCTTGACCTGCTGACCGACCTGAACATTGCGCAGCGCAAAGAGCAGGGGGAGCAATACCAAAGCACTGCCGATTATAATGCTGCCCGGAAGGCGATGCACAAGGAATACATAGACCATCTGGGCTATGCGCGAATGGTGTTTGCGGGAGACGAAGCGGCCCGCACGGGGCTGGGCCTCAAGGGCAGGCGCGCCCGCACCCACGCCGCCTATGCGGCGCAGGCCTTTCTTTTTTACACCAATCTGCTGAACGATGCCGCCTGGGAGGCTGCCATCGGGACGAAGGGTGTAACTGCTGCCGAAATGACGGCGCAGCAAGCGGCTTTTGAAAGCCTGAACACGCTGGAAGCGGCGCAGGCGAAGGAAACGGGCGAGGCGCAAGGGGCTACTGCTGCCCGCACCGCACTCTACGAAGTCTTGAAGCCGTGGATAAAGGATTTCCGGGCGACGGCGAAGATTGCGTTGCGCAAATTCCCCCAGCTTTCGGAGCAGTTGGGTATTAAGTATCGGTCGTGAGAGCAGGAGGAATTGGTTTTCCTGCTTCTTTTTGATTTAGCGCACCGGTGTTGCGCCCTTATGTACCCAAAACGCGAAAATGGGTACATAAGGTCGGGCTTATGTACCCAAAACGCCAAAACGGGTACATAAGGGGATTATAAAAAGGCGCTTGAGTCTTTGTGAATGGTTTTGATGGGGTCGGTAACTTGGCGCGGCGTATGGCCGTCAAGAAAAAAGTTGTAGAGTACATCGTTAACGTAGAAGTTGGTGATACCGATTTTGGTTTTGCTTAGAAAACCATGGGCCACCAGCATATTCAAGTACTTGGCGGCAGTTTTACGTTGCACAGTCAGGTCGTTCTCCATGAACTCAATCTTGGTGTAGGGATGCTTGAACAGGTTGTTCAGCAAGTCTTGGCTGTATATTTTAGGAAGCTCTTTCCGGAGGCGCACTTTGTAATCCTGCATAATCGTTTTGATGCCGTCTATCAAAGTCAGGGTTTGACGTGCTGTTTCTTCTACGCCTTTTACCATAAACAAAATCCACTCTTCCCAATCATTCTCCTCGCGTACTTTTTGCAGCAGCCGGTAATAGTCGCCTTTATATTGAATGATGTAGCGGCTGAGGTAGAGAATGGGCAGGCTTATCAATTCTTCTTTTACGAGGTACAGAATGTTCAGGATGCGCCCTGTGCGGCCATTGCCGTCGTAGAAAGGATGGATGGTTTCAAAGCGGTGATGCAGAATCGCCATTTTCACGAGTGGGTCAGCATCTGAAAGGTCAGCATCGTTGATGAAGTTCACCAGATTTTCCATGCTGCTAACAATAGTAGCGTGGTCTTGCGGCGGTGTGTAAACAGTCTCGCCTGTCTTTTCATTTACCAGTGCCGTCCCGGGTTGCCTTCTATATCCGGCATCGTTTTCTTCCAGAATGCGCTGAATGTGCAGGATGGTACTGTTGGTAATCAGTTGATTTTTACGCACCAGCGCAAAGCCCTCTTTAAGTGCTTCTGCATAACGGCTCACTTCTTTTGCCGCCGGATTGTTGAAGAATTTTTCAAAAAGCTGCGCTTTATAAAGCTCGTCGTGCGTCGTAATAATGTTCTCGATGGCGGAGCTGTCCTTTGCTTCCTGAAGCGAAAGGGTGTTGATGAGAATCTGCTCGTTTGGAATGGTTGCACAGCGCCCGTTAAGCAATGCAAGGCCTTTGTTGGCTGCAATGCACTGCTTCATAACAGCCTTGGATTCCCAATCGGTTTTCAGCGGAAGCGGTTCCATCATGGCACAAATTTGAGACCGAAAGCCGCTATTCCCCCAACACTTCGAGCGCCTTCTGCGAGGCCATCTGGCTCGCGGCTTTTTTGGTGTAGCCTGTGCCCTGCGCTATTTCTTTTCCACTTATCGTGACGGCCACGGTAAAAATGCGCCGCGCGCCTTCCTGCTTGTCGGAAAGCAGGACGTATTCCATCGGCTCGCCGCGCCGCTGCGCAAGGCTGAGGAGCTTGTTTTTAAAGTTGGTTTCCGTCTTGGCTACGGTGTCAATATCCACGTAGTTGCGGAGCAAAACTTTGAGGATGAAACGGCAGGTGCGCTCGTAGCCTTTGTCGAGGTAGATAGCGCCCACAAGTGCTTCCAGTGCGTTGCCGAAGATGTGGGAACGGCCCAGCGCGCGGTCTGCCTGATTGTATTGTATCAGCTTATCCAGCCCCATTTGCAGCGCAATGCTGTTCAGGGATTCGCGGCACACAATACGGGAGCGCAGTTCGGTGAGAAAGCCTTCGTCTTCGGCGGGGTATTTCTTGAAGAGATACTCCGCCACGACAGCGCCCAGAAAGGCATCGCCCAGAAATTCCAGCCGTTCGTTGTTGGCGGCCATCGTTTCGTTTATGGAGCGGTGCGTGAGGGCCGATTCATAGTAGGGCAGATAGCGCGGACGAAAGCCCAGCACCGGTTCCAATTGGTAGGCAAGGGCCTGCGGACTTTTAAAAAGATGACGGAAACGCGCCAGAATACCCGCCATAAACCTCAGACGCTATGCTTCGTATTTCTTGAAAATCGCCGTCGCGTTGTGGCCGCCAAAGCCGAAGGTGTTGCTCAGGGCGGCGCGCACTGTCCGGTGTTCGGCTTTGTTGAACGTGAGGTTCAGCTTCGGGTCAATTTCCGGGTCGTCGGTAAAGTGGTTGATGGTCGGCGGAACGGCATCGTGCATCACGGCTTTCAGCGCCGCAATCGCTTCAATTGCGCCCGCGCCGCCCAGCAGGTGGCCCGTCATGCTCTTGGTAGAAGAGACGTTGAGATGGTAGGCATGTTCGCCAAAAACGCGCTGAATGGCCAGCAATTCCGCCACGTCGCCCAGCGGCGTAGAGGTGCCGTGAACATTGATGTAGTCAATATCTTCTGCCTTCATATTGGCGTCTTCCAAAGCGGCGCGCATCACGTTGATTACGCCCCGGCCTTCGGGGTGCGGAGCCGTGAGGTGATAGGCATCCGCACTCATGCCGCCGCCTGCTACTTCGCCCAAAATGGTTGCGCCGCGCCGTTTGGCGTGTTCCAGTTCTTCCAGCACCAGCGCGCCGGAGCCTTCGCCCAGCACAAAGCCGTCGCGGTCTTTGTCAAACGGGCGGGAAGCGGTTTCCGGCGTGTCGTTGCGCTCCGAAAGGGCTTTCATCGCATTAAATCCGCCTACGCCCGCTTCGGTAATCACCGCCTCGGAACCGCCCGCAATAATGGCGTCGGCCTTGCCAAGACGAATCAGGTTGAACGCATCAATCAAGGCGTTGGTGGCGGATGCGCAGGCAGAAACCGTAGCGTAATTCGGCCCCATAAAGCCATACTTCATGGAGATATGGCCGGAGGCAATGTCCAGAATCATCTTGGGAATAAAGAACGGATTGAAGCGCGGCGTACCCTCGCCCCCGAAAAAGTTCTTCATCTCCTCAATAAACGTAATCATCCCGCCGATGCCCGATGCCCACACCACGCCCACGCGCTCTTTGTTGATGCTGCCTTCCACGTCAATGCCCGCCATCTTTACAGCCTCTTCGGCGGCTACAACGGCAATTTGGGAAAAGCGGTCCAGCTTGCGGGCTTCCTTGCGGTCAAAATAGTTCTCTGCGCTAAAACCCTTTAGCTCGCAGGCGAACTTGGTTTTAAACTTCGTCACGTCAAACTGCGTAATCGGCCCCGCGCCGGAAACGCCCGCGAGCAAGCCGTTCCAGTAATCGGGAACGTTATTGCCAAGGGGCGTCAGGGCGCCAATGCCCGTAACGACAACGCGTTTCAGGGAGATGGTCATATGCGGTTTGCGGGAGAGAAGTGGAGACAAAAGTCTAAAGACAAAAGACGAAAGAGAAGACGTTTTTGCTCTTTTGTCTTTTGTCTTTAGACTTTCTACTAAAAATTACTTTACGTGTTCTTCGAGGTAAGAAACAGCCTGGCCTACGGTAGTGATGGTTTCAGCCTGTTCGTCAGGAATGGAGATGTTGAATTCTTTTTCGAACTCCATGATGAGTTCTACGGTATCAAGAGAGTCGGCGCCGAGGTCGTTGGTAAAAGACGCTTCTGGCACGACGTCGCCTTCGTCCACGCCGAGTTTATCGACGATAATTTTCTTTACCCGGATTGCGATTTCAGACATGGTTTTGAGGGGATTGGTTTTTGAAAAGAAGGTGCAAAAATAGTTTTTGGGGACAATATCCGCGCGGGAAAAGATTCTTTTTTCAAAATCGCTTTTGGCGCGTTGGAAAAGGGTGTAAAAGGCGCGCCGGAGTGAGGAGACTCCCAATAATTTTTTGTTATCCCCGAAGGGGAACTTATCGGCTTGCGTCCGCTAAGATCCTTTCAGGATGACAAAATATTATGACCGAAACTGCTTCGGACCCTTGTGGTAGGTTTTAAATTGCTTGCTTGATGTTCAGGAAAAATAAAAAGGCGCTTCCACCGCCAGTCGGAACTCCTCCCAAATGCGGTTCACCAATTCTCCGGCAGGAACAATATCTTGTATCAGCGCGCTCACCTGCCCGATTTCCAATTCTCCTTCGGTTGTATCGCCTTCCCACATGCCCAGCTTAGCACGGCCCCGGCCCAAAATCTCCGTGAGGGTTGCCTCATCTGCCCCACCCGCTTCGGCGGCCAGCACGCGCTGCTGAAAGGCGTTTTTCAACAGCCGCACCGGCGTTAGTTTTTTAAGGGAAAGAAGCGTGTCGCCTTCGCTCGCTGCTACAATCGCTTCCTTGAAAGCAAGATGACTGGATGCTTCGGGCGTAGCTACAAAGCGGGAGCCGATTTGCGCGCCTTCCGCACCGAGCGCCATGACGGCAAACATCTGCCTTCCAGTGGCAATGCCGCCCGCAGCAATGACCGGAATATTCACCGCTTCGCGCACGGGAGGAATCAGGCAGAGCGTGGTGGTTTCTTCGCGGCCATTGTGGCCGCCCGCTTCAAAGCCTTCGGCTACAACCGCATCCACGCCCGCGTCGGCGCTTTTCTTCGCAAACTTCGCGGAGCTGACGACGTGCACGACGGTAATTCCGGCTTCTTTCAACTTGCCTGTCCACGTTTTGGGGTTGCCTGCGGAGGTGAAAACGATGGGTACTTTTTCTTCTAAAATGATAGCGACATGTTCGTCAATGTCGGGATATAGGAGGGGCAGATTTACCGCGAAAGGTTTGTTTGTTGCGGCCTTGCATTTCTGCACATTCTCCCGCAGTTGCGCCGGGTACATACTGCCCGCGCCGAGGATGCCCAGTCCGCCTGCGTTGGAGACGGCAGAAGCCAGTTCCCAGCCCGATGCCCAAATCATTCCGGCCTGAATAATGGGGTATTGAATGTTGAAAAGCCGGGTGATACGGTTGGCGAAAGGCGCGGTGGTTTGCATAGGCGCGAAAATAGGTATTAGGTACAAGGGATGAGGGAATAGGGAGTGTGGATTTGACGTTTCTATCCGGCCTAATTTGCGCTTCTCCGTGAAAATCATTCGCACCGCCTTTTCCCAGAAGCCACTCCACCTCGCGTTGTTACCGCTGTGCTTTTCGGCCTATGCGCTGAACATCTATTTTGGCCGGGCAATGGCGGGCGATGCGCTGGCGCTGGCGGGGATTTGCTTTGGAGGAATGTTGTTGCTGTTTGGCGCGTTGCGAATTTTTTTACGAAAAAATCACCTCGCTGCGTTGCTCACCACGATTCTCGCGACCATCTATCTCTACTGGAATTATCCTTACCTGCGCCTAAAGGCTATTGGGGGTGAAAGTCGCTGGACGTCTGTTCCGGCGCTACTCTTTTATGTTTTGCTACTGGCCGTGCTGGCGGGCGTTCTTCTTTTCAAAACGACGGACGAAAATCGCCAAAAGTGGAACCGTTTTTTCAACCTGCTTTTCGGTGTTCTCTTCCTTTTCAACAGCGCGCAATATGCGCGGAGTGTTTCTTCGGCAAGACGGATTTTAAGCGGTAAAACTCCCGTTTTAAAAGGCCACGTTTCCGCGCCGTTTTTCATCCTTCTTTTTGATGAGTTGGGCAGTCTGGAAGCCTTGCAGCGGAACGGTATCTCCACCGAAAGCACAGATTCTCTCTTACGGGAAAAAGACTTTTTTATTCCCCAAAATCCCCGCAGCAATTACCCGGCAACGCATTTTTCCATTGCCTCCGCACTGAACGAAACCTATCTCTCCTACCCCAACAACGCGACCATTCATTTTCCTGATTACAACGCGGCGCAGGTATGTATTCGCAATAATGTTTTTGTGGAGAGTTTCGTGCAGTCGGGGGCGGTTTTCAAGAATCGCTCGGTCTTTTCCATTGCGGGTCAGCCACCGTTTGGAAGTTATCTGCCGCTCGTAGAAGGCTGTGCTGCGTTGCCCGCCGGGACGCTGGGCAACAAGTTGCTTTGGCCGCTATTGGAAAAACGCTTTTTCCCGGGACAGCTTCAGAAAGAGTGGTTCGCGGGATTTGGCCGGAACGAGGAGTTGATAGCGGCATTGAGGGAAGATGCGCAGGATACGCGTCCGCAGCTTGTGTATGCGCATTTCTATCTGCCGCACCAACCTTTTTATTTCGGGACAAACGGAACACGGCTTTCTTATGACAGCTCGGTTGTGTGGTCTATGGAAAACAACATAGAAGGCTACCGGGGCAATGCGCGCCGCGCGCTAAAATATGTAGAGGAAGCGGTTTCAGCCATTCAGCAATCCGCGCCCAATGCCATCATTCTTCTCATCGGCGATCATGGCTACCGGAATGAAAAACTACCGGGAAATGATACGGCGCAGTTTCAGAATTTCTGTGCGGTTTATTATCCTGACAAAAGCTACGTGGGCTGGCACAACGATGTTACGTTGGTGAATGTTTTCCGGATTTTACACGGCAAGGCGCTGGGTATTTCGCTGCCGCTGCTGCCGGATAAAACAGTGTTGTTGAAAGACGCGACGGGGCTGACGTTGTAAAAAGAATATGAAGAATGGGGTGGTTTTTGCCGCTCACAAAGCGTTCCTACGGAACGCGGATAATGGCGATATGCATCTTATACCCACAAGGCGTTTCTATGGAACGCGGATGGTGAGCGGCCCTGTTTCTCCCCCACAAAACGTCCCTCCGGGACAGGCACTTTCTTCCGTAAACCCTATCCAGAAGATAGCCCACATAATGTGTGTTTTACGTTTCCGCGTTCCGTAGAAGCACTTTGTAGGTAGAAAAGAAGGGCCACACTCCACACTGTCCGCGTTCCGTAGGAACGCTTTGTGGCCTTCGGAAATGTAAAGAGTCACGCAATTCACGCGCTCTTTGTCACAAGTCAATTTCTTGGAAGAAACCTACAACCCCGACACAAACCGAATCAGCAACCGCTCCAAATCTTCGGTGTTCGTCAGGCTCAGTTCCTCCGCCTTGTCAAACACGTCGTGGTAGTGACCCTTTCCGCCGTTGCCGTAAAGAAAAAATGCCGGCACACCGGCTTTGGAAAAAAAGTAGTGGTCACTGTTGGAAGCCTCACCTCTACTGCTGAGTTTTGGTACGAAGCGCGCTTCGTCATTCAGTTTTTTCAATCGCGCAAACGCTTCCGGGTGTAACGTAGCGTTCACTACTGTTGCGCCGTCGGCGCATTCACCTACCATGTCCAGGTTGAGGAGCATTTTGATATTGGCCAGCGGATAAAGCGGATTCTGCGTGTAATGTTTAGAGCCAAGCAACCCGGCTTCTTCGCCACTGAAAAACAAAAACAGGACCGAGTATTTGAGCGGGTGCTGCGCGAAATAGCGCGCCAGATCCAGCACCGTTGCCGTGCCCGACGCATTGTCGGAAGCGCCGGGAAAAACCGTTCCTTTTCCCATCTCGCCGAGGTGGTCGTAGTGGGCTGTAAAGACGATAAACGAATCGGGAAGGGCCGTGCCGCGTACCAGGCCGCAGACGTTGGCCTGCTTTGTAGCCGCCACAAAACGCGACGGTAATTGCGCTTCTACTTTCCGCAGCTTCCGGGGCAGAATGCTGTCCTGGATGTACACCACCGTTGCGCCGCCCGCCATCTTGCTGCCGCACACCGTCCACGTCATTTTCCCCTTTACCGGAACGAGATAAAGACCCGCCGGAAGTGCATCGGAGGAAATGTTTCTGAGGAACGTGCCTTTGGTAACCGTGTCTGCATTCTCCCAAAAAACAACACTGCCGCGCGCCGAAAGCCCGGCTTCGCGCATGGCGGAATCGTTGCGCTCAAAAACGTGTTTTACGTCTACGCGCTGCACTTTCGTTTTCTCCTCCGCTTCAAAGGGATTGCTGCGCGCGTCTATCAGGTAATCCATGCCGGGCCGCAACTCGGTTTTATTCACCACAAGGCGCAATGGCAGCGGAAAAGTATTGACCGGAAAACTGTAGGGCTGGAGATAGGACGTGTCTGCTGTGGCGGGCGCAACACCAGCTTCCTTCAAGCGGCGGACGATAAAACGCGCGGCTTTCTCGCAGCCTTTGTCCACGTAGCCGCGGCCCGACATCGACACGCCGGTGAGCATCCGCAAGTCATAGCGGAAGGCTTTGGAGTTTTGGGCGCGCGCGGGAAAAATGCCGCACAGCAAGACGAGAGACAGGAGGGAAAAAAGGCGGTACATACTTCGGGCAGGAAATTACAAAGAACGCGCCTCCGGGCGCGTTCCTACAAGTGGCAATCCACCGCGCCAGGGATAGAGGCGGCGCGAAGCAAAGCCGAAAGCCCGGGCCGAAGGCGGCGCCCAAATTCCTTTCAGAGAATGACAAGTATTACTGCCGGCGCAGAATGGTATTAATGGCTGTGCTGTCTGCTTCGCCATTGGGGATTACGAGTTGCAGGGTCATCGTGGTATCGTCGTAGCCAACGAAGCGGTAGTCGCCCGCTATGTTAGGGTCGCTGAGCGCCAGCCGAGTGTCAGCCAGTTGCAGGAACCACTTACCGGAGATGGCAGAGTCGGCTATCTGGAAAGTGTCCAGCAGATAGGTAGTGATGCGCGCCATGTCGCCGTTGGGAAAGAAGCGGTAGCGGGTAATGCGCTCCAAAGCAGAAACGGTATCATACCCGATAACGCCCGGCGTGGTGCTGTTTGACGTATCTCTTGCCTTGACTCTCCACGAGCCTTGCACAATGCCTTTTGTACGCAAAGAGAGGTGCTCGTCTTTTTTACAGGAAGCGAGGAAAGCAGTCAGCGCGACAAGAAGAAAAAAACCTTTTTTCATGAAAGAGGGGAGAAACGGGATGGAAGCAGCGGCGTTAAAATTAGGCTGCCTGCGGCGATGGTGCAAGAAACTTAGGGATGGATGTAATGACGCTCTTCTATAAGGGTGGTGTTCGTCAGCGGACTGTCCTGCAAAGTGTAGGTGTAGCGCAGTTGAAGGGCCGAATCGTTGAGGGAGAGCACCTGCCACACGATGCGTCCGTTGCCATCGGTAGTTAAGGTTTTTGAGGAAGCATTGTAGCTCCAGACGCCCAGATTTTTGCGCCTCAGATCCTGGCCCAGACAACGCACTTTGCCGGGTTCAGAATAGTAGTTGCCACCGGCAGCAAAAACGTAGCGTAAGTCCTGCGTGCAGCTATCCATCCGGCTGAAGTTTTCGGTGGTATCATTTGGTTTTCCCGGCTGCTGAGAGATGGTTTGAGAGAAGGCCATTACCCACGGCGCCTGGCTGAGGTATTTTTGCGGCGACATATAGCGGGGGTCTTTCTCACAGGAAAAAAGGCCCGTCAGCAGCAGCGAAAAAAGAAGAAAACGTTTCATGGACGGTAAATGAAAAGAACAGTTCCGGCGCGCAATGAGTTGGGTTTGGCGATAAAGAAACGTGTTCTTTTTACTTTTCAAAGAAAAAAGCCACCCCTTTCGCAGTGATGGCTTTTCTTCTAAAGAACCGGCTTTTGAGGGCCGAGGTTTTATTTTTTGGTGAAAGTCAGGACGTTTGAAATCGTAACATTGCTGCCACCTACACTACCTGTATCTGTGGACTTCAGACTCAGCGTTGTAGTGTTGAACGTTACAATGTCAAATGTGTCCATCAGACCTTGCAAATTCCAAATCAGCTTTGTATCATTGGAATAAAGGGAGTACATGCCCTTGCCATTGGCTACTGTATCGGGGTCCGTTTGCGGGTCGCACTTAGTTGCACCTTCCGTTCTTACCAGTATGCTGTTATTAAGGAAATTATACAAATCATCTTTGCGACAGGAAGAAGCTCCTGCCAACTTATCCTCTGTCTGCGGTGTACCTGTTCCGACAGTTGTAATCTTTTGGTCGGTAGTTTTCATCCAAGCGCCTAAAATTTTCTGGGAAGGCGTTAAGGTTGCCGTAGTACTATCGTTCTTGCTACAAGCTGCAAAAAGCAAACTTGCCGCAGCAAGCATCAGCGTTATTTTCTTCATTCTCAAAGGGTCTAAAGGGTTAAGGTTTTTTCGTCTTCCCGAAAAAGGAATCTTTTACTTCACAAAAACAAGGTCCGCTGTTCCGTTCAGGTTTACACCGCTATATTGAAAAACGGTATCCTTCATCAGGTGCATCGTCGTCTTGCTTAGCTCGGAAATCTGCATCACAGCAGTGCCGAGATTCACATTGCTCAAACGCGGTGCAGTCAGTTGAAGGCTTTTTTCGTTGTTCAGCAGGCTCCAGGGACCAAGATAAACGCTTTGCGAATCGGTGGAATCACATTTTACGGTGCCCACGTACTGATACAGCCTGTAATCTGCTCTAAAAGCGAAAGAATCATCCTGAAGGCAATCACCAAGCGTATCTAACAGATTTATCTGGCTTGGCTGTCCAAACTGCGCCAAAAGCGGAATCGTAAGCTTAAAAGAATTGAGCTTCCAGCTACCTGTAACAAGGCTTACGCGCGAAACGGTGGGCGAATCGTCTTTTTTGCAGGCCGTGAAAAGCAGCGTTGCTGCGCAAAGAGAGAAAAGGACTTTTTTCATGTGTTTTTCGGAAAGATTCAGGTAGAAAAGGAGAAATCTACTTCTCCAGAATCAAAAGCGTTTTGGTGGACTGCGTGATTCCATCCATGACAGATGTAGTGTCTTGATAAAGCTTTACGCGATTGTTGGTGAATTCTATAATATCGAGTGGATAAACGGGCAGCGCAGGTAAAGTGCCGGAAATTCTTCCCGAGATGGTCGTGTCCAAAAGCGTAATCGTCTGCGGATTTTCCGTTGTAAGAAACCAGGAGCCTGCCTGAAAAGTATCCGGATCACCCAGATAGCATTTGAAATTCCCTGAGGTTCTATACAACATGGAGTTCGCCCGCAGATCCACTAGGTTGTCCCTTTTACAGGAGTCCATCAACAGTAAGAAATTGGTTTCGCTCGTAGCCGTGCCATTGGTGAAGCCGAATGTCCTGTAGTACGAAATCTTCCAAGTGCCTATCAGTTGCGATGTCGCAATGGTTGTACTTTTCGCCTCTTCCTTTTTGCAGGAAACAGCAAGAAGCCCAACAAAAGCTGTAAGCAGAAGCAATGTTTTTTTCATAAGAAATTCCGGGCGTCTCTTTCTGGGAAACGCTTTTGAAGGGTTCTACCCCTATGTGTTGAGAATATGCAAAGGTTACAGATAAGCCGCAGAACCTTCCGCGTCTTTGTATTTTTTCACCTGCTCCAACGCAGCGGGTATTACATCGGAGATGATGGTGATAAACGAATCTTTTTCCGCGTTTTTGATGGCGTGGTCAATTGCCTCGCTTTCCCGCAGAATCACTTCCACCGGCATGTCAGGCTTCACCTTGCGGATGCCTTGTTGCAGCAGTTCCACAATCTCTTCCGCCGTTCGTCCGCGCGTGTTTTTGTCCTGGCGGATGATAATCTCGTCGAAAGTGCGCGCTGCCTCTTCGCCGAGATCAATCGTGTCTTCGTCGCGGCGGTCGCCCACACCGGCAATGATGCCCACTTTTTTGCTCGCCGGGATGTGCTGCAGAAACCCGCCAATCGCCTGCATTCCGTGCGTGTTGTGGGCATAATCCAGCATCACTGTAAAGTCCTTGAAGTGGAACATGTTCATGCGGCCCGGCGTTTGCGCCGCACCCGGTACAAAGGTTTGCAGACCCGCGCGAATGGTATCCAGCGATACATTGCTCACATACGCCGCCAGCACCGCGCCCAGCGTGTTCTGCACGTTGAACAAAGCCGCACCGTTGAAGGTGATGGGAATATTGCTCACGTTCTCCACCCGGATTTTCCAGTTGTCTTTCAGGATGGTGATGTAGCCGTTTTCATACACGCCCGCCAGCCTTCCCCGCGCTGTGTGACGCTTGATGCGCGCGCTTTCCGGGTCGGTAGAATACAACACTACATGGCAGTCGAGGTCGAGGCGCATGTTATACACGCGGTCATCGTCGGCATTCAGGATGGCGTAACCACTGCTGAAAACCGTGTTGGGAACAACAGCTTTCACACGCGCCAGCTTGTTAATCGTATCAATCCCACCGAGACCCAGATGGTCAGCCGCTACGTTGGTCACAATCGCTACGTCGCACTTGTGAAAGCCCAGCCCGGCGCGCAAAATACCGCCGCGTGCGGACTCCAAAACTGCTACTTCTACCGTCGGGTCGCGCAGCACAAACTCGGCGCTTTTCGGCCCGGTGCAGTCGCCTTTCACCATCATCTCGTTGCCGATATACACGCCGTCCGTCGTGGTGTAACCCACCGTTTTTCCCGTCTGCCGCATGATGTGCGCTATGAGGCGCGTCGTAGTGGTTTTCCCGTTTGTTCCGGCCACGGCAATAATGGGAATGCGCGCCGAAGTTCCCGGCGGAAACAGCATATCTACCACCGGCCCGGCCACGTTGCGCGGCAAGCCGTCTGTCGGGTCTAAGTGCATCCGGAAGCCCGGTGCAGCATTTACTTCCAGCACCGCACCGCCACTTTGTTTCAGCGGAATTTCCAGTGTATCGGTCATGATGTCGATGCCGCAGATGTCCAGACCAATAATGCGGGCAATGCGCTCGCAGAGCGTAACGTTTTCGGGATGTACGTGGTCGGTCACGTCCATGGCCGTGCCGCCGGTGCTGAGGTTGGCCGTTGGTTTCAGCCACAGGTCTTCGCCGTCGGGCAGGACGCTTTCCAGCGTCAGTTCGCGCGCGGCCAGAACATTCCGCGTCACCTGGTCGATCTTGATTTCAGTAAGTACTTTTTCATGTCCGAAACCCCGGCGCGGGTCGGCATTTACCTTGTCCACCAATTCCCCAATCGTGGATTTTCCGTCGCCTTTTACGGCGGCAGGCGTGCGCACGGCAGCGGCCACAAACTGGTAATTGATGACCAGCACGCGGTGGTCGCGTCCGGTGATGAATTTCTCCACAATAATGGAATTGCCGTACTTTTTACTTTCCTCAAAAGCGGTGCGCGCTTCCTCTATCGAGCGGATATTGGTGACTGCCCCGCGCCCGTGGTTGCCGTCGAGCGGCTTTGTAACAAGGGGGAAACCCACGCGGCGCACGGCTTCTTCCAATTCGCTTTCGCGGCGGATGATTACGCCGCGCGGCACAGGCACTTCGGCGGCTTCCAGCAGGTTTTTGGTCTCGTCTTTGTTGCAGGCGATGTCCACTGCAATGTTGGATGTGGTGGACGCAATCGTGGCGCGGACGCGCTTCTGGTTTTTGCCGTAGCCCAGTTGCACCATCGAGCTTTTATTGATGCGGATCCACGGAATTTTGCGGCGGCGCGCTTCGTCCACAATCGAGCCGGTAGAAGGGCCGAGACGGTCGTTCTCGCGGATTTCGCGCAGCGTCTGAATGTCGTCCTGCAAGTCGTATTTCTCGCCCGCAATCAGGGCTTCCACCAATGCTACCGAAGCTTTTGCGGCATACACGCCCGCCTTCTCTTCGTAGTAGCTGAACACTACATGATAGATGCCCGGCTTGCCCGTTCCGCGTGTGCGGCCAAAGCCTACTTCCATGCCCGCGAGCGTCTGCATTTCCAGCGCGATATGCTCAATGATATGGCCCATCCAGGTGCCTTCTTCCACCCGCTTGAAAAAGCCGCCCTCTTCACTTTCAGAACAACGGTGGGAAATCAGTGAAGGCATCGCTTCCTCCAGCCGCTGCCGGAAGCCGGGGATTTTATTACTCGGATATTCTTCCAACCGACCCAGATCCAGCATCATCACAATGAGGTGATAGCGCGTGTCCGACCAGTAGTTGGGCCCGTTCATCACGTTGATGCTTTGGATTTTCATCTGGCCGGAAAGGTCTTCCACCGGCGTTGTTTGGAGCGTGTTCATGGGGTTGTTTTCAGGGACGTTTATTAAAACAGGAAGGCTTTTTGGGGAAAGGCTTTGGGGAGAAGCGGGATGTTTTTGAGGCCCAAAAAGTACATCGCGCCGGACAAGTTGCAAAATGTACTTTTGCCTCGTACCTACAAGAAACGGTTTATGCACATTCCCAAAGGCATTCTGGTAAGCATCGGTGGCGCCGAAGACAAAGGCACCGACCTGGAACAAGGTATTATCCGGCGAAACAACCTGAACTTCTTTGAGCTGGCAATACTCAAAACGGTTGCCAAGCTGATTGGCCCGCCGGACAGCCGCATTGAAGTGGCGACTACCGCTTCGCAGATACCGGAAGAGGTAGCAGAGAACTACCTTAACGCCTTTGCCAAATTCGGCTACCACAACGTAGGTATCTTGGACATCCGCAACCGGGAAGACGCGCAGCAGAGCGGCGTGGTGGCGCGTGTCCGGGAGTGCGACGGCTTTATGTTTTCGGGCGGAAATCAGCTTCGGCTGTCTTCTATTTTCGGGGGAACGGAAGTGCTTGACGTCCTGCTCCATCGTTACGAAAACGAAGAAGGATTTGTGATTTCCGGGACGAGTGCCGGGGCCATGGCGATGAGCAACACGATGATTTATGAAGGCAACGCCGCCGAAGCACACCTCAAAGGCGAAGTGAAAATCACCACCGGTTTAGGCCTGATGCTGGGCGTCATCATCGACTCGCATTTCGACAAGCGCGGGCGCTTTCTACGGCTGGCGCAGGCGGTTTCGGCTAATCCCGGCGCGATAGGAATCGGCCTCGGTGAAGACACGGCGGTGATTGTGCGGGAAGGCACGCAACTGGAGTGTATCGGCTCCGGCGCGGTAATTATTGTGGATGGCCGCACCATTGGCCACAACAATATTGCGGACGTAGAATTCGGCTCGCCGATTTCGGTGGAAAGCCTGAAAGTCCACATTCTGGAAGCGGGCAACGGCTACGACCTCGGCCTGCGGGAATTCCTGCCAATGCGCAGCGAAAGCCCAAGTATGCCGCCGGTGATGGGGAGCGTGTAGGGACTTTGGAGTGTTGGATGCTTCGCGTTGGAATGTTGGATGCCTGCGGCGTTGGAGTGTTGGATGCTTTGCGTTGGATGCCTTCGGCGTTGGAAGGTTGTTGGATGCTTCGCGTTGGAAGGTTGTCGGATGACGTGGGACTTTAGCACCTGTCTCCAAAATCAGCGGTAAGCAGGAGAGGCATAGGTACTCTTTTGTCATCCCGAAGGGAACCTTGCCAGACGCAACCCGCTGCAAGCCGCGAAGGCCCTGTTCCGGGGTGACAAAAGATTTTCTGCGAGCGCCTTCTCCTATTCAAGAAGACCGCCTCTTTTACCAGGCGGCAAAATGATTCTGCCGTTCGCCCAAATGATTCTGCCGCTCGCCCAAGTGATTCTGCCGGGCGGCAAAATGGTTCTGCCGCCCGGCAAAGGCATTCTGCCGTTCGCCCAAATGCCTCCGCCATTCGGCAAAATGATTCTGCCGGGCGGCGGAGTACCCTTGCCGCCTTTCAGGCTGTGTTTACAAAGCCGTGGGGTGTGGAGGTGGAGTTGGGGAAGAACAAGAGGTTGTCGTTTTGGATAAAGAAGCTGTTGTAAGGAACGCAGTTTCCGCGGAACCTGCGTTCCGCCCGGGGCTTTCTTCACCTTAACATTCCTGCACAGAGACCAGTCAAACCTGTGCCCCTGCCGGGCTAAAAACCTTCCGCTCCACACCCCTTGCCGGCCCGTAATCTGCAAACACAAGCCCAATACCTATCGCAAACCTCTTGCAGCGGCTTTTTGGTCGCCTTTACCGGTAGATTTCCACGCCTTCGCCGCCATCATTTTTCCAAGCGCGGTACATGCCTTCGGAGTTGAAAACGAGTGCCACTTCGCCTTTTGCATTCACGGCTACGAGGCCGCCTTCGCCGCCGGTTTTTACCAGTTGCTTCATCACCACTTCGTCGCAGGCAGCTTGCAGGGAAAGCCCTTTGTATTGCATCAGCGCGTGGATTTCATGACCTACGACCGCGCGCAGGAAATACTCGCCGACGCCGGTGCAGGAGACGGCGCAGGTTTCATTATCGGCCCAGGTTCCCGCGCCAATGATGGGCGTGTCGCCGATGCGGCCCCAGCGTTTGTTGGTGAGGCCGCCGGTGGAAGTAGCCGCTGCCAGATTGCCATTTGCATCCAAGGTCACACAGCCTACCGTTCCCATTTTTTTTGGCGTTTCCGGCGCGTGGTCGAGCTGTACGCGGTCGGCCTTTACGGCTTCCTGCCACTGCTGATAGCGCAGCGCATCGTAGAAATAATCTTCTTCTTCAAAAGCCGCGTTCTGCGCTTTGGCGAACGCTTCTGCGCCGCGTCCGGAAAGCAGCACGTGCTCGGAATTTTCCATCACGAGCCGCGCGAGCTGGACCGGATTTTTTACGCCCGACACGCCGCAGACAGCGCCCGTGCGGCGGTCTTCTCCACAGACAATGGCTGCGTCCATTTCATGGGTGCCGTCGTGGGTAAATACGGCGCCGCACCCGGCGTTGAACAGCGGATTGTCTTCTAAAACGGTGACGGCGGCGATGACTGCATCAAGGGCTTTGCCGCCGTTTTGAAGAACGGAATAGCCGGCGTTGCGGGCTTGTTGGAGGGCGTTGCGGTAGCGTTGTTCTTTTTCGGGTGTGAGCGAGCCTTGCGGGATGGTGCCTGCGCCGCCGTGGAGGGCAATTGAGATCATAGGTTGGAGGGTTGGATGTGCTTCGCGCGTTGGAGAGGTTGGAAAGCTACGCCGTTGGAATTGTTGGATGGATAATGATATGATCTCTTAACAACTATCGGGCTTTTGCTTTAGCCGCTTGGTTTCGGGCTTCTGGATTCCGGTCTTTGGCTTCCGGGTTCTATTTCTCTGACAAAACCGCCGCAATTTTACGGTTTACTTTCCCAACCATTTTCCAAAATGACCCGTCTTTCCGTCAATATCAACAAGATAGCTACCCTGCGCAACAGCCGGGGCGGCAACAACCCCAATCTGGTGAAAGTGGCGCGCGATATAGAGACATTTGGTGCAGAGGGCATTACGGTTCATCCCCGACCCGACGAGCGGCATATCCGTTATGCCGACGTGCGCGCGCTTGCGCCGCTGTTGCAGACGGAGTTTAACATTGAAGGCAATCCCAAAGAAGAGACATTTGTGGCGCTGGTGTTGGAAGTGAAACCCGCGCAGGTAACGCTAGTCCCGGATACGGCGGGGCAACTTACTTCGAACCACGGTTGGGATACGCTCGCCGAAAAGGCTTATCTTCGGGACGTGATTTCCGTTTTCAAAAAAGAAGGCATCCGCGTCTCCGTGTTTGTGGATGCAGACGAGGTGATGGTGGAAGGCGCGGCGCAGACCGGGGCAGACCGGATTGAGCTTTATACGGAGGCTTACGCAAAAGGATTCCCTCAGGCTCCCGAAGCGGCAATTGCGCCTTACCGGCGGGCAGTGGAAAGAGCACAGGAAATTGGGCTGGGCGTGAATGCGGGTCATGATCTGGACTTGCAAAACCTGCGGTTTTTCGTCCAAAACCTTCCCCCGCTTTTAGAAGTATCTATCGGGCACGCGCTGGTAAGCGATGCGCTTTATTATGGTTTAGAAAATACGGTGCGGATGTACCGGCACTGTCTTTTAGCTTCCTCTTGATCAAAAATTAGTCATCAGCTGCATTAAGCAATAATAAATTTGTCAGAATGCACGCAAGGCCAACTATAATTTGATTACTTTGTAAACAAATTTCCCGATTTCAACGTTTTTTTAGAACAACTGACGCATATGACTGAGATTTCCACAAATCCAATCAAGACTTTTTCCGGCGGTATTTTCTCCAAGTGGCTCGCTACGCTGCTCTTGGTTTTTGCCGGTGCCATAGGCGCGCGCGCGCAGGTGACGGCGAGTTTTACCGCCAGCAATATGTCCATTTGCGCGCCGGATGCCGTAAACTTTGATGCCTCTTCTTCCACCGGCCCCGGGACGCTTACTTATCGGTGGACTTTCGGCAACGGCGGTTTTGGTAGTGGGGTAACTTCCTCTACTACTTACTTAAATCCGGGAACTTACACCGTTAAGCTTGTTGTTTCCAACGGAACACAACAGGACAGCGCTTTCAAAAATATTGTGGCTTTTGCGAAACCGGCGGTTTCTTTTGTGGCGGACGACAGCTCTACCTCCTGTGCGCCTAAATCGGTTGTTTTTACCGGTACTGTGACTAACACACCGGCTGTTCCGGGAGCGATAAGGTATTTCTGGGATTTTGGGAATGGTAACGGTGCAGGAATTACCAGTGTAAACACTACAGTAACGCAACCTTACACTTATACTACTCCTGGTAACTATCCTGTAATTCTGACAGCTATTAATGCTGCTGGTTGTACGACCGCTTTGCAGAAAACAAATTATATCAATGTAATAGCCAGTCCTGTTGCTGCTTTTAGTTTGGGTTCGGTTTTTAGCTGTAATACTGCCTTGGTTAGTTTTAATAGTATTCAAAGTACGGGAGCTACATTTCCTAATAAATGGAATTTTGGCGATGGAACGGCAGATTCTTCTGTTTCTGTAAACAGTTTTATACGGTCTTATAGTACACCAGGTACTTATACAGTTCGATTAGTAGTGACCAATGGTGCTTGTAATGATACAGCTTATCAGACGATAAATGCTACGGTAGGTGGAACGGTAGCCAATTTTACGGCTCCTGCTAATGTGTGTGTCAATGCGGCAGCTACCTTCACCAACACAACTACGCCGGATCCATTTGATCCAACCGTAAACTTTTCGTGGGATTTTGGAGATGGCGGAACAAGTACGGATATTAGTCCGTCCTATACATATTCTGCTGCCGGAACTTATACTGTAACGCTTACCAGTGTGCGTCAAAGTTGTACGAGTACAGTTAGCAAGAACATTACCGTACTTGACCCACCTGCGGCTAGTTTTACGGCGAGCGCAATCGCTTCCTGTACCTTTCCTTTCCCGGTGACCTTCACCAATACCACCACACCCGGAGGCGCAGGAACAACGTATGTTTGGCAGATTGTAGATCAGAGTACTGGCAATCCTATCTCTCCTGCTCCTGCTAACCCTACCTCTACAAATCTAACTTACAATTTTACGACCAACGGAATTTACCAGGTATTCCTTACGGCGACCAATATTGCTGCCTGTTCTAATACGTCTGTACCTACACAGATCAAAGTAGGTTCAGCGGATATAAACGTAATCGTAACCGGAAACCAATGTGGCGGTTCCCGCGTGTTTTTTAAGGCAATTATTACAGGCGCGCCTCCCGCACCTCCCGCGACGCGAAGTATCACCTGGAATTTTGGAGCGGCTGGTGGTCCTGGGAATCCAAACCCAACAACAACAACAGCCGACACCACAAGTTTTGTATATGCCAACCCCGGCGGATATACATTAACAGTCAGTGCTACACAGGGTGGTTGCTCGGCAACTTACACGCAACCGATCACAATAGGAACGCGGGTAAATTCCGGCTTTACGGTTACACCTTCAGGCACTGTTTGTTTGGACAGCGCAATTAATTTTAGTCCTAACACACCCGGCCCTGCAGGCACAAAATATATCTGGACGATTCAAGGGGTAGCCAATTTCACCGTTTTTGGAACACAAGGACCGGATACTACTTACCGCATTGCCAATACAGTTGCTCCCTTTACGAACAAGTCAGTAACACTGGTAACCAACAATGATGGGTGTAAGGACACAACCACGTTACTCAATGTGTTGAGCGGTTCCGGCCCGCGGGCGCTGTTTACTTATAATGCGCCGAACTGTGCCAATAAACTAGCGATAGCTTTTGATGGAACTTCGTCCTTGCGGGAAACAACTTATTCTTGGGATTTCGGGGATGGCAGCGCGCCTGTACCTACAGCCAATCCTACTCACACCTATGCGAATTATGGTCGGTATGCAGTAACGCTTACCGTGTCAGATGGTACTTGCTCGTCGAAGCTCACACGCTTTGTACCTGTTCTGAATAACGATACGTTCTTTAGCATCAATGCTCCCCGGAAAGATACACTTTGCCCCAACGGCTCTACCATCCTTACCTTGAGAGACCGGACAGGCATTCAGGCCGCGCGGTGGGATTTTATCAATACCACAACTGGTCTTAGGGATACCACCGGCAACACGGGCACGACACCCTTATCGCGCATTTTCCCGAATGTAGGCATCTATAACGTAAAGCTTGTTACGATTGACAGCTTGGGTTGTCGCGATTCGCTGACGCAAAACGCGTTTATTAACGTCCGGGGTGTTGTGGCTAATTTCGTTGCCTCCCCGCTCGTTCCCTGCGCCGGAGATTCCGTTACTTTCACCGATATAAGCACCATGTCGGCGGGTGGCACAACGACTTCCCGTACATGGACCTTTGGCGATGGCAATACGCGTTCGGGTAATGCGCCTGTTGTTAAACATCTCTATCCCGCACTCACAGGTAGTTATAATGTAAGCCTTCAGGTAACAGATAATTTTGGTTGCACAGATGTGGAAACAAAGATTGGCTATATCAATCCGGAGCAGCCAAACGCCGCCCTTACTGTCGTGGGAAGCCTTCAACGTTGCGTAAATGAGTCTATCACATTCAACAACAATTCTACGGGCGGCGCAAGCTTTGTATGGCTTTTTGGTGATGGTGCGCAATTTGCCACTACCCAAGACACACCTGTCAGACATGCTTACGCGACTCCTGGTTCTTATAACGTAAAAATTGTTGCCATCAGCCCGGGTGGGTGTAGGGATACAAGTAATGGGGCGACTACTACGAACATTAGCATTGTAGGTAACCCGTCGTTCTTTACCCTAAACGATTCCTTTGCAGCCTGTCCGCCTCTTGTTGGGGTTAGGCCTGCTGTTCGTACAACCACACCTAATGGTACTATTTTCAACTGGAGCTTTGGTGATGGAAGAACCTCTACGGTTCGTAACCCTACGGTTACCTACACCTTAGCTGGAACATTTGTTATTAAATTGATAGCCACTACGCCAACGGGTTGTACAGATAGCTTTAGCAGAACCGTCACCGTAGATGGCCCGTTGGTTACATTCGACTATGGTCTGCCTTTAAGCGGTTGCACGCCCTTAACGGTGCCATTCAGGCTGACGAATCCTGACTCTGCTAAAATTATTTATGACCTTGGTGACGGGACAGTTGATTCTACCTCCTTAACCAGTTTAAATTTCACCCATACTTATGACACCCTAGGCCGGTTCGTACCTACTTTGGTTGTTATTGGAACCGTTGGTTGTAATTATGCCGTTATCGGTAATAGGGTTGTAAATCCGGATACCATTAAAGTAGGGACGCTCTCTGCGAATTTCATTTCTTCCGCCATTAATGATACTGCCTGTGCCGGAACACCTGTTCAGTTCACAGATGCTACCATCAGCACCGCAGGTGTTGGCACAGCCTGGAGTTGGGATTTTGGGGATGGCACAACAGCCAATGTTCAAAACCCGGTAAAAGCCTTTACCAATACCACATCTTCCGTAATTACACGCAACGTGCGGATGATTATCTTCACCAGCAATTGTAGCGATACGATTACAAAGGCAATTAACATCAAGCCGAGTCCGAGCATTACAGTAACTCCCAGTGGAACAACCACGATTTGCACGGGTACGTCTGTTCAATTACAGGTAACGCCTGCAACCGGACTTACGTTCCAGTGGACGCCTACAACGAGTCTCAATAACGCGACCATTCCAAACCCAATTGCTTCGCCTACCAGCTTGACTACCTATCAGGTAGTAGCAACAAACGTGTTCTCCTGTACAGATACGGATACAGTTCGTGTGGATGTTCAAAGCCGGCCAACCGTTGTTACCAATAACGACACTGCAATCTGCTCCAGCAACAGTGTCCAGTTGAACGCCACAGGCGCGCTTTCCTATACCTGGACTTTGACGAATGGCAACCCGGCTCCCGGCTTGACGCCAAGTCCGAATATTCCTAACCCGGTTGCCACCCCGACAGCTACTACCTCTTATCTGGTAATTGGCTCTTTTGGTTCGGGTAGTTGTAGAGATTCGGATACGGTGGTGATTACGGTGAACCCAAATCCATCCATTATTGCAAGCCCGAACGTGAATATCTGCTCCGGCACCAGCACGCAGTTGAGTGTTTCCACCACCAATGTTTCTCCCAGTGCGATTTATGACTGGACACCCGGAGCCGGTTTGAGCGACTCTACAATTGCTAACCCGGTAGCGAATCCTACCGTTACTACAATGTACACGGTAATCGTTACCAATCCCGGCCTGTGCGCGGATACGGATTCGGTGCTGGTAAGGGTGCGGCGTTCTCCGGTAATCAATGCCGGCCCCGATCAGGGACTGTGTGTGGGTGAGTCATACACCTTTGCGCCCATAGGTTTGGCAAACAGGTATGAGTGGAATTTGCCCAATGGCAATCCAGCTCCTTACCTGAGCAGCAACTCTTCCCCTAACCCAACCGTGACCCGCTCCAATATACCGGAAGCAATCACTTACTACGCAATTGGTATCAACTTCAACGGCTGTCGCGATACGGACACGGTGGTAGTAACTACTTATCCGGGCGTAACGCTCACCGTGAGTAACGACACTACAATTTGCGCCGGTGTTACCATTCCGCTTTCCGCTTCCGGCGCGGCTGCTTATCGCTGGACGCCGACCACTTGGGTGACAAGGCCAAACACTGCTAACCCAACCGTTGCGCCGCTGGTAACCACTACTTATAAAGTGATAGCGACGGACGTGAACGGTTGCCGCGACAGCGACAGTGTGGTCGTAACCGTGCTTCCTTCTCCTGACCTGACCGTGGGGAACAACTTCAACCTTTGTAGTGGCAGCACTGCGCAATTGAATGCTGTTAATAACAACAGCGCCAATACCGGCCCGGTCATTTTCGACTGGTCGCCTGCAACCGGCTTAAGCAATACCGCTATCGCGAATCCGACGGTTTCCAATTTGACAGCTCCTGTTTCCTACGTTATCACAGCCGTAGCACCAAATGGCTGTGCCGATACGGCGTATCAATCTGTTTATCCGATTCCGAAACCCAACGTAAACGCCACCGTTTCTATTCCGGTTGTTTGCTATGGCGCGGCTACGAACCTGAACGCAACTGGTGCAGCTTCTTATCAATGGAGCCCGAATATTGGCCTTACCTGCACCACTTGTTCCAATCCGAATGCACTAGCCAACGCGACCACCACTTATACAGTTGTAGGAAGCACCAATGGCTGTTCGGATACTGCTACGGTAACTGTAACAGTGAATCCGTTGCCAACTGTATCGGTAACACCGGATACAGCTACTATCTGCGCCGGTCAGAGTGTGCAGCTAAATGCCACAGGCAATGCGGCTTCCTATACCTGGGGGCCAACTGCCGGGCTGAGCAGCACAACCGTTGCCAACCCGGTTGCTACACCAGCCACGACGACCATCTACCGTGTTACGGCCAAATCGGCTGCAAACTGCACGGCTACTGCACAGAGCGTCATTATCGTGAATCCGAAAGCCAATGTGATTGCGGCGGCGGACGACACGACCATTTGTGAAAACGACTCTACCATTCTGCGTGCTTCGGGTGCGCTGTCGTATAGCTGGTATCCATCAGCGGGATTGAGCTGCACCAACTGTACCGATCCGGTAGCACATCCGATTATCTCAACCACTTACCGCGTTATCGGTTCTGGTGTAGCCCTTTGCGACGATACGGCTTACGTTCACGTTACGGTGATTCCAAAACCAGACCTGACCGTTGTTCCTTCGGGTATTGCTATCTGCGCAGGCAGCAGCACAACGCTTACGGCTTCCAGTTCTGCTACCGGCACCTTCAACTGGACCCCTTCAACCGGACTCAGTTGTACGGCTTGTTCAAGCCCTGTTGCTTCGCCAACGGCAACCACAACCTATACGGTGAGCTTTACCTCACTCGCTACAGGCTGCACCGTTCGTCAGCAGACCGAAGTAAGTGTAAATCCGCTGCCGACGGTTACCGCCGGCCCCGACCGCTCGATTTGTGCAGGCGTACCAACCCCGCTTAAAGTATTTGGTGCTTCCTCTTATGTGTGGTCACCGGCAACCGGGCTGTCTTGTACTGCTTGTAACAATCCTGTTGCTACCATTTACGACTCCACAACCTACGTCATAACCGGAACCGACGCATTTGGATGCGTCAATACCGACACGCTGACGCTGACTACCATACCACGCGACACGATTACTGTGACAGCAGATACCATTATTTGCGCAGGAAGCTCTGTTCGTTTGCGGGCTACTGGCGGTACTTCTTATCTGTGGACGCCTGCCTTTACTTTGTCTAATCCGCGCATTGCCAACCCGACGGCCAGTCCATCGCAAACAACCACGTATCGTGTGGCGGTCTCCAATGCCGACTGTTATACAGACACTCTTTCTGTAACCGTTCAGGTTGTGCCGATTCCGGTGGTGAACGCAGGCGTGGATGTCAATGTGGTTACCGGCCAAAGCGTAACGCTGAATGGCAGCGTGCCTGCAGAGGTTGTTCGTTACTACTGGACGCCGGTGGACTTCCTCAGCTGCAACGATTGCCTGAATCCGGTAGTTACCCCGCGCAACACCATCACCTACACCCTTCATGGCCTTACGACCTATGGTTGTGAAGGAACCGACAGCGTATCACTCTTCACCCGTTGCGGCAGCAGTCAGATTTTTATGCCGAATACGTTCACGCCGAACGGTGACGGACAGAACGACCGCTTCTATCCGCGCGGCAACGGACTGCGGACGATTAATTCGTTCCGTATCTACAGCCGCTGGGGTGATCTGGTGTATGAAGCGCAGAACATCACCCTCAACGATGAAGTATCAGGTTGGGACGGCATCTACAAAGGCCAGCCCCTGAAACCGGATACCTATGTCTGGATCCTGGAAGGTGTATGTGAAAGCAATGATCCGCTGACCATGAATGGGGACATCACCATTATCCGTTAATCCTTCTTTTTACCGCAACAAACACAAGATTCATGAGCCTTTTTAAAAGTGTGGTGAAAGCGTCTTTCCTTCTGGCCCTGATGGCCGGGAACGCAACGGCGCAGGATGCCCGCTTTGCACAGTTCTACGAGAACGCCGCGCTCCGGAACCCAGCCCTAACAGGCATCTTCAGCGGCGACTACAAAGTGGGCGCGCTGTATCGCAATCAGTGGAGCAGCCTCACCAACTCTTTTCAAACCATGCTGGTATCCGCTGAGGCGCGTACGCGCCTCAGCGCTACCACCAACGATTACTTCTCTTACGGGCTGGCCGTGGTCTACGACAAAGCGGGCGCTATCTCGCTGAGTACGTTGCAAATAATGCCGACGGTGAACTACAACAAGCACCTGAACGACGAGCACAACTCCTACATCAGCGCGGGCTTTGGAGCTAGTTATATCCAGCGGTCTTTTATCGCTTCCAACGTAACCACCAACAGCCAGTACAACGGCAGCACCTATGATCCCGGTCTGAGCACCAACGAGAATTTTGCCAATGTCAAGGTTAATCAGTTTGACTTGAACGCAGGAGTCTCCTTCAACTCATCTATTGGCAGGGCGCGCCGGGCCAATTATTACGTCGGTCTGTCGGCTTACCACATCACCCGGCCCAACGAGACGTTTACGCAGAACAATAACAACCAGACCTTTAGCAAACTCACCGGAAAGTATTCTGCGCAGATGGGCCTCTCGGTGTTGCTAACAGACAATATCGGGCTTACAACGCACTTCAACTATACCAATCAGCATCCCTATCAGGAGTGGATTGGGGGTGGATTGCTTACCTATTATTCCCGCGATGCCTACAACGAAAGCCGCAACTTAGCGCTGTCGGCGGGTGCCTTTTACAGAGTAGGAGATGCCATTATCCCGACGGTGAAAATAGACTTCCGCAACATCGCCGTGGCAGCCAGCTATGAGTACAACACAAATAGCGCGCGGCAGGTATTGGGCAACACCATGGAAGTATCGCTCTTTATGCGGGGCATGTTCCCGCGCAAAGACCAGGCAACCGACCAGGTTCTGTGTCCGCGGTTTGAAGTCGGCAACGGCGCGCCTTACCGGCCAGAAGGAGGGTATTAAACCCCTTAGCCCGTCCGCTCCGGGTGAGCATCCAGAAAATGAGACCAGGCAGCCGCATCTTTTTTGCGGCTGCTTTTTTTAGGCACCGCATTCGCCTGTTGCAGGTTCTGGCGGGCTTCGGCGGCGGGCGGGTCAAATAGATGCACCGAAGGCGCGTTGCTGCAATAGTAATGACAGAGCGCCACGGCGAGTGCATCCGTCGCGTCCATTGGCATACTGGAATCTTCCCGGAAATGAAGCGTCGCCTCCAGCATGGTGCGCACGGCTTCTTTGGTGGCGCTGCCTTTGCCGGTGGTTTTCTGCTTCACCGTCCGCGGCGAATATTCCGCTACCTCTAAATTGTGCATCATGCCTGCCGCCATGGCCACGCCCTGCGCGCGGCCCAGTTTCAACATGCTCTGCACGTTCTTCCCAAAGAAGGGCGCTTCCAGAGCCATGCAATCCGGGCGGTGGCGGCGGATAAGATCTTCCACCAGACTGAATATTTTTTTGAGTCTTTCGGGGTGCGCGCTGTAGCGGTCAAGACGCAGCACACCCATCTCCAACAAGGACGGGCTACCTTTGACTACCCGCACCAGTCCGTATCCCAGCACCACTGTTCCGGGGTCTATTCCCAAAATCACACAGCTCTCCTCCGGTTTCATGCGTCCCCTATTTTCAGACAAAGCTACCCGAAAGAAAGCGTTTCAGCGAATAGGTCTGCTGGCGAGCGTCGTGCTGCTCTTTGTGCTTCTCCGGCAAATTCATGTGCGGGTGTCGCAGAATGCCGGTGGCTGGCGTTCCGTTTCATTTTCTTCGCCGTTTTATGCCGTGGCTGCGCTGTTTCTGTTGCCTGCCGGATACGCTGTGGAAGCGGTTAAATGGCGACTGCTTTTGCGGGCGTCGGGCGCTTCTTTTGTAAGCCTGAAAGCGTCCATTATCTCTGTTCTCTGCGGCGCGGCGGCTTCTGCCGTAACGCCCAACCGGACAGGCGATTACCCGGCGCGGCTGTTGGCGATAAAAGACCTTTCCCTTTCCGCAGGCACCGTGGCAGGCGTGTTGGGCGCAGGTTCCCAACTGGCTACGCTTTTCGTCTGGGCGCTGCCCGCCGTGCTTTTTGCCAACGTGCCGCAGGATTATGTTTCTCCGTTGGCAGCCGCTGCGCTCACCGCTTTGCTGGCAAGCAGCGCGCTGGTTTTCTACTTCTTTTCTCACCGGCTGGCAAAGTGGGCTTTGCGCATTCCGCTGCTCCGGAAGCTGCCTGCCAACGTAGAAATCTCCTTTGGCGCGCGCTGCTGGATTCTTCTTCTATCGCTGCTGCGCTTTGCCATTTACACGTCGCAATTCTGGCTGCTGCTGCAATGGCTTTCGGTGCCGATGGCGCCCGCGCAGGGCTGGATGCGCTGTGCGCTTTTTTTTAGCCTGCTGGCCGTGATTCCCAATTTTGCGCTCGCTGAAATCGGCATTCGCGGGACATTGGCATTATTTCTTTTCAACGTCCCGGAGAGCGGCAGCGCCGCAGTGTTTGGTGCTACGCTGGTGCTTTGGCTCACCAATCTGGCCCTGCCTGCACTGGCCGGCGCGGGATTCTGGTTTCGCCGGGTGAAACTTTCCGGAAAGCCGCCCGTCTCATCCCCGCTTGTTTGAAAACAGGCTTTTTCCCTACTCTAAAAACGATTTATGCGCTTTCCTTTTCGGCTACTGTGCGGGTTCTTCCTTTTGCTGCTGGTTCCTTCTTTCTCCTTCGCGCAAGGCGGCTGCTATATTCCCAACACGGCGTGGCAGACGGGCGAAAAGTTGTACTTCAAAGCTTGGTACAATATGAGTCCGCTGTGGGTGGGCGCAGGCGAAGCCACATTCACCGTTGGCAGCACAGGCATTAATGGCCGTCCGGTGTACAATTTTGTGGGCGAGGCGCGCACCCACAAAAGCTATGAATGGTTCTTTAAAGTGCGTGACCGTTACGAGTCTTTTGTGGATGTAGAAACCCTGCGCCCGTTGCGCTTTACGCGGACGGTGAACGAAGGCAGCATCCACTTTACCGAGCCGGTGACCTTTGACGTAGCCAACAACCGCTCTATCTCGCAGAAGAAAGTGATGTCCCTGCCCAACTGTTTTCAGGATGTGATGTCCATGCTTTATTATGCCCGGAACATTGATTTTGGACGCTATCCGCCGGGAACGCGGGTACCGATTAAGATGTTTCTGGATGACAAGGTTTACGATTTCTACGTGAAATACTTGGGCAAGGAGCGCATCAAAACACGCTATGGAACCTTTAATGCCCTGAAGCTCGCGCCGCTGGTGATAGAAGGAAACGTGTTTAAAGAAGGCGGTGAAAAAATGACGCTTTGGATTAGCGATGATGCTAACCGCCTGCCCCTGCGCATTAATTCGCCCGTGGTTATCGGCTCTGTAAAAGTGGATTTGATGGATTTCTCCGGCTTGCGCAGCCCGCTGACGAGCCTCGTGAGCCGGAAAGGGTCGGATTAAAAGGGCGTGCTTCTGTTGCACAAAGAAGCCGGAAGAAAAATTCTTCCGGCTTTTTTTGTGCAGCTACGTTTACAAAACTCTTTTTAGAAAGCGTGTTTGTCCAGCTCTGCCATGGCTTTTTCCAGCGCAAGTTCAGGCCCGATATGGGGCGCTTTAAGTCCTTCCACCCGGAAAATTTCTACTTGCTCCATCCCCAGGAATGCAAGCATGAATTTGAGGTAAGAAACGGCGAAATCCATCGGCGCCATCATCCCTTCGCTGTACACACCGGAGGCGGCAAAAGCGAGATATACCTCCTTCCCTTTGATGTAGCCCTGCGGTACGCCACCATCATAATTGAAGGTGATGCCCCGGCGCGTGATGTGGTCCAGCCATGCTTTCAAGGTGGAGGGAATGGTGAAGTTGTAGGTAGGAACGCCTATCACGATGGTGTCTGCCGCCTGCAGCTCGCTGATGAATTCATCCGAGAACTTCACGTGCTCCTTCTGGTCTTCGTTGTGTTGGGAAGGGTCGGTGTAAAAGGCTTGTACGTGTTCGCCCGTCAGGTGGGGAACGAGGGGAGAAGTGAGGTCGCGCACCTTGACTGACGAACCCGGATGGGCCTGTTGAATGCGGTCAGTAATCAGGTTGCCCAGCCGGATGCTGTAGGAGTTTTCGCCGTTGACGCTGCTGGTGATGTGCAGGATGTTTTTCATTGTAGGAGGGGAATGTTTTGGAAGGACAAAGCTATCTACCTTTGGTTACGATTGGTAAGTAGTTACCCTAAAGTAAGCGGTTACCTGCCGGTAACCTAACCACTTGTTTTCTATGAAACGCGGAACGAAAAAAAGCCCCAAAGAATGTCAGTCTGCCATGCGCTCCGTCCGGGATGCGCTGGATGTGCTGAATGGAAAATGGAAGCTGCTGATTCTGATTTCCATTATCGAAGGCCACAAACGGTTTAAGGAGATAGAGCGCAGCATTCCCAACATCTCCGCCAAAGTGCTGGCCAAGGAACTGAAAGACCTGGAGGCCCACCAGCTTGTGGCGCGCGTGGTGTATGACCAGACGCCGGTGCTGATTGAGTACATCGCCACGGCGTATGTGGACACACTGGGCAGCGTGATTTCGGAACTGGAAAAATGGGGCGGAAACCACCGGCAGAAGATTATGGGGACACCACTTGTGGCAAACTGAAATCCGAAGCGCCCGGCCACAAACCGCCAACATAATTACCACGTCTTATGTCCATACTCCGGTAAATAAGCTATACTGCTATTTAAAATCAGCAAAAATATAAAGGGTTTCAACGGTCTGAAAGCCTTTGTCTTTTCTAATGGCTTTGGCTATCCCTTGAGCAGCAACCAATTGCCGGAAATATATTTTGTATTTATAGCGTAATACTAAGCCACCTCCTGCACCGCGCTTCCATTCAGCACGTCCAGAATTTCTATCACCCTTCGCGCCTCGCCTTCCGCAAAAACACCGCTTAGTCCTTCATGATTGGAGTTGATAAACGGCGTCTCAAAAAGCTGCCGCTTATCAATCACGCCGTTCTTGCACAAGGCGTTGATGATGGTGTTGATGAAGTGAATCTGCGCTGCGCTGAAACGGTCTGTTTGAAGAAATTCCCCAAAAGCTTCCTTCGCCGCATTGATGTCCATGCCCAGCAGGCTGCGGATGAATGTCGCCAGTGATCTCCCGCCGGTAATACGCGCCAAAGCGCCTTCGTTTTTTTCTTCTCCGTCAATCGTATGGAGCATCTGCGAAAGGGCTTCCAACTCTGCCTGCGTGATGGGCTGCGCGGTGCGGATGCGGTGAATCGTGAGATGGTTTTGATTCTCCCGCAAAAAACGCTCTACACGCTTCCGGTAGGCATCCAACTGCGAGTAGCCGGCTATCATTTCGGTTTCCTCCACCGTGCCCACCAGCTCGTCTGCGATGTTGGTGTAGAGGTTTCGTTTTTGGTCGGCTTCCACGTATGGAATCAACCCTCGAAGCACTTTGCGAAGATGCTCCACCCGCTCCACGCCTGCTTCCTGCCAAAACTCCGGCTCTTGTGTCGCGCGGATAAGCGGCTCTTGCGCCGCCACTGCGGGAATGCTGAGCTTCTGCAGTAATCCCGCTACCGCCGCCGCAATCTTCTGCTGATAAAACGAGGCTCGGGAGCCGCCTTCCAGCATCTCTGCCAGCAACTGATAACACATCAAGTCAAAGCGCCGCGCGGTTTCCTCACTGCCCTCTGCATTCCCCACTAATGGGGCCAACTGTCCCAAGTCGGCAATGGCAATGCGGGAAACCGGCTGCCAGTTCTGAGGCTGCTGATAGGTGTGAACGATTCGCAACACGCGCTTCACGCGAAAGTCGTCTTCGGTCAAAGCGGAAACTTCCTTTTGCAGCCCGCCAATTAAATCATTCTCTAATATTTGCTCGCCTTCTGTCTTGCCGCTTTTTTGCTGAAGCAGGTACGCCAGTTCCAAGCGAAGGAGAAAACGCTTTTCGGTAACCGATATTGGCAAAGCAACCTCCTCTTCCTTCACGTCGGCGCTGAAAAAAGCCACGTTTTCGCACACGTCGAAAATGTAGAAGAAAGCTTTGTTTGCATCCGGCCCAAACACATCGGGACACAGGCGCGTTCCCCGCCCCACCATCTGCCAAAACTTGGCTTTGCTGCGCACGGGTTTAAAGAAAACAAGGTTCAGCACTTCGGGAATGTCAATGCCGGTATCCAGCATGTCCACCGAAACGGCAATGCGGAAAGCACTGTTTGCCGGGTCACCGAAAGCATCAATCAGTCCCTGCGGGTCGTAAGTTTTGTTGTCAATCACCCGAAGCATCTTGCCGCCGTGCTGCGGATAACGCTTGTTGAAGCATTCTTCCACAAAAAGCGCATGGGCGTGGTTCCTGGCAAAAACAATGGTCTTTCCCAAGCGGTCTCCGCCGCTCACTTTCTGGCCTCTTTCCATCAACAGGTCCAGCACCTTATTGATAGTGTCCACGTTGAACAGCCAGCTATTAACGGCGCTACTGCTCACGTCTTCCGGGCCTTCGCCGTAGGTGGCCAGAAAGTCTTCCTCGTAGCGTGCTTTGTCGTCTTCGCTCAGCTCGTCGTACTTCACGCCTTCGCGCGGAAACTTGAGCGGAATGGGCAGCGCTTTGGGCGGAACAAGGTATTTGTCAAACACGGCTTGATCCAGCTCGTAGGCATCAGTGGGCATGTGCGCTTCCAGCCCGAAAAGCTCATAGGTATCCTTATCGCCGTCGGCTTTGGGTGTGGCGGTGAGGCCAATAAAAAGAGCGTCAAAATAGTGGAACAGCGCGCGGTATTTCTGATAGACGCTGCGGTGGGCTTCGTCAATGATGATCACATCAAAATGCCCCACGCCGTAGAAGCGCCGCCCCGCTGTCCGTATCCGGTCTATCCGGTTCATCATCGTAGGATAAGTGCTGAACACTACGCGGCTGCTGCCGTCGTCTTCCTCCTTCGTCAGGTCAATGGCCGGGAAGCCGGGCAAGTGCTGATTAAATGCGTCTTTCGCTTGTTTCACGAGCGCGTTGCGGTCGGCCAGAAACAGAATGCGCTTGGCCCAGCCTGCCTTGCTCAGCATTTCTACCAGCGCCGCTGCGGTGCGCGTTTTTCCGCTGCCGGTAGCCATCACCAGCAGCGCGCCGCGATTGCGATTCCAGAACTGCTCGCCTACGCAGCGAATGGCCCTTTCCTGATAGTAACGATCTGCAATGGCTTTGTTTATGGGCGCGTTTTTGATGTCTCCCCGCAGGCCGCGCCGATTCACCACTCGCTCCAGTTCTTCCTTGCTGTAAACGCCCAAAACCTGCCGGGGCGGATAGCCGGAAGCGTCGTCCCACAGCATTGTTTCAAAACCGTTGGTGTAGAAAATAACCGGACGGCGGCCCGTCATTTTTCCCAAACAATCGGCGTAAAGCTCGGCTTGCCGTTTTCCTTTTTCTACGTCTTCGGTTGTCTTCTTGGCTTCCACCACAGCTAGCGGCAGATGATCATCGCCCCAAAGCACATAGTCGGCCTTGCCTTTCCCGCTATTTCCAGGCATACCTACCACCGGATATTCACACACGTTTTCTTCGCTCACGTCCCAGCCTGCTTCTTTCAGCATCACGTCAATGTAGAGGCGGCGGGTTTCGGCTTCTGACAGAGAGGCGCTAAATGCTGGTGCCGAGTTCCGGTTGCGCTGCTTGGTTTGCTGCATCTCCGCCAACCGGGCTTCTAATGCGGCGCGCGCAGCTTCGTTTTGTTCTAACGCTTTGTTGGCCCGCTCCAATTGCTGCCGCGTGTCTTCATATTGGGCTTGAAGGGCTTCCAACTCTTTGCGGCTGCGCTTCACCGGGTCGCCTGTTGGAAGGAGTGCTTCGTCAAACGCAGTTGTGGGCGTATGGCTCCGGCTGTAGAGGCGCACCACCCACTGCGAAAGGTCAAACAAGATGCGCAGGGCCAAAAGGGAATCCTGCCCCGTAACCGGCGTGTTGCTGTGGGCAGCAAGGTTTCCGGTGCGGCGCAACAAGTGCAGGTTACGCACCAGCGTGGGCGGCAACACTTCCGTGAAACTCTTTTCGTGCATCAACACAGACAAGCTGGTATCCGCAGGCAGCGTCAGCTCGCTGTCGTTGTCATACAGCCAACCCACCCACGCTTCTAAGTTTTTGCGGCTCAGAATGGCGCTATAGACCGGATCGGTAAACACATATTCTTCCGCCTTGCGCGCATCGGGGGCGAGGAAGGCAAACTCTTGCTGCAGGAAATCGAAGTTGGAAGCCATTATCGGAGAGGAAGCTAATGTAACCAGAAAACTTTCGGGGAAGGTTTTTTCTGTTGCAAAGGAAAGAAGGACGAGTGCAGCGTATTTGCACAGCTTTTCCTTGTGCAGACCCGAAACTTCTTTTGTACCTAAAAGGAAATGGTTCCTTTCTGAGCCAGCAAGGCTGCATAGGGCGTTAACAAATCCTGCAAGGTTGCTTGCGCCTCGCCTTCCAGCAAAAAAAGCAGCCGGTATCGGTCTATAAGAACAAGATCGTCCATAATACTTGATGCCCGATGCCAAGCTGCATTTAACCTGCGGAAAGACCGCGGGACGAAATGGATGTACTGAATAGATTGCCGGACATGCAAAAACCGCTGCCATCTGCCGAAACGGGCTTCGTGCTGCTTGTCTATCCAGTTGGCACCGCAGGCGCACTGCGCAAAGAAAACAGGTTGATGCGGCACATCATCTTTGAAGGATAAAAACGCCACCCAGTCAAGGCTGGCATCGCCTCCCGAAGACACCTCGTCTTCATCTTCCAACGCTTTTTGCGTGTCCACGGCCAGATCGGTGGCAAGGGCTTTCAGACGCTCCCGAAGGTTTTTACCTGCATAGCGCATAGTGGCCGGTAAGAGACTTCCCGCGCCCGCACCAAAAAAACGGATAGTAGCACCTGCAGGCAGCAGCTTTCTGAAAGGTATTTGGCAAAGCGCTTCAAAGCAATGGCCAAGTTTGTTAATGGCGCTCGGGCTAAAGACCTGCATTTGCGAAGAGCACATCAAGACTATGTACAGCTGCTGATGTGCTGTTTGTGTAGCAGCCTTGAACCGGAGCACCGAATTTTCTACTGCAAAAGGATAGTGACCGGCGAAATTTCTTTGACGTGCTTCCAGCACCACCCAAACATCACGAAGTCGCTGGCTAAGTGCATCTATAATGTCCGTGTCTGGCGGATCGCTGTCCGGTGCTTCTGTAAAGGTGATTTTGTCATCCTCCTCATAACCTTCGTCCTTCTCCTCTTCGTCTACTGCGTTTGGCAGAAATGGCGTAAGAGGCAAAGGCGTAACCGTCACAGCCGTCTTGAGATACTCTTCCGTAAAATGAACGGCCCGAAGCTTTTGAGCGGGCGTTTTATCCACGTTGTCGTTTATCCAGTCGGCAAAGCTTTGCAGGCTTAGTTCGCCGTCTATGTGCAACATGCACAAAAGCTCGGCATAGTCTGCCCAACCATTGATGTCGCCATCTGTAGGCCAGCGTAAATCAGTCTCCTTTAAAAGCATTGGCTATGCAGAAGCTTTGTTGATGTTCAACTGCTCGAAGATGCTGCGGGAAAGGCCCAGCGAAAGGGAAGCCAACTCATCTGCCAAATCGCGGTCAGAGCGTTGAACGGCTTTGAGCTTATGCACGTACTTCTGCGCCTGAAGCAAGTGGGCAAGGGCCGTTTGCAAATGGCTACGCATGGTCTCATCGGCAAGGTCGGTAAGCGCCACCGCGTCGTGAATGCTTATTTTCTCCTCCGCCACAAAAGCAGCTTTCGCTTTCTCATCGCCCAGAATCCGGTTAAGGAGCGGCAGATTCCGGCCCTCGCCGAGGCGCGTGCTGCCGTCTTCGCGGCGGGCATAAAGCCAGCGGAATACCTCTTGGAAATGGGTATCGTTGAGGTTAACAAGCGGCTGTGCTTCATCGGGCCGGATGCCCATGTAGGCGGCAATGTTGCTGTGGCGGGTAGCGGCATCGTTGATGAGCGAAAGGTCGAAGCTTTCTTCCGAAAGACCTGGCTCATCATAATAACCGTGGCGGACGATGTGCTCAAAAAGCTGATAACCAATGACGAGCCGGCGAACATAGACCGGCTTGCTGCCGATTTCTTTTGCCAGCAGCCGATACACGTCCCGGGCCGTTGCTTTTTGCAGATAAAGGCTGTATAGATAACGCGCTTTAGCAATGACCGGCCAGGGACGCACACCGCTGATGTGGCGAAAACCTAAGTAGGTTTCCACGGCTTCGCGGTTGGCTACGATGTAAACCGGCAGCACTTCGGGCAGCGTACCTTTCTTCCCCGCCTCTGCGGCCAGTTCATCCACCGTGCGCTGTAATGCACCCGCTGATTCGGGGGTGTGCAGAAGCTTCACAGCGGCCAGCCTGCGATTCCCTTCTACAATGACGACGTTGCCGGAGCCGTCCGGCGCAACCATGCCCACCAGCGGCTCGCCTCCAAAAAAGCTGTTCTCTACAACAGACGCCATCAGATCGGTGAGGGAGGCGTTGTTGAGCATCCACTTAATCACATCCCTTTCGGGCTGATCCTGCATGTCCTGAGGCAGCCGCGGATTATGCGGGTCAAGTTGTAAACGGGCTACGGGAATCTCGTTTAAACCTTCAGAGTAAGAAGACATAAGGAAAGCGTCTGAGACGGTTGCGACAAAAAAGGATAAAGGTATAGAACGTTGTTGCACCGTAAAGAGCCCTGTATGAAACGGCACGGAGTATTATCTGCCTTTCCCGGAAATCATGGCTTTTGGACTCCTGAAATCAACAATTCGGCAGGTGTAATCGGCAAACTTCTCTACCGGCAACCGGGACACTTTCCGCACGGCGGTGATGAAAGCATCGCAACGCGCTTCATCAAATAAGCCCGTGGCAACGGCTTCACACAAAAAGTCCATTGTCGTCAAGTAGTCAATGCGGTGCTGTTCGCAATAGCTCCTGATGTCTTTCAGGTTGCTGCTCGCTACAATGTTCTTCTGATAGCGCGCCACTGCCAGACAAGCGCTTTCTCCATCGCCTTTACCAATGCCAAGACCGCCGCCGCTCTTGAGGTAGAAATACGCTCGCTTGATCTCCTCGTTATCTTCCGGGAAATCCATCCGTTGAATGCGCTTTTTGGAGAGCAGGTTGGATAACTTTCGCATTATCTCCGGCCGTGGCCATTTCTGTAATTCCCGGTGCACGTTGTCCAGCATCCGAAGCGAGCAATAGGGGAAGATTTGGTGCAAAACATCCTCTTCGCCCGCGCTGATGAAATGCGAAACCACATCCGCATCAATCAAGATAATCCGCTTCATCGTCCGGAGTTTCTAAGGAGGAAAAATCAACGCCCAAGTCGTGAAGCAGTCCATAATAATGGCTCTGCGAAATGGTCTCTTTGTCATACAGCGTGCGGGCAAGGCTGCCATAGCCGCCTATCACCACGTCTTTATTTCCCGGCTCATATAAGCTGGTGCTGTAGCCGTGCTCCCATGCGCTGCGCCGCACATTCCGCAAAAAGCTTTCTTCGTCCTCCTTGTGGATAAACTTCATTTCGCGCAGCCGACGTACCAACACACGGCGACTACAGGAGTACAACTGCTCAATGTACAGCAGTGTGCGGAGCGTGACCCGCCCGGCGCGCAGTTCGTCATCGGGAACATGCCGCAACAAACCATCTTCCGGCAGCAGCAGATACGACGCAAAAACATCAGCCTGATATTCTACCGGGTCGGCTTTTTTGTCAAACTTGCCAGTATAGGAAACCTGACTGGTGAATTGAGCCTGCACACACAAGTGATACAGCTCATGGCATATGGTAAAGTGCTGCTTTCCCAGCGACTGATTGCTATTCACCAGCATAAAGCGCCAAAAATCGTCTCCGCCGGGCCGCGCTACCTTTAGGGCCATGCCCGAAAAAGCATCCGACAGCGGCTTAAAAACCGTGAGTACGCCGCGCTTCTGTAACAGGCTTTTTAGCCGGATAGGCTCGCTGTTGTTGAAGCCGCATTCCTGCCTAAACTGTGCGGCTTCTTTTTTCAGCAGGTCTTCATTCATGCACCAGCGCTTTTTTCATGTCCACATAATTGCGGACAATTTTTTTGAAGGCAGCAATGCTGGTAAGGTCTTCCGCCTTCAGGTCTTCGGCGCGAAAGGCAAAAGCAAGATTCACGCTTTGCGTGGCGGCGTCTTCCTCATAGAAGTCATACTCATGCACACAAAACAAAGCGGCGGCCTTGCTCAAAACGGCAATCGGGACGGACCGTTTGCCGGTTTCGTAATAGCTGACTTCTTCTCTGGTAATGCCCAGGTAACCGGCAAATGCGGCTTGGGTGAGGCCGAACCGTTCCCGGAACTGCGCTAGATTCCGGCCAACGATATTGCTGAGGTTTTGTGTGGCCATAAAAAGAGGGGGAGTGCTTAAATAACGCTGTTGTAGCGTGATAATAGCGTTACAAAATTAGACCGCTCTCCCCAATTCCAAAGCTTTTGTAACAGCAACTCCCAATTTATTACACCGCTATGAATGCGCAAAAGACCGGTGCAGTGGAAGCTTGTAAAAAAGACGGGGTTTTCGTTAGTAATCTTTTTTCCTCCCCCGGAAGGGAAAATAAGCGGCTTGCGCCTGCCAGCGTTCCTGTTCCGGGGTAACACAAATCCGCTGTTCTTCTGAAAAAACCAAACGATTGCATTCACAAACCCGGTTTTTTAGATTGAAGACCTAAACACTTGCGTCCTAAGGTTTAGGGCAGTTGCCCCAAAAGTTCGGGCAACTGCCCCAAAGGTTTGGGCAAGTTCCCCAAAGGTTTGGGCAAGTTCCCCGAAGTCTTGGGCAAGTTCCCCAAATTCTTGGGTAAATGCCCTAAAAGCAAGGGTAAATTCCCCAAATTTTTGGGCAAATTCCCCAAAGGTTTGGGCATTTGCCCTGAAACCTGGGGAATTTGCCCAAAACTTTGTGAGGAGAGGATTTGCGTCTTTTTCCTTAAGGCTGCGCTGCAAATGCCCGGTGCAACAAACTCTGAAACAACGCCTCGCTGCCCGCCGCCGCTTCTTTTACCAATGCCTTCTGCCGCTGAATGTTTTGGGCGATGCGGGCAAAATGGGTTTGAAGGGGAAGGGGAGGAAGGGGGATTTGAAGGGATTTCAAATCATCAAAATTCAACCCTGCTTTTACGCCTCCTTTATTTAAAGAAGCGAATTGCTTTCTGCCACCCTCACTTGAAAGATAGGTTGCTGTGTAAATGGGATTAGCTGCCTCCTTCAATCGTACAATGGCTAGATGCTGGTTAATGAAAGCTTTTGGAAAATCTATTGGAATGGCGGCACACCTACCTAAGTCTGCGGTAATGGAAATCAATAAATCGCCCGGCTCTACCATTGTGCGCTTGGCCTCTGCATTGTCGGGCGCACTTACCCGGATAATATTTTCGGGTTTAAGGACACCATGCCCAACATTATTTATTCGTAAGAAAACATCTCCTGCATCGCTGTAGTACTGCGCCCAGCCTCTGGAACCGCTTGTCAGGAATTTTTGCAATTCCCCCAACTTCTTCAGTTCCCAGCCTTTTTCATTCTTCACCGGGTCGCCGAAGAGATGGTGGAAAGTGCTTTGGAGTAGGGCATCATACTTTGCCAGCAGGGCCTTGTCTTTATGGCGCACCGCATCCGCCGCGTCTAACAATGCCGCTATCTTTTGCTGGATGGGAAGGGGCGGAAGGGGGATTTGAATAGTGTTGAGTTTCGCTTTGTTAAGCGTAATTCCCTTTGCTGCTCTTTCACCAAGCAAAGCAAAATCTTGCGCCTGCATAGCGTAGTAAAGAAACTTTGTAGAAAGTCTCTTCTCATTCTTTACAGGCAATGCTGCAATTGCTTCGTTTGTATAGAGAGGAACAGTTGTGATGCAGACCTTCCCCACACTCAATTTAAAGCTAAACAATACGGTGTTTGGCTGAATGATTTTCATGTTGGCAGCACGAATTCCAGCTTCTGTCACCTCTTCCTTTGTACTATCAATAAAGACCTTTCGACCCATGTCTGCAATAGAAACCCAAGGCGTTCCAGAACCGAAATACTCTTGTTTCTCGCGCGGCGGTGTCTTGCCAACATTAATCTCGCACACTTCCCCCAGCCTTACCATTTCCCACTTCATCCTATCTGCTCCTCCGCCGCGCTTTCCTGTAACAGGTTTTCCAATTCCCCCATCGCTTCAGCCCGCTCGGCGTCCAGCGCGCGGATGCCGCCCATCAGGGTTTCGGGCGTTTCGTGGATGGTGGTTTGGTGCACCATTTCCTTGTAGCGGTTGATGCTCAGGTCGTAGCCCTGCGCGCGGATGTCGGCCACCGGCACCCGAAAGCTTTTGGCGGTGCGCGCGCCGTCTTCGGGGTGTCCGCCGTTCCATTTGGCTATCACGTCGCCCATGTCGTTCTGGGCAATGGGCTGGCGCTTGTCATCCAGGCTAAAGCCGTCGGCGGTCATGTCGTAGAACCATACGTCGTCTGTTCCACCCGTGCCGGTTTTGGTAAACAGCAGAATGGCCGTGCTGACGCCCGCGTAGGGCTTAAACACGCCGGAGGGCATGGAGATAACGCCTTGCAGTCGGTGGTTATCTACCAACTCGGTGCGGATTTGTTTGTGGGCTTTGCTACTGCCAAAAAGCACCCCGTCGGGCACAATCACCGCCGCGCGCCCGCCGGTTTGCAGGCCACGCAGGATGAGCGCAAGGAACAAGAGTTCCGTCTTTTTGGAATCGGCCATGCGGAGGAGGACTTTGTCCACCGCGTCTTTATCCAGCGAGCCTGTGAACGGCGGGTTGGCGAGGATAAGCGACGCCTTGCCGGAGAACGAAGCGTTGGCTTCGGAGAGGGCGTCCACGTCGCGCAGCTTCGGCTCGTCGATGCCGTGGAGAATCATGTTCATCGCGCCAATGCGAATCATCGTCGGGTCGAACTCCATGCCCAGAAACATATCGCCCGCGAAGTGTTTGCGGAAAGGCGCATCGAGGAACGCATCGGCGTGTTGGGTGTGGAGGTATTCGGCAGCGCCCACCAGGAAGCCGCAGCTTCCAGCGCTGGGGTCGCAGATCACATCGGCGGGTTGCGGGCGCATGAGGGCCACCATCATCTGGATGATGTGGCGCGGCGTGCGGAACTGACCGTTTTGGCCGGCGGTGGCAATCTTGCTCAGTAGGTATTCATACACGTCGCCTTTGGTGTCGCGGTCGGCCATCTGGATGTCCGAGAGCATGTCCACCACAGCGGTCAGCAGGCGCGGCGTGGGAATCATAAACACGGCGCCTTTCATGAAGCGGCCAAAGGCGCTGTCGGCGCTGCCATAGGCTTTCATAAAGTCGAACACGCCGCCTTCGCGGGTGAAAAGGCGGAACATGCTTTCCGGGTCCAGGTCTTTAAACGTGTTCCAGCGCAGGCCTTTTTGTTCGGGCGTGAAGATGGGAGCCTCAATAGGCTCGCCGAGGAGGGCCGCCTTCTTTTCTTTTGTTGTTTGCAGTTCGTCGAGGCGCTTTATGAAGAGCAGGTAGGTAATTTGCTCGATGACGGTGAGCGGATTGGAGAGGCCGCCCGTCCAGAAGGTGTTCCAGATGCGGTCTATATCGGCGCGGAGGGAGGAGGGGAGCATAAGGCAGCGGCGAAGGTATTGGGCAGGGCGGCAGGAAAGGGTTTTCGGGATGCCTGCGCGGGGTGTTTTGGGGACTGCGCTACCGGGAATAAAAAAAGCAGACTTAAAAAAAAGTCTGCTTTTTTGCTTGTGTCGGGGTGGATGAACAAAGTTCGAACGAATGGGTGGCGGATTTGAGCAGAATAAGCTGTTTCCAAGTAGATATTCCTTCCTCGCTCCTGACGATCAACACGTATTGGTAACGGGGGCGTACGCTTCTTCCAAACATATAGCTTCGACTGTAAAAAGGATGTGTACTTCGGGATTCTCAGGCCTATTTTTAACCCGTAATAAGAAGGATTCGTGAATAAACTGCTCTCCCTGGTGCTTTCCGCCAGCCTCCTTGCGGGCACGGCGCGCGCTGCCGATACGCTCCGCGTGATGACCTATAACGCGCTCGGCTACGGCGACCATTGCCAGGGGGCCAACGGCACCCTGCACGCTTACTTAAAAACAATTGTGCAGCACGCCCAGCCGGATATCCTTTCGCTGATTAAGATTGCGTCCATTACCACCTCGCCGCAGGATATGTATGGCGTCTCGCCCCTGGGCTTCGGCGACAGCATCCTGAACGGCGCGATGAACGCAGCCTTCCCCGGTCGCTATGCTTATGCCCCGCTTACCAATGTGGCTGCCAACACCACGGGCGTCCTCCTGTTTTACAATCAGCAGAAGCTGGGCTTTGCCAGCATCAAGACGCTTGTGGTGAATGTGGAGGATTTTAACCTCTACAAGCTGTATTATAAAGACCCGCTGCTGGCCACCACGCACGATACGACGTTTCTTTACGTGCTGCTCAACCATACAGAGTCTGGTAATTCTTCCACAAACCGCGACCAGCAGGTGGCGCAGGTAATGACGGCGCTCAAGGCGGAATTCCACCACCTGCCCAATCTTATTAGCATGGGCGATTTTAACTTCCATGCCTCCACAGAGGCCGGCTACCAATCGCTTATTGCGGATGCGGACACGGGCTTTCGCTTTTCCGACCCGCCCTACAACCCGGATGCGGCGCTGGCCTATCCTTCCGATTACGATTCAAATCCCGGTGCCTTCGCGCCCTATCTCACGACCAGCACCCGCAAGTCGTCCTCCGTTCCGAACCGCTGCGGCACGAGCGGCGGGGGCAAGGGCTGGTACGACCACATTTTTATTTCGCCCTGGATACGGAACAACGCCAACTACGTGCGCTACATTCCGGGTTCTTACAAAACGATTGGCAACGATGGACACCGCACGGGGGTATCTATCAATGACAACAGCACTTTCGTAAACAACGCCGCGCCGTCGGCGGTGATTAATGCGCTCTTCAACTTCTCCAATAAATATCCGGTGATGATGCAGGTAGAAGTTGCCCCTAACACGGCGGGCATTTCCCTCCCCGATCCTGAAATAAACGCTACCGCTGTATCTGACGCCAAGCCCGCAGATGGGGAGGAAGGCATTGTGGCATTTCAGCCCGTTGCGGAGTGGCTTAAAATTCGTTTTCCGCAAAGCATGCTGGGCGAGACGCTGCAAGTAGCTGTCTTTGACTTGCTTGGGCGCAGGCTGCTGCTGAACACGGTTCCTGTAAATACCCAAATGCTGGAATTGCCGGTTGGCCATCTGCCTTCCGGCGCGTTTGTGCTGTGCATTTCCGGGAAGGGTACGCCCGTTTACCGACAGCGGTTTGCCAAGCTGTGATAATACCGTTTGGACATCAAAATGGGTGGTCTCCAAAAAGCTGTGTTCTTGTGAGACCCTGCCTTTCGGCAGGGTGACAAAACGAGAGAGGAACACCCGTTTTCGTTCCCGCGTTTTGTCATTGCGGCCTTGAGCCGCAATCTCAGAAAATGGGGAAAAGGCCGCAGCTCATTTTGAGGTCTAAATGGTATAACAGTTCTTGCAAAAGGCGTTTTTGCAGCCCCGTAGGGGCGCAGGTTTGGTAGAAAAAGCTGTTTTTATTAGATAAGGAAGTCCCGTAGGGACGCAGGTTTGGTCTAATCAAACCTGCGTCCCTACGGGACTTTATCTTCTTTTGTTCCAAACAAAAGCTACCAAACCTGCGCCCCTACGGGGCTTATCCCAATCTCTCAACATGGCTTAATTCCCTGTTTCCACCCCTTCTTTTGCTTCTTCCACCCCTTCTTTAAGTCCTTCCACCAGGGGTGGAAGGACTTAAAGAAGGGGTTTCAGTCTTTCCAACAGGGGTGGAAGGACTGAAAAGAGGGGTTTCAATCCTTCCACCCCTCTTGGAAGAAGGGAAAAGAGGGGTGGAAATCGAAGAAAATGAGTTGGAAGGGAAAGAAAATCGCTTTCCAATCTTTCCCGGCAGCTTAAAAGCCTATCCGAACGGGCCTTGCAGACTATTTCCCGGACAGGCTCTTAATCTCCATCTTTTTCTTCCGGCCCGCTGTTCCTGACAAACAGCCGCAGGAATGTAGGCAACACCACCAGCAGCAGGGGCAGGGCAATAACAAATCCGCCAATCACAGCAATGGCCAGCGGCTGGTGCAGTTGCGCACCTGTACCAATGCCCAGCGCCAGGGGCATCAGGGCAATGATGGCTCCCAAAGCGGTCATGAGTTTGGGGCGCAGGCGCGTGGAGATGGAATAAATGATGGCTTCATCTACCGTTTTGTGATGCAGCTCTTCCTGAACCTGAAGAAAGGTGAAGATGGCATTCTCGCCAATGATGCCGACAATCATAATGAGGCCCGTATAGGAGCCTACGTTCAGGGGCGTATGGGTAAGGAACAGGCCGAGATAGGAACCCGAAATGCCCAGCACGGCAAGCAGCACAATCAGGAGCGCTACCCGGAAATCCCGGAACAGAAAAAGAATAACGCCAAAGACCAGGAGCGCTGCGGTGAAAAGAATGAGCAAAAGCTCGCGGAAGGATTGCTGTTGCTGCGCGTAAGAGCCTCCATATTCTATGTGATAGCCTGCCGGGAGAACCACACCCTTCCCAACCTTGTCTTTAATCTCGCTCATCACCGAGCCGAGGCCGCGTCCTTCCAAACGAGCCGTCACCACACCCATGCTTTGCAGGTTTTCCCGCTTCAGTTCCGCATCTCCGGGGCTGATGTGTACACTGGCAAGCTGCGTAATGGGCTGAAGTTTGCCCCCGGCAATTGAGAGCTGTAGGTTGGGAATGTCGGCAATGCTGAGCCGGCGGTTGCCGGGATACACGATGCGCACGGGCGGTTGCTGTTCGGCTTCCAGAATCGTACTTACCACATTGCCTTCCAGGGCGGTTTGCAGTTGGTATTGCAGGCTTGCGGGCGTAACGCCAAACTGGGCCAGCCGTCCGTAATCGGGGATGATATTGACGGAAGGCCCGGCAATCACAATCCCGTTGAACACATCGGCGGCGCCCGGAACCTTACCGATTACGTCTGCCACCTGCGCCGAAAGCGTCTGGAGTTGTTTCTGGTCGTTGCCAAAAATCTTCAGCTCAATCGGCTGCACGGATTCCATCAGGTCGCCGAGCATATCGCCGATTACCTGTCCAAAGTCCACGCGCAGGGCCGGTTGGGAGGCTTCAATCCGGGCGCGGAGGTCTGCCGTTACTTCATCGGTGCTTTTGCTGCGGTCTTTCTTTAGCTGGATCAGGTAATCGCCGGTGTTAGGCTCTGTGATGAAGAAGCCCATCTGCGTACCGGTGCGTCGGCTGTAGGCCTGCACCTCGGGTATTTTGGTGATCATCTTTTCTATCTCGCGCAGCATCCGGTCTGTTTCTTCAAGCGAGGTGCCGGGCGGGGAAGAATAATCCATCACAATGCTGCCTTCATCCATTTCCGGCAGGAAGCCGGTTTCCAGTTGGGGAAGGATAAGGGCAATCATCGCAATCAGCAAGGCAGCCATGCCGATGCTGACCCACGGCCTTGTGATAAACCAGGCAACCCACCGCTGCTGCTTTACTTCGTGTGCGATGGGGGGGGGTGCCGGTTTGGTACGCGCTTTCTTCTTGCGCGTCAGCAGCAGGTAGATGACCGGCAAGCCTATCCACGTCACAAAAAACGAACACACCAGCGTGATGATCATGGTGTTGGTCATCACCTTGAAATAGGCACCGGCTACGCCCGTCATCAGCAGAAAAGGAACGAAGATGACGATGGTGCTGACGGAGGAACCCAGCATGGCCGGGAAGAGATAGCCGATTGCCTTTTGAACCAGCGTCTTTGTAGGCTCGTCCGGGTGTTCTTCATGCGTGCGGTGAATCTGTTCCACCACAACGATGGCATCATCAATGATTAATCCGATGGCTGCGGCAATGGCCCCGAGCGTCATGATGTTGAACGTGTAGCCGATGGCATACAGCACAATCAGGGTCAGGCACAGGGTTACCGGAATGGTAAGGAGAATCGTTGCGCTGGCTTTGAGGGAGCGCAGAAAAATAACCGCAACGACGATGGCCAGAACAAGGCCGATCCACAGCGAGTCCATCACGCTGCGGACGGCATCGTTTACGAAGTCTGCCTGGATATAGTAGGGACGGATGGTAACATCCGGCGGCAGCAGGGCTTTAAGCGCAGCGATTTTCCCCTCCATCGCGGCAGACACGTCGATGAGATTGGCGTTGGGCTGCTTGATGACGGCAATCAGCAGGCCTTCCCGTCCGTTGGCGTTGATGCGGATGTATTCGGTGGCCTCGTGAACGCCCACGGTGGAGACGTCCCGCAGCCGCACGATGCGCAGGCCATCGTTGCGAACAACCACGTTGTTGAGATCATTTACCGTCCGCACCGTTGCGTCCGTAACCGTGAGATACAGCAGGCGGTAGTCCGAGAGGTATCCGTTGCTGGTAATAAAGTTCGTTGCGGCCAGTGCTGCATTGATGCTGTCCGGCGACAAGCCCAGTGCGCTCATCTTCTGCTGGTCGAGCGTAATCCAGTATTCCTTTTGCCGCCCGCCAATGACGCGCACTTCGCTTACGCCTGCTACCTGGGAGAGAAACGGCCTGATGATGTAGGACGCCAGTTGGCGCATGTCGATGGGTGTGCGTTCATGGCTTTCCAGCGTGTAGCCCATTACCGGCAGGATAGACGGATTCATGCGCTCTACGCTGATTTGCACACCGGCGGGCAGGGTATTGCGGATCTGGGCAATGCGCGATTCAATGCGTTGCTGGGCGAAGTCGATGTTCGCATTCCAGTTCATGAACGCCGAAATCTCGCAGGAGCCGCGGCTGGTTGTGCTGCGTACGGTTTGCAGGTCAGGTACCTGCTTGATAGCAATCTCCAGCGGCTTGGTTACCGTTACCATCATCTTATCGACGGGTTGCAGGCCTGCGTCGGCGATGATTTTGATTTTAGGGAAAGTGATTTCCGGAAACAGCGCCGTTTGCACTTTGGTGTAGGCGAAGACGCCGCCCAAAAGGATAAGGGCGAGGACGGCGGTGAGCGGGCTTCGGTACCGGTAAAAGAAACTCACGGGCGCGCTTGTTTAGGCTCTATCACAACACCCGCCGTATCCGGTAGCCCATAATTGCCGGAGATAAGAATCCGGTCGCCTGTGGCGAAGCGCGGACTCCTGATTTCCACCATGTCTTTTAATTCCAGGCCGCGGTCTACCGGAACCTTTACGGCAGTGCTGTCATCCGTCATCTTCATCACCCAGTATTCGCTCTGCGCTTCGTTGCTCAGCAGGGCCGTTTTGGGCAGGGATTGGCCCGAAGTGCTCCGCGTTTTTACGATGCGCACTTTGGCTATCAGGTTTTCAGGAATCGACGCCGCACCCGGCACTTTGATAACCACCTGCTGGGTTTGCGAGGCCGGGTCAACGGAAGGAATGATGCTGGCAATGGTGCCGGACAAAACGGTGCTGTCGGGCAGGGAGAGCTGCACTGTTTTCTGCTGAAGCAGATACGGGCGCAGCTCATAGGGAAGGTTCAGGATAAAAGCGAAGGATTCCGCGTCGTTTATGATGGCAAGCTGCTCGCCGTCCTGCACATAATCCCCGGGCTGGTGGCTGAGCACAGTGATGTAGCCTCGCCCGGAGGCCGTGATGGTGCTGACGCCGGAAAACCGGAAAGAAGGATCCAGCTTATTGACCGCATTGCCGATGCTCTGCGCTTCCTTTGTTTTGAGGGTGAACAGTGGCTGGCCTTTGGTTACAAATTTGCCCAGCATCGCATCGGCTGTCTGGATATAGCCGTTCACTGTTGCCTTCACGTAGTTCTTCTGCATGAACTGCGAGGTAGCGTTGAGTTCCACGTATTCTATAAGGGGCGTTTCCGAGAAGGTCGTTACCGTTACAGGCGTCCGGGTGTGTACGTCCTTTGATTGGCCTGCTGCATCCGCCTCTTTTTTACGACTGCAGGCACTTGCCATACAGGCGCCCAGAAGGATAAGAAGCAGGCGGCGCTTCAGGAAGGAGTTCGCGTTCATCGGTTCCAATAATTGATCTGATTGATGAGCTGCAGACGGCTGATGCGGTTCTGCGTCAGGAGGGTTTTCGCTGTCAGATAATTGTTGATGGCGATTACGAAATCCGGAATGCGCGCATCGCCGGTCTGCAACAGCTTTTCATTTACGTCAATCAATCCTTTCGCGTACTGTATCTGCTCGTTGATATCCCGGAGCAACACGTCTGTGGCGGACAGCTGTTGTGCCAGTCCTGCCAGTTGTTCCCGGTACTGTTGAAAAAAGAAGTCGCGGTATCCGACCCGCGTATCTTCCTGGAGCGCGATTTGCCGTAGGTACAGCCTGCGGCGTCTGCCGTCGTAGATGGGCAAGGAGACGCTGAAGCCGCCACTGGCGCCGAAATTGTTGTAGAATGTGCTGAGCACAGACGTGCTATAACCCGCATCTGCAAAGATGCCCAGCCTCGGGCGGTAGGCCAGATTAACAAGCTTCACGTTGTTAACCAACCGCAGACTGTCGAGGTGGTATTTCTGAAAGAATACCGATGAAAGCATGTCCGGGAAGAGCAAAGGCTCCAGTTGCGGGAGGGTCAGGATTTTGGTGCTCACCGCCGTGTCGATGATGCCGCAGAGATAATTAAGGTTGGCAAAATCGGTCAGGTACTGGATGTGTGTCTGCTTTAATTGAAGCTCCTGCTGGTTTTGCGTAACGAGGAAGGTCAGGTAATCCGTTTGCCGGTAAAAATTGTTTTGCGTCAGATGCTTTAGAAGGGTGCCTTCGTTGACCAAGAGCCGGTTGATTTCCGTCAGCGCTATCAACTGTTGCTGATCGCCAAAGGTGGTCAGGTATTGCGCCGTTACGGCCCTTATTAAATCCTGCCCGGAGATGGCAGTGGCAACACGTGCGGAATCGGCTGTGAGGGCTGCCGATTGATATTGTGTTCTCAGCTTGTACCGGCTGGCGAAGGCCTGATTGACGCCTGCCAGTGTGCTGAACTGGCCGCCGTTCGTTACGGCGGCATCATATCCAAAGCGGTTATTAGCAGGCGCAAAGCTGTTGAAAGTCGTAAAACCAATCTGCGGTTTATAGGCCGCCCGAATCAGTTGACTGTCTATAGCCGCAGACCGGACCGTATTACGGAGTTCCCGCAACAGCGGACTCCTTACTGTAGCCGTTTGCACATAGGTATCCAGGCTCACCTCCTGTGCGGTCATTTGTGCGCCATATAAAAGAATCAACAGCACAAGTACATGCCTTCTACTCATGGTTGCCGGAGCTTGTGATGGGTTTGATGGGGATGCAGGCGTTTTTCTGGAAAATCCGGCGAATGTAGCCCTATGCGCCCGGCGATTGGGAACATAAGTGTTTGTACGGTATCTCCATCGCCGGTCTCATTTCTACAATTAAAAAAATCGCGCTAAAGGTATTTGGCAATTCTGTTTACTTTCTGTAGAGAAAAGAGTGGAAACGATGCAGAAACATATTCTGTTATCTAAAGCTGCTGACTACCGCTTCCAAATCACTTAGAAGGATTGAAAAGTCATTTTCCAGTCCTTCCAAGTGACTTGGAAGGCTTTAAAAGTCATTTTCCAAGCCTTCTAAATGACTTAGAACGAAAGAAAAGTCATTTTCCAAGCTTTCTAAATGACTTAGAAGGCTTTAAAAGTCATTTGGAAAGGCTTAAAAGTCATTTTCCAAATGACTTAGAAGGGCTTAAAAGTCATTTGGAAAGGCTTAAAAGTCATTTTCCAACCCTCCCCGGCAGCTTAAAAATAGCGAGAATTTGGTTGGGTAGTCCTGTAAAGCCCATCCCGACGAGTTGTTGGCTCCTGTATTCACGGCTTGGTTTTAGAACAATGGATTTAGCAACACTATTCTTATGAAGCCAATATTTTCTCTTGTTTCTCTATTCCTTTTGTCTGCGACCTTCTCCGTTGCACAGGATAGCATTGGCTTCTCGCGCCTTATTTCCCGCCAGACGAAGATGGGACGGGCCATTCGCAATGTTATTGTTGATTCCACCCGTCCCGAAGAAACAGCCTTGCGGTTTTCGCCAACTGTTGGCTATTCGCCGGAAACAGGTTTTCAAATCGGCGCTACGGCGCTGTTGCTGTACAAAGCTCAGGACGATACAAACAATCGCCAAAGTGGACTGACCGCATTTCTTTTTGGCACCTTCAAAGCCCAATATGGTCTTTCGATGGAACATAATTTCTACAGCGATAAAGACAAATGGGCCTTTCTGGGACGTGGTTATTATCAGTACTTGCCTTTATTGTACTATGGCATTGGCCCCGATCCGGGTATTACCAAGCCTGCTACCGTTGACGCCACTTACATCTCCCTACGGGAGAAGGTGCTTAAAGGAATTGCGAAGAATGTGTTCTTAGGTCTTCAGGGAGATTATCAGCAATTGCTGAATCCTCATTTCAACCAACCCAAAGACGGCCCCGCAATAGCGCTTCCGTCGGGTATTGAAGGCACACGCAATGTCGGCATCGGCGGTGTATTGATGTATGATAGTCGGCGCAATGCCCTGAATGCCCGCCGTGGCATCTACGCGGAACTTTCCGGGTTGGATTACCGGCCAACCTGGGGATCTGACCGTCAGTTTTATAGCCTTATGGTGGATGCGCGGGCTTATAGACCCCTCAGCAGCAATCGGGTATTGGCGGGCCAGGTGTTACTGCAAAGCGCCTCCGGTGACCTTCCGTTTAATCAGCTTGCGCTGTTGGGTGGGGAATCCATTATGCGGGGCTACTATCATGGCCGTTACCGGGATCGGGAGCTGATAGCCGCCCAAGTGGAACACCGATGGCTACCCTTTGCCTTTTCCAGGCGCTTCGGCGGTGTTGCTTTCTTGGGGGCAGCCACGGTAGCGCCTTCGTTCAGCGCCTATGATTTTCAGAAAACCAGACTGGCGGGTGGCGCAGGGGTTCGGTATCTTTTATTCCCCAATAAGGATGTTTATCTGCGCTTTGATCTGGGGGTAACATCTGACGGAACTATTGGCTTTTACTTCTTTACCGGAGAGGCTTTCTGATTAATAAGTTGTAAATCAGGCTTCCCAAAAAATTTGGCACTTCACCGACTTTGACCCGTTCAATGAGTATGGCTTCGCCAAGTTCCGCAACCCGAAGACCCGCAAACGTGCTGTGCCTAAAGAGGACATCCACAGAATACGGGAGTACGCCACAAAGCCAGAGACACAGTTGTTTCACTCCCAGCAGTACCTCATGTTCAGCTATTACAACCGGGGCATCAATCTCAACGACATGGCGCGGCTGAAGTGGTCAGACATCCAGTATGGCAGGCTGCACTATACCAGAACGAAATCGAAGCAGCAGTACAGCATTGGCTTGCTGGAGCCTGCACAGGAAATGTTAGCTTACTACAAGGAGCACTATTACACCGGCCAGGATAGCTACATCTTTCCGATTCTAAACCCAGATTTTCCAACGGAAGTTTCCATTCGGAATCGTATCAAAAAGGTGCTGCGTCAGGTCAATAAAGACCTAAAATTCATTGCCGAAGCCATTGGGATGGAGGAGTTAAAAGTGACAACCTATGTGGCGCGCCACTCCTATGCCACGGCGTTGAAAAAGAGTGGACAGTCTATTGGCGTTATTAGTCAGGCGCTGGGGCACACAAGTGAAAAGACCACACAGATTTATCTGGACAGCTTTGAAAATGATGTGCTGGATGAGGCAAGTAAAGCGATATTATGAAGATGCTTTTTGAGCAGAAATACAGTCGGTCTCTCCATACGTTTTTCTCGGTTAAAAGAAGCTGTCTAAAGCATAATTGCGCTTTTGAAACAAAAAATTTCTGCCGGAAAAAGAGCAAAATGCTAACCTTATAGCTGCCAAAATCCGATTTTTGAATGCGTTACAATGCATTGATTTTCAATGCTTTTAGAATCAAGCTTGTGGTAGAATACGTATCTTTCACCCCCTCAAGTAAGTATTTTCTTTACCTTGTTAAAACATTTTTCTAAAAAATTTTGGCTTAAGCCCTTGTTTTGTGTTAGTACTGACCTAATTTGCGCTCTGCTCGGTAGGAATTTCTCCCTTTTTACCTTATGCAAAAGGCTCTACAAATGCTGTTTCTATCTGCTTCCCTTCTTTGGGGAAACAGTGACGGCTTTGCGCAAGAAAGAGCTTTTCTTCTTGAAAAATTAGAAGCCGATCACAAGGGTACGCTGGTGCAGTATCTGCTCTACGAAACAGATTCTGCTACCTATATCGCTCTCAACGTAGCCGTTTACCACTATTCGGAAAAAAGTACGGACAGCACGCTGGCTTATACCTTCCAGACGAAGCCACAGATACTCTCTAAAAGCGCAGGTCGACTGTCGATAGCATTAGACAAAAAGCTTTTGCAATATCACACAAACGCGGGCTTTGAAGAAATCATCCGGCGTTTCAATCACTATCCGGCAGGTACTTACCGGATTTATCAGGAGGTCGTTTTATCAGGAAATACGGCGAAGGCGGATACCTTCTCGCAGATGACTACGCTCTCGGTAGACAGCACGCTGCAAATTAATTCTCCGCTTCGGAACCAATTTCGGAAAATCTTCTCGGAAAAGGAGCTAAAAAATGCGGTTGCAAAGAAGAAAGCGACAAAGGAGAATAGGGTAGATGAAACCGAAGCAGTTCCTGTTTCCCGGCGTGTAAGCCGGAAGCTGGGTAAGCTCAAAGGCGTTCAAACAAACACGGTTTCTTACAACGGCAAGCTCTACGCAGAAATGACGCATGGCTCTTGGTATCTGGGACGTTATCCACTGGCTGATGTTCAGACGCTGAAAGGCAATATCCAACAAGAGAAGGAGCTGATTAAAAACAACCTTTCCGCAGCTGTTCATAATGAATTGGAGGACTTTCAAACCGTTAGCAGCCAGATGCGCCAACTCTACCGGGAAGGAGCCAACAACAACTTAAACGGCGATGTGGACCTGAATTTCTACACCGCTACCGGCAGAGATCCTTACAGCGGTATAGATCCCACTTACGCAGACGTTCATGGGCTGTTTTCTACGGAAGTAAAAGGCATTCCGGTTTCTGTTGAAGGATACTACACCACACAAGACCGCAACCGACAGGCAAAAGCTTCTTACTTCCGCTTCCGCTACGATGTAGAAGCGTCCAAGCAAAAGCTCCAGAAACTTATTTCTGATTATCAATCCAAGTTTGGACAAACCGCTTCCAAAGGCGCGGGCCTGAAAAGTGTTTACGGACAATATATTTCCCGGCTGAATGGACAATCGGAAACACTGCTTCAAAATGCGTCCAAAGAATACGGCATAGACCGGCAACTGCTGGAAAAGGAAAAGCTGGAGACGGCGGATTTGGAACGCGCGCTGGCCCGGAAAATGGACACTGCGGCGCTGATAAAAAAAGCGACGACAAAAGCCAAATCGCAGGGGGAAAAAGATTCTGCTACAACCAGTGTTCGCGCCCGTTATGCAGAATCCCGGCAGAAACTGCAAAAGGACAAAGCGGAGATTGAAAAAAGAGGCGCGCAGTACCGGGATATTCAAGCGAAGCACCGCAAATACAAAGCTCTGCTGGAGCAGTATCAAACGAAAGTTCACCTGGACTCTGTTGCCAATTATGCGCAACTGGAAAAGCTAAAATCTTCTAACGGCTCTTATAAAGAAATGGCGAAAGCTGCCGGTGGGCTGCTCCCGGAAGGAAAAGCGAAAACCTTCGTCAGTGGTCTTACCCATCTGGAAGCCGGTTTTCTGAACCGCTACGAGTCTAACTACACCCTTGCCGGGCAAACGATGAAAGGCGCTTCTGTGGGTTATGATTTTGGGATTGTGAAAGCAGGCGTTAGCGCCGGAAGTGTGGAATACGTCAATCGGGAAGGCGGTGTGGACAAATACGCGGCATATATGGCACGGTTGGATTTTAAGGAATATGCGGGTCAAAAAACAGGTTTGGTTTATTACGGTTATTCGCCTGCGCGGCAAATCTTAGAGTCCACCAATTTCAGGGGCAACATAGACGCGGCGCTGCCCACCTTCGCCAAGCCCGTTCACATCCTGTCCGTTACCCACAGCGGTAGTATTGGTCAAAATATTTCTTTTGAAGGAGAGGGAGCCGTTTCCCGCAGACAAGGGGTAGAAACAAGTTTCCGGCCCGGATTGAGCAATATGGCTTTGAAGCTGGGCGCGGAATACCGGATTGCAATAGCAGATGCAAGCCTGACCGGCGAGTGGGAGCATCTTGGAAAAGATTTTGAGAACAAATCGCTGCCGGTAAACCGCACGGGTACAGAGCGATACACAGCCGGTGTAAAAAAATCATTTTTCCGCCATGTCCTGAATGTTAAGCTCACTTGGAATTATCTGTTCCAAAAAAGCGTGTATGCAGAGAGTGGCAACATGCGCTGGGGAATTGAAGCCCGTACCAAGTCTAAAAGGTTTCCTTCGCTGTTGGTTGCTTATAAACCTTTCAGCACTTTCCGTACGGTTTACGACACGCTGGCCCTGCCGCAACGTCCGCTGTTAGGCGAAGTTTGGCTGTTTCGCGGAAATTATCAATTGAAACGTCCGGGCGGTATTTCTCATCGCTTTGTGCTCTCCTACAACCGGAACAGCACATCTGGCGGCGACAGTATTTCCTACAAAAGCACCACGCTGCAAGCCGCTTATAATTACAGCACGCGAAAATGGAATTTGGGAGCGAATGCCGGATTTATGGAAGTTCCCGCCTCTAACCAACCACTTTCGGGATACGTAGGGGGGCGCAGCTGGTTCTGCAATACCAGCGTCTCCAAAACATGGAATTCCTTTTCGGCGCAGGCTGGAAATGAAGTTGCTTTTGCGCCTATTGGGTTACAGCGGTTTAGCCTGCTGGCAGGCGGCAGTTACCGTCTTCGCAATATGCCAGTTTCTCTGCGTCTTTCTACACGTTACACGTGCTACCGGCTGACAGGCACAGGCCCTTATAGCAGTATCCTGGCCCTGCAATTCGGCTTCGGCTGGCATTTCTCCGTTCCTCTTTCCGATAAAAATGAAAATATATAGTCTATGCTTCTGGCCTTTTTGAACTCAATCAAAGGAATGTGCATCAGCTTGTTGCTTTTGGCTCTGCCAGCAGGGCTACTGGCGCAGTCGGGCATGATATACAGCGACTTGAACGGGTTGGAGGGAATAGCCTTACATCCCGAAAATGTGCTGAGCTATAAGATTATAAATAATTCCGGCAAAACCATTCCTGTGCGTGTGCGGGGTATGCTTTCGCTTAAAAGCAGACCCATACGGCTTCAATACGAGATTAATAAAACCTTATACCCGGGAGAAAATACCTTCTCGGAAGGGGAGAAGAAAAGCGTAAACTGGATGAGCAATGAGCCTGCATTGAAAAGCCTTTTCCTTACCCATGGAAATCTACCCCAAGGAACATTTGAATATTGTGTGGACTTGCAGCCGCAGGGCACGGGCAATGAACAAGGAGCGACAGAAGCAGAAAGTAGTTGTATTTATTATACGCAGGATGACTTGTTTGCGATTAACCTAATTGACCCGGAAGATAAAGCGGTTGTCTATGAGAAGTATCCGGTGTTTTCTTGGGTTGCCTCTTATCCTTTTGCCTCCGAACTGACGTATCGGATACGGGTAGCAGAGCAGAAGCCGGGCCAAAATCCCGCCAATGCGATTGCCCGAAATAATCCAATGTGGCAAGATAATCAGCTCTCTGCTACTACCGCCATTTACCCAGTTACAGGACGGCCTTTGGAATACGGCCAGCCTTATGTGTGGACGGTAGATGCTTATTACAAAGGGCTGCTGCTTGGAGGTGCAGAGACTTGGCGATTCATGCTAGTAGAGGATAGCTTGTTGAAAGACCTACCGCGGGAGACTTCTTATATTGACGTGAATAAGGATAAAGGCATAAATAAATATTATCTTGTGGGAAATATGAAATTGAAATACTCAGAGAAAGAATTCGTAAAAAACCAAGTCACTATCTCTATCCTAAGGAAAGGAAAACCCGTCCTCTCAAAAAGCATACTTTGGGATATTAAAAGAGGAGACAACTTTTTTGAGTATGACTTAAATAAAGCAAATATTCGCCATAGCCAAGAACTGGAGATAGTTGTAGAATTTTCAAATGCAGGAGAAGGATATTTCAAAAAAATTGTTAAAGCTATATACATCAATCCAGACTATGTGCAGTAAAAATTTATTTATACCGATCATGCTTTTATTGGCCTCTTGCCAGAGAGCCAAAACAGGATATGTCGATGTCTACAAACTCGTAGAGGGGTTCGATATGCAAAAGGAGTTCACTACACATGCTCGTGAAGAGTTGAATCTCTCATATATGAGAGCGGATAGTGTTATATCCATAGAGCGTTTACGAGATACCATTAAGGGGAATGCACTAAAAGAGCAGTTGTATAGTGTAATTGCTAACAATATAGAAGTGAACAACAAAGAGATAGAGAAAATTATCTGGAACAGACTCAACCCATATATCATTAGTTATGGAAAGAAAAAAAACTACAAATATATTTTTGGTGCAAATGGAACTGGAAATATTCTTTATGCTGATGAGCAAGAGAATATTACTGCTGACTTGATAATATACGTAAATAAAAGCTATAATGGGAAAAATTAAAATGACATTTATTGTATTTTTTTTCATGGGCTGTAAAAATCATGCAAAACCTGTTGCTGAACATACGGTTATCATAGGTAACTGGAAATATAGGCTTACGTTACAACGTAATAATTCTCCTACGCATAATGTAGATAGCATTGTGTATGTAAAAGCCTCTCTCCAAATCGGAAATATAAAGACTCAACAATCTCTTTTGTATTCAGCGAGCAGGAATCAAGAAGAGTATAAAAAAAATTACAACTACTTATCTTTTTATGCAGGCAAGGATCTGTATATAAAAGACGATAACAGCAATATTTACCCTTTAGGGTATGTATTTGAACCGTCTAATGGTCTGACCCCAGACGAAAGACTCGTGTATAAATTCGCGATCAGCAAAAAACAATATCTGGAACTCATACAAGAAAATAGCGATGCCGCCTTTTGGTATCATGACCGTATCTCCAAACTTGGAAAAATTTGCCTCCGATAAAAGCCCTAGAAAAATGCTCTCTCTCCATCTCCACCGTTCTCTGTGCAAAAAGAAGAAAGGAATCGCACGTGTTCTGATAGCTATCTTGGCCCTTCAAATAGTTATGCCACTTCGTGCGCTTGCACTTACCTCTGGCCCAACTCAACCTGAGTTTCAGGGCTTTTCTCCATTAGCTACTACGTCTTTGGTAGACCCTTTTAGCGGAGATTTTAGCTACAACATCCCTCTGCTAAATATTGATGGGTATCCTCTCAATCTTATTTATAGAGCTACTTCAAATATGGAGGAAGAGGGGTCTTGGGTAGGTTATGGATGGAATGTAAACGTAGGCACGCTCAATAGGTTGGTTCGGGGGTTACCAGATGACATGAATGGTGATTCAATGAAAATTTTTCAGAATATTAGAGAGCGCACAGTCAAGAGCACTACAATAGGCGTTGAGGGTGATGTAAGCGCCAGAGCTGCTCTCAATCAAAACGTAGGTGCCAGAGTAGGTATACAGGCAAGTGCTTCGTTAACTTTTGATAATGACAATTACATTGGCAGAGGTGTTGGCTTAGCCATAGGTGGCGGAGTATATGCGGGTGTAAATATTGGCCCTTTTAATGCGGGTGGTAACGCCGGGGTAACATTATCCGCAAGTTCTAACCATGGAGGCACTATTTCTACCTATGCAGGATTTAATGCAGGGTTTGCTTTTAATAACTATATGTCGGCAGGATTTGGTAAATCTTATGAAAGAAACTATAACACAATAAGTGGTTGGGAAAAACCGAATATAATAGGTAGCCTAAATATATCGCATGTTACACAAGAAATTCAAAGAAGCTTTTTAGGAAGTATTAGTAATGCTATCCCGCTTATAACGAATCCTTACCACTACCACAGTAGTGGAATAGGGTATAAATTAAAACTGGGTGTGTCTGCTAATATCATCCAGGACATAGGCATCGGAGCTAGTTTGGGCTTAAGTTACACTGAAAACAAGAGTACTACTACATACGCCAACTATACACCTCGTAAAGGTTACGGGTATATGTATATGGAAAAAGCCCCTGATTCAGGAATATTAGATTTCAGCCGTGATAATGATGGAGGAATCAATAAAAATATGCCTTTCGTTCCACCGGCTATAAAAACATACGATGTCTTTAGTTCCACTGCCCATGATGCGGTAAGTACTTTTCATGCAAACAGAACTGACGGGGGGACCGTTAGAGACCCAGAAACCAAATTTGGCAACAGTAATACAGATAATGAGACACACCAGATTGATTTTGAATTTATCTGCTCGTGGGATTGTTGGGTAGGTATCAGAGTGGGCTATGAAAACAAGAAAAACTGGACATCAGGAGCTGTTAGCACTGGTGCCTGCGCAGACGATAAAGTTCTGTTTCAAGGCTCTAATGGAAAACAGCAGAATCTTACTTTCCGGCCTTGTGGAGAAATTACACAGAGCGAAGAAGGTAATGGGAAAAGAAGAGCGGTAAAAGCACCTATTCAGGTTTATACGAACAAGATGATTGCGGAAATGCCGCAGACAGTTCTACATAAAGACCTCAAAACGTACGCTATAAATGATTTTCCAATTAATACTTGTTTTGTAACAGCCCTTCCTCGCCCTGCGTCAGATAATGCAGTCACAAGTAGTAAGATAGGAGGCATAGTTAGCATGAATGAAGAGGGAAAATCATATGTATACGGTACGCCGGTTAATAACAACATAAAAAATGAGGTTGCCTTTAGATTAAATGGTTTTAGAAACGACAACTACGATTTAAGTAATGGGCTGACTAAATATGATGATGCCGATGAGACCCAATATAATGGTAAGAATCGTGACCGCCTCTACAAATCTACTCGTACCCCTTCTTATGCTACTTCTTATCTCTTAAATGCAGTATTGTCTCCAGATTATGTAGATGTCACAAACAACGGTTTAACGGATGACGACTTGGGTGGTTTTGTGAAATTCAACTATACCAAAGCAGACAATGATTACCGCTGGAGAGCACCTTATTGCCATGATGGGGAAAACACGGCTTTGCTGAATGAGGGCGTTAAATTAACCAAGTTTGACGACATGGGGTCTTATATGTCCGGCTCTAAAGAATTATGGTATGCACACTCTATAGAATCCAAAAACAACGTAGTTGAGTTCTACCTCAGCAGCCGGGAAGATGCAAAGGACACAAAAAAGAGGATCATGCCCAATAATTATCCTACAAGGGAAGCTTCTGATTCGTTGTATGTAAACGATAAACCTGAATACTCTCACATGATGAAATTGGATTCAATTAAGTATTACTCTAAACATGATCGTTACATTAATGGCCAGAATGCAGTTCCTATAAAAACCATCTACTTCGACTATGATTATAGCATTTCTTCCGCCCTCCCAAATGCAGATAATGGACAAGGGAAACTAGCACTTCGTCATGTGCGTGTAAGACATGGGAATGAACCCATCTCATCGGCAGAAAAATATGATTTTGATTATGCCGCGTCTAATTCCACCCACTCTAATCCCATATACTCTTTAGGAGCTAAAGATGGCTGGGGTAACTATCAGCCTAACACAGGCAGCTTGAACCTATGTGAGTTTCCTTATATTGACCAAACAAGAGATCGGGCAACAGCCAATGATATTGCAAGTGCGTTTCACCTCACTAAAATCCAACTGCCATCTGGCGGTACTATAAATATCGATTATGAATCGGACGATTATGCCTATGTACAAAACAGGCCAGCAATGGCATTCCATAAAGTGCTGGGTGTAGGCGCGTCGCCCGCTTTTTCTCCCACGGATGCTCATGGGCTTTATTCACCCGGCTCCGCAAACCCTAACTTATATATTTATGTTGAAAAGCCAAAGGGGATACAAACCTATAACTACATGAACACACTCCTAAATGGCTCCAATATGATGTACTTCTCCTTCAATGTAAATATTGGAGGGAACGCATTCTCTACATACGATCAAGTGAAGGGGTATGGGCTTGTGGACGAAATAGGAGATTGCCCTGGAAATGGAGAGGTAGCGGCTCTTTATATCAAGATGCGGCCCGTATCTCTTACAGGTACCAATATCAAACCCAGCCCTATTACCAACACAGCTATTAACATGGCAAGGGCCTATGCAACAGATCAACTCTATTTTCAGGAAGGAGAAGACTCTTCAGGCTTAAATCATAACCAAGGGGACCGTCTCGGAAAGGCGGGTCTGCAACTGAAAGAGTCCCTCTTTGGAAAAAATGCAATTGACCAACTAATGCGTGGCTATGGCGCTGGACGGTATTTCAATAAAGACAAAAGTTATGTAAAGCTTACTATAATGAAACCCAAAGTAGGAGGTGGGTCACGTGTTTCCAAACTTACTTTTAGTGATGACTGGCACAACACGATCTCCACAGAAAGTTCTTCTTTGATTGGCTATAAATATCATTATGTAAACGAGGATGGTACCTCTTCTGGTGTTGCTTCTTACGAACCTATAATCGGTGGCGAAGAAAACCCTTTGCGTTCCGGCCAATCTTATGCTTTAAGCGATAACCCATCTTCCTATCCGCCCTACGACCCTATAGAAATGATCAAAGAAGACCCCCCTGGAGAATCTTTCTTTCCGACAGGAGGTGTGGGATATAGTCGGGTTGTTACGGAAAGCATTCATAGAGATTCTGCTCGCTCCGCACAGTCTCTACTTGTGCAGGAGTTTTACACTGCCAAAGACTTCCCATTAAGTGTGAGCTATAGTCCCAAATATGTAGAGGAGATAAAGGACACAAAGTTCCCAGACCCCGATTTAAGAGATATTCTTCTAAGTTTTATAGGCATTTCTAATACCATATCCTCTTCCAGAAATAGCTATAGCATAAGTCAGAGCTTTTCCGTTGAGCTAAACGATATGCATGGCAAACCCAAAAGTGTCCAGCAGTATCGGTTGCTCTTAAAAAACAATAAAAAAGAGCTGATAAGCTCAACCGAATATTTCTACAACACAAATGGGAACAGCGGACTCTCTAATGATGTGCCGGTATTACAGCATGCGTCTACAGGAACGTCGAAAAAACTTTGTAGCACCCAAGGGGAGTTGGAGAAGGCTTTCCCCAAAAACAATATCTACGTTACAACAAAAACGTTGGGCGTAGATGTTGAGGAATGTACGGATAGCCGGGAAGTAGTATCCATAGAACAAAGGAAACTAAAGCGGCGAGGTGGGAGTATAGAAGCATGTTTCCCTACTGGGTTCAGTATAGGATTGACTTGGGTAGATAATATGCACACCCATGTGGATTACTTTAAGTCTCTAACTTCTACTAGAATAACGAATCGTTATGGCATCCTTCAAAGTGTAAAAACCATCAACGAAGGCGCAGAGACTATAGTCGAGAACAAGTATTACGACGCAATTACGGGTGCGCCAGTCGTGCAAATTGTGAAGGATAAATACGGCGATGATGTATACCGCACCAATATTCCCGCTTACTGGACAAAGACAGATTTAGAACCATCTTATCAGGAATTGCCTTATGCAGAAGAGCTAAATACTCCGGCGTGGTCGTTCACGCCATCGCTTTTTCCAAGTACGCCGTCATATATTCCGGTAGTACAGCATGACAAGCTGATTCTGCCTGATTCGCTTCGCTTTGGCCTTTCAAACACAGGCATGATATGTACGCATTTTGAAACAGAAGAGGATATGTTCCATCCGGGCGACGAATTATTTGTTTACGGAAAATATAACAAAGCCTCTACATCATCAAATGAGTATTCATGGCATAGGCTCTATGTAACGGAGGTACTGGTAAAAAAGGATCATTACGGTGGACCTGACCCACTTGCATGGCGCTATGGAAACAACACCTCTACCGGTGTAAAATATCGGGTGAATCTTACGCCACATAAGGTAAGAAATCCGCTCCCTAATGAGCTAGCTAGTGGAAGTGATTTAAAAAATATAAGCAAAGTATTTAAGTACAGGTCGGGACGCAAAAACATGCTCCACCCCTCAAGTGGAAGTATTGCAGCCTTCAAAGAACCCTTTGCTTATGAAGACTCACTTTATTATGATACGTGTATGAATAGATATAGTACTGTAAAATCAGATACTGTATGGCAGGTTCATAATACTAGTGGAGGGGGTAGTGGGAGTTATACTTACTATACGTCGAACAACTATGGGGGGACTATAACAACCTCTTCTGGCACACTAACTGATCCTATGCGTGCTATTTACACTAAAGACACCGGTTGGCGGGTATGGAACGCTACAACATGGGGCGGTACATCTGATACTTCTTATGCTGTAAATAATCAAACTGTTTGGACAAGCGATACTATCCAGTTACGCGTTCAAAGTTTCCTTAAACCCGTCATAGATGCGAGTGCCAGCCGATACGGTGATATAAGAGCTATTCCTTTTGGAAACTGGGCTAGCCTCCTTCTTAATCCTATATCTATGGGGATAATCAATCAGCCTTATGTTAGCCATACTTATGCGCTCGCAGGAAAACGGCAGGATCCAAGCAATACCATGCTGCAACGCAAAAATGGTATCCTTACGAACTGGTACTATTGGTTGCCGGCGCGTTTGGATAGCAGTGGCTTTGTTCCCAGGGTTCCGTTGTTAAGTCATGGTGAGGACGCTCTTTTCAGTGGTTTTATCTCCAAAGATCCAAATGCGTGGTGGAATGTTGTTTCGGAGATTACGAAGGCCATGCCAGAACTAGGGGCTGTAGAAGAGATGAACCCCTTAGGAATCTTCAGTGCTATATTCCTGGACCCCATTACAAAACAACTTCTGCATGCGACCTCTAATGGAAAATTTGGCCAGACTTGGGTGGAGAGTTTTGAAGATATGCAGCGTGTACGCGTCATGAATGAATTGACAGACCTGTTCCTTTCACCTCTTCAAAGTCTTATGGAAACTTCTAAGACTGATGTGCCCGGATATGAAGTTTTTAAAACAACGCAGAGTACGTTTAGGAATACCAATGACTTAACCTTAACAGGTTCTTTTACCTTGGAATCAGACGAATCTCATACGGGAATATACTCTATGGGTGTTAGTGGGAATGCCTCCCTAACCATTAAGCCCAAAAAACACACGACAAATCAAAGGTATTACACCAATTCTTTCGACTTTAATCTGGATGATGTTGGAGGACAAAAATATACTTGCGAGGTATGGGCAAAAGGTGCAAGCAATGTTCCCTCTGTAAATATAGCTAATGGAACCAATGTTTCGCTTGCAAAAGTCTCCAACGAGATCGACGGATGGAGTTTATACAGAGCAGAGATAGAAGTGAGCGATGGCAATGCAGTTACGTTTAACTTCCCCAATGGCAAATACGATGACTTACGTGTTTACCCAAGTGGCGCTAACACAAAATCATACGTGTACCATCCATACAAAAACTACCTTATGGCTATACTGGATGAAAATAATTACGCCACTTTTTATGAGTATGATGTTAAAGACAGACTCATTCGCCTGAAAAAAGAAACCGAGAAAGGCATCCTTACCATTACGGAGAACATCAAAAACCAAGTAAAACGATAGCCATGAACCGACTTCATGCTTTTGCCTTAACAACCTTTCTATGTTTTCCGATGCCTCTCTATGCGGTGCAGGTAAACATAGAAGCTTACAACAAATTAGTCCAACTCGTTTCTATTTTCCACGGTACAAAACCGTTTAGCTGTATGGCCATAGCGGAAGTTAAGTACAAGGAAAATCGTAACAACCCATTGCGCGATACATCTTCGCTTATTTACAACAATAAGCTGACCTACTATAAATCAAGACGGGTAGAAAAAACAGAAGGTGCTATTGGAAACATCATCATAAATCATGAATTGCGTGAGGTACACCTACAGCTTTCAGATAGTATAAGGACTGCGATATACGAACGATATGGTACAAAGCAAAAGGGAAACCAAGATATAGTTGCCATGCTGGAGGAAAACCCGGAAGAAGTAGATGTGGCATCGTTCAAAAAGTTTCTTACCGAAAACTGTATTGTGTCTTGGCAATCGAAGGAGGGCATAGATGAAATAGCTTTCAGGCCTAAGCAACCCGGAAATGCGGAGATCCTTTCCCTAATAATTCGCTTTAAGGACTCTAAAGTATTGCATTATGAATATAGCTACCGCGATATTTACGCGAAAGACTACTATGGGAACGACAAGTTCAGAATTATCAGAACTGTTTACACTAACTTTTCGTATGAGAATGTTCCTCCCATACCTGTAAAGCTCTCTGACCTGATTTATTGGAATGCCTCCCAAGTAAGACTTAAGAAGTTTACAAACTACACATTCTCCGTGCTATGAACAAGAAACTGATTTTCGGCTCCACTAAGTTCTGGTGCTTTGTTTTGATGTTCATCTTGGGAATGGTTCAGATGCAGCATGTAAAAGCACAAACATTTGAGTTTCCATCTGTTAGCTATGTGGACTCTATGAAGTTGTCAGATATCGTAAATACGCCTGGTTACGACACATTTACGGTTACACAGGCCGATTTTTATAGCATGAGTTCTGCTAATCAGGGAACGAATTTTATCCTGAAAAGCTTATATGCCCTTGTAAACTTTAAAGTAGATATAGGTGCTGCCTCCTCTTCATGGATTTTCAGCTCTTCGGGGGTAGCAAGCTTACAAAATTCAATACATTATCTTATCATTTATAGAACGATTGGCATTCCTAATCCAGATGATACCAATATCCAAGTAGTTTCCACTACAGATACGATGAGCGTAAACTATGATCCCTTTTCAGCTGTTTTGACATGTGATAATTCATATAAGGTTGCCGGTCGTTTTAATAAGATGAAAGTAATCGTGCAAGAAGTTTATGATATGCGTAATAGCAGTGGTATTGTCCAGCAAAACCCTCCCATGACTCCTGCCCAAGCTTCAAGTATCCCTGATTTTGTGTACGTTTCCGGAGAGATAAGAGTCCAAAAATATACATCCCCACCACAAAACAACTATAATATTTTTCATGCCGATAGTATATCTACTGATGGAACATTTAAATTAGACTGGACTCAAAAGTGGGGAGACTATAAACCCGCAGCTTACGAAGTGGAGTGGACTTACGCGGAAAGCGCAAACAACTACTCCTTCAGAAATAATGCAACCCGTATTTACACAAACAATACCTACTTCGACATACCCGTAGCACAAAAACAAGGTGTTTTGGTATGGCATATGAGAATGCTCCGGCCAAGTCTTGCAGACTTTACGGCCAGACAGTATGGCCCGTGGACAGACCCACAAAGCGTAACTATAAATAACTCCAAAAACGACAGCCTGAACTGGGATTTAAAAACGTCCTTTGTAGAGGATGGTAAATATAAACAAAATATAACTTACTATGACGGCCTGCTGAAACCTAAGCAAACCCAAACAAGGCTCAACACTAATCCCCTAAACACCATCATAGGCCAAAGTCTTTTTGACCATGAAGGCAGAGCCGTTATTCAATCGCTGCCTATTCCGGTACAAGACCGTAAAAACTTTGCCTATTTGGCGAATTTTCTCCGCCCCGCAGGTGCATCGGAGTATCTTAAAAGCATGTATGACGCGCTGCCCGATACAGCCCAATGTCCAGGAGGAGAAAATCCGATTCCACCCTTAGATGATTCTGCGGTCAGTAACAGATATTATTCCCCTGCCAATCCAAACAAAAGAGGATATAACAGCTTTATTCCCAATGCGGAAGGATATCCCCTGACCCGAAAAATACTTGCTGCCGAAAATCCAGAACGGGTCCTTTTTGAAGGACGTGCCGGAGCAACGCTACAACTGGGAAATGAAAGAGAAACAGCTTACCTATACGGAGTACCCCTTCAGGCAGAACTGAATAAATACTTTGGTCAGGACATTGGTAAATACAATTACTACCGCAAAACCATTACGACGGATAATCATGGGCAGGATATGTTTAGTATCGCCGATGACGAAGGCCGACCTATTGCAAGCGGCCTTACCAATACCCCAGATACCGTTGAACTGGCCCTTAGCGTACGCGACCTACCCGGTAACGATAGTTTTAAGAGCAACCTCCTTCCTGTGCCAGATACCAAACTCGGACTGAAATGGGAAAACAATGGGGGCCACTTTGTGTCGGTAGAATCTAACTACGGCTTGTCATACGGCATAAACTATAAGCCATTCCGTCCCTGTTCCGGGTTACCCTATGGTCTCCTGCCAAAGGTCTATTTTAACTACGAAATCTTTGACAACTGCGGAAATCTTAAAATACAGGACTCCGGCGTATTAGGAGGTGTAGGATACACAACTAATACCATCCTTACAGATTCAAAAGATAGTGCCGCCTACCTCCTAAAAGGAAATCACGTGTGGGCAAAGAAGTCTTACGTGAAAATGGAGGATATAAGAGCTTCCGTAGACTCTTTGTTCGATAGCAAAGAGCTGTGTTATCATTCGTTTGAATACTTTCTTAATGAAGAAGTAAAAAAAGCTAAATTCCCCTGCCCAAGTAATGACGACCCTTGTGAAGGACTTCGCTTTACAATGATGCGGGACATGTACCCAGGTGCTAAATATGGTACTTATAAATACTCAGACACAGCTACAAAAGCCTTTATAGGGTCAGGAGAAAATTCCATCTTTACATGCATAAGTGGCTGTGATGGTGGAAATGACCCAGGCTATCTTTATCAGCAGGCTGCTATAGATTACCCCGATACTGTTTACAGCGATGGCGTGGCTTATACGCCCGCTATGATTCGGGCGATGTCCCCGCAGCAGTTCATTGATATATTTAACGACAGCATCGCGACAGCATTGCTTCCGCTTCACCCCGACTACTGCAAACTGAAAATGTGCGCCCTAGTCAACATACCCTATTGCCAGACCCTTGCCGTCATTAAAAGTGCTCAGATTGCCCAAAACGCTCAAAGATTTACGCTGTACGACATCTTTACACATGACATTCTACTGGACAGCAATATACTGGATACACTTCAACTCACTACAACGCAGGAAGGAGATTCTATCAATCAACTTGCTTTTGAGCAAACCCTTTGCGGAAGCGAAAACAAAACCATACAAAATAGATGTATGTTCCTGCTGTGGGGCAAGACGGCGGCAAACATCACAGATTATCCAAGCCATGTGCAGGACGAGTATTACAAAAACCTGATTCGCCTGTATGCCGAAAACCGCGAGTACCGTCTGGGAAACAAGATGCACGACGGAAAACTGGTGCAGAAAGAATGCGGGCCTTGCGCCGGTATACGTCTTGAGGACAAAGACCCGCCTGTTGCCTATAATATGGGGGCCAACAATACTGTAGACACAAACAGCGATGCCACGTCCTTCTTCAATGCAGCGGATTCCATAAAGGTGAAAGGCTCCAAAACCCAAACCCTTTCTTCCACCACACCGCGAACCATTACCTCCGCCAATACATTTTCCAATCACTTTGCTGAAAATATATCCAACGAATGTGAACAAAAAGTAGATGCTATCTTGGCAAGCTTGGAGAATTGCGATGTAACATCTGCCGTGCTCGTCCGACTGCGCGACACCCTTATGCAACGTTTCTGCAACGGCGGAGACAAATTGAGCCTGCTTACGCCCGATTCGCTTCGGAATATTATGGTGTCTGTGGGCATAGTGCCCTCCGGCTTGTGCAACAGTTGGCTGCCCAACCTGCAAATGCTGCTCGCACCGGGAGGCGATGCCGTGAAACTAGGACATCTGGCATACAATCAAACCTTCTACGACAATATTGCCTCTTTTCTGGAAAAATACAACATCCTGAATTTTATTGCCTCTGACTCTATCAGTAAAAGTATTAGCGTTCGCCTGTGCGATGACTATCCTTTCGAGCAAGACCTCGTTGAAAGGCTGGGGCAAATGACCACACCCACCGACTGCTCTACCGCCACAAGCGTATTTGTGGAAAAGGACACTACCTTACCTCTAAAATCCAACACCATAGGGGTGAAGCTCCAATACGGAACCGCTACCCTGCGCCTCTACCTCTACCCGGAAAATATTCAGGACACCAATAGGCTTAATGATACCTTCGGTTTACCACACATTGTTGATTTTCAGAACTACAAAGCTCAATCGCTCTTCCATACCTATGGTTTTGACAAATTAGCTGCTACCTATGCCAACAGAAACACCGTACTGCTGACTTTTGACGGCGAGGTAAACCATGAAATCGTACCGCTCCGCTACTACCTGAGCATTTTTACCGAAACGCAGGACTATACCATGGTGGAGCGCGATGAGCCGGAATACCTCAACGGTTTAGGCTGTAGCGAGTTGAAAGCACCCCTCCAGGCCGCATTGTCCGTAGCCGATACGCTGAACCTGAAAGCCGGACACCCGCTCTTTGAAAAGTTCCTTCAAAACAAACTGAACTACGAAAGAGACGTTCGCTTTAGCTATGAAAACTATGAGGAAGCCATTCGTACCTGTGCCCTGACAGATTCTTTGCTTATCAAAAAACAACTGGCCCACTTCCGGGTGAAACTCCCCAGTGGCACAAACGTAGACACTTTTATAGATGAATTGCAGATGGTAGATACCATCTATTTCTCCTCCATTCATATCTATGAGGCAGGTGGTTCCAGCTACCTGCTGCTGGATGTGTCCTCCGGCACCCCCAAATCGTTTAAGGAAGTTCGCCAGACGCTACAAAACAGGGTACAGGCCCTCGGCGGCACCACGGAAACCCTGCCTGCTCTGGGGCGCGACACGCTGGCGCAGTTGCTTTCCAGCAGCCTTCTGCCCGTATACAAGGCTTCGTTGGATAGCGTATTTCGCAATGTCACGATTAGGACAACACCCGTTAGCATCAGTTACTACCGGCCCGGTCTCCCTATTGTAATGGCAAACGGTGATCTGATAACGATTATAGACCAAAACGCCAGTCAGGCCAGTTCTTACGACTATAACCACTACGTAGATTCCATCTGCCGCTACGTAAACCGCCGCTCGCCCATTACGCCCATCTTCACCCATGCCGAATCTGCCGTAAGCGCGCAATACGATGACTGGCAAATGGAAGCCTGGCGCACCTATGTAAATACGCTTTCGCCGGACAACCACAACCTGCTGGTGAAAGGCTCCAAACCCGAACAGTTCAAAAACCTCGTGGCGGCTAACGGCAACACCTTTAGCACTTCCGATATTTCCTATCAAAACAAACAGTACCCTTATTACAACAACGACCTTTATATCAATACAGACCCCACAAAAGATCAAACCTATACCTACATACTGGGGCTTTTGGATGCATTTGGGTACTATAATCAGAATGTAGTTCCCTATCAAAAACCGCTTTTAGTGCCTACCCCTGCCGGAGGCCTCTTGGGGCCGCTGACGTCCGGGGGCGAAACCCGCGCGTTTGTGTGCGGCGATAGCACCGTGTTCTGGATTAACCATTTTAGTGGGGCAGAGCAGATGTACAACATCTTCATCAAGCTGCCCCCCTACCTGCTGCTGCCCCGGGATGCTTACCGCATCCAAAGCACCCGCAAAGGCTTTGAGAAGGACTCCATTACCTACTTTACCCTTACGCTCGTTGGCACAGACTACAACACCGGCGTAGAAGACACCGTAGAAGCCATTGCCTATTGCGACCGCTCGCTCGGGCAATCTTACCAGATTCCCAGTGCCTTCCTGGTCTCCCACAGCAACAGCAAAACCACCGCAGCGCCCCTGCAGTTGTGTGAGTATGAAAAATACAAGCGCCTTTATCCTGCCGCCCGCATTGCTTTTATGCACTACCGCGACTCTATGCGAAACGTGCTGGTCGGCCAGTTCCGTAACCATATTATAAGCCAGCTACAGGAGTCCTTAGATATTTTTGGCAACGACATCAAGCAGGGCCTCACCCTCTACTACTACGACGTAGCAGGCAACCTGATAAAAACCGTAGCGCCTGCGGGGGTGAAAAAGCTCTCGGTGATGGGCAGCGACAACGATACCATCAACGCCTACCGCCTGCGCAACGAACTGAATTCACCGCTGGTACCGGCCCACAGCAAGGTAACCTCCTACCGATACAACGCACAGAACAAAGTGGTTTCCACCACCACGCCCGATGCCGGTACCACCAGCACCCAATATGACCTCGCCGGACGGGTCATCTTCTCCCGCACGGCGCAGCAGATAACCGATAACCAGTGTACCTACTTTATCTACGACAAGCTGAGCCGGGTGATAGAAACCGGCCAGTGTACCTACAAGTCCGAATGGAACAACAGTACCGCCTACACGACCATCGGCTCCCTGCTCGCCGACGAACTGCGCAGCCTGCCGCGCGCCGAAGTGGTGGCTACGCTCTACGACGGGGCTTCTTACGAGCCGGGCACAGGGCCTTTCGCTACGCTTCCTAAGCAGTACAACCTCAAAAACCGCGTAGCGGCGGTGAAGACATTCAACTCCGTGAGGCCATTGGCCGATGTGCTGACCGATACCAATTACAGCAGCGCGCTGCATTACTCCTACGATGTGTCGGGCAACGTAAAAACCCTCGTCCACGACCTACGTGGCATCATGCGTCCGGAGCTGCGCATGAAGCGGGTAGATTATGAGTACGACCTCTACAGCGGCAAGGTGCTGCTGGCAGCCTACAACCGGGGCATGGCCGACCAGCTTTTCCAGAGCTATACCTACGATGCGGACAACCGGATTGTGTCTGCGAGCACCTCTCCCGACGGGCTGATGTGGGACGAGGATGCGCGCTACCGCTACTACGACCACGGGCCGCTGGCGCGCACCTCGCTGGGCGAGAACCGGGTGCAGGGCGTGGATTACGCCTACACCATCAACGGCTGGCTGAAGGCCATCAACGGGGTGGAGAACGACTTTAGGCGCGACATGGGCGGCGACGGGGTAACCATAGGTCTGATGTCGGGCGCTATAGCAGCGGTGACGCCGCCCGATGTGTTTTCCCAGCGCATAGACTATTTCCATAGAGACTACCGGCCTATTGGCGACTCGTTGTTTCTGGAGGCGCTGGCGCCCACCCAAAAAGAGCTTTTCAACGGCAACATTGCCGGTATTGCCTCGTCGCTGGAACCCTTTGGCAACCTGCACGCCGCCTACCGCTACGACCCGTTGCAGCGCATCAAAAGCGCCCGCTATGAGAAGTACCAGACCGTACCGGTAGCCCGCGGTGTTATAAGCCCTATACCTATGGGCAGCACGCCTACCGCAGAATGGGCTTCGGATTATTCTTACGACAAAGACGGGAACCTGACCAAGCTTCGGCGGATGGGCAACGCGGTGAGTAGCAACACATTGCTGATGGACAGTTTGGCCTACTTCTACGATGCGGGCACCAACCGGCTGCGCAACGTGCAGGACTACAGCTCCACCACAGCTTACCAGACCGATATCCCATACAACGTAGGCGACACCAACCTAGCCCTCTACACCTACGATTTGAACGGTCAGTTGACCAAAGACGTATTGGGCGGGGTGAGCAGCGTAAGCTGGAACCGTTTCGGGAAGGTAGAGGGGATGAGCAAGGCCGACGGCAGCAGCTTGTCGTTTGATTATGACGGGCTGGGCCACCGGGTGAGCAAGACCTATGAGCGTCGTCCGTCGCCGGACAGTCTGGTGATTTCCAAGACGGTGTATGTGCGGGATGCGGCGGGTAATCCTCTGGCGGTGTATGAAGACCGGAAGGAGTACGACGTGAGTCGTTTGACCATAGAGGACATGATGGCCACGCCGGTAAGAACGGTTATGGGGGGGGACATTGCCCCGCCCCTGGATTGGGTCAAGGGCGTGTCGCGGCGGTTGGTAAAGGCGTACCATTCCGACACCACTGCTAATCTGGCGGTGCTGTTGGTGGGCTTGCCGCAGTTGGCCGATTATGTGCGGGACAGAGAGGCGGTTGGGAGCTTGGTAAGCAAGCTGGACCAGGGACAGTTGCGCACCTTTGTGCAGACGATGCCCGATGTGGTGGGGTATGCCTTGGGGGGTAAGACCATTGCCGGTGAGGGGGAAGCGGTGGTAGGCAAGGAGGTGTATGGGGCGTCGTTATCTACCTATCTGGAGCCGGTATTTTTGAGTGTTGGGATGCGGCCCTGGCAGCAAGCGGTGTTGCTAGCAGTTCGGGAGGCGGATGGATCGGAAGGGGACGTGTTCCGGTGGTTTTGCAGCCAGCTGGGGGTAAGTGATTCTGCGGTGGCGGGTTTTCCGGGAGACACGGCGGTGCTCTCCGCTTTTAATAATTTAGGTTGGGAAGAACGCTACGGGATCACAAAAGGCTTGTCGGAGCTGCTGGTTCAGCAGCGCGGGGTGCTTCCCGATACGGTACGTTCGGCCTTGGTGTCGGCCTATGGTCGGGGCAACAGCCATGTGGATTTTATAAAGGACTTGCCGTGGTCGGGCCGGGTGTATGAGCAGTTGGGCAAGGACGCAGACATCTACATCGCCCACCGCTACGACTTGCGGGATGGGGGTCTTTTGGACGCGGCAACAGTGACAGGGCCTTTTGAGAACAATGGGGTTTTGCTTAGCGCGTTGTCCAGGCAGGGGACGTTTCCTTTAGAGGTAGAAGACGAGGCTTTGGTGGAGACCGTGTTAGGAGCAGATGTGGACAAGGTGATATCCCTGGCCAAGGGCGCGGGTCAGGGCGAGGTGTTGCGGGATGCGTTTGCCAATGAGTTTGGCCGTTCGGGCTGGCTGGACGCGTGGTACGCCGAGCAGCAGGTGCTTTTTCGCGATAGAGTGTTCCTCTCCGAGCATCACCTGTACGGGAGCAGTCGTTTAGGGATGCAGAAGTATCTGCCCACGGCAGTTGGGTACGAGCCTCGCCCGGTGTCGGGAGCGTATGCGCCCAACCGGCTGGTGCAGCCCCGGGGCTGGTATAGCCGTGTGGGGGAGGATGTGTTTGTGGGGAACAACTACAATGGAACGCTGGGCCAGAGCAAGGTGTGGCAAAGCGGAGACACGTTCACCCGCCGCCATTTGTTGGGCCACCGGCACTACGAGTTGAGTGATCATTTGGGTAATGTGCGGGCCACGGTTTTAGACGAGGTGGGGTACGGGAAGTGGCAGAGCGTGCTGGGGAATGGTGGGCAGCCGGTGAGTTCTTTGCAGCCCGCCTTTGTAGCGCAGGTGTCTTCGGCTACCGATTATCATCCGTTCGGGATGCCGATGTCGGGGCGGAGTTATGGGGACAGCGTGAAGCGGTGCGTGCCGGTGAGCTGGCAGGTGTGGCTGGAGGAGGGGCGCTGGGGTTTTCTGAAGGGTATTGACGGGCTGAGCGGTAGTGGTAATGGTAGTGGAAGTGGTGGTAGTACGGGTAAGAAGGTAGGGGCGAAGACGCGCCGTTACGGCACCGAGGCGGGCAGTGAAGACTCGTTGGGCTATCTGGGGGGCGGTGTTTGTTTTGGGGACGAGGTGTTGCAGGTGTATCACACGCGGGAACGCAGCAGTAGCGATCCGGTGGTGGAGACCTATAACACGGAGGCCGATGGGGACAGGGGTGGTGTGGTTCAGACGGTGGGTTATAAGGTAGATTTGACAGGAGAGCCGCAGGGCGGGGTGCGTTTGTTTTTGGGCATTCCGCTGGACAGTGTAGGCGACCGGCAGTCGGTGCAGTTGAAGTACCGGATGGGTGGGCTGGGGAATAGTTTGGAGGAAGATGTGGTAGCCCAGGTACGGGTGCGTCAGTACCGGAGTTCGGGTGGTTCGGATTATGAGACGGCTTTGGGTTGGCGGAATGTGGAGGGCAATGGGGAACAGGTGTTGGACATCCCGGTGGACTCGTACCGTGTAGCGGGTAAGGGCCGGACGTATGTGGAGTGGCGTTTTGCCAAACGGGGAGGCGGGAGTGGTGTATTTGTGGATAAGGGGATAGATTTGCGGAACGTACGGATGGAGGAGTTGAAGGTGGGCTGGTACACCAAGACAGTGTATTCGTGCGAGGAGGAGGATAACTACCGCTTTGGGTATAACACGCAGGAGAAGGTGAATGAGGTAAGTGGCAAGGGCAACCACTACACCGCACCGTATTGGGAATATGACCCAAGGACGGGCAGACGATGGAATCTGGATCCTAAACCTATTGTGGGAATCAGCAATTATTCAGCCTTTACCAACAACCCGATTTTATACAACGATCCTAATGGAGATATCATCGTATTTGATAAGTCCACTACAACCCAATTCCGCAAAGACTTTATACAAGCAGCTACTCATCTGGTTAAGCATGGCCAAGTCAAGGAAATAGCTCAACTTTACTATTCTCCCAAAGTTTATGTAATCAAGGAAACTGTAAGGGACGTAAGCAGATTTATACCAGATAGGAAGTCAGCAAATGGTGGAGGTACAGTTGAATGGAACCCACTTATTGGTGTGAAGACAAATAATGATAAAAAACTCTCCCCAACTACAGTTTTAAATCATGAATTTGACCATGCAGCGGAATGGGATAAGAATAGTAAGGGAATGGATAAGAACTCACGTAAGGATAACAAAAACCCTTATGAAGATAAAGAAGAGCAACGTGTGATCACAGGTTCAGAACAGCGAACAGCTAAGGCTTTGGGTGAAATTAAAGAAGGGGAGGTTACTAGGAAAGATCATGGCGCAAAAGGAGTAATAGACACAGATAGTCCTACCTCAACAGAAGGTACCGAAAGAAAAATTACTGAAAATATAGGGGAGGTAACCATTAAAGCCAAACGAAAGTAATAATGCAGTATATAACACTGGCAATATACTTATTGAGCCTCGTAGCTTGTGGTGAATACCAAGAGCCACAAAATAGAATATTTATGTCTATTTATTATACTGACCCTGCTTCTACTACAAGTATCCCTGTTGGATGCAAGGGTTTTTATTACAATTTTGAGGGGGCAATTGATTCTGTGCGGATTGCTGTGGAAATGGACTCTGTAGAATTTAATAAAGTTATGAACCATAATGAGGTACTGGCTGAAGATTATACTTTGTTAGCCCGTGCAATGGTAGATATCAAGGCACAAAACAAAGTGATTCACATATGTATGGATAATAGTGGAGTATTTTATCGGGAGGATTTAGGGTATGCCTATCGGAATATGGCGTTACACAATCTCGTCTATCGCTTCTTTCCTAAGAGCAGCGGTTGGGGAAACTTCAAATAAAAAATATCATGTACTGTAACCAACCGGGTGAGGAGCTGTCCGGCGATGTGCGTTTGTTTTTGGGCATTCCGTTGGACAGCGTAGGCGACCGGCAGTCGGTGCAGTTGAAGTACCGGATGGGTGGGCTGGGGAATAGTTTGGAGGAGGATGTGGTGGCCCAGGTACGGGTGCGTCAGTACCGGAGTTCGGGTGGTTCGGATTATGAGACGGCTTTGGACTGGCGGAATGTGGAGGGCAATGGGGAACAGGTGTTGGACATCCCGGTGGACTCGTACCGCGTAGCGGGTAAGGGCCGGACGTATGTGGAGTGGCGTTTTGCCAAACGGGGAGGCGGGAGTGGTGTATTTGTGGATAAGGGGATAGATTTGCGGAACGTACGGATGGAGGAGTTGAAGGTGGGTTGGTACACCAAGACGGTGTACTCGTGTGAAGAGGAGGATAATTACAGGTATGGGTTCAACACGCAGGAGAAGGTGAATGAGGTGAGCGGAAAAGGCAACCACTACACCGCGCCGTATTGGGAGTACGACCCCAGAACGGGAAGACGGTGGAATCTGGATCCGGTAGATCAAGTGAACATCAGTAATTATGCTGCTTTCGCCGATAATCCTATTTGGAAGTTTGATTGGCTTGGGAATACATGGAAAACAAAAGACGATGAAAAGCTAGTGAAGAAAATAGACTCCCGACTGGAAAAAAGGGAAGCACAGCTTACTAAAAAAGCTGAAAAGCTAGAAGCCAAGTCCGAATCACTTCTAAAATCAAACCCTGCTCTGGCTGCTGAAAAGAAAGCAAAGGCGAAAGAAGCTAGGGAGGGCGCTTCTGACTTAAATAGTGCTAGAGGAGAACTTAAGGAAATGGGTGAAGATGCGACAGTATTTACTTTCATAGACAATGGTACTGAGCCGGCGGGCCGTACTAGCATGAATGAGGCAGGCGAAATAGAAATGCGATACGGTAGTCCGTCACAAGCGTTGCACGAAGCAAAACATGGCTTCCAACATCTTAATGGAGATGTAAAATGCATACGTGGCACGGGTGGTGCACTAAATGTTGATATATTTGATGAGGTAAATTCCTACAGACGTCAGTATTTTTACAATCCAAACTCAGTACAGGAGGTTATGCCCACAGTAAAAACAAGTAAAGACATAACCCCTGAAAATGTAAGAAACATTAATTATAACAACAATGGTAGACCTGAATATCCTTATAGAGACGAAAAAATCAGCGACACACCGAGGCCTTGATATGAAAAATTGCATCCTTGTCATACTGATTTGTATTTGCGGGTGTAAACCTGCTAATCGCATAACTGAACATAAAATTGCATTAGAATGTCGTGATAGTTGGCAATATTCAGACCTGAATCGGATGGATACCATCAAAATATTAATTATAGAGGAACCTAGGGCCTACTGTTTACGCCGTAGTTCTTGGTTTGTTATAGGTTATAACAGAACTGATACTTTTGGTGTTATTAGCAGTAAAGTTCCAAGTATAAAAGTTGGAGATAAAGTGCAAATATGCCCCGTTACTTTGAGTGCTATTGAAAGGGAATTGATGTATGATATGACTATGGTGTATAATAGCAAATTAAAAAATAGCATATTGTGCAAAGTAAAAAAGGTATACTATGCTACAATCACAGAAAAAATTCCCTAGCAAGGAAGTGTTGCAGGTGTATCACTCTCGGGAGCGAGGGAGCAGTGAGCCGGTGGTGGCGGCTTATGATGTGGAAGTGGATTTGGACAGCGGCGGGGTAGGCTCTACGGTGGGGTATAAATTGGATTTGGGTGGGGAGCCGGTGGACGGGTATCGGGTGTTTTTGGGGGTGCCTTTGGACAGTGTGGGGGATGGGGAGGTGTTGGGGTTGAAGTACCGGATGAGCGGGTTGGGGAACTTGCAGGAGGAGGATGTAGTGGCGCAGGTTCGGGTGCGTCAGTATTACGAGGGGGGCGGAGCGTCTTATTATGCGCTCTTAGACTGGCAGAATGTGGAAGGGGAAGAACAGCAGTTGAACATCCCGATAGACCGGGAGCGGATGGCGGCTGGAGGGCGGACGTATGTGGAGTGGCGTTTTGCGAAGCGAGGTGGCGGGAGTGGTACTTTTGGGGATAAGAAGATAGACCTAAGGAACATCAAGGCGGAGGAGAAGAAGTGGGGCTGGTACACCAAGACGGTGTATTCGTGTGAAGAAGAGGATAACTACCGCTTTGGGTTCAACACGCAGGAGAAGGTGAACGAGGTGAGTGGCAAGGGTAATCACAACACGGCGATGTTCTGGGAATATGATACACGGCTCGGCAGAAGATGGAACCCTGATCCGGTGATCAAGCCATGGCGTAGTAGGTATGATGCCTTTGATAATAACCCTATATGGAAAATGGATCCTTTAGGCGATGATGAATATTATAACTCTGGTGGTAAATGGATCGGAAGTAATGGTGCTCATAACAATGTGAGAGTTATGGTTACTGATGACAAGCAAGTAAAGAGTATAATCAAAGATTATACAAAAAAGGGTGTAGACTATAGTGGTGAAATCGTCAAACCTAGAATGGTCCCCCATGATGACATACTTAGGAATTCACTTAGTGTTCTTAAGAACGCCTCAACTATTCCACTTGGAGAAAAATGGTCTGTCATGAACAAAAATGATAGAGGGGGATATGCCGAGACTGCTACTGGTGTAGGACAAGTATATGACCCAATAAAGGGTAAAATAACGAGTAAAGGAGATCCTATGCCTTCAGGCGATGTTGGCATTCACAACCATCCTGTTGGTGTAGTAAAGTCAGGTGGGGAAATAGGGAGTTGGAATGCTAATAAACCTTCTACAAACGATGATGTAAAAAAAGGAGACTACAACTATTGGATTACAGTTGGGAAAGATGGCGAGCTTTCTCCGTCAGATGTGCTATCATATGAAGAAAAAGGAGACCCCCGTTTTGAAACGACTAAAGTGGAAACTAAAGATGACTCATATAATATCAATCCTGCTGATGCTCAGAAGATGATAGACAATGATAGGGGAAAACTTGGAAAAGAGTACGACAAGGCGAAAAAATAATACTATGCTATTTGTTTTATATAGTGCTTTAATTTTACAGCTTAATACAGCCCAAATCGATGCGCGATATTGTGCCATTAGCATTGAGGACAATGTAAAAGTTGACAGTATACATCTGTACCTGGGCGATAAGTTATTTTCTAATAAGGGAAACAACATCAGTATAACTGTTGATTACGAAGATATGCACTGTCTAGATCAGATAAAGATAATAAAGGTTTTTAGCAAAAAGAAGAACTTTGTTGTGTATACAAAATTGCCTTTTAGGTATGACGTTATATCCATAACAATAATTGACAAAATACTACTTAGGCGTAGTAGCACTTTTATGTACTTAGCAAGGGCATATGATTTTACTGAATACGGAACTGGTGTAGTTTACAAGAAGAAATGAGCCGTGTAATGATGCAGAAGCCAATAAGTCGTTTGGGATGCAGAAGTATTGCCCTCGGCAGTTGGTTATGAGCCGCGTCCGGTGTTGGGAGCGTATGCGCCGAACCTTTTAGTTCAACCCCGGGGTTGGTATAGCCGGGTGGGGGAGGATGTGTTTGTGGGGGACAACTACGAGGGCGCGTTGGGCCAGACCAAGGTGTGGCAAAGCGGAGACACGTTTGTGCGGCGCCATTTGTTGGGCCACCGGCACTACGAGTTGAGTGATCATTTGGGTAATGTGCGGGCTACGGTTTTGGACAAGATGGGGTATGGGAAGTGGCAGAGCGTGCTGGGGAATGGTGGGCAGCCGGTGAGTTCTTTGCAGCCCGCCTTTGTAGCGCAGGTGTCTTCGGCTACCGATTATCATCCGTTCGGGATGCCGATGTCGGGGCGGAGTTATGGGGACAGCGTGAAGCGGTGCGTGCCGGTGAGCTGGCAGGTATGGCTGGAGGAGGGGCGCTGGGGTTTTCTGAAGGGTATTGATGGGCTGAGCGGTGGCGGCAATGGTAGTGGAAGTGGTGGTAGTACGGGTAAGAAGGTAGGGGCGAAGACGCGCCGTTACGGAACCGAGGCGGGCAGTGAAGACTCGTTGGGCTATCTGGGGGGCGGTGTTTGTTTTGGGGACGAGGTGTTGCAGGTGTATCACACGCGGGAACGCAGCAGTAGTGATCCGGTGGTGGAGACCTATAACACGGAGGCCGATGGGGACAGGGGTGGTGTGGTTCAGACGGTGGGTTATAAGGTAGATTTGACAGGAGAGCCGCAGGGCGGGGTACGTTTGTTTTTGAGGATTCCGCTGGACAGCGTAGGCGACCGGCAGTCCGTGCAGTTGAAGTACCGGATGGGTGGGCTGGGGAATAGTTTGGAGGAAGATGTGGTGGCCCAGGTGCGGGTGCGTCAGTACCGGAGTTCGGGTGGTTCGGATTATGAGACGGCTTTGGGTTGGCGGAATGTGGAGGGCAATGGGGAACAGGTGTTGGACATCCCGGTGGACTCGTACCGTGTAGCGGGTAAGGGCCGGACGTATGTGGAGTGGCGTTTTGCGCGTCGGGGAGGCGGGAGTGGTGTATTTGTGGATAAGGGGATAGATTTGCGGAACGTACGGATGGAGGAGTTGAAGGTGGGCTGGTACACGAAAACGGTGTATTCGTGCGAAGAAGAGGATAATTACAGGTTTGGGTATAACACGCAGGAGAAGGTGAATGAGGTGAGCGGAAAAGGCAACCATTACACGGCGCCGTATTGGGAGTATGACCCCAGAACTGGAAGACGGTGGAATCTGGATCCAGTAGCTGACGAAATGCCTGATGAGTCTCCTTATGCAACTAATCACGGAAATCCAGTTTTAAATAAGGATCCTGATGGAAAATTTGGCGTACCAGGAGCTGTCATTGGAGCTGGTATTGGTGTACTAATAGGAGGGGGATCTTCTCTTGCTAAATCGGTGCTTGAACACGGCTGGAAAAGCTTAAAAGAGAGTAATACTTGGAAGAAAGCTGGTGCTAATGCTTTAGGTGGTGCAGTGGTAGGAGGAACTGCTGGACTAACTGCTGGAATTTCTGCGCTTTCAACTGGAACCACTTTGCTTATAGGGGCAGGCACATCCGCAGCGGCAGGTTTTGGCACTTCTCTTAGTGAGGATGCTATAGATGGAAAAGAGTTGGATTATGGTAAGGCAGCCAAAAATGGTATTTTATCTGGAGTTACGTATGGCGTGGCAGGTAAAGCAGCACAAGCATTTAAATCTTTTGCTCAGAATGCATGGTGGTCAAGGGGCAACGCAGGTTATATTTGGAGAACACTTACTAACAATCCTAGACTTGCGGGACAAGCTGCAAATGGAGTAGTAAAAGCTACCGGAGGGATGATAAAAGGGCAAACGATGAAGGCTATGTATCCGAAAGAGGGGTCACAAGAGGCTCCCAAGGCAAGAAAAGCCAGTGTTACGATTGAAAAACTTGAAGTCATAAAAGTAGAGACAGCAAAATGAGAGACATAAAAGTGTATGCATATACTCTGATTGTTGTGCTTGTTATATCCGCTTTACAAGCTTCAATCTTCTATTCTGAGGTAAAAGAATACCCAAACGCTCATGAAGCAGAACTACTTTTTTTTAGAAAGGCGTTTATAATATATGGTATAGTATCTTTTGTAATAGCGTTTAGTTATGTCCGCCTTCGCAGAAAGTAACTTACCCTATTTTCTTAAAAAATCCCGCTGAAAGTGGAAGGTGGCGGGGAGCAGCATTTGGACATTCCGGTGGACCGGTTAGCGGTGGGTAAGGGAGGGCGGACGTATGTGGAGTGGCGGTTTTTAAAGCGGGGCGGGGGGATCGTTTTGGGGAGGCGTCGTTGATCAATATCCGGGACCTGCGTTTGGATGTGAAGATCCGCAGTGGCTGGTTTACGAAGGTGGTGTATTCGTGTGAGCAGGAGGAGGGCTATAGGTTTGGGTTCAACACGCAGGAGAAGGTCAATGAGGTGAGTGGGGTGGGCAACCACTACACGGCGCCGTATTGGGAGTACGACCCCAGAACGGGAAGAAGGTGGAACTTAGATCCTATTACAACGCCATTTGAGAGTCCTTATCTGGTAAACGGTGATAATCCTATATACTACAATGACCCTCTAGGAGATTATAAAACCAAATTTGGTGCGCAGTTAGCTAATTTCTTTCATGGAGGTACAGGGGTTGCTCAAAATACGAATGCAGAGAGTAGCCGTAATGGAGAATGGTACTATAATAAGAAAATCAGTTCTGGAGGATCGGGCGAAGAAGCGACTATTCGGCCAAGTACCCACTACGGAAAAGAAGGAGGCGGAGCAGTAGATAAGGCAGCGTACAAGGTAGCGAAATTCATAGACAATCCATCTCAATCGTTGCATAATGCTTGGAACTCTCCTTTTGCAAGGGCCATTGTTAGTGATTACTATAGTATAGGGATGACTTGGAATATGAATGCAGGCACTGGAATGGGTGGTGAGAAAACTCTCACATTTATTTTGAGAGGACAAGACCCGGGACTCTATTGGAGTAAATCACTATCTGGTCAGTTCACCACCTCGTTTGGCGTAGATGGTGGCATATCCGCAGCTAGTGGAAATTATTTAAGAGACATACGTAATTTCTCTTCGGGTACGCTCAGCGGTCAATCCTATGGCGTTAGTGGTGGTATAGCTTTAAAAGCAGTTGCAGGAGGTTCTATTTCTGGTGGTTTTGACAGAGGTGTAGACGATAAAAACAACACTACTACACTTGGGAAGCGAGTAGGTATCTCAATAGGTTTAGGTGGTTCAACGCCAGTCACGGGTACCTTTAATACCACTCAAACGTCACCATTAATAAGGCTAATAAAATTTTAAAATGAGGACTTACGCCATACCGATTCTCATTTTCGTTGCCTCAGTAGTTATATTTTGGGCAGTCGACATAAGGAACAATTATGTAGAACTCAACCAAAAAATAGGGGAGCCTACCTATGGCATCATCCAAAAGAAGGAAGATATACACAAAGACAACTACGAATTGACTATAATTACTTCTGCTGGAAAGGCTACAAATTTAGTATTTGCTATGGCAAACAGGGATTTTAACAAAGTCTCTGTAGGAGATAGCCTTTCAAAGGGTGCGAAGGAAAATCACGCAAGAATTTATAAGAGTCCAACATTCCACTTCTGTTGTGAGCTTGTTGTGTTTTGATGATGAATGGGAATCGGTGGCGCTGAAGTACCGGATGTCTGTAGGCAACAGCGAGGAGGTGCAAACCCAAGTTCGGGTACGTCAGTATTACGAGCGGAATGGGGCGTCTTATTATGTGTTGCGGGACTGGGTGGAAGTGAACGGCGCGGGGGAGCAGACTTTGGACATCCCGGTGGATTCGTACCGCGTAGCGGGTAAGGGCCGGACGTATGTGGAGTGGCGTTTTGCGCGTCGGGGAGGCGGGAGTGGTGTATTTGTGGATAAGGGGATAGATTTGCGGAACGTACGGATGGAGGAGTTGAAGGTGGGTTGGTACACGAAAACGGTGTATTCGTGCGAAGAAGAGGATAATTACAGATTTGGGTTCAATGGCAAAGAGAAAGACAATGAGGTGAAAGGGAAGGGGAATAGTCTGGACTTTGGGGCACGGATATTTGACCCAAGACTGGGAAGGTGGATGAGTTTGGATCCGCTGGCAGCGAAGTATCCGAGTTTGTCGGCATACCATTTTGGAGCAAACAACCCTATTGTGTTTATAGATCCTGATGGAAAGAAAATTGTAAATGGCGAGAAAGTGAACACAAAAAATTATGATCAAATGGAGTCATTTCTTAAAACAGTCAAGCAGACTAATAAGGAAGCGTTTGAGAAAGTAGATGCTTCGCCTATAGACGTCACATACGTTTTTGGGCCCTTAAATCCCCCCTCAACTAGTAGTATGCCTGACCCAAGAGAGACCGGAGGGATGAATTATGAAAATGAACCCACTTCTGAACATTATGGGAGAACGGAGCCTAATTTTAAACCAGATGCATCCGTAAAAGGTATTGGCAACATAACTAAGGATGCAGACGGTAACATAACCGGCGGAAGCATATTAAGACAGCGCATGGGTGACCAGCAGGACGCATTTCGGAAAGCCAATGAAAATACTCCTGAAATTGCTGCAAAGGCTCATGAGCCTTACCCTATGAGCGATGAAGAAGCAGAAAAACACGTGGAGGTAAAGAGTGTGCGAGTAACTATAGACGAAAGATTTGCCACCTCTAGTAGTCGGAGTGATAAGAAAGAAGGGGGTAGAACAGTAGCCCACGAATTAGGTCATGTTTTCAACGCACTCTTTAACACCGCAAAAGACTACATGTGGAGTAGGCCTGCTATGCAGTCACCAGGTCGTCATGGTACAAATGATCCGAGCGGCAAAAAAGCAGACGCAGAGCAGCAGGTGTATAACAGGGCTAATAGTGGTGGAATGCGATGAGATATTTGCTAACTATCATAATAGCTTTGACTAGATTTCAATTCAGCGTAGCCCAGTGCTACGCTGAATTGAAATCTCCGGTTATTCAAGATATCTACCAAAAGACAGCTAAGAACATATTGTTGTGGCGAGCACACTATGCAATTAAATATTACCACTATGGTCTGGACAGAAAAGGGTATTTATTAGGATATAGCGATATGCTTCTGAGCATTTTACCTGATGATAGTTGCTGCCTTAAAATTGATATTACCCCCTTAAATAGAAAATACGAGACCTATAACCTGTATGAGGTATTCAAGGAAGTAGATGCCTACAGCTGCGGTTATCGGAACTCAGAACAAGCTATGCCCCCATATAGTTATGATCAGAAATTCCTAGTCGGTTATGATTCTACTACAAGACAGATACTCTTTATCAGTGGCAATTTCTTTACACCGCCGCTTATTTCGGATTTCTATTATCATAGGAAGATCCTTTCTGATAGTAGTATGATTGAGTATTTAGGTCTCCTTTATTATTGCATGACGCCTCAAAAAATAGAACTCATGAAGCACAGACGCAAATACTCTGTTTTTAAAATACACTTCTCAAATGGTAAGTACGTGGCAAACAAGGTATATAGAGAGCGCAAATACTGTCGGAAGTGTCCATAGCGGTCTTAGGGCTATGCGAAAACTCCCGTCTCCGTCTCAAATATGAGCCAAGCCCCGCCGTTAAGCGGGGTTTTGAGAAAATATTTCCATTCCCATACGAAAGCGACAGCCCCTTCCGTTTCATCTTCTCTACAAGCACTTTTCCAAAAGATGAGAATATCCACCAAAGGGCAGCATTACGCCAAACCACCGCCTGCTCTAATCTTCACGAGTCTTAGCCAAACTCTTACGAAGCCTGCTAACACTCTTACGAGTCTTCGTCAAACTCTTACTACCCTTCGTCAAACTCTTACTACCCTTCGTCAAAGTCTCACGAAGCCTCGTCACACTTTCACGAGGCTTCGTCATTCTCTCACGAGGCCTGCTAACACTCTCACGAAGCCTCATCAAACCTTCCCGAAGCCTCGTCACACTCTTACGAGGCTTCTAAAAATCTTTTCCACCCTCTTAAATTTCCTTTCAATCATGGCCAACGGCATTTTCCCATCCAAAGAAGATCTTTTCTTCATCTACGTAAAAGCGGTGATCGCTTACCTAATTGCCAACGCCACCCGCTTCGGCATCACCACTGCCCGGCAAACCACCCTCAACACTTTATTGAGCACCTACACGACGGCTTACAACAAAGCCAGTGTAAAAGAAACCCGCACTAAAAACGATATCTCGGCCCGCAACACGGCTCATGATGCTTTGGAAACCGAACTGCGCGACGTGTACAGCGGGCTGGCCGATTCTATTCTGACTGATATAGACCGCAACACCCTGAACCTGAAGAAGCCCGCCACCCGTACCTCTGCACCTGTGCCTTCCACCCAGCCCATCGCCAAAATAGGCACGGCTATTCGGCTGCAACACCTGATAGAGTTTTGGGATGTAGCTACGCCCAACAGCCGTGCCCGGCCCGTGGGGGTGCGGGGCTGCGAGATTTGGTATTTTATAGGCGCTACGGCCCCGGCAGACGTGAAGCAGTACCGCTTTCTGGCCGTTGATTCTGAGTCGCCTTACATTGCTACATTTGACGGTACGGATGCAGGTAAATCAGTCTGGTACATTCTGCGCTGGACCAACACGCGCAACCAAACCGGCCCATGGAGCGCGCCGGTGATGGCAACGATTACAGCCTGATAGTTATTAGGGTTCTGCGTCTTAATTTGGGCGGCTAAACAGCTTCATGAACAGCAGCAGAAAATACAGAAGGGCAGGAGCGGCAAGCAAAGCCGTTCCTGTTTTTGTGTGGCTTTGTTGCTTCTTATCAGGCTTCGTGTCTCCTGCCCTAAGCGCGCTGCATTACTCCTACGACGTATCGGGCAATGTAAAAACGTTGGTTCACGACCTGCGGACGATTGTGCGCGCGGAGCTGCGCATGAAGCGGGTGGATTACGAGTACGACCTCTACAGCGGCAAGGTGCTACTAGCAGCCTACAACCGGGGCATGGCCGACCAGCTTTTCCAGAGCTATACCTACGATGCGGACAACCGGATTGTGTCTGCGAGCACCTCACCCGATGGGCTGGCCTACTTCTATGATGCGGGTAAGAATCGGCTTCGCAATGTGCAGGACTACAGCTCCACCACAGCTTACCAGACCGATATCCCATACAACGTAGGCGACACCAACCTAGCCCTCTACACCTACGATTTGAACGGTCAGTTGACCAAAGACGTATTGGGCGGGGTGAGCAGCGTAAGCTGGAACCGTTTCGGGAAGGTAGAGGGGATGAGCAAGGCCGACGGCAGCAGCTTGTCGTTTGATTATGACGGGTTGGGCAACCGGGTGAGCAAGACCTATGAGCGTCGTCCGTCGCCGGACAGTCTGGTGATTTCCAAGACGGTGTATGTGCGGGATGCGGCGGGTAATCCTCTGGCGGTGTATGAAGACCGGAAGGAGTACGACGTGAGTCGTTTGACCATAGAGGACATGATGGCCACGCCGGTAAGAACGGTTATGGGGGGGGACATTGCCCCGCCCCTGGATTGGGTCAAGGGCGTGTCGCGGCGGTTGGTAAAGGCGTACCATTCCGACACCACTGCTAATCTGGCGGTGCTGTTGGTGGGCTTGCCGCAGTTGGCCGATTATGTGCGGGACAGAGAGGCGGTTGGGAGCTTGGTAAGCAAGCTGGACCAGGGACAGTTGCGCACCTTTGTGCAGACGATGCCCGATGTGGTGGGGTATGCCTTGGGGGGTAAGACCATTGCCGGTGAGGGGGAAGCGGTGGTAGGCAAGGAGGTGTATGGGGCGTCGTTATCTACCTATCTGGAGCCGGTATTTTTGAGTGTTGGGATGCGGCCCTGGCAGCAAGCGGTGTTGCTAGCAGTTCGGGAGGCGGATGGATCGGAAGGGGACGTGTTCCGGTGGTTTTGCAGCCAGCTGGGGGTAAGTGATTCTGCGGTGGCGGGTTTTCCGGGAGACACGGCGGTGCTCTCCGCTTTTAATAATTTAGGTTGGGAAGAACGCTACGGGATCACAAAAGGCTTGTCGGAGCTGCTGGTTCAGCAGCGCGGGGTGCTTCCCGATACGGTACGTTCGGCCTTGGTGTCGGCCTATGGTCGGGGCAACAGCCATGTGGATTTTATAAAGGACTTGCCGTGGTCGGGCCGGGTGTATGAGCAGTTGGGCAAGGACGCAGACATCTACATCGCCCACCGCTACGACTTGCGGGATGGGGGTCTTTTGGACGCGGCAACAGTGACAGGGCCTTTTGAGAACAATGGGGTTTTGCTTAGCGCGTTGTCCAGGCAGGGGACGTTTCCTTTAGAGGTAGAAGACGAGGCTTTGGTGGAGACCGTGTTAGGAGCAGATGTGGACAAGGTGATATCCCTGGCCAAGGGCGCGGGTCAGGGCGAGGTGTTGCGGGATGCGTTTGCCAAGGAGTTTGGCCGTTCGGGCTGGCTGGACGCGTGGTACGCCGAGCAGCAGGTGCTTTTTCGCGATAGAGTGTTCCTCTCCGAGCATCACCTGTACGGGAGCAGTCGTTTAGGGATGCAGAAGTATCTGCCCACGGCAGTTGGGTACGAGCCTCGCCCGGTGTCGGGAGCGTATGCGCCCAACCGGCTGGTGCAGCCCCGGGGCTGGTATAGCCGTGTGGGGGAGGATGTGTTTGTGGGGAACAACTACAATGGAACGCTGGGCCAGAGCAAGGTGTGGCAAAGCGGAGACACGTTCACCCGCCGCCATTTGTTGGGCCACCGGCACTACGAGTTGAGTGATCATTTGGGCAATGTTCGGGCCACGGTGCTGGACCAGATAGGATTTTGGGGTCGGAAAACCGTGATCGGGAACGGTGGTCTGCCGGTGAGTTCTTATATGCCCGCCTTGTTGGCGCAGGTGTCTTCGGCTACGGACTATCATCCGTTTGGGATGCCGATGGTGGGTCGCAGTTATGGAGACAGCGTGAAGCGTTGCGTTCCGGTGAGCTGGCAGGTATGGCTGGAGCGGGGGTGGTGGGAATATCTGGCAGACACGAAGGACGCGAGTGGGAACAGCGGCAAAAAGGTACGGGCCCTTGCGCGTCGTTATGGGACAGAGGGGGGTAGTGAAGACTCGTTGGGGTTGATGGCGGGTGCGTCATCTTTTTCCAAAGAGGCGTTGCAGGTGTATCACAGCCGGGAGCGTGGGAGCAGTGATCCGGTGGTGGAAGCTTATGATGTGGAAGTAGATTTGGACAGCGGGGGCGTAGGCTCTACGGTGGGGTATAAATTGGATTTGGGTGGGGAACCGGTGGATGGGTACCGGGTGTTTTTGGGGGTGCCGCTGGACAGTGTTGGGGATGGGGAGGTGTTGGGGTTAAAGTACCGGATGAGCGGGTTAGGGAGCCAGCAGGAGGAGGATGTGGTGGCGCAGGTTCGGGTGCGTCAGTATTACGAGGGGGGCGGAGCGTCTTATTATGCGCTCTTAGACTGGCAGAATGTGGAAGGGGAAGAACAGCAGTTGAACATCCCGATAGACCGGGAAAGAGTGGGACAAGGAGGGCGGACGTATGTGGAGTGGCGTTTTGCGAAGCGTGGTGGCGGGAGTGGTACTTTTGGGGATAAGAAGATAGACCTTAGGAACATCAAGGCGGAGGAGAAGAAGTGGGGCTGGTACACGAAGACGGTGTACTCGTGTGAGGAGGAGGATAATTATAGGTATGGGTTCAATGGCAAAGAGAAGGACAATGAGGTAAAAGGAAAAGGCAACTCGCTGGACTTCGGGGCACGGATGTATGATAGCAGGCTGGGACGGTGGATGAGTTTGGATCCACTAGCGGCGAAGTATCCAATGCTTTCTCCTTATAACTTTGCTGGTAATAATCCTATTAGATACATAGATCCAGATGGGAAACGTATTACAGACCCACAAGGCCACTTAGCAGCCTACGTTAAAAATGGTGAAATAGTGTTGACTAAATATGCTGATAAAGACACGCGAACAGGCATTCAACTAATGTCTAAAACAGAGATCGGCAGCAGTGTTTTGCGCGACATGATAAAAGTGAAGCACAATGTTGATTTGCATATTGATCACGACAAGATTCAATATTACGACCCTAAAACAGGTAAGAGGGAGGATAATCCAACGCCAACTAACAAATTAATGTTAGGTGCTGCTGAAAGATATTTAACCAAAGACAAGGAGTTAACCAGATATAAGGTTACAGTTTACGAAAAAAGTATTGAGCATGTAAGGGAGCAGAAGGGTTCTTTTGATAGAGATGGCTATAAAGTGAATGCTGCCGAGAAGAGCACGGATGATATGGTGGGCGCTCAATTTACTCATGAAGGGACACATACTACCGATGAAAAATCACAAGGTTTTAGAGATAGTATAGACAAATCCAAAATAGAGGATTTGCCCAACAAGAATGAGCGTCAGCACTATGAACAACTAGAAAAGAAATAATGCTACTATACCGCTTGTTATTATTAATGACTATATTTCCCGTGTTGGTGCATGGGCAAGTACCTAATAGAGCTAGGCAAGCGGCGTACCAATATCTAAAACAATATGGATATATAAAGGATAGTGTTGAAGATGGGGGTTATACATTTTACGTCCACAAACTAGCAGCGAGAAAAAAAAGAGATTCTGTTATCTATTTATATGAGTTTAGTGGTAATCTGGAACATGGTAAAACTATCTTTCTAGTAGAACGCTGGTGTCCTAGAACTACAAATCGTAGAAACGAGTTTTTAGGTACGACTAACACTGTAGAAGAGATGTATAGAGTTTTTGATTTTTTAGTGGATAATAATTTTAGTTGTGAAGTAAAAAGCAAAGTGTTGTCTATTGTACTCCTTGACTGGAGAAGAAGCAGAGCAGAATAACCCCCGCTAGCCGTAGCGGTCATTCGGCTAGACAAAGGCTTCTGCCTTCTTCTCCTTAAAAACATTTACATTCACTAACAAAATGCTTCTTCTTTCTTCCTATTCCAACAGCAGGGGGGTAGGCTCTACGGTGGGGTATAAGTTGGATTTGGGTGGGGAACCGGTGGATGGGTACCGGGTGTTTTTGGGCGTGCCGCTGGACAGTGTAGGCGACCGGCAGTCGGTGCAGTTGAAGTACCGGATGAGTGGGCTGGGGAATAGTTTGGAGGAGGATGTGGTGGCCCAGGTACGGGTGCGTCAGTACCGGAGTTCGGGTGGTTCGGATTATGAGACGGCTTTGGACTGGCGGAATGTGGAGGGCAATGGGGAACAGGTGTTGGACATCCCGGTGGACCGGGAGCGTGTAGCGAGTAAGGGTCGGACGTATGTGGAGTGGCGTTTTGCGCGTCGGGGAGGCGGGAGTGGTGTATTTGTGGATAAGGGGATAGATTTGCGGAACGTACGGATGGAGGAGTTGAAGGTGGGTTGGTACACGCGGGTGGTGATGTCGTGCGAAGAAGAGGATAATTACAGGTTTGGGTATAACACGCAGGAGAAGGTGAATGAGGTAAGTGGCAAGGGCAACCACTACACGGCGCCGTATTGGGAATACGATCCAAGAATTGCCGGGCGCTGGAACTGTGACCCAGTAGTGGATCCAAGCCAAAGCCCATATTCTGTGTTAGACCGCAGCCCGATATGGAAGAACGACGTAAAAGGCGATGACCCAATAGGGACAATAACGAAGAGTGGGCATCAGGCGGGCATGCCGGGTTCGGGAACGACGGCAGATTTAAATCAGATAGGGGTGAAGGCCAAAGCACCGGAGTGGCTGGTTAAGAAAAGGGCGAAAGAAGCGCAAGCGGAAGCTACTGCTCAGAATGGCAACACATTTGGAGGCAGTGGGACGATGGATATTGGAACGGCGAGTAGTGAGAATGTAGGCCGTAACGATGCAGGCAGAGACAAGGCGGGTTTGGCGGAAAAAGCGGTTATGGGTTGGGGCGCTGCATTGGCTGCGCCGCTCTTGGGTGTTGCTGCTGTGGAGTCAGGTGCGGTAGGCTTAATGGCACAAGCAGGAAGATGGGCTTGGTCAGCTTCTGATGTCGGAATTCCTAAAGTAGGTTCTTTCTTATTTAGAACTAGAATTGCCTCTGCGATGTCAGATGTTTTAGCACAAGGGACTCATAAGGGAGTAGAAAACATCAATTGGATGCAAACGGGTTCTGCTTTTGCAATTGGAAATCCCTTTGTCTCTACTTTACCCGGCTCCTTCGTGAATTTGAGCTGGAGTAGTATAGGAAAAAGAACTAGTCCAATTTTTACAACTCCGACAGCAAAAGGTATACTTATATCAACGGCAGGGAACATGATGGGTAACGCTGCAAGTGGTAGTTTTAGAGGGGGGATGATGGAAATGGGCAAAAAGCCAAACTTGTTTTTTGAAACCTTAGGTCAACAATATGGACACCAACAAGCAACCTATATTGATGAAAAGACAAATAAATAGCGCTAGTGTCTAACAAGTTAAAAACTCGGATTTTTTATGCAAGTGTGATAATCGCTCTGGGCGTATTTTTTTGTCTTGCTAAATACTCAAGGTATTTGCTAAAAAGCAGATATTCAATCGCAATAGGACATATAGACGATATCAGAAGAACAGGGCGTTCAGACATGCTTTTGTTTTCTTTTAGTTTTAAAGCTTATGGCAAAGAATATAAATCCAGCTCAACATATTCCGGACGAACTTTCACTTTAGAAAACAGTAAGTTGTTAATAGATAAATACTTCCCGATTGCTTACTATTATAGCTTTCCTAAATTAAACTCACTATTAGTTTTACCTGCTGATTTCAAAGAATTTAACCTCTCTTATCCAGATAGCATGAAGTGGATTTTACCTTTACTCAGTAGCCCTATTGATACAAGTGTTATGTATTGACTCTTGCAAATGGCTATTCCTTATGTAATGGATTTGGTATAAAGAAGTCAGTCGGATATACAAAGTATGTTGAAATACAAAACAAAAGCGATGCTAAATAGGTTTACTGTAATGGCCGTTCTTCTGTTGGAGGCTTGCACAACTTATAATTGTGATGAGATATTAATAAATAGAGTTTACAAAATTGAAGGTGACATAGTAATAGATACCATATTAATTGATGAATCTATTCACTCTTATGTTGCTATTTCCGATAAAGGGGAGCGTCTTCTTTTTAGTGAGGGGCATTTTTTAATAAAGCCTATGATTGGGGATAGTTTGCATAAGAAAGTGGGAGAAGCCAAATATTCACTCTTCAGACATGATAGCGTATACGTTCAGCAGTGGGATTGCAGTGCGGAAAAGGCTATTATACTGGATAAATATTCTACTAACAAGTCCCTTAAATACATAAAATGAGTAAGCTTGAAGAGAGTCCACAGTTATCTGGAATAAGAGCAGAGACAGGACTGTGGGTGCGCCCGGACGACCGGAGTACGCCAGATAAGGACGAAGGAGCCGAAGCAGATAAGGAGATTAAGTCTGTAGGAACGAGTTTACAAGGTAAAGGGCTGCGCTAGAGATGAATAGCCTAACCGTAAAATTGTTACAGACGGTGTTACTCCTTGTCTGCATTATTATGATGGTTGCTATCAACAATATACCTAGAGGTAACTTCATCGCTGCCCCTTTTATTACTGGTATTATCTACACGCCCTTGATGATCGTTCAGGTAATATCAACCATCACGACCTTGCTTGAAGATGAGCCTGCCAAGATGGGAAAACGTTTTTGGTTAAGTGTGATAATTACTATCGTCTTTGTCTCTTTCTTTTTTAGATTTTTGCTATACACAACCTAGTAGCCACCAGCCCGCATCATAAAAGAAATCTAAGCTAGGCGAAGGCTCCCGCCTTCGTCTCCTAAAATAAAAAAGAAAGCCCCGCCAACCGGCGGGGCTTTGCTGTACCCAATATTTTTCGCAAAATTTTCTTCCATCCAGATACGAAAGCGCCAGCCCCTTCCGTTTCATCTTCTCTACAAGCACTTTTCCAAAAGATGAGAATATCCACCAAAGGGCAACATTACGCCAAACCACCGCCTGCTCTAATCTTCACGAAGCCTGCTCTAATCTTCACGAGGCCTGCTAACACTTTCACGAGGCCTCGTCAAACTCTTACTACCCTTCGTCAAACTCTTACTACCCTTCGTCAAAGTCTCACGAAGCCTCGTCACACTTTCACGAGGCTTCGTCATTCTCTCACGAGGCCTGCTAACACTCTCACGAAGCCTCATCAAACCTTCCCGAAGCCTCGTCACACTCTTACGAGGCTTCTAAAAATCTTTTCCACCCTCTTAAATTTCCTTTCAATCATGGCCAACGGCATTTTCCCATCCAAAGAAGATCTTTTCTTCATCTACGTAAAAGCGGTGATCGCTTACCTGATTGCCAACGCTACCCGCTTCGGCATCACCACTGCCCGGCAAACCACCCTCAACACTTTATTGAGCACTTACACAACGGCTTACAACAAAGCCAGCGTAAAGGAAACCCGCACTAAAAACGATATCTCGGCCCGCAACACGGCTCATGATGCGCTGGAAGCCGAACTGCGCGATGTGTACAGCGGACTGGCCGATTCCATCCTGACCGACATAGACCGCAACACCCTGAACCTGAAGAAGCCCGCCACCCGTACCTCTGCACCTGTGCCTTCCACCCAGCCCATCGCCAAAATAGGCACGGCTATTCGGCTGCAACACCTGATAGAGTTTTGGGATGTAGCTACGCCCAATAGCCGTGCCCGGCCTGTGGGGGTGCGGGGCTGCGAGATCTGGTATTTTATAGGCGCTACGGCCCCGGCAGACGTAAAGCAGTACCGCTTTTTGGCGGTAGACTCCGAGTCGCCTTACATTGCTACGTTTGACGGTACGGATGCGGGCAAATCGGTTTGGTACATTCTGCGCTGGACCAACACGCGCAACCAAACCGGCCCATGGAGCGCGCCGGTGATGGCCACGATTACGGCCTGATAGGTATTAGGGTTCTGCGTCCTAATTTAGTCGGCTAAACAGCCTCATGAACAGAAGCAGAACATGCAGAAGAGCAGGAGCGGCAAGAAAAGCCGGTCCTGCTTTTTTGCGTTGGGCTGTAAATTTGTTCTTGTAAAAGCAACGCATATGGTACTGATACTGAAAAAAGGAGCAAGCAAAAAAGAAATAGAGGTCCTTCGGGAGAAGCTTTCCAGCTTGCCGGGGCGCAAAAAAACAATGGAAGCCCACAAATATCTGGGCACCATTAAGCTCAAAGAAGACCCGCTCGTGATCCAGAAAAAGCTGCGTGATGAATGGGAATAAACTGGCGTTGGATGCCAATATCGTGCTTTATCTCTTGAGCGGCAATGATAAAGGATTGGCTGATTTTTTGGAGCCGCAGCAAGGCTATTTGTCCGTCGTTACGGAACTAGAGTTGATCGGTTAACCAGACATCAAAGCGGCGGAGCTAAAACGCATCAAGGCTTTTTTATCAAGCTGCACGGTTGTGGGAATCAATGAAGAGATTAAAGCATTGTATACCGATTTACGGAGCCGTTACCGCTTGAAGCTGGGCGACGCAGCAGCGGCAGCAACGGCGCTATACTTGGACATGCCTTTTATGAGTGCGGACAAAGGTTTTAGCAAGGTGGAGGAACTTCAAGTGATGCTTTACACGCCGTAACCCTTGTGTTTTATCTATCCTTTTGTTTGCCGTGCAGTGACTGCATAACGCCCAACGGGTCGTTGTTGATGGACAGTCTGTCCTACTTCTACGATGCGGGCAGGAACCGGCCCTCGCTCGCCGTAGCGGTCTCGCGGCTAGGCGAAGGCTCCCTCTACTGAATTTGGGATTGAGCTAGTGGCGAATGATAGCACGACTGGGCAAACGGCAGTTAGCAGTGGCAGCAAACTTCAATTCACCCCGTACACCCTACCAGAAACGCCAACCTCATAATTGGTGTAAAGCCTTCCCGTTTTCACTCCTCTACTCAATACCACTGAAAGCATCTTCCGGGCGTCCTTCAGCTTCGTCAGTTTGTAATCGTTGTCCCGCTGCTCCAAATGCCGCAGGATCTGCGCCGCATTCATCTGCTCGCCACCGACATCTTCAATACAGTGAACTACCTTCTCCAGCCACGTCTTGTCCTGGTAAGTCGGCCCGCCTGAACACAGATACGCTACCTCTTGGTTTAGCCTCCCCACTTGGCTCTCCAGGTTTTGGATGTATCTGTTCTGCTTCTCCAGAACCTCTTTTAAAACGGCTACAGTGACTTCTGCTACTTCTAACTGGCGCTCTGGTGAGCATTCCTTTGGTTTTGCACCTGTTTCTGGTGCTGTTTTGTCTTGATTTTCCATGATTATTGGTTTAAAAGACGTGTAAATACACGCATTCTGACGCTAAACAGCGGTGTTTGAGCAGCTTTTTGGCTTGTTACCGCTTCATTTTGCTTCGTGTTCCCCACTTTGCTAACACACTCCTTACAGCCGCGCATCTATTTTTGGCGATTTTGCTAACAACCGCCTCGCAGCTCGCTAACAAACGGCTTACCGCTTGCTAATAAGTGCGCTACAATCCGGCGTTGTTTTCTAACGGGTAACTAACAGCAGATGGCTGTTCTCCTTACGTCTTACTGAACTTCGCCGCGCAGTTTCGCCCGTATCTGTACCACGGAATTTTTTTTGCCTTCTTGGAGCCAGGCGTCCAAATCGCTTTTAAGGAACAGCAGGCGTTTTGCTTTCTTGATAAACGGGATCTTCCGGTTGGAGGTAAAGCCGTAGAGCGTCTGTTTCGCCAGGTTCAGGTACTTCGCTGCCTGTTCAACATTTAAATACTCCGACAACACCGTGGTACTGTTATTTAATCCTCTCTGCACATTTGGGTGGTGTGCGTTTTCAGGACGGATGACATCGCGTATGGTCTCTGAGATGAGCACGCGCAACTCATCGGGGGTGGTGAGAATAATCTTCTCCATAGGTCTGTAGAGGTTTTTAAGGTTCTTGTTTGTCCTCGTTTGAGAATGCAAAGCTGAAACCGAAACCACCCCTCGACCCATAGGGCAGGTCACCCGAAAATTTACTACCGATTCTTCTTTTTCTCTTCTGCTTTTTTCTCCGCTGCTCTGATTTTCTGGTTTAGCTCGCCATTCTCTGCCAGTATTTCCTTGAAGCCTGGTTGCTCCTTAAAAGGCTCGAAGTGTTCTCTGACAAACTTTAAATCCTCTAGGCTGTACCTTTGTCTTGGAAGAAGGAAAAGCAGCAGCATACCCATTGTATAGCGTGCTTTTGTTCATCACCACATTGCCATTCGAGTTTACAGGGGGTGTCTTCGCTGAGAACAAATGCAGTAGCTTGGCAACGGATGTCTTAGTTGCAGAATTGGCTTTGAGCATTTGGCCAAGCAACAAATAAAAGGCGTATGACTGCTGCTTGATCGTGTACTCCCGTTTTGCTCCAGGTTTTTGTTTGGGTGATGTAGCAACGGCTGCGCTTGGTTGTTCAATAGGTAGAGAACGAAGTTCCTTTTCCAGAAATGCACAGATTGCTTCTTTAATCAAAGCCTGCCGGAGCTTTTCTTTGAACTGAAAAAAGTGATCTTCTATGATTGTCTCAACATCAAGGTAACTTCTGAAAAAGTTTACGGTGTTTACTACGATAGCCGAATCTTCGAAGACCTGATCAAGCATATTCTTCTTTCGGCCTTTAATAGTGCTTTTGTAAAACCGGATAAGTGATTTATCAACGTCTAAATTCTCTTGCAGTTTTCTACGAGCAAACTGACGTTGTAGTTTAGGCGAGTTCTTCTTAAAGAACTCCCTTTTGATGTCTTGTAATGGGTCATCTATACTGCTATCTCGGCTAATCTCCTCTTCAAGCCTGTTGATGACACCCAGCGTTTCTTGGTAGATATTTACGGGAGTAAGTTCCATTGTGTGTTATTCCTAGTTGAGCATTGAACTAGCTGTTACGCTGTTATGGGGTTAAAGAATAAGGTAGTTGTGCATCACCACGGCATTTCATCTCTATCCGGCGTTACAGCCTGCTCGATTTGGTCTGCTAGAAAAACCAAATTATTCACTCGCCGAATTATTGTGTGAAGGGTTTCTGAGTAAATAGGCCAAACGGCAGTAAGCACATAAAACCGTCCAACTGTTTCCACTTCGTATTCTCCACGTCTGGATTGAATACCAGCCAATAGCCTACTGGAAGCCGTACAAATATGCGAGCTGGCTTTTACCACAAAACGACCAGGCTCTTCAGAATTGGAGAGTTGCAGTTGAAAAGGGCCACGGCGACCATCTTCCAACTGAGCTACGCCTTGGATGTAAAACCCGTCCGCGCTAATCACAGGATAGAGGTAAAAGGACGCCCAATTCTTCGATAATCCTACAGAGAGGCCCTCTATCCATCCCCGGACAGTCGCTGCATCGTCGCCTATCAGGGAATTGGGCCGTAGCAACACCGCACCCGTACTGCCAGAATTATCCCTGAAGGTTCCGTATTCATATCGTGAAGTCAATTGCTCCTCAATCACAGGGGGTAACGCATCAATCACTGCTGAGGTATGGGCTTTGGCGCGGTCTAGATGTGGGTGGGTAAAATCGTTGAAGGTCTCTACAAAACTGTTGAGCGATTCATACAGACAGGCAATTTGATTTACTTCAAGGGTGCCATTGATGAACGGGTAAAAGACGTGCACCTTGTTGTTAAAATCCAGGGATTGCCTGCCTGTAAGACGGCGATAAGCTAAAGAATTGATCCGATCTATGCGGCCCGTGCGCTGCTCCATATCACTGCAATTCCAGGCAATGCCATAATGGTAAATATTCTGGCAAAAGGTGTGTAGATCTTCCCCTTCGCGAAAGATGTCGGTTGTAACCAGCACATAGGGAAATCCAGGCATCCGGAACTGGGCAGCAACCTTACTCCGGTCTTTCTTGGCTTGACCTGTAATCCCGATGACTGGTGCCTGGTCGTTCAGCTTTTTCAGGATGCGTTGAGACTCTCCGGCTTCTTCACTAAAGTTGGTGGTGAGGATAAGCGCGTAATTGCGGATAATGGTGCGCACTTCTTGCAGGGCGAGGTGGAATACACTCTTCTCATCTGCCAGCATCTGAATGAAGATATCCTCATTGCTTTCGCTGCTAAGTGCGATAGCCAACGGCAAGAAGCCACTGCCTTTGCGCAGTACCCCTTGTAAGACAGAAGCCAGGTTCTCCAGATCATGCTGCAAGGATTGGGACCTCTTCGCAAGGTTTATAAAGTCGGTAAGTTCTGCCCGGCAGTGTTGTAGCAATAGCCTTGTAAGCAGTGTGCTTTCTGTGAGCTTCGCAACGGCACTTTTTGTAGCTTGTTCATCACTCCCTAATCCCGTTGACACGTTGTGCAGAAACAATCGCTGCACCTCTCGCAGATTACTTTTGTCCTTCGAAGGAATGTCATCATCACTGAATTTACCAGCATCAAATCGGCCTAAAGGAATTGCTCTGTGAATGAGGTAATAATTCAGCTCCAACGCATCCGATTTGCCGATGCGCTTCTTCAATGCTCTCATGCCTGCCCGCTCAAAACTGTGGTAGAAGTAAGCCGTATCTCCCTCTTCCCCCTCTTCATCTGTGCCTTCCTCTTCGGAGTCTGTAAGCTCCCAGTCTCGCCACGTGTCGCTGAGCAAACGGTGTGAAAGTGCTATTAGTTCGCGTGGATATCTACTGCGTTTGATTTGCCCTTTGAGGAGCGTAATCCAGCTTTCGTAACCCTCGTGCGATAAAGCATTTGACAACAGGTATTCTAGCCCAGCAGTAACAGCAGCAATCCGGTCTTCTTGATCCTGAAACGTCAGTGGATATTCGGTTCTGTTGCCGATGATTCTCGATACAATTGTCCTGAACAGTTCATCAGCATGCAGCCTGATTTGCTGATTGTCCCACTCCTGTAGCCAAGTAAAAAGAAGCTTGCCCGGTGCTTGCTTTGTCCATTTGTCTTTGAGCTCTTGTGTGATGCGCTCTTCAAAAAAGCGGTTGAGTCGTTGTTCCAGTTCATTTGCAGAGCCAAGACGGCGTACAAAGACCAGCGACTTGATGCCACGAACCATCATTTCGCCAACAGCCTGCACCAGCGCATCCTGCTTAGGATGAGGCGGCTCTTCATCAAAAGTTGACTTATAGGATTCCATCAGGGAGACGACCACCTCCGTATCCTGAGAATGCCGGGTTTGGCGGGTACGTGTTTCCTCATACTCTGCATCCGGCGCCGTGGCAATATCCTCATCTGTTATTCCCTGTGTAGCAGAAGATGCAGCTGTCACCTGCGACTTCCGCATTTCCATATCATGCCTGAATGTTTCAAAACCAGCCAGCATCCCCAGTTCAAAAGACGCGTTGTGCTTTGTGTCTAGATGGCCGATGGTCTTGTATTGCAGCAGTGAGAGGAAAGCTGCCTGCTCATCCGTCTGAAAAGTGAGTGGTGGAGCGTCCGGGAGACATACAACGTTGCCACTGCGATGCTCGTAGCGGCAGCGATTGCGACTGTAGAGCTGTCCGCCAATATTGTAATTGAGGTTGCCGCGAATAAAGAAGTCTTGCAGTAAAGTTTTAGCCTGCTCTTCTGTTTTAGCATCGCTCAGAATATGCTGCGGCAAGAAGCAATTCATTTGCCGTTTCATCTCAAGCAACTCATGCGTCTTGGGTGTGGCAGACAGCATGATTACTTTCTGGAGGATAGGCCTCACTATGGAAAGCAACTCCGGGAAATCAGTAAACAATTCTGTGTTCTCATCCGCTTTCTGCCAGATGCCCATAAAGCGGCTAACCACCTGATTGCGGTCTGAGACGGAGCCATGCCCGTCATCACCAAGGCCATGTTTGAAGTTGTGACTTTCATCCACAATGAGCATCTCCACATCCGGCATACAGCTATTGAGCAGATAGGCATAGAGACGCTTCAGCAGGTGCTTTTTTGCCGCCAGGTAGTACCCTTTCTGCCAGGCTTTTTCCAGTAAAACCTTACTTTGGGTTGTGGTTAATCGTGCTTTCAGCATTTCCAGCTTCTCATGCTTGTCCGCGCCGAAGCCAAATGAAAAAGTGCCGTTCCGATAGAGCTGATAGGCGGGTATATCTTCTCCAAAGGGTTCTAGTGTTTGATGCTGTTTCACACCAGCTACGGGCTTGCCCAGCACCGACTTCACACGGTTATCCCGCAACAGATAGTTGTGCGTAATGAAGCGGTGAATTTCGCGGCTCCACTTACTTTGGAGATTCTCCTTCGGCACCAGAATCATATCCTGATATGCTTCCGGTACGGCGCTGAAGTGACGCATCAGACTAGCGATTCCCAGTGCGATGTAGGTCTTACCTAAACCTACTTCATCGCCGATGTACAGAAGGTTATTCTCCGGTTGGGTGATGTAATTGAAGCCTCTACGGATGACCTCCAACTGCCGTTCCGCAATGTTTTCATCAATAAAGCCTTGCCCGAGGTTAAGCAATTGCTTGATGGTGTCTTTGTCTAAATAGCTCATAGGGCCAGCTCGTTTTCAAACCATTTAATCTTCTCTGCGCTCATGCCACTTCTCCCGGTTACCAGCTTATAGAGTACCTCTATACGTTCTACTATGGCTGTCAGGCTCTTTTTGTGTTCTGCATAAACTTCCTTAGTCAAATAACGTTTCAACCGACGCTGCTCATAGAGTCTTTGTTTCAGCACGCTCAGCAGGAGGAGTAGGAACCCATTCTGAATACTGCTTTCCTCATGTTGTCGCTCAAGATTTGTCAGCAGCGCCGGTAACGTGTTGATGTTATCAGCGCTGAGGTAGTAAAGGATTTCACGTCTGGCCTCCTCCTGTTTGTATTGAGCCAGCTTGTCGTAATCCGGTTTGTACAGGTAGCGCTCCAGCCGGATAAAGGAAGAAAAATAACGTGCTTGCTCGTTAAGCAAACTACTGTGGACATAGCCATTTCGGTGAATAGCGCCGGATGCATCCACGAGCTGCTCCGTGAGTCTCTCTAGAAACTTAGCAATTGCCTCATCGGTAAAAGCATCAGCGTTGCCTAGTTGATCCCATAGCTTAAGAATATCGGCAGCGCTGTAGTTGATGGGAAAAGGCTTTTGCTGAAACCCTCTTTGCAGCGGATAATAGTAGTGTTCCACCATCTTTCCGTCCCGTTGTTCCTCAACGCGCAGGAGGCAATTCTTTGCAAGTGCCTTTAATAGCGCACGGCCTTCGCTGTTGTTACGAAGCAGAATACTACCGCGTTGGGTTATCTCAACCGTTCGGCCTGGTAACTGCAACAAGCATGAATTTCGGAGCGGTCTGCAACGCCAGGAAAGTTCGCCACTAGTCCAGTCAATGGTAAAGGAGATGTCCGGCGTCTCATATCGTTGGATGGAGGACACCTCAGCCTCCGTACTGTCAGCCAATTCTGGCCTGAAAATCAGCATTGATTTTTGTGCCTGCCGGGTGAGTAAGTATTCTGGCTCTTTAACTTTCTCCGTGAGCAGCAGCGCGGCTTCCATGTTATACACAGGTGCACCTTTTAGCCCAGCCCAGCCGGGCTTAGTAAGATTCGCAGATCCAACAACCGTGTGTACCTGACTGCTTCCAGCCATGAAGAAGCGGTATGCCTTGGCGTGGCACCAGCGGTCTATTTGCAGCGGTGGCTCATACCAGGTTGCACCAGCGTTTTCATAAGTGTCGAAGACTGTTTCTGCGAAGGCGCAACAACCACCCATCATGGGCATTTGTATTCTCACGTCATTGCAGAAAGTGAGTAGCTTTTTTATTTCGCTATCAGATGGCTCGAGGTATGGGCTGATTACCTCAATCCTTTCTATAGGCGCACTACCTACGTATTCTTCAAGCGCGCTTGCTAATGAACCACTTCCGGAGTGGTACAGGGAACAATTCGTTTCTTCTGTGCGTCCTCTTTTGTTGAGGAATCCTCGTATCAACTCCTCCGCAACGCTGCTTTCTTCTGTGCCCTTTCGCAGATCAGCCGCTTGATCTAAGAAGTTCACTACTTCCTCGCGCAGGTTGCGCGGAAAGTAAACGTTGGGGATAAGTGTGAGCATAGTAAATGCCTCCGCGTTCTTGCACCAGCCCCCCTCTGTTAGATTGCCCGATCCACACAACAAAATCAGGCGATCCTCCTTCTCATAAGTTGCCAGTATCAGACTCACCTTCGGGTGAAATGCGCCACGGGCTTGTCCTTTTCCGGGCATACTGATGCTGTGCACGGTATAGTGCAGCAAAGGCGCGTCGGCGCCACTCTTTGCATATTGATCCACATAGACCGCTACGTTGGGCACTTTATTTTGCGCATACAGCCAGCGCCAGCGAATGTTGTTGAACAACTCATCTTGTCCGAAGGACTCACTGGGTACAAGGAGCGGCATCACATAATTCTCGAAGAAGCGAGGCTCAAAGTTGAAAGACGTAAACAGGGCTGCCTGTACTATGCATCCTTCCAGCGCTTTGCTGAGAGCACCTTTCAGTAACTGAGTTGTCATGCGGATTTAGATTGCTGATAAAGGCTCAGATAGGTACTCAGAAAATAAGAGTTATCTACGTCGCTGCCAGGGTGATAGTCTTCGCTAAATCGTGCGCTGCCTTCTGTGTGGTGCACTTCCAGTAGATTGCCGCGCAGGCTCATCCAAGGCGATCCGCCACGTCTTGACGCCACCCCTGCGTTTTCGGCCACCATAGCTGCTGTAGCTGCTGTTACGGGTAATGCGAGCCAGGCGGCGAGCTCCCGCTTCTTAGCTATGTGAGCACCGGAAAGTCCGCTGGATTCTACTGCTTTGAAGCAGGATGTCAGGTATTCATCCGCCTCTATATCCTGCATGGCCCACACACCACGGGATTGCAAAGTCCGAAAAGCCCGGTTGAGGGGACAAAGTACCTGTTCCGTCTGTCGGATATCTTCTAGCACAGCCCATAAATCCGGTCCGGCATCTTTCTGAAATGCTTGTAATTGTTGGAAGAAAGGCCCAGGTATCTCACCTGCTTCACAAAACTCGAACAACCGGTTTTGATAATGGGACGGTTCCCGGTGTTGCAAAAGTGTTCTCCGGAAAAAGTGGGCTTCTTCTGCTGTAAGAATCAGTAGATCATTTAGCGCTGCTAAGTCTTCTGCCCTGACTTGTGTACCCTCTGATTTTGAAACATTCGCCAGCAGTTTTTTAGCAGTGCCTTCTTGAGAAATACGCCTTAGCTTACTACCAAATAGGGATTCAAAATCAGGGTTGTTTTGTATTCGCGATTCTTCAAACGGCCTATTATACTTGCCCCAAATTCCGTAGCTCCGCTGGTTGGTGAGCAATTCTGCTTCTGGGAATTTAGAAGAGCGGTTGTTGCGATTACCTAGACGTCTGAATACAGATCCTTCTGCGCGAATCTGCTTTGTCTTTTCTACTCCATTGAAGCTGTCGTCACTCATGCCCAGCCGTGTGTGTGCCATCAATTGTTCAAGGCGAATGAAGAAGGGAACGATGTCCTCTCCGGTACCGCTCTGGCTATGTAACAGATGCCCATAGCAGAGGATTTGCCAGTCGCGCAGGTTACCACAAACAGTGTTGAGATAGGGAATAAGCTGCCGCGCGGTGTGCTGCCAAATGACCTGAAAGCCCAGCGGATCACGGGCACCTTTCAAGATAAAGTCATTATCCAAGGCGGTAAAGAACGTCTGAATGGTCAGTTTTGCCATGATTCTTTTGGTTTGATATTTTCTGTAAACCCTTTTACAAAAAAAGGATAACAGCACCGAAAAATACTGTCTCTTCGTAGAAAATATTGCGATTGAGGATTCAAACTTTTTCCTTGAGTAAATCCACCTCGAACATTGGCATCGTTCACTCTTCTGAGTTATAGGCAGAGTTGGCTCGATCGCTGTTGAATAATCTCTCTGTAGGCAACCATCATCTCATCGTCAAGAAAGCTTTGTTCGATAAAGGAATACCACTTGGGAAGGGCATTGGTAAAACGGTTGAAAATGTTTCGCTGAATCGATGCCTCCAGCTTCGCCCGCTTAAAAGCAGTTTCAAAATCCGCGCGCTTGAGCTTACGCTTTCTTCCATTGAGTGTGAGAGCCAACTCTTCGGTGTCAGCCGGATTGACAAGCGCAGTTGCAACCATATCGTAGGCTGGTGCCAATACGTAGCCCATCCCCGAACGCAAGATCAGCGAAAAGTTTTTGAGATGCCCATCGGCGTTTCCAGTGAGATAACTGAATACCACCTGTTCATAAAAATTGATGACATCCAGCACCGGATTCGTTGAGTACAACAGCAGGGCCTTGGCAACTTGTTCGTAGGAACCCCGGTATTTGTCTTCGCTTAGTTTGCCAGTGATTTGACACATGTCCTCCATGTGCAGCTTAGCGATTTTCTGCCCTTTTCGACTTGACTTTACCCGGTCAATGCGCCGGGTGATGTAGGCGAGGTTGCCCGACTGCAATCGGATAAGAGTATGGGGCACTGCTTCAATTCCTGCAATCGAAGCCAGATGCATGGTGAGATCCTCTACCTCCGGTAAACTTGGATATTGCAGTACTGGTGGCTTTAGAATGTAATTGCCCCAGAGCCCGACAATTGTAAAGCGCTGCGGCGTGCCGATTCCTCCTTCAATGTCCAGCGAGAGCTTGGGCTGCACCCCTGTTACCGCTCTTTGACTGCGCACCACTTGTAAAGCAAGCTCTGTCATTTGTTCCTCGGTATAGTCAAGACGTGGCTGTACCGACATTCCAAACATCTTCCGGCTACAAGAGGGGTGAAAATCTACCTCATCCAAGCCAAGCTTTTGATAGCAATACAAGCACTTCATAAGTCCTCCTCTTTTTCTGGTACAGGTTGAATGCTAACGGCTCCAATACAGTCTTTGCAGCACGCCAGCAAAAGCCCCATGCGATCGCGTGGATTGAGCTTCCAAGCATTGACAGAAATGTCTAGTAACCATCCTTCGGGGATAAGACCGTCAAAGAAGGAAAACAGGGTTGGGTTATCGTACTGCGCTTCCTGCAAAGGCAGCGTAACACTTACAGCAACTGCACCGTCCTTTTGCAGGTAGGAGTGATCGTACAGGAAGTGATAACCTTCTTCATCCTGCCACAGGGTACCAGCGGCAAGTTCATGTATGTATACCTCAGCTTCGCGCATCGATCAAATTTGTACGGTTAATGAGAATAGGGCCCAGCTCATGCCCAAAAAGCTTGAGTACCTGATTTACTTTATCCATCCGCAGGCTTTCTTTACCCCCTTCTAGTTCGCGGATAAAACGTAGTCCTACGCCTGCTTTTACAGCAAGCTGAGGTTGCGTCAGTCGAAGAATCCGCCTTTTGTCTTTGACGAAGAGAGAAAGTAAACTACCATCCATTTTATACCCTTTTGGGTGTAAATGTAGCTCTAGATAAAGATTCGTACCTCAAAGGGTATAAAATACTATCCTCTTTACTTATTGGCGGGCGGAATTCTTCAGCTGATTTTCGCAAGGGAAATAAGTCATGCTCTATGACATTGCCGGTTATGTTGTACCCAATTCGCTCTCATCATCCTGCACTGCTAAATCCTAACTATTCTCGTACTGCTCCAAAATGTTGTACCCATAGAAAAAGAAAAAGGCTTCCAGTGATCTGGAAGCCTTTGTTTTACTGGGTCGGGACGACAAGATTCGAACTTGCGACCCCATGCACCCCATGCATGTGCGCTACCGGGCTGCGCTACGTCCCGAAACTTTTCCCCTCCGGTTAAGGGGCCGCGAAGATAAGGGAATCGGGCTTTTAAATCCTCCGGTGGCCGATGAGCTGCATAAATTCCGTCCGCGTGGCCACGTCCTCAAAGCAGCCGGAAAACGCACTCGTCGTCGTTACGCTGTTTTGCTTTTGCACGCCGCGCATCATCATGCACAGGTGTTGCGCCTCTATCACCACCGCCACGCCCAAGGGTTGCAGCGTTTCCTGAATCACTTCTACAATCTGATGCGTCAGGCGCTCCTGCACCTGCAACCTCCGCGCAAAGCAGTCCACCACGCGCGCCAGCTTGCTCAGTCCTGTGATGTAGCCGTTAGGAATATACGCCACATGCGCCTTCCCGAAAAACGGCAGCAGATGGTGCTCACACAACGAATACAATTCAATGTCCTTCACTACCACCATCTCCGAATAATCTTCCCGGAAACGCGCGCTCTGTAAAATCGCTGCCGGGTCTTGCCCGTAACCTGCCGTCAGCATCTGCATCGCTTTTGCCACGCGCTCCGGCGTCTTCAGCAGCCCTTCGCGAGAGGGGTCTTCACCAAGTAACCGTAGTGTGCTTTCATAGTGCCCGGAAAGTTGTTGGGTAATATCCTCGTCGTAATGCTCGCTTTTGTGGTAGGCCACGTTCGTTTTGGAATTAAAGAAGGGAGAGAGCGGGGATTAATAGAAAAGGACAGTGCTTTGTTGAGAAGCTCGGAAGGCTTTGTGGAAAGGCAGCGTAGAATGGCGCGGGAAAAACCGAACACAGAGCGGATAAAGCCCCCAACCAGCTACCCGAAATACTCCACGTAAATCTTCGGCGTCTCATGCAGTTTAATGCAATGCAACTGCGCGCCTGCGGCCTTTAGATGCGGCTCCAGTTCGTTCCAGATGCCAATCGCCAGATTCTCCGAAGATGTGAACTTTCCTTGCATAAAATCCACGTCCAGATTCAGGTTGCGGTGGTCGATTTTCTCAATCACCGTTTCCTTCACCAGGTCGCCGATAATCTTGGCGTTAAACACAAAACCCGTCGCCGGATTGGGGTTGCCTTTCACCGTGATGTGCAGCTCATAATTATGGCCGTGCCAGTTTGGATTGGAACATTTGCCAAACACTTCCATGTTTTTGGCGTCATCCCATTCGGCGTTAAAAAGCCGGTGTGCCGCGTTAAAATGCTCCACCCGCGTGAGGTAAATCATACAAGAATTTCTTTAAGAAAAAGAGCGCAAAAATACACGCAGCGCGCGGCGCGGGAATGCTAAAAAAAGCGTGCACCTTTCCCCGGTGAAAATCCTGCTCACCGCCGCCACCGAAGCCGAAATCGCGCCTACCATTGGTGCGTTTTCTACCCATCCCAACATCTCTGTCTGTATCACCGGCGTCGGCATTTGTGCCGCCACTTTCGCTCTTACCCGCGCGCTCCTTTCTGACTCCAAACCCGACCTCGTTTTGGCGGCAGGCATCGCCGGCAGCTTTGACCGGAATCTGCCTTTGGGAACGGTGTCCGTTATCGTGCGGGATACTTTCGGTGACCTCGGCGCAGAAGATCACGATAGTTTTCTTTCCTTGCCACAAATGAATCTGGCCACCGAAAACGAGGTGATTTTTGAGAATGAAGTACCGTCTTTTTTAGCAGAAATAACCGCCCGCTTACCAAAGAAGGAAGCCATCACCGTTCATACTGCTACCGGCACGGCCCATACCGCAACGCAGCGTTTCGTCCGCTTCGGGCCGGTTTTGGAAAGCATGGAAGGCGCGGCATTTCATTACATCTGTCAGCAACTTTCCGTTCCGTTGCTCCACCTGCGCGCCGTCTCCAATTATGCCGAAGCCCGCAACCGCCCGGCTTGGAATATCGGGCTGGCAGTGAAAAATTTGAATGAAGTGTTGGGGGAAGTGATAGGGTAAAATTTGTAGCCCAAACTCTAAAAGTAGAAATCAGGAAATCCCGTTTACAGCGCTTCACCCCTCTCCTTCGGGGAGCGGCTGTTCACGCGTGTTTCCGCAACTGCTGCACCACCGCGTTCAAATCCTTCGGCATCGCCGCTTCCACCGAAATCTCTTCCCCTTTCAACGATTCCACCACCAGCCGGTAGGCATGAAGTGCTACGCGGCTCAGCAGCGGACGCTCTTCTTCCTCACCTTTGGTAAGCTGGAATTTCCACTTCACCGAAGACAGCAAAAACGGCTTGCCGTCGCCATACAAGGGGTCGCAAAGGAGCGGGTGTCCGAGGTGCTGCATATGCACCCGTATCTGGTGCGTGCGACCCGTAAAAATCCGGAACTGCACCAGCGCATAAAGCGGCCATTGCTCCACCACGCGATAGTCCGTGCGGCTCGCTTTTCCTTTCTTCGCCACCGCCATTTTGCCGGGATGCGAAGGATGTTCTACCAGCGCCACGTCTATCGTTCCGCTTTCTTCGGCAGGACGGCCATGCACCAGCCCAACGTAGAATTTCCCGGCAACGTGCTCCTGAAATTGCAACGAAAGATGCCGGTGAGCTTCCTCATTTTTGGCAAATACCATGCAGCCGCTCGTCTCGCGGTCAATGCGGTGAACCACAAAGATTTTTTCGCCCGTTTTCTTCTCCAAAAAACTTTTTGCAGAAGGCAATTCCGCGTTAAAACGGTCAGGAATAGAAAGCAGCCCGGCGGGCTTGTCAATAAAAATCAGGTCTTCGTCTTCGTGCAGGATGGTGGGTTTCATAGAGTCGTTTTCGGGTTGACACAGGCAGGATGTTTTCCCGGTTAGGGAAAGGCCTTGTTTTTGCGGCGTGAAGAAAATCAGACGCAGGGGCGTTAAAAAATTTGCACTGTCCGAAGTCCCGCTTTTGGGCGGGACAAGTTTGCAAATTTTAGCCCCGAAGACTGATTTTTAGCCAGAAAAAACACAGCCTTGAATTTTTGCTTCTTTTGCTTCAAGGCAAAAGAAGACAGCAGCAGAAGAAATCAACCGAAATAAGCCTTCAACGCGGCGTTTTCCGCTTCCCGCATCCGTTGTGCGTCTTCCCGCTTTTTGTCTTTCAGCCCGGCAAGGTGCAGCGCGCCATGAAAAATTACGCGGTGAAGTTCGGTTTGGTAATTGGTTTTAAAACGCGCTGCATTCTCGGCCACGCGCTCGGTGCTGATGTGGATTTCCGCTTCCAAAAAGGCCGTGCCTTCGCTAAGGTCAAAAGTGATGATGTCAGTATAGGTATCATGCTGAAGGAAGTCGCGGTTTACCTCCAGAACAGCTTCGTCAGAACGGAAGAGATAGGTCAGCGAAATGCGCTCCATTTCCGGACGACGTTCCCGTATTAATTCGTCCAGAAAAACAGCCAGCCGCCGCTTTTCGCGCAGCCTGCTTTTTGTTTCCAAATCGTGAAAGCGCGCGGGCATAACAGGGGAAGAGGGGTGAGGAGCGAGGATTGAATTCCCAAAGGTGAGACGAAAAAACCGGCCTCTGTTCCGCGCCTATCTTTGCCTCTGTGAAAAAGGAAAATTCTGCTGCGCCGCTCCGGCTCTCGCAGTTGCGCGCCGGGATGCAGGCCACTATTCTCTCCCACGACGAAGAGGGAGATTTCCGGCTGATTCTGTTGGAAATGGGCTGCTTGCCGGGCGAGCCGGTAAAGGTGGAAATGATTGCCCCGCTCGGCGACCCAATGGCCATCCGCATTGCCGGCTATTACCTGAGCATCCGCAAAACAGACGCCGATAAAATCCGCGTTTCTATCACCGCTTAAAGCTTTCCAGAACCCGCTTTTCCTCATGCACATCGGACTGTATTTCGGCTCCTTCAATCCCGTTCATATCGGTCATCTGCTCGTGGCCGAACACGTGGCAGCGCATACCGACGTGGACAAAATCTGGTTCGTGGTTTCGCCGCATAATCCGCTCAAGGATTCTTCATCGCTGCTCAATGAATATGACCGGCTGCACCTTGTAGAACTTGCTGTTGCCGACAACCCTAAACTGCGCGTTTCCAACGTAGAGTTCGCCTTGCCACGCCCATCTTTCACCATCGACACGCTAACGTATCTGGCCGAAAAATTCCCGTTGGAAACCTTCTCCATCGTCCTCGGCGGCGATGCTTTTGCCAACCTCAAACGCTGGAAAAACTGGGAGCAACTTGTTGCCCGTCACCGCCTCATTGTATATGCCCGTCCGGGTTTTGAAGTGCCTCATTTAGAAGGTGCGCGCGTCATGTATCTCGCTGATGCCCCGCAAATTCACCTCTCCGCTTCTTACGTCCGCAAAGAAATAAAAGCACGTCGTTCCACGCGCTACCTCGTTCCCGATGCCGTACGGCAATATGTGGAGGACAACCGGTATTATTTATAGGTGGGATTTTTCCGGGACTGCCGAAGAAACGCTGGAAAACTCCTCTTTCTTAAGGAAACACACGACTGCCGCAGGAACGCGCCTCTTGGCTCATTCCTGCGGTACGGTTCCACAATCAATTCCCTTTCCAATCTTAACAATTCAACGATACCTTTTATTGCCTTGGAAAGGATTTATTTTTGCGCCCTCTTACCGAACACGATACGGCTGTTGTTTCTCCCTTACTATTTTTCCGGCTTTCTGTAAAAAATCAATATTGTTCTACTTTTCAAAAGCTACATTTCTTTTCTGAACATTTCCATTCCGGCACACCGCAGTTTTTCACCGCCTTTTCCTGACGTTTTTTTCTAGAAAATTCCCTTTTCTTCCTTTTTATCTATTCCCGCAATTTTATGCACAATGCTCCTTCCCGCACAACCCGCATCGGCGTCTTTTACGACGGCAACTACCTGATGCATGTGTCGCGCTACTACAACTACGTCCACGACCGCAAAGCACGCATCTCTATTTCCGGTCTGCACCATTTTATCCGCCAACGAATTGCCGATTCCGACGGAACGCCCTATGAACTGTGTCCCATCGTGGATGCCCACTATTTCCGGGGCCGCCTCGGCGCTTATGAAACGGCGCAACGTGAAAAACAACTGCTTTACGAGCGCGTTTTTGATGACATCCTGACCAATGAAGGTGTTACCACGCACTACCTGCCCATCCGCATTTTCGGCACCTCGCGCTCCGAAAGCAACACCGAAGTGTGGCTCTCTTTGGAAGCCTATGAACTGACGCTCCACAAGCGTTTTGACGTGGTAGTGCTTATCGCTTCTGATGGCGACTACACGCCGCTCGTGCGCAAGCTGAACACGCTGGGCACGCGCGTAATGCTGGTTCACTGGGAGTTTTCCTACGTGGACGATCTGGGCCGCGAGCGCGTCTCCCAAACCTCCCGCGACCTCGTGTCGGAATCTGCGTATCCCATTGCGATGCACACGCTGATTGACGAGTCTGCCGAAGGCGAAGACACCACGATTGACGCACTTTTTGTGCCCAAAAAAGAAGACCGGCCTTACGTGCCGGGCCGCCGCTACGAGAACGACGTGGAAGTGACATACAACCCCACCAACGGCAGCTACAGCAGCAGCTCGGAAAGTGGTTACAACGCTACGGGTTCTGTTCCCGGCCACACCTACAACGCGTCGTTGCCCGTGAGCGAAAGCGCCATTCGCAAAACCGGAACTGTAAAGGCGCTGAAAGACGGCTACGGCTTTATCAGCAGCTACCCGCGCGACGCGTTTTTCTACCACACCGCCCTCACCAATCTGGACTTTACGCAGCTTCAAGTAGGCGACAATGTGGAGTACAGCGAAGAAACGATGAACGACGGACGCGTGGTGGCAAAAGAAATTGCGGTAGTGTAAAAAAATCAGCGCTGTTCCCATTATTGGTATTCGTAGAGACGCGATTCATCGCGTCTCTCTTTTTAGGACGAAAGACGCAATGACGAGAGACGCGATAAATCGCGTCTCTACAGAGGGCCGGAAATTCCTTTTACCCATGACAGACCTCTCTCCCGAAATCCTTTGGCGCAGCAGTCGCTCCGGCGGCAGCGGCGGGCAAAACGTAAACAAGGTAGAGACCGCCGCAGAAGCGCGCTGGAAAGTTGCCGACACCTTGCTTTTCGAGGAGGAAGAGAAGGCGCGATTGTTGCAGAAGCTGGCACACCGCATCAGCAAAGACGGCTTTCTGTCCGTCCGTGCATCCGATACGCGCTCGCAGTTGGAGAACAAATCGCTGGCATTGAAACGGCTGCAAGTGCTGGTAGAAAAAGCTCTCTTCATCCCTCAAACCCGCAAGGCAACAAAGCCTTCCAAAGCCGCCCAACGGAAGCGCATAGAAGACAAGAAACATAACGCCTTCCGCAAAGCCCTGCGACAGAAACCGCGCGAATAAAAAGCCAACTGCTGCGGTCATCATCTTTTGTCATCCCGGACGGGACCTTGTTGGCTTGCGTCCGTTAAGACCCCGTTCCGGGGTGACAAAAGATTTCCAGCGAGAAGCCTTGAAAAGAGAACATTTCCACAGCTTAAAATCCACCTCCCCAAACGCACCTTCCCCCCTTTATTTTCGCTCCCTATGAACTCCGTTTCCTTTGCTTCCGATGTGGAAGCCGCCGCGCATCTCCAGAAGAGTTTCAGTTCCCTGCGCGCCGCGATTAAAAATGTTGTTGTCGGTCAGGATGCCGTTGTAGAAGGCTTGATTATCGCGCTGCTATGCAATGGCCACAGCCTTCTGGTAGGCGTTCCCGGACTGGCTAAAACGCTGTTGGTGAAAACCATTGCCGACGTGCTGCACCTGTCTTTCAAGCGCATTCAGTTTACGCCCGACCTGATGCCCGGCGACATCACCGGTGCCGAAATCCTGAACGAAGAACGCCACTTCCAGTTCTTGCCCGGCCCCGTGTTTGCCAACATCATTCTGGCGGATGAAATTAACCGGACACCGCCCAAAACGCAGGCAGCCTTGCTGGAAGCCATGCAGGAGCGCAGTGTTACTGCCGGTGGAAAGCTCTATTCCCTGCCTTCGCCGTTCTTTGTTCTCGCCACCCAAAACCCCATTGAGCAGGAAGGAACCTATCCCTTGCCGGAAGCGCAGTTGGACCGTTTTATGTTCCAGATCAATCTGGACTACCCCAGCTTTGAAGAAGAAGTGGACATCGTGCGCACCACCACCGACGAGCGCCGCGTGGAGCTTCCCAAAGTGTTGGACGCTGAAACGCTCTTGGCCTATCAAGGCTTGGTGCGCCGCGTGCCCGTGCCGGATAATGTGCTGCAATACGCCGTGGGATTGGTACACAAAACCCGTTCTTCTTCCCCCACTGCACCGGAAAGCACCCGGCAATATCTGGCGTATGGTGCGGGGCCGCGCGCTTCGCAATACCTCATTCTGGGGGCGAAATGCCATGCGCTTTTGCGCGGAAAATACAGCCCCGACATAGAAGACGTACAGGCCGTTGCGCCCGCCGTACTGCGCCATCGCATTGTGCGCAACTACCGCGCCGAAGCCGAAGGACTTTCTACGGATAAGCTGATTGCGGGGTTGTTTTAAAAGAAAGCACCGCCGCTCAAAACGATTATAAGGACAAGACTGGACAATCCTTCCAACGACCAACAGGGAGAAGCTGCGCCTGTTGCTCTCGCTTTTCCTGCTTTTACTAACTCAAAGGTATTAATACCCTAAGCTAAGGTATCTATACCCTGACTTTTGGTACCCATACCTTATAGTAAGGTGTTTATACCATAAATTAGGGTAAAAATACCTTTTAAATAGGTATTACTAACCTATTTTTAGGTAAAAATACCCTAAAATAAGGTATTTTTACTTAAAAGTAAGGGAGTGCTACCCTGTATTATGCCTGCGTTCTTTATACGCGCGCTCTGCCTGCTACTGCTGGTTTGAGCATTGCTAATGGCTGTGGAAGCGCTGTTCCTTTCAATCCTTAACACGCCCAACGCCCCCGGCGCGGTTATTTTTACGCCGTTTCATTTCCTATTTTGTTTTGAAGACTGTCTATAACCTTATCGTCCGCGATCTTTCGTGGCTTTCCTTCAATGGCCGCGTGTTGCAGGAAGCGCAAGACCCTACCGTGCCTTTGCCGGAGCGCCTGCGCTTTCTGGGTATTTTCTCCAACAATCTCGACGAGTTTTTCCGCGTTCGCGTGGCTACGCTTTCGCGCATGGTGCGGGTAGGAAAAGCAGCGCGCTTGCACCTAGAAGAAAACCCGGAAAAAATCTTAAAGCAGATAACAGAGAAGGTAAAGGCACAGCAGTCGGAGTTTGACCGGATATGGACGGAGGTGCAGCAGCAGATGGCGGCGGAAAAAATTTTCCTGAAAACGGAAAAGCAACTCACCAAAGCCCAAAAAGCCTTTGTGGCGCAATACTTCGACGAGCGGGTGCGCACCCAACTGGTGCCGTTGATGATAGAAAGCATGCCCACCGTGCCGTTGCTTTCCGACAAAGCCATTTACCTCGCCTGCGTGCTGGGCAACACGCAGAACGCCATGCTGCAACGCTACGCGCTCATTGCCGTTCCCACGCGCGAGCTGACGCGATTCGTTATCCTTCCCACCACCAACGGCGAAAAGCACATCATTCTCCTGGAGGACATCATCCGGTTTTCCTTGCCCACTTTGTTTGCGCCGTTTGGGTTCGACCGGTTTATGTCGGCCATCATCAAGGTGACGCGCGACGCCGAACTGGAAACCGATCAGGACGTGAACACCAACCTGATTGAAGAGCTGGAAAAAAGCATTAAAGCCCGGAAAAAAGGCCGCGCCACGCGCTTTATTTATGACCGCGCCATAGACCCCAGCCTGCTGGAATATCTTATCCGCCGCCTCGGCCTTACACGCCGCGACAACCTGATTGCCGGCGGGCGCATCCACAACTTTAAAGACTTTATGGCGTTCCCGGAAAGCATTTTCGAGAACGTAACCCGGCGACCCAAATCGTTTGTGCATCCGCTTCTGGTGCAGCCCCGCCGCATCATGGACGTGCTGGACAGGAGGGATGTGATGCTTCATTTTCCCTACCATTCCTTCGACTCGGTCATAGACCTTTTGCGCGAAGCGGCCATTGACCCGTTTGTGCAGAGCATTAAAATCACCGCCTACCGGCTGGCGCAGAATTCCAAAATAGCCAACGCGCTTATCAATGCCGCGCGCAACGGCAAGCAGGTAACCGTGGCGCTGGAACTGCGTGCGCGTTTTGATGAGGAAGCCAATCTTTTCTGGAAGCGGGTGTTGGAAGAGGAAGGCGTTCTCGTGGTGCATGGCCCGCCCGACATGAAGGTTCATGCCAAGATTTGCGTGATAAAAAAGCGGGAGTTTAACCGCACCCGGCAGTATGCGTTCGTTTCTACCGGCAACATCAATGAAAGCACGGCGCGGTTCTATGGCGACCACTGCCTGCTGACGACTAACAAAGCCATTATTGCAGACGCAACGCGCATTTTTTCGGTGATTGAAGACCCGGAAAAACCGCTCCACAAGCTGGCGGCAAACAAGACGCTGCCTACTGCACCGGCGAATATGCGCGCCTTCTTCACCGACCTATTGGCTGCGGAAGTGCGCGCGGCGAAAAAGAAAAAAGAGGCGTCCATTATCCTTAAAATGAACTCGCTGGCCGACCCGGAAAGCATTGCGCGGCTGTATGAAGCGGCGCGCGCGGGCGTGGAAGTGAAGATGATTATTCGCGGAATTTGCTGCGCTGTTACGGTGCAGAAAGGTTTTAAAGAACCGATGGAAGCTATTAGCATCATAGACCAGTACCTGGAACACGCGCGGGTGTTGGTTTTTCAGAACGACGGCAAAAAGAAGGTGTTTATTTCCTCTGCCGACTGGATGGTGCGCAACTTAGATCATCGCATAGAAGCCGCCTGTCCGGTTTATGACCCGCAGATTCAGGAAGAATTGACCGACATTCTGGACATTCAGCTTGCCGAAAACGTAAAGGGCCGTATCTTGGACAACAAGCAAAGCAACTCCTACGTTACCCGACGCGCCCAAGAGCCGGAGCGGCGCTCGCAGCTTGCCATTTATCAATACCTGCGCAAAAAGAAATACACCATTTGAACCTCGCCGCTATAGACGTTGGCTCCAACGCCGCCCGCCTCTTGATTGTGGAAGCCTCGGTTTATCACGACGGCACGGTGGACTATACCAAGCTCAACCTGTTGCGCATTCCCCTGCGCCTGGGCTTTGATGTTTTTGGCACGGGCCGCATTTCCCCGCAACGGGAAAAACTGCTCTTAGACACGATGAAGGTGTATAAAAGCCTAATGGAGATTTACGACGTGGAAGGCGTGAAAGCCGCTGCTACCTCCGCCATGCGCGACGCACAGAACGGGGCGGAACTCCTGGAGAAAGTGCGGGCACAAACGGGCATCAACCTGCGCATCATCAGCGGCGACGAAGAAGCCGCCGTTCTTTATGAAACCCACGCCGCCGAAACCCTGAGCAACCGCAAAAGTTATCTGTACATCGACGTGGGCGGCGGCTCTACCGAAGTAACACTGTTTGCACACGGCGAATTGGTGGCCAAGAAATCTTTCAACATCGGCACAATCCGTCTGTTGCAAGGCGCGGTGACAACGGCGCAGTGGAACACAATGAAGGATTTCCTGAAGAAAATCACCAAAGGCCATCACCCCGTGAAAGCGATTGGGACGGGCGGCAACATCAACAAGATTTTCTCCGTTTCCAAACGCAAGGAAGGCCGGCCCCTGCCATTCTCTTTCCTCAAGGAATATCACGAAGAACTAAGCGACCTCACACCCGAAGAACGGCAGCACCGCTACGGCTTCCGCGCCGACCGCGCCGACGTGATTGTGCCCGCCATGGAGATTTACCTTTCGGTGATGAAATGGGTAGAAGCTGATGAAATTTACGTGCCGAAGATTGGTCTGGCGGATGGCTTGGTGAAGATGCTGTATGCGGAGAAGATGCGGGAAAAGGAAGCGGTGGTGGAATAGTGCAAAAGAAAAAAGCCCCGGCGATAATGCCAGAGCTTTTTGTTTGGGGGAAAGGAAATCCCTTAGAAGGTTTTGTCGTAGGAGCCGCCTTTGGGTTGCAGGTCTCCCGTCAGGATGCGAATCAAGTCGATAATACTCCAGACGCTAACCCCGGCGATAAACAATAACCCAATGACTACCACGACGCTGAAAGTTGCTATACCGCCTGCAACTACAGAAGCCAGAAAGCCGCCAATTAAAAGTCCAAACCCAACCAGCGTAAGGACAAGCTGTGTAAGGCCGATGCCGGTATGACCCAGATAGAAGCGGTGAACACCCAGCGTTCCCAGGAAGAAAGCCAAAAGAGCCGCTACCACCTGACTTTTGCTGCCCCCGAAGTAGTGCTTTAGTTTACCAAAAAAGGAAAGCTTTTTTGCTTTAACGATTTTCGCGGCAGCAGACGATTCAACAACGGCTTCTGACGTTATCACTGTCAAAAAGGAAGTGCTTATGGAAGCCGTAACCACTTCTGCGGAGTGCGGAACAAAAGCCGCCTGTGCAGCAGGTGTATCCAGCAACAAGGTTGCGACGGAGAGGATAAGCAGGAATTTTTTCATGGAGAAAAATAGGAAGCGCAATATTAATGCGGGGTTCAGCGAAAAGGAAATGCAGCCCCGGATGGAAAGCTTCCCCCCGGCGGCGGGCACACCTTTTTTTAGTCCTGTTTTCCCTTCCCGTAAACAACAGCTTTAAGCGAGCAGCCACAAAAAAGCAGGAAGTAATTTTGCCCTTCCCATGCGGTTTCTGTTTTTCTGTTTCTTGCTTTTGTTTGCCGCGCCTTTTGCGCAGGCGCAGAAGTATAAGCGCACCCTGCGCGGTGAGGTGCGTATTCCCGGTCATCCGCCCCAATACTATTACCTCTACTACTCTGCCAACGGCCCGGCCATCAGCGGCTACAGCGTAACGCAATCTGAAAACGGCGACCTGAAAGCGACGCTCACGGGCCGCCTTTCCGACGACGGACAAGAACTGTATCTGCGCGAAACGGAGAGCATGGATTTTGATTTTCCGGGCATGGTGCTGTGCTTTTTCTCGGCGCGGCTGAAGCTCTCTGTTTTTCCCGGAAAACGCATGTGGAGCGGCGCCTTCAGCAGCCGCCAACCCGACGGAACCCCCTGCGAAGGTGGGCTGATGACTTTTACCGACTTAGACCCTACACCGCCGCCGCCCCCCAAGCCGGTTGCGTCCAGACCGCCCATAGTTACCCGTCCGCCTACGCCTAAACCCCCCACGCCGCGGCCTGTTTCAACGCCCAAACCACCCGCGCCCAAACCGCTTCCAATACGGCCACCGGTTGCAGAGAAAAAGCCGGAGCTGCCCAAACCAAAACCTGTTGCCGCTTTGGTATTTGTGAAAGAAGACCGCGCGCGAATGCCGCTCCCAACGCTCACTATCCGAAAGCCGCTTTCCATTCCCTCTATCGCAAGGCCCGGAAAAATAGCCGACGAAGTGCCGCCCAAACCTGTTGCAGTACGGACGCCGCAGCCCATTGTATCTCCCCAAAAAACAACACCGGATACGGGCGCAATGCGCTACGCTTATGCCGTGAAAAGCGACACGCTGCTATTGGAAATCTGGGACGGTGCGGAGAATGACGGCGACGTGGTTTCGGTGCGCTACGATGGCCGGGATTTGCTCGTAAGCGAGAAGCTCAGAATGGAAAGAAAGGTGCTGCTGTTGCCGGTGCGCAAAGACATGTGGACTACACTTTCCGTCTTCCTGCTTTCGGAAGGAACCATTCCGGAAAACACGGTTGCGCTGACGCTCAAGGATGGTAGAGACGTGAAGATTCTTTCCATCAACGGCTCCAACGGACAGGTGGCAAATCTGTTTTTCCGGAAAACGGAGAGATAATTAACAATGAATAATGAAGAATTAATAATGTGGAAGTAACGCGCTCCATTATTCATTGTTCATTATTCATTACTCAGAACCATCCTTTCCGCCGGAACCAAATCAGCATTACCATTGGTATCAGAATCATGAGCGAGACCATGATGATGAACCCGTCTTTCTGGTGAGAAAGGGGAATGACGTCGAAGTTCATCCCGAAGATGCCTCCGATAACCGTCGCCGGAGCCAGCAGGGTCGTGATAATGGTGAAGACCTTCACGATTTCGTTAGTGCGCAGATTCACTTGGTTGAAGGTCAGTTCCAGCAGTGTGGAAGTAGCGTCGCGCATGGATTCGGCGCTGTCCATTGCGTGGAGAATATGGTCGAAAACGTCTTTGAAATACTTTCCCTCGCTTTCGTCTATAAGGGAGCTTTCGCTGCGCAGCAGTCCATTGATGACTTCGCGCACGGGCGAGATGGCGCGCATGACGGTGAGAACTTCGCGGCGCAGCAGCGCCACTTTCGCGCTCGTGCCGCTGTTGGTGCTTTGCAGGATTTCGTCTTCCAGAAGCTCCGCGCGCTGGTCGAGGCGCTCCAGAATACCGAAGTAAGAATCCACAATCACGTCGAGCAGGGTGTAAAGAAGGAAATCGGGGCCGCCGCTGCGCAGCCTGCCGCCGCCGTCGGTTCGCAGGCGGGTACGTAACGGCTCAAACACATCGCGGCTCCCTTCTTCCTGAAAAGAAAGTACGCCGCCCGGAATCAACACAAGACTCACCTGCTCGCCTTCTACCACGCCGGTGTTTTCGTTGTAGTACAGCATCGGCAAGAGGCAGAAAACCAGCGGCCCCACTTCGTCCATTTTAGCGCGCTGCCCCACATTCAGGATGTCTTCTACCAGCAGCGGATGAATCTTGAAGTGCGCGGCCAGTTTTTCGATTTGCGTCTTTTCCTGCCCGTCGATATTGAGCCAGAAGCTGCGGTCGGCAGGCGGCTCAAGCGCCTGTTCCAGCGATACGGTATGCTCCTCTAGATGATAGGCATTGTAGCTGAAAAGCGTCAGTTGCATATCGGTGCTGCACGGTGTGCGCTGCACAGGGCGGGCCGGATTGTATTTGCGGCGCTTGCGCAGCGGCGCTTCCGAAACCAGCGTTCCAGCCATGCGGGCAATCTTTCTAACGGGTCGAAGCAGCGACATAAGGGAGCGAAGTTGGTCTTTTCCTTGCGGGTAGAAAATTGCGTGCCATTTTTGCGGCGCTTTTTTATGAAATCCAAACTTCTCTCCCTGCTGCTGTGCAGCTTTGTTTCTATCGCCGCGTTTGCGCAGAAAACCAAAGTGCACATTGAAACCCAATACGGCCCCATTGTGGTTGCGCTCTATGACGGTACGCCGCTGCATCGTGACAACTTCCTCAAGCTGACAAAGGAAAAATTCTACGACTCGCTGTTGTGGCACCGCGTCATTCCGGCTTTCGTGATTCAGGGCGGCGACCCGCAAAGCAAGGGCGCAAAGCCCGGCGCGGCACTGGGCGAAGGCGAATATGGAAAGCGTATTCCGGCGGAGATAAAGCCGGAGTATTTCCACAAGCGCGGCGCGGTGGGCATGGCGCGCGACAACAACCCGAACAAGGAATCCAGCGGTTGTCAGTTCTACATTGTGGTGGGCAAAAAATACGACGATGCCGCGCTCGACAAAGCGCAGCAGCGCAGTGGTCACACGATTGGGGCAGACCAGCGCGCGGTGTATAAAACGCTCGGTGGCACGCCGCATTTAGACGGCGGTTACACCGTGTTTGGCGAAGTGGTTTCCGGTATGGAAGCGGTGGATAAAATCGCTGCTGTTCCCCGCGACAAAGCAGATCGGCCCAACACCGACGTGCGGCTGATTACGGTGCGCAAAGTGCGGAAGAAGTTTCTGGGGATTTTCTGACGGACGGTTTTTTCCCATTTGTAACTTCGGAAGAATCCAAGAGAAAAACCATGATCTACGGTGCCATCAACATAGGCCCCGAAACGATGGGCGGAACGCCTGTTTTTACCGGTACCCGCGTCCCGATTCGGTCGCTATTTGATTATATGGGGACGGGCGAAACGCTGAACGAGTTTCTGGAGAACTTTCCGTCGGTGAAAAAGGAACACGCCATTCAGGTGTTGCAGATGGCCTCTAAAACCATGAATAATGAGAAAATTCTTCATGAAAATTTTGCTTGACGAGAACATGCCCGGCAAGGTGGATCATGACTTGGGAGAGGCGCACTAAGTACACACTGTCCGTGATATGGATTGGCTTGGAATGAAGAATGGAGAGCTTCTGGGATTAGCTGCTTTTAATGGTTTTGACCTGCTGATTACGTTGGACAGAAACCTTCAGCACCAACAAAATTTGGAGAAAGTGATCCTTAAGTTTCTGGTGCTTCTCTCTGCTAATAACAAGCCCGAAACCATTCGGCCTTTTGTTCCGAAAATAAAGGCTTTACTAGAAGGTGCTCAGGTGTTTGCTTCTAGAAATGAGCGCGCTTCTTCCTCATTAATTTCTATTCCGGTCTTCAAAAAGCTTTTTTAGAAAAAGCGATACCGGGGAACGAAAACCTGTTTTTCCCCGGTGCTTCTACCGGAAGCAATGCGGCAACACGTCGCGATAAGCTTTCAAAGTTTCTTCTGCTGCACGCCGCCACGTGTAACACGCCAGAATATGTTCGCGGAACTGCGGCTCATACGGCATATTCAAAGCTTCTTCCACCGCGCGGCGGATGGACTGTATGTCATCCGGCTCGCAGTACCAGGCATGTTCGCCAAAGTATTCGCGCACATCTCCCCGGTCGGTCACCACGACGTTACAGCCCATCACCGCCGCTTCCAGAGAGGAAAGGCCAGTGGTTTCAAAATAAGAAGGCAGCACATGGACTTTGGCAGATGCATAGGCGCGGTATAGTTCGTCATCGCCAATCCACGGCAGGATATGCACATTCGGCCCGGCTTCGCGGCGGCAGGACTCATAATAACCAAGATTGTTGGGCGAAGCTTTGCCGTGAATAAACAGCGGAATGCCCGTGCCGTTGAGCGCGCGAATGAGGTTCAGTTGGTTCTTAATCGGCTCGATTCGGGCCATACACAGCACCGCGTTTTCATACACCGGATTGCGGGTGTGAACGCCATTGGCGGCCTCGGCATTCACACCATTAGGCACGACGTGATAAGGCTTCTGAATGCCGTAGCGCGCGGCGAAACGGCGATACTCGCTCTCCGAATTAGGCATCAGCACGAGTGCATCTTCGGCCACTTTTTTGATGGTGTGAGAATGTCCACGAAGCAGGTGGGAAAAGCTTGGAATGCGCTCGCCGTTTTTCAGGTAGCGCGCCACCGCTTTGATGTATTCCATGCCGTCGTCGGAGGTAAGGCGGCTTATCCAGCCCCGAAGTCCGCTGTGACCTTCTTTTTCAAAAGCGCCATAGTCCACAAAAATGGTGCTGACCACATAAGGCAGGCCTGACTGCTGGATATGGTAAAGCATATCTGCCGGGCGAATGATGTTGAAGAAATGCAGCAGGTCGTATCGGGCGTAATCAATCGTTTTGCTGGCTGGAAAGACGTCTACTTCCAGTCCGAGATGGCGCAGTGCTTCGGCGGTGGAGTCCATTTGCCGGGTGTCGCCGCCGGGGGCGGTATAGAGGGTAGCACGGGCAATGAAAGCAATACGCATCATGGAGTATAGATCAGGGCTTCAATTCCTGCAAAGGTGCACCATCCATTTTTGGAGCAAACAGGAGCATCTGAAAGGTTGCGCATCCCCTGTTCTGAAACATTATCGTTTATCTCTATAATTTATGCGATCAGGCCGCTGACAGACGATAAAGACTGACAGGTTCAAACCGTTTTCTGTTCTGCTTTCCCGGCGCGTATCATCTCTCCAAAAGACCATTCCTGCGCCAGCGCGGCCACGCTCCTGGCAATGCGCCTAAGCTGCGTTTCTTCTGTTTTAGCGGAGAAGATGTGGTTCACGTAATGGCGCTGGTGAGAAGGTGGAATACTGTTCCATTTGCGCAACGCATCGGCGTCTGTTTCCAACGCCTCTGTAAGGAGCACAGGCACTTCAAACACCGTTTTGTCCTTTTCCAAACGCAACGTAATGGCTGCGCCTTCGCCCTTACGCAGCTTGCGGCGCAATTCGCCTTTTAGCGCAATCAAGTAGTCGCCATCCGCTTTGGGCAGCGCCGTGAGTTGTGTGATTTCCACTGCGTCGATAAAGCCTTTTACACGAAAAGCTTTCCGGTTTTCCGGGTGGAGTATCTGCGCCGTTTCTGCCGGAAGCGTTACGTAATGCCAGCCGGTTTTGTCGCCGTTTTCGCCAAATTTTTCGATGATTGCGTAGAGGGAAAGCATTTTTGGAGACAAAAGTCGGGAGGCAAAAGACAAAAGAGGACGAGGGCCAGGATTGAATTTCCTATAAAAAATGAAACATAAAACATGACACATCAGGGCTTGGCAAGGTTCTTTTAAAGCGGTGAACGTACCCTCAAAAACATCTTTTCTTATGCCTACCAACCAAAATCCCACCCATCAGGAAGGCCCTGTGGCAAAAGCGATCGAAAAACAAACCGCGAAAATCCCTTCAGACGTGTTTCTGTGGGCAGCCCTCGGCTCTATGGCCCTTTCTGCTACGGCCAAAATCATGAAGAAAGACCACCTCGCGCTGTTTATCGGTCAGTGGCCTGCACCATTCATGCTGCTCGGTCTTTACAATAAACTCGTGAAGCTGGAAGGCTCCGATGCCGATGACCACGGCGAAGAATACTAAAGGATAGCCTCTTGGTAAATCCTATTTTATTTGAAAAATAATTAAAGCACTCTGGAACATCCAGAGTGCTTTTTTAGTTGGCTCTCAAAAAATATTTTAGTCCCTGACGTCTCTCACGCGCCTTAACTACTAAACAATGACTTTGGGAAAGCTGCCCTTAGCGGCTCTTCAATTCAGGACAGTGATTGTCCGTCTATTTTCATTTTCCGGTAAGCCTGCATCAAATTCCATGAGTAGATCCAAATGGGGAAGGGAAAAGCGGCGCGTCTGTTTTTTAACCAATAAATTCGCAACCCTATGGGCACCAAGAAAGCAATTCTCTCCTGCACTATCGGCCTTTTCGCAGCACTTTTTGGTGGGTGTACTGCTGCAAAAAAGACCATTTCCGCAAAAAGCGATAAAGGCTGCAACATTGCGCAAGCGGATAACACAATTATGCGTTTGACCACAGCGTCCCTTTCTACTGTTTCCGGTTCCGCCCTGCCACGTACTTACACCGTTTTTACGGCTACTGGTGAACAAAGCTTTTTTGAAGCGGCCAGAAACGGCGGCACAGCGGCTTTTACGCTGCCTTCGGGCTGCAAAAATTTCCGGGTCTCGCTTTCGGAAACGATGAGCGCGGAGTTGGCAAAACGCTATCCAAACCTCATTTCCCTCAAAGGCAATAATATGGAAGGGGATGATCTGCGCCTCGACTGGGATGGTTTGCAAATGCGCGGACAGATTTTGACCGAAGGCAAAAGCTACCTGATAGAGCCACATAAAACGACTGCTGGTGGCGATGCCTACATTCTTTTCGACAAGGCCGATGCTGCCACGCCACGCCGCCCTTTTGAAGAAGGCACCCGACCGCAACGCAGCCGCCCGGTTCAGCAACAACCAACAATACAACAACAGCAGGTTGCGCCTTCTCCCAACCGATAAAAATTCCTACGCTTTTTTATGAAAAAACAACTCCTCACACTGGCTTTTGTGGCCCTCACGCTGTCTTCCTTTGCCGGAGGTAGTGTTGCTCTTTGGAGCCTGACGGATGCCGGTGCGCAAGCGCCGCGCATCGCTGCCGAAAGCTTCCTGACCTACACCTTGCGCTTCGCTGATATGGCGGCTGCGTTGAAAGCTTCGCCGCAAGACCCAAAAAGTGCTGTTTCGCTCTCGCTGCCTATGCCTGACGGTAGCTTTGAGACTTTTCTGGTCTGGGAAACGCCCATCTCTACCGGCGATTTTTACACGAAATATCCCGGCCTGCTGACCTATACAGGTACCTTGCAGGGCGACCCGAAAACAACAGTGAAGCTGGACGTAGGTGAGGGCGCCTTCCACGCAATGATTCTGGACGGCAGCGGTGCGCAATACTTCATCGACCCGTTTTCTACGGCTAACGACGGGCGTTACATTGTGTATGACCGCAAGAACCTGAGCCGCTCCGGACGACAGCAAATGGTTTGCGAACTGGAAGCGGCACGACCTGTGCCCAATCCTGCCGACCCAGGTGCGCTGACCACCAACGGACTGATGAAGCGCACCTACCGGCTGGCATTGGCCTGCACGGGCGAATATGCAGCGGCGGTAACATTCCCGAACGTTCCCACCAAAGCGACGGTTCTGGCTAAAATGGTGACCTCCGTGAACCGCGTGAACGGCATTTATGAGAAGGAGATTGCCGCAACGATGCAGTTGATTCCCAACACCGACGTGTTGATATTCCTAAATGGCACTACAGACAGTTTCACCAATAACAATGGTTCGGTTATGTTGAGGCAGAATCAAAATTGGGTGACTGCTCAAATTGGCTCTGCCAACTACGACATTGGCCACGTATTCTCCACCGGCGGTGGGGGCATTGCGACGCTTGGCGCACTTTGCAACAACTCGGTGAAAGCGCAGGGGGTAACCGGTTCCCCAAGTCCGGTAGGTGATGCTTTTGACGTGGACTACGTAGCGCACGAAATGGGCCACCAGTTTGGCGGCCAACACACATTTAATGAGGATAATTCCGCCACCCCCGGAAGCAGTTGTTATACAAACGGCGAACCTACAACGGCCTATGAACCGGGTTCCGGCTCTACGATTATGGCCTATGCGGGTCTCTGCGGCTCTAACATCCAGCCTAATAGCGACGCTTATTTCCACGCTATCAGCCTGGACCAGACGACCACAGAGATGACCACTGCGCCTGTATGTGGCACGGCTAGCGTAACCGGAAATACCGTTCCAGTGGTGACGCAGACTGCGCGTACTTACAACATTCCATGGTATACCCCTTTTGAGTTGACAGCTCCCACCGTTTCCGGCACAGCGGTTACGTACTGCTGGGAAGAATATGACCTTGGCAATTTTGGCGCCTCTTACACCAATGCCGCTACTACAGGTCCTATCTGGCGAAGCTTTTTCCCTACTGCTTCGCCCACGCGTGTTTTCCCTTCCATCCCCACGCTGATAAACAACCGCACGACAGTTATTGCCGACCAGCCTTCAACTGTAGGCCGCACGATGAATTTCCTGCTCACGGTGCGCAACGTAGCTAACGGACTGGGTGCTTTCAACAGTGCTACCAACGGACTGGTTACGCTGAACGCGATTAAGGCAGCAGATACATTCCGCATCCTCAACCTTACCTCTGCGCTCGATACGCTCATTGGCGGCTCGCTGCGCACCGTTACCTGGGACGTATCCAATACAGCGGCTGCGCCGATTAACTGTCCAACGGTGAACATTTACTATTCTACGGACAGTGGCCGTACCTGGCCTTACACATTGGCGACGGGCGTGCCTAACAGCGGCTCGGCCACTTTTACAGTTCCAAACATCACCACCAACAAAGGCCGCATCAAGGTAAAGGGCGCCAACAATGTTTTCTTCGCCATTAACCGGGCTGTTTTGCGTGCGAAATTTGACCCGATGAGCGTGAGTAATGTCGCCGGCAAAGAAACGCTGGTGAAGGTGTATCCTGTGCCTGCGAAAGACGTGCTGAACATTGTGTTGCCCGATGGCCTTTTGGGCGTGCAGGCAATGCTTTACAACAATATGGGCCAGCAGATTTGGAAAGGAACTTTTGACAGCGCGCAAAGCACTTTTTCTGCTCAGAATTATCCGGCAGGAACCTATTATTTCCGCCTCCAAAACGCGGAGAAGAATTTTGGTGAAACCGTCTCGTTTGTGATTCAGTAAGAAAAGGAATCTCATAGAAAAAACGGCTGCACCTGAAGAAGTGCAGCCGTTCCTCTTTTTATTCACAAAGCGTCCCTACAGGACGCGGATGATGACCTGTTTTGCGTTGCTACCTACAAGGCTTTCCTACGGCACACGAATACCCGGTATTTAGCCTCCTACGTTAGCTCCGCCTTCAAATACTTTCCGGTGTGGCTTTCCGGGATAGACGCGATTTTTTCCGGCGTTCCTGTGCCCACTACCGTGCCGCCGCCGCTGCCACCTTCCGGCCCCATATCAATCACGTAATCAGCCACCTTCACTACGTCAAGATTGTGTTCAATCACGAGGATGGTGTTGCCTTTATCTACCAGCCTTTGCATTACGTTGATGAGGTGTTCAATGTCCTGAAAATGCAGACCCGTTGTTGGCTCGTCGAGAATGTACACCGTCTGTCCCGTGTCGCGCTTGCCGAGTTCCGTTGCCAGTTTTACGCGTTGCGCTTCACCGCCACTGAGCGTAACTGCGTTTTGACCGAGTGTGATATAACCAAGCCCCACGTCTCTCAGGGCTTTGATGCGGCGGTGCAGCCACGGCACGTTCACAAACATTTCCACCGCGTCGTCCACCGTCATTTCCAGCACATCGGCAATGGATTTTCCTTTGTAGCGAATCTCCAGCGTTTCGCGGTTGTAACGCCGTCCGCGACAGGTTTCGCAGGGCACGTACACGTCCGGCAGGAAGCCCATTTCAATCGTGCGCATCCCGCCGCCGCCGCAGGTTTCGCAGCGTCCGCCTTTCACGTTGAAGGAGAAACGGCCCGCTGTATAGCCGCGGATTTTTGCTTCGGGAACCTGCGCGAAAAGGGTGCGGATTTCGGTGAAAAAACCGCAGTAAGTTGCCGGGTTGGAGCGCGGCGTGCGGCCAATCGGGCTTTGGTCTATTTCAATGACTTTGTCTAAGAATTCCAGTCCCTCCATCTTCTTATACGGCGCGGGCTGCTGCTTGAAATTGTGGTAGCAGTGCTGGCCCAGAAGTGGGTAGAGCGTGTCGTTAATCAATGTGCTTTTCCCGCTGCCGCTCACGCCCGTAATGGCCGTCAGCGCGCCCATCGGAATGGTGATGGAGACGTTCTTCAGGTTGTTGCCTGTAGCGCCTTTTAAGACCAGTTTGTTGCCGTTGCCTTTGCGCCGTTCTTTCGGGATTTCAATGCGGAGCTTTCCGTTCAGATAGCCTGCCGTTTTCGTGTCAGTAAGAAGCACTTCTTCCGGTGTGCCTTCGCTCACGATTCTGCCGCCGTGCCAGCCTGCCGCCGGGCCAATATCGATAAGGTAATCCGCCGCCAGCATGATGTCTTTGTCGTGCTCCACCACAAGGACGGAGTTGCCCGTATCGCGCAGGTTTTGAAGCGCGCCAATGAGGCGGTGGTTGTCGCGCTGGTGCAGGCCAATGCTGGGTTCGTCGAGGATGTAGGTGATGCCTGTGAGCTGCGAGCCGATTTGCGTTGCTAGGCGGATGCGCTGGCTTTCGCCGCCGGAAAGGGTGCGGGTGGGGCGGTCAAGCGTAAGGTAGTGCAGGCCCACGTCCAGAAGGAAATGCAAGCGGTCGCGAATCTCTTTCAGGATGTCTTTGGCAATGAGGTTCTGGCGCTTGTTCAGGCGGTCTTCTACGCCTGTAAACCACGCCTGCAAATCCGACAGCGCCATTGCCGAAAGCTCCGAAATATTCTTGTCGGAAACGCGGAAGAAAAGACTTTCCTTCTTCAGCCTTGCACCGTTGCATTCCGGGCAGGATTGCAGCATCATAAAGCCTTCGGCCCACTCGCGGATGCTCTCGGAAGCAGACTGATTGAACCAGCGGTACAGCACGTTGATAATTCCTTCAAATTCCGGGGCGAGATAGCCGTAAGCCGCGTTGGTTTCGTCTTGGGTAATCTCGCCTTCCTCGTTGGCGTAAAGCAGGAAGTTGAGGTCTTCTTTGGAAAGGGAAGAGAGCGGCGCGGTGGCCGATATTTTCCGCTTTTTTGCCTCTTTCATTGCCTGCTGAAACACCTGTGCTTCGCGCTCGCCGCCGAGGGGAACGATGCCGCCTTCCCTCAGGCTTTTCGACGGGTCGGGAATTACTTCCGCCATGTTGATTTGATACACCGTTCCCAGCCCGTTGCACTTCGGACACGCGCCGTAGGGCGAGTTGAAAGAGAAAGTGTTGGGCGAAGGTTCTTCGTAGCTCAATCCCGTTTCCGGGTCCATCAGTTGGCGGCTGTATTGGCGCAGGCTGCCGTCGTCGGCATCCAGAATAAACAGCAGCCCTTTCCCCATTTGCAACGCCTTCTGCACACTCTGTGAAAGGCGGGTTTTGTCTTCGGGAATGACTTCCAAACGGTCCACCACCAACTCTATATCGTGAATCTTGTAGCGGTCCACCTGCATACGTTCTTTGAGGTCGGTAACCTCGCCGTCGATGCGCACTTTCAGGTAGCCTTGCTTGCGCAATTGCTCAAAAAGTTCGCGGTAGTGGCCTTTCCGTCCGCGCACGATGGGGGAGAGAACGGAGATGCGTTTCCCGGCCAGATTTTCTTCTACGTGGGAAAGGATTTCTTCTTCCGAAAACTTCGTCATCCGCGCGCCCGTTTGCCACGAATACGCCTCGCCAATCCGGGCATACAACAGGCGCATAAAATCATACACTTCTGTCACCGTTCCAACCGTGGAGCGCGGATTGCGATTGGTGGTCTTTTGCTCAATGGAAATGACCGGCGAGAGGCCCGAAACCCTGTCCACATCGGGCCGCTCCAGGTCGCCCATAAACTGCCGCGCGTAGGCCGCAAAGCTTTCCATGTAGCGGCGCTGCCCTTCGGCAAAAAGCGTATCGAAAGCAAGAGAGGATTTGCCAGAGCCGGAGATGCCGGTGATGACTACCAGCTTGTTTTTAGGAATGGCGATGTCCACGTTTTTGAGGTTGTGAACACGTGCGCCCTGAACGATGATTTTATCAGTATCGGCCTGCATGAATTTTCGGTGTAAGAAGGGAAATTTTTCCGGGAAGAACTAACAAAAAACAGGCGATAAAGTTCCGGTGGGAATCGTTGGAAAATCCAGAAAACAGAGCCTGAAATCCTGAGAACAAGAACCGGATTTCAAAGGTGCGATTTAAGAGAACACGCCTCGTGGAGTGTTCTTACATAATTCCCCATTTTTCAAAAGCTTTCCACTTTCTACTCAATACTTCCGGTCAATGGCGTAGTTCACCAGCTCTTCCAGCGCGCGGCGTACGTCGTTGTCAGGAAAGGCTTGGAGCAATTGCAGCGAGCGGTTCCGGTAGTCGTTCATTTTCGCTTCCGCGTAGCGGATGCCGCCTGCTTCTACTACTTGACGAATGATGTCAGCCACTACGCGTTTGTCTGTGTTTTGGTTCTTCACGCCGTAGATGATTTTGCGGCGCGCTTCTTTATTCGCAACCGACAAGGTGTAAATAAGCGGCAGCGTCATTTTCTTCTCGCGGATGTCGATGCCGGTGGGCTTTCCTATGTCTGCAGCACCGTAATCGAAGAGGTCGTCTTTGATTTGAAAAGCAATGCCAACAGCCTCGCCGAACTGCCGGAAAATCTCGGTTGTTTCTTCGTTTTCGGTAGCTGACCAAGCGCCGCCTGCGCAGGCCGCAGCGAGCAGGGATGCCGTTTTGGCGCGGATGATTTCAAAATAGACGTCCTCGGAGATGTCTAATTTTCGGGCCTTTTCCATTTGCAGCAATTCGCCTTCACTCATTTCGCGCACCGCGCGGGAGGTGATTTGCAAGAGCCGGAAATCGCCGTTGTCTATCGCCAGAAGCAGTCCTTTGGAAAGCAGATAATCGCCCACGAGAACGGCGATTTTATTTTTCCAAAGTGCATTGATGGAGAAGAATCCGCGCCGCTGTGCTGAGTCGTCCACCACGTCGTCGTGAACGAGCGTGGCTGTATGAAGCAGTTCAATGAGGGAAGCCGCGCGGTAAGTGGCAGGCTGCACACCTCCAGCGAGCCGGGCGCAGAGGAAGACGTACATGGGCCGCAGACCTTTGCCTTTGCGCCGCACGATAAAGCGCATGATGCGTTCCAGCAAGGGATTGGAGGCACGGGTGGCTTTCTGGAACTCTTTTTCGAAGAGTTCCAGTTCGTGCTGAATAATGGTTTTTGCAGACTCCATGAAGAACGCCGTCCGGGGAGTAAGACGGCCAGAAAACGGAAAGGACTACAAAGGTGCTGCATTCTTTAGGTTTGGCATTGGCATAGTTCTATTAAGAAAGCGCGGAGGAAATTGCGGAATTTATCAGGAATAAATTTTGGATTTTCCATTTTGCGGTGCAACCTTTGCGGGATGAACCGTTCCTAACGGAAAGGTACTCCCATTCTCACTTCAAAAGAACTCCTCTCTTTTTCTCAACCCCCCCCATTATGGCATACACTAAGTACCTTATGGTAGCTGGTTTATGTTCTGTTATGGCCGCTACCACTGCCTCGGCGCAGGATGGTACCTCCACAACGACATACACCACTCGCGACATGACCTACCGCGGTCAGAATTACGATGTATTCGACTCTACGAAATATCCGTCTGGACGGATGAAGCAGTATCGTCAGTACATGAACCACGAATACGTGTTTCCTCCCCGCCCCCGCAATCAATGGGAGTTCGGTATTCACACCGGTATGTGGAACATCTTCGGTGATGTAGATCCTTTGTACATCTGGCAGCCAGGTAACACCAAGGACGTTATCAGCAGCTATGGCATTGGCGCGCACATTCGGAAGGCATTAGGCTACACCTTTAGCGTTCGTCTTGATTACACGTATGGCGTTGCCAAAGGTCTGAACTTGGAGCCTGCTAATACCAACGTCGCGGTAGCGAACACCCAGAGGGTAACAACCGGCGGTGTGACCACTAATGCGGCCAGTGGTTACAATGGCGATTTTTTCTACAATTATCGCACAGAAGCACACAACGTAAACGTTGATGTTGTTGCTAACCTGACGAACATCCTGTTTAACAAAGCGAAGCCACGTGTAAATATATACGTTTTCGGTGGTATAGCTGGTATCGCTTATGGTACACGTGTAGACGCTCTCAGAGACAATGGCTCAAACTATACCACTGGCTCAGATGCGTTCCGTACAAAGTTGTCTGAATACTTTGTTCCTGCTGGTTCGCCTGCTGGTACACAACCTGCAAAAGACTTTACCGACAACCGACTTAATGTTCGCCAAAAGCTTTCCGACATTCTGGATGGTTCTTACGAGACTCCGGGCCTGATTAATGGAGGCAAGAGGGAGGTGTTTGACAAAACTCCAGCTTTCTGTTTGACAGGTGGTGCCGGTGTACAATTCCGCTTGAGCAAGACATTGAGCCTGTCTCTTGAAGACCGCGTTACGATGCCTTTCGGTAGTGGTGCTGACTATCTGGACGGTGTTCGATACAACAGCATTCCGGGAGGAGGAATTTCAAACTCTTCGGATAACGATCTTATTAACTACGCTAACGTAGGTCTGAATATCAACATCGGCAGCCGCAAGACGCGCGTGGAGCCACTGTACTGGATGAATCCACTGGATCATGCCTACAGCGAGCTGTCTGACCCACGCCACATGCGCCTTCCTGACCCAACCCTCACCGACTCTGACGGCGACGGCGTAGTGGATCAGTTCGACAAATGCCCGGGTACACCCGCCGGTACTGCAGTTGATGCACATGGTTGCCCAATGGATACAGATGGTGACGGCGTTCCTGACTTCCGTGATCGTCAGTTAATTACACCAACAGAATGTCAGCCAGTAGATGCGGACGGCGTAGGCAAATGCCCTTGTAACTGTACGGGTCAAGTAGGTCAAGCACCTGCCTGTGGCAACATCGGTGCCGGTTCGCTGATGTTCTCCTCTGGTAGCAGCCGCATCAGCCCTGCTATGCAAAGCCAACTGTCTAACCTTGCTGCACAAATGAACGCTAACCCAACTTGTAAAGTGGTTATCACCGGTAACGGCAGCGGCTCTAAAATGATGCAGCAGCGTAGCTGGGATCGCGTGAACGCTGTTATTGAGTATATGGGCGAAAAAGCGGGTGTTGACCGCAATCGCTTTATCTTCCAATACGGTGGTGCAGGTGAAGAAAACGGTGTTATGTATCGCAGCGCGAATGCTGGCGAAGAAGGCCCTGCTACCATACCTCCTCCATTCCCGAACATGCGCCGCAACTAAGAATTGCACGTTCCTTTTCGGAAATAAAAAAAGCCTCCTGACGATAAAGTCAGGAGGCTTTTTTGCATCCTCATTCTGGGGAGAAAGTAGTACACAATAGAATCTTCTTTCTGTTGAATAAAGCAAAAAGTGCGGCGCTGTGAAAACAGTGCCGCACTTTTTTTAAGGGAAAACAAGCTTTAAGAAGCCACACAACCAGTGTGATAATGCACAAGTGCATCCATTGGTGCCTGTACAATCCGGCCCAGTTCTATCTCGTACTGGTGGCACATCTCTGTCAACACATCCCGGAATTCATAGGAGACGGAGCCTGCGAAGTGCACTGGCCCTTTCCATGTTTGGCGATACTTGAAAATGTGCTTTGTAAAAAACGCCGTGAATGCGTCTTCCACAATGTTCTCCACCATAAAATGCCCCCGGTTTTCGGCCAGTATTTTTACAAAGCAGGCGAGATAACGGTTGGGAAACGGGTGGCTGTAGAGTTTCGTCAGGATCGCTCCCATGTCATTTCCCCATTCGCCTTCAAAAGCCGCTTGCAGTTCTTCGTCAAACGTTTTGTAAGCGTAGTATTGAAGCACCTTCTTGCCCAAGTGGTTTCCACTGCCTTCGTCGCCCGCGAGATAGCCAAGCGAAACGTGTTGGTCAGCGATGTCCTGTCCGTCGTAGAAGCAACTGTTGCTGCCCGTGCCGAGAATACAGACTACGCCTTTTGTGTTTCCGCAAAGCGCCCGCGCCGCGCCGAGCATATCCGTCATCACCGACACCGAAGAAGTGCCGAAAAATTTCTGAAGTACTGCAGAAAGGCGTTCGCTGTTCTGCTGTTTGCTGACGCCTGCGCCGTAAAAAACCACCGAGCGCTTCGCTGTCATGCCGCATTCCGCCGGAAATTCTTTGGTCAGAATTTCCTCGATATCCGCGTCTTTTTGCAGGTAAGGATTTACGCCCGACGTCTTGGCGTTGAAAATAACCTTGTCGTTTTTGATAATGCGCCAATCGGTTTTCGTGGAGCCGCTTTCTGCAAGAATGAGCGTGGACATAAGGGGTAGGGGAAGGGGAATTACCGCTCTACAAATATGGGTCAGGCAGCACAGATTTTCAACCCTTTTTTCCTAAAAAGGATTTGATAAACGGCTTAAATTTTCGTCCCCGACAAGCCCGGAAATTAAGCTTACTTTCGCGCGCCGGATTTTTTTGCATGAATGACCCCAGGCTGCGTCGCCTCCACATATGGACGCCGGTATTGTTCGCCGCCGTGCTGGCACTGGGGATGACGCTTGGCTTTAACCTCCGCGACACATTGCGCAACAAACGCAGCATCAGCGACGTGGTGGAGCGCAGTGACCGACTGGAAGAAATCATTGACCTGATTCAAGCCCGCTACGTGGACACGGTGGACGTGAGCGGCCTCTACGGCGACGCGGTGGAAGGCATTCTTTCCCACCTTGACCCGCACACGAGCTATATTCCGGCCAACCGCCTGGAAGAAGTAACTGACGATCTGGAGGGTTCGTTTTTCGGTATCGGCGTGGAATTCAACATTATCCGTGACACAATTCAGGTGACGGCGGTGATTCCCAAGGGCCCGGCAGACCGCGCGGGCGTGCTTATCGGCGACAAGATTGTCAGTGTGAACGACAGTGCGGTAGCAGGAGTGGGCATTACTTCGGAGCGTATCATGCACATGCTTCGGGGCAAGCAGATGAGCCGCGCCACGCTGGGCCTTCAGGCCAATGGAGACGCACACCTGCGCAAGCTGGTTGTGGTACGCGACATAGTTCCTATCCAAAGTATTGAAGCCAATTTGATGCTGGATGGCCAAACGGGCTACGTCAAAATCAACCGCTTTGCCGCCACTACGCACGAAGAATTTGTGCAGGCATTGCGTGGCTTGCTGGCCCGGAAAATCACGCGGTTGATTATTGATTTGCGTCAAAATCCCGGTGGCTATTTAGAGCAGGCCGTAGCGATTGCGGATGAATTGCTGTCCAACAGCGCCACGATTGTGATCACCCGTAGCCGGACGGAAGAGACTATTAGTCGCGCCGAAATTCCGGGGCTGTACGAGCAGGGGGAACTGGCGATTCTGGTGGATGAAGGCTCGGCTTCTGCCGCCGAAATTCTGGCCGGTGCGGTGCAGGATAATGACCGTGGGTTGGTCGTCGGAAGACGCACCTACGGCAAAGGGCTGGTGCAGGAACAGTTCAATCTGGACGACGGCTCGGCTTTGCGCATCACTGTGGCGCGCTACTACACGCCTTCGGGTCGCAGCCTGCAACGCTCCTACGCCGCCGGACGCGCCGCTTATGAAGAAGACTACGCAAACCGCTACTACACTGGCGAACTGACAGGCAGAAACGATTCGGTGGCAGGATTGGACACAGCCATTTATTACACCAGCAGCCACCGGAAAGTGCGCGGCGGCGGCGGCATTTTCCCGGATATTGTAGTGCCTTATGACTCTATCACGTTCAACTCGCAGTTGCTCACGATTGCCTACGGCGAAACAGCGGGGCTGGTGACGTGGGAATATTATTTGCAAAACGCGGCGCGACTGAAACGCATGCCGACGCCCGCCGTTCTGGACGCCCAAAAAGTGATTGGCGATACGCTTGTGGCAGCACTCATGCGCCTTTCCGACGAGCCAGACCGGGGCGCATTATTTCAAATACGCGAGCGCCCGGCAGCCTACGCTTTTCTGCAAAACCAACTGAAAGCACGACTGGCACGGACGCTGTTTCGCAGCAATGGATACTACGGAATTCTCGTTCCCAAAGACCCGGTGGTAATTCGCGCGCGGGCGGCACTGAACACGTCAGCGGGCTTCCTGCAAGGGCGGTAAACCGGAGAGCCATTTCACGCTTTCCGGAGCGTCTGCATCAGCGCAAAAACAGGAAACGCCGTTGTACAAAACCCAGTAACGACAACCCAGCGCCTGGTGGTAGCGCAGGAGCTGAAAAAGCGTATCGCTGCTGATAGGAACGTCCGGCGCTTTGCACTCTACAAGCATCCACGGCTGGTATTCTTCATTAAAAATTACGGCATCAAAACGGGCGGCTATGCCTTGTGCTTTCACGCCTTTTTCCACCGCAAAACGCGCGGCGGGGTAGTGCATTTCTGCCAGACAAAAAGCGATGAAATTCTGCCGCACGGCTTCTTCCGGCGTATAGGAAACCCAGCGTTTCCGAATGGGGTCAAAAACCTGCGTTTGTCCGGTAGTGGTTCGGCGCAGGCGGACGTTTCCGGTCAGCAGCGGTAAAGAAAACATAACCGCAAATTGCACCTTTTTCCGTCGCCTGTTTTCTATCTTCGGGCCAAAAGAAAAACGACGATGCGCACGAAAGAAGAAATTACCCAGAACTGGCTGCCGCGCTATACGGGTCTGCCGCTGGAAGACTTTGGCAAGTACATTCTGCTCTGCAACTTCAGTAATTATGTGCAACGTTTTGCCGACACTTTTGGCGTGGAAGTAAAGGGCTTGGACAAACCCATGCAGTCGGCCACGGCGGAAGGAATCACGATTATCAATTTCGGTATGGGGTCGCCGACGGCGGCGACGGTCATGGATTTGCTCAGCGCTATTCACCCATCTGCGGTGTTGTTTCTGGGGAAGTGTGGCGGGCTGCGGAAGAAGAACGCGGTGGGCGATTTAATCCTCCCGATTGCGGCCATTCGCGGCGAAGGAACGAGCAATGATTACTACCCGCCGGAGGTGCCCGCGTTGCCCGCATTTGCGTTGCAAAAAGCCATTTCCACCACCATTCGCGACCACGAGCGCGACTACTGGACGGGCGTGGTTTATACCACCAACCGCCGCGTTTGGGAGCACGACGACGCGTTTAAAGACTATCTCCGCCGCATCCGCGCGCAGGCGATTGACATGGAGACGGCCACGATTTTCACCACCGGTTTTGCCAACCACATTCCTACCGGCGCATTGCTTCTCGTTTCCGATTCGCCCATGACGCCCGAAGGTGTAAAAACGGCGCAAAGCGATGTTTCGGTCACGCGGAATTACGTGGATTTGCACCTGCGCATTGGCATCGACTCGCTGAAACAGCTTATCAATCAGGGCGCAACAGTGAAGCACCTGCGGTTTTAGAAAAGGCCTTCTTCTAATCATGCGCATCCTATCCCCATCCGATTTTAAAAAAGATTTCAAAGCGCATTTGAGGCTTGTAGCGAATCGCTCAGCGGTTCTGGTCATCCACCGCCGAAAGCGAGGGAAAGACGTTGTGGTGATTTCTTTGGAAGAATACAACGCGCTGAATGAGACCCGTTATCTCCTCTCCAATCCAGCAAATGCGCAGCGGCTTATGGAATCTATTGAGCAGCACCGGAGTAGCCGCCTCGGGAAAAAAAGCCTTTCCCAAAAACCAGAAGTCAGAGACGGACAGCGACTTTTGTCATCCCCGAAGGGGAACCGAGTGGACGCAAGCCGACAAGTTCCCGTTCCGGGATGACAAAAGATTTTCGACGAGAAAGGATTCATCTTTTTACTTTGCCCTCACCCGAACCGCTCCTCCATCTCCACAACGTCTCCATTCGCTTTGGCGATGCTGCGCCGGTGTTGAAGGATTTATCCTTCGCGCTGGCTCCCGGAAAAACGCTGGCGCTGGTGGGCGAAAGCGGTTCCGGGAAATCCCTGACAGCCTTGTCGGTGATGGGATTGCTGCCAAAAGGCGCGCACATTTCCGGGGACATTTTTCTTTCCGTTCCCGAAGAAAAGATTGCCTTGCTGCAACTGCGTGAAGGACAGTGGCGACTGGTGCGGGGCCGCCGCGCCGGACTGGTTTTTCAGGAGCCGATGAGCGCGCTGAACCCGCTGATGAAAGTGGGCGAGCAACTGGCGGAAGCCATTCGCCAACACCAGCATCTTTCCAAAAAAGAAGCGCAGAAACAAGCGGTGGAGTGGTTAGGAAAAGTACAGCTTCCGCAGCCCGAAAGTATTTCCCAGCGCTACCCGCATCAGCTTTCCGGCGGGCAAAAACAGCGGGTGATCATTGCAATGGCGCTCTGTAACCGTCCGGCGTTGGTAATTGCGGATGAACCGACGACGGCGTTGGACGCGAGCGTGCAGAATGAGATTGTGCGACTCTTGCAAACGCTGCAACGAGAAACCGGAACGGCCCTGCTTTTCATTACGCACGACCTATCGCTGGCGGCGCAGATAGCGGATGACGTTTTGGTGCTTTTTCGTGGCGAAACGATGGAATACGGCCCGGCAGAAAAGCTTTTCCGGCGACCCGAAAACCGCTATACACAAGCTTTGCTAAGCTGCCGCGCGAGTGCGGAATACAAAGGAAAACGTCTGCCGCAGGTGTCGGATTTTTTGGCGGAAACAGTGGTGGAAAATGCACCGCTGCTTTCCCTTCCAGAAAGCTTTACGAATGCGCCCGTTGTGTTGGCGGTGGAGAATCTTTCAGTGGTGTATGGGAGTGGAAAGACAGCTTTCCGTGCGGTGGACGATCTTTCCTTTTCGTTGCGGCGCGGAGAGGTTTTGGGAATTGTAGGAAACAGCGGTTGCGGAAAAAGCACGGTGGCGAAAGCGTTGATGGCATTAATTCCGGTGAGCGGCGGGAAAATAAAGTTGGGCGAGGTAGAAGTGGAAGCGGCGCGCGGAAAAGACCTGCGCGCGTTGCGCCGGAAGGCGCAGCTTGTTTTTCAAGACCCGGCGGCGGCGCTGAACCCACGCATGACGGTACTCGACGCGATTACGGAACCAATGATTGCGCACGGAATTTTTAACGTCCGCGAAGCGCGCGCCGAGGCCGGAAAAATCCTGGAAAGAGTGGGCCTCACAGCGGCTTCAGGCACAAAATATCCACACGAATTTTCGGGCGGACAAAAACAGCGCATTGGGATTGCGCGGGCGCTGAGCCTAAACCCGGAGATTTTGATTTGCGATGAAAGCGTATCGGCGCTGGACGTGAGTGTGCAGGCGCAAATCCTGAACCTGCTACAAGACCTGCGCGCGGAGTTCGGGCTGTCTTACGTGTTTATTTCCCACGACCTGCAGGTGGTGCATTACCTCGCTGACCGCGTACTGGTGATGGAGGCGGGAAAGGCCGTAGAAACGGGCGATGCAGAGCAGGTGTTGCGCCGCCCGGTACACCCGACGACACAAAAGTTGGTGGCGGCGGCGATGGAATAGAAAAGCCGTTTGGAAACGCGGTTTGGGTGAAAGGAAATTTCCAGAATTTTTCTTTTCTTTGTTCTTAAACCATTGGCTCATGAAAAACCCTTCTACCCAAAATCTTTTCCTCCTTCTGGCTATCGTTTTCAGTATCCAAACAATTTCTTCCGCGCAAACGATGCGGAGTGTAGATATTTCTACTCGTTTGGTTTCGCCACTGACAGGAACAAATATTCCGACTGGCACACCCATGCAACTAATAGTTTCTTATAAAAATATGGGGCCGGATACACTGCAAATAAGTGATACTATAAGATTAGCTCTTCTTATGGATAGCTATCTTGTTCAATTTGGAATACCATCAGACTCCTTCCTGTCTCGTGAAACAGGCAAATATTTGCTGCCGGGTGATAGTTTTATAAGGCAATACCCTCCTATTTCGTTCGGCAATGAGCCTGATGGTAATCACAGTATTTGTGTTCAAGCCTATACAAGGGGTGCGGATTTACGAGACCCCGTAATGTTCAACAACAGGGCCTGCGCAACGATTTCTACCGGGCCTTTGAGCGTGGATGATCTTTCGGAAGAAGCCCTTTCTTTTTATCCGCAGCCTGTGAGCAATGTTCTTTCTTGGAAGCTTCCTGCTGGGAAAAGCGTCAAGACGGCATCGGTTTATGACTTGACGGGGCGGCAGGTATTGGAACAGGAAGGTGCAGCAAACAGCCTTTCCGTAAGCCATTTGCCTAATGGTTTTTACAGTGTTCAAATGCAGCTTTCAGACGGCGAAGTGTACCGGCAAAAAATTCAGGTGCTGCATTGATATTTCCGAAAGCCGTTTTCAGAAACACCCGCTGTTGAGCTTAACAACGGGTGTTTTTATTTGGAAGCATTTGAGTGGCTTTTGATAGCTTTCATGGCGAATCAGGATGGCGGCGGCGATGGCGCATGTCGGGTGACGCTCCCCTCTTACTGCCCTACATACACCGTTACCACGTCGGAAAACTGGCCCACTTCTTCATCCCCCAGCACGTAGATAAACTTGTATTGCCACTTGGCTCCTTGCTCCGGCAACGCAGCCTGGTCTTCAAAACGCGGCTGGCTCCGGCGCGCATAAAACTGAAAGCCCGCGCCGTCTCCGGCGTCTTTATACACGTTCACGCCGCTCATTTTTCCGCGCTTCCAGCTAAACCTGGGGTGGCCAGCCGTGCCCGGCTTCTGTTTAATCCGCGGCTTCATTTCGCTCAGGTCGGGAGCATCTTCCCGCGGCCCCTCGATACCCATGTTGATACCGTCGGCCTTAACATAGGAATCATGGCTTTTAATGCGGTTCACAATGTCTGCCATGCGCCCAAAGCCGCCGGGAGCCGTAGCGGGAGGAGGGGTGCCCGGCACGGGTGGGGCAGGGGGCGTCAGGGTTATACCCGCGGTCTTTTCGCCATCGCGCAGGGCAATCTTCCATTTTACCACCCCCTTTTTGTAGTTGGTTATCTTATTGGCCCAGTCGCAGCGATACGCCCAGTCGGCGGCGGTGGCCGCTACGTCTGCCTGCTCGGCGGCAGAGATGCCGTATTTGGCCGCGTAGCCGGGCAACTTGGCCGCGAGATTATTCAGCCAGTTGATTTTGCCAGTGTCGGTGCCGGGAAGATATTCGCGGGGCATAATAAGGAGAGAAAGGCGCTGCAAGATAGCCATTTTTTGAAGAAAACAGGGTGTTTCCTTAAGAAAATAACCCATTTTCCCAAGAAAATGGGTTATTTTCTTGGGAAAACAGATTATCTTCTTAAGAAAAAACACCGTTTTCTTAAGAGAATAACACATTTCCTCAAGAAATTTCTTCGTTTCCTCAAGAAAACAACCTCTTTTCCCAAGAAAATGACTCATTTTCTTGGGAAAAGAGGTTGTTTTCTGGCAAACGGAAGGATAAATCAGTAGCGCACCCCTGCTTCAATGGCGAAGTTGGTAGCAGGATGGTCTGGCAGGGTAGCAAACTTGTCCATTCGTTTCCATTCCCCGGTGTATGTCTGATGCCACATTCTTACCTCTGTTGTTTGCGTTCTGGAGAAATCAACACTCGGCATGTAGCTACCAAAGCGCCGCACCTTTTTGCCGTCAATCTTCATGTTGTACCAGTCCTCGTTTGCCGGAATTTTGAGCCATTCTACGGCAATGAAAAAGTCCTTTTCGTGGAGATAAATACTGTAAGGACGCAAGTCTATAGTGGTCTCCCCGCCGCGTGCATCCAGCTCTATAGATTGCCCACACAAGTCCTCGCCGGGGCCTTTTGTGAGTGTATCCATTCTATAGATGCGCAACCGGAACCTTCCCTTACTGTTCATTGTGCGGATACTGGTTTCTTCAAGCAACGCTGGCAAGGCCGGAGCAGTGAAGTGTTGCGCCATTTGCGAAATGTAGCCAACAGAGCCATAGCTGTGATGGCTTCGGCGGCTGTGCTTGTTCAACACCGCCTTTTGAAGAAGCGGTTTTGGCCGGATGCCCACTTCCTGAAGCTCCCGGATTTTCCCGGAAAGAGACACGGTACCGGAGCCTGCGGAAAACGCTGAAACCGCCATCTTGAAAGACGCATACCCCAGCCCCTGAAACAGCAAACTGTCCTCCGCTTTCGGCTTTTCGCTACGCAGTTCAAAGCGCCCGTCTTCGCCCGAAGTAGTTCCGGTGTTTTCCTTTACCAGCCCGACGGTGGCGTAGGGAATGGGCTTTCCCGTGGCCGCATCCTGAACAACACCTCGGAGAATGGTTTGGGAAAAAGCACTTGAAGGAAGCAGGGTCAGGAAGAGAAGCGCGCGCAGCATGGCAGCAAATCTCTTTTAAAAAATCCCTTAAAACGTCTTTGCCGCGCCCGGCCCCATCGTTAGCAGGAAAACACTTTCTTTCAAAGCGCACACGCTGTGCGGAATGCCATCGTCCACCACGAGCGCCTCCTGCGGTTGCAAGGAGAAAGATTTTCCATTCAGAACCACTTCTATCGCGCCTTCCAGCAGGTGAATCGTAACCGGGCCGTCTGCCGTGTGCGTGTCCAAGAGCGCGCCCTGATGCAAGGCCAGTAGCACCACGCGCAGGCGCGGATGGTGGACGAGGGTGATGGCGTTGCGGTCGCGGTCTTGCCACGCTTTCTCGCTCTTTAGCTGCGCGATGCGCTCCTTAAAAGACAGCAGGATATAATCGGCATCCAGGGGGCGCTCGCCTTGCGGACGGTTCTGGGTGGCTTCGTTCTGTTTCTGAATCATGGAAAAGAGGGTGGAAAAAGTTGTGCCCTTACTTTTGGAAATGGAATTTAAGCTGCTGAACAAAACCGTCCGCAAAGACACGGTTTTTATTATTGAAAACAACAAAAGCGCGGCGCTGCCCGAACTGACCGAAGACGAAAGCACTTATCTGCGCCGGATGCTCAAAGAGGATGCCGGAATCGTTTCGCTGAACCGCTATACACACGCGCTGTTTTTTATTCCGCTGTCCAAAAATGCTTCGCCGGATTTGATGACCGAAAAGCTGCGCAAAAAAGGTGCGGAACTGGTGGCGCAGGTGCAGAAACTGAAAATTTCTTCCCTTACGCTGGCCAATCTTTCTGCCTTTGGCGATGCAGCCATTCACGTGGCCGAAGGACTGGCGCTGGGCGGCTATCAGTTCCTCAAATACAAGTCGGAGCCGTCTAAAAAGCGGAACCACCTGCAAACGGTTTTCTTTGAAAAAGATGCGGCTACGCCTGCTGCTTTGGAGAAGTTACAAATCACGGTGGACGCGGTGTATGCGGCGCGCACGCTGGTGAACGAGCCGCTGGCTTCGCTGGGTGCCAAAGACCTCGCGCGGGCTTTTGAAGTGATGGGGAAAGCATCAGGCTTTAAGGTGAAAGTGCTGGGCAAAAAAGAACTGGAAAAGGAAGGGATGGGTGGTCTTCTGGCGGTGAATCTTGGCTCGCAGGACCCGCCGACGTTCACTATTATGGAACACAAACCGGCAGATGCGGTGAACGCGAAACCGATCGTGCTGGTGGGTAAGGGCGTGGTGTACGACACCGGCGGACTTTCCCTGAAACCGACACCCAACAGCATGGACCGGATGAAGAGCGACATGAGCGGCGCGGCATTGGTGGGCGCGGCGATGGAAGCGATTGCAAGGATGAATCTGCCGCTCCATGTCATTGCGCTTGTGCCTGCCACCGACAACCGCCCCGGCGAAAACGCCTACGTGCCCGGCGACGTGATTACGATGTACAGCGGCACAACGGTGGAAGTGCTGAATACGGATGCCGAAGGCCGTTTGCTTCTGGGCGATGCGCTGCATTGGGCAAAGCGTTACAACCCGGAGCTGGTGATTGATTTTGCCACGCTCACGGGTGCGGCTTCTATGGCCGTGGGCGAGCATGGAATGGTGTGCATGGGTACGGCAGACGAGGACGTGAAAGCGGCCCTGCGCCGGGCCGGAGAGCGCCAATACGAGCGCATGGTGGAATACCCGCTGTGGGACGAATACGGCGACCAGATTAAGAGCGACGTGGCCGACATCAAAAACGTGGGCGGGCCGAATGGCGGCGCGATAACGGCGGGGAAATTTCTGGAGAAATTCACCGCGTATCCGTGGATGCACTTCGACATTGCGGGCGTGAGCTTTGCTACTTCCCGGCGTGGTTATCAACCGGTGGGCGGAACGGGATTTGGCCTGCGGATGCTGCTGGATTTTCTGCAAAACAGAGCGGGACAAGGTTAAAAGGCTTGGTGTTACTGCACCGGGCACTGAATACTCCGGCAAACACGTCTTGATACTTGTGTCTTGCTACTCCAAAGACTTTCTACTAACTGCTTTTTACTTCTTTTCCTTTGCAGCCTTCTTCTCCCCGAAAAAACTTTCCTTCCACCGCGCCGGAAAAAGCGCCCGTTGTTGTACCTGTTCCACAGGTGGATTTGCCTGTCATTGGTTTTTCCTGTGGCGACTTGAACGGCATCGGAATTGAAATTATCCTGAAGCTTTTGGCCGATACGCGGATTGCTCACCAGTGCATTCCGGTAGTGTTTGCGTCGGAGAAAAGTATCGCCTTCTACAATGAAAAGCAGATGACGGAGGAGCCGGTTTCGTTCCGCACCACAACCTCTTTGGAAGGACTGCAACACGGCTACAACTACCTGTTTCCGGTGTGGGAAGAAACGGTGGAAATGCAGCCGGGCGTACTGACGGAAGTGGCTGGAAAATATGCCGTGCGCTCTTTGCAAGCTGCTTGCGAAGCGTTGAAAGAAGGAAAGATTGCTGGGCTGGTAACCGCTCCGATTCACAAAGCCAATACGCAGTCGGCAGACTTTCCGTTTACGGGACACACGCCGTTTTTAAAACAGTTTTTTGGCGCGCAGCAGGTGCTGATGATTCTGCACGACGAGACTTTGCGTGTGGCACTTGTTACGGAGCATATTCCAGTGGCAGCGGTGGCAGAGCATCTTACGAAAGACCTTTTGCTGCAAAAACTGCGGCTTTTCCGGGACGCGCTCGTGAGTGATTTTGGCATTGACAAGCCGCGTATTGCAGTGTTGGGATTGAATCCCCACGCAGGCGATGGCGGTGCGATTGGCAAGGAAGAAGAAACGGTTTTGAAGCCGGTTTTAGAAAGCGTACAACAAAATGGACTACTGGCCTTCGGGCCGTATGCGGCAGATGCGTTTTTTGCGCGCGGCAGCTACGCAGCTTTCGACGGCGTGCTGGCCATGTACCACGACCAGGGATTGATTCCCCTAAAGACATTGGCGCAGGACGGCGGCGTGAACTACACCGCAGGTTTGCCGGTGGTGCGCACCTCGCCCGACCACGGCACGGCGCATGATATTGCAGGCAAGGGAATCGCCGATCCGGCTTCTTTGCGCGAAGCTCTTTTTCAGTGCATGGACCGCATCCGGCAGCGAAAACGCCACGCGGAAAACACGGCCAATCCGCTGCAAAGAAGCCGCATTCAGAAGGAGCGGACGTTTGGGGGAAGAGAGTAGGGGCGAGCGAGACAAAAGTCTCCAGACAAAAGAGGATGTTGGTGTAGGAACCCCGCCGATGGCGGGGCGCTCTCTCAAAGGAATAGGAATGAAACTAAGAGGTAGAAATATTGCCACCCTTTACCGGGCGGTGAACGCAGAAGAATTGGCGGCTTTGCAATCGTTGCGCTGGAAAGGCTTTCCGCCCTGCGCGGAAGCAGCTTTTTACCCTGCACTGAACGCGCGTTTTGCACTGGATTTTATCCACAGCCAAGAAGGGGGAAAGAAGCCCGCGCTTTACCTCACACGCTTTCAGATTCACGCCGGTTATGTGCGCAGCTTTGAGGTGCAAACGCTTTCCGGGGAAGTCCATGACGAGCTTTGGGTGCCTGCCGAAGAGTGGGAAAATTTCAACCGGAATATCGTGGGAAGGATTGCAGTCGTGCGCTGACTCTGAGGTTGTTTTTCGAAGAAGAACAACTTCCGCTTAACACGGGCATTTTCCCGTCCTGCCGACCTTTAAACCATCATCCGGAACAGCTTCTGTTCTACTCCCAAAGAAGGTTTTTATGTCCCTCTCCTCCTTCCAGAAAAACATGCATTTGCTGTGGCGCACGGGCTTTGGCCCCTCGCTGGAGACGTTGCCTGAAATTTCTACCCGGACACCGCTCCAGTTGTGGCATAGAATCCGGGAAGCCAGCCGCCAACAACCGGAAAAAATCATGGCCACGCAGCCCCTCAGAACCCGTGAGGAGTTACAAATGTCAGTTGTTTCCGACTCGGCACGCATCGCCATTGCGCGGGCCATCACCAAGAAGGAAAGTCAGGAAATGCGGCGGTTTACGCTGGTATGGCTTATGGAGATGATTGCCAGTAAAAGCCAGCTCCGTGAGCGAATGGCCTTGTTTTGGCACGGGCACTTTGCTGCCTGGGTGGCGCGGGCAGATTTCAACTGTGAGCTGCTTCAGATATTCCGGGAACAGGGACTGGGTAAGTTCGGCGACCTGTTGCTGGCCGTCAGCAAATCGTCGGCGATGCTTACCTATCTCAACAACCACCAAAACCGGAAGGCGCACCCCAATGAAAATTTCGCCCGCGAGGTGATGGAGCTTTTCACGATGGGCCGGGGCTATTACACGGAGCAGGACGTGAAGGAAGGCGCGCGGGCTTTCACAGGCTGGACTTACCTCGCAGTGCCCGACACAACGGACACCCCTATGGCGGGCGCTGCTTACTTTCAGTTTTCTGAAAAAACACACGACGACGGACCTAAAACGTTCCTGGGCGCAACCGGAAATTTTAAGGGAGAAGACATCATCCGCATCCTGCTGGAACAAAAGCAGACAGCCCGCTTTATAACCGCGAAAATCTACGCCTGCTTCGTAAACGAAAAGGGAAACGAACAATGCGTGGCACAATTGAGCGAGACGTTTTTCCAGTCGGGATATGACCTGATGACGCTGCTGGAAGAAATTTTTACAGCCCCTTGGTTTTTTGACGAGGCAAACGCCGGAAATCGCATCAAAGCACCTACAGAACTGCTGGTGGGCATTGGCCGGATGATGCCCTATAAAATCGGCGATGCCCAAGGGTTAGGTACGCTTCAAAGCATGCTCGGCCAGGTTCTTTTTCAGCCGCCTAATGTGGCGGGCTGGCCTATGGGAACGGCATGGATTGACAGCAGTTCGCTGTTGCTGCGGATGCAGATGCCCTACATTCTGGCCGGCCCGGACACCCTGAAGGTTATGCCCCAACAGAACGCACCCGCTAACCCTACAGGCCAAAGCCTGAACTTTGAATCGCGCCTCCTGAAAAGCCAGGCAGAATGGGAAAGCGTGGACAAAATACTCGTGGGAATGACCTTGGCGCAACTGGCTGCCTGCCTGCTCGTTTGCCCTAAAAAAGCGCCCCTTTCTATCGTGCAGGCGGCGGTAGAAAACTACGACCCGACGCCCCGGCTCCGCCACAGCCTGCTGCGCATCATGAGCCTGCCGGAATACCAGCTTTGTTAGGTAAAAGGCATTAACAAGCAAGCATCAGGACGGGAAAAGGGCTACAGGCGCGCGCCATCAGGTGTGTTCCGGTTTCCCAACCAAAGACCCGCTTTTGTGTTCTTGAAAGTCGCTGGAGGACAGCCTTGTACCTTCGCGCTTCTTCCCCCTATCATGAGAGAAAAGACGCCTTCCGACAAGAAGAAAAAGCCTTTCCCAAAGAAAGAAAAGCCCGTTGCTGCCACCGCAGTGCCATCCGCACAAACATCTGCTGCCGGCGACGTCATCTTTATCAAAGGCGCGCGGATGCACAACCTGAAAAACGTAGACGTAGCCATTCCCCGCAACAAACTTGTGGTGGTTACGGGCGTGAGTGGGTCGGGGAAATCCTCCCTAACGATGGATACGCTTTTCGCAGAAGGGCAGCGGCGCTATGCAGAGAGCCTTTCTGCTTATGCAAGGCAGTTTCTGGCGCGCATGGACAAGCCCGATGTGGACTATATCCGGGGGATTTGTCCGGCGATTGCGATTGAGCAAAAAGTAACCTCGCGCACGCCGCGCTCTACCGTAGGCTCCATGACGGAGATTGGAGATTACCTGCGCCTTTTGTTTGCGCGGGTGGGGCGGACGTACTCCCCGGTGAGCGGCGAGGAAGTGCGGAAAGACACGGTAACAGACGTGGTAACGGCAATCCAAAACCTGCCGCACGGTAGCCGTGTTTTTATCCTCGCACCGCTCATTACGCGCTACGGACGCAGCCTCCCGGAGGAGTTGAAGATTCTCCTGCAAAAAGGCTTTACGCGCGTCTATAACCCAAAGACGGGCGCAGTGCGCATTGAAGACCTGCTGCCGCAAGAAGAGGTATCCCAACTTCCCGCAACGCCTGCCGAAGGCGGAGGAGACATTGCCGCAGAACCCGTGATGCTCTCCGAAGAAACAAAGACCTTCTGGCTATCGGAAAAGAAGTCGGCGAAAGCGACCAAGACGGCGAAACCCATGTGGCAGCATGATGCTTATCTGCTGCTGGACCGGCTGGTGGTGCGCGACTTTGACGAAGATGATATTCACCGCCTTGCCGACTCGGTGCAGACGGCGTTTTACGAGAGCGATGGCGACTGTTTTGTAGAATGGCACGTAGCAGAGGAAGCACCGCATCTCCACCATTACAACGCGCGCTTTGAGCGGGACGACCTTGCGTTTGAAGAACCTTCCCCCAACCTCTTTTCTCCCAACAACCCCATAGGCGCGTGTCCGTCCTGCGAAGGTTTTGGAATGATTCTGGGTATTGACCCCGACCTCGTGATTCCCGACAAAAGACTGTCGGTTTATGAAGGCGCAGTAGCGCCGTGGAAAGGCGAAAAGATGGGGCTTTGGAAGGAAGGCTTCGTGAGGCAGGGAGCCCGGATGGACTTCCCGGTTCACAAAGCGGTGATGGATCTTTCCCCGGAGGAATACGCACTCCTGTGGGACGGGGGCGGGCGCGTGCAAGGCATCCGCGACTTCTTCAGGATGGTGAGCGAGAACCTCTACAAGATTCAATACCGCATCATGCAGGCGCGCTACCGGGGCCGCACGGTGTGCCCGGATTGCCATGGCTCGCGCTTGCGCAAAGAGGCGCTCTACGTGAAGGTGAGTGGCGTAACTATTGCCGACCTTTTGAAGATGCCGGTGGTGGATTTGGCGCACTGGTTTGAAAGGATTTCGCTCTCGGAAGCGGAGCAGCAAATTGCGAAGCGTATTCTGTTGGAAATCTCGCAGCGTATTAAAACCCTGCTGGACGTGGGCCTTAATTACCTCACACTTTCCCGAACCGCAAACACCCTAAGCGGCGGCGAAAGTCAGCGTATTCAGCTCACGAAATTCTTAGGCTCCAACCTGACAGACTCCTTGTACATCCTGGACGAGCCGAGCATCGGTCTGCATCCAAGAGACACGGCGCGGCTCATAGGCGTGTTGAAAAATCTGCGCGATTTGGGCAACACGGTGGTGGTGGTGGAACACGATGAAATGATGATGCGCGAAGCCGATCACATCATCGACATGGGGCCGCTGGCGTCTTACCTCGGCGGGGAAGTGGTGGCGGAAGGGAACTACGATGCCATTGTTTCCAACCCCGATAGCCTGACCGGCAAATACCTTTCGGGCGCGCTGGAGATTGAGGTTCCGCAAAAGAAACGCAAGCCTTCGGGAATGATTCGCCTGGAAGGTGCGCGGCAACACAACCTCAAGGACATTTCGGTGGACATTCCGTTGGGCACGCTCACGGTGGTGTCCGGCATCTCCGGCTCCGGGAAAACGACGCTGATAAAGGGAACCCTTTTCCCGGCCTTGCAAAAACATTTTGGCACGGGCACAGACCGGCCCGGATTGCACCGCTCCCTGACGGGCGACGTGGAGAAAATTGGCGGCGTGGAGCTGGTGGACCAGAACCCAATCGGGAAATCCTCGCGCTCCAACCCGGTTACTTACGTGAAGGCGTGGGACGAAGTGCGTAAGCTGTTTGAAAAGCAGCCGGTAGCGAAAATGCGGGGTTTTGAAGGACGACATTTTTCCTTTAATACCGATGGTGGGCGTTGCGATACCTGCAAAGGCGAAGGCGAAGTGGTGGTAGAAATGCAGTTCCTTGCCGACGTGCATCTGCTTTGCGAAGCCTGCAAGGGAAAGCGGTTTAAAGACGAAGTTTTGGAAGTAACCTACGGCACAAAGAACGTGTTTGAGGTGCTCCAAATGAGCGTGGATGAAGCGTTGGATTTCTTCCGGGACGAGAAGAAGATTGTGCGGGCCATAAAACCTTTGAGCGATGTAGGACTGGGTTATATCAAGCTCGGCCAAAGCTCGGATACGCTGAGCGGCGGCGAAGCCCAACGCGTGAAGCTGGCGACGTTTCTGGGGCAAGGCGCGGCAAAGCAAAAGGTGCTTTTCATTTTTGACGAGCCTACGACGGGCCTGCATTTCAACGACATCAAAAAGCTCCTCCAGTCCTTTAACGCGCTGATAGATGAAGGCCATTCCATCCTCGTGATTGAACACAATACCGACGTGATAAAGTCTGCGGACTACGTCATAGACCTAGGCCCGGAAGGAGGCGAAGGCGGCGGCTATCTGATTTATGAAGGTGTGCCGGAAGGCTTGAAAGCGGTGGCGGAGAGCGCGACGGGGAGGTATTTGTAGGGATTTTCCTCCTTAAAAAAACAGTACAAACCGATGCTAAATTAGGACGAACTGAATGCCGAAAAATTAGTAGAAGAGCGGATTGAGATGGAAGGAATACCAAGCGGGCTTTCTCTTTTTTTCTTTACAGACAAAGACGCGCAGCAAGTGATTTTATACCGTCCTTCTTTGGAGATTTCAGGCTATGGAGAAACAAGGGCAAAAGCAGAAGTGATATTTCGGTTTTGTGTAGAAGAACTGCTTAAAAATTCCACCTGACAGCAAGGGAAAGCATTAACCAGATTTCTTTTTAAAACTCCCGAAGAATATCTTTAGCCCCATGCGCCTTTTCTACGTCCTTCTTCTTTGCCTCTTCGCGGGTACGGCTTCCGCTCAATCCTACACCTCTTTCTTTACCGGCGATACAACGGACGCCACCACTTCGCCCTTGCCCGGCGGTATCTGTTTAATGGGCGGCGCTACGGAAAATGACAGCGCCTCGGCGTGGTTTCTGCGCCGCGCCAACGGCGGCGATGTGGTGGTCCTCCGTACGTCGGGAGGGAACGGCTACAACAGCTATTTCTATTCCGGCCTGGGCGTGAGTGTGAACAGCGTGCAGACGATTCTTTTCAACAGCCCAAGCGCCGCGCAAGACCAGTATGTGCGCCAACAACTGCGCAACGCCGAAGCCGTTTTCATTGCGGGCGGCGACCAGTGGACATACATACAACAGTGGCGCGGAACGCCTATTGACAGCATCCTGAACTGGAGCGTAAACACGCGCCACATGCCCATTGGAGGCACGTCGGCGGGCATGATGATTCTGGGTGAAAGCTACTTCTCGGCGCAGGTCTCTTCCGTTACTTCTGCAGCGGCGCTCGCTAATCCGTTTGATGCCGGCGTTACATTGGGAAGGAATGATTTTCTGCATCTTCCTTTCCTCAAAAACACCATCACCGATACCCACTACGACAACCCTGACCGGCGCGGACGGCAAATGGTTTTTCTGGCCCGGATGATGCGTGGCAATGGCGACACGGCACGCGGCATTGCCTGTGATGAATTCACTGCGGTGTGCGTAGACAGCAGCGGTCTTGCGCGCGTTTTTGGCGATGCTTCGGTGGCCGATAACGCGTACTTCCTGCAAGTGAATTGCGCCACGCCCAACATGCCCGAAGTACTAACGGCCAATACACCCATTGCGTGGGTGCGCACCAATGACGCGGTGAAAGTATATCACACAAAAGGCGACTCGGCAGGTACGCAGACGTTTAATTTAAAATACTGGCGCACGGGCAGTGGCGGCATTTGGGAAAGATGGTGGATTGACAACGGCATCTTTGTAACGGATACCAGCAGCGCGCCTAATTGTTCGCCTACAGCCGTGCGGGAAATCGCTTCAGCAGCCGGTATTTCCCTTTATCCCAACCCCGGAAAAGAAGTACTCTATTTGCAAAGCGACTTATCACAAACGGCGCGGTTTGCGGTTTACAATGCAATCGGTGTGAAGGTGCAGGAAGGAACGCTTTTGCCGGGCGAAAACAGCATTGCAACTGCGGCGTGGCCAGTAGGAATGTATGCAATCGTATGGAGCCTTCCGGGCAGTGCAGTGCAGACGTTGCGCTGGGTGAAGCAGTAAGCAGAAACCCTGGGAGGTTTTGGAAGCCTTATAGGGTTTATTGCTCAAAACGGATGAGCGCGCTGTTGTAGTCAATCACCACGCGCAGGTAGCGTAATGCGCTTCCGCCAATCGCGCCTTTCACCACGCGGTCCATTGTATTGGCCATGCCGTCTGCACCCCAAACGGCATCAGGACGGCGCGCGAAAAGCACAGGGCCAACAGTGTGTCCCCCCAGTTTTACACGCGGCACTTCTATCGCGTCGCTGCCTTTTTCTACGCCCGGAAAAAAGCGCCATTCGGGGTGGGATTGTCGCCAGCGGTCAAAGACGGAAGCAGCGATAAAAGACCCGGCAACTGTCTTTTCCTGCGTACCAAAAACGCGCTTTCCCTCTTCCGAAAGAAACAGCGAAGCGCCCGTGTCAAAGAGAACATCAATCGTGTCGCCTTCCACTTCCATCACAATCGCCGGGTGGCCGTAAATGCTGCGCCCGGCTTTGTTTTTGCGGAAGCCTACGGGCTGCACACCGGGGCCGCCCTGCAAGGGTGTATTCACCCAAATCTGCTGCCTGGGATAATCAATCGTCCACGCCTTTCCCATGAAAAAGTTCTGTCCCAAAAACAAGTCTATGGGCATTGCGTCCTGCATCATTTTCAGCTCCGCATCTTCTTTGGGAACAAGGAAATAAGGCTCTTGAACAAGTTTCAGAAAGCGGCGCAGCAGCAGGTGCGGCAAAGGCGCGGGCGCGGGAAAACGCGCGTCCTTCACGAGGTCTCCGAAGGGGATGTAACGCACGGGCATTACGCCTTTCAGGAGCGCCGTTTTTACGAGATTTTGCACATTATTATTCTCTACCGATCGCGGCATCGCCATGCACAATCCGCCACCACTATCGCCGAAGCCGAGCAGCGTATCGGCGCTTGTGGAAGCGATTTTAAAGTAGAACCGCGCGCTGTCGATAAACCGCGTTGGGAGTAATACCGGGCCGGAAATTTCCGGGTTTGGAACGGCACCAAAATCCGCCGCGTTTGCTGTGTTGTTGTCCAGCTTGCGGACGAGGAGAAAATAGCCCACAAAAAGCAAAAGCAGGCCGAAGAGGACAAGAACAGAGCGGGCAATGATTTTCTTGGTAGTCATAGAAAAAGGGGAAGGATGGAAGATTGGAGAAGTGCAAATTCCTACACGCCCGGCCCTTGTGGTGTGGCTTCTGGAATTTGGCTTTTCCTGCCCATTGCTTCTGCCTTCAACTGCATCGTGAGGTCTTTGCCGAAATACTTTTCAATGCGGTGCTCCACGAAATAAAGCACTGGCGTCAGCACAATGGCCATCGTGAGCTTGTAGGAATAATTCACCAGCCCAACGGCCAGTACGCGCTGCCAGCCCCAGAGCGGCCCGAAGGCGATAAAAAGGACAATGAAGCTGTCAATGAGTTGGGAGAAAGCAGTGGAGCCTGTCGCGCGCAGCCACACTTTTTTCTCGCCCGTTACGCGCTTGATGCGGTGGAAAATCCACACGTCCAGCACCTGACTAACGAGGAACGCCGTGAGGCTGCCCAGAATGATGCGCATGCTTTGCCCGAACAGCGCGCTGAACGCCGACTGCATGTCCGGCACACCATTTGCCTGCTGGCTGCTGCGCCAAAAACCGCTGTCGGCGGGCAGGGAAATGGCTCCGTAGAAAGCGAGAAATGCATAGCCAATGAGCGCGACGGCGATATAGGAAATGCGCCGTACCGCGCGGGCCCCGTAATACTCGTTGATGATGTCGGTGAGGATGAATTCTAACGGCCACAAAAGCACGCCACAAGTGAGCGTATAGGTCAGGCCTTCCTGCCCCAAAAGCGTGAACGGTTTTACGGGCAATCCAAGCAGCGTTTCCAGGGAAAAAAGCTTGTTTCCGATGCACTCTGCAATAAGCGCGTTGGCGACGAAAAAAGCCGTCATGAAGACGAAGAGCCGCGAAGGTTTATCGGACAGAAAACGGTGGAACATGGGAAGAGAAAATCAGAGGAAAATCGCGCTAAAGAAAAGCGGAAAAAGGGGAGAAAATTATTCCCGGGAAGCGTCTTCTTTCCTGCCCGTCGTTTTTGTGGATGGAAAAGCTTTTTGGATTGGCGCGCGTTCCACAAACAAACGCTTTTTTCCGGCGCACGACCAGGAAGGCTTTGATTGGGTATCATTTTTTATCCGGCTGCTCTTTCCAAAGAGAAAACATACATCATGATTCTCCAACTCAACCCCACCATCATGGTAGATACGCCGCTCGGACGCGGGCAGGCGCTCTTCGTTATTGACTACGGAATGCACCAAAATACCTGCTGGGTAGTTGCGATGCACAAAGACGGCATCGTAAAGCATTTTGACGCGAACGACGTGGTGATTGCGCCCAATTACACCTACCACATCAATCAGGAAAAGCACACCAACATCCCCGCGAAGGCCGGACAGGCAATGCCGTTGTAGAAGACAATGTTTCCGCCATCCCGAAGCGGGATTTTACAATAAGGTGGGACGCACACGCTTCTAAGAGCCTATTCCAAAAATCGGAAGAAGGGGATTGTTGATATTGTTTTGTCTCCCTATAGTTATCGGAGATAAAACAGGGCTTACGAAAAGTACCGTTCTTTTGGCAACCCTTTATTTTTCGGACAGACTCTTTTTGGGGGCTTGCCCCGGAGAGCTGGGGGCAAGCCCCGAGGAGTTGAAGCAAAGCCCCGAGGAGTTGAAGCAAAGCCCCGAAGAGCTGGGGGCAAACCCCATAAGGTTTTTACAAGCCTTTATTTTTGGAATAGATTCTAAGTTTCCGTTCCGGGAGGACAAAAGATTTTATGACAGCCCGCGCCTACTTTCGCCTCATGTTTCCGCTTCAACTCTCCGGCAAAAAAGCACTCATTTGCGGTTCTACACAAGGCATTGGCTTGGCAAGCGCGCAGGCGCTCGCGCAACTCGGCGTTTCCTGTACACTGGTGGCCCGCAATGAAGTTTCCTTGCAGGAAGCCGTGAAAACACTGCTTGTTGTTGAAGGCGCGCAACACGATTATCTCGTCGCCGATTTCTCTAACCTTTCGGCGGTAGCGGAAATAAGCCAGAAAGCAGCCGAAATGGGCTTTGATATTCTCATAAACAACACCGGCGGCCCGGCAGCTGGCCCTATCGTACAAGCTACCGATGTGCAGTTTCTGAGCGCTTTTCAGCAGCATTTACTCGCGAATCACACGCTGGCAACGGCATTGCTGCCCAATATGCAAACGAAAGGGTGGGGGCGGATTGTAAATGTGATTTCCACATCCGTAAAAATCCCGTTGAAGGGTTTGGGCGTTTCCAACACCATTCGCGGGGCAGTGGCAAGCTGGGCGAAAACGCTTTCCAACGAAGTAGCGAAATATGGCATTACGGTAAATAATGTTCTTCCGGGAGCCACAGCTACGGGGCGATTAGACGCGATTATTTCGGGGAAAGCGGCGAAAGCAGGCAGTGAGCGAGACGCGGTGGAAGAAGAAATGCTGGCAGAAATCCCGGCAGGGCGTTTTGGAAAGCCGGAAGAGATTGGTGCGGTGGTGGCGTTTCTGTGTTCGGATGCGGCGGCCTATATCAACGGCGTAAGCATTCCGGTGGATGGCGGGCGGACGGGAAGCCTGTAAATAATGAATAATTAATAATGATTAATGAATAATGGGGAGTGAAGAGGGGATTTGCCTGAAGTGGTTTCATAAACTAGGCTGTGTTGACAGAAGGGATTTAAGCCCTGTAGGGGCGCTGGTTTGGTAGCTTTTAAGATTCAAAACAAGGGGCAGGAAGCCCTGTAGGGGCGCCTGTTTGATCTGGACAACATCAACAGGCACCCCTACGGGGCTTGAATTTTCTAAAACAAGGTTCTGTTTCTACCAAACCAGCGCCCCTACAGGGCTTCAAAAACGCATTCTACAAAGTGGCAACACAGCCTAGAGAAATTAGCCGTTTCGCCGTTTCGGCAATAATCTTTTGTCATCCCGAAGGGAACTTGCCCGCTTGCATCCGCTCAGATCCTTTCCCGATGACAAAAGATTTCCGACAAGCACCTGTGCCAAGTCGTGATAGCTATCGGGTGAAACTCGTAGAAGGAATGTGGACAAAAGTAATTATTCCTGTCCGGAGAACCCCTTTTTTTCCCACTTGGAAAAATCTCCTTTCGGATTGTGGAAACATTGGATGACTTTCCCCAAAAAAAGCCAAAAAGAATTTGAAAACGGTAGTGGACAATTTAGTGACAGAGTGTAGTTTTGCCGCCCGGTGGTGGGGCGAAATCCGTTTTGTTCGTTCCTGCTTTCCAGACCTACTCTCAACTTTCTGACCGTGTTTCTACCCAATCCTGCAACCGGCTGCCAACGAGGACTTTTCCGTTCTCTGCTGATAGCACTCGTTTTGGTTCTTGGCTTTCAACCCGCTTTTTCGCAGGCGGCGCCCGACGGCAAGGCCATTTTCGCAGCCAATTGTGCTTCCTGCCACAACCCCCTAAAGGACGCCACAGGCCCGGCGCTGAAAGGCGTGGACGGACGGGTGCCAAGCAAGGAATGGATTTACAAATGGGTGCACAACCCAAGCGGCGTTATCGCTTCCGGCGATGCGTATGCGGTGACCTTGTTCAACAAATGGAACAAAACGCAGATGACCGCGTTTCCGCAGCTCAGCACGGCAGAAATTGACGCAGTTGTTACCTATGTAAACTCCGTTCAGGAAAAAGCGGTTGCTTCAACCGGTACGGGCAATGCGGGCACGATGGCTGGCGCGGAAACCTCCGGCAATGATAGCTGGATGTACACGGGCATTACGTTGCTCCTGCTCCTCGCTACGTACGTGATGTGGCGCGCCAACAAGGCCCTGCGCCGCGCGGCTGCCGAAAAAGCGGCCATTCCGGTAACGAAAGACGTTCCTTTCTGGAGAAACAAAGTAACGATTACGCTGGTAACGCTGCTGGTAATTTGCCTTTCCGGCTATTGGCTGGTAACAGGCGCAACGAACCTAGGACGGCAGACGAACTACATGCCGAAGCAGCCGATTTTCTACAGCCATAAAGTCCACGCGGGCATCAACCAAATTAACTGTATCTATTGTCACTCGGCAGCCGAGAAAAGCCGCCACGCGATGATTCCTTCTACCAACGTGTGTATGAATTGCCACAAGCAAATCAACCAATACACCGGTGCAGAAGAGCATCCATTGGTAACCGCAGAAGGCAAGAAAATTGATGGTACGGCGGAAATCCAGAAACTCTACAAATACGCAGGCTGGGACCCGGAAAAGAAAGATTACAAGCGCGACGCACAGGGAAGTATTCTGGCAAGCTCGCCGGAGTGGGTGAAAATTCACAACCTGCCCGACCACGTGTATTTCAACCACAGTCAGCACACAGCAGTAGGTAAAGTGCCTTGCCAGCAGTGTCACGGAGACATTCAGGAAATGGATGAGGTGTATCAGTATGCGACCCTTGGCATGGGCTGGTGTATCAACTGTCACCGTCAGTCAAGTGTGCAGTTCGCTTCCAACAACTACTACCAGATTTACGAGAAATACCACCAGGAGTTTAAGGAAGGTAAGCGCGACAAGGTAACGGTGGAAGACATCGGCGGTATTGAGTGCCAGAAGTGCCACTACTAACATGTTTTATGTGTTCATGTTTCATGAATTCATAAACACATAAGACATGAAACATGTTAAGCGGAACACATTACAATCATTAGCAAAAAAGCACGTTTGCATAATAGCAAATTAATCAAATGAGCGAAAAGCAATACTGGAAAGGATTCGCCCAACTGCAAGACACGGCGGCACATCAGGAAGTGGTGGACAATGAGTTTAAAGACTCGTCTTTGCCGCTGGCTGACCTGAGCGACTCGCTGCTGGGCGCAACCACGCCCCGCCGCGATTTCCTCAAATATCTTGGGTTTTCTACCGCTGCTGCTGTGGTGGCCGCTTCCTGCGAAATGCCGGTGCGTAAAGCCATTACCTACGGCATCCGTCCGGAAAACGTGGTGCCCGGTGTTCCGCTCTATTACGCTTCCACCTATGTGGATGGCGGCGATGCCGTTCCGGTAATTGTGAAAACCCGCGATGGTCGCCCCATTAAGATTGAAGGCAACGACCGCAGCACGCTTTCTATGGGCGCAACAACCGCCCGAATACAGGCTTCGGTTCTTTCTTTATATGATGTAGCCCGTCTGCGTGGCCCGCGTCTGAACGACAAAGAAGCCACTTTTGATGCCATTGACCGCGCAGCGATGAGCGGCATGGGCAAAGGCCAAACCGTTCTGGTTACTTCTACGATTAGCAGCCCGACACTTTTGGATGCGATTGGCCGTTTCACCGCTAAGACCGGTGCGCGCCACATTCAGTGGGATCCCGTGAGCTACAGCGCGATGCTGTCGGCCAATGAGGCTTCTTATGGTCGCCGTGCAATTCCTTTTTATCATATTGACCGTGCCGCTACGATTGTAGGTCTTGGTGCGGATTTCCTAGGTACGTGGCTCAACCCGGCCATCCAGGCGAAACAATACGGCAAAAGCCGGAAAGTGAGTGCGCAGCATCCACAGATGAGTCGCCACTATCAAGTAGAAAGTCTGCACACGATTACCGGTGCTGCCGCTGACCGCCGCGCGACGTGCCGTCCTTCGGAAATGGGCGCGATTGCTGTGGCCTTATACACTGCCGTAACCGGCGGCGCTGTTGCGAAATTGTCTTCTCCGGCGTTGAATACGCTTGTTACCCAAGCCGCTGCTGACCTGAAAGCCGGACGCGGATTGGTACTGTGTGGTTCCGACGATGTGAACGTGCAAATAGTGGTGAATGCCATCAACAATGCGGTGGGCGCGAATGGCGCGACGATTGATTGGGGAACAACCAACAACACCCGCAAAGGCAACGATGCGGAGATGGCTGCGCTTTTGACGCAGATGAAAGGCGGACAAGTAGGAACGGTGATTTTCCACGGCGTAAATCCCGTTTACGAATGGCCGAACAGTAAAGAATTTGCGGATGCGCTGGCGAAAGTTCCCACTCGCATCAGCACCGCAGACCGCATGGACGAAACCGCGCAGGCCTGCAACATGCTCCTTCCCGACCATCATTGGTTGGAAAGCTGGGGCGATGCCGAGCCGCGCACCGGGTATTTCAGCCTGATGCAGCCGACGATTGCGCCGCTGTTTAAAACGCGCGGTCTGGCCGATACGCTCCTCACGTGGGCAGCAGCCGGAACAACGTATGCTGACCTTTGGACGAGCTATTGGATGGGTCGTCTTGGTTCACAAACGGCTTTTGATCAAGCAGTTCAGGACGGTGTGATAGAGCCGGGCGGCGCTCGGACGCAGGATGCAAGCTCTGTAACCGGCGCGGGCATGGACCAGCCGAATACGTCTCACGCTTCTGCCGGTCATTCCGCACACGGAATCGAAGATGCAATGCAACCGCAACAACCGGCAGCAACGGACGCTATTCCAGGTTTCTATGAAGGTAATTCCCGCATAATCGCTTTGAACCATGCACTTTCTGCCATCCGCGCAATGCCAGTGAGCAAGAATCCCGAAGTGGTTGTTTATCAAAAAGTATCTATCGGACATGGCGGTGCGTGCAGCAACAACCCATGGCTGCTGGAAATGCCCGACCCAATTACCAAAGCGACGTGGGACAACTACGCAACGCTTTCGCCACAGCGTGCCAAGGAACTGAATGCTGAACTGACCGGCATCAATGAAGTGGAAGCGAAAAAGCGTGTGGTATCTATTAAGTATAACGGTATGGAATTGCGCCTGCCGGTAGTGGTGGTTCCCGGCCAGCACAACGATGTAGTAGGTGTGGCGCTCGGCTATGGCCGCGATAAGAAAGTGGGCCGCGCGGCAGCAGATACAGGTAGAAATGCCTATCCGTTACGGGTTTGGAACGGACAGACGATGGATTGTCTGAACACCAAAGCCACGATTGAAACGACAGGCGACACATTTGAAGTAGCGATTACCCAAACGCACCACAGCTACGAAGCACGCCCGATTATCCGCGAATACACGCTCGGCGATTTCACCAAAGACCCGATGCACCTTTATAAGTCGCGGGAAGAGGAAATTGGTCATTACGCGCATAACTCTTGGGAAGAAGGACACGGCGGCGGTCATGAAGGCGGCGCGCATGGTGGCGCAGAAGCCCACGGAACTGCGGGTCATGGCGGAGAAGCGCACGGTGGCCCTGGCCACGAAGGCGCAGCTACAACAGGTGCAGAAGCCCACAGCGTGATGGGCGTGAGCGGCGCAGTAATGGCTGCAAAAGATACCACAGACTTTAATGCTTCCTACGGCCCCGGCGGCACACAGCAAGGCAATGATGATCTGGAGCAAGGCTTCCGCGAAAACGGAACGCTTTATCCCAACTATACTTCGCCCGGCGTCCACTGGGGCATGTCGGTGGACTTGACGTCCTGCATTGGCTGCGGCGCTTGCGTCGTGGGCTGTCAGGCAGAAAACAATATTTCTGTAGTTGGTAAAGAGCATGTGAAACTGGCGCACGAAATGCACTGGATTCGCATTGACCGCTACTTCTCCGGCTCGCCCGAAAACCCGGATTCTATCCAGACGGTTTTCCAGCCGATGATGTGTCAGCACTGCGACAATGCGCCGTGCGAAAATGTTTGTCCGGTGGCCGCTACGCCGCACTCTTCGGAAGGCATCAATATGATGACTTATAACCGTTGCATTGGCACGAAGTATTGCGCCAACAACTGTCCGTACAAGGTGCGTCACTTTAACTGGATGGACTGGAACAAAGCGGATTGCTTTGAAGACAATACCTATGAAGATTATCATCGTGATGATATGAACGACGATTTAACACGCATGGTGTTAAATCCAGACGTTACGGTTCGCTCCCGCGGTGTAATGGAGAAATGCTCGTTCTGCGTACAGCGTTTGCAGGAAGGAAAACTGGCGGCGAAGAAAGAAGGCCGCCCGGTGAAAGATGGTGAAATCCGCACCGCCTGCCAGCAGGCCTGCCCGACGGACGCCATTGTATTCGGGAATGTAAACGACCCACAAAGTGCTATCTATAAACTGCGCCGCAATCAGCAGAAAGAGCGCATGTTCTATGTGTTGGAAGAAATCCACACGCTTCCAAACGTGAACTACCTTTCCAAAATCCGCAATACCGACGCAATTGTGAGCGGTACGAAGGACGACGGACTGTTTCAGAGGCACATCTAATTGATTTAAGGCTTCCCAAAGCAGCGCGATTTTTTCAGGCGGAACTTCCGCGAACAATTTTTACCAGAATATGCACCTTAAATACGAATCCTTTGTCCGCGAGCCGCTGGTAGATGGGCACAAGACCTATCATCAGGTGACGGAAGATATTATTTCGCCTATTGAGCGGAAGCCTACGCGTCTGTGGTATATCGGCTTTTTCTTCTCGTTGATGCTGCTTGGCTTTGGCGCTTTCTCGGTGTTCTGGGAAGTGTATTACGGCATCGGCGTGTGGAATATCAACCGCACGATTGGCTGGGGCTGGGATATTACCAACTTCGTATGGTGGGTAGGTATTGGTCACGCTGGTACGCTGATCTCGGCAATCCTTTTGCTGTTCCGTCAAGGCTGGCGGACGGGCGTAAACCGCGCAGCAGAAGCGATGACGATTTTCGCGGTAATGTGCGCAGGTCAGTTCCCGATTTTCCACATGGGTCGCGTATGGGATGGCTTTTTCGTAATGCCGTATCCAAACACACGCGGCGCACTGTGGCCAAACTTCAACTCGGCGTTGTTGTGGGACGTATTCGCTATTTCTACTTATTTCACGGTGTCGCTGTTGTTCTGGTATTCCGGCTTGATTCCCGATTTTGCTACGGTTCGGGACCGTGCTAAAACGAAGCTGCGCAAGCGTCTGTATGGCATGGCTTCTTTCGGTTGGAGCGGAACGGCGAAAAACTGGCAGCGTCATGAAGCGCTTTCGCTCGTACTTGCCGGTCTTTCCACGCCACTCGTACTTTCCGTACACACCATTGTATCTTTTGACTTTGCGACTTCGGTAATTCCGGGCTGGCACACCACGATTTTCCCACCTTACTTCGTTGCAGGGGCCATCTTCTCCGGCTTTGCAATGGTGCAAACGCTGTTGATTCTGGTGCGTCGTATCCTGCATTTGGAAGAATACATTACGCTGGGCCACATTGAAGCGATGAACAAGGTAATTGTTCTGACGGGTTCTATTGTAGGTGTTGCCTATCTGACGGAGCTTTTCATGGCTTGGTATTCCGGCGTTTTGTATGAGCAGGAAGCCTTCAACTGGCGGATTCTTGGCCCGTATTGGTGGAGCTATTGGGCGATGATGACCTGCAACGTAATCTCGCCGCAGTTCTTCTGGATTAAAAAGCTGCGCCGGAATATTCCATTTACCTTTATTATGTCAATCGTGGTGAATATCGGAATGTGGTTTGAACGCTTTGTAATCATCGTTACTTCATTGTACCGCGATTACCTGCCGGGTTCCTGGGCGTACTACTCGCCAAGCTGGCCGGAAGTAGGCTTCTATCTCGGGACCTTTGGTTTGTTCTTCACATGCTTTTTCCTTTTTGCGAAATACTTCCCGACGATTGCCGTAGCGGAAATCAAATTCGTTCTGAAAACAAGCGGTCAGAGCTATAAGCAGAAAATGGAGCCGATTGACCAGAAGACGACGGAAGAGTTCGTTCACGAGGTTGAGCATTCTCATTAATAAGTATCAAGAACCAGTCTTTTAAACAGAGAAGGAAAATATCGGAAATTTTTTGTCACCCCGAAGGGGCCTTAGCAGACGCAAGCCGGCAATATCCCTTCGGGATGACAAAAGAGATGACGAAAACACGTTTTTAAATTTAGAAGGCTCTTTAAGACTCTACTCCCAATGGCCGTAAAAAAATTTGCCGTAGCCGCCTACGACGACGAAGACGTTCTGTTTCCGGCGGTACACAGCCTGCGCAACAGCGGATATAAGCTGCACGACGTTTATACGCCCTTCCCGGTTCACGGGCTGGACGTGGCGCTCGGACATAAGGAAACCGACCTGCACATCGCCGGTTTTATCTTCGGCCTGACCGGAACCGCAACTGCGCTCGGCTTTATGTCGTGGATTTTTACGAAGGACTGGCCGATTAACTTTGGCGGTAAGCCGCACCTGCCCGTTCCAGCGTTCATTCCTATTGTCTTTGAATTGACGATTTTGTTTGCGGCGGTGGGCATGGTGCTTACGTTCTGCTATATCAATCAGATTATGCCGGGCGTAAAAAAGCATATTTTCCATCTACGTCAAACGGATGATTTGTTTGTTGCAGCGGTGGAACTGACCGACGATGCCTCCGAACAGGAAGTGCTGGATTACCTCAAAACGACGGGCGCGATAGAAACCAACATCCAGATTGCCGAAGAAGGCTGGTGGTTTGGCCGTTTTGACAAGCCCGAAGAATACGAAACGGCTCCGCAAGAAGCACTCCTTCGTTCCCGCCGTATTGAGGCACAACTGCAAGCGTAAAAGCTTTCTCTCTTTAGTATTTTAAGAAAAGTATTCATGCCGAAAGCATCCTTTTATAAAACCGGAATTCTGGCGCTCGCTGCCGGGCTGATGGTGGCTTCTTGCACCAACAACGGCGAAAAGCACCGCGACCCGGGACGTATTTACGCGCCGGATATGACGTATTCGCGGGCGTATGACTATTATAACGAGAACCCCAACTTCGCCGACGGACACACGGCGCGCCGCCCGGTAACCGGAACGGTTGCCCGCGATCAGGAACTGCCGGATCATTTAGTGGAGAACGATACCAACGCTTACAAGACTTTCACCACGAGCCTGCGCTTCAACGAAGGCGAACTGGCACAAGCAAAGCGGTTGTATAATATCCACTGCGGTGTGTGCCACGGAACAGGTCTGGACGGAAACGGCCCGCTTTACAACGGCGGCAACGGCAAGTTTGCAGCGGCTCCGGCCAACTTCAAGCTGGCCAAGTATCTCCAAATGCCTAATGGACAGATGTACGCAGCGGTGAAGTATGGTAAAAACGCAATGGGCTCTTATGCTTCGCAACTGAACACCAAAGAGCGGTGGATGGTGCTGGCGTATATCCGGGATTTCCAAAGCAAGAATGGTGGAAGTGCTGCCTACACTTTGAATACAGCAGGCGCAGCTTCTCCTTCGCCCAATGATTCTACCAAAGGAATGAAATCTGCCGCGCCAACGGATACGGTTGGAAAGGGCGGCAAGATGGCTAAAAATTAATAACTAAGGAATAGGACTTTTTAATACTTCTCGTCATGACAGACAGGTTTGTAGTTCCCGCCCGGCTTCGCCTCACCAGCATCGTGCTGATGGCGATTGGCATCGTGGTGATATTGGCAGGCGCCGTTACGCTGCTTGGCAGTGCTGATGAATACGACAAAACGCGCTTCTGGATTGTGCTGCTTCATAACAGTGTTTTCTTTGTGCTGATTGCGCTTGCTTCGGTGTTCATCCAAGCGGCTTCAAGCCTTGCACATGGCGGCTGGATTGTGGCCTATCGCCGCGTGCCGGAAGCGATTGGCGCGAATGTGGTGGTCTTTGGTGTGATTGCGCTAATTGTGCTTTTCGCTATCGTATTTGGCTTTAGTATTAATGGCCATAACCCGATTTTCCACTGGGTGAATCCCAAAGGCGACGAACTTCTGGAGCATAAATCTGCCTTCCTTAACAAAGGCATGTTCGTGGGCTTTAGCCTTGTAACCGTAGCACTATGGAGCTTTTTTGGAAAGAAATTCCAGCGTATTTCCCTGGACCAGCAAGCCGCGCCAAAGAATTCTACTAAGAACTATTTTAAGTTCATGAAGTGGGCCGCCTTGTTTCTGATTGTCTTTGCCCTGACGCAGATGAGCACGACGCCGTGGCTGTGGGTCATGTCTATTGATGCGCACTGGTATTCTACCATGTTCTCCTGGTACACATTCGCTTCGGCATTTGTGAGCGGCATGTCGCTGATTACGCTGTGGGTAGTGTATCTCAAAAATCAAGGAAATCTGGAACTCGTTGGCCGCGAGCATGTGCATGACCTTGCCAAGTTTCAGTTTGCGTTCTCTATCTTCTGGACTTATACCTGGTTTTGCCAGTACATGCTTATCTGGTACGGCAACATCCCCGAAGAAACCGCGTATTTCAGAATCCGGCAGCAAGGGCCGTATGGCGTCATCTGGTATGCCACGTTCATCATCAACTTTGTTGGGCCTATCCTTATTTTGATGACCCGTCAGTCCAAGCGCAACTTCTTCACCATCACGTTCATGGCGCTGATGATTATTTTCGGTCACTGGCTGGATTATTTCATCATGACGATGCCCGGCCCGCTCGGCGCACACTGGCACTTGGGCTGGTATGAAATGGGCGTGCTGGCGGGCTTCTCCGGTGTAATGATGTTTGTGGTGAGCCGCACGTTGGCGAAGCACGACCTCGTTGCGCAGAACAATGTTTTGCTTAAAGAAGCAATCCTGCACGTAAGTTAAACAGGCCTTCAACCTTTAAAATCCGCCGTCGTTTCTTGTTCAGAAATGACCGGAAAGAAAAAGGAAAAGTCCAACAGAAAATTCTTCTTTGATTAAGGCCAGATATCTTTGCCCAAGTCAGAGAATTACAGAATCCACTTTCAATAACAGATTATGTCCGCCTTTATTGTCATTGCTTTGATTGTGCTTGTGCTGACGGTGATCTATCAGATCGCTCGTGCAAGCGAATATGCCTCTGTTCTTCGGGGCGAAGGAAAGGTGCAGGCTTCTACCAACCGCACGATTGGCTGGTTGATGCTCCTGATGTTTCCGCTGGGAATGTGGGGCATCTATATGTGCCATCAGGCGCTGAAAGACCGGATGCTTCCCATCTCGGCTTCGGTGCAGGGCGAGGAGTATGACTCTATGTTCAACTCCACAATGTGGGTAACCGGCATCGTGTTTGTGCTGACACAATTTTTGCTGTTCTGGTTTGCTTATCGCTACCAAAGCACCGAAAAGCGCAAGTCTTATTTTTATGCCCACAGCAACCGGCTGGAGCTTGTCTGGACCATCATCCCGGCAATTGCCATGGCTGCGCTGGTGGCGGTAGGTTTGCGCAACTGGTTGAACATCACTTCCGAAGCACCGCGCGATGCACAGATTGTGGAAGTCGTAGGGAAACAATTCAACTGGATTGTCCGTTATCCCGGCGCCGACGGCGTGCTTGGAAAGCGCAATTTCTCCCTGATTACCAACGAAGACAACGTGCTGGGCCAAGACCGGAAAGACCCGAAAAACAACGACGATATTATTCTGGAAAACGGCGAGGTGCATGTGGTGGTGAACCGTCCGGTGAAGTTTATCATCGGCTCCCGCGATGTGATCCACGATGTGGGTCTGCCGCACTTCCGCTTTAAGATGGATGCCGTTCCGGGCATCACCACTACGTTGTGGTTTACACCCAAATACACGACGACGCAGATGAAGAAAATCACCGATAATCCGAACTTTGTGTATGAGCTTTCCTGCGATCAGATGTGCGGAAAAGGCCACTACTCCATGCGCGGAACAGTGATTGTGGAAACAGCCGAAGAACACGCGGCGTGGCTGGCAAAGCAACAGCCGTATCTGAAAGGTGGACAAGCCCCCGCGCCTGCACCATCTGCGGTGGACAGCCTCGCGGCTCCGGCAACAGGCGGCCCGGCAAAAACGATTACCAAAATCTAACAACAGACTTTTTCTTTCCCCTTAAAAGGAAAGCAATTCATTCGTAAATAAGTGCTATTATGACTCCCGAACAGGAAGTAATCATACAAGGCCCAAACGTCGCGCATACAGCGCATAGCGAAGACGCGGGTCATCACCACGAACACCACGAGCAGCACTTCATTTGGAAGTATATCTTCTCGCAAGACCATAAGATGATTGCCAAGCAATACCTGGTTTCGGGTATCATCTGGGCCATCATTGGTGCGCTGTTTTCCGTTTTCTTCCGCCTGCAACTGGGCTTTCCGAACCAGACGTTTCCCGTTATGGAGAAATTTCTGGGCGAATGGGCTAAAGGTGGCAAGCTGACACCGGAATTTTACTATGCCCTCGTTACGATGCACGGAACCATTCTTGTGTTCTTTGTATTGACCGCAGGTCTTTCCGGGACGTTCTCCAACTTCCTGATTCCGTTGCAGATTGGCGCGCGCGACATGGCCTCGCCGTTCATGAACATGCTGTCTTACTGGTTTTTCTTCGCGGCTTCGGTGCTCATGTTTGCCTCCTTGTTTGTGCAAACCGGCCCGGCTTCTGGCGGTTGGACGAGTTACCCACCACTGTCGGCCTTGAAAGAAGCTTCTCTCGGTTCAGGTGTAGGAATGGATTTGTGGCTGTATTCCATGACGCTGTTTGTGGTTTCTTCGCTGCTCGGCGGTTTGAACTATATCTCTACGGTGCTGAACATGCGTACCAAAGGCATGACCATGACGCGGATGCCGCTGACCATTTGGGCGTTTATGTTTACCGCCGTGCTGGGCGTTCTGTCCTTCCCGGTGTTGGTTTCCGGCTTTGTGCTGCTCATTTTTGACCGCAACTTCGGAACGTCTTTTTATCTGTCGGAGATTTTTGTAGGCGGAAAAGCCTTGCCTTACGTAGGTGGTTCGGCCATCCTGTATCAACACCTTTTCTGGTTTCTCGGCCACCCGGAAGTGTATATCATCATGCTGCCCGGCATGGGTATGGCGTCGGAGATTCTTTCCGTCAATTCGCGCAAGCCCATCTTTGGCTATTTCGCGATGGTGATTTCCCTGATTGGTATTACGCTGCTGGCCTTCCTCGTGTGGGCACACCATATGTTCGTAACGGGTATGAGTCCGTTCTTGGGTTCCATCTTTGTACTCCTTACGCTTCTGATTGCGGTTCCTTCAGCGGTGAAAGTGTTTAACTGGATAACGACCATCTGGCGCGGAAACATTCGCTTCACGGTTCCGATGCTGTTTGCACTGGGCTTTGTATCCATGTTTATCTCCGGCGGTCTGACGGGTATTTTCCTCGGCAACTCGGCGCTGGATATTCACCTGCATGATACCTATTTCGTAGTAGCCCACTTCCATATTGTAATGGGTGTATCGGCGTTCTTCGGCATGTTTGCAGGGGTATATCACTGGTTTCCCAAGATGTTTGGCCGTTTCCTGAACACCACAATGGGGTATATCCACTTCTTTGTCACCTTCATTGGCGCCTATCTCATCTTCTGGCCGATGCACTATGAAGGCGTTGCCGGGATGCCGCGCCGCTATTACGACTACAGCGCGTGGGAATCTTTTAAGAATTTTGAAGGCCTGAACGCGTTCATTTCCGTAGTGGTGATTATCGTGTTTATTGCACAGTTGATGTTCGTGCTGAACTTCTTTTCCTCTATCTGGTTTGGCCGCCGCGTAACAAGCATGAACCCTTGGAACGCAACGACGCTGGAATGGACAACGCCTATCCGCCCCGGACACGGCAACTGGCCGGGCGAAATCCCTACTGTTTACCGCTGGGCCTACGATTATAAAGACGACGGCCACGGCAACGACTTTATCCCGCAGACCACGCCGATACGCGAGGGCGAAGAAATCCATTAATGCCGCTTTCTTTTAGAGAGACAAACATCCCGGAGCCGAAAGGTTTCGGGATGTTTTGTTTGGGGTAATGATATGCATGTTCTTTCGCTGCCCTTCTCTAATTTTATCCCTCTTAAAACGTCTGAACTGATGCGAACTCTTGTTGTGGTAGCGTTGGGGGCTTGGCTCCTTATAGGTTGTGGAAAAACAAAGGAAGATCCTTATGCAGATGTCGCCTATTACAAGTTTAGCGCGGCAGAATTCGCCCGTATTCCGAAGTATAAGGATGGCGACAGCCTTATCTATAAAAGCCAGACCGGAGAAACAAAGGTTTTCAAAGTTGCGAATACCGCTGTGCGCCTGCGGACGCGCTACGAGCAGGGCGTAGGCTTTTTTGGCCCCAGTGCGGCCTCGTATTTTTTCTATGATTTGGTTAGCTATGATTTTATGCCCGGTTCACCGGGTGTAGGATGGGGTTTATATTTTGATAAGTTCCCCATCAACATAGACTCTGCAAAAGCATACATCAGGACGCTGTTCCCCTCAAGATTTCATGGTCAAATTCATTTCCCTGCTTGGAATGAATCCGACGGTTCGGGCTACCGTAATAATTATATCACTCTTCCCAATGAACCAAATGCAACCCTGCAAATCAACAACACCTTTTATCCCGAAGTAGCCAAGATTATGTCCGTCCACCCGGATACTACGCGATACGAAGGAGCCGTTCACACAATTTATTACGCCTTTTCTCACGGTATCGTTGGCTTTGATGATGTAAAAGGACGACAATGGCGGCTGCAATAGGTTTTCCTGAAAGGCATGAATGCCAATGAGGAGACCAGGAACGTCAATGAGGAGACCATAAATGCCAATGGGAAGACCAGGAACGTCAATGGCAGGAGCAGGAACGTCAATGGGAAGACCAGGAACGTCAATGAGGAGACCAGGAACGTCAATGGGAGGAGCAGGAACGTCAATGGGAGGAGCAGGAACGTCAATGGGAGGAGCAGGAACGTCAATGAGGAGACCAGGAACGTCAATGGGGAAGGCAGGAACGCTGATGGATGCTCCATAAATGCCTGTTCCTAAAACAAACAGCACAGGAAGGCAGCCAGCTAAAAATTTTTTTGTGCAGGATTATAAAATAAAAGCTCCCTTTTGTACGTTTACCTCTTCTTTCACCCCTTCTTAAAAAAATCTCCCGATGAATGCCAACCAAAACGCCTTCTTCAAGATGGTGAGCACCTTGATTCTGGTCTGTAACCGATACACGGCTGTCTGGAACAACACGCCGTCCTTTAAGGTTCCTTTTATGAAGCTGATTACGGACGTGATGAACCTCCTGCCGCAGGCGCAGGCCCAGCAAGGCCAGAAGAGCACAGGCGTAACCCTTACCAAAGAAGCCCTGCGCACTGTGCTGGAAACGCAACTTCTAACCATTGCGGGCGGCGTGGAAGCCTATGCGGCCACGATAAAAGACCTTATCCTGCGCAAGAACGCGCACCTTGCTCCTTCTGATTTACGCCAGATGAGCGACCGCTCTATTGTGGGCGAAGCGGGGCGCATTGTGGCCTTGGCAACGGCGAATGTGGCCAACCTGGGGCCTTATAACGTAACGGCTGCCAGCATTGCGGGCTTGCAGACTTCGGCGAACCAATACAGCGGCTGGATTGGAAGGCCAAAGGTTACGATTGAAGATAGGAAAGGCGGCACGGACGGCATCGCCCGCCTTGTCACAACGGCTGCTGACTTTCTGGACACGATGGATGCGCAGATGGTGCTGTTCCAGACAACAGGCCCCGACTTTTATCAGCAGTATTTCTTTGCCCGCGCCATAGACGACGCGCCTACCCGCACCCGCGCCATCACTTTTACGGTGAAGGATGCACAGGGCCTCCCCGTGCCGGACGCGATGGTGAATATGGGAGGCTTGCCGAAGGCAAAGCGCACCGGGCCGAAGGGCATCTGTTATGTGCAGAACATGGCCCCCGGCAGTTACAATGGCAAGGTGGAAAAGGGCGGTTATGTGCCGCAGCCTTTTACGGCGGTGGTGAACGCGGGCGAAACCGCAAAGGTGGATGTGGTGCTGGTGAAGGCATAAGGGGAGGGAAATTCATTGCCGCGCCCTTTAGGTACTAATTGCCACGCCCTTTAGGAACTAGTTGCCACGCCCTTTAGGGCGTGGAAGAATAGCACAACTCACAGCGGAGGGCTTTAGCCCTTTAGCGCCTCCTTTCTCTAAAATCTATCCTCCGCAACCATGCCGTTCCTCAAAATCATCGTCCACTTTGTGTGGTCTGTAAAAAACCGCAAGTCGCTGCTCCACAAAGCGGCCAAAGATGCGCTCTGCGACCACATCCGCGAGAACGCCAAAGCAAAAGGCATTCATGTCCTGAATGTTAATGGGGATCTGGACCATTTACATGTGCTGGTTTCCTACGACAGCCACCAAAACACGGAAACCCTTGCGCAGCTTCTTAAAGGCGAATCTTCTTATTGGGCAAATCGGAACCTCCAACTTTCCGAAAAGCTGGAGTGGCAGGATGAGTATTTTGCCGTGTCGGTGAGTGGAAAGGAGTTTGGAGAAGTGTATGCCTACATCGACAATCAAGAAGCGCATCATGCGCACAAAACTTTTGACCAAGAGTATGAGGAGCTGATGAGAAAATATGGGTTTGATGAAAGGCGCTAAAGGGCTAAAGCCCTCCGCTGTGTTTTGAAACCTCCCACCACGCCCTAAAGGGCGTGGCAATTAGTGCTTAAAGGGCGTGGCAATTAGTAGCCTAAAGAACGTGTTATCTCTTCCCAGAATAAAAAACGCTTCCCCGTAAGAGGAAGCGTTTTCTTTTAAAAGAGAAATAAAACCTACCGTCCCACCACTACCTTCTTCCGCTCCACATTTCCGTTCTGCTCCAGCGTAATCCAATAAACGCCCGGCGTTAATTTCTCCACCGGAACGGAAAGCACATTGCCACTCACGACGCGCTCCGTCCACACCAATTGGCCCGCGCTGTTGTGCAAAGTCACCAAAGCAGGCATTTCCGTGTTCGTCCATTCCAGCGTCAGCACGTCGCGCGCCGGGTTGGGATAAGTTTTGATGCCTTCCACCGCTGTTCCGCCAAAGCTCACGAGCAGTGTTCTGCTAAACGATTCTTCGCCGTTGATACCAATGATGCGCAGGCGGTAATAGTTGGCTCCCGTCAGCGGTTTAGGGTCGATGAAGCTTTGAGAAAGATGCGCGTTTTGCGCTACTTCCTTCCGGTGGATGGAAGAGAAAGTCTTTCCGTCCGCGCTGCGCTCCACCACAATGCTTTCGCCGCCGTCTGTCGTGCCCAGCGTCCAGTTCAGGCGGGCTGCGCTGCCTTCTTTCCGTCCCTCAAAAGACAGAAGCCGGATGGGCAGGGGCTGACTGGCGGAGCCAGAACCGATAGCAAAAGGCGAGAACGTGGAAACAATATTAGACGTGACCGTGCCTGAAGTCGTTGTGCCGCTTGCTGTGCCACCTTCCGAAATCCACCGTCCGCCCGTGTAGTGGGCAACGACGAGGGAGGAGAGGTCGGTCACCTGGTTCGCTTCGTTGTAGGAAAGTGTAACCGTGGCATTTACACCCGCGCCCCGGCTGATGTCGTAATAGGCATTGGCCGAAACATAGCGCAGGGTAGGCGTGTCTTTATCGCTGCGGCCCGGCGATACTTCTGTGCCGTTGAAATGTTCTGCCGTGTAGTTGCTTGGGGTAACATCCACTGGCGTCACGGCTGCGGGCGCATACACGCCGTTCTTGCCAATAGGGAAAGCGAAGGCCGTGGCGGCGGCGGTGTTTCTGCGCAGCGGGCCATCGATATAAGAAAGCGCACTTGCGCCGGAAACCGAAGCGCCGGAAGCCAGCGTCAGCAGGTTGGTAGAAGTGGTGGTGATGTTGCCGTTGGTCAGGGTCAGCAGGGTGGTTACCGTTGTGGCCCGGTCCAGGGTCAGTCCTCCGGTAGCGTTGTTGATGGTGAGTCCGGCTACGGTCGTAGGCAATCCGTCGCCGCTTGTCTGCGCCGCCGTGCCTTGGTAGGTATAGGTAGCCGCTGTGTTGTAGGTGCGCGTGCCGGTGGTTTGGATATTGCCGGTGGTAGCCGTGGCCGCAACGCCGCTGGCGTCGGTAACACTGAGGGTGCTGGCGGCGGCAGTGGCGAAGCGCGTTGAACCGGAAACGACAAAGTTGTTGGTGTTCAGCGTGCCGTTCACGGTAAGGGTGCTGGTAGCTGAGGTATTTACGGTGATGTTGGAAGTAAGCGTAGCAACAGCCCCCGTGTTGATAACGATGCCTGTGGCATTGGCCAGCGAGAAGGTTCCCGTGCCGCCAAGCGTGGCTGTGGTTCCACTAATCGCAATAGAGCCGGAGCTGCCGTTGGCGGTAAAGGTTCCGTTATTCAGAATGCCGTCGCGGAAGATTTTGCTGCCCGCGTTTCCCCAGGTAACACTGCCGCCCGAGCCTATCTGGAAAAGGCCGTTGACGGTGGTGTTGGCCGTAGCGCCCACATTGAGGTTCACCGATGCACTTACCAGGAAGATAGGTGTGGTGTTGACGTCGGCAGTGGGGAAGTAGATAATGTTGCTGGTGGAGAAGGAAAGAATTCCCGAGAACTCCGCAACCGCACCCGTCTCCCAGAAATAAGAGGTAGATACCGCCGAAGCCTGCAGGTTGGCGTTGATGCTGTTCACAATGCGCGAACCTGTGCGGGCAAATGCTGTAGCGCCGCTGCCCAGAGTAATAAATCCACCCGCAGCAGTTCCGCCCGTGAGGGTGCTGCCGTTAAACAGAACCATATCGTAGCCGCTGCTGTCGGCCACGGTGAGGACGTTGTTGCCTGTGAAGGTCATCTTTCCATAGAGATACAAGTGCGCGGCGGTTCCGGCTGCCGTTACCGCTACCGAGTCGGTGCTTTTAATCGTAACCGAGCGGGCTGCATTCGTCGGAACGGAGGAGGCGTTGCCCCAAGTAATGCTGTCGGCAGAGCTTTCCCACGTTCCGGTGCTGCTGTAAGCGCCACTCGTAACCCGGCTTCGGAAATAATCCGTTGCAGCAGATGCGCGGCTAACGGTGAGCGTATCTGCCGGGCTGGAAGTTACCGAACCCGTGCAGGGGCTGGTAGCGCCCACAACCACCCGGAAGCGGTAGCCACTCATAGCTATAGTCGTATTGGCAATGCTGAGCGTGGCCGATGTTGCGCCGGAATAGGCCCCGCCGTTAGGGAGGTTTACAAAGCCGCCGCCTGTGGTGTCGGCCTGCCACTGATAGCTGCCTGCGTCGGTGGCCGTTACGGTAAAGGTCGCCGTGCTGCCTGCGCTCACGTTTGCCGGTGAAGGCTGCGTGGTGATGGTGGGCGCGTTATAGACGGTTACCAAAAGGCTGCTTGCCGCAGACCACAGCATGTTGATATTGTCATAGGCGCGCACATAATACGTTCCTGTAGCCGTTACCGGATAAGTAGCTGTTGCCGGGTTGGAAAAGCTGGTGCCAGAAGCGTTGGTTCCCTGCCAGTAATAGGTGCTGCTTTGTCCGCCGGTATAAGCGTTCAGCGTCGTAGAGACGCAGGCCGGGTTGGCGGCAGCCGTGGGCGTGGGCGGTGCAGCGGCGTAGGTAGTAACAGAAGTTCTGTTAGAATTCGCGGAGCTTCCTCCCGCATTCACCGCCCGCACCCGATAGTAATAAGTAGTGAAGGCACTCAGCCCCGCCACCGCCTGCGAGGTCGTACCGGAAGCTATGCTGTTCGTGGTACTAACGATACTGGTAAATCCCGTATCGGTGGCTACTTCTAAGGTGTAGGTAAAAGTCGCTGCGCCGTTTCCGCTTGGGGCCGTCCAGTTGGCCGTAAAGCCAGAAGCGGAAAGGGCCGTGGCTGCCGTGGTGGTTGCTGCGTTGGAAAGGGTAGTGAAAGAGCCGGAGAGCGCTGTGCTGAGATAGCATTCCGCACCCGCCGCACCGAGATATTCAAACACCTTCGCGTTGTAGAGCGTGTTGGGCGTCAGGTTGGTAACGCCTATGGAATTGCTGCTGGAATTGTACACCGTTTTGCCGCCGTCGAATGCGGTGCTGGTAGCAGAAGTAAAATCGCTGCTGGCCGTGTAGGTTGTGTTGGTAGAAGGAACGGCAGAAGTGAAAGAACCTGCTTTCAGGAAAGCAACGCGGTTGGTACCATTGCCGCTCGTCCAGCCCAGTGTGGCGCTGGTGGTAGCAAGGTTAGTGGTGGAATAGCTGGTAGCCGCCGTTGTTGGCCCCGTGCAACCAGTGGCGAAAGTAGCTGTTACCGATATATCATCAATGGCGATGCCTTGCGAGTTGGAGCCAGTGGTGTTCAGGTTCCAACGCAGGTAAAAGATTCCGCTTGCCGGAATGTTGAGAGAAGAAATGGCAATACCGCTTTTGCTCACACTAAGCGGCGTACCAAAAGTGTAGCTGTTAGAGCCGGTTGCGAAACTGGTCGTGGCAATATCACCCGCCGTAACGGCATTCCAAGTCGTGCTGTCCAGTGAATAGAAGAATTGAATGGAAGCCGCCGCTGTGTTGATGCGGTAGCGCTCGCCGTTGTAGCTCACTGATAGCCCGGTGATAGCCGTTGTTCCACCATTCTGGAAATAAGCGATATAGTTATTTGGGCTGGCATAGGAGCCAGAAGTCATTGCGCCGACTGCGCGTTCGCTTGTGCTGGAGCCAAAGTTGTAAGTCCCTCCAGCGGTTGGCGAGCCAGAGGATGCTTGCTGCGTAACAGCAGTGCTTCCAGTTCTGTAATTGGCGGCGGCGCCGTTTGCATTCACCCGCCAGTTGGTGGGCAGGTTAAGGGTGCTGCCCATTGCATCAAAGTTCTGCGTGGCCGTAGGACTTGCATTGGTAAGACTAATCTGGGCCTTGCCTGCGAAGGGTAAAGATGCCAAAAGGAAGGCTAACGCGTAAAGTTTCGTTTTCATAAAATAGAGGGTTCTTGTTTTCGGTTGCAAAATTAAAGCCATCAAACCCCCCAAAAGGGCTGTTTACAAGGGCTTAATGCGTACTTAATACCGGAAACAGCAAACTTATTTCCATATACGTAAATGCTTGCTGGTTTAGGTAAAAGTATTTTTCACAATTGTATCCCAACCCGCCATCCGCTCGGCGCGTGTAAAGCGTGTGCAGGAGGCTTTCATCCAGTCGCCTTCCGTCATACGTGGCACGGCGACCAGATGACTTTTGATCCAGAATCAGGGCATTGAGCGGATAAACGGGAACTTCGCTGATGGTAATGCTGATGTTTTCGAGTTGACGGGATTGAAGCGTGTTCCCGGGCCACCCCGACCTTCAAAGAATTTTTTGCGTCAGCACCCTTCTCCAAACCGATGTGCCGTTCGCGGTACAAATCTTGCAACACAGAATCTTCTTAAAAAAGCGTAGAAATACGGTTTTTTGAGAAGATTCTGTGTTGCAATTAGCGCGTTTAACTACTTGGGTTTCCAAGCAACGCAAAAACAACATAAGGCCCGGCTTCATACATTTTTAGCGAACTTTAGAGCCTTTTTCCGCACCGCGAAATCCATCCCTTTTCTTTATTGAGAAGTTATGAACCCAACCCGCCAAACAGACCCTGCTGCCTCCGATAATCTGCGTAAACTGACCGAAAGCACTGCCGAACTTGGGGAGCTGGCCGATGCCATGCCACAGCTTGTCTGGATAGCCGACAAGGACGGGCAGGTTACCTACTACAACCAGCAGGTGTATAACTACGCCGGTGCACACAAAGACGCCGACGGCCACTGGCGCTGGGTGGGGCTGCTTCATCCCGAAGATTTGGAAAGCACCGCTGCCGCTTGGAGCAAAGCCATAAAAACCGGCGAGACCTACAGCATGGAGCATCGCATTCAAATGGTCAATGGCGACTATCGCTGGCACCTCAGCCGCGCACACCGCCGTGGAGAAAAGTGGTTTGGAACCGCTACCGATATCCACGAACATAAAACCGCCGAGCGGGCCTTGCAAAAAGCCTACGCGCAACTCCAGGCTCTTTATGGCAGCGGGCAAATCCAGATAGGCTATTTCCAAGCCGTGCGCGATGAAAGCGGGAAGATTGAAGACATGGAAGTATTGGACGCCAACCCGAAGACCGCCGATGTTTATCCCGGCCTGCGACCTAAAACGCTGCTCACCGACGTAGTCCCCGGCATGAAGGACATGGAACACTGGCAGCGCGCCCTGAAGGTGATAGAAACCGGCGAGCCGCAACGCTTTGAAGCCCTTTTTGAGTACGGGGAAAAACACTCTTGGTACGACAACTACTACACTCGTTTCGGCGACGGATTCATCGCCCAGAGCCTCAACATCGACGAGCGTAAAAAAGCGGAAGAGAAAATCCGAAAAGCGCAGGAAGCCACCGACCAGCAACGCCGCCTCTACGAAACCGTAGCCGACAATACGCCCGACCTCATCTACGTTTTTGACCTTCACTACCGCTTCACTTACGCCAACAAAGCCTTGCTTCAGATGTGGGGAAAAACATGGGACGAAGCCATCGGGAAAGGCCTTTTAGAAAACGGCTACGAACCTTGGCATGCCGAGATGCACCACCGTGAGATAGATCGGGTAGTCGCTACCAAACAGCCCATTCGCGGAACGGTTTCCTTTCCCCACGCCACGCTCGGCAAGCGTATCTACGACTATATTTTCTCGCCCGTTCTCAACGAAAAAGGCGAGGTGGAAGCCATTGCCGGCACCACACGCGACATCAGCGACATCAGCCATGCCGAGTCGGAAATGCGCCACCTCAAAGACCAGTTGGAACTAACGTTCAACGCCGTTCCGGCAGGTATTTCCCTCTTCGATACGTCGGGGAAAATTCTGCTCGTTAATGACACTTTGGCGCGCCTCAGCGGCTATGGCTCTGCCCGCGAAATGCTCTCTGTGCAGAACATGGATAACTATGCGCAAAAGGTCTTTGAGGAAACAGCATTTTACGACGAAAGCGGACAGCGAATCGGGCCGGAAGACATGCCCGCCAACGCTGTCCTGCATGGCAAGGCGGGTGGCCGTAAAGTTATACAGGCCGTTCGACGGTCAGACGGCGAATCCAGATGGGTGATGGCAACTGCATCACCGCTCCACGGTGAAGATGAAAAGCTGTCGATGGTACTTTCTACCTACACCGACATTACCGACCAAAAAGCCGCTGAAGCGGTCATCCGGGAAAGCGAAAACCAGTTCCGCACGCTGGCCGAAAAGTTGGAACAATTGGTAACCGAGCGCACTGCCGAGTTGCTGCGCTCCAACGCCGACCTGCAACAGTTTGCCCATGTCGCCTCCCACGATCTGAAAGAACCGTTGCGCAAAATCAAAACCTTTGCCGGGATGCTGGAAAAAAAGGTGAGCCGGGAAACAGCGCCGGATGCATACCTTTTTCTGGACAAAATAAACAGCGCCGCGGCCCGCATGACCGAAATGGTGGATGGCGTGTTGGCCTACAGCAGCCTCAACGCCGACGAGCGGCCTGTAGAGAAAATTGACCTGTGCGAAACCATCCGCCACATTGAAGCCGATGTAGAAGTAGCAATAGAGCGGCGCGATGCCCGCATTGACTGCGAACAACTACCGCCCGTAGAAGGTGCGCCAGTCTTGATTTACCAGCTATTCTACAACCTCATCAACAATTCCCTGAAGTTTGCCAAAGCCGACGAACAGCTCCATATCACGATTGCCCACGAAGATTCGGTTCTGGACGGCAAACCTGTGGTGCGCATCCGCGTAACCGACAACGGCATCGGCTTTGCGCAGGAATACGCTGCGCGCATTTTTGACACTTTTTCCCGCCTCAATTCGAAGGACAAGTACGAAGGAACGGGCCTCGGGCTGGCGCTGTGCAAAAAGATTGTGGAGCGCCACGGTGGACAGATAGAAGCGCAGGGCACCGAGGGCGAAGGCGCAACGTTTTTTATTACGCTGCCGCTAAAGCAAGAGCGGGGGCAGGTGTAGGAACACGCCCCTTGGCGCGTTCTGCGGTTACGAGGAAAACACGTTCCATAGAAAACAAAAAACCCGCACCAAAAGCGCGGGTTTCTGAAAAACGTGTGGGCCCTGCCGGGCTTGAACCAGCGACCTACTGATTATGAGTCAGTATTCTCTTGTTTTTAATGTGAAAATGGTTATGCTCATCAAGCACACCGCTTTTGAGGCAAAGGTAAATAAGCACGCAGCTTTTTACACCATGTTTACACCAAATGTCAACCATCAAGACCATTCTGTACAAGCAAAAGACCCTTAAAAATCAGCAGCATCCGGTAATGCTGTACGTTTACGAAGATAAGCCTTACCGCATTTCTCTTGGCTATTCTTCTACCGAAAAAGAGTGGGATAAAGTACAAGGCCGCTTCCGCAAGAACGTAGATAACTACAAGGTCAAGAACCTTAACCTACGCAAGTTTGAGCTAAAGGCCAACGAGATTAGCGACGACTTCATAAGGCAAGGCAAACGGTTTGATTTCATTGAGTTCAAGAAACGTTTTCTTGGTATTGAAGTGGTGGAAAAGACTTTCTACGACTTCTTTGAGGACATGATTTTGGAAAAGCAGTCGCTCGGAAAAATCGGCACAATGCTGGCTTATAAAGATGGGCTTAGTACGCTCAAAAGATACAGGCCGGGCAACGTAAAGTTTGATGCTGTTACCTATGCATTCCTCAAAGGGATGGAAACATTTTTGTACCAAACTGGATGCACCAGCGGCGGTATCGGTGCGCGTATGCGCAGCATCAAAGCTGTCTACTACGAAGGCATTAGAAGGGGGTATGCAGACAAGGAAATCAACCCTTTCAGCACCACCATGAATAAGGACGGCTATTCGCTGTCCAAGCTAAAATCTACCAGAAATCCAAAGGCGCTCAGCGTTGAGGAATTGCAGAAGCTCAAAGCGTTTGACTGGACTGCTCATCCAAGTTTGGCAAAGTCTTACTTGCTTTTCATGTTCAGCTATCGCATGTTCGGGATGAATTTCGCGGACATTGCAAACCTTACTAGAGAGCAGGTACAAGATGGGCGCATTCTGTATTTCAGGCAGAAGACCGGCCACAATTTCAACCTGTCTATTACTGAGGAAGCGCAAAAGATTATAGACTATTTTGCTTCCGACAGCGCGTACCTCTTCCCCATTTACAACGAGCATATTCACAAGACCCCAACGCAGAAAAAAAACAGAGCGAATAAGGTATTGAAGCAGACCAATAATGACCTGAATAGCATAGTAGAGCTACTCGGTCTTCAGACGCATGTTACGTTCTACGTTGCGCGCCATAGCGCCGCTACCAACCTCAAAAGAAATGGCGTGTCCACAGAAATTATTTCTGAAACACTTGGCCACAGCAATAGCGTTATTACGCAGAACTACTTGAAGCAGTTTGATAACGGCGTGTTGGATGCAGCAATGGCGAAACTGTAGGAGCATTTGATGGGATAGCGAACCTAATTGCAGCCATAAAACACACTCATTACTTTGAACAACTTTTTTGACAAACCTTACGTCAGTCAGAAGTAAGTGCTAAATTTGAATTCGCGAACAAAATTGCTTTTCAATGACTGGCTTCTTAAAATCCGCACTCTTCTTAGGGATTTTGATGGTTTTGCTATGGAGCAATCCTTGTAAAGCACAGCCATTAGTTACCTCTATTAATCCATCTCTTAATGGACTAACCAATTGTCTTTCCAGTTCCTACAGTGGATGCGGTCTAACCTTTAATGGTGGTTTAGTTTGTAGAACACAGGCCATTAATGGAAACGCGGTAACGATGCGCGTTTACTATTTCAATGGCGTAGGTTGTACACCGGGTACAACCACTTTTCCTGCTGGCAAGTTTTATTTAAAATCGGGCGGTTCGCCTTGTGGAGTACCGCTTGATAGTGTAAGCTATTTACCCAATCCCGGCTACACTGATTTCACTTACAATTTCCAACACTCCGGTACACAGCAGTTTGTAATAACTGCTAAATCCAACATAACCTCTACGCGGTGGTACTCAGACGCATTTTCAGTTACTACTACTGATTACCCTAACCTTACCGTCTCCAATGTAAATCTTAGCTCTCAAAACGTAACTGCGGGAAATCAGGTTACGGTTACGGCTACCATTGAGAACACAGGTTCCGCTACTGCTGGCTGGTGCAGTGCGGGTATCTACTTAAATACAAGTTCCAATCCTAATCCGCCAGGAGTATTGCTAGGAACTTCTACTCCTTTTAGTTTATACCCAAGCAATACATTCTCGCTTTCGCAAGCAGTAACCATACCTTCAACAGCACTTGCTTCCAATTACTATATCATCGTAAAAGCAGACCTTAATAATGTTGTTAGTGAGTATTCAGAAAATGACAATGCCGATTTTAAATACCTTAATGTTTTTTCTCCGCAACTACCCGACCTCCAAGTAGGTAACCTATCACTCACGCCAACCACGATAGGTGTAGGAGGAACGGTTACAGCAACCACTTCAATAGACAACACCGGAAATGGCACAGCTGCCACCAGCATTGTTCGCTATTGGATTTCTACCGATAACATCTACAACAACGGCAATGATGCTATACTAGCAAGTACTAACGTACCTATACTATCAGCAGGCGGTAGCTTTACAGATACAAAGCAACTCAACATTCCAACATCTTATTTGGGCGGTACTTTCTACATTTTCGCTTATACGGATGCCGGGCATAACGTAATTGAGTTTGATGAAAATAACAATAATGCGCTTGCTTCTTTCTCAATTAACGCAGCACCGCCTTGTAGTATCCCTTCCTATGCTTCTGCTGATACCGAGTTGCAAAGTGCAATCTGCTATCTAGTTCAGCAAGGGATTCTGGACAATAATCAGGATTACACAACGAACCAGTTACCTATTTTAAGGCAGGACGTGGCGAAGGCTACCTATCGTGCTCTATTTGGCCCTTCTGAGCCTAACAATCCGGCGATAAATTTTCCTTCGCCCTTTATTGACATCAATACAACGACAGCCCCTTATCTCAAGTATGCGCTCGGCCTGTTGTATTTGGATTATGCAGATCAAATACCGCCTTTTAAGCGGGACGGGATGAACTTCAATCCCACAGACCATATCTCTCGCATCAATACGCTCAAAGTACTGCTGGAAGCCTTTAATATCAATGAGTATGCTTACACAAACGCGATGCCTTTTCAGGATACGGCGCTCATGGTTGAGCAAGACAAAGCGTATCTGAGAACAGCACACCAATTAGACATTGTAAAGCCCGCCACCCTCTTTAACGATATAGGTACTATCACCCGGAATGGGTGTTTTTTGATGCTGTACCGGCTGCTTACGAAGCCCAATATTCCTGCCCTGCCAACGACAGCGCAACTGCAAGACCTTGATAACTACGCGGTTCCCTTTCAGCGCACCCCCTATAACTCCGACAAGCCCCGTTCCCTTGCCGAAGGCAACTTCACATACTATGAGAATCCTGCTTTTACTATAGCAGACAGAGGCATCTTTTCTCTCTCTTTTTCGCATCATTATGATGCAAGCATATTGGAGTGGCAGCCTGTATTCACGCCGAGCGAGCCGTATGTTTTCGGTAAGGGCTGGACGCACACTTACCTTTCCTACATCACGCGGATAGACGAAGGAACGAACTCCTATTTGGTCCATGTAGCTGGCAGTGGGATTTCTGGCTACGACAATACTGGTCAGCCTACCACGCCGCCAAGTATTGTGAAAGGCAATTACAATACGCTTACAAAGATTTCTTCTACGGTCTATGAAGTCAAAGACAAGGCGCAGATAAAGTACACATACAAAGTTGTAAACAGCAATACGCCCAAGCTGTTTATGCTGACCGATATTCAGGATAGAAACAACAACAAGCTGCACATTGCCTATCAGTCGGGAACCAACAAGATTGATTCTGTTATAGCGCCTTCTGGTAGGTTTTTGAAATTCAACTATGGGACAAACAGCGGAAATCCCACTGTAACAATTCAATATCCGCTCTCCCGAAGCATCAGCTTCACATTGCAGAACGGCCAACTCCGGTATTACAAGGAGAATACCAATTCCCCAACGACGTATGAGTACACTGTACCTAATAGACCCACGCTGCTCAATACGATCATGTTGCCGCGCGGCAATTCTATTTTGGCGGACTACGATGGCTATGGTAAAGTAAAAGCTGTTACGACAAACAATCTGAGTAATGACGCGCAGAAAACAACTATTACACCACCTACCAATTTCAACCCTACCGGCGCTTATTTTAGCCAATCTACCAGCACAAATGACATTTCCACAAACACGCGTTATAATGCGCTAGGCAATCCTTTGGAAGTGGCGAATACCCGTGATTCCTTTATCATCACCTACGGGAATACCACACACCCTACCATTCCTACACAGTTGAAGAATGCGAAGAAAGGCGCTATCTGGCAATTTCAGAACATTGATGCAAATGGAAACGTGGGTAAAATCATTTACCCAAATAACACTTACGAGCTATTCACTTGGAACACAGATAATACACTTGCCACTTACCGGAGCCGCTTAAACAAGATTTACAACTATACCTATGACCCTTTAGGCAATATAAATCAAATAATACACCCCTATACCGGAGTAGGAACAGGATACCCGGTAACAACCATTCTTACAAATGCCTACGGCCAGATTTACCAGATTACCAACCCGGAATGGCTTATAACGAAATACACCTATGATGCTAATGGTAACCTAAGCAAGGTTAAAACACCCGCACTTAATATAGAGACAGAGACTATTTACGATGCAGGCAGTCGTCCATACATCGTAAAGGATACCAAAGGAAACGCTACGACTATTACCTACTGGGATTGTGATATTCCCAAAACAGTTACCGACCCGTTAGGGAAAGTAACCAAGACCTTTCTGGACGCGAATTACAACGTGATAACGGTTGTAAATGCCAATAACGATACCGCGAAATACACCTATGATGAGAATGACCGCGATTCGTTGAATCAGTTCTTGGGACTGGAAAGATACCACTACTACTCGTCGGGCAGTATTAACAGTATAAAGGGCAAACTCCAAAGCATCCAAAAGCCCAGCGGTAGCCTGCTGACGATGGCTTATGATAACGTAACCGGATTGCTAAAATCAAACGGTTACATCAACATTGACTACTATGCCGATAACATGCCGCAAAAGATTACCAAAGGCGGCACACTTATCAACAACTTTACGTGGGATGCAGATGAGCATTGGCTTAACAGTCATACAGACCCTTTTGGCACTACGACGATTTATTCACGGCGGGTAGATGGCAGCCTGTTTTCTGTCAATTATCCCAACGGAAATTATGTTACCTACATCCGTGATACCGCCGGACGGCCCAAAGAAGTTTGGTGGAATAGGACATCTGCAAATGCCAAGCTGATAGCCACCTACTATTACAAGCAGGATGAACGGCTGGATAGTATGGTCTTTGACAACGGGATGGTTGCCCAATGGAAGTATGACGCAGGAGGCCGCATGACAGGCCTGTGCCACCTGCGAAGCGCGACAGATACCATTGCAGCATGGACGTATGTGCTGGACAGCAACGGTAACATCCGCGACATAAACCCGCTAAAAGAGCCGTTACAGCCGCTGCCGCCCCCCGCTGGCACAAGCACCTACACTTACGGCCCTTACAATGTTCTTGCAAACGCAAACGGCCTTTCCTATACTACCACTACGGATGGGAATATTACTAACAGAGGCGGCACCGTAATTAGCTATGACGTTGCCGACAAGCTCCTTACGTATAGCAATGGCAACACTGCCTACGCCGCAACATGGGACGGCTTGGGCCACCGCATAGCCGCTACCCGTAATGGCGCGACTACCCGCTACGTGCTGGACATTAGCGGCGGATTGGACAATGTGCTGGCAGAAACAGATGGCAACAACAGCGTACAGTATTACTATATACATGGGCCAACAGGCATGTTGTGCCGCATTGCGCCTAACGGTACGGTTCTCTACTACCTGCACGACCACAGGGGCAATACGGTGGCAATGGCGGATGCGGGCAAAACCGTAACCCACAGCTACGCCTACGGCGATTATGGGGAGTTACGAAACATACAAGAGCCTACCGGAGACCTAAACCGCTACCGGTTTATGGGTGCGTATGGGATCACCTATGAGGATAGCATTCTGTACTATGTGCGGGCGCGGCATTATGACCCGATTGTTGGGCGCTTCTATAGCCAAGACCCGCTTGATGCGCTTAATCTATACACTTATGCGGAAAATAATCCGATGAATGGGATTGACCCAAGTGGGATGTATGCTGGTGATGCAATGGTTGGTACTGGCAGTGTTGCTGGATTTAATGCTAATCAAACACAAAACATTATCTTTTGTTACCCTAGTCTAGCTCCACAAGCAACTATTAATTCATATAAGCCAAGCATAGCACAAATTGTTAAAGACAATGGATACGCAGATGAGGCAGCAGAAATTGTTTTAAATACACTTGTACCTGAATTAGGGGCAGAAAAGGCAATATGGTCATTAGGAAAAAAGACTAACTCAGTAAAAAACGCATATACACATTGGATTAAACATGGGGCGGAATTTGATGAATTCTTAAACGCGAAGCAATATGTGGAAGGCGCACAAAAATTCTTTCAAAGTACTTCAAAAGATATTGTTTCTAAAGTTAGACTAAATGGGGACATAATCCTTTATGACCTCAAAAAGAACTACTTTGGAGTAATAAATAGGTATGGTACTCCAAAGACGTTTTTCAAACCTAACAATGGTATTAAGTATTTCTTAAAACAATAATGTATGGATTTGTCTGAATACAATTGTGGGATTTGTGGATTCGCGTTTGAAACCCCAACATGGGACGAATATGGATGCGCAAGTTTCGATATTTGCTTGTGTTGTGGAGCAGAATTTGGTTTGGATGATATTGATATTCATGAAATTAATTCTTATAGAACATCTTGGTTAGAAAGTGGTATGAAATGGTTCTGTATAGAGTATAAACCTGAAAAATGGGACTGGGAAGCACAGTTTCAGCAAATTGACCCCAAATATGTGCAATATAAATATTAGTAAATTACTATTTTTCATGCTTCCTCTATTCAGCATGAAATTAAGTGCCCAAACTATATTTTCCTACAACGCTCGTGAGGAGATAGACACGGTGCGCACACCAACACACAAAACGGTTTATGTCTTTGACCCGGTGTATAATCGCACCAGTAAGATAGTAACGGCCATTGCGCCGCTGCTGCCGGATGTGGTCAATAACAGCTTTTCCTACAACAGTGCTTTTGTATCCACAGGCGTACCTTTCCCTGTATCTGGTGGCATTCAAACCGTTAATACAGGCAGCGTCAGTGCTTGTAATGTGGGTTACTATCTTTCTACAGATGCTACCCTTAGCAGCAATGATGTGTATCTCCGAGATACCACTTTCAATCCTTTGCCTGCTAATGGCTTAACGAACTATACAAATCTATCCATTACGCTACCAGCAACAACCGTAGCAGGTAACTATTACATTATTTGCAAGGCAGATTACACCAATACCATTACTGAGAGCAATGAGAACAACAACATTCTTTACCTGCCTCTAACTGTGCAGGGTTGTACGCCTTTCAGTGTCGCGGCGGCATTTTCCAATCCTGGCGGCTGCCCCACAAGCACCAACCTAAGCATGTCTGCTACAGGCGGAACAGGTCTTTACACCTATGCAATGGGTCAACCGACAAACTGGCAAAGCAGCTCCACCTTTGGCCCTATAACGGCTAATGGCAACTATACCATTTACGCCAAAGACGCTACAGGCTGTATTTCATCGTCTGTTATCAACATCAATTGGCTATGCAGCCAAAGCATTACAGCCGCGTTCAGCATAACACAAAATGGAGCTACAGCAACCTTTACCAATCAGTCTGTCAATGCAACCACCTATCAATGGGATTTTGGAGATGGCAATACGAGTACCTCGGTTAGTCCTACACATACTTATGCAAATACCGGAAGTTACATAGTAAAGCTCAAGGCGATAAATGGCACATTACAAGACAGCACCATCCAGCAGGTAAATATTGCTTTGCCAAACTGCAACCTATCTCTGCAAATAGTTAGCAATCAGTCTCCCAATCTTATTTCTTCAAGCAATCCGCTGGTTCTCTCCGTCATCAATCCTACCCTGTTCAGTTCTTTTATTTGGAGTGACGGAACAACCGCAGCAACCACATCTCCCGCTACACCCGGCAACTACTCTGTAACAGCTACGGACGTTAATAATTGTACGTATCAATCCAATGTGCTGCTGGCGGAATATCCATGCAGTAACCCGCCTGTAACGGTGATGCTGGCAGATGGCTTTCCTATAAGCAGCAGCCCCGATACACTGTGCACTGCTAATAGTGCGTTGTTAAGTCTTAGCAACCCTGCACAATGGTATCAATGGTACAAGGACAATACAGCCATTAGCGGTGCAACAGGCGCAACTTACAATGTTACCGCACCGGGCTATTATTCTTGTGTACTTTACAATGGCAATGCGACAACCGGCAATGTATGTAGTACCGCTACATTCAGCAATTATACAATGGCGTATTACCCTGCCTCAAATCTTAGCTTTAAGGATTCTATCGTTCAGCAACCCTATCAAACAACGGTTTATTTCAACTCACTTTACACAGGTACACCATCCACTTCATTTTTCTGGACATTCGGCGACGGCCAAAGCAGTACTGCAAATAGTCCTTCTCACACCTACACTACACCCGGCGTGTATCTGGTGTGCCTTAAAGCAGTAGGCTGGTGCGACACCTCTATGTACTGCAAATATGATACGATAACTATTAACTACCCAACACCTGCCGTGCCTACAGCACTAACAGCAGCCGCTATTGACACCTCAAACATTCAACTTAGCTGGACGCATACGGGGACGGATGTGCAAAACTTGATCCTATGCCGCAGCCTTTCGCCCGCATTCACAATAGTAGATTCTTTTGTGTTGCCCGTATCGTACAGTTACACAGATACAGCCTTGCAATCCTGCACTATTTACTACTATAAAATAAAGGCGAAAAACTACACACAGTATTCCGGCTGGTCAAACACAGCATTTGATACTACGCTGGGGCCTACACCAAACATCAACATCGTTACTACAACAACAAACTTATGCGGCAGCCAAGCGGATACTTTCACCGCAACAACCAATGTACCCAATGGTCTATTTCAATGGAAAGTGAACGGCATAGTACAAAGTGCCACTGGTAACCCTTTCATCTATAATCCTGTAAATAATGACACGGTGGAATGCAGTGTTTCTGCCCCCGCAGGCGCGTGTTTTTCGCCGCAAATCTTAACAAGCAACGCCCTTGTCATAAATGTAACAACGCCGCTGATTCCATATGGCATTGCAACAGTTGATTCAATCACTTGCACCAACGCAACGTTTAATGTTTCTTTCAACAGCAATAATGCGCCAACTGGTTCCATAGTACAGATGTGGGAAAGCATCGGTAGCACGGCGTTTACTGCTGTTGGGGCATCGCAACTATATTCTGGTAGCAGTTTGACTTTTCCGGTAGCTAATGGAAATATAACAGGAGCGAAAAGGTATTTCTTTGCTATAACACCTCCTGTTGGTTCCTGTGCGATAAATGCTCATTCTGATACAGCGATGACGAATGTAATGATGACCGTATCTCCAACAGTGTCTATTACAAACTACAGAGATACTATTTGTTATGGCGATTCGGTCACGTTTGTGGCTACCTATACAAATGGAGGAAGCAATCCCAATTTTACATGGACAAATTCTGGTTTTAGCGGGCCAATTACTACCAGCGATACATTGCTAAGGAACCCTTCTAATGGAGAGGTTTACACTGTGTTCATGCAAAGTAGTGCGGCCTGTGCTATTCCAGATACCATAACCTCTGCTCCGGTATCAATAACTGTAAATTACTACACATCGCCTTACGGGATTGTCCAGCCTCCTCCAACACCTTTCTGTTCTGATACCAACTTTGCTGTTTTTACCGCATTGACCAATATAGTGCAAGGGAACTATACTTGGTATAAAAATGGAGCTGTAGTTGGAACTGATAGTATAATAAAGGTTCGGATTAATTCATTAAGTAATGGCGATGAGATAGGACTTATTATACAAATGCCAAGTCCTTCTGTTGGCTGCTATACAGTAGATTCAATAGTGTGCCTTCCCTACACGGTAACATTGTTACCAACACCTATATCGGCTCCCATCCAGTTAGTTGGCATGGCTGGCGATTCTTTACAAGGAGCTTTGCCCAGTTCAGGATATACTTATCAATGGTTTCTAGGCGGGCAAGCAATACCTAATGCAACGGATATTGTTTACAAGCCATTACAAGGGGGAATCTACACTTTCATGATTACTAACCTTTATGGTTGTTGGTCAGTGTCTCCCCCTTATAGTTGGTCTCCTTTGGGAATAAAAGAGCCAAACAATATTACAGACGACTGCATTATTGTGTCTCCTAATCCTACTTCTGGCCTCATTTCCGTTTTATTTGATTGTCCCACAAAAGGAATGACTCTAAGAGTAGCTGGTGAAAATGGAGCAATAATTTTTACAAAGACCTTTGATACAAACCTAAGCTCCTACCAGCTAGAAGCATTGTTGGGAAAAGCGAATGGCATCTATAATTTGACCTTTAAAACCAAAGCAGGCGTTAGTACAAAAAGAGTGGTGAAGAATTAATAAGATACCTTATAACTATTTTGAAAATTTTGTAATTACTCCATTTAGCTTGCAAAAGTCGCTGTTTTTTAAGAACAGTCACTCATCTTTTGCAAGCCTGATTATACTATGATATTCACTTCGCTTTTCTGAAAAGTCCAAGATGATGCATTTATTATTTCAATGCGCCTACAGGACTTTGTGCAAGGCCAAACCCAAAAAGGTATTGAAGCAAACAAACAAGAACTTAAAAGAGATTGGGAAGTTGCTTGGCTTCCAAACGCACGGTAACGTTTTATGTAGTACGTCATAGCACAGCAACCACACTCAAAAGGAACGGTGTTTCTAAGTAGGTTATTTCGAAAGACGCTGGAACATGGAAACAGCGTTATTAGGCAGAATTACTTAAAGGAGTTTGATAACGGCGTGTTGGATACTGCGATGGCGAAATTGTAGGAACTGTAAAAAAGTCTTTTACAATGTAAAATACTTTTTTTAGTTGAAGCATCATGGGTATTACTACTTACTATAGCATTCATCAATAGACTACATCAATATAGATCTAACTATAAACGTAATTAATAAGAGTGATACTGCGTGTTGCAATAGTACCCAAAATGTTACTAATAAATTGTCAATCTTTAATTTACTCCAATCTAGATTGATTACGCAGAATAAGAGCAGCGTGTAGAGGAAGGAATACACTATCTCGAAACGTAGGCGTTGAAATAGGGATTTAGTGGTACTCTTTTCATATAGTAAAGTAAACTTACCCTCACGACCTTCATACCCATCATATAGCAGTATAGGAAAAAATATTAGATTTATCACAAATAAAATGATAAATATGATACCAGTAATAGGCCAAATCCTACTATTTTCGTAGCCATAATTATTCCAAATTTCATGGCAATTATCTTTTAAATAGCCCCACCAATCATCCTCATAACTTGCCCTCATTTTACGGAGACTAATATCATAAATTTTTCGCTCCTCCTCATTATCTTTAAAAAAATCTACTAATTCTGCGTAAATTTTTTCTTTGCTCATGTAGTCCTGCGTGGAATCTACTACGAAGTATATCTCTTGAGGTTGAAATTTTAATTTTGAAATGCTAACATTATTTAGAGTAACTACTGAACGTAGCTTTTCTCTAAATGATGTCCTATTACCGTAGTGCTGTTTGTATTCTTCAATCCCTTTCTTTAATCCACTAGCTGGTTTGTATGCTGATGTTATTTCTAGTGTGCCATCTCCCCTTATATTTGCAAGTTTGCATGTGGCATTTATTTGTATTTTGTTTTGTCCATTAAGGTAAACATTTATAATTTCTGCATCACCAGTTCCAAAGTCAAAGGAAGAGTTATCAAAAAGGCAATTAGAATATTTTGAGTGGCAGTATCTACTTACATAAAGGACGTCTTCAATGAATTTTGTCTTTTCAAAAGACAATTGTCCGGTAGCTATCTCTAATTTAGAATCCTTAAATTCATTTGAATATCCCCAACATGAATTGGAATAAAAGAACAATGTAGAATTAGTAAATTTGCTTTCAACTAAATTTGCATCTTTAACTGAAATTTGTGTTGAACCTATCTTGATACTTGCTGAATCAAAGAAGCAATTATTAATTGAATTTGACGAATTAAAATTAAGTTCGACTTCATGAGGTAAATGATAATTACTATCGGAACTTAAAGTTCCATTTTCAGATGAATATGTACCCATTCGCAGTCTTGAATTATGTAGAAACCTAAACATGCGTGGTTTAGTAATAGCTGGTGTACGTGGAGCCATCTGATTGGGATGAATCCCATGTGCTATAAGACTGTCAAATATCCTTCCAATACGTTCATTAACTTCTGGTGAGTCCACAATAACCTCAAGCCAAGATTTAACCTGAACTGTGATATTCTGGTTAAGCTTTGGGTCTATTTCACATGTATTATTTGAATTATTAAATGTAACAGAATAAGGTTGGGTCTTTTGTAATATCAAAGCTCGTTTTATACTGTCTTCAGTACTTTTAGCGCGCCTCAAACTATCTTCAGCATTTCCCTTACCGCTGCTACTAGGTGAAGAAGAAATCAAAGGCAACGGCCCACAGCAATTATCTATGTCTGTATATATCGTGAGAGTATTAGCTCTAGGTAGATTTAATAGAACTATAGTAACAATAGTTATAATACCTATTGCTGTTTTAAGTAGTAGAAGTTGCCTGTTAGATGATCGTCTCATAAGGATCTCGTGTTACTCTATTTTCCCGTCTTTGTATCTAAGAGCGCGTTTCCAAATTTTTCTATCGGTTTGGCCTCGTGCATTTCGTCAAACAGGCCCCATAACAGCGAAGCGTGGCGGTCATTCTCCATGCCGTATTTCTTGAACGGCTGTGAAGTGTAATTGCGCGTTTTATACGGCAAAGTATCCCGCTGAAAACCGGCCATCAGAATGTTTTTCATCTCCAATGGCATCTCTCGATAGCCCAACCGGTACAGCTTCGCAAAAAACGATCCTTTACAATTGTGTACATATTTTATAGAATAAACCAGATATGTTAGGTGAGCTATACAAAAAACCGTTTTTATCTGTAATCATAACCGACTTACCGTCTTCTTTATCAACTACAAATTGTGTAACCAAAGGCATCAATTTTTCGTCATTATCCAACCGTAAGCTAGAACACTGTTCCAATATTAAGTGATACTGCTCGTTTTCTTCTATAGGAATACTAAATTTAGGTTGGGTCGCTTGCCTACGGCTTATGATCTTAACAGTATCATTGTTACATACTCCAGTCAAATGTACATAGTTCATTAATATGCTAGTGTCAATACTAAGTATTTTCACTTTTTTTATGCAAATAGAATTCTGAGCTGAAGATACATTTCCAGAAAGCATGAATAAAAAAATAATTATTCTATTTATGATCATGGTTTTGTTGGTTTATTGTATATAATGACCGACTTGTCTTTATTCTTAGTATCAAAAACCCTTACGTCTCTCGTGTTAGGATTCCAACCGACACCAATATCTGTAAAATCCGGGTCTTGTTCAGCCGCCGCTTTGTGTGCTTGTTTGAACCCATATGAACTTGCATCACCTTCACCAGTGGGATCCGCAGTTACTCCCTCAAAACTCTCAGACATTTCGTGAAAAATATCTTGACCCGCAGTGCTTATTTTAGCACCTTCTAGCTTTTGAGAATGCTCATAATTGTATAGCTGACGAGTTGTAATTTTATTTAGAATATTGGGGTTGCTACAAGCGTCACTCGTTACAGTATGCCCTTGATAAGAACCTACTATTAGGTCATATTCGTTTCCTGTTCTTGCGTCTGTAAAACTATTTTCCCGGGTTGTGTGCAAACCGACATCCACAGATTTGCTGTCCATAATCTTCATTAACTGCTTGTCAATTTTAGATAATTCTACTGGTGGTCCGACTTTAGGTTTTTCAGGAACGACATAAGACATCTGGTTTGTTCTTGCATCAAATATTAGACTTAATGAAGTGACTTTTCTAAGAGCTGCTACAGTATTTGCTGCATCTGCGCCGTAAATATGTGCTTCCTTTCCATCCTTGTCAACGCATAGGATCGGATTATCTACACAAAAGGCATAAGGACTCCAAGCAGGATATTTAGCTGCCAGTGGGTCTACATTCCAAGCAAAAGCTACCGGGTCAAAATCATAGTCGTTGTACAGCACTTCCTTTTTCGCAAAGCCCGTAATCTTTCCAATCTTAGTATTCAAGAGTGTGTTACCAAATCTCTCTGTTGCCTTCGTCTCGTGCATCTCATCAAACAGGCCCCACGATAGTGAAGCGTGGCGGTCATTCTCCATGCCGTATTTCTTGAACGGCTGCGAGGTGTAGTTGCGCGTTTTATACGGCAGCGTATCGCGTTGGAAACCGGCCATCAAGATGTTTTTCATCTCCAACGGCATCTCCCGGTAACCCAGCTTATACAGCTTGGCCAGAAGTTGTTCGTACTCCTTAAATCCTTCTACAGATTGCACTTCGGCAATGTTATTACCCTGCAATAGAAGCCGGTTTTCCAACACGTCTGCTTTCAGCAGCAGGGCATTCAGATTCAGGGAATCAATACGCAATGCACTCTCGGCGCAGGAAAGCACAAACGCATCGCTCGTTGTGCCAAACTTGTGTGCGTAGCCTTTCGCCAGATAGACCAGTGTGAGTGCTACAGCTTGTTTGCGGCTTAATTCCCGCAGTGCAATGCCGCTCTTCACCGCTTCCATTGTGGCATAGCTCTGGGTCATAATCGTTCCATTGCCCGGGAAAGTGCCACTGGAAAGCTCTACATTGAAGCGGGTTCCTTTGTCGTCAGGATGATTGATGTAGAGATGTCCCGGCGCGGTGCAAAGCCTTGCTTCTCCACCGAGACGTTCCGAAAAAATATAGTAGAGCGAAGCCAGCGCAAAGCAGTTGCCGTGTCCGTTTTGAAGCAGATTGGTTACCTGCGTATTGGACCACGCAATACTACCCATTGGGTCTTTATGGGTATAGCGCAACGGCAGGTGGTATCGCATCTTACCATTCTTCTCCACAAAGAAGGTGGTATCCGTTAGGTAGGTGAAAATGGCAAAATTGGTTATCGCCTTTTCGTACTTCGCCCTCTTGTCCGCTTCTGTTTCCATCCAGCCCAGCGTCCCAATGTATCCTTTTGGATTCCGGTTCGCTTGGAGTACGTTGCGGATGCGCGCTGTTTGTCCGTCCAGTGTTTCCGAGAAGTCGGCAGCGTTCAGTGTGCCTTCCCAATACGCATTTTCCAGCAGGTAGATCGCCCGCTCATAACTCAGCGGCTGCTGCCCTACAAGCATCGCCTCAAGCTCCCCTTTTGCAGTGGCAAAATGTTTTTTAGCCGCCGCCAGCGAATCCGCTTTTATCTCCCCTGCGGCATACACCGTTTGCATAGCAAAGCCCAGCACAAAGACCGTAAGAAGCGTAGAAAATAGCGTTTTCATAGCATGAGGGAGAAAGGGTTAAACGGCGTGTAAATAAACTACTTAATTGCGGAATTAAAAAGGCTGCGGGTCTGCTTGCCGTTTCGGCCAGCGGCACGCTGCAAGCGGCCCTTGAACTCGTGCTGGTTCATCATGTTCTGATACATCCCGTCCGGGATAGGCTGATAGCCGAGACTCGTTAAATACGCCTCATTGTGCTGATAGGCATTCCATACCATCTGTGCCTGCGCATGCTGGTTTATCTGGCTTACGTCCTTGATGCCTGCACGTTCAAGGAGTGTCATCAATTCTGCTTTAAGCATACTGCTGTGTAGGCAAATGGACATGAAATTGTTGTTGCGCGGGAAATACGGCAGTGTATGACGGATACAGTCTCTCATAAAATCAACCTCTATCATTCCCATCTGCATCCCTACCCGCATCGTATAGCTGTTAGCAAGGTCAAGAATGCAGTTAGCGACTATCTGCTGCCGGTTGAACGTGTCTAAAAACAAGCCGGATTTGATTGCTTCCGGCGAGATAAACGAGTTGTCGGCGTACCACTGGTCGGTGATTTCCCAATTGGATGTAGGCTCGTAGTTGCGAATCGTGCCGTCCGAACACGGGTATTTTACAAACAGGTGCTGCGGAATGACGGTAAGATACGCCCGTGCGTTCAGCCGTTCTGCCAGCATCAGATACACAACCGGCATACCCGCACATTGCCCACTACCAGTTGCAAGGCACTTGGTGGCAAACGTGTTGCGAAAATCTTTTTCGCCGGTAAAGTCTTCGTAGTCGTAGAAGTAAGGCTTGTGCGTTTGTGTTTTTCCGCTAGGCGCTGCAATGGTGAGCGTCTCGCTCATAAACCGCTGGATCGCCAGATTCTTTACGTCGTTGGAAAGCGTATCAAGGTGATGTTCCCGCATCCAAGCCCGAATGAAAGCGGCAGACTGGTCTAAGATGTTGTCAAGTTGCGCTTGGGTAAGATACGGTTCTCCGTAGGCACTTTCTGTGATAAAGTAGGCGTTGGCAACAGAGAGCGGGCGTTTGCCGGAAAGCATTTCTTTCAAGCCGCGCAGGGCTTCGGTATAAGCCGCATTGCGGTCTGCATACAGCTTCTGAAATCGGGGGTCTTTACGGGTAATTGCAGAAGGCGGCGCGTTTTGTGGGTATCGGCGCTCCTGTTGCCGCATTTCTGCAAGTAGGGTCTGTAATTCGTTCTGCTGCGAAGACCGGGAATTGCCGTTATACTGCTGGCTTCTTATCGTTTCGGCAGTCGCGCCGAGATTAATAGCCGGTGTGGAAGAGGTATAGACAGGCGCGCTTGTAGCTTGTCCATACGACGGCTGGTGTTGCGGCAACACAGGCGTAAAGCCGCCGGGTTGGGGCAGGTTAGGGCTGTTGATTTGTCCAGCAGCATCACAACATAACACCACGAAGGCAAAGAAGGAAAGAATCTTTTTCATGCCGCTCTCCGTTTGAATACACCGCTTGAATGGTTGCAAAATAGGTGTTTTTCAGATTTTCTGAAAGAATAAAGCTAAGTGAGAAAGAAGAATTTGCTACTCATCAGTATCCATACTATGCCGTAAACATAGTGAACAGCGGTTAATCAAACAATAGGGTTACTCTTTCTTTACGCAATGGCTGGCAGGAAGAAAGCACCCTTGTCCATGAAAGAAATGGATGCAATGCCGGAAATGAAAAAGATTGGCAACCGGATACGGGAACTGCGTAGGCAGAAAGGATACACTAGCTATGAGACGTTTGCTAATGAGCATGACATCCATCGGGTGCAATGGGGCCGCTATGAGCAAGGTTTGGACATGTACATATCCACACTCATCAAGATTACCAAGTTGCTCGGTGTTTCACTAACAGATTTCTTCCGTGAAGGCTTTTGAATACGCGCTTGCAATTCCTCCCCTTTTCCATACTAAAAGCATGTTTAAGCCTACCCTTTGTAACGTTTGTAAACTTTGAAAATGCCCTACACATTGCCTGCACAAATTGCCGACCAGTTCAAGATTTCTTTGAAAACGGTGTACAATTACCTCTCAAAATACCCTTCGCAAATCCGCATCAAGAAGGAGTTTTGAAAGAGGTTTGTAAATCTTGAAGATTTTGAAAGGTGCTTTACAAAAGACCTTCAAAATGAAACAGCCGATAACATTCAGAATAGCCACCAGCAAGGCTTTTGAAAGGATTTTGAAGGAATTGAAAAGAGTGCTTCAAACGAAGTTCAATCTTACAAAGACGCTTCAAAATGAACTACCCATCCCCCTGCAAACAATGAGTTAGCACCCGCATTTTGAAACCTTGAAGAGACGATTCAAAATTTACAAACGCAGGTTCAAACCATTTCTGCTGAAAAAGTCAATACCGAGAAATACAACCTTGTGTTGCAAGAGCAAGTGAAAGAATTTTCGCTGCTGGCGATTGAAGAAAGGAACGAGAAAAGAGAACGGATTGCGAAGCACGATGACCTGCAAAAAGAGTTGCGCAATAAGGCAGAAACCTTTGCGCAGCAGCGCATGAGGTTAGGGCAAAAGCTCTACCTGTTTATTGGCCTGTGTATTGCGCTTCTGGTTGCTGTCGGCTCACTCCTCTATCCTTACATCCTGCTTCTACGGAAAAAGTAAAAACAACAGCGTTGTTGTTTACTCTGTTTAATAGTTTAAGTGTTTAGCAAGATAAAATCCGCTCTCACAAAGGCTTTGTGTTGGAAAAAGCTAACAAAAACCGTAGTGCCAACTAACAAATTCCGTAGAGAAACTAACATTTTCCGTACTGAAAACGAACAAAAACCGTAGTGCTGCTAACAAAAACCGTAGTGCCGGAAACACGCTTCGCAACTGGACTTGTACAAAATGACTAACAAAAACCGTAGTGCTAAACTTAACTTGACTTAGGTGTTGTGTTAGTTATGCTATGGCCGACTTTATCCACTTACGCCACGCAGTGAATGCCCGCACAAGATTGGCTGTTTCTCGCTTTACAACCCAAGTTTGAAATCAAAAAGCATAGCTCCATTGTGCAGATGGGGAATGTTACCACCATGCAGGAGCGCAAGGCGATGAACGCGCTGATTTGGATTGCCAAAGACCAACTGAAAAGAGAACCGGACACCAGAATTTTTACCTGCACTATCGGTATTCTAAAACGCCTAACCGGCATAAAGGAGAACGACAATACCGACTTGAAAAAAGCTCTTAGAGAGCTTCACGGACTTAAATTTGAGTTCAACATTTTGCACAAAGACGATAGCCAAGAACGAAGGCTGCTTAGCTTCATGTCCGATGTCGGGATAAAGGAAAGGGTAGGTACTGCAACCACGATTTCCTTTGAGTTTCCGACGGCTATTTTGGAAGCCATCCGCAAGCCGAACATGTACGTGAAGCTGGACTTGATGATCGTGAGGGGACTGCAAAGCAAACACAGTATTGCCTTGTACGAGTTGCTCAAAGACTACATCAACCTGTGAAAACTACGCTGCGATGTGCGCGACTTTAAGAAGCTGATGGGCATTGGAGCAACGCAGTACACCAATGCAACCATGCTCAGGAAAAGAGTCCTGGACAATGCCGTTCAGGAGATAAACGAAAAGACGGACATCGTGGCGACCTACGAGCTAATCAAATACGGCAGGAACGAGACAACGATAGCTTTCAAAATGCAGCCGAAAGACCAGTTCTCACCGTGAGGAAATTTACGCGGAGCGATACAGGAGAAGCTCAGCTACTATTGAGTAAGCCCCTCTAAAATTGACGAGCTTTTAAAGAAGCACGATGAGCAGTATTTACTTGCAAACATTGCCATTGTAGAGGAGCAGCTAAAGAAGAAAGACATTCAGAACGTACCGGCGTATTTATTGAGCGCACTAAAGACAGATTTTAGGCCGGTAGAATCAGAATACAGACGCGGTCAGGAAGAAGAAACAAAGCAAAAAGAAGAGGAGCAACACCGTAAAGAGCAAGAGCAGCTCTGGATGCAGCAGGCAAAAGACCAGTTTGATAGGGAAAGGAAAGAAGCGATAGAGGCCGCTATGAATACCCTTGCGGATGCAGAGCAGGAAGCACTACTTGCAGCCTTTTTATTAGAGGGGGAGGGCAACCCTTTCTTTCAAAAACTGTATGCACAGAACGGGCTAAAAAACCCCTTTTTGCAAGGGCAGCGAAACAATTTTCTTGCGAAGAAGCTCTTACCGGAACGCCTGCACAGCTTAGAGCATTTCGTAGCCTTTCACCACCACATAGAAGTGGAAAAACAAGCAGAGTTGAAGTAGCTTTTCACTTGCATTTACGCGAGTTTTAGTTATGCTAAAAGCAGTTTTAACCACCAATGTCGACAATGGAAAACAAGCAGTACGAGCTACTTATACGCGAAATGAACGAAAACGAAGAAACGTACTACCTGGGTAGGATTGAGGGGATTAGGTGATTTTTGGTAGAAGGAGAAACAGTAGAGCAAGTCAAAGAATTAGCACCGTCTGTGCTGAGGGATTTTTTGGAAGTAAGAGAGCAAATAGAAGCGGAGAAGAAAAAGGAAAGCCTTCTAAGAAAGCACATGCGCTTTACACTTCAAGCCGCATAATGGGAACGCGAAATTCATTCACAAGAAAAGAGGTGGTTAGCATCCTAAGAGGATTCGGCTGCGTTCTGAAAAGGCAAGGCAGTGGTTCGCACGAGCAACGATACTACCCAGCAAGTGATGTAGAGTTTACACTTGCCTTCCATGCAGGTAAGCCAATGAAAGAAGGGACACTAAGAGCAGTTTTAGAGCAAGCAGGTATCAGTGAAGCAGACTTTCTGAAAGCATCAGGTAAGCAGAGATAAAAAGAAAAAAAACGGTTGCAAACGCAGCCGTTTTTCAATAGGCTATTGTTCCAAAAACACAACAATACCTATGACAAAGTGGACACGACAGCCGGAAGAATGTAAAGGCAAATACTTCTTTTCCGGCCACCTTTATGTAACAGCAGGAGTAGCAATTGCACTCAGCGCCGTTGAGATTCTATCCATATTTCAAGTAGTACAAGACTGGGTCAAGCAGAACAACGGCGCTGACTATTTACAGGTCTTTACAGACGAGAAAGGCCGCAAACTCTTCTTGATAGACCAACTCAGCAAGCCTATGATTGAGAGTGGTGAATTCAGCGAAGAAGACAATTATTGCGTTCTTCTTTGGGCAAGTGAGTATTGAGAGAGGCAGGCTGCAAATCAGCACTGTTACACCAAAAGAAAGCTGCACGGTACTCCGGCAGCTTTTTCATTTTTCTTACAAGAGGCGAAGCGATGTAGGAGCTATACGCCAAGCGCTGCGAACTTTTTATCAAAGGCTGACGTGCGCTGTTGATATTCCGCTTGCCATGCTATTCCATCTTGTTTAGATTGCTCTAGAGCTTTAGTAAGCTCATCGTCCGAAATTTCTCCCTCGCGCACCCTTCGTTTGAGGTCAGCCAGCAAATGCTCTTGCCTCTTGTAATAAGCATCTGCATCTGCGGCGAGCAGGTTAAACTCTTTCTCTAAAAGAGAAAGCTGATTCATTTTCCCCTCGTGTTGTGTCGTCATAGTCAGAAGTATTTGTACTCCTGATTACACAGAAAAGAAACAAGAAAACAAGCCTAACATTTTTAGCAATCACCAATACAGCCTTTTACTCAAATCTATTTCAAGAACAGAACCCTACGATTACTTCCCATCTCTTTGAGAGCGTTAGAATGATTGCAGCAAGGCGAAACAGAAAACCTTTTTAAAGCAGGACGGGTATTTTGATTCCTGTATCACACAGGGTATAAGAGTTACTGAAACAAGAGGGGGAGAAAAAGAAAGCAACCAAATCAATTCAACAAGCAACACCTGTACGCCCTTTCCTTACCACAGGCGTAACCAGAAGAAGCACTACAGATTGAAATTAACAAGAGGATTTTCTCAACAAACATTCACAGAGCGGGAACTTGATACTACGAAAAAACAGGAATCAAAATAGCAGGCTTGCACCCTAATCATTAAACTCACGTTTTGCTTTTGCAAAAGACTTTCTGAGAGAGTCAAAGTGATGGGCTAAGTCATGAGATTTGAAAAGTAAGATTCCGCCAAAAGCCGCGCCAGTATTGCGTTTCAAGAGAAAAATACCGAACTATTGATTTCGCCAGAAATTTCTCTATAAATTGTGGTACAAAAATACCACGAATGAAAGACGGCTTTACAAGCGCATACGACCACAAGTACCTGCAAATGATTGGCTGTATCTCTGCCGATTCGCAGGATGCCTTAGCTGTTGGGTTTACCCGAATGGGCGAAACGGCGGACTTTGTGGATATGCTCCTACAAGATTGGACAGCCGGTTTTGACCGCGCCGTGTTCCGTAATGTTTCAAATCCGAAGCCCTTGTTATCAAATCGCTTTTGCACCTATGCAGAGTATGAATCCTTGTACAACCCGCCCAAGAAAGAACAGTGGAGAGAGCCTGTATTTAGACTGTTAGCGATAGACAATGAGCAACAGCTACGTGCTTTTCAAAGAAGCTATCCGCGAAGCCGCGACAACTATTTCCGTCTGATGGCAACTATCCACCCGCAGATGTGGTCATTTTTTTTTCAGGGTATTTCAACCAGGCGTACCACTCAGCGAGCTTGAAAAACATACCTACATTGTTGGTGCTACCGGCTCCGGTAAAAGTGAACTCCTAAAAACATTGGTGTGGGAGAACATCAGGAAGAACAAAGCGGCTATCATTGTGCTTGACCCGAAAGGCGATTTAAGCCGTGATATTTCCCGCTTCTTAGACCACACGCTGGCGAACAGAAAAGATAAGTTGGCCTATTTCAGCCCATTTGATTTTGAAGGAGAAACGCCAGTGCTTAACCCTTTGCAATTACCCCCTCACAGCAAGGAGGCACATGAGACTTTAGTGCGCCTCACCACGCAGGAACTGGAAAGAACGCTGGACACCATTTTTTCCGAAATAGACAGTGGCTTTACCGGGCAAATGAAATCTGTGCTTGGCCCGTGCATAGAAACGCTCATTCGCAAAGGCGATGCAGATTTTTGGGACTTGATGCGCTTTATGGACGATAATCTAAACGCTGATTTAGTGGCATTGGGCCGCGAAAGCCCCAATGCTGCGGTACGTCTATTTTTCACGCACAACTTTCCAAACATCGCGGCAGAAACAAGGAAGGGAATAGAATGGCGTACCCGCAATCTGCTGAAATCACAGGTCTTTTCAGGGCTTACATCAGGCAAGAGTACGATTGACCTAAGAAAACTGATAGACCAAAAGAAGTGTCTTGTCTTCAACCTTGATAAAGGGAAAATGGGCAGTCAGGTTTCGGCTCATTTCGGCAAGTTGATTGTCTCTTTAATTCAGGTGGTTGCGATGCAGAGGGGTGGTCTGCCGCCAGAGCGCAAAACCCCTATTCATCTGTACATTGACGAATTCCACAACTACGTTACGCAGTCTATCAAAGAAGTACTTGCGGAAGCGAGGTCTAACAAACTTTTTCTGACGCTTGCGCAGCAGATAGTAGGACAAGGCATTTCGGAAAAGGATTTTAAAGACGTGCTGTTAGGCAATACCAACGTGAAAGTTCTTGCCAGAAGCAGCATGGGTAATTATAAAGCACTGGCAGCCGAATTTGGCGTGGATATAGAAGAGCTATTGCAGTTGCCAAGATTCTATTACTACGTCAAAATCGGGCACAACAAAGCCTTTCGTCTAAAAGGTTGGGACGGACTAACGGACGGTAAAAACGCCATGTCCGAAGAACAGTGGCAACAAGTAGCGCAAGGGCAATTACAAGCCTATTACGTGCCTGTAAACAAGGCGATAGAGGAAAGGGCGCAGCAAGAGAAAATGCGGTCAGCAAGCACGCCAGGAACGCCGCAAACGGCATACAACAAAAAACACTCAGCACAGCCGAAACGCAAAGCCAAAGACGATACCGATAAGCCGGATGAAACACCGCTTTATCCTTTCTAAACAAAACACAGGATGCGACTAATAACAGAACTGGAAGAAAAGATTTTGCGGTGTCTTGCACACTACAAATACATGACCGCAGGCCAGTTGGTCAGGCTTAGCATTGGCTCAAAATCTTACGTCAGTATTCGTTTGAAAAAGCTAAGAGAAGAAGGCTATATAGGCGTGTCTCAATATGGCGGCGTGTACAAAAGCGGTGGTGCGGGCAGGGCAGAAAACATCAATTACCTATTGCCCAAAGGGGCAAGATTGCTAGCCGAAAACAGTGGGGACATGAGCATGGAAAGCATTCACTACCCAAAGGATATTGGCGGCATGTTCCGCAATGACTACATGCACCGCATTTCCACCGTGAACACCCAAATATCCTTTGAGCTTTGGGTAAGGCAGTTGGGCTATGAAGTGATGTTCTTTCAGACCTACTTTCATAAAATAGGCAGTGCCAAAACAGCTAAGCAAGATAACCCACTTAGAAGCCTTACCAGAATAACTTTTGAGGACGACAGCTTTATAGAACCAGATGCAATTTTTGCGGCGCAAAGAGAAGCTGGGAAGCAGTTTTTCGCTTGTTTGGAAGTGCATAACGGCGTGGATGTAAGCCGCATTGTAGAGCAGCTGAAACGCCTTTCCCAAGCTATCGGAAAGGGTCTTATTACCAACCGCTACAAAGCCCAATACGCGCTTGTTAAAAGCCCCCGTGTGTTGGTTACACTGGAAACAGAAAACATGTTGCGCCTTGTCAAAAAGAGGATGGTTGAAGATTCCTTTTTTCAACCTGATTGGATGAAACAGGCGTTTCTGTTTCAGGTAGCCGAAAACGTGTGGACGGACTTTGATAACGGCTGGCAAAACATGGAAGGAACGCCGTTTCAACTTGCAATGTTGTAAAAGAAAAAGCCAGCAGTCTAACAGACTACTGGCTCAAATACTACTGTTGAAAATGACGGTCAATATTGCCCGAATACCCCACCGGAAAAGCCGTTGTTAGGGTGCGAGGACTGTTGGCCCTGTCTTCCTTCTTGCAGAATGCGCATTCGCTCATTTTCTATGCGCATTCGCTCATTCTGTATCCGCTCGCGCTCATTTTCCTCGTGTACAAGTACCTGTACATTCTGATTCTCTTGTTGCTGCTTACGCAGGTCTAGTTCCCCTTTGCGCAATGCAAATTCGTTGTTGAGTTTTGTGTTCTCTCGCTCCTGCTCATACTCAAACGACTGCTCTTTAAGTTGCATTGTTTGTCGTTGCTCATCCAGGTGCAAACGGAACTGCGCTTTGCCTTGTTCCAATTCTTCGCGGCCTTTCTCCAGCGCAAACTCTCGCTCGCTGATGCTGGTGTTATTGTGCGCAATCTTGTGGCGCAAATCGGCTGCTTTATCGGCCACTTCTATTTGCTGCTCTGTCAGCTCTATTTGTAGCCTAGCAACTTCATTCTGCTTTTCAGCAGCGTATTGCTGTGCATTCGCGCTGATGATTTGGAGTTCGCTTTTGCGCTCCGCTTCCTTCTTTTGTTGTTCGTGTTTCCACTGAGAAAATAGTCCCATAGCGTTGTGGTTTTGAGGGTGAAAAAGGTTAGTATAAACGGCGTTCTAGTTCCAGTTTTAGCCGTTCAATTTCTGTTTTCAGTTGCTCTATCTGTCCCCGTTGCTGATAGCTCAAATCGTCATACTGCAATTGCAGTTCGTAGAGCCGACATTCTTTTTCCATCGCAATGCGGCGGCATTGCAAATCATAGGCGAACCGCTCCCGCTCCCCTTCTAACCAAAGCTCTCTGCGCTCTTTTTCTTCTTGCCAGGCGAGATACTGCGTAAGCATTTCGTAGCAATCCTGTTGCTTTTGCAGGTACAATGCAACTTCCGCGTGCACAAGAGGTGTTTCAGATTTCACTGGTAACATGGTTTCGGAACTACCAATCGGCTTCTTCTGAGTAATAAGAGCGGAACGTGGAGCAGCTTTTGATAAACTACTGATACCAAATGCCTCCCTGAACTTTTGTCTCAGTTCATCTCCACGCTCCCGATGCTCCCGATGTTTTCTGCGCCATTCGTCCCTAAATTCCTTGAAGAATCCCATAAGTTGATAGGTTTTCCACCAATTTACCGAGAAGTCAGTAATTAGTATGGGTTTATTAAGAATTTTTTATCAAATAGACCCAAGCTTACCAATGAATTAACAGTTCGTTAATAATTCATCCAATTCTGCGAACAATTCTTTCATTCGCTCTTCGCTTCAGTCTCCTACCTTGCTTGGGAACTTAAAATTCATCTATTATGAACCTTGACTTGAACCCAGTTAAGCGGCTTCTGGAATCAAAGACGTGTCCAGAGCATCATGAGCGTCCCACCGTCGCGGTAAGAGGTGATAGCTTGCAGATAACTTGTTGCTGCGACGACTTCAAAGCATCACTTACTCGGATTGCAGAACAAGGTGTGGCAGATGTGGGGCAAAAAGCAGTAGAAGAAGAGATGAATAAACTCTTCAAGAACTTTAGGTAGCCTTCCTAAGCAACTAAGGCTTATCATACAGCAGTAGGGGGCTACTTGATTTATTCTTCCAGAAAAGTCAAGTAGCCCCTCTTTTTTCAAGCAATTTTTCGTACCTTTAGAGGGAACCGTTCTTTCACTCACCCGTAGGAATCTGCTCGTCTTTTTATACCCATTTTACACCAAACTTCAAGAGAGGGAGATAGTCTGGAAACAAAAAAGCCGAAAGCCGCTACAGAAGCGACCTCCGGCTTGTGGGCCCTGCCGGGCTTGAACCAGCGACCCGCTGATTATGAGTCAGCTGCTCTAACCAACTGAGCTAAGAGCCCAAACAGGGCGCGAAGATAAGGAGACGCTACTTTTGAAAAATCATTCGGCTTTGAAAAACAGGCTCCATGAAAAGTCAGTACCTGGTGCGGTAGCGCCGGGCATTGTTTTAAGAGAAATTTCGACCATGAAAAACATCCAGAGCATCATTTTTGACCTCGGCGGCGTTATCCTCAACATTGACTATAACGCAACCGAAAAAGCTTTCCAAAACCTCGGCATTCCGCAGTTTGAGGAACAGTTCTCCCAGCTTCGCCAAAACGCTTTTTTTGACGATTGGGAAACAGGGAAAATCTCTCGTGAGGAGTGGCTGATGAAGATGGGAGAAGCCTGCGGGTCGCATATTTCTGGGGCACAAATCACCGCCGCCTGGAACGCTATGTTGCTGGATTTTCCGCTCTCGCGCCTGCAATTTCTACAGCAACTCCGTAACCACTACGACCTGTTTCTCCTCTCTAACACCAACGAGATTCACGAAGAAGCTTTCAACGAAATTTTGCGCCAGCAAACCGGCCTTCCTTCTCTCGCCGTCCTGTTTGAGAAAGTCTATTTCAGCCACCGCATCGGCCTCCGCAAACCCGACGCCGCGCCCTTCCAGAAAATCCTGGAAGAAAACCGCTTGAAACCAGAGGAAACCCTTTTTATCGACGACAGCCCGCAGCATATTGAGACGGCGAAAACACTCGGCATCCAAACCATTCACCTCATGCCGCCGCAGACGATAGAGGACATTTTCAAGCCGGAACGGGTTGCTAAATAACTGTTGCGGGTCATTCCGACGCAGGAGGAATCTCACACTTGCAGGGCACAGCAAAAGCGAGATTCCTCCTGCGTCGGAATGACCCCCTTTTTTACTGTCTTCCTTTGTCTCCTCACTTCACCTCCTCATACTCAATATAATCCCCTTTCCTCGGCTCCTGCGTAGGCGGCTGCGCCTGCGACGACTGCTGCGCTTTATTAATCTGCTCCTGCATTTCCCGCATCTTCGCCTTCACCTGTCGCACGCCGCCAATCATCGGCAACACCACGCGCATCACAAAGCGGATAAGAAAGAAAAACGCAAGGAAGTAAAAAAGGAACTTCAACATGAAGGCGAAATTAATGCCCGTCTTTTCGCCGCTTTGTTAAATCCCCAAAAACCGCCGCCGTGCATTTCCAAAAGCTCACTGTATATTTGCGCCGATTATTGATTTTCAGTGGAAGGGAAGCGCGGGGCGTTTCCCTTCTTTTTTGCACATAACTCATCCCGATGACCAACGAAGATATTATTGCCAAAGTCCACAGCTTTCTGGGACCGCTGCTGGAAGAAACCGACATTTTTATCACCGGCATCCACGTAAAACCCACCGCCAACATCAAAGTGTTTCTGGACGCAGACAGCGGCCTGACGGTGGAGAAGAGCATGAGAATCAACCGCAAGCTGTGCGCCGCCATTGACGCCGAAGGCATGTTCCCCGAAGGCGATTTTTCGCTGGAAGTTTCAAGCCCCGGCGTCGGCGAACCACTCACAAGTCAGCGCCAGTTCAAGAAAAATATTGGCCGCCTTTTGGAAGTAGAAAGGCCCGACGGCACAACCCTCACCGGCTTTCTCCGCGCCCTCGACGAAGAATCCCTCACACTGGAAGTAAAAGGCACCAAAAAGGAAAAGCCCCGCGAGGAAATCATCCCCTTTACTGACGTAAAAACCGCAACGGTGCAAGTCGTTTTCTAAAAAGACTCTGGACAGGTTCTTCCATTAATCATTAACCATTAATCACTAATAAAATGGCCTCTATCAACCTCATCGACTCCTTTCAGGAGTTTAAAGAAGCCGAGAACATTGACCGTCCCACCCTCATGAAGGTGCTGGAAGACGTGTTCAAAACCCTGCTTCGGAAAAAACACGGCTCCGACGACAACTTTGACGTGATCGTAAACGACCAAACCGGCGACCTGGAGATTTTCCACCGCCGCGAAATCGTAGAAGACGGCGAAGTGGAAGACCCGCTGGCGCAGATTGAATACTCCGAAGCCATTAAGATTGAGCCGGATTACAGCGTAGGCGAAGAACTGTATCAGCCGGTGGACGTGTTTGACTTTGGCCGTCGCGCCGTTCTCGCTGCAAAGCAAACGCTGGCTGCCCGCATCGGCGACCTCAAAAAAGCAACGCTGCTGAAGAAATACGAAGACCGCATCGGCGAGATTATCACCGGCGAAGTCTATCAGATTTGGAAGAAAGAAGCCTTGCTGCTGGACGACGAAGGCAACGAACTGATTCTCCCTAAAACGGAACAAATTCCGGCGCAGGGCGAGTTTTTCAAGAAAGGCGAACACGTGCGCGCCGTGATTAAAAGCGTGGAAATGCGCAACAACAATCCGGTGATTATCCTCAGCCGCACGGCCCCGGAATTTCTGGCGAAGCTGATGGAACTGGAAGTGCCGGAAATCATGGATGGCCTTATCGCGGTGAAGCGTTCCGTGCGCCGTCCGGGCGAGCGCGCCAAGGTAGCGGTGGAAAGTTTTGATGACCGCGTGGATCCGGTGGGCGCGTGTGTGGGGATGAAAGGCAGCCGTATTCACGGCATCGTCCGCGAACTGCGCAACGAAAACATCGATATCATCAACTGGACGGCCAACACGCAGTTGCTGATTCAGCGTTCCCTTACGCCGTCTAAAATCAACCGCATGGAAGTAAATGTGGAGAAAAAATCGGCGCGCGTGTGGATGGAACCCGATCAGGTGAGCCTTGCCATTGGCAAGAAGGGCGTGAACATTGACCTTGCGCAGGAACTGACCGGCTACCGCATTGACGTCTATCGCGACGTAGTAGCCAATGCCACGAGCGGCGAATACGATATTGACCTCGCCGAATTCACCGACGAGATTGAAGAATGGATTATTGACGAGTTCCGCAAAATCGGTTGCGATACGGCCCTTTCCGTCTTGGAAATGAGCGTAGAAGACCTCGTGCGCCGCACCGACCTGGAGCGCGAAACGATTGAAGACGTGCAGAAGATTCTGCGCGCCGAATTTGAGGGTGGGGGCGAAGCAGCGGCGGAAGAATCCAAGCCGGAGTAAGGAGATTTGCTTTAAAAGAAAATAGCCTTTCCGTGATGAGCGGAAAGGCTGTTTTTGTTTTGAGAATGAGTTTTTAATTAAACCTTCTTTGTTCTTTTGATAATGTCATTCACATAGATAGGCCATGTAACTCCTTTCTTCCTTTGTGCTGGATGCTTAGCGTTGATGAAGAGACAACCGTTTTTCTTGAAATCACCAGAGCCAAGTTCGTCTTCCTTCGTTACTCCCAAAATATTCTTTAGTAGGTGAACAGTGTTGCCGCCTATCACAATATCAGGTTGATAAGCCTCAATCTGCTCAAGAACAATATGCCCCTGTTCACTACAAGCCTGTTCTATTACCTTGTCATCTGACCAGCTTTTACCGGGAATCTTTTTGACGTTTACAAAAGCTATCTTCCGCAGTGATAAGTACAGGCCTTTATTCGCAGAAAGTTTAGGCATCTTCTCAAGTTGGTCAATTCCGTTTTGGATGCCATAGCTGATATAGGTTATAGGATGCCAAGTTTGATGTGAATCCTTCTTTTTGCCTAAGGAACGTTCCTCGTACAACCCCTTTGCCATTGACCATCCACCCATTTTGCCTTCTATGTTAGATGTACAATATGGTTCTTTTAGAAGCCACATAATTTTCACAGGAGCGTCGTAATAATCAGCAGGGCTTACTACACCGTCTGTTATCAACTGCCTAGTATCGCTGTAAGAAGGGAGCGATTTGTAGTAACTCTTGATTCTCTCATCCAATTGCGAGACCTCATTTTGGAATTCTTCCAATGACTTCTTCATTGTTTGTTTGTGGGGGATTTGGTGAAGACAAAGGCTAAAATTAGGCTTTGTGCTGTTCCAAAAGAAATTTCACCCCAAATTTTTATCACGTTACGCTTTGGCGTAGTCGTCCGCTATTTTTGCCTATCATGTTCCGCTGCATCCACAAAGGAAAATCCATCATTGCCATTTCCGATACACACGGAAACCACCGCGCGCTGCAAATACCCGAAACAGATTTCCTTATTCACTGCGGCGATGCCTGCACCGATGGCAACCTCTTACAACTAACAGATTTCTTTCAATGGTTTTCACAGCAGCCCGCAAAGCATAAAATCTTTATCGCCGGAAACCATGATTTGCCTTTTGATTTGGAGCCAGAAGAAGCCCTTGAACTGCTGCCGAAAAACGTTCGGTATTTAGAAAACAGCGGATTGACGCTTGAAAGGATTTCTTTCTTCTCTGTCGCCGCGCGCCCGTGGATGCACGATGCACCGCAAGTCCCGGAAAAGTTGAATGTTTTGCTAACACATGGCCCGGCAAAAGGTATTTTAGATATGGGTTTAGGCTGCCAAAAGCTGCGCAAACTGCTTCAGAAAACAAAGCCTGCTTATCATCTTTTCGGACATATTCATGAAACGGAAGGGCAGTCGACGAAGTTGGGTGGAATTCATTGCGTAAATGTGATCCCTAAAGAAGATGCAGCGTCTTTCTCTAAATGAAATTCCCATGAACAACCCTTGATTTTTACCACTTTTCTCTTCCAAAACACAAAAAAAATCTCGTACATTTGCACGCTTTCCGACCCAAAATTTTTGCGCCACACTAAGGGCGCTTTTTGTGCCGGATTTGAAATCACTGAATGCCAACAGCCACCAAGACACCCCGGCTTCCCGCCGCCGCCAAAGAGTTCAACGTAGGAATGAACACCATCGTGGAGCTTCTGACAGCGAAAGGATTTGAGATTGCCAACAGTCCCGGGTCCAAGCTTACGGAAGACATGTACACGGTAGTGGAGCAAGAGTATGCCCAAGACCGTGCTGCGAAGAAGAAAAGCGACGAAATCGTACTTGTGCAGCGCGCCGCTGCCGAAGCCAAAAAAGCGGCTTCTACCAAAAAGGAAGAAGCGCCTACGAAGAAAGAAACCGCTGCGAAAGCAAAGTCTGCCGAAGCCGAAACACCCGCACCGGAACCCACGCCGGAGCCGGTAGAAACGCCGACAGAAGCTTTCCCCGCGCCGCAAGTGCCGGTAGAAAAAGAAGAGCTTCCCGAGCTGGAACTCGTGCGCGCTGCGCCACAGCCGGAACCGGAAGAAGCCCCTGCGCCGGAAGAAAAACCTTCTCCGAAAAAGCAGCGTCCTACGCCGGAAGAAACACCTGTGGAAGAGTCTGCTGCGCCTGCATCTACTCCCGCCACACCAGAAGCACCTGTTACCGAGCCGGAACCCGAAGCGCCCGCACAAACCGAAACGCAAGACCCGTCTTTGCCGCGCGTCGTTGGGAAGATAGATTTGAGCGCCATCAACCAGTCGTCGCGGCCCAAGAAAGGCGCAACGAAAAAACCTGCGGACAAGCCGGAAAAACCGGCTGTGCAGAAGAAAGAAACAAAATCCAGAACCGCTGCGCCTGCGCCGAAAGAAACGCCCGTTGCTAAAGCGCCTGTAACCCCGGTAGCCGCAACGCCAGCGCCTGCCGCACCAGTTACGCCAGCCACTCCCGTAGAGCCTGTCAAGCCGGAGCATATCGCGATGAATGCGCCGAGGCTGGAAGGCCCGAAAATTCTGGGTAAAATTGAACTCCCTGCTGCCGGTGACAATGGTCGCCGTCAGCGCCAACGCATTCCCGTTGCGAAGCGACCTGACACCTTCCGTCCCGGTGGTGCAGACCGCAACAACACCAACCAACAAGGCGGAAACAACCAGCAAGGTGGCGGTAACCGTCCTGGCGGTGGCAATAACAACAACCGTCCCGGTGGTGGAAATAATCGTCCCGGAGACCGTCGCGGACCAGGCCAGCAAGGCACCGGACAGCCGAACACCGGCCAGCCAACGGAGATTGACAAGAAAGCCATTCAGGACAAAATCCGCGCTACGCAGGCCAAGCTTTCCGGCGGACGTGGCAAAGGCAAAAAGTCCTCCTCGCAATATCGCCGCGACAAGCGCGACTTGATGGCCGAGCGCCGCGCCGCCAACGAGAACACGGGCGAAGGCAACACGATTCAGGTAACGGAATATATCGCCGTTTCGGAGCTTGCCAACCTGATGAACGTTTCGTTCCCGGAAGTTATCGGGAAATGTATGAGCCTCGGCATCATGGTGTCTATCAACCAGCGCCTTGATGCGGAAGTAATTGAACTCGTGGCCAACGAGTTTGGTTTTGAAGTGCAGTTCATCAACCTGGACCAGGAAGCTGCCGAAGAAGAAGAAATCACCGACAGCGAAGACAATTTGCTGTTCCGCGCGCCGATTGTTACCATCATGGGCCACGTGGATCACGGTAAAACGTCGCTGCTCGATTATATCCGCAGCGCCAACGTCGTATCCGGCGAGGCAGGCGGCATCACGCAGCACATCGGTGCGTATCGCGTAAAAGCGCCGTCGGGCAAGCCCATTACATTTCTCGATACGCCGGGCCACGAAGCCTTTACGGCGATGCGGGCGCGCGGTGCGAAAGTGGCCGACGTAGCGGTGATTGTTATTGCTGCCGACGACGCCATCATGCCGCAAACGCGCGAGGCGATTTCACACGCGCAGGCCGCAAACCTGCCGATGATTTTTGCCCTCAACAAGATTGATAAGGAAGGTGCCGACCCGGAGAAAATCCGCCAGCAGCTCTCCGCCATGAACATCCTTGTAGAAGAATGGGGCGGGAAATTCCAAAGTCAGGAAATCTCCGCCAAGAAAGGATTGAACGTGGATTTGTTGCTGGAAAAAATTGGTCTGGAATCGGAAATTCTGGACCTGAAAGCGAACCCAGACCGCGAAGGCAGTGGCTCCGTCATTGAAGCGTCTTTGGACAAAGGACGTGGCTACCTGAGTACCATCCTCGTGCAAAATGGCACGCTGAACCAAGGCGACATGATCGTGTGTGGTCAGTACTTCGGCAAGATTAAAGCCATGTTCAACGAGCGTGGACAGCGCGTAACGAGCGCCGATCCTTCTACGCCGGTGCAGGTTTTGGGCCTTAACGGCGCGCCACAAGCGGGCGAGAAGTTCAAGGTCTATTCCGATGAAGACAGCGCGAAAGAAGTCGCCAACAAGCGCGCGCAAATCCTGCGCGAACAAGGCATCCGCGCCCGCAAGCATTTGACGCTCGACGAGATTGGTCGCCGTCTTGCCCTCGGAAACTTCAAGGAGCTTCCGGTCATTATCAAAGGTGATTTCGACGGCTCAGTGGAAGCACTTTCTGATTCCCTGCAAAAACTTTCTACGCCGGAAGTGGCTATCAATGTGGTTCACAAAGGCGTGGGCGCGGTAACGGAAAGCGACGTGCTTCTGGCTACTGCTGCCGACGCGATTATCATTGGCTTCCAGGTGCGGCCCAACGCGCAGGCAGCCAAACTTGCCGAGCAGGAAAACATCGAAATCCGCAACTACAGCATCATCTACGACGCGATTGCCGAAATCAAAAGCGCCATGGAAGGCCTGCTGGAGCCGACGAAGGAAAAACGCACCGTCTGCAACGTGGAAATCCGCGAGACGTTCAAGATTTCCAACGTGGGCACGATTGCCGGTTGCTACGTTATGGACGGAAAAATTTCCCGCAATACGCGCATCAACCTCATCCGCGACAGCATTGTGGTGATGACCGGCGAGCTGGCCTCCCTCAAACGCTTCAAAGACGACGTGAAGGAAGTGAACGCGGGCTACGAATGTGGTTTGAGTGTGAAAAACTACAACGATATCCGCGTGGGCGACGTGTTGGAAGGCTTTGAAGAAGTGGAAGTGAAGCGGACGCTGAATTAAGGAGACAAAAGACGATAGACAAAAGAGAAGCCGCGTCGTTTGGACGCGGCTTTTTTGTGCGCGGTAATGACGGTAGGGACACGCTGCGCGTGTCCGCAGAAAATGCGTGTCTGCCGGAAATGCGTGTTGTGCGTGTTACAAAATGCGGGTCATTCCGAGCGCGGAGCGAGGAATCTCACAGTACGTGAGACACAGCGCGAGTGAGATCTCTCCCTAGCGGTCGAGATGACCCACCTTTTGTAATTCGTGTTTTGTGCGGACATGCGCAGCACGTCCCTACCCAAAACACTCATCCCTATCAGAACATTGCTTTTAATTCCTCCCGTTACTACATTTGTTTTCTGTTTCAAGCTTTTGGAATCTTCCATCTCCCCATGGCACGTATCAATTTCCCCCAAACATTTGCTGCCCAGCAAAAGATGCACACGGACATCAACACCAAGCATGTGGCCGACGGCAACGCTTCTGACCTAAAACCTTATTTCACCCAGCAGGGCATCAACATGACTGCCGACGTGGCCGCAGGCGCGCAGGCTGCCGTTTATGAAAAGGCCCGTGGGCTGCACAGCCGCAGTGCCGAGAACTACCGCGAACTGCGCGACAATCATTTCTATGCGCCCGTTTTCACCCTCCTCAAAGGCATGGTGCAGTTCCTGAAAGGTTTTTATCGGGACAACGAGCGCGAACTGGGTAACTGGGGCGTGACGGTGGACAATAAATCCAAAATTATCTATCCTGCCGACTTTGACGGGCAGGTGGCGCTTTACAAAGCCTTTGTTCAGAAGCACACCAGCCTCGGCGCGAACTCTCCCCTTACGCCTTACCTGACAAAGCAAAACATCGTCCTTGCTACGCTGAACACCGAGATGAGTGCAGCCGTCAGCAGCCACGCCGCCATGAAGAGCGCCAGCACGAGCGCCGAGGATGCGCGCCGCGAGCGCGACAACCTGTGGAACCCGGTGGTGAAACATATGCGCGGCTTGGTGGATTATCTGAAAAAGCTGAACAACGACAACCCGAAAGCACTGGGCGCTTACGGCATTGTGGTGGACGACGCGCCCCGCGCGCCGAAGCTGCGGACAACAACGTTGATACAGGGAGGAAAAATTACGATTAGGAATGCCACCATTGGCGGAACGCTGACGAACACAGGCCCCGGCGACCTGCATCTGTACCGGGGAAAAACCCCTACCGGCCCGCCCGTGATTGTCCCTGCCGGAGGGCAGCAAAGCATAGAGAAAGGCTGGAGCAGCATTACGGTGGTGAATCCCTCCCATGCAACGCCGGTGAAGTTTACGTTGCTGTGCAACGAGAGCCACTGATACGGGGCACTGATTGTGGTGTAAACTGCGCCGTAAGTGGTGGGAATTTGGGCTTATGTGGTGTGAAGCTGCTCCTCGGTGGTGTAAAAAACGGCTTTGGTGGTGTAAAATTGCGAATAAGTGATGTGAATTTGGCTTTAAGTGGTCGAAAAACGACGGAAAACGATAGAAAAACCCCTCAAAATCTGCTACTGATACGCTTGCGTTTTTGGATGATTTGCCTTTTGGTGGCGGGATGGTATGGTGTGGGGTATGGGCAGGGGAAGGATACGGTGGTGGTACGCTTGGATAATGATAATGTGGCATTGCCGGATTATTCAGAGAAGGTTGTAGCTAAAATAGTAAGATGTTCCAAGGATGGATTTACAAGGTCGGTTAAAATCAACAATGGTGCAGACCTCTCCCACTCTATTTTTTTGGACAACATTGATTTTTTTAACACGATTTTTTTAGAGAAGGCCTATTTCTCCAGTGCAACTTTTTCAGAGGAGGCCCATTTTACCGCCGCAACATTTTCAAAAAAGGCAGAATTTTCAGATGCCGCTTTTTCAAAAGAGGCATATTTCGCAGGCGTAACATTTTCAGCGTGGCCAGATTTCTCTCATGCTAATTTTTCAAAAGAAGCATATTTCTCCAACGCTACTTTTTCGAGAGGAGCTATGTTTTACGGCACTACTTTTTCAAAGGAGGTAGCCTTCTCTGATATCACTTTTTCAGAAAAATCATATTTTTCCAGCACTACTTTTTCAGAAAGAGTGGATTTCTCCGGCTTGCAACTATCCGAAGACGGCTACTTAATATTTTCTGGATGTCATTTGCCCGAAACCATTGATTTCTCCCACATTAGCTCTATTAAAAATGAAATAAATCTTATTGATATTGCCTTTGATTCGAGCCGCTTTGGCCCGAACGGAAACAGTCATCTCTACAACATCCTTCTTTACGGCTCCGATGTCTCCAAGTTTCATTTGAACTACACCTACTTCCGCCTTTTGCCATTAGGGTATGATGGTAAAGAACTACCCCGCGACGAAGCTATCTCCCTATACGAGCAGCTTCTGAAAAACTTTAAAGACCGGGGGCAGTGGGAAAGCTATCAGAAGCTGGACATAGAGTATCAGCAGTATAAATGGCGCACAGGGCCGAAGATCATCCGGTGGTTCGGCTACGTGTCGGATGGGTGGTGGCGGTTTGGGTATGCAAGGCAGCGTGTGTTTATGTGGGCGTTTGGGTTGCTTATCCTCTTTTCTTTTCTCACCCTGCCCATGCTGCCTTTTCTGCAAAGAGAGGTGTATCCTTTGGAGGCGATTAGCAAGATACAGCGGCCTTATTACCATTGGCGGCGGCGGCTGTGGTATTCGTTTGTCTATACCGGTACGCTGTTTTTCAAACTCACCCTCAAGACTGAAAAGATATGCTTTGGCGCTAAGGCGCGGCATATTTGGGGTACGCTCTACGTGCTTTTGGTGTATGTGGTGGGCATTGTGTGCCTTGCGTATATGGCCAACTTTGTGTTGCAGAAATAAGCGCGCCCCATAAAGATGTCATTCCGACAAAGGAGGAATCTCTCCGAATCAAGCGGCTCCGCTTAGGCAACGCTAGCCAAACACATCCCTCTTTCGTAGGGATTACGAGTTAGGATAAGGGGCTTTCTTTTGGAAATGAAAAGGAACTGTTCTGGCGTCTTTCCGGCCCCCTTGCACCTTCTGCGGACGCGCGCAACCCATCCCTAAAGCTCATTCAGATAAATCCGCTTCACCCGCTGCGAGATGCCCGTCAATATTTCATAAGGAATCGTCTCGGCCCACCGCGCCAGCAAGGAGGGCGAAAGCTCCGGCCCAAAGACCAAAACTTCGTCGCCTTCGCGCACGCCGGGAATGTGCGTCACGTCCAGCATACACATATCCATGCACACCGTTCCCACCGTTGGCGCTTTTTGCCCACGCACCCGCATGTATGCCTTGCCATGACCCAGCGCGCGCGGATAACCATCGGCATAACCAATGCACACGGTGGCAATCAGCCGGTCTTTTTCGCCCACGCCTTCGTGGCCGTAAGAAACGCCTTCGCCCGCAGGCACGCGCCGCAGTTGCGCTATCGTAGTTTGCAAAGAAGAAACAGGCCGCAGCGCCAGATTTCGCGCCGTAGAGTCAATGCCATAGATGCCCAGCCCCAAGCGCACCATGTCGAAATGGTATTGCGGATGGCGCGCAATGCCTGAACTGTTGGAAAGGTGAAGCAAGGGAGCGTCGGTTTTCACAGCACTCATAATGGCTGCCGCGTTGCGCTGAAAAACCGCCGCCTGCGTTTCGGTAAAAGCGTCCAGCTGCGTGGCCTCTGCACCGGCCAGATGGCTGAAGATGCTGCGCACATACAGGGTGTTATTGTTCTCCAGTTGGGAGAGCAAGTGGGGGATATCTGCCGTGTCAAAGCCCAGCCGGTTCATGCCCGTGTTCAGCTTTAGGTGAACAGGATAGCCCGTAATGCCCAACGCCTGCGCCGCGCGGGAGAACGCCGCAAGCGAGCGGAAAGAGAAGATCTCTGGTTCCAGCTTCCAGGCAATCAGGCGCTCAAAAGACCCCACATCGGGACTCATCACCATGATAGGGAGGCGGATGCCTTTCTCCCGCAAGGCCACGCCTTCATCGGTATAGGCAACGGCCAGATAATCCACGCTAGACTCCTGAAGAACGGCGGCAATCTCGTGGCTGCCGCTGCCATAGCCAAAGGCTTTCACCATCACCATCAGCTTCACGCTTCGGGGCAGTAGCTGCCGGTAGATGCGCAGATTGTCCTTCAACGCCGCGAGGTCAATCGTCAGAACCGTGCGATGCACTTCCTGCTCCAAGAGGGCCACAATGCGCTCAAAAGCAAACGAGCGCGCCCCCTTCAACAGAATCGCTTCGTCCTGAAAGCGGATGTCGGGCAAGGCACGGAAAAAGGCACTTGTGTTCTCAAAAAAATAAACCTCCGTCGCCAGTCCCGCGAAGAGATGCTGATGTCGCAGCATCTCCACCCCAATGCCGATGAAACGGTGCAATCCTGCGCCTTGCAACAACGCCGCCACCGAAGTATAAAGCGCCTCCGGCGCAACGCCCGACTGCAAAAGGTCGGAGAGAATCACAGACTTGTAAGGATGCTGACTTTGGTTTTGAAGCGCCGTCAAGGCAATGCGCAACGAGGTAAGGTCAGAGTTGTAAGCATCATTCAGCAGCGTGCAATCGTTGGTTCCCTTCCGCAGTTCCAGGCGCATGGCTACCGGATGCAACCGCATCATCCGCTCCGAAAGCGCGTCCGCCGAAAGCCCCAGATGCCGCCCCACGAGCCAGCAGAAAACGGCGTTTTCCAAAGAAGCATCGTCGTTAAACGGAATCAGCACTTCGCCTTCTTCCTTCTCGTTTGCGTTGGAGATATGGAAGCGGGTATGGAACTCTTCGCGCTCCACCTGCGTTACCTGCCATTGCGCCTCGTTGCCCGCAAGGCTCCACGAAATCAACGTCCGCGCCGGGTCGTCTAAGTATCCTAACAGCCGGAACGCTTCCACAATCTCCGGGTAGTCGTCGCAGTAGAAAATCGTTTGACAATGTTGAAAGAGAAGCGCCTTTTCCATCGCCTTTTGCAAGCGGCTTTCAAAGCCCGCCTGGTGCGCTTCGCCGAGGTTCAGGAAAAGGCCTATCTGCGGCTCCAATATCCTTTCCAGCCGCGCCATTTCGCCCACCCCGGAAATCCCTGCTTCAAAAATGGCCAGCTCATACACCGGCTGCAACAACCACACTGAAAGCGGCACGCCCACCTGCGAGTTATAGCTCTTCGGCGAGCGCAAAATTTTCCTGTCCGGCGAAAGGATTTCATACAGCCATTCCTTCACCACCGTCTTGCCGTTGGAGCCGGTAATCCCTATCACCGGCGCGCGAAACTGCTGCCTGCGATGGCGCGCCAAATCCTGCAAAGCGGCCCGCACATCGGGCACCAGAATCACCGCCGCGTCTGCCGGCAACGGCTCTATTGGCGGCGCAGAAAGCATAAAAGCCCGAATGCCCTGCGCGTATGCCTGCGGCAGAAAATCGGCCCCGCTCCGCTTGCTGCCCGACAAGGCCACAAACAGCGTTTGGCGCGGTGCGGAAAGCCTGCTGCGCGTGTCGGTAGAAAGGTCGGTAATGGGCTTTTCCCCATCGGGCACAGAGGCCCAAGCGCCATCGCAAATGTGGCGAATGGCTTCCAGCGTAAGCGGCGGCCAGTGGCTTTCGGCGGAGATGGCGGTCATTTATTTCGGAGCGTGTGCAGCAGAATCCACTCCGTCCTTTTGCGGGAAGAAGGCGCCGCGCGGTTGCAATATCTTCCCCATCATCAGGGCTTGCACCACCACCGTATCCTGCCGGTCAAGCACGGCGTATTTGCGCTCCGCGTCGTAGAGGCGCTCGTCAAACATCTTGGCGTTGGCAAAGCTGGTGCGTTGGGTGGCGGCCATCCAGTAGAGCTCGGCTAGGTGGGTTCTTTTGTCGGTGGTGATGCGAATGGTGGCGTATAGCGGGGCCACGCGCAGCAAGGTGTCAATGTCCATATTGCCATTCACGAAGCCTTCGGCGTTTATCTTTTGGAAGAAAGCGAGATAGTCGCGCAGGCGCTTGGGGTCGGCGGAGATGCCCGGCATGGAGGGGGTAATTTCCAGGTCTTTTCCCTTCACCGTTATGGCAAAAGAGTTCTCCGGCACGGCAGGATAGGTAATGGCCACGCGGCGTATGTTTTCCGCAGGAACATTAAAGACGGTGCGGTCTCGCCAGTCGTAAAGTTTAGGCGTGTATCGCGGTGTGAGGAAGCCTTCAAAGCCCGGCATCCCCACGATGTAGGGCCGTTTTGCGCCTTCCATCAGCATGTAGGTGTTGTCAAATCCATTCGCTTCGTTGCCTACAAAGAAGCTGCGGATTTTGCTGCCGTCTGCCGCGTAGAATTCTGCCTTGATGCTGCTTGCCGAGAGGGCGCGCACCACATTGTTGTGCGCCGCCTGCGGCACGGGGCTGATGGCGTGTTGGTGTTGGAGGGCTTCCATCAACACCTTTAAAGCGTTGGGGAGAACGGGGTATTTGCCATTCACGCGCCAGCCGCTGTCGGTGCGTGTGAGGGTAACGCTTTCGCTTTTGTCGCTGAGGAAAATCCGGCTGATGGAAGCCGTGTCTTTAATCGTGAATCCCGCCTCGGCGCTGTTGAAAACGCCGTCGCTTTCGCGGAAAAGGAAAAGCCACGCCAGCGTTCCGAGAACGGATAGCAGGAGCAGGTAAAGAAGGGTCTTGCGCATGAAGAAGAGGGGTAGGAAGTAAAACCGTTTCCTTAGATTTCAGGGAAAGTACGAAAGAAGATGCTTGGGCTTTACGCGGACACGTGTAACGTGTTCCTACGCCCCGCGCCCTTCATAACGCCGCTTGCGGAAGAACAGATACGCAGAAGCAAACACGGCCAGCAAGACCAAAGGCAAGGCAATATTCAGCGTCTGCCATTTGGGCCGCTCGTTCTTCACCCTTGCGCCATCCAGCAGCCGCAAGCGCGATTCTTTGCTGCGGGCTTCCAGCGGAGAGCCCGGCTCGGTTAGGTACTCCATACAGTTCAGCAGGAAGGCCTTATTGGAAAAGCGGGAATCGTCAATGGGCCAGTAGCCCAGCTCCTGCGGCCCGCGTTTCTCCGAAACCTGATTCAGGAAAATGTCCGCATCACCCACGAGAATCACCGCACCCGCCGTATCGGAAACGGCTTTGAACGGGCGCTTGATGCTATCACGCAACACCTCCAAAAACGCTTCGGGAATGCGTCCCTCAAAAGCGGAGTGGAAGGTTCCTTCTAATAAAACTGCCGTCGGGCCGTAGGGCTTGTTGTAAAGCTCAGGCCGCACCTTATACCGCAAACTGGAAAGCGAAATGCGCGCCGGAACGGGCGACGTCCTGCTGCGCGAAGACGCCTCCAGAAGGATGGTCTTCTTCACATCGGGCGTAGCAATCGTATCAATGGTGCTGGCAAAAAGGCTGAGGATGCCGTCCATGTTATTCACAATCGGGTGACGGCTACTTGGCACAAAAACAGGAAAGAAAGGCCACGGGCGTCGGTCAATCTGTGGCTGCCCGTTCAGCTCCCCCACCGTTACCGGGATGCGCACGCAGCGAATATCTTCTACCAGATTGGCGTTCAGCCGCGCCCCCCAGCGAAACAGCAGGTCATCCAGGTTCAGGTTGCGGTCTGTGGCCAGAATGGCCTCACTCACGGCAAGGCTATCCAGCGAAGCGGTGTTTTGGTCGATGTACATCAACACCCGCCCGCCGCCCAGCACATACTGGTCGAGCTTGTACTTGTCTTTGTCGGAAAAAGGAAGGGTGGGCTGCGCGATGATGACCGCCTTATAAGCCGCCGGGATGAAGAGATTCTGCGTCAGGTCAAAGGTGTCGATGTTGTAGAACTGCGGAAGCGTGGTGAGGGCATCGAAAGTGCGGAAGCCCAAAGCTTCTCCATTGCCCACAAGATACGCAACCTGTGGTCGCTGTCCGTTTTGCAGCAGATACAACGCGCGGGCCAGCTTGTACTCCAGTTGCGAAGCGGAGTAATCAAGTATGGCTGCTCTGTCCATTCCCTGATGATTGTCGAGGAGGGAGATGGTGATTTCCTTTCCGCCGTAAGCCAGATGTGCGTAAGGGAAAAGGATATTCTCGGTATAACTGTCGCCATTCTCGCCTTCGCCAAAGGGAATGCCGATGATGCCTTTCTGGGCCAGCTTCTGCGCCATGTTCCCCTTCTCTTTATCGGTGGAAAGACCGGTAAAAGGATTCTCAAAACGGTAGCGGAGCTTGCCACCTGTTACGCCCCGGAAGGATTCCAGGCGGTCGCGCGTGGCATCCGCAAGGCGTTGGAAGTCGGCGCCCATGTGGTCGTTCTTCAGGTAGATGGTGAACACGGCTACATCATCCACCGTGCCCAAGAGCTTGCGCGTGTCTTTGGAAAGCGTAAAGCGTTTTTCCGCCGTCAAGTCCAGCCCGTAGTGAAAGCGGACGGCGAGCGCATTGATAAGGATAAGCGATGCGACCAGCAAGAGCAGGCGCAGCAGCGCACCCCGGTTGCGGGCAGCGGTTTTATTGGAAGCAACAAGGGACACGAAAGAGGAAAAGCAGTTTCTTTTTAGGAAAGGAAGGTGGGAAACGGTTAGCGGATATCCCAGGTGCGCCGCGCCAGTACAATGCGGGTGAGCGCCAAAAACAAGGTGATTACGGAAAGGAAATACACCACGTCGCGGGTATCTACCACGCCGCGCGAGATGCTTTCGTAGTGGTAGGAAAGGCCAAGCAGACCAAGATAATAATCCACCCCGCCCGCAAAGGCCGGTACGCGGCTGAGCGCACCAAAACCCGCATAGAGCAAGTAGCTGAGGAAGAGTGCCACGAGGAATCCCACAATCTGATTGGCCGTGAGGGAAGACGCAAAAACGCCAATGGCGGTGAACGTGGCGGCGAGGAAAAACAACCCGATGTAAGAGCCAGCTATTCCGCCCCAGTCGGGAACGGTGCGCGGCGCAGCCAGCGCGTTGATGGAAACCGCATAGAGGAGCGTAGGTAGCAGTGCAAAGACGACGAGCGCGAGGCAGGCGAAGTATTTCCCCAACACAATGTCCACATCGCGCAGGGGCTTGGTGAAGAGCCATTCAATCGTGCCGGAACGGAACTCATCGGCGAAGGAGCGCATTGTTACTGCCGGAATGAGGAGCAGCAGAAACCAGGGAGCAAGCTCAAAAAAGCGGTCAAGGCTTGCATAGCCGTAATCCAGAATCGACGTATCAGGGATGACCCACAGGAAAAGCCCGCAGGCGACGAGGAAAACGCCGATGGCTACATAGCCCGCGATGGAAGAGAGAAAGGCCGCGATTTCTTTGCGGAAAACAGCAATCATAAGAAGGACGCGAAATTAGGCGTTACCGGGGTTGGTGGAGTTGGTCGGGCTGCTGCGTGATTGAACGGTGGAGACGCGATTTATCGCGTCTCCGCAAACAGTAGAAAAGAAAAGGGGGATGATGCGCCCTAATTGGGTTTGTAGATAAGGCGCAACGAAGCGTCGCCCGCATTCTACCATTAGTGGCTTGCAAGCGACGAAAGGTTTCTTGCGGGAGACAAAGCGTTTCTCGCGTGCAACCATTGGTAGATTGAGAGCGACAAAGCGTTTCTCACGGGAGACAAAGCGTTTCTCGCGTGCACTCATTGGTTTCACCGCTACACTGCTTTGTCGCACCCGTGCACTCATTAGTTTCATCGCTACACTCATTGGTAGCAGGGCTGCACTCCTTCGTTTCACTGCTGCACTCATTGGTTACACGCTTGTACTCTTTTGTTTCACTGCTACACTCATTGGTTTCATGCTTGCACTCTCTTGTCGCACCGCTACACTCATTGGTTTCACGGCTGCATTCTTAGTGTTTCTTTGATTTCGTCTTCTTTGCCAGCGCCACCAGCAAAGCCGGTTGCAACAGCAGATTCGCCGCCATTGCCAGCAGCAAAGTCCCGCTTGTAAGCAGGCCCAGCGAGCGCGTCCCATCAAACTGCGACACCGCAAAAACGCCGAAGCCTGCGGCCAGCACCAGCGACGTGTAGATGATGCTGAGGCCGGTTTCGTGCATCGTCATCTTTACTGCGTCTGCGGCAGAAAGCGTTTTGCGTTCCCGCCGGTAAGAAACCAGAAAGCGAATCGTTACATCCACCGTGATGCCCAGCGCAATGCTAAACACCAACACTGTAGAAGGCTTTAGCGGAACACCCGCCCAACCCATCACGCCAGCAGTAAGCAGAAGCGGCGCAAGGTTTACCAACACGGCAATGACCGTTACCGGCAGGGAGCGGACGAGCAGGAGAATGCACACTACAATCATCGCCAAAGCCAGCAAAATAGAGTCGCGCAGGGAACGGGTGATAAAGCCGCTTCCTTCCAGAAAAACCACGCTTGTGCCCGTAACCGTAACGCGGTATTTCTCTGCCGGGAAAAGGCTGTCTGTTTCCTTTTTAATTCGCGTGAGCAAGGCCGGAAGCTGTCGGGAGCCAATGTCGGCGATGCTGATGGAAACGCGCGCGCGTTGCCGGTCGGCATCCACAAAAGAGCGGAGCAGGTCGTTGAGGGAAGCCTTTCCTTTCACGCTTGTCGTGTCCGTTTTGGAAGCGCGCAGATACGGTTGCAGGAAAGCGCCATCCAGCATATTGGGAATGCCGTAGGAAGTGCTGTCGCCGTCGTAAAACGCCTGCCGGGCAAACTTCACGCCGTTTACAATGGAGAGCGGCCTGCCGCCTTCGGGAAGGGTGCGCAGGAAGGCGTCTAATTCATCCAGCTTTTGCAACATCGGCAGGCTCACCGCGCCGTTCTTGCGCTTCGCGTCAATCACGATTTCCAGCGGCATCACCCCGTGCATGTGCGTCTCAAAAAACTTCAGGTCGGTATAAATCGGGTCCTTTTTCGGCAGGTCGTCCACAATGTGCGACTCGTTGCGCAGTCGCAGCGCGCCGAACATTCCTACTACCAGCGCCAGCGCCGTCACGCCGAAAATGGCCCGGCGATTGTGGAAAACCCAGCGCGTCAGCCGGTCTAATGTGGCGCTCATGCGTCGGCTGTCAAGGTAGCGAAGCTGTTTTTCCGTGGGCGGAGCGAGAAAGGAAAGGAAGATGGGAATGAAGAGCAGCGAGAGAACGAAAAGGCCCAGAATGTTGATGCCCGATACGAGGCCAAATTCCTTGAGAATAGCGCTTTTGGTGAATGCAAAAACGCCAAAGCCGATAGCGGCAGTGATGTTCGTAAGCAGTGTTACGACGCCCATGCGCGCTACCATCTCCCGCAAGGCCTGTCGCTTGTCGCCGAGCGCGCGGAATTGGATGTGGTATTGGTTGAGGAGGTAGATGCAGTTGGGAATGGCGATAACCACCATCAAGGGCGGAATGAGCGCCGTGAGCAGGGTGATTTTGTATCCCAGCAGCACCAGCGTGGCGATGCTCCATACCACGCCCGCGCCCACCACAAACATGGAAATAAGCACGGCAGAAAGCGAGCGGAAAAAGAGCGCCAGAATAGCGGCGGTGAGCAGGAAAGAAAGCGCCAGAAACAGCGTCATTTCCTTTTGCACCTGCAAGGCCATTCGGGTGCGGATAAAGGGCAGGCCGGAATAACGGAGCGGCGTTTTTGTGGCGGCGGTAAAGTGGTCTCCGGCAGCGAGAATGGCATTCACCACACGGACGCGGTCTTTGGAAGCCAATACCTTTTTCCCGATGCGCAAGGCCGCTACATAGACTTTGGTTTCGGGGTTGTAAAGCTGTCCGGCGTAGAAAGGAAGGTTTTGAAACCGGGTAAGATCTTCTGCCAACTGCCCCGAATCGGTGAAGAGCTGTAAGGCACGCAGCCGATTGGTAGCGGTGTCTTTTTGCAGCGTAACGGTAGTGGGAATGGAGAGTACATTCTCCACGCCCGGAACGGCCTGCCAGCTCTTCACCAACTGCTGATAGCGCCGGAAGAAAGCGGGTTGGAAAAAGCTTTCCGACTGCACCCCGGCAACGAGTGTCGTTCCGTCTTCGCCAAAGGTCTCCCGGAAATCCTGATAGGCTTTGTACTTCGGATTATCCGTAGGAATGGCGTTGGTGAACTCGTAGGAGAGCTGCACTTCGCGGGCTTTGAAAGCCATAAACGCCGTCAGCGCGAGGAGGAAAAGGAGGATGGGCAGGCGCAGCCGAAGAAGCGCGTCTGCGAGTCGGTGCCACATACGGGGCGCGAAATTAGGGGGTGGGGGTTGTGGATTATCGGAGTTATAATCGGACAGGAAAATTGGAGGGGAAATTTTCTGTCTAAGCTGTTTATCTTTGCACCAACGATATGCACTGCTCCATCTGCAATAATCTTACAACGCCAATATTTAAAAAGCTATTTCTTTCTAAGTATGACGTATCATATTATAGATGTCCAAATTGCGACTTTGTCCAAACAGAGAAGCCTTATTGGTTGGAGGAGGCGTATGAGAGCGCGATTGTGAATATGGACGTTGGTTTATTGTACAGAAACAACACTTTGTCTGAAGTGGCGGCTTCTGTTATTCACAGGTTTTTCAACGCAGACGAGTGCTTTATGGATTATGGTGGTGGATATGGAATCTTAACCAGATTATTAAGGGATAAAGGATATAAATTTTATAGTCAGGATCCTTATTGTAAGAATTTGTTTGCCCAAGATTTTGACGCAGACAAAAAACAGGATAGCAGGTTTGAGCTTCTCACCAGTTTTGAAGTGTTTGAGCATATGGCTAACCCTATGGAGGAGATAGAAAAAATGCTTTCTTACGGTAGAAACATTCTTTTTTCTACGGAATTGCATCCTCAAGCAGAAGAAGATATTTCAAATTGGTGGTACCTCATACCGGATATAGGCCAACATGTCTCGCTTTGGTCTTCTAAGAGTATAGCTTATGTTGCTAAGTACTTCTCCCTGCAAATTTATAGTAACGGCAGAAACATTCACTTGCTTTCAGAGAAAAAAATATCACCAGTACAATTTAAGTTGCTAACGAACCATAAAATGTCTTTTCTGTATAACAGAACACTTGGTAAAAGAAACAGTTTACTAGAAACAGACCAAGAATATATTAAATTTAACTTGATGCAGATGGCATCTGACTAAACGATTTGTATTATGCTTATGCGAGTTTTATTTTTTATCCAGCTATTTATCGCTCTATATATGCAGGGCGTTGCACAAACAAATTGCGGATATGTTGTCAATTTGCCTGATACGATTAAAAGATGCGCTGCTGCCAACGTGCAAGTAAATCCTATTGTATCTACCGCAAAGGTGCCTTTTGATACTTTTTGGACGCCAATCGTTGGGCTTTCTAACCCGAATTTGATAAATCCCATCGTGGGCACAGGCGCTGTTCCGGGTTACTACTATCTGCACGTGCTGGCAGAGTCGGGGAACAATATGGTAGTAAACGGGGATTTCAGTGCGGGGAATACAGGTTTTACTAGCGGTTACACCGGATACATAACACCGCCCGGTGGAATGATACCAGAGCGTTCCTATATGGTTACTGCTAACACACTTACTGCACATACGCTCTCCTTTCCTATGCCCGACCACACAACCGGTACTGGAATGATGATGGTTATTAATGGATCTGGTACGCCAAATGTTACTGCTTGGTGTCAAACCGTGTCGGTGCAGCCAAACACCACTTACAACTTTACTGCTTGGACCGCAAGATTCTCCAACGCGAATGCGCCGGTTTTGCAAGTTGCAGTAAATGGCGTGAACTTGGGGAACCCGGTTACAATGGGGCCATCTATGGGCATTTGGGAAACTATTGGTGGCATCTGGAACAGCGGTTCTTTCACGACAGCGGTTATTTGTATCACTGATCTGAATACTGCTCTTTCCGGAAATGACTTCACACTGGATGATATATCATTGCGAACTGTCTGCGAGATTCTGGATTCGGTTTTCGTCCAGAACCTTAACCCTACACAGTCCACTCAAAGCGCCTCGCTTTGTGCAGGAAATAGCTTCTCTTTTGGGGGAAGCACGCTGACTGCTTCCGGGACGTACATGCATACTTTTACCGGAATAAATGGCTGCGACTCGGTGGTCACGCTGAACCTCAATTTTCAAAACACGGTTTCTTCCACGCAGCAAATCCGGCTGTGTCCGGGCACAACCTACTCCTTTGGAGGGCAGTCGCTGAATACGGGGGGCGTTTATACGCACACGTTCAGCACAACCGGCGGCTGCGATTCTACGGTGACACTGACGCTTTCCTATCTCAATCCAACAGGAGACACAGTGAGCATCAACACGTGCCGCGACACCAGTTTTATGTTTGGTAATTTGTTTGTGGATACATCAGGCACTTACCGGCAAGTTTTTGTCAATTCACAGGGCTGCGACTCGTTGGTAACGCTGTTCTTTGCCGAAAATGAAGTGCCTTTGGTAAGCTTCTTCTACACGCCTGCGGAAAAGGCAGTAAACGTGCCGGTGAGCTTTACAAATACTTCCCAAAATGCCATTCGCTACGGCTGGACTTTTGGCGATAACACCTCCAGTGATGACGCAAATCCTACGCATCAACATCTACGCACTGGTATTTACACCGTATGCCTCACGGGGTGGAACAGTGGCGGATGCATAGCGACTACATGTCAGCAGGTGGAAGCAGAGGCGCGCATAGGTATAGAGGTTCCTACGGCATTTTCTCCCAATGGAGACGGCAAAAATGATGTTCTTTGGGTGCGTGGCAATGGGATAGAGACGTTGTACTTTGTTGTTTATAATCGTTGGGGACAAAAGGTTTTTGAGGCCAACGATGTGAGTCAAGGATGGGATGGAAATCACAAGGGTACACCCGTAGAGGCAGAAGCCTTGGCCTATATGCTTACTGCAACTTTCATCGACGGTAGCACGATTAGCAGGCAGGGAAATTTGACGATAGTTCGTTAAGTCTAAAAAATTTTCTTTTTCACAAAGTATTGGGTAAAAAAACCGCTGTATCTTGCGCGCCATGAAAGCATTCCTTCAGAAAAGATTCCGGAAGTATGTTAGCAAACTTGTGGATCCGGATTTGCCTTTAAAAATAGGAAATCAGGAGATTCAAGTGCCGCTTTCCCATCCGTTACGCAACATTATTCCGCTGTATCCGGATTATAATTACAATTTGGGCAGATTGCTATCTTATCTAGAAAAGGATACCGATTCGGCTACCCTGATTGATATAGGCGCGAACATTGGTGATACGGTAGCTTATGTGAGGAATTACACAAACTGCCCTGTGCTTTGTATTGACGGCAATGAGAAGTATTTTAAGAAACTTCAGAAAAACTTGTCGTCGGATAAGAATGTAGAGGCTGTGTATGCGATTGTGGCAGATGAAAAGGAGCGCGGTAAGCTTGTCATCCACAGCAACGAAGCCAATACCGGTACGCCCATTGAAGGCAGTGGCTCCGCACCTGTTTTATCGCTACCGGAGATTCTAAGCAAGTACCCGAAGTTTCAAAAACCAACCGTAATTAAAACGGATACAGACGGTTTTGATACCATAATTCTGCGCGGGTGTAAAACACTCCTCGAAAAAGTGACTCCGGTTCTATTTTTTGAATATGACCCGCATTTTATTAAGGCTAATGGCGATGATCCAGCCTCTTTCCTTGACTTCTTGGTAAATATTGGGTATAGCTGTTTTATACTTTATACCAATGTGGGAGATCTGCTTTGTGGAGTAGAAGTGAGCGAAAATAAAGATTTACTTTATCAGATAACGGATTTTTTCTCCGGGAGAAATATTCTTTCTTTCGCCGACATCGCTGCTTATCCAAGTCATATGAAGGAAGCCTATGCCGATGCCTTAAAGAAAGAGCAAACTCATTTTGCAAAAGCGCGCGGCTTTGTTTCTTCTGTGAAGAACTGAAGATTTACATACACTGTGCGCTACCAAAAAACCCTCTGTTGTTCTGCAACAGAGGGTTTTTAACAAAATATAAATTCTACTCTACAACCACCTTCCTAACTACCTTGAAAATCCCGGCTTTATCACTGACCTGTACCTGATAAAAACCCGGTGCGCCGAAAATGCTGCGCGGAAGAACCAGATTCTTTCCCGGAATTTTAGCGTCGTAGATCCGCTGCCCTACAAGATTTGTAATTCTTAAGGAAGCACCTTCAAAAGCAGCATTTGCAAAGTGAATTGTCAGTTGCTCCACAACAGGATTAGGGAAGATTTCCAGGCCCGCTTCTGCATCAAGACCGGAAACAGATTGAGGCTGGAGAATACGCGCCGTTTGCGTGAACTGTTCGCAGGGAGTAGCCACGTTAATGCGGCATCGGTAATACTCGCTGTAGTTATTGGCTACCACCGGATTCACTATAAGCGTAGGTGTATTCACACCGCTATAAGTCCCGATATTGTTCAGGTCAAAGAACGTAGTGCCGTTCGTAGAAACCTGCCACTTATAGGTTGCGCCCGTTGCAGAAAACGCGGTTGAGAAAGTAGCAGAGGTGCCCACGCCTGCGGTTGTGTTTGCGGGCTGCTGTGTAACGGTGTCTGCCTGTTCTGTATAAAGCTGCCACACTTCGCACGCCGAAAGTGCACGGCTGTAAACGGCAATGTCATCTATCACGCCCCGGAAATTCTGATGCTGCCCCCGGTCAATAGCGCCAATCACATTCCACATATTATTAGTGTTGTAGTTAATAGAAACCACTCCGGTTTTGGAACGAATCAGAACACCGTCAAAATACAGGTTGTAAACAGCAGTTGCACTATCATAGGTCGCCAGCAAGTGGTGGAAAAGTGTGTCCACGAGCGGCTTTGAAATAGTGTCTCTATTGAAAGTAGCGTCGCGCAGATAATAGTAGCTGCTTGCGCCAATTCCCAAAGTGTAGGGGTCTTGTCCGCCTAAAGTATCGCCGCGCCAGAAGATATTTTGGTTGGCGAAACCAACAATAGCCGGATTTAATTTCACCCAAGCGCTTACTGCACTTGATCCGTTTTTTATATCAAGAGATGCAGTCGTAGGGTTAATCATCACATGGCTGGTCACACCGTTAAAAGCATATGCGCCATTTAGATTTCCGTGCCGGTCGGCAACAGAAAGGACATTGTTTGCAACGCCGTTGTTCCCATTTCCCGAAAGGTCGTTTGCGTTGCTATCCAGATTATAATAAGCACTTAACCCATTCGTCGGCACATACGTCGGGAGCGCACTTTGTGCAAAGACTGGTGTGGAGAGAAAAATTGCAATAGCGACGGAGAATAGCTTTTGAATCATTGGTTGGAGAATTAGTGCGGCGAAGATAAGGCTCTGTCGCCTGTATTAAGAGTGCGTTTAAGTTTCTTGTTCGAAGAGCACTAGCTTTAGTAAATACGCCGGATACGTAAAACCTTCTCCCCGTAAAAGAAGCCCGTACAATACATTCGCACGCATATTCCAACCGCTTCTGAAACTACGTGAAAACAGCCTTCCCGCAGCGCGTTAAAAACTGCATCTACAACCTTATCAATCGCCTTGTGATGGCCATCCCGGCGCGGGTTAAAGCGGACACTGTTCTTCTTATCCGCACCAACCTCATCGGCGATTATGTTCTTTGGCGCAACCAGCTTCCCCTTATCCGCGAGGCTTTTAAGGGAAAGAAAATTATTCTGCTGGGCAACAGCTCTTGGAAGCCGCTTTTTGGGGATTTGGATATACAACTCGTGGACGAGACCTTCTGGCTGGATCAAAACCGCTTTAAAAAAGATCTCCGCTACCGCTATAACCTGCTTCGCGCTGTCCGAGCAAAAGGCGCCGGATTGATTATCAATACGCTCTCCAGCCGTTTTAAAAGAACAGACGATGCCTTTGTGCTGACTGCTGCAAAAGGCGCACGTCGCATCGGGCAGGTGTCTGACCAGACCGGAATGTTTTCTACTGAAGAAGGCTACGACGCAAACCTGTACGACGAGCTTTACGACACCTACAAGCCAAAGCAGTTTGACGCAGATCAAACAGCGGCTTTCACCGCTGCTTTTTTAAAGTCGGATACGCCCTTGCAAGTGATTCCCAACCTGAAAACCGTTCCCTTCCTTCCTGACAGGCTGAAAGGAAAATCTTTCTTTGTGGTTTTCCCCGGTTCCAGCGACGCGCGCCGTATTTGGAAAGGTGAGAATTTTGCCGCCGTCATCCGCCATGTTGAGGAAAAGTGGGGATGGATTCCTGTGTTTGCAGGCGCATCTTCTGACCAAGTGTACGTGGATGCTATTATGTCACATATTTCCGGTGATGTGATTAATCTCTGCGGGAAAACCACCCTGTCCCAACTGGCCGGATTGCTGCCTTTCGCCAAGTTCCTGACGGGCATTGATACGGGCGGTGTGCATATCGCGGCACTAGCGGGCTGTCCGGTTTTTGGGATGTACAACGGCTCTCATTATGGGCGCTATAACCCCTATCCGGAAAAGATAAATCCCGCTGTGTTTGGCATCTACCCGCCGGGTATTTTAGAAGAAATTCAAAGCGCGCGGGAACTGCCTGAAAAATATTGCGGACTGTCTTTTGTGGATTATAACTTAATCGCGCCGCAGCAGGTGTGCAATGCGATTGACCGCTATTTTGAAGGAGCGAAACCCGCTGCTGATTCTTAAAAAAGAATTCTGCTTTGCATCTATGAACCGCATTTCCGTCATCACCATCTGCTTCAACAACCCGGAAGATTTGCTCAAAACCTGCGCCTCCACGGACGCGCAGCAAACGCCGCCTCTTGAGCATCTTATCATCGACGGCTCCACCGACGGACGCATCAAAAGCTGGCTGGAAGAAACACCGCAGCCGCCCTACCGTCGCTGGATTTGCGAGCGCGACAAAGGCATTGCCGATGCCTTCAACAAAGGCATTGCCCACTTCCGGGGCAACCTCAACGTGTTTATGAACAGCGGCGATACATTCTATGACGCAACGGTCTTGGCGCAAGTGGAAAAGGCTTTTGCGGGGGACGAAAACCTGCAATGGCTGCATGGCAAAGTCCACCTTCTCCGGGGTGGGCAATGGGTACTTGTCGGGAAGCCCTTTGAGAAAGAAAAACTGTATCGCGGGATGCGCAGCATCGCCCACCAAACCATGTACGTGCGGCGTGGCGTGTATGACCGGCACGGCGGCTTTGACACCACCTTGCGCTACTCTATGGACTACGATTTCCTTTGCCGCATTGCCGGAGAAAAGGCCACCTTTCTTCCCACGCCACTTGCCACGTTTGCGCCCGAAGGCGTTAGCTCCACGCAGTACCTGAAAGCCATGGCAGAAGGCCGGAAAGTCTTTCGTCGTTACTACAAACAGCCGCTGAAACAAGCACTCTGGAAAGCCCGGCTCACAACGCTGTACTACCTGCTGAACAGCCCGATTGGGAAGACACTGTACCGCATCAAAGCGGGACTTGGTGGAGCGAACTGGTAGCTTTGAAAGACTTACATCGGGCATAAAAAAAGCCCCTTCGCAAAGGGGCTTTAAAAGGAGGAAATCAAGGCTTACTGCTTCACAAATTTCTGTACCATCACAGGCACCTCGTTTTGAATCATCCGTACGAAATACACGCCTGCCGGTAGCGTACTGGTTTGCATCCGAATTTCACTTTGCGCTGCATTTGCCATTTGTTGACCAACCACGCGACCTGTAATGTCAGAGAGTTCCAGCGTAGTTTTTCCGCCGAAGTTATTTTGCGAAGCCGTAGCGATAATCTCGGTGGAGAAAGGATTGGGACGGATGCTGAACGCTGTTTTATTGGTAGAAATAACGCTTGCCGGAACAGTAGTAAGCGCTACTGCGTTTGATGTGTCGTTGCAGGAAACCATAGAAGAGGAGTGCACGATGCACCGAAAAAGGTAGTTGCTCATTACTGCGGTGGCGTTGTTCACTACAAGCGTATCGGTCGTTGTCCCAGAATATGGCCCGGCGTTGGAGAGGTTTACAAAGCCGGCACCGCTGTTCTGCTGCCATTGGTACGTGGTATTTGCGCCGGATGCCTGCACCGTAAACATTGCATTGCTGCCTATCTGCGTCGCAACAGCCACAGGCTGGGTCGTCACGTTGGGTACAGCCGTAGTATCATAAAGACTGTATATCTCACAGGCAGAAAGCGCACGGTTATAGATGGCAATGTCGTCAATTTGACCATTAAACCAACTATTGGCAACTGTTGCCATTGCGGAACCTACGCGCAAAACACCTTCAGATGTGTTGGTATTCATAGGCGCTATACTGTTGCTCCCCACCAAGACGCCGTTCAGGTAGATGGCCTCATTCCCTGCACCGTCGTAAGTAGCGGCAAGGTGATACCAAGTGTTTAGCAAATAAGGCTGCGCTATTCTGGTGTCGGGAGCATTACCGAAACAAGCCTTCCATGTGCCCACTTGGAGCGGAGTGCTCGACGTAACATTCCAAAGCAAAAGGCCGTATAGGCTGTTACAAGGTTGGTTCCGGTCTCCATAACCCAAGACAGCAAAGGAGTACAAACTCCCCGGAAAAGACGCTGCATTGAACCAAGCGGAAAGGGTACGGGCACTGTTGCTATCGGGGAGCCCGTTGGCATCTGCATTCATGTTGTCGGAAGACCCGTTGAAAGCATACGCGCTATTGGCATTCCCAAAGCGGTCCGTGGTCAGGGTGGCACCTGTAACCATTAAATGATGCGCGCTTACAGTTACATCATTCGCGTTGCCGCTAAACGGATAGTAAGCGACCAAGCCGGCTCTTGGCATTTGCGCAGAGGCAGCTAAAGAAAAGCAGGAGGCCAGCGCGAGGGTAAGGAGTTTTTTCATGGGAGGAGATTTTGACGCAAATATAGAAGGCAGCATGCTGAAAACCGTTTGGTGTCAGAAAGAATTTTTGTTTTATTGTTCTTGGGATGAAAAACGTGGGTTTTACTTCCCCTCCTCCCCAAAACACCCATACGCCTTCCGCAATCCTTCCTCCAAACCCACCTTCGGCTCCCAGCCCATTTCCCGCATCCGCGAACTGTCCATCAGCTTGCGCGGCGTGCCATCGGGCTTCGTGGGGTCAAAGCGCAAGTCGCCCTCAAAACCTACGACCTGCGCAATCTTTTCCGCCAGTTCCCGAATGGTTACCTCCACGCCGGAACCGACGTTTACAAACAGCTTCTGGTCGTAGTTCCGGAGCAGGTGCAGGCAGGCATCGGCCAGGTCATCTACGTACAAAAACTCGCGCAGCGGCGTGCCCGTTCCCCAAATGGTTATCTCTTTGTCGCCGCGTTCTTTCGCTTCATGGAAGCGCCGTAACAGCCCGGGAATGACGTGGGAATTTTCGGCGTGGTAGTTGTCGCCCGGCCCGTAAAGGTTCGTTGGCATGGCGGAGATGAAATGCGCACCGTACTGGTCGCGGTAAGCCTCGCACAGTTTGATGCCCGCAATCTTGGCAATAGCATACGGCTCGTTGGTCGGCTCCAATTCACCCGTCAAAAGGTATTCTTCCTTCAACGGCTGCGGCGCCAGGCGCGGATAAATACACGAAGAGCCGAGGAAAAGCAACTTCTTTGCGCCGCTTTTCCAGGCCGCGTGAATCACGTTGGCTTCCAACAAAAGGTTGTCGTACAGAAACTCCGCGCGGTAGGTGTTATTCGCCACAATGCCGCCCACCTTCGCCGCTGCCAGCACCACGTACTCCGGGCGTTCTTCTTCAAAGAAAGTGTTCACCGCTGCTTGGTTGCGCAGGTCCAGTTCCGCCGACGTCCGCAGTACGAGATGCTCATAGCCTGCTTCCCGCAGCCGCCGCACCATGGCAGAACCTACCATCCCGCGATGCCCGGCAATGTAGATTTTGCTGTCGTTTTTCATTGCTCCTTATTCATTGCCTGCAAAGCCGTTTCCCGCCGGAAGTGCGCCAAGTCCGTTGCCACCATTTCCCCGGCCAGTTGGTGCAAATCACACTGTGGTACCCAGCCCAGTTTCTGTTGTGCTTTCGTTGCGTCGCCCAAGAGCAGTTCTACTTCCGTTGGCCGGAAATAACGCGGGTCTATCTCCACCACCACATCGCCGGGAGCCACTTTCAAATCATCGTCTTCCACCGAAACCACAATCCCTTTTTCCCCCAATCCTTCCCCCTCAAAACGCACTTCCACGCCCGCAAAACCAAACGCCAGTTTCACAAAATCGCGCACCGAAGTGGTGGTTCCCGTCGCTATTACAAAGTCCTCCGCCGCGTCCTGTTGCAGCATCCGCCACATAGCTTCCACATAGTCGCGCGCATGGCCCCAATCGCGTTTCGCGTCCAGGTTTCCGAGCCAGAGTTTCGGCACCAGGCCCAGCACAATCTGCGCCACGCCGCGCGTGATTTTCCGGGTTACAAACGTCTCTCCGCGCAATGGGCTTTCGTGGTTGAAAAGGATGCCGTTGCAGGCATACATCCCGTAGGCTTCGCGGTAGTTCACCGTTATCCAGTAGGCGTACAGTTTCGCCACTGCATAAGGTGAGCGCGGGTAGAAAGGCGTGGTTTCGCGCTGCGGTGTTTCCTGCACCAGTCCGTAGAGTTCGGAAGTAGAAGCCTGATAGAAGCGCGTCTTCTTTTCCAGCCCCAGAATGCGAATGGCTTCCAGCAAACGCAGCGTCCCGATGCCGTCCACATTGGCGGCGTATTCCGGCTCTTCAAAGCTTACCTGCACATGGCTCATCGCGCCGAGGTTGTAAATCTCGTCGGGCTGCACCTGCTGTACAATGCGGATAATATTGGTGGAATCCGCAAGGTCGCCGTAGTGGAGAAAAAGCCGCCGGCTGCGCTCATGCGGGTCTTGATACAGGTGGTCAATGCGTTGCGTGTTCAGCAGCGAGGCGCGCCGCTTGATGCCGTGAACTTCATAGCCTTTTTCTAGGAGCAAGTCGGCCAAGTAGGCTCCGTCCTGCCCCGTAATTCCCGTGATAAGCGCGCGCTTCATAAGTGGCCGCAAAGCTAAGCGCCAATGTAAAGACCTGTCAGGTTTCCAAAACCGTATGGGATTTCCCGCCGCATCTTCGCGCCCGCTATGGGTATCGTCATCCGCCAATCCCTCAAGTCCACCGCTGCCACGCTCGTTGGTGCGGTGCTGGGCGCCGCGGCTATTATTGTGGCTTCGCGGCTCGTGGGCCGGCAGGAGCTGGGTTTTACTCGCATGTTCGCCGCCTATGGCAGCGTGGCGGGCATTCTGCTTACGCTGGGCTTCCACAGCGTGATGGCGGTCTTCCTTTTCCGCCATGCCGAAAATGAGCCCAAACGCGCCGCTGTTGCAGGCATCAGTCTGGCGGTTCCGGTAGTGATTTCGCTGCTTTGCTTCATCGTGGCCTTCTTTTTTAAAGATTCCCTGCTCGCCATTCCGCAAACAGCCGACAGACCGCTTTTTGCCCGCTATTTCGGCTGGTTTCCGCTGCTTACGCTGCTGGTCACGCTGCAGGCCGTTCTGGAAAGTTTTCTGATGACGGAGATGAAAATCACTGTTCTCACCACCGTGCGCGAAGTGGGCCTCAAAGGCGGGAACCTGATTCTGATTCTGCTCTATGGCGGCGGCTACATTTCCCTTTCGCAGTGGATTTATGCCTTTGTCGGGCTGTATGTGGTGGCCAATGCGCTCCTCTTTTTCGTGGCCCGGAGCACGGGCAATTTCCGGCTTTCGCTACGCTGGCGTCTTTTCAGCCGCCGCGAACTGTACGACGTTTTTCACTTCGCCCTCTTCCATGCGCTGATGGGCTTAACGGTGTATGTAGTAGGCTATCTGGACAGCCTGATGCTGGCACCGTTAGACAAGCAAGGACTGCGCGCGTCTGCGGTTTATACCAACGCACTGTTCATCATTTCGCTGCTTCAGATTCCTTTCCGGGCCATGACGGTTTCCGTGACGCCCAACCTTACAGAAGCTTATTCGCAGGGCAACCACGCGAAGGTGCGCGACCTTTTTATCCGGTCTTCCACCAATATTTTTCTGGCTACGCTGGGCATGGCGGTGCTGATTGTGGCGAATCTTCGGCGCGGCGTAGAGCTTCTCGGGCCCGATTATGAAATCGTTGCACCGCTGGTTTTGGTCTTGATGATTGGTCGCCTCTTGGACGCCGCCACGGGCATGAACGAGCAATTGCTTTCCATCTCCCGGCATTACCGTTACAGTTTTGTGCTTTCGCTGTTGCTGGGCGCGGTGCTGTTCGGGCTAGCGCGCGTGTTGATTCCGCATTACGGCGTGTGGGGCGCGGCATGGGCATCTACCGGTGCGCTCGGGCTTTATAATGTGGGGAAATGGCTCGTGGTGTGGAAGAAAACCGGCTTGCAGCCTTTTACCCAAGCTACGCTCCGGCTCTTGTTTGCGGCGGGCGTTGCGCTGGGTGCTGTCTTTCTGCTGCCTCAAATCCCCAATTGGATAGCCGACGTGGCGGTGCGGACGTTGGTTGTAGTGGGTGTGTACCTAGTGCTGCTGTTATGGCTGAAGCCCTCGACGGATTTCGCCGGTTTTGCAGGGAAAGCTTTAAGAAGGATGAGAGGATAACGAGGAGTTCTTCCTTATGGCCGTTTTAAAGCACCTTTGCGTGGAGGAACAAAAAAGGCTCGTTGAATGGTGTTGCCATCCAATCCGGGTATGCTTCCATCGTTTTCCTGCCTGGTGTGCTCATAAAATCAGCAGGCGTTTTCAGGATTTTATTAGATTATCCCATAGCTATGCTAAAAAGACTTTTCCGCAAATTCGCAGAAATGCCTTACCGTCTCGAGCGCGTAGAGCGAAAGATAAATGACCAGCTTCTCCTTTCTGCAAAAGCGGAAATCCGCCATGTCCGGAGTTTGGGAGTATTGAAAGATATCCGCGATGCAGAGTTTAAAGTGTTCTCTCAATGGGGAGAGGACGGAATTATTCAGTATCTTATTCACCAATTACAGATTCAAAACAAAATTTTTATTGAGTTTGGCGTAGAAAACTACCGGGAATCCAATACCCGTTTTCTGTTGATAAACGACCTCTGGCGCGGGTTGGTGCTGGACGGCTCTGCTAAACACATGGAGACCTTGAAGCGCGACCATTTACCCTGGCTTTACGACCTTAATTTCCGCGCAAGTTTTATTACGGCAGAGAATATCAACGCTCTTATTCAGGAGGCAGGATTCAGCGGCCCGCTCGGCATCTTGAGCGTTGATATTGATGGCAACGATTACTGGGTCTGGAAAGCGATTAATACCGTGTTGCCAGACATCGTGATTACAGAATACAACTCCGCTTTTGGCTTAGAGCGGGCGATTACGGTTCCTTACGACCCGACATTTGTCATCTCCAAAGCTCACCCATCCTGGCAATACTATGGTGCTTCGCTGTCGGCTTTATGCTATCTTGCAAACGAAAAAGGTTACTTTCTTGCCGGCTGCAACCGTGCATGTGCAAATGCGTTTTTCGTACACAAAAAGTATGAGGGAATGATACCGGAAGCGAAGCCCGACGCTTCTTTCATAGAGCCACACTGGCGCATGGCGAGGGATAACGACGCCATATTGGTGTTAAGCTCATTTGAAGAAAACACAGCACTGATACGTGGAATGCCGGTGGTGAATATATTTACCGGGGAAACCGAGTCTTTCTGAAATCCATTTGAAATATTGAGGAAACGTCCCTCCTGTTCCGGTAGCGTAGAATCCTGTCTGACATGGATTCTACTCGCGGGAAGAGCCGCCTCTGCTTCCCCTAATTTCGCGGCCCGTTTTATTTTACGTTCCGGCCTTGTGATGCGTCTGTTTCTCCTGCTTTCCCTTTTCCCTTTTTTGCTCCACGCGCATCCCTTCACCGGCGTGGGTGTGCCGCCCAAGCGTGAGTTCCGCGCAGCATGGGTGGCTACGGTTTCCAACATCGACTGGCCCTCTAAACAGGGCCTTGCTACCGAAGCGCAAAAGGGGGAAATTATCCAACAACTTGACTTCCTGCGCAGCATTGGCTGCAACGCCGTCATCCTGCAAGTGCGCCCTGTGGCCGATGCTTTCTATCAAAGCCCTTATGAGCCGTGGAGCCGCTTCCTTACCGGCAAGGCAGGCCGCGCGCCGGAGCCGTATTACGACCCGCTTCGGTTTTGGACGGAAGAAGCCCATAAGCGCCACATGGAACTCCACGCGTGGTTCAATCCTTTCCGCGCGCTTACAGATTCCAAGAAAAATCCTAACCCTTACGACCATGTAACGCACACCCGCCCCGACTGGATTATTCACTACGGCGGCAAGAGCTATTTAGACCCCGGAAATCCCGACGCGCGGAAATATTCCCTGCGCGTTATCGCTGATTGCGCCCGCCGTTATGATATTGACGCAGTGCATATTGACGACTATTTCTATCCCTACAAAGTGCCGGGCCGCGAGTTTGGCGACGGTGATTCTTATGCCCGCTTCAATCCTAGCAATTTGAGCCGCGCCGACTGGCGCCGCGAGAACGTAAATGCTTTCGTGAAGGCTATGCACGACTCGGTGAAGACTTCAAAGCCTTGGGTCAAAATTGGTATCTCGCCCTTCGGCGTGTGGCGCAGCCGGGCAAAAGATTCCCTGCGCGGAAGCGATACGCGACCCACAACCACAACCAACTACGATGACCTTTATGCAGACGTACTGCTGTGGTTGGAAAAAGGCTGGGCTGATTATGTGATGCCGCAGTTGTATTGGGAACACGGCCATCGCTCCGCACCTTTTGAAGTTCTGTTGCCGTGGTGGAACCAGTGGAAATACGGAAAACACGTGTATTACGGCCTCGGTGTGTACCGGATGACCGAAGGAAACAGTCCTTACATGTGGCATTCACCGGGTGAAATTCTTTCGCAAATCCGCGACATCCGCGCGCTTCAAACAGCGAGTGGTTACGCCTTTTACAGCACTTCGTCTTTCCGGAAAATTCCCCCGGCGCTCACCGATTCTTTGCGTCAGCATTACAACCCGACAATCGCATTGCCGCCCGCTATGCCGTGGATAAAAAGCGAACTACCTGCCGCGCCCACAAGCCTTAAAATCCGGCTCACAGAAGGCGGAGCACAACTCCAATGGCAGCCTTCTGTTACCGCCACCTATGAGCGCGTACAGTACGCGGTCTATCGTTTTGCAGAAGGCGAGCCAATGAATCTGGAGCGCAGCGGACGCCTGATTGCCCTCACCAACGAGCCGCAGTTCAGCGACCCGTTTATCCCGCGCACGGGGCCGGTTTATTACGTCGTAACGGCGCTTGACCGGCTCTGGAATGAAAGCATTCCTGCCGAACTTCCGAAAAGGTTTTGACGACACCCGTTGCGCCTTACCTTTAAGCCTTCTTTTCCCAACATGAAAGCCCTTCTTTTCTCTGCCTTATTCCTGCTAGCCTTCACGGGTTGCCGTAAAGACGCTGACGTTAAACAAGTTGCCGGTAAAGGCGGCCCGGCGGCCCTGCGTATTTCTATGACCTATAACGGCACGGCTATAGAAAATGGCCGCGTGCGCATCCGGTACAACGCTTCTTCTGCACCCACAAACCCGCTTGCATGGAGCGATAGCGCCAATCTGACGGCACTGCCTTCCACTGCCGCACAGGCGCTTTTCCCCAGCCTCTACAAAGGCCTTTACTACATCGAAGGAACAGGGTACCTACCATACTCTAAGCTTCAACAGCCCCGGATTGTGAAAGGTGGATTCGCTTACACGCTCAGCGAAGAAAAAGTTCTGAACCTCAACATTACGCTCAAACAAGTGGTAGAGTAGCGGCAATTTTATACGGTTGCCCTAATGCAAAAGAGTGTACAGGAACGCGTCAAAAGGTGCGTTCTTTTTTGTGTGGAAAGCGTGGATGAAAAGCACTTGGAAGACTGTATTTCTCCTTCCTCCCTGTTCCCTGTTCCCTATTCCCTGGTACCTGTTTCGTGCCCTATCTTTGAGAAAAGGACAAAACCATGTTTGAAGACGACGACGATTATCTCGAAGAAGACCACGCGTTTATGGAAGACCTGCTGCGCCGCTTTGAAGCTCTGAAAAGCGGCAACGGCGGCAGTATGCTGGACGAAGAAGAGTTTGAGAAAGTGGCCGAATACTTCTTCCAGAACAGCCGCGAAGACCAGGCCCTACTGGCCTGCGAAATCGCCCGCACCTACTACCCGTTTTCTACTTCATTGCTGCTCCTGAAAGCAGAGATTCTTATTGCTTCGCAGAAGTATGGACAGGCCCTGAAAGCCTTGGACGAGGTGGACGGCTACGAGGCGCATAATTTGGATAGCATTCTCCTGCGCTCCGACGTGCTGGTAAGCCAGTTTAAACACGACGCGGCGGCGGAAATTTTGGAGAAGGAATCACCTTTCTTCAAAGGTCGCGAGCTGATAGAATTGCTCCTAGAACTGGCCGACGTGTACGACGAAGGTGAGGAGTTTGAAAAAGTATTTGACACGCTGAAAAAGGTGCTGGAACGCGTTCCCCGCCACGAAGAAGCGCTGCAGAAAATCTGCTTCTGGGCAGAGTTTACGGGCCGCTTGGAAGAAAGCATTGAGATCCACACCAGCCTCACGGAGAAAGACCCGTACAACGCGTTGGCGTGGTTCAATCTCGGCGCGGCTTATCAGGGATTGAAGCTGTGGGAAAAAGCGATTGACGCTTATGAGTTCTGCGTAGCGATAGACGAGAATTTTGAGTTTGCCTACCGCAACATGGCCGATGCCTACATGCGCCTCAAATGGTTTGAGCGCGCTATTGAAGTGCTGGAAAAGCACTTGGAAATTGCCAAGCCCGAAGACGTGATTTACGAGGCAATGGGTTACTGCTGGGAAAAGCAAAAAGACTTCCCCAAAGCGCGCCACTACTACCGCCAGGCCTCACGCCTTTCGCCGCAGGACGATGGGATTTTCTACAAAATCGGCGAGACCTACGCGCAGGAAGAGAACTGGGAAAAAGCCGCTAAAGCCTTTGGAATTGCCCTGAATCTGGACAAGGAAAACGCGTCTTACTGCATGGCGCTGGGCAACTGCCTGATGGCAATGGAAGCCACAAGTGAAGCACTTGTTTGCTTTCTGAATGCCGTCCGCCTGAAACCAAACAACAAAACCACGTGGGTGACGCTGGTGCGCGGTCTGTACATGGGCGGCTATTACGAAGAAGCACTCACGCAGTTGGAAATTGCCCGCGAACATCTCGGCGACAAGCCCGACCTGCGCTACTACGACGCGGCGATGCTCCTGGAAACCGGCAAAACCAAAGACGCGCTGATTCAGTTAGAAACCGCCCTGCGCGGCGCACCGAAGCGCATTAAAACCTTCCTTGACCTCAACCCCGATTATCTGCGCCGCGCGGCGGTGAGCGAACTGATTGCACGATATAAAAGGAGCTGAATCCAGTACCTCATTATCCATTGTTCATTACTCATTATTCATTGCTTATACCGGGTCCACATCAAACTGAATCTGCAAATTCCCACTTCCTCTTTGTGCCTGCAACAAACTGCGCTCATGGAGGAGCCGGGCTTTCACTTCGTCAATCTTCTCTTTGATGCGCGGGCATTTTATCCACACTTCCTGCACATACATATTGCGCACCCGCGCCACCAATCCCGGCACGGGGCCTTGCACGTCAATACCTTCTAACTTCTGAATAGACTCCGCTAAAGTGGCTGCTGCTGTCGCCGCTTTTTGCAAATCGGGGTGGCGGAAGGCAACGCGAATCATGCGCACAAAGGGCGGGTAGCTGAACAGCTCGCGGTACTTGATTTCGTGGCGGTAAAAGCTACTCATGTCATGGCGCTGCACCCAGCCAATCGTGGGGTGGTCTTTGTTGTAAGCTTGGATAAACACTCGGCCTTCGCCATCACTACGCCCCGCGCGTCCGCTCACTTGCTCCATCAACTGAAACGCCCGCTCGTTCACCCGGAAATCGGGGAAGGAAAGCAGGCCGTCGGCGAGGAGAATGCCCACCAAAGCAACGGGCGCAAAATCCAGTCCTTTCACTACCATTTGCGTGCCCACCAGAATGTCTATCTGCTGCTTTTGCATCCGCTCCAGCAGGTCGGAGAAAGCGTTCTTGTTGCGCGTGCTGTCCACGTCCATCCGCGCTACGGAAGCGTGGGGAAACAGGCGCTGAATCTCTTCTTCAATCTTCTCCGTGCCAAAGCTTTTACTTCGGATTTTATCACTTCCACATTGCGGACAGGACATCACTACGGGCGTCTTCGCGCCGCAGTAATGACAATGTAGTTTGTCGGTGCTTTTGTGGTAGGTGAGGCTGACGGAGCAGCTGCGGCAGTGGGGCACAAAACCACACATGGTGCAGAGCAGAAAAGGTGCGTAGCCCCGGCGGTTTTGGAAGAGAATGACCTGCTTGCGCCGCGCCAGGGCGTCGGTAATGGCGGTAAGAAGTTCGGGCGTGAAAATGTCGATGCCCTGCGCGCGGTGCTGTTCAATACTGCGGGCGTCTACCACTTCAATCACAGGCATTTTCACGCCCAGATAGCGTTCCGTAAGCGTGGCGCAACCATACTTTTTGGTGTGCGCATTGTAGAGTGTTTCCACCGACGGCGTGGCCGATCCGAGAATCACTTGTGCGCCGTGCAGCGAAGCCAGATAGATGGCTGCGTCGCGAGCGTGGAAGCGTGGCGACGGGTCGCGCTGTTTGTAAGAAGGGTCGTGCTCTTCGTCGGCGATGATAAGGCCCAGTTTGTCGTAAGGAAGCCAGAGTGCAGAGCGCGGGCCAACTATGATGCGATAGCTTCCGGCGCGCACTTTGTCCCAGATTTCCACCCGCTCGTTGTCGGAAAAGCGGCTGTGGTAGACGCCCAGTTCATCGCCGAAATACGCGTAGAGGCGCGTTACCAACTGCGTCGTCAGTCCGATTTCCGGCAGCAAGAAGATGGCTTGTTTTCCTTCGGCCAGCACCTCGCGGATTTTCTCTAAGTAGAGCAGCGTTTTGCCGGAACCGGTTACGCCGTGGAGCAGGCAGATGCCTTTCTCCGTAAGGCCGTTTTGCAGCTCGTCGTAGGCTTTTTGCTGCGCGGGCGTGAAGGCGATTTCCTTTACTTCTGCCGCCGCGCGCCGCGCCAATCGGTCAAGGGTGATTTCTTCCAACAGAAAGATTCCCTTCTCCGCCAGTGTCTTTAGGGCCGCCGCTGTCGCGCCGCTTTTCTCTGTCAATGCCGCTTGTCGCACCAGCCCGCCCTGCGCTTTAAGCTGCATGTAGGCCAGAAGAATTTGCAGCTTCTTCGGCGCTTTCTCCAACTGCTCAAACAGACTTTTCTGCGCCTCTTCGCTTTCGTAATCGGGGTGAAGCACCACTACTTTTTCCGTTCGCGGGCGGTAAGGATTCTTCGCTGTTTCGTCCACCAGCGCCGCGCCGCGCTCTAAAAGTTCGTGCAGCACGGCGACCAGATGGCGCGCTGAAACCAGACTGCGCACCTCGGAAATACGCAGTTCCTTCCGCACCTGCAAGGCTTCAAAAGCCAGGTATCCTTCCTCGCTCCATTGGTCTGCCGGTTCGGCGAGGCCCGTCCACAACAGGCGCGTTTCGCCCTGCACTTTCAGGTGGGCGGGTAAGGCAGCCTGCATCACCTCGCCAGGTGTGGCCATGTAGTATTTCGCCAGCCACGACCAGAACTTAAGTTGGGTTCCGTTGATGATGGGCGCGTCGTCCAGCAGGCTGCGTAGGGGCTTCACGTCGTAGCCTTCCGGGCGGCGGTCATGAAGGGCCACCACGAGGCCGGTGTAGGTCTTGTTTGCACCCAATCCTACTTCTGCCCGCATCCCTACCGCAACCGTTTGCTGCATCTCCAGCGGAACGCCGTAAGTGAGCGTTTGCGGCAGGGCAAGGGGAAGAATGATTTCGGCGTATTGGGGCACGGGGGGAAAGGAAATAAAGAGGGCGTGCAAAGGTGGGGCGTGTCCCTACCGTTCCCTAATAATCTTCCTTCTGCCAGCCCCATTGCCGGAACACGGCTTTGTAGCTGTCGGGATAGTGGGCGCGCAGCAAAAACTGCAAGGCCTTCATGGTCTTACGCAGCCGCGCCCGCACGGCGTTTTTGCTGCCCACGTGGGTGGAAATAGCGCCGTCTGTGGTGCTGGCATTGGCCAGCGCGGCTTTGTAGCGCACTTGCATTTGCTGCCAGAATGCGGGGTCATAATCCGTTCCGCCTGTGCCATCGGCAGTGGTGGCGGCCTCCACCAGTTCCAAGGCCATCAGGCGGCTGTCGCGGTCGTTGGGGAAGCGGTAGGCAGGGCCTTTTTTGGCCAGTCCGTAGCGGGCATATTCCGCCGGGCCGTCCTTGCGTCCAAACTTTTGCAGCACGTCTATTTTCAGGGAAGAAATGCCTGCGTTTATCTCCTTATCAAGGTTGCGAAGCACCTGCACCGCCGCCGGTTTGTTGCTGCCCGCCACGAGCCGGGCATCCAGCGAAAGGCCAAAGGCCGCAGCATCTGCCGCAAAGGCCGCCTGCGTTGTCCACAACAGCGTGAGGGCAGGATTGGCGGCCCAGCTAAGGGCTACCGTTTGGGAAACCGCACCCAGGTCGGCGTCTTTTCGCGGGAGCGCACGCTTGCGGACGGGCTTCTTTTTCGCCTTTGGAGTCAGGAGTGGGGCATAGCTTGCTGCTGTTTCCTTTTTGGAAGATTTTTTCATGGGGGAGAAGGAGAAGAGGGTGGAATGTCTTTCCGAAATAAACAGCAAGGTACTGTAAAACGCATAAAACACTTGTGCGCAGACCTCTTTCTATCTAAAAACAAGTTTGTGACTAAATGCTAAAAGCTATTTACAGATGAAAACTGGGTTGTGCACAGATGCTCATAATCCTTTACACCTGTAAAGTGTATGTTGGCAGTGTGACACAGCGCTTTTTACAACTGCAAATGGCATTAAGCAAAAGTGCGCAATGATAATTCAACACAAACTTGCCCTTTAATCGGGCTTTTTTTTAGGGAGGAGTACCCGCCTCATCCCATGTCCAGATAACTGCCATCCCCATAGCTTAGGAACCGGTAGTTGTTCGCCAGCGCGTGGTTATAAATGCGCCTCCAATCCTCCCCTACGCAAGCGGCTACGAGGAGCAAGAGGGTAGAGCGCGGCTGGTGGAAGTTGGTAATCAGCCCGCGCGCGAGGCGGAAGTCATAACCCGGCGCGAGGAGGATTTGGGTGCGGGTGCGCAGGGGGGTGTCCATGTTTTGAAGGCAGCGGTGCAGGGCATCCAGGGCTTCTTCTACCGGCACTTCGCGGTAAGCATGTTCGTAGGGTTCCCACTGGCTCACGGCGTCCCTTTCCCACTGTATGGGGACTCTTTGTGCCAGTTTGCAGCCAATCCAGTACAGGCTTTCTATGGTGCGCATTGCAGTGGTTCCTACCGCCACGATGTTCCCGTCGAGGCTTTTTTGCAGGGCTTCCACCAGCGCCAGATCCACCTCTATCCACTCGCTGTGCATGTCGTGGCCGGCCATGGTTCCGGCCTTCACCGGCTTGAAGGTTCCAGCGCCTACGTGGAGGGTGCTGGACGCAAAATCAACGTCTTTTTCGGCAAGCTGCGCCAGGAGGTTTTCGGAGAAATGCAGTGAAGCCGTCGGCGCGGCTACGCTGCCGCTGTGGCGGGCAAAAACGGTTTGATAGCGCGCGGCATCTTCGGCTTCCGGCGCGCGGTTGATGTAAGGTGGCAGCGGAATAGCCCCCATGCGCTCCAGCACTTCGCCAAAGCACAGCGCCTCCTCCGACCAGCGAAAGTGGATGGTGAAATTGCCGCCCGCGCGCTCGTGCGCCACTGCGGTCAGCATCAGATTGTCTTCCTTTAAACGCAGGGTTTGGCCGTTTTTCCACTTCGCCGCGCCGCCCACCATACAGCGCCAATACACTTCGCTTCTTTGCGCCAGTGCTTCTTCAATACTACTATAACGCTCATCGGGTTCCAAGCAGAAAATCTCAATCGCGCCGCCGGTTTCTTTGGTGAAATGCAGGCGCGCGGGAATCACCCGGCTTTGGTTCAAAACGAGCAGGGAATCTTTCGGAAGCACTTGCGGCAGGTCGGTGAAATGCCTGTCCGTAATTTCCCCGTGTTTCCAGCACAGCATCTTAGACGCCTCGCGCTCGGCCAGCGGATGCACGGCAATGCGGTCTTCGGGCAGCGGATAGTCAAAGGCTTCTATGGAAAGCTGGCGGGGATGCGAGTGAGACACGGCGATAGTGTTTTGTAAGAAGAGGCCGAATATCCGAAACGCTTGCTTTTGAAGGGAATGGCTTCTCCCGATGGGAAGGTAAACGGGTAGGGTCGCCCAACCGAAACAACCGCTACAAACCCACTGCCCGCGTCGCCTGCGCCATGTGCCGGTCAATATGAAAAACGTAAAACCGGAGCGTATCGCCCAACTTCAATCTCACCAACGGCGAAAGGCTTGTAGGAATACGAATTCCTCCCCAGTCTGCCTGTAAGGCGTCATTCAGCAAGGTGCGGATGCGGGAAAGGTTTTGTGTGAAATCCTTCAATACGGTTGCCGCGTTCAGCGTTGTGCCTGAGGGGTTTTTGTCTTTTGGAGAGGACATCTTTCCGGGCTTTGCCTTTTCGGCGCGCATCAGGTTGGCAAAGTATTCGCCCAGCCAGCCGGAATGATAAACAGAGGAAGATTTCCGGGGAGCTGCCTTGATGGCCTTTTCTATCGCGGGCATATAATACGCGGCGTAGCGGTTCAGGTGTTCCAGACATTCCAGCGCGCTCCAACCACCGTTTGCCGGATGCTGTTGAAGGGTAGCTTGGGGCAGAGCGCGCAGTTGCGACAAACGAATTTCCGTTTTGGTGAGCAAGGCTTGGAGTTCTGCGGCTGCGGTGGCAATGTCGTGTTTCATGATTGGGGAGAAATTCGCCGCAAAGCTCCGCATCCTCTCCTCCGCCAATCTTGAGCGAAATCACGATTTTCGGATGCGGCTCAAGGTCTCCGGCGTCATGCGCAGATAGGAGGCGATGTAGCGCAAGGGCAACTCGGCAAACAGTTGTGGGCTACGCTGAAGCACACGTTGGTAGCGCACCGCAGGGTCGGGCTGCAACAGGTCTAATTCACGCTCAAACTGCTGCGCCAAAAGGCTTTCCAACAACTGCCGGTAAGCGTCTGCGTTTTCGGGCGTTTGGAGGAAAAAACTTTTTATCGCCTTTGCGGGCACGGCGTGTAAAACCGTCTTCCGGACGGTGTGCAGACTTAGCGTGGAAGGGCTGCCGGTAAGGAAAGAAGGCAGTCCGTTTACCAGCGAACCCCGGTAGGCCAGCCGGATGACCTGCGGCGCGTCTGCGTTGGTTTGGTACAGCACCTGCACTGCGCCTTCTACAATCAAGTAGAGCTTGGTTTCTACCGCGCCTTCTTGGAGCAAACACGTTTTTCCGGGAACCGTCTGCGGCGGCGCATACGCCTGTATCCAGTCGCAAATCTGTTGGTAGAAAAGAGGAAGTGTTTCCACGGAAAGGACACAAAGAAAAAGAGCAGAAAGCGTATTTGCCTTCTGCTCTTTTAAGCGGAATTTCTGCGGTGAAGAACCTTACTTCATTTTGCCTTTCGCTTCCTTCACCATCATGGCGTGGTGTTCCAGCGTCGGGAGTGTTTTAGCGGCAAAAGCCTTCAGGTCTGCATCTGTGCCTTTCGCAGAATAGTCCTTGAAAGAGGCAACGGTTTTGCCGTGGTCCGCGTCCATCAGATCCATGTAAGCCTTGTCCAGCGCAGCACCTTTCTTGGCAGCCAGCGCGTCGTACTTGGTTTTGTTTTCCGGAGACAGGTCGGCAGGCAGGTTCATGCCTTTGTTCATGGCGATGCCTTTCAGCTCGTTGTTGGCTTTGGTGTGATCAGTGATCATCATCTGCGCCACTTCCTTCACTTTTGCGTTGGTGCTGTTGCCCATCGCAAACTCACTGGCTTTCACTTCCAGCATACCGCCGTCGGCAGTTTTCATTGCCCACTCCTTGTCCATTTCGGCAACGGGCGCAGCATTGGCAGCAGGCGCTCCTGTTGGCTCAGCAGGCATTGCTTCTGCAGGCGCAGCAGTTGTGGTTTCGGTAGTAGTGTTGGATTCTTCGGTGTGCTTGGTTTCGCAGGAGGCAAGGGTTGCGGCGGCGAGGAGCACGGGCAGGAAAATGCGTTTCATAAGTAGAGGGGGTTAAGGAGTGCGAATGTATGGATGAATACGTATTCGGAAAAGAGCAGGGGAGAATAAAATTTCCTAAACAAACTTTTGCCGCGGCCCCTGAAAATTCTACCGGAAACAGTTTTTGTCAAAAATGTTTCCATAGTTTTGCCGCCGCAATGATAGAGCCGAGAGAAAAGATATTGTCTGTCGCCGCCGAACTGTTTATCCGGTTGGGCTTTAAGAACGTAACGATGGACGATATCGCCCACCGCGCAGGCATTTCTAAAAAGACGCTCTATCAGCACTTCACCAACAAACCCGATGTGGTAGAAGCGGCCATCACCCAGCATCAGGACGAATCCTGCCGGATGTGTGGACATGCGGAATCGGATTCCAAGAACGCGGTGGAAGCAATGGCGCGCATCATGGCCCATTTTGACCAGATGCACCGCCAGCTTAACCCGATGATTCTGTTTGAGTTGCAACGTTTTTATCCCGAAGCCTACGAGAAATTCCGTCAAAGCCTTATCTCGCAGGACGTGCAGGCCGTGCGCGCCAATATTGAACGCGGCATGGCCGAAGGACTGTACCGTGAAGGCTTGGATGCCGACCTGCTGGCCCGCTACCATATAGAATCTGCCCTGATGGTATTGCAACCCAACCTGATGGTGAATGACCGACGCACGTTGCCACACGTAGCACACCTCATCGCTGAACATTTCCTCTACGGCCTGATGACGCCGAAAGGGGAAAAGCTGTATCAAAAATACCTTAAAGAATCTCCCAAGTAAAACACACACTCTTTTTAAAGTAAAAGCCCTTTTCGTTCGTCTTCCTCTTGATTATCCAGACCGCTCTCTCTTCTCTTTTTTTATGAAATCTCTCTACAGCTTCCTGCTGTTATTGCTGTTCACCGTCCCGCTCCGGGCACAGGAAACGATGCCGCTTTCGCTCACGCAGGCGGTGGATTTGGCCCTGAAAAACGCCTATTCCATCAAGAACGCGCGCGTTGACCTGCAAAACCAGGTAGCCAAAAACAGCGAAATCACCGGTATTGCCTTGCCGCAACTGAACGGCAGCAATCAGTTCACCTGGAACGTGCGGCCTGTGGTGTCTTTCCTGCCCGCGCAAATTCTGGATCCGACAGCCGCACCCGGCACGTTTGCGCCGGTAACTTTTGTGCCGAAATTCCAAAACACAGCTTCGGTTTCGGCTTCGCAGATTCTGTTTGACGGAACGGTGCTGGTAGCGCTGCAGGCCCGGAAAACGCTGTTGAGTCTTTTTGAACTCGGCATCCGAGCGTCGGAAGAGGAGGTGCGCTATAATGTTACAAAAGCCTACATGACGCTCGTAGTGGCGCGTCGGCAGTTTGGCACATTGGAAAATACCTTGCGCTTTTTCCGCAAAATCACTGCCGACCTGCAAACGATGCGCACGGCGGGTTTTGTGGAGAAGATAGACGTGGATAGAAGCAATGTTCAACTCAACAATCTGGCAACGGATTCCCTGCGCGCGTTCAATCAGATTGATCTTGCCGAGCAGGCGCTGAAGTTTGCGATGGGGATGCGCACCGATGCCCGCATTGAACTCACAGATACTTCGCTGGCAACCACACTTCCACGCGCGCAAGACCTTTTAGCAAACCCGCTGGACTACACCAACCGGCAGGAATACAACCAACTGCAAACGCAGCTTCGCCTCAACGAGTTTGACATCAAACGCTACCGCTACAAAGGTCTGCCTTCGCTGGCGCTGTTTGGGACGGCAGCTTACACTTATGGTAACCCCAGCTTCAAAGAAGTAGCGCGGCCCGGAAACTACATTTTCTACGCGCTCACCGGCTTCCAACTGAACGTGCCCATTTTTGATGGACGGCAGCGCCATTTTCAGGTGAAGCAGGCGCAACTGGCACTGGAAAAAACGCGTAACAACCTCGCGAACTTGGAGCTTGGCCTAGACTTGGAATCCAGCCGCAGCCGCTCCATTCTGCGCAACAATGTGCTGGCCGTGCAAACGCAGGAACGCAACCTCAGCCTTGCCCGCGAAGTGCTGGACCTGGCCGAGAAAAAATACAAAGCGGGCGTAGGCTCCAACATTGAAGTCACGCAGGCGCAAACCGAATTACAGCAGGCGCAAAACAACTATTACGCCTCCCTCTTAGACGTGATTTCTGCTTCGGCGGATTTGCAACGCAGCCTCGGCCAGTTCAAATAATCTCTCTTTCCTCTTACAATCTCTTCTCTTAATGGCCATGAAACGCCTTCTCTCTTATACCCTTCTGGCGGCCACGCTCACGGCAGCTGCCTGTTCTTCCAAAAAAGAAAGTTCAGAAACCACTTCTTTAGAAGCACTGCGCAAAGAGCGCGCAAGCATTGACGAGCGCATCTCCAAAATGGAAGCAAAGTCCGGCACTTCCAAAGCCACGGACGCAACGCCGGTAACGGTGCAGGAAATTCTGCCCACCTCTTTCACGGCTTCTGTTGATGTGCAGGGCACGATTTCCGGGCAGGAAGATGTGGTGGCTTCGCCGCAAGCACCGGGCACGGTAACGCGCATTTTCGTGAGTCCCGGACAGCGCGTAGGTCGCGGTCAGGTTCTGGCGACGCTGGATGCTGTTGCGGTGGAGCAGCAAATCGCTGCGTTGGATGTGCAGGTGGATTTGACCCGCACCCTCTACAACAAGCAGCAGGCGTTGTGGAAACAAAACATTGGAACGGAAGTGCAGCTTATCAGCGCGCGCGCCAACTACGAAGCAACCACGAAACAAAAAGAAGCACTCCTCGCGCAGCGCAACATGTACCGCATCGTTGCGCCGGTGTCGGGAACGGTGGACCAGTTTGATTTGAAAGTGGGGGATGTGGCTTCGCCGGGCGGATTCACGGGCGGTATCCGCATTGTGAACCTGGGGCAGCTGAAAGCGAAGGCGGATTTGGGCGAAGGCTATCTTGGAAAGGTAAAAGCAGGCGACCCGGTGACGGTGGTGTTTTCTGAACTCGGAGACAGCATCCAGACACGGCTTTCCTTTGTGGCGCAGTCGGTGATGCCTAACTCTCGGACGTTTGGCGTGGAAGCGCGCGTTGCCGGGAAAGGAGGCCTGCGACCCAATATGAGCTGCCGCCTGAAGATCGCCAACTACAATTCTTCGGGTGCCATTACGGTTCCGGTAAACATCATTCAAACCACGCCGGAAGGAAACGAACTGTTTGTAGCGGAAGGCAAAACCGCGAAGACGGTGAAGGTGGAAACAGGCCGCACCTACAACGGTCAGGTAGAAATTCTTTCGGGCCTTAAATCCGGTGACCGCATTGTGGTGGAAGGCTATCAGGAGTTGGATAACGGCGAAGCAATTAGTTATTGAGCCACAGGTTATTGAGAGCGATAGCGAAGCTATTCCTACGAAATACAAAGCACAAACAAACACGGTAGGCATATAGCTACAAAAGGGTGTCATTCCGACGAAGGAGGAATCTCACTTCTGCTGTTCCCACTTGCTGTGAGATTCCTCCTTCGTCGGAATGACCCGCATTTTTTGAATTCCTATTCCCTTCCAACTCCTCACCCCTTACTCCTCACCCCTTTTTCATGAAACCACTCAACAAGGAGTTTAAGCCGTCAAGCTGGGCGATTGAGCATCGCACGGCCATTTATGTCATTACGCTCCTCCTGACGCTCTTCGGCTTCTCTACCTACAACTCGCTGCCCAAAGAGCAGTTTCCGGAGGTGAAGATTCCGCAGATTATCGTGCAGACGTTCTACCCCGGAACCTCGCCGGAAAACATGGAAAACCTCGTCTCCAAGCCCATTGAAAAAGAGGTGAAAAACCTCACGGGCGTGAAGAAGGTTACGTCCAATTCCTTTCAGGATTTCTCGGTGGTGATTGTGGAATTCAACACCGACGTGAAGATTGACAAAGCAAAGCAGGACGTGAAAGACGGCGTGGATAAAGCCCGCCCCGAACTGCCGCAGGCCCTGCCCAACGAGCCGGAAGTAAAAGACATTGACCTCTCCGAGCTTCCCATTCTTTCCGTAAACCTTTCCGGCCCCTATGACTTTGCGCGCCTCAAACGCTACGCCGAGTTGGTGGAAGACAAGATTGAAAGCCTGAAGGAAATCAAGCGCGTGGACATCGTGGGTGCGCTGGAACGGGAAATCCAAATCAATGTGGACTTGTACCGGATGCAGGCGGCGGGCTTTACGTTTGACGACTTGGAGCGCGGCGTTGGCAGCGAAAATGTTTCGGCAACGGTGGGCGAGGTGAGTCTCAACAATCAGAAGCGTATCATCTCTGTGCGCAACGAGTTTAAATCGGCGGAGCAAATCGGCAACACGGTTATCCGCAACAGCCGGGGCGCAACGGCCTATCTGCGCGACATCGCACAGGTGCGCGACAATTTTGAAGAGCAGAAAAGCTATGCGCGATTGGACGGCCAAAACGTAATTACCTGCAACGTCATCAAGGCTTCGGGTGAAAACCTGATTGACGCATCCGACAAAATCACGGCGCTGATGAAAGACCTTCAGGCGCATACGCTGCCAAAGGATTTGAAGGTGGACACTACCGGCGACCAAAGCGAAACCACGCGGGTTACGATTCACGACCTTATCAACACCATCATCATCGGCTTCTTGCTCGTGACGTTCATCCTCATGTTCTTTATGGGGCTGACCAACGCGGTGTTTGTGGCCATGTCCGTTCCGCTGTCCTGCGCGCTGGCGTTCCTTGTGATGCCCCCGCTGGGCTTTACGCTCAACATGGTTGTGCTTTTCTCCTTCCTTCTGGCGTTGGGCATTGTGGTGGACGATGCGATTGTGGTAATTGAAAACACCCACCGCGTTTTTGACAACGGCAAAGTGCCGATTAAAGAGGCGGCGAAGGAAGCCACCGGCGAAGTGTTCCTTCCCGTGCTTTCCGGTACGCTCACCACGCTGATGCCGTTTATTCCGCTGGCATTCTGGCCGGGCCTTATCGGCTCGTTTATGTTCTTCCTGCCGGTTACGCTTATCATCACGCTTATTGCTTCCTTGCTGGTCGCCTATATCGTAAACCCGGTGTTTGCGGTGGACTTTATGAAGCCCCACGACAAGAACCACGGCAAGGCGCGCTTCACCAAAAGAGACCGCGTGAACGCTATCATTTTCGCGGCGCTTGCCATCTTGGGATATATCACTGGCCATCCGGGCTTCGGCAACTTCCTTATCGTGCTGTATGGCTTCCTGATGCTGGAGAAATTCTATCTCCGCCGCGTGTTCGAACGGTTCCAGACCCGCACTTGGCCTGCCTTCACGGCATGGTACGCCCGGAAGCTGACGTGGGTGCTGGCCAACCCCGTGAAAACGCTTGTGGCTACGGTGGCGCTGGCCATTGGCTCTTTTGTTCTCATCGCTATTCGCGGTCTGGACTTTGAGTTCTTCGCGCGGCAAGACCCCAACTTCACCTACGTGTATCTGAACATGCCGGTGGGAACAGACCAAGCCTATACCGACGCGATTTTGAAGAAAGTAGAGACTCGTGTGGAGCGCGCGATTGTAGACCCGGAAACCAAGAAGCGCGACGACATGGTGAAGTCGGTAATTTCCAACGTAACCATCAACGCTACCGACCCTGGCGCGGGCGAGGTGGGCGATTTCCCCAACAAAGGCCGCATTCAGGTAGCCTACAAAGAGTTTGCACAGCGGCACGGAAAATCTTCTGCGGAGATGATGGAGCGCATCCGCAAGGAAGTGAAAGGCGTGCCCGGCGCGCAGGTAACGGTGGACAAAGAAAGCGGCGGCCCGCCCCTGGCCAAGCCGATTGTGATAGAAATTACGGGCGACGATCTGGACACGCTCATTGCTACTTCTGAGCGCCTGAAACGCTACATAGACACGAAGAAAATTGCGGGCGTGGAAGAGCTGCGCTCCGACTTCCAGGCCAACAAACCGGAAGTGGTTTTCAACCTCAACCGCGAAGTAATGACTGCCGAAGGAGTTTCCACGTATGCCGTCGTGAGCACCTTGCGCACCACCGTTTACGGCAAGGAAATTTCCCGCCTGCGCGATGCGAAAGATGATTATCCCATCACCCTGCGCGCCACGCCGGAGCAGCGCAGCAATGTAGAAGCCATCCAAAACATTCCTGTCGGCTTTATGGACATGGCGACGGGCGGCTTCCGCCAAATTCCTATCTCGGCCTTCGCCACGATTCGCTACGGCAATACCTACGGCGGCATCAAGCGACTGGATGAGAAACGCATCATCACGCTTTCTTCCAACGTGCTGGGCGGGGCCAACGCGCAGCAAACCGTAACAGAGATTACGCAGGCGCTTCCCGGCTTCCGCAAGCCTGCGGGCATCAACATCCGCATGGGCGGGCAGCAGGAAGACCAAGCCGAAACGGGCGCGTTCCTTAGCCGCGCGTTTATGATTGCAGTGGCCCTCATCTTCTTCACGCTGATGCTGCAGTTCAATTCCATCTCGCGCACCCTCGTCATCATGAGCGTGATTATACTGTCCATTGTGGGCGTGGTGTTGGGCCTCGGCATCTTCAAGCCGGTATTCTCTATGGTGTTCTCCGGCATTGGCTTCCTCGCGCTCATCGGTATTGTGGTGCGGAACGGCATCCTGCTGGTGGAGTTTATGGACATGATGTTGAAGGAAGGGAAAACGCCTTACCAAGCCGTGTTGGAAGCAGGTGAAACGCGGATGACGCCGGTTCTCCTCACTGCTTCTGCCGCCATTCTGGGCCTTATTCCGCTGGCCGTTGGGTTGAACATGGATTTTGCCGAACTCTTTTCCACCGGCAACCCGCACATCTTCTTCGGCGGCGACAACGCGGCGCTTTGGGGGCCGCTGGCCTGGACGATGATTTACGGCCTGTCCTTCGCTACCGTGCTGACGCTGTTGGTGCTGCCCGTGTTGATGATGCTTTCGTTCCGCTTGAAGGCGTGGATTAAAAGAAAGCGCGGCGGGGAAGAAGCCGGGCCAAAGATTGTGTATGAGGTGAAGGAGGCGGCGGTGAATTAGAAATGATTTTTGGAAAAGAAAACGCACTCGGAAACGGGTGCGTTTTTTATTGTGCGGCGAAGGCTCCTGCCCTTAACCTGTCCCGTATTTTTGCTTAGCGGCCAGATAGATTTTGGTTTGGGCAGCCAGTAATCTGACACCTGTCCAGAGTGTTTTTTCGCCAGGCATGGGCTGCTTTTTGGAAGGCTGGAACCCGCCCAGTACGCCTACTGCTCTGACCACATCGGCCACTGTTTTTATGATTTTGGGATTGGTGAGTTGGAGTACTTCTATAATTTCTGCTTCAAAGAAGGCACTTGCCTCTTCCTCTGCCCCCAGCCTGCCGAGCCGGTAGAGTAACAACACCCACCAGCCTACCACTGCCCATATCCACAACGCATAACCAATGCTTTGGGCGTCCTGCAATTGGGTCTGTTCTATGCCTAAGCCTGATTTTAAGATAAAATGATAGCGTTCCATCGTCCAGCGCAAGGCGTAGTAACGGCCCAGCCGTACACAGTCTTCCACATCGTTTAGGGGCAAAGTCGTTAAGAGCAACCACTCCAAAGCGTCTTTTGCAGGCCCTTCCAGGGTGGTGATGGTGACCACCTGCGCCCGGACAGGGGCTTGTGGCAACAACGCATTTGCATTTGCTTTTGCTTTGCCGGTGCCGCTAGGTGGCAACCAGATCTGGCCGAAGCGGTAGCACACCTTTCTCTCTACCACTTTTCCTTTCTCTTTGATAGACAAAAGACCTTCTGCGGCCACAGGAAGCACCTCGGACAAAGCCCCTACTTTGACCGGCTGACCTTCATAGTATACGGTGCGCTTTTTCTGAGAAAGCCGGACCAGCAGTTCCACGCCCGCGCTTCGGGGATGGCTGTAATGCTGATAAAAGTCGGCTTCCCGGTCTCCCACTTTGATAAAACAGACGCCCGGATGCCGGGCAGCCAGTTCGTTAGCAACCGCTGTTGTTCGGATCCATTTATAAGATTCTTTCTCCTCAATAGGGATGTGTTCCCGGCGGCTGCCTTTGTGCTTATCAGAAGGGGCGAACAGATGATGGGATACGATGCCTAAGGGCAGTCCCCCGGTACTGAGTGCCAGGGCACTGTGCAGGTTCAGCCCACGGGTCTTGCCGTCTGCCCTGCCGCCAAAGGCCCCATGCCTGTCTTGTTACTTTGGCGGTACACCAAGTCGGTGGTATCCTCCACAAGCAAAACCGTTTTTTCTGCTGCGATGCGGGCGGTGGTACGGCTGCGATGGGTGCTGCCCAAATCCAGGTCCTGATAGCCAAAGAGCCGATGGGCGCTTTTACGAAGGGCTGTTCCAAGAGCCGCCGAAAAAGAAGCTCCCGGATGAGCCGCCATTTGACTTGCCATCTGTTGAACCCGCTTGCCAAAGCGGGCATCAGGTAAATCCAGCCCCGAGAACTCGGCGCTAATAGAGGAAAAATGATCACACTCAAACATGACTGCTAATGTACGATTGACAACCAAAAAGTTGTGGGACAGGTTAAGGGCGGGAGCCTTCGCCGAGCGAGAAAAATTTCTTTGCTCTTTCCACCTTCATCGTAATATTGCAATCAAACAAAGAAGGCAATGGGCGCTACCAAAACAGAACATTTCACCGACACGCAAAACGAAATCGCTACGCTGCTAAAAGCAATGGCCCACCCGGCCCGCGTTGCCATTATTGAATACCTGCTGCGCGTGGATGCCTGCATCTGCGGAGATATCGTGGCGGAACTCCCGCTCTCGCAGCCCACCGTTTCCCAACATCTGAAAGAACTGAAAAACGCCGGACTGATAAAAGGAACGGTGGAGGGAAACGCCATCTGCTACTGCCTCGACAAAAAACCTTTTCAGAAAATCCAAGCCTACCTGACGGGCATTAAAAAAGGACTTTCCAACCCCAAAAACAACTGCTGTTAAATCCCCTCAAAACCATGAAGCTATCCAACATCAAAACCGCGCTCCAAAGCGCCGAAGGCGTAACCTTCCAACTGCCCGGCGGCGCGTCTGTTCCGGCGCATTTCCACGTAACCGAAGTAGGCATTACCACGAAGCATTTCATAGACTGCGGCGGAACGGTGCGCACCGAGCAGAAGGCAAACTTTCAGCTTTGGAAAGCGGATGACACCGACCACCGACTGGAACCGCAAAAGCTTCTGCGCATCATTTCCCTTTCTGAAAAAACACTGGGGCTGGATGTAAATCTGGACGTGGAAGTAGAATACCAACACGCCGACACCATTGGCAAATACGGCCTCTCTTTTGACGGGCAACATTTCCAACTCCTCAACACCAAAACCGCCTGCCTTGCCTCGGATGCGTGTGGCATCCCGGAAGCGAAAACCCAAAAGAATCTGCCCGACCTGCAACTCCAAGCGGTCTCCTGCACACCAGGCGGCGGTTGTTGCTAAGTGCCCCTTTTCTATGCAACAACCACAAGCTAAAACCCTTGCCTGGCTCGGCAGGCACAAGCGGTTTGGAATCGTCCTTGCGGGTATTATCACCTTGAACATGGTCTATGGATTTGATGCACGCTTCACGTTCATCAACCTGCTTTGGGTGTGTATCAGCATCGTCAAAATAGACAAGCCATGATGAAGAACATTTTGGTGCTTTGCACCGGCAACAGTTGCCGCAGCCAGATAGCGGAAGGCTACCTGCGCCATTTTGCGGGCGAGAAAGCAGCCGTGTATAGCGCAGGCGTGGAGACGCACGGCGTGAACCCGAAAGCAGTGGAAATCATGCGGGCCGACGGTGTGGACATTTCCGCGCACACTTCCAATAACATGGAAGAATACCGCAGCATTCCTTTTGATTTTGTGATTACCGTGTGCGACAATGCCCGCGAGCGTTGCCCGTTCTTCCCCACAATGGCGAAGAAATTCCACCACAACTTCCCCGACCCGGCAAAGGCCAGCGGAACACCGGAAGAAGTAGCCGCGCAGTTTGCCGCCGTGCGGGAGGAGATTAAAGACTATTGCCGGAAGTGGGTTGCGGAGAATTTATAAGCCTCTTCGGCGTGGGAATTGAAAAAAGGCGTGGCGGAGATGTAAAACGGTAGGCCCCCCTACCGAAAAAACAAAAACACCTGTCCCGTTTCTAAAAACCGGACAGGCGTTTTTGTTTCCTCGCGCATTTACGCCACAGGCGGCGGAGGCGTAACCGGACCAACCGGCGGAACAACCGGTGGGGTAGGCGCGTTGCGGCCTTCGCGCGCAGCCAGTAGGTCAAGATATTGTTGGTTCAGCGCGTGCAGCTTATCGGTCAGCGCGTTCCAAGGGGCCGCGCCGTCGGTGGCTTCATACATGCCCGCCACCTTCTTCGTCAGCGCCTCGTAGGTCGTCATCATTTCCACGCGCTTCTCCTTCATGTTGAAGGGCAGGGCGGTGGTGGCAATATCTGCCGTGCGCTGTTGGTAGAGCGCGTCAAACTGCCGGTTGGCCGTCGTTAGCGGTGCTATCCACGGCGTAGCGCCAATGGTGGTGATGGCTGCGGCCAGCGCGGGCTTGTTGGCGAGGTCGGAAAGCAGGTTGTTGATGGAAGCGGTTTCGGCGTTGTAGCTCTGGTCCTGGATGTCTTCGCCGTAGATGCCGATGGCGTGGAGCAGCGTGTTGGCCGCATCGCTGTTGGCCGCTATGGGGAAAAAGCTTTGCGAACGGCAGAGGAAAATAAGGCCCGAAAGCAACCGGTCGCGCAGGCGGTCTTGGGCCTCTACCTGCGTCGTGAGGGCAAGGCGCTGGTCTTGTACAAAAACGGATTCCACATCCTGCAACACGGGGTCATATATCCCCAGCACGCGGGCCAGCGTCGTAAGTGCCGCCGCAGGAAGATTCGCGATGATGGCGCGCACCTGCTTCTGGAATTGCAGATATTCGGAATTGAACAAGGCCCTTTGGGCTGTTTTGGAGAGATAAATGGAATTCATAAGGGTATATTTTTGCGTTCCGAAAGTAGGGATTTCTTTTGTTTAGGAGGAAATATTTTTCCAAACCGGCAGCATGCATTCAAGAAAAACTTTGTTTGGGGGCCTAACTATGCCGCCCGCGTTTCCGGCGAAGGAGTTAGGGGGCCTAACTGGGCCGCTCGCGTTTCGGGGGAGGGAGTTAGGGGGCCTAACTGATGCGCTCGCGTTTCGGGGAAGGGAGTTAGGGGGCCTAACTGATGCGCCCGCGTTTCGGGGGAGAGAGTTAGGGGGGGTAGCTGCTTCCGCCAAAAAAGCTAATCTCCATTTATAAGCTCGGAACTCTTGCTACTTAGTTCTGGAGCAAAACTATCAGTGAAAATGTTGCCCGATTTCATGACGGTGATGGTTCCTTCTGGGGAATTCGCGATTTCTGTCTCCAAGTGTTTGAGTTTATCAGCAAGCCGCTCAATCTCTCGTTTGGCTGTTGAATCAGATAGCTCAGAATAAAGCTTGTGATCGTAGAAAATCTTATCGTAGATGGGTGTCATAAACGGGTAATTGGGGTTTAGCGCGAAAAGGCCACTGCGGCAGACTTGGCCGAATGGGGAATTAGTATTCTTACTCTTGAAGGCTGATAACGAAACAAACACCTATACAGAGTTGTATAGGTGCTTGTTTGGGGGCTTATCCAGATGATTAGCTGTCTGATAGCCGCTACCTCTTAGAAGTAAGGTTAGGTACTTTTAGGGTTACCTCTTTTACTTCTGAGTAACACAACTATCCAGATAAGGAAGGTGCCGGAAATGGCCACCAATAGAGCGTTCTCGCTGGGTCTGCCTTCAGATAAAAGCCACTCTATGCCGATAACAGTCAAAACGGACAGTAAAAGGAAGAACAGGTTCTTTTTCATAGGAGGTAGGATTTGTGCAAAGATATATCTGCTTATCAAAAGCACTCCCATAGCCCAGCCCAAGCAGAAACCTTTGCCAAACGGATAAGAGCAGATTATTGCTGTTTTAAAGTTTCTTCCCAAATAGGGAAGATAACATCAGAAGGGGTGCGGCCAATAGCCTCAAAAGTTGTAGGCTCATTTGTGCTTGCATCTGTAAGCGTAAACTCGTGATAGGTACCGAAGTTAGCATCAAAAGATTCCTGGTTCAAAACCGCTTGCTCGTAGTTTGTGTAGTAGTCGGGCATGTTATTGCTGGCCCCCGGTGCAACTTTCCATACGATATGATAGTAGTTGCCACCGGCCATAATAACAAGGTCTCCATGGCTGCAATCATCATTTACCCAACCCTCAATGGCCCAACCATTTCCAGATACCTTTATCGGAATCTTCTTTGCAAGAGCCTTAAGCGTTTGAGTGGAGGATACTTTACCAAAGGTGACGGTTGCAGGGATAAGTATAGTGCTTCCGTCTGCTTTGGTGAGCGTGAATTCTTTGGTGGTGGTATTTGAGGCATTACCTTGCTGTGGACTTACCGTTTCCTTTTGGCAAGAAGTCAGGGCGACTAGACTCAAACCCATGAAGAGGAGCGTTTGCTTTTTCACAAAAAATGGTTTTAAAAAAAGATGCCTACTCTGTTCGCTTTTCGGCTTCCGCGTTTTGTCCTTTGGCCAAAGACTTGGCAAAGGTCAGCCCACCAGAAGGCAAAGGGGAAGGCAATTTCTGCCTTATTCACGACAAAATTCACCCTATCTTCGTCAAAATCTGCCCATTTATGGAATCGCTCCTTATTCGTAAACGCGCTAAGGCATTTCGCCTCGAGGCGGGTCTCACCACTTTAGATGTAGCCGAAGCGATAGGACTTGACAGAACCAGCTATGAACGTTTTGAAAGAGGTGCGCAAAAGACGCTGGATTTCAATCTATTGGTGAAAATTGCGCCGGTTTTAGGTAAGCATTACATGGATCTTTTTCCGGAAGAAGATATGGTAAGAGCGCGTTTAAAAGCCCGTTCGGAAGCATTGGCGGAGACTGGTATTACGGTACAAGGAAGCACCACAGAACTCACACCGGAAGCATCCCAGCTACGCAACGAACATTGGGAACTATTAACCGAACAGGCAGCTACCAACCGCCAGCAAGCTACTATCATTGAGTTTCTGACGAAGGAATTAGTGGCTCTACGAAAAGAACTATCGATTTTGCGGGGAGAAAAATAAATTTGCGCCTTCCAAACGAATATTAGCTTGAGATTACTATCCACTAAAAAAGCCCCGCAGCATTTCTGCTACGGGGCTTTTTTAGTGGGAAGAGGGAAAGATTATTTGCCTTCCTCCTTTGCGCCTTCTACCAGCACGGTAGCCTTGTTATTCAGGACTTCCACAAAGCCGCCGGTGATGTTCCAGATTTCGCTGTGGGATTTGTCGGTCAGGATTTTCATCCGGCCCGTTCCGAGGGCGGAGATAATGGGCGCGTGGTTGTTGAGTACCTCAAAAGAGCCTTCCACGCCGGGAAGCTGTACGCCATATACCTCGCCGCTGTAAATCCTGCGCACCGGGGTGAGAATGTCTAATTGCATGTTGATGAATGCGGTAATGTGGAATTAATTCGGTAATGTGAAAAGAATGTGGATAATGCGGTAATCAGAAGAATCATTTTCACATTCTCCGCATTACCGCATTATTTATTTCGCTTGCTCCATCATTTTTTTGCCTTTCGCAATCGCGTCGTCAATCGTACCCACGAGGTTGAAAGCCGCTTCCGGGTATTCGTCCACTTCGCCGTTCATAATCATGTTGAAGCCGCGAATGGTTTCCTCAATCGGAACCAACACGCCTTGCAAGCCGGTGAACTGCTCGGCCACGTGGAAGGGCTGGCTCAGGAAACGCTGCACCCGGCGGGCGCGGCTCACCGTCTGCTTGTCTTCCTCCGAAAGCTCGTCCATACCGAGGATAGCGATGATGTCCTGCAACTCTTTGTAGCGTTGGAGCATCATCTTCACGCGGTTGGCACACTCGTAATGCTCGGCTCCTACAATCGCAGGCGTGAGGATACGGCTTGTAGAATCCAGCGGGTCAACGGCAGGGTAGATACCCAAATCCGCGATTTTCCGGGAAAGTACCGTCGTCGCATCCAGGTGGGCAAACGTCGTTGCCGGAGCCGGGTCGGTCAAGTCATCCGCCGGAACATACACGGCCTGCACCGAAGTGATAGAGCCGGATTTGGTAGAGGTAATGCGCTCCTGCATGAGACCCATTTCGGTAGCCAGCGTAGGCTGGTAACCTACCGCCGAAGGCATCCGTCCGAGAAGGGCAGATACTTCGGAACCGGCTTGGGTGAAGCGGAAGATATTGTCCACAAAGAACAGAATGTCGCGGCCCTTTCCGGTGCCGTCGCCGTCGCGGAAATACTCGGCCATCGTCAGTCCCGAAAGGGCAACGCGGGCGCGCGCTCCCGGCGGCTCGTTCATCTGTCCGAATACGAAAGTTGCTTTGGATTCTTTCAGCTCTTCCAGATCCACGCTGTCCAGATCCCAGCCGCCTTCTTCCATGGAATGCTTGAACTTGTCGCCGTACTTCACGATGCCCGCTTCAATCATCTCGCGCATCAGGTCGTTTCCTTCGCGCGTGCGCTCGCCCACACCGGCAAACACCGACAGACCACCGTGGCCTTTGGCGATGTTGTTGATAAGCTCCTGAATCAATACGGTTTTGCCTACACCCGCACCGCCGAACAACCCAATTTTACCACCCTTTGCATACGGCTCAATGAGGTCAATTACCTTAATACCCGTGAACAGAATTTCCGAGGCGGTAGAAAGGTTTTCAAACGCAGGCGGCTTGGCGTGAATGGGGCGGGAATGCTCGTCTTTCACCGTTGGGCGCAGGCCGTCAATCGCGTCGCCCGTTACGTTGAAGAGGCGGCCATTGATTTGGTCGCCGGTAGGCATGGCAATCGCTTTTCCGGTGTCGGTAACGGGAATGCCACGTTGCAGGCCTTCGGTTCCTTCCATGGCAACGGTGCGCACGGAGTCTTCGCCGAGGTGCTGCTGGACTTCCAGAATGATTTTGTCGCCGTTTTCTTTTACGACTTCAAGGGCGTTGTAGATTTCCGGGAGGTTGGCTTCCCCGGGGAAATGCACGTCCACCACGGGACCGATGATTTGCTTGATTTTACCGACGCTTGGCATGGAAAAAAGGAAATTTTTTGAGAGACTTTTTGGGGAAGAGAAAAGAGCTTTTACCCTTCCGAAATTTCGCGCAAAGGTAATGGCGGAGGGTATAAGATGGGGATGAAAAAAGGAAGGGCAAATTCTGTCTATAGACCACGGATTTTCAGGGTGGTCAGGATACTAAAGGATGTATCTGTGTAAATCCTGCCAATTCCATTCCATCCGTGGTCTATTCCAAGAGAAAGCCTTCCCCGTGGCGTGGTGGTTGTATCAAGCCGGGAACCCTAAAAACCCTTTTTTCTATGAAAACAAAAGTTTTCGCGCTGCTTGCCGCTTTCGCGCTTGCATCCGCCACGCCCGTCCTCGCCCAAACGATGGACAACGGTCAGAAGACCGAAAAGAAAATGCGCAAATCCGACCGTAAGTCGCAGAAAAGAATGCGCAAGTCTAACAAGAAAAGCATGAACCGGAATTCCGACATGAACAACGGTGGCAACATGGACAACCGCGATAATGGTAACATGAACAACGGCAGTGGCAGCGGCGACCGCAATAACAACAGCCCGCGCTAAGCAGCGTTATTCGCTTTTTGCAGGAAAGACCGGCGCTTGGAGGAGCGCCGGTCTTTTTTGGTGGGACTACATCAGAAGCGTTTAGACAACGGGTGTCATTCCGACCGCAGAGGGAGGAATCTCACACCAAGTAAGGCGCAGCATGTGGGTACATCACTGTCTGATATAACGCGAGCGAGATCTCTCCCTATCGGTCGAGATGACACCCATTATTACAGATAAAATCACTCCCACCACGCCTTCCACACCTTTCCGCTGTCCGTCAGCGAAACCACTTCGCCAATCTGAGGTCGCACCAGATGCAGCGGATTTGCGCTTTCCGCATTCAGCCGTGTGAGTTCCTTCATGGGCGTATTCCATGCATGAAGCGCGAGTGCAAACTTGGAGCTATGCACCGGCATCAGGTTCCTGGCCTTTAAGTCGTGCGCCGCTTGCAGGGTCTCCGGGGGCAGGCAATGGATGTTGTGCCAAGCCGGGTTGTACTGTCCGTTCTCAATAATGGCAAAGTCAATCGGGCCGTGTTGCGCGCCAATTTCGGCGAAGTGTTTTCCGTAACCACCGTCACCACCGATAAAGATTTTCCCGACGCTTGTTTCCAACAGATAGGCCATCCACAACGTGTTGTTCCGCTTCAAACCGCGCCCGGAAAAATGCCGTGTGGTAAGCGTATGCAGCACCACGCCGTTCTCCAACGGATAACGCTCGTTCCAGTCGGCTTCCAGCAGTTGTTCCGGCGCGAAACCCCAGCTTTCCAGAATGGCTCCCACACCTAGTCCGCACACTACCTTTTTCACGTTGGGCAGCAAGGCTTTCATTGTTGCCTTGTCCAGATGGTCGTAGTGGTCGTGGCTGATAAAGACGTAGTCAATCGGCGGCAGGTCGGCGGCGCTGTAGCGGTTGGAGCCCGAAAAAGCCTTATTGATGCCGCGCACCGGAGACGCATAATTGCTGAAAACCGGGTCCACCAGAATCCGCAGTCCATTCACCGAAAGCAGGTAGGAAGAATGCCCGAACCAAACGAGCGAATTCCCGTCCGCAGGCAGGTTTTTAAGGTCGGTGGAAACACCGGGAATCGGGTCTTTGGGAACGCGCAGCGGGTCTTTCTTTTTAAAGAGAAATTCCGCCATCACGCGCGCTGGTTTGTAGCCTTCGGCAAAAGCAGGCGTGTATTCCAGGTTCTCAAAAACGCCGTCCTTGTAGTGCGGCGAAGCTTTCATCCGCGCCTTGCGAATGGAGGTGCTGTTTTGGCTCAAAACGGGTTTCGATAGAAGGAGAAAGGAAAGAAGAAGCAGCGCGGTTTTGAGGGGCATGGTCTAAAAATTTTCCCGCAGGCTTTCGCTGAGTATCCCGCAGATTTCCGCTGATATTTGCGGAGACACCAACGCTGTTTCGCTCCGAAAAGTCATTCTATTCCTTCACAAACCGCAGCCATTGCGCGGGTGCGTTTTTGAGAGAAAGATGCAGGAGATACGTTCCTTTCGCGAGCACGGAAACGTCAATAACAGGGGTTTGGGTGTCCACTATCCCAACGCTCAGCGTTTGGCCCAATAGGTTGATGATTTGGTAGCGACAATCATCCTCCAACCCGGATACGCGCAAGCTTGTAGTAACCGGATTTGGCGAAATAGAAAACGTTGTCGCTACCTCCATAGCGGAAGAAACAGCAAGTGCACCTGCCGGGCGATAGAAGCTCGTGATGACCGGGTAATGGTCGGAAACATCGTCGGTGTAATTGCTCATGGTGGCGTTTACAAAAGTCCTTAACGAGTGGGTGCTGCCGGGCTTGGAATAGGCTGCCAGGGTGGAAGAAGCAATGAAATGATCGAGCAGGCTGGTATAGTTATCAAGGCTGCGCTCACCTGCGCGGCTGATAAGCAGCGTGAGGCATTTGTAGGAAACAGCACCCGCAGAATCATTCACGAAATTGAGGTAATTGCTTTGCAGCCGGTCTACGCAAATGCTCGTGTCGAGGTCATCGTTGAAGTCGCCGAGGATAAGAAAGTTCTTCCCCGCAAACTTGCGGTCCAGCGTGTCCTTTAGGATGTAAGCGCCTTCTTCCCGGCGGTTGCAGGAGCTGGCATCCGACATGGCTTTGGCGTGGAGAACGATAAAGGAAATGGGCTTCCAACTGCCATCGGAACAAAGCCATTCTCCCTGCACCAGAAACGGATAGCGCCCTGATGCAAAGTCATAGTAGGCGTAAGGATGGTTGGCGAGAAATGCGCGCGCGGTTACGTTCCGAAACTGCGCCGGGCGATAGAGAAAACCCAGCTTCTGCGCCGAAGAATAACGGGCGCTTTGCGGGTCGGCAGCAGTACTGCCATAAGGCGAAACAAGCGCCGCCCATGGCCCGCCGGGCAGACTGCTTACCATGCTGTTGAAAGAGTCCACATTCACCACTTCCTGAAAGCCGTAGAAGTCGGCGTCGATAGCGGAGATAAGCATTTTTGTTTTGGATACTTGCGTTGCGGCGTCGTGCGTAGCGCCATCTGCCCACCACTCCAGGTTCCAAGTAACCACGCGGATGCTGTCGGGCAGCCCCTGCGTGGCAAAGGCAACACGGGAAAAAGCCATCACGAGGGTCAGCAGCACAAAAAATATCCGGGGCATAAGGGCGCAAAGAAAGTGCGGCAAAGTTACTTTTGGATGAAGCCTTTTGGCAGGTTAAAACAAAACAAGGCTCCGGTCGGCCGGTCATGTCCGGGAACGCTTTTCCCACGCCTGTTTATCTTCGCCGCTTCCTCTCTGCTGCTTCTTTTTCTCAATGGTTCTTTCCATCGTCATCCCTGCCTACAACGAAGGCCCCACGATTCACCGCATTCTCGACAAGCTGCGGGTGGTGGAGCTTATTGGCGGCTTTACTAAAGAAGTAATTATTGTGAATGACTGTTCCAGGGACAATACCGAAGAAGCCATTCTGGCCTACGCGGCGGCACACCCGGAACTGGGTATTCAATACCGGAAACACGAGGTGAATCAGGGCAAGGGGGCGGCGCTGCACACCGGCATTCGAGAGGCCACCGGCGACTATGTGGTTATTCAGGATGCCGATTTGGAGTACGACCCGCAGGAATATAATCTGCTCTTAAAGCCAATTCTAGATGGCTTTGCCGATGTGGTATTTGGCTCGCGTTTTATGGGTGGAAATCCGCACCGCGTACTGTTCTTCTGGCACTCTATCGGCAACCGCTGGCTGACAAGCCTGAGCAACATGCTGACCAACCTAAACCTGACGGACATGGAAACCTGCTACAAGCTATTCCGCCGCGACTTGGTGCAGGGACTAAATCTGGTGGAAAAGCGCTTTGGATTTGAGCCGGAAGTAACCGCCAAAATCAGCCGCGCGCCGAAAGTGCGCATCTATGAGGTGGGCATTTCCTATTATGGCCGCACCTATGAAGAAGGCAAAAAGATTGGTTGGAAGGACGGCTTCCACGCTATCTGGTGCATTTTGAAATACAACCTCTGGGCAAAGTGAGACAAAAGAGAAACTGACAGGAGATTCGGAAGACGTAAAATTCCACCTCAAAAAGAACGCCCCGCATTTGCGGGGCGTTCTTCATAATCCCTGTTGTCAAAAGGACGGTCACAAAATTTGTCTATACCGGGAATCCTCTTTTGTCTTTTATCTATCGTCTTTTATCTCCTCTAGCTAAACGCGTCTTTCAGCTTGTCAAAAAAGCCTTTGTCCTCTTTCTCCCTTTCTTTTTCTTTGGAAGAAGCCTCAGAAGAAGCAGTCGTTTCAGGCGGAGAATAATACTCGCCGTTGCCGGAACCCCCCCCACCGGGGTTGAAGCTTTTAGAGGCACGCATCTTTTCCAAAAGCGCCTTTTCTTCGGCGGAAATATTTTGCGGGCTAAATACCTGCACTTCCACCAGTTCATCCCCCCGCTGATAGCCCTGAAAAGCCGGAAATCCTTTTCCTTTCAGGCGAAAAACCTTGCCACTTTGCGTTCCGGCAGGAACAGTAATCTTCGCACGGCCATCAATCGTGGGCACTTCCACTTTCGTCCCCAACACTGCATCGGGAAAGGAGATTTGAAGCTTGTGTACCACATCCATATCGGCGCGCGTGAGGTGTGGGTGCGCTTCCTCTTCAATCTGAATCAAGAGGTCGCCGGGAGGGCCGCCGCGCTCGCCTGCATTGCCCGCGCCACCCATAGAAAGCTGCATGCCTTCCTGCACACCCGCTGGAATGTCCAGCGAAAGGGTTTCTTCGCCAAACACACGGCCTTCGCCTTTGCAATTGCCACATTTCGCCGTGATGGTGCTGCCTTGTCCGTTACAGGACGGACAGGTCGCCACGGTTTGCATCGCGCCGAGAAAAGTTTGCTGCACTTGTTGCACTTGTCCGCGACCGCCACAGGTAGAACAGGTTTGAACAGAAGACTTATCCTTCGCGCCGCTGCCATCGCAGGTCTTGCAGGAAAGCTGCTTTTTAACTTTGATTTTTTTGTTCGCGCCGGCGGCAATCTCCGCGAAATTCATCCTGAGCTTTACCCGCAGATTGGAGCCGCGTGAACCACGTCCTCTTCCGCCACTGCCGCCGCGCTGCTGGCCACCGAAGAAAGAGCCGAAAATATCATCCCCACCACCGCCGCCGTTGCCAAAAATGTCGCCGAAGTTGGAGAAGATGTCGTCCATGTTCATACCGCCGGGGCCGCGTCCTCCACCACCACTTGCAGGGCCGCCCATTCCGGCATGGCCGTAACGGTCGTAGCGTGCTTTCTTGTCGGGCGTGGACAGTATGTCGTAGGCTTCTGCTGCTTCCTTAAACTTGTCTTCCGCGCTTTTATCGCCGGGGTTTCGGTCAGGGTGATGCTGAAGCGCAATCTTGCGATACGACTTTTTAATCTCGTCCGCAGTAGCCGATTTGGCCACGCCAAGCACCTCATAATAATCTCTTTTCATGTTGTAGATGTGCGCATTAAACCCCGCACGGGTCTCCGGCTTTCGGCTGTTGCCGTTTTATCTGACAAGTTTCTACCGATTTTTGTTCGGAAGGAGGGTCTATTTCCCCACCACCACTTTGGCGTAGCGGATAAGCTTTTCGTTGAGGTAATAGCCCGGCTCTACCACGTCCATGATTTTTCCTTGCCCGCTTTCGTCGGCGGCGGGAATCTCCGTGATGGCCTCGTGGAGTTCGGCGTCAAAAGGCTCGCCTGCGCTTTCCATACGCCGCAGACCCATGTTTGTGAGCGTGCTGCGCAGCTTGTTGATAACGAGTTGTACACCTTCTTTCACCGCCGCTACGTCCTGCGCTTTCTGGAGCATTTTTTCGGCGCGTTCGCAATCGTCTAGCACCGGAATCATGGCTTGGATGGCTTCGCGTCCGGCGGTTTGGCGCATCTCCATGTATTCTTTGGCGGTGCGGCGCTTATAGTTGTCAAAGTCGGCGGCGAGGCGCAGGTATTTGTCCTTTGCTTCGTCCAGTTCTTTCTGCATTCCGGCAGCTTCTGCTTCTTCGTTGCGGAAAGACGTTTCTGACAGGCTGTCATCTGTGTTCATTCCGTGCGCCATTGCTTCCGCTGCTTCGTCGGCAGCGTTTTGGGCTTCGGCCCCTGTTTCGGCGTTAAAATCTTTTTCCTGCATGGTCTTTTTCTTTTTGAAAATCATGTTTGTAAAGCTATTGGCAAAAGCAATGCCGGGCATTTTCCCGCCGCCAATTTGGCAATTATTTCAAACGGGTTGCGACAGGTTGCGGGTTATTTTTGCGCCTTTATTTCTACTTTATGAAACGCATTTACTTCTCGCTGTCTCTGCTCTTGTATGCCCTCTCGGTTGGGGCGCAAGCGCCTTCCGGCTATTACAATACCGCTGCCGGCTTGAGCGGCTCGGCGCTGCAAACAGCACTGCACAACAAGATTAAAAACCACACGGTTTTGAGCTACACGCCCGGTCTGTGGAATGCCTACTACACCACCGACAAGCGGCCTGGCGGTGGCAACTATGTGTGGGACATTTACTCTGATATTCCGGGTGGAACGCCGCCCTATCTCTACGTCCTTGGCCAAAGTAGCAGCGGGGGCGACCAATGTGGCAACGGCAACAACTCCGAAAACAGTTGCTACAACCGCGAACACGTGTGGCCGCAGAGTTATTTCAACAGTGACCCGCCAATGGTTTCTGACCTGTGGATTGTCTATCCAACAGACTATTACGTAAACAACCAACGTAGCAATATGGCCTATGGAAAGGTGGGCACGGCTACCAAAACCTTCCTTAACGGCACCAAAATCGGAAATAACACTTACCCCGGCGCGCCTTCAGGAACTTGCTTTGAACCGATTGATTCTTTTAAAGGCGACATCGCCCGCAGCTACTTCTACATCGCTACGCGCTACTTGGGCGAAGATGCAAGCTGGATCACGTGGGACATGGCCGTGAAAGCCGTGCTGCAACCCTGGGCCGTGCAAATGCTTTTGGATTGGCATCGCTTAGACCCGGTAAGTACTAAAGAGCGGAACCGCAACAATGCTGTGTATGCCTTACAGGGAAACCGCAACCCGTTTATTGATTCGCCGGTGTATGCCGAGTGTATCTGGGGCAACACCGCCACCTGCCGCATCCCCACTGCTGTTGCGAATGTGAATGGCGTAGAAGAAGCGTTGCAAGTGCAGTATGATTTAAGCGCAGGGAAGATTTACATCCTCGCCGACAAACCTTCCACCGCGGAGCTATTGGATATTCAAGGCCGCGTGCTGGAAACTCTGTTGCCGCTGACGGCGGCTTCTGATCGTTGGGAGGTGTCGTTTTCAAGCTATGCGCGCGGGCTGTATTTCGTGCGGACGCAGTCGGCGAGTGGCGCGGCGGTACGGAGAATGTTGATGCCGTAAATCCTCATTAAGGACAAAAAAATCCGCCGGAAGGGCTGCAAAAACACAGCCCTTCCGGCGGATTTTTTTTAAGAGTACATCAACGGCGTTGCGGCAAAATATCCGCCACCGACAGCACCAATTCATACGGCACTTCCACGCCGTCTTCTTCTACAATATCATAGCGGTCAAGGGCGCTCCAGCGCATCCGGAAACGCGGCACGTCAGGGACGTTCACCTCGTAATACCGTCCGTCGGGATGCTGCTGCGTAAGGATGCTGACAGCGATGGTTTTTCCTTGCCAGACAATGTTTTGAACGAGAGAACGCATAATAGGGACAAGGTATTAGGGATGAGGTACGAGCGGCAAAAATGCGGGTCATCCCGACAAAGGAGGGATCTCACGTTTTCTGTTCCTTATCTGCTGTGAGATTCCTCCTTCGTCGGAATGACTCACGTTATTTTATTGCGTTCTACTCCCGGCTTTTCTGTTCCTCCTTTTGCGATTTCAACGCTTCCTTCTCCGCCTTTGCCACCTCCGCATCCGGCTCGGACCCATCCACGCGCACAATGGGAATCACCGCGCCGCGCAGGTTGGGGTTGGCGGCTTTGTCCTGCGGATGGAAGGGCGATTCTGTGCCTTCGGTTTTGCGAATGAAAACGGCGGCTTCGTTAGGGGTAATTCCGTTGCCGCGATTGAGCGCCCAAACTTTCGTGAACTCTGCACCGAAATAGAGAATGAGGGAAGAATAATTCACCCACAACAGGAAGATGATGATGGACGCCGCCGCTCCGTATTGCGTACCAATGGAAGAGCTTCCGAGGTAATAGCCGATACCGAATTTCCCAATCATAAACAAGACGCCCGTTACCGCCGCGCCTACAATCGTATCTTTCCAGCGAACTTTTGCGTCGGGCAAAACTTTGTAGATAACCGTGAACAGCAGGGTGATGATGCAGAACGTGATGCCATAATTAATCGCCGCTGCCAGGAAGGCTTGTCCTTCTCCCAGAAAGCTCAGAAGCCGCTTGAAAAGTAAATCCATAAAGGTGTTTACCAGCAAGGACACCATCAGGAGAAAGCCCAGCCCGACGATCAGCGAGAAAGACAAAAGGCGGCTCGTGATGTATTTCAGCCAGCTTTGCTTCGGCTTGGCCTTTATGCTCCAGATGATGTTGATGGAATCCTGCATGTCGGCGAAAACACTGGTCGCGCCGAGAAACAGGGTGATAAATCCAACCACCACATAGAACATCCCCTGATTTTGGATGCGCATATTCTCCGAAATCTGCAATACCTGCTGCGCGGCGTTTTCGCCCATCAGCGTGCGGATTTGGTTATAGAGCGAGCCAGAAATCCGGTTCTGCTCAAAGAACAATCCGGCTACCGAGATGACGATAAGAATCAGCGGGCCAATGCTGAAGAGCGTGTAATAGGCCAGGGAGGCCGACAACTTGGTAACATTATCGTCAACAAAATCCGAAGCGGTTTGCTTCAGGATGGCCCAGTAGGACATTTTCGCGGGCTTGCTCATAAGGGGATACTTTGGGGAGATGGAAAGGTGCGCCTGAAATGCCGTGCCAGCGGGAAAAGAGAAATTGCAAAACATCACAATCATAAAGATGCAAACTACACAAAAATCATGTTTCGTCTTATGCCGGTTCCTGTCCGGCAATTGCCGCCCAGCTTTCGGCACGTGCCGGATGTCGCCCGACACGTGTCGCACCGCTTTCGGCAATTGTCGCGCGGTGTCCGACAATTGTCGGGCGACATCCGGCACGTGTCGCGCGGCGTCCGGCATGTGTCGCGCGGCGTCCGGCACGTGTCGCGCGGTGTCCGACACGTGTCGCGCGGCACGCGACACGCAAATGATAGGCAAAAACATGCAATAAGAAGCAGGATTTCTTTATTTGTATGCGTAAAAACAAGCCTTTTCTCCTCGCCACGCCTCTGCGGCCCGTAAATTCGCACCCTACTCATGACGAAGACGCAGAGAAACATCCGCAATTTTTGCATTATTGCCCATATCGACCACGGAAAAAGTACGCTGGCCGACCGCCTGCTGCAAACCACCAACACGATTTCGGAGCGCCAGATGATGGATCAGGTGCTGGACGATATGGATTTGGAGCGCGAAAAAGGCATCACCATCAAGAGCCACGCCATCCAGATAAATTACCGGCAGGGCGGCGAGGAATACACCCTGAACCTGATTGATACGCCCGGCCACGTGGATTTTTCCTACGAAGTGAGCCGTGCGCTGGCCGCCTGTGAAGGCGCTTTGCTTTTGGTGGATGCCAGTCAGGGCATTCAGGCACAAACGATCTCCAACCTCTACCTCGCGCTGGAAAACGATTTGGAAATCATTCCGGTCATCAACAAGATAGACATGGAAGGCGCGATGATACCCGAAGTGACCGACCAGATTGTGGACTTGATTGGCTGCAAACCGGAAGACATCCTGCTGGCGTCGGGCAAAAGCGGCATCGGGATTGAGGAGATTCTCCACGCCATTGTGGCGCGTATCCCCCCCCCGAAAGGCGACCCGGAAGCGCCGTTGCAGGCGCTGGTTTTCGACTCGGTTTTCAATTCTTTCCGGGGGATAATCGTGTATTTCCGGGTGATGAACGGCACGCTCAAGAAGGGCGACAAGGTGCGCTTCATGGCCACCGGCTCGGATTATGACGCCAGCGAAGTGGGGATTTTAAAGCTCACGATGACACCCAAAGATGAGGTGCGCGCGGGCGACGTGGGCTACATCATCACCGGCATCAAAAGCGCCAAAGAAGTGAAAGTGGGCGACACCCTGACGCTGGCGAAGAACCCAAGTCTTGATCTGATTCAGGGCTTTGAGGACGTGAAACCGATGGTATTCGCAGGCATTTTTCCCGTAGAAACCGACGATTTTGAGGAGCTGCGCGAGTGCATGGAAAAGCTGCAACTGAACGACGCCTCGCTCACCTTTGAGCCGGAGACCTCGCAGGCGCTGGGCTTTGGTTTCCGTTGCGGATTTCTGGGGATGCTCCACATGGAAATCATTCAGGAGCGGCTGGAGCGGGAGTTTAACCAGACGGTGATTACCACCGTTCCCAACGTAAGCTTCAAGGCCTACCTGACGCGCGACAAAGACAAAGCCGTTACAGTGAACAACCCAAGCGAGATGCCGGAGCCGACGTATCTGGACCGCATTGAAGAGCCGTTTATCCGCGCCCAAATCATCACGCTTCCCGACTATATCGGCAACATCATGACGCTCTGCCTCGGCAAGCGCGGGATGCTGATCAACCAGAACTACCTGACGCCGACGCGCGTGGAACTCATTTTTGAAATGCCGCTCGCCGAAATCGTGTTCGACTTCTACGACAAGCTCAAGTCTTCCACACGCGGCTACGCTTCTTTTGACTATCACCCGCTGGACTACCGTGACAGCGACATCGTGAAGATGGACATCCTGCTGAACAACGAAAAGGTGGACGCTTTGAGTGCTTTGATTCACCGTGGCCGGGCACAGGATTTTGGCCGGAAGCTGTGTTCGAAGCTGAAGGAACTGCTCAACCGCCAGCAATTTCAGGTTGCTATTCAGGCCGCGATTGGCGCCAAAATCATTGCGCGGGAAAACATCTCGGCGATGCGCAAAGACGTAACGGCGAAGTGCTACGGCGGCGATATTTCCCGCAAGCGCAAGCTGCTGGAAAAGCAGAAAGAAGGCAAGAAGCGAATGCGCCAAATCGGGAACGTAGAAGTGCCGCAGGAAGCGTTTTTGGCGGTGTTGAAGCTGGATGAGTAAGGAGACAAAAGAAGAAGAAGCAATCATGAAAGACGTTATTATTCAGATACCGGAATCTGTTCCCGTTAGCACGCAGGAATTGCGCATGATGCTGGCTGCGAAGCTGTACGAGAAAGGTTACCTCTCATCGGGGCAGGCAGCACAAACGGCGGGCTACTCCAAGCGCGTTTTTCTGGAACTTCTGGGCAGCTATGGCGTGTCTATTTTCAATTACCCAGACTCCGATTTGGAAGAGGATTTAGCCAATGCCTGAGGTCATCATTGCGGATACAAGCTGCTTCGTCTTGTTAGACAAAACAGCACTTCTTCCGGTACTAAGAGATTTGTACGGTACGGTTACAACGACGCGGAAAGTAGCCGAAGAATTCGGGCTGCCACTGCCGGATTTTATCACGATTGAAAGCCCGGCTTCTGCTGATGTCTTAACCGTTCTGGAGACACAGGTGGATGCCGGAGAAGCAAGTGCTTTGGCCCTTGCGCTGGAGAAGGATTCCGCGACGCTGATTCTGGATGATTTAAAAGCCCGGAAGCTGGCGAGGGAACTTCACCTCTCTGTTACGGGTACGCTGGGTGTGCTTTTAAAGGCGAAGCAAGCAGGCTTTATTAACGCCCTCGCGCCGGTACTTCTACAAATTCAGGAAACCAATTTTCGCATCAGTCCGTCCCTGCTCAAAAAGTTTTTGAGTCTGGCCGGAGAAGACTTTTGAACCCTTTTCTACTTCCTTGTTTCACGTCTCTGCACATGAAACATGACCCATAAAACATGAAACATCGTATCGGCATTCTCGGCGGCGGACAACTTGGCTCTATGCTCTTGCGCAGCGCCATAGACTTTGGCTTTCCCGTTGCTATTCTGGATGGAAACGCGGCCTGCACCAGTGCGCCTTTTGTGCGGGATTTTACCCTTGCTTCGCCCAATGACGAGGAAGCCGTTTACGCCTTCGGAAAGACGCAGGACATTGTTACGATTGAGATGGAGAACGTCTCCGTAGCGGCGCTGGAAAGGCTGGAAGCAGAAGGCGTGAAAGTCTTTCCGCAGCCGCGCGTGGTGAAGATGATTCAGGACAAAGGGCTGCAAAAAGAGTGGCTGTTGGAGAACGGTTTCCCAACGGCAGCGGGCAAGGTTGTTTCGGGGAAAGAGGCTCTTTTAAAGGAAGACCTTTCCTTCCCTCTTTGCCTTAAAAGTTGCCGGGGCGGATACGATGGACAAGGCGTGATGATGCTGCGCTCTGAAGCCGATCTGGCAGGCGCTTTTGATGGCCCATCGGTGCTGGAAGAAGTCGTCCCGATTGCAAAGGAAATCTCCGTGATTGTGGCGCGGAACGAAGCCGGAGAAGTGGCGGTTTACGAGCCGGTAGAAATGGCTTTCAAGTCCGGAAAATTCATCCTCGATTATCAGCTTTGTCCGGCGGAAGGCATCCCGGAAAATACGCTGTACGAAGCCGAAACGATTGCACAGCACATTGCCGAGCGCCTGCAAATCGTGGGCTTGCTGGCGGTGGAAATGTTTATAGACCAAAGCGGCGCGCTCCTGATAAACGAGATGGCCCCGCGCCCGCACAACAGCGGCCACCACACCATTGAAGCCTGCGTTACCTCGCAATACGAACAACTTCTGCGCGCCATCTGCAACCTGCCTTTGGGAGATACAAAAACGCTTCTGCCTTCGGCGATGATCAACTTCTTAGAGCTGGAAACGACGGACAAAACGCTCACCACGCGGATGCTCCAAGCCCTTTATAAAATCGGCGGCGCGCACGTGCATTGGTATGGAAAAAGTGGCGGAAAATGGGGCCGGAAAATGGGGCATATCACCGTTGCCCTGCCCGATATGGAAAGAGTGAAAAAGGCGATGTTGCAGGTGCAGGACGTGTTAGAAATGCGGTGAGGTTTTTGTACTTTTACGAGACTTAAAAACGCAAAAGCCATGAGTACTGTAGAGCTTAAGAAAGCCGTCCAAGATCGTATCAACACCATGTCGCCGGAAGAACTGAAACACTTTGTTGAAGGGCTTTTAGAGAACCTGTTTCAGGAGCCGCAAGAACCTCAGAAAGAGGCGAAAACGCGGGATATAAACGCGTTCATTCTCCAAAACACAGAGGCAATGATTGAGAAGCACCGTTCCCTTCTAAACAGACTTGCTCAATGATAAAGGTTGCTGTTGCTCTTCACCTTCATGAAGGGGTGCTGAGCGAAACAGGCGGCGGCTCCGGTGTACGTGATTCAGGTGCACTGGAATCCGCTCTTGCACGTCCTTATAGTGGTTTTGGCGATGAACAGTTTTATCCTATGCCCGAAGAAAAAGCGGCTGCCATCTTGGAAAGTGTACTGCTGAATCATCCGTTTGTAGATGGCAACAAGCGCACCGGATTTCTGCTGATGGCGTTTCTGTTGAATCTCTATGATCTTGACGTGGACAAAATTTCGGAAAACGAGCAGTACGACTTCGTCATTTCCGTTGCTTCCGGCAACCGCTCTTTTGAAGAAATCGTGGATTGGATTCGCAAGGCAGTAGCGAAATCCTAAAGACGCGGCGCGGAAGTTTTGTCGTCCTTTGCAGCATGAATGCTTTCCCGAAAGTCGCCGTCATTATGGGGTCTTCTTCTGATGCGCCGGTGATGCGGCCCGCCGTTGATATTCTGCAACAGTTTGGCGTAGAAACAGAATTTACCGTCGTCTCGGCGCACCGCAGCCCGGAGTGGATGTTTCAGTTTGCGAAGGAAGCGGAAGGCGCGGGTTTTGGCGTGATTATCGCTGGTGCGGGCGGTGCGGCGCATCTGCCGGGCATGGTCGCTTCACTCACCACGCTGCCGGTGATTGGCGTTCCGGTAAAATCTTCCAATTCTATTGACGGCTGGGATTCGGTGCTGTCCATTCTGCAGATGCCCAACGGCGTGCCGGTAGCAACGGTAGCACTCAACGCGGCACAAAACGCTGGACTTCTGGCGATTCAGATGCTGGCGATTTCCAACGTGGAATTGCGCCAAAAGCTCCACGATTTTAAAGCGCAGAATAGAGAGAAGGTGGAGAAGATGCGGGCCGAATTGAAAAAATCCTGAGCCGTGCAAGCAGACTTATTTTCTTCCACAACGACGGCCAAACCGAAGCTCTCTTTCTCCATAACGGCAGAAAGAACAGACGCTGCATGTGCGCTGAAAACGCTGCATTACAGCCGTCATTCTACGCCCTTTGGTGATGTTCTGATTGTCTCCACAGAAAGGGGAATTTGCGAGTTGCATTTTGTGGAAGATGCTGCTGCAGAAGACCTGTTGAAAACGCTGGGCGAGAAATTTCCGGCGGCTGTATTGGAAGAAAAATCTTCGCCAGAACATCAATTGGCAGCGGACATTATTTCTGGAAATAATTCTCCTTCCGAGCCATTGCGCCTGCATCTTTTCGGTACGCCTTTTCAGTTGAAAGTGTGGGAAGAACTGCTAAACATTCCGGCGGGCGAAACCTGCACGTATGGCGCACTGGCGATGCGGTTGGGACTTCCCATAACGGCTTCCCGCGCGGTGGGAACGGCGGTGGGGCAGAACAGCATTGCCGTTCTCGTGCCTTGCCATCGCGTGGTAGGCAGCAACGGGAAATTGACGGGCTTTCGCTGGGGTGTGGCACGGAAACAGCAGTTACTTTTAGCGGAGCAATAAACCCCAAAACAGCCATGAAAATCTACACCAAAACCGGCGACAAAGGCACCACCGCGCTCATCGGCGGCGTGCGCGTTCCGAAAAACCATTTGCGCATTGAGTGCTATGGCACGGTGGACGAACTGAATTCCCACATCGGCGTGGTGCGCGACACGGCGGGCGACGAAGAAACCAACGGCTGGCTCCAGGAGATCCAAGACCGGTTGTTTACGCTCGGTGCGGTGCTGGCGACGGCCCCGGAAAAAACGGTGCGCATGGAGCTTCCCGACCTGCATGCCGAAGACGTTACGTGGCTGGAACAACACATGGACGGCATGAGCGAAAGCCTGCCCGAAATGCGCCACTTCATTCTTCCCGGCGGGCATCTCGCGGCTTCGCACTGCCATGTGGCCCGTTGCGTGTGCCGCCGCGCCGAGCGGCTGTGCGTGGCCTTAGAAGCCGAAGAAGCCAATGTACCGGAGCTGGTAATTCCCTACCTCAATCGGCTGTCTGATTTTCTGTTTACGCTCTGCCGGTATCTGACGCACAAAGTCGGTGGGGTGGAGACGCCGTGGCGGGCGCGAAAGTGAGGAATTTAAAAGCGCGCCTTCCTGTCACTTATTGAGTTCCTCAATTCATCCCCACCCTCTCCTTCCCCACCGGCATCCCCTTCAAATCCTTCATTGCGCTCCAGCCGCCGAGGACGTTACGCAGGTTATGGAAACATTATTACCTTTGGCAAAAAATAAATGAGCCATGAAATTTTATGTGGACACTTCCGTTTGGGGCGGGCATGAAGACGAAGAGTTTGAAGAATGGACAGTGCCTTTTTTTGCTCAGGCCCGACAGGGGCGTTTCACCATCGTCATTTCCGACTTAACACTGCGCGAACTTGCACCTGCGCCAGAGCGGGTTCGCATTTTGACGGAAACCATACCTGACCCGTTTCTAGAGCTGGTGACGCTAAACCAAGAAGCGGAAATACTTGCCAAGCACTACGTAACCGAAGGGGTACTAACTCCAAAATATGAAGGGGATGCGCAGCATATCGCAATGGCAACTATTTTGAAGGTGGATAGCTTGGTGAGTTGGAACTTTAAGCACATGGTCAATTTCTTTCGTATCAAGCAATACAACGCCATCAATCTTAAATTTGGGTATCAAATCATTGATATCCGCACACCCAAAGAAGTAACCTATGAAACCAACGACTGAAAAAGCACCCTTCAAAGCGGTAGAATTCATGCGCAAAGCCCGCACAGAATTGAGCGAGTTGTACCAGAAGGACAAGTCTCGTTTTCACGATGAATTGAAGCAAGCCGCTGCGGATTTTCTAAGTCGCAGAGCAGGTCATATAAATCTTGCTAAGCCAGTTTCTTAGATTTCCTCAATTCAACTTCACCGTCTCCCTCTCCACCGGCAGCCCCTTCAAATCCTTCATCGCGCCCCAGCCGCCGAGGACGTTGCGCAGGTTATGAAAACCTTCGCGCTTGAGGAGTGAGGCCGCAATCACACTGCGGTAGCCGCCCGCGCAATGCACATACAGGTTGGCATCTTCGGGAATATTGGCCAGCAATAACGGGTCGGTGAGGGAGGAAAGCGGCAGGTTTTGCGCGCCGCGCACGTGGCCGTCGTTGAATTCGCCTTCCTTGCGCACGTCTATCACCGCCAGATTCGGGTCGTGGGGCAGATCCATGAGAAGTTCGTCGGCCTCAATGTCAATAATCATATCTGTCGCTTCGCCCGCAGCGGCCCAAGCTTCGTAACCGCCTTCCAGATAGCCCACCACTTTGTCTAAGCCTACGCGCGCGAGGCGGGTAATGCTTTCTTTTTCCTTGCCCACTTCCGTTACCAGCACCAGCGCCTTGTCGTAAGGCAGGAGCGAACCGGCCCATTCCGCATAGCGCCCGTCCAACCCAATGGAAACCGCGCCCGGCACAAAACCTTCGGTGAAAATCTTGGAATCGCGGGTGTCAATAATCCACGCGCCGTCGGCTACTTTTTCTTTAAAAGCTGCAATACTCAGCGCCTGATTAGCGCTTTCCATAACTTTTTCCAACGCTTCCGGCCCTTGCTGATTCAGCTTCGCATTAAGCGGAAAATACACTGGCGGCGTGGAAAGTCCACTCGTTACTTCCTTCACGAAAGCCTCTTTATCGGCTGCATTCAGCGCGTAGTTATTCGCCTTTTGCTCGCCAATCGTGCTAAAGGTTTCTTTGCCCAGCGCCTTGCCGCAAGACGAGCCGGGGCCGTGCGCCGGATACACGGTTACGTGGTCGGGTAGGGACTTAATTTTCGTCTCCAGAGATTCATACATCATCTCCGCCAACTCTTCCTTGGTCATGTTGCCGGAGAACAAATCGGGGCGGCCTACATCGCCCACAAACAGCGTGTCGCCGGTGAAAATCGCTTCTGGATTTCCCTCCGCATTGCGCAGCAAATAGCAGGTGCTTTCCAGCGTGTGTCCGGGCGTGTGGATCGCTTCTATCGTGAGGCTGCCAATGGAAAAACGCTCGCCATCGGTGGCTTTGTGAAACGCAAAACCGGCTTTGGTTTCGGGGCCAAACACAATCGGCGCGCCGGTTTTTTCGCCCAGCTCGCGGTGGCCGCTGACGAAGTCGGCGTGAAAGTGGGTTTCAAAGATGTACTTAATCTTTACGCCCAGTTTTTGGGCCTTTTCCAAGTATTCGTCAATGTCGCGCAGCGGGTCAATGACCGCCGCTTCGTCGCCGTCGTGGATGAAATAAGCTGCCTCAGAAAGACATTTGGTATAAAGCTGCTCTACGGGCATGAGGAGTTGTTTTTTGGAGGGTGTAAAAGTACAGCCTCTGGGGAAGAAGCGGTTTCAGAAAGGAGTAATAGGGATATAGCCCCGGGTGGGCGGTGTTTTCAAACAAATGCTATTACAAAAGAAAGAATAAAAAGAGGCTTTCCTTTGGCAGGTTCAGAGAAAGGCCTCGAATATTGATCTTTTTGTTTGTTTAGAGGCAAAATAAATCTACGATCTACGCTTCTGTGATTCTCTTTAGCATTTATCAGGAAGGATTCACCTTACATCAAAGACAAAGAGGCATTTATCATGGGGTACTTGGCATTTATCAAAGGGTACTTGGCAATTATCAAGGAGTACTTGGCAATTATCAAAGAGTACTTGGCATTTGTCAAAGGGTACTTGGCATTTGTCAAAGGGTACTTGGCAATTATCAAAGGGGAAAAGGCGTTTATCAAGTTGAAAATAAGCACACATACAAGTAATGAAATCATAGACAAGACAAAGAAGGCCTGTTCTGAAGTCGGGGCTGCGCTTACAAAAAGGAGGGCCTAAATGGAACTCCTGTCTGGAACTATCAACGGGTTGGAGCTGCCCTAACAGCGAAGCATAGCCCATCCTTCGCTTCTGTAATCTCTTCCTGACAAACCAGGACACCTCAATCGTCCAGAAGTTTTGAAACTTTGTTCATCACTATCCGCTTCAAACTGCAATCCTGACAGGCATTCTGACACGCTTTTCCTCAACGCCCCCTTTCCCTGCAATCCCGGCAGAAGCATTTGTGCGGCATGATAGATGCAGGGAGACGGCTACAAACCATTTCTCTCAAACCCCCATTTAGCTATATGACCTCAAACTTCCAACCGCTCCACGACCGCGTGCTGGTAGAAGCCGCCGCTGCCGAAGAAAAAACAGCCTCTGGTATCATCATCCCCGACACCGCAAAAGAAAAACCGATGCGTGGTAAAGTAATCGCCGCAGGCCCCGGCAAGAAAGACGAGCCGATGACCGTGAAAGCAGGCGACGCCGTTCTCTATGGCAAATACGCCGGTACCGAAGTCAGCCTTGAAGGCAAAGATTACCTCATTATGCGCGAAAGCGATATTCTGGCCGTCATCTAAAATCAATGCGGTAAGGTGGCAATGCGATAATGCGGTAATAGCATTGCTTCCTTTATTTTCTCCTTTTCCCACATTACCGCATTCTCAAATTCTCACATTCTAATACAATGGCTAAGCAAATCCATTTCAACACCGATGCCCGCAACAAAATGAAGCGCGGCGTGGACATCCTCGCGGATGCCGTGAAAGTAACCCTCGGCCCGAAAGGCCGCAACGTGGTCATTGAAAAGAAATTCGGCGCGCCGGGCATCACCAAAGACGGTGTTTCCGTAGCCAAAGAAATTGAGCTGGAAGACCCGATTGAAAACATGGGCGCGCAGATGGTGAAGGAAGTGGCTTCCAAGACCGCCGACATCGCGGGCGACGGAACCACAACCGCTACCGTTCTGGCACAGGCCATTATCTCCGAAGGCCTCAAAAACGTAGCTGCCGGAGCCAACCCAATGGACCTGAAACGCGGCATTGAAAAAGCCGTGAAAGCGGTGGTGGAAAACCTCAAAGCGCAGTCGCAGGCCGTTGGCAACGACAACGAGAAAATCAAGCAGGTGGCTACCATTTCGGCCAACAACGACGCTACGATTGGCACGCTTATCGCCGAGGCAATGGGCAAAGTAGGCAACGAAGGCGTCATCACGGTTGAAGAAGCCAAAGGCACCGATACGACAGTGGAAGTGGTGGAAGGCATGCAGTTTGACCGCGGCTACCTCTCCCCGTATTTCGTTACGAACACGGAGAAAATGATGGCCGACCTGGACAATCCGTTCATCCTGATTTACGAGAAGAAAATCTCCTCGCTGAAAGACATTCTGCCGATTCTGGAAAGCACCGTGCAGAGCGGTCGTCCGCTGGTGATTATCGCCGAAGACGTGGACGGTGAAGCCTTGGCTACGCTGGTGGTGAACAAGCTGCGCGGCTCGCTGAAAATCGCTGCCGTAAAGGCTCCGGGCTTTGGTGACCGTCGCAAGGAAATGTTGCAGGATATCGCAACCCTCACCGGCGGCATCGTGATTTCCGAAGAGCAGGGCTACAAGCTGGAGAACGCTACGATGGAGTACCTCGGTAAAGCCGAGCGCATCACCATTGACAAAGACAACACCACAATCGTGGGCGGCAAAGGCGAGCAGAGCAGCATTGAAGGCCGCGTAAACCAGATCAAATCCCAGATTGAAACCACCACTTCCGACTACGACCGCGAGAAGCTCCAGGAGCGTCTGGCCAAGTTGAGCGGCGGCGTTGCGGTGCTGTATATCGGCGCGGCAACGGAGATGGAAATGAAGGAGAAAAAAGACCGCGTGGACGACGCGCTTCACGCAACCCGCGCTGCCGTAGAAGAAGGCATCGTGGCCGGCGGCGGAACGGCTTTCATCCGGGCCGTGGACGCGCTGAATAACATCCAGACCGATAACAACGACGAAGCAACGGGCGTGAAAATCATCCGTCGCGCGCTGGAAGCACCGGTACGCACCATCGTAGAAAACGCCGGTATGGAAGGCTCTGTTGTGGTGAATAAAATCAAGGAAGGCACCGGCGACTACGGCTTTAATGCCCGCACCGAGGTGTATGAAAACCTCATCGGCGCAGGTGTTATCGACCCGACCAAAGTGGCGCGTGTAGCGTTGGAAAATGCCGCCTCTATCGCCGGTATGCTCCTCACTACGGAGGCCGTGATTTCCGACAAGCCGGAGCCGAAGTCCGCAGCGCCTGCAATGCCGGGTGGTATGGGCGGCGGAATGGGTATGGACTATTAAACAACACAGTACGCGCCTCTTGGCGCACCTACAAAAATCCCCGGCAGGTTTTTCCTGTCGGGGATTTTTGTGTCTCGGGGAAAGCTGAAAAAGCAAAAATTGTATGGATTCACCGAAGCCCGAAGGGCTTCAATTTGAATAGCCCCGGGTGAAACCCGGGGACAGAAACGAACAAGGATACGGAACCCCGAAGGGGTTCAACATGCATAATGCATCTACCTGCACAGCGAATGTGGGTTCAACCCTTTCAGGGTTGCGTCTGTGTTGTTGCTCTTGTCCACGGGTTTCACCCGTGGCTATTCAAATTCAACCCTTTCAGGGTTGCAAGATGAGACTGTTCCCGCGTCTACATTTCCCTCTATTAATTCCTGTGTTTCCCTTCTTTGTTTCTGTTGCATTCTCTCCCAAAATTCCCCTGCGCCTCCACGCCTCTGTGAGAGAAAATCATTTCCTAAAAATCCCAAACAGCGCGCTGCCGCTACCGCTCATCTGCGCATACACCGCGCCGGAATCGTAAATCGCACGCTTCTTCTCCGCTAGTTCGGGGTGCATTTCAAACACGGGTTTTTCAAAATCATTGGCGATGATTTTCCGCCAATCTTCTACCGGAATTTGGGGCAGCTTTCGCAAGTAAAAAGGTGCAGGGCGCGGCGTGAGCAATCCAAACGCTTTTCCCGTAGAAACGTGAATATCTGTTGGGGAAATTTCCACCCGATACCCTTCCAGCGAAAGCGCGAGCGGCTCCAATATTTCCCCTCTTCCCGACGCAAAACACGACTTCCCATAAATAAAAAACGGACAATCGGAGCCTAGCGAAAGTGCTATTTTCATGAGCATAGTCTCTGAAAGATTTAGCCCGCACATTTCATTCAGCATCAGCAACGCCTGTGCGCCATCCGAAGAGCCGCCGCCAAGGCCCGCGCCCATCGGAATGGCTTTGTGGAGATGCCAGTCCAGTGCGGGGATTTTGCCGGGAAAATTTCTCTGTAAAAGTTCATACGCCTTCCACACTAAATTGTCTTTTGCATTGCCTGCAACAGGCAAGCCGCTGAGGTGCATTTCCGGGCTTGCGCCTTTCGCTGGAACAACTTCTAACACATCCTGCACGCGCTTTACCGGAAAAAAGACGGTTTCCAGATTGTGGTAGCCGTCGGCGCGCTTTTCGGTAACGTAGAGGCCGAGGTTGATTTTGGCAATGGGGAAACGAAGCATGAGGGCGACAAAAGTCCAAAGACAAAAGCCAAAAGACAAATCCGGCAGGGGCGGTACCATGAATGTTACCCAAACAAATGACAGCACGGTAGGGGCGCACCCTTGTGGTCGCCCTCCAACAAAATATTACCCGGCATTGTCTGTGGGCGACCACAAGGGTGCGCCCCTACGCCGCTTTCTACATTTAGCGATTTATGGGGAAGCCGCGCACCGCCGGGGCCGGACTTTTGCAAGCCTGCTGCCGCCGCCCGCGTTGCGGCATATTTTATGAAACGATTTTCTTCCCTGCTTTTCTTCACGGCGTTTTCCCTTGCTGCTTTTGCGCAGGCCCCACCGACCGGTATGTCGCCAATGGGCCAAAGACCCGGCGGCCCGCAACAATCGGTGAAAGGCAAGATGTACGGCAAGATTGTGGACAACAGCACCGGCAAACCCATTGATGGCGCTTCGGTAACCATCCTCCACATGCGCTCCCCGCAGGATTCCGCTACGGGCGGCCTTCTGGTGGGAACGGCATTTACAGAAGCCAACGGCGAATTTGAAATAGAAAACGTTCCGGTGGGCGGGCGCCTGAATCTGGTGGTAACGGCGCTGGGATATTCTGCCTACAAAAGCGCGGTTGCCTTTGAAAAGCCTGTTGCTCCCGGCGATGCCGCAAACGGCGGCGACCCGCGCGCAGCGATGCTGGCAGCGTTGAACAAAGACCTCGGCAACCTGCGCCTGCTTTCCTCCGGCACGCGGCAACTGAAAGAAGTAACCGTCACCGCACAAACACCACAGTTTGCATTAGAAGGCGAGAAGAAGGTGTTCAACCTGAGCCAGAACCTGAACACGCAGGGCGGAACGGTAACCGACGCACTGCGCAATATGCCCGGCGTTTTGGTGGATGCGGATGGTAATGTTTCGGTGCGGGGAAACGGCCCGCAGATTTTGGTGGATGGGCGGCAAACAACGCTTTCCCTTGACCAGATTCCGGCGGACGCAGTGGAAAGTCTGGAACTCATCACCAATCCTTCCGCCAAATACGAAGCACAGGCGGGCGCGGGCGGCGTGCTGAACGTGGTCCTGAAAAAGAACCGCAAGCAAGGCTACAACGGCAATCTTCGCGCGGGCGCAGACTCTCGCGGCGGAGCCAATGTGGGCGGCGATTTTAACGTGCGCTCCGGCAAGTTCAACATCTCCCTGAGTGGCAACGGACGGCGCAACGGCGGCGTGACCTACACCAATACCGACCGGAATAATTTCTTCTCCACGCCGCAGAATATCAATACGCAGAAAGGTATCTGGAATCCCGGCGGCTATCATGGTATGGGACGGCTGGGACTGGATTACTTCCTCACCAACCGTACCACTTTTTCCGTGGCGCTCACCAAGAACGCGGGGCGCTTTGAGCCGGAAGAGCGGATTGATATTTCGCAGCGTTCCTTGGATGCAACACAGCCGCACGACATCTGGGCGCGGCGCTCGGTAGACAGCCGTCGCAATTTCGACATGACGGGTGTTTCGCTGGGCGCCAAACATCTTTTCCCGCAGCAGGGGCGGGAATTCACCTTCAACATAGACTACAACCAAAACACCAACAGCAACAACGCCCGGTTCACGACGGACACCTTTGCGACTGCCGACCGGCAAACGATGACGCAGGAAGTAAAGCAGATGACGAGCGGCTCCGGCAAAAGCGCCTTCGGAACGGTGCAGGCGGATTATGTGCAGCCCTTCTCCAACGGCAGCAAGATAGAAGCCGGCCTGCGCGCCACGATTCGGGAGATGGAGAACGCCAACAACAACTACCGTTTCAACAGCGCTACCAATGAATATCAGGTGATTCCCAACCCGGTTTCCCAATACAAAAGCCTCGACCAGGTGTATGCAGCCTATGCTTCGTACAGCGGCAGCGTGGGGAAGAAAACAAGCTACCAAATAGGCTTGCGCGGCGAAAGCTCCGACTATCTCGGCAAGCTTCCGCAAATGAACCGCGAGTTCCACAACAGCTATCCCGTGAGCCTGTTCCCATCGGTGTTCGTGAGCCAGAAACTGACCGCCAAAGACCAGTTGCAGTTCTCTTACCGGCGGGGCATCAACCGGCCTTCGTTCTTCCAACTGATGCCTTTTGCGGATTACACCGACCCGCTGAACATCCGTCAGGGAAGTGCAGGACTGAAGCCGGAATTTATCCACACCGTGGAAGGAACCTACCTCAAAAACTGGAGCCGCAACAGCTATGCAACGGCCACCGCCTACTACCGCTATTCCAGTGGGCTTATCAGCAGCTATCAAACAATCCAAACGAATCCGTTTACGGGTACACAGGCGGTGGTGAGTACGGCTGCCAATCTCGGAACGTCTCACCGTTATGGATTGGAACTGACTTCCCAATTTCAGCCCTTAAAGTGGTGGACGGTGCTGGCGAATGTGAACGGCTATAACGCCGTCATCCACAGCGACAGCCTGCTGGCGAAACAAGCGAATTACCTTTCCGGCTTTGCGAAACTGAACAACACCTTTACGCTGCCTTCGCGGTTTACGGTGCAGGTTTCCGGCGTGTATCAAAGCCGCACGAGCCTGTTGCCGGAGAACAGCGGCGGTGGCGGAAATGGCGGTGGTGGTGGCGGCGGAGGTGGAATGTTTGGCGGTGGTTCTTCGGGAACAGCGCAGGGCTACTTAGACCAGAACTGGTTCCTGGACATTTCCGTGCGCAAAGCGTGGGGCCCGAAGGATGCCGTGAGCCTGACGCTGGCCTGCAACGATGTTTTTGGCACACGCCGTTTTATCCAGCACACGGAGAACGCGTATTTCGTCCAGAATTATGACCGGCTGAGCAATCCCTATACCTTCCGGCTGAACCTGAGCTGGAAATTCGGGCAGGTGGATGCGGATCTTTTCCGCCGGAAGAACACCAAAAGTGGCGGCGAGGGTGGGGAGATGTTTTAGTTAGTGATATAAGGGGAGAATTGCCAAAAGGCGTGTCATTCCGACCGCTAGGGAGAAATCTCGCTCTTGTTGTTACCACCTGTTGTGAGATTCCTCCTTCGTCGGAATGACCTGCAGTAAGTTGTTTAGGAAAACAGTTTTACTCTTCGCTCAAGTTTAAGATTCACGAAAGACTTTATCGGGGCGGTTTGCGTTCTGTTATCTTTGACCTTTTAGTTTCCCCGGCAGCAAATGGCTTTTCCTTCTTTAAGATTAAGAAAAAAACATCCCACCGACGACGGAACGCTTCCTGTCACCGGCGAGCGCAAAACTGTTGTTCAGAAAAAGCGGAAGACGTGGTGGCGCGAGTGGTTAGACGCGGCCTTGTTTGCCATTGTGGCGGCTACGCTCATTCGTTTGTTTTTGGTGGAAGCCTACACCATTCCAACTGGCTCTATGGAAGGCTCCATGCTGGTGAACGATTTCCTGTTCGTAAGCAAACTCTCCTATGGCCCGCGCCTGCCGATGACGCCGCTCGCTGTGCCGCTCGTGCATAACACGATGCCGCTTACCGGCGGGAAAAGCTATTCCGAAGCCGTGCGGTGGGACTACCACCGCCTGCCGGGCTTTGGGGATGTGGAGCGTTATGATGTGGTGGTTTTTAACTTCCCCAACGGCGACACGATTATTCAGGAATACCCCGATCAAGATTACTACCAGTTTGTGCGCGCTTATGGACATGATGCCGTTCACAGTCAGTTTCACGTGATGACACGGCCTGTGGATAAAAAGGAGAACTACATCAAACGCTGTGTGGGCGTGCCGGGGGATGTGATTATGGTGCGGGACGGGAATCTTTTTGTGAATGGAAAGCCTGCGCCACAATTTCCGCGCAGCAAAACGACGTTTTATGTGAAAGGGAAGCCGCTGGGCTATGATTTTATGGAAGAGAATGAGGTTCGCGCCGATGAAATAATTCCGCAAAAAGGCGACACTTTCTTCTACCAGTTTCAGTGGAATCAGTTAGAGACCGTGCGTGCGGCAGCAGGTGGGGCAGCCGTAGGGCCTTATTTCTATGGAGCCAATTCCGATATGGAAGCGGTTTTCCCATACGATGCCAATTCGGCGGGCTGGAACCGCGATCAGTATGGCCCGATAGCGGTTCCAAAGGAAGGGACAACCGTTGCTTTGAATGCGGGAAACATTGCGCTCTACCGCCGCATCATTGCCAATTATGAAGGCAATAAGCTGGTGGAAAACGGCGACGCATTTCTCATCAACGGCAAGCCCACCACGAGCTATACTTTCAAACAGAACTATTACTGGATGATGGGCGACAACCGCCACAATTCTTTGGACAGCCGCTATTGGGGCTTTGTGCCCGAAGATCATGTGGTGGGTAAGGCGTGGTTTGTGTGGCTATCTTATGGCAAGGACGGCATTCGCTGGAGCCGGTTGTTTAGGGGGATTAAGACGCTGAGCGAGTAGGGGCTGCCCTGTGTGGTTGCCCTTCGGACAAAAGGCGATAGATAAAAGAGGATAGGGGAAGAGCACCAGCAGGCGCGTTCTTTTCCGGGGATTACAGCGAATCTGATGCAGGTGCGCCGGTACTTTTTACGATTCCTCCGCGAAGAAAATCTTAGTTGGCTTTGAAAATCTTAGTAGCAAAGAAGGGCAGCCTTGATTACTTCAGTCTTCTTCTTCCAGAAACTTATTTCCCCGAAAAACCAATGAAAAAACTGCTTTCCTCTTCCGCCTTCCTTGCATTTGTTGCAGTTGCGTTTTCGGGCTGTGCAGGAGATGGCGGGAAGCCTTCCGGAGCAATGCAGCAAAGGCTTGTCAGCGAGGAGAAAACAATAGACGGACAAGTGCTTTTCGTGCAGAACTGTGCGGCCTGCCATCAGAAAGACCGCGATGCGGTGGGGCCGATGCTGCAAGGCGCAACGGCGCGCTGGGGTGGCGACAGGAAGCGGATGTATGGCTTTGTAAAAAACAACCTAGACATGATAGAGAAAGGAGACCCACGCGCGCTGGAACTGGAGAAGAAATGGGGCGGGAACATGCCGCTTTTCATGCAGCTTACCGACGCGGAAATAGAAGCTATTCTGACGTACGCGGATTAATTTTTAACGGCCATACGCTATTTTTCGTTTGGTGGCAATATTTTTTTAGCGTTAAGAATGAACAAATTATTTGGCCCGGTTCTTGTTTAATCAAAGCCAGTGACTATTTTTGTTGGCTCATTGTGTCGCATTTTTGCGACGATGTAGTTTTAGGTTCTTTGTTCGCTTCGCATCATTGGCAGGCGCTCAATAGCCGGAAAGTCCAAACGGACCCGGTGCGCACGGTTGGAAATCCTGTTTTCCAACGGCCATGAAGGAACCAAAGTTTAGCCCCAGAGGAGATTGATTTTTGACGCAGAGAGCGGGGTGAGTGCCTAAGGTAGTTCGGACGCTCTTTTACATGTTCCCTCACAAGGGGAAGAGCCTTTGCGCGCCGACGTTCTATTTCTTAAGATTGATACGAAAAAGAGCCTCCGCATAGAGGCTCGTGTTTGTCTGCGCTCCTTTCCTAAAAAGGCCGAATTTAATTTTCAGTTCTTTTTGGGAAGACAATTTGCGCCGGCATTTCGCTATGCATATTACCCCCCCGGAATACTCCAAACGCCTTTTCGCGTCTGGTGGCTTCCGCTCGCTCTTTATTCATTTCATTTCTTTACCAAATTTGGCCTTATGTCAAAATCTTTATCCCATCTCAGACGTTTAATCGTCCCGGCCCTGCTTTTCTTAGTGGGCATACCACAGGCGGTTGCCCAAAACTGTACGGTGAATGCGGGCGTTCCGCAGACCATCTGTATCACCAGCCCGCTGGTATTGTCGGGGACGGAAAACGGACTCTTCACCGGCGGCAACAACTACCGGTGGGACAAGATTTCCGGGCCAAGCGCGGTTATTTCTTCTTCTACGTCGGCTTCTACAGCCGTAACCAACCTCTCGGCGGGCGTTTATACGTACCGCCTTTCGGCGCTTTGCCAAGACGGGGTACGGGCGGCGAACGATGTTACGGTAACGGTGATACAGGACGTAACATTGCCCAACGCCGGGCCAGACCAGTCGGTTTGCGTAGCCAACAACGGAACGCCGTTGCAACTGGCCGCTAACACGCCGAATGCAGGTGCGAGTCCGGCGGAAGTAGGTTCCTGGACGGCCAATCCATCCAGCAACGCTTCTTTTAGCAGCATCAGCAACCCGGCAGCTACGTTTACAGGTAGCAATGGCGTAGCTTATAATGCGATCTGGACGATTACCAATGGTTTTTGTACGCGCCGCGACACGGCGGTGCTTTCCATTGTTTCCGGTGCAGCAACTGTGAGCGCAGGTTCCAGCATTGTGCTGAACTGTAATGGTAGCAGCGCTAACCTCAGCGGCTCGGCTATCGGTCTTTCGCCGCAAAGCGGACTGTGGAGCATTGTTTCCGGCCCCGATGGTGCGACGATTGCCAACGCTACGAGCAGCAGCACGAGCATCAGCAACCTGGTCCCCGGAACTTATACACTGCGCTATGAGGTTTCTGGCCCTTGCGTGAATGGCTTTGATACAATGCAGATTGTGGTTCAAAACACCAACTCCGGCCCGAATACAGGTGGCTCAACGAGCATTGCTCCTTTCTGTGCGGGTGCTGGAGTAACTTCTGCTGTACTGACCGCACCTACGCCTGCTGCCAATGTGGTTTCTGCAGCATGGACGCAAGTGAGTGGCCCAACGACGGTAACTTTTGGTACGCCGAGTAGCAACACTACTACGGTAGATAATCTGGACGGCAGCGGTACTTATGTATTTAATTATGCAGCTTCCAACGGTGGTTGTTCCGGTTCTTCCAACTACACGCTGAGCTATACACAATATGTAACAAACCTGCCGGAGCCTGATCCACAGGTTTTGAATTGTGGTGATTCTTCTGCAAATGTTCCTTTTGTTTATACTTATGGTGGCAGCACCAATGGTACAGGCCTGAACCGCACAGCTACAATTGTATCACAGCCTACGGGCGCAAACGCGGTAGCTACGCTGACACAGAACAATGTTGGAAATGAAGTATGGAATGTGGCTCGGATGAGCAAAACTGGTCAGTATGTGGTTCGCTTTATGTGGAGTACGCCTTGTGGCAGCATGACCCGCGACGTGTCTTTCTATGCATCTTTCTCTGCTGGTGCAGTGAACGCTGGTTCCGATCCGGTGATTGGTTGCGGTGTAATGCAGACAACGATGTCGGGCAACCCGCCGCCTGCGGGTGTTGTGGGTACATGGAGCCAGGTAAGCGGTCCTAACCAAGCGAATATTACTACGCCCAATTCACCAGCCGGTTTGATGACAGGTTTGGTTCCGGGTGTGTATGTTTTCACTTGGCAGTTGGCTTCGGGAAGTTCCTGCTTTGCGCCCGTTGATACAGCGATAGCAGTGGTTTCCTCCGCTTCCGTTACGCCAGCCGTTGCCGGCCCGGATGATAGTGTTTGTAATACTTTCCCGGTTCAACTTGCTGGTAATCAGCCGGGTATATCGCAAACAGGTACCTGGACGATTTCGCCTGCTGGCGGCGTCTTTAACAACGTGAATATTCCAAATGCACAGGTAACAGGTCTTGCGCCTTTCGGTACTTACAATCTTGTGTGGACAATTTCCAATGCCTGCGATACGAGCCGCGATACGGTGGTGATTAAAACCGGTGCTGGTCTTCCTCCTCAAATTGTTGCCAATGCAGGTGCGAATCAATGCCGCCCTTCGGGAACGACTTCATTCTCGCTCAGCGGTTCTGCGCCGGGTTCAACAACTCCAAGCTGGACAGCTCTGAACGGCGGTACGATTGCTTCTCCTAATAACCGGAACACGAGCGTAACCGTTTCAGGTAATGGTTCGTACAGCTTTGTATATAAACTTAGCTCTTCGGGCTGCGACTCCCTGATGGATACGGTTACCGTACAGATTTCTCCTTCGGCTACAACAGCGAACGCAGGTACAAACCAATCCGTTTGTATGAGCGGCGTTCCATCAAGTGTTATGTTGAGTGGCAACACGCCTACACAAGGAACACCTGTCTGGAGCCTTGTTAACGGTCTGGCTTCTGCAACGATTTCTTCCCCGAATTCCACCAGCACGACAGCAGGTAATTTGTATGCAGGCGTTTATTTCTTTGAGTATAAGATAGAGAACGGTGTTTGTCCTGCAAGCCGCGACACGGTGCGCGTACTGCTCAACGAGCCGCCAAGTACCGCTTCTGCTTCCACGACAACGCCTTCTTTCTGTAACGCCAATAGCGGTACGATTACCCTCAACGCTGTAGCGCCTACAGTAGGAATGGGTATGTGGTCTGTTCTTTCGGCTCCGGCTAACTCGCCGACTATTACAATTAATAATTCTACCACTACTAATGCTACGGTGGATGTTTCCACGCTGGTAACCGGTATTTATAAGTTTAAATACATGGTTGCGAATGGCCCGTCTTGCCCGCCATCTGTAGATTCTGTAGAAATCAGTGTAGTACGTCCGGCTTCTGCCATTGGCGCAAGCACAGTGAATCTTTGTAATGCAACCTCTACCATTCTGACGGGTGCTGCGAATACAACTGGTATCTGGACCGTAGCTTCTACGCCGATGGGCGCGCCAACACCCACCATCACGACGCTGGCGAGCGGCTTCCAGGCAACTGCCAACGACTTAGTACAGGGCGCTTACAGTTTTACTTATACGACGGATTCTTTGCCTGGCTGCCCTGGTACAAGCACAACGCGTAACTACCTGAACGGCACACCCGCTACAGCATCTAACGCTGGTCCGGATCAGTTCCTGTGTTCAAACGTATCAACGGTTTCTTTAAGTGGGAACACCTCTGTAGGTGGTGCTGCCTGGACAAAGGTTTCTGGTCCGAACAACGGTTCTGCGGGAACAGCCAATAGCAACTATCAGGATACTACCGTCAATAGCTTGAACCAAGGTATTCATGTATTCCGCTACACAACACGCGGTACAGGTTCTTGCCCGACAGAAACAGATGACATTCAGGTGGTGCGCGAGCGCACGGCCAATGCTGGTACCGACAAAGCCATTTGTGAGGGACCGAATGCATCTCTGAGCGGTAATGTTCCATATTACTACACTGCCAACTGGACGCAAGTAAGCGGCCCGACAACGGCGACCATTGCTAACGCGGCGGCACCAAATACGGGTATCGGCAACTTGGTTCCGGGTAACTATTATTTCCGCTATGAGATTTCCGGCCCAATGGGTTGTCCGGTAAATAATGATACGGTAAAAGTTCATGTGGATTCCGCCGTTACTTACAATGCTGGCCCTGATACGAGCATCTGTGTGGGAAGTCCTTCCTTCACGATTGGTACAATGGCAGAAGCAGGTGTAAGCTATGCCTGGACACCGGCAACGGCTTTGAGCGCGAATAACGTAGCCCAACCGACATTTAACCCATCTACAGAAGGTACTTACAACTATCTGGTGCGCGCCACGCGCGGTACCTGCCGGGCACAGGATGATATTAAAGTCGTTGTGAAACCTGCGGCGGTTACCCCAACCTTCAATGTTCCGGCTCCCGCTTGCGGTCCGGGTGCAAGAACGGTTTCTGTTTCCAATGCGGACCCTGCAACCACTTATACCTGGTTTGATGCCAGCAACAACAATGTCGGCACCGGCACAAGCCTGAGCGTAACGCCGGGAACTTACACCGTAAGCACCGTGCGCGACGGCTGTTCGGGTGGAACGGGTACGTTCACGCTCAACTTCAAACCCATTCCTGACTCGGCAGAATTCAACGTTCCGGCTCCGGTTTGTGCGAATGCAACAGGTACGGTTTCTATTTCTAATGCAATCGCTGGCGCTACCTACACTTGGAGCGGCGGCTACGGAAACGGCACGAGCAAGAACGTATCTCCGGGAGCTTATACCGTAAGCGTTACCAAGAACGGCTGTACTGGCCCGACGGGTTCCTTTACACTTGGTTCTAAACCAATTCCTGACTCCGCTGAATTCACCGTTCCGGCCCCTGTTTGCGCAGATGCAACGGGTACTGTTTCTATCTCCAACCCAATCATGGGTGCGGTTTACACCTGGAGCGGCGGTAACGGAACGGGTACCAGCAAGACACTGGCTCCCGGTACATACACTGTAGGCGTAGTCCTGAACGGTTGTGCAGGTGCAAATGGAAGTTTCACACTTGGTTCCAAGCCTGTTCCTGACACTGCACAGTTCAACGCCTTTACACCGCCTTGCGGAAACGGCTCTGTGAACGTGAGCATTGCCAGCCCAATCATGGGTGCGGTTTATACCTGGAGCAACGGTCTCGGAACCGGAACTTCTAAATCGGTAACACCGGGCACCTACACGGTGGCCGTAAACCTGAATGGTTGCGAAGGCGATACGGCAACAATTGCTGTTGGTACACGCCCGATTCCAAGTGCGGCCTTTACGCAGGATGAAAATTGCAAACCAACCTTCACGGTTACCACGCCAACTATGGGTGCTACTTACGCCTGGAACTTCGGTACGGGTGCTACACCGGCTTCTTATACCGGCACGACGGCTAACCAAGGCCCGATTGTCTATAGCCCGCTCGGAAGCAAAACAGTAACACTGATTGTTACCTCCGTTGCTGGTTGCGCAGATACCTTCTCGCATACCTTCCAGGCACTGTGTACACCACCGATTGCAGCCCTTGCTACGAACATCACGGACCCTTGCCTCGGCACGGCGGTGACCTTCACCAACACAACAACAGTAGGTGATACCCCGATGACCTTTAGCTACAACTTCGGCGACGGCTCTCCGCTGGTTACCACACCGAATGCGACGTACACCTATACCACTCCGGGTACTTATACGGTAACCTTTACGGTTACGAACCCTTCGGGAAGCAGCACCGCTACCACAATGGTTACGGTACAGCCTATCCCGAACGCTAACTTCACTATCAATCAGAACCCGCAGAACTTCACCGGAAACCTGTTCACGTTCAACGCGCTCGGCCCTGCCACGAACCTGTACAACTGGACGTTTGGCGACGGTTCCATCGGTCAGTACGCAACCGTATCGCGCAGCTACTCGGCTCCGGGTATGTATCCGGTGACCCTTACGGTGACGGATGTGGTGAACGGCTGTATGGCTTATTACACCCAAGTGGTAACGGTTCTTTCGGACTCTGTTTCTCCGGGTAACCAAGGTGGTATTGAGAGCGAAAGCCTCGGTGGACTGGTAACGCGCCGCAACTTCAACCGTCTGAAATACTCCTTGAACACAGCGGTGGTTTATTCAAACCTGCCAATGTTTGAGAAAGCAGTTACGCCTCCGAACGCGCTGTCTAAAGGAACCGGCTCGCAAGAACTGACCGATATGATTCCGGCCAACCTGCTGTCCACAGACGTGCCGCGCGTTTCTACACCAGCCGACCTGACAGCCCTGACGATTGCCAGAGAAGTAATGGCGGTGGATTACACCCGTCAGAACGTGAACAAAGCGGTAGTTCTCGGTATCAAAACCGATAACCGCGCTTACAACCACACCAAGTCTATCTGCGACCGTTTCCGTGGTTCTACGCTCCTCAACATTGAGCCGATTACGCTGCGCGGTATGAACTTCTCCCGCTTCTCGCTTCTGCGCGAAAACGGACTTCTGGAGTACGCCATCGCGTTTGACGCAGGTGTAACGCCGGGTACCGATCAGTATCGTGTACAGGGTGACTGGGTAATTGCTTCTTACACTGGCGACAAGAGCGTTTACAACTTCCAGGTGTGGGCTGCAAGCCCCGCAGATGTAGAGAAGCTGGCGCTGGATGTTCTGGACAAGCAAGCTGCCTTCCTGCCGCTGACGCGCTACAACAGTGGTGTAACGGTGCCGGATGTGTATGTAACAAAAGGCGTTCGTCAGAAAGACCAACTACTCCTGACCGTTCGCAACAACGGCGCGGCAACAACGGCCACGATGAACTTCAAAGTGCAGATGAAGGAAGACGGCTCTATGACCGACATGGAAGTGGCTGTTCCGCTGAAAGCCAAAACTGACACGGTTGTAAGCCTGACCATCGGCGACAACTATGAGTTCGACGGCCTGATGCGCACTTCTGACAATGTGCTGAAAGACCAGTTCTATCTTGCTGACGGTAACTGGGGACTTGATTACGACCAGACTTACACTTCGCTGAAAGAATGGACACCAGCCAACGACCCGAACCGCGTTTATACCGACAACAGCTTCCCGCTGTATCGGAAAGCATCCCTGCTGGCGGTCTCTACCGATTACCTCACGCTCTACAAGGCCATCAAGCCGGGCACCGAGCCAACCAACCTTACTTCTTATAACTCGCTGAAATTCCATGCAGCAGGTAAAGGCAAGGCCACGGTTCGCATCACCCGCGACGGCATCACGAAGTGGGATGACCAGTACAAAACCGAAATCACGCTGACAGAAGAAGGCCAGGACTACGCCATTCCGTTCTCCGACTTCGCTTCCAGCAGCAATAACGCGGCGGCTTTCTCTCCGAAAGATGCCAAGACGCTGAGCTTCACCATGCTGGCAGAATCGGGTAAGAATTCTTACCTGCAACTGGCCGTATCGGGTGCAGAGTTCTCTAAGGACATCGTACAGTCTCCGAAGATGATGGCTTCCCGCAACCTGAAAATTGCGCCGAACCCAACCAAAGGGCCGTTCACGGTAACCTTCGGCTCCGACGCAGCGCGCTCTTTGACGCTGACCGTCTCCGACTTGACAGGCCGCGTATTGATGACCAAAGAAGTAAGTGCTACCGTAGGTTCCAACACCGTACAAGTGAACCCGACGGGCGACCTTCCAACAGGAACCATCCTGCTGGTAAGCCTCCGCAACGACGACGTTCGCTACAACGATGTGAAAGTGAGCGTGCAGTAATCGCTGATACGCTGAAAAAGAAAAGCGGCTCTCCTGAAAAGGGGAGCCGCTTTTTTGTTTGGGGAACGATGTAAGCTTGCGGGTTAAGTAATGCGGGTCATTCCGACGAAGGAGGAACTGCGAAGCACTCGCCGAAGGCAATCTCACTCTTGCTGTGCTTCTGTGAGATTCCTCGCTCCGCGCTCGGAATGACGCACGGGCTGAAAGTAATAATGCGGGTCATTCCGACGCAGGAGGAATCTCACGGCAGCTATGCTTGGCTTCTGTGAGATTCCTCGCTCCGCGCTCGGAATGACCCGCAATAAGGAAACCTCTTTAAGGAGAAAGGTCTTCTTCTGTTACCGTGTAGTTTTTATCGCGCAACGTCTTGAGCCAATGGATAAGCGTGTGAACGGCACCGCCCGGCGTGGCCATTCCTTTCCGGCGCATTTCGTGGAAGAGCGGGCCTAACAAAGACGCCTTTGCGCTTTGTAAAGAAACTTGGTGCTTGGTCACCTTTGTAAGCCGTTCTATCTTTTCGCTCTCCTTCATTTCCTCCCGGATATCGAAACCCGCCAACGAAATTTCCAACTCCTTGCAGGCATTCAGAATCCATTTCTCTACCGCCGGCCCAATCACAATAAGGAAATGCTTTGGGGTGGGATAGTCCTTGTGGCGATACAGAAAAAGATTTTCCGCCTCGGCGATAAGCACAAACGCGTCCAGATAGGCCAGTTGCTTCTTGTCCTTATCCACAATCCCTACAGCAAAATCCTGCTCCTTCATCTTCCCCGCCACCTTGGAGCAACTGTGCTGATGATTGTATTTCTCTCCATGCGGCTTCACCAACGTTTCAATCAAAAACGTATCTGCGTAGCATTCGGGAAAGAGGCAAAGGTCAAAGTTCATCTTTAGGCAAGTACGCTTCCATGTTGAAAAACAAATCCACCCCGTAGCGCCGCACCTCCGCTATCTGCTCCGGCGAAAGGCCCTTTACCACTGTTTCGCCGTTCTTGAAATCTACGAGGTAAATCATCACCTCTTCGCCGCCTTCCTCCAAAAGCGTATCCAGCACAAAAGGGCTGTGCGTGGCGATAAAAAACTGGTTCGTCTTGCTTTCCACCACGTCCTGCGTCAGGAGCTTAATGTAGGGCGGAAACATATGCGCCTCCGGCTCCTCAAAAAGCAAAACCGCGTTCTGGTTGCTCGCAATGGCCGCCTTGTAAAAAATCAGGCGTTGCAGCGTATCTGCTATCAGGGAATAATCCAGAAAATAAGCAATGCTGTCTTCTGTTTCGCGCGTCAGCTTCAGCTCGTTGTTGTTTTTATCAATCACCAGCTTGATGCCGTACTGCTTAAAAAGCCCACTTACTTCCTTCCTAAAAGCCGCGTTGGCCGAGAGAATATCAATGATGTTCTCGCCGTTGGGATAGAGGAGGTAAGGGACGTTTTCTTTGGAGAAGGGAATGTGCTTTTTGAAGTGGTATGGGTGGATGCTTGTTGGAGAAAGAACTCTTATTTCTTCTCCATTGGGGGAATAAGGGTAACTTCTATCGGGGAACATTTCTAGCTTAAAGATTTCGCTAAAAGAGAAACGCTCCTTTGGTTGCCCATTTACAATCGCATTAAAAGACAATGATTTAGAGTGCGCGTTCTCTCCAATATAAAAAATATAATCCGTACTACCGACTTTAATGCTTGCTCCTTTTGAATAATCTCCTTCGTGAAAAGCGTCTGTTAATTCATCCAGCCTAATCCAATCTTTAATCTGGATTCTTTCCAAAAATTGCATTCCCAACTCAAACATCCCCACACTTCCAATCGCTTCCAAAATATTGCTCTTCCCCACATTGGGGTAGCCCAAAAACAGGTTAATCCTTTTGCAGCCCTCAATTTTTTGATGGCGGATGGATTTGAAGTTGGAAATCTCAATGTCCCGCAGAAAATGTTCCATAAGAGAGGGTAAAGGTAGAAAACAAAAGACCCGCCGGGCCTGCCGGTTATTTCTCCGGCTACCCAGCGGGTCTTTCCTAAAAATAAAAGACACTAAAAAGGAAAATTATTCCGCGTTTTGCCCCGGATCTTCCGCGTTTCTGGCAGAATCTTCCGCGTTTTTGGGGATATTTTCCGCGTTTCTAACGAAATTTTCCGCGTTTTGGCTCAGGTTTTCCGCGTTTTCAAGAAGATTTTCCGCGTTTCTACCGGAGTTCTCCGCGTAATTGCCCCGCTTTATTCCTAACTGCTGGTCACCGGAACCGAAAATTTCGCCGCGTTCAGCGAGGAAGGATTCACTACGGTAATCACGCTCCAACCCTTCATTATCCCCAACTGCTCGCCTGCATGAACGATGGTGGGCGTGCCCGTGGTTGTTTTCCCTTTATATACATGCAGGTCGCCCGTGCTGGTATTGGTAAACGTGCCGCCGATGCTTACCGCATTGTTCGTAATCTGTTCGCCTGCTTTCAGCGTCGTTGTCCGCAGCTTGGGCGCGCGCGGCGAATCGTCCACCACCACGCCATAGGCGCCGAGGGCTTTCGGGTTGTCGCTGTTCAGTTTTTTCAGGAAATCCAGCGAGCCTTTCAGGCGGGCCACCACCGGAGTCCACACATTGTCGCGGTCTTTGCGCGCATCCTCCGCATTTTTCTTCGCTACGCCCATCGCCGTGTTGTGGTTCACGGCGCTGCCGAGCGCCGTGTTCAGGGCAGTTACCGAAAGGCCCTGTTTAGTGAGGTAAAGGGTGAGGGGAGAGGCCGCGGCGAGGGTAGCGTGCTTCTGCATAACGGCTTTGAAGAGCGCCACCTGCCCGTCAAAATCGGTTGGATACACAATTCTGGCCTTGCCGTCCATCGTCACGCCCCAGTTGCCCAGCTCGCGATCATTTCCCTTATAGAAGCTTTTCAGGAATTGCAACATGCCGGACAGGGGGCTGTAGGCAATGTGGAAAGCATTGTCGCGCAGTTGGGTAAGGTTTTCGGCGCTGCGGCTGTAGAGGCCGCGGGTCGTTTCAAAAGCGGCGGCCTGCACGCCGAGGGCTATATCGGTGGTTAGGTTGATGCCTTGTTGGGTGAAGTAGGGTTTCAGGTCGCTGTTGGCGCCGTCGGCCACGTGTTTGGTGTTTACGTCGGTGAGTAGTTTTTGCTCACCGGTAAAAGTTCCGGGGAAAACAATGCGGAAGGCCATGGGAGGAAGAGGGGTTTTTTAAAGGGTGAAAACAAATGTAGCGCGTAACAAAGCAGAAAGAGAATAGCTTGATGATTCTAAGAATGTTAAAATTTTGGGGCCGGGCGGGTGGAGAAGCCAAAAAGCCCGGTACCGGGAAAAACAGAAACCTGTTTTGGATTTTTGGGGGAAAAGCTTTGTGCGCTTTCCGCGCCCGACCTTTGCGCCCATGTATCGCCTGCCTACCCGCGAAGTCCGCATTGGGAATCTTTTTCTCGGCGGAAATCATCCCGTCCGCATCCAGACGATGACCACTACCGACACGCTGGATATTGAAGGCACCGTGGCCCAATCCATCCGCTGCATCCAAGCCGGGGCGGAACTCGTGCGCATCACCGCGCCCAGCAAAAAAGAAGCCGAAGCACTGGGCATCATTAAGGAAAAGCTCCGCGCTGCCGGCTACGATACGCCGCTTGTGGCCGACATCCATTTCACGCCCAACGCCGCCGAAATTTCCGCCCGGCTGATTGAGAAAGTGCGTATCAATCCCGGCAACTACGTGGATAAAAAGAAGTTTGACTTTATTGAGTACACCGACGGGGAATACGCCGCCGAAGTGGATAGAATCCGCGAGCGTTTCCTGCCGCTCGTGCGCATCTGTAAAGAGCATGGAACGGCCATGCGTATCGGCACGAATCACGGCTCGCTGAGCGACCGCATCATGAGCCGTTATGGAGATACGGCTATCGGGATGGTGGAGAGTGCGATGGAGTTTTTGCGCATCGCGCGGGAAGAAGAGTACCACCAGATTGTGTTGAGCATGAAAAGCTCCAACCCGATTGTGATGGTGGAAGCCTACCGCCTGTTGGTGCGCACAATGATGGACGAATTTGGCGAGTGCTATCCACTCCACCTCGGCGTAACGGAAGCCGGCGACGGCGAAGATGGCCGCATCAAAAGCGCCATTGGCATTGGTACGTTGCTGGAAGAAGGCATCGGCGATACGATTCGGGTGAGCCTGACGGAAGACCCGGAATTTGAGTTGCCGGTGTGCAAGGATTTGGTGAAGAAAGCGTTGGCGGTGAAGCCTGGAAACGATGCGCCGGAACGCATTCCCGACAATGGTATTTTGCCGCTCTCGCCGTTTACGCCCGCGAATGAAAAAGCCGATTTTGTGGGATTGCGAAAAACAAATCCCGTCGCCAATATCGGCAGCGGACACGTCCCTGTCGTCGTCGCCGACTTCATGAAAGCAAGCACCGTTTCTCCCGAAGACCTCACGGCTATCGGCTATCAATACGATGCCCAAACCGACAAATGGGCTATTGCCGATGGCGCTGCGGACTACCTGTTTCTGGGTTCTAAGGAGATTGATTTTGGATTGCCCGGCACGCTGCGTCCGGTTGTATTTAGCCGCTTTTGGAAAAGCCTTTCTCCCGAAAAAAGAAGCGATTACATTCCGGTTTTTAGCCCGGAAGAATGGAAGGAAAAGAAGGCCTGCCACGAGCGCATCAACTTTCTCTTCGCCGACTTGAAAGACGCGGAACGCCTGAAGAGGCAAGGCTTTCTGGAAAGTATCTCTAACGATTCAACCGTCGTGCTTTGCCTGTATTGCACCGAAGGCCAGCCGAAGAAAACGATTGCCCATTTCCTGCAAACGCACCCGCACATTACCGCGCCCGTCATTCTCTGTGACATAAGCTTTGCCGGTATGGTGGATGAGCAACTGATTGACTTCTCGGTTACGTCGGGCGCGCTTTTCTTAGACGGTTTTGGAAACGGCATCTGGCTGATGAATGACCCCGACGCCATGCAGGATGTGCAGGTTTCGGGAAGAACTTATCTGCCGGTTTCCAACAACCATCAGTTCCTCAACAACACGGCTTTTTCCATCCTGCAAGCCACGCGCAAGCGCATCTCCAAGACGGAATACATCTCCTGTCCAAGCTGTGGTCGCACGCTGTTTGACTTGCAGGAAACCACGGCGAAAATCCGCGCCGCGACGCACCACCTGAAGGGCGTGAAGATTGCCATTATGGGGTGCATCGTAAACGGCCCCGGCGAAATGGCTGATGCCGATTTCGGCTACGTAGGCAGCGGCCCCGGAAAAATCACCCTCTACAAATCCAAAGACGTGGTGCGCAAAAACGTGGACAGCGAAGTGGCCGTGGACGCGCTGATTGATTTGCTGAAAGAGCATGGCGCGTGGACGGAAAGGGTGTAGGCCGCTATGCTATCTTCGCCCGCATGTCTCGTAAAGCCATTCTGCTTATCATGGACGGGTGGGGTATCGGTGCCATTCCGGCGGCAGATGCCCTTGTTCATGCCCGCACGCCTTTTGTTTCTTCCCTCTACGGCAAATACACGCACACCCAACTCATTGCTTGCGGTGAAGCCGTAGGGCTTCCCGACGGACAGATGGGCAACTCGGAAGTCGGGCATCTGAACCTCGGCGCGGGCCGTGTGGTCTATCAGGAATTGCAGCGCATCAATGTGGCGATTCGGAACGGCGAACTGGCGAAAAATAAAGTCTTGCAGGAAGCTTTTGCGACAGCCGTTTCTGGTGGGAAAAAGCTGCATTTCATCGGCCTTGTTTCCGACGGCGGGGTGCATTCCCACATCCGCCATCTGGAAGCCTTGTTGCAGGCTGCCAAAGCTGCGGGCGTAAAAGAGTCCTTTGTTCATGCCTTTACGGATGGCCGCGATACCGACCCGAAAAGCGGACTGGGATACCTCCAATCCTTGCGCAAAACCTTGAAGGAAACCGGCGCGTGCCTGGCAAGCGTTACGGGCCGCTACTGGGCGATGGACAGAGACAACCGCTGGGACCGCGTCCATACGGCCTACAACGCGCTGGTACATGGCGAAGGCGAATATGCCCACGACCCGCTGCTGACGATAGAAGACCGCTACGCCGACGGCGAAACCGACGAGTTCTTAAAGCCCATTATTGCCATCGGCAAAGACAACAAACCGCTAGCCGTAATTGCGGAAGACGATGTAGTGATTTGCTTCAACTTCCGCACGGACCGCTGCCGCGAAATCACACAAGTGCTGACTCAAAAATCCATTCGCGACTATGGCATGACACCCCTGCGGCTGCACTATGTAACGATGACGGAATACGACAAGAACTTCCAGAATGTCGGCGTCGTTTTCCAGACCGCCAACCTCACACACACGATAGGTGAAGTGCTGCAAGCAGCCGGGAAAAAGCAAATCCGCATTGCCGAGACGGAGAAGTACCCGCACGTTACGTTCTTCTTTTCCGGCGGACGGGAAACACCTTTTGAAGGCGAAAGCCGGATTATGATTCCCTCGCCGAAGGACGTGGCGACCTACGATCTGAAACCGCAGATGAGCGCCCCGGAAATCACCGAAGCCATCCTGCCAGAGATCCAAAAGGAAAGTGCGGATTTTATCTGCCTCAACTTCGCCAACACCGACATGGTGGGCCACACAGGCGTGTGGGGCGCGGCCATTCGCGCGGCAGAAACAGTGGATGCCTGCGTGGGACGCATCGTTCCGCTTGCTTTAAAACACGGCTACGAAGTTTTCCTCACCGCCGACCACGGCAACTCTGATTTTATGGTGAATCCCGACGGCTCGCCTAATACTGCACACTCGCTCAATCCCGTTCCACTTTTCCTCCTTTCTAACGAAGAGATTCCTGAAATGAAAGAAGGCAAGCTCGGCGATATTGCGCCCACGATTTTATCCCGTATGGGCGTTGCGATTCCAACGCAGATGACGGGGGAGGTGCTGATTTGAGTAGAAAGCTGTTGGTAGAAAGTAGAAAGCTTTTTCCCCTGCTCGAAGAAAAGATTCTCGTCCCTGAAAGGGACGAATAGCAATTGCCACGAGTGCAACTCGTGGACTCATGGAACACAAGACGAAAAATAGAGAACGCGCCTCTTGGCGCGCTCCTACACTGCCCCAAACCGGAAATCCGCTTTCTACTTTTGTCTTTCTACTAACCGGATTTCCAAAGAAAAGGCCCCGCACGTGCGGGGCCTTTTCTTTGGAAATCCGGTTTTTTACTTCACCAAAGCCACAATATTCTTAAAGCTCTGCGGCTCGTTCATGGCGAGGTCGGCCAGCACTTTGCGGTTCAGCGTGATACCTTTTTGGTTCAGGCGGTTGATGAACACCGAGTAGCTCATGCCTTCTTCACGCACAGCAGCGTTGATGCGGGCAATCCACAGGCTGCGGTATTCGCGCTTCTTCAGTTTGCGGCCAACATATTTGTACTGAAGACCTTTCTCCAGCACGTTTTTCGCAACGGTATAAACGTTTTTACGCTTGCCATAAAAGCCTTTGGCCTGGGCAAGGATTTTTTTGCGCCGCGCACGGGAGGCGACGGCGTTTACGGAACGGGGCATTTCGGGGTGTTTTTAAAATTAAAAATGCGCAGTGGGCAGCCCTTAACGAAGGCCCAACATGCGTTTTACAAGATTCTCGTTCGCAGGATGCACATACGCCGACATGCGCAGGTGGCGCTTGCGCTTCGTTGCTTTCTTTGTATTCAGGTGTTTTTTACCTGCGCTCCAACGCTTAATCTTACCGGATGCAGTAACCTTAAAAGTTTTCTTCGCGCGGCTATGAGATTTCACCTTAGGCATGATGCTCTTAAATTTTTTTGGGTCGGCAAAAGTAAGGCCTTATTCCTTACAGACCGAAATTTTATTGGGGCCTGCTCCCACTTTTATCATCGGGGCGCCGCCTTCGGCCCGGGCTATCCGCTGCTATCTTTTTGCCCTATGCTCAAAAAAGGCCCACGCCGTAAAAAGGATATCCGATACTATCCTTGGCGCAGTGCTTTGAAGACTTTCCGTTTCAACCTGTTCCGTTTTGAAAACGGGAGGAGTCGGAACGCTGCTACTGGCATGAAACATGCCTTCTTGACGAAACCTCTTTCTTTCCAAACGCGCTTCTTTGCGCCTACATTTGCCGCTATGCCTACTTTCCGTTTCCGGGTGTACTGGGAGGACGACGACCAGATTTACCGCGACATTGAAATGCCCTCTGCGCAAACCTTTGCCGACCTGCACGGCGCGATTCTGAAAGCCTTTGAGTTTGACGGGAAACACCCGGCTTCCTTCTACGAAAGCAACGACAAATGGATCCGCGAAGGCCGCGAGATGTCCAGCGAAGTACAAGTCAATAAGAAAGACGCGCCCGCGCTTTCCATGGCCAAAACGCCGGTGGGCGCACTCGTTACCATTCCCGACCAGAAGTTTCTCTACGATTATCAGTCTGACAAGCGCATCTGGCACTTCTGGGTGGAACTGATTGGCATTGAAAAGGAAGAAAACCTGCGCAAATCCTATCCCCATCTCGCCCACAAAGAAGGCGTAGCGCCCGCGCAATATGGCCTCAAAGGCATCACCCACGAGAAGATGATAGAGATAGAAGAAATCAACGACCTCGGTGCCGACGAAATTGCCGAAGGCTACAGCAGTGAAGGCGGAGACAGCAACAGCAGCGGAGACGGCGAAGCCGAAGAAACAAGCAGCGGCAGCAGCGAAGAAGCGGATTACTAAAGAGTTGATGAGGGTTGATGAGTTTATGAAATTGATGCTTTTTGCAACCTTCATAAACCTATAAGCCTATCAACGCATCAACAGCAGGCTTTGAAAACCGTTCTCGTCATCGCCGGGCCAACAGCCGTTGGAAAAACCGCCATTGCGATTCAAATAGCGCAGGCATTAGGGACGGAAATCCTTTCCGCCGATTCGCGGCAGTGTTATGAAGGTATGGCGATTGGAACTGCGCAGCCAACGGCAGAAGAGCAAGATGCTGTCCACCATCATTATGTGGATTGCTTTCCGGTAACACAACAACAGAGTGCCGCCGATTTTGAAGATTTCGGGCTACAAGTTTTAGAAGAAATCTTTCGGGAAAAAGATGTAGCCGTTGTTTGTGGCGGAACGGGTCTTTACCTCAAAGCCTTGTTGGAAGGGCTGGATGAAATGCCGCAGACCGACCCGGAAATTGCAGCGCTTTTAGAAAGAGAATACAAAGCAAACGGCCCCCAAATCCTGCGCGAAAAACTCCTTACAGAAGACCCCAAAACCTTTGCCGCCATTGATAACCACAATCCGGCGCGGCTGCTCCGGGCATTGGCTTTCTTCCGAAGCACGGGGAAAAGCCTCTTGGATTTCCAACAGCAGCAACCTAAAGAGCGGCCTTTCCGCACCGTAAAAATCGCGCTTGAACTGCCCCGCGAAATTCTTTACGAGCGCGTCAATCACCGCGTGGATGCCATGATGAAAGCGGGGCTTTTGGAAGAAGTGAAAAGCTTTCTTCCACACCAACACCTGCGCCCGCTGAACACGGTTGGTTACGCGGAGATCTTCCGCCACCTCAATGGCGAATGGACGTTGGAAACGGCCATAGAAAAACTCAAGCAACACACCCGCAACTATGCCAAGCGGCAAATGACCTGGTTCCGAAATGTGGGCGATTATGCGTGGCTGCGGGCCGATGCGGAGGACATCTCAACCCAACTTCTGCAAGCTCTTAGTGCTTCACAAGTTTAAGTGTGCTGCCATCCGCAAGCCGCAGCAGATACGTTCCAGCCGCCCAGCTTTGTACATCTAAAGTCTGCGTAGGCTGCACCGTGAAACGAAGCATCTCGCGCCCTTGCACATCCAGGATTCTGGCTGCCGTGCCGTGCATTGCCGCGCTGGTTGTCGCAATCGTGAGCTTGTCGGTAGCCGGGTTTGGATAAAGGCTTAGCTGGGAAGCCTGTGCGTTCCCGCGACGCAGCATAACCGTTTGCGAGTAGCTGACTTCACCATTCGGCTCCACAATCCGGAGGCGATAGTAGGCTAGCGGCGATGATGGATTCTCATCGTTAAATGCATATTCTCCGCTGTTCCCGCCTTTGCCCGGCACGGTGCCGAGCGCGCTAAAGACGGCATCATCACCGGCCCGCTCCAACACAAAAGAGGTTCCATTCTCTTCCTCTGCGGTGAGCCATTCCAAACGATTGACTGTGCCATCCACCCGGCCCGTAAACGTCAGCAACTTCACCGGCAGTGGGCTGCTCATGGAAATGCTTCCCAACGTAAAAGGACTCCAGGAAGAAACACTGTTGCTGGTGATGCTGCCGGAACTAGGGCTGCCACTGGCTGTGCCGCCTTCATTGAGCCACTCGCCGCCGCTTAGGTGTGCTACCCGCAGGTCGGCGGTGCTCATAATACCTATGTTATGGTAGCTGTCAAAGTTGATGGTAACTGTCCCCGCAGCTGTGCTGGCAGGTGTGATGTTCCAGTATTCCTGCCGGTTCACGAACAACAAAGGCGTAGAAGAACTGCCATTAGTGCTGTACGTGCCCGCGCCTGCATTGCCGCTATAATAGCGTGTGGTAATGCCGCTGGCATTGCTGCTGAGGTCAACGCCCACGGGCTGATATTTAGCCGTGTCGCCCACAGGAAAAGTAAACGCGCCCGTGCCCAGCTTCTGCACATAACCGTCCACGTGGCTCCTGTCGGTAGGTGTTCCTGATACGAAGCCGGTACTGGTGAAAACAAGCGGCGCGCTGGCGCTGTCAGCGGTGATAATGCCATCGGTAAAGGTCATTGTGCCCACCACCCGCAACGGCGTAACCAGCTTCACGCCTGCGGCATTGTTCATAACAACGTCTCCCGCAACCACAGGTTGAGACCCGGCCACTGTCTGTACAAGGCTGCCATTAAACACAATATCGCCCACGGTTCCGTTGATGGTTCCGTTGTTGGTGATGTCTCCTGTGGTGCTCAGAACACCCGCAGCGGAGATGGTGCTTCCGGCGGCGTTCACGGCGTTGCCCACCACCCGTAGCGTAGCACCGGCGGCAATGGTGAGGGTAGCGCCGTTGTTGTAAAGCGTTTGCGCAGCAACAACGCCGGGCAGATACAAAGCGACACTTAAAAGAACAGGAATAAAGATGCGGGACATAGGAAAGCGGGAAGGTTTCTTTTAGACGAAAGCAGCGGTAGGATTCCTTCTCTATTTACGCAATGCCGTAGGCGCAACGGGTGCAACATTCTCCAGCGCATCCAGCCGGGCATTCAGCTTGTCAATGCTTGCTTCCGTGCGGGACTGTGCATCCTTAGCAGCAGCCAGTTCTGCTTTCAGCCGGTCGTTCTCGGCGCTCAGGTCTTGCACGGCAGCGGTGAGGACGGGAACGAGCTTGGAATAATCCACCATCCAGCGTTGCGAGATAACCGCGCTGTCATCATCGCCTTTGCTCACGGCATTGGGATAGACTTTGTAAAGCTCCTGCGCAAACACGCCTACTTCCTTCGCGCCATTGCTCTTCCAGGTGTAGTTGTGGATGTTGATGTCATTGATGGTCTTCAGGCCAAGGCGATACGCGCCATTGTTGGTCTTCAGGCGGATGTCGGAAGTGGTACTGAACGTCACACCCGTAGTACCTGTGGCTTTGATGGAGCCAATCTCGATGTTGGCACCACCGGCGACATAGCCAAAGGAAGCGAAACCATTTCCGGAAGTAGTAGCCGCACTTTTATACACATTGAGCGTGTTGCTGCCCACAGGGCTTAGCAGCGTCATGGCGGAAGCAGAAGAGCTTACCTGCAAGGCGGTGTTGTTGTAGGTAGTACCAGCCAAAATGTTTCCAGTACCGATAATAGAAGCGCCGTTGTTGCTCACCAGCGTCGTGCCCGTCTTATACACCGTCAGCCCGTCTTTGGTGCCGCCGCTTGTGCCAATGCCTACCACAAAAGCGCGGTCTGCCGTGTTAAATACACTGATGCCGCTCGGAGTGTAAGAAGTATTGTAATTGCCCACCGCTACTTCGCCATAAGAAAGCGCAGTCGTGTTGTAGCCCATCGCCGTGGCGTTGGTGCCGGAGGCGGTGGTGTTATTGCCCATTGCGGTGGAAACAGTGCCAGAGGCAGTGGTCGTGCTGCCCATAGCCGTGGCATCCAGCCCGGAAGCAATGGTACTAATGCCCATAGCGGTAGAAGTGCTGCCCGAAGCGGTATTGTCGAGGCCACTGGCAAAGGCATTTGCGCCCGTAGCGCCTTTTGTGGAGGAAACGCTCGTGCTGCTGGAAAAATCCACCGCCCCGCTGCCAATGTTGCCATAGTTCGCTGCCGTAGCGCCATACAGCCGGTAGCCGGTGTTGCTGCTTTCGGTCAGCTTCTCCAATTGGCTGGTGTTAGCCCGCATCAGATTATTACCTTGGAACCACAGGCTGTCGCTTTGGGCATACATCCGGTTGTTGGTTGTGGTGGGTGCAGTACCCAAGCTATCCAACTCTACCGTTCCATCCTTATACACAATCAATCCATCGTTGCGGGCACCTGTACCCGTACCCGTGCCCACGGTGAAGGCGCGGTCTGCCGCGTTGAAAGCCGTACCGCTGGCTGGGGTGTAAGTCGTAGTGTAGATACCTGCCGTTACCTCGCCATAAGAAGGCGCAAAATTGCTGACGCCCATTGCCGTAGATGCATAGCCGGAAGCGGTATTCAGATCGCCCATGGTGGTGGAAACATTGCCGGAAGCCACAGTGCCATTCCCCAGAGCCGTGGCCGTAAGGCCAGTAGCGGTGGTACCATTCCCCATAGCGGTAGCGGAAGTGCCGGAAGCCGTGTTATTGACCCCGGTAGCAAAAGCATTCGTTCCCGTAGCGCCGAGCGTAGAGGAGGCACTACTACTGCTGGAAAAATCTACCGCCCCGCTGCCAATGTTGCCATAGTTCGCTGCCGTAGCGCCATACAGCCGGTAGCCGGTGTTGCTGCTTTCCGTCAGCTTCTCCAACTGGCTGGGACTGGTGCGCATCACATTGGTGCTTTGAAACCACAGGCTATCTCCCTGCGCATACATCCGGTTGTTGGTCGTGGTTGGAGAAGCGCCCAGGCTATCCAGTTCTATCGTTCCATCCTTATACACAATCAGCCCGTCGTTGGTAGCCCCGGCGATGCCCGTACCGATGCCTACTACAAAGGAGCGGTCAGCGCTGTTGTAGGCCGTCGTGCTAACAGGGGTGTAAGCGGTGTTGTAGCTGCCTACTGCCACCTCGCCATTAGAACGCGCAGTGAGGCCGCTGCCCATCGTTGCCGAGGGGCTGGCGCGCATCAGGTTGGTGCTTTGAAACCACAGGCTGTCCTGCCGGGTATACATCCGGTTGTTCGTTGTGGTCGGCGCAGTGCCAATGCTATCCAGCTCTACGGTTCCATCCTTATACACAATCAGCCCGTCGTTAGGCGTGCCGCTGATGCCTGTGCCCACTACAAAAGCGCGGTCTGCCGTGTTGCGGCCTGTTGTGCTGGCAGGTGTGTAGCTACTGTTGTAGCTGCCCACAACCGTTTCGCCATAAGAAGGCGCAGTGTTGCCATGCCCTATGGCCGTTGCCTGACTGCCAGAAGCCGTGTTGGCATTCCCCAGGGTGGTGGAAGCGCTGCCAGAGGATACGTTATTGACACCCATGGTAGAGGAAGACGTACCAGAAGCGGTGTTGGCTCCCCCCATAGCGGTGGAATACTGGCCGGAAGCAGTCGTGCTATATCCCAGCGCAGTAGAAGTACTGCCAGAGGCAGTGGTGCCAAAGCCCGCAGCAAAAGAATAGTTCCCTGTAGCGCCAACCGTACCGGAGGCGCTTAGATTGCTGGTAAGGTCAACAGACCCACTGCCGATGTTTCCATAGTTGGCCGCATCCACACCTGCCAGCCGGTAACCGGTGTTGCCGCCTTCGGTAATCTTCTCCAACTGCGCGCCGCGCGAAAGATTGTTGTTTTGAAACCACAGGCTATCCTGCCGCGTGTACATCCGGTTGTTCGTTGTGGTCGGCGCAGTGCCGATGCTATCCAGCTCTATCGTTCCATCCTTATACACAATCAGCCCGTCGTTAGGCGTGCCGCTTAAGCCAATGCCCACCACAAGGGCGCGGTCGGCACTATTAAAAGTAGTGGTGCTGCCAGGCGTATAAGTGGTGTTGTAATTGCCCATGGCTACCTCTCCGGCAGAAAGCGCGGTGGTGCCTTTGCCCATGGAGGCAGAATAGTCGCCGGAAGCAGTGGTGAAACTGCCCAGCGAGGCGGCCCTGTAACCCGAAGCCGTTCCACCACCCATCGCGGTAGAACCAGTGCCCGAAGCGGTGGTATTTAAGCCAGCAGCAAATGCATTAATACCCATAGCACCCGTAAGGCTACTATATCCATCGGTTAAAGAAAGGTCCACTGCATCCGTGCCAATAGTGCCATAGTTCGCTGTATTAACACCCAGTATCCGGTAGCCCGTCTTGCCGTTCTGCGTCAGCTTCTCCAGCTGGCTCGGCGTACTCGTGCTGCGCATCAGGTTCGTTCCCGAAAACCACAAGCTGTCTTGTTGGGTGTACATGCGGCGCGTGGTAGTAGCAGGCGCGGCGCTGAGGTTGTAGAGGGCCAGCGTGCCGTCCTTATACAGCGTCATCCCGTCGGTGCGGTAATAGGAAGCCGTGCCAATGCCCACCACAAAAGCGCGGTCAGCCGTGTTCACCTGGGTAGTGCTGACGGGCGTGTAAGTAGTGTTGTAATTGCCTATTGCCACCTAGCCCAACGAGAGCGCAGCAGCGCCATTCCCCATCGCCGTAGAAGCATTCCCCGCCGCAATGGTGGATATGCCCATGGCCGTGGAATAGTCCCCGCTGGCGTCGCTGCTGTTGCCCATCGCCGTGGCGTTTACCCCAGAGGCGCTGGTACCCGATCCCATAGCGGTAGAAGTACTGCCGGAAGCAGTGGTAGCCGCCCCCATAGCGGTAGAAGTACTACCAGAGGCCAATGAGCCGTTCCCCATAGCCGTGGAGCGGCTGCCGGAGGCCGTTGTGTTCTGGCCGGTAGCAAAGGAGGTAGTTCCCCGCGCGCCGCTTGTAGTAGAAGCCGTGTTGCTGATGGAAAGGTCTATCGCATTGGTGCCGATGACGCCATAGTTTGCCGCGTTTGCGCCATACAGCCGGTAGCCCGTTTTGCCGCTTTGCGTAATCTTCTCCAGTTGGCTGGGTGTGCCCCCTCCAATCGCCGTCCACCCCGCGCCGTTGAAGTAATAAAAGCCCGGCGTCGTGCCATTGGTTTGATACACCAAAAGGCCCGTGGCCGGTGAGGAAATGCCCGCGCGCTGCGTGCTGTCCATGCGCGGCACCAGGATGCCCTGCGTGGTAGAAGTAATGTCCAGCACTGCCGAGGCATCGGGCGTAGTGGTGTTGATGCCCACATTGTTCTGCGCCTGCGCGCAAATGCCAACGGCAGAAAAGAAGAGCGAGGAAAAGAGCTTTTTCATAGGGAAGAGGTAATAGGGAATACCGGGGAGAAAAGAAAAAGCGCAACTGCTTGTTGTTTTCCTACAAGCAATTGCGCTTCCCCCACCAGCCTTTAATGCCGCGAAGATAGGCGGTTAGTATGTTTTAAATGTCAACTTCCCATACGTGCTCTCCCTATTCCCTACTCCCTACTCCCTATTCCCTATTCCCTAAATATCCACTTCCCACAGGCCGTCCACCAATTCGGGATTGTAGACCAGGAGGTAGTGCGCCGTAGCCACCGGCCCCAGCATGCTTGCCGGAACGGTTTGGTCTGTGCCGGGCAGCACGGTTATGCCCGCGCCCGCAGGGGGTGGCGGCGCATCGGCGCGGTCGGCAAGGAAAAATACCAGCCTTCCCACTCCGCCGTTCAGGAGGCTTAGGGTGTCGGTGGGTGCCAGCGTGCGCTGCGCAATCATCGTTGTTTCGCCCGCCTCTGTGTGGCCCGTAAAAACCTTTTGTTGCTTGTTTTGAATCAGCGACAGCTTGAAGTAGGAGGCAATCGTGTCGGGCGTTTTGGAAAACACCTGCATCAGTCCGCCCAGCACATAGTACAAGGCGTTGCACAGGTCTATCCGCGCCGCTTCCAGGTCGTCGCTCTTTTGGCCCGTCTGCACGATAGCGCCCTTCTGCGCGTCGTTGGCCGTTTTCAGGGCCGCGTAATAGGTCATCACCTGCGTCTCAATCGTCGCCAGGCCCAGGGTGTGCAGGTTCATTGCCAGGGCATAAAAAGCGGCCAGGCGGCTTTGCTGGCTGCCATTCTGGAAAGGCCCGTGGCCATCGGGGAAAAGGCTCCTGAACTCCGGCGTATCCTTCCGGTAAGTCCCCATCACGGCATACTCCCAGTCGTTGATGCGGCGCGTAGAATCGGCCAGCAGGGCCGTCAGCGAGAGGGTTTTCCCTTTTTGCATACCCGCCTGCGCGCGCCACGCTGCGTACAGGTTGTTATATCGGTCGGCAATGGGATGGTAATACGTGTAGAGCGTCGCCAGCGTCGGGTTGCTGTGCAGCGCGCCGTCCGTAAACGTGCCAATGATGGAGGCGCGGATATAGGACGTGCGCGTGGCGTATTCAAAAGGATTGCGAAGAAAGCTCCAGCTTGGGCTGCTCATGGGGAGAAGGAGATTAAGAATGTGAAAAAAGGTACCGACACAAATATAGCGCGCGCACGGATAAAACAAAAAACTTCCTCCAAATAAAAAATTGCGTGCGGTTTTCTATCCAAAGACTTCTTTAGCCTTAAAGCTGCGTGCGGTTTTCTATCCAAAGACTTCTTTAGCCTCAAAGCTGCGTGCGGTTTTCTATCCAAAGACTTCTTTAGCCTCAAAGCTGCGTGCGGTTTTCTATCCAAAGACTTCTTTAGCCTCAAAGCTGCGTACAGTTTTCCATCCAAAGAAGTCTTTAGACCTAAAGCTGCGTGCAGTTTTCCATTCAAAGACTTCTTTAGGCTCAAAGCTGCGTGCAGTTTTCCATTCAAAGACTTCTTTAGGCTCAAAGCTGCTTGCGGTTTCGCGTTTGTAGGAATACACGGCGTGTATCTGCAAGCGGTTTGTGCAATGGTCTTCTTTATGGGGGCGTGCGCTATATTGCGTGCCTGTTCATTCGCCTTCCTTCCCAAAAATGAAATCTACACTGCTGCTGCTTGTTGCTACGCTTTTCTTCTTCTCTTCTTGCAAGAAGGAAGAAACCAACACGCCCACCCCTTCACCGGAAAACTACTGGCGTGTAAACGGCAAAATTTATCCGGTGGACACGGCTGATTACTACATGTACAAACATTTCCCTGGGGTGTCCTATGTGGACACTAATGTTCAGTATGTGGATATGCTTTCCAAGGCGGGCGGAAAGGACTATTTCCTTCGGTTTTTGTTGAAAAAAAGCGTCTCCTTAGCTCAAAATACATCTTTGAGTTTGGATACGCAGATGCAAATCGCCCTCGAATCGCCCATAACTCCAAATAGAGATTCTGTTTACGGACGTTTTGAATCCCGTCATCTGACGGCTACCGTGCGCGTCAATGGCGGGAAGGCCTCTATCTCTGTGCCGGAGACGTGGCTGTATATCTATCGTTATAATGGCAGCATTTACGTTCCGGTGGATAGCGCACTGTTTTCCTGCAATATTCAGGTGCCGTCCGTCCCAACAATCATTTATGGCAAGGACAACTACTGGAAGCTGAACGACACGGTAGTTACCTTCAACAGCACCGACGGCGTAGGTACGCCTTCTGCAACCAATCCTTATACTTTCTATTCCATTAATGGCAGGAACGGAAACGCCATCCGGCTTCTGGACATCCGATTTGTGGACCCGCGCACCCCCGGCTCCAACACTCCTGCCTCTGTGCGTGTAGGAAAGTTGTTTAAGATTCAGTTCTACGCCAGCAACAGCAGCGCCCCAAGCGATACCACTTACAGCACCGCCGATACCAGCGAAGTGTATGCCACTATAGGCGGACAAGGCAGTAGTTTCACCCTTGCCATGCCAGAGATGTGGGTATATCGTTGGAAGCGCGATTCGCAGGGAAATCTCGTCCGCGACAGCGTCCGCTTCTCCTGCGATATTCAGGGGTAGCACTAGTGCTGCCAACCCTAAAAAGGGAAGGAGCCGGAGTGCTTTTTCCATTCGCCGCTCTATTCCCGAAAGTGCTTTATACAAGAACGCCTGCCTCGTTTAGAGGCAGGCGTTCTGCTAAAACAAGCCATTCTTCTCCTACTTCTTTTGAAGGCATTTGAAGCGTTCTATCTGCTATAGACCCAACAAAAAAGCCCCGGAAAATTTTCCGGGGCTTTACCCATTGACGGGGGTTACTGCACGCTTACTTTTTCTTGGTGTCTGTCGTCTTGGTATCTGCTTTCGCGGTTTCGCCGCCTTTCTTGCAGCAGCCTTTGCCTTTTGCGCAGGCTTCTTTCTTTTCCTGGGAACAAGCTTCTTTCTTGCCTTTGCAGCATCCTTTACCGTCGCCGGCATAAGAACCAAAAGCAAGCATCAGACCGGACAGCAGGAGGGTGAGTTTTTTCATGGTAGAAAAGTGTGTGGGGGATTGGAAATGAGTTACGAAAGTACGCCGATTTTCCCCAGAACTGTAACGCCGCCCTTCACCGTGTCTCCAATTTTAACATCAATCACCGTCCCTATCGGGAAGAACACATCCACCCGCGACCCAAACCGGATAAAGCCAAACTCCTGATTCTGCTCCACCGTTTGTCCTTCCTTCACGTAGTATTTAATGCGGCGCGCCACCGCGCCCGCAATCTGGCGGAGCAACAGCGTTGCGTGCGAATTCTCAATCACCATCGTCGTACGCTCGTTCTCGGTAGAGCTTTTGGGATGCCAGGCCACGAGGTATTTCCCGGAGTGGTACTTCATGTACTTCACGATGCCCTTGATGGGCGCGCGGTTGATGTGGACATTGAGGGGACTCATGAAGATGCTTACCTGCAGGCGCTTATCCTTAAAGAACTCCGGCTCAAAGGTTTCTTCTATCACCACCACCTTGCCATCGGCAGGGGAAATCACGATGTTATCGCCCGTAGAAAGTGCACGATTCGGAAGGCGGAAGAACGACACAATCCACAACCAAAACAGAAAGCAGACAAAGTTGATGGCCCAAAACAGCAGGGGCACATCGCGGATATAGACGTAGCAAACAGCGCCAATGGCGGCCCACAGGAGCGTAGCCAGCAAGATGTATTTGGTTCCTTCGCGGTGGAGGGTCATAGGGGGCGAAAATAGGGAATAGGGATTAGGGAACAGGGATTAGGGAATAGGGATTAGGGAATAGGGAATAGGGAATAGGGAATAGGGAATAGGGAATAGGGAATAGGGAATAGGGAATAGGGAATAGGGAATAGGGAGTGGGGAGTGGGGAGTGGGGAGTGGGGAGTGGGGAGTGGGGAGTGGGGAATGAATGTAACAATGCGGGTCATCCCGACGCAGGAGGGATCTCACTTTCGCAGGGCCTGGTCTGCTGTATCTTTCCCTGTTGTGAGATTCCTCGCTCCGCGCTCGGAATGACCCACATTTTGCAGGCATCCAACCCTCCAACCTACAACAATCCCATCACCCACAAATACCCGAACGCAAACGGCGTAGCCACCAGCAGGGAATCAAAGCGATCCAGTGCGCCACCATGACCAGGCATCATGTTGCCGCTGTCTTTGAGGTCGGCAAGGCGCTTCATGCGGCTTTCCAACAGGTCGCCCAGCGTACCGGCCACTGCCGCGCAGAGGGCCATTCCTACCGTCAGTTCGTAGGGATAATCGGGGAGATAATAGCTTACGGCAAAGGCCGCGCCCACCGTCAGGAGCGCCCCGCCGCCGGTTCCTTCCCATGTTTTCTTCGGCGAGATAGGCGTCAGCGGCGTGCGCCCAATCAGGGAGCCGCAGAGATACGCAAACGTGTCGTTCATCCAGATGCAGGCGATGAGCATGAGCGGGAAAACACCCTCCGACAAGCGCAGGAAAAGCAGCAGCGTGATGGGCAGTGTGATGTAGAGATGCCCCGTAAAAGCCGTAGCCGCGCCCAGCGGACTGTTCACCGCCGAGATCGCCGTTTGCACCAGCAGCACCGCCGGATACAGAATCAACCCCATCACCAGATAGGGGGAGAAAAGATGGGGAAGGCCGTGCCCGCCGCCTTCGTAAGGCGTTATCCATTCCGTCATTTTGGGCAGCAGCGAATACATCAGCGCGCCCAGAAACAAAAGGCCGAAAGCCTGCGCCAGATACTGCGTGGTAGTGGTGGAAGGTCGCCGCGACATCCGGTCAAACAGCTTGAAGAACTCGCGCATACACAAGAAGTGAATGAGGAGCAGGAGCAGACAGAAAATCCACAGCGGACCAATCAGCCCGGCCAGCATCACCGCGCCGAAAACAATCGCCGAGCCGGTGCGGGTAAGAAGCGTTTTAAGGTCTAAAGCCAAAACAGGAGGGGAAGTGGTTTAAGGCTGCAAAGATGCTTCCTGCGGCGCATCTTCATCCAGCGCCCAGCCGGGAGGGAGCGGCGTGCGCGTTCTCCAAAGCAGATAAAAGCAAAGGGAGAACAACAGCAATCCAACCAGCACAAAAGACAGCGGGATTTCCCCTTTCTCCAAAGACGTTATCAGCGCGGGCCGCGCCTGCGCGTAGTGGATGGCCACCACCTGCGCGCCATTGTAAAGGAAATGCGCCGCAATGCCCGGCCACAGCGAGCCGGTAAGTTGATAGAAAAGCGCAAACAACACGCCCGCCAAAAAGATAGCTGCCAGCCCGGAAGGATTGTAGTGAACCACCGTAAAGAATGCCGCCGAAGCCACCACCGGAACCCAGCTCGAAACCGCGCGTTTAGCTATGAAACGATACAGAACGCCCCGGAAGAAAGTCTCTTCGCCCAGCGCCGGCAGCAGCGCCACGACGAGCAGCGAGAGCGCCAGTTGGGTACTGGTTTGGGTGGAAACAAAAGCCTCCGTCAGCCGGTCATTGGTTTCCTGCGCGGCCCCGGAACTCCACTTCCGCGCAAAGGCATCCATCCACAAAAACACCGGTGCCGCGCCCAGAATACAGCCCGGAACCAGAAGCCATTGCATCAGTCTTCCCGGCTTGCGCAGCCCCAGATAGCCTCCCGGCGCAGGGTGGGAGAGATAGGCATAGAGCAAGGCGGGAAGGAGGAAGATGCCCGCGTGGGTGAGTGCCTGTCCCAAGAGCGCCGCGTTAATCAGGCTGCGCGGACTGTCTTTGGAAACGCCCGCCGTGTCGGCTACGGAATGGCCAGTGAGGGCCGGAACCACAACAAGGGCAATGGCCGTGAACAGCGATGCAAATGTGAAGACCAACAGCAAAAGCAACAGAAGCTGCAACGGCCAGGGATAGGCGCGCCAATAGCGCACACGGAAAAGCGGGTGAGTAGGCACAGGGGCGAAAGTAGGAAGGGAGCGACTTGTGGAGTCTTCGGACAGCACGTTGATAGACTCCGCAAGTCTTTTGAGGGAGCCCCCCAAACTAAAACCCACAGAAGTCCGTTTATAGGCAGGGAACCCGGAACGCCTAACCCCAAACGCCTAACCCTTATTTTTGCCGCTACGTCCCAAAAAATTTGTGAAGATTCCCGAGATGCAAGAAATACCCGCTGGTCCGCTGCTGTCGCAAATAGAATTTCCTGCCGACCTTAAACGGTTGGAGAAAGCCCAGTTGCCGCAGGTGAGCGACGAGCTGCGCCAGTTTATTGTGGACTGCGTGAGCGTTCATGGCGGTCACTTTGGCGCGAGCCTCGGCGTGGTGGAGCTTTCGGTGGCGCTGCACTATGTTTTCAATACCCCCGACGACCAGCTTGTGTGGGACGTAGGACACCAGGCCTATGGCCATAAAATCCTCACCGGACGGCGGAAAGTTTTCCACACCAACCGCAAGTATGGCGGCCTTTCCGGCTTCCCCAAGCGCAGCGAAAGCGAGTATGATGCCTTTGGCGTGGGCCATTCCAGCACCTCTATTTCGGCAGCTTTGGGAATGGCGATTGCATCCAACCTGCAAGGCAACAAAACCCGCCAGCACGTAGCCATTATCGGCGATGGCGCCATGACGGCAGGACTGCCTTTTGAAGCCCTGAACCACGCGGGCGTTTCCGGCTCCAACCTCATCGTTATCCTCAACGATAACAACATGAGCATCGACCAGAACGTGGGCGCGTTGAAGGAATACCTGACGCAAATCTCCACCTCGCCGCTCTGGAACAAGATGCGCGACGACGTGTGGAAAATCCTGGGCAAAGGCCCGAAGCCACGCTATATGCGGCAAATGGCTTCCAAGATTGAGGCAAGCGTGAAGGGCGTTTTCAGCAAGACTTCTAACCTATTTGAAGCACTGGGAATGCGCTACTTCGGTCCTATTGACGGCCACAATGTAACCGGCCTTGTGGACACGCTGGAGCAATTGAAAAATCTGCCCGGCCCGAAGCTCCTGCACATCAAAACCGTGAAAGGAAAAGGCTACGAACTGGCGGAGAAAGATCAAACGCTGTGGCACGCGCCGGGCACGTTTGACAAGATTACGGGTATCATCAACAAGAAGAAACCCACGCAGCCGGAGCCGCCGAAATACCAGGACGTTTTCGGTCACACGCTGGTGGAACTGGCGGAGATGAACCCCAAAATCATGGGCATCACCCCGGCCATGCCGAGCGGCTGCTCCATGAAGTACATGATGGAAGTGATGCCCGACCGCGCATTAGACGTAGGCATTGCTGAGCAGCACGCCGTAACGCTTTCTGCCGGACTGGCGACGCAGGGAATGAAGGTGTTCTGCAACATCTACTCCACGTTTATGCAGCGCGCCTACGACATGGTGATTCACGACGTGGCGATTCAGAAGCTTCCGGTGATTTTCTGTCTGGATCGCGCCGGATTGGTGGGCGACGACGGGCCAACGCACCACGGTTGCTACGACTTGGCGTACATGCGCTGCATCCCCAACCTGATTGTGGCCGCGCCGATGAATGAGAGCGAGCTGCGCAACATGATGTACACCGCGCAGCTGGACGAAAACACGCTGCCGTATTCTATTCGTTATCCGCGCGGGCAGGGCGTAATGCCGCAATGGCGCACGCCGTTTGAGAAAATGGAAACTGGCACGGGCCGCACCATTCAGGAAGGCGAAGAAGTAGCGATTCTCACGATCGGGCATCCCGGAAATTTCGCTGTGAAAGCCTGTGAAAAGCTCTTGGAAGAAGGGCTTCGTCCGGCACATTACGACCTGCGTTTTGTGAAGCCACTGGATGGCGTAATGCTGGATGAAATCGGGCGGAAATTTTCCAAAATCATTACCGTGGAAGACGGCACTATTGTGGGCGGTTTTGGCTCCGCAGTGCTGGAATGGTTCAATGAGCACGGCTATCATCCGCAGGTAGAAATGCTAGGCATTCCAGACCGCTTGGTGGAACATGGAACGCCGGAGCAGCTTCACCACGAATGCGGCTATGACGCCGAGGGCATTGCGGCGGCGGTGCGGCAGTTGCATCCAGTATTAAAATCGGCGGTGAATGCTTAGGTATTCTCCTGCCGGAGAAAAGTCAACAGGCTTTTGACCAATCCCCTACCTTCCCAGCTCTAATCTTCTGCCTTATGGAAAGCATCATTATACTCACCGACTTCACGTCTGAATCCCGCAACGCTGCTGTTTATGGATATGCGCTGGCGATGGAAAAAAAGCTGCCCGTCGTGCTGGTACATGTCTATGACGCGCCCTTGATTTATATGCCCGATGATTTTTCCGGGGCCATGCTTCCGGCAGAGAACGCGCAGGGGCTGGCCTTTGAAAACCTGCAAAAGATAACGGCAGAATATCAATCGCAGTATCCGCAGGTAGTTACCACTTCGCGCCTCGCGCTCCTGGAGCCGGAGGCGGTTTTAGACGAAGAAAAAAGCCACGCGGGAAGTCTGATTGTTTTGGGCGTCAATGCGGAGAATGTCAACGACTGGTGGGAAGACAATTCTAATCTCGACGTGCTGCGGGAAGCCCACCACAACGTGCTGGCCGTGCCGCAGGATTGCGCTTTCCATCCTGTGAAAAACATTGTTCTTGCTTTGCGCCCGGACCAGAAAGGCGAAAGCTTTCCGGCAGCGCAGCTTGGAGATTTGCTTCGGCTTACCGGCGCGACTTTGCAGGTCGTAACGGTGGATGCAGACGTGCCGCTTGCCGCTACTTTGCAGGAAGTTCTTTCTCCTTTCCAACCTACCTACCACAACATCCGCAACGGCGAGAAAGTGGACGACGCTTTGTTACATTTTGTACCTGAAAGCGGTGCTGACTGGATGGCAGTTGTGCCGGGCGAATACGGTTTTTGGAGCGGTCTTTTCCACAAAAGTCACACGCTGGCGCTGGCAGGTCAAAGTCGCATTCCGCTCTTGGCGCTGCATAAACCGGAAGCATAGATATTCCAGTTTTTCCTGCAGGATAGCGCTGAAATTTCCGCAGATTTTTCGCTAAAGATTTGCGGACACACCGGTATAAGAATCACATCCTAATATCAATGAGAGGCTTGTTCTTTATTTTTGTAGTGATGGCTATTTCTTGTAGTAGTCAGCAGCAAAAGACAAACGACGTTCACTCAAAGCGTGTAGAATTTTCTCCCAACATTCCTATTCAGAGCAAAAAGGAAATCTGTTGGACAGGAACCCTCAATCAGAAGATTCCTATTTTCCTGCATTACCAATTTGATAGCAATTTAGTAGTAGGAGAGGTCATTTATCTGAATACCAAAAACCGGAAGCCTATTCAGATTATTGGCAACATTGAAGAAGACAAGACATGCAGGCTATTGGAGTTTGATAAAACGGGCAACATTACAGGTATCTTTAGTGGAAAAATTACAGAAAATTCTTTTAATGGTAGTTGGTTTTCTCCCAAAACACGAAAAAAATTAAGCTTAGACCTTATCCCAAAAGATACTCTGATGAACAGCCCATCAATTGGTGCAGCTTCAAAAGATGTTTTTGGTACTTATCATTACCAATACAGTACAGATGGTTACAACGGGGTTTTTGAGTTTAATAAGGTACAAGAGGGGAAGGCTGCCTTATACATCCTTTCGCTCACAAATGTTGAGAGAGGTCCCAATATTGCAGAAGTTGAAAGAGATACAATCTCTTTTGAAGGAAGCAGTTTTAAATACAAAATACCCGGCAGTGATGATTGCGAGTTTAGAGTTAAGTTCTACAAAGACTTCGTTTACATCAAATCAAAAGCTTATTGCGGCGGCTGGTTTGGATTTAATGCAGATATTGATGGTATCTACGTAAAAACTGAATGAAAGAAAAAGGACGCATTTCACAAGCGCGTCCTTTTTGTTTCCGGCTCAAAAAATCCCGAATAGTTTTTTCTTTTTCACCCGGATGTGGCGGCGCTGCAAGCGCGGGTCGTAGTATTCGGCTTCTTTGGCGAAGCGCTTTTTCTCTTTATAGTTTTCAATGCCTTTCTTCACCAGCCAGATGCCGCCTTCCACCGCGCGCCACTTGAGGTAGCCCGTTACAATTTCCCAGAAAATGCTTTTCAACTGCTTTTTGGGAAGCAGGTTGGAAGCCAGTTTCAGCGTTGGATTTCCGGCATCCAGAAAAGGCATCAAACTGCCCGTGGTGTCTGTACCAGAGCCGAGACCGGCAAGGCTCATCAGCATACTCGCAATTCCGTTAGACGGCGCATCGTCGGTGCTTAAATCCTTCTTCGCCTTCTTGCCTTTTTTAAGACCTTCCACCGAGAATAAATCGGCAGCGTCGTGCTCGCCTTTCACGTATTCCAAAAGCACTTTTTCTCGTTTCAGGTCTTCAAGGCTCTTGAGTTGGCGTTTATAAAGTTTCACAACAGAGGTGAGGGGTAAGGTGTGAGGAATGAAAAGCTATAGCCGCTTCTCGTCTTGATACTTGTGTCTTGCTACTGCGTCAGTCCTTTACATGAATTTTCTTGGCGTGTGCGAGGTCATCTTCTTCGTCTTCTGCGGTCAGCAAGCGCACGAAAATGCCCGCAAACGCGTTTTGAATCGGCTTGCGCATCACTACGACCAAAACCGCGAGCAGAACGTAGAAACCGAAGGTGGCAAAAGCGCCGCCAATGCGGGAGTCAAACCAGGAGGAAAAGGTTTCCTGCAAGGAGATGCCCAGAAAAATGAGCACGGCGATGGCCAAAAACAAAAGGATAAAAACGTAAATCAAAAAGCTCAACACATTGGACGTGCGCTCTACAAAAGACAGCTTTATCAGGTTGGTCCGGACCTCCAGAAAACGGGTCGCGTTTTCCTTCCACTCGTTAAAAAGATTTCGCACAGAGAGAAAGGGTTAGGCGTTGTAGATTTCTTCTTCCAAATCGGCATTTTGCCGCGAGAAGCGCGTTTTCAGGTCGTAGTATTTGTCCTGAACTTTTTCCCGAAGGCGGGCAAACTCTTCTTTACGTTCCTCGGGGTCGGTAGAAAGAAAGTACCCTAAAGCAGTGCCCACGGCCACGCCGGTGAGCAGGGTGAAAATGGTTTTGCCTGTTTGTGCCATAAGAAAGAGAGAGAATAGCGTTCGCAAAAAAGAGACCTTGTCTTTGCGGGACGGACAAATATCGTGCCATTTTCAGCGGTTCCAAAAACAGTTTTTGGCAGTGCTGGCGGGATAATTTTAAAAGGTCATTATCCTCATGCAGAAGAACATCCTCTCCGCGCCCCGGCTCAAGCAAATCTTTCTGATTGCCGTTATTCTACTGCTTGCCTGGACACTGGGTAAAGAGCTTTGGGATTTTTTTCCGGGTGTGCTGGGCGCAGTGATGCTGTATGTACTGTTGCGCGAGCCTTATTACCGTCTCACGGTGGTGAAAGGCCATAAAAAATGGCTTGTGGCAACGGCTTTTATCGTTGGAACGGTGGTGCTCGTGATGCTGCCACTTTGGGGACTGTGGCAAATGCTTTCGCCCAAAATTGCCCTGATGATTCACCAGTCGGAAGACCTTACCGGCTCCGTGAAACTGATGATTGCGAAGCTCAACCACGCTTTTCCGTCCTTGAACGTAAGCGTAACTGACAAGCAAATCCGCAAGGCGGGTGAAGGGGTTGCTGGTACGCTTCCGGGCTTTCTCGGCTCGGCGGCCAACATGGCAACCAATGTGGTACTGGCTTTCTTCCTGCTATACTTTATGCTCACCGACGGGCGCATTATGGAGCGCGAGGTACAGCGTTTCCTTTCTCTTAAAGAACACAACATTGAACTGCTTTGGAAAGAAACGCGTCTTATGGTGAAGTCCAACGCCATAGGTATTCCGGTGCTGGCGCTTTGCCAGGCTGTTGCTGCCGCGATTGGCTACTTTCTTTTCGGAGTTGATGACTGGCTGGTATGGGCTGTGGTGACGGGCTTTTTCTCGCTTTTCCCGGTGGTAGGAACGGCGCTCGTGTGGGCACCACTCGTGGTTTATCTCTATGACATTGGCAGCGGCGGCGCGGGCACGGGCCTGCTTCTTTATTCGGTGCTGGTCATTACCAATGTGGACAATGTGCTGCGCTTCACCTTACTCAAAAAGCTGGGCGATGTGCATCCGATTATTACCGTGCTGGGCCTGTTTGCAGGCGTTCCTTTGTTTGGGTTTATGGGCTTTATTTTTGGGCCGCTCTTGCTGTCTTATTTGTTGCTGCTGGTGAAAGTCTATCGGGTGGAGTTTTCGCAGACGCCAGTGGAAGAAACACTTCTTGGGTAAAACGCGCTCCACCTTTTCTCTTCCTTTTTTTTCTTGCTAAAAATCACCGTCGGTAAAAAGAAAATCTCTCCTCCTCTTCCATGCGCTCTTTCCCCATTAAAACCCTGCTGATAGCCATCGCCGCTATTGTTGTCTCCGCTATTCTTGCCAACGGCTACAACTACAAGTTTAAAACCAAAAACACGCTTCCCGTAACCGGCTCATCGGAATACAATTTTGAGGCGGATTTGATTGTCTGGACGGGTTCCTACATGCGCTCCTCTATGGACTTGAAGGAAGCGTATTCCCTCCTGAAACAAGACGAAATGCGGGTGCGCGATTATTTACGCAGCAAAGGCATTTCTCCCAAAGAAGCCATCTTTTCTTCCGTAACCATCTCCCGTCAATACAACGAGACTTTCGACGAGCGCGGCAACCGGACTTCGTCCACATTCAACGGTTTCCAGTTGAGCCAGCGCGTGCGCGTAGAATCATCGTCGATTGAGAAAGTAGAAATCATCAGTCGCGAGGTAACAGGCCTTTTGGAAGCGGGCGTAGAGTTGAATTCCGACGAGCCGCAGTATTACTACACCAAACTGAAGGACGTGAAAATCAAGCTTCTCCAAGAAGCGGGCGAAGACGCGCGTCGTCGTGCCGAAACCATCGCCAAAGCGGGCCACAGCGACCTCGGCAAGCTGCGCAAAGCCAACATGGGAGTGTTCCAAATCACAGGCCGGAATTCCAATGAAGAATTTACCTATGGGGGTGCTTTTAATACTGCTAGTAAGTCTAAAACGGCAACGATAACGGTGCGGCTGGAGTATGAGTTAGAGTAAGCAATGAATAATGAACAATGAGTAATGAATAATGTCTCATGAAGTGGCTTTTCCTGCTTGGATTCTGGTTGGGTAGCCTGCGGATTTCGGCGCAGACCAACACCGATACAACCAAAATTCTTTCCGGCGGCAGCTTGAAAGAAGTAAAAGTGCGCACGCGCTATGAGAAATGGCAAAAGGATTCTGCTGACATACGGATCATCCACCGGAAGCGGCTGCAAGAGGCGGATTTTAAGCCTCCTATCCGACTAGAAAATGGCTTGGTAATAGAAGGCCCCTTCACTTGGCTTGCTCTAAAAATTTCCGGGAAGCAAAAACGCGCCCAAAAATTCAAGGCCGAAATGGAAGCCCATGAGCGCGAAACGCTGTTTGACATTCGCTACAACGCGCCGCTGGTGAAACGCCTCACAGGCATTCAAGATGATTCTACCGCCTACACTTTCATCCGCGAAAATCCGATGTCCCGTGCGTTTTTTGACAGCGCAACGGAGTTGGAATTGATGCAGTGGATACGGGATAGGTATCGGGCATGGAAGAAGTAAAAACAAAAAACCTGTCAAGCTTATCGGTAATATTTCCGACAAGCCTGACAGGTATTTTAAGTGATTTTCTTTCTAAGCCATTACCGCCAACTCATCCGCGTAATGCGCCAACCCAAAATTTCGCACTTGCGCTTCTTCTGGGTTCGTTACGTGCCACTCAAACTCGTCCCGGAAATGGCGAATCGCCGCCGCTACCGGCCAGGCTGCCGCGTCACCAAGCGGGCAAATCGTGTTGCCTTCAATACGCCGCTGAATATCCCAGAGCAGATCAATATCGGCCATCTTGCTCTTGCCGGATTCTAGGTTTTTCAGGATTTTGTACATCCAGCCGGTGCCTTCGCGGCAAGGCGAACACTGGCCGCAGCTTTCGTGATTGTAGAAGCGCGCGAGGGTCATCGTGTGGCGCACCACGCACTGGTCTTCATCCAGCACAATAAAGCCGCCGCTGCCCATCATCGTGCCCGTCTGGAAGCCGCCGTCTGCAAGGCTTTCGTAGTTCATCAGGCGCGGCTCACCCTTCGCCGTTTTCAGGAGGAGATTGGCGGGAACAATCGGCACCGAAGAGCCACCGGGAATGCAGGCTTTCAGGCGTTTTCCGTTGGGAATGCCGCCGCAATATTTGTCGGAGTAGATGAATTCCTCCACCGAAATGGTCATGTCGATTTCATACACGCCCGGCTTGTTGATATTGCCACAGGCCGAAATCAGTTTTGTGCCCGTGCTTTTCCCCATGCCAATCTTCGCGTACTCCTCGCCGCCCATTTCAATAATGGGAACAACGGCGGCAATCGTCTCTACGTTGTTCACCACTGTCGGGCGCATCCACAGGCCCTGCACCGCCGGGAACGGCGGCTTGATGCGCGGGTTTCCACGCTTGCCTTCCAGCGATTCAATCAGCGCCGTTTCCTCGCCACAGATGTACGCACCTGCGCCGCGCTGCACGTAGATTTCGCAGTCAAAGCCCGTTCCCAGAATGTTTTTGCCCAGAAAGCCCGCCGCTTTGGCTTCTTCAATCGCCTGCTCCAGAATGTCGGGAATCCAAGCGTATTCGCCCCGGATGTAGATGTAGGAAAGGTTGGAGCCAAGCGCGAAAGACGAGATGATCATCCCCTCAATAAAGAGGTGCGGCAGAAACTCCATCAGGTAGCGGTCTTTAAAAGTTCCCGGCTCCGATTCGTCGGCGTTGCACACAAGGTGGCGCGGAACGCCTTCGGGTTTTGCCAGAAAGCCCCACTTCATGCCGGTAGGGAAGCCCGCGCCGCCGCGCCCGCGCAGCCCGCTTTTCTTCACTTCTTCCACGATGTCTTCGGGCTTCATCTGAAGGGCTTTTTCCACCGCTTTATAACCGCCGTTGGCGCGGTGAACTTCGTAGGAGCGGATGTTGGGGATATGATCGTTTTTAAGGAGCAGTTTCATGGGATTTTCTTTCAGAGAGCCTATTGATAGATTTCCAGCAATCCGCTTTTTTCGTCTTCTACAAACAGTTGAATAGCGGTGGCGCTTCTTCGCAGAATGTCTAAAAGGTCTGGTGTATTACGGTTGCCGCAACGCAGCCAGATGATTTTGGGAGGCCAGCCCTTTAAGGTTGTCAGGTCGTTGAAGTCAGCGTCTTGGGTGAGAATGATAAAGTCGTTTTCGCGGGCAAAGTTCCAAATTTGAAAGTCTTGTGCGTCTAAAAATCCTGCTGTTTTTACGTGCGTGACTTGAGCAAACAGCGCGCCCAACTTAGCAGCAAGCCGGAAGGAAATGTTTTGGTCAATCAGGAGCTTGCAACGGATAAAGGGAAGCTCAAACTGCATGAAGATGTTGGTGGTCTTTGTCCGCCGCGTAGGCAATACAAGCCAGCACGTCTTCCTTCGTCAGCTCCGGAAAATCTTCCAAGATTTCCGGGATGCTCATACCCGACGCAAGGTAGGAAAGCACATCATACACAGTGATTCTCATGCCCCGGATACAAGGCTTGCCACTGCGTTTTCCAGCTTCAATCGTCAGGATGTTTTTGTAGTCGGTCATCGCTATTTCTTCAGTTTGCTTTCATAAATCGCTATCCACTCGTTAACTGTCAGTTTCTCCGCCAGTTTGCCAATCAGTTCAAAGGGGATGGTTTCCGGTTTTTTAAAGCGCACACAACCTTTGCCCATGTCTAGCTTGGTAGGAACTTGCACGGCCCATTCTTTCGTGAACCAATCTAGCAACTCCTCGTTCATGTAGAGGCCCATGTGGTGGAGGGCAATATAGTTTTTCTGGGAGGCGATGGAAATAAACGGCAACGGCTCATCCTTCTTACAATGATACCCAGCGGGATACAAGCTGTGCGGCACGACGAAAGCGGGCATTCCGTAGCTCAACGCTTCTTCAAAACCTTTCGGCAGATGCGCGCATAATGTCTCACGCAGACGCTCCATCGCAGTTTTGCGCTCTGGCGAAAGGGTATCAAAATAAGGTTGAGTGGAAGGAAGCGTAGCAGTCATTTAAGAGCAAAATTACAGTATGAAAAACGCGAAACACTTACGGTTATTCAGGCAGCTTGGCGCTTTGGCGGGAAAGGAGCTTCCAGCTTTTGCGTTGATAAAGCCACAGCTCTAACACACTCAGTTTTAGATCAAAAGCATTTCCAGAAAGGCTGCCCGCGACAGCGATCTCCCTACGCACGCTGCCCACGTTTTCTACCAAAGTGAAAGCGGGTTTTTTCAGTGCTGTAATGGAGCTGTAGCGCAATTTTCCGGAAATCGCATCCGCCAGCGCAGTTGCTTTGCCCTGAATCATCGCGTTGCTGTGCCCGAAGGTGAACTGCGGCAGGAAAAGACGCGCAAGAACGGTTGTATCGGTTTGCACAAGCGCGCTGTCCAACTGCTGAATCGCGGTTTGCAAACGCACTTTCTTGTTGCTTTCCTGCGAGAAGACTTTCTGCGCGAAAAGGAACAGAAAGAGGAGCAGACAAACTTTCTGCATCAGTTAGCCGCTGCTGCGCTCCGCAGTTCGTCCAGAATGCTGTCCATCTTTTCCGGCGTCAGGTTTTCGCGGTAGAATTTGCCCAATTGCATCATCGGCGCGTAGCCGCAAGCGCCCAGACATTCGGCAGGCTTAAGCGTGAAAAGTCCATCCGCAGTTGTTTGTCCGGCTTCAATGCCGAGACGGTCTTTTACGTGTTGAATTAACTGGTCAGAGCCGCGCAACATACAAGGGCCGGTGTGGCAGATTTCCAACACGTATTTCCCCACTGGCTTCAGGTAGAACATCGTGTAGAACGACGCCACTTCATACACCTCAATCGGCGTGATGTGGAGCAGTGAAGCCACATAATCCATCACCGGCACGTCCAGCCACGTCCATTCTTCCTGCGCCAGGTGCAGCACGGGAATAAGGGCGCTTTTTTCTTTCCCTTCGGGATAGCGGGCCACAATTTCCCGGAACTTTTGCATCCGGGCATCAGAGAATTGAATGCTCATGTAGGTTTCTTGTTTCGTGCTTTCCCTTCGTAATATCGGTTATGGGGAAAAGGATATTCTATCGGTTATCTTTTGTTATCCTGGAAGGAGCTATGCGGCTTGCGTCCGGCAAGGCCCCTTCGGGGTGACAAAAAATGGTGAGCGCTTTTTTACCCGTCCAACTCTCCTGCAATCAAATTCAGCGAGGACATTGTCAGCACTGCATCTGACAGCAAACCGCCTTTAATGATTTCCGGGAAAATCTGGTAGTAGATAAAGCATGGACGGCGGAAATGCAGCCGGTAAGGCGTGCGTCCGCCATCGGAAATAAGGTAAAAACCCAGCTCGCCGTTGCCGCCTTCCACCGCGTGATACACCTCGCCCGCCGGAATTTCCGTCTCGCCCATCACAATCTTGAAGTGGTAAATCAGGGCTTCCATTTTGGTATAAACGTCCGGCTTCTCCGGCAAATAATATTCCGGCACGTCGGCGTGATACACACTCGGGTCCAGGTCTTTCAACTTCTCCACCGCTTGCTTAATGATGCTGTAGCTTTCCCACATCTCGGCGTTGCGCACCTGAAAACGGTCATACACATCGCCTGTTGAGCCTACAGGAATAGAAAAATCAAAGTCTTCGTAAGAGCAGTAAGGCGAGGCCACGCGCACATCGTAATCCACACCCGCCGCGCGCAGATTGGGGCCGGTAACAGAATACGCCAGCGCCATTTCCGGGCTTATCGGCCCCGCGCCCTGACAGCGTTCCATAAAGATGCGGTTACGCACCAGCAGGCCTTCAAACTCCTTTAAAATCTTGGGGAAAGTCTCAATAAAACGGTGCAATTTCTGCCATGCCGCTTCCGTGAAATTCCGCTCAAAGCCGCCGAACCGCCCGATGTTAGTCGTGAGCCGCGAGCCGCACACTTCCTCGTAAATCTCGTAAATAGCTTCGCGCACCTGAAACACATAGGTGAACGGCGTAAGCGCGCCCGCATCCACCGCAATCACGGAATTGCACACAAGGTGGTCAGTAATGCGCGCCAGTTCCATGATAATAACACGCAGATAGTCCACGCGCTTTGGAACCGTGATGCCGGTGAGCTTTTCAAAAGTGGTTTGCCAGCCAATATTGTTTATCGGCGAGGAGCAATAGTTGAGGCGGTCGGTAAGCGGCTGAATCTGATAGAACGGACGGCGCTCGGCAATTTTTTCAAAGGCGCGGTGTATATAGCCCACCGTTGGCGTAGCCTGCACCACGCGCTCGCCGTCCAACTCCACAATGTTTTGGAAAACGCCGTGCGTGGCCGGGTGCGTCGGGCCGAGGTTAATGGTCGTCGTCTTGGTAACCAGCGCGTCTTCGGCGAGGCGCGTCAGGTGTTCGTGGACATCGGCAACGGGAACATTGGTGGAGATATCGGCGGGCATGAATGGGGTTCTTTCTTGTTAGAATTGGAAAACAGCGACGAGATAGGAAAACGGGTATTTAAAAACTCCCGCCCCGGCCAAACATTTCGTCATCCTTGTCGCGTCGCGTCGGGTCTTCCATCGGAAATTCTTTGCGCATCGGGAAGTAGTCCATCTCGTCCACGTTCAGGATGCGGCGCAGGTTGGGATGCCCCACGAAGTTCACGCCGAAGTAGTCATAGGTCTCGCGCTCCATCCAGTTGGCCCCCGGAAAAAGCTGCGTCGCTGTGAACACGTCGGGTTTTTCCGAAGGAACGAAAGTTTTTACCCGCAGCCGGATATTTTCTTGAAGATTATGAATATGATACACCACGCAAAGCTCTTCACCCGCCCGCGACGGAAAATGCACTGCCGCAATATCCGTGAGAAACCGGAAGCCGTGCGTTTCATACAAATGTTGGAGTAACTTGAGGCTATCGGTACTCCGCACAATCGCCGTCAGCAGGCCGTAGCTTTCTTCAAAACCTTGCAAGGATTCGCCGAAAGCAGCTTGTAGTTTTTCCTGCAAAAGATTGTTTGCCGTCGGTGCGGTTGCGATGCTGTTTTCCGGGGCGGTTTCGTTGGTAATCATTGGTTTTTCTGTGTAATGTGCGTACACGCGTAGCGTGTCCCTACGAATTTTCCGAAATCCTCTTTTGTCTATCCTCTTTGGTCTGGAGGGCGACCACATAGGGTCGCCCCTACTGAATACCGTAACTCTCCAACAGTGCCGTGTATTGCTCCGAAGAGCGGCGGCGCAGGCTTTCGGTGCCAATCAAATCCTGAATCCGCATTACGCCTTCAATAATGGCTTCCGGGCGCGGCGGACAACCGGGCACATACACATCCACCGGAATAATCTGGTCAATGCCCTGCAACACAGAATAAGAATCAAAAATACCGCCAGAACAAGCGCACGCGCCCACCGCAATCACCCAACGCGGCTCGGCCATCTGGAGATAAACCTGCTTCACCACCGGAGCCATTTTCTTTGCAATCGTGCCCATCACCATCAGCAAATCGCACTGTCGCGGCGTAAAACCCATGCGCTCCGAGCCGAAGCGGGCAAGGTCGTAGTTCGCGCCCATCGTGCCCATAAACTCAATGCCGCAGCACGACGTAGCAAACGGCAGGGGCCAGATAGAATTTTTGCGGGCAAGGCCCACGATTTCCGAAAACTTAGTCGCCATAAAGCCTTCGCCGGTTACACCTTGCGGCATGGCGGGAACTTTTGGCTGGGGATTATGGGTTACAGGACGGGCCATGATAATGTGAAAATTTAAAAACGTGGAAGTGCGGTAATCCAAAAGGAATCCGCGTTAGATAGAACAGAAAGACGCAGGGGAGAGTTGCTTAAAGAAAAAGAAAATCAGGTATTTATATCACATTTTCCTCATTGCCACATTCCCGCATTGAATCAGTCTTCCCACTTCAGCGCGCCTTTCTTGAGGATGTAGATAAAGCCGCAAAAAAAGAAGGCCACGAACATCACCACCGCCAAAAAACCTTCCTGCCCTAAGGCCCGGAAATTCACGGCATAAGGATAGAAGAAAATCACTTCCACGTCAAACAGCACGAAGAGAATAGCAACCAGAAAATACTTAATCGCCATCGGCTGCCGTGCGTTGCCAATCGCCGGGATGCCGCTTTCAAAATTCTGGAGCTTATCGTGGGTGCGGCGCTTGGGGCCAAGCAGGGAGGAGCCGAAAAGCGTGAGCACCACAAAGCCCACACCAACCAGAAGCTGCAACGCAATGGGCAGGTAGTTAATAGGAGAATTGGTGGCCGCCTGAAAAAGCAGAGAAAGCATAAACACGGAGAAAGACAGCGCAAAAGTAAGCGGTTCGCCTGTTTTCGGGAAGGTTCTGTTTCCTTGAATCGGAGCAATATCTCCCCAGACAATAATCCCGGAAAAAGCACACCTCAGTACCTAATCTTGAAGCGGCAAACCTGCCTAACCAGTACGGCGCGCTGGAAGATTAAAGACATCTACTAGCCTATCAAAGACAACTGCTAGCTTAATAAAGACAAGTGCTGGCTTGCTAAAACCATCTACTAATTCGTCAAAAACAACTGCTAGCTTATTAAAGACAAGTACTAGCTTATTAAAGACATGTGCTAGCCTACTAAAGACATGTACTAACGTGTAAAAGACATGTACTGGCCTATAAAAGACATGTGCTGGCTAAAAAAGCAGGAGTCTTTCAGAAAAAAGAAGTAAGGTCAGCCGTGGCAGTGGGGTATAGCCCAGACAACACCGCCTTTCTACCTTTGGCTTTATGAACCTCGCCGCGCCCGCGCAAATCCTCAACTTCATTGGCGGACAATTCACCGCGCCGCAAAGCGGAAAATTTCTCCCCAATACCAACCCCGCTACCGGCGAAACCTACAGCGAAACGCCCGATAGCAACAGCGCCGATGTGGACGCTGCGGTGAGCGCCGCAAAAGCTGCATTTCCCGCTTGGAAAGCTACCCCTGCCGAAGACCGCTTCCGCATTCTGAACCGAATTGCGGAATTGATAGAAGCAAATCTGGATGCGCTCGCGCTGGCCGAAACTAATGACAACGGCAAGCCGCTGTGGCTTTCCAAAAAAGTGGACATTCCCCGCGCTGCCGCCAATTTCCGGTTTTTCGCCACCGGCATTATGCATCTTTCCACCGAGAGCCACAGCATGGAAGAGAAGGCGATAAACTACACCCTTCGTCAGCCTATTGGCGTAGTGGCTTGCATCTCGCCGTGGAATTTGCCGCTCTATCTTTTTACGTGGAAAATTGCGCCCGCGCTGGCCGCCGGAAACTGCGTGGTAGCGAAGCCGAGCGAGGTAACGCCGATGACGGCTTACCTGCTTTGTCATCTCTGCAAAGAAGCCGGATTGCCCGATGGCGTGCTGAACATCCTGCACGGAACCGGCCCGGATTGTGGCTCCGCGATGGTGTCGCATCCCGACGTGAAAGCGATTTCCTTTACCGGCTCTACGCGCGCGGGAGCAGACATTGCGTCCATCGCTGCGCCGAAGTTTAAAAAGCTCAGTCTGGAACTCGGCGGCAAAAACCCGAACCTCATTTTCGCGGATTGCGACTGGGAGAAAACCCTGCGCACCACGGTGCAATCTTCCTTTTCCAATCAGGGACAAATCTGCCTCTGCGGCTCGCGGATTTTGGTGGAAGAAAGTATTTACGAGAAGTTCAAGGAAGATTTTCTAAGCCGTGTGGAAAAGCTGACGGTGGGAGACCCGTTGAACGAGCATTCCAAACAAGGCGCGGTGGTGAGCCAACTTCATTACGAGAAGGTGCTGCGCATGATTCGCGAAGCGAAGGAAGAAGGCGGCAGAATTCTGACGGGCGGCGAGGCGGTGAAATTAGAAGGCCGCTGCGCCAACGGATTATTTATCCAACCTACCGTTATTGAAGGCCTCGGCCCCGACTGCCGCACCAACCGCGACGAGATTTTCGGGCCGGTAGTCACACTCCAATCTTTCAAAACGGAAGGAGAAGCCTTGCACCTCGCCAACGCTTCCGACTACGGCCTTTCGGCTACGATTTGGACGCAAAACCTGACGCGCGCGCACCGCATGGCGGCGGGTGTGCATTCCGGTATTATCTGGGTAAACACCTGGCTCCTGCGCGATTTACGCACGCCGTTTGGTGGCTTTAAAAACAGTGGCGTTGGCCGTGAAGGTGGCTGGGAAGCGTTGCGCTTTTTCACCGAGCCGAAGAACGTGTGTATCGAGTTGTGATTTCGGTAGCGGGGTTGTTAGTTTTGGCAGCTTATGCGATTTCCCCTTCTCTCCAAAATCCTGTTCGCTGCCGGCCTGACGCTGGCTTCTTTTCAATCTGCTGACGCCCAAATACAGGTCGGCTCCGCCACGATGCCAACGCTGAACCGGAGCGGTTCGCTGAGCGATAAAGAACTGGCGCGCTTCAAGGCGACGAAAACGCTTTTTGTGTTGCTGGACGATGACTTCCGGCAGGTGAAAGCCTTTGAAGATGCCATCCGGAAAGTGTGGACGGTAACGCCGTTCCAGATTATCCGCTACGACCAGATGGACAACTATTTGGAAGAAGGGAAGTACTCATTTTTTATGTTCGGCGGCTACGTGATTTCCGGCAGAGGCGGCACCTCTACGCACCTGACCTACGACCTGGCGATGCTTCAATTCAACCGCAAAGGCGAGGTGAAAAAAGGCTTTGATTATTTTTCCCGCACCGTGATGTACCCAACGGGCCGCACCCTGCGCATGACGACGAGTGATTTTGGCTCCTACACTTCCACCAAAAAGTCGCGGCAGGAAGGCATGGGCAAACTCTACGCCGAGGGCGATTTTTATGATTGGGGGCCGGGCTTTCTAATGGGGAAGCTGGACTTCATCAACAAGCGACTGGTGGCCGGGGAAACAGCTGGTAACTTCTCCGAGGTAGAAGAAAAACCGCTGCTTCCTCCTTTGGCAAAAGACACGCTTTTTGTGCCGGAGTATGTGAACATCGTGGCGCATCCGGTGACCGGCGAGGAATCGCAGCAGGAGCGGGATGAAAGCACGCTGAAAGAAGACTATCCGTATCCGTTGCGCCTTATTTCTTCCGAAGAACTGAACGCGCGGATTCTCTCCGGCACGCCAACAACCTATCTGCTGTACACAAAATCTTCCGGCGACAAATTCATCAACGTCTATCAATCGGAGCAGGGCCGGATTTATTCGGAATACACGCCCATCTCTTTTGGCTTTAAGCTGAAAGACCTCAAAAAGCTGGCAAAGGCCATTCGTAAATAAAAGGGCGCTTGCACCCGGAAAAATCCATGTCCACTTTCGCTGATCGCATGAAAGCCTTCAACCGCAGCCTGCATTTTGATGCGCCGCTTCCGGAGGGTATTGCGGTGATGCATCCCTTCCGGGAAAGCGAAGTGGCGCTGGCTTGCGCGGATGCTTTCTACGAAAAATTTTATGCCGATAACGAGTCGCGCCGGATGCTTTTGGGCATCAATCCGGGGCGGCATGGCAGCGGCGTTACGGGCGTCCCGTTCAACGATTTTAAGCGGCTGCGGGGGCTTGGAATAGACGTCCCGGAAGGACTTTCTTCCCACGAAATTTCGTCGGAGTTTGTAGGCCGTGTGGTGGCGGCGATGGGCGGGCCGGAAGTTTTTTACGGACAGGTGTATGTGCATTCTGTTTGTCCGCTTGGCTTTCTGAAACAGAGTAAAACAGGCAGCTGGGTAAACTACAATTACTACGACGATTCGGAACTTCAAGAAGCCGCTACGCCGTTTATCCTCCAAACTTTAAAACAGCAAATCGCGCTCGGTTGCCGGACGGATAAAATGGTTGTAATGGGCAAGAAAAATGCGGATTTCCTGCGGAAGCTGAATGAGCGGGAAGGCCTTTTTGACGAGCTTGTGGACGTGCCGCATCCCCGTTTTGTGGCGCAGTACAAGCGTCGTTTGATGGACGAATATGTAGTGCAGTACGCAGAGGCTTTGGCGTAAAAAAGCTACTTCTGCTTTTCCATCATTTCCTGCGCCAGCTTCTCAATTTCTTCTTCTGAAAGCGCGAGTTCTTTACCGAAAGAAATCAGCTGTGCCCGCTCGCTCGGCGTCAGAATTCCGTCCACCAGAAACCATTCCAAAAGCATCTTCAAAGCTTTGGGTGCATAGCGGCGTTTTAGCTCCTGAATGGCTTTTTCGGAGAGCCGGAAATACGCCTTCACGGCGGCCAGATTTTGAGCTTCCTGCCCGTCGATGTGTAGGTTGGCAACGGCGAGCTTCAAAATCTCGTGATACACTTCCAAGCCCAATGCTTTCTTGTCTTCTGCGGAAAGTTTTTTCTCTTTCAGGAAACCGTCCACCAGCGCCTGCCAATCAGCGCCTTCCTGTTCGCGCAGCTTGTGGAGAAATTTTTTGTGGGCAGACATGGCGCGAAGATGGTGTGTTTTTTAGGGAAGGTTTCTTCCTGCCGTACCCTAAAAATATGCCAGCAGGGAAGGCCCGGAAATTTCATCTTTACAGCGTTTTTCCCAGAAAAAAAATGAGGCATTGGCGGAAAATCATCCCTGCGATGGGAATGCTGCTGTGCAGCCTTTTTGTGTATCTGTTTTACCGCACCGAAAAGACGGTGATCACGGCACTTTGCGCGCGTGTTTGGGGCAGTGCTTTTGAAGCAGCACGAAAGACTTTTCAAGCGAAGTTGCCGCTCCCGGAATTTGTGGTTTACAACCTTCCGGAAATGCTTTGGGTGGCTACGTTTACGTTGCTTGCCGGGCGGCTTTACATCCGTTTCCGAGGTCTGAAAATGTTCTGCTTTTGGCTTCCGCTTTTTGCTGCTGCGGGCTTGGAACTGCTGCAAATTCTCCCTTCTTTTCCGGGCCGCTTTGACTGGATGGATTTAGGAGGAAGTATCGTGGCCTGGGCAATTGCAGCAGGCATTCCCTTTCACAAAGGAAAACGTCCGCAAAATCTTTTCCGGCCCTTTAACCGGCGCAGCTTTGCTTTTGCGGCGTGTTATGTGTTGATGTATCTGGCCCACGTGTGGCGGTGACATGGGTCATGAGCAATAAGTCATGAACCATTTTTAAGGAACCAAAGCTGTGCGGAATGCTTTTTGAAACCGTCTTTGTTCCTATGAAATACGACCTCTCCCGATTCCTCAAAGCGCAGGAAACCGACTATGCCCGCGCGCTTGTGGAAATCCAAAACGGGCGCAAGCAAAGCCACTGGATGTGGTTCATTTTTCCACAGCTAAAAGGACTTGGACACAGTTCCACTTCGCAGTTTTATGGAATTGAAGGACCGGGAGAAGCGGCAGCATATTTAGCACATCCAGTGCTGGGAAAACGGCTGGTGGAGATTACCCGTGCGGCGCTGCAACACCGTGAAAAAACGCCGCTGCAAATCTTTGGTCATCCCGACAACCTGAAGTTTCATTCCTGCATGGCGCTGTTTGCAAGTGTTCCAAACGCGCCGGATGTTTTTCGGGAAGGAATAGCATGGAGTGAGCAGAAATAAGGGCGCTCATTTTTCCTTTCTACTCCAACATTTTCTGCCCTTTTTCTGCTGCATGGAGCATCTGTGCATAGAGGCCGCCTGTCTGGGAAAGGCTTTCGTGGTTGCCTTCTTCCACGATTTTTCCGGCCTGCAAAACCAGAATTTTATCGGCCTTGCGGATGGTACTCAAGCGGTGCGCAATCACAATGCCCGTGCGGTTAGTGAGGAGCGTGTCAATCGCCTTCTGAATGAGCATTTCGCTTTCGGAATCTACCGAGGCGGTGGCTTCATCCAGAATCAAAATGGCAGGATTGTAAAGCAATGCGCGAGCGAAGGAAACGAGTTGGCGCTGGCCCTGCGAAAGCGTTCCGCCGCGCTCCAACACCGGGAAATCATAGCCTTGCGGCAAGCGCATAATATGCTCGTGTAGGCCGAGCATCTGACATACCTGAACCACCTGTTCTTTGGAAATATCCGGGTCGCGCAGGGTAATGTTTTCCAGAATGCTGCCGGAAAAAAGAAACACATCTTGCAGCACCACACCAATCTTCCGGCGCAGCGAATAGATATCATAGTCGTGCAGGTTGCGGCCATCAATCAGGATGCGCCCGCCATTGATTTCATAGAGCCTTCCAAGCAGGGAAACAAGAGAAGTTTTGCCCGCGCCCGTCGGCCCGACGACCGCCAATGTATCACCCGGATTCAACTGAAAACTGATGCCACGTAATACGGGTGCGTCTTCGGCATAGGAGAAATGAACGTCTTCAAAACGCACTTCGCCTTTCAAAGAATCGGCGCGCGCCGTGCCGTTTTGCTGAAGCTGCTCTTCCGAATCCAAGACTTTAAAAACGCGCTCTCCAGCTACCAGTCCCATTTGCAGCACGTTGAACTTATCGGCCATTTGCCGCAACGGACGGAACAGGTTGTTGAGGTAAATCACGAAGGCGATGATGACACCTGCCGACGCCTCTGCACCCATGATTTGCACCGCACCATACCACACCAAAAGGCCGGTGCTGGCGGCAAGAATAATTTCTACAATGGGGAAGAAAACCGAGTAGGCGAAAATGGCTTTGATGTTGGCGTCGCGGTGTTCGGTGTTGATGGCGTCAAACGCCTTTTCCTCGCGCGCTTCGGCGGCAAAAGCTTGCACGAGATGCATTCCCACAAGGCGTTCCTGTACAAAAGCATTAAGCGCTGAAACAGCATTGCGCACGCGCTGGAAGGAAGCATTCACCGCGTTCTTGAACCAGTACGTCGCCCAGATAAGAAGCGGAAACGGCACGAGGCAAACGAGCGTCAGCTTCCAGTTGGTGAGCAGCATGGCCGCGATGAGAAAAACAATCACCAACACGTCGGCAATAATGGACAAAATACCTTCCGAGAAAACATCGTTCACCGATTCCAAGTCGTTGATGGTGCGCGTGGTGAGCGTGCCAATCGGCGTGCGGTCAAAGTAGCCGAGGTTTTGAAAAAGCAGCTTCTTAAAAACGCTTTCGCGCAGGTCTGTTACCACGCGCTGACCGAGCCACGCCGTGCGGTACATCATCCAGAAGCGCAGGCCGCTTTCAATAATCAGCGCCACCAGATGAAAGCCGGAAATCCAGAGCAATCCTGTCCAGTCTTTTCCGGCTATGTATTTATCCACCGACTGTTGAATCATCCACGGACGCAGCGGCGAAAGCGCGGCAAGAATGATGCTGAGCGCAATGGCAAACGTGAGTGTCTTGCGATACGGCTTGGAATAAGCCAGCAATCGCAAAAGGACGTTGCGGTTGAAGGGTGTTTTGGGGGTAGGGGAGGACAATCAGAGAATCTTTTGCAGCAGGTATGTTTCAAACCAGCCGGGAATAAAATTGGGGTCTTGCAGCGAAAGTTCTCCGTCGCTCAGTTCGCCCACAAAGCGGTGTTCTTCACCAGAATTATCCCAGAAATAAGAACGGTTGCAATGCCGGACGGCAGGCAGCAGGTGATTGAGCGAGCGCGACCAGCGGTCAATGATTTTATCTGTCGGAACGGCGTGTCCTTGATTTTGAACGCGGTCTGCCACGCGCTCCACATTCATCATGGGGTCTTCCAGACACACGTAATAAAGGTATGTCCGGTAGCCAAGTGCCTGCGCCCGCTGAAGCAAACCGATTTTGCCTGCCTCCGACATGACGGTTTCAAAAACGAAAGAAATGCCTGCTTTTAAAAGCAGTTCCCGAATGAAATCGGCAAAGAGTGTCGGGAAATAAGTCCATTGGGGAAGCGCTTCTGAAAGGAAAAACAAGCTGTCCACCATGCCCCATTGCACGACAGACTTTTCGTACAGCGGATGGCTTTCGTAGAAGGTCTTGAACTCTTTTTCTTCCGGCAGAATGCCAAAAACAGAAAAGTCAAAAACCAGTTGACTGCGAAGAGAAACTTCTATCTCGTCTGCATTGACGTAGAGGCCAAAATGTCCGTTGAGCTTTTGGCGAATCGTGTTGGTAAGTGTGGTTTTTCCGCTGCCGTTTGGGCCAGCAATCAGGCGCAGGCGCGGCACACTCATAACTTGACTTTGAACGTTTTCTGCGTGTACTTACCCGCAGCGACAACAGGAACTGTCCGTAATGCCGTGCGGCTACCGTCCGGATGAAGATGATAAACAACGCCGTTTTCAGCAATGGTTACAGAAAGCCCTTTTGCGTGAGAGCGGGCGATAGCAGCGCGTCCGGCTTCGGCCAGCAAACCCGCCTTTGCCCAACGAACAATAATGGATTCCACATCCATGGAACCCTTGTCCTCCTGATTCCCGGAAATCTTCTTCATAAGCCGTAAAGGTACAAAAACAAAGCCGCGCCCTACGCCACTTCTTCCCGAAAGCTCATCAGATACGCCTTGATAAACCCATCTATCTCGCCGTCCATCACCGGGCCGATGTTGCCCACTTCGTAGTCGGTGCGGTGGTCTTTAATCATCTTGTAGGGATGAAAAACGTAGGAGCGTATCTGGCTGCCCCACTCAATTTTCTTCTTCGTGCTGTTTACTGCGTCTTTGAGGGCGTTGCGCTTCTGTAACTCCATTTCGTACAGCCGGCTTTTCAGGATTTGCATGGCCAGCTCGCGATTGCCAAGCTGCGAACGGTCTTGCTGACACACCACTACGATACCCGTCGGGATGTGCGTGAGCTGCACTTTGGTTTCCACCTTGTTCACGTTCTGCCCGCCCGCGCCGCCGCTGCGCGAGGTTTCCATCTTTACGTCCGCCGGGTTCACCTCAATCTCAATCGTGTCGTCAATCATGGGATACACATGGACGGAGGAGAACGAGGTATGCCGCCGCGCGTTGGAGTCAAAAGGGGAGATGCGTACCAGCCGGTGTACGCCGCTTTCCGCTTTCAAAAGGCCGTAGGCGAAAGGCCCTTCAAACTCCAGTGTAGCCTGCTTGATGCCTGCCCCGTCGCCGTACTGCACATCTATCTCCGATACTTTCCAGCCTTGTTTTTCGCCGTACATGCGGTACATGCGGAGCAGGATTTCGGCCCAGTCCTGACTTTCCGTACCGCCCGCGCCGCTGTTGATTTGCACCACCGCTGGCATCTCGTCTTCCGGCTCGTTCAACGTGCTTTTAAATTCCAGCTCGTCCAGCGTCGTGAGTGCCATTTCGTGCGCGGCCTTCACTTCTTCCTCGCTTGCTTCGCCTTCCTTCCAGAACTCGTGCAAGACGGCAAAATCTTCCACCGCATTGTTGGCGCTCGTCCATAGGTTTATCCAGTACTCGTCAATCTTTATCTCTTTCAGAATACCGGTGGCACGGGTGTTGTCGTCCCAGAAGCCCGGCGCAAGCGTTAGCTGCTTATCATTCGCCACTTTGGCCTGCCGGTCTTCTATGCGCAGAAATTTGCGCAGGTGCGCTATTCGTTCCCGTTGTTCTTTCAGTTGCTCCAGAGTCATGGGCGCGAAGGTAGGAAGGAGATAAAAGCCTTTTAACCTCACGACCCTCCGGCCTCCAAAGGCAGCAAAACAGAGAACTTTCTGCCCGGCGCAAACGTTCCTCCACCACAAAACACAGCTGCTGAACGGCAGCGCTTCTCTATCCCTCCAAAAAAATCATGAACTCCGCTTTATGAAAAAGACCGCTACCCACGAAGAAGAATCCCCGGAAGAAACAATACTGCAAACCCAAGAGCTGGAGACGCTACAGGCCTCGCATCTGCGCGACACGCAAACCATCGCGCACCTCAAAAACGAACTGAGCCAGAAGAAACAAGCCTTTTCCGTTCTCGCCGAGCTTCAGACGCAATGCACCGTAGAAACGCCGCTGGATGAGATTTACTCGCAACTGGTACACACGCTTTTGCGGGAATTTGTGATGGATAAAGTGTTGCTCCTGACGCCGGGCACGCTGCCGGGCAGCTTTAAGCCCCGCACCTGGTCGGGCTTCTCCCCGGAAGAAACGCCGATTCTGGAAATGCGGGAGATAGATTTTACGCTGGGCATGTTTGGCGAGAAAAACTACGTACTCCACAACAGCGGCTCTGGCTTTACCACCGAAAGCGACCTGATTAGCTGGTCTTTCAACCTGCCATACTTTATTGCCGTGCCGGTGATTATTGACAAGTCTCTGGTTTCCATCCTCATGGCCGGCAGAATGAAGGAAGAACAGCCGGATCATCTCCCCCTCAACGACCACGATGTGGAAACCCTGCGGGCCATCTCGGCGATGATATCCACCTTCCTGCAAAACAAACGCGTGGCAGAGCTGAAGCTTCGCATCGAGCAGCAGCTGCGGGACAAAAACGAGATGATGAACAAGTTCAGCCAGCAGGTATCCAAAAACGTGGCCGTGGAGCTGGTGCGCAACAATATTGTGTTCAAGTCGGAGAAAAGGGATGTATGCGTTATGTTTCTGGACATCCGCAACTTTACGCCCTATGCAGAAAACAAAGAGCCCGAAGAAGTGGTGCAATACCTGAACAAGCTGTTCGACTTTATGATTGGCATTGTTGACCGCCACGACGGCATCGTGAACCAGTTTCTGGGCGATGGCTTTATGGCCACTTTCGGTGCGCCGATGACGATCGGCAACAGCAGCAAGAACGCCGTAAACGCCGCCTGTGAGATTATAGATACGCTCAAAAAGAAGAACCGCAACAAAGAAATCTGGGAAACAACCATTGGCATTGGCATCCACAAAGGCGAAGCCATTACGGGCAACATCGGCTCCGCCATCCGCAGTCAGTACTCAGTAACAGGTAATGTGGTGATTCTGGCTTCCCGCATCGAGCAGCTTACCAAGGAATATGGCGTCCCCGTTCTTATTTCCGCCGAGGTATACAGCATGGTAGAGCCGGGGCAAAGGCCTTTCGAGTCGGTAGGTTTTGCCTCCGTCAAAGGCCGTACCGAGCCAATAGAGCTGTACAAACTGGCGACGTAGAAGGCCACCTTTTAGAACTTCCGCTTCAAGTGTTTTCTTACCCACCGCACAATACTGGGCGAGTCGAGAACAAAACCCATCCACTTGAACTTCTCCACCGCCACCACACCCGGAATAACATCTTCGGCGGTCTTCTTTTCCGCTTCGCGTTTTTCGTGTTGCTGGTATTGCGATAGTTGCAGCGTTGCAATCGTTACTTCTTGCGCTTGAATGGTTTTGGCTTGCGTCTGCACGGTTGCTTTTATCAGCATCATCTGGTTTTGCAGGCTGTTGATGTTGTATTGCAACTGCACGGCAGCCAAGTCTCCGCTTTGCGCTAACTCCGCTTCTGCATTGGGCATAGCGGGCAGGTTGAGATAAAGGGCAAGTGCTTCCTGAATTTGCGCCAAAGATGTGTCTTTGTCTTTGGGAATAACCTTAAACAGCGTCTCGTGCAGTTCTTCGCGGATTTCCGTGTCCACTTCAATGCCGAGGTCAAGCAGGAACTGCGCGAAATATACCAGATACTGCTTCATGGCCGTCTTCAACGCCGGTGGGAACTGGAAGAAGGTAGTGAGAACGTCGTCTTCCACTTCTGCTTTTAAAAGGGAGATGGCTTTGGTAATAAGGTTTTCGGTGTAGGCCACCGCTTCAGCGATGACTGGTCCCATCTGCTGACTCAAATCTCTCACAGTAGTAGCTGTTGTGATTTGAGATGAAACTAAAAAGTCTTCGGCATCGAATTCAGTTGCAGAATCAATATCAATCTCAGATATTTCTTCTAGTTTGTGTACTAACTGTGAAACACTATAGGGTCTTGCCCAGTTTTCAGCATCAGGAAAAATTTCTACAGAGATATAAGGATGAAATTCTTCTGCATTTTTATGTCGCCACTCGTTAAAATCTTCTTTACTTAAAAAAAGTAGCACCCTGCCAGTGAATCCAGCAATGTTTTGAGTGTATCTACAACTGTAAGGCTGGCTTCGTAGATCAAGGAAACTGTGCTCAAGCAATTCTTGAATGACTTCCTGTGATTTTAAGTTAATCAAAGGTTTCTTTTGATGGTGAGTGCTTGCATAGAATCCAGTATCTCGCTCCTGCAAATCATTGACATGAATAACTGTAAAGCCATCAGGTAGCTTCTCAACCTTAATCTTCAGCATGTTTCTGTGTTTTATGCGATAAAAGAAGGCCGAAAACTACGCGTTTCCGGCCTTCTTTCACGCGGATTTTTAAAAATTTCACGCGTTTCCATCAAAATTCCACGCGGATTTGCCCAACTTTCACGCGGATTCTTCAGAGTTCCACGCGGATTTGCCCGACTTCCACGCTAACCATTGGTTATGAGCACCGAAAATTTCGCCGCGTTCAGCGAAGAAGGATTCACCACCGTAATCGTACTCCACCCTTTCAACATCCCTAACTGCTCGCCTGCCGGAACAATCAGCGGCGTGCCCGTGGTCGTCTTGCCGCGATATACGTGCAGGTCGCCCGCGCCGGTGTTGGTAAACGTCCCGCCAATGCTTACGCCGTTGTTCGTAATCTGTTCGCCTGCTTTGAGGGTCGTTGTCCGCAGCTTCGGCGCGCGCGGCGAATCGTCCACCACCACGCCATAGGCGCCGAGGGCTTTCGGGTTGTCGCTGTTCAGTTTTTTCAGGAAATCCACCGAGCCTTTCAGGCGGGCCACCACCGGAGTCCACACATTGTCGCGGTCTTTGCGGGCATCCTCCGCATTTTTCTTCGCTACGCCCATCGCCGTGTTGTGGTTCACGGCGCTGCCGAGCGCCGTGTTCAGGGCAGTTACCGAAAGGCCCTGTTTGGTGAGGTAAAGGGTGAGGGGAGAGGCCGCGGCGAGGGCAGCGTGCTTCTGCATAACGGCTTTGAAGAGCGCCACCTGCCCGTCAAAATCAGTGGGATACACAATTCTGGCCTTGCCGTCCATCGTCACGCCCCAGTTGCCCAGCTCGCGATCATTTCCCTTATAGAAGCTTTTCAGGAATTGCAACATGCCGGGCAGGGGGCCGTAGGCAATGTGGAAGGCGTTGTCGCGCAGTTGGGTAAGGTTTTCGGCGGCGCGGCTGTGGAGGCCGCGGGCCGTTTCAAAATTGGCAGCCTGCACGCCGATGTTCAGGTCGGTTGTCAGGTTGATGCCTTGTTGGGTGAAGTAAGGTTTCAGGTCGCTGTTGGCGCCGTCAGCCACGTGTTTGGTGTTTACGTCGGTGAGTAGTTTTTGCTCACCGGTAAAAGTGCCGGGGAAAACAATGCGGAAGGCCATGGAGGAAGAGGGGTTTTTTAAAGGGTGAAAACAAATGTAGTGCGTAACAAAGCGGAAAGAGAATGGCTTGGTGATTCTAAGAATGTTAAAATTTTTGCGGGTTGGGTGGGTGAGGGAAGACAAGGTCTATTTTCTGTCTCTAAATTTGAGCTATGAACCCTGCTGCTGCGAACACCACCATTATTGAAGGCTATGTAGGCTTGCTGTCCAGCCTGAGCGCCGATAACAAGCTCGACCTTATTGCGCGGCTCACAGCTTCTATCAAGGCCGACCTCACGGAAAAACCCGCTGCTTTCCAAAACGCTTTCGGCGCTTTCACGTCCGATAAAAGCGCCGAAGAAGTGATTGCCGAAGTCCGCGACAGCCGCCGTTTCAACCGTCAAATTGAGGACTTTTGAAACAGTATTTGATAGACACCAACATTGCCATCTACTATATGAAAGGCAAGTTTGGGTTGGATACGCGCTTCAATGCGGTGGCGGCGGAAAACCGCTTCATCTCCGAGATAACGCTCGCCGAGCTAAAATTTGGTGTGGAAAACAGCAACCACCCGGAAAAGAATCAGAAAGCATTGACAGACTTCCTGACAGGTGTTACGGTGCTGCCTATTTTCCCGGCGCTCGATATCTATGCAAAAGAAAAAGCCCGCCTTAGAAAAGCGGGCAATCCGGTGGATGATTTTGACCTTTTAATCGGCGTGACTTCTGTGGCGCATGGCTTGGTAATGGTAACAAACAACACCGTCCATTTTGAGCGTATCAGCGGGATTCAGTTGGAAGATTGGACTAAGTAGAAATCGGATGTTGAATCGTCTTCAAACCGTCATAATATCCTTGTCCTTGTCTTTGCAGTGCTGGTCAATCATGGCGCTGTGCTTGTCGGTAATGCCCTGAATGCGGCCTTCGGCATCTTTGGCCGTGTCCTCGCTCAGCCCTTCCTTCACCAGCTTGCGGATGCCTTCAATCTGGTCGCGGCGAATGTTGCGCACGGCCACTTTGGCGTGTTCGCCTTCGGCATTTACGCGCTTCACCAACTCCTTGCGACGCTCTTCCGTTAGCGGTGGCAGGAAGAGACGAATATAGCTGCCATCGTTCTGCGGATTGAGGCCGATGTTGGAAGCGATAATCGCTTTTTCAATCGGGGCGAGCATGGTTTTCTCCCACGGCTGAAGGGAAATGGTGCGCGCATCGGGAACGGTAATATTCGCCACCTGCGACAAGGGCGTAGGCGCTCCGTAGTAGTCCACGTTGATGCCGTCCAGCATGGTGGGATTGGCTTTTCCGGCGCGGATTTTCGTCAGCTCCACTTCCAGATGGCCAATGGCCTTTTTCATGTGCTCGCCCGTCTCGGCGATGATTTCCTCCATTTTCTCGGTCATGGTGCGTAAGGGGATTTTTGCGGCAAAATAAAGCGCATTTCGTTAAGGACATTCTATGAATGGGAAACAGGGCGCTTCTCCTGCAACAAAACGACAGCGCCCGTGGTTTTTAAAGGGGCAGGAAAACTGTTTCTCCTTTCCTTTTTCTACTTTTACCCTATGACCCAGACAATGATTGCCGAAGTGCCCGTTTCCTTTACCTCCGGCGCGGTAGCCGAAATCCAAAAACTGATGAATGCTGCTGATTTTGACGCGTCTCAAATGCTGCGCGTGGGCGTGAAAGGCGGTGGATGCAGCGGCATGAGCTATATCCTCGGCTTTGATGCCCGCGAAGAAGACGATCAGGAGTACGAAATCTCCGGGATTCCCGTTTTGATGAAGCCTTCTCACGCCATTTACCTCTACGGCATTTCCATCCATTTTGAAGACGGACTGAACGCGCGGGGCTTCACGTTCAACAATCCCAACGCCACTTCTACCTGCGGCTGCGGCACGTCCTTCGCCGTTTAAGTTTTTCATGCACGGCCTTCGTTTCGCCTTTTCGCTTCTCCTTCTGCTGTCCGCTTTTTGCGCTTCGGCGCAGACGCGGGAGAAGGACAATATGCGCGACAAAGAAGGCCGCCCGCATGGCTTCTGGTATATCCACCACCCGGAGCGCATGGGCGACCCAGCCTACACCGAGTTTGGCAACTACGACCACGGGCGGAAATATGGCGTCTGGAACACGCTGAACAGCGAAGGCACGCTGCTGTCTTCCCAACGTTTTAAGAACAATGCGCTGGACGGCGAAAGCAGCTACTACGATAATGGCCGCCTCGTTTTGACGGGCAACTATCGCGGCCTCAATCCCGACAAACCTTTTGACACGATTTGGGTGATAGACCCGATAACGGGCCACGAAAAGCGTCGCATTCTTCCTACTGAAAATGGCTCCACGCGGCACGGAACCTGGCGCTACTACGACTTTGAAACCGGACGCGTAACGCATGAGGAAGAATATCAGGTGGACTCGCTCATCGGTTATCATCTCGTGGGCATAGCGAAGGCAGACAGCGCCGCTTATCTGAAGCGAGAGGCAAAGATGCCACACCACAAAACACCCGTCCCGAAATCCAATGCCGCGCGGCTGATTAAGCGGAAATAAAGAAGTAGGAGCGCACCCCAAATTGTGTGTCATTCCGACGAAGGAGGAATCTCACTCGTGCTGAGGAACAGCAGATAAGGAACAGCAAGCGCGAGATCTCTCCCTATCGGTCGAGATGACACCCATTTTGTAGGAAGAAATCTCTGCGTCTTTGCGCCTCTGCGAGAAAAGCTATCGCACAGCTAAGAAGTATTTTCGCCCTCAAAAACCTCCATGACCGACGCACACCAGCCCTTCGCCAACCGGCTTGCCAAAGTGTGGAAGCACTATTCCAAACTCGCCCGTCGCCAGCAGGTCGCTTGCTTCCGTTTTTACGACCACGACCTGCCCCAATATCCGTTCAGCATGGAGTGGCTCGACGGTGCAGTGTATGCCGCCGAATACCTGCGCCGGCATGGGATGGAGGAAGAGCAACATGCACAGTGGCTGGCAGAATGTCGCAGCGTTATCGCTTCTGTTTTGGGTGTGGAAGAAGACGTTATTTTCCTCAAAGAGCGCCGCCGGAAAGCCAGCCGCCAGGAGCAATACGAAAAGCTGACGACGGAAAAAGTAGAGCGCATTGTGCCGGAAGCCGACCTGTTTTTCATCCTCAATCTCTCCGACTATCTCGACACCGGCCTGTTCCTCGACCACCGCATCACGCGGGGAAAAGTGCGTGAGGAAGCGGAAGGGAAAAAAGTCTTGAACCTGTTTTGCTACACCGGCGCGTTCTCGGCCTATGCGGCCAAAGGCGGCGCGGAACAAGTGGTTTCGGTGGACATGAGCAAGACCTACATCAACTGGGCGAAGCGCAACATGCAGTTCAACAAGCTCTATGACCCGGAGGTGCATCTCTTCCTGCAGGAAGACGCGCTGGAATGGGTAAAAGAACTACCGCGGGCTTCCTTTGACCTCATCGTCTGCGACCCGCCCACTTTTTCCAATAGCAAACGCATGGATGAGACTTGGGACGTGCAGCGCGACCACGTGCCTTTTATCAAAAAACTGCTCGCCACGCTTACACCCGAAGGCGTGCTGTATTTCAGCACCAACTGCCGCAATTTCACGCTGGACAAAGACGCGCTGCCCACCGACCGCATTGAGGATATTACCCGCGCCACCACGCCGTTTGATTTTGAAGGCCGCCTGTTCCGGTATTGTTTTCGTATGGAAAAGTGAATGACCGTTTTGCACGCACCTCCTTCTACTTCTGTTTCTATATCTGCCGGAAAAAGCGTTCTGAACGGACGGCTCTGGAAAGGCGGACCGCAGCTTTTGCTGGCTTTCCACGGCTACTCCAACAGCAGCGCGCTTTTTAGCGAACTGGCCCACGCGGTTGCCCCGCAATTTACCACGCTGGCGCTGGATTTGCCCGGACATGGCGCAACGAAATGGGCCGACGGTGAAGTGCTGGATTATGCCGCATTACGCCGCATCCTGACGAAAATCTGTGCTGACCACGGCGTAGGAAAGCTTTCTATTTTGGGCTACAGTCTGGGCGGGCGCGTAGCCTTAAGTGCGCTTGCTGCGGCCCCGGAAAAAGTGGCTTCCCTCACCCTTCTGGCACCTGACGGATTGCGCACACACCCGTTTGTTTCTTACGTGAATGACTCGAAAGCGGGCGCGCTGCTGCTGAATGATGTGTATAAAAATCCGGGACGCTATGGCAAGCTGCTTTCGCTGTTGCGGCGGCGCAAACTCTTCTCCGAAAACAAGTACCAGTTTTTCCAGCACCACCTCTCCAATGTGGCTTCCCACACAATGCTGCGCACGAGTTGGCAGGCGCTGAGAAAGCTCTATCCGAAGTCGGATACGCTCCGAAAAATCTTCGCCCAAAATGGGGTTCCGGTGCATCTTTTTATGGGCGTTCACGACCCGGTGATTTCACTGCGCAAGGGCGAATATTTCACAGCTCTTTTTCCCCAAAACGTGCGGCTCCACAAGCTGCAAAAAGGCCACCGCCTGCTGACCGACGACGTGTATCCGGCGATTTTCAAAACGCTTCTGCAACCGTAATCGCCGCGCCGGAAATCCATGTATCTCACGCTCGCTTTTCTGCTGTTGCTGCTCTATGCCGGGCTGATGTATGCCTACCGGCGTGGCTGGGACGGAACGCCCGATTTCATGGTGCCGGAAAGCTTTGTTCCGCAAACCAAGATCGCCGTTATTATTCCCGCGCGCAACGAGGAAAGCAACATGGAAAGCTGCCTCCAAAGCCTGTTGAAACAGGATTATCCGGCGCACCTGCTGCGCATTGTTTTGGTGGACGACCACTCCGACGACGCAACGGCAGCGATAGGCGAAAAGTTGGGCGTAGAAGTCATCCGTATGGCCCTTTTTCCGCCGCCGGAAGGACCCGCTTTTAAGAAACACGCGCTGCAAAAAGGCATTGAAACTGCCGCCGACGCGGAATTGATTATTACTACTGACGCTGACTGCACCGCAGGCCGCCAATGGCTCCAAACGCTCGTTGCTTTCTACGAAAAAACACGCCCCGCTGCGATTGTCGCGCCGGTGCGCTTCCATGTTACCGCTGACCGTTTAGACATTTTTCAGGCGCTGGATTTTGCGTCTATGCAGGGTATCACCGCCGCCGTAAACACGCTTCAAATCGGCACGATGGCCAACGGCGCGAACCTTGCTTTTTCCAGAGAAGCGTTTGAAAAAGTGGGCGGCTACACCGGAACTACGCACCTCGCCACGGGCGACGATTATCTCCTGCTCCACAAAATAAAAACCGCTTTCGGCCCCGGAAAAATCGGATACCTCAAGGCACGCAGCGCGATGGTTTTTACGCAGCCGCAGCCCGATTTGCTTCATTTCTTCCGGCAGCGCATCCGCTGGGCTTCCAAGTCAGGGAAATACAAAGACGTTCCGCTTACAGCGCAGTTGCTCTTGGTGTATGCGCTGAACGTGGTGTTGTTGTCGGGCTTCTTCCTCCTCTTCACGCCGGTGGTGCAGTGGGGCGCTTTCCTTGCGTTGCTGGCGCTGAAGGCAGGAGCAGAATACTACTTTCTGGAGCCGGTGTTGCGCTACTATCGTCTTTCCAACCTCTCGCGCGCATTCCTCTTTCTCCAGCCGCTGCATATCGGCTACGTCGTGCTGGCGGGGTTTTTGGGGTTCTGGGGGAAATACGAGTGGAAAGCCCGAACGATAGGGTAGGTGTTTCGTGTTTCCCAAAGACCTTTGGCCCTTCTCCTTAAAAGTCATCCAGAACACAAGCAACAGGCTGTTTCGGACAACCTCTTTTGTCACCCCGAAGGGGCCTTGCCGGACGCAACACCCTGTTCTCCAACGCGCGCAAGCCGCTAAGGCCCCTTTTCGGGGTGACAAAAGATTTCCAACAAGAAAAGAACTTTCCACCCCTCAATCCTGTCTCCTCACCCCTCACTCCTGTTATGCGTCGCACAATTCTCCTCTCCTCCCTCCTGCTTATACTCGTTGTTTTCGGCTGGAGTTACTGGAATTATTACAACCCTTTCAGCGACGGTACGCGGGTGGGAATGCTGCAAAAATTCTCCCGCAAAGGCAATGTCTTCAAGACCTACGAGGGCGAACTTTTACAGGAAGGTTTCAGCGGGCGCAACGGCAGTCTGTCGGCGCAATACTTTTATTTTTCGGTGGAAGACGAAGCCGTGGCCTCGCAGTTGGAAAAAAGTCAGGGCCAGGCCGTGAAGGTGCATTACACCCAATACCGCCGCTCGCTGCCGTGGCGCGGTGAGAACAACAGCGCCAGAAACCAGGAAACCGGGCAATACCTTGTAGATAAGGTGGAAGCGACAAACGTGGCAGGGATGAATTAAAGAGACAAAAGCCGATTTCCGGTAGGGGCCAGACCTTGTGGGCGCCCACTCAAGCCTATAAGGTCTTCAAGACCTTATAGGCTTCCCCCTCAACACGCGGGCGAGGTAGTTACCCCCTCTGACTCCCTTCCCCGAGACGCGAGCGACCCAGCTACCCCCCTAACTCTCTCCCCCGAGACGCGGGGGAGGCAGTTAGGCCCCCTAACTCCCTTCCCCGACACGCGAGCGAGGCAGTTAGGCCCCCGAACTCTCTTCCCCGAGACGCGAGCGCGGGAGTTAGGGGGTGTAATCAGGTCTGTTTGTTGTGTGAACTGCCTGTTCCGAACCCTGATAACGGCTTATTTCATTGTTTGATGTCAGGAAGAGGGCCTTTCTGTAATGTTTCTTCTGACTTCTAACCTATAAGGAATACTGCTGGTGCTTTGGCCAAAGAGGGCGTTTTCTCTTTCCATTCCTTTACTGTTTTGGTTTGCAGAAAGGAATCCTCGCTCGTCAGGCTCAGCCCGATGCAAAGCCGCGTTTGCGGGGAAAGCTGTTGAAGGAAATCCGCCAGCAGCGCGTTGTTCCGGTAAGGCGTTTCAATAAAAATCTGCGTCTGATTTTCCCTTTGCGCACGCTGTTCATACGCCTTTATTTTCTGGCTCCGCTCCGGGTTTTTAAGGGGTAGATAGCCGTTGAAAGCAAACGATTGTCCGTTCATCCCCGAACCCATTAAGGACAGCAAAATCGCGCTCGGCCCGGTAAGCGAAACAACTGGAAGGGAAAGCCGGTGCGCCTCTGCCGCCACCTGTGCGCCGGGGTCGGCAATGCCGGGGCAACCTGCCTCGCTCAACACCGCTATTTGCGCGCCCGCTTTGGCCCATTCGCGCAGGGGTTGCAGGTTCAGCGCATCGTCCTTGGGCATCTCTTCAAAGTGGCAGTCGTCAATGACTTTTTCGGGGTGAAGGCCTTTTAAAAAACGGCGGGCGCTCCGCAAGTTTTCCACGTAAAAATGCCTCACCGTGCGCGCCGCTTCCATCGCTTCGGCGGAAAGGGTGTGCCACGCTTCCGGCGCAATCGGCACGGGCAACATTAGAAGGCAAGGCGTCGTTTTTGTAAGCGTGTTTTCCATGAAAAGGACGAAGCTAACACCCGCATTTTTCACGCGCCCCGACGTGGTGCAGATTGCCCGCGAGCTGCTGGGAATGGTCGTCGTAACGGAAACAAACGGGCAGCGCACCGCCGGAAAAATCGTGGAGACCGAAGCCTACGCAGCTTGGGACAAGGCCTCTCATTCCCACAGCAACCGCCGCACGCGCCGCACCGAGCCGATGTTTATGACAGGCGGAACGGCTTACGTGTATCGCTGTTATGGCATCCACCACCTGTTCAACATCTCCACCAACATTGCCGACGTGGCCGAAGCCGTTTTGATTCGCGGCATAGAGCCTTTGGAAGGCGTGGAAATTATGCAGCAGCGGCGCGGCCTTCCAACAACCAGTCCCAAAATCAGCGCCGGGCCGGGCAACCTCACTATCGCACTTAGCATTGGCGGCGAGCTGACCGGAAAAGACGTTTTTTCCGGGCCATTATGGATAGAAGACCGGGGCCTGCGCCCGAAGGCGGAAGATATAGAAGTGGGCACCCGCGTAGGCGTAGCTTATGCTAAGGAAGATGCTTATCTGCCTTACCGTTTCTGGATTCGCGGGAATGCGTGGGTGAGTAAGGGGAAAGGACTGTAGGCAATGAATAATGAGCAATGAATAATGGGGCGTTTTTCATCCCCCCTCATGACCCATGACTTATGCCCCATGACCTATTGCCCATGACTTATGACCTATAAAAAAAGCGCCCTCGGGCGCTTTTTTTAAAACTTGGGACAGGCGAAGTTTTGTCGTGGCTCGCGGACTTTCCGTGTGATGCAGCCGTTGTAGATAAGCGAGATTTCGTAGGCTCCGCTGTTGCCGGTAGCGGCGGCGAAATTGGAGATGTTTACGTCGTAGCTAAAGCCAATCGTTGCCTTCTTGAAATCAAGTGCCACGTACGGACAAACAGCGTCGTTTACGCGATACCAGGCGCCGGTGTAGAGAATCGTTGGACGCTGAAATTCTTCATCAAAACCGGGGTTCAGGACGAAGCCTACCGCGGAGCCAAAAACCAGTTCCTGCGCCTTTGCCTGATTGGTATAAAGGCTGCTGGCATAGAGCCAGATATTCTCGTTCAACTGGAAAGAGCCACCGAGGAAAGTGGTGTAGCGGCGATGAATTTTATTGGTGTCGTTTCCCAAAAAAGATTCCTTCGGCGTGCCGAGGTGATAAGCACTCACACCTGCATAAGCCGTAGAGCGTTCACTTACCCGGCCCGTGTAGGTAACGCCCACACTGAAGTCGGCATAGCTTATCTGGTTATTGGCAAGCTGCTCCTTATTCGTACCTGTAAACAGACCCGTACCTGGCTCAAACTGGCTTCCGTACACAAGTTTGGTCTGGTCGATGGATTTCTGTACCAGCCCGCCCTGCAAGCCCACAGAAAGCGTATGATTCTTCCCCATGTTATCATAGCTGCTGCCAAAGGCTTTGTGATAAGCCGCCGATACCGCAAAAGTAGTGTTCGTAAGTGCTCCGGAGCCAGACTGGTCATACAGCGCCATGACCCCTACACCGAGGCGGTCGCCATTGGTGAGCCTTCCCTTCAGCAATGCCATATCATAAGACGCGGTGCCGGTAGTGTAAGGCGTAGAAACGGAGCTCCACTGATTCCGGTAGTTGCCCGCCACGCGCAGGTCACAGTTGGTCAGCCCGGTCAGCGCCGGATTCAGCGTAAGCGGCGAGGAAAAATATTGTGTGAAATGCACGTCCTGCGCCATGCTGCCAGTGGCAGAAAGCAACAGCGTACCCAGTCCGAGTAGGAGTTTCTTCATTGGTAATAGCGATGTTTGGTCGAAAGCAAAGAAGCCTTTGGGAAGCCAAATTAAGACATCTTCCCGGCATCGCCCAATTCTTTCTTAAAACAGCCCTTTCTCTGCCTGAGGAAAGCATTTTCCCGGCCTTTTGGTAATGACAGAGAACCAACTGATGCGCCTGATATCCACCAATGCCCCGATTGCTTCTAAGAGTATTCTTCGCAGCCGGAACAGTCCTTGTGCGCCGTTGCCGATGGGCATTGTGCCCTACATTTGAGGCCTTTTTCAGAAGCCCTATTCCTTCCTTCAAAATGCCCAAAATTCATGCAGCCATTACCGCCGTGGGCGGCTACGTCCCGGACTATGTGCTGACCAACGCCGAATTGGAAACGATGGTGGATACCAACGATGAGTGGATACGCACGCGCACCGGAATTACCGAGCGGCGCATCCTGAAAGGAGAAGAGAAAGGCACCTCGGTGATGATGATTCAAGCGGTAGAAGAGTTGCTTCGCAAGCGCGGCATTTCGCCGTTGGAAATAGAGCTGGTTATCTGCGCTACCACGACGCCGGACATGCAGTTTCCGGCTACTGCCAACATCGTTGCTGACAAAGTAGGCATGACCAACGCTTTTGGCTACGACGTAAGCGCGGCGTGCAGCGGATTCATTTTCGCGCTCACTACCGGCGCGCAGTTCATTGAGACAGGCAAGCACAAAAAAGTGCTGGTCGTAGGTGGCGACAAGATGTCGTCCATCATCAATTACGAAGACCGGCAGACCTGCATCATTTTTGGCGACGGCGCGGGCTGCGTGCTTCTGGAACCCAACGAAGAAGGCAACGGTCTGATAGACGCTGTGTTGAAAAGCGACGGTGCGGGGGTAGCTTTCCTGCATCAAAAAGCGGGCGGCTCGGCCAAACCGGCAACTGTAGAAACGGTAATGGCCAAAGAACATTTCGTGTATCAGGAAGGCCAGACGGTTTTTAAGTTTGCAGTGAAAGGCATGGCCGATGTGAGCGCCGAGATTCTGGAGCGCAATGGCCTTACGGGCGAAGACGTGGACTGGCTGGTGCCGCATCAGGCCAACAAGCGCATTATTGACGCCACACGCCAGCGCATGGGCCTGCCGGAAGAAAAAGTGATGGTGAACGTACAGCGCTATGGAAACACAACCAACGGCACTTTGCCGCTCTGTTTGTGGGAATGGGAGTCACAGCTTCGCAAAGGCGACAATTTGATTCTGGCGGCCTTCGGCGGTGGCTTTACGTGGGGGGCAATTTATCTGAAGTGGTCTTATGACGGTAATTTATAATTAATAATGAACAAGAGGGTAACCTGTCTTGGGTGAGCCGGAGGATTTTTGGATCTCTACTAAAATCTTTCTACAAAAAAAGCCCCGCAAAACGCAGGGCTTTTTTTATCTTGGCTGCAAAGTGTATCGGAAGCCGACAGCGTAATTGATAAATCCGTCGTACTGCTCTGCTTTAGGGGTCCAGTTGGCCACGCGGTCCAGGTAGCCGGTGAAATAATAGTGGCGTGTTCCCTCTACAAATATTCCCGCTTTCTCGTTGATTTGCCAGCGTACACCCAGCGTCACCGGAATGTTGATTGCGCCGCTCAACGGTGCTTTGTTCTTGATGTCGCGCTCAAAGTAAGGTTGCTGGTTAATGTCGGGGGAAGTGACGTAACGCCACGCCATCGTCGTATCGCCTAGCTTGGGATTCATGAGCGAGTAACCGATGCCGGTGCTGATGTAAGGCGTGATGAAGTAGCGAATCCGGCCTTCTTCCCATCGCTTTTGCCAGTTGCCCAGAATGTCCCAGATGGCTGTGAGCGAGAAGTCGTTGATGACATTGGTGAAGCTCAACTGCCGTCTTTTACGCCAATCTTCGTCTTTTTCCAGATTCTGGTAACTGCTCGCGTCGTTGCCGCTTAGTTGCGTTCCATAATAGCTGAAACGCGCCCGGAACAAGGAGTTGAGTTGATATTCCGCACCCAACCGGATGCTCGGCGAGAAATCGTATTGCGCACCCCAAATGCCGTAGTTGCGCGGCAGCAGATTGCCTATGTAGTTCTGTCCGCCAATGGCCCCGATGAAAGAGATTCGCTCACGCGCGATAAATGGCGGCTCGCCGTTTTGCTGCGCTGCAGCACTTCCGCCTGCCAGCGTAAAGGCCAGCACAGCTATATGTAGATGCTTCAAAAGAAGAAGTTTAAGAACCAAATTTAACCCTTTAAACGGACTTTTCCCGGCCCCTGAAAAACTTTCTTTTTAACCTATTGCTGCTTCCAAATCCGCTATCAAATCGTCGGCGTCCTCAATGCCCACACTGAGGCGAATCAGCGAGTCGGCCAGTCCGTTCTGAATGCGCTCCTCACGCGGAATAGAACCGTGCGTCATCGTCGCCGGATGTCCAATCAAAGACTCCACACCACCCAGCGATTCGGCCAGCGCAAACAGTTTTGTACGCGTCAAAACGCGGTTCGCGGCTTCAATGCTGTCGTCCTTCAACACAAAGGAAATCATCCCGCCAAAACCGCGCATTTGTTTCTTCGCCACGGCGTGATTCGGGTGGTCTTCAAAGCCACACCAAAGCACTTTGCTCACTGCAGAATGATTGCGCAGCCAGCGGGCAATTTTCTCGCCGTTTTCACAGTGACGCTGCATCCGCACGTGTAGGGTTTTGATGCCACGCAGCACCAGCCAGCAGTCGTGCGGACCGGGCACGCCGCCGCAGGCGTTCTGGATGAAAGCCAGTGCTTCCGCCGTTTCCGTGCTGTTGGTAATCACGCAGCCGTGCACTACGTCGGAGTGGCCACCGAGGTATTTCGTGGCTGAATGCAGCACCATCGTTGCACCCCAGTCGAGCGGATTTTGCAGGTAGGGAGAGGCAAAGGTGTTGTCCACCACAAGCTCCAATTTGTGCGCTTTTGCGATGTCCGCGCAGGCTTCAATATCCACTACACTCAGGAGCGGATTGGTGGGCGTTTCCACCCACAGCATTTTGGTTTTGGAGGAAATCTTCGCTTCAATGTTCTCCATCCCGCGCATGTCCACGAAGTGAAACACAATGCCGTATTTGGAAAAAACCTTCGTGAAGATCCGGTAGGTTCCGCCGTAAAGGTCGTTGGAAACAATCACCTCGTCGCCAGGCGAAAGCAGTCGCATGACTGCATCCGTCGCCGCCATGCCGGAAGCAAAAGAAAGCGCGTGCTTGCCGTTTTCTATCGCTGCAAGCGCGTTCTGCAAAGCCGTGCGCGTGGGGTTTTGGGTACGGGCATATTCGTAGCCTTTGTGGTCGCCGGGAGCGGCCTGCACGTAGGTAGAGGTCTGGTAAATCGGCGTCATAATCGCGCCGGTCGTCGGGTCGGGTTCTACGCCGGCGTGGATAAGTTTGGTGTCGAGTTTCATGGCGCGAAAATAGGTTGGAGATTGTTGGAGGCTTTCAGCGTTGGAGGCTTCGCGTTGGAAGGTTGGACGCCTTGCGTCGGAAACCTTAGTAGCAGCAGAGAAATACAGAAAACGGGCAACCTTATTACCTTAGTTGAAGGAGGTGATAAGGTAGAACAGCCGGAAATTCTTTTTCTACCGGGGTTTTCATCCGGTTTCTAAAGCGCCTGCCAACGCTTCAACCAGCCAACGCGAAGCATCCAACACTCCAACGCCCAAAGGGCTTTCCAACGGCTTTAGCCTGTCCAACATTCCAACCTCTTTCCCGCTCTTTTGTTATCTGCTTTTACTTTTCCTGTGCAAGAATCCCACGTCCGTGCGGCGGAAAATCCCGACCCGCAACAGCGCGATTTTGAAAACAAAATCCGCCCCCAATCCATCGCCGAGTTCTCCGGTCAGCCCCATCTGATTGAGAACCTGCGCATCTTCATCAAAGCCGCCAACGCGCGCGGCGAAGCCCTTGACCATGTCCTTTTCCACGGCCCGCCGGGACTGGGGAAAACCACGCTCTCGCGCATTGTTGCCGCCGAGCTGGGCGCGAACATCAAAGAGACTTCCGGCCCGGTTGTGGAGAAGCCCGCCGACCTCGCCGGACTCCTCACAGGCCTTCAACCCCGCGACGTCCTGTTCATCGACGAGATTCACCGCCTCAGTACTGTGGTGGAGGAATACCTCTACTCGGCCATGGAGGATTTCAAGATTGACATCATGATTGACAGCGGCCCTTCGGCGCGCTCCATCCAACTGAATGTAGCGCCGTTTACGCTTGTGGGGGCAACCACGCGCAGCGGACTTTTAACCGCGCCGCTGCTTTCCCGTTTCGGCATTAAAAACCGGTTGGATTACTACCCGGCGGAAGTGCTGACGGGCATTGTTTCGCGCGCGGCGGGCGTGCTAGGTGTGAAGATTACGTCGGACGCAGCGGGCGAGGTAGCGCGTCGCAGCCGGGGCACGCCACGTATTGCCAACGGCCTTCTGCGCCGGATGCGCGACTTTGCGCAGGTGCTGGGCAACGGCGTGATTGACATGGCCATTTGCGAGTACGGTCTCAAGGCCCTGAACGTGGATGCCAACGGCCTCGACGAAATGGACAACCGCATTCTGGCAACGCTGATTGACAAGTTTAAAGGCGGCCCGGTGGGCATCGGCAACATCGCCACGGCAGTGGGCGAGGAGCCGGGAACTTTAGAAGAAGTGTATGAACCGTTCCTGATTCAGGAAGGCTACATCGTGCGCACCCAACGGGGCCGCGAGGCGACGGAAAAAGCTTACCGACATCTGGGCAAAGTGCCTGCCGGTGCGGCGGCTTCCGGCTTATGGCGGGAGCAAAGTGATGAACTAATGCGGTGAGAAGTAGAAAGCGACAGGATAATTTTCGTGTCGCCTTTTTATAGAACTTTGAAAAAGCGTTCTTTTAAAACAAACGCTTCTTTACTTATGAAAAAGCAACTCGTTCTGGTTCTGACTGCGCTGGTATTTTCGGTAACGCTGTGTGAGGCCCAAAAGGCGAAACAGCCTGCTAAGCCTAAAGAAGAAACCGTTTACACAACTGCAGACGTGATGCCAGAATTTGTAGGAAACGTTCAGGAGTTCCTTGCTAAAAACGTGAATTACCCCGAAGCTGCGCTCAAACAAAAAGTAGAAGGCCGTGTGGTAATCAAATTTGTGATTGACGAAAAAGGCCGCATTACCGATGCGATTGTGGAGCGCAACGTAAACCCGGCCTTGGATGCCGAAGCGTTGCGCGCGGTGAAGAAAATGCCCAACTGGAAGCCGGCGACGAACAATGGCAAGCCAGTGAAGGTTTATTACCGCGTGCCGGTGAAGTTTGTGCTGGCGTAACGGGGCGTTACGGAACGCGAAACCGGACAGGTTTATCGGAACAATTACCGATAGACCTGTCCGGTTTTTTTGTCCAAACCTATAAGGTTTCGGAAACCTTATAGGTTTTGCCTGCCGTTCCGCAATTACTTTGCGGCGGTGCGTCTTTCCCTTTTCCTTGCCCTGCGTCTCCTCGCCCGCCAGAAAGGTTCTTTCTCGGCCTTTATCATCCGGTTAGGCGTGGGCGCTACGGCGCTCAGTGTAGCGGTGATGCTGTTGAGCGTAGCGGTGGTCACGGGTTTTCAGTCGGCCATTCAGGAAAAGATTTTCGCTTTCTGGGGACATGTGCTGGTGACGCCCTACACGGCCAATCCATCCAATTTGCTTTCCGACGAGCCGCTGGTTTTGGATGCCCAACTGCTTCAGCGATTGCGCCAAACCGCGCCCGGCGCACAGGTATTTCCCTACGCTTTGCGACCCGCTATTCTGCGGGAAGGAAAAGCCTTGGAAGGCATCCAACTGAAAGGCATTCCATCGGCAAACGCGCTCCCAACCGCCATTGAATCCAACGGGAAAATAGATTTCTCCGACACGGCTTATTCCAAAGACCTTCTTCTATCGCAGATGCTGGCATCGCGGCTGCGCCTCAAAGTGGGCGACGACGTACTCCTCTATTTTGTGCAGTCGGGGCAGGAAGTGCCGCGCATCCGCCGCGTGGTGGTACGCGGGATTTACCATACGGGTCTGGACGAAGTGGATCGCAATTTCGCACTCTGCGATATCCGGTTGGTGCAGCGGCTCAGTGGCTGGAATGCCACCGATATTTCGGGCTACCAAATGAATTTGAAAAGCCCGCAGGACGCGCCCAAAATCGCGGACGCGCTGTATGAAAAAGTGCTCCAGCTACCGTTGCGTGGCTATACGCTGGACGAGCGTTATCCGCAGATTTTCGACTGGCTGCGTTTGCAGGAAACCAATGTGCGCGTGTTGCTGGGCATTATGGCCGCCATCGCCATTATCAACCTCGCCACCGCACTCTTGATTTTGCTTGTGGATCGGGTGCATCTGATTGCCATTCTCGATGCGCTCGGTATGGGCCGCCGCCGCTTGCGGAATCTATTCCTGAGTCTCGCGCTCGGCATCGGCGTGGCGGGCTGCGGATTGGGAACGGCGCTTGCGCTTTTGCTCTCGTTTATCCAGCAGAAAACGGGCTTCCTGACGCTGCCGGAAGAGACCTATTATATGCACACCGTTCCGGTGAAAATCCAGTGGTCGCAACTGCTGTTCATCAACGGCGCGACGTTGATTCTGTGTGTCGTGTTTATGCTGCTGCCCTTGCTGTACCTGCGGCGGATTTCTACCAGCAAAGTGTTGCAGTTCCGGTAACGGATTTTAAATCAGGTTTAAGATGCCTTCAAGACCTCTTGATAGTGCTTTCGTGTAAGTGGAAAATGCAATTCAGAGGTCTTGACAGCACTTTCGTGTAAGTGGAAAATACAATTCAGAGGTCTTGACGGCATTTTCGGGAAACAAATAGCGGTGTCAAGACCTCTTGACGACACTTTTAAGCAAGTTGGAAGTGCCATTCAGCCATGTGAACGGTATTTTCAAACAGCCGAAAAGCATCGTTGAAAAGTCTTGACGGTATTTTCGGGCGAATGGCAAGTGCCTTCCTGCTGTGGAGATGGCCCTCTATTGCCCGTTCTGCTCCATGCTTCCAAAGGGCGAACTGCCTTTTTTCTCCTTCTCCTTAATGCCGAAATTGTAGCGCAGCGTGATGCCGAAACGCCGCGTGTCTTCGGCGCGGTTTCCGGTGGCGTAAATGCCCGGCTGCGAGAGGATAAACGTCTGCCGGTTGGTGCGGAAAATATCATTCAGGCTGACGGTTACAGCCAGCTTGCCGTCCATTAAAGTCTTGCTTGCCGAGGCATTGACGAAGCCGAAATTCTGCAACTCATAGAACCGCTCAAAGCCGTTAATCAGCCAGAAAGCGTGGGCACTGACATTGAAAGTCTTACTCCACTTAAACTGGTGAAACGTGAAAAGCGCCCAGCTTCCGCGATTGAACTGAAAAGGCTTGTCCCCATAAAACCCGTTGAATTTCCGGTAGGTGTATTCGGCGGAAGCAAAGAAAAAATACTTCCCGATAGTCGGGGGAATGCCGCCTACGAGGCGGAAATAATACTCCTTTTGCCCGCCCAGATTATCGTAGGTACGGAACGCAATTCCCGACGTAGAATCCTGATAGGAGACGTTGGTAAACAGGTTTTTATTGTCGCGGTAGCCCACCGTAAACACCGGAAAATCCCAGAACGTCACGTTGTACTCGTACTTGTCGGTAAGCTGCGGGCGCAGAGCCGGATTACCGATGTCGTAAAGAAACTGGTCGATGTAGCGCGGCGCGGGATTGAGCATGTCAAAGCCCGGACGTTCAATGCTGCGGCGATAGGTGAGGGTAGCGACGAGCGGCGTTTTGAACATCTTCCACAAATTGCGCCGTAGGTAGAGGTAGGGGAAAACATCGGTGCGCGCAATAGTGAAATCGGCGCGTTGCGGATACGTCTGCTGCCCGTCCATAAACGTGTTTTCCACGCGCAATCCCGGCTTCACGGTGATGCCCCAAAACAGCAGCTTGCTCACCTGTGCATAGCCAGCCGCGATGCGCTGCTGAAAGCCGAAGTGCGCACTCTGAAACGCGTTGGGCCGGAAGCCGCGGCCATTGGTGTCGGTCTCAAAATCGGCGTTGGTGCGGCCTACATTCATGTCAAAACGCAGGCCCGTTTCCGCCTTCCAGCCTTTGCCCAAAATGCCCGTGTAGTCGCTTTGCAGGGTAATCATGTGATTGGTACTGTTGCGCGTGCCCCGGCCCTGCGAAAAGTTCGTACTGCCTTCCAGCGCGTTGCGGAAAGTCTGCCTGCCGTCGTCGGCGTAAATCTTATAGTCCAGCACATTGTCCCAACTGCTGCCCAGCGTGTCGGGCTTCCATTTCGCCGTGATGACGTTGGAGAGATACACGGTTTTGTTGGGGTTGTCTCCCCCAGAAAGAACGCTGCCAGCGTTGGTGCCGGAAAGGGAAATGTCGTTCTGGTTATTCACCGTATTGCCGCCGTCCGTGTAGCTTCCCATGCCATCGTAGGCCAGCGAAAAGCGCGGCGAAAACGCACGGTCAATACCACCGCGCAGGTTGTGGTTTTGGGAGGAAAAACGGGTATAAGCTGACTGGTCAATGTTGGCTTCCGCACTTGCCTGACGGAGCGTGGTGAGGCGCTGAAAATTGTGGCGCGAAGAAAACTGATAGCCGATATAGCTCGTGTTATCGCCTATGGTCTGGCTGAGTCCTGCGCCCACGCTCGTGCTGTTCATCACGCCCTGCTGCGAGGTAATGTTCGCGCTGCCGCTTCGTCCCAGTTTTACGCCCTTGCGAAGGACGATATTGATGATGCCGCCCGACGAAGAAGACGTGTATTTGGCCGAAGGCGTGCGCAAAACCTCTACGCGAACAATCGCATTTGCAGGCAGACTCTTCAGAAGCGCACTCAGGTCTTCGCCGCGTAGCTGGATGTCGCGGCCATTGATTTGGATAACAGCGGGCGTGCTGCTGTTGATGTAGATATTGCCGTCCACCACCACCGCGCCGGGCGTTTTCTCCAGCACTTCATAGGCCGAGGAAGAAGCCACCGCGAGCGGCTCGGCATCCACAATTTCTTTGTCGTCTTCCAGGCGGATAAACGGCTTCCGTGCAGCCTTCACCACTACGCCCTTCAGCTCCTTACTGCCCGATTTCAACAAGACCGGAAGCAGCAACATTGTGTCTTTTACGGAGAAAAATTTCTCCACCGGAACAAACGGAACCGCCGACGTGGAGAGGAAATATTTCCTGCCGGGCGTAGCCCGGAAAGTGTCCTGCGAAGAGATGTTTTGGGCGAAAACTTCCTTGCCGTTTTCGTCCTTAATCACCACCACGGCACTCACGCTGTCGGTAGAATCGGCAGCGTTCACGAGGCGAATAACGACGGGTATTTTTTCCTGCGCGAAAGCAACCACCGGCCCCAGTAACAAACAAATCAAAAACAGGCTTTTCATGCGGGTGCAAAGGTCTTTAGAACGTCTGCACAAGAACGCCTTCGGTGCGAAAAACGTTTATTCTCCGGCCTCTTTCTTTTCTGTTTTGGAAACGGTTTGCTCCGCCAGAAACAACTCCAGCGCGCTCGTCATGCTCGGTGCATTAATGGCCGGTGCTTTAATGTCTAGGCGCAGCCCTGCGTCTTCCACCGCTTTGGTGGTCGTTGGCCCGAATGCACCAATCACAGTGCCGTTTTGCTTGTACGTTGGCTCGTAGTCAAACAAGGCCTGCACACTATAAGGCGAGAAAAACACGATCATGTCGTACACGTTTTTCGCTATCGCCGTCAGGTCGTTGGACACCGTGCGATACAGCGAGGCCTCGGCATGAGGGATCTTCATCTTTGCGAGGAAAGCCGGAATTTCCTTTTTGGTGCTATCGGACATAGGCACCACGTACTTTTCATTCTTGTGCTTTCCAATCACGTCCAACAATCCCTGCGTGGAGCCATCGGCGGAGAAGAACACTTTGCGCTTGCGGTAGAGAATAAACTTTTGCAGGTACAGCGCCACCGCTTCGGTGATGCAGAAATACTTCAGGTCTTGGTTCACCTTCGTTTTCATCTCGTCCACGATGCGGAAGAAATGATCCACCGCGAGGCGGCTCGTAAACACAATGGCGGTATACTCTTTTAAATCCACTTTTTGGCGGCGAAACTCTTTTCCCGTCAGTCCTTCCACCCGGATAAAAGGGTGAAATTCAAAGTTGAGGTCGTACTTTTTAGCCAGGTCATAGTAAGGTGATCTCTCGCCTTCCGGGCGCGGCTGCGTAACAAGAACGCGAATGGTGCCGTCGGGAAGTTGCGGCGGTGGAAATGACGGAAGAACCGGCTTGGGTGCGGCCTTTTCGGCTTTAGCTTTCGGCGCGGATTTTGGGGAAGAAGCCTTCGCTTTGGCAATGGGTTTCCGGGCGGCAGATTTCGCCTTTACGGCTGCTTTTTTCGCGGGCTTTGCAGCCTTTTTTGGCGCAGCTGTTTTCTTTACAGACGCCGTTTTTTTCGCCCCAATTTCCGGGGCAGCAACTTTTTTCGTAACCGCTTTTTTAGCGGAAACTTCCGGGACGGATGCCTGCTTCGTGACCGCTGTTTTCTTCGCGGGTTTCGTCGCAACTGCCGGGGTTGCTGCTTTCTTCGTTACCGTTGCTTTCTTTACGCTTTTTACCCCGGTTTTCTGGATGGCAGGTTTATTCGCCGTCTTCTTTTCAGGCGCTTTCGGTGCGGTTATTTTCACCGGCACTACTACTTTTCTATCATTCTTTTTGGGAGAGACGGATGTAGCCGGAACAACGGCGCTTTTTGTGTCTCCCTTCTTCGCCACTTTTTTTAGCGCAGTCGCTTTGACAGAGACGATTTTTTCAGGCGTAGCAAATTTCTTTGTAACGACTGGCGCAGATGGTTTTTTGCGCGCAGCTTTTTTAACTGCCGGAGCAGCAACTGATTTTTCCTTTTTGGTACGCGACGGAACAGATGCGCGAACGGTTTTGGCCATACTTTTTAGCTTGGGGAAAACAAAGGATAAAGATGTTGCGGGAAGCGCCTTACAGGAAAAGCACGCGGGCAACAAGCTTTGTCAATACTGCAAGAGGCAAAATTTCCGAGGCGCAAAAGTAGGTTAAAAAGTGAAAACGGCTATTAGAGAAAAAACTGCGTAAAGCCAGCCAGCTCCGGGCATAACGCATAGCAATCAGAATGCCTCCTGTGATAAGGGAAATCACCACAACAATATGTGCCCACTGCGGGTCAGCGAAAGAAAGAATGAAAGCAAAAGGGACAAGCAGCAGCGCCAGAATCTTGTTCATCAAAAAGACATTGAACAAATACTGATCAGTCAGTTCAGAAACGCCAAACCCCCAGCCGCTAAAACGAATAACGATCCATTTAAAAATATAAATAAGTGCCACGCCTGTGATGAAAGCACCAAGCAGCATGGCAGGCGGATATTGTGCGTATTCGCCTGCCGGCTCATAAAGCCGCAGCAGCGCATAGAGATACGCACCCGTTGCACAGGCAAAAAGCGCATTCAATCCGAGGTTGGTAAGCGGGTCGGCGTCCAGTTGGTCGCGCAGGGCCTGCGAGGTGTGGGTGGGGTAGTAGAAGGCCCGCCACAGCAGGCTGAAATAGCGCGGATTGGCAAACTGCACCAATCCCACTAATAAGAGCAGCAGCAGCAGCAGCGAAAAATCAGCCGTGCGGTTTTGGAAAGTGTGTTTGGGCTGGATGATGCGCACCGTCCGCGCCGGGTTCCACTGTGGATGCTGTGCGAGGCGCTGCAAAAAAACTCGCCGGCCTTCCTGAATACGCACTTCCTTTGGCGGCAGCGGCATTCCATACAGCGAATCAGGACGCGCCGTGGCAGGCGGTGCTGTAGGGCTCAGGAGCAAGAACAGCAACAAAAAACAGCGCCCGGGTGCTCTTGAACGGAAACGGAAACGCTGCATTTCGGGTTGGGGTTAGGTTCGGACAACAAAAGCAGGACGTTGCGGACCTGCGGCGAAGGCTGCAAATTAAAGAGCTTTGGCTTGAACTTTGATTGAATTCCGGGGCCTGCACTTTCCCCGCTGCTTCTCCTCCTTATGAAAATTACGGAACAGCCGTATTACGCCCGGCTCGCGTTCATTCTGCTGAGCATCGTGTTGTCTTACCTCATTCTGACGGTGGGGGACAGTGTGCTGATTCCTATTGCCTTCGCTTTTCTGGTGGCGCTTGTGCTGCTGCCTGTGGTGAATTTTCTGCGCCGCAAGGCGCGCTTCCCCGACGGGTTGGCTATTGCGGTTTCGGTAGTGGGTCTCTTGCTTTTCCTCATCGGCATTGTCTATCTGCTTTCCTTTCAGATTGCCGATTTGTCGCAGGATTTTCCGGCTTTGCAGGACAAAGTAGCACTGTGGACAAAGCAACTCCAATCGTGGGGACAGCAACGCTATCACCTCACGGCGCGCGACCAAAAGAGCTATCTCCAGAAGGTATCAGATACACTGATGTCGGGAGCAGCGTCCACTGCAGGCGCGCTCGCACTCAGTCTCGGTCATTTTCTGTTCTGGACGGCCATTACTTTTATCTACGCCTTCTTCATCCTCAGCTTTCGCAAGCTGATTATCCGGTTCATCACCTCGCTTTTCCCAAGCGAACACCGGCTGGTGGTACGCCGCTCTTTTCTGGAAACCAAAAAAGTGGTGAACGGTTATGTGCAGGGCTTGCTCACGGAAACCGTTATTGTAGCCATTGCGGTCACGCTGAGTTTGTCACTTATGGGTATACAGTACGCATTCCTGCTGGGTTTGCTGGCGGGTGTGCTGAACATCATTCCGTATCTGGGTTTCATCAGCGTACTGGTATTCACCGGACTGCTTACGCTGGTACACCACCCGCCGGCAACGGCGTTGCTGGCCTGTGTGGTTCTTCTTGTAATTCACTTGTTGGATTCCAATGTGCTGGCCCCGCGCGTCATTGGCGGACGTGTACGTATGAATCCGCTGGCAACGCTGATTTGCATTTTTATCGGCGAACTGATTTGGGGGCTTTCGGGGCTGTTTCTGGCCATTCCCTTTGCGGCGGTTTTGAAGGTGGTTTTCTCCCACGTAGAAGGACTGCAACCGTGGGCGATGGTGATGGGAACGGAAGCGGACGCACCGGCGCAGGGCGACCTGCTGAATGAGCCGGAACCAGTGCCCGTAGTGCCCGAAGAAGTGCCGCAGCAGGCAACCGCCCGGAAACCTTTTGATTGATTCCTGGCTTATCTTTACGGCTTAAAGCGCGCTCTTTAGCAGACTGTCTTTCCTTTGGAAAGCGTTGCTGTCAGACACAGCTTTCATGCTGCTGGTTTTTAGAAAAATCTTTTTCCCGCGCTTTTCTTTTTTACGGATTATTTCATGGAATACAACACAACCCGCACGCCGCTGGCGATGCTGGAATATGGCCGGGGCATTGCCGGAATGGCCGATTTTTTATTGACAATAGAAGACCCGCAGAAGTGCCGGCAACAGGCAGACCTGGTAATTGACGCCATGGCTGCGCTGAATCCTTCGGTGAGAGCGATGGACGACTACAAACAGAAATTGTGGGACCAGCTTCACCTGATGACCAATCTGAAACTCGAATGTGAAAGCCCGTATCCGAAGCCGCAAAAGCCAGAAGAAATGCAGACGCCGGAGCGCCCTTCTTACCCGCAAAACAAGATGCGCCACCGCCAGTTCGGCAAACGTTTCGACGAGATTCTGAAGCGCGCGTTAGAGGAAAAAGACCCGCAGAAACAACAAGCATTTACGCAGGCGCTGGGCTATTACATGAAGCTGGCCTACACCACGTGGCACAAGGAGCAAATGCCCGACGAAGCCATCCGCATAGAGTTGGAGCGCCTCTCCGACGGACTGCTGAAATATGAGCCGGGCGGCATCGCCGTGCCCTTTGTTCCGCTTAGCAGCAAAGGCCCGCAGAGCGGCAACCGGCTGGTGGCGAAATCGGGCGGAAACATGCCGCAGAATAACAGGGGCAATTTCAAAAATTCCGGCGCGGGCAGCAGCAGCAATGGCGGCAATGCGCAAAGGGCCTATGGCAACTCACGGGGCCGAAAATTTTTCAAGCACCGGAGTAAGTAGAAAGCTGTTAGTAGAAAATCCCGCGTGTAGGGGCGTACCCTTGTGGTCGCCCTTGTAATTTATGTAAGAACGTGCTTCTTGGCGCTTTCTTCGTTGAGGAGAGTAAGTACATTTCCGAGAATTTAGAAGGCATCCTTCCCGTGCAGATTCGGTCATAATCTTTTGTCATTCCGAAGGGATCTTAGCAGACGCAAGCCGACAAGCCCATTTTTTCGTTTTTGGGGAGATGCTCTGCGTGTGTTCTCCCAAACAAAACGGGACATAACAACGCCCGTTTACGTCCTGTAGGAACGCTTTGTGGGTGGAAAAGGGAGAATCGCTACCTCATTCCTGCCGCCTTCAACAACACGTCCACAAACGTTTCCCAGCTATACTTTTTCTTTTCTTCCCGCAATCCCGCCCGGAAAGTTTCTGCGTAATTCCCGGCGAAAAATTTCTCAATGCCCGCCGCAATGGCGCGCGGTTCCGGCTTCACCACAAAGCCCGCTTTTCGGTCGGGAACCACCTCCGGCAGGCCGCCCACATTTGTGACCACCATGGGCTTTTCAAAGTGGTACGCTACCTGTGTGATGCCGCTGTTGGTCGCCGATTTATAGGGCTGCACCACAAGGTCAGCGGCGGAGAAAAAGAAGCGCACGTCTTCTGTTGGGATAAAGTCGGTGAAGCGGTGAATGCGGTTTTCCAAACCATGCGCGGCGATAATCTTTTCGTAGGGTGCGGCGTCGCCGTAATACTCGCCCGCAATGATTAAATGCAGGGATTTATCCGCGACGAAAGGCAAGGCTTCCAACAGCAAATCCAGTCCTTTATAAGCACGGATAAAGCCGAAGAAGAGCAGGTATTTTTTGTCGGAATCAAGGCCTATTTTCCGGTACGCTTCTTCGCGGGAAACAGCCTCGCCGTAAATGTCGTAAACGGGGTGGGGCGTAAAGACGACGGGCTTTTGTGGCAGGGCTTTCTGTACTTCCTGAAGTACCTGCCGGCTCATGGTGAGGAATGCATCTACCGGCTTGGAGAAATACTGCGTGAACGCCGCGTCGCCGGGACGCTTTTCGTGGGGGATAAAATTGTCCAGAATGGAAACCACGCGCGTGTGCCTGTTCTTCTTCGTCAGACGCAGAATCGTTCCAAATGCTGGCCCCATAAACGGCAGCCAGAACTTCACGATAATCAAGTCGGGCCGCTCTTTTTGAAGCGCTTTTCCCACACGAATCCAGCTCAATGGATTGACGGAATTGATGCGCGAGCGGATGCTTAAATTCTGCGGCGCAGGCTCGTCGGTGAATTGCGATTTTCCGGGAAAAAGGACAGATGGATATTGCAGCGAGAAAGACTCTATGCGCACCGTATGGCCCGCTTGTTGCAACACTTCCGCCAGCCGTTGATTGAAAGCTGCCAGCCCGCCACGTAGCGGATGTGCCGTTCCGATAAGGACAATTTTTGCCACAGAAAAAAACGCGATTTTCGCCCGAAGATACCGGCGCGTTTTGCTCCGCTTTTAAAACCTGCTTTGCATGAATTTCTCCCTGCGCCACGCAACGCTTTCAGATGCGGCTACACTTGCCGTTCTGGGGGCCGTTTCTTTTGAAGATACTTTTCGCGGCACCTGCACCGACGAAGACATGGAAGGCTTTCTCGCCGGAAATTACAGCGAAGAGGCTTTCCGGAAACTGCTTTCCGATGCGCAGGTTTATCTCTGTCTGGCGCACGATGAAGCGGGAAATGCCGCTGGTTATGCGCAGTGGAAAAAAGAGATTCCACCCTTCCCAAACGACGGTAAAAAAGCGGTGGAACTGCAACGGCTTTACCTCCTCAAAAATTATCACGGCCTCGGATTGGCGCAGCAATTAATGACCGCTTTTGAGGAAGACGCAGCGCGGCAAGGCGCGGAAATGCTGTTTCTTGGTGTGTGGGAACACAACTACCGTGCGCAGGCGTTTTACCGCAAACAAGGCTACGCACCCACGGGGCACAGCCATCCGTTCCCGATTGGAAATACGCCGCAAACGGATGACTGGTGGTGGAAGATTCCTACTGCTTTTCTCCCGCCAATACCGTCACAAGCAAGCGGCCAAAACTCCGCTCCATAGCTTCTATCCGGCCCGTGTTGAAAGCGATCATGGACATGCCCGGAACAAAAGGCCCCGGCCCAACGCCAAAACCCGTAAGCGAAAGAAAAAGAGCCGGTTGTTTCTCCTTTCCTGTCAGGGTTACGGAAGCGCCCGTGAATCCGCCTTTGCTAAGGGTTATTTGCTTTCCCACCTGTAAAGGAATCCGGTAAAAAGAGCCGCCTTTCAATTCTTTTTTCTCGTCGTTTAGTTTGAAAGTGCAGGAATTGTCTTTGCGGTTGGAACTGCCAAAGAGATACACCACGTTCTTCTCGTGATTTTCGCCGTTGGCTTCCAAAACGGAATCCGTTCCGTAGAAAACATCCAGCGTCAGTGTGGTTTTGTAGGACAATATTTCGTGGCTACGAAGCCGGAAACAATTTGCGCCCAACTTCTGTGCTTTCTTTTTGAGCTTCTCATAAAGCGTTTGCAGGTCGGCGTCCGGCTCCTCGCGGGTTACCTCCAGCGTGGCCACAAAAGCGAAGCGTGCGCTGTCTGTTTGGGGTTCTATGAAAGCAAAATCCTGCGTTTGCGCCTCGCGGGAAACGGGCGATTCCCGAACCACTTTTACGGTTTGTGCGCTTGCTCCGATACAGACGCTCCAGGCAAGAAGAAAGAACAGGAAAGCGTTGTGTTTCATGCGCTGTTTGGGGAAAAAAATAAGCAAACAAAAGTAAGAGGCCGCCTGCAACCAATACATTATTCATTGCTCATTATTCCCTGTTCATTATCCGGCTCCCTACTTTTGCCGCCCAAAAAGATTCCATGCTCCCGGCCAACGAAATACGCGCGAAATTTCTCCAGTTTTTTCAAGAAAAAGCCCACCTCATCGTGCCTTCCGCGCCGGTGGTGGTGAAGAACGACCCAACGCTTCTGTTCATCAACGCGGGTATGAATCCGTTCAAGGATGCCTTCCTCGGCAACAGTCCGGCGCCTGCGCCGCGCGTGGCCGATACGCAGAAATGCCTGCGTGTTTCGGGCAAGCACAACGACCTGGAAGAAGTAGGCGTGGACACCTATCACCACACGCTTTTTGAGATGCTGGGCAACTGGAGCTTTGGCGATTATTTTAAGAAAGAAGCACTGACGTGGAGTTGGGAATTGCTGACAGAAGTGTATGGAATCCCGAAGGAACAACTCTACGTCACCGTTTTTGGCGGCGACGAAAAAGAAGGTTTGGCGCGCGATACGGAAGCCTACGACATCTGGAAACAGTATGTGCCCGAAGAGCGGATTCTGATGGGCAGCAAGAAAGACAATTTCTGGGAGATGGGCGACACCGGGCCGTGCGGCCCTTGCTCGGAAATTCACGTGGACTGCCGCACTGTTGAAGAGCGCGCCGACGGCTCCGGTGCAGCATTTGTGAACGCCGACCACCCGCAGGTAATTGAGATTTGGAACAACGTGTTTATGCAGTTCAACCGCATGAAGGACGGCGTGCTGCAACCGCTGCCGCAACGTCATGTGGACACCGGCATGGGGCTGGAACGACTGGTACGCGTACTCCAGCAAAAGCAAAGCAATTACGACACCGATTTATTCACCGGAACGATTGCGGCAACGGAAAAAATCGTTGGGAAAAAGTACGACGGCAGCGACAGCCGCGAGGCGATTTCTTTCCGCGTATTGGCCGACCACATTCGCGCCATTTCCTTCACCATTGCCGACGGACAGTTGCCTTCTAACACGGGCGCGGGCTACGTTATTCGCCGGATTTTGCGCCGCGCGGTGCGCTATTACTTCTCGTATCTCGGTTACAAGCAGCCGTTGCTGCATCAGCTTCTGCCGCAGTTGGCCACGCAGTTCCAAGATGTTTTTCCCGAACTGAAAAAGCAGGAAGACTTTGTGGCGCGCGTGATTCGGGAAGAGGAAGAAGCGTTTTTGCGGACGCTGGACAAGGGTTTAAAAAGGTTAGACGAGCTTTCCAAAAATGCACAGGGAAAAGTAGTTGGTGGCCGCGAAGCGTTTGAGCTTTTTGATACTTACGGCTTCCCGATTGACCTCACGCGGTTGATTCTTTCCGAACAGGAATTAACAGTAGATGAGCCTGCTTTTGAAGCGGCTTTGAAAGAACAAAAAGACCGCAGCCGCGCCGCTACCGCTTTGGAAACGGACGACTGGCAAACACTGGCCGAAGGCGAAAAGCCCGTTTTTAAGGGCTATGAGGCCCTCACCGCCGACACGCAGATTTTGCGCTACCGCAAGGTGAAAGCAAAGGGCAAAGAGCATTTTCAAATTGTGCTGGCGGAAACGCCGTTCTATGCCGAAAGTGGCGGCCAAGTCGGCGATACCGGAACACTGCTTCTTTCCAACGGCGCGACAATGGACATCTTTGACACCAAAAAAGAAAACGACCTCATCGTGCATCTAGCGTCTTCTTTGCCCGATGATTTTGCGGATGGAAAAGTGCATGCAGAAGTAAAAAGCGAACGCCGCAAAAGTATTTCCGTTCACCACAGTGCAACGCACTTGATGCACGCTGCACTGCGTAAAGTTTTAGGGACGCACGTAGCGCAAAAAGGCTCGCTGGTGAACGATGAACACCTGCGTTTTGACTTCTCGCACTTCGCCAAAATGACCGATGAAGAAATCGCGGCGGTGGAGAAGATTGTGAACGAAAAAATCCGGGAAAATGTTCCGGTGGTGATTCGCACGATGCCGAAAGAAGAGGCGCTGCAACTCGGCGCGATGGCGCTTTTTGGGGAGAAATACGGCGACTCGGTGCGCGTGGTAACGATAGACCCGGCGTACAGCGTGGAGCTTTGCGGCGGTACACACATTGGCAGCACGGGCGAGTTGGGCTTCTTCAAAATCAAAAGCGAAGGCGCAGTGGCAGCAGGTGTGCGACGCATTGAAGCGCTCAGCGGCGCGGCGGCAGAAGAATATATCCAAACGCAACTGGCCGACTACCACGCGGCAAAAACCTTGCTGAAAAATCCAAAGCAGTTGGACAAAAGCGTGGAGGCTTTGCAGGAAGAAACGGCGACTTTGCGCAAGGCTTTGGAAGCGGTAGAGAACAAGGCACTGGCTGCGCAGGCGAAGGAAATGGCCCTCTCTGCGGCGCAAACGGCCAATGGTTTCTTTGTGGGGAAAGTGGTAGAAGTTTCTTCCGCAGACAGCCTGCGCAAGCTGGCGATTGACTGCGAAAAAGCACTTTCCGGGAAAGGCATAGTGACGCTGTGCGCGGTTCTTAATGGCAAGCTGTCGGTGGTGGTTGCGGTTGGGCAAGAGCAGTCCTTAGACGCGGCGGCGGTTATCAAGAACACGGTTGCGCCGCTTATCAAAGGCGGGGGCGGCGGCAATAAAACACTGGCAACCGCAGGCGGCGTGAACACCGATGCGGGCGAAGCGGTGATTGAAGCGGTGCGCGGGTTGGTTTAGTTTGTAAGTTTAGTAGGAAATATAACCACTACGTCCTGCGGGGTCATCTCGACCACTAGGGAGAGATCTCACTCGCGGCTAGGCCATATAATATTGTGTCTCGCGTGCTGTGAGATTCCTCCCCTTCCTGCGTCAGGGTCGGAATGACCCGTGTTGTTTCGCGTTTCTGATTTCCAAAACGCATCTTCTTCACACAAGCGTTCCCCATGACCCAAACCCACCTCATCTACCAAGCCTACGGCCATGAAGCCATCTTCCAGGAATGCCTGTGGAGCTTGCTTTCGCTGGGGAAATGGGTAGCGCCGGAAGACGCGCCGCCCGTTGTTATCTACACCGACAAGCCGGAGTGGTTTCAGGCGTGGCCGATTCCGTTTCGCGTTCTTTTTCAAAAGCTGGATGCGGCGACCATCAAGGCTTGGCGCGGGCCGCAGGACTTTGTCCATCGCCTCAAGATTGAGGTGCTGGCTGATGCGCAGCACCGTTATCAAAGCCCGCTGTTGTACTTAGACACCGATACGGAATTCACCCAATCTCCCCTGCCGCTGTTGCAGCGCATCGCGGCGGGCGAACGGTTTATGCACGTCTCGGAAGGCGCGCTTTCGCGGCCCCAACAACCAGTGTTGAACAAGATGTTGCGCTTCTTTCAAAGGACAGCCCTGCCGCCGGAATTAGCCTTGCGCATAACGCCCGAAACGGAGATGTGGAATGCAGGTGTATTGGGCTTTTCGCCCGGTGCGGAAGGTCTTTTGGAAAGAACGCTTCTCTTAACCGATACTCTTTATCCGCGCTATCTAAAACACATTGTAGAGCAGTTTGCCTTCACGGCAGCCATGGCCGAAAAAGGGCCTCTTCACCCCGCCGCGCCGTGGGTTTTCCACTACTGGAATTTTAAGGAATGGCGCTTGTGGCTGGCTGCTTTCTTCCAACGCTTTCGCAACGCCGACTGGCAAACGCTGCTGCGCGAAAAAGACGCAATGCCCATTCACGTACCGCTGCAAGAGAAGATGGGCTTTTATCAGCGGCGGAGTTTGTGGGGAAAGATGACGAAGGAACAGTGGCAGCCGATGGTGGGAATAGATATGAAGTGAAGACTTCGAGTTGAGGCAAACGAAATCGCGGTCCGCAAAAGCTTTCACCTCAGACCTTATAGAGCACAGATAGCTTCTCGCTTTGATTATATCTCAACGTCAAAGTGATTGCCTACTAAGCGCGTCTTGATTCCGTACAAGTCTTTTCTCATTGCTACCGTCAACTCATTGAATGCTTGCAAGCTTTGCGCCTTTGATAGAATTAACTACCCTCTCGGTAGCTGTTTTTCTATTTCTGCCCTGTTATAGAAATCTCTGCTGCCCCAAAAAGCATCTCGGCAGGGCTTTGAAACTTTCCGAAGCGAAAATTCGGCTTTAGAAAGGGCTACAGAATTTTCTGGAGCGCCGTCTGACCTCTTGACGGGGCTGCGGAATTTTCTTTAGCGTATATGAAGCCTTAAAAAGAGCTACGGAACTTTCCTGTGCGTATATGAGGTCTTAAAAAGGGCTTCGGAATTTTCTTTGCCGTATATGAAGCCCTGAAAAGGGCTACAGAACTTTCTGTAGCGTATATGAGGTCTTAAACGAGGCTGGGGAATTTTCTTTCTCTCCCAAAAACAAAACAGTATCCCTCCGTCGCGTTCGTCTCCCCTATGGCCGCCGGATATCATCCACCGCAATCAACCTGTACGTCTGATACGGCGCTTTGTTGCCGCAGGTGTCGAGGATGCCGGTTTCGTGGTATTTTATCTGCACTTTCAGCCCGTTTTGCTGGAACGCGCTCAACAGATAAGCAGGCTTTTTTTCGCCCACGCCGTCCACATCCAACAGATAACCGCAGCCATCGGCGCTGATGTCTCCGCTGTCGCGCACGGTCGCCGAAACAAAATCCTTGTCGCGGTCTTTATTGCAGGCAGTTGCCAGAAGAAGAGTAGCGGAAAGAAGACTGAGGAAACGGAAGCGCATGAAAAGAGGAAATAAGGTTTCAAAGCTAATCGCTGCCGCGCAAACAGCCAAGAAAGCCCGACACGCCGCCCTACCTTCGCGCGCTTTTTATGTCGTTTCCCTCTCTGGAAGAACTGCGCGCGGGCGCGGTATTGCTCGTGGACAAGCCGCTGCGCTGGACGTCTTTTGATGCTGTAAACCGCCTGCGCCGCCCGCTGGGCAAAGGTGGCAAAATAGGCCACGCCGGAACCCTTGACCCGTTGGCAACCGGCCTGCTTATTTGCTGCACCGGAGCCTTCACTAAGAAGATAGAAACCTACCAGAAGCAGCCCAAAGAATACACCGGTATCATCCGCCTCGGCACGACTACGCCGACTTATGATTTGGAATCCGCGCCCGAAAATCCACAGCCTTACGAACATCTTTCTCTGGAAGAAATAACCGCCGCCGCAGGGACGTTTACCGGCGATATCCTACAAACACCGCCTGCGCATTCGGCCATTAAAAAAGACGGCAAGCGCGCCTACGAAATTGCCCGCAAAGGCGGCGACCCGAAGCTGCAACCGCGCCCGGTAAGCATCACCGCTTTTGACGTGTTGAAGGTGGAAGATTCGGACGTTCATTTCCGCGTGGTGTGTAGCACCGGAACCTACATCCGCTCCCTTGCTCACGATCTCGGTCAGGCGCTTGGCTGCGGCGCGCATTTGGCGGAACTCCGCCGCACGTGCATTGGCGATTTTTCGGTGGAAGATGCGCCGACAATGGAGCAGTGGACGGCGTATTTTGAGACGCTGGGAAACATAAATTTTCACTAAGCACCGGGTGTCATTCCGAGCGCGGAGCGAGGAACAGCGAAGCACTCGCCGAAGGCAATCTCACAGCAGGTGAGATACAGTATTATCTGGCACAGCGAACGTGAGATCTCTCCCTAGCGGTCGAGATGACCCACATTATGTATGCGGCTCCTCTTGTGTCTATGTTATGTCTATGGTCTTTTGTCTGGCGTAGCCCGCGCCCGGCACAGCGGAGATTGGTCTATCAATACCCAGGAATCGCCTTCCTTTTTCAGTACCACCAGAAACGCGGATTTGCACTCGGAAGCAACGGCGCTTTTCTCCACCAGCACAAACGCCAGCGAGTCTGTTTCCATCGGCGCATACAACACGGCAGCGGAATCGGGTTTTAAACACGCGGTGGGTTGCCCGTAGCGGCGCAAAAGGTTTTCCAACTGCAATGGCGAAGTATTGACACGCACAAACTCCGTAAAAAGCGCTGCGCAACGAATGTCCCGGTGCCGCGCGGTGTCTATGGAAAAACCCGTGCTTTCGGGGCGATACTGATAGCTTTCCGGCAGCAGTTTGTGCTGTTGCAAAACCGCCACGATGGCCGCTGGTTGCGCCTTTGTTTTTAGGGAACAGAAGAAAGCACACAGCACCAAAAGCGGAAGCCGGAAGCGAAGGGAAAATATCATGCAGAAAGGAGCGCGCAAAGTCGCCCTTAGAAGGGAAACCGGCGCAAAAGCTTCTTTTGAAATTCTTAAAAAAACGCCGTCCTATTTTCGTCCGCCCTTCCCCTTCTACACACGCTCCTTTTCATGTCTCAAAACGCTTTTGAAATCACCGGCGGACAGCCGCTTTCCGGCACCATTACGCCTCAAGGGGCCAAGAACGAAGCCTTGCAAGTGCTTTGCGCCTGCCTCCTGACCGACGAGCCGGTAACCTACCACAACGTCCCAGACATTATTGACGTGAACGTCATCATTGAGTTGTTGGAAGCGATGAATGTGCAGGTGTCGCGGCCCAAGAAAGGAACGGTGGTGTTGCAAGCCATTGAGCCGGATTTAGCGTTTTTCAGCAGCGCGGAATTCAAACAGAAAAGCAGTAAGCTGCGCGGTGCGGTGATGATGGCGGGCCCATTGCTGGCGCGTTACGGCAAGGCGCAGATTCCGCAGCCGGGGGGAGATAAAATTGGTCGCCGCCGGTTGGACACACACATTCTGGGCTTTGAAAAACTGGGCTCTTCCTACGAGTATGACAACATAAACCACCTCTTCATTCTGGAAGCCAAAACCGGACTGAAAGGCGCGTATATCTATCTGGACGAGCCTTCCGTAACCGGCACGGCCAATGTGCTGATGGCCGCCGTTCGGGCGAAGGGAACCACTACGATTTACAACGCTGCCTGCGAGCCGTATGTGCAGCAGCTTTGCCTGCTCCTCAACAAAATGGGCGCGCATATCAGCGGCATTGGCTCCAACCTGCTTACGATTTTCGGGGTAGAAATACTGCACGGAGCGGAACACCGGATGCTGGCTGATATGATTGAAGTAGGCTCCTTCATCGGTCTTGCAGCGATGACGCAAAGCGCGCTCACGATTAAAGATGCAGGCGTAAAACACCTCGGAAACATCCCGGAAACCTTCTCCCGTCTCGGCATTGAATTACAAATTCAAGGTGACGACATTCACATTCCGGCGCAGGAACATTACCGCATCGGCTCTTTTCTGGACGGCTCTATCCTAAACGTTTATGACCACCCGTGGCCGGGCTTTACACCGGATTTGTTGAGCATCGTTCTGGTAACGGCCACGCAGGCACAAGGCACAGTGCTGATTCACCAGAAGATGTTTGAAAGCCGCCTTTTCTTTGTGGATAAACTGATAGACATGGGCGCGCAAATCGTACTCTGCGACCCGCACCGCGCCGTGGTTATCGGGCTCGACCGGCGCGTGGCCCTGCGCGGAACCAACATGGTGAGTCCCGACATCCGCGCGGGTGTGGCGCTGCTCATTGCGGCGCTCTCCGCAAAGGGCACGAGCGTGATTCAGAACATCGACCAGATAGACCGGGGCTACGAAAACATAGATGTGCGGCTGAACGCGCTGGGCGCGCAGATACGGCGGATTTGAGGGCTGCCGAAAGCGTTGAAGAGCGGCGTATTTTTGTTGGACTTCTAAATATTCTATCCCAATGAAACGCCTTCTTACACTCCTTCTCCTCACTGCCTCTTTCGCTGTTTCGGCGCAGGACGTCTCCGTCAAAAAAGACGTGATTTACAAAGACGACGTGCCCTATGCCAAAATCCAAAAGTCGGGTGCGATTCTCCACACATTTTCCGTCAGCACGCTGGAGGGAGAGGAAATTCTGGTGGCGCAGCCGCAGGGCGACGGGCGGATTTACAACATCGTTTTTATGGCTTCCGGCGCAAAAAGCGCAATGCAGGGCGGCTTTAATTTCTCTAAAAAACTGGCGGCGGAGCTGGTGGCTTCCAACCTCATTAAAGACGGCAGGCTGAACCCGGCAGGCGAGCGGCGCTTTCTGCTGCTGCACCCGGCGGAAGGCGGCGCGGGCAGCGGAACAGGCGGGCAAATGGCAGCAACGCAAAACGATGAAAGCGAGCCGCTGCCCGCGCGCAACAGCCACATGCCCATTATGACTAACGGCGGAAAAGTATCGCAGGGCGGCACGACGCTGGGAACCTACAAAGTGAGTCAGGGGGCGGAGCGCGGTTCTATCTACCGCGTCTTCACCTTTTACAGTCCCGGTGGTCGCCTTGTGGCCGAAGCACGGATGGACGGTGTCGGAGCTACTGAGGCGCGCATCGTAACAGCCAAAAACAACCGCACGACTGCTATCCCTATTGAACACAGCAACCCCGTAGGCGCGGCGCAGGAAATTGCGAAGTGGCTTGTGGGGCAATTGTATCTGTAGGGACACACGCACGCGAGACCTGACAAGTCAAGCCCGCCTGAGCGGGCGCAGAGCTTGTCAGGTCAGAATGCCTTGCGAATGTTACTGGTGTAGTGTGCGGACACGCGGGGCGTGTCCCTACGGTGGGGAAAATCCGCCTCTCTGTTTGTACTTTGTGCCTTTATCTCCAAACTCCATAACCATCATGCGCACCCTTTGCCGCTTCCTCACGGCCCTGCTGCTGCTGCCAATTTTCGCCGCTGCACAGGACACCAAAATCCCCTTTGATTCAAAAGTGAAAACCGGCCAACTTCCCAACGGCCTGAAGTATTTTATCGTTCAAAACAAAAAACCGGAAAAGAAAATTGAGCTGCGCCTTGCGCTCAATGCAGGTTCTATTCTGGAAGACAACGACCAACTGGGCCTCGCGCACCTGATGGAGCACATGAACTTCAATGGGCTGCAACATTTTCCGGGAAACGAAGTGGTGCATTACCTCCAAAGCATCGGCGTGGACTTCGGTGCCGACCTCAACGCCTACACGTCTTTTGACGAGACGGTGTACATCCTGCCCATTCCCGCCGACGATAAAAAGAAGATTGACCAAGGCTTTCAGATTATCGCCGACTGGAGCAATGGCGCGCTCCTGAGCGATGAGGAAATCAATAAAGAACGCAACGTGGTGCTGGAAGAAAGCCGCCTGGGCAAAGGCGCCGACGACCGCATGATGAAGAAATGGCTGCCCCAATACCTCAATGGCTCCCGCTACGGCGAGCGCCTGCCGATTGGTAAGGACAGCATCCTCAAAAACATTCCCGCCGATGTGCTGCGCCGCTTCCACAAAGACTGGTATCGCCCCGATTTGGAAGCCGTAATGGTGGTGGGCGATATTGAGCCCGCCGAAGCCGAGCGACTGATTAAAGAGAAATTCAGCGGCTATAAAAACCCTGCAAACGAGCGTCCGCGTCCGGCAGCTTTTGACGTTCCGGCCCGCACCGCGAGCAAGGCCGTAGTGGTGAGCGACCCGGAAGCAGCTTACACTTTTGTGCGCATCATTGGCAATGGCCATTTGGAAAAAGAAGCCACCACGGTGGAAGAGTGGAAGGAAAATCTGGAAGAAAGCCTTTTCAACGCGATGCTTTCCACACGCTTTGAAGAACTGAAAAACGGCCCCAATCCACCTTTCTTTTTTGCAGGCGGTGCCTATGGCGGAGGCGAGTTTGCGCGCAACATGAAAGCGTTCCAACTCTTCGCGGTGTGCGGCCCGGATAAGATTGAAGCTTCTACCGAAGCAATGGTGAAAGAAGCGATGCGCGTGAAGCAGTTTGGCTTTACGCAGTCGGAGCTGGACCGCGCAAAGGCGATGATGATGGCTTCCTACGAAAAGAACTACAACGAGCGCGACAAAACAGAATCCAAAACCCGCGTGGAAGAACTGGTGCGCCACTTCCTTACTGCCGAGCCGGTTCCGGGAACAGAGTGGGAATACAACTACGCGAAAAGCACCCTGCCGGGCATCTCCCTTGCCGACGTAAATGCCTTTAAGCGTCTGGTAGATATTGACCAGAGCTACTTCGCGCTCATCACGACCAAAACAGGCGACAAGCTGCCGAGCGACGCCGACGTGAAAGGCTATGTGGACAACAGCCTGCGCGCTAACGTGTCGGCCTACACCGAAACCGCTTTGCCGAAAAGCCTTCTTTCCGCCAAACCAACACCCGGAAAAGTGGTGAAGGAAGAGAAAGATGCTGCTGTGGGAACCACAACGTGGACGCTAAGCAACGGCGCGAAAGTGACGTGGAAAAAGACCGATTTTAAGAACGACGAAATCCTGTTTTCCGGCCACCGCTGGGGCGGCTCTTCGCTCTACACCGGTGCCGATTATCAAAGCGCGGATTACAGCAACAACGTGGCCGACGAAATGGGCTACGGTGCGTTTTCCAACACCGACCTCGGTAAGTTTATGACCGGAAAAACGGCGCGCGTCAACACCTACGTGGACCTGAATTCCGACAACGTACAAGGCTCGTCCTCAGTGAAGGATTTTGAAACGGCGATGCAGCTTCTGTATCTCAAATGCACCGCGCCGCGCAAAGACGCAAGCGCGTTTGCGTCCTTCAAAGACCGGCAAACGCAGATGATTGTGCAGATGAAAAGCGACCCGGAAACAATGTTCTCCGACAGCCTGAACAACTTCCGCTACGCGAACAATCCGCGCATGAAGGAAATTCCCGACCCGCGCGACTACGACGCCGTGAATCCCGACAACGCGATTTCCTTCTACAAACAACGTTTCGGCACGGCCAACGGGATGCAGTATTTCTTTGTGGGCAGCCTGCCGGAAGCGAAGTTTAAGACGCTGGTGGAAACCTATATCGGCGGCCTCGGCGGCAACGCGGTGGAAAGCAAATACCGCGACCTGGGCATTGAGCCGGTAAGCGGCAAAAAAGATTTTACCCTGCGCGCAGGCACGGAGCAGAAGGCGATGGTGACGGATATTGCCTACCTCAACGCGCCCTATTCGCAGGAAGACGAGGTGAAGCTGAACCTGCTGACGGAGGTGATTAACAACCGCATCACCGATACGATTCGGGAGAAAATGAGCGCGATTTATGGCGGCGGCGCGGGCCTGCGGATGCAGAAATTTCCGAAGGAGCGTTTCATGATGCAGTGCTACCTGCCTTGCGGCCCGGAAAACGTGCAGAAGGTGCGCACTGCTTTCTGGGACATCGTGGGCGAGGTGAAAAAGCCGGGCGATGTGAAGGCCGACGAGCTGGACAAAGGTGTGCAGGCGGCCATTCAGAAATACCGCGTAGGCGTGAAAACCAACGGTTTCTGGCTGGCTTCGCTCAGCAAATACCAGCAGTATGGCCTGCCAACGGCGAACCTGAACAATGCCGAAGCGCGCCTCAAAGCCATAACGCCAGCGATGCTGACCGCAATGGCGGATAAGTATTTGTCGGGCGGGAATGTGGTGCAGGCAACGTGGTTGCCGGCTGGACAGTAAGGAAGTTTATTTTGGAAAAAACGCCCCGAAGAAAATCTTCGGGGCGTTTTTTGTTCTGGTATGGAATGATATATGACGTTTCTACTTGGCTACGATGTGCGATGGTGAGGTAAGCGACTACTGCTTTTGCGTAGATGAAGAATATGTCTTCTTTGAAGAGAAAAATGCCGTTGGCCATGATTGAAAAAATTTGGAAGCCTCGTAAGGCTTTGACGAAGCGTGGAGAAGGTTTCAGCAGGCCTCGTGAGCGTTTGATGAAGCTTCGTAAGAATGTGACGAAGACTCGTGAGACTTTGACGAGGCCTCGTGAAAGAAGTAGTAGGCTTCGAAAATGTTTTAGCAGGCCTCGTAAGCGTTTGACGAAGCTTCGTAAGAGTTTTACGAGCCCTCGTGAAGATTAGAGAAGTCGGCGATTTGGCGTAGTGTTGCCCTTTGGTGGATGGCTTCATCTTTTGGAAAAGTGCTTGTAATGCAGATGAAACGGTGCATACTTACGTTTTAGGATCTGGATGGAAGAATTTTTTGGTGAAAATATTAGGTACAGTAAAGCCCCGCCATTTGGCGGGGCTTTACTCATTATCTGGGTGACAAAGGCGGGAGCCTTCGCCTAGCCGAAAGACCGCTACTGGCGAACTGGGGTTTGCGTTGGCGGGGGTTCAGAATTCCTGTCGCCCGATTACAGAAGCCCGGTGATTTAAATTACGACCAAGATAAACAAAAAGCTGAAAGAGTAAACGTCGCCCGTACTAAAGCAGAATAGAATTGGTGAAGCTGAAGATTTGTTCGTCGCCCCCCGCTAACGCAAAACCCATGTTGTGCGCCGTTTTCGCAAGTGCGTACGTACTTTGAAGTGTTAATTTATTAGTTGTCGAATTTTTCTGGATTTGTCTTCTTCGTTTAAGCCTTCAAATTCATTCCATGATGCATATAGTATCTGTCTTTCGCTTGTCTTTTTGTTGTCGTTAAAATGATTTTGTTTGCGTTTGCAATTTGGACAAATTTGATCGATTACGAGTTCTTTGCCGTTTGGTTTGTCGGCAAGTTGTGCTAGAATTTTTTGCGGGTCAATTGTTTTTTTGTTTTATTGGCATCTAAGAATTCGCAAATAAATTTAAAGGTCTTGTTGTCCAATAGCTGAACATAATAAAAATCTTGACCGTCTGAGGTTTGAAATAGCAAGTCCCCATACAAGAAGTCTCCAAGCAAAGGATATTCAATACGTCTAAAACATCTAAAACAGGTATTCTTAAAATTAAAGACAGTTATTGTTTTGGATGGATTTTGCATCGTTCGAGTGTTACATAATTCGAGTGTTACATAAATGGTGCACAACGAACAGGGCTTGGCGCAGGCGGGGAAATAGAATTACGTCAGCCAGGAACTGAAGCTCATTTATTGATAGAAGTCCAAGTCGCGTTCTGTTGCTCGGCTTTGTTCGTCAAGTTGGAACTGAAGCCCAACTGTGAACAAAAGCTGAGGATTGCTGCGTTAGCCCCGCTTGCGCCAAACCCATGTTGTGTGCAGTACTAGTCAGTTCGTAAGCAGCTTGTAGAATTTTGAGTTCTTATAAATTTCGGCAATCGCTTTGTCTTTGTCTTTATTGTCTGCAAAGTCAAAGCGCCAACTATTTATTTCAATTTTCGTGTCCAGAAAAGTAATGTAGCTCCTTTCATACTCGTTTTTGCCTTGCTTAATCCTTTCAGTTTTCACATTCTGAAAGGCAACTTCAAACTGACTTTTTAGGTCAGCCTTTTTATATGTTTTAAGTAATGCTGTGTATGCCGTATCTACCAAGGCAGTATTGTCGGCAAGTCCATTTTCTAAAATATTTGGAAGAAGGATGCTATATGCTCTCTTGTAATCGTGCAGACCTAAATAACATTGGGCATACAGTTCCGCCATATAAATTTCATCAGCAGCGTATTCATTACCGCAAAAATGCCTGTAAGGGTATTTCTTGGTTAGGTCAAGATAACTCAATGCCTCATTCCAATTGTTGGCTTGTATACTGATACTTGCTAATACTTTAGCTGCTCTGTTTTTATAATTTGCATACGGTTCTCCCATTAGTCCTGAACCAACGCCACCTTTTTCTTTATCGTTTGCCTGGCTCTTTAGGACTATGAGAAAAGTTTTCCTTGCTGCTGCGGTGTCTTCTAATGAAAGTTCAATGAAGCCTTTGTTGTTCAATGCCCTGAAAAGAAGTTTTGAATTTGGGAAGCTGTCTATTAGTTCACTATAAAACTCCAAAGCCTTCTCTAAAATACTTTCTTTGATTTCCGCTGCATAGTCAGCTTTGAGCTTGCTGCTGTCTTTAATTGTTTCGTCCAAATACAAGTCCTCGTCAATCATCTGTTGAAGCAGCAACCCTTTTTCAAAAAGCAATTCGTCTCTGGCGATTGGTTTTTTCTGTCCGAAAGCAAACTGTCCTAAAAACAATAGCAGTATAATCAGGGTGGGTCTAAGCATAAGTGCTCATTTTAGTATTGCACACAACTCAAAAATAGGCGCAAGTTTTCCACAAATCCAAATCCTGCCCTAAAATTTAATTCTTCAATCGCAGCAAGGCTTTCCAAAAATATTCCGCAGTTCCGCGCAATTCCGACTATACACAATGCGCACAAATGACTACACAAAATGCGCATCCCATCTCACTGGCGCGGGCGTGTTGCCCGTGCCTCTCAAAACTACACCTTTCCCAACAACCACTTCCATCTTGCCCGTGCAGCAATCAGCAGCTTCTCGTTATCCGGCACCCGAATTCGTTTTTGAAGCAATTCTTCCGGTGGCGTGGCGCGTACTTTCTGAAACAAGGCGAGATAATAGCGATACGCGATATACACGCCCAGCCGCGCCGCATCGGGCAGTTGGCGAATGCCTTCCGCACCCGCCCGAAAATCGGCAGCCACATCCGCCTCTATCTTTTCCTTTGCCGAAATATTGAAGTTCTGGAAGTCAAAATCCGGGAAATAGCTGCGCTCCAAACCTTCGTAATCCGCTTTCAAATCGCGCAGAAAATTGATTTTCTGGAATGCCGCACCCAGCCGCCGCGCAGAAGGTTTTAGGGCTTCGTAACGCGCGCGGTCTCCATCCACAAAAACACACAAGCACATCAGACCGACTACTTCCGCCGAGCCGTAGATGTACTCGTCCAATTCGCCCGTCGTGTGATATTCTTTCTTCTCCAAATCCAGCGCCATACTGTGCAGAAAAGCGCGCGTCAGGTCTTCAGGAAAATTATACTGCCGAACCACCTGCGCATAGGAATGCAGAATAGGATTGGTGGAAAAGCCTTTCTCAATCGCTTCCCATGCGTCGGCGGTAAAACGGCGTAAAACCGATGCTTTATCCTGCTCATGAAAGGTATCCACGATCTCGTCGGCGATGCGCACAAAGCCATACACACTGCACACCGGCGTGCGCAACGGACGCGCCAAAAGATTGATGGCGCTGAAAAACGACGTGCTGTAATGCCGCGCAATTTCCCGGCTGCATGCCGCGCTTGCTTTTCCATACAGGTCTTTCATACGCGCACCCGTTCTCTTTTAGGGAAAGAAAGAAGCACCTGCGCCGCCGCCATTTCGCCACTGATTAAAGAAGGCGGAACGCCCGGCCCCGGAACCGTAAGCTGCCCGGCGTAGAACAGATTTTTAAGTGCCTTGTTGCGCAGTTTGGGTTTGAGGAAGGCCGTTTGCAAAAGCGTGTTCGCCAGCCCGTAAGCGTTGCCGCGCAGGCTGTTGTATTCGGTGATAAAATCGCGGCGGGCAAACGAGCGTTTGTACAAAATCCGCCCCGATAAATCCTGCCCGAAACGCTGCTTTATCCGGTAGAGCGCCAACTGAAAATATTTTTCCCGTACGGCTTCATCTTCCACCAAATCCGTCGCAACAGGAATCAGAATAAACATGTTTTCATCACCCACAGGCGCAACGGAAGCATCCGTTTTAGAAGGACAGCACACATACATCAGCGGGTCTTCAGGCCATTCGGGTTTTTGGTAAAGCTGCGCCGCGTGGCGATTAAAATCTGCATCAAAAAACAGGTTGTGGTGCAGCAGTCCGTCCACTTTTCCCCGCACGCCCACGTAATAAATAAGGCAGGAAGGCGCAAGCGCCCGCGAAGCCCAGTATTTCGGAGAGTAATTTCTTTTTGCCGGTGGAAGCAAAGCCTCTTCGGCATGAGCATAATCGCAGGCCGCAATCACGGCATCAGCGCGGTAAAAATTGCGTGCAGTCGTAACACCTGTAACGCCGCGAATAAGGGTGGTTTCAATTTGAGTAACCGCTTCGCCGAGGTGGAATTTCACGCCCAGCTCTTTTGCCAGCGCGGTCATGGCTTTGGGGATTTCGCCCATGCCGCCCATCGGATACCACGTGCCGCCACCCATGTCGGCGTGGTTCATCAAGGTATAAAGCGCGGGCGTATTTTGCGGAAGCGCACCGAGGAAAAGCACCGGAAATTCGGTAAGTTGCAACAGCTTTGGGTGGGAGAAAAACTTCCGTAAATGGCTGCTCACCGACTTCAATAAATCCATCCGCAGCAAGGCGGAAAGCACATCCAATCGCACAAATTCCAGCGGCGACAGCGAAGGCTGATACACCAGCTTGCTCATACTTTTTTCGTACTTGAAATACGCTTCTTTCAGAAACGCTTCCAGGCGCGCGCCTGCGCCCGGCTCATACTTTTCAAACAACGCTTTCTGGGCTTCAAAATGGGCAGGAATGCCTACGGCTTCGTCCTGCCAAACCACCTGATAAGACGGGTCAAGACGAAGGAGCTTGTAGTAGTCGGAACGCTTTTTGCCGAACTGCGCAAAAAATCTTTCAAACACGTCGGGCATCCAATACCAGCTTGGCCCGGCGTCAAACGTGAAGCCGCTTTCCCGGAAAACCTGCGCCCGTCCGCCGGGCTGTTCATTCTTGTCAAAAACCGAAACGGAGACGCCGCGCTTCGCTAAAAAACAGGCGGCAGAAAGTCCGGCAAATCCGGCGCCAACGACAATAACCTGCTTCATGGAAAGGAAAAACGAAAAGGGGCGTAAAATACACTTCTGAAAAGGCGCATTGGTGGTTTTGTTTAAAAGCGTAGCCCAAAAAAGAGAGAAAGCCCAACAAGGATATTTCCGGCTTCGCCCCAAAAATAAAAGTCCCGCTTTTCGCGGGCGGTCTTTAAAATCCTAAAAAAAGAAAAGACGCGCTCCGGGCGCATCTTTCCAAAAGAAAATCAGTTTACCGGTCCAGCTTCTTCATCAGCGCCTTGCGGGCAAAGTGAATGCGGCTTTTAATCGTACCGAGCGGCTCCTTCAGGAAGTCGGCAATCTCGGCATATTTGTAGCCTGCGTGGTGCATCTCAAAGCAGAGGCGAAACACCGCCGGAAGGGTATCTACCGCCGCTTTAATCTCGCCGAGGCGCACGTTGGTGAAACCGTCGTTGCGGGCCGTCTCGCCCATGTCAAACTGAAACACTTCGGTGGGCGCTTCGCTGCTCACTTTGGTGAAGCGTTTGTTGCGGCGATACTGGTTGATAAAGATGTTGCGCATGATGATACACAGCCAGCCTTTGAGGTTGGTACCCCAGGTGTATTTATCGCGGTTGCTCAACGCGCGAAGCATGGTTTCCTGGTAAAGGTCTTTGGCATCTTCCCCATTATTGGTGAGGGAAAGCGCATAAGGGTGCAGGAAATCGCTGCTGCTCAGTACCAGGCTATCGAACTCGGGATGGGTCATTGTTTGTTTGATTTTTTACTCCGTAAAGGTAAACAAACCGCGCCATTGGACAAGGGCCTTTTGTTTATACCCCAATAGAGAATGCTTACACAAAGTCTGGTGAGATCAATCGCCTTAAAGGCCGGAAAACGGGTTTGTAAGGCGTTGAAAACCAACGTTTTATTAGGGCGTTCTTTTGCTAAATTGATGGTTTAACGAAAACGCAACTTCTGGAAGAAAGAAATCATTCTCCTGCTGCGTTTGTATAGAATACATAACGGCTGTATATAGAACGCGGATAACGCGGATTCTTACGGATTTGCACAGATTTTTCCGCTGTTTACCGTTCCAGATACGGCATACGGAACTGAATGGATTTTTCGTCCATCAGAAAAAAAGTCCCCGGTAACTAGGCAACGACTTCGCGGCCCTGTAACGCGCCAATCGTGTTGCGCACTTCCGTTAGTGTATAGAGGTACTGGATATTGGGCGACTGCGGCAATTCCGTAATGTGCAGAATCGCACCGGAAACAAAACAGGTTGTGCCTTCAGGCAGTGCCACTGCAAGCTTTTGCAGGTAACGCACCACCTGCGCGGGTTGTGAAACCGCCGTGAGGTGCGTGTAGAGATAATCCACTTTTTTGTCGCCCTCGCTGAAGCGTTGGAGTTCCGAAAGCGGCGTGTTGGAGCCAATGTAAATGGGGTTTTTACGCGCCTTGCGCAGCAGGTAGAAAACGTACATTAGGCTGATGTCGTGAATCTCGCCTTCGGGCAGGAAAAGCAGCACGGCGGGGCCTTTGCGCGAAGGTTTTATCGCGTCTGCTGCTGCCGCTATTTTCCGAAAAACAATGTTGGCCGCCATATGCTCCTGCGCTGGTTCCATCCGGTCCATCATCCACATAATACCAATCTTCTCCAGATACTGAAACAACAGCTTCTCCACCGTAAACTCAATGCCGTTCTTCTCCACAAACGCGTTTATCTTCTCCTCAAAATTGATCGCGTCCAGCTCCAGCGTGCATTCTATCAGCTCATTCACCTGCAACTGCAACTTAAAATTCGGGTCGGCAATCTTGCTGATAAGCGAACTCATTTCTTCCGGCTTCATCTCGTGGATGCGCGAGATTTTAAAGCCGTAGTTGTTCAGCAGCGCAATGCGCAGGGCCAGCTTCAGGTCTTCGGAATCGTAAAACCGGATGTTGGTCGCCGTGCGTTTGGGTTGGAGGATGCCGTAACGCTGTTCCCAGATGCGAATGGTATGCGCCTTGATGCCGGTGATGTTTTCAATGTCTTTGATACTGAAACGGTTCATAAAAAAAGCGAACGGTTTTTGGATGGCGGAAAATGAGGAGGGAGAAGAAGGGGGGAACAAGCGGGGAGCGCAGTGCTTTTTCGCTATGTAGGTGTTCTTTGTGTTAAACAACGCCTTCCTTCTACAATTGTTTAACCTAAGCGCTTGATTTCCCGCACAAGACTTTGGGCCGTTCCACCAAAACGTTTCGCCACTGCTTCTGCCCGGAAGTTGAAAATCTTTTCCAGCTCGCCGCGAACCAGAATACCGTTAGCAATGCGCCCGAGCGGGCCGAGCGGCACTTCGTAATGCACAATATCGGTCATCAGTACGCCACCGTCTTTCTCTTCAAAATGATGCTGGTGATGCCACATATTGTAAGGCCCGCGCCGCTGCTCGTCCACAAATAATTTTCCTTCCTGAACGGCGGTGATTTCCGTCATCCAGAAAAGGGGAATGCCCATGAGCGGAGACACTTTGTAGGTGATGATTTGGCCGGGATAAATACCCTGCGGCAGGTCGCCCGACGTAACCTTAAAGCCCATTTTCTTAGGCGTAATTGCCTCAAGATTTCCGGCGTTGGAGAAGAACTCCCAAACGTCGGCGACGGAAGCAGGAACCCATTGTTTGCGAAGAAGACGGTAAATGGCCATTGAGCGGTTTTGTTTAGCTTATTTGAAACGAACTCTCCACAGAAAGGTTCATTTCTTCCAAAACTTTCCGCCCAGCCGCACCACGTGATGCGTGGCCCACGCGAAGAGGAGCATCCCGAAGAGCTGCGCAAAGCCCGAAAGTAAATCGCCACGCAAGAGGTGGAAAAGCAGCGCCAGCATGGCCGGGTAAAAAATTCCCGCAAAAGACACATCGCCCGCCGCCGCGCGGTGAAGCCGCCAATACCAATAATGCGAATCGTAATGGCGCGCCAGCAGCGCAAACAAGGCGAAGTACAGCAGCGCGCCCATCCAGCCAAAATCAATAAACCCCTCGGCCAGCAGCGGGCACGAGACGTTGTGGAAATACTCGCCCGCTTTTTGTCGCATGAGCGCGCCACTACCCACGCTTTTTCCGGGCCACACTTTCCGGGGCACGGCAAAGGCCAGAGAAGTTTGCAGTTGCCGCCCTTTTTGGTAGCCTGCCGTGTCGGTGAAATGGAGCGCGCGGCAGAGCATCGCGTAAGCATCAAAATCGCCCTGCGCAAAGCTGCGGGCATAAAGCTGCACGGGTTGCGTGATGGGCGGGCCAAGACGGTCGCTCGTGCGCCGCGCCACCTGAGAAAGCGGAAACAGGAGAAAAAGTACTGCCAGAATTCCCAGCGTAAACGCTTGCCGGTGGCGCTGCCAATACGTTCCACCAAAGGAAAGCAGAATGCCCGCACACACTGCAGCGGCCAGTGTGCGCGTCATCACGAGCGGGAAATTCACGAGCAATCCAACCGCCAGAATCGCCGTCATCCAGCCTTTGGAAATGCGCCGCAAGCGGTAGAGAAAAACGGAGAACAGACAGAAGTATAGCACCGGACTGCGAATGTCTTTTTCCAAGAATAAATACACATTGTCGGGCACGCGGTCGCGCCATTTGTTGAGCAAATCTTTTTGCAGGAAAACGGCGTCCGGCAGCGTGATGTAGAAGTATCCAACAGCCAGCAGGGCGAAAATCGCCGTACCGATGAACGTGTAGGACTTCACCCAGCCATCGGTGAGGCGGGCAGGGAAAAGCGGCGGTTTTGGTGAAGCAACGGCAGCGGCTATGTAGCGCGTGAGTTGATAGACTGCGCATCCTGCAAGCACCAACAAATTGGCGCGCAGAAACACGGCGGGCGCTACATCATTCCCCCACGGCAGACGTTGCGTAGCTACCTGCAAGCCCGGCACGACGGCGAAAAACACCAACACGAAAATCCAGAACATCCGGTTGAGCGAGTAGGGATGCTTGTCGCGGAAAAGGGCTATAGATGCGACCCAGACGTTGAGTAGAAAGGTTGCCGCCGTCCACTGCCACAGCATTGGGCCGTTGTGGAAATAAAACAGAAAGCCCACCGAATAGGCAAGTGGCAGCAAAAGCCACCACGGCAGGCGGGCGATTTTCCGAAACAAGAAGGAAGCAGGGTTTTCGGGGCGAAAATATGGGTTATGGGGGCTGGGATTTGGGGGAATCGTAGAGACGCGATGAATCGCGTCTGTTCTCTGGCGTGCGAAAACGTGATTTGTCGTTTCTGTTTCCTCGCGTGGGCGTAGAGACGCGATTTATCGCGTCTCTACGCCCACGCGGGACGGTTTCTAAGGATATTTGTTCTTTTATTGATGCGTTTTACCCATTTTGGGGTGCGTTTTTGGGCATTTGGGATGCGTTTTACCCGTTTTCGCCTGCGTTTTTAGGGCTTCGGACAGCGTTTTATTCATTTTGTTTTGCGGTTTACCGGTTTCTGCCCGCGGTTTCCTTAAAGCGGTCTGCGGTTTTCTTCTTTTTATCTGCGTTTTACCTGCTTCTGGCTGCGTTTCCTTCTTTTTCAGGTGCGTTTCTTGCGCACGCCGAACAAAACCACCCGTAGTTTTATTATTCTTTCGGCAGGAAAAATCTTCCCGCCAATCCCTTCCCTATGAGCAGCTATATTTTTTCGCAACGGCCCGAAGACGGCGAAGCCCAGAATCCTTTTGACAAGCTTCTGCCGCTTTTCTTGGAAATGCTCCAGCATACGTCCGGCAACGCCGACGAGGCGATGGCGTGGTTGACGGAGATTGACAAAGAACACGGCCTGACGAACGACGATTACGGCATCGGCGACTTTCTGCAAGACCTGAAAGACAAAGGCTACATCCGCGAGGAAAACGAAGACGGCGGCATCTCCATCACACCCAAAACCGAACAGGGCATCCGCAAGCGTTCCCTGGACCAGATTTTTGGGAAGATAAAAAAGGCGCGCTCCGGCAATCACCGAACCGTCTTTACGGGCAGCGGCGATGAGTTTAATTCCGACGTGCGGCCCTATGCTTTCGGCGACCCGCTGGAGAGCATCAACTACAGCAACAGTATCCACAACGCTTTTGTGAATCGCGGTATTGAGGAGTTTTCCTTGCAGGAAGAAGACCTGGAAATTCAGGAGCGCGATTTTAAATCGCAGACTTCTACCGTGCTGATGATTGACCTCAGCCACTCCATGATTCTGTATGGCGAAGACCGGATTACGCCCGCTAAAAAAGTGGCGATGGCGTTGAGCGAATTGATTACGACGCGCTACCCGAAAGACACGCTCGACATTGTGGCTTTTGGAAACGATGCGTGGCCGGTTTCTATCAAAGACCTGCCGTACCTGGAAGTCGGGCCTTTCCACACCAACACCGTTGCGGGATTGGAACTGGCTGCCGACCTTTTGCGCCGCCGCAAAGCGCCGAACAAGCAGATTTTCATGATTACGGACGGAAAGCCAACGTGTCTGAAAATCGGGAACAAATACTACAAGAATCCTTACGGCCTTGACCAGAAAATCCTGACGCGCACGCTGAATCTTGCTGGGCAGTTGCGGCGCTTGAAAATCCCGGTTATCACCTTTATGATTGCCCGCGACCCGTACCTGCAATCCTTTGTGCGGGAGTTTACGGAAGTGAATGGCGGCAAGGCGTTTTACTCTTCGCTGGATGGGCTGGGAGATTATATTTTTGAAGATTACCAACGCAACAAAAAGCGGACAGTGCGGTAGGTTTCATTTTCCCTCCCAACAGAAAGGTAAAAATGGCCGTCTTTAGAACCGGCGATGTCGCCTTCAAGTAGCTTTACCAGAAACATTCTTTGTCCAATGAAAACCTTGTTTAAATCCGCGCTCGTTTTTGCTGTTGCCGGAACGCTGTTTGGCTCCTGCAAGCACGATGACCCGCAACCGGTTTCGAAAGTGGATTCCGGCAAGGTGAAAATGGCTTTCAACAATGTGGTGGGTATGCAGCCGTTGGTCTTCAACAGCCAATGGTATCAGACCACGCACGGCGACTCGTTTAACGTAACGCTTTTCGCCTACTACATCAGCAATATCCGCCTTAACCGCGCCGACGGCAGTGGGGCCTATGTGCAACCCAATAGCTATTATTTATTAGACGGTTACACCAACGCCCCTTCGATGAACTGGGATATAGACAGCGTTTCAGACGGTGCCTACAACTCCGTTACGCTCACCATTGGCGTGGACAGCTTCCGGAACAGAGCCGGTGCAGGCGTGGGCGCACTGGACCCTATCCTCGGCTATTACTGGGGCTGGAACAATGGATACATCAACCTGAAATTTCAGGGCAAACCTTCTCAAAGTGTTACAGCCGAAGAGCTTAAATATCATGTCGGCGGTTTTCTTGCGCCTTACAATACCATCCGTACGGTGACGCTACCGCTGCCTTCTTCTATCTCTGTAGCGAAAAAAACGCTAAGTACTATCCAGATAAATGCGGATGTTCTGAAGTTGTTTGATGCTCCTAACGCGATTCGATTTGCCAGTTTGCCCAGCATCCATATGCCCGACTCAACGGCGGAGAAAATGGCTGATAACTATGCAAACATGCTGCGTGTAACTTCCGCTGTTACGGCAATGGAGTAAAAGCACGCTGTGAAAACACCCCGCAAAAAAGCGGCAGGCCGGATGGCCTGCCGCTTTTTTTAGGAAAAGAATTATTACTTCTTGGAGGCGCCCGAAACAGTGGGATAAACGATGGAATTGTCGGCCCGGCGGATGATGGGCGAAGTGGCCATCTGTCCACTCATATAATAGCGCCATTTCAGCGTGCCGTTCTCTACATCAAAAGCATAGAGATAGCCGTCGTTAGAACCGACATACACGATGCCCTCGGAAACAACAGGCGAACCCTCAATAGCGGCGTCTGTCTTGGCCTCCCATTTCAGCGAGCCATCAATAAAGCTGTAAGCGTAAAAGTTATGGTCTAAGCCGCCTACAAAAACCTTGTCGCTTGCATACACGGCGGAGGAGCGGATAGCCTGCGTTTGGATATTCTTCCAGCGCACTGCCTTTGTGGTAGAATCCACGCAATAGAATGTGTAGTCTTCTGCCCCAAACATAATAGAGCCATTGAGCGCAGCAGGTGAGCTAAAGATGGAAGCGTTGGCTTGGAATTTCCATTTCAGCTTGCCTGTATTGATGTCGTAAGCGTACAGATAATGATCGCTGTTCACGGCATATACAATATTTCCCATGCGCACCGGGCTGCTGTAAAAGCCAGTTGTGATGAGGCTTGTATCATTCCTCCAGAAAACCACGCCGTTAGACTTATTGACCGCAAAAAACTTTCCGCTGTCCGTACCAAAATACAGCTTCCCGCCATACAGCATCGGTGAGCCTTGTACATTGCCCGCTGTCTGCGTTGTCCAGCGGGTAGTACCCGTTGTGGGGCTTAGTGCATAAAGGCTGTCTGCCCCAACGAAAGGCGAGTTTACGCCGCCCGTGAAGTACAGCAACGTACTGTCGCCCACGGGAGAAGAGGTTCCGATCTGCGGATAATAAAACTGCTTTTGGAGATTGCCCGTGTTGGCATCCAGCATGTGAATCACGCCGTTCTCCGTAATTACGTACAGTGCTTTGTTGTCCAAGAAAGGTGTTGCCGTGACGTTGGCATTCAGGCGGTATTCCCACTGCTGCTTGCCCGTAGCTGGGTCTAAGGCACGAAGCACCTGATTGTTACTGGCGACGTAGAGCATCGGCCCGAAGGTGCTGTCGAACCGCTCATCATTACTGTAAGTCTTCTTGGTGCACGACTGGCTTGCCAGCGCAATAAGAAGCACCATTGCGGACGCGGCCAACGTTAAAAATCTGCGCATTGCGGAGGATAGGGATGTAGAAAACAGAACGCCGGAGGGGAAATAAATCTTCCCGTAAAGCGGGTGGAAAAATACGACCTTTCCGCCGCACCTGCAAAATAAAGGGCCTGAAAAAGCCCTGACGTTTCCGTCAGGGCTGGTCTCAAAGGTTTTTTGAGACAAAAGGCGGGTGTAGTTTAGGCTTCGGCGAGGCGCTCTTTCTGGCGCTTCAGTTGCTCGGTCATGCTTTCAAGCGCCGTAGCGAAACTTTCTTCAAAGGTTTTGGACTGGTGCTTCACGAAGTAGTTGTGCTTCGGCACGGCCACGCGGATTTCGGCAATTTTGTCCTTGATGTTGTGGGCTACGTTGTCGAGTTTCAGAAAGACGTCCACGTCCACAATCTTGTCGTGGAAAGTCTGGAGTTTGGAGACCTTTTCTTTTACAAAATCAATCAACTTCTGGTCGGCATCGAAATGCACGGACTGGATACGAACGTTCATACGGGGTTCCGTTTTGGGGTGAAACAATAAAAGGAAAAAAGAGCGTCAAAGAAATCGTTCCGCCACAGAGGCTTTCAGGCGGAAAAGAGGTGAAAAGGTAGCGAAAATTTAATCCCGCCAAAGTTTTTTTTAGCCGCGCGGGTGCAGCCTCCGGTGCATGTCTTTGAGTGCCTCAATATCCGCATGAGTATAAACCTGCGTGGCAGACAAACTCGCGTGGCCCAGCAGATCGCGGATGGCCTGAATGTTGGCGCCGCCCGCCAGCAAATGCGTGGCAAAAGAGTGGCGCAGCACGTGCGGACTTTTGCGCTTGAGGCTACACACAAGGCTGAGATACTTCTTCACCGTCCGGTACACCCAACCGGCATAAAGCGGTTCGCCTTTCTCTGTGAGAAGAAGTGCTTTTTCATCCGTTCCAAAACGCTCGTGTTTCTCTGCTTTGTATTCTTGAATCAGTTTCTGAAGGGCTTCGCTCAAGGGAAGAATCCGCTCCTTTCCGCCCTTGCCGTGCACCAGCAGCGTTGCGCCCGGCGCGTCGGCTTCTTCAATGGCAATCAGTTCGGAGCGGCGCAATCCGCAGCCGTAAAGCAACTCCAGCGCCAGCTTTTCCGTAAGTCCGGTGAAGCCTTCTTCGTACTGCACTTCATCCAGCAGCCGCTCCGATTCTTTTTCTTTCAAAAAAACCGGCAGTCGCTCCGGCACCTTCATCGCGTGGCCTTTGCGCACGGGATTGGTGCGGATTTGGCCTTCGCGCAAAAGGTGTTGGAAAAAGGAAGAAAGTGCGGCCCGCTTGCGGTTAATGCTGCGCGGTTTCATCTGGTCTTTCAGGCGCAGTTCGGCCAGCCAGCCGCGCACGTGGTGGTAGGTTATTTCGTCCCATTTTTCCGTTGTTGGATGGAACAGCCGGAGCCATTCCCGGAAGCTTTTCAGGTCGCCCTCGTAGGCAACGGCGGTGTTTTCGGAGTAGCGTTTTTCAAAGCGCAGCAGCCTCAGAAACGCATCAATCGCATCCTGCATCATGGCTTAAAAATACACTCTTGCCCACGACTTGCGAGTCATGGCAATTGCTATTGAACGCTTGCAGAGTTCCTTCTATCCTTTTGTGAAAACTTCCCGTCCCTGAAAGGGACTAATAGCAATTGCCACGGGTGAAACCCGTGGACAAAAGAAGCGAAAAGAACCTTTCCAAAACACACAAAAATCCCCGCCTCAAAAAGAAGCAGGGATTCACAAAAACAGGATTTCGCAGCTTCGCGAAAAAGCCTCTTTAGTCATCCAGACGACCCGACAGCAGGTCCTGACGGTACACGGCTTTCAGCACTTCGGTGCGGCGCTGAATAGACGGTTTGGTAAACGACTGGCGGCGGCGCAGTTGCTGGAGCGTGCGGCTTTTCTCAAACTTGCGCTTGTATTTTTTAAGCGCCTTGTCGAGGTTTTCGCAATCTTTGGAATCAATGATGAGCATAGGATAAATACCCCCTTTTTAAGAGAATCGGGAGGCAAAAGTAAGGCGTAGTGTTGAAGATGCCAATAACGGCTTTACCTTGAGAAATGGCAATATTTTTGGAAAGGAGATTTTGGATGAAAAAAAGATTTCTCACAATTGCATCATTGCTCCTTGCTGTTTCCGTTTCTGCGCAGCAGGACACGGCAACACCTGCGCCGCGCGTACAGCTTAGCGGCTATGTAGAAGCATTCTATGCCTACGATTTCGCCCACCAGCGCACGCTCGCCCGGCAGTCGTTTCTATATTCCTACAACCGCCACAACAGCCTTTCCGTAAACCTCGCTTTCGCCCGCGCCAGCTACGCCGACGGGCGCGTGCGTGCCAATGTGGCGCTTATGGCCGGAACCTACGCCAATGACAATCTCAACCTGGAGCCGGGCGTATTCAAAAACATTTTTGAGGCCAATGCAGGCTTCCGGCTTTCGCGACGCAAAAATCTTTGGTTGGATGCGGGTGTGTTGCCTTCCCACATTGGCTGGGAAACAGTAATTGGCAAAGATTGTCCGACGCTCACGCGCAGCCTTGCCGCCGAAGGCACGCCCTATTTTGAAACCGGCGCGCGCCTGTCCTACACTTCCGATAACAGCAAGTGGATGCTCGCGCTTTTTTACCTCATCGGCTGGCAACGGATTGAGCGCCCGGCAGGCGGCAGCGTGCCTTCTTTCGGAACGCAAGTCACGTACCGACCCACGGCAAAATTGCTTCTCAACAGTTCTTCTTTCGCCGGAGGCAACCTGCCCGACAGCGCCCGGAAAATGCGCTACTTCCACGATTTTTTCGCGCAGTGGCAACCTGCTGAGAAACTGTTTCTGACCCTCGGTTTTGACATCGGCGCGGAGCAGAAAACGCCCGGCAGCCGCGACTATCATATCTGGTACACGCCTACAGTCATTACGCGCTACATGTTCACAACGGATTGGGCCGTAGCCCTGCGCGGCGAGTATTACCACGACCCCGGCGGCGTCATTTTCGTTTCCGGCACGCCCGGCGGCTTTCGGACGTGGGGTTACTCGCTGGGGCTTGACCGTGCGGTAAACAGCCATTGCATGTGGCGGATTGAAGGCCGCGGCTTTCGCGGCGCAGAGGCGTTTTTCTCCGACAGAGGAACGCCGGTGCAAAACAATTTTTCCCTTGTCGGATCGCTAGCGGTGTGGTTCTGAAAAGGCTTGTTCAGGAATTCCGTAAAACACCATCTCCGAGGTTATCTTTTGTCATCCCGGAACGGAAACCTGTCGGCTCCTGTCCGCTAAGATCCCGTTCCGGGAGGACAAAAGATTTTAGACAACTCCCTTCTCTGATTCTTCGGGTAGGCTTTTAAAAGAAAAGAATTCCGCTGCTTTCTTTGCAGCATTATGGCCCGCCTCTACCGCCTTTCCTTCCTGCCTTTGTGGATATTTTTTTGGGTCATTGCCGTCGTGCTTTATGGCATCGCATGGCGCTCCGGTTTTGAGCGGGATTTCCACGGCTGGTACGAGATGTACTACTACAAGTCCTTCTCCGACTGCATCAACCGCACCGGGATGGGCATCACTTCGCTCTATCAGGTAACGCAGTTGGAGTTGTGGGCATGGACAAAACTTTTCGGAACGCGGCTGCTTCCGTGGTTTCTGTTGCAAACAGGATTGTATGCCGCTGCGGGTGCGCTGCTCACGGTTTTTCTGCGAAAACTGTACGAAGATTTTGAGTGGAAGAGGGCCGCGCCGATTGCGTTTTGGGGAAATGTTTTTTCGCTCGTCGCGCCCCATAATGCGGAGATTGCTCTTTGGAAAGCGTCTTACCATTATCCGGTGGCGGTGCTGCTGTTTGCAGGTATTCTCCTTCTGTTACGTCGCGCTTTTCTGCAAAATTCCGGACGCGCGCTTGTGGGCGCATTGGTGCTTTACGCCGTCTCCACCTTTACGCTGGAGCTTTTCTATGCCACGCTCCCAATGGCGATTTTGCTGGCGCTGCTGTATGCCCGCCACCGGAAGGTGCTATCGCACTTTTACCCCCGGAAAACACTTGTGGCGCTGTCGGTAATGCTGCTTCTTTTTATCGGCCATTTTGTTTTGTATCGCCTAGCCTATGGCGGGTTTGTTCCACATCAGCAGGGCAGCATTGAGGCATTTCTAAAGGAGCCTGTAAAGGGCTTTAGTCATTTCCTTCAAAACGAATTCCACCTGCTTCTACAAGGCCGCTACTGGCCACAGGAAACCCGCGCGAAAGTGTATAAAGCAGTTCTCACCAACAAGGGCGGAAGGCTTTCCATTCTTTTCCTAACCAGTGCAATTCTGTTCACAGGCATCGCTGCTTTTCGCCGCTCAAAACATGCACCGCTCCTCTGGGTTACGGCAGGTGCGGTGGGTGGCTCGCTGCTGATTGTAACCTTAAGCGCAATGGAGATTGGCCTCTATCATAATGACCGGCTGCTGTACTTCACCGGACTTTTCCAGTGGCCGCTTATCGCGGTTTTGGTGTTTCGGCTGCGACGTGATGTTGCTATTGCAGTCACCCTGTTGCTCTGTCTGTTGCTTTCTTCCTTCACGCTCTACACCGCCTTGCAGTGCCGCCGTTCTGCCAAAATATTCTGGCGCGTAATGGAGGATTACCGTTGGAAAGACCACAAGGGGCAGGTCATTCTGCTTAATGTTCCAACCAACTTCAAAGGCATTTTTATCTATCAGGAAGGTCCTTCGCTCAGTGAACTGAACTCCCACCTTAAAATTTTTACCGGCGATTCTGCTCTTACGCATCCACAGGTCGTAGCTGGCTATAACATGGAAGACACCGCAGACGGCGTGCGGATTTTGGTGGAAAACGATAGCCTGATGTACGTCACGCTTATCCGCCCCGGACTGTGGTATTGGCAAAGCTCCCTCGGCGCGGCAAGCCACGAAAACAGCCTCTACAAAATGACGCTCGACAAGTGGGCACACCAATACAAGCTTCAACTCAAAGACACCTCTGCGCTCTTGCTTTACTTCAACCGCGGCGCGTGGGAGGTGGTGGATAGAAGCCGGAAAGGTGTGGAGCAGGAATAGAAGTGCTCTCCTGTGTCACCTCTTTACTAACCAGTATACAGCCCTTCCCACAATACCCCAATCAAATCTTTTAACGCCCGCTGCCCCGGCAGAGAAGGTATTTTTACAGCCCCGGAAACAGGCTTTTCCGGGAAGAAATCATCCATGAAAAACAAAGGAAAAGTGCTGGTGGCGATGAGCGGCGGCATTGACAGCACCGTGGCAGCCCTGCTCCTGCACGAACAAGGCTACGAAGTGGTGGGCATCACCATGAAAACCTGGGACTACGCAACGGCGGTGGGCAACACGGGAAAGAAGGAAACAGGCTGTTGCAATCTGGATGCTTTCAACGACGCGCGGCAGGCGGCGGTGGAGCATGGCTTCCCGCATTACGTCATTGACATCCGCGACGAGTTCGGCGGCTTTGTGGTGCAGAATTTTGTGGACGAATACCTCGCCGGGCGCACGCCTAATCCCTGTGTGCTGTGCAATACCCACATTAAATGGGCCGCGCTCCTGAAACGCGCCGACGCATTGGGCTGCGATTTCATCGCTACGGGCCACTATGCGCAGGTGCGCGAAGAAAATGACCGCTGGGTGCTCAGCAAGGCCCACGACCTGACCAAAGACCAGAGCTATGTGCTGTGGGGACTGCCGCAGGAAACGCTCGCGCGCACGTTGTTTCCGCTTGGGGCATTCCTGAAGACAGACGTGCGCAAGATGGCGGCGGAACGCGGCTACACGGAGCTTTCCCAAAAAGCGGAGAGCTACGAAATATGCTTCGTTCCCGACAATGATTACCGGGGCTTCCTGAAGCGCAACGTGGCAGGGCTGGAAGCGCGCGTGGATGGCGGCGATTATGTGCTGACCGACGGCACCCCGGTGGGCAAGCATAAAGGTTATCCGTTCTACACCATCGGGCAGCGGAAAGGGCTGGACATCGCACTGGGCCGCCCGGTCTTTGTGACCGCCATCCACCCCGAAACAAACACCGTGGTGCTGGGCGAGGCGGAGGATTTGAAGAGCGTGGACATGCGCGTAAAGGGCATCAACTGGATAAAGCAGCCCCAAGTGCTGGATGGCCAATCTGCAACGATTAAGATTCGCTACCGCGATCCCGGAACGAGTGGTTTTTTACAGTCAGACGGGCCGGACGCGGACAGTGTGCTGGTACACTTCGACCACGCCGTTTCCGGAGTAGCGCCAGGGCAAAGTGCTGTTTTCTACGATGGTGACGATGTGATTGGTGGCGGCATCATTCAGCATTTGTAGGCCATTGCAACCTTTCCCTCCTTCCGGCCTTATATTTACGTCCTATAATCGTTTCTCGCTTTCTTCTGAACGCCCCTTATGAAGCTGTTCCGCTTTTCCTTTTTAGTCCTCGCCCTGCCGGTGCTGTTGCTTTTCTCCTGCTCTACGGACAACACGACGAGCACGCCGGTCTCCGTCAGCGACAGTGCCTATTTCCCTCTGCGCAAAGGCCACTTTGTAGAGTACCATGTGGACTCTACTTACTGGGATGACTTCCTCGGCACGGAGACGCATTACTTCCTGGACCTGCGCTATGCTATCTCCGATACATTGACTGACCTCCAGGGCCGCCCCACTTACTCCATCACCGTCTCCCAACGCAAAGACGCAACCGAGGGCTGGCGCCTGCAAAGCACTTTCCAGACCACGACCACCCAAAGCCAGTTGGAATGGGTGCAGGACAACATCCGCTTCGTTAAGCTGAAGTTCCCGGTGGTGAATGGTAAGACCTGGCTCGGCAATGAGTTCATCTCTACCCTCCAGCAAGACCGCCTTTTCTACCGCGACTGGCACTACACGTATGCCGACGTGGCCGCTTCCTACAACAACGGTTTCAAGACCTTCAATAACACGCTGACCGTGAACCAGGTGGACGACACGCTGAACAATCCCGAACAATCGCCTGCCGCCTATGCCTACCGCACCTTCGGCAGGGAGAAATACGCGCTCAATGTGGGCCTTATTGAAAAGCAATTTGTCCACTGGACCTACGACCCCGGCGTTGCGGCGGCCCGAAAGGGAACAGCGGTCACCATGAAGGCTTTTAACTACAACAATTAAGAAGAAAAAAGGCATCGCACGATGCCTTTTTTAATGGAGAAAACAGAACTTGTGGAGATGAATAAAACCCTTCGTGCCGTCTTTTTCCTCCTGCTGCTGGCTTGTGTGGAAATGCCCGGCAAGGCCGCCGCGCAGGGCGCGCAATATGTCTGCCGCCTGCGCTTTGCAGACAAACAGGGAAGCCCGGCGCTCACGAATCCTGCTGCCTTTCTGTCTCCGCGCGCGCTTGCCCGCCGGGCACGATTCGGCATTGCGGTTATGGATGACGACAGGCCCGTTTCGCCCCGCTACATCGACTCTGCACTGCAAATAAGTAGCGGAAAGCTCCACACGCTTTCGCGCTGGCGAAACGAGATGACTATCCTCCTGCCCGACACCACGGCGCTGCCCGCGCTGCGCGCCAAAAGCTGGATAACAGCGGTGGAAACGGTGGGCAATTACGCCGCTGGCCTTCATAAAGGGAAAGGAAAAACGCCCGACAGCACCTTTATCCCAACCAATAATCCGACTTCCCCCCTGCAGAAAGCCGCCGCCAACGCCGCCTATTACGCCGCGACCTGGGACCAGACGCAACTGGTGGCCGGCCAAACCCTCCATGATGCCGGATACACCGGCGCGGGAATGCTGATTGCGGTTATTGACGAGTATTTCTCCGGCGCCGATACCCATCCCGGCTTCGTGGCGCTGCACGCGCAGGGGCGGCTGGTGGACAGTTTTGATTTCGTGAGGCGCAGCACGACAACGCTTTACAGCACCAGCACCCACGGAACCAATTGCCTCTCCGACATTGCGGGCTACCAGCCCAATGTGTTTGTGGGCGCCGCCCCGGATGCCTCCATCGCTCTTTATGTGACCGAGAATCCCGCCTCTGAACAGCGCGCCGAGCTTGACCAGATGACAGCAGGCATGGAGCGCGCCGATAGCATGGGTGTAGACGTTATTTCTGCGTCTCTGGGCTACAACACCTTCAGTTTCCCCGCTAATTCCGACTTCCTGTTTTCGGAGCTGGATGGAAAGACGACCTCTGTGGCGCAGGCGGCCAACACGGCTACGGCTAAAGGAATGTTGGTAGTAGTTGCGGCGGGAAATGAAGGAAACAACACGGCCTGGGGCCGGAAAATCCTGACCCCGGGCGACGCTGACAGCGCCCTGACGGTAGGCTCCGTAGCGGTGAACGGCGTTTCCTCTTCTTTTAGCGGCTTTGGGCCAAACGCGGCAGGAAGGGTGAAGCCGGACGTATGCGGCATGGGGCAGGCGGCGGCGGTTTATAACAGCTCCGGGGGCTTCTTCAACGGCAGCGGCACGTCCTTCGCCACGCCCCAGATTGCAGGCTTTGCAGCTTGCCTGTGGCAGGCGTTCCCCAACAAGAAACCGGGCGAAATCCGCGACGCCATCGTGCGCAGCGCAAGCCTTTACAACAACCCCGACGCGCAACAGGGATACGGCATTCCCGACTTTGGGGCGGCTTTTGGAACGCTGGGCATACCGGTGAATCTTGCCGGAAAGCTGGGTGTGGTAAATGCTTCTTATCAGGCGGCAGACAACAGCCTGTTGCTGTCGCGTAGCGACTCGGGTGGCGCGCAAGTGTCGCTTCTGGACCTTGCCGGGCGCGTAATAACAACGGCCACGTTGCGCTTTACGGGGAATCAGACGCTAGTGCTGCCGTTGCCGCAATCGCTGGCTTCGGGCATTTATATCCTGCGCTACAAAACGGAGGGCGCGCAAGGGGCCGTGAAGCTGTTGATGCCGTAAGTACACAACATACATCTCTTTGCAAACAAAGAAAACAGCTTGCACAAATCGCTTTAGATATTGCGTAGATTGCTTTGATTATATTCTTTACAATGACTGCTATTTTTTACTCCAGAAATAAAAACAAAGAAAAAAGAGCACAGTCTTAATAGAAGGTAATATCGTTAAAATGGAATTCCCTTTTCATTTTGCTTGAAACAGCTACTGGTTTTATTTTCTGGAACATAAATGTTTGCTCCAAAATGGAAGATGTTTGTTTCCAAACGATAGATGATTCTTCCTAAGCGCCAGATGTTCGCTTCAAAATAGTGGATGTTTTCTTCCAAATGTCAAATGTCTTCTTCCAAATCAAAGATGTTTACTCCAAAGTGAGAGATGTGTAACTAAAAATGAAAGGTGTTTAAAAAAAGAACGTATCTTGCCTCAAAATTTTTCCTATGAAAGCTACGCAAAGGGTGTTCTACAACATGGTACACGGTGTTTCAAGTGTGTGCAACGAATACCAAACCGACTGGGCGGGAACGCCTTCTTTCGCACAGTCTTTTGCGCTGTTGCAAACGGATGTATTGGACTTGTGGGCGGGTGCATTGGCCCTGCAACTGGGGAGACCAGAGGGCGTAACGATAGCCAAGCGGGAAGTGCGCGCAACATTGGAAGGCCAGATTCTGACGATTGCCGGTGGGGTGAAGGCGTATGCTTTTATCCTTCAGGAGGAGACGTTGCAACGCAGCGCACATCTCACCCTTTCTGCTGTGCGGGTCCTCACGGACAGGGCGGTGATAGGCGAGGCGGAGCGCGTGGCCACGCTGGCAACCGACAACCTGAGTGGGCTGGGGCCTTACGGCATCACAACGGCAAAGGTGAAGGCCTTACGCACATTGGCTACCACTTACAGCGGCTGGCTGGACAAGCCGCGCGCAGCAATGGACGCCCGCAAGGAGGGAACGAAGCGCTTGAAAACAATAGAGACGCGCGCGCGGCAATTGTTGGAAACAATGGATGCGCAGATGGTTCTGTTTAAGACATCGGCCCCTGCATTTTACCAGCGCTACTTCTATGCGCGGGACATTACCAAGCCCGGTTTCCGGCATTTGGCGCTTTCGTTTAAGGTGCGGGAGGGCAATGGGCAGCCGGTGGCGGGTGCAATCATTTCCATTCCGGCGCTGAAGCTGTTGCGGCGCACCGCGCAAAAGGGCGGCTGCCTGGTGAAGCGCGCAGAGCCGGGCGTTTATGCGTGTCGGGTAGTGGCGGAGGGATTTGCGCCGCAGGAAATAGAAATAGCCTTAAGCCTGGGCGAGCACGTGCGGGTAGCGGTGGTGTTGGAAAGAATTTCCCCTACCGAGATTTAAAACGCGCTGTCCCGAAAATCCCTTCTTCTTATCAGGCGCAAATCCTGCAACACTGCGGCCTTCACGTTCAGCGTAAAAGTGAAGCTCTTGAGTGGCCCGAAGGGAATGGTGTTTAGCCGCATTTCAAAGCAATGCAGGTCGCGGTAAACATCCACCGACGTGAAGGAAAGTTGATGAAGACGAAGGTTATAGCCCGAGGTCACGGCTATTTTCCAGCGCGGCGTAAGGTTGAAATCGCCGCCCAAAATGGCGTTCTGCTCCACCACAAACGTATCCTTGCGGGCCGCGGCGATGTAGTTGCGGTTCGCGGTGAGGGAATAGCTCAGGTTTAGGTTCCACGGGATGTTGAAATCCACATACTCCGACGCCCCGCCGCGCAAAAGGCGGTTCGCATTGTTGGTTGAATCGGGCACGGTGGGGGCCGTCTTCGTGGTGGAGCGCAAAGAAGTGGAAAGGGAGATGTTGCCGGAGCGAAAGCGCACCAATCCGCCGCCCGATTCTACAAGCGTTACCCGGTTGCGGATGCCTCTTTGATAATCAAACGCATAGGGGTCGAAAGCGGCGCTTGCCGAGACGTTGATTTTCTCCAAAAGGTTTGTGCGGAACGTAAGCGCGATGTCCGAGAACCGGAAAGAATCCGCCGCGAAGTTGTAGCGCCCGTCCAGCGAGAGCCGATCAATGAGCGTGGTGTTCCGCGTGGGCGTTGCGCCGGTATCATTGGCCTTCCGGCGGCTTCTTATTTTGGCCTGGAGGACGTTGTTGAGGCCGTAATTAAGCGCCGAAGAGAAAGAGCCGAAGGTTGCGTTAGGCCCAAAGGCGTTCAGCGTGTAGGGGGAAGCGAAGGCAACATTGCCGCCGGGAGAGAGCTGCTGGTAATAGGTTCTGTTGAAAGGCGCTTTGGCAAAGTCGGGCGTATAACCATAGCCAATGGAAGGCTCAATAACATGGCGGATGCCCGCGATTTTCCCTTTCTTAAAAAGGCGGAGGCCATAGATGCGCGTGGAGGCAGTGACGTTGCTCGTGAAGTCGCGCGCGGTAAAAAAGCCCGTGCGCGTCAGCGTATCAAGGCCTTCCTTTCGGTAGTTGTAGTTGATAAAGTCCTTCCGGCCCAGCCAATACTCGTTGTAAGAAACGCTGAAGGAGAGATTAATGTAGCGCAGCGCCGTGTAGGAAGCCGAGATGGGAACGGAATGCTGGATACCGTTTCTAAAATTGGTGAACTGAAGCTGCGAAAGGCGCAAGGCCGTGTCCACGAAAGAGATATTGTTGGTCAGGTTGAGGTTATAGGAGGCCGTTATCTTCTCGTACCACTTGGGCGGGCCAATCGGCAGCTTCCGTTTAAAGGGCGTTATCTGCGAGTAGTAATAGTTGAGGGAAGGGAGTTGCACGTTGTTCACCGAGCTTTGGCCGTTGAACGTCTGCTGGAAATTCGCGCCCGCCGTGAGGCTCATTGGGCGCTTGCGCCACGTCTTGGTGAACGTCAGGGAGGAGTTGTACTGGTTCTGGAGGACAAGCGAGGGGTTGTAGGAGTTGCGCTGGTAGTAGTTTCCTTTCTGGAAGTCCACGTTAGCGTTAAAGGCCACGCCCGGGCGCGCCTTCGGATCAGTGCGGTGTTGCCAGCGGATGGCAAAAGTCTTGGTAATGCTGCTGCCGGGTTCAAACACTTCGCCCAGTTTCTCGTAGCCATAGGCCAGTTGCACGCCGCCGTTGTAGCGGTAGCGGTTAGAATACGCCGAAACCGCCGAGACGTTGAAGCTTCCGCGGGAGTAAATGTTAGAGGTAACAAGCAGGTCGGCCTTATCGGAGAAATACACGTAGTAGCCGCCATTCGTGAGGCCCACGCCGCGCTGTTGCTCAATCGTGTAGGAAGGAATGCGGAAGCCGGAGCGTTGCTGCTCGGAAATGGGGAAGAGCGCGAAGGGCAGGAGCAGGGGCGTGGGCACGCCTTCAATCTCAAAGTTGGATGCGCCGGCAACGACAATGCGTCCGGGAATCACCTTAATCTTCCGGGCACGAATCCCGAAGTGCGGGGTGTCGAGATTGCAGGTGGTATAGACGCTTTGCTTGCCAAAGATGCTTTGGTCGGGCGCGCGTTTCACCTGATCGCTGAACATAAAGCCCTCGCCGTATTTGGTGCGGGCATTGCGCACAATTGCCTTCTTGGTGTTGAAGTTGTAGCGCAGGTCGTCGTAGGTAAACTTCTCGCTCCCTTGCGTAAAAGTGGGCAACTCCTTCTTCTTTCCGGGCGTTGCGGCGGTGTCAATGGAAGGCTCGGCGAAGATGATGCCGCCCTTCTGGTCGTAGGTCACCTTGCCCGCGTTCAGCTTCAGGTCTTCATACTTCACCTCCACGTTTCCGTAGAGAAAGAACTGGTTCTTGCGAAGCTGGAGGACAGCACTGTCCGTTGCAATGGCCTCCACGATGGCCGGGAGCGCATCGGGGGAAATCCGGATGCCCAGCGAGTCGGCGAGGGTCTGGCGGCGGGCACTGTCTTTGGCAGCAAGTGAGGCGCTGTCGGGCGTAGCGGTGGCCGTGTCTTTCTGTGAAATTTGAAGGGAATCGGTAGTGGGGGAAATAAGGGTTTTGGTGGTGTCCGTACTCGTCTTTGTTTGTGCGGCAGCGCGGCCTGTGGCAAGCAGAACTGTTAAGACTACCAGCAGGCAGGCCCCACAACGAGCGACGGGAGCTATTTCCCTTTTATTTTTACCCGGCCTGCGTATCATAACCCAAATGCGGGGCGAAATTACCTTCTTTTATTACGCGCCTACTGCCTTGTGATTCTGAATAAAACAAACAGCCTGTTCCGTCTGGTTTTCTCTCTGGGCATAAATGCCCGCCGTGCTTTTCTTTTCTCTTTTCTGCTCCTGCTGTTGCCGGGTTTTTCCTTTGCGCAGAAGAAGCGCATCTCCACCATTGTGATAGATGCCGGCCACGGTGGCAAAGACCCCGGCGCGCATGGCCTCTTCACCAATGAGAAAGACCTTACCCTTGGCATTGCCATGCGCGTAGGCAAGATGATAAAGGATTCCCTGCGCGGTGTAAACGTGGTATATACCCGTACCAGTGATATTTATCCGTCGCTTCCCGAGCGCCACCAGATTGCCAATCAGGCCAACGCCGATTTGCTTATCTCCATCCACATCAACGCTACCGCCGGGCACAGTGAGCGTGTGTATGCCGGGACGCGCACCGTAGGCAAGGGCCGCAGGAAGCACACTGTTCCCGTGTATAACACCGTTCGCCACCGCAGCACCGAAACGAGCGGCACGGAGACTTATGTTTTAGGTCTTCACCGCTCCGACCAGAAGGCGGGCGCCATCGGCGAATACAGCGACAACGTAACCGCCGAGCCGGGCCTGATGGATCCCAACGACCCACAGACCGCCATCATCATTGCGCAGTATACCGAAGCCTTTCTGGGCCGCAGCGTGACGCTGGGAACCAAGATTGAGAATGCCTTTGTAGCCAGTGGGCGCAACAGCTTTGGCGTGAAGCAGAAAGGGCTGGAAGTGCTTGCCGGTTCGGCCATGCCGGGCGTGCTGGTGGAGTGCGGTTTCATCAACAATCCAACGGAAGAAACCTACATGGCATCAGATGCGGGGCAACAAGAGATTGCGCGCGCTATCTTGCAGGGCATCCGGGAATTTAAAGCCGAGTCGGAGCGTTGAAAACCCCCAATTTTAAGAAGCGGTTGCATTTTCAGGTGCAGCCCTCTATCTTTAAGCCCTGTAAATCTAAAAGCGCTAGATGAAAGCCCGCTTCCCGCTATCCTTAATTATTGCTTTCAGTACCCTTCTTGCCCTCGCTGGTCTCTCTTCCTGTACCCCTGATAAGTGTACAGCGATTGCCTGTGCTTACGGAGGCCTTTGTCAGGATGGAACCTGTCTTTGCGCAGACGGCTACGAAGGCTATCAGTGTGAAACAGAAATGCGCGCCCGCTACAAAGGCAACTGGACGGTGACCGAGGACGGCACGATTTCCAACGCCGCGCAGTATGCTGTCGGCATTTCGTATGGTAACGCGCCGCGCGAAATCCGCATCACCAACTTCTACAACGCCTTCACGCAGCCCGTTACCGCTTACGTAAACTCCGACACGGTTCTGATTCCGCTGCAAACCATAAATAACCGCTTTAGAGTGCAAGGCCGCGGACGCATTCAGCGCGACCCGTACCGGGGCGAAAATGCGCGCATCGTCTTCAACTATATCATTGAGGACACCGTTCAAAAGCTCATTGACAACTTTGGTTACAGCGGCGGCAGTCCGTCGGTATGGACAAAGTAAAGACCTTTCTTTCTTCTTTTTCAAAGCTGCTTTCCCGGAAGGCAGCTTTTGTTTTTGGAGAAATGCCAACGATGCATTTTTGCCAAAAACCTTTCGTCCCTACGCATGTTTCCTTTCCGCTCCTACCTTCCTCAAAACCTTCCTATCCCCCTACGAAATGCGTCTTCTCCTTCAATATTTAAGTCATCACCGGAAGTGGATTTTCGGTGCGCTGCTGCTCGCCGCCATTAACCAAGTCTTCTCTCTTTTTGACCCCATGATTATGGGGAAATACATCATCGACCCGCTGGCCAAAACGCCACACTTCGTGGTGGAAAACGGCGTGAAGCATCCCCGCACCGAAGGCGAGTTTATGCGCGCGGCGGCCCTCGGACTTTCTCTCCTAATCGGCACGGCAATGGTGTCCCGTATCGCCAAAGCGTTTCAGGATTACGTCCTCAACATCGTGATTCAAAAGACGGGCGCGCATCTCTACACTGATGGCTTGCAACACGCCATGCGCCTGCCTTTCGCCGAGTTTGAAGACCAGCGCAGCGGCGAAACACTCTCCATTTTGCAGAAAGTAAGAAGCGATTCCGAAAAGTTCATCACGGCTTTCGTGAACATCCTGTTCGCGGCACTAGTAGGAATTGTGTTTGTGATTGTATATGCCGCCACGCTGCCAAGCGGCGGCTGGCTGGTGTTGGTCTATCTGGTGGGTGCGGGGCTGCTTTCCTTTCTCACAAGCGTCCTGAGCAAGCGCATCAAAACCATCCAGAAGAACATTGTCCGCGAAACCACCTCGCTCAGCGGCGCAACAACGGAGAGCCTGCGCAATATTGAGCTGGTGAAAAGCCTCGGCCTGACGCAGCAGGAAATCGCGCGGTTGAACGCCAATACCTACAAGATTCTGGGCCTGGAAATGCGCAAAGTGAAAAGCATCCGCGCCATTTCTTTTGTGCAGGGAACGGTGGTGAATTTCCTGCGGCAATGTATCATCTTCACGCTGCTGTACTTCATCTTCCAGGACCGGCTGACGCTGGGCCAAATGGTAACGATGCAGTTCTACTCGTTCTTCATCTTCGGTCCGTTGCAGGAAATCGGAAACATCATTCTTTCCTACCGCGAAGCCGAAGCCTCACTGGCGAATCTGAAGAAACTGTTTGCCACGCCAGTGGAAAAAGCGCCCGACGCACCCCGGAAAATGGGGGCGGTTGAGACGCTGGATTTTAACCTCGTTTGCTTTCAGCACAACACCGCCCTGCGGCCTGCCTTGCAAAACGTTTCTTTCGGTGTAAAACGTGGCGAAACCATTGCCTTCGTTGGCCCATCCGGCTCCGGGAAAACCACCCTCGTGAAGTTGCTCGTGGGCCTTTATACGCCGAAGGACGGACAGGTGCTTTTCAACGGCATTCCCGGCACGGAAATAAACTTAGAGGAGCTGCGCGCGCAGTTGGGATTTGTGACGCAGGACACGCAGCTTTTCTCCGGCACCATCCGGGAGAACCTGCTATTCGTAAATCCCGAAGCCACCGAAGAAGAACTGATTGGGGCATTGGAAGGGGCAGCTTGTCAGTCTATTCTGCAACGCGCGGAAGGCGGGCTACAAACAAAAATCGGCGAAGGCGGATTGAAACTTTCCGGCGGCGAGAGACAGCGCCTTTCCATTGCCCGCGCACTCCTTCGCAATCCGCGCCTCATGATTTTTGACGAGGCTACTTCCGCGCTGGATTCCATTACCGAAGAAGCCATTTCCCAAACCATCCGCAGCATCACCGGGCAGCGCGAGCACATCACCGTGATGATTGCCCACCGCCTCAGTACCATTCTCCACGCTGACCGTATTTACGTTTTGGAGAAAGGGAAAATCATTGAGACCGGCACCCACCACGAACTGCTGACGGAAAAAGGCTTGTACTACGCCATGTGGCGGCAGCAGATTGGGGAAGAAGAAACGGTGTAGAGGTTGGAATGGCTAAAGCTGTTGGAAGGTTGGATGCTTTCGGCATTGGAATGTAGGACGTAAAAAACCGTAGGGAACACGCCGCGCGTGTCCGCCTAAAATGCGTGTGTCGTCCAAAACGCATATCCGCAGAGAGTGCTGTGGAATGTGCTGACACGCGCGGCGTGTTCCTACCCGAATACGGCCACAAACAAACTATCAGCCTTGTGCGGGAGGCCGTTTTGCAGACGCATTTCCTTCAATCGCAGCGTTGGATTTTGAGAAAGAAGTTTCTCCACTACTACTTCATTTTCTTCCCGGAAAACAGAGCAGGTAATGTAGAAAAATCGCCCGCCAGACTTGAGAAATCGCAGGCTGTTCTGCGCAATTTTGGTTTGCAGGCCGGCGAGTTCTTTCAAACTTTCTTCCCCAAAAAAATGCCGAATTTCCGGGGTGTGTGCCCATGTGCCGGAGCCGCTGCAAGGCACGTCGCAGACAATCGCATCAAGGCGTTCTGCGCCCATCTGTGAAGTCAATGCCGCTGCATCGGAGGCGTCGGTAATGCGCGTTTGCGGGGGCTTTACGCCGAGCGTCTTGAACCGTTCTTCCAACGCGCGCAATGCGATGGGCCGCACATCAGAAGACAGCAGGCGAATGCCGGGAGAAGTGTCTTTCAGGAACAATGACTTTCCGCCGCCGCCCGCACATACGTCCCACCACGATTCGTTCTTTTTAGGTTGCAGGAAACTACACACCTGCTGCGAACCCCAATCCTGAACGGTATAAGCCGCTTGCGGCCACAAGGTTTGAAGTGGTGTGTTGGCAGGTAGAGATAGGCAATCGGGGAAAATTTCTTCAAAAGAAATCCCGGCATTTTGCAGGATGGAGAAAAGCGCTTTTTTATTCGCGCCGGGACGAAGCCGCACGAAAAAACGCGGTTGCTGCAAAATGGAAAAGAGCCAGTCTTCCCGGTTGATGCCCTCAGAAAAAGTAATTGTTTCGGGGATCAGTTTTTCTAGCTCAAAATCCTTTTCCTGCGCTTCAGGGAGTCGCTTTGCAAAAGGCATCTCAGACTGAAAATCTTCACTCTCAAACAAGGCCGAAAGTTTTGGCTCCGCGCCACAAAGCCGGATGCAAGCTTTCATCTTTTCCTCAAAAGGAAGACTTTCTCCAAACCCTTGCGCCGCGCGATACCAAGAGAACATCGCATCCGAAATCAGCCGCCGGTCACGGCTGCCGAGGCGGTGGTTTTGCTTAAAAAAAGCCTTTAAGAAATCCACCAGTGGCCGCTCACCCTTGTAGGTGTCGGTCAGGTGTTGAAGGTCGCGCCAGAGTGCTTTCATAGATCATGGGTGATAGGTCATGGGTCATGACTTGTGAGCGCAAAGAAATTATGCTGTTACGCCGCCAGTCGCTGCCCTAAAACGCAGAGCAAAAGTCCGCCCACAACCGAAAATGATGTGTAAAGCAGTGACATCAAAAGGGCTTGCCCGAGCAACAACTGAATGTTCTCCAGCGCGAAAGTGGAAAATGTGGTGAATCCGCCACAAAATCCGGTTGCCAGCAACGTCCAGCCTGTGCTTTGAAGCCACGCACTTTTATCCAGTTTTCCTGCTAAAAATCCAATCAGAAAGCAGCCCAGAAGATTGATGCAAAACGTGGCCCACGGAAACGCGCCAGTTTGCATTCGGGGCAGCGCCTGCGCCAACCCATAACGCAAAGCCGAGCCAAGCGCGCCACCCGCAGCGACCAGTAAATACGTCCGCATCAAAGTGAAATTACAGACTGCTTTTTCCAATAGACTTGACTGCTGCACAAGGACTTGTCAAGTCGTTTCTGTGCCCGCTCTTACTTCTCTACTTCTCCCAATCTGCGATAAAAAGATTCGTGTCGTGCGTGCCGCCGTTGTTGCGGTTAGAAGAGAAAATGAGCTTCTTTCCATCCGGCGAAAACATGGGAAAAGCATCAAAGCCGCCATCGTGGGAAATCTTTTCCAAGCCACTGCCGTCAAGGTTCACCACATAAAGATTGAACGGAAAACCGCGCTCGTATTCATGGTTGGAAGCGAAGATGATGTGCTTTCCGTCGGGCGTGAAATTGGGCGCCCAGTTGGCTTTTCCGAGGTGCGTCACCTGCTGCACGTTAGTGCCGTCGGCGTCGGCAATAAACACTTCCATCTGCGTCGGCATCACCAGCCCCTGCTTCAGCAAATCCTTATACTCTTTCACTTCTGTTTCTGCTTTGGGCCGCGAGGCGCGCCACACGATTTTCTTTCCATCGGGAGAGAACCACGCACCGCCGTCGTAGCCCAATTCGCGTGTAATCTGCTTTACGTTGTTGCCGTCAATATTCATCGTAAACAACTCCAGGTCGCCGGTGCGCATGGAGGTGAACAGGATTTTATCACCCTTTGGAGAAATCGTGGCCTCCGCGTCATAGCCGTCATAATCGGTGAGACGCTTCTGAATATTGCCTTTCAAATCCGCCACAAAAAGGTCGTATTCCGGGTAGATAGGCCACACGTATTTCTTTACCTCGCGGCGGTCAGGAACCGGCGGACATTCCTTGCTTGCAAGGTGCGTAGAAGCATAAATCACCGACTTTTTGTCCGGCATGATATAGGCGCAGGTCGTGCGACCTTTTCCGGTGCTTACGAGGTGCGGACGCAACGAATCTTCGGCTTTCCGGGGAAGTTCTGAGTAGTAAATCTGATCGCAGGGAATGTCTTCTTTGGCGTAGGTTTTCTGAAACACAATCGCTTTCCCGTCTGGCCCGAAATAAGCCTCGGCATTGTCGCCGCCAAAGGTGAGCTGCCGGATGTTTTTAAGGTGCGCCTCGTCCGCGTATTGCAGCGTGTTATTGGAGACCTTTTGCTGCGCGAAAACGCATATGGAGGCGAGCAGGAGTAGCGCCAGACTTCCTTTAAACTTCATCAAAACGGAAAGATTTTTTGGGAGCGCAAAGCTACGGTGGAGCCTTGCGGCAAAGCGGTCATCAAAGTGTTTGGAAAAGGCGGGAGGTCTCCACCTGTCAGGTGGAGACCTCTATTATCGTCAAAACATCTCCGCCAGCGAAAAGGTCTTCGCCACTTTAATTCCTTTCTCCGTTTCCTCTAAGACGGCGCACTCAATCACCGGGTCGTGCTCAAAAAACAGCGTCCAGTTGTTGGAGACCGCTTCGCGTAACAGCTGGGCTTTCTCGTCAAGCGTTTGCAGTGGGCGCATGTCGTAAGCCATTACCCACGGCAGCGGAACGTGATGCACCGAAGGCAGCAAATCGGCACAATAAAGCAGCGTTTTTCCATTGATAGAAAGCTGTGGCAACATCATGGAATCCGTATGGCCGTTCACGATGCGCACCCGGAAATCTTCTATCCATTCCTGCCCGTCAGTGGCATCTACAAAATGCAACACGCCGTGCTGTTCCAGCGGCAAAATATTTTCCTTCAAAAACGACGCTTTTTCCCGTGCATTCGGCTTTATGGCGCTCGCCCAGTGTTCGCGGTTTGTCCAGTATTTGGCGTTCGGGAAGGCAGGAACCAATTCGCCGTTTTCATTCTTTTTTACCGCACCGCCGCAGTGGTCAAAGTGCAGGTGGGTAAGGAACACGTCGGTAATGTCTTCAAGGCGAGAGCCATGTGCTGCAAGGCTTTTCTCCAACGTGTCGTCGCCGTGCAGGTAGTAGTGCGAGAAGAATTTCTCGTCCTGTTTGTTGCCCATGCCGCAGTCTATGAGGATGCGGCGATTTCCATGCTCTACCAGCAGGCAGCGCAAGGCCCAGGAACACATATTGTTGGCGTCTGCAGGATTGGCACGGTTCCACAAACTTTTGGGCACAACGCCAAACATAGCGCCGCCATCGAGTTTAAAATGTCCGGCGTTGATGGGGTAGAGTTTCATGGGAGAGAGGTGGAGCTTCGCAGTTGGAGCGAATCAAAGCTTTGCAAGTTCTGCAGGTTATCCAACAATTCCAACGTCGCGGGCTTCCAACGCACAAAGTGCATCCAACATTATCCAACGTGCGAAGCACTGTCCAACATTTGCAACGGCTCCGCCTTCTTCGTCCACCAAAGCCCCGCCAATCCCAGCACGAAAAACACTATCAGCGACAACACCGAATTGCGTTGCGAGCCGGTGATTTCCTGAATAATGCCGAAGGAAAACATGCCAATCACAATGGCGATTTTCTCCGTCACGTCGTAGAAGGAGAACCACGAAGTGGTGTCTTCTGTTTGAGGCATCAACTTGCTGTAAGTGCTGCGGCTGAGGCTTTGAATGCCGCCCATCACAAAGCCCACAGCCACGGCCAGCGCGTAAAAAGCGGACGGATTTTTTGCAGGAAGGAGATAAGCTGCAATGCAGATACCAATCCAGATAACCACGCACAGCATCAGCGAAGGAATATTTCCCCACACCTTGGAAAGCCGCGCCAGGAGCCACGCGCCCGCAACGGCAATAAACTGGATAATCAGAATGGCAACGATGAGATTTTCCGTCGGAATGCCCAGCTCACTTTTGCCATAAAGTGTGGCCGCCAGCATCACTGTCTGCACGCCCATGTTGTAGAAAAAGTACGACCCCAGAAAGCGTTTTATCACCGGGCGATCCGTCATCTGCGCCCATACTTTCCGCAGTTCGGCGTAGCCCTGCGAGAGCTTTCTGGAAGCGCCTTCACGGGCATTTCCTTGTGGCAATCCGCGTAGTGCAAGTGTGGAAAAGCCCAACCACCAAATGCCCGTCAGCAGGAAGGAAATCTGCGACGCTCGACCTACGGTAATCCCGAAAAGATCGTTTTTCAGCACAAAGACAAAGCAGATGATTTGGAGCAAAATGCTGCCCACATAACCATAAGCAAAGCCTTTCGCGCTGAGCTTGTCCTGCTCTTCCGGCGCGGCAATGTCAGGCAGGTAGCTGTTATAGAAAACAAGGCTCGACCAGAAGCCAATACAGGCCAGAATGGTAAGGCCAAGACCAAGCGCGATGTTACTGCTATCGAAGAAAAACATCCCCGCGCAGGACAGGCTGCCGAGCGTGGCAAAGAAGCGCAGGAAGGTCTTTTTATTTCCCCGCGAATCGGCGATGCCGGAGAGCAGGGGAGACAAAATGGCTACCACGCAAAACGCCACCGCCAGTGCGTAATTGTAGAGCGCGGTGTTGAGGAATTTGGCGCCAAAAAGCGTGACGTAGTCCCTCGTTTCGTCTTTGCCGTCGCCAGTCATACCTTCATAGTAAGCCGGGAAGATAGTGGACGTGATAACGAGGTTATAGGCCGAGTTGGCCCAGTCGTACATCGCCCAGCTGTTGTGGGTTTTTTTGTTGGAAAGCATAGGGATGGGGAATAGGGACAAGGTACGGGGAAGAATGTTTCTACTCAAAATACCGGTAATACGCTTCATCCGCCAATGCCAGCATAGGCCGGTCATCGGGCGTGTCGCCAAAGGCAATAACAGGCTTGTAATCGGAGAGCGAACAGGCCGCGCGGATGCGGGAAACTTTTTCTTCCGCCCGGCAGTTTTTGCCCAAATAGCGCCCGGTGAATTTTCCGGCCTGAACAGCGTACTTCGTTGCCAGAATTTCAAAACCATTTGCCCGGCACCACGGCGCAACCCAGTATTTCGCAGAGGCCGTAACGATGATTATTTGCGCGCCAGACTGCTGGTATTCCCACAGCTTTTCCACCGCGCCGGGCCGGAAAAGCGAAGGCAGAATCTGCGTACAAAAATCTTCCCCAATTCGCCGGAGTTTTTCTTCTTCAAAACCGCCGAAGAGCGCATCCCAAATGGCTTCTTTAGCCGCGTCGGCAGGAGAGAGGCGCGCTTTCCAAAGCGCAAAATGCCAGAAGCTTTTCAACGCACGCAACCGGAAGCCGTTTTTCTTCCAAAAGAAATGGAGAAAGGCCCGGAAAGTATCGCCTTTCGTGAGCGTTCCATCAAAATCACTCAGGACGAGCAGGCGTTGGGGCATGGGAAACGAGTGCGGAAAGCTTTTGAAACCAACCGGGTGGCTGGTAGGGCGGAAGGTTTTTGGGCAGAAGCAGAATTGCGCCGGAAGAAATAGGCTTGAATCCGGCGCTGTCGGGGAGCGTGCAGTTCGCGCGCGCCTCGCAGCCCTTTATCTCCACAAACGGAATCCCATAGCGCCGCAGCCGCGAAGAAGTGCTGATAAAATCGCGCTCGGCCACCGAAACAAGCTGCTTCACATTCGCTTGAAGCCAGCCGTATTCACTGCGCATCTGGTAGGAGATAATGGCATTGGCCGCTACGTTGATGCAACCAAGGAGCAGTGCATTTATTGCCACTACCCAAAGCAGTGTTTTTTGCAATCGCTTTTCCCAACCTGTCGGCACGTCCTTCATGGCCCAGAAAAGCACGCCAACCGGCAGAAGCCACAGATGCGGAACATAGCGCGCAAGCCAGCTTTCTGGATTGATAAGCACTAGGAGCAGCACGAGCGTTGTAAAGACAGCCAGATGTTTCCCACTTTCCCGGTTACGCTTAAAAATGAAAAAAGCGAGCGCCGCAGAGAGCAGCAGAACACCGCTAAACAGCGGGCCAAAGCCGCTGTAAAGAACGCTTGGCGCCTTGAAAACCGTCCATTCTTTGGGCCGGAAAGTGAATGGAATTTTGAGTGCCGGCTCTGGGGCCACTGCCGCGCCATGCACATTTCCGCTCCGCGCAAAAAGCGAAAGCGCCAGCTTCTCCACGCGGGTTTTCTGCGCAAAAGACGGCGGCGAGTTTGTACCCACCATAATGTTCACCGCTTCTTTTCCCATCAGAGGATGAAAAACATGGTGGCCGCGCAGCAGGTTTGTGGCGTAGGGATTGGCGGAAATAAAGAAAGTGGAAAAGAGAAGAATCAAGGCGCTTTTTCCGGCAAAAACGAACACGGATTTGTTCAAACCACGTGCGCGCCACAGCCAAAAAATCCCCGCCAGCCCAAAAAGGGCAACCGCATAAACAAGGCCGGTGAACTTGAGCGAGATAAGAATAGCAGCGGCGAAAAGCGCCATCCACCAACCCGATTTTCTTCCGCCAAAAGCATGGAAAAGTCCGCCCGCCAATAGCATTAAAGAGCAAGCCAAAAGCCCGTCGGGCATGTACGTGAAAAGCTGACACAGAATTACCGGATTAGCGACGAGCAGCAGCGCCAGAATGCCCGATTTTTTTCGTGAAAGATGCCGCCGCAGGAGCGCATAACCGTAGCAGAAAGTCGCCGCTGCCAGTATCGGCCCTGCTGCTTTTCCCATCTCGTCGGAGCCGAAAAAACAATTGGCCGCCGCCGCAAAAAGCTCTTGCCCTTTAGGATAGTGATTGATGAAAATGGCGTTGGGAACAGCGTCGGGGAGCAACGCGCGCCACGGGTTCCAGCCATTCATCAAGGAGGTGAAAGTCTGCCAGTGGTAGGTCTGTCCGTCGTAGGTGTTTTCCCAAAACAAAGCGGACAGTCCAAAGGAAAAGAGCAGCACCAGCGCGTAACCCAAAAGCGGACGGAAAGTGACCGCAGACTGCTTCCGGTTTTGAAAGAAATAAAGCACCGGCCCAATCAGCATCGCCACCGGAAAAACAAGCGGCAGCAGCGTCCCCACGTTGCAGAAAAACACCGCACCGGAAAAGAACAGCACGCCGAAGAAAAAGCCGGTCAGCAGCAGGGCCAGCACCCTTGCCGTGCAGTTGTCAGCGGGCGTTTGGGAGGACATAAATAAACAGCATTACGGACAGAAACCAAAGGAAAATACACGCGCGGACAAACGGGTCTTTCAGGAGAATTTTAATCGGGTCGCCGCCTTGATTTTCCACAAAAACAAGGTAGAGATATTTGGAGATACCCATCGTTACAAACAGGCTGGTGACGTAGAAAAACGGGTGGAAATTCGCGATTACCCAGTCCGACGTGGTGTAGATGATATACACGAAGCACAGCAGCGACGAGAAGGTAATGAGCATCGCGTCCAGATAAGCGAGGTTGTATTTCCCCGCCGTTTTCCGGGGCTGGTCGCCGCCCGCCGAAACCAGCAGCACATCGTCGCGCCGCTTGCCCAGCGCAATGAGCGTGGCAAGGATGAAAACCACAATCGCCAGCCAGTGAGAAATAGCTACGCCCGCCAGCAGTCCACCATAAAAAAGGCGCAGCTCAAAGAAAACGCCGATGGAAAAGAAGTCGATGATAATCTGGTTTTTCAGGAAAAAGCTGTAAAGGAAATTGAGTGCCACGTAGACCGCCAGAAGGGCCTGCGCCGGAGGCGGCAGAAACAGGATTGCAAGCGCGATGGTAATGGCCGCCAGCACCGCAAACACGAGCTTCGCCTTTGCGGGAGACACCTTCCCAGAAGCAATAGCACGGTGTTTTTTCACCGGGTGGAGGCGGTCTTTGGGCGCGTCCACAAGGTCGTTGAGGATATACACCAAACTGGCGCAGAGGCAAAAACATCCGAAGCCCGTGAGAAGCTGCGTCGCTGTTTGCACATCCGCCATCTTCCGCCCGAAAAATGCCGGAATGAAAATAAAGAAGTTCTTTATCCAGTTGCTTCCCCGGAGAAGATTGAAAAAGGTTTTGAGCGAGGACATAGTGGGCAGCAAGTGCGGAGAAGGAAGCACAAAAATATCCGCGCATCCTTAAACGATGTCCTGAAAAGAAACCTGCTACTTCAGCAGCTGAAAAGGACGCCTTGTTTACTGCTTTTTACCAAGAATATCCCGGATGATCAGCAGGTGGTGCCGTGTGTGGATAAAGAGAAAAAGCAGCGCTTGTTTTTTGGGGAGATTTCCCAGAAAAGGGTGCTTGAAAAAATGATTTTCCGGGATGCTTTGAAGCGGAACAAGCGCGGTTTGTGTTTGCGCCAGATGGGCGCGGAGGGCCGTTTCTGTCGGCTCCTGTTTCGGCTTTACAGATTCCGGTGACTGCGCCCGGCCCCGCGGAATTTTCTTTCCCAAAAGCACAAAAACTCTGCGAAAATTAAACGTCCATTGATACTCCTGCGGGTCAGACTGGGCCAGCAAACGGGTGATGCCTTCCAGCACCAGCAAGCTGTGTTCTACATGCCAGCCGACACTTCCCTGCGAGACGGCAGTTGATTTCTTTTCACAGTCGGGGATAGCGGCTTCTAACCGGAGGAGCAGTCCGGCGAGCGTTTGGGCATCTTTCATTTTTGGGGAAAAAAGGAAAGCCTTCTACTTCTTCACCTGCCGCTTCCACGTATCCGTCCGGCCAAACATCGAGACCAGAATATAGCCGCGCACTTCCAGCGTGTTGGCGTCTTTCATTTTCATGGTGCAGGAATAATCCTTTCCGTTTTCCGGGTCGTAGATTTTCCCATCGTCCCATTTCCCGTCGTCCCACGTAAAATCGCGGAGGTTCACGAGGCCCAGCAGCGGGCGGGTGCGCAGGTTCTCCTCCTTGTTGTTTTTGTCCAGTTTCGGCTTGCCGGTGTTTAGGTCGTTCGGCTCCTTCAGCCACACGAGGCGCCCCAGATACTTCTCGCCTTGTTTGTAAATCTGCACCATGCCTTTGCCGGAGCCGGTCTTCCAGACGCCCACAATATCATCGGCGTTCTTCTGCGCCAAAGCAGGAGCCACAGCGAGCAGCAAGGCTGCGAAAAGCAGCGAAAAGTGTTTTTTCATAGCGAAGGTTTTAGAAGAAAGAAAAGAGAAACGGTCTGACAAAGAAACCACGTTTTACGGCGATACCAGCGCCACGCCAATCTGCGCGTAAGGCGCGGGCGAAAGATGGAACTTCACGAGGTTGTCGTTACCAGCGGCGTTGTAGTTATCTGCAATCGCGAAGCGGCCATTGAAGCGCATTCCGGCCTGCACCGAAAGCCAGAAGAAGTGATAGAGGCTGCGCTCGTAGATGACGCGCGGGCGGATTTCTCCCCTTCGTAAAAAGTTGTTGCTGTAGGCAAAGCTGCCCGGCGCGTTGCCCAGAAAATACTGGTTTCCTTCTGCCTCGTAGCCACCCAGCAGGTAGGATTGCTTATTCAGATTGTAGCGCAGATGCGCCCGCGCCGGAAGCACCGCCTCCACGCCCCAACGGGGATTGAAGGTGTGGTAATAATACAGAACGGGCAGGTAAGCCACCGCGCCCAGCCGGTAGGTGCGCGTTGCGCCCACGCCCCACATCAACCGCTCGTGGGGTTTCCAGCCATAAATGGCCGTTGCGGAAACGGTGATGGCTTTTGTACTGAAATCCGTTCCCCGTGTGTTGTGGTCGGCTATAACCTGCGCCACGAGGAAATGCTTTTCGTCAAGCGGCTTGAAAAGCGTGGCGCTTACGCCCAGCGAATGAAAGGGGCGGTCTTGCAACATTCCTGCCGTATAGCCTTTGTCGGAAGAGCCGTAGTTGGTTCCCCAGTAGGTCAGGCCGAGACTCAGGAGGATGTTGGGGCGGTAGATGACCGGCGCGCCGACGGAGATGCGCGGGCCGTAGGTGGCGGTCAGGCTTTCTTTGGGAGCGCCGCTGACTGCTGCGCCTTTGTACTCCTTTATCCCTAAATCGCTCGGTCCTCCATAATCAAAAGCTACCGAAACCAGCTTGGTGGGACTTTGGCTAACGACCTTCCGCGAGCAGAAACGCTTTCCTTGCTTCGCGTCAGTAGTGTCCTGCGCCCGCGCTGCTGTGGAGCAGGCAAGGATTAGGAAGAGGGAAAGGCGGGTCATTTCGCTGTTATTTATCCAACCTCTTTTGTCATTCCCGACAGGGAACCTGTAGGAAATGCAAGGCAGGTTACACAGGTTAACTGCGTTGCTGCTTCGCGGTCCCTGTCGGGAATGACAAAGTTTTTTCGACTTTTTTGTGCGGCACTACATCCCATCGGGAATCATCGGCTCCACCAGTTTCGCCAGCTTTTCCAGCGACTCCTGCCAGCCCAGATAGCACATCTCCGCCGGGATAGCCGCCGGAATGCCTTCCTGCGTAATGGTCAGTTCTGTGCCCACCAAAACCTTGCGAAAGGAAACCGTTGTGGTCATCTCTCCCGGCAGGGCGGGGTTGTCAAAAGCATCGGTGTATTGGAGGCGCGCGCCGGGTTCCACTACCGTGTATTTCCCGCCGAAGGAATGGCTGCTGCCGGTGGAGAAATTGATGAACGACGCTTTGTACGTGCCGCCTACGCGCGCGTCCATCTCATGAACAGTGCAGACAAAACCATAGGGCGGAAGCCATGCGGCCAGCGCACTGGATTCGGTAAAAGCGCGAAATACTTTTTCGGGGGAAGCCTTGAGGACGCGGTGCAGGGAAACGGAGTTGGTGGACATGGGAGGGGATTTTGGGTTGTGAATGTAAGGGCTTTTGGGAATGTGGAGAGGAGAGAGTATTTTGCAAAACGCTTTCTTGCATAACTAAAGCGATAGCGCCATAAATAAGAACTCCAATGAGTATTAAACTTCCATTCGGACTCCAGAACGGTCAAATTGTAGACATTTCTTCGGTTGAGAATGGGCTTGCCTGTAACTGCTTTTGTCCGGCTTGTGGACAACAACTTATTGCAAAGAAGGGTGCAGTTAAAGAACACCACTTTGCACATTATAACGGTGAAGAGTGTAGAGAAGCAGTTGAAATAGCTTTGCGCATCTATGCTAAGGATATTTTGGAGAAGCACAAGAGAATGATATTGCCGCCAATTGAGTTTGAGGACTATAACGGAATAATCTATCCAGCAACAGAAATCACTTTTGAGACGGTTACGCTAGAGTGGCTAACCGAAAGTGTTGTTCCTGATATTGTTGTTACAGTAAAGAACAAAAAACTTCTGGTTGAAATTTCCGTTGCGTATTCCGTTGACCATCGTAAACGTCATAAGATTTTTGACCTTGGATATTCTGCAATTGAAATTGACGCCTATAAACTTCTTAATTTTACGTACCATAAAACCTTTAGGCACGCAACTTTTGAGGAATATTTGATTGAAGAACCGTGGTTGAAAATGTGGATTAACAATACAAAACAGAATGCGATTAACAACGAACTAAAAAAATCAACAAACAAGCCCGTTATCCATTCGGGATTGGATGCTTATCCGCTTATCGTTGAGGATTGCCCAACTGAAAGCAGAACGTGGAAATCGGGCTATAAGCAAGGCAAGAGTTACGCTTCCGTATTCCATAACTGTTATGATTGCCCCTTCGGAGAAGTAATCCATGATAAGAAATATTTCAACGGTGGTGATACAGTAATTGATGGAGCAATTCGGAGCGTAGATTGTAGAGGCCATTCAAAAGCTGATGTTGACAAAGTAATAAGCACGTTCATCAAACTAAAATGAACACTTTATCCTCCACTGGCGCGGTTGTGTCGCCCGTGCCCCTGATTTCTGATTGTAAGACACAGGCGACACAACCGCGCCAGCTTTGTTTTCCAAAACGAATAGGCTTTCACATTACCAATATCCTTCTTGAAAAATCGTCAATGCACTTCCCAACTGGCGGATATACCCCTTACCATATCGTCAATGCCATCTCCACAGTGTGACTATACTACCTACGATATCGTCAATGCCATACCCAAAGGGCGAACATAACTCTTACGATATCGTCAGTGCCTTCCCCGGCTTGCGGACATACCTCTTACGATATTGTAAGAACACCTCCCACCGTGTAACCCTACCGCTTACGATATCGTCAGTGCCATCCCCACGCTTTTGGAGGCTTCCTTTTAAGGAAATTTCCTTTTTCGGGAGCTTATTTATACTTTAGCCTTCGTTTATTCTCCCCTTAAATCTTTCTTTCCCATGCGAGACCTCCGTATTTATTTCACTAATCCGTTTAGCGTCCAGCATGGCCCCATCTCTTGGGCCGATTTCCGCCGCCTCACCGAAGCGCATCTGGCACGCATCTCCGCCCCCGGCACGCCCGCAGCCATCGCGGCGCTGGTGCCGGCTACGGCGGCGGCCTTCACTGCTGTCTTTGGCAAATTCAGCGTGGCCACCACCGAAGCCGCCGTGCGCCAGGCCATGACCGCCGCCAACGATGTGGCACAGGCCGATTTCATCGCCTTCACCAAGCGCAAGGAAGCCGCCATCCTTTCCGTTTTCCCCAAAGACGCGCCGGAGTACCAGCAGTTTTTCCCGCAGGGCATGGCCCAATACCGCGAAATGACCAAGGGCAACGCGGAGGAAACGATGAACCAAATGCTGAGCGCCGCTACGGCCCATGCGGCGCGGCTGGAACCCGGCCTGGCGGCGGCTTTTAAAACGCGTCGCGATGCCTTCCTGCAAACCCGCACCAGTCAACTAGCCCAGAAAGGGGTGGCCGACGACCGCAGCGAGGAAGCCGACACGCTGCGCACCGCGCTGGAAGAGCAGTTTTACGTGAACCTCTGCGTGATTGGTGCGTATTTCCGGGGTAATGTGGAGGCGGCCTCCATCTACATAGATCAAAGCATGGTGCGCGATGCACCTGACAGAGAGGACGCGCCGCCGCCCACACCGCAGTAGGCTTTCCCCCCCACCCATGACTTGTGGAGGAGGTCTCGGACAACATGCTGATAGACTTGTGGAGTCTCCTCCACCGCCCACAAAAAAGCCCCGGCATTCTCTGCCGGGGCTTTCCTTTAAAATCTTCTTCCTCCTCACAGCCGCAGATCCGCGTCGTCCGCATCAGGCGCTGCCGGGTTCCACTCGCGGTTCATGTCTGTCTGTGCTTGCGAAGGGGCCGGGTCGGGCGCTTGCGCAGGCATAGCGTCTGCCGGAGGCGCTGCTGGGTTCCATTCCTTATTTGAATCTACGGGCTGCTCCGGACGCGGCGCGCGGTCATCGCGGCGCTCTGGACGTGGGCCACGGTCTTCGCGCGGGCCTCGGTCTTCCCGACGTTCCGGGCGCGGGCCACGGTCATCCGCGCGGCGCTCGCGGCCCTCACCTCTTGGACGCTCCGGGCGGTCGCCGCGCTCTGGGCGTGGGCCACGGTCTTCGCGCTCTACATAGCCTTCCGGCTTTGGCTCCAATATTTTTTTGCTCAGGCGCAGCTTGCCGCTTTTCGGGTCGGTTCCCACGAGGCGCACCATGATTTTGTCGCCTTCCTTTAGGATGCCGTCGAGGCTTTCCAGCCGCTGCCAGCTCACTTCCGAGATGTGGAGCAAGCCTTGCTTGCCGGGCATAAACTCCACAAAAGCGCCGAAAGGCTGAATGCCTTTCACGGTTCCTTCGTAGTCGGCGCCCACTTCCGGCACGGCCACAATGCTCTTAATCCAGGCCATCGCTTTGTCGGTGGCGGCTTTGTCGGCAGCAAAGATTTTCACGTAGCCTTTGCCGTCTGCTTCGTCCACCGAAATCTTGGTGGCCGTTTCGCGCTGAATCTCCTGAATCACCTTGCCGCCAGGGCCGATAATGGCGCCGATGTACTCGGAGTCAATAATGATTTGCTCCACGCGCGGCGTGTGCGGTTTCAGTTCCGGCGCGTGCTCTGGGATGCACTCGTACATCGCGTCCAGAATGTGCAGGCGACCTCTGCGGGCTTGCTCCAGCGCAGCGCGCATCACGTCCATGCTGAGGCCGTCCACCTTGATGTCCATCTGAATGCCACAAATGCCATCACGCGTGCCGGTTACCTTAAAGTCCATGTCGCCGAGGTGGTCTTCGTCGCCGAGAATGTCGGTCAGTACCGCCCATTTGCCGTCTTCGGCGCGGGAGATAAGACCCATCGCCACGCCGCTCACGTGCTTCGGAAACGGCACGCCCGCATCCATCAAGGCAAGGCTTCCGGCACACACTGTCGCCATAGACGAAGAGCCGTTCGACTCCAGAATATCGCTCACCACGCGCACGGTGTAAGGGTATTCTTTCTGGTCTGGCATCATCTGCTCCAGCGAGCGTTTGGCCAGGTTGCCGTGGCCTACTTCGCGGCGACCGGGGCCACGTTGCGGCTTTGTTTCGCCGGTGGAGAATGGCGGGAAATTGTAGTGGAGGAAAAACTTCTGATAGTCGGAAGTAGAAGCCGTTTCTAGCAGCACTTCGTCGCTATCTGTGCCCAGCGTTACGGTAGTCAGCGATTGTGTTTCGCCGCGCGTAAACAAGGCCGAGCCGTGCGGGCCAGCCAGATAATTTACTTCCATCGCCAGGTCGCGCACCTCATCGGTACGGCGGCCATCCAGGCGGCGGCCATCGTCCAGAATCATGTTGCGGACGGTGTGGTATTGCAGGTCTTCAAAGTAGGTTTTGGCTGCGCCCCAGGTTTCGCCGTCCAGCGATGCGCCGGTTTCCAATCCTTCCGAAAGATGCGCTTTCAGCTCGTCGGCAAGACCGCGAAATGCACTGCTGCGCTCGTGTTTAGAAACGCCGGAAGCGACTACCTCTTTCATCTGCGCCGAAGCAAAAGATTCTACCTTGCTTTTCAACTCTTCGTTGATGGTAACTGTGTGGATTTGGCGTTTGGCAGGCGCGCCGATTTTCTGGTGCAGTTCCTTCTGCGCCGCGATTTGCTTCTTAATCGCCTCGTGCGCGATTTCAATCGTGCGAATGGTGTCTTCTTCGGAGCATTCTGTTGCTTCGCCTTCCACCATCATAATGTTCTCTTCGGTGGCGGCAATAAGGAAATCCATATCGGCTTTGGCAAGCTCCGAGCGGGTAGGGTTCACCACAAACTGACCGTCAATGCGCGCTACGCGCACCTCCGAAATCATGTCGGAAATCGGCACGTCGCTCACCGCCAGTGCGGCACTTGCAGCAAAGCCAGCGAGCGCATCGGGCATCACTTCCGGGTCGGAAGAAACAAGGGTGATAATCACCTGCACATCGCAGAAATAATTCTCCGGGAATAGCGGACGCAACGGGCGGTCAATCAGGCGGGAAATCAACACCTCGTAATCGGAGAGGCGGCCTTCGCGCTTAAAGAAGTTGCCGGGAATGCGACCCGCAGAAGCAAACTTCTCCTGATAGTCCACCGTGAGCGGGAAAAACGATTGTCCGGGGCGCGGCTCTTTGGAAGCCACGACGGTAGCGAGGATGGCGCATTTCCCGCAGCGCAGCAGCACCGCGCCGTCGGCCTGCCGGGCCAGCTTGCCGGTTTCAAGGGTTACCTCCTGGCCGTTCTCTAAAGTAACGGACACTGAGGTGGGGGTAAGATTCAACATACAGTTGTGGGGTGGGGATTAAAAAGTCTCTGTTTCAGCTTTGGGCAGAGACGGGGAAAGGAAAAACGAGCTTAGAAGTGGGGGCAGAAAAGAACAACCGCAACAGGCGGAAGTTGCTTTATTTCCGAAGGATGCCTTAACACCAAAAAACCCAACCGGCACGGGGGCAGGTTGGGCTAAAAATGGGGTTAAGCAAAAGAGGCTTATTTACGCAGACCGAGTTTTTCAATCAGCGAACGGTAGCCGCTCAGGTTGGTGCGTTGCAGGTACGTCAGCATCCGCTTCCGGCGGCCAACCATCATGATAAGGCCGCGGTTGGAGTTGAAGTCTTTTTTGTTTTGCTTGATGTGCGCGGAAATGTGGTTGATGCGCTCAGTCAGCATCGCCACTTGCGCCTCGATAGAGCCGGTGTTTTTGGCGTTGCCACCGTGGGCTTCAAAAAGGTTTGATTTGGCTTCGGCAGTCAGGTGAGACATGGATAAAGTCAGCTTTTTTGGGGGAATACTTTGGGTAAAATTGGCGGCGAAGATAAGGGGAAACGCTTTTTGTCGGGCAGGAAATTCTGCTTGCTCCCTGCCGGTATTTATTTGCGCTTCATAAAGCCCGGCCCGCGCGGCTTTGTTTACAATTGCGGTTTTTCACCGCTTGCATTTTGGCGAACCACTGTTCTACTTTTACGGCATGGGCCAGTACAGTATCGGAGAAGCTATCAACAGGATGCTTGAGGAAAGCCGGTGGAAACCGGTGATGCACGAGCAGCGCATCTGCAACGAATGGGAGCAGATTGTAGGCAAAACCGTAGCCCGCTATACGCGCAACATTACGCTGAACGGCACCACGCTTATCATCGCTACCAGCGTGGCCGCGCTCAAGCAGGAACTGCTTCTCAGCAAGCCTAAGCTTATTACGCACATCAACGAATACCTCGGCACGCAGGCGGTGATGGAGATTATGATTCGGTGAGGACTGGGGGGACAAAAGTCTAAAGAAGAAAGACAAAAGAAAGGCGGAAGATATTTCTCTGCGTCTCCGCGCCTCTGCGAGAGAATTTCTGCGAAAGTCTGCGGGGAAATAAAAATTACACAATCCTTTTCAACTCCGACAAACACCCGATTTCGTGCGTCGGCTGCGCGGTGTGTGCCTTTTTTTCGGGGTTGTAAAAAACGCTTTTCCATCCCGCTGCCTGTGCCCCGGAAATATCTGCTTCCAGGCTGTCTCCAATCATCAGACACTCGCTTGCTGTTGCGCCACATTCCCGTTGCGCCTGCTCAAAAATGTCTTTATGCGGCTTGGGCCGGCCACAGCTTTCCGACGAAAAAATGTGGGTGAAATAGCCGTCAATACCCGCCGCGCGGAGCTTCATTTGCTGCGTCGTTTCAAAGCCGTTGGTGATAATGGCCATCGGGTATTTCCGGGCTTTGCAGTAATCTAAAATCTCCTTCGCAAAAGGCAGCAAAGCGGTTTGTTGCGGCAGCAATTCCAAAAAGCGAACACTCCAGCCTTCGCTGATTCCCCGGTCAGGAATGCGCAAGTCTAAGAGCGTCCGGGAAAAGCGTTTTTGGCGCAAATCCTCGCGCGAAATCCCCCCCTTCCGAAAGCTCGCCCAGAGTGCTTCGTTGTGCCGGTCAAATGCTTCTTGGAATAAAGGAAAGAGGTCTTCTTCGCCCGCCGGAAATTCCGTCCACAACTGCCGCAAAACCGCGTTTTTGTTCGCCTCAAAATCCCAGAGCGTGTGGTCGAGGTCAAAGAAGAGGTGGGTGGGCATGACGCGCGAATGTAAGCGTGAAGCAGATGGAGGAAATTCTGAGAACCATACTTTTCCACAAAGCTTTTTGGCCTTTCTTCCCTGGAAATTAAAGCCTCAAAACTATCTTCGCCACCCGGCAGGCAGAGGGAAAAGAGAATAGAAGAGCCGCCATAAACTACGCATCTACACCAACGATTTATATCCAAAAACATGGCACTGATTAAAAGCATTTCCGGCATCCGGGGAACCATTGGCGGCGCACCAGGCGAAGGCCTCACGCCGTTAGACGTGGTGAAATTTACCGCCGCCTATGGCGCGTGGGTAAAAGAACAAGGCAATGCCGGCTCCATCGTCATTGGCCGCGACGGACGCATTTCCGGGCCGATGGTGCGCGACCTTGTCGCCGCTACGCTCACCGGGATGGGCTTTGACGTGGTGGACTTAGGCCTTAGCACGACGCCGACGGTAGAGATGGCCGTTGTGTGGGAAAAGGCGGCTGGCGGTATCATCCTCACCGCTTCGCACAATCCCAAAGAGTGGAACGCATTGAAGCTCTTGAACGCGAAAGGCGAGTTTGTTTCTGCCGAAGACGGCGCGTGGATTCTGGATGCGGCAGAGAAGGGTGAAATGCACTTTGCCGAAGTAACAAAACTGGGGAATGTGCGCCTCGCCGACCATTACCTGCAAAAGCACATTGACGCCATTCTGGCGCACCCGCTGGTGGATAAGGAAGCGATTGCGAAAGCCGGTTTCAAAGTGGTAGTAGATGCTATTAATTCTTCCGGTGCGTTTGCCGTGCCGCAGCTTTTGCGTGCGCTGGGCGTGGAAGAAATTGAGGTCATCAATGAAGACGTTACCGGCAATTTTGCCCACAACCCGGAGCCGCTGCCGGAGCATCTGCGCGAGCTAAGCCACCGCGTAGAGAAAAGCGGTGCGCACCTGGGAATTGCAGTGGATCCGGACGTGGACCGGCTGTGTTTTGTGAATGAAGACGGCTCGCTTTTTGGCGAGGAATACACGCTGGTAGCAGTAGCTGATTATATCCTTTCGCAGAAAGGCGGGGGAAATACGGTTTCCAATCTTTCCAGCACACGGGCGCTGCGCGATGTAACGGAAAAGCACGGCGGGCAATACAGCGGCTCGGCGGTGGGCGAGGTGAACGTGGTGAAGATGATGAAGGAGACCAACGCGGTGATTGGCGGCGAAGGCAACGGCGGCATCATCGTGCCGGAACTCCACTATGGCCGCGACGCGCTGGCGGGCATCGCGCTATTCCTTACGCACTTGGCCAAAAGCGGCAAGACGATGAAGGCACTGCGCGGCAGCTACCCAGCTTATTTCATCTCCAAAAACAAGATTGAACTGGATGCTTCTATAGACGTGCAGAAGATTTTCCGGGGCATCAAAGAACGCTACAAAAAGCAGCCGATAAACGATGTGGACGGCCTCAAGATTGAGTTTGACAGCGACTGGGTTCACCTGCGCACAAGCAACACCGAGCCCATCATCCGCATCTACTCCGAAAGCGGCACGGAAACAACCTCGCAGAACATTGCGAAGCGGATTATGGAGGATATTAGGGAGGTGATGCGGTGAGCGATGTTTTATGTTTCATGAGGTCATGTCTCATGGAAACGCCCGGCTTGTTCTGGAAACAGGCCGGGCGTTTTTCTTCTTTAATTTTGGAGCTATGGAACAGAGACACCTGGTACTGCCGAACTACTCTTACGCCGACTATTGCCAGTGGGAAGGCCGCTGGGAGTTGATAGAAGGCATTCCCCACGCGATGAGTCCGCTGCCTATCCCGAAGCACCAACGGATCGCGGGGGATATTCACGCACTGTTCTGGAACGCGCTAAGGAAGAAGCGTTGCAAGAAGTGTAGAGCCTATCAGCCGCTGGATTACAAACTCTCAGAAAAGACGATTTTGCAGCCCGATATGCTGGTGGTTTGCGGGGAAATCAGGAAGGCGTTTCTGGATTTTCCGCCCGCGCTGGTGGTGGAAGTTTTATCTCCTTCTACTGCCTCCAAAGACCGGCTTTACAAGTTCAATACCTACCAACAGCAAGGCATCCGCTACTACCTGATTGTAGATGTGAAGGAAGAAACGATTGAGGTCTATGAGCTGGAGAACGGCAGCTATGTGCTTCGCGCCAAAGACCACGATTTTACCTTCTCTTTTTCCTTTCCCGAAGGCTGCGAAGCGGCTATTGATTTTGGAGAAGTGTGGCGGTGAAAATGTTTCACGGGTTCATGTTTTATGCGTTCATGACTACATGAAACATGAACCCATGAAATATCCTACATCCCCAATATCCACGCGAAAATCAACGGCGCCACAATCGTTGCGTCGCTTTCTACGATGAATTTCGGGGTGGTGATGTCTAGTTTGCCCCAGGTGATTTTCTCGTTGGGAACGGCGCCGGAGTAAGAACCATAGCTCGTGGTGCTGTCGGAAATCTGGCAGAAATAAGACCAGAACGGCACGTCGTGCATCTCCAAATCCTGATACAGCATGGGCACGACGCAAATGGGGAAATCGCCCGCAATGCCGCCGCCAATCTGGAAGAAGCCAATGCCCTTGCCGCTGCTGTTGGCGCGATACCAGTCGGCCAGCCAGGTCATGTATTCAATGCCGCTTTTCATGGTGGAGGGCTTCAATTCGCCCTTGATGCAGTAGGAAGCGAAGATGTTGCCCATGGTGCTGTCTTCCCAACCCGGAACGATAATGGGCAGGTTCTTTTCCGCCGCGGCGATCATCCAGGAATGTTCTACGGGAATCTCGTAATGCTCCTGCATCACACCGCTGAGGAGGAGCTTGTACATGTACTCGTGGGGGAAATAACGCTCACCTGCTTCTTCGGCATCTTTCCAAATCTTGTGGATGTGCTTCTGGATGCGGCGGAACGCTTCCTCTTCGGGTATGCAGGTATCGGTGACGCGGTTAAATCCGTCTTCCAATAAATCCCACTCTTCCTGCGGCGAAAGGTCGCGGTAATTGGGCACGCGCTTGTAGTGGCTGTGGGCCACGAGGTTCATGATGTCTTCTTCCAGATTGGCGCCGGTACAGGAAATAATCTGCACCTTGTCCTGCCGGATCATCTCGGCGAGAGAGATACCCAACTCCGCCGTACTCATAGCCCCGGCGAGGGTAATCATCATTTTGCCGCCTTCAGTGAGGTGGGTCTCGTAGCCTTTGGCGGCATCCACGAGGGCGGCGGCGTTGAAGTGGCGGTAGTGGTGGGCAATAAACTGCGAAACGGGGCCTTTGCCTGCGGCAATGTTGGTGTTTGTCATGAGGGAGAGAAGATTTTTCCGGGACGTAAAAAAGCCTTTCCCGGCGGAAGGGCGAAGGTAGGGGCGACCCTATGGAACCACTACCGTATCCGGCCCGGAAATCTTGGTGATGTGGCAGCAATCGGTGTGGATAACGAAGGGCGTATCCACTACAACTTTTCCCCGATAAAAAGCAGAGAACCGGAAAGTATCGGTGTGGTTGGGATATTGGGTAACGCGCGCATCATTGATGATTTGATAGTTGCCCCGATTGGCTGGGTCTCGAACGAGGGGTGTGTTCAGGACAGTGCCTTCGGGATAGAGAACACGCACGCTATCGGGTATGAAGGGCGTGCCGCTTGCGCTGCGCAGATAGAGGGCAACGGTGCGAAACTCGGCGGTGCAGATGCTGCCAGAACACGTGTTATTAGCAGGCTGAGACTTTTGGCAGGAAAAGAAAAGAAGGGCAGCAAGAAGGGAAAGAATTTTTTTCATAGAGGCGAAGGTGGGGATTTCTTTTTACGGAATCCTTTTTCTATTTTTGAGTTTTCTTCCTTTCCAAAATCTTTCCTTATGGCTTCCAGACAAGAGACCGGACATGCCAAAAACCTCGGCAATCTTAAAGACCTGATTGCGGGCGTGGCGGGAATGGGAACAAAATACGTTCCTACTAACGCCGCGCTAAAGGTGGCCAACCTGACCACGCAACAGGTGAATGCGAAGCGGCTGCACGATGATGTGGACACGAAGAAGCGCGGCTGGGCCATTGGCGTGAATGGCCGGATTGCGGAGTTTTCAGACACCAAATCGCTGGCCACGCGGGCAGTGAACGCGTTTGAAGCCATCGTTACCAACGACCCGCTGGCGGTGGAAGACCTGCGCGCGCTGAACAAGCAACTGCAAGGCACAAAGACGAAAAAAGCCCCTACTGACCCGGCGGCCCAAACCCCGAAGCAGATTTCTACCTCCCAACAATCCTACGACCAGCTCAAAGACCATTTTAAAAGCATCGTTACTTTCCTGTCTCAATACCCGGCCTATGTGCCTGCCGAGGCTGACCTGAAAGTGGCGGCGTTGCAGGCCGAGCTGGCGCGCTTAGATGCGGCAGACGGAGCGGTAGCGCCTTTGGAAACGGCGTATAAAAACGCAATAATCGCGCGCAACGCAGCTTTTTATGAGCCGGTAACGGGGCTGGTGGATACATCTAAGGCCGTGAAGAAGTATGTGAAGAGCGTGTATGGGGCTACGGCACCGGAGTATAAGGCGGTTCAGAAGATTGCATTTAAGGTGGTAAAATAGCGGATATGCTGCCTGCGGGGGTGAATATGGCGGCTGCATTGAGGGTTATGGCACCTGCCGGGGCGGAAATAGAGCCTGCACTGACGGTTATATCACCTGCATGGGCGGGGATAGCACCTGCATTGGCGGAGATGGGGCCTGCAATGGCGGATGGAGCACCTGGCGGGGAGGGGAGGGTGCCTGCCGGGGCGGAGATGAGGCCTGCTGTTTTCGGGAATAAAGGAAAGCATCTATATTTGCCATAAAACCAACTACCATGAAGACCTTTCTACTTGGATTTTTGATACTGTTGACTGCGCCTGCGGCGTTTGGGCAATGGTATTGGGGATTTAGCTTTGAATATAGATGGGGTAATTATAATGCTAACCAGCTTGTACGGGATACGGTGAGTAACCCGTTGTGTTCCTGGCAAATAGGTACGCCGCAGAAGGTGATTTTTGATAGTGCTTATCAATCGGAGAGAGCGATTTTGACGGATACGGCAAATCCTGTGCGGCCAAATGATACGTCGGTGTTTATCCTGAAACATGCACGGGATAGCAACAATCCTTTTCACTTTTTTGCGCTTCAGTTTTGGCACAAGATGGACGGCGACTCTATGGATTTTGGCAGGATGGAAGTGTCACGGGATACGGGACATACATGGGCTAATATTCTTACGGAGGACACCACTTATGGCTTTCAATGGGGCTGGAATACGCAAAAACCAACGCTTCGTGGCAGCACAAACGGATGGGAATTTGTCCGGGTGGAAATGGTTCGATGGGCAAATGGCCCTAATAATAGCTATGCCGATACAATTCTTTTCCGCTTTACTTACATCACCGACAGCGGAACGGTTCCGCACGACGGGTGGATGATAGACGATATTCGGTTAGAAGATTGGTGGGAAGGCGTAGAGAATGTGGGGCGCGATACGCTGATCTCAGTGTATCCCAATCCGGTCAGCGATAGGGTTTTCGTGAAAAGGCAGGATGGGAAGGTGGAGCCGGTTACGATTCAGGTTTTTGACGTGAGCGGCAGGAAGGTATTTGAGGATAAGGCTTTGAGTTCTGCCTGCACGATTGATACACGTGGTTTTGAAGCAGGGCTTTATTACCTGCGCTACGTGAATAAGGAAGGCGCTGTTACGAAGAAATTTGTGGTGCGGCATTAGAACAAGCACAAAAAGGGCGGGCACAAAGCCACACCCCCGCTTGGCGAAGGCTCCCGCCTTCGTCGCACCATTAACCACAAAACGCGGGTCATTCCGAGGAGGAAGATGTGTCTACAAAACGTGGGTCATCTCGACCGCTAGGGAGAGATCTCGCTCGCGCTGTGGCTCACCTGCTGTGAGATTCCTCGCTCCGCGCTCGGAATGACCCAGAGGATTGGAAGCACTTTAGGGATGTTCTGCGCAAAAAAAGGGACGCCCAAATCAGGCGTCCCTACGATCCAAAAACAAAATCTTTTACCGCCACCCCCCGCCCAGCGCCCGATAAATATCCACCGTCGCGCCCAACTGGTCGCGGCGCGTTTCGGCCAGTTCCAGGCGGGCTTCCAGCGCGTCGCGCTGCGTAAGGAGGACATCCATATAATCGGCGCGGCCTGATTGGAACAGACTTGTGGCGAGCGTGATGGAGCGCAAAAGCGCCGCCACCTGCTGGCTGCGTATCGCAAAGCTGCTGCCCATGTTGCCGATGCGCGCCTGCTGGTTGGCCACTTCTATGTAGGCGTTCAGCACCGTGCGCTCATAGTTATACGCCGCGCTCACCTGCCGCGCATTGGCTGTGATGTAGGCCGCTTTAATCGCCAGCCGGTTTACCAGCGGGGCTGTGAGGTCGCCCGCCAGATTGCCCAGAATGCTTTCCGGCGTGGTGAACAAAAACTTCGGGTTGAAGGCTTGGAATCCCAGCGCCGCGCGGATATCAAGGCGCGGATAAAAGAGCGCCCGCGCCACTTTCACGTCCAGCTTAGAGGCCGCTACTTCCAATTCTGCCCGGCGAATGTCGGGGCGGTTTTGAAGGAGTTGGGCAGGAATGCCGGTGAACACCGCGCTGTTGGGCAGGGTAGAATCCAGCGAAAGCGTACCCCGCGCAATGGGCTGCGGAAAGCGGCCCAAAAGGAAATTGATGCGGTTTTCCGTTTCCACAATTCCTTGCCGCAGGGCGTATTGGCGGCTTTGGGTATGCAGCACTTCCGCTTCAAAACGCTGCACGGCCAGTTCCGTTGTGCGGCCTGCTTCCTTTTGCTGGCGCACGATGCCAAGGGCATTGTTGAGGATGGAAATGTTCTGCTGCGTAATGGCCAATTGGTTGTCCAGCGCCTCCAACTCGTAATAGCTATTCGCCACTTCCGCCACGACGTTGGTAATCACAAAGCGCCGTCCTTCCTGAGAAGCGAAGTAGCGCGTGAATGCCGACTTGCGCGCATTGCGCAGCTTCCGCCAGATGTCCACTTCCCAGTTCGCCACAAGGCCGATCTGGAAGTCGGGGAACAGCTTGGGATTTTCCCTGGCGGGGTCCACGGGTATCGCTTCCTCCAGCGCACCGAGGCGGGTGTAGCGCGGCGTATGCTCCACGCCTGCGCCTGCCTGCGCCCGCACATTGGGCAGGAAATCGCCCTGCCGGATTTGCACTTCGGCGCGGGTAATGATGATTTCGGCCAGCGAGATGTTCAACTCCTGATTGTTCTGCACGGCAGAGTCCAGCAGCGAAACAAGCAGCGGGTCAGAGAAGAAATCGCGGGGTCGCAGCGTGGCGGAGTTCGTCGTGTCCGTTGTGTTGCCGTTGCGATAGGCAGACGGAACGTTGTTGTGGCGGACATTGGTAGCTACCTGTGGGAGTTTACAGGCGCTGATGAAAAGCAGGAGCAGTGCGACGAAGGCGGGAGCCTTCGCCAGACGGAAATCGCCTACCCATCGTGTGTCATTCCGACGAAGGAGGAATCTCACACGAGGTGTGGCTCTGCTGCTTCTAACCTGTTGTGAGATTCCTCGCTCCGCGCTCGGAATGACCCGCGTTTTGTAAATGGTGGACGGTGTTGTGTGCGTTTCCATGCTCTTTTGTCTTTTGTCTCCCATCTTTCGTCTCCGGTTACAGGTCTGTTTCATAAGCGCGCTTGTTTTCAAAGTTTTCAGTAAGCGGATTCTCATCCTCGCCTTTAATCAGCTTGCTTTTGGAGGCTATGGTTCCGAAGATGAGGTAAAGGCCCGGCACAATGATGACCCCGAAGATGGTTCCGAAGAGCATCCCACCGAGAGCCGAAGAGCCAATCGTGCGGTTGCCAATCGCGCCCGGCCCGTGCGCGCGTACCAGCGGAATCAGCCCCGCGATAAAGGCAAACGAAGTCATCAGGATAGGGCGGAAACGCACCTTTGCGCCTTCAATGGCCGCGTCTAAGATGCTCATGCCTTCGCCGTATTTCTGCTGCGCAAACTCCACAATCAAGACCGCGTTTTTGCCCAGCAATCCCACCAACATTACCAGTCCCACCTGCGCGTAGATATCGTTGGCAAGACCCATCATCTTCACCATCAGGAACGAGCCAAACACGCCTGCGGGAAGCGAAAGAATTACGGCCAGCGGCAGGATAAAGCTTTCGTACTGCGCCGCCAAAACGAGATACACAAACAAGAGAACGATGAGGAAGATGTACACCGCTTCGTTGCCGCGCCCTACTTCGTCAATACTCAATCCCTCCCACGCAATGTCGTAGCCGTGGGGCAGTTTTGCGGCTTCTTCCTGAATGGCCTTGATAGCTTCCCCGGAAGAAAAGCCCGGTGCGGGCTCCCCGCGAATAGCCGACGAGTTGAACATGTTGTAGCGCGTAATCTCGTTCAGTCCGTGCCCTTTTTTGATGCTCATGAAGGCTGAATAAGGAACCATCTCGTCGCGGTCATTCTTCACGTAGAGTTGCAGCACGTCTTCGGGCAGGGCGCGGTATTGGGGCAAGGCCTGCACATAGACCTTAAAGAAGTTGCCAAAACGGATAAAGCCTTGCTCGTAGGTAGAGCCAATGAGGATGCCCAGGTTGTCCATCGCCTTTCCAATGGAAACGCCTTTTTGCATTGCCGCCTGATTGTCAATGATGAGGTCGTATTGCGGGTAGTTGGCAGAGAAGAAGGTGAACAGGCCGGTGAGTTCTTTGCGCTTGTTCAGGGCGGCCATAAACTGGTCGTTCACCGGTTCCAGGTCGCGGTAGTTGTCGCTGTTGGTTTTGTCCAGAAGACGCAGGGAGAATCCACCCGCAGCGCCATAGCCCGGCACGGCAGGCGGGCCAAAGAATTCAATCGTCGCGCCTGGAATTTCCTTTGCTTTCTCTTCCAGAATGCGGATGATGTCGCTCACCGAGTTGGCGCGCTCATCCCAGGATTTCAGGTTGATGATACAGGTTCCCGCGTTAGAGCCACGGCCTTCCGTCAAGACCTCATAGCCTGCCAGCGAGGAAACACTTCTGACGCCTTCTACCTTTTCGGCAAGGCTTTGCAGCTCGCGCGAAATGTGGTTGGTGCGTTCCAGCGTACTGCCCGGCGGCGTCTGGATGATGGCGTAAATCATCCCTTGGTCTTCGTTGGGGATAAAGCCCGAAGGCAGCGACTGCGACACGCCGAAAATGCCGAAGCAGAACACCGCGAGCAATCCAAACGTAACCAGGCGGCGGTTTACAATCTTGGTGAGCAACCGCGTGTAGCGGTTGTTTAACTGGTCAAAGCGATTGTTGAACTTGTCAATCACCCAGTTAATCGGCGTCTTTTTGCGTGGCTTGCCGTGGGTGTCTTTCAGAATCATGGCACACAGCACGGGCGTGAGCGTCAGGGCCACAATGCCCGAAAGCACAATGGAGCAGGCCATCGTAATGGCGAACTGGCGGAAGAAAATCCCCACCGGCCCGGTCATGAACGCCACTGGCACAAACACCGCCGTCATCAGGAGCGTAATGGCGATAACGGCCCCCGAAATTTCTCCCAAAACTTCCTTCACAGCCCGAAAAGGCGGCACATGCTTTTCGGCCATTTTCGCGTGAACGGCTTCTACTACTACAATCGCATCATCCACCACAATCCCAATCGCCAGCACCAGCGCGAAAAGCGTAATGAGGTTGATGTTCAGCCCGAACATCTGCATGAAGAAGAAAGCGCCAATCAGCGAAACCGGAACGGCAATGATGGGAATCAGCGTGGAGCGCCAGTCGCCCAAAAAGAGAAACACCACAAGCGCCACCAGTACGAATGCCTCGCCCAGCGTGTGGACAACCTTGTCAATAGAAGCGTTAAGGAAAGAGCTTACGTCGTAGGAGATTTCATAGTCCATTCCCGGCGGGAATTCCTTTTTCAGTTCTTCCAGCTTTTCCTTCACGTTCTTAATCACTTCCTGCGCGTTGCTTCCATAGCTCTGTTTCAACACCAGCGCGGCAGACGGGAAGCCGTTCATGTTGGAATAGATATCGTAGAACTCCGAGCCAAGCTCCACGTCGGCAATGTCTTTGAGGTGAAGGATTTCGCCATTGGCGTTGGCCTTCACAATCACGTTGGCGTATTCTTCCGGCTGGTTGTAGCGGCCTTTATAGGTGAGTACGTATTCCAGTGCTTCCGAGCGTTTTCCATCGGCGCGGCCAAGGCGGCCCGGCGAGCCAATCACGCTTTGGTCGGCAAGGGCTTTCATCACCTCTTCGGTAGAGACGTTGTAGGCGCGCATCCGGTCAGGCTTGAGCCAGACGCGCATCGCGTATTGGCGTGAGCCGAGGATTTGCGCGCTGCCGATACCGCTTACGCGGCTCAACTCACGCTGCACGTTTACCTGCGTGTAGTTGTAAAGAAAATTCTCGTCGGCGTTCTTTTTGTCCTTGCTATAGACGTTCACATACATCAGCATGTTCGGCTGAAGGATGCTCACAATCAGGCCCTCGCGCTGCACCAGTTCGGGCAAGCGATTTTGCACCTGCTCAATGCGGTTTTTCACCGCCACAACGGCGGCGTTAGGATCGGTGCCGAGGTTGAAAACGACTTGGATATTCGCTTCACCCGCGCTTACCGCGTCTGAGGTCATGTAGCGCATTCCGGGTACGCCGTTGAGGGCTTTTTCCATCGGAATGAGCACCGATTTTACCAGTACGTCGGCACTCGCGCCGGGGTAAGCCACGCTCACAATCACGCGCGGCGGGGCAATGCTGGGGAACTGCGAAGTAGGGAGTGTCTCAATCGCCAGCAGGCCCATGAAGACCAAGACCAGCGAGATGACAATGGCCAGAACCGGCCTTTTTATAAAGAGGTTAAACACAATTTTTTAATTAATAATGGACAATGAATAATGAACAATTACCAGCGGCAACCATTCAGAATTTCCACGGCTCTTCCATTCATGATTCAAGACCTGTGAGGCCATGAAACATGACACATAGAACATGAAACATGGCCTACTCTGCGTGGAGTTTGAGACCGTTCATGACTTCGCGCGGTTGCTGATAATCAAAGGAAATTTTATCGCCGTTCTGCACTTTGCGGATACCTTCCAAAAGGATTTTGTCGCCTTCGGCAAGACCGCTGCCAATAACGAATAAGTCGGGCAAATCGGCGGTGATGGTGATGGGGCGGAGTTGCACTTTGTTGGCTTTATCAACCACATAGACGTACTTCTTGTCCATGATTTCCATCGTGGCTTTCTGCGGAATCACGAGCGCGCCGTTCATAGGTTTGCGCACAAGAATATTGCCTGTCTCGCCGTGGCGCAAAAGACTTTCGGGATTCGGGAACGTAGCGCGGAAAGCGATGTTGCCGGTTTCGTTGTCAAAGTCGGCTTCAATAGCTTTTACCACGCCACCGTGATTGAATACCTGTCCGTTCGCCATGAGGAGTTCTACGTGCATGGCCGTGTCGTTTTGCCGATTGGATTTAAAATCCAGATACTCCGCTTCCGGCACGTTGAAATACACCCACATCTGGCTGTTATCGGAAAGCGTGGTTAGGAGTTGGCCGTCTTCCACAAGGCTGCCGAGCCGCACTTGAAAACGGTCAATGATGCCGCTGAAGGGCGCGCGGATGTCGGTGAATTGCAGGTGGACTTTGGCGAGATTAACGGCGGCATTTGCCTGTGCCAACTTGGCCTGCGCCAACTTGGCTTCCGTGCGCGAAACCACATTGCTATCGGCAAGGCGCTTGGTATTTTGATACTCAATATCGGCGTAGTTGGCCTCTGCTTCGGCGCGTTGCTTTTCAGCTTGGTAGAGGTTGGGCATTACCTGAAAAAGCGGCTGGCCTTCACGGACATACTGACCTTCGTCGATGAAAATCTTTTGCAGGTAGCCTTGCTCGATGGCCCGCAGTTCAATGTGGCTGATGGCGCGTATCTGGCAAACGTATTGCTTTACCAGTGAGGTATCCATTTTAAGGACAGAGGTGACAACATACTTGACTTGCTCTTCGCCTTCTTGGGCGTGTTTGCAACTTGTTTGGAATAGAAGCGCGCAGGCGCTCAAAATCAGGAGAAGGGTTCTCATGAAGCGGGATTAGAGACAGAAAATATTTTTGCGGAAAGGAGAAGAGCGGAGCCGCCGGGAAGTAGGGAAAATCCCCGTTTTGCGGCAACAGAAAAGCGTCCGGCTGCGCAGCAAAAAGGCACAGACAAACGCTTACGAAAAAGAGGACTTCTCACCGGGAATGGAAACATCCGGTTTAGAAAGCCCTCAACAGAGATTATACTCTAAAAACGCACTGGAAAATGTATGCCCGACAAGTTGCGGGATACTGACGAACATCAGGGAAAACGCCCTGTGCCGTTGGGTTAAAAGCCGCATTGTGCGGACTGAATTGCGAGGCACCGAGCCAAGGTTCTTGGGTGGCTGCAACGTCGTTATCATGGAAATCTTCGGTGTCTTCCTCTTCATCCAGAACGGAAAAAGAAAAGGAAGGCTCCGCTTGTTCCGTCTTTTGAAAATGAAGAGATGTAGAGCGGTCCTCGCTTTGAAAGGAGCGTTGCGCATTCCCCGAAGTGGGCCGGGCATCTTGTCCTTGCGCCGTGCGAACCAACCCATACGATTGCGTTCCGCCGATAAGCAGCGAAAGCGCAATGAGGTAAATTCGGAGGAGCAATTTCATCTGGAAAGAATGCGCAAAACTAACGCCGTAGTCTGCGCATTGCTGTCTTTGGTAACGTTAAAAAGCGAAGTTCCACTTCTACAAGCCACAGGCTCCAAGCCCTAAAAGAACTTCGGATGCGCCATTTGCTCTAAGAAAAATCTTCCGTGGTCAGGGGAGATGAGCAGCGTGAAAAAGAAGCCGAAAACTGCGCCCCAGAGGTGGGCATCGTGGTTGATATTATCGTCGCCGCGCTTGGCCATGTAAGCGGAATAAGCGAGATACAGCACCGCGAAAAGAATGCTGGGTACGCTGATAAAGTAAATCAGGAGCTTGGCCCACGGCGCGAAGTACACTAAAGAAAACAACACCGCCGCTACGCCGCCCGAAGCGCCGAGCGAACGGTAAGAGATGTTGTTGCGGTGCTTCAAAAAAGACGGCAGAGAAGCCACCACGATGCCCGCGAGATACAGCACCGGATACAGCAAAGCCTGTCCAAACCCGGTGAAAATTTGCTCTACCGAACCGCCGATAAAGAAGAGCGTGAACATGTTGAAGAACAGGTGTGCCACATCCTGATGGATAAAACCAGAGGAAAGAAAACGATAGTATTCTTCCGGGCCGCGCATCCGGGCAGGCCACAAAATGGTTTTGTCTATCAGTTCGTCATTGCGGAAACCGGCGAGGGAAACCAAAACAGTGACCAACACAAGAACCAGCGTAATGGGCGACTCAATCATGGGCGCAAAGGTGCGCTTTTATGCGTGATGGTAGCCGCTGCCGTGGAGAATGGAAAAGGCACGATAAACCTGCTCTGCTACAAGAAGCCGGACGAGTTGATGCGGAAAAACCAGTGCGGAGAGCGACCAGACGGCGCGGGCTTCTTTGCGGAGATTTTCGGTCACGCCAAACGCGCCGCCGATAAGCAGAACGAGTGTTTGTGCGCCGTCGTCGCGCCATTTCTCAAACTGCTGCGCCCAGTTTTCGGAAGAAAGCATTTTGCCGCGCTCGTCCAGAACAACTAGTGAATGCACAGGTTTCAGTCGGCTGCGGATAAGCTCTTCTTCCAGAAGTTTTACTTTTTCCGGTGGCTGGCCGACGGCTTTTTTGGGGGAAGACAGAATGTGGAGCGAGACGGAAATATAGGGCTGTGTTTTCTTCAAGTACAACGCCACGCCTTCGCGGATATACGCGTCGCTTTCCTTGCCGATAGACCAGATTTCAATTGTCAAAACAGGGCGAAAATACGGCTCGGAAAAAAGTTTTTGGCGGAAGCAAACTGTGTTTCTATATTTGCACTCCCAAAACGGGGAAAACGGCTGCGTAGCTCAACTGAATAGAGCATTTGACTACGAATCAAAAGGTTTCAGGTTTGAATCCTGACGCGGTCACGAAAAGCACCTCCGACGAGGTGCTTTTTTATTTTTCCCGTAGTCCTTTGGCAAACTCCCGAAGGAAGCGTCTGATTTTCCCGCCGAACTTCGCTAGCTATTTCCCCACAGATTTTTGCAGAAAAGTGCTCTGGCAAACTGCTGTAAATTTGCCTTATCATGCGTGCGAAATACATCAATCCGTTTACCGATTTCGGGTTTAAAAAACTTTTTGGCGAGGAAGCCTCTAAGCCGCAACTGATGGACTTTCTCAACGCACTGTTGCCCGAAAGAGATAAAATTGCTTCTTTATCTTTCAGAAACAGTGAGCAAATGGGCCGCAGTGCATATGATCGCAAAGCGGTGTACGATATCTATTGCGAGAACGAGCGCGGCGAGAAGTTCATCGTGGAATTGCAAAAGGCGAGGCAGGATTATTTCATTAACCGCTCTGTTTATCACTCCACTTTCCCTATCGCCGAACAAGCGCAAAAAGGCGAATGGAATTTCAATCTAAAAGCGGTTTACTGCATTGGAGTTCTGGGTTTTTCTTTCCGGGATTACAAGGCCGGAGAACCGCAGAAAGGCGAAGTCGTGCATACTATTCGCCTTAAAGACCAAAATAACGAGGTGTTCTACGAGAAGCTTACCTTCATTTATCTGGAGATGCCCAACTTCCAGAAAACGCAAAGTGAATTGGAGACGCGGTTGGACAAGTGGCTGTACTTTATTCGGAATCTGGAGGACTTTCAGAGCATTCCCACTCTTTTCCGGGACGTTGTTTTTGAGGAAGCGTTTAAGAAGGCAGAGTTGGCGAAGATGAGTGAGGAGGAGCGTGTGCACTACGAGGCCAGCCTGAAAGTGTTTCGCGACAACAAAAACACTTACGATTACGCTATAAGAACCGCTACGGAGAAAGGCTTAGCGGAAGGCTTAGCAGAAGGCGTGGAGAAAGGCAGAGCGGAAGAAAAAGCCGGAATTGTCCGTCAGGCAAAAGCAATGGGCCTTTCTGTCGGAGATATTGCCAAACTCACGGGGCTTTCGGAAGGCGAAATCAACCGGTTCTAAAACGCGGTTTCTGCCAAAAGAAAAAGCCTTTTTCCACAAGGAAAAAGGCTTTTTCAAAAAACTTTTAAAGCAGTCGGTTACACGCGGAAGTGAGCGAAAGCTTTGTTGGCTTCGGCCATACGGTGAATGTCTTCTTTCTTTTTGTAGGCACCACCTTCGCCCTTTGCTGCGGCTACAATTTCGTTGGCCAGCTTATCGGCAATGGTTTTACCGTTGCGCTCGCGGCTGTAACGAATCAGCCACTTCATGGAAAGGGAAATTTTGCGGTCAGGGCGCACTTCCGTTGGAATCTGGAAGGTAGAACCACCAATCCGGCGGCTGCGCACTTCTACAGCGGGTGTTACATTGGCCAGTGCGCGTTTCCACACTTCATAGCCTTCTTCAGAAGTGATGGTGCCTACTTTATCCAGTGCTTCGTAGAAAGCGCCGAGAACCACGGTTTTGTTGCCGCCCCACATCAGGCAGTTTACAAAACGGGTTACCATTTTATCGTTGAACTTCGGATCGGGAGCGAGCGGAAGCTTTTTGGCTTGTGCCTTTCTCATGGGAATAGAAAAATCGGTTTTCCGAACGCGAAGCCCGGAAACGACGTTTTAAAAAATTATTTTTTCGCTTTTTCTTTCTTCGTGCCGTACTTGGAGCGGCTTTGCTTGCGGTCTTTCACGCCGGCGGTATCTAGCGCGCCACGAACGATATGATAACGAACGCCGGGAAGGTCTTTCACCCGTCCGCCGCGAATCAGCACGATACTGTGTTCCTGCAGATTGTGACCTTCGCCGGGAATGTAGGCGATGATCTCAATCTTGTTGGTCAGGCGCACCTTGGCTACCTTGCGCAGGGCGGAGTTTGGCTTTTTAGGCGTAGTGGTATAAACGCGGGTACAAACGCCACGGCGCTGCGGGCACGCATCCAAAGCGCGGCTTTTGGACTTGACTTCGATTTGCGTGCGTCCCTTACGAACCAATTGCTGGATAGTAGGCATTACTTACTTCAGAGGAGAATTTTAAAAACGGAGCGCAAAGGTAAGCGTCGGGGATCGGAACGGCAAAAAGTATTTGGACTTAAATTCTGGCAGACTCAGAATTCCCGCTGCTTTTATCCGCATTGCAGTGCGGTTACTCCAAAAACAGCAACAACGCGAGAGAAAGCTTTTTGTAGAAGTTGCAAATGATATCCCTTGAACAAACATAACGGTATATTGTATGGTGTTTTGCGCGGCTATCAATTCTGTCAATAGCCTTTCGCTGTTTTAAGAAAGCCGTTAGGTAGAAGGCACGTTATTTTTGTAGCGTCTTAGACAACTCAACTTTCTTATGGCTGCCATCTACACCGACGCTAACTTCGAAAAAGAAGTCCTTTCCTCCGATAAACTGAGCATTATAGATTTCTGGGCGCCTTGGTGTGGTCCTTGTCTGGCGCTGGGTCCAACCATTGATGCGCTGAGCAAAGAGTACGAAGGCCGTGTAAACGTAGGTAAAGTAAATGTGGATGAGAATCCGCAGCTTTCCGTAGAGTATGGCATTACTTCTATTCCTTGCATCCTGTTCATCAAAAACGGACAGATCGTGGATAAGCAGGTGGGTGCCGCGCCAAAATCAGCTTTTGAGAAAAAGCTGACACCCCACTTGTCTTAATGAACCCAAGAGATAGCCCCTTAGCACGATTTTTGTAAGCCACAACGCTAATACAATTCCGCAGCCTGCGGAAAAACACAGGTTGCGGAATTGTTAAAGTTTTAAAATGGCGAGCATTTTTTCATAAATGTCTGTGAGTTTTTGACGAAACTTGATTGGTTTTTTGACAAAATTTGGAATGCTATTCTTGGGAAATAAATTTTCCCGGATTGGAACAGGACCTCATAAAAAGCCTGCTCCAGATGATGTGCAGTGCTCATTATCAACGGGTTGTAAGGCTTTCTTTTGAAGAACAAAAGCATATTTAATATCCGCTTGCACCTTTAAAAAGCCTTCTGAAGTCTCCGGTTTCTAAAAAATTAAGCTCTTTTTCTTCCTTAGGCAGGAAATATCATTTTCCTTTTGTTTCCATTTTCGTCTTGCCAGCATTACTTTAGCGGCTACTTACCTCCGTAAGTAGCTCTTGTTTTATATTGCTAATCGGATCAATTAAACAGGAGTGACCTGATTTTTATTCGCCGGACTATATTCCTTTTTCTCCTTCTTCACTTCCCTCTAAAGCTCTGAAAATTCTGTTCTTATGCTTCTTTTAGACGCCAGTACGTTTCAACTCGTCTTGTCGGAGATCGGTAGCTATTTTTACGATCTGCTCTTCGATAGTACGATGCCGCTCGTAATTATTATTGCGCGGCTGTTTATCCTCACTTTCGCAGCTATCTACATCTACAAACTGATTACCTTTCTGGTTTTTTCAGACGTGGTGCGGCGCACGAAGAAATCCCTGAACCGGATTTATAGCCTTTTTGCAGACAAATTCAGCGACCTGCTTTCCCGCCCCGATGAACTGGATTTTAACGCGGTTAAGACGTATTTGAATCTGCCCGAAAAAGCCTACGAGCCAAAGGAAATTCACACCATAACCAACCTGCTGCTGAACGCCCGCGAAGATGTTTTCAACTACAATTTCCACAATTTTCAGATGATTATGGAGGTTTTTGACTTGCGCGCTTTCTGGGAAACAGAACTTGAATCCAAAACTCCGGCCCGTCTGAGTCGTGCCATTCTAAAACTGTCAGCACTCGGAGTCAGCGGTATCTCGGAAGCCTCTTTGAACGCGATTACCAATAGCCGGAACAAGCCGCTGCGCCGTCTTGCCCGTTCGGCTTACGTTTTTCTGACGGACAACACGCCGTTCCGCTTCTTTAGCGATGACTTTGACCAAGGATTAACGCCGTGGGACAAAATCTTCCTGCATGATATGCTGGTAAAACGTCCTTATGAAAAACTACCCAGCTTTATTCAGTGGTACAGAAGCTCGCAGCAAAAGGAAATGCGGATTTTTCTGGTAAATGAGATTAAGTTTTTTAATCAGGACTATGCGCTGCCTTATTTGTGGGAAGAATTCAACAAAACAGAAGACGAGGAAATCCGCAATGCCATTCTGGAAACGCTGGGCGACCTGCGCTACGCCGAAGTGGAAAACGAATTGATGCAGGAATATCCAACGCTTACGGAAAGCGTTCAGCGCCACGTAATTGAGGCCATCCTGCACTTCAGAAGCGGGCAAGCAATGCCTTTTTTCCAGAATGCTTATAATGTGGCCATCTCTGTAGATTCCAAGCTGCAAATCGCTAACGCTATTAAGGAATATAGCCCGGAAGGCGATATGGTAATTGCCAACCTCAAAAACTCCGACGACGAATTGGACCGCAAAATTCTGCAACACTTCGAATTGCACTTCTAAAAACAGCTTTGTCGGCTTTCAAAAAAAATTATGTGGGAAACAATATTTAATTTTTACGAGTACACGATATTCATCTATATGCTGAGTATCGTTGTTATATACATGACGCTCATTATCATGTCTTTGCGGGTAAGGCAGGCGCACAAAGGACAAACGTCTGATTATTACCTAGATGCGCTGAATAAATCGCCGTATGCACCGGGTATTTCCATCGTGGCTCCGGCGTTTAATGAAGAGCTGACGATCATCACCAACATCAAATCGATGCTTACGATTGACTACCCAACTTATGAGGTAGTTATCGTAAATGATGGTAGTACAGACCGGACGCTGGAGAAAATGATTGACGTATTTGAATTGGTGGAGACGCCTTATTTGTATATTGAGAAAATTAAAAGTAAGCCATTTAAGCGGATTTTCAAATCAACAAATCCGCTTTATACAAAGCTAACAATAGTTGATAAGGTGAACGGAGGTACGAAAGCGGATGCTTCCAACGCGGGTGTGAATGTAGCGAAGTATCCTTACTTTATTTGTACGGATGTAGATTGTATTCTCGCTCAAGACGCCCTAGCCCGGATGATAATGCCCATCCTGCAATCTGAAAAGCACGTGATTGCCGTGGGTGCGACGATGCGCATGGTGAACAGTTGTAAAATATCTACCGAAACCGGACGTGTAATTGAAGACAATGTGCCGCGCCAAATCTGGCCTATGTATCAGGAGATTGAATATTTGCGGTCTTATCTGATTGGTAAATCCGGGTGGAGCAAAATCAACGCGGTTCCAAACGTATCTGGCGGACTGGGGCTTTTTGATAAATCCGTCGCGATTAGTGTGGGTGGTTATGACCCGCTTTCTCACGCCGAAGACATGGACATGACCTTCCGGCTGATTGCTTATATGCGGGAATATAATAAGGAATATGCCATCAAGCAGATTCCGGAGACCTGTTGCTGGACGGAAGGTCCTGCCACTATTAAAGTATTGAACCGGCAACGCACGCGCTGGGCACGCGGACTGATTCAGTGTCTGCTCGTGCACCGGAAATTCTTTTTCAACGCTAAATATGGACGGCTGGGAATGATTACGTATCCCTACATGCTTTTCTACGAGTTTCTGGCGCCGGTTATTGAAACGCTGGGGGTGATTTTTACTATCTTCCTGCTCTTCAACGGCGGCATCAACCAGAAGTATGCATTTATCATGCTTTTCTATGTGTATATGTTCGGATTGTGCGTATCCATTACGGCGCTTTTGTCGGATGCACGAACTGAGTTTCGCCATAAGAGCATGGGAAGCTATCTTCGCATCGGGCTGGCCACAATTGTGGAGTCGCTTCTCTATCACCCGCTCATCGTTTTCTTTAGCGTGAAAGGATACATTGACTTCCTGACGCGGAAAAACTTTAAGTGGGGACAGATGACCCGGCAGGGCTTCGATGCCTCTTCGGAGCAGGCACCAAAAGCGGTGTAGGTTCTCTCTTTTTCCCCTTTACTTTTCTGCATGAAACGAATTTTAACTGCAGCCGGCTTTACCATGCTTTCCCTGCTGGTAACACACCCCGCAGACGCACAAAAACTGGTGTCCCGTAAGGGTGGCGCAGAACAACAGGTTCTGGAAATCCAGAACGAGGATTTCATTAAAGTCCAGCAGCTTTTTAAGCAGGGAAGATGGGCCGAAGGCAAGCCAATCCTGAACAAATTGCTGAAAGAAAACCCGCTCGACGGCGATGTGCGCTATCAGGCCGGGAAGTACCACAACAACTTTAAGAACTACGATTCGGCGCGCTACGAGTTGCAGAAAGCACTCATCCTGAACAAAAAGGACGTAGATGCCCGCGCGCTGCTGATGAACGTGGAGATTGCGACCAACCGCTACTCCAGCGCCATCTGCTATATCAATGAGCTGCTGGAAACTACGCCGTATGAAAAGACGCTGTGGCTGCGGAAAATTGAGCTTTACAACCGGCAGGGAAACACGGCGGTAGCGAACGACCATTTGCACCGCCTGATACAGATTTACCCGGAAGACCGGATGCTGAAACAGATGTTCAGCGACCGCGAATCCGACCAGGCGATTCAAGCCAAAAACAAAGGCGACGTTGGCAAAGCAATTGAGATTTCGGAGTCGCTGCTGAAGGAGAATATGGGCGATGCGGCTACTTATGTAACGCTGACCAATTACTACCTGCAATACGGAAACACCGAATCGGCGCTTTACACCGCAGAGCGTGGTTTGGCCCGTTTTCCCACCAACCGCGCGCTGATTGAAAAGAAACTGGGCATCCTGACGCAGCAGAAACGCTTTGCAGAAGCAACGGAATTTATTAAAGTGAACCGGGCGAAAGGCGCTACTTATTTGCAGGGCAATTACAACGAATTGTTGATAGAGTCGGCGCGGCATCAAAACCAAAATGACCCATACACGCTTTATGGTCAAGTATATGAGCAGCAGCCGGGCAATCAGGAAGCCTTGACGTATCTTATTAATAACTCTATAACTAAAGGATATTACGACCAGGCGCTCTATTACATTGGCAAAGCAGCAGGTGCGCGCGGTGGCTCCAAGGATTTGCGTTTCAAGCGTTACGATGTGTACCGCCGGATGGGCAATGTTAGCAAAGCTAATCAGGAGTTGAAAGAGTTGTATTTCGATTTTCCGCAGGACGCCGACATCAAAGAAGCATACATTACGCAGCAATATCAGGTTGCCCGCGACCTGATGGCTGAAGAGCGTTACCCAGAGGTGATTAATGCGACGCGCTTCCTGACGGTGAACGGCGATGTGGAAACCCGCCAAAACGCGCTGAACATGCAGTACAACGCCTACCTGAAAACCCGCAATTACAACGCGGCGATTCTTACGGCAGACCAACTGCTTCGCCTGCGCCCCGGAAACGTGGAATATTTTCTGAAGAAGGCGGAAGTATACATGCAGCAAAATAACTACCCGGATGCGATGGGCCAGTTTGAAACGGCTTTTGAAAGCGGAGGTACAGCGATGCAGGATTCTTCTTTCCTTTCCGGCTACAATGAAGTGGCGACCCGCTACATGAAAACGCTGCTGGATAACAACCGTCCGCAGGTGGCTTTGCAGGTCGCACAACGGTTGTTTACCTATGTTCCCGAAAGCAATCTCGGCATTCACTATGCCATTAATTCGGCGTCACTGATGCGGGATTCGGCGCTTTTCCAGCAATACGCAGAGATGGGAAATCGTCTGTATCCAAACGAATTGTTCTTTAAAATTAAATATGCTGAAGCCCTTTCTATGCGGAAGGACTATGTGGGCGCACAACAATTGCTTCAATCCATCATGCCGGAATATCCGGGCAGCAAGGAATTGGCGAATGCGTATAGCGGTGTGAATGACGCCATTGCCCGGCAGCGGCTAAAAGACAAAGATTACGACGGCGCGCTGGCGCTGGTGGATACGGCTATCAACTACGACCCGCTAAACAAGGGTTTGAAATATACGAAAGGGGAGATTTTTGAGGCTGCAAAAATATACGACTCTACATATGACTATCAGAAATTCTATGACCCCTCTGCACTGGAAGTTCCTGAATTCCGTCGTCACCTTGATTGGTTGCAGTACAAAACCTTCAAGAATTCTATTACGGCATCGCACTTCAGTGGTCGCTTTGATGACCGGGATGTAATCACCGCTGTCTCTACGATTGAATACAGCCGCAACGAGAAAAACATCACCTATACGGGCCGCGTGAATTACAGCGGGAGGGTTCAAGGGGCAGGGGTACAGCCAATATTGGAACTCACAAAATACTTTGGTAAGTTTTCTGTACGCGGAAATATTGGTTGGTCAAACCGCTATTTTCCACAGTTTCTCGCCAATATCTCCGGTTTTCAGGCAGTAGGTAAAAATAAAGGCTATGAGGGAGAATTGGGTCTTGGTTACCGCCGACTGCAAATACAAACTGCTGATAGAAATGATGTGGATAGCGACCTTGTTTATGCCAATCTGGCTAACATCGTAGGCGGTCTGAGCAAGTCGGGCGATTTGTACTGGGCCAATACCCGCCTGAATCTGTATTCGCTGGACGGCACGCTCCTGTATAACCTTATGGCGCAGGGACGTTTTTATTTCCTCAACCACCGCAGCAACGTGATGGCAACGGCTTCGGCAGGCTCAGCCCCGGAAGTGGATATCATCAACACACAGTTGTATCAGGGCTTCTCCACCTTCAACACGATGGTGGGCGCTGGCGGACAATACATGGTAAACAAATACCTGACACTGGGTCTCACCGGCAACTGGTATAACTATAAAGCAAACACAAAAGGCGTTTATAGAAGCTTGTATACCACCTACTTCACCATTAATGTTTCTTTCTAAAAGATTCAGAAACCGTAAAATTTTGTTGTTGCTGCTCGTAGCTTTTCTTGCAAGTTGCGGCCCTTCTTCCGGTTCCATTAATCCTGAAAACATCAAAGGTTACGCTGTCGTAGCCGAATCTGCAGGCGGTGCGTTCTCCGAAAAATGGCAGGAATCTCTTTCCCGTCAGCTTAAAAAGCGTTCTGATAAGTCGTTGATTGTAAGCCTTAAAGAAGAACCTGAGCTTTTTACGATTACGCTCGGAAAGACAGCTCCTACAGAGGGAAGCTACTGCATCCATTCCACCAAAAACTCCATAAGCATCCGGGCTATAGACGACCAGGCGATGACGTGGGTGCTGTATCAGATGCTGCGGATTATGGGGCAGCGCGACACCCGCATCCGCATCGCCGACCTACCGCCCGCTACGATAGAGCTGAAGGAAGAATGCGGAAATTTTGCTTTTGAATATCGCGAGCCGTATTTCGCACCCAATCTGGACTATGATTACGCAGGCATCCTCGGCACCAACAACGTGGAGCGCGACTGGGGCATCTGGGGCCACGGGCTGAAAAAAGTAATTACCAAAGACCCTGCCGGAGACGTTTATGCTTTGGTGGACGGCAAGCGCAATCTGGCACAGTTCTGTGCGTCTTCGCCTGCTGTTTATTCTCAACTGGTAGACTCTATTGGAAATGGCTTTGGCAACGGGGACAAGCAGACCGTTCGTTTCGCCATCCTGCCCAACGACAATAGTCTTGTTTGTCTCTGTCCGAAGTGCAAAGCGGCAGGAAACACCGAAGGAAATGCTACACCTGCTTTTACGGCGCTCCTCGTTTCGCTGGCCAGTCGCTTTCCTAAACATCAGTTTTTTACCAGTGCGTATCTCACTACGCGCCGTCCGCCCCAAAATCCGTTGCCCGAAAACGCAGGTGTGCTTATCAGCGCGATAGATTTGCCTCTGGGCATTTCTTACAACAGCGGCGGTACTACGCAGACTTTTGTGGCTTCTTTGCAGCAGTGGAAAAGCAAAACCAGCCATTTATACGTCTGGGATTACAGCTCCGATTTCGACGATTATTTCACGCCTTTCCCTTCTCTTTATACGTTGCAGGCGCGCCTGAAACTGTTCCGGGCCAATGGCGTAAAGGGCGTTTTCCTCAATGGCAGCGGCTATGAATACACCACATTTGAAGACCTGAAAACCTACGTGATGGCGGCACTGCTGATGAATCCCGACCAGTCAGTGGACGCGCTTTGCAGGGACTATTTGAAGCAGCAATATCCGGTTACCGAAAAGCTGACCGGCGACTATTACTTAGGGCTTGAAAAACGTGTGCAGGAAAAGAAAAAACCGCTTTCGCTTTATGGTGGGATGCGCGAAGCAGCCGCTACCTATTTTGACGTTCCGGCCTTCGTGGCTTACTACGATGGGCTTCAAAAAATAAAGGCAAAAGCAGGCGAGGCCGAGCGTGCGCAGTTGAACAGAATCCTCACGGCGGGGAGCTTTACGCGGCTGCGTGCGGCGCGCTATCAGGGCTTGCAGGAGCATGGCTTTCTGGAGCAGCAAGGAAATACCGTGCGCGTGAAGCGCAAAGCGGTGGAGGACGCGTTAGAATCCTTGGATGAAGGGCTGGCTCATTTTGGAAACATGCGTCAGTACAGCGAAAGCGAGCGGATGACGGCAGACTACATTGCTGCTTGGCGCACCGCGCTGGATGCGCGGCCTGATACAAGCGTGCTGACAGGCAAAACCCTGACCGCCATCTCTGTGCCCGACGAAGAATATTCCGACCTGAAAACGCTGACGGACGGCGTGCGGGGCTTTGAAAAAGATTATCACGATGGCTGGCTGATAGCGGGTGGAGACGATATGATTTATCGGATTCCGAATGACGGCGCGAAAACGGTTGTGGTTTCTTTCTTGGAAGACCCGCAGTTCAATATATTTTTGCCGCAGTCGGTAGAGGTTACTTCCGAAGACCAGCAAACACAAGGCAGCCTCACAGGCCGCGAAAAAACCGGAAATATTACCTCTTACCGGATAGACATCTCTCACCTCAAGGGCAACACACTTCGTTTCCAGGCCTTCCGGCAGCGGAAGACGGGGAAATCCATGCTTGCCTGCGACGAAATCCTTCTTCATTAAATGCAACGCGCTTCTCTTCTTTTTACCGCACTGCTTTTGCTTTCTCTGGCAGGCTGCCGCCGCGAAAAAACCAATAAGGTTGTACAACAAAACGACCGCCGGACCAAGGTTTCTGTAGATAACCCGGACAGGCACTATTATCCCATCATTCAGGGCGAGCCGCTGGAGATTTTCTATAAATTCAAGAACACCGGCACCGAGCCGCTGATTGTAGATGAGATCCAGACGTCGTGCGGCTGCCTTGTTGCCGATAAAGCGTCTTACCGCACCATCCGGCCCGGAAAAACCGGCTCTATCAACCTGAAGTACAACACCAACAAAAACATTGGCTTTGTGCGCCACTATGTGGAGGTGTACAGTAACGTGAAGCCGAAAGGGAAAATCGAGATTTCCTTTGACGTACACGTCGTGCCGGATGCGTCTTACCTGCACGACTATGAAGAGCTTTACACGAAAGATCTAAAGGAAAACAGCGACTCCAAAGGGCTGCTTAAGGAAGACGAAAACCAGAACCGCTATTATCTGGATTCCACGTACAGCGAACACAAGTAGGCGTTAGGAAGGTTGGTCTTTTGGTCTTGGCGCTTGTTATTTGCGCCTTGTACTTTGTGCAAGTTTCTTTCTAAGATTTTTTCTCCGATACTTATTTGTGCTTTCTCTACGAACCGTTATTCAATCGTGAACACTAAGCTGATGGTGTAATCACTATCATCGCTGGCGCTGTGGGTTTGTTCCGGTAGCTGAGAAAAGGCACCTTTTATATCCGCTGTGGTGAGGCTGCCATCCACATTCGTTCCTGTGACTTCCAGTTTGTAATTTCCGCGCGGCAAAGCAATTGCCCACGAAAAGGGAGCGTTCTGTCTGGGAAAGCACATCACCGCAAAACTATCATCCAATGACGTAATAGCCGCCCGGATCCTACTCAGCAATACATTCGCAGGCGCCTGAACGCCCACCTGAACCGCAAAATTTGTTGGCACAGCACTCACAACCTGTTTCTCTTCTTCTTCCACAGGATACACAAAAGGCTGCTTTTGCAACGCGCGCATATTATCCAGCTCCTGAATTGCAGCAAGCAAAGAAGCACTTCGTCCGGACTGCGTTGTCAGGTCAAATTGCTGATACATCCTTGTGTGCATAGGCTGGCTGCTGCTGTTCATGGCCGAAATTGTTTTGAGAGACAAACGATATATACTTGAAAACGCCTAAACCCAATTGGAAATAATTCCCCCTTGCCACCAAACGCGATTTTGTCTGGACTTTGTCAGAAGTCCGGTTTTTCGCAGGTTGGCTTTTAGTTGCTTTTGGGAATCTCCTTTGGGCTTTAACTTCGGCACGAAGTTAATTTCGACTTTTGCTACGCCGCAACTGCGAAAAGACGCAGGTTGGTAGCAGAAACCCACTACTTACATGGAAACCGAAAATAATAAACCCGGAAAACTCGGCCAAAGCAGTGCTTTTTCCTCCGCGAAATCCTTTGTGACGGCTACTCCTGCCGACCTCACCAGCGAGCGGGCACAGCTTTTACGCAAAACCATCCCCAGATTTCCAGATGAAGCGGTCTATATCTACTCCTTTGCGGAGCAAAAACTGGTTTATGCCGGCGGCTGGGAGCCTGTGCTGGGCTATCGCGATGAAGAGATGTCTATGCTGCTTTTCCTGTCGCTCACCACGCCACAGTTTGCGCCGTTCGTGAACGATCTCAACGACAAGGCGCTGCGCTTCATCATGAAGGGCCACCCCGGAATTGAGGATTACAGCTTCACCATTGAGCTGAAAAAATTCCACAAAGACGGCCATGAAGTTCCCGGCATTATGCGCGTCGGGGTTTTCGAAAGTGTGGGCGAAAGGGTGTTGTCCATCATTGGCCGTTTTCAGGTGGCGCACCACTTGCGCTTCGGCAAGGTGATGCGCTATGCCGCTTATGGGCCAGAGAAAAACGTATTTGAAGAAGAACTGAGCAAAGAGCTTTTTGCGTATCCTGCCCTGTCGGCCAAAGAGCGCGAAGCCCTAAATCTGGTGGCTGCCGGCTCGGCCTTTAAAGAAGTGGCTGATAAATTAGGTATCTCGCAATCGGCAGTAGAAAAGCGCATCCTGCCGCTCTACAAACGCTTCGGCGTGAAAAGCCTGCCGCACCTCATCAGCTACGCGCTGACGAACGATTTGCTGTAGGGGCGTCCCTGTGTGGTCGCCCAAAAAGGTTTTGAGCGATCTTGGAAATTGTGAGCAGTCCCGGATTTCCGGGGCTGCTTTTTTTTATTAAAAGGCCCACAAAGCGTCCCTCCGGGACGCGGTTGGTTTTGGAGGCGCGGTTTCTACCCACAAAGCGTCCCGGAGGGACGTGCCACAGAAAAGGAAGTTAACTCTTCTCCTAAAGCAATTTGCGCGCAGAAAAGAGCACGCCTTCCGGCGCGCTCCCTTCACATCCTCTGCTGCGCAAACCGGTAGTCTTCTGCCACCGACGATAAATGTCGGGGCTTACAGCTTCCTACCAACAGCCTTCTACTTCTTACTCCCGCGTCTGAATCACCTTGCGTTCTCGGTCTTCTTCTTCTCCCAAGTTCACCACCGAAATCTTGTTCTGCGCCACGCCCATTTCCAAGAGCATGTCTACCCATTTCTTGCTGAAAGCAGCGTCTTTGCCTGCGCTTCCTGCCACCCAAATGATGTTCTTGTTGGCCAGCAAAGAGAGATTATCATGTCCGCTGGAAACGGCTACGTCCTGAAAAGTTTTGGCCGTAATCAGTTCATTGTGGAGCGGCTCGCCGGGGTTCAGGTCGTCGATCACCAGAAGCTCGGCGCTGCGCCAGTTCCACGGGCCGGGGAAAGGTCGGCGGTCATAGAAAAGACTTAGGAGCTTCATCGCCGAGGTGTAGAAACAGGTCTTCCGCTGGAAAGAACATTCCGTGGCCATCGCAATAGCGAGGGACGTTTTTCCGCTGCCCCGGCCTCCGAACAAGAGCATGTGGTGGCCGCCGTCGGTGACGTTGAGGTAGTTGGATACCTGTTGTGCGTCCGTTTCGCCGATTTTCAGGTTCCATTCCCCCAAGCGGATTTGCGTGGGATACTCGGCGTATTGCAGGTACATCTTGCAGGTGTACCACCAGTAGGCGGGGTAGGCGAGCGCCAGCAAAAGAAAGCACACCACAAGGCGCGCACTGCGGGTGCGGCTCCAAGCCACGGCGGCAGTAAACGCACCAAGCGCAAAGAACGCTACGTCGGTAATGGTGTCGAAAGCCACATTGCCCCAGCGCGGCGGAAACACGTACGGCTTGGAATGTTCCAGCAGCATCGGGCCAAGGAAATTGTAGGTCTCGAAGAGGAGCCAGAACAAACTCACAAACACGGCGGGCTTGATGCGCGCAAACGGCGGCTTCTGGCTCCAGTTGGGCAGGAGGCCATACACCATGACGGTGGGGATAAACCCAAGACCAAAGTGACCAAACTGGTTGGCGAGCCACGAATACGTTAAGGTAACGCCCCTGAAGGAATCCTTGCCTATCAGGTCTTTACCAACTTGTTCGAGAAATACTTTGAGCGTGATAACAGACATGATAAGCATATGGAAAAGAGCTTTTAGGGGGTGACGAATGAAAAATTGCCGTTAGGCAGATACAGCGTTCTGACGGAACGCTGTATCTAAATACTCTATGAGCCGTATTTATACGCTTTGAAGCGTGTAGCTGCGGTGAAAATCCTGACTTTTAAAACAACGCTCCCTGCTGAACTTCCTCAACGGGCTGTTCCTGACCGAAAAACCGCTTAATGAGCCGCAACCTGTGTGTCCGCTTTCGGAGTTGTACACTGATAATCCCTTCGCCGTCAATGCGATCTATGACCGTGCGCCCGGAGGTTTCTGTGGCGTGGAGGATATGAGAGGAATCCACCAACAATCCTACATGCACAATGCGGCCCACATCGTTGTCGAAGAAGGCCACATCGCCGCGCCGGGAATGCTGCAGGAAATCCACCGTTTCACCCATTTCGGCCTGCTGATATGCATCACGTGGGACGGCCTGTCCACAGAGTTTAAAAGCCATCTGCACCAGGCCAGAGCAGTCAATACCGGCGGGCGTCCGTCCGCCCCATATATAAGGCGCTTCGCGATAGAGCAGGGCCGCGTCCACCGGGTGCGCGCCCTTTGCAGGCAGGCTTCCGGTTTTCTCCCTGCGGCCTTTAAAACAGCCGCTCACCGGGCCGATATTTACTTGTCCGTTGCGCATTCCCCACAGCACCGCTCCCGGCGGAAGCAGCATCTCCTGCGCCTCGTTCATCAGGAGATAGCTGCGGGCGTTGGTGATGATAAAAGCACCGCCGTTCCGGGCTTCGTGGCCGCTGGCGGCGTGCAACATGGAGCGCTTGCACCAGCCTTCATAGCCGTCCCAGGTGCATTGGATACGACACCAGTCCTGCCCGTTTTCTTCCAACAGGCGGGCAGTTTCGCCAAAAAGCAGTTGGCTTACCTGTTCGGCGCGGTGCGAAGGTGTTGCGCGCAAGGGCGCTGCATAGACTGTACAGACGAAAAGTAAAGAGCCAGCCATAAGCCGCAAAATTAAGAATCCCCCCAAAAATCACCTGTGAAAAGACACAGTATGGCACCTGCGAAAAGACACAGGCTGTCCTTGTTGGGTGTTTTATAGGATAGGAGTATATAGGCAAGGAAACAGACGTAGGGAAAACACTGTTGTGCTATTTACAGGGGCTTGTGGGTATTGCTACGAGGATTCTGTTCAATAATGAAATATTTGCGTGCATTTATTCTAATGGATGGTCTGCGTGCATTTTTTACCACCCATCCCCTGTCCTTATTACCTCGTCCCCAACACATATCTTTGCACACCCTTGCCCGGAAATTTTACAATTTTGTAACCCTTTTCCCTAAAGGCGTATTTCTCTCCCTTTTTTTTAAATTCTAACAGTCGTCGCAGATACAGCAGTATGGATAGTATTTTATTAGTTGTAGTTATTGGTCTTGTAGCGGTTGTTATTGCGTTCTTTATTGGAAAATCCCTTTCCTCCAAAAACACCGGTGCGCAAACAGCCGAAGCCGAAGCGCAGGCCAAACGCACCCGTGAAGAAGCCGAAATTGGAGCCAAACGCCTCTTGGAAGATGCCCAACGGCAGGCTGAAACCCTGAAAGAGAAAAAGCTCCTGGAAGCCCGCCAGCAAATGGTGGAGCAGAAAGAAAAACAAGACGCACAGGCACTGGAGCGCGAGCGCCGCCTTGTGGAAAGCGAAGCCAAGCTGAAGCAACACCAGCAGACCAACACCGAGAAATTCCAGGCGCTGCAAAAAGAGCGGCAGGACGTTCAGAAGGAAAAAGGCGACCTGCAAAAAGAGAAAACCGACTTCCAGCAAATCATCTCCCGGAACGACGCCGAGCGCGAAAAACTGGCTGCGGAATTGAGTGCCGCCACAACACTGCAAGAAGAAGCCCGCGCCTTGCAGGCCGAGCTTTCGCAGGAGAAAGTGGTGTACTTGGAACGCCTGGAAAAAGTGGCCGGAAAAACCGCCGAAGAAGCCCGCACCGAACTGGTGGAATCCATCAAGGAAGAAGCCCGCACGGCGGCCATGTCCCACGTAAAGGACATCATGGAAGAAGCGAAAGCCAACGCCAACAAAGAGGCAAAGAAGATTATCATCCAGACCATTCAGCGCACCGGAAGTGAGCAGGCCATTGAGAATGCGGTGACGGTTTTCAACCTGGAATCCGACGAGGTGAAGGGCCAGATTATTGGCCGCGAAGGACGCAACATTCGCGCGCTGGAAGCGGCCACAGGCGTGGACTTAATCATCGACGATACGCCGGAAGCGATTGTGCTTTCCTGCTTTGACCCGCTGCGCCGCGAAGTGGCCCGGCTGGCCCTGCAGAAGCTGGTGCAGGACGGGCGGATTCACCCCGCACGCATTGAAGAAGTGGTGGAGAAAACCCGGAAAATGCTGGAAGAGCAGATTCTGGAAATCGGCGAGCGGACGATTATTGAACTCGGCATTCACGGCCTGCACAAAGACCTTGTGCGCATCGTGGGCAAGATGCGCTACCGCTCTTCCTACGGCCAGAACCTGCTGCATCACTCCAAAGAAACGGCTACGCTTTGCGGCATTATGGCGGCGGAACTGGGCCTCAGTCAGAAAGTGGTGAAGCTGGCCAAACGCGCCGGTTTGCTCCACGATATCGGCAAGGTTCCCGACGAAGAAACGGAACTGAGCCACGCGCTTTTGGGCGCGAAGTTGGCCGAGAAAGCAGGCGAGCATCCGGCGGTGATTAACGCCATTGGCGCGCACCACGACGAGATGGAAATGCAGTACATCATCTCCCCGATTATTCAGGCCTGCGACTCGATTTCGGGTGCGCGGCCCGGTGCGCGGCGCGAGATGATGCAGCAATACATCCAGCGCATCAAAGACCTGGAAAATCTGGCGCAGAGCTACAAAGGCGTAGAGAAGGCCTACGCCATTCAGGCGGGCCGCGAGCTGCGCGTGATGGTGGAAGCCGACAAGATAAGCGACGAAGCGAGCGCGCAACTTTCCTTTGAAATCGCCGACAAAATTCAAAAGGAAATGCAGTTCCCGGGGCAAATCAAGGTGACGGTGATCCGGGAGACGCGGGCGGTGAGCGTGGCGCGGTAAGAGGAGGCGTATTCTTTGGAAGAAAGCGCAGAATAGAAAACAAGAAAAGACTTTTTAAAGCTCCGTAGGAGCGCAGGTTTGGTAGCAAAAAGCTGTTTTTAGTAGAAAAGAGTCCCGTAGGGACGCAGGTTCGGTCTGACCAAACCTGCGTCCCTATGGGACTCTCTCCCCTTTATTGAAACCCAAGGACTACCAAACTGACGCCCCTACGGGGCTGAAACATTTCTTTCAACAGAACCCCGCACAAGATGGATTTCCTCCGCAGATGCCTGCCGCTATTGCTCCTGACAACGGCGCTCCTTTCCTGCAAAAAATCCCCGCCTAAAACCGCCACGACCGACGCGGGCAAAGGCACGTATTTCTCCATGGCGCAATTCGTGGGCGATCAGGTTTCGATGCTCCACGAGACGATTTACACGCTGGAGAAACGGGTAGAAATCAACGGCCAGAAAGACTCTTCCATCGTCTCTATCCCGGCGGAAAACTGGGCGCCTGTCTATGCCGCGTTCCTCAGCGCCGATATTGGCAAACCGAAGTTTTTGGGGAAATACCGCTTCTCGCAGTTTGACGAGGAAATCACTTTCTCCAACAACTATGTGTATGAAGCTTTAGAAGAGAATCTGCCCGTGCGTCGCCTGATGATTAGCGCCAACGCCGAGACCCACCGCATCCAAAGCTTGCTGGCCGAAGTGGAGACGAGCAACTTCTGGGGCAGCACGCGGAAAAAACTGTATTACGCGCCCTTGAAAGTGATTCAGATTCAGGAATGGAACACGGCCCTGATTGGCGCGGATAAAACCTTCCGGGCGGAGTATAGATTCCTGGTGAACCGGACGGAGGAGTAGGGACACGCCGCGCCACAAATTGTTGCACTATTGACAATTCTTGTTTTATGCGACGAAAGCGGGGGAGCCTTCACCCGTCCGCGAGCCCGCTATGCGGAGCCGCGAGAAAACATTATGGGCTTGCGGTGGGGCAAAAAATTCTTTTTCCACGAGAATTTTCTATAGTTTCGCTTCTTCACCATTTCTCCCAAAAACCTTCTTTTAATGATGCAAGACCTGGCAAACAACCCCCTTCCTACTGCTGCTACGCTTACCGCCATGCGGCAGAGTCTGGTCGATTTCCGCACCCGGTTTACGCCCCACGCCGTGGGCCTAACCGATGACCAGCGCAGCAACCTTTTTAAGATGGGCGATAAAAGTGTGGCTTTTACAGACAAGGTTTCTACCTTCCTGACGGACTTTCCTGATTACATGCCGCGCCGCGTAAACCCCGCGCAGTTTGCGGCTGATTTGGCGCTTTTTAACTCCCTGATGCCGCTGCGCACGCTTGCCGCTGCGGTGGTGCAAATGATAGATGACACGATGATGGCCGCCGGCTCTGATTTGATGGAAGTGGGCAGTGCTTATTACCGCTCGGCGCAGGACGCGGCGGAAGACGGAGATTCTGTAGCGAAGAAAGTTTATGAGGAACTTCAAAAACGTTTCCCCTACAGAGGCGTCCGGGATACACCCGCAAATCCCGCAAATCCGGCAAATCCGGCAAATCCTGCCGACCCGGCCTCACCAGACAACCCTGCTTCTTAGAAGAACCACCTGCATTTTTAAAAGCCCCGACTGCGTTTTTACTTTAAACGGAGTCGGGGCTTTTTAGATGGAGAAGAACTCTTTTGAAGAGGTACGCCTTTCTGAATAAGAGGGGAACCTCTCTAAAAGAGAGGTGGACGTCTTTAAAAAAGAGGTCTGCCTTTCTAAAAAAGAGGTGTACCTCCCAAAACAAGAGATTGACCTCTCTAAACGGGAGGTGTACCTTTTGCTTTGACAAGTGAACCTCTCTAAAAGGGAGGTTGCCCTCTCGTTCAGAGAGGTGGAAGAATGTTTGACAAATGGTCAATCTCCCGTTAAAAGTGCGCGAAAGTAGTTAAAAAGGTTTGAAGAAAAAATCGGATAGTTTGTTCGTTCTTTGCGTACTTAGCAGGTAGAAAGCAAATGTTTTTATAGCTTAGACTGTGTATTTCTAATATCCCAACAATCCTATGAAACTCTTTTACTTCACTTTGCTTTTGCTTCTCGCTGCCTCCTGCAAAAAGGATGATAACCCGCAGCCTACGAGTACTTGGGTGATTGGCACGGATAGCTTTTCTACGAACCAAGTCTCGGTTAGCCATTATAGAGATGGGATATCAATAGAGGTTGGCGCTAAGCCTAATGCTTTTTATTACCGCAGTATAGTGGACGGTCTACCTTATGATGGAAGATATTTTTTTAACCTCCTAATGAATCAAAATGATGCCAATCGTCCTAGGGTAGGTTTTGATGCAAGAGGTAAAAGCTATTCTCCCTTGGATTCCGGCTATATGCAGGTATCGCGTACCAATGGCATTGTAATAATGTCAATAGATTCCGTAAGGTTTATCAACTACATTGATTCCACAGACATAAAAATTGTAAAAGCTACCGTTCGGGTACGCGAAAATTAGTTCATCCCTTCATCGCCTCTTTCTCATTATCATGAATCTACGGATGCTGCATTCCTGTGTGCGCCGAAGGCAGGAGCTTTCGCCCAGGAGCAAGAGTGCTAAAAGGAGCAACAAATCACCTGTCCTCCGCAGCTCAATGCTTGCCGCGCATTTTCTCCCGTAGTTGATACAGCTCTTCTGTGTTGATGAAATTGGTAAACCCTTTTACGGCTAAGCCTTTAATAAGCTTTTTGTCCCCCGACCAGACTTTACACCGAAATTCTTTTGCATAAGCAATATAATGGGTGTCTTTTGGGTCAACATCCAGAGTAAGTTTGTCTGCCGCTATCCAATTGGAAGACTTTATCTGCTCTTCCGAAATAAAAGCAACGTCTTTATAAATATGAAATTCGGCTTCCCAAATTTCATCAAGAGTCAGCCCCGATATCTTAAGGAGTTTCGGGTAATGATTCCTGATTTCCGTTCTTAAGAAATTGGGCGCAATAAAAGTAAGATGAGGCTTTGAGTTTATCAGTAAGTCGCCGATTTTGCCATTGGTGTTCAGTAGCCCGCTAAACACCATATTTGCGTCCACAATAAACCTCATTTGATAAACCGTTCCCGGTTTTTGGCCCACCACGAGGCGTTTACTTCGTCGGCCAGCTTATCCACGTCCGATTGCTTCGCTTTGCTTTTGGAAGTGGCTTCCAGATATTTCACGTAATCAATCAATCGTTGAAGCCCAAAGGTGTCCACCGAGGAGGAGACGGTGATTACAATCTTGTCTTTGTGGAGGCGTTCTACCAGCATGGGTTAAGTGTTTAGTCAAAGATACTTCTTCAACCTCTGCGCGCCCGTTTTGTTGGCAGAATATTCTTTGCGTCCTGTGCGACGAGGGCGGAAGCCTTCGCCGGGCCGCGAGACCGCTACGCTGAGCGGGAGGTATATTTCTAAGTTAGCAGCAAACAATCCTATATTGCCCCAATCAATGCCATGAATACCATCCTCCATTCTCCCAATAGCAGAACCACTATCAACTGGGCCAGTGGCACCAGCACCGAGATTTTCATCTATCCTTCAGATAGCAGCTTTGCCGCGCGCAATTTCCTTTTTCGCATCAGCACCGCAACGGTAGAAGCGGAAGAATCAATTTTCACCTTTTTCGAGGGCATCACGCGCCATCTCCTCCTTTTGAAAGGAAGCCTGGAACTCGTCCATGCAGGCCGCTACACAAAGCATCTGAAACCTTATGACCAGGACATCTTTTCCGGGGAATGGAGTACCCGCAGCAAAGGGAAAGTCACGGACTTCAATCTCATGTTGAAAGGGGGTGCCACAGGCTCCTTAACACACCGGGCTGTCGAAGAGGGCACGGAGACCTTCCGTATGGATGCCGATTTTCAATTTCTCTACATTGCCAGCGGGAGTCTGCAATTACGGGAAGGAATGACTGCCGGAACAGGTGATTTGATACAGATGAGCAAGGAAGGAAGTCTTCAGTTAAGTGGGACGGCGGACGTGGTCGAAATCCGCGTGGTGCTTCCTTGATACTGGCCTTTTGTTCAGCGCAGGCGCGGGCTATTCCTTTCGGAAAACAAAGCTGACGCGGGCTTTGTAATATGAATTGTCAGCTAAAATCATCGCAACTCCCTAGCCTTTTTGCAAAGTTTAAGGTAATCCAGCTACCTGAAATATTATATCCACAAGAGTAGTCGTAGTAAATATCATCCAAAAGGTAGCCTTCAGGTGAAGGTTTGCATTTGTGTGAAAACTCCAACTCGAAATTGACATAGTACAGACTACTATCACTATCAAGCAAAGTAACGTTTCTAAAAATGATTGAATATAATTCGAAACGGCATTTTTCAGCGTGGTATTTCTCTTGGTAATCCCCCCCGAAGATTTCTCTTTGCAACTCGAACAAAATTCTGTTTGATCTATTGATGAGATCTGCCAGGTTATCAATAATACTGGAGATGGCCCATTTTACTATTTCCCAGCCTGGTAATTGGTCTTCTTTAAAGTACGCTAATGCTTTCTTCGGGACCGTAATCTCAAAGCTTTCATTCTCGATGCTAGCATCACCAACCCAGCAGCCATCTTCTGATTCCTCGAATTCAATTGTACTGTATCGATTTGAATTAAACTCCAGTTTCATTTCCAATAAGATTATGGCTAATGGTTTCCTGTTTAGCGAAGGCTCCTGCCTTCGTCGCACAAACTTACATTCAATACACCCAACCCCCGCGCCCCGTTCTTTGTTGGCACAATATCCTTGCGCCTTCCCCGCACCCATGACCAAAGAAGCTTTTCAGCAAATTGCGCCGTCCATTCCCCACCAGCCGGGCTGCTATAAATATTTTTCGGCAACGGAGGAACTCCTGTATGTGGGCAAGGCCAAAGACCTGCGCAAGCGTGTGGCGTCCTACTTCAACAAGAACGTGGACAACTACAAAACGCGCCGCCTCGTGCAGCTTATCCACCGCATTGAATACACCATTACCGGCACCGAACACGATGCTTTCCTGCTGGAAAATTCCCTCATAAAGCACTACCAGCCGCGCTTCAATATTGACCTCAAAGACGACAAGACTTATCCCTACATCGTCATCAAGAAAGAGCATTTCCCGCGTGTTTTCCTTACCCGCCGCCTTATCCGCGACGGAAGCGAATACCTCGGCCCGTTCACCGGCGTTCACCGCGTGCGCGAGCTGCTGGATTTGATAAAACAGAACATTCCCTTGCGCACCTGCAACCTCAATCTGGCTCCGTCGCAGATTCAGCGCAACCGCTATAAAGTGTGTCTGGAATACCACATCGGCAACTGCAAAGGGCCGTGTCAGGCGCTGCAAAGTGAGGAGAATTATGCGGAAGGCTTGCAGCAGGTGCGCCACATTCTGAAAGGAAATACCGGCGAGGTGATTAAGTTTTTGAAGGGAGAAATGCAGGGCGCGGCAGAAGCTCTGGAATTTGAAAAAGCCGAACAGTTCAAAGCCAAAATCACGTCCTTGCAGGCGTTTCAGGCGCGCAGCATTGTGGTGAATCCGGCGCTGGGAAATCTGGACGTGATAACCATTCTGACGCAGGAAAGCTTCTCCTTCGTGAGCTACATGATGGTGGTGAACGGCTCGGTGATTTACACGCGCACCATTGAGGTGGAGCGCAAAACCGACGAGGAAGAAGACGCCGACGTGCTGGCCCTCGCGCTAGCCCGCTTCCGTGAAACCTACCAAAGCAACAGCCGCGAAGTGATAGCGCCGATGACCATAGACCTTGCCGAAGCCGATCTGAAACTGACTATTCCCAAAACCGGCGACAAGAAAAAGCTGTTGGAACTGTGCGATAAAAACGCTGCGTATTTTGCAGAAGACCGCCGCCGCAAAGACAGCCTCGTGCTGAACACCAAACCCGCCGACAGCAGCAGCCGGAATCCGGTTCTCAAAGAACTTCAACAAGCCCTTTCGCTGCCGCAACTGCCCGTGCATATTGAGTGTTTTGACAACTCCAATTTTCAAGGCTCTTACCCCGTGAGCGCGATGGTGTGTTTCCGAAACGGCCAACCGGCGAAAGGGGATTACCGGCATTACAACGTGAAAACCGTGGTCGGCATCAACGACTTTGCGTCTATGGCCGAAGTGGTGGAGCGCCGCTATCGCCGCCTGACGGCAGAAGGAAAATCCCTGCCGCAGCTGGTGATTATCGACGGTGGAAAGGGCCAGTTGAGCGCCGCGCTGGAAAGCATCCACAAGCTGGGGTTAGACGGGAAGATGACCATCGTGGGCCTTGCCAAGCGCGAGGAAAGCATCTTTTTCCCGGGAGATTCCGAGCCACTAAACCTACCGTTCGACTCTGCCGCGCACCTGCTTATCCGCCGCATCCGCGACGAGGTGCACAACTTCGGCATCACCTTCCACCGCAAGCTGCGTAGCGCCGGAACCTTTAAAAATGAGTTGGAAGGTATTCCCGGAATTGGCGCAAAAACCGCAACAGAACTGCTCCAACGCTTCCGCTCCGTGGCCAAAGTCAAAACCCTGACGGAAAGGGAATTAACGGGCGCAGTGGGACAGAGTAAAGCCGCGATTGTGTATCGGTATTTTCACGGAGCGGGGAAGGAGAATGAAGCGTAGGGGTTGGAATGTTGGATGCTTCGCGTTGGACAGGCTAAAACCGTTGGAGTGTTGGAAAGTTCAGAGAACAGTACCCGGTGCGGTAACGCTGGGCATTCCGTGAACCTCCGTAACGAAGCGGCTGTATCTTTAGATCAAATCCGTCAAGCCATGAGAAATGAAGTAAAGCCTTTTGACACGCAGAGAAGTATTCAGAAAGCTGCTTCGGCTACGCATCAAACCGTCGGGATAGGCGACATGATGGTGCTGGTTACGATGATAAGGTCAGGCGTTCCTTACACTGATATTGAGGTCATTAGCAAGCGGCTCAACAATCCGGTGCAGCAGATTTTGAACCTTGTCGGGATTTCGCAGGCCACTTACTACAAGAAGAAGAAAGACCAGCAGCTTTTAGACCGCAGAAGCAGCGAACTGGTGCTTTTGATAAAGGAACTGATAGACTACGGTGTAGAAGTCTTCAATGGAGAAGAAGAGAAGTTTCAGCGTTGGCTCAAAAAGCCCAACGCTTCTATTGGTGGAAGCGCGCCTGAAAGCCTGTTTGACACCGTAACCGGCCTTGGGGAAGTACGTCACAGTCTCAATCGTTTGGAGTTTGGCAATCTGGCATAATGGTCGTTTTCAGAATTGAGCGGGAAAAGTATCTGCCCGATATGCTCTTGGGTATCGGTGCCTCTTTGGTACAAGGTTTTCGCTGGAACAGCCTAGGGACGCGCATGGTTTATACCGCCGAAAGTCGCGCTCTCGCTACATTGGAAGTAGCCGTTCATTTAGACCTAAGCAAAGACCTGCCGGATGATCGTTTCTACGTGGAAATTGAAATACCCGATGAGGTATTGATACAGGAAGTGAGGCAGGAAGAATTGCCAGAGGGTTGGGATTCTAAACCGCCTGTCCAAGCCACGCAAACTATTGGCGACGACTTCGTTCAGTACGGCGAAGCAGCGGTCTTAAAAGTGCCGAGCAGCATCGTCCCGCAGGAATTCAACTACCTCATCAATCCGCTTCACCCGGATGCAGCAGGTCTAAAAATTCTAAGCACCTCCAGGATGCGTTTTGATAGCCGGTTGAAAGGATAGAAGGAGTTTATCAGCCTGTAATTTCGCCTTCCCTATGACCCCCGAAAAACCCGCCGCGCTGCCTGCCTTGCTGGCGATGAAATGCCCCAACTGCCGCAAAGGAGACATGTACAAGCAGCCGGGCATTTTTCCGCTCAAAACCATGCTGGATATGCCGGAGCGCTGCCCAGTATGCAGCCAGAAAATGGAGTTAGAGGTCGGTTTTTACTACGGTACGGGTTACGTTTCCTATGCCCTCACAGTGGCGCTGCTGGCTATTTTCGCAGTCATTTTCCACCTCACTTACCGCTTTTCCTATAAAGACAACAGCGTGTTTGTTTTCCTCGGTATTGCCATTGTGCTGCTCCTCCTGCTGCAACCCTGGCTGATGCGCATTTCCCGTGTACTCTATCTGTGGATTTTTGTGAAATACGGTAAAGGCGCAACGATTACAAGCGAGGAATAACATAGGTCATTACCGTATTCTCCACATTCCTCACATTCCTGCATTATCATGACTTCCATCCATAAAATCCTCGTTGCCAATCGCGGCGAAATTGCCCTGCGTGTGATGCGCACCGCCCGTGAAATGGGCATCAAAACCGTTGCCGTTTTCTCCGAAGCAGACCGCCAAATGCCTTTCGTGCGCTACGCCGACGAAGCCGTTTGCATTGGCCCGGCCCCTTCCAACCAATCCTACCTGGTGATTGAGAAGATTATCGCCGCTGCCAAAGAAACCGGCGCAGATGCTATTCATCCGGGCTATGGTTTCCTCAGTGAGAATGCGGCTTTCTCGCAGGCGGTGGAAGATGCGGGATTGACTTTCATCGGCCCGTCGGCATATAGCATCAACACGATGGGGTCTAAAATCGGAGCGAAGCAGGCAGCAAAAGCCTTTGGCGTACCGATGGTTCCGGGAACCGACCAGCCGCTTAAGTCTTTGGAGGAAGCACAAAAGGTCGCCGAAATCACCGGCTATCCGTTACTCATAAAAGCCTCGGCGGGCGGCGGCGGAAAAGGAATGCGCGTGGTGGAAAACGAAGCTGGTTTGGAAGAAGGCATCCGGCTGGCACAAAGCGAAGCGGCAAGCGCATTTGGCAACGACGATGTGTTTATGGAGCGCTACGTGGCCAATCCAAAGCACATTGAGATTCAGATTCTCGCCGACAAGCACGGGGGCTGCGTCTATCTTTTTGAGCGGGAGTGTTCGGTGCAGCGCCGCCACCAAAAGCTGATTGAAGAAGCGCCGTCTTCCTGCCTCACGCCGGAAGTGAGAAAAGCAATGGGCGAGAGTGCGGTAGCCGTAGCGAAAGCCTGCGATTACAGTGGCGCGGGAACGGTGGAGTTTCTGGTGGACGACGACCTGAACTTCTACTTCCTGGAGATGAACACCCGCCTGCAGGTAGAGCATTGCGTGACGGAAGAAATCACCGGGCTTGACCTTGTGAAATGTCAAATCCGCGTCGCCGAAGGGCATCCGTTGCCGTTTGCACAAGAAGACTTAGAAATGCGCGGACATGCCATTGAGCTGCGCGTTTGCGCTGAAGACCCGGCCAATAATTTCCTTCCCGATACCGGCACACTCGTGCGCTACGAAACGCCTAAAGGCCCCGGCATCCGCGTGGACGATGGCTACGAAGAAGGTATGGCCATTCCCATCTTCTACGACCCGATGATTGCCAAACTGGTCGCTTGGGGTTCTACACGTGAAGAAGCGATTGCACGGCTCTTGCGCGCCATTGAGGAGTATAAAATTCAGGGCATCCAGACGACGCTTCCTTTTGGCACATGGGCCTTACAACAGCCTGCCTTCCGCGAAGGGAATTTTGACACAGGCTTTATCCCTAAATATTTCTCCCCGGAAAAGCTCTATGAAAGCATAGAAGAAGTCCCGGAAATTGCCGCACTTCTGGCTGCACAGGTGTGGAAAAGCGAAGCCGGAAATTCAACCCAAAATGCTTCTACAGAAAAGATCGAAAGCACCTCGCGCTGGGCGCAACGCCGTAAGACCGGACAGTGGTAGCGGCGTAGTTTTGGTTGGCCTTTTGTTTCTCTCAAAACCACTTCCCATGTACGCCCGCCTCTCTCTTGTCGCCTTGCTTCTTCTGAATGGATTTTGGGCAGCGGCACAAACCAACATCCGCAGGCAGGAAGTTCGCCGCACGGATACCCAGTCGGTGGTTATCATTCCCGAATCGCAACGGGAAAAGATAGACACGGCTTCCATCCGCATGGAAAAGCCGAGGCGTAAATACCGCCGGTTTGGGGTCAAGATTGTGCCTGCCGCGCCGCCGGGCATGAGCAAGCAGGAACTCCGCTATACGGATTCTATGGGGCGGTATCGGTGATTATTGCTGCCAACTAAGAACTACCAGCAGCTGCTCAATAAAGGTGACGCTTCTCTCCTACAACATCAACGGCCTGCGCGCCGCCCTGAAAAAAGGCTTTCTCCAATGGCTGAAGGAAGCTGCGCCCGACGTTTTGTGTTTGCAGGAAGTGAAGGCGCTGGAAAGCGATATTGACCTGGCGGCTTTTGAATCGCTAGGTTACCATTGCCATTGGTTTAGCGCGGAGAAAAAAGGCTACAGCGGCGTAGCGACTTTCACCAAAACTGGCAGCTGCGAAAGTGTTGGCGGAAACGGCTATGCCCAAAGCGATGCAGAAGGCCGCGTATTACGCACCGACATCGGGGAGACGACGATTATCAACGCCTATTTTCCGAGTGGCTCCGCAGGCGCGGCGCGGCAGGATTATAAAATGCAGTGGCTGCGGGAGTTTGAAGAATGGCTGCAACAACTTCGTCAAAACCGGAAGGAAATCATCGTCTGCGGCGATTTCAACATTGCACACCGTGAAACAGACATTCACAACCCGAAAGGCAACGCCAAAAACAGCGGTTTTCTGCCCGACGAGCGCGCGTGGATGGACGGCTTTATGGGAAGTGGAATGGTGGATATTTTCCGGCACTTGAACCCCGATGTGCGCGACAGCTATACGTGGTGGAGCCAGCGTTTCCCTACCGTTCGCGCCCAAAACAAAGGCTGGCGGATAGACTACGTTTGCGCGTCGGAAAACCTGATGCCGAAGCTTAAAACCGCAAGCCATTTGAGCGATGTTTCTTTCTCCGATCATTGTCCGGTGTTGGTGGAAATAAACCTGTAAAATGGGAGTCCGTCGCTTCCGTATTGCACCCACGCCGTCTGGTTTTATCCACGCCGGAAATGCGCTGAATTTCCGGCTCACAGCGGCGCGTTGTGCGGAAGCAAATGGCATTCTGCGCCTGCACATCGATGATCTTGACCGCGTGCGCGTGCGTCTTGAATACCTCCAAAGCATTTTTGACGCGCTGCGGGAATTGGAAATTTTATGGGGGGAAGGTCCGCAAAATGTGGCCGAGCACGAAGCACATTTCTCCCAAACTTTCCGGCTGCCGCGCTATGAAGAATTGCTCCAAAAATTGGCTGCCCAAAATGCAGTCTTCGCCTGCGAATGTTCGCGCGCGCAGGTGGAAGAATGGGGTAAATATCCCGGCACTTGTTTGGATAAGAATATTCCTCTTGATACTCAAAATAGGAGCTGGCGCATCAAAACGCCGTCCGGTTCGAAAGCGTCTTTTCTGAATGAAAAAGGTGCGCGTATAACAGCTTCTCTCTCCGCTCTAAATCCCTACTTTGTCGTGCGCCGCCGCGACGGTATTCCGGCCTACCACATTGCCTCACTCGCCGACGACGTGGACTGCAAAATCACCGATATTGTGCGCGGCGAAGATCTACGCGAAAGCACCTTTTTGCAGGCGTTTCTGGCCCGGATTTTAGGTTTGGAATCTTTTGCCCAAATCCGCTTTGAACATCACCTGCTACTGCTGGATGTCAATGGCGAAAAGCTTTCCAAATCGGCAGGTGTGAAAAAGGGATTGTAATAGGCCACAGATCACGCGGACAAAAGCGTAGATTTACACAGATTCATCCGTAAAATCGGGACAATCCGATCAATCCGTTGTCTATTCCCAAAAACAAACAGCCGTCCCGGAAGATCCGAAACGGCTGTTTCAAAGGAAATACTTTATCTCGTGGGTCCGCCAAGAAGGAATATTTCCGGGTATGCAACTACGCGACGGCGGCTTTTTTATCCAGCATCAGCAGACTTGCCACTTCAATTTCGGTGGCCGTGCGCTGTGCGCCGGTTTTGTCGGTATAGCTGCGGTATTGCAGCTTGCCTTCCACCATAATCTCGGCACCTTTTTGCAGGTACTTTTCGGCGATTTCGGCCTCGCTGCCCCAGGCAATAAGGCTATGCCACTGCACGGTTTCGGTTTTGGTGCCGTCGGCATTGCGCTTATACTCGTTGGTGGCCAAGCTCATCTTGGCGAGCTTGTTGCCGTTCTGGGTGGTGCGGATTTCGGGAGCATTGCCGAGGCGGCCAAGGAGCTGTACTTTGTTCTTCAGGGTGTTCATGGTTCGTCTGTTTTTGAAAAGTTCGTCTAAAAAAGGTTTGGTTTGTGCCGCCCGGTACTAAGGAACCCGCTTTTCCCGATTGGCAATGCAAAGATGTGATGGCCCAAAACCGGGAGTCGGTTGTTTTTCATTTACTCTCGGATGCAAATGGTTGAAAGCATTTGCAGTCGGATATTTGTGCAGTACAAGTCGTGATTTATGGCTTTTCAGGTTTGACTTTTAGAATTTCCCCCTTTGCTTTGTGTCTTTAGGCTTTTGTCTCAGAGGCTTTCTGCTTTCTACTTTTATCCGTATGGAAACTGCCCGCCTGTGCCGCCAATGTGAAAAACCGCTCAAAGGGCGGTCTGACCAGAAATTCTGCGACGACTATTGCCGCAACGCCTTCAACAACCGCCAAAACGCTGATTCCAACAACTACGTGCGCAATGTGAACAACATCCTGCGCCGCAACCGCCGCATCCTGGAGGCCACCATTAAAGAAGGAGAAGAAATGGCCAAGATGCCACGCCAAAAGCTCGTCGCCGCCGGCTTTGACTTTTCTTTCCATACCCACGTCTATCAAAACAAAAAAGGACAGCAATACGCATTTATATATGAGTATGGCTGGCTTGGCCTCGATGAAGGCTGGTGCCTTGTGGTAAAGCGCACACCAAAAGAATAATTTCGTTGGCAGGAATTTTGAATAATCTGCGGAGAAGAACTTTTTTTGCTTTATGCGCCCGGTTCTTTCTACATTTACCCCTGAATTCATTTTCTCTCCTTAATTTCTTTTCAAGATGGAACAACTCACCGGATCCGTAGAGTTTTTTAAAGACGACAAAGGCTTTGGCTTTATCCGCCCCAGCGACGGCAGCAAAGACGTTTTCGTTCACCACTCCGTTATCCAGATGGATGGCTTCAAAACCCTGAAGCGTGGCGACCAGGTATCTTTCGATATCGTAGAAGACGCCAAAGGCCCGCGCGCTGCCAATGTGAAGCGTATTGCAGGCAAAGCCGCTGCCAACAACGACCAGCAAGACCAACAACAGCACGACGAGCAGGAATACCACTCCGACTCCGACACAGAAGCCTAGTATTCTGTCTGTTTCCCCAATTTTTAAACCTGCCGTTTTCGCGGCGGGTTTTTTCGTTTGAGGTTTGTTCGCGTGGTTTTATTTGGGCGGTGCCTCCGGCCCGGGCTGCTCTAGGCTCCGCTTCGCTACGGCCCTTCGGGCAGTTCCCTCCGGTCACTCCTTCCGCATCCCTACCGCATCCGCCCGGCACGATTGTTGAATCTTCCGCTCCGTATTTCTTCACCCAAAAATCTCCCCAAACACCATGGACAAGTTAGAAATCAAAGGCGGCTGGAATGAGCTGAAAGGCAAAATGAAACAAGCCTATGCGCACCTCACCGACGACGACCTTCAACACGAAGAAGGCAAAGAAGACGAATTTCTGGGCCGCGTGCAGCAAAAGCTCGGCAAGACAAAAGATGAAGTCGTAGCGTGGATACGCTCGCTGGGATAACCCGCGATAGTAAAAATCAGAAAGCGGCGGCAGAAAATCATTTTCTGCCGCCGCTTTTTTGAGAAAAATTCTTCCCTAATAAATCCTACCCACCAGCGCCTTAAAGCTCTCTGGATTTTGTTCTGTCATAGAAACGCCGTAAGAGCGATTGTCCTGAAGGGAAAGATTGTTGCTGATGCCGCCGTAAAAACGCCCATTCACCACGGCAACGCCCACAAGTGCTGCGGAGTCTTTATCAACCACTTTGTACGTCCGGTTTTTAAGTCGGTCTGCGTTACCCACATCCACCACCGAGCGACGGCCTTTGGGCAGCAGATACAGAAAGGAGTTGGTGGCATTCAATCCACTGACGCCGCTCAGCGAGAAGCGAACCGTAGAAGGCCCCGTACCAAAGAAATTGTAGGGAATCGCCGACTGGTGATAACCCACCGTATCAAAGCGATACAGAAGCGTATCAAAAGCCGCCCGGCTGGCAGCTAACCCGCTTCCGCTCGCTGCCCATGTCACCTCGCCAATAATGTTGGCATTTTTATAGCCCAGATAGCTCTGCGCCGTCGACGTCGCCGGGTTGGCAGAAAGCAGGTTGCGTTGCGGCAAATACGCCTGCAGCACCGCGCCATTTGCGATTTGCAGGTTCAGCCCTTTTTGTGCCGGCAGAAACAGAAAAGCACCTGCGCTGTTCCGCGAAAGGATATCTCCCGTGTCCGTATTATCAGTCAGCACGTTGCTGTAAATCATCTCCGCACGGTCGATGTACTGCGCCACCGTTATCTGCACCGTTCCGCGCACCGTGTCGCCGTCGGGTGTGCGGAAGGCATACTTGGGCAGGAAAAACCGGATGCCGTTGTCTATCCGGTAAGAACCACCGCTGTCGGCGCTCACGTTTATCACCTGCACCGGCGCAGCAGCGCCTTTTAGCGTAGCGGGCAGCGTGGTGTAAATACCGTTGGTCGGGAGGTTGTTGGGATTAGGCTCGTCTTTGGTGCAGGCAGCAAGGCTAAGGCACAACAGAGCGGGCGCGATTTTCCGTATCTGAAACATTGCCGCTAAAATACCACAGGATAAGGGAACGGAAGGGGCAAGGTACAAAATGAAAAAGGCTGCAAGAATTTTGCAGCCTTTAGAACATCGTTTTTACGAGGAATTATCCTTTACCAAAAATAACAATCAAGGCATAAATAAGGCCTGGAACGTAGAAAAGAAGCGTAAGCAGCAAATCCAGCCAGAATTTCGAGTTGAGCTTTCCCTCATGCAGAAAAACAGCTAACGGCGGCAGGAGAATGGCCAAGATCACCAGCAGCAGCTGGTTGGTAGTTGGATCATCTTTCATGCCTTTCAAGGCATCTTTCACCGCATTTGTGCGGCTTTTGCGCTCAGCACGTGAGAGGGATTTCCAACCTTCTTTTGCGGCGTTTGTAAGGGCCGTTTCGCTGGTAGTGGTTGAGGTAGAAGTGGTTGCCGCAGCAGGCGCAGCAACAAAAGCGGCCTGTGCAGGCGATACGAACATTGCGAAGCTCAACAGAGCAATCGCGAAGCGGAGAGCAGTACTTTTCATGGGAGAATAGGGGTTTGGATGAGTAAGAAAAAAGAGAAAAAACGAACAGAGATGGGGACTTAAAATTTCGCGCCAAGGGCGTCTTCTCCAAAGTAAATCTTGTCTTTTTTTCTAAAAAAAAGGACGCGCCTCCTGGCGCGTCCTTACACAGTCCTCTTGATAATTGACACCTCCTTACCCCTACGCCATCAGCTCTGGCAAATCTTTTTCCACCCGCAAGTTCTCAATGATATGCCGCTGCCGGTCGGGCGTGTTTTTGCCCATGTAGTACTCCAGAATTTTCTGGATTTGCGATTCGCCGTTCAGCAACACCGGCTCTTTGCGCATCTCCGCACCAATAAACAGCGAGAATTCATCCGGCGAGATTTCTCCCAGCCCTTTAAAGCGCGTGATTTCCGGCTTGTTGCCCAATTCCTTTATCGCGCGTTGCCGCTCCACATCGCTGTAGCAGTAGATGGTTTTCTGTTTATTCCGCACGCGGAACAGCGGCGTTTCCAGAATAAACACGTGGCCGTTGCGCACGAGGTCAGGAAAAAATTGCAGGAAGAAGGTCATTGCCAAAAGGCGGATGTGCATTCCGTCCACGTCGGCGTCGGTAGCGATAACCACGTTGTTGTAACGCAAGCCTTCGAGGCTTTCCTCAATGTTCAATGCGTGTTGCAAAAGGTTGAATTCCTCGTTCTCGTACACCACCTTTTTGGTCAATCCGTAGCTGTTCAGCGGCTTTCCGCGCAGGGAGAAAACAGCCTGCGTTTCTACGTTCCGGCTTTTGGTGATGGAGCCGCTGGCCGAGTCGCCTTCGGTAATAAAAAGCGTGGTTTCCTGCTGCTTCGCAAAGTATTCTTCCTTGTTTTTCGCCGGGCCGTCTTCGTTCAGGTGAACGCGGCAGTCGCGCAGTTTTTTGTTGTGGAGATTTGCTTTCTTGGCGCGCTCATTCGCCAGCTTCCGGATGCCGCTCAGCTCTTTCCGCTCGCGCTCGCTTTGCTCAATGCGGCGCTTCAGGGCCTCGGCAGTTGCGGGGTTTTTGTGAAGAAAATTATCCAGTTCTTTTTGGAGAAAATCCAGCACAAAGCTCTTCATGCTCGGCCCGCCTTCGGATACATACTGTGAGCCCAGTTTGGTCTTCGTCTGGCTTTCAAAAACCGGCTCCTGCACGCGCACGCTCACCGCAGCCACAATACTCTGCCGGATGTCTGCCGCGTCGTAATCCTTCTTGAAAAAATCGCGAATCACTTTCACAAACGCCTCGCGGAAAGCGCCCTGATGGGTGCCGCCCTGCGTGGTGTGTTGTCCGTTCACGAAGGAATAAATCTCCTCGCCGTAGCCGCCGCTGTGGCTCATCGCCACTTCAATATCCTCGCCCCGAAGGTGGATAATCGGGTAGCGCAAAGAGTCCGGGTCGGTGCGCTTTTGCAGCAGGTCGAGCAGGCCATTGCGGGAGATGTAGTTCTTGCCATTGAAGTTGATGTTCAGCCCGGCATTCAGAAAGCAGTAGTTCCAGATTTGCGCTTCTACATAGTCGGGGATAAACTTGTAATTCCGAAAAACCGTGTCGTCGGGCACAAAGCGCATCAGCGTGCCGTTGGCTTCGGTGGTTTCTTTTTCGCGGTGTTCCTTCACCAAGAAGCCGCGCTCAAATTCGGCGGTTTTCATCCGTCCGTCGCGGAACGCAGTGACGGTGAAATGGGACGAAAGCGCGTTCACGGCTTTGGTTCCCACGCCGTTTAACCCCACACTTTTCTGGAAGGCTTTGGAGTCGTATTTCGCGCCGGTGTTAATCTTGCTCACCACGTCCACCACCTTGCCCAGCGGAATGCCGCGCCCGTAATCGCGCACGGTCACCACGCCGTCTTCAATCTTCACTTCCACCTTTTTGCCAAAGCCCATCGTGTACTCGTCAATCGAGTTGTCCACCACTTCTTTGATAAGAATATAAATGCCGTCGTCCATGCTGGCACCGTCGCCAAGCTTGCCGATATACATGCCAGGGCGCAGGCGGATATGCTCCCGCCAGTCAAGGCTGCGGATGCTGTCTTCGTTATAGGTAGAATTGTTCGTCTGGGGTGCGTTGTCCATTTTGGAAGGCGTCTTTTTCCGGGTTCTGTTAGTCGTTGATTGTGCTTGCAAAGAAAGGGGGCTGCGGCGTTTTGAAAAGCATTTTCAAAGGCGCTTTTGCACCGCAAAGAAAGGTTTCTCTACAAACAATTCCGGCGCTTTGAAGTTGGGCTTTTTTCGGGGAAAAAGCCTTCGGAATCAAGGGCTCTTCCGGCGTTTGCTACCCGGAATCTTCCTCAAAAGACGACGATTGAGGGGAAAATGATTACGGCGACAATAACTCTTGATACTTGTATATAAATAATGATTTTTGTGCACTCTATGTGGTGAGGCGCGCCTCTCACGCCACGGAACACGCCTCTCACGCCACAGAACCCCAGTTCCACCACACAGAACCCCAGTTCCACCACACGGAATCCTGGCTCCACCACACAAAACCCCCGTTCCACCACACAAAACCCCCGTTCCACCATACGGAAAACGTCTTCCGTGTGGTGGAACGGGGTTATTTCCTATCCGGAACGCACCGCCGCCCGGCAACCGCTTAGAATTTCAATCCGAAAGTAAGCACCAGATTATTGGTTTGGATGTTGCCCGTCGCCTGCGGCGCAATGGTTCCGATAGTTCCGCCATAGGGAAGCTGATAGGCATATTCGCCGGTTTTGGTCTGCGTATTTACAAAGCCCAAATCGGCGAAAGCACTTTTGCCCCGGTAGCCAACGCCCACATGATACGTCCGTGTTCCATCGCCAAAAAGTGCCGAGTTCTTGTAGGGCGAGCCATAAAATCCCAAGCCGGCGCGCAGGTACAGCACATCCAGGCGGCTTTCAAAACCAATGCGGAAATTGGAAGCGCCTGTCAGATTTGCTTTGAGGGAATCGTTGGCCTCTTGTTGTTGCAATGCAAGGTCGGCACCGCCGTAGAGAATCTGGTTTTGCGTGCTGTTCAGCGTGATGCGCGAAGAGGCATAATCCACATACTCATAGTCGGCGCTCACGAAGCCCCATTTGCCGAGAAAACCGGTAGCACTCACCACCGCGCGCCACGGCGTGCGCATGGAATACTGGAACTCCCGCGTGGTAAGCTGGAGGTTATTAACAGTGGAATAAGTGCCGTCGGTGTTGGTGGAAAGCGAGTTGTCTTCCTGATCGCGCAGCGCATACCAGGTAGGCGTGTGGATAGCCGCGCCGAAGCGAAACGCATTGCTCGGCTTGATGATGACGCCCAGCTTCAGGTTCACGCCCACGCCCGTGGTCGTGAGCTGCTGCTGATAGTTCATTTGCTGGAAGTCGGGGATGGTTCCGTTGGCGTCGGTTTCCGTGAAATTCATCGTCTTTTTATAGCGCAGAAACGGAATGCCTACCGTTGCGCCCACCATCACTTTCTCCTCATAATTGCCGCCAAAGCTGAGCGCCAGCTCATTGATGCCGCCACGTTCCTGCACCGATTTTGTTTGGCGGAGCGGGCCGGCGCTGTAGTTGGCCAGCGTATAAAACTGGCCACCAAAAGTGTCTGTGAGATAAGCGCGATATCCCAAACCTCCCAAAGACTGGTAATTGCCATTATCCCCCTCATTCAGTAAATCGCTTGCTGCTGCGTTCCGCTTATTTGCATCCAGCGAAAAGCCTTCGGAGAAGGCGCTGGAGTCGTTGCGCCCGGTGTAGGTATAGTTCCGGTTAAAGTCCGCCAAGCGGTTCAGGCCAATGCCAAAACCCCAGGAGCGCCAGCCGCGGCCCTCCTCTCCGCGCGGCCCGGAAACGGACACCAGCCCGACGTTGCTGATGTTGAAAGCGCCAAAATTATCGGTGCTTTTCTGTCCGAAATAAGTAAAGTCATTGTCTCCAAAATGAAAAGAAGGGGAAAAGGAAAGTTCGCTGCGCCGGTAGATGCCGATACCCGCCGGGTTTACGGAAAGCGAGGAGAAATCTCCGCCAATAGAGCCGAGTGCGCTGCCGAAGCCAATGGAGCGCGCCGTGCCTTGCGGCATCAGCATCCCGAAGCGCGCGGCGTCCACATACGTCTGGGCAAAACCGGCAGCGGGTAGGAGGATAAAAAGCGCACTCTGCGCGTATCTTTTGAAGTTCATGGGGGCGTCTGACTTTGGAAAGAAAAAGCCGTTTAAAAAAGGCAATTGCCGGAAGAAGAGCTATAAAAATACCACAACCTGCCGGGCAGATTGTGGTATGGAGAAGGCTGCTGAAAATCTTTTCTTAGCGACGGCCACCACCGCCACCGCGCGATCCGCCCCCGCCAAATCCGCCGCCCGAGGGCATACTGCGGCCTCCGCCAAAGCCCCCACCCGAAGGGGCGCTCATGCGCGGTTGGGACATCTGCGGTGCAGCACGCTCAAAACTCTGCTGACGGGGCGCTTCGTAGCGAGGCTGTTGCTGCTGCGGTGCTTCGTAGCGGGGCATCTGCTGCTGACGCTGTATTTGCTGCTGCGCCGCGCCGCCATAGTTGCGGTCTGGCATTGCATTCCGTTGGTTTTGCCAGCCGTCGTTGTTTCGTGTCGGAGCCTGCTGCGGCGCTTGTTGGATGTTCCGGTCGCCGTTGCCAAAGAAGCCGCGGCGCGGTGTGGATTCCTGACGTGTAGGCGCGGCATCTACGGCGCGGCTGTTATTTCCAAAGAAGCCACCGCGTGTGTTGTTGTCTCGGGTAGGCGCAGGGACAGAATTGTTGGGAGAAGCATCTACGGCACGGCTGTTGTTTCCGAAGAAGCCGCCGCGCGTATTGTTATCACGGGTAGGCGCAGCCGGTGTGGCATCTACGGCGCGGCTGTTTCCACCAGACCAACCGTTGCGGGTATTATTGTCGCGCACGGCAGGAGAAGTCTCCAAGTTGCGGCTTCCGTCAAAGTTGCGTGTGTTGCCAGCATTGGGGACAACATTCCGGCTATCTGCGGGTGAAGTGGCGCGGGTATTTGGATTGATAGCTGCGTTGTTGTGCACGTCGGGATACGCAGCGCGGTTGCCGTCATTGGTACGGCCCGGCATTGCGTTGTTTGTACTTCTGTAATCTGCGTACACCGGCGTGCGATAGCTTGTTCCATTCACGCCACCGATAGCGGTGCGCGGGGCGTAGTTGATGCGGCGATACGCATAGGGCGCGCCATATCCACCACCGCCATACATGCCTGCATAGTATCCATCCCAATAACCATTGCGATAGCCCATTCCATAACCGCTCATCCCATATCCTCCACCAAAACCACAACCGCCCCCGCCCCAGCCGCCATAGGGATTTCCCCACGAGGAATAGAAGGGCGAATAGCCAAACCAGTTGTTGTAGCCCCAGCCGGAAGACCAGTAAGGGCCACCGTAACCAACGGAAATATTGATGCCGGGTCTTCCCCAGCCGCCACCCCACGAAGGGCCATACCATGGGCTTCCCCAAAACGGATTGTAGCTCCACGGACTCCAGAAGCCACTCCAATAGTTCACGTTGTAGAAGGGCGTGTTGAAGCGTTGGAAGCGCGTGGAATAGGAATAGTCATCGGCATAGTCGATGTAGTCGTAGTCGCTGGCGTAGCTGCCATTGTTGTAGTTCCCGTTGCCATTGCTGCCATATCCATTGTTTCCGTTGCTGTAGCCGCTATTATTGGAATTCCCGTTTCCGTTGTTGTAGGTGTCGTAATTACCACCGCCGCCGTCGTTGGAATTCCCAGAGTTGTTGTTGCTACCGCCGCCGTAGCCGGAGGGTGCTGCCGGACGACTGGAATAAATGTCATCGTCGTAGCTGCCCGATTGTGCCTGCGCCGGGAGCAGGGAGCTTCCTATCAGAAGGCCGGTGAGAAGGTACTGTTTCATGATTTTGTGTGGAATTGAAAGCCTTTACGGCGCAATGAAAATAATACCTTTGCGCCCTTTTTCATTCCCCCACAGACCAACTTTAACGCTTCGGGTTTACTTCCGCTATGGCAAATGTTTTGACTTCCCGCGCTGCTGATTATTCGCAGTGGTACAACGACCTTGTTTTGAAAGGCGGACTGGCCGATTATTCCGACGTTCGAGGCTGCATGGTTATCAAACCCTATGGCTACGGCCTGTGGGAACAGATGCGCGATGTGCTGGACCGGATGTTCAAGGAAACCGGCCACCAGAATGCTTATTTCCCGCTCCTTGTGCCTAAAAGTTTGTTTGAAGCAGAGGAAAAAAACGCCGAAGGCTTTGCAAAAGAATGCGCCGTGGTGACGCACTACCGTCTCCAAAACGACCCCGATAACCCCGGCCATTTGCGCGTAGATCCCGAAGCGAAACTGGAAGAAGAACTGGTTATCCGACCAACCTCGGAAGCTATCATCTGGAAGACCTACAAAAACTGGATTCAGAGCTACCGCGACCTGCCACTCTTGATTAATCAGTGGGCCAATGTGGTGCGTTGGGAAATGCGCACACGCCTGTTTTTGCGCACCGCAGAATTTCTGTGGCAGGAAGGTCACACCGCACATGCAACGAAGGAAGAAGCGGTAGAAGAAACGGTGAAAATGCTGGACGTCTATGCCACGTTTGCAGAGGAATACATGGCCATGCCGGTGGTGAAAGGCGTGAAGACCGCCAATGAGCGTTTTGCCGGTGCGGAGGATACGTATTGCATTGAGGCGCTGATGCAGGACGGAAAAGCCTTGCAGGCCGGAACCTCGCATTTTCTGGGACAGAATTTCGCCAAAGCTTTTGACGTAAAATTCGCTGACAAGGCCAACAAGCTGGACTACGTTTGGGCCACTTCTTGGGGAGTTTCTACGCGGCTGATTGGCGCGCTGGTGATGGCGCATTCTGATGATGAAGGATTGATTTTGCCGCCGCGCATTGCGCCGTTGCAAGTGGTGATTGTGCCGATTTACAAAGGCCCCGACAGCAAGCTTGTAATTGATGAAAAAGCACAGGCGCTGGCAACAGAATTGCGTGTGAAAGGCATCCGCGTGAAGTTTGATGACGACGACACAAGTCGTCCGGGCTGGAAGTTTGCGGAGCATGAACTGCGCGGCGTTCCGGTGCGCATTGCGATGGGAATGCGCGATTTAGAAAACGGCGTCGTGGAAATCGCCCGCCGCGATACGAAAGAGAAATCCTCGCAGCCGATGGAAGGACTGGCGGAACATGTTTCGCAGCTTTTGGTGGACATCCAGCAAAGCATCTACAACAAGGCTTTGCGTTTCCAACAGGAGAGCACCCGCGAGGTGAATTCTTGGGAAGAGTTTCAGCAGGTTTTGGAAGAGAAAGCGGGTTTTATTTCCGCGCACTGGGACGGCACGCCGGAGACGGAAGAGAAAATCAAGGAATTGACCAAAGCGACGATTCGCTGCATTCCTTTAGACCGAAAAGAGGAAGCGGGAACTTGTGTTTTTTCGGGGAAGGAAAGCAAGGGTAGGGTGCTGTTTGCGCGGGCGTATTGAGAGGAAATTTGTGTAGAAAATGATAGCTGTTTCCGACTTATTAACCATTGCCAAAGAACGCCTTTCAGATGCCGAAGCACTCTTAATCGCCGAGCGTTACGATGGCGCGGTATATCTGTGTGGCTACGCGGTGGAAATTGCGTTGAAACACAGAATCTGTCTAACGTTGAATTGGGATGGATTCCCGCAAACCAACAAGGAATTTGAGAATTACAGAAGCCTGAAGACCCACGACTTAGTAGTACTTTTGAACTTCACTGGAATAAGCGCAACGATCAACAAAGCCTATCTGGACGAGTGGTCTGCTGTGGTAAGTTGGAATCCCGAATCAAGATACCAACCCGCCAGCAAGACAATAGAAGATGCAGAACGGATGGTAAGTAGTGCCAAAACACTCTTCACTATTTTATGAAAGAACTGATCAAAAAAATGACCGCCATTGAGCAGCAAACTGCTGCTGAAAAAGGGAGTTACGATTTATTCGGATTGTTCCTTCGGGAACATGGCGTGGGAAAATGGGATGTCCTTGTCTCGGCGGATTGGATAGATACTAATCGCACAGCAGCGCGCAGCTATCTGGCAAAGTGCATCCAAGATGCACTTCCGATGAAAGAGCTACTGCAAATTTCCCATATTGTTCTTGTTGAAACATACAATCCTGCCCTTCCAGAATTACAAGAAGCGGCGCAGGTAGAACACGGCTTGGTAGAACTCAAAGATTTTGAATTCGCTGGGCAAGACATTGAACGCGCCTACATCATCACTTCCGCCAAAAGACAAGCCGCCGCATAGGCCGCCATTCCCAAAGAAAAATATTACTTTCCTAAGACCTTCTTCGGAATTATTTTCGCGGAAATATTCAGATTCCCTTGAAGTTCTTATTCATCCACAGCCTGCTGTTGCTGGCCGTTTTCGCTTCCTGTAAGAAAGGAGAAAACAACACGCCTGCGCCGATTGTAGAATCTGCCACACTGGACACGAGCATCAGCGCCGCAATTCCACACATCTACATCACGACGCGAGACTGGCAGGAGATAACGTCCAAAGACGTTTATAAGGACGGCTATATCCGCATCACCGGAAATGGCTTTGCAGCGGATTTTCCGAACAGTTCTACCCAAATCAAAGGCTACGGAAATGATGCGTGGCTGTTCTCCAAAAAGCCCTACCGGCTCAATCTGACCGCTGCCGCCTCTATGGCCGGGTTGCCCTCCGCACAGGATTGGGTGTTACAGGCCAATTTCCGCGACTACTCCCTCATGGGCAACGCAGTGGCTTACAAAGCAGCGCAGCAACTGGCTATGCCCTACACTAACACGCTTGTTCCTGTTGACCTGACGCTGAACGGTGTGTATCAGGGGAGCTACACCCTGACGCAAAACATAGACGCGAGCGAAGCAAGCGTGAAAATAGGCGCAGAGGGAGTGCTTTATCAAATGGACGATGAGAAAGACGGGGAATACGCTTCGTTCACTTCTGCCGGGCTGGGGTTGCCGATGCAGGTAATGGCGCCAAACCCGCCGGCACAACTCCAAAGCCTGAAAACGGAGTTTGAAAGTCTGGAAAGCCTGCTCCTTAAAGGCAATTACACCGAAGCCGGAAAGCGCATTGATAAACAGCAGGTGGCAAACTACCTTCTTCTGAACTGGCTTACGGCCAACAGCGAGGTGTGCAAGCCCCGCAATGTGTATCTCTTCAAGCCTGCAGGCGGTAAATATGTCCCCGGCCCGGTAGCAGATTTCAACTGGGGCTTTGGCTATGAGGAGCATACGCTCTCCTACTTCAACTATGTGGATGACCCGCTTTTGCTGCTTCGGAAAGACGACCGCATCGGTGGAAAATTCTGGAACCTCCTGATGGGCGACCCGGAAATAAAAAGCCTTTTCAAGCAGACGTGGACGAAGTATAAAACCGAAAAGCTACCGGAGCTTTTGAGCTTCATAGAAACCTACGCGGCGCGCATCCGGGTGTCGCAGCAAAGGGATTTCACCCTGTGGCAAACAGGGCCGGGATACCTACCGCAAATCAAGGCCGATATGAAGGTGTATCTGCGCAAACGCGCGGTGCATCTGGATCAGTTTATCAGCACCTTGTAGGACTTCCTTTCAGTACTAAAATCCCTGCAAGACAGACAGCCGGAAAAGACCTTTCCAAAAAAATTTTTGGTCGGAGTTTGGAAATTAAAAAGTCGCTCCGTATTTTGGCGGCTTAAACTACCAAGTCTGTGAAAAAAATTTTCTACAGCGTGATTGTTCTCGGAACAATTGCAGCAACGTCGTGTAAGAAAGAAACCACGACCTCCGTCCCCACACCCACCATTACCGCCGAAACCGCTACGCTCGACGAGAGCGTCTCCCCGGTCATCCCGCATCTCCACATCAACATTGCCAACAAGGAGGAAGTGGCCTCTAAGGATGTGTACCTGACGGCCTCGCTTTCAGTGGAAGGCAACAAAGAATTTCCCGACTTGGCTTCTACCGCTACCAAGATTAAAGGGCGTGGAAATTCTACTTGGACGTTTCCTAAAAAATCGTACCGCCTGAAGCTGGATGCCGCTGCCTCGGTGCTGGGCTTGCCTTCCGGCAAAAGCTGGGTGCTGCTGGCCAACTGGCAAGACTATACCCTGATGACCAATGCAGTGGCGATGAAGGCGGCGCAACAGCTCAACATGCCATTTACCAACACGGTTGTTCCGGTGGATCTCACCATTAACGGAACCTACCGCGGCAGCTATGTCCTGACGCAACAGGTGGAGACGGGCCAAAACCGCATAGACGTCGGCGCAAACGGAACGCTGCTGGAAATGGATGACCTCTACGATGATGCCTACAAGTTTAAGTCTGCGGGCCTGCAACTGCCGGTGATGTTCAAAACCCCAAGCACGCCCACTGCCGATCAGTTTGCGGGCACCAAGGCAGAGTTTGAGCAGTTAGAAAGTCTGCTTCTTAAAGGCTCTTACAGCGAGACGGACAACCTGATTGACAAGCAGCAGGTAGCCAACTATCTACTCGTAAACGCGCTGGTGGGCAATTATGAAATCAACCACCCCAAAAGCGTGTTCATGCATAAAGTTCCCGGAAGCAAATTTGTTGTTGGCCCGGTCTGGGATTTTGACTGGGGATTTGGTTATGATGAAACCACCCAGCGTTATTTCAGTTTTTCAAATGACCCTCTTCTTATTTCTGGTGATGACCGGCTTGGTGGCCGGTTTTTTAATGCGCTGATGTCTGACCCGGAAATCAAAACCCTCTTTAAGCAAGGCTGGAAAGACTACAAGGCGCAGCAGTTCGACGCTTTGCTTTCGTATGTAGAGCAGTACGCCGCACGCATTCGCGAGTCGCAGAAGAAAGACTTTGAAATCTGGAAAATCGGCCCCGGCGACATGGCGCAAATCAAGGCTGATATGAAAATGTATCTGCGGAATCGCGCGATTCATCTGGACGACTATATCAGCAAACTCTAAAAAGAAAGGAACCAGCGTTTTGTAGGCAGCGGTTTATTTATAAGCCGCTGCCTTTTTATTTTGCGCCTCTTTTCTTCTCAAACCCTACTTCCTCTCTGATATGCGGCACCACCGGAAATGTAAAGACTGGCTTTGTCTGCTCCTCCTGCTTCTTGCTACCCAAACTTTCGCGCAGAACACCCGCATCGCCACCCGCGAAACCATAGGTTGGTACAACGTCTTCGGCACGTTTAAATTCAGCAATAAAATCGGGCTGCACACCGAGTATCAGTGGCGGCGGAGCAACCTCCTCACCAACTGGCAGCAAAGCCTGCTGCGCGTGGGAATTAATTATCAGTATAGCCCGCGTGTGTTGTTCCGCGTGGGCTATGCATGGGTGGAAACTTTTCCTTACGGCGATATTCCCATCAACGGCTTTGGAAAGGATTTTACCGAACACCGCATCTTCGAAATGGCGCAGCTCTCCCAGAAAGAAGGCATTGTGGATATTACCCACCGCTTTATGCTGGAACAGCGTTTCGTGGGCCGCTATTCTTCTGCGCAATCCACTACGGAAGATGAGTTTCCCTTCCTGAACCGGATGCGCTACATGGCACGGGTGCAGGTTCCGTTGTTTCCAAAACGCGCGAAAAGTCCGTATCTCGCGCTTTATGATGAGGTGCTTGTAGGCTTCGGGAAAAACGTGGGCGCAAATGTTTTTGACCAGAACCGGCTGGGCGTTCTGCTTGGCTACTCCTTCAACAAAACCCTGCGGCTGGAAGGCGGCTACCTGAATCAGATTATCCAGTTTGGCCGGGAGATAAACGGACGGAACGTGTTTCAGTACAACAACGGACTGATTGTAAACGCCAACTTCACGTTTGACCTCACCAAGCACCGCGAGCCGACGATGAAAGACGTGCATTAGCCGTTACTCTTTTCCTGCGTCGGGCCGTGCCCATTTCAACAGCGTTTCCTTCTCGGCCTGCGTCAGGTTGGCCTCGCGGTGCATCCATGTATAGGAGCGCAAGGGCATTTCGCCCTGCTCTATCTGCTCCGAAATTTCTTTGAGCATATGGGCGCGGTCGTCGGCAGCGAAGTTGGCAAACTCCGAGAAATTGACGTGTTCCTTGCCTTCCTCCACATGGTGCGCCAGCCACCAGCCCACGGGCTGCACCCGCGTGTACCAGGGATAGCGCGTGGCATTGCTGTGGCAGTCGAAACAAGCTTTCTGAAGAATGCTTTCCACGGGCGGCGGCGTGTTGTACACCGTGCCGATATACTTTTCGCCGCGCACCACGCCGAGGTTGCGCTCGGGCCGGAAGAATTGTGCAACGATAAGGGCAACAACCAAAAGGTAGAAGAAGAGGCGCATACAGCAATGATTAATGGTTAATTATTAGTGATTAATAGATTGTGCAGAAAGCGGTTTGTGTTCTGCCGTGCGCTTTTTAAAAACCTTCTTCGTGGCTCAAAATACATCCAACCGCCGCGTGGTTGGACCCGACGGCCCGGTGGTTGGGCCCGACGGCCCGGTGGTTGGACCCAACGGCTCGGTGGTTGGGCCCGACGGCGCGGTGGTTGGGTAGAACGGAAGCGTGGTTGGACCCGACGGAGCAGTGGTTCTATCCAACCGCGCGGTGGTTCTGTCCGACCACTGCGCGGTTGGGCAGGACGGATGAGGAATTCTCCAAAACAGAGTCCTGGTATTTCACCCCTCACCCCTCACCCCTCACCCCTGTTTACTTCAGCGTCTCTCCCAACCACCCAAAAAATGTCCGTTGCCACGCCAGCGCGTTTTGCGGCTTCAATATCCAGTGGTTTTCGTTGGGATAGTACAGCAGCCGCGACTTGATGCCCCGCATCTGCGCCGCCTTGAAAGCGCCCAGCCCCTGCTCCGTCGGTACGCGGAAATCTATGCCGCCCTGAATAATGAGCATCGGCGTGTTCCATTTGCTCACAAAATTGCTCGGCGAGAAGCCCTCGTAGGTTTTGGCGTTCTTCTTGTCCCAATACGGCCCGCCCAAATCCCAGTTGGCAAACCACATTTCTTCCGTTGTTCCATACCAGCTCCGCAGGTCAAAAAGGCCGTTGTGGGCAATAAAGCTTTTGAAGCGGCCCTCGTGCATTCCCGCCAGCATATACACGCTGTAGCCGCCATAGCTCGCGCCTACGCAGCCGCGCCGGTCTTTGTCCACATACGGCTCCTTGCTCACCGCGTCGATGGCGGAGAGATAATCCTTCATCGGCTGTCCGCCCCAGTCGCCGGAAATGGCCTCGTTCCATTCTGTTCCCCAGCCCGGCATTCCGCGCCGGTTGGGAGCCACCACGATGTAGCCCTGCGCCGCCATGAGCGCAAAATTCCAGCGAAAGGAAAAGAACTGCGTGAGCGCACTTTGCGGCCCGCCCTGGCAATAAAGCAGGGTGGGATATTTCTGCGCCGGGTCAAAATTCGGGGGATAAATCACCCACACGCCCATCTCCTTTTTGTCGGTGGTTTTCACCATCCGCAGCTCCGAGCGGCTCCCTTTCAGTCCGGCATAAATCTTCTCGTTTTCGCGCGTCAGGGGAGCCATTTCGCCGTTTGTCAGGTTCACCGTAAAAAGCTCGGCGGCGTGGTTAAAATCGGTGCGGCTCACGATCAGGCTGTCTCCCGACTGGCCTACAATTCCGGTCACGTCGTAGGGTTCGCTCGTGGAAATTTGCCACGGCTTTTTGCTGCCCTGTTCTTCTGTGCGCAATTCAAAAAGGCGCTCCGTTCCGTGATAGGGCGCGATCAGGAAAATACGGTTCGGGTCGTCTCCCCACGCGAAGGAACCCGTGCTTTCGTCAAAGCTTTTGGTGAGTTCAATGGGCTTGCCCGAAGGCCGCGCTTCCTTGTCCACCGTCATCATCATCAGGCGGTTCTTGTCTGCCTCAAAGCCGTCGCGCTCCATGCTGAGCCACGCGATTTTGCTGCCGTCTTTGCTAAAGGCTGGAGCCATGTCGTAGCCTTTGTTGGCAGACGTCCAAATCTCAATCTTCTCCGACGAAAGGCGGTAGAAATACAGGTCGGTATTGGTGCTTGTGGCGTACTCTTTTCCGGCCTTCATTTTGGTAACAAACATCAGCCCTTTGCTCTGCGGATGCCACACAATGTCGCCCGCGTCGCCGTGTGGTTTGGTGGGACAGTCGTAAGGCATTCCGTTCATAAGGTCCACCAGTTTTCCACTTTTCTTTTCCAAGAGAAATACGTGACTGTACTTACCGTCTTCCCAGGTATCCCAATGGCGGAAATTGAGGTCGTCGTACACCTGCGCGGTGGTTTTGGGCAGGTCTTCCCACTTGTCTTTGCCCAGCATTTTCTCCACCAGCACTTCCCGCGTAAACGCCACATAGCGCCCGTCGGGTGAGACCTTAATATTCTCCGCGTCGGTCAGTCCGGTAGCAAACGGTTGCCAGCTTTTGCCTTCGTCGGTGGAGCGCAGCAGCGCGTCTTTGTCCAGCGCAAACCAGCCCTGCGCGTCGCGGCTCACCACTTCCTTTTCGGTCTTGATTTCCGTGCGCTGTCCGCTACGCAGGTTCAGTGCGTATTGCTTCGTCGTGCTTTTTTCGGTTTGCACATTGATGCGGCGCACGCTGTACAGCAACGTGCTGCCATCCGGCGACATGCCTTCTCCCGACACGCGGCCCAGGCTCCAGAGAACCTCCGGAGTCATGCGGTCAGAAGCAGCAGTTTGGGCGTGGGAGGTTTTGGGGCGTGCCAGAAGAGAAAAGGAAAAAGCGGCGAGAAGAAAAAGCGTTTGACGCATAGGATGGGCAATGAATAATGAATAATGAGCAATGAGCAATGGGTGGTGGGTGGTGGGTAATGAGTGATGAGAGACGGGCAGTAGGCTTAGCCTTGTTTTCTTTTGGTGGTGTTGATGCTGGCGATTAAAATTTTGAGCAGCTCAAGCAGGTCGCTTTGCAGGCTGTCGGATTCCTTTTGCAATAGGAAGTCCGTTTTATGGAGCAACAGGAGCCAATAGCTTGTTTCGTTGGCTTCTTTGAGGGCTACGGAAAGTTTGTGGATAAAATCGGCGTTCGACTCTGCGTATTCTGATTCAAAAACCAAGGCCCCTATGGCGGTGCCAGAGCGCAGGAGCTGCTTGCTCATAACAAACTCCTTTCGGGCTTCAGCAAGGTGCTTGTAAAGATTGACCACCCGAATAGCGAAAGCTACACTCTTGTCTTTGAGGACATTCTCTCTCATTTTCCAAAGCTACTCCTTGCTCATTGTTCATTCTTCATTGCTCATTATTCATTGTCGGTCTTCCAGTCCACGATATTCTCCCAGCCCGCCTTCAGCATCACTTTCCTATCCAAAGGAAATACGCGTTCCGGCTGTTCTTTGCGAATCAGATTTCCCGCGTCCCACACGCCGTTTCGGTTGCGGTCGGCAATCACGCGCATCGTGTAAGTGCCCGGCTCCAAACGCGGTAGCAAAACGGAAAGTACCGTAATGGTCTTTTGAAAAATCGTGTCTCTGTCGTCGCGCACCACTTGCAACACGTGGCTGCTGTCGCGGTATTCTTTCGGCAAATTGATCGTCAGCTTCGCGTAGTCTTCGTCCGACCTGGTGCGGAAAATCCATTTTCCCGGCATCGCGTCGCGGCCTTCGCCGTCCTTTACAAAACCCTTTAGCAACCGCAGGGTGTAAAGTGTGTTAGGCTGCCACGAAGAAGCGAGTTCCAACGTGGTACTATCGCCCATTTTGTTCCGCGCGGTTATCGGGCTTTCCACCACCACGCCGTTGCTGTCGCGGGTAAGGAAAATGCGCGCCGGATTGATGCTCCGCACAATGCCGTTGGGGAAAATCACGGCGAGGGGTTTCTGCAACGAAAGCGTGCGTTTTTTCCGGTTGCTTGTGTCCACGTCCACGCGGTAGGTGCCGTCGGGTTTAGGAGGAGATGCAGCGGGTTGCTGGCTGTTATTGTCAGCGGCGGGTGGGGGAGAAATGCTCGTGTCTTTCTCCATAAAAGAGCGCAGCAAAATGCGCCCGCTGTCCTGCACAACCGGGGTTACTGTTTCGCTTTGAAAAGCCACGCGCTCATCGGGTTTGTCGAACAATAGATTGGCGTTTTTGTCGCTCAGCGCATATACCCGGAAAGGCCGCGCCGGCAGCCCGGAAAATTGAAACTGCCCTGTGGCGTTCACCGTGGTAACGTACTCCGGCTTTTGCTTCAACAGCGACGAGTCGCCCGCGTCGGCTTCGTAAAGAACAACCTGCGCGGAAGTGTCTGGCGCGCCGGTTTCGGCCCGCACCACGCGCCCCGCAAGCGTGAGGCTGTCAAAATAATCGCCGGTAGAAAACGTGTAGCTAAAGGCCCGGAACGGAATGTCTTCGTGCAGGTCGCGCACCGATTTTCCGAGGCGAATGCGGTAGGTGGTACTGGGCTTTAAAAGGGTGTCGGGCAGCGTGAGCGTTACGGTGCGCAGGTCGGCGTCAGCGGAAATGTTTTGCGCCAGCAGGGGAGAGATGCTGATCTGGGCCGCTGCATCGGCGACGGTTACGTACTCGTCAAAGCGCATCGTGATTTTCTTCGGGAAAACACGCAGGCCGGAGTCGGCGGGATTGATAGAAAGCAGGCGCGGTGCTACCGTGTCTTTCGCGCCACCGGAAGGTGGCAACACATTGGCACAGCCGCCCGCCAGACCACCGATTACGCAGCAGCAAAAAAAGATAAAAAGACGAACCGGCATCGGGACGCAAACATAAGTCATGAGTCATAGGTCATGGGTTGATGCGCTGATTTTTTTGAAATCAAAAAGTCATCTTGAACTTTTAATTCCGTTTTGGGTTTTGGGCCTTGACCTTTGGTTTCTGAAATCCATAGAACGCGCCTCTTGGCGCATTCCTACAGCCCACTCTTTTGTCTTCCAATGCTTCTCCCCATGAAACTCTCCAACATTTTCTTCTCCGCTATGGCGTTGCTGAGTTGCACCCATACGCCGCCCGCGCCCGCCGACCTTCCCAAAACCATCTACGACTACAAAGTAGAAGGTCTTACGGGCGGCACGAAATCAACTTCGCCGATTTTAAGGGAAAGAAAATCCTGATTGTGAACACCGCTTCCAAATGCGGCTATACCGGGCAATACGAAGGCTTGGAAACGCTCTACAAAGCACACAAAGACAAGCTTGTGATTGTGGGTTTCCCGGCCAACAACTTTGCCAGCCAGGAACCGGGAACGAAAGAAGAAATTGCCGAATTCTGTCAGAAAAACTACGGCGTTACCTTCCCCATGGCAGCCAAAATTGACGTGAAAGGCGACAGCATCGCGCCGATTTACCACTGGCTGACGACAAAGGAATTCAACGGCCACAGCAACTCCACCGTGAAGTGGAACTTCCAGAAATACCTGATTAACGAGCAAGGAAAACTCGTCGCCGTTTTTGATTCCGGCACAGAGCCGGATTCCAAGGAAGTTCTGGCCGCGATTGGCGGGTAGGAAAGCAGCAGGAAAGAACACAACACATGGGTCATTCCGAGCGCAGAGTGAGGAATCTCACAGCAGGTAAGACACAGTATGTGAGCTACAACGCGAGTGAGATCTCTCCCTAGCGGTCGAGATGACCCACGTTATTGTAAAGGGGGCTGGAAAGAGAGAAACACCATTCAACGGCGAAGCATCCAACATTCCAACAGCGAAGCTTCGGCCCTATTTTTGCTCCTCCGTTATGCCCAATCCTTCTCAGCGCGGTTTATCCATGCCGCCTTCGCCCATTCGCAAGCTGGTTCCTTTTGCCGAAGCCGCCAAAGCGCGGGGAACGCGCGTGTTTCACCTCAACATTGGCCAGCCCGATATTGAAACGCCACGTCCGGTAATGGACGCAGTGGCCGAAGCGGCGCGCACCATGCCGGTGTTGGAATACAGCCATAGCGCGGGTTTTGAAAGCTACCGGAAAAAGCTGGTGGGCTACTACGCCAAGCACGGCATCCACGTGACGCCGCAGCAGATTATCATCACCACTGGCGGCTCGGAAGCGATTCTGTTTGCGGTGATGAGCTGCCTGGATGCGGGCGACGAAATCATCATCCCGGAGCCTTTCTACGCCAACTACAACGGCTTCTCTACTGAGAGCGATGTGAAGGTGGTTCCCATCTCCCAGACGAGCATCCACAACGGTTTTGCCTTGCCGCCGATGGAGGCTTTTGAGGAAGCCATTACGCCGCGCACGAAGGCCATTATGATGTGCAATCCCAACAACCCGACGGGCTATCTCTACAGCCGCGAAGAGTTGGAAACCCTGCGCGACATCTGCCTGAAGCACGACCTGTTTCTGTTTACCGACGAAGCCTACCGCGAGTTTTGCTATGATGGCCGCGAACACATCAGCGCGCTGGCGCTGGAAGGACTGGAACAGCACGCCATTCTCTTAGACACGATTTCCAAGCGGTACAGCGCCTGCGGCGGACGCATCGGCGCGTTTGTAACGAAGAATCAGCAGGTGCTGGATACGGCGATGAAGTTTGCACAGGCGCGCCTTTCCCCGCCCACGTTTGCGCAGATTCTGGGCGAAGCGGCTACCGAGCTTCCCGACGATTATTTCAGCGGCGTTCATGCCCAATACACCGCGCGGCGCAATGCGCTTGTGAGCCGTTTGCAGGCCATGCCCGGCGTGGTCTGTCCTAATCCCGGTGGTGCGTTTTATGCGATGGCGCAGTTGCCCGTAGCCGATACCGAAGCGTTTTGCCAGTGGCTGTTGGAAGATTTTTCCTACAACGGCGCAACGGTGATGATGGCACCTGCCGCCGGTTTTTATGCCACGCCGGGCCGGGGCCGCGACGAAGTGCGCCTCGCCTATGTGCTGGACGAAGCGGATATTCACGCGGCGATGGATTGTTTGGAAGAGGCGTTGAAGGTTTATGGGAAATGAAGAACAGTAGGTCACCCCTAAAATATCAGTTATGAAAAAGGTGGCTTCACTTATGCTACTGCTTCTCTGTGCATTCCCAGCTATGGCAGATGGGTTGAGTGGATTAGGAGAGGCATACACTATGTTCTTTATCTTGAGCGTTACCGCGCTTTTCAATATAGCTTATCTGATTCTCTTTTTTCTGTCCAAAAAAACTTCTGGTTTCGCGGTCTACTCATTCTTGAATATAGTAGTGTGTCTTATAATTTCCTACTACACTGCAAAATCCATTTCAAGTCATCATAACAAGGAGTTT
>CBDFFP010000004.1:0-135022 GCA_965246855.1 Chitinophagaceae bacterium | reverse complement strand
ACGCTTTCCAGAAACTAAAAAAATCTTCTTCAAATAAAAAAACCCTGACTTTTTACAGTCAGGGTTTTTTATTTGGGGGGAAAAAGAAAAGCGAGGCTTACTGTCCGGCCTCTTTGGAAGCGTCTTGTTTCATCTTGTCGTTGGCCGTGATTTGGAATTCTACGCGGCGATTGCCCGCGCGGCCCGCATCGGTGTTGTTGTCGTACTTCGGATACGTGAGGCCATAGCCTTTGGTGGTGAGGCGGCTGGAGGCGATACCATTGCTGCGCAGATAGCTCGCTACGGAGTTGGCGCGTTTTTCGGAAAGCTGTTGATTGTACTCTGCTGCGCCTTTGTTGTCCGTGTGGCCATCAATTTCCAAGTCGGTGTCGGTGTACTTTGTCAGAACGGTGATGAGCTGATTGAGCGTAGAAGCCGCAGTGGGGGAGATACCACTTTGGTTGGTTCCAAACAGCACGGCGCTGCTAAATTCTACCACAATGCCTTCGCCCACGCGCTCCACTTTCGCGCCCGGAACGGACTTCTGAATTTCTGCCGCTTGCTTGTCCATCCGGCGGCCAATGACGCCACCTGTTACGCCGCCTACTGCGCCGCCGATAATCGCGCCGAGGCCCGTGTTTCCGGCAATCTTGCCAATTACGCCACCCACGACAGCGCCGGAGCCAGCGCCGATAAGAACGCCTTTGTTTTGGTTACTCATGCTCTTGGTAGAGTCGCAGCTCGTCATGCCGAGGGTGGCAGTTGCCAGAAGGGCAACGCCCAGTGTCTTGATTTGATTCATAAAAAAGAGAGAAAAAAGGGGTGAAAAAAGAAAGCGTGAATAACAATAGTGCCAGCCGTGAAAAGGGGACTTGAGATAGGCGAAGCGCGGGAACGTTTAAAAAGGCCGCGAAGATAGGGAAAGGGGTAGTTGGGGAATATTCGCCTTACTCTTACTAACCTCCATCATGATACTTGCTACTTGATACCTGCTACTTGTAGATTTGCCTCTCTCCCATGAATCTGGAATTCAACAAAAACGAAGACCGCATGAACCTTGCGGTCGGCCAACTGCGTCAGCGCTTCTCTCAAGTCGCGCAGGGCGGCGGCAAAAAAGCAATGGACAAAGCCCGCGAGCGCGGCAAAATGAGTCCGCGCGAACGGGTGCAATACCTCATTGACAAAGACTCTGTTTTTGAAGAAATCGGCGCGTTTGCCGGTTGGGAAATGTACGCCGCTGAAGGCGGCTGCCCCAGCGGCGGAACGGTAGGCGGTGTGGGTCGCGTAGCGGGTCGCTTGTGCATGATTATTGCCAACGACAACACCGTGAAAGCGGGTGCGTGGTTCCCCATTTCCGGGAAGAAAAACCTGCGGTTGCAAGAGATTGCGATGGAGAACCACCTACCCGTGATTTACATCGTGGACTCGGCAGGCGTATATCTGCCGATGCAGGACGAGATTTTCCCCGACAAAGAACATTTCGGACGCATATTCCGCAACAACGCGGTGATGAGCGCCATGGGTATCACCCAGATTGCCGCTGTGATGGGAAGTTGCGTAGCAGGCGGCGCGTACTTGCCCATCATGAGCGACGAAACGCTGATGGTGGAAGGCAACGGCTCTATCTTTCTGGCTGGCCCGGCCCTTGTGAAAGCGGCCATTGGCGAAGAAGTGGATATCCAAACTCTCGGCGGCGCGAAGATGCACAACGAGGTAAGCGGTATTGCCGATTATAAATGCGATACCGAAGCAGAATGCTTAGATCAAGTGCGCCGCATCATCAGCAAAATAGGGGAGAAGCCCCGCGCCGGTTTTGACCGTATCCAAAGCAAAGAACCTTCCCGTCCGGCGAAGGATATTTACGGTTTGGTAAGCGCCGAAAACAACAAGCCTTACGAGGTTGTGGATGTGATTGAGTGTCTTGTGGACGCAGGCTCTTTTGACCAGTTCAAAAAAGACTACGGCAAAACAATCGTCTGCGGCTACGCCCGCATCGACGGCTGGGCGGTGGGCATTGTCGCCAATCAGCGCAAGATTCTGAAAAGCGGAAAAGGCGAGATGCAACTGGGCGGCGTTATTTACAACGACAGCGCCGACAAGGCCGCGCGCTTTATCCAGAACTGCAACCAAAAGAAAATTCCACTCGTCTTTTTGCAGGACGTAACGGGTTTTATGGTGGGTAGCCGGAGCGAGCATAGTGGAATCATCAAAGACGGTGCGAAAATGGTGAACGCCGTTGCGAATTCCGTGGTTCCGAAAATCACCATCATCACCGGAAATTCTTACGGCGCGGGCAACTACGCTATGTGCGGCAAGGCCTACGACCCGCGCTTTATCTACGGCTGGCCCAACGCAAAAATCGCGGTGATGGGCGGCGAGCAGGCAGCGAAAACATTGCTTCAAATCCAAGTAGCAAGCCTTAAGGCAAAAGGCGAAACCATTGAGCCAGAAAAGGAACAGGCCTTACTAAAGGAAATCACCGACCGCTACGCCGCGCAAACAAGTTCTTACTACGCCGCCGCCCGCCTCTGGATTGACGAAATCATTGACCCGACCACCACGCGCCAGCGCATCTCCACCGGACTGGAAGCCGCCAACCACGCGCCGATTGAGAAGGAATGGAAAAGCGGGGTGTTTCAGGTGTAGCGCCGGAGGCGCGATGTTTCATGAGGTCATGTTTCATGTTTCATGAGGTTTATTAGATCATAGGAATGACGCCGATAGAATACAACCAGCATTTTAAGGTACGGACGAAGGCTTTTGCGCTGTCCACTATCCGGTTTACAGAAAAAGCAGTGCGCAGTATCTCCTCCGACATCATTCTAAAACAGCTCGTTAGAAGCGCTACATCTGTCGCAGCAGACTACCGTGCTTCTTGTATTGCGCGTTCCGACAAAGAGCGTTATGCGAAGTTGTGTATCGTAGTAGAGGAAGCCGACGAAGCCGACTTCTGGCTGGAATTGCTTACGGAAGCATTCCCTACAATGGCTCCTGAAACGGAGTCTATTTGCAAAGAAGCGCAGGAACTTGTTCGTGTATTCATGTCTTATCGTGCCAAACTTGGCGCGCACTTGAAAAACCCACAGCCTTAAATGTTTCATGAGGTCATGTTTCACGGGTTCATGAAACATGACCTCATGAAACATGAAACATGACTTATGATTGAACTCAAAAACATCCACAAAAGCTTTGGCGACAAAGTCGTGTTGGAAGACGTGAGCGTGGCGATGAAGCCGGGCAAGGTGAACCTGATTATCGGTACATCCGGCTCTGGAAAAACGGTGCTGATGAAAATCATGGTGGGGCTGTTGCGCGCCGACAGCGGACAGGTGCTTTATGAGGGCCGCGACCTGATGGCGATGAACGAGCGGGATTTGAAAGGCATCCGCACCGAAATCGGAATGCTATTTCAGGGCGCTGCCTTGTTTGACTCGCTCACGGTGGAGCAGAACGTCCTGTTCCCCTTAGAAATGTTCTCCCGCAAATCGCGGACGGAAATGAAAACGCGGGTGAATGAAGTGCTCCAACGGGTGAATCTCAAAGACGCGAACAAGAAATATCCTGCCGAAATATCCGGCGGCATGAAGAAGCGTGTAGCCCTTGCGCGCGCCATTGTGCTGAACCCGAAGTACCTTTTCTGTGACGAGCCGAACTCCGGCCTTGACCCGAAGACGTCTATCGTTATCGACCACCTGATTAAGGAACTGACCTACGAATACAACATCACCACCATCGTCAATACCCACGACATGAACACGGTGATGGAAAGTGGCGACCACATTGTGTTTATGAACGGCGGACGGCGGCAGTGGGAAGGAAATTCCAAAGAAATCATCCTTTCTACCGACCCGGATTTAAACAGCTTCATTTTCGCTTCCGGCTTTTTGCAGGACGCAAAGGAAACGCGAATGCGCGAGGCGGGAATTACATCCAATCCGTAGGGACACGCATAGCGTGTCCCTACGAAATCACCATTTCCATCGCTTCTGCCACCACCTGTTGCGCCTGCAACAAAGCCTCCGCTGTTGGCTCGTGCAGCACCCGTTCTCCCGTTTCCGGGTCGGGAATATCCCACAGCCCGGAGCGGTGCCACTGTTCGGGAAAATCCCAGTCGGGCCGGTCAAGGATAGGGTAGAGACAAACGCCCCAAAGCGGGAAATCTCTTTCCAACAAAGCCGCGCACTCCGCTGCAACCATTTGGAGCCACTGCGGGCGATGTTCCCCATAATGACTGGTCTCGGAAAGCACAATGGGCCGCCCATAGCGCTGCCACGCTTCTTCCAAAAGACTGACCAAAGTGCAGCGTTCCGGGTGCGCTTCTTCGGGATGCCAGCGGAGCATTTCGCGGCTTTCGTTGGCGCGCCACTGGTTGTTGTGGTAGTAGTTGAAGCCCAGAATGTCTAAGTATTCCGGCCTGCCGCGAAGCTCCGGGCACATTCTGCCGGAAAGGATGTCCAACACCTGAAACTGCGCCTCGTGGATGTGGGCCGCACGCATCACCGCTTCGGGATTTCCGGGGTCCTCGGGCGCAACGTAAATCAATGGCTCGGTGGTTAAAACCCGCACCGAATCATCTACTTCGCGTAAGGCTTCTATGCCTTCAATGTAGGCCTTCATCAGGTGGTATTTCACGTCCCAGCCCTGATGAATTGTATAGGGAGCCGTACCGCGCACATCGCCGCCAAGCCAAGACAGAAAGCTCACCTCATTGATAGGCGTAACAATCCATTCGCCGTGCGGAACGCGGCTGCGATAATGCTGCGCAAAAGCCCGGCACAGATGCGCAAAGCGCCGCGCAAACATGGGATGCAAAGGCGTCAGGTCTTGAGCAAAACCAAAATGACAAATGTCCCATACCACCTGAGTGCCTGCCTCTTGAGCCGCATCTATAATGGCATCCACCGCGCGCCAGTCATACACATACGGTTGCGGCTCCGCGATTGACCAGCGAATGCCTTCGCGCACCGTCTGAATATCGAATGCTTTAAGCGCGCGATAATCTTCCCGCAGTCGCTCCAGATGCCCGGTATCATGCAGCAAATCCACGCGGTTGCCAAAAGCGTTCAGGTGGTCGGCGCATTCGTAGCCGCCCATCCAGAAAGAGCGAAAGGGGTTTGTGTTGTGGGTCATGGGTCATGAGGAAAACCAGGAACGGCCATTTCTTTTGTCATCCCGGAACGGGAACTTGCCGGACGCAGCCTACTGCAAGCCAACAAGACCCCGTTCCGGGGTGACAAAAGATTTCCGATAACTCCCCGTGTTCTGCTTAAAACGAAAAGCTTATCCCGCCGTTACCAACTGTCCGTTGCTGACGGCCTTTTTCTCCCGCTCTAATTTCCGGAAAAAAGCCAGCGCCTGCGCCACTACCTGATCCATATTGTAGTACTTGTACGTCCCCAGCCGTCCCAGGAAATGCACACCTTTCGTCTGCGCCGCAAGGTCGCGGTAGCGGTTGTAAAGCTCGGTGTTTTGCCTGCGTGGAATAGGGTAGTACGGGTCGCCCTCGGCGGTGGGAAATTCATACACAATCGTCGTCCGGTGGTGGTGCTGACCCGTCAGGTGTTTGAACTCCGTGATGCGCGTATAAGGCTGCGAGTTGGGATAGTTTATCGTGCCCGTCTCCTGATACTGTTCCTTGTTGTGGCTCTCAAACTTAAAGTCGATGGAGCGGTACGGCAGCTTGCCGTAGCAGTAGTCAAAATACTGGTCAATCGGCCCGGTATAAATCAGCTCTTTGTATGGCAGCATATCCTTCACGTCCCGGAAATCGGTGTTCAGCATCACGTGGATGTTGGGATGATCCAGCATCCGCTCAAACATTTTGGTGTAGCCATGCAGCGGCATCGCCTGAAACGTATCGGTGAAGTAGCGGTTGTCGCGGTTGGTGCGCGTGGGCACGCGCGCCGTTACGCTCGCATCCAGTTCCGCCGGGTATAAATCCCATTGCTTCTCGGTGTAGTTCTTGAAAACTTCTCAAAAAGCTCCGTTCCTACTGCGTTCACCACCACATCTTCCGACGTCAGAACCGGCGTGCGTTTCTCTGCTTTAGAAAGGAGAAAAGCAGCTACTTCCTCGCTCGTCAGGTTGGTGCCGTAGAGGCCGTTAATGGTGTTGAGGTTAATGGGAATCGGCAGCATCTGCCCGTCCACGCTCGCCAATACCTGATGCTCATAAGGCCGCCACTCGGTGAAGTTGCCGAGGTAGTGGAACACCTCTGCCGAGTTGGTGTGGAAGATGTGCGGCCCGTACTTATGAACCAGCACGCCGCTTTCGTCGTAATGGTCGTAAGCGTTGCCGCCAATGTGGTTGCGCTTGTCTATGATAAGCACCTTTTTGTTGCCAATATTAGCCAGCCGCTCGGCCAGCACCGCACCGGCAAAGCCGCAGCCTACAAGGAGATAGTCATACATAATGCAAGGTCTTTTTTAAGGGTCAGGGCTTCGTCCATCAGGCGCTTCATGTCGGCCCACGTGTCGTCCCAGGAAATGTTTTGAAGGAACGCATCGGCTTGCGCCAAGCGTTCTTTTTTATCGGCGCGCATCAGGTCTGCCGCCATCTCCACTGCTTCTTCGGCGTTATGGGCAATTGCCACCAGCCCTTCTTCGCCATAAGGATGCACCACATCATGAATCGGCGTGGACACTACCGGGCAGCCCGCCGCCAGGTATTCCGGCGTTTTGGTGGGGGAGATGTAGCGCGTGGATTCGTTCCTCGCAAAAGCAATCAGGGCCACGTCCCAGCCGCTCAGGTAAGCCGGAAGCTCCTCGTATTTCTTCGGGCCGAGGTAATGGATATTTCCTCCCTGCGGCAGCGTGGCGGGGTCGATTTTCACCACCGGGCCGATGATGACGAAGTGCCAGTCGGGCCGCAATTCCGCCATGCCGCGCAGCAGTTCTATGTCAAACCGCTCATCCACCACGCCATAAAAACCGAGGCGCGGATGCGGAATCCGGCCCTGATCCATCGGGCTGTGGGCAAGGGCGCGCGCCTGCGCAAAATGCGCCTTGTCGATGCTGCTTGGGAAGGCGTGGATGTTGGGGGTGGCGGTGCTTCTTGGCTTCGTACAGCGATTGCCCGCCGGTGAAAACCACGTCGGCGCGCGACAAGAGTTCTGTCTCTAAATCCAACAATTCGGCAGGCGCATACTTGAAGGCCGAAAGCTCATCCATCGCGTCAAAAACCGTGAGCGCAGGCTCCAGATGGCGGGTGAAAGACAAGGCCATCGGCGTGTAGTACCAGGCCGTGAAATCGCGGATGCGATAGTCGGAAAAGATGCGGTTCACCAGCGTACGCAGCCGTTCGGTGTGGTCGCCGGAAAAAGTATTGGAAAGGCGCGGAACCAGCACCGTAACGCCTTCTTTGGTAATCTCCTCGTCGTAGGAATCCTGCGGCGCGTCGGTGGGCAGCGGCTCTTCCACAAAGAAGACATTCCACTCCGGCGCAAAGCGGGACAATACATGTTGGGGACGCTGGTACACGAAGTGCCAGCGCAGGTGTGAGAAACACACAAGCTGCATGAGAAACAGGTTTTAGGTAGGGATATTCCAAAAGAGATTGCTGCGCAGGCAAATCTTTTTGGAACGGGGATTGTCCGTAAGAAATAAAAAGCGTACCCGCCAGAAGACGAACACGCTTTCCACTCTTTTGAAGAGTGAGGTCTTTATTCCAACACCACGCGCCCCACCGCTATTCCATTTCTGCCCTGCACCTGCACGAAATACAGGCCCTTTGGAAGCCCGCCGAGGTCAAGCGTCCGCTCCGGTTTCCCTTCCCTCAAAACCACCCTTCCCAACACATCGCGCACCTGGTAGCGTTGGCCGGGCGTGAGCGGGAAATCATCAGCGAGGCGGAGGAGGCCGGTGGTGGGGTTGGGGGAAAAGGAAAGGTGCGCGGGCAGGGATGTGTTGGTAACGCCCTCCCAGCGGTCATACTCCAGCAGAATGCGCCGGATGTTCCAGCCCGCCAGCGTGTCGGCAGTGCTGTCGCTCATAAAGCGGAAGCGCACCCAGATGTCCATATTCCAGAAGTTACAGGGCGCTTGGGTGGTCTTAAGAGGTAGCGCATAGAATAGCTGTAGCCGCGAGCGGATGTACCCATTGCTGCTACCGCTGAACACCGGAATGCCATTCGCAAGGGTATCGTGCCGCGTATAAAAGCTGTCCGTCAAAACGCTTTCGCCCCAGGTTGGGTTGTTGTTCGTATTGGTGTCGTTGCAAAGCTGGAAGATACTTTTCCACGTCGCGCCGCTGTCGTTGGAAAGCTCCACACAGCCGCCATCTTTGCCGGCAGTGGTCTCGTAGCGATGGTCAAAAGTCAGAATCGGATTAAAGCCGTTGAGGTCTCGCAAAACAAAATAGTCGTCCTGCCCAATGGGATAGGTTACAGCGGTATCCGTCATAATTCCGCGCACCGCATTGCCGCCGTTTAGGAAGCCGGTTTTGACGGTGCCACCCACCTGCCAAAGCCTTGCGCCAGTGGTGTCTATCATGGCCCTTATGCTCCCCCAGTTGTTATACTGTGTAAGCGAATCGCCCGCTGCAAAATTGAAAACAACCGAGTCACCCGGCATACCATCCAACACAAAAGTGGCCTGCCCCCGCGAGGTAAAAGGCAACGAAATCAACACAATCACCAGGAAGCGTAGAAGGTTTTTCATAAGAAAGAAGTGTGTTTTAATACCCAAAGGAAAGATTTATTCCCCATAATTCATAATGGAAAGCAAAAACTTACCCCAAAAAGACAGTTATGACCCCTAACTGCCTCCCCCGGAACGCGAGCGAGGCAGTTAGACCCCCTAACTGCCTTCCCCGGAACGCGGGCGAAGGAGTTACCCCCTCTGACTCCTTCCCCCGGAACGCGAGGGAGGCAGTTACCCCCTCTGACTCCCTTCCCCGGAATGCGAGGGAGGCAGTTACCCCCTCTGACTCCCTTCCCCGGAATGCGAGGGAGGCAGTTACCCCCTAAAATTGTTAAAGGAAACCCGGAGGCGAGGGCAGTTACCTCTTGTGGCTGCTGTTCCAGCGCCTGTTTTATAAGAATTTCTATCTTGTGAAACAGATGCTGCAACGAAAACGACGATATTCTTATCTGAAGCCTTCCAACCTTCCAACGCGAAGCTTCCAACCCCTCCAACGTCCTCCAACACTATCCAACCCCCGCCGCCCCTTACATTTGCCGCGCTTTTTCTACCCAAAACTTTCTCCCCCTAAAAGACGCTCAATGGCTGTCCTCGTCAACAAAAATTCTAAAGTCCTGGTGCAGGGCTTCACCGGAACGGAAGGCTCTTTCCACGCCTCGCAGATGATGGAATACGGAACCCAGGTGGTAGGTGGCGTAACGCCGGCCAAAGGCGGAACCATGCACCTGGAGCGCCCGGTTTTCAACACTGTGAAGGAAGCCGTAGAAGCCACCGGAGCCGACGTGAGCATCATCTTCGTGCCGCCTGCTTTTGCTGCCGACGCCATTATGGAAGCCGCTGCCGGGGGCATTAAAGTGATCATCTGCATCACCGAAGGCATCCCGGTGCAGGACATGATTCTGGCCCGCGACTTTATCCGGGATTACGACTGCCGCCTCATCGGCCCCAACTGCCCCGGCGTGATTACCGCCGATGAAGCGAAAGTGGGCATCATGCCCGGCTTTGTGTTTAAGGCAGGCCGCATCGGCATTGTGAGCAAAAGCGGAACCCTGACTTACGAAGCGGCAGACCAGACCGTAAAAGCCGGACTGGGCATTTCCACCGCCATCGGCATTGGCGGCGACCCGATTATCGGCACCACCACGAAGGAAGCCGTAGAGCTTTTGATGAACGACCCCGAAACCGACGCCATCATCATGATTGGCGAGATTGGCGGCGGCATGGAAGCCGAAGCCGCGCGCTGGCTGAAAGACAATATGCGCAAGCCGGTGGTAGGATTTATTGCCGGTCAAACCGCGCCTCCGGGCCGCCGTATGGGCCACGCAGGCGCTATCGTTGGCGGTGCGGAAGACACGGCAGCGGCCAAGATGGAAATCATGCGCGAATGCGGCATCCACGTGGTGGAAAGCCCCGCAAACATTGGCAAGACGCTGGCCGAGGCGATGAAGGGATAATGCGGCAATGTGCCCATGTGGCAATGTGATAATGGAGAAATGCGGTTTTTGCGAAAGCCGCATTTCTGTTTTTGTGTAAAGCTGTCCTTGCAAAATGCGGGTCATTCCGACCGCTAGGGAGGAATCTCACTCGCGTTGTGTTTTATCTGCTGTGGCTCGCCTGCTGTGAGATTCCTCCCTATCGGTCGGAATGACACACGTTGTGTATTCCCTATTCCCTATTCCCTATTCCCTAATACCTATTCCCTAAAATAATGGTTTACAACGTTCTCGGCCTGATGTCCGGCTCTTCCCTGGATGGATTAGACCTTGCTTTCGTCGCCCTCACCGAGCAGCGCGGAAGCTGGCGCTATGAATTTCTGGCAACGGATTGTGTGGCTTATTCACCAGAATGGAAGGAAGATTTGCTGCGCGCGCCGGAGATGAACGTGCCCGAATTTCTGCGGCTGCATACGCGGTATGGGCACTGGTTGGGAGCGCAGGTGGTCGCTTTTGTGGAGAAGCATAACCTCCACCACAAAGTCCATTTTATCGCCTCGCACGGCCACACCGTATTCCACGAGCCAAGCACGAAAACCACGTCTCAAATAGGCTGTGGCGCAGCGATTGCGGCCACTACTGGTCTGCCCGTCATTACCGATTTGCGGGCGGTGGATGTAGCCCTCAGTGGACAGGGCGCGCCCATCGTTCCTATCGGCGACAAGCTCTTTTTCGGGCAGTATCCGTATCTACTCAACATCGGCGGCATTGCCAACCTCACCGTTCAAAGCGGCGAGGCCCGGCTGGCTTTTGACATCGGCCCGGCCAACGCGGTGATGAACCGGCTGGCCGCCCGCGAAGGCAAAGAATACGACGCAGACGGCGCGCTGGCAGCGGTGGGAAAGCCTGTTTCCCCAATTATAACGGCGCTCAACAGCGGCGCGTATTTCGTGCAGGCTGCGCCCAAAAGTTTGAGCAATGCTGCGGCCCTTTTCCTCGGCGCGGTGGTGTTGGAAGACACGGCCCACACCACGCCCGACCTGCTCCGCTCCTTTTGCGAACACTTGGCCGGGCAGATTGCCGAAGCAGTTTTGCGCTATGGAAATGGGGCCGGAGAGATGCTCGTTACCGGCGGCGGGGCGCACAATTCTTTCCTCATTTCCATGCTGCGCGAAAAGCTGCTTCCGGCGGGCATTGAGGTAATTATCCCCGAAAAAGAAGTGGTGGATTTTAAGGAGGCGCTGGTGATGGCGCTTATTGGTGTGTTGCGCTGGCGCGAGGAAGAGAACGTACTTCAATCTGTTACTGGCGCGGCGCGAAACAGCGTGGGCGGGGCGTTGTGGGTTTCGTAAGAAATGCGGTAATGGGGAGAATGCGGAAATGTGGCGGGACTTGACAAGTCCTCGGAGGAATTGTTGATGGACTTGTCAAGTCTAAGAAACCGGCTTGTCTCTACCGTTGTTGTTCGGCCAATTCACGAGAGAACTTACCCATTTTATCCCATTCCCAGCCGCTGTAAGATTTGTTGCCGGGTTGCATAAGGGGGAACATTTTCCCTAGAAAAGGTTTGATAAAGGAGGGTAGTACCGCAATCTCATCTTTTGAAAGAGGGTGATTTACTACTTTTTGTTCCAGCTTTCTGGATTTGTGCTCGGTAGAATTTGTATCTTCTGGCTGGTATTGGGTAACGTGAACAGGCTGCTGACCGGTTGGCTTCGTCGAAGGAGAATTACTCTGCGCTTCCGCCCTTAAACCCACCAACATCACCACCGCCACAATCAACACCCGGCAGCAAATCCGATTCAAAACAGCAGCGGTTTTCATTCCCTAAAAGTACCTCCCATTATTCATTACTCATTGTTCATTGCTTAGTACTGCCCCGTTGCCAGCAGCACCAGCGTACAGGCTTCCATTGTTTGGATGCCTGCATCTTCGGCAAGCTGTTCCAGTTCGGGGTTTTCTGCGCCGGGGTTGAAGAGGATGCGTTGCGGTTGGAGGTTAATAATGGCTTCGTAGTAGGGCCGCTGGTTGCGTGGGTTGAGGTAGAGCGTCACCGTGTGGACAGAGCCTTTTTCCGGGAAATCTTTGGTAATCGTCAGCCCCATGACGCTGGAGTTTTTATTTCCGACCGCAATAACGGCGTGGCCATTGCGCAGCAAAGAGGCAATCGCTTTGTAGCTGTACCGCATCGGGTTGTCGGACGCGCCGAGCACAAGCGTCTTCTTCATTTCTTTTATTTAGGAATGTTACTCCAAATATCAAGCCAGTTTGCAGGGGTGAGGGGTGATCAATGTATTCTCTCAATCCTTCGCCCCTTACTCCTCGCCCCTATTTTTGCCCCATGCCTACGCCCACCGATAACCGCTACGCGCTGCGCGGCGTTTCTGCCGGAAAAGAAGAAGTACACGCTGCTGTTGCCCAACTGGACCACGGCCTTTTCCCCAAAGCCTTCTGCAAAATCTACCCCGACATCTGGGGCGGCGACCCGGCGTATTGCAACCTCATGCATGCCGACGGCGCAGGCACGAAAGGCATTCTGGCCTATCTCTATTGGAAAGAAACAGGCGATATCTCGGTGTGGGAAGGCATTGCGATGGATGCGATTGTGATGAACACCGACGACCTGTTGTGCGTAGGGGCAACGGGGCCTTTTACCTATTCTTCCACCATTGGCCGCAACAAAGGACTGATTCCCGGCGAGGTCTTGAGCGAAATTATCAACGGCACACAACGATGTTTTGATCGCTTGCGCGAATACGGCGTGGACATCCATTTTATGGGCGGCGAAACGGCGGATTTGGGCGATGCCGTGCGCACCATTATCGTGGACGGAACGATGGCCTGCCGCATGAAGCGCGCCGACCTTGTAACCACCGAAAACCTGCAAGCAGGCGATGTGGTGGTATCGCTTGCGTCCTACGGGAAAGCGGTGTATGAAGACGGCTACAACAGCGGCATCGGCTCTAACGGATTGACCTCGGCGCGCCACGAAATGCTTCACCATTTCTACGCCGAAAAATACCCGGAAAGCGTAGATCCGGCCTTGCCAAAGGAAGTGGTTTACAACGGAAAATACCGCCTCACGGACGCGACGGAAACGGGCTTGGATGTAGGGAAGATGCTGCTTTCGCCTACACGCACGTATGCGCCGGTGGTGTTGAAAATCCTGGAACAATTCCGCGCCAAAATTCACGGCATTATCCATTGCAGTGGCGGCGGACAAAGTAAGGTGTTGCATTATCTGCCTCGTCCGTTGCGCGTGGTGAAGAACAATCTCCTTCCCGCACCACCCTTGTTCAAGATGATTCAGGAAGCTGCCGGAACCGACTGGCGCGAGATGCATCAGGTGTTCAACATGGGCCAGCGGCTGGAAATCTACACCGATACCGAAACCGCTGCGGGCATTGTGGAAATCTCAGCGCGATTTGGCATTGAAGCGCAGGTGAGCGGTAGGGTGGAAGCGGCGGAGAAAAAGGAAGTGGTGGTGGAAAGCGCGTGGGGAACGTTCCACTATTCATAAGTCATCATGACTTATGACCTATGTTACCGCAGCGGGTTCGCCGTAATCGCGTATTTATTGCCGAAGCGCAGCTTGGTTCCATTTGCCGGAAGGGCATTCACATTAGCTACCACGCGCACTGTTAGGGAATCTTTCAGGAAAAAATCTTTCAGGTTCACATCCAGCACATCAAGCTGCACGGTGGTTTGTCCCTTTGGGAAAACACTTTTCCGGGCAATGGTGGTTTCCGTGAGGCCGTTTGCGTTCAGGCGCAATTCAACGCTGTTCAGGAAATCGAGGTTCTGGCCCACGGGCGCAATCGCAGTGAAAGATACCGAATCCACCTTTACGGAAACGAGCTTATCCGTGCTGGTATTGTACTGGGATACAAGCTGCTGAATGCCGGTTGCAAGCGAAAAGGAAAATGGCAAATCTTGACTTCCGCCCAAAACAGTCACGTTCGTGTCGGCAATTCCACCGGGCACATCAATGTCTTCTGTGTAGGACTTTGTAAACGTAATATCAGCAAGGCTGGTGAGCGCGTCTTTTTTGCAGGCCGTAAGACTCAAGAGCGCGGCGGCAAAAAGCAGAAGGGATTTTTTCATAAAAAAGTGTTGAATGAATTTCGCCAAAGGTAAAAAACAGACGCCAGTAGCGACGCCATAAATCGTGTCTCTACAACACCGCCGTAAATTTGCCCCGCGATGAATGAACAATTGCCGTCGGTAGCTTTCCACACGCTGGGCTGCAAGCTCAACTTTTCCGAGACTTCGGCGCTGGGCCGCCAACTGGAAACGCAGGGGTTTCCCCGGAAATCTTTTGAAGAGAAGGCCGACGTGTATGTGCTGAACACCTGCTCCGTTACTGAAAATGCGGACAAGGAATGCCGGATGCTGGTGCGCCGTATTCAGCGCCGCGCACCCGAAGCACTGGTGGTCGTTACGGGTTGCTACGCCCAACTAAAACCGCAGGAAATCATTGCGATTCCAGGCGTGGATTTGGTTTTGGGTGCGGCAGAAAAATTCCAGCTTTCTTCTCACCTACGAACCTTGAGCAAAGGCGCGGCGCGCGTGGCCTGCAACGAGATTGGAGCCGTAGAAGGCTTTCATGCCGCCCACTCTGAAGGAGATAGAACGCGCACGTTTTTGAAGGTGCAGGACGGATGCGATTATACCTGCACTTTCTGCACCATTCCGCAGGCGCGGGGACACAGCCGTAGCGATAGTATTCAGGGGGTGGTGGAACGGGTGAAAGAAGTGGCCCGAAACGGCGCGAAGGAAGTGGTTCTCACAGGCATTAACCTCGGCGATTTTGGTAAAGGCTATGATGGCGGCAAGCGGCGCGAGGAAAGTTTTTATGAGCTTATTCAACAGCTTGACGAAGTGGAAGGCATTGCGCGCTACCGTATTTCTTCCATTGAGCCAAACCTGCTGACCGACGACATTATTTCCTTCGTGGCAAGCTCCCGGCGCTTCATGCCGCACTTCCATATTCCGCTCCAAAGCGGCAGCAACCGCGTGCTTGCCCTCATGCGCCGTCGTTACCAACGGGAACTGTATGCAGACCGCATTGCCCACATCAAAACCCAGATGCCGCACGCCGGAATTGGCGCGGATGTAATCGTGGGCTTCCCTTCCGAAACCGACGAAGATTTCCGCGACACGCACGACTTTTTAAGCGCGCTGCCCATTACTTATCTCCACGTATTTACCTATTCTGAGCGCACCAACACCGATGCGCTTTCCATCCGCCCGGTGGTTCCCGTAAACATCCGCCACGACCGCAACAAGGCGCTGCGCATTCTTTCGCTGGAAAAACAAACCGCTTTTGCAGCCTCTTTTTCCGGGACAGAGAGATTCGTGTTGTGGGAAAAGAGCGCGAAGGGCGGCATTATGCACGGCTATACCGACAACTATATTTCCGCCGAAACGCTGTATGAGGAACGCAAAGCGGGGGAGATTGAGGGCTGGCGGGTGGGGTAGGAAATCACTCAATAATTTTTCTTTCGGGTCTTCCCCGTGCGTACTAAAGTCGCCCTTCTCCTTACCTTCTCCCGGCAATTTTCTCCAGCCCTGCTGCTGGTGAATCTTGCCTGCTGTCAGCTTTTTTTCCTCTATGGCAATTCGGTATTGAGGGCGCTTTTTTTCTTTAAAATAGCAGCCAATGCCACCGTCTTTTATCTGGTGCGGAAGCTCCGCCCGACAACGCTTTTCTACTACCGCAATCTGGGCCTGACGGCTGTGCGCCTTTGGATGGTTTCCTTTGTGGTGGATGCGCTGCTTTTAGTGCTGTTTCTGCTGTTCACTTTCAATCTGCGATAAGCCATGCTGGAAGCTGACAGCATCCGTTTGGAGCGCCAAAACCGCACGGTGCTTTCGGGCGTTTACGTGCAAATGGAAGTTGGGAAGACGGTTGCTCTATTGGGAGCGAGCGGCTGCGGAAAAACGAGTTTGCTCCTTAAAATTTATGGCTTGCTGCGCTGCGAAGGAATGGTGCGCGTGAACGGTATGCCGGAGCCAAAGCTCTATCAAAAGCCGCACCTGCTCCGAATGTTGCCGCAAGATGCTATGACGCCGGGAAGCCTGCGCGTGGATATGGTTCTGCGCCATTTTGAAGTCCTGAAGAATACTTTCCTGACGGATTTCCCAGAGTACTCTTTGCTTCTGAAAAGCCGTTTCTCTATGCTGTCCGGCGGCGAGCGCCGCGTGGTAGAACTCTACTGTCTTTTGCGTCAGAAAAGCCCTTATCTACTTCTCGATGAGCCGTTCCGGGGAATAAGTCCGGTGACGGTGGAACGCTTCGCGCGAATTATGACGGAAGAAGCATCCCGAAAGGCCATTCTGTTCACCGACCACCAGCCAGAAAGAGCGCATTCATTGTCGGCGGAAGTGAGAAACCTATAAGGTCTTGGAGACCTTATAGGTTTTGGATGCTACCAAAACCTTGCAGGCCTGTTTACTCGTAGTTGAGAATCAAGGCTTTAGAAGTCCCTTTTCTTAAACAGTTTCAAAGCACTGGCACGGTATTGCCAGTCCCAACCGCTTACCGTTTAATTTTCACTCACTAACCCCCCAAATCCATGAATCAAGACAACAATTTTGGGCAATCCGCAATCACGGCGGCAACCCAGAAGGCCCTCAATCGTCGCCGCTTTCTGGGCTATGCCGGTGCGCTTTCGGGTGTTACCATGCTGGCCGCAGCCTGCACTAAAGACGACAACAACAACGTCAACAGCGGCGGTGTAAACCTCGGCAGCGGCGATGTAGGCATCCTGAACTACGCCTACGCACTGGAGCAACTAGAAGCCGCCTTCTATGCGAGAGTGGTAACCGAAGGCATGAGCTGGGCCTCCGCTACAGAGAAGGCCATGCTGACAGAAATCGCCGCGCACGAAGACGGCCACGCGAAGTTTTTCAAGGCGGCTATCACAGCTGCGGGCGCAACGCCGATCCAAAACCTGACGCCCGTTTTTACCAGCATCACTTTCACCGACCGCACCAGCGTTCTGACAACAGCGCGCACTTTTGAAGACCTCGGTGTAGCGGCCTATAATGGTGCCGGCAAGCTGATTAAAAGCGCAGACTACCTCACTATCGCTGGTAAAATTGTGAGCGTGGAAGCCCGCCACGCAGCCATAATCCGCGACCTGATTACCAACGGCACTTTTGCTGATCTGAATTCTCTTTCTCCTTTCGGTGCTGTTAATGCCGATGCCCTCGACGGTGCATTAACGCCTGCCCAGGTATTGGCGCAAGCGGGCAAGTACATCACAGAAACGCTGAACGCTTCTAATCTTCCAACGTCCTAAACGCCTCTTCCGGTCATGAACCTACAGAACATTTTCAACCATCTCCACGCGGAAGACCCAGAGTTTTACGAGCGTACTTCCCCGCGTCGCGCGACTATCCGCACTTTTATGAAGGGCATCGCGCTTACGGCTGTTCCTTTCGCATTCGGCGGGCTTCTTAAAAAAGCCTACGGCCAGTCGGCCACAGATGCTATCGGCATTCTGAACTTCGCCCTTACACTGGAATATCTGGAATCAGAATTCTACAAGAAAGGCGTTGCCAACTTCGGCGCTATTGGCGTTCCCACCGGCGCACCGCAAGCGGCCATCACTACCATCCGCGACCATGAAGTGGCGCACGTGGCTTTCCTGCGCAGAACCATCACCACTGCCGGCGGCACACCCATAACAAAAACGGCTGCCAGCTTTGACTTCTCCGGCGCAAAGGGCGCAGGCAATGGTCCTTTCGCAGCGGCTTTCTCGGACTACGACCTTTTCCTGGCCGTTTCCCAAACGTTTGAAGACACAGGTGTACGTGCCTACAAAGGACAAGCTCCCCGCATTATTGATGATGCCTACAACGAGATACTGCAAGCTGCCTTGCAAATCCACTCGGTAGAAGCGCGCCACGCGGCCCACATCCGCTACATGCGCTCCAACAGAACCAGCAGTTCGCTCAATTCTGGAACCATCCGCCCGTGGATTACGCAGTCGGATTCCAACATCAACGCAGGAAGCGCCAACGCAGCTATCCAGCCTTCTTACAACGGCGAAAATGTTACTACCCAAGCGGGCGTAAACGTGGTGTCCCTTATAAATGCCGCTTATGTAACCTCTACGTTCAGCGCGTCCGATCTGGCAACACAATCCTTCGACGAGCCGCTTGACATGGCTGCTGTTCTTAGTATTGTAGATCCTTTCCTGGTTCCATAATTCAGGAAGCAATCTTTCAGAAAAAAGCCCCAGCACTTCGTGTGTAGGGGCTTTTTTTTATTTGGGGAAAACTAAAACCCCGCCAGCGCATCCGGTTCCGCAGGCATTTTGCCGCTCACCCCAAACAGCCGGTAAGCCAATTCAATTCCCGCGCTTTCGGCCTTTTTCCGCTCGTAGGTGCAGCTTTGCGGCATCACCAGCAGCCTGCCGCTGGCGGCAATAACGGAGTAGTGGACACGCACCATTTTCTCGTCCAACACTTCAAAGCGCAGGTATGCCGAGAGGGCGTCGCCTGTGGGTTCCAAGTTCAAGTTGCAGCGACGCAGGCGCGCCAATGCTTTTTTGTCTTCTCGTCCGCTAACGACAAGTCGCATAGGAATGCGCATTTCAGAGAAGGGCAGGAGTTGCGGATACATCTCTGCCGCTTCCATCAGGTAGCTGTCGCGCTTCCCTTCATCGTCTTCATCATCCGCCATTTGCGCCTGTGCGAGGGCTTTGCGGGCAAAGAGCAGTCCTTCATAATCCGGGTCTGTTTGTCCGTCAAAAGGATTGAGGCCGTTGAGGAAACTGCGCGCTTTTTCCTTTTCATCCTGTTGCATCAAAAGCCGCGCGGTGAAATACCTAAAATATTTGCGCACGCGCGGACGCGGGTCTGCGGTTATCTGCGGCTGCATCTTCTCCAGAAAATAAGAAGTAGAAAAGCCGGAAATCAACGTCCAGATTTCATCCCAGCCCACCACGCTTTCCGAAGAGAATATCTTGTAAATCACGCGGTCGCGCTCCGGGTTCCGGGCCAGTTGGTTGATGAGCAGAAAGCGTTGGAGCGCCAGCAAACTCTTGCGCCGCGCCATTTCCGCCAGCGCCGCAGGCCGGTACCACCAGCCCCGATTTTCAAACTTCACCATCTGCGCGCGCCGCTCAGCGATGAACAGTTTTTGAAGCCCAATGGCGAAATCATAGTGTGTCTGTCCCAGCGAAGTGCCAATGTGTAACTCTCGGAATTCAGACGCTTTTTCCAACGTTTTTTCGGCTTCGCTTATCTGTCCGTCATAAGCCAGACAGCGCGCTTTGGCAATCAGATACCAGCCGTAGCCGGGCTGCGAGGTATGCTCGTCCACCATATTTCCCGCCAGCCGGATGCCTTCTTTGGGCTGTCCTTTATAGATGTGGAGGAGCGAAGAAAAATAGGCCCATTCTTGCAAGCGGTTGTCGCCACCTTCCATCAATCCCGCCAGCGCGTATTGCTGCTCTGCCGTGCGAAAATCGCCGCAAACAGCCCGGAAATTTCCGTAGTTGTTGTGGCTTGGTTGCCCGCCTTCCGACAGCAAATCATAATAGCGTTGTGCGCTGTCAATGGCAAAGTTGTAGCTGTGGAGAATGGCTTTGTAATGATACACGCCCATGTAATCGGAGCGGTAGCTTTCGGGCGTAAAAAAGCCGGAATTGTACTGCGCCGACTTTTCAATACGCTGCACCGAACTATCCAAAAAACGCGCGGCCAGCTTCTCGTTCGCGTCAATGCTGTTTTGAAGAAAAGGATAGCGGTCTGCCGTGTAGATGCGGCTGCGATGCACCGTCCACATTAGCATGTTGTACGGGTCAAAAAAGTCACGCTGAAAATTCTGGCGCAGGTAACGGCGAATGGTATTGTAAGCCTGTTGCGGCTGCTCCAGATTGGAATAGCATTGCACCAATGTAGAGACGGCTGTCGCGTAATCCGTTTGTAGCGGATAAAGGTTCAAATAGCTTCCGAGGTCGGTGGTGCGGGTGCGAAGTTGCCGGGCATAGTCGCGCTCGCAGTGGCGCAGGCAGGTTTCCAAAGCAGTGCTTGCCGCTTTAAATCCAACCGCATCTGCCGCGCGGTTAAACTTAGACATGCCATTTACGAGCCAGCCCACGTAATAGGTGCTGTCAATGCGGAGAAATTCGCGGCTGCGCGGCCCGGCTTCTTCGGAATAGATGTTCAGCACCGTGCGCTTCGCGTCTATCTCGCGGCGCTGTGGTGATTTGGGAATGCCTTGCGCGAAGGTGGTGTTCCAGCCAAAAAGCAGGAAAAAGAAGGCCAACCAAAAGCCTCTTTTCTGTAGAAATTTCTCCTGCATAAACCCGTTTTTTTTAAAACAGTTTCAGCCGGGAAAGCCGGTCCGCTTCAGTGCGTACAATCTCTTCCAAAGCGCCTGCTTTCGCCTCGCGGTTGCGAAAAGCGAGCCGGTGATGCAGCACATGATGGGCAAGGGTGGGAACGTCATTCTCTGCCACAAAATCGCGGCCCTGCACCAGTGCAAACGCACGTAGGCAACGGATGAAAGCAATGCCCGCGCGGGTGGAAGCGCCCAGCGTAATACCGTCGTGTTCGCGTGTGCGGCGGACGATATGCGCAACGCTGCGCAGGATTTCTTCGTGGACAAAAACAGCTTCCGCTTCGCGCTGCAAAGCCACCACGTCGTCCAGCGTCAGCACGGCTTGCAGGTCGGTAAGGTTTTGCCCGATGCCTGCGTAAGAGCGGTAGATATCCAACTCCGTTTCTTCATCCACGTAGCCGAAGTGGAGCTTCACAAAAAAGCGGTCCAGCTGCGCGGCGGGCAGGGGATATGTGCCTTCCATCTCCACCGGGTTTTGGGTGGCAATGGTAAAGAAGACTTTCTCCAACAAATACGTCTGGTCGCCGGTGGTGATTTGTCCTTCTGCCATCGCTTCCAAGAGTGCGCTCTGCACTTTGGGCGAAGCGCGATTTATCTCGTCGGCCAGCAGGATGTTGCAGAAAATCGGCCCGCGCCGGAAAGAAAAATCGCGGCTGCGGTCATCAAAAATATGCGCACCGATAAGATCTAGTGGTAGGAGGTCGGGCGTGAACTGGATGCGTTTGAAAACGGCATGTCCCTCCGCTGCATTCCCGGAAATACACTGCGCCAACGTCCGCGCCATTACGGTTTTTCCGGTTCCAGGATTGTCCTCCAGCAAGGCATGACCACCTGCCAGAAGCGCCGTTAAGACAATTTCTATCTGCGGACGCTTGCCGCGAATAACAGTTTCAATCTGGGCGATGAGACGCGGCAGCGCGTCGGCGGACAAAGGATTCATGAATGCGGTTGGAGACTCCTGACGGCTGCAAAAAACAACGTGCCTCTACTTGCCCACCAGCCTCACCACCGGCACAATCATCTCTTCCAGCGAGATGCCGCCGTGCTGGAAAGTGTTGCGGTAATACTGCACGTAGTGGTTGTAGTTGTTGGGATAGCAGAGGAAGATATCTTCCTTCGCAAAGATGAAGGTAGAAGAGACATTGGGGCGCGGCAATCCCGCCAGTTTCGGATCGCGGAAAGCAAGCACATCTTTCTCCTCAAAAGCCAGATTGCGCCCGTGTTTGTAACGCAGATTGGCGGTTGTAGCACGGTCACCCACACACTTGCTGGGCTTCTGCACGCGCACTGTTCCGTGGTCGGTGGTGATGAAAAGCTGAATGCCTTTGTCGGCGATTTTTTTCAGCGCACGGTACAGCGGCGAATGCTCAAACCAACTCACCGTCAGCGAGCGATAGCTTACCTCATCGCCTGCCAGTTCCTTCAACACTTCCATCTCGGTACGCGCATGGCTCAGCATGTCCACGAAGTTGTAGACCACCACATTAAGGTCATTTTTGAGGTAGTTGTGAATGTTGTCCTCAAACTCCTTTCCGTCGTGGTTGTTGGTGATTTTAGTGTACGTCGCTTTGATATTCTCCAACCGGTTGCGCTTCAGATTATCGCGGAGAAAGAGTTCTTCCGACAGGTTTTTGCCGCCTTCGTCGTCGTCGTTTTTCCAGTCTTTGGGGAATTTCTGGGCAATGTCCGCAGGCATCATTCCAGCAAAAAAAGCGTTACGCGCGTACTGCGTAGCGGTGGGCAGAATAGAGTAGAAAGAGTCTTCTTCTACCACGCGGAAAAGCTCTGTCAGCGTTGGCTCAATCACCTTCCACTGATCGTAGCGCAGGTTGTCTATCAACACCATAAACGATGGCACGCCCGGCTCTATGTGCGGAAAAATTTTCCGGGCCATGATCTCGTGCGAAAGCAGCGGCGCACCGGCATCTTTCCCACCAATCCAGTTTACGTAGTTTTTGGAGATAAACTTGAAGAACGACGTGTTGGCTTCTTCCTTTTGCGACTGCAAAATCTGGAGCATTTCCGGGGCATCCGAAGCCGTCAATTCCAATTCCCAGCGCACCAGTTTAGCGTAAAGCTCCTTCCACTCTTCCGCATTGGGCGCAGAAGAAAGCTGCATGAAAAGGTTGCGGAATTCCTGCTGAAATGCGGTGGTTGTCGCCTCGCTCACCAGCCGCTTGCTGTCCATGATTTTCTTCAGGCTCAACAGCACCTGATTCGGATTCACGGGCTTAATAAGGTAATCGGCAATCTGCGCGCCGATGGCTTCTTCCATGATGTTCTCCGCCTCGTTTTTCGTCACCATTACCACTGGCAAGAGCGGACGAATGTCTTTGATGCGCGAAAGCGTTTCCAGCCCCGTGAGGCCCGGCATGGATTCATCCAGCAGCACCACATCGGGGTAGTTGTCGCTGAGATATTCCAGCGCGTCGTGGCCGTTGGAGAAAGGGGTTACGTTGTAGCCTTTGCCCTTGAGGAAAAGCATTTGAGATTTGAGGGACGCGATTTCGTCGTCCACCCAGATAATTTCGCCTTGAATGGTATTGTTCATCAAAAAAAGGAAGGAAGCTTTAAAGAGATTTGCGGAAGGAAAACCGCTACTAAAACGGAATGAAAGACTTTTTCGTACACGCCGCCACCGTAAAAGATGTGCCCGCAATTTATAACCTTATCCGAAAGCTGGCCGAATATGAGCGCGCGCCGTACGAAGTAACGCTTTCGCTGGCCCAGTTTACAGAAGATGGATTCGGCGAAAATCCAGCCTGGCGCGCACTGGTAGCCGTATCAGGTGGGGAAGTGATAGGCTTTGCGTTGTGGTATTTGCGCTATTCTACGTGGAAAGGAAAGCGCCTCTACTTGGAAGATTTGTATGTAGAAGAAGCATGGCGGCGCGCGGGTGTGGCGAAGGCCTTGATGGACTCGCTGCAAACAGAGGGCCGGAAGGCTGGCTGCTCCGGCATGGTGTGGCAGGTGTTAAGTTGGAACGAACCAGCAAAAACCTTTTACCGGAAATACAGCCCGGAAGTGCGGTTTGACGACGGCTGGGAGAATGTAGCGATGTCGCTTTCCTGATGATAGTAGGGGGAATTACCGCATTACCACATTCTCCCCATTTCTCACATTGCCCATTACTTTGCCCCATGCGCCTTGTTTTCTTCGGAACGCCCGATTTTGCCGTTGCTTCCCTTCACGCCTTGTTGGACAGCGGCCACGACATAGCTGCCGTCGTTACCGCTCCCGACAAGCCCGCCGGGCGTGGTCAGCAGTTAAGCGAATCAGCGGTGAAGAAATATGCGCTTGCAAACGGCCTTCCGCTGCTGCAACCCGAAAAGCTGAAAGCACCGGCGTTTTTGGAAAGCCTGAAAAGCCTGAATGCAGAACTACACGTCGTGGTTGCCTTCCGCATGTTGCCCGAAGCGGTGTGGGCCATGCCGCGGCGCGGAACGGTAAATGTTCATGGCTCCCTTCTGCCGCAATACCGGGGCGCAGCACCCATTAACTGGGCCATCATCAACGGCGAAGCGTTTACGGGCGTAACTACTTTTCAGTTGCAACAGGAGATTGACACAGGCGGCATTCTCCTTCAAAAAGAAACGCTCATCCTGCCCGAAGACGATTTCGGAAGCCTCTATCAAAAGCTGATGCACCTGGGCGCAACGCTGCTGGTGAAAACCGTTGCCGGCCTTTCCGAAGGACGCTTATCGCCCGTTCCGCAGCCCCGGCAAACGGCGGAACTGCGCCACGCGCCCAAGATTTTTAAGGAAGACTGCGCGCTCCATTTTTCCCTTCCCGCCGAAGCCGTTCATAACCGCGTGCGCGGCCTTTCGCCACACCCGGCAGCGTTTACTTCTTTGGATGGAAAGAGCTTGCGCATTTACAAAAGCCGGTTTGAAAGGGACGGGGATGCGCCCCGCTTGTCCGCCGAAAATGCAGAAGCAGAAGTGGAGACACACGCGGCGTGTCCCTACGAAACCGACGGCAAAACCTTCCTGCGCTTTGCCTGCGCCGACGGTTGGCTTTATGCGTTAGACGTGCAACTGGACGGCAAAAAGCGCATGGACATTGCCGCGTTTCTGCGGGGATACCGGTTTGCCTGAAATGCTTTTTCCTAACCCGTTATCGTCGCCATCACCACCGCGCTCCACGGGCCGGGTTCGTTGCGCGTGTTCATCCAGCGCAGCACATAATACACCGCCTTGCCCGCGTCGGCCCCCTCAAAATGCGCCGTATAGGGCGTGGCCCGGTTCACGGCCAAGTAGCAATAATCCTCCTGCCGGGCGGGTGGTGCGCCGTTAGGACTGATGTAGTACCAGATTTCGCACTGAAGCACCCCTTTGGGCTTCGCCCGGCTGTTGCTACTGCTGTCGAAATAATGAACGGTATGTTGCAGCCGCATGCGCGTGTCCACCTGTACAACGGGCTTCGTGGCAGGCACCGGGGTAGGGGTGGCCCGGTCGCGCAGGCGCAGGTTCAGCGTATTGCGGTCGGTAGGGGTAAGAACAAATACAGGCAGCGCCCGGCACGTCTCCCGCACCAGCACCTGAAGGCTGGCCTTTGCCGCGTTTTTGTCGGCTACATCATTCTTGGTGCGCGTACCCCGGTCTGTGGTTTTGGCATAGGCCGCCGTCCAGTTGGCCGCCGCATTGGTAAGGACGGTGCGGCGCGCCGTATTGATACCAAAGCGCGCGCCATTGCTAACCAGATAAGGAACCACTATGGTTATAAAACTATCAAAAGCGGTTTCTCTGGAAGGGAAAATGCTGTCTTTGGGCATAACGAGAAGGGATTTCACCACAAATCTACTTCACGTTCCCATGTTTTGGGGAAGTTCCCCAAAAACATGGGGAACTCCCCAAAATTTATAAAGACTTCCCCAGAAATCATGGGGGAATTCCCAAATCATACAGGGAACTCCCCAAGATTTATGGGGAAGTCCCTAAAGTGCATGGGAGATTTCCCAAAACTCACGGGGAAATCCCCAAAACAAATGGGGACTTCCCCAAAGCTTGTGGGGAAGTCCCCAGAGGAGAAAAACAGCGCCCTCGTCAGGAGAATGGCTTTATACCAAAGGGTTCTGCACCAGAAAAGCTACCGCAAGCCGGTAGGATTCCAGCCCGAAACCGCTGATGCTTCCTAAGCACTTCGCGGCGATAAAAGAGGTTTTGCGATACTCCTCGCGGGCGAAGATGTTGGAGAGATGTACCTCAATCACCGGCACAGAAATCGCCGCCACCGCGTCGGCAAGGGCAAGGCTGGTATGGGTGTAAGCACCCGCATTTAGCACCACGCCGCCAACGGTTTTGCGGTGTTCGTGGAGGAGGTTTATCAGCTCGCCCTCCACGTTGCTTTGGCGGTAGAGAAGCTCCGTTTGGGGGAAATCTTTTTGCAGGGTTTTGAGGTATTCTTCAAAGCTCTGGCGGCCATAAATGTGCGGCTCGCGCTCGCCGAGAAGGTTTAGGTTAGGGCCGTTGAGGAGCAGAATTTTCATGGGAAGAAGGCGCAAAATAATAGAGAAGAGGTGTCATTCCGACGAAGGAGGAATCTCAAGTTTGTTATACTCACCCGCTGTGAGATTCCTCCTTCGTCGGAATGACCCGTAGTGCGTGTGATCTAAAATATCCGCCCGCGTTTTGAAAACGACTGATGATTTGCAGATTGGGTTAAAGAAGGCCCGCCGGTATTTTTGCCGCCACAAAATTCCCGAACCCGCCGCGCATGGACATCACTTCCCCTTGGTATTCTTACATCAAAAGCTTTCGCGCGTATCTGGAACTGGAACGTTCGCTTTCCGGCAACACGCTGGACGCCTACACCCGCGACGTAACGCTGCTGGAAGCGTTCGTCGCCGCTCAATTTCCGGGCCGTCCGTTCTACGCCATCAACATTGAAGTTCTGCGGCAGTTTCTGGCTTCTTTTACTGTTGGAAAGGGAGAAGAAGAATGGGCCGTTACCACGCAGGCGCGCATCGTGAGTGGCATCAAAGCGTTCTTTCGTTTTCTTCTTTTGGAAGAAGAAATCACCGCCGACCCGACGGAGCTTTTGGAAGCGCCGAAAAAACAATTTTCCCTGCCCGAAGTGCTAACTCCCGCTGAGGTTACACAACTGATGGAGACCGGCACGGACCCCACCACCGACGAAGGCATCCGCAACCGTGCGCTGCTGGAAACGCTGTATAGCTGCGGCCTGCGCGCGACGGAAATCACGCAGTTGCAACGCAGCCTTTATTACCCCGAACTCGGCATGTTGCGCGTGGTAGGAAAAGGCGATAAAGAGCGCCTTGTTCCGGTGGGCGCGACGGCGGTAAAGTACATCAGCATCTATCTGGACAACGTCCGCAACCGCATGAACATCCGCCCTGATTCGGTGGACATTCTCTTCCTCAACCGGCGCGGCGCGGGCATGACGCGCATGACGGTCTTCAACATCGTGCGTGATGCGGCTACAAAGGCCGGACTGCGCACTACCATTCACCCGCATACGCTGCGCCATTCCTTTGCCACACACCTTGTGGAAGCGGGCGCAGATTTGCGTGCGGTGCAACTGCTGCTCGGCCACAAAAGCATCACCACTACGGAGCTTTATACCCACTTAGACAGTCGCTTTCTGCGGCAGACGATGGAGCGGTTTCATCCCCGCTTTGAGCATTGAGCCTTGAAGCCATTAATCACTAATCATTAACCACTAATCATTACTCGTTGCTCACCGCTATTTCTTCTATTGATGGCCGCTACCGCAGCAAGGTGGCCGCACTTGCGCCTTTCTTCTCCGAGTATGGACTGATTCACTATCGCGTGCGGGTGGAGGTGGAATATTTTTTGGCGCTGGCGGAAGAAGGAATTTTCTCCCTGCCCGAAATGCTGACGGCGGAAAGCCTGCGAGCGCTGTACGAAACGTTTTCCGAAGCTGATGCAGAGCGCATCAAAACGCTGGAACGCACCACGGCCCACGACGTGAAGGCGGTGGAGTATTTCCTGAAAGAAAAGCTGGCGCAGATGGGTGGGGGAGCGGTGCAGGAATGGATTCATTTCGGCCTGACCTCGCAGGACATCAACAACACGGCGATGCCCATGCTTTTCCGCGATGCGCTGGAGCAGGTATATTACCCGCAGTTGGAAAAGATGATTGCGCTTTTGTGGTCGCAGGCCCGCGAATGGGAACGCATCCCGATGTTGGCGCGCACGCATGGACAACCTGCTTCGCCTACGACGCTGGGCCGCGAATGGGCCGTGTTTGCCGAGCGTTTGGAAGGACAGTTGGAGATGCTCCGCACCATTCCGCACCGCGCCAAATTCGGTGGCGCAACCGGTGGATTTAACGCGCACCACGTGGCTTTCCCGCAAAAGGATTGGGCGGCTTTCGGGAAGCGCTTTTTGGAAGAGAAATTAAGTCTGACGCGCACAAAGCGCACCACGCAGATTGAGCCTTACGACCACCTTGCCGCGCAGTTGGACGCGCTGAAGCGCATCAACACCATCCTGATAGATTTTGCCCGCGACGTGTGGACGTACGTCTCGCTGGAATACTTTAAACAGAAGACCAAAGCGGGGGAAATCGGCTCTTCAGCGATGCCTCACAAGGTGAACCCCATTGACTTTGAAAACGCAGAAGGAAACCTCGGCATCGCCAACGCGCTCTACGAGCACCTGGCCGGAAAGCTGCCCATTTCCCGCCTGCAACGCGACCTGACCGACAGCACGGTTTTGCGCGTGTTGGGCGTGCCAGTGGCGCATAGCTTTCTTTCCCTTATTTCGTTGGAGGCAGGGATGAACAAGCTGCTCCTGAACGCCGAAAAATTGAACGCTGACTTGGAAGCCAACTGGGCCGTGGTGGCCGAAGCTATCCAAACCATTCTACGCCGCGAAAATTACCCGCAGCCCTACGAAGCGCTAAAAGAATTGACACGCGGAAAGGGCGGCATCACCGCCGAAACGATGCGCGGCTTTATTGACGGCTTGGACGTTGCGGATAGCGTGAAAGCGGAGTTACGGGCGGTTACGCCGCAGGGGTATGTGGGGGAAGGAGTCTCTAAAGAATTGGTACGCAGTTAGACAGCGAGGCAGGGAGCTATAAAACACCCTGAAGCTATCTTTGAACGTATAAAGTGACCCAAAAAACCTTTTAGAGAACTCTTTTACCAGAAAAACTGTTAGTTTTGTCCAAGATTCACTCTTCGGTTAAGTATAGGCTGGTGAAATTGCCGTGGTCTGGTCGCCGCTGCTCTTTTTACACCGTTTATCTGATAGAGGAAGGAATAACCTTGTTTGAAAAATTTCTCCAAGCCCATGAAGAGCAGTATCCAGACGCATTGGACAACATGCTGGACAGAATGCTGCTACAAGCCCAAAAATTTGGCGCGCAGGAACAACATTACCGGGACGAGGCCAGCACCAGAGGACAAGAATTTGTTCACGCCCTCCGCGATTATCCTGCGCAAGCGTTGCGACTGTACTGTATTAGGTATGGTGAACGGCTGGTAATTCTGGGCAGCGGTGCGCCTAAAAACGTACGGGCATGGCAAGACGACAAAGTGCTTGAAGGTGAAGTGAAATTTCTGGGACAAGTCGCAAACGATATAGAAACACGAAGAGCAGATGGTAACCTTCGTTTTACAACTGATGGCTTGGATTTAGAAGGCAACTTAACATTCGACTCCAACAACCTTGATGAAGAATCAAACTAAAAAAATATCCGCCCCTGCGGAGATTTACACCAGCCCCACTTTGGAACGGTTTATGGCACGCGCCAATCCAGCCCGCCAACGCCGCACAGAACAACTTATGGAACTGGGCGACCGGATTTACGACGCCATTGTTGCCAAATATGGCGACCGGCACGGTGTGCTTAAAACATTCGCGGAAGCAATGGGCAGAAAGCAGTCCGAAGTCTCGAAGTGGATCAGCGGCAGACACAATTTTACGGTGGATTTGCTTTTTACGATTCAGGAACATCTGGGCATTGAACTGCTGGTAACGACTCCTGCACAACCGTCCAAAGAAGTAGTGAAATATGTTGCCGTGATGGTATCAGCGGCGGCTCCTGCCCACAAAATGGCGCTGCCACAGCCCGAAATGCAAACAAAAGACTGGCCCAACGACCAGTCTTTTGTTTTGAAAAGCGGACAAATTGTAAGTATTTGTAAGAAGAATAAAATATCCGACATCCCGTCCGGCGCGCTTTATGGCTTCTAACCCTACAAAGGCGCTTAAGTCGTCTCTGAAGGCGACTCCCGCAAAATCATCTACGCCTGCCGGTGTCCACGTCGGCCTTCGGATAGACCGGGTGGACATCGTAGAATTTTCCCTTTCCGCCGCTTCAGAAACGGCGTTGGAGCCAGTGGATTGTGCCTTCAGTATAAGCCTTGAAATGACGTTGGATGCTGCACAAAAGCTAGTTTCCATCCGCGTATTTGTTACGGTTCTTACGGCTGAAAACGGTCAGTCTTCCGAACCGGAAACGGTGCTGGGCAAACTCACTACCGGAATTGCCTTTTATATTGATAATTATGAGGAGGCCGTTGTTCACAAGGACAACCATGCAACCGTGCTTCCCGGTCTGGCCGTTACGCTCAACTCTATTGCGCTTTCCACTGCGCGGGGGAGCTTTAGTGCCTTGTTTCGCGGAACGCATCTAGACCGGGCCATTTTGCCGATTATAGACCCCAAACTGTTCCAGCCTGTTATCTAATAATTTTATTTAATAGAGAAAGCTATCCGCAGCATTGAAAGAAATGACGTGCGGAAAGTGCAGCATCACCGCCGAAACAATGCGCGGCTTTATTAACGGGCTGGATGTTGCGGAGAGTGTGAAAGCGGAATTACGGGCGGTTACGCCGCAGGGGTATGTGGGGGAGGAGATTCACCTTTAGAAAAATCCACTCAAAATGGGCCATAAAAAAGTGTGCTTGTTCTGCCGAAAAGCTTGCAATCTTTCTCCTTTATCCCCGAAGAAGTTCGAGGTGTGTACTGCTTGTGGTAAGGAGATGATTCTTTTAGCGCATCGTTTTCGTCCACCTCGCAAAAAAGACGACCAAGGTTGGGCTGTGGTTGAGTTTCTTATTGAAAATGGGTTTTTCTTTCAGCACATTTATCAAGAAGGTGCCGGTGAATTGAAAAAGAAAATTCGGGAAAACTATGTTTCTTATCCGCAGTCAATGGTTGAGGCACGCGAATTTGTTATTAGATACAAAGACAAGGCAATTCGCCGATAACCAGCGAAACGCGCAACATGTTTCCACCACAATGTAAAACACCCGTCCGGTTTCACAAACCGGACGGGTGTTTTTGGAAGAAAACCTTCTACTCCTCTCCCTCAAATCCCTGCCGTTCCCCGCTTGTTCCCTGCACGATGTTATACACCACAGGCGGCTGCCGGTATATGCTGCCCGTGTATTTGTTGCCCAGCACGATGATGGTGAAATTGTCCATCACAAAGCGGTAGAAGCAGGTGTTGTTGCCGTGCCACCAGCCGTTGTGGTAGATCACTTTATAGCCGTCTTCGTAGCACAGCATCCGCCAGCCGAGGCCATAGTTTTTCACGCCCGGCCTTTCAAATGAACAAGGCGCATACGCCAGTTGCTGCGTATTGCTGTCCACCAGTGTTTGTTGGTAAAAGCTTTGGTCCCAGCGGTACATATCCTGTACCGTGCTGTAGATGCCTTTGTCGCCATACACGCCGTCGGAAAACGTAACCGGCTCGCGGCCCCAACCGGGTTTGTAGCTCACCGTTGCGTTGGGCGGCAGGCCGTTGGCAGGGTTGTAAACGTAGGTATTCCGCAAGCCCACCGCGTCAAAAATATATTTCTTCATGAAGTCGGCGTAGGTCATTTCCGTTACCGCTTCAATCACCGAGGCCAGCATCGCGTAATTGCTGTTGGAGTACTTAAACCGCGTGTTGGGCCGGAACTCCAGCGCGGGTCGGTGTCGGCTGAAAAGCCCTACCAATTCCGGGTTGTATATCGGCGCCATACTCTTGCGGAAATTCGGCACCCAGTGCAGGTAATCGGGCAATCCGCTGCGGTGGCACAGCAGCATCCGCACCGTCAGTTCCGGGTACGGAAAGCCGGAGAGATAGCTCCGCACGGGCGAGTCAATGTTCAGGTAGTTGCGCTGATGAAGAAATAAAACCGCCGCGCCCGTAAAAGTTTTAGACGTAGAAGCGAGCTGCGACGGCGTTGTCGGCGACCAGAATTTTCCGGCTTCTTTATCCGCATAACCAAAGTACCGCTCGTAGAGAATTTGCCCTCGGAAACCCACCAGCACCGAGCCATTAAAGCCCGCGCGGGTTTGGGTTTGGTAGAAAGAATCTAGACGGTTGCGCACGGCGCGCCAGCGGGCGTTGTTGGTGTCGGCGTAGGGAATGTTAAGGGGCCGGAAGCCCTTTGCCGGTTCGCCGAACTGAGGCTTTTTGGGCGGATGGGCAGCGGCTTTTTCGCCGCCCGGTTTGCAGGCCAGCGTGAAGCAGGTAAGAAGCGCTAAAAAAGAAGTCGTGATTTTCAAAAGAAAGGGTTGCCAGAAGTAGGGCATTTCCGGGCGGCGGCAAAAATAACGCCTGCTCTTACTAAGGCTTCGGCAAAAAAGCTTTCCGCATCGCATCGCCCACTTCTTGCCAGCACTGCGAGAGAATATGGTAGTAACCAATGAAAATCCGGTACGCGTCTTCCACGTCCGGCAGGTAGTTGGCGCGCCGTTGCAGCCCGCCCAGCGATTTCTGTAACCCGCCCAGCGTCCGGTAATGATAGAGCCAGTTCTGCGTCTTCATTGCGTCAAACGTGCGCGCAAACTTTTCCGGGAAGAAATCTCTTTGCGTTTCCACTTGCGCGTACACGTCCTGCGTGAAGCCGAACAAACTTTTCTCGCTCTCAAAACACGCTGGGTCATTGGCCAGAAAATGGTCGTAAAAAACATCCATAAGCGCCGGGGCGTAGCGTCCATAAATCTCGCGGAAGGGTAGGGCCGCACGCAAGGTCGCCGGGTGCGTATCCGTAAACGCATCAATCTGCCGGTGAAGCAAAATGCCTTTCTGAATTTCTCCGGGCAAAGCCGCAAGCGCCGTGCTTCCTTTCACATAATCGCCCATCAGGTTGCCCGTGAGCAGCGCCGCATCGCCGGAGCCGGAAAAGAAAGCGTGGCCGAGGTAGTTCATTGTGAGTAGAAGGTAGGTAGAAAGTAAAAAGACGGGGCAGGAAGGGAGTAGCCTTAATGACGTTCAGTCCAACGCAAATCTCTCCTTTGCCGCCTCGCGAAGGTGCTTGATTTTCTTATTGACTATTGGCTCTTGATTCTTGGTACGCCATACCTGTGTCTTTCTACTTTCTACTTGGTACTTTCTACTTGCTACTTTTGCCCTTCATGGCAGCAGCAGTTTATACAGATGACAAGGCGCTTCTGGTAGCGTTTCGCGAAGAGCGCACCAAAGAAGCCGCTTTCAACCAACTGGTGAAAACCTATCAGGAGCGCCTCTACTGGCATGTCCGCCGCATGGTGATGGACCATGAAGACACGAACGACGTGCTGCAAAACGTGTTCATTAAAGTGTGGAAAGCACTGGCCGATTTCCGGGAGCAAAGCGCGCTTTATACCTGGCTCTACCGCATTGCCACCAACGAAACACTTACGTTCCTGGAGCAGCGTAAGCGGCGCGCTTCTGTGTCGCTTTCCGACGATGAAACCGACCTTTCCAACCGCCTCGCTGCACAGCCCGGATTTGATGACCGGCAGTTGGAATGGAAGCTGCAAAAAGCCATTCAGGGCCTGCCCGAAAAGCAAAGGCTGGTTTTTAATCTGCGCTATTTTGACGAGATGCCTTACGAAAAAATGAGCGATATGCTGGGTACTTCCGTGGGCGCGCTGAAAGCAAGCTACCACCACGCCGTGAAGAAAATTGAAGCCTACTTCAAACCAGAAGATTAAACCCTTCTTCTCTGCCTGCGTCCATAAGCCGTTATGGAAGCCCGGTCTCATGTTATTGTAGAAGAATTGAAGACGATTCAAAGCTTGCTGGCGACGTTTCCCGTGGCGATGCCTTTCCGCGTGCCCGATGGGTATTTCTCCTTCTTTTCCGAAAGCTTGAAGTTGCGGATTTTGATGGAAGAAAATGAAGAGATTGCAGAACCTATGCCTTCTTTCGGTGTTGCGAAAAAAGCGCCGTTTGACCTTCCCGAAAATTATTTCGCCCAGTTTGCGCAGTCGCTGGCGGAGCGTATAGAAGAAGCCGCTTTTGAGGAATCACTGTCGCGCAAAAATGTGTTTCAAGCGCCGGAAGGCTATTTTGAAACTTTCGCCGATGGCGTAATGGCTGCCGTGAGCGATAAGGAAATCCAACCGGAAGGTCTTTCCCGCGACATGCCTTTTGCTGTTCCCAAAGGCTACTTCAATCAGTTTGCGCAGTCGGTTCAGGAGCGAATTGCTACCGACGCGCCGCCGAAAATCATTCCCCTGCATACGCGCAAAACAATACCTATTCAGGTGATGCGCTGGGCTGCTGCTGCCGCTTTAATTATTGCTGTAACAACCGGCATTCGTCAGGCCGGAACGCCGCAAAGCACCGTCAAAACCGCGCAACGTGCCCTCGCTTCTGTTCCCGAAAAAGTGTTGCAGGATTACGTTTATCAGGATGCCGACGACTTTGATGCCGATTTAATTGAGGCGCAATTGCCAAAGGCATCTTTTGAAGGAACGTCTTCGGTACACAACTTAAACGCCCAGGAAATTCAATCCTTTCTTTCCGACGATGCCTTGCTGTAAAAGCGGTTAGAAAGTCCCCAAATAAATCCCGAAGTTTCCCTATCTGTAAAGCCATGAAATCGTTTTTTGCTCTTCTTTGCCTCACGTTTTGCTCTCTTGTTTCTATAGCGCAAGGCGTAGATAAAAGTCGTGTTCAGGCTATCAAAACCTCTTTTATTTCCGACCGGCTAAAGCTTTCGCCGCAACAGGCGCAGCAGTTCTGGCCTTTATATAATAATTGCCAGAATGAGCGCCGAAATCTGCGGAACACCTGTGGCGGTGCGGCGGCCAAAGCCGGCCAAGACCCGGAAGAGGCCATGCGCTTTTTAGACAATAATATGGAATGCAAGCAAAAAGACCTTTCCGTTCAAAAACGCTGTAACGAGGATTATCTGAAAGTGATTACACCCCAACAAGCCGCAGCTTTGGTGGATGCCGAGCGCGATTTCAAGAAGATGCTGTTGGATGAATTGCGGAAGAAGCAATAGGCCGAAAGCAGTGAGTATTTAAAGAGAACGCATCCTTGGGATGCGTTTTTTGTTTTGTCCACACAAAATAAGCGAACCTTACTTCAATACCGCTACTGCCGAGGCAATGTCGTGATAGAACAGAAAGTTCCAGCCTTCTTCGCGGCCCTTCGCGGCGTACTCCTCACGAAGTTTCATCGCCTTTGCGCCGTCAAAATCATAACGGGCCGTGTAGCGCATTTGCATCTGCTTTAGTTGGGGAGCTTCGTCGCCGCCGAAGAACACTGTTTCCGGGCCGTCCTGTATTTTCCACACAATGTGCTGCGGGCAATGTGCGCCGCTGTGTTGCCAGAAAAATGCATCTTCCACCATGCCGCTTTCGCCTTCCAACCAATGCATTCGCACCAGCTTGTCTAAGCCCTCAAAATCGGAAAGGTCGTAGGAAGGTGCACCAGTGGCATGGGCAAAATCCCATTCCGGGCCGTAGATGCAGTGCAGCGCATGGGGAAAAGCAGGTTCCACCAGTCCGTCCGTGTGCCGGTGAAGCAATCCGCCTGCGTGGTCTTTGTGGAGATGACTCATCAAAACGTGCGTAACGTCCTGCGGATAATAGCCGAGGCGCGCCAGATTCTCGTGAATCTGCAACATACCCTGCGCATTCTGGAATCCTAACCCGGCATCCAGAAGCAAAAGCTTCCCGCTAATCTCTATCAAAAACGGCTGCACTTCCACCAGCAACGAGCCGCGCGGACGCTGTTCCAGAACGTCCTTTTGGGCGTCAAAAGGAAGGAAAATCTTGTCTGCGCCAATGGTGAATTCGCCTTCGGAAAGAGGATATATATTCATGGTGAATAATTTATAATGAACAATGAATAATGAGGAGTGTTGGCAAAACTTGGGTTTTGCAAGTCATGGTGGACAAGGAGTAAAAAGAGCTGCGAAAAGAATTTTGCTGTTTGAGAAACAAATCACCCATAAGAAATTCAGTCCAATTCACCATTGTTCATTATTAATTACTCATTATTAATTGCCGGTTAGTGTATTGCCATTCCCCTGTCCGCATCCAGCCGGAGCAGGATGAAAATCAGAATGGAAAACGACAACAACGAGGAGCCGCCGTAGCTTAAAAAGGGTAGGGTAATTCCAATCACCGGCGCGAGGCCGATGGTCATGGAAATATTGATGGCGAAGTGGAAAAACAGAATGGACGCAACGCAATAAGCATACACCCGGCTGAAATCAGAACGTTGTCGCTCGGCCAGCGAAACGATGCGTAGCATCAGCGCCACGTATAAAATCACCAGCGCGGTGCTTCCTAAAAAACCAAATTGCTCGCCGATGGAACAGAAGATAAAATCGGTGTTTTGCTCCGGCACAAAATCGTTTTTGGTGGACGTGCCGTTGAGATAGCCTTTCCCCAAAAGTCCGCCGGAGCCGATGGCGATTTTAGACTGCCGCACGTTGTAATCGGTGTCTTTTTTCGGCGCGTCCGGGTCTTCCGTTGCGTCGCGGTATTCCACCGGTACTTCCATGCCCAGCATAGAGTAGATGCGCTCCTTTTGATAGCCCTTCAACACGTTTCTAAATACAAACGGAACGGCGAATTGCGAGTACCCAATCGCCACCACCAGCGAAGCAATAAACACAATCCGCGTGATGCCCAGTCGCAGCAATTCCTGCCGGTAAACATAGGCCAGCCCCAGCGTAATCACTCCAATCAGAATCAGCAGGGTGGTGTGCGAAAGCAGCAACGACCCCAGCGTGAGCGCCACCATAGAGAAAGCCGCAATGAGCAAACCGGCGGGCAATCCTTCCCGGAACATCACCAGAAAAAACGAAAAATACACCAGCGCCAAGCCGGTTTCGTTTTGTAGGATAATCAGCAGACACGGTAGCAAGGCGAAACCCGCACCAATCAATCGGTGCTTGAGCGTGGAGAAATCCACTTCCGAAAGGGAGAAGAATTTTGCCAGTGCCAGCGAGGTGAAAATCTTACACACTTCGCCCGGCTGAAACGCTACCGGCCCCAGTTCCAGCCATGAGTGCGAGCCTTTGGTGGCCTTTCCCGCGAAGATGGTTATGAGGAGCAAAAACATCCCCACTGTGTAAGATAGAAAGGAGATGTTGGAGAAGAATTTGCTGTCCGTCAGAAGGATAATCAGCCCCACAAAAAGCGAAATGCCGAGCCACATGGTTTGCTTCATGTGGCTTTTGTGGGAAAGGAAAATAGACACATCTGTGCTGCGGTATTCCACCGAGAAAACCGCCAGAATGCCGATGGCTACCAGCAACAGATAAAAGAAGACGGTTAGGCCGTCCACCCGCTGAAAAATATTTTTAGAAGTCGTCGCCATAAAGGATTCCGCGCCGCGAAAAAAAGTCTATTGTTTAGGGAAATTGCGTTGGAAATATTCCTTCATCAGCTTGATGCCCGTCGCGCGCATCTGTGCTGCTTCCATCGTTTGTTTGGCCCGTTTGACAGAGTCGCGCGTGCGGGCTTTTTCCCGGTCTTGCGCGTCCATAATGTAGGTGTAATTGCTAATGATATTTCCCTTAAACATCCGGTCTTCCAGCGCGTGGTGCTTCGGCGAGGTGATGCTGTCCTTCATGTATTTCTGAATCATCAGCGCGGCAATCGGCCCAGCCCAAGTTGCGCCGTACCCGGAGTTTTCCACCGTGACCGCTATGGCGATTTTGGGATTCACGCGCGGCGCAAACGCCACAAACATGGAGTGGTTTTGGAGTTTTACACGTTTGCCCGCAATCATGGCGTAGTTCTCCACCGTTCCGGTTTTGGCGCATACTTCAATGCTGTCCAATTGCGCCACCTTGCCTGTCCCTTTCGTTACCACATCACTCATGCCGAGGCCCACAATCGCGTAGGCCGTGTCGGAAATATTGCGGGCAATTTCGTGCTTTTTGAGGAATGGTTTCAGCACTGGGTCTTTGGCATTTCCACCCACAGCGCGTACAAAATGCGGGGTGTAATAAAAGCCGTGGTTAGCGATGATACACATGCCATTTGCCATTTGCAGCGGCGTAACGGCCAGCGTTCCCTGTCCCATTCCAATGTACACGTCGGTGCAGGAATTCCAGTTCGGCCCGCGATATTGTTTGTCGTAGTCGCTCGTGTCAAAGAGCATCCCGCCACTCTCAAATGGCAGGTCGATGCCCACCGGATGCCCGAAGCCGAAATTGCGCATGTGCTGCCACCAATCGTGGTGGCCTTTGCGCACGCCGCCAAACTTTTTAGCGTCCACCGACAAGCGGTAAAGGTGACAGAAATAGGCGTTGCAGGAATTGGCCAGCGCGAGGCGCAGATTGGACGCGTGGCCGCCGCCAGAGTGGGTGCAGGCGATAAAACGTCCACACTGCGTGTAGCCGCCGCCGCAGGGATAGCCGTAGGAAGGCGTAATCGCGCCTACGTCCAGCGCAATCAAGGCCGTAAGCGGTTTTTGCGTAGAGCCGGGCGGATAAAAACCTTTCATCGCGCGGTTGAAAAGCGGTTTTGTGGCCAGCGAATACAGCTTCCCGAAGTTCTTGGAACGGTCGCTTCCGCGCAGCAAATTGGGGTCGTAAGTCGGCGAAGAAACCATCGCCAGAATGCCGCCCGTACTCGGTTCAATCGCAATGGCCGAGCCGAGTTTGTTCTGCATCAGCTTCTCGGCGTATTCCTGTAGGGAGGCATCCAGATACAAGTCTAGGCGCTTGCCTGCAATTTCGTTGCTGTCCAGCTTGCCGCCCCGGTAGCGGTCTTTGGGCCGGTTAAAATTGTCGCGCTCGTAGTAATGCACGCCGCGTTGTCCGCGCAAGACTTCTTCGTAGTAAAGTTCCAGCCCGTCAATGCCCACGTAGTCGCCCTGCGAGTAGGACGAAAAGCGGTCTCGCTTCAGCATTCCCGGACTCACCTCACCGATATAGCCCATAAAGGTTCCGCCGATGGGTTTAGGGTAGGAGCGGATGGTGCGCTCCACCAGTTGGTAGCCCGGAAAAGCGTAGGGATTTTCGTTGAAGCGTGCCGTTTGGCCGGGGTCAAGTTGCGCTTGAAAAAGCCCTTGCCGCATGGGGCCGTTGAGAAATTTCACCTTCTCAAAAGCCTTTTCATAAGTGACCCTGTCTATCCCCAAAACACGACAAATTCCGGCAGTATCAAAACCTTTGCGCGGCACTTCGTTGGGCGTAACCATAAGGTCATACACAACGGTGTTTTGGCAGAGAAAGCGGCCTTTGCGGTCAGAGATAACGCCGCGCGGCGGATACACGACTTTACGGTAGATGGCAATGTCGTTGGCCATGATTTTCCACTCCGGCTGGAACAGTTGCAGGGCCATCAACTTGCCGACAATAACGAGGGCAACGACCACAAAAATGCCCCGCAGCACATAGGAACGGGGATTTCCGTTGAGGTTCATTTTTAGGGAAAAAAGGGAAACAGTGTTTGTAAAATGCAAACCTACCGAAAAGCCTTCGCCCTGCCGGGCGGGGCATTGGCTTTGGGGAGAAAAATTTTTTTGGAATTCCGGGAACGGCTTTTACTTTTGCCGTCCCTTAAACGGGAATAAAGGCAGTCCGATGGTGTAACGGTAGCACAACAGATTTTGGTTCTGTTTGTCTTGGTTCGAATCCAGGTCGGACTACGAAAGGCTCTTTTTCAGTCTTTTTGAAACTGCCGAAAGGCTTCAAAACCCGCTCCCAGAGCGGGTTTTGTCGTTTTTGGTCTATTCCCGTCTATTTGGATAACTTCGCTTTTTGACACCACATGCGACACCAGTAGATCGGATATGCCACAGGGAAATCTTAAGGCCCACATCAACCTAAAACCCATCACCGGGACTAAGGATGCCACTTGCTTGTGGTGCTGAACGCCGCAACTGGTAAAATCCGATTTTCTACCAAAATCCGTGTCCCCGTTAAGGACTGGAACGGGGAGAAATCTGAAGTGAAACGCAGTCACCCGAATTTCTCCAACCTCAACGAGAAGTTGCGCGGCATTGTCTCCCGAACCGAAAGTGCTGTTTTGGAATTGCAGCGCGCCGGCAAAGCCATTACAGACGAAGTGCTGAAAACACTTGTATTGTCAAACGATGGGCAGACTGGAAATACCTACCAGCATTTTAAGGAACTGTACATTTCTAAGAAAAAGGTCAAGACCGTAACGCTAAGGAACATTCACACCTCCTTCAACCAAATGGAAGCCTTTGCTGCCCACGGCGAACGATCTTTAGATCCGGCGCGCATGGACGGTTCTTTCTTTGAGGATTGGCAGGAATACAGCAACGTAGTGCTGAACAATTCCAATAGCGGGCATAGCCGGAAAGTGAAGGACATCAAGGCTTTTCTTACGTGGCTCTTCACAAACGGCCACCTGAAACAGGACAACGCCAAGCTGGCCAAACGATCTTCGGACAGCACCGAAATCTTCCCGCTCATAGAAGAGGAGTTGCTCACGCTAGAGGAAGCCCACCGGAACGGCAGGTTCCAAAACCAACGAGCCGAAGTATTGCGCCGATTCCTTTTTGCCTGCTACACCGGGCTGCGGTTTGGCGATTGGAGCAAAGTGGGAAGCCAGCATTTGCGAGGTAAAAGCCTCCATTTTAACACCAGTAAGACAAGCGCGTCTGTCAAAATTCCCTTGCTGGAGAAAGCCCGGAAACTGCTGCCGGAAAATACCGAAGGAGCATTCTTCCCAGTTGTAATTGCCAACCAGAATTGCAACCGGGAATTGAAAAACATTTTTGTGGAGTTGGAGTTATTCCGCTTGATTGAGAAGCCCATTAAGAAGGGCGCAGAAACAACGCGGGTACAGATGAAGCTGAGTGACAAAATAGGGACACACGACGCCCGCAGAACGTTCATTACGCTTTCCCTTCAGAAGGGCATGAACCACTGGCAAATCATGCAGATAACCGGCCACAAAAACATGGAAATGTTCAGAAAATACGTCCGCTTTACTGACGAACAGGTAGCTAAAAACTTCTTTTCTTGCTGGGAAACTAACGACGACAAAACCAATGAACAGAGTATTTAACGGCTTTGATCTGGAGATTGTTCCATTGAAAACGTATGCTCATTCCTCAATGCCAGTGGATTTTGAAATGCTCTTAGAGGGTTACAAATCTGACTTTGAGGATGATGCAAAGAGGTGTCTTACAGACGTTGATTATCACAACTACGAACAAGCATATCGTGTGTTCTTCATAGCACGGCTTAATATTCTTGCAATTCAAGACAACGACACAGGAATGGCGTTCTTAGAGTACCAATACGACCGCTATTACTCAAACGGCCAACAAGGGTTTTTGGACTTGATTCTATCTCTACAAGTAGGGCATTATAGGTACTTGTACAACGAGGCAATGGAGTGTGTTGCTCGTTTTCTGATAAAGCACGACCCCCGAAAAAGAGGGATAGAGGCTACGGAGTTACAGAAATTTTACGCTCTATGGCAGACAGTTGAGCGGGCGAGAAAAGGAGAGGAGATTTCTGAACTTGAGATGGTGCGCCTTTTTCTGTTCGTGGTCAATAATCATTTTTATTGTGACGCAGAGAGGAATGTTCGTAATAATACTACCATAGGAAAAGCTGTCATCGGCCAATACAATATATTTAGCGAGGAAATGAGAGTGAAGTTGGATAATCACATAACTACGTGGAAATCAATCGATAAAGTAGAATCTTTTAAAAAATAGACAGGCACCCTGATTGTCTACATTCATCCACCGATTCATCTTGCACCGTCTAAACCAATTGCAAGATGAACCTACCACCATCAACTCCGATAACTTTTGAGCCGGTCATTAATGCCTTAGCTGCTGCCATTGCTCCATATTTGGCTGCTCACCTGCAAAAAGCTCAAACCGCAACTGATGCATCACAGGATACGGAGCCGCTCACCCAAAAGGAAGCCGCTGCTTTCCTCAAGTGCAACGTGAATACCCTCATTAAATGGGGGAAACGGGGACTCGTGAAGCCTCTGAAAAAAGGTAACCGGGTCTATTACCAGAAAGCCGATTTGCTGGCCGCCAACAACGGACAAAGCTCATGAGCGCGTCTATCCAACACTCACAAGCGCCGGAAAGCGTCTCTTTTTTGACAGTGCATGAAAAAAGGTGAAAGTTCTGGCCACAAGGGGAAAACTCAGTGTCACGTACAACCCATCGCCTTGTAGATCACTCGCCAAGAACTTCAAAACCGCGTGCCGGAAAACTGTGCGACAGTTTTGGCGCGCAATACAAGAACTGAAGTCAGTAAAGACGAAAGTAAAAACAAAGACGCCTACCATTTCTCTAAGCAAGTCTGAAAATTCAGTGCTTTCTGGTTGCAAGAATGATGAGTATTTGGTAGCGTGTGATGAGGATCACAGGCAGAATCTAATTGAGCCACCTTGGAACAAGATTCTTCCAACAGAGTTGTGCGCTATCTTCTTTGCCAAAAGCGCGGGATGGATAGACAAAGTTCGAACGAATTGATGGAGGATTTGAAATTAATCTGTGAATCTTCGTTTCACCTTTGATCAAGGGTTATAACACAAAGAATCGTCTATTTTGATTTAGTCCAGTCCGGGAATTTTTTGATTGATATGTATGTATTTTAGATTCTTTCCGGTTCAATTAAAGCGTCCTTCACCCAAACGCACATCTGCTTGAAGCCCTTCTTTCAATTCCTTCCGGTTCAATTAAAGCCCTGTAGGGGAAGCTGGTTTATTCACCAAAGGATCTTTCAATCCCTCCCGGTTCAATTAAAGCAAAATATGCCTTTTTCGGCAAAAAAGCGGCAACGTTGCAACCGAAAAAAGCCAAGATGCTGTGCAGGAATTTTTTGAGAAAAACTTTTTTTAGAATAAAAGGTGACTTATAATTGCAGCAAATAAGGTTTTCCCCAATGCGCGCGTTTATCCGTTTTTCTCCCAACAGCAGTCTTGTTCCTTTTGATTTGCATCTACCGAAAATAGTGGGTTTTCTGCATCGTTGCATTGGTGGGGAAAATGCGTTGCACGATGCCGTAAGTCTTTATTCGGTGGGCTGGCTGCAAGGCGGTCAGCGGCGGCGCGAGGGGCTGGATTTTCCGGGCGGCGCACAGTTGAGTTTCAGTGCGCACGACCCTTCTGTTTTGTTGCAATTAATACAAGGCATTCAGCAGGACAACCGTTTTGCCTACGGGATGCTGGCCGAAGAAGTAGTGCTTCAGGCCCCGCCGCAGGTAGAAACTGGCGAATGGCGCTTTAGTGTGGCCTCGCCGGTGCTGGTGCGGAAGAAGGTGGATTTTGAGGAATTGCCGGAGCACATCCGCGCCAACATGGAAGCCCACGGCGACGCACCCGAAAAAGCGATAAAATACCTGACCTATGAAGACGGCGACGAGGCGGACTCCATTCTGACAAACGTTTTTCACAGCAAGCTGCACCAGGCGGGGCTTTCTACAGAAGGCACGTCGGTGGTTTTTGATAGAGATTATCCAAAGCCGCGCGTAAAGCTGGTGAACTATAAGGGGACGAAAAGCAAGGCGTCGGTTTGCCCGGTGGTTGTGCGGGGAAGCGCGGAGCAGATTGGGTTTTGCTGGCGGGTTGGGGTAGGATTTGGAACAGGGATTGGGTTTGGGGGATTACGCTAAAAACGACTTTTTATGAACGAAGAATTATTAAGCGGCGACCCATTCGTGGATATAGGCCATATCATCCTGCAAAAGGTAGTGGCCGAAAAACCCTATGGTAAAACCCAAAGCGAACAGCCTGAAGAATTAAACGCGCTTGACTGGGCAAGCGGTTTGTACATAAATGGTTGGCAGAAAAAGCTACACGGCTTCTTTCAAAATTCCGGTATTACTAATCCCAGTAACAGCGGAAAGGAAGCAGAAAAAACCAAAGCGGAATACGAGAGGTATTTTAGAAAACAGACCCCAGATGCAAGGGGTATATGCAGAGTAGCAGGTAAGGAAGATGCCCTTTATGCTGCTGGCAGAGAAAGTGTGATCTTGTCTGGGTCTGGCGCTTTCATCAATTTTCACCACAGCTTGGAAGGCGGGTTGATGACTGGCGGCGAAGCCCTATTCGCTACATTTTTTACGCCATTAGGATGTGTACAAGCAGGCGATAAAATTGCTTTGATTCATAGCAACCGAGCGGATGTTACGGCATATTTAGCGGCTGAAAATTATAAGCTGAACACAAACCCTGCTTTGAAAGGATTGGAGCCGGGGCTTGCTAAAGTAAAAGCCGGAAATCCAGCCAACGCCATTTTTGAGTATGCGGACAAAATCAACTTGGAGAAGACGCGCTTCGGTATTGCAGAGGATTCAGCGGTAGCACTTACGCTTTATCACTTCACCAATTTTGGTGCAAAGCCGGAAGTTGTGGTTTACAATCTCTCCGCCACCCTTTTTAGCTTTTACCACGTCGTAACGACCTATCCAGAGTTTCAGAAGGAATGGAACTTCTTTGTGCGCGATCATTACCGGAACAGCAAATTCAAAGGCGCTAAAGCGACTGCCGACAATGAAACATTGCTCGTTCCTGGAAAGGAAGGCGCTACCGAAAAAGTGGCGAGAGATACTTACCAAGGTTGGTACAACGACGTTTACCGAAACCTCATCGCCAACCAAAACTTGCTGCCGCTTATCGTAAGATGGACGCAGAAACGAGGCTTCATTCTTCCTTTTAAAATCATTTCCTACTACTGCAAAAAAATCCTGTTTATGGAACAACAAACGTTAAACCTCATCGAGCGGTTGGCAAAGCATCTGGCCGAACAAGACGAGAGCCAAGTCAAGAAAACGCTGAATCGGCTCAAGCTCGCCCGTAACGAAGCAGGTGTTCGTACCCTGCTTTTGAACACGCAGTTTCGTCATTACAAGGTGCAGCAGAAGAACGACGAAGACTCCGTAAATGGAAAAGATGCCGAACCATTCATCCGCTTGGAAGAGTATGTGCGCTATCTGTTCCCGGAAAGCGGTGACTGGCGCAGAATCAAAGACCTACTGCTCATCTCCATTTACGAGCAACTCCACGATTTGGGCAAAGCAATCCCTGTACTTGACGAAGAAACCGAGAAAGACTCTTACGGCAATGACGGTGAATAACACTCCTCTCCTGAATTCAAAAACCACTTCAAAACCACTCCAATGAAAAATCTCAAAACACAAGGCTTTGTGCTGTTTGACACGGACGTAGCCGCCCTCAACAATTCCGGCAAAGACACGCTCAGCGCATACGACAACGCCGTAGGAACGAAGAAGATTTCCAAAAACGGTAAGACGCACGTTTACGTTTCTGGGCAGGCATGGCGTTATTGGTGGCGGCAGGCATTGCAAAACGATTGGGCGTGGGACATGTCGCCTATAGACCGCAAGGAGAAAGTTGCCTACACGGCTGCTGACCCAATTGCTTACGCCGACGATGATATGTTTGGTTATATGCGCGCTACCAAAGAAGAGAAGCGCGATGAAGAAGGCAACGTCATCATGAAGAAAGGCAAGCCGGAGATGACAGATGCTACTGTTACCCGCGTATCCCCCATGAAAAACTCGGCGTTGGTCTCTGTTGGTTCCGTGTCTGTGGCGCAAGCTTGGTCCTCTATGGCGCGTATGGATGGCGATGCGGTTCCTTACCGCAAAGACGAATATAGCGCCGTTCTCAAAGGCATGTTCTCCATAGACCTGCAACAGGTGGGCACTTTTGCAAGCTACAACCGCACCGGCTACAAAAACCTGACAACAGGCAAACACGCGGATGCGGTAAAAGCGGGCGCGGAAGAAATTGCAGACGAAACGCTGAAAGACACAAAAGGCGACTCAATGAAGATGATGCGCCTTCCGAAAGAAGTCCGTCTAAAACGCGTAAATGAAACGCTGAAAGCACTCAAAACACTTTCCGGCGGCGCGATGCAAACAAGCAATTATGCCGATGTAACGCCGAAATTCATTGTGTTGGCAACGTTGCAAAGTGGCAATCATCCTTTCAACCACATTGTGAGCAGCGCAGGCATGTACGGCAACGAAATGAAGTTTGACGCAGAAGCCCTTGCAGAAGTATTGCGCGATTATGCCGACCAGATCACTGGCAATGTTTACGTCGGACACCGTAAAGGCTTTATGAATGACGCTTTTGCAGACTTGAAAAGGCTGGAAAAAGAATTTCCTGACCTCAAAATTGGTTCTGTAGGGGAGGCCATTGAAGGATACTGCAAAGAACTTGAACAATGGATGCCTTAAACACCACAGGCCGCGAAGCTTACCGGATAAAAATAACCAGTTGGACCAGCAGTTTCCGGTATCCCAATATCATCAGCGGCTATCAACCTACTTTGTATGTGCCGCCCTTGAGTACCGTTCTTGGGCTTATAAATGCTGCCGCAGGAAGGTATGTGGAACACCAAAGTCTGGAGCTTGCTTATTTCTTTGATTATGCAGCAGAAGCTGTGGACGTAGAAACGCTCTGGATGGTGGCGGGTGCAAGCCGGAAGGGCAAAGCAGGCGAACCGGATAAAATGGTTGCCACCAATAACGTTAAGTCTAACGCCGGACGGCGGCAATTTCTTTTTGAGACGACCTTGTATCTCTACCTTTTTGATAAGGAATTGGCAGACTGTTTCCGGCAACCTGCTTATCAGCTTTTATTAGGTCGTTCCAGCGACTTGGCTACTGTGGAAGAAGTAGCGGAAGTAGAACTGAAACCCGTTCAAGGAAAGGCGCACTTAAAGGGACAAGTTGTTCCCGTGAAATCCAATTTTCTACCGGGTGTAATCCAGGCTCTGCCGCAATACTTTACCAATACCCTTCCGCGCCAAAACATAGGTACTCAGGCTTACTCTATTCTGAATTTTAAGGAGCCAATGATAGAAGCGGCCATTGCTGCAATGACCGATACGGAGCTAAAACAAAAAGCGCAAGCAGAAGAAAAACGGTTTGTTGGGCGCAAAGTAGAAGTGCCGGACTTGTTTGTTCATCAACTCCAACTCGCATAAAGCAAATGGCGCAGGCTGGCAATATTCTGGCAAAATCAGAAGGGGCACTTCCGCTGGTTCATCACACGCTGGATTTGCTTATCATCCGGCAGACACTTAAAACTCAGTTTCCCACAGTTGACAAACTGTTGGGAAGCTGTTTCTGGGAAGACCTTTGGTGGGCTGCGTTGCTTCACGATATAGGCAAAGTGCATGTGGATTTCCAAAAGATGCTGCGGGGCGAAAAGTCAGATTGGAACAGACAGCGTCATGAAATTTATTCGCTTCCGCTGGTAGGTGCTTTTGCTGAAAACGTAGACCGGCGGAAACATATTGAATGGGCCATTGCGGGTCATCACCGTAACTACGATACCCTCTACAAATTTTTAAGTAACCGCTATCAGAAGATAGACGCAAGTACAGGCTGTAAGCAACTCTTTTTTGAAGAAGAATTCCGGGAAAATGTCTCTATTTCAGACCTGCAGAATGTATTGGGGTTATGGAATCTTACTGTACCAGAACAGCTTTTAGTGCCGGATGTAAAAGAGATTGTCAATAGCCATAAGCATTTTGCAGAATGGAGCGTCTTGCAAGGCGAAGGGCGTTATCAACTACTTCTTGCTGGGGCTTTGCAACATTGCGACCATTTAGGCTCGGCGCAGGTAAAAGAACTAAAGCCACTGAATCAAAAAAGCTTTATGCGCTTGGTTCAAAGCATGAAAAGCCGTAAACCTTATAAGCATCAGGAAGAAGCACGCAAAACAAAAGGAAATGTTCTGGCAATTTCTCCTACTGGTTCCGGTAAAACAGAAACCTCGCTCTTATGGGTTTTGAGTCAGTTGGAAGATATGCGCATTTCGCGGCTGTTTTATGTCCTGCCTAATCGCGCGTCTATTAATGCCATGTACAAGCGATTGAAGAAAGAGTATTTTAGCTCAAAGGAGGAAAACGAGGACAAAGGAATAGTAGCCCTTCTTCATGGTAAAATGGGCAGCTTTCTATATCAAGTCGCTTCCGAAACAGAGGATAAGATTGATGCACAGAGTCAAAAGGCAAAAGCATTGCGGAACGAATTCCGTACCCTTGCCCGGCCCATAAAAGTGATGACCCCTTTTCAAGCCACTAAATTTTTATATGGATTAAAAGGCTTTGAAAAAGGTTGGTTTGAATGGGCAGGTAGCTGTTTTGTGTTTGACGAAATACATGCTTACGATGTAGAAACCTTTGCCGAAATTCTGACGCTTATTGAGCTACTCACACAATCGCTTGGCGCGCGCGTTATGGTAATGACGGCTACCCTTCCAAAGCATTTTCAGGAAGAATTGGAAAAAGCATTGCAGCCCTGTTGCTTGATAAGAGCTGATAAAAAGCTGTACCCAGAATTTAACCGGCATCGCATCCGCATTCAGGAAGGCAGGCTCTTTGACAATATGGCTCTTGTAGAGGAAGCATTAAAGGAGCAAAATCATCATAGCTTTCCTAAACGGGTAATGATTGTAGCCAATACAGTAAAGCAGGCACAGGAGGCTTTTGCGTATTTACAAGATAACATCATTGGGCCACTCGGAATCCGAAATGAGGAATGTATCCTCTTACATGGCCGCTTCACTATGCGCGACAGAAATGAAAAAGAGACTGCGCTGGAGAACGCAGAAAATGTTCGCATTCTGGTAGGAACGCAAGCTGTGGAAGTCAGTTTGGATATTGATTTTGATGTGATGTTCACCGAACCAGCGCCCTTAGACGCACTTGTGCAAAGGTTTGGCCGCATTAATCGCCGCCGAACTAATGCAGCACGCGCTATCTGTCACGTTTTTAAAGAAGCTAACGAAGGCGACAAATACATTTACAAAAATAGAAAAACAGTAGCACAAACGATTGAGATTCTGGAAGAAGTGGCCAAAATTGGGGACGGTACGTTAGAAGAGAAGAATATTCAAATGTATATGGATCGCGTGTACAATGGTTGGGAAGAGAAAGACCTTCAGCGGTTCAATGACCATTACGAAATTATGAACAACTTCCTTTGTAATGTCCTAAAGCCTTTTGCGGATCCACACGCGAGAGAAGACGATTTCTATAAAAAATTTGATGGTGTACCGGTTGTCCCTCTTGTTCTGGCCGCAGCCTATAAGAACCATTTAGAAAAGTTCGCTTTTTTTGAAGCCGAAAAGTTGATTGTGAATCTTCGGAAAGGACAGTTTCTAAAAGGCACAAGTGAAGGTTACATCTACCGAGATACTGTTCATTTAGAAAAGAGAGAAACAGGAAAGGAAGAGCCAGAATTTATGACACTGAATTTCTACGTTATTCAAAAACTTTATTCGTCGGAATTAGGACTAAGTTTAGAGGAAACAGATGGGCCAACGGAAAGCAGTGCGGAAGAAGCACAAAGAGCTTTAGTATAAATTCCCCACCATGCGCCCCATCACCGGAACCCACATCAAATACTTTCACGTCTGCCACCGTAAGACGTGGCTCTATGACCGCGACATCATCATGGAGCATACTTCAGAAGCTGTGGCGGGCGGCGAGCTTCTGCACGCGATCTCCTACTTGGAGCGCAGCGGCAAATACCGGGAACTGACGATTGACGGCAGCAAGATTGATTTTTACGACCCGAAAGCGAATGTGATTCATGAAATAAAATCCTCGCAAAAGCTGGAGCATTCGCATATCGCGCAACTCCAATTCTACCTCTATCTCCTGAAGCAAAACGGCCTCGGCACGGCCACCGGCATTCTGGAATATCCGAAGCAGCGCCAAACAGAAACCGTGATACTGACCGCAGACGACGAAGCCCGGATTAAGGATTGGATGGCGGGCATCCAGCACCTCCAAAACGAAGAAACGCCGTGCCCGCCCGTGATTGACAAGCCCTTTTGCAAACAGTGTAGTTACTACGACTTTTGTTATGTGCAAGAATGATAAGTTGAGAATCAGGCCTTCTTAGCTTCTGCAAAATCCTCTTTTGTCTATCTTCTTCCGTCTCTCTCCGCCGCCATGAAAAAAACCTTCTACCTCTTCAATCCCGGACGCATCTCCCGGAAAGACAACACGCTGAAATTTGTTCCGCACGACGAAGCGGGCGTGGAAGGCCAAGCGCGCTACCTGCCGGTAGAAGACATTTCCGACCTTTATGTTTTCGGGTCGCTGGATGCGAACTCGGCGCTGTATAATTTCCTCGGCAGCAAGGGAATTTCCGTTCATTTCTTTGACTATTACGAGCATTACACCGGCTCGTTTATGGCGAAGGAATACCTGCTGGCCGGGAAGATGCAGGTGGCGCAGACGCTCCATTATCACCAACCGAAAAAGCGGATTGTTCTGGCCCGGAAATTTGTGGAAGGCGCCGCCTTCAATCTCCTTAAAAACCTGAAATACTACGCGGCACGAGGCAAAGAGCTGGCCCCGGAAATCGCGCAAATGGAAGGCTATGTTTCACAACTATCAGCGGCGCAACGGGTGGACGAAATCATGGGTTTGGAAGGCAATATCCGGCAGGTGTATTACAGCACTTTTGAGCGGCTCGTAGGCGTTTCGGGGTTCACATTTGGACAGCGCAGCAAGCAGCCGCCGCAGAACGAGTTGAACGCCCTGATTTCCTTCGGCAACATGATGTGTTACAGCCTGTGTCTGGGACAGATTTACCACACGCAATTGAACCCCACGATTTCGTTTTTGCACGAGCCGGGCGTGCGGCGGTTTTCGCTGGCGCTGGATTTAGCCGAGATTTTCAAGCCTTTGTTGGTGGATCGCACCATTTTCCGTGTGTTGAATAAAAAGGAAATCGGGCCGGGCGATTTTATGCAGGACGTGGGCGGCTGTCTGTTGAAAGAGCGGGGCCGGAAGACGTTTGTACAGGTATTTGAGGAGCGTTTAAAGGAGACCATTCGCCACCGGAATTTGGGTCGGCACGTGACGTATAAGCACCTCGTGCGGCTGGAATGCTACAAGCTGACGAAGCACTTGATGAATATGGAGGAGTACAAACCGTTTAAGGCGTGGTGGTGACACTTTTGGGGAGAAAGCCCAAAAAACAGAATGCCTAATCCCTAACTTCTAACTCCTAACCCCTAACTCCTAACTCCTAACTGCCATCATGTACGTTATCTTGGTGTATGATATGAATGTGAAGCGCGTCGGGAAGATGCTGAAGTTGTGTCGACGTTACTTAAACTGGGTACAGAATTCTGTATTTGAAGGCGACATTACGGAGGTGAAGCTTAAAGAGCTTTTGCATGAGGCACGGAAGCGAATGAATGAGGAGGAGGACAGCATTATTTTGTTCAAAAGCCGCGACATGAAGTTCATGGAAAAGGAGATTGTGGGGAGAGAAAAGTCGTCGGTGGACAATTTCTTGTGAGGCTAGACGCTTTTCGGGGAGGTGTTTTTTGGCTCAAAACCGCCGCGAAGTCTTGTTTTGATTGAGGTCGTCGCTAACCGGGCAAAATCCGGTTATTGGCGAGCGACGCTTTTTCGATCTGATTTTGGCTATTTTCGCGCTTCCCGGAGCGTTGAAAATCAGGCAGGTATAGATCTTTGACTTACGGGCTTTAATTGAACCGGGAGGAATTGAAACCCTACTGTTGAGCCAGAGACAGAACGTCCGTACTGGGCTTTAATTGAACCGGGAGGAATTGAAACCCTACTGTTGAGCCAGAGACAGAACGTCCGTACTGGGCTTTAATTGAACCGGGAGGAATTGAAACTCAATTCTTTTGCCGCATTGCGCATCATTGCGGAAGGCTTTAATTGAACCGGGAGGAATTGAAACTGCGGTAATCGCACCAGGTATCGGTTCCCGTATTGCGCTTTAATTGAACCGGGAGGAATTGAAACGAAACAACTACAATCAAGGGCCGAAGCCTCTCGCTGCTTTAATTGAACCGGGAGGAATTGAAACTAACATCTACCGTCTGAACGCTCGTCATCAGCGAGGCGCTTTAATTGAACCGGGAGGAATTGAAACTTTTATAGCAAAACCATTTCTGAAATTCCTGCGCGGCTTTAATTGAACCGGGAGGAATTGAAACCTATGACCAACACAAAGTGCCTTTTGACACACCTTTGCTTTAATTGAACCGGGAGGAATTGAAACATATATGAACGCCGGAAGTGGACAGTTTGAAGTTCACGCTTTAATTGAACCGGGAGGAATTGAAACGACTCCGATATGCCTCCTGTGTCGGCCCTGCAAAGCGGCTTTAATTGAACCGGGAGGAATTGAAACTGGCGAGCTTATCCTTGTAAGTCTTGGTCAGATTCTGCTTTAATTGAACCGGGAGGAATTGAAACGGTAATTGCCATGAAGAAGAACGACGCGTTTCTTACCGCTTTAATTGAACCGGGAGGAATTGAAACCTGGCTGGAATTCCCTGAACTGATAAACTGGATGAAGCTTTAATTGAACCGGGAGGAATTGAAACCTCTATCAGCCCCTGCACCACCGCCCACTCACTTGCTTTAATTGAACCGGGAGGAATTGAAACAAATTGCCCGGCGGGTGATGAGTGAACTGGAGTGCGGCTTTAATTGAACCGGGAGGAATTGAAACGAGCTCTTTGGGGGTATAGAGGTTGAAATAACGCTTGCTTTAATTGAACCGGGAGGAATTGAAACTTCAACCCCTTTGTAAATCCCCCAACAACCCCCACGCTTTAATTGAACCGGGAGGAATTGAAACAGGGCTAAATTATAATGGAGCAAGTCTGTTTCTGGCTTTAATTGAACCGGGAGGAATTGAAACCTTCACCTCCACCTCCAAAGCTTTCTTGATGTAGGCGGCTTTAATTGAACCGGGAGGAATTGAAACTGTAATAGGGCTTTCCAACGTGGATACCTGCCAGCTGCTTTAATTGAACCGGGAGGAATTGAAACATTACTTCTGCACCTGCTCGACGGTCGGTTCCCGCCTGCTTTAATTGAACCGGGAGGAATTGAAACGGCGGTAGAGGCGCGTTACGCAAAAGAAATTGAAGGCGCTTTAATTGAACCGGGAGGAATTGAAACGTAATGACTACGAATTGCCCCACGCGCCAGCGGATAGCTTTAATTGAACCGGGAGGAATTGAAACCTAACAGAAAAAGATAGACGGCCCCGGCGCGGCGGAGGCTTTAATTGAACCGGGAGGAATTGAAACAACGATAACAGACACGATGAGCGGCGGGGATGCTTGCTTTAATTGAACCGGGAGGAATTGAAACTATCCTACTTCACAGTAATCAAAAACCTTTCTCTTTTGCTTTAATTGAACCGGGAGGAATTGAAACGGATAAACTTAAGTCCTACCAGCCCGAAAAGCAAAAGCTTTAATTGAACCGGGAGGAATTGAAACCGCCGTCCCTTTTTAAGGATTACCTGCTCGGTCTCGCTTTAATTGAACCGGGAGGAATTGAAACGTTGCGTTTGCGCCTTTCCCTGATAATCCAGATACGGCTTTAATTGAACCGGGAGGAATTGAAACGCAATGAGGCAAAGGAAGCAGGATTCGTGAAGAACGCTTTAATTGAACCGGGAGGAATTGAAACCTTGTCGCGGCCAATTTGTAGTGCGTGAAAATGCCGCTTTAATTGAACCGGGAGGAATTGAAACGCTGCGGATTGAAGAGATTCCGGTAAGCCAGGTAAAGCGCTTTAATTGAACCGGGAGGAATTGAAACCTCCCTGGACCCAACGCGCGAAGTGCGTGTGAACCGCTTTAATTGAACCGGGAGGAATTGAAACAAATATTAAGCACTGCAAGGCGGTGGATGAATTTCCGCTTTAATTGAACCGGGAGGAATTGAAACCGCTGCAAAACGAGAAAGAGCGGCGGCTGGCAATGGGCTTTAATTGAACCGGGAGGAATTGAAACCTTTTTTTGCTGTCCCAACTGTCCTTTAGGCGCGCGCTTTAATTGAACCGGGAGGAATTGAAACCACCAATTAACGCCGAAACCGTAGCAGCTTCTAAATGCTTTAATTGAACCGGGAGGAATTGAAACGATAAAACCATTCCGGTCAACATGCGGGAGACCGGGCTTTAATTGAACCGGGAGGAATTGAAACACCAAAGTGGCAACAGCTATCGCATTCGCAGTTGTTGCTTTAATTGAACCGGGAGGAATTGAAACATTTTTGCGTCTTTGTGCCCGAAATTCGGCATGGACGCTTTAATTGAACCGGGAGGAATTGAAACCACCAATTAACGCCGAAACCGTAGCAGCTTCTAAATGCTTTAATTGAACCGGGAGGAATTGAAACGATAAAACCATTCCGGTCAACATGCGGGAGACCGGGCTTTAATTGAACCGGGAGGAATTGAAACACCAAAGTGGCAACAGCTATCGCATTCGCAGTTGTTGCTTTAATTGAACCGGGAGGAATTGAAACATTTTTGCGTCTTTGTGCCCGAAATTCGGCATGGACGCTTTAATTGAACCGGGAGGAATTGAAACCACACTTCTTGCTTATGAAAAAGCACATTCTTTAGCTTTAATTGAACCGGGAGGAATTGAAACCGCGCTACTGTTTTGACATCCTCCGCCAGAACGCGCTTTAATTGAACCGGGAGGAATTGAAACGAATCCCAACGATTTGCTGCCTTATGCGCTGAACTCGCTTTAATTGAACCGGGAGGAATTGAAACTAACAATTTCGTCGTTGTGCCACAAGGCCACCGGGGCTTTAATTGAACCGGGAGGAATTGAAACGGTTTTTGACAGCGTTTTTAAGACGACAAGCGCCGGCTTTAATTGAACCGGGAGGAATTGAAACGGGCCGCGCGGTGTCCTCCAGCGGCGGCGATGGTGCTTTAATTGAACCGGGAGGAATTGAAACGTGGTAAAGCTGTTTTTCAGCCCTTGCGCTTTGGAAGCTTTAATTGAACCGGGAGGAATTGAAACTCGATGATTGCAGCATGTACGAGGAAAACCAAATCGCTTTAATTGAACCGGGAGGAATTGAAACCCGTATGGGCTTGGCTTTATGGGCAAGGCGTGGGAGCTTTAATTGAACCGGGAGGAATTGAAACAGCAATCTCGCGTAACCGATGCGCACGAGCACAGCAGCTTTAATTGAACCGGGAGGAATTGAAACGCCCATTACGCACCACAAGCCAATTAGCAAAGGGAGCTTTAATTGAACCGGGAGGAATTGAAACTCGCCTATCATGTCCATTGTCTTCCCTGCCGCCTCGCTTTAATTGAACCGGGAGGAATTGAAACCTTCCTGTAAGCTCACACTCGTGCGCATCTAGTGTCCTGCTTTAATTGAACCGGGAGGAATTGAAACTAGTAGGGTCGTATTGGTTACCGGAAGACGGTTTGCGCTTTAATTGAACCGGGAGGAATTGAAACCTCGAACCGGGTCAATGTCCGGCAAGGCTGATTTTGTGCTTTAATTGAACCGGGAGGAATTGAAACCGCGGGAAAGAAAGAATACCTTGCTTCGGGTCGTGCTTTAATTGAACCGGGAGGAATTGAAACTAGGTTGTACGCGATTGACTTAAGCCCATAAGAGTTGCTTTAATTGAACCGGGAGGAATTGAAACGTGGACAGCCCGATAGGGGAACTTCTGGCGCGACTGCTTTAATTGAACCGGGAGGAATTGAAACAGTTCAGCATAATCCTTGTCGTGCTTCCAAGCGATTGCTTTAATTGAACCGGGAGGAATTGAAACCTTTTCAACGATAACCAAACCACCAACCACCAACATGCTTTAATTGAACCGGGAGGAATTGAAACGTGGAGCAGTTGCCACCCACCGCAAGCGACTACTATGCTTTAATTGAACCGGGAGGAATTGAAACTGTTGAAGGAAGACCCGCGCCTGCGGGTGGCATTTGCTTTAATTGAACCGGGAGGAATTGAAACCCATTCCGGTTCCGGGATGATGGCCTCGTGAAGCGCGCTTTAATTGAACCGGGAGGAATTGAAACAAACACGCAGCTTGCTTTATTTCAGCCGCGCGCAAAGCTTTAATTGAACCGGGAGGAATTGAAACCAGACAACGCAAAACGTTGATCCGCCCGCAGTTGCTGCTTTAATTGAACCGGGAGGAATTGAAACGAAATAATGTGAATGCCGGTCATCGCCTGAAAAGGTGGCTTTAATTGAACCGGGAGGAATTGAAACGCGGCAAAACAGGGGCGGGTTAAGTCCAAAGTCACTGCTTTAATTGAACCGGGAGGAATTGAAACCCTGCAACCATCGCGCAGCGTTGCCACTGGCAGGCTGCTTTAATTGAACCGGGAGGAATTGAAACCTGCTGGAAAAGGCGGAGCAGGAATTGCTAACGCAAGCTTTAATTGAACCGGGAGGAATTGAAACCCTGCAACCATCGCGCAGCGTTGCCACTGGCAGGCGCTTTAATTGAACCGGGAGGAATTGAAACGAGAAAAGGAAGCGCTACAAAAACTGGATTCTGGTAGGCTTTAATTGAACCGGGAGGAATTGAAACAACCATTTTTGCCCATCTGCCGGGGAAGGGGAGCCGCTTTAATTGAACCGGGAGGAATTGAAACGAACGACATCAAGTTTAAGATGGATGTGCAACGCGAAGCTTTAATTGAACCGGGAGGAATTGAAACGCGGGAACGGCGATTACGACCCTGCCGCAGTGGCCAGCTTTAATTGAACCGGGAGGAATTGAAACCCAAATAAGATGCTTTCTTGTATGTTTTCGCGCTTGCTTTAATTGAACCGGGAGGAATTGAAACCTTCTCAAAAATGAGAAGCGGGATTTCCTTTCTGGAGCTTTAATTGAACCGGGAGGAATTGAAACGTGTGTTTTCCAAGCGGGAGAACGGCACCAATAAGGCTTTAATTGAACCGGGAGGAATTGAAACCCGGGGCGCGCGAGGCCCGCGACGCTTTACAACACTGCTTTAATTGAACCGGGAGGAATTGAAACAGCAATCTCGCGTAACCGATGCGCACGAGCACAGCAAAGCTTTAATTGAACCGGGAGGAATTGAAACAAACGGTGGATTGAAGAGTGTGCGGCTGGTAGAGCTGCTTTAATTGAACCGGGAGGAATTGAAACAACCGTTTTGCTATCACTTACACGGATGCAGTCCTGCTTTAATTGAACCGGGAGGAATTGAAACTGCTGTTGTCGTTGAAGACAATGCTGCGAATGATGCTTTAATTGAACCGGGAGGAATTGAAACAGGAATGTGGGCGCTACCCTAATCTTCTTCTGGAGGCTTTAATTGAACCGGGAGGAATTGAAACGGAACGCGGTGCAGGTGCTGCACAGATGCGTAAAGGCTTTAATTGAACCGGGAGGAATTGAAACCTTTCAGGGTTTCGTTGGCAGCGATCAGCGTTTCCTGCTTTAATTGAACCGGGAGGAATTGAAACGAAGCCACATCTGGTGTGCCAGACACAGATGCAGAGCTTTAATTGAACCGGGAGGAATTGAAACTTTACCGGCCCGGCTGCGGCGTGGATCAGCGTGGCGCTTTAATTGAACCGGGAGGAATTGAAACGTGGCTCCAGCTGGAGCCACGCCGTAACGCTGGAAGCTTTAATTGAACCGGGAGGAATTGAAACTCGCTTTTTTTCTTGTGGATAAACTGGATTTTCTGGCTTTAATTGAACCGGGAGGAATTGAAACCGCGTTTTTTCTACTGCGCTAAAGCTTCCAAAGCAGGCTTTAATTGAACCGGGAGGAATTGAAACGCGCTTGATTTTATGGCGCTTTCCCCCGTGCTGCGGCTTTAATTGAACCGGGAGGAATTGAAACGCGCATTGCCGCAACGCTTCGCTTGAAACTGAATGCGCTTTAATTGAACCGGGAGGAATTGAAACGCCACCAGTCACAAAATGCACATCCTTACCGCTACGCAGCTTTAATTGAACCGGGAGGAATTGAAACGGAGCATGGCGAAGAGCAGCAACTAAAAATCTTTAATCGCTTTAATTGAACCGGGAGGAATTGAAACGGAGGTCTTGGATCCACACCTACGCTTTTCCTTCACCCGCTTTAATTGAACCGGGAGGAATTGAAACAGGAATGTGGGCGCTACCCTAATCTTCTTCTGGAGCGCTTTAATTGAACCGGGAGGAATTGAAACCCCAGGGCTTCGGTTACGCCCTTCACAAACTTGGTGCTTTAATTGAACCGGGAGGAATTGAAACATGCACATCAGCAGCTCTACAATTTTCGCAGTGCAAGCTTTAATTGAACCGGGAGGAATTGAAACTGGTGCATGGCTTTCGTGTATTGGTGCGCGCAGGAAGCTTTAATTGAACCGGGAGGAATTGAAACCTTTCATCCCTGCAACTACACCACGCCCGGCCTGCGCTTTAATTGAACCGGGAGGAATTGAAACTCCAGCGCAGCTTTGTAATCGGCGTTCTTCTCTGTGCTTTAATTGAACCGGGAGGAATTGAAACTTGATGAGCAGTGGAGTGGAGCCGAACAGAAGCGGGCTTTAATTGAACCGGGAGGAATTGAAACCGCTGAAACAGGACGCGGTGCTATGGAAGGCCGGGGCTTTAATTGAACCGGGAGGAATTGAAACGCTCGTATGCTCGCGCGCAGTGAAGCGCATATAAAACGCTTTAATTGAACCGGGAGGAATTGAAACACGATTGAGCCTGCCCTGTTTTCACGCGTTATTCTGCGCTTTAATTGAACCGGGAGGAATTGAAACTTGCGGCCAGTGGGTTGAGCGTTATGTTCCAGTCTGGCTTTAATTGAACCGGGAGGAATTGAAACTAAACTTCGGCTCCTACATCAAAGGCGACGTCATCTGCTTTAATTGAACCGGGAGGAATTGAAACTCGGTGCATGGGCCGCAAAGAGCGAACTGGTGCGGCTTTAATTGAACCGGGAGGAATTGAAACTTGCGGCCAGTGGGTTGAGCGTTATGTTCCAGTCTGGCTTTAATTGAACCGGGAGGAATTGAAACCCAACGTCCATGAACATCCATGAACGTCCAAGCCTCGCTTTAATTGAACCGGGAGGAATTGAAACGGGGAATGCCAGAATCCCCCTTTCTGCGCACCTTTACGCTTTAATTGAACCGGGAGGAATTGAAACGAGCAGGCACGCAAGGCGGGCAAAAACCCCGACGTCGCTTTAATTGAACCGGGAGGAATTGAAACCACACACTTGCAGCGTGAAGCCTTCCATCACGTGCCGCTTTAATTGAACCGGGAGGAATTGAAACTTGGCCACAGTCCGAACCAGGTAATGTTATTGCTCAGCTTTAATTGAACCGGGAGGAATTGAAACTGCGGTTTTTCGCACTTCTGGAGGATTTCTAACAGCATGCTTTAATTGAACCGGGAGGAATTGAAACGCCTTCGCCGACAGCGCCTGTTGACGGCCAGCCATCGCTTTAATTGAACCGGGAGGAATTGAAACCTTAACCTAACCGGCGCAGGCATTAGCATTTCGGTGGCTTTAATTGAACCGGGAGGAATTGAAACGGAGGTCTTGGATCCACACCTACGCTTTTCCTTCACCGCTTTAATTGAACCGGGAGGAATTGAAACGCGTTTGACAACGAGTTAAGCGAAGGCTCTTATTCGCTTTAATTGAACCGGGAGGAATTGAAACACAAGGAAGCAGCTATGGATGAATGCGAAGCCGTGGCTTTAATTGAACCGGGAGGAATTGAAACGTTTAAAGTGTCGCCTTATCTGGAGCAGGAACGCGGCTTTAATTGAACCGGGAGGAATTGAAACCTGCATGGTCGTGGTCGGAGGGTCAACGTAAACTTTGCTTTAATTGAACCGGGAGGAATTGAAACACGGTACGGTGGGCATTGCCTTCGCCGAGTGGGGAAGCTTTAATTGAACCGGGAGGAATTGAAACTTTTGATTCCAACATAGCAGGACACGGCCTGCTAAGAGCTTTAATTGAACCGGGAGGAATTGAAACCTTTATAAACATACAGAAGAGACGGATTTCTACGTTGCTTTAATTGAACCGGGAGGAATTGAAACTTTGGGCGCCGAATAGAACCTTTGCCATTTTCAATTTGCTTTAATTGAACCGGGAGGAATTGAAACTTGATATCATTAGCTTCTTAGCCTTTTTCAAGTACAAGCTTTAATTGAACCGGGAGGAATTGAAACTTGATATCATTAGCTTCTTAGCCTTTTTCAAGTACAGCTTTAATTGAACCGGGAGGAATTGAAACGGGGAATGCCAAAATCCCCCTTTCTGCGCACCTTTGCTTTAATTGAACCGGGAGGAATTGAAACGGCGTATTGGCTGCTACGAATCGAAAACAGCTTGCGGCTTTAATTGAACCGGGAGGAATTGAAACCGATGGATGGCAGAGAGGGTGGAGAAAAGCACTTACGCTTTAATTGAACCGGGAGGAATTGAAACGGGATTACTCCGGCTGCTCGTCTCCTTGTTGCTCGGGCTTTAATTGAACCGGGAGGAATTGAAACTTGGCCACCGCTACGAGCTGGCCAACTTTGAAAAGGCTTTAATTGAACCGGGAGGAATTGAAACCTGCTATGCCATTTATCTTGAAAGTCGTCGACATGCTTTAATTGAACCGGGAGGAATTGAAACCACCGACAATGCGGAGCTTCTGGCAGGCATTGAAGGCTTTAATTGAACCGGGAGGAATTGAAACGTCAATCTGGTTGCGGATAGCGTTGTACTCCTGTTGGCTTTAATTGAACCGGGAGGAATTGAAACTCAAACCAATGCCGCTCACCGGCCTGCCATAGGCTGCTTTAATTGAACCGGGAGGAATTGAAACGTGGACAACAACAGCCTATCCCAGTTCCGGGACCGGCTTTAATTGAACCGGGAGGAATTGAAACGCAGGCTTCCAACGTGCAAGGCACAGGCCACGGGGGGCTTTAATTGAACCGGGAGGAATTGAAACCTTTCTGAATCCTCGCTTCGCCTTTGTATTTCTACTGCTTTAATTGAACCGGGAGGAATTGAAACGTAGATTCCCAGAATGGTGCTTTTCGTTTCTGGCGCGCTTTAATTGAACCGGGAGGAATTGAAACGGTTTCGATTCCAGAAAGCGAAAACATTACAGCAATGCTTCAATTGAACCGGGAGGAATTGAAACACCGGTGGAACCTAATGGACTTTGCCGGCTTCACGGGCTTTAATTGAACCGGGAGGGATTGAAACTCAGCTGGCCCTTATGATCGTCGAGGCGTTCTCGGGCTTTAATTGAACCGGGAGGGATTGAAACGAAATAGAATTAAGCCCGTCCGCCACGCCGTTAATCGCTTTAATTGAACCGGGAGGGATTGAAACAGAAAGAACCAGACGGAGACGACAAGCCCGTGAAATTGCTTTAATTGAACCGGGAGGGATTGAAACGCGTTTCCGGTTCCGGTTGTGCTGCGACACTTCTAAGATTTAATTGAACCGGGAGGGATTGAAACGAGCTACTCTAAGTCTCCGTTGGTGGCCACACTCTGCTTTAATTGAACCGGGAGGGATTGAAACGGATTTCCACCACTGTCAGCTTGTAGTGCTTTGCGGCTTTAATTGAACCGGGAGGGATTGAAACTTCCTACCTGGCTGCGGCACACCGCTTCCGGACAGGGCTTTAATTGAACCGGGAGGAATTGAAACGGCGGAGGCGCTTTCTATTATTGACGTGCGGCTTTTCCTTTAATTGAACCGTGAGGAATTGAAACTTTGAGGAAGGTTGTTGTGATTGGCGGAATCGGGATGGCTTTAATTGAACCGAGAGGAATTGAAACCGCATCGTTATCAAGAAGGTGACCCGTTAAAAGCCGCGCAGGCCATTACGGATATCAAAAAACTAGACAACCCGCCACTACGACTGCCATTGGGAAATATTGCAATTACGTCTTTGTCATCTAAATTGGAAAGCGTAGCAAAAGACCTTAGCGATTTCAGGGCAATTGTGGAAGGTACAGTGTACAACTAACGCTACAGCTTCTTCCAAAACACAATCTTGTCTTCTCCTTCTTTCCAGAAGTCGCGTATCGTTGCCTCGTGCGCGTAGCCGAGCTTTTGGTAGAATTTTCGGGTAAGCCGGTACTGGTCATCGCTGGAAGTCTCAACGATAAGAATGCGCTTGCCCGCGCTCCTCAAAAGCTGTTCAATAAACGTCATCATCTGCCCACCGATTCCGCTGCCTTGCAGCTCTTTCGCCACGCCAATAGCAAGTAAGTTGCAGGTGCCTTGCGTGAATTTCTCGGCGACACAGTAGCCTACCGCTATGGGTACATCGTTATCAAGGCAGGTGAACCAAACATCTTCCGTATCTGGGTTTGCGAAATAGTCCGCAATCATTTCGTCCAAGAAACCGGAAGGGAAAAGACCGCTGGAATCCAGTACAGTTTTCAAGCCGGACAAATCGGCTTCAACAACCTTTCTGATTTTAGAGTCCATTTTTGGGGATATGCGTGATAAAGTTGTTTCCTTATTGCCGGGTAATAAGAAAGCGGCGGTCTATAGCAGGAGCGGTTACATGCAAGACATACTGCCCTGCTGGCAAAGGGCCTACCGAAACCTCGGCATTGCCGCCCAATGTTTGGCGACTTAAAAGGCGTCCGTGTAAGTCGTAAACCGTCGCAACACCCGTAGCGCCATTCAGCCCTGCTACCTGAATACTATTAACGGCGGGATTCGGAAAGATGCGGATGGCTTCGTTGGAAACCGCTCCCACGCCCGTAGAGCCTGAAGCGGCAAAGCTTACTGACCGCGCGGCTTGCAACAAAGCCCCTGACTGTTGTTGCACGATAGCAACTGCGCGCATATGCCCCAACGGCCATACCGCATCAATGACAATGGGCTGCGTCAGAACAACAGAATCCCCCACAGCTACGGGACTCTTCACGCGCAACGGCTGCGCACCCCACACCGAGCGGCGGAAAACATCGTAGTGAACCGTCTCGCCGTTGTTGGCGGCAAAATTCAGCGTGTCTTCAACAAGCGCGGCATACAGCGAAACCGAATCCAGCGCGCTGGTGTCTGCCTTGCGGATAACAACACGCGCCTGTCCGCTTGCTACAGAAAGCTGCTCCAACTGGATAGTGAGCGCGAACGGGCTGGTTTGGCCAAACTCGTTCTGGAATAAGGATGCGCTTGTGTAATTCGCACTCGCAGGAATAGCCGCGCCCTGTATCACTAATCGGGGGGTACCACCATACACGCCGTAATAGTTAGTGCGCGCATCGGCCTCCGGTTTGTTGTACTGGTTGATGGGACAAGCGGGATAAGGCGAACTGGGGTAGTACGCAATATGCAGCACTTGCGGAAACTGCGCCAGGTTTTGATAAAAGCCCGGATTGCGGCTTGCGCATACACTGCAATAACTGTTGGTGAAATGCTCTGCCAGTACGGTCTTCGGCACGGGTTGTGCGTTCGCGACATGACTTCCAGCAAGAGTGAACAGACTGATAAGCGCGGAAAGGTTTCGTTTCATGGTTTTGGAGTTAAGGCAAATAGGGTGGTTATGGTTTTCTCGTTTTGTCCTGCCGACGGCGAATGGTGGCGGCTGATGAACAGGAACGAAAACGCCTCTGGTAGAAAGGTTTATGTGGGTCAGGAAAGAACACGTTCCCGCGAAAATTTCCCCGGCAGCAACACACGCAGTAGCTGCATCCGGTACACCCACAGCAATATCGCGCAGCACACAAAGACGATAAGCGCGAAAATGAAAAGCTGGCCGCCGTCGTCCATCACCACAATGCCCAGCTTGGTGAGGTGAAAAAAGAGAGCGCCGCTAATCGTACCGAGTGCCAGCGCCGCCCCCCAACCTGTGGTGCGTGGAATGAGCAGGAGAATAGCAGCAATCAACTCCACAATACCGGAGCCAATCCGGCCCCACGGCTCCATGCCCACCTGCGTGAAGATGTACACGCTTTCGGGCTTGGCGCCAAACTTAAAGCTCAGCGTTTGCAGCAGGATGTAGGCAGCAACAAGGCGCAGCGCCCAGAGAAAAAGATTTCTTGCTTTCATAGCAGTGTGTTTTGTGCAAAGCAAGAGCACACGCATTTTCGCTTTTGTCGCTTAGCTGACTTTCGCCTCTTTTTGCAGCCACTTGATGTCGCGCACCACAATTTGCTTGCGGTCCACATGAAGGAATCCTTCGGCGTCTAACTGATTCAGCAGTGTGGTAACTGTTTGCCGGCTCGTGCCGGTGAGGCGGGCGATGTCTTCGTGCGTCAGGTAGTTGGGCATGGTAACAGCGCCCGAAGCCGTTTCGGAAGGCGGCAGAATCGTCCAGAGAAAATAAAGAAGCCGGGTGCGTACATCGCGCTGGAGCAGGTTGAGCAACCGGCTTTCCACCCGTTGCAACCGACTCCCAACCTTCTTGGCAAAAACAACGGCGAGGGTTGGCTTGTGCAGGAGCAGCCGCTGGAAATCCTCTATGTTGAAGGCACACAGGATGGTCTCGTCTTTGTGAGCCTGCGCAAATTCTCCGTTCAGATGGGTGCGCTCCAAAGTGAGCTGCCCGAAGACGTCGCCGGGTTGCAGAATGTCTTTGATAAACTCGTTGCCTTCATCGTCCACATAACCAATGCGCACATGGCCTTGCTTCACAAAGTACAGCTTGTTGTGGTACTGCGCATCAAAATACAGGTAGGCATTTTTCTCGGCCATAATGAAGTTGTGCACCACATTCAGCGCTTCGTAGTCTTCCGGTTGGAGTTGCGCCAGAAAATCGTTCCGACGGATAATCAGCAGTTCGTCATTGGTGGGATAAGCCATAAGGGGAGTTGTATTTATCAGTGCTTCATAATCAGCACCCATTGATAGGCTGCCATAAGAATGAACAAAACCGACAGCCCATACTGCACCGCAGCATGATGTCGTCGCAGCCGGGACGATAGCCAGTTTCCCAAGTTTATAAACAAGGCAAAAGCGAGGAAAGTCCCCACGCCCGCGCCCAGCAGAAAAAAGGCCGCAGAACCTGCATGCAAAGACAGCCAACCCTGTGCATGGAGCGCAACTGCCCAGCCTGCCCAAAAGGGAATTTGCAGCGGATTGAGGGCGCTCATCACCATGCCCGAAGTCCAGGCGGGCAGTCGATTGTTGATAAGCACATTGCCTTTCCCGGCAGGAGAACGCGCAGCTAAAAAGCTGGAAACGGCGAGCGCCAAGAGTACCGCCACCGCTATCCATTGCAAGGCATGAAACAACCCGGGATGCCGCACCACCCATTGCACCGCCAGCAGCGTAAAGGCGAGATACAACATCTCTATCCCCACCGCGCCCACCGCAAAGGGAACTGCCCGCGTCCGTCCCCGCTCCGCTGCGATGTACATGGCCGAGAGGTTGAGATTGCCTAAGGGCAACGAGCCGGAAAAGCTAACCAGAACGCCTGCGATGGCTGAAGAGAAAAGTCCCGCGCTCATGATATTTACCAGTGTACCGCTGCCAGTTGTCGCTCTATGGCCCGGAAGGCGCGCACCTCGCTGTTGCCTGCTGCCAGGGTAAGCGATGCCACGCCTGCCTTGTTCTGATGGCAACTGATAAGGTACAGCCAGCGCCAGTGCCGGGCAATTTCCCGCCACGCAAAGAAAATGGAGTGAGCGGGATCGTAGATGTGCGTGGGTTCGCTGCCGCTGCCGTTCACTTCTATCACGGAGAAATGCTGCCCTTTTTCCAAAGCCTCCCAGCTATCAAACCGGATATCCAACCGGCCAAAATTGAATTGGGGAATGCTGTTGCAGATGTTGAGCAAAGTGGTTTCCAGCGCGGTGTTCAGGCGATGGATTTCGTCGGTGAACAGCGAGCCGCGACTGTGGTTGCCATAAGGTACCAGCACAAGGCGCTCGCCGGTTGGCAGAATGTCGCTCAACCGAGTGGCGTGTTCTTTGCGGATGTAGGACCATTGCAGAATGTAGCGAGGCTCTGCGAAAACCAGTTCCCGCACCGTGTGCAAACCGTCACCGGTGATGGCTACCGGCTGCTTGTTTACGATGCCTGTGATGCGGCCCCGCGCTTCGCCCGGCAGCCTCACAAAGAAAAAGCCCGCTTCCAGTTCATACGGCACAAATGCCTGCACCAGAAAAGGGGACGGCATCCGTGCTGCATACTGTGTCAGCGAAGGCAAATCCATTATTTTCTTCACCGCCAAGCCCCGCTCGCCGTAGTCGGGTTTTGCAATCACCGGAAATTGGAGACTAGCATTGCGTATCGCTTTACCAATAACTTCCTCGCCGCTGCCTGCTTCCAGCAATACCGTTGCAGGATACAGCGCGTCAGGCATTTGCCGGTACACCGACATCTTGCTCTCCATGATGAACCCACCATTGCGGATGTTGGGATTGGCGGAAGTGAGGAAATAGAACGAGCGCGCTTTCAGGCTCAACCACAGCCAGTAAGGATACAGCGGCGCATACACCACCCGGCTGTTCCAGTATTCCCAGTGAGCCAAGCGGATAAAGAAAGGCATCCGGCGCAGCCACTTCATCCGCAAAGCTGTTTTGTGGTCAACGGCCATTCATGCACAGACGTAAGCCCAGCTCTAAGGTCGCGGTAGTGCATCTCGGTTTTGCGCGGGCCGAGCGTGATGCCAGTGATGCTCACGGTCTGCAACAAACCGGCGCGGTTCATCCGTAAATCATTGGCAGCATCGCCATCTCCGGCAAACTCATGAAAGCTGCGGATGTCGCGGGCTGCGGGCTGTGGGTGTTTCTCTAACCACTGCTCAAACCAAGCCTCGCGCCGCTGCCGCACCTCATCATCATACAGCGTTGCCGAAGACCAGATGTGCGGCTGTGTAGTATCCAGCGCTACCATAAATTTTTCGCGTCCATCCCACCTTGCTTCCACCAATCGTTGCTGCGTCACAATGACGAGCGTGAACGGCTCAACGCCCGAAAGGTCTGTTATTTCAAAACCCACGTCCGGGCAGTCATGGCTGAAAATCTGGAGAAAAATAAGTCCACGACTTGTGCGGTAGGGTGGTTGATGCTTGTGTTTTTGAAAAGCCCCGTTGAGCAGTACCATGGCATTGCCCACCTCATGGCAAGCAATCCAAGTGCCGCCCGCTTTTCCATCCACCGGATAGAGCGCGCGGCCATTCGCCAGATGCGCCACTTCGGGCAGTGATGCCGTTGCGCGCGCCGTCTGCTCATCGCGGTTGGACGTAAGATAACGAGTAGCGCCTGCGGGTATAAACGTTAATGTACACATACTTTCTTTGCTTCCTTGCGATGTTGCAGCGTACTTGGCGCAACGCCAAAATGTCCGGGCAAAGTGAGGTCTGTCAATTCTTGAATGCCTACGCGCATAAGCGCCATGTGGTGGATAGCATGTTCCAGATTGTACAGAAGCTCGCGCTCATAATTCGTATCTATGGTGAGGCTGAAACCCTCGCCAACGGTGCTTTGCAACAGCAACGGTTTGTTGGGCAGGACAATATCGTCTTGCAGTTGTTGCAGGCAATCTGCCGCGAAGTGCCTATCCGTTTCTATGCGGATGTCGCGCTTGCGCAGGTCGTAATTCAGCAGCCCGGAATGGTAGCCCGCCAGCAGGCTCGTGTACAGCTCTATCACATGCCGCAGGTGCTGGCCAATAGTAGCGCCGGAAAGATGCAGGCTGTGCGCCGTGAATGCTTCGCTGGTTAGCTGTTGCAGACAATCCTGCAAATCCTGCAAGAGGGCTACCGTTGCAGCTTTGAGCGGTTGATTGATGTCGTTCATGAAAAACCGTTGTATCAGGGAAAGAGCCGCGCCCAGTTTGCATCGGCAGACCCTTTGAGTTTTACCTCGCTTTTATTCCAACTCTTAAGTGTGTTGTTGAAATATTGGTTGTAGAAAAGGTAGAGCTTGCCGTTGAGGATTTTGTAGGTCTCCGGGTCAATCTCCACCTTCTCCCCGCTGTTGCCCATTGCATAGGCGCACCAGCCGCCATACTGCGGCTCGTAGCTGGCCGGGTTTGACTTGAATGTAGCGAGATTTTGCGCAGACGCAAACCGGTACGTAACGCCGTTGTAAACCGTAGCGAAAGCAGCCGAGCCTTTCACCGGCCCGCCCTTCCGGTAGCTCACCGGGTCGTAGCTCTGAATGGCGAGGTTCTTTTCCAGATTAAAGCCCTGCTGCCGTACTGCGGACGATTGTGCAAAGCTGCCCAGCGTGGCCAGCGAACATAGGATTGCGAGGAGAATGGTACGCATAATTTGAGTTGGTTTTTGAGGATGGTCAAAATTCTGCTGTGCCTGTCCGGCGATTTGTCTATTGGCCGACAATTGACCCCTTCTGCTTGCTAAATCATTCTAAAAAACGCTGGTAGCTCAGTGTGAGTACCCAAGCACGCGTGAGCCCATCGGGTCTCACATCGCGCACGATGAGTGGGGTTCCGCCGCTTAGTTCCCAACGGCTTTTCTTGTGGGTGTACTCCAGCTTCACAGCTAGGTTCAGTGTCAAGCCTTCGCTGCTGGCAACCCTCACTTCTTCGCCACTTAGCAGCGTAATACGGTCTTGTCCCAAGTGATAAATTGCCAGTGGCCCGCCCGACAATGTCCATCGTCCGCGTGTGATGCGCCCGTCTGCACGCAGCAGCATATCGCCGATGCGCCGCAGCCTGCGCGAGTCAAAATAAGATTTGTAGTCGTCGCTTTCTGCCGGATATGCCTGTGCCAGATAGCTATTCTCGTTGTACTGAAATACTGGCTGCTGATAGCCTGCGGACACGAATAGCCAACGCTTATACTGCGCCGCCAGACCGAGAATCACATCTGTTGTACCCAGTCCCTGCTGATACAATAAGGGCAAGGGATGTCCGCTTGCATCTGCTTTGTCGGCTTTTGTAAAGGAGATGCGCGTACCGACCGTTCCATACAGCTTCCAGCCTCTTTGAACAGGCCACGATTTTGCCAGCGTAACAATCGGGTCGCCGATGCCGGAATGCGTTCCCAGATTGCCAGACGCGAAATAGTAGGGGAACTTCACGGCAAGCTGCCAGTTGCGTTCGAAGGCGCGTTCATACGCCACTTGCGGTATGAAGATGGCCGTAGCCTGCTCACCGCTTCCGGCAGTAAACGAGAGCGCAAGACTGCTGCGGTTGGATGAATCTGCTACTATCCCGTTGCTGCTGTGTTGCAGCGCGCCAGCAGTGCAAAAGCCAGCATCGGAGCAGCCCTGACTACGCGCAGTGGTAGCTAACATCATTGTGGCGAAAACAGCAATCGCAGTCTTCATAAAATGAATTTGCGTTCAAAATTCCCGGTCTTTTCTCCGGCGCTTTGTCGCCGTGCCGACAAAGCAGCGAGGGCGAGGAACGTACCATTGACGTAACTTTTGACCGCACCATGAAACGCATAACCGGCTTCGTTTTATTCATCTTGATGGCGGTATGGCTTCTTGTCGCGCAAAGCTGCCTGCGTCTCCGCATAAGCGATACAGAGGCAAAGAAGAAGTTTGACAACCGGGGTGTGTCCCTGCAAATAGCAACGCTCCAAGTGCAGCACCGCAATCTGCATTATGCGACCACCGGCTGTGACACCTGCGCCACCTTACTCCTGCTGCACGGCTCCCCCGGAAGTTGGAGCGCTTACGAGAACTACTTGTTAGACAGCTCACTACGACAGCGTTACCGTTTGGTAAGCGTAGACCGTCCCGGCTTCGGCTATAGCGATTATGGTGCGGCGATTTCCATCTCGCAACAAGTGCCGCTGATAGGTGCTTTGATGACGCAACTGGATAACGGCAAGCCAGTTTATGTGACAGGTCATTCGCTGGGCGGGCCTTTGGCGGTACTGGTGGCGGCGCGTTATCCTTCGCTGGCGAAGGGGTTGATGCTGTTCGCAGCCAGCGTGGACCCTGCGGAAGAAACACCGGAAAAGTGGCGGTCATTGCTCAAGACTTTTCCAGTGCGCTATTTTGTTCCCGGCGCTTTCCGGCCCAGCAACATAGAACTGTGGGCGTTTAAAAAAGACGTGCTGCTATTACCTGCTGCGCTGCAATCCATCCGCTGTCCGGTGGTCATTATTCAAGGCATGAAAGACCCTCTGGTGCCACCGGGTAACGCCTTCTTTGCGCAGAAACAATTGGTGAATGCACCCACCGTGCGGATGATCAAGTTGGCAGACGCCAACCATTTTATCCCTTGGACACGCTTTGATATGCTACGCAATGCGATGCTGACGATGGACAGCTTTGTAAGTACTGCACACAGTCATTAAAACAGGGCAAGCAACTTGATTGAGCGGCTTGTTGAGTGTCAGTAGTTACGTGCGCGAAATCAATTAGCGTTGTACACCTGCCGCAGCCAATTCGCGTGACCGCCATCTAACAGCAGTGCTTCGCCGGTCTTGTAAACTGCTGTTGTCAGACGCGAGGAACAGCACAGCTTTAGCCACTTCATCCGCGTAACCTGCACGGCATGGGCGCATCGGGATTTCACCGGCGGCATGCTCATTTTTGAGGTCTTCCGCGAGACGCATCTGGACTATTTCCGTCAAAAATCTATTGGTGGGCGGGCCTAAAAATGTGGACATGTTGTTCTCCGCTGGAGAAAATCAGAGCCGCCTCATGCGGATAGGGAGATTGCGTTGATGCGGCAGTCTGCTTTATTAAAATGCCCGATTACATGCGGGCAAATCGTCCATCCAATAGCGGCCTTTATCCATTTTTCCGCCTGTCGCCTATTGCCACTTTTGCCTTGTCAATAACGACAATCAAAAACAACAGGACATGACACGAATCCAGCCAATCAAACCAGAAACGGCCACCACCCGCACCGCAGAACTCTACAATGCCATCAAATCCCAACTTGGCGTTGTACCCAATCTTCACCAGACGATGGCCACTTCCCTTCCACTGCTGGAAGGCTATATCAGTCTGAGTGGCGCGCTGGGTAAAGGCACACTTGGACTGCGTACCGCCACACTGATTGCCCTCACGGTAGCAGAAGCCAACGCCTGCGATTATTGCCTCTCCGCCCACACATACATCGGTGCCAACATGGCGAAGCTGGATGCGGGTGTGATGCAAGACGCGCGTCAGGGACAGGCCGCGGATACCAAAACTGCTGCCATTCTCCAACTCGCTAAAACGCTGGTAGCCAAGCGCGGGCAACTGAACAATGCCGATGTGGACGCTGCTCGCAATGCCGGTGTGACGGATGCAGAAATCGGAGAAGTGGTGGGCCACGTGGCACTCAATACCCTCACTAATTACTTCAACAACACTGCAGGTACCGCCATTGACTTCCCGGTGGTGGCGCATGGTAACGTTGCAGTGGTGTAATCATCAATTTTTGAGGCGGCGGTGCGATGAAGACATCGCCGCCCCATTTTTACAAGACAATCTACATGGAACCTTTAAGACCACCCTTGCCGCCGTTTACGCTGGAAACGGCTTTGCAAAAAGTACAGGCCGCAGAAGATGCTTGGAATACAAGAGACCTGGAACTGGTCTGCCAAGCCTACACTCTGGGTACCGAATGGCGCAACCGCACGGAGTTCCTTAATGGCCGCGAGGAAGTCAAAGCTTTTCTGAAACGCAAGTGGGAGAAAGAGCTGGACTACAAACTGAAAAAAGAGCTTTGGGGCTTTCGCGAGAACCGCATGGCGGTGCGCTTTGAATACGAATGGCACGACGAAGCCGGGCAATGGTACCGCAGCTACGGAAATGAGCTTTGGGAATTTGACGAAGCGGGCTACATGCAGAGGCGTTACGCCAGCATCAACGATTTGGCCATCGCCGAAAGCGAGCGTAAATTCAGATAAGCGACTCATGTCCACACATCCAGCACTAACGCTTGTCAATTCGCAGAACGGCAACTTGGTCTTCAAGGTTTTTTCTTTTGAGGACAACAGTCCGTTTGACCATGTGCAGCGGGCCAATTATTATTCACTCATCTGGGTGCAGGCGGGCAGCGGGATGGCGCGGTCAGACTTTTCAGCGCATTCTTTTGAAGGCAGCACCCTATTTGCTTTTTCGCCTTACCAGCCTTATATGCTGGCTGCGGAGGGCGCGTTCAGCGGCACGGCTATTCAGTTTCACCCGGACTTTTTCTGCATTCACCTGCATCAGAAGGAAGTGGCCTGCAACGGCGTGCTGTTCAACAATATTTATCAGCCGCCCCTCACAGGGGTGGATGCCGTTACCGCCGTGCATTTTGAGGGCATCATCCGGCAGATGCGGGAAGAAATGAAACAACCTGCTTTGGCGCAGTACGAACTGTTGGTGTCCTACCTCAAGATATTCCTTATTACCGCCTCGCGCCTGAAAGCGGACCAACAGGGAATACAAATGGCTTTGTCTGATGGCAGCAAGGAACCGTTCATTTTGCAGTCGCTCAAAGACGCCATTGAGGCCGATTACCGCACTAAGCATTCCGCCGGAGACTATGCCGGTGCGCTGCACATCTCGCCGAAGGCACTGGGCAAACTGGCCAAGAAGCACTTTAATAAAACGCTGACCGTATTGATTGCCGAGCGCATCATTATTGAGGCGAAGCGCGAACTGTACCTGACGAACAAGCCCATCAAGGAAATCGCTTTTGAGTTGGGCTACGAGGATGAGTATTACTTCAGCCGCTTCTTCAAGGTGAATACGTCCATCTCGCCACAATTATACCGGGATACAGTGGGGTTTGATGCGGTGGCAAAGGTGGGGGTGTAGTTGAGGGCGTAGCCTTACATTTAACCCATGACCGGCTTTGAGCAACTTGCTGCCCACATAGACCGCCACATCCAGTTGACGGCCGAAGAGCGCGACTTTCTTTTTACGCTGCTGCGCGAGCGTACCGTGCGCAAAAAGCAGAACATCGTCCAGCCCGACTTCGTCTGCCGCTACCGCAGCTACATCATCAAAGGCGTTATGCGCGCGTATTTGGTGGACGATAAAGGCCAAGATCACACCCTCGCGTTTTCCATTGAAGATTGGTGGATAAGTGATTATAACAGCTACATCTATCAGCGGCCCGCCACGCTGTTTGTAGAAGCGTTGGAAGAGACTACGGTGGTGGAACTGGATTACAATGCCGAGCAGTTACTGCTCCAAACACACCCGAAGTTTGAGCGCTTCTTCCGGATTATCACTCAGCGTGCGCTGGCCTCGTACCTTGGTTTTACCACGGAATTTCTGAGTAAAATCCGCGCCCGGCGAGCGAAGAAAAGTTGAAGTAGTTCAAGTGCTTTTCTTGTCCTGGTTCATTTTTGCCCGTTGTCCTGCATGCCACTTTTGCCTTGTCAATAACGACAAATCAAAAACAACAAACGCTATGACAGCAACAGCAAACCGGGTTTCCTTCAGCGTACCCACAAGAGAAGAGGTATCGCCCGCCAACCAAGGCATTTTTGACCACATGCAGAGTGCCTTCGGCAGGGTGCCCAACCTGTACGCCACCTTCGCGATGAACGAGACGGCGCTCGGCGATTACTTGGCCCTGCAGAACCGCAAGAGCACGCTTAGTGCTAAGGAGCGCGAAATCATCAATCTCGTGGTAAGTCAAGTGAACGACTGCAAATACTGCATACCGGCGCATACTGCAGTTGGTAAGATGAACGGTTTTACCGACGAGCAAATTCTCCAAATCCGCCGCGCGCAGGTGAGCTTTGACGACAAGTACGCGGCCCTCGCCCGCTTTGTGAAGGAGACCACCGTCAACCGGGGCCGCCCGTCCGAAAATGCGGTGGATGCCTTTTTTGAAGCAGGCTACACCAAAGCGAATCTGGTGGACGTGCTTATCGTGGTTGGCGATAAAATCATCAGCAACTATCTGCACAATATCACTGGCATACCGGTGGACTGGCCAGAAGTACCAGCAATCTAATTCGCAGCAGCCGATAGCAATTTTTGTGAAGCAGCCAACCTGTCATGGGTTGGCTGTCTGTATTAGTAATCCGGTTACTTCATCAACTTTGGTTGGATACATCTCTATGAAATCCTCTCTCTGCTCATCTTACTCTGTCCAGCGTTCAGCTACGCGAATCAACGCTTCATCGTTCCTTAGAGACGGCAAAAGGAAGACGATTAAAAACTACTGTTCAAATTGTGTAATTCCATAAATAAACAGCAAGCGGCACAAGCAAAGTAGAACTTACACCCTCTAAGATTGCCTCGACACATAGCGAAGCGTGTATAGGAGTAATTCTGAAAAACAAGTCATTATCTTAATTCAGAATTACTTGTCAAAACGCATAGAATAGTATAAAAAACGAAGGATAATAGCCTTCGCATGTGTACAAGGTCTGAAACCAAAGCAGATTTTAAGCCCTATCAATGATTTTTCGCAGAATAAATAATAATCGGGTCTTAAAGACTTTGGACGGCAAGACTTTCTTGCCATTTTGGCCTTGATCGATCGTTTTCTGAGCTTCAAAAAGGAGAATTAAAGTCGGCAACGCCACAAATGTTTGTTCTCCTGTAACTTCTAGTGCGGAAATGATGCCAAAACAATGCGACATTGATGCAAAAGGTGAGTTTTTGTTTGCTCTCGCGTAATTTTTACTGCTGAAATCCAGCAAAAAGCAGCAAAAACAATGGCAAAAGCAGGTAAAACCAGCGAAATTCCACTGTATATAACACTTATCCCTACCTCAAAACAAGTTGAATTCCGTGCAATGACGTTTATTGGCAGTTTTAGCTATAGCTGGATGCTCAATAAAGCTTCGGAGAAGTTTTTGGCCACTTTGCAATTTCTGGAGGACACCACCGTGGTATGGACATTGACCCCAGATGAATTTGTGGACTGGTGAGCCGCAGAATGAGCAGAAGATGAAGACGAGGGAGAAGAGGATGATCGACCTGCGTAGTTTATCGTTTGCAACGATTCTAATGCCGAAGGATAGTAACTCTGTGTTGGACGAAGGGGCTTATCGCATCCAGATGTTAGGGCAACGCTGGCATCCGACTGACCTGCGTTTTTTTGTGTAACTTTGCGCCAGATTTGGGAGTAGAGGTCTGCTCAACTGATTCCCAAAGAAGTTTCGGGATTCTGGGTATATTATCTTGGGAATCCTCTGAAAGTCTCTTTACCAAAGGCATGATATCAATCCATTCTGGCGTCGCGCCTTTTTGCGTAAATTTGTCCCTGCCTCACAGGCAAAGAACGATTTTTGACACCACCGGCGACACCAGCGCAAATTAAAATCCTCGGAAACCTTTGCGACCATTGGCTTTGCGGCAAATGTGCGTTAGTTCAGGTCGGAACAGCCGAGTGAGCAACCGCCAGCAACCGGCACAAAAAAGCCCGCTACCATTTGGCAGCGGGCGAGGGTTACTGGTGGGCACTAATTGAGCGAAAAACGCGGCGGCGTATTGTAACGGGCTTTTTCTTCCAGATACTGTTTATACCAATATTCGCGGGCTTCTTCCGCATACTCAAAAGCCTGTTTCCAAGCCTTAGCGGCATCTTGCCAGCTTTTAACGCCTTCCGCTTTGTCCAAGTGAGGCGTTACGGCTTTGATGCAGCCGCCGCAGTTGATGTTGGTTTTGAATTTCAGGGTGTTCGTTTCGGTTGATTTTTTGACACACAAAAATTCAGACTGCGTACAGGACCGTTGTTACAGAATTTGCGGAAGGCGTTACAAGATTTTAGGTCCGCACATCGCCTGGCTTTCACTACTCGTATGGTCTATCTCAATCGTTGCGTGCTGAATGTTGTGATGTTCCAACTCGTGTTTTAGGGATGCTACCGTTGCGTGCTGTTCGTATCCCTCCGCCAGTGAGACGTGTGCAGTCAGCGCATTCTCGGTGGTGCTGATAGCCCACACATGGACATGTGAGACATTGGCTACGCCTTTCACCATTTGAAGTGCTTGCATCACCTCATCCATGTTCACATTGCGTGGCACCGCATCCAGCGAGAGCCGCAGACTGTCTGTTAGCAGCGTCCATGTGCTGAATAGAATCACGACGATTACAGCTAAGCCCATCACTGCGTCCAGCCAATACCAATCTGTGTAACGAATGATAATGCCAGCAACAACCACTCCGGCGGACACTGCTGCATCTGCAATAAGGTGCAAATAGGCGCTTTTGGAATTTAGCTCGTGCTTGTTTCGCAAAAACAAGAGTGCTGACGCGGTATTGACCGCAATCCCAACGCCTGCTACCCATGCCATCGTGCCGCCTGCTACCGGCTCTGGATTCCGCAGGCGCAAGACGGCTTCGTAGCCTAAAATGCCGATGGCGATAAGCAAAATCACGGCATTCAAAAGTGCTGAAAGAATGGTCGTCTTCTTGTAGCCGTAGGTAAAGGTGGCCGTGGGTTTGCGCCTTGACAGCCGCAGCGCAAAAAGCGATAGGGCAAGGCTCACTACGTCACTTAGGTTGTGGCCTGCGTCGGTGAGCAGCGCCAGCGAGTTCTGATAAAAGCCAATGCCTGCCTCTACCAGCACATACGCCATGTTCAGCCCGATGCCTACAATGAATGCGGTGCTGGCCGCCTGTTCCGCAGATACTGCACCATGTTGGTGCCCCTTGTGTTCTTGGTGCTGTGCCATTGTGTTATTTTGATTTTGGGAGTTCTATTCTTCCTCGTCGGTATTTTTCATCTTCATTAAAAGCGCGTAAGCCCCTTTCACCACAAACCGGGTTGCGGACAACTGCGAAAACGCACCACGCAACTCCACGAAGCCATCTTCCACACTGCCGATTTCTACTTCTGTCATGCGGTATTGGTTTCTACCCATCTCCACAAAGGCGTACTGCTTGTTTTCAAAACGCACAATAGCCTCTTCAGGCACCACGAGACCTTCGGCACTGTGCAGCTCAACCGTGGCGTTCATGAACGTACCCGGAACCAGTGTGGGGTCGTAGTCTTCAAAATGGCAGTGCACTTGTGTGCTGCGGTCTGTGCTTAGGTCGTGGCCTATAAGGATGATTTTTGCGCGATGCCTTTTATCCGGCTCACTGTTGGTTGCTGCTAATACCGGCTGTCCGATGTAGAGCTTGCCCAAATCCTTTTCAAAAACGGTGAGTGCGAGGTGTATGTCAGCAGGATTCACCAACTCAAAAAGCACATCGCTTGGGGTAACGTACTTACCGGGATTGATAAGCACCTTGCTCACGTAACCGTTGATAGGCGAATACAGGTTCACGCTGCGCGAGATGCCCGAAGGCACAAGCCGTTCGGGATTGATACCAATCAGCCGCAGCCGTTCGCCAAGCGATTGTGTGAGCACCTGCTGGCTGTTGTATTCCGCTTCCGCCTGCTGAAATAATTTGTCGCTTGTGGCCTGGCTCTGATGCAGCGTTTTTTGGCGATTATACTCCCGTTGCGTGAGCAGCAACCGCGTCTTTGCGTTGAGGAAGTCCTGTTGCAGGTTGATGTATTGCGGGTCTTCCAGCGTAGCAAGCACTTGTCCTTTCCGCACCGGCGTTCCGGGCAGCAGCCCTGCACTGCGGATGTAGCCGCCCAGCGGCATACTTACCGATACCATATTCTGCGGCGGCACGTCAATTCTTCCGCTCACCGGCAAGGCGCTGGCAATCGTTTTGCGCTGCGGCTGCGCCACCTCAATGCCCGCATTCCGTGCCTGCGCGTCGTTTACTTTAACTACGTCCCCAACGCTGCTATCAGCAGACGATGCTGTATCTTCTCTCATCGCCTCTGCATTCTTCTCGCCACAAGCGGCCAACAGCAAGGCCGCGACGGCAAAAGCCATTATTCGCTTTTTCATAGTTTTCCGGTTAGGCTGGTAAGCTCAATGATTGAAAGGTTAAGCCTGCGCACCGCTTCGGCGTAGTCGCTGCGCAAGGCAATGGATTGATTAACGAGCAACACCCACGCCATGTAATCAATGTCGCCGGACTTGAATTGTAGGGTGGCTGTGTTTAGAATGATCTGGGCTGCGGAAAGCCCTTCCTGCTCAAAGTAGGCTGTTGTTTGCCGCTCGGCGGTGTACCGCTGCAAAGCCGCATTGTACTGTTGCCGATAGCGTTGCAAGCTGGTCTCGTAGGCTGCCTGCGCACGGGTAATCCCAATGCCCGCCGCACGAACACGGGCACGCTGCGCACTGCGGAACAAGGGAACGCCAATCCCGGCCTGAACATACGAAAAGCGATCAGCGGAGCCATAGAAGCGCGTTAAGTCGTAGGGATAAGGCGCACCGCGAAACGTCTGGTTGAAATAGCCGAGCGACAAATCGGGAAGCAGCTTTGCGCGCTCTGCACGTTGTGCCGCAAGGGATGCCTCTTGGTCAGCTTGCAGCAGACGCAGGTAAGGGTGCGTTGCAAGGATTGGCGTGTCGGCAATAGGGCTGGAGAAAGGCAGCGACGCGTTGGTCGTATCCGGCAAGAAATCCGTCTCCGCCGCCAGCAATACGCGGAATTGCATAGCTGTTATGTTGAGGTCGCTTTCCACTTGCAAAAGCTGACGATGCACAGCGGCCTGCTGCGTCCCGGCAGTTGTTTTCTCCAAAATGCTTGTTTCGCCGGCTTTGAATCGCAGCCTCGCTTTCTCTACAAATACGGCGTAAATGCTGTCGGCTTCCCGTAGCAGCGCGCGCTTTTGATGCAGGTAGCGCACTTCATAAAACGTCTCGGCCACCTGCTTTTTCAAGTCTGTTTCTTTGAACGCGACTGCGGCAAGACCGCGCTTCCAATCTGCATTCAGCAGGCTTTGTTGCCGCGCATACACGGTAGGGAACCGGATCGTTTGCGAGACGCCGATTTTGTTGTCGTTCAGTGGACTGTTGAGCTGTCCGTATTCCCCACCCACAAACGTCTGCGGAATGTCCCACGACGTGCCCCGTAAGGCTTTTAAATAATCGGCGTTCAGCCGTTCTTGCCGCAGCGACAAATTGTTGCGAAGCGCCGTGTCTATCGCCGCTTGTAAGGAGATGGGTGTTTGGGCGAATGCGGTGCTGCTTCCACAAAGGAGCATCAGCAAAAGCACTACGGCTATGGACCTGGGCAGCGGCGGCCCCGATTTCTTTCCAAACCGCACATACAGTACGGGTAGCACAAACAGCGTTAGCGCAGTAGCGGTTAGCAGGCCCCCAATTACAACCGTTGCCAAAGGCCGCTGCACCTCTGCACCCGCACCATTGCTTAAAGCCATTGGCAAAAAGCCAAACGACGCCACGGCTGCTGTCATCAGTACCGGACGGAGCCTGCTCTTGGACCCTTCCAAGACCACAAACCGCACGTCTTTATGGCCTGCCGCGTGAAGCCGGTTGAACTCGGCAATCAGCACGATGCCGTTGAGTACAACAACGCCGAAAAGTGCAATAAAGCCGATACCTGCGGAGATGCTGAAAGGCATTCCCCGCGCGGCCAGAATGAAGATGCCGCCAATGGCAGACAGCGGAATCGCCGAATAGATGAGCAGACTCTTGCGCACCGACCCGAAGGCGAAATACAGCATCAGGAAAATGAGACATAATGCAATCGGTACTACGATGGCTAGCCGCTTTTTAGCCGCAACCAAATTCTCAAAAGCACCGCCGTAGGTGACGTAATAGCCTGTCGGTAGCTTCATTCCGCGCTCCACTTTAGCCTGCAATTCCTCTACAATACTCTCTACATCTCTCCCGCGCACGTTGAAGCCTACGAGGATGCGGCGCTGCGCGTTGTCGCGCTGGATTTGATTGGGGCCGTCCTCAATGGCCACGTCTGCTACCTGATACAGCGGTATTTGATTTCCGTTTGCCACCGGGATAAGCAGGTTGCGCACGTCGGTCAAATCCTTACGGGCTTCACCGGCAAGTCGCACTACGAGGTCAAAGCGTTTCTCGCCCTCAAATACCTGTCCGCTGGCTTGCCCCGCAAAGGCGGCGTTGACGGCGTTGTTGAGGTCGGCTATCGTAACGCCATACTGCGCAATGGCCGCGCGATTGTAGCGAACCACGATTTGCGGCATTCCGGTTACGGCTTCCACATACAGGTCGCGCACGCCGTCAATCTTATTGGCGATGCTACCGAGCTTTTGCGCTTGCGCTGCCAACACATTCAGGTCTTCGCCGTAAATCTTGCACACCACGTCCTGCCTTGCGCCAGTCATCAGCTCGTTGAAGCGCATCTGTACCGGATACTGAAAGCCAAAGGTTACGCCCGGCACGGCTTCCAGCGCTTTGCTCATCTTCTCGGTCAGCTCGTCAAACGACCGCGCGGAAGTCCAACGTTTCTTGTCTTTCAAAATCACCATGATATCTGCGGCTTCTATAGACATAGGGTCTGTGGGTATTTCCCCACTGCCGATTTTCCCCACAACCTCTATGACTTCGGGAAAGTGGTCAAGCAGGATTTGGGAGGCCTGAGAAACAGCTTTTGTGGTGGTTTGTAAGCTACTGCCAACAAGAACTCTTGTTTCTATTGCGTAATCTCCTTCTTCTAAACGAGGAATGAATTCGCCGCCCAGTGTAGTAAGTGCCAACACTGCCAGAGCGAATAAAGACACGGTAGAAAGGAGAACAGTCTTCGGGAACCGCAGTACGCGCACAAGCGTGCGGGAATACGTTTCTTCCAGCCGATGCATGATGCGCGCGGAAAGGTTCGGCTTGCGCGCAGGCGTCTTGCTCAAAATAAGGGAAGCCATCATCGGCACATAGGTGAGGGAGAGAAGGAACGCCCCCACCAGGGCAAAGGCTACGGTTTGCGCCATAGGCCGGAACATCTTGCCTTCTATGCCTTGCAGGGTGAAGATGGGGATGTACACGATGAGGATGATAAGCTCGCCGAAGATGGCCGCGTTGCGCATCCGCGCGGAAACATCCGCCACTTCTTTGTCCATCTCGTCCTGCGTAAGCTGCGCCTTTCGTGTAGCCAACTCGTGCATGATAGCTTCCACGATTATCACCGCCCCGTCCACAATAAGGCCGAAGTCCAGTGCGCCGAGGCTCATCAGATTGCCGCTTACGCCAAACAGGTTCATCAGGATGACCGCGATGAGCATGGCAAACGGAATAACCGAAGCAACCAGCAAACCCGCACGCCAGTTGCCGAGGAACAGGATAAGGACGATAAGAACGATTGCCGCGCCTTCCAGGAGGTTTTTCTCCACTGTGCCGATTGCGCCGTTCACCATTTTGGTTCGGTCCAGGAAAGCATCTATCACGACACCTTCGGGCAGCGTTTTCTGAATTTGCGCAATGCGCTCTTTGATAGCTTTGATAACCGCGTTACTGTTCGCGCCTTTGAGCATCATCACCACGGCACCGGCCACTTCGCCTTCGCCATTGTAGGTCATCGCCCCATAGCGCGTGGCATGGCCAAGCCGCACATCGGCCACATTTCGGATAAGCAGCGGCGTACCGTCCGGCAGCGTTTTTACAACAATGCTTTGGATGTCAGCAATGTTGCCTACCAGGCCTTCGCTGCGGATGAACAAGACGGTGGGGCCTTTCTCAATGTAGGCGCCACCGGTATTCTGATTGGCACTTTCCAGCGCGTTGAAAATGTCTTTGATGGTAACGCCATAACTTTTGAGCGAGGCGCTATTAACGGCGACTTCGTACTGCTTAAGATAGCCGCCGAAGGAGGAAACATCGGCTACACCTTTCACGCCCAGCAGTTGGCGACGCACAATCCAATCCTGAAGGGTGCGCAAGGTTGTTGCGTTGTACTTGCCTTCATAGCCTTTTTTTGGGCGGAGGGTATATTGATAAATCTCGCCGAGGCCAGTTGTTACCGGCCCTAATTCGGGTTTGGCGAAGCCTTTGGGAATTTGCTCCGCAATCTGGCCGAGCCGTTCCGTTACTTGCTGTCGTGCCCAGTACACATCCACGCCGTCCTCAAAGACAATCGTGACGACGGAAAGACCGAAGCGGGAAAAACTGCGCAGCTCTTTCAAGCCGGGAATATTGCTGGTGGCCTGTTCTACCGGGAAGGTGATAAGCCGCTCTACGTCCGGCGCTCCAAGAGAGGCCGCGCGGGTGATTACCTGCACCTGATTGTCGGTAATATCGGGCACTGCGTCAATGGGCAAACGCTGTGCCTCGTAGATGCCATAACCGATAAGAGCCAGCATCAGAAGCCCGATGATAAGCTTGTTCCGAATGGAAAAGCGGATAATGCTGTTGAGCATAAAAATATGGGGAATAGCCGCGAAGCGCCGCCAGAGAGGGGCGCGCGGTAAAGCACTAATGGATTTCTACGAAAAGAAAGGCATTAGCTCCGCCGGGGGGGCTGCCATATATCCGCTGTGGAACGGGAGAAAATGCTGTCGCGCAGGCGGGCAGAATAGGTTGGAGCCGCGTTTGCAAACAGGGGCGGCCCGGTAGCCGTAAATAGGGCTTCGGATTTTAGAAAAACAGGTGCATGTCCTCCGCAACAACTGCTTTTGAAAGGCAGGTTGTCGTGCTTGTTGTGATGCTTCTCTAAAGCAAGGTCGTCCTTATGGTGGTCGCTGTAGTGCCGGTGCAGAAAGTCGGCGAAAGAAAGCGGTCCATCTTCCTCTTGCAGATGTTCCATATAATGCACCACCAGGAGCGGCATCTTCAGCAATTCATGGAATTGCGTAGTTGCCGTCAGGTGCGAGAAAAGCAGAAATAGGGCTATTGCTCTGCGCATGGAGGCCGTAAAGATAGAACTTGGAGGGCGCTACCGGGAGGTGTGATGTAGGTCCTCATTGCCCGATGGCCGCATAGAATACGTGGCCGCCGCGCCCGGCGAAGGAGCGGCCCAAATGGAAAAATTGTGGCAAGATGTAGCCGCGCTTCTGACCGAGCCATTAGGCGTGGAAGAAGCTTTTTAGTACGCCGGTTTTGGGAAGAGAAAAGCTTAACAAAATATATAGAAAAGATCGTGGAGATGCGCTTGCGTAAAATAAAAACCTGCCTTTGCTTTGCAGGCAGAAAAGACAAAAGCATCCGGCGTCTTCCTTCTTTCATTTATCCGCCCAAAAATCCCCTCCTCATGCCCACCACTGCACCCGAAGAGAAACGCGACTACAACATGGGCGACAGCGATCTTGCCCAGGTAGGAGATAACATGGTGAACCTTGCCGCGCGCGACGCTACCGACCTGCAAACGCGGGGCTTCAACGCCGCCCGCCTTACCTCCCTGAAAAACGCGCGGGATACTTTTAATAACCTGCCCACCGATGTGGAGCTACTGGCTGATGTCTCTGTTGCGGCCCAGGCTAAAGACGCAGCGCGCGACGTGCTGGAAGGAGCCATCCAAAGCATCCGCGGCATGGCCGAAAATAAATGGGGCCCCACGGGCTACTACAAGAAGTTTGGTTTTGAGGGGCTTACAAACCTCACCGACGAAAAGCTGATTCGCTGTGGCCGCCGCGTGGCGCGGGTGGGCACTACGCTGCTTTCGCAACTGGCAAGCGAAGGACTGACCGCCGCCCTGCTGACAACCTTGAACGCGAATGTGCTCTCTTTTGATAATGCACTGGATGCCGTAGATACGGCGGAGGAAACGCGCGACATCAGCACGCAAGACCGCATTGAGGCAGGCAACAAACTGTATGCGCAAATCATGCAGGTAGCCAATGCGGGCCAGAACGTCTACCGCACGACCAACGAGGCGAAGTTTAACGACTATATCGTAAATGACGCGCCGCCGCCGCCCGCCGCCGTGCAAACGCCGTAAGTGATAGGGTTATGTTTTATGGTTTAGGTTTCATGGGAAATGAAACATGAAAAAAGGGCTTAGCGGCCCTTTTTTTGGGCTTAGAAGGCAAACACGTTATTAGGATTACTTAACCAAATGCTCGGATTGGGCTGCTAAATGCTCGGAATGGGCTGCTAAGTGCTCGGAATCTAAGGCTATGTTAAAGGATTAACCTTCTATGTGCTCGGGATGGGCTGCTAAACGCCCGGAATGGATAACCATATGCGCGGAATGGCCTGCTATGGAAGCGGATTATACAACTAAACGAGCGGAATAGGCTGCGGAGCGAGGGGAGGGCGGTGGAAAAGGTTAGCTAACGGGCAGGTATTTGCGAAGGCTGGGAAATAGATATTCGTCAGCCCGGCTACCTGAAGTTAAATTTATAAATAAAAGTTGATGATTTGCACATAGCTAAATTATTAACGTCCTGCCCGATATGAAGCTAAATTGAAAAACAAAAAGTTGAACACGGCTTCCGTCCGCCCAGCTTTTGCAAATACCAATGTTAGCGGTAGTTTTTGTCGTGAAATTTGTCAAGTGTTAGTTTCTCTTCTCCGTAAACGCTCCTTATGGTTAATGCTTCGCTTAGGGGGAATTCTTTTTCAGAAACTCCTTTGTCTGTAAATATTTTTACTAAAAGGATTGATGCTAATATGTCATCAATATTGGTATTTCTAACAATTAGACTTTCAAGTTTAATAGTTCGTGTCTGTGTCGGAAACAGTTTGGGGTTACTGTCATAAGTGATGATTTTGTTGTTTTTTTCAATTCGACCATTTGTGTCAAAGTTGGTTGAATTTATAGGATAGGAAACTTCAATGTTATAATCCGAGAATGTTTCTTTTGAATTGTTTACTATTTCTAAATTTAAGTCAAACTCTATCTTCGTGAAAAGCTGTCCAAACTGACTGCTATTATCAACACTACAATTTAAATTGCCTACTTCTAAATTATGTTCTTGAATAGCAAACTTTGGGATTACTGTTTTTTCGATGATGGGCTTATTCGGACCTACTTCAGCAAACTCAATTGTTTTTACATTTTGCAGTTTGGCATATAGTTCATTTAGATTTTTCTTGTTAGTTAAATCAAAGATGTGTCTGCCTTTAAAGTTTAACGGAGCAATCTCGTCACTTATTGGCTCAAAGGAAACCAATATGTATTTATTTTTTTGTGTTTCTATATTCTTTAAAATTAGGTTGTACTCATTACCTACACCACCTTTAAAATTTTCTGCTTTCTCCTTATAACCTTTCGACAAAACGACAATAACCTTTTCATAGTCTGTCATCGCTTGGTGCATCATTTTATAAAAGTCTGTTGCAGTTTCATTTTGTGTATGCAGTTTATCCATTTCTGCATCAAAGCCTTCGTCCCTGAGTAAATTTGTAAAAGAAAGAACTTTTTCCATATGTTATTCACTATCCCAACTATATGTAATAAACACTTCTTTTTTCATATTCTTAATCGGCTTTGATTTGATAAATACATTGTCTTTTAAATACTTAATTCCTTTCAAACTTATACTGTATCGCAAGTCAACAGTTTGTAGTCCTGGAAATCCGGGGACACTGCCACCAGGTTCAGAGGTCTTAGATACAAGTCCATCTTTATGTAATTCGTCAAGTAAATTTCTAAAATTGTCAATACCACCTCCCGGGCTAATTTCCATAAAGAAGTCACCAAATTTAACTTGATGCACTTTCTTGTTTAATTCTATGAGGATATAATTTATAAAGTCCTCTTTATTTTTTACTTCGTCTTTTGTCACGGCTTGAATTTAAACGAGGGCTTGTAAAATTACCGCTAACATTCTGTTTGCCGCTACTCCAGTTGCGGCAATCCGTCCATAGTCCGCAACCGCATTGCGGCAATCATCCCAATACGGCTGTATTGCCGCAATAGAAGGATTTTCCAGAACTGCGTATATAATTCTATGCGGGTTTGGTGGAGGTGGAGGAAATGTGCTGTAAGCTACCACCCACTTCCCACATTTCAAAACACCCGTGCTACCCCTAGTACATTCTCGCTTGCAGGTCAATGCCTTTTTCCACATCCGCCGCATAGTGTTTGTGGATGAACTCGTAGGTCAGTCCCGGAAAGTCGTAGTCGGCCAGCACGGCTTCTATGTAGGGACGCGCATCCACGCCGGTGCCGTGGCAGTACAGCAGCATGAAGTGGCTTATGTTATACAGTCGGTTGCCCAGTTGCTGCGTCTGTTCCGGCGAGAAGGTGTAGATGCCTTGATTCGACCCCGGCGCGGCCCACTCTACGGTAAACTTGCCTTCGGCCATCAGGTCGCCGGCCAGGCAGTAGAACCGGGCTTCGTGGTCGTTGAGGAAGAACATCATGTTCAGCAGTCCGCTCATCTCACTGAACCAGCGCATCACGTCCTTGTCTTTTTTCCATACCTCTTCCGGCACGGGCGTGGGGTCTTCTCTCGAGTACACAAAGCCAAAGCTGATGCCAAACACCAGTGCTTCTAAGGCTGCGGGGTGGTGCTGGGCGGCTACCACGATTTGCTGCGGCATAGCCACCTTTTTTTCGCGCACACTGTCGAGGTCAATACCGTCGATGGTCATGCCACTGCCTTGCGTGGCAATAACGTCCAGATGGCTGCGGTAATTCACCACATCGGGGTGGTCGGGCGGCAGGAGGTAGATGGGCTGGGGGTTGTTCATGGCGTGCTTAGCAGGAAGAAGGAAGTTGACGGAATGCAGGCTTGGTCATGGAACGTGAATCTTTGCGGCTGGGCGAAGGGCTGCCGTCTTCGTTGCAAAGAAATTGCTTTTTAGGCTGTTTTTGGTGCTTTTTATTTTGAGGGACGCCGAAGGCGGGGGGCGCTGAGTTGGAGAACGCTACGAGGAGCGGGGTGCACCCATCAGTTTTCCGGAGGGTTGCACAACATCGTTTGCTAATCACCAAACCGCGCCGCATCTTCTTTGAATGGTCGTGATAGGAATCCATCTACTATTTCATTGAAAAGCGCGGGATTATTGCGCGGTACATGATGCGTCTCGCCAGGTAAGATGCACAGGTTGGCAAGTGGGATATTCTTGTAAATCCAAAAGGTATGCGCCAGCTTAATCACATCCCGGTCGCAGGACATGACCAGCACCGGCACTTTTATCCTGTGTAATTCCTGTTCAGTGATATGTGGCTGGAATTCGTCGAGGCGCAGGCGTTGCTGCTCTACCCGCCAGTTCTTTGTAGTATCCTTTGCTAACAGCATCTTTTCTGCGGCTTGCCGTTCTTTGGAAATATCTGCGATTACTTGTGGATATAAAGCTGTGCTGTCAGGCTGCATATTGCTTGCAAATGCCACAATTCTACTCAGGTGAGCCGAGTGGTAAATACCCATTAGAATGGCTACAATAGCACCATCGCTTTTCCCCAGCACATACACACTGTCTAGTTTTAAAGTAGTGATAAATGCTTCCATGTCTATTGCAGTTTGCTTAAAAGTGAGCGAGTCCTTTCCGAAATCAGATTTGCCCCTGCCGCGACAGTCCACCGAATAGACCCGGTATTTTTTTGCCAAGTATTCTATCTGTGCCGCCCAGCCTTTGGTTCCGGTGCCATTACCGTGAATGAGCAGCAGGGGACGGCCATTTCCATATACCTCATAGTAATGACGAACGCCATTAAGTAACAGGTATTTGCCGACTACAGGATTTTCGCCATAAGGAATGGCGCTTTGTGCATAGAGCCGTATGGAACTTGATGTAAAAATCAAAAAGATAAACACAGATAACTTGTTTATACTAAAATTTTTTATACGAAAGTTCTGCTTCTTCATAGCTCTGCAAAATGGAAAATAAGTATGTTGTTATAAAGCGTTGGACATTAAATTAATATTATCTGAGGATAGCTCGTTTTCAAAACATTAATCCAAGACAATTGATTATAAGATATTTGTCAGTTAGCATAATCGTCTAAGGAATTTTTACATTCCATTCCTTTTCCAACAGTGCATAGCTGTATCCATCTATCCATTCACCACGTATCGGTAGGAGCTCTTTTCGCAAGCCTTCTCGTGAAAAGCCATTTTTTTCTAATACCCGCATTGATGCGGTATTTCCGGTTGCGCAGCCTGCTTCCACGCGATGCAGTTTGAGTTCTTCAAAGCAGATTTCCAATACTTTTTTCACCGCCGTTGTAGCATAGCCTTTCCCCCATTGCTCCGGAATAAGTTTATACCATATCTCCGCGTTGCGATAGTTTGGGCGTCCAAGCGTGATTCCAATTAATCCAACAAAATCACCGTCTAAATCCTCTAAGAGAAACATTTTTCGAGCATTTTCTTCAATGGCTTTCATCCAAGAAGAGAAAATTATTTGGGTATCATACATACTTTGGGGAACTCCCAACGTGTTATAACGATCTACCTCCGTATAGCTGTGGAGTGTATGCACCAAAGCCAAGTCATTTTCACGGAGCGGCTTTAAACAGATTAATGTGTTTCGCTCTCCTGTTGTATGGGATGATAGTACCTGCATTCTTTTGTATTTGTAAACGTGTCTGGATAGACGCCATTCTTTTCTCTATGGTTGGTTAAGCACTTATAAATAAGTTTATACCAATTATCTGGCCCGCTGTAGAATCTTGCCAGGCAGGATAAATAACAATAAAAATATAAACAAGTGAAAATGGGGCTTTTCCAACAGGTGCCGCGAACCCGCGTTTTTGTACGTATAATATATCGTAAATACACTTAAAACAGAGCGCTGCAATGACACAGTCCAGCGCGGCTCCGCAAAATACCACCCGCTTCCCACATCTCAAAACACCCCCACAATTCCCCCTGCCTATACTTATCCTCGCGCCTATTGTGCCGCCGCCCTAATTAGGTATAAACGCTTGTATTGTAACACGCCGCGATAGTTGCAAAATTCATGGGCAACAACGGCGCGGAGAACAAGCTCCTGTTTACATTTTCACCACATCCTCTCAACTTGTCGATATTCTCCAAAAATATCGACCTATTTTTGCCTCGTGTTTAAAACGTAAACACGTTCTCTCCATGGCCTGGAAAACACCCGAACAACCTTATAACGCGCTGCCACCGCTGCCGCCACTCGCAACGCTGGAAAGCCCTGTTGTACTAAAAGCAGCACTTGAGGCCAACAAATATCTGGCAGAGCTAAAGGGCTATTGCCATACGCTTCCGGCTCCCGAAATGCTCCTTAATACGCTTATTCTTCAGGAAAGCCGTGATAGCTCTGCGGTGGAAAATATCGTTACCACACAAGAAGAGCTTTATCAGGCAATCGGGAATCCCGGAGAAGCCATGATTCCTAATGTAAAGGAAGTGATCAGCTACCGGCAGGCAACCTACGCCGGGTGGGAACAGTTGAAGGAAACCGGACTTTTTACGGCAAAGCTGGCCGTAAACATTATGCAGTCTTTTAAGCACACAGGCGCTACTTACCGGAAAGTACCGGGAACAAAACTTAAAAACCCGGCTACTGATCAGGTAGTCTATTCTCCGCCCGACCCGCAATACATTGAGCCGATGCTAAGCGCATGGGAGCGTTACATCAATACCGCCAACGAGCAAACCGACCCGCTGATTGTCATGGCGCTGATGCACTATCAATTTGAAGCCATCCACCCTTTTCCAGACGGGAACGGACGTACCGGACGCATTCTGAATGTGCTTTACCTGCTGCACAATAACCTGCTGCATGTGCCAGTGTTGTACCATAGCCGCTACATCATTCAAAACCGGACGGAGTACTACCGGAACCTGCGGCGGGTAACCGAGGAGGATGCTTGGGAGGGTTGGATACTGTACATGCTGGGCGCGATAAAAGAAACAGCGCAAGGCACTTTGAAGCTGATAAAAGACATTGTTTCCCTTAAAGCGCAAAGCTTACAGGAGATGAAAACCCTGTCGCAAAAGCTGCCCGCCCACGAACTGAATGAAATCATTTTTAGCTTTCCCTACACCAAGATAAAAATGCTGGAAGAGAAAGGAATTGCCAAGCGCCAGGCCGCAAGCACATACCTGCAAAAGCTGGCTGCCATGGATGTATTGCGGGCTGTTAAGTCGGGGAAGGAAATCTACTACATCAATCATCGCTTGATGGCTCTCCTGGAAAGCAATCCAAGCTGACAGGAAGCCTACTTACCATCTCTCTTCCGGCAGCCGCGCTCAATCGCGTCTCTACCTCGCCTTCCTATCTTCGCGCGCCCATTATGACGCTGTCTTACAACTGGCTTTCCGATTACCTGCCACAGCCCATTCCGCTTGCGGAACTCTGCACCATTCTTACCCGCATCGGCTTGGAAGTGGAAGGAACCGAAAGCATCGGAAACGCCGTTCCCGACCTCCCCAATTTTGTGGTGGGGAAAGTAGAAACCTGCATCCCGCACCCCAATGCTGAGCGGCTGAAACTGACCACCGTAAACGTAGGCAGCGGCGAGCCGCGTCAAATCGTCTGCGGCGCGCCCAATGTAGCCGTGGGAGAAACGGTGATTGTGGCCCTGCCCGGCGCAGAAATCAAACCCAAAGACGGCGCGCCTTTCACCATTAAAAAGTCCAAACTGCGCGGCGAAGTGAGCGAAGGCATGCTCTGCTCCGCCGCCGAAATCGGCGTCAGCGACGATGCTTCGGGGCTGCTTCTCTTGGAAGATAAATGGCCCGCCGGAACGCCCGCTGCCGATTGTTTCCCAAAAGGCGAAAACGACACGGCCATCTTCGTCGGCCTTACGCCCAACCGCGCCGATGCCGCCAGCCACATGGGAACCGCCCGCGACGTTTGTGCTTATATGACCCACCACAGCGGTGAAGAATGGCATGTGAAACTGCCGAAAACCGCCGTGCTTCCAACGCAAACCGAAGCCGTAAAAATCACTAACAACGCACCGGAAGATTGTTTCCGCTACGCGGCGGCAAGCGTGGAAAACATCACCGTTTCCGAGTCGCCCGAATGGCTGCAAGCACGGCTGCGGACGATTGGCGTGCGCCCCATCAACAATGTGGTGGACATCACCAACTACGTCCTTCACGAAACCGGCCATCCGCTTCACGCCTTTGATGCGGCGAAAATTTCCGGCGGAGAAATCCACATTCGCCGCGCGCAAAAGGGCGAAACCTTCACCACGCTGGACGGCGCAGAAAGAAAATTGGATGAAACCGACCTTCTGATTTGCGACGCGGAAAAGCCTGTTGCCCTTGCGGGCGTGATGGGCGGAAAAGACAGCGGCGTAGGGGAAAGCACCACGTCGGTGTTGCTGGAATGCGCGGTTTTCCGGCCCTCGGTGGTGCGCAATTCGTCCATGCGCCACGGCCTGCGCAGCGAAGCCGCCACGCATTTTGAGAAGGGCATTGACTTTAGCGATACACCTTTTGTGGTGAGCCGCGCGCTGGTGCTTTTGGAAGAACTGGCGGGCGGAAAAGCAACAGATTTTGGAGAAGAAATTTTCCACACACCGGCGCAAAAAACCATTTCTCTTTCGCTGGTACAGGTGCAAAGCCTCAGCGGAAAACCCTACACGCCCGAAGCGGTAAAATCCATTCTCGGTGCGTTGGGATTTGTGCTTTCAGAGAAAGATAAAGACGTTTGGGAAGTAACCGTTCCCGCCTACAAAACCGATATTTCCCTGCCCGCCGATCTGGTGGAAGAGATTCTGCGCATAGACGGTCTGGACGAAATTCCGCTGCCGGAAACGGTGCGCATTCCCCGCGCCGCACAGCGCCCCACAGACCGCGCAATGAAAGAAAAAGCCGCGCGCCTGTTGGCCGGAATGGGCTTTTCGGAAATCCTCACCAACAGTATTATTAACAGCCGCTGGTTCCCCAACGAGCCGCGCCTGATAACCATGTGCAACGCCCTTTCGCAGGAACTGGACGCACTGCGCCCGTCGCTCTTAGAAAGCGGACTGACGGTTTTGGAATACAACCTCAACCGCAAAGCCACCGGCCTTTCCCTTTTTGAAATGGGCACGGTGTATCACCTCGGCGACGCCCCCAACAGCTACCACGAAACCGCGCAGTTGGCGCTCTGGCAAACCGGCGGCGCGGGCCTCACTGACTGGAAGAAAACCACGAAGCAGGCCGATGTCTTTTCGCTGCGCGGCGTGGTCCAAAATCTTTTCAAAGCCTTTGGCGTAGAGCCGGAAGTGAGGGTAGGCGAAGGGCGGATTTCTTATTTCCTCAACGGCGCAGAGTTAGGTTTTGCGGAAGAAGTTTCTTCTCAAAAAGCCGCTGCTTTCGGGGTGAAAGAGACCGTGTTTTTCGCTGCCGTAAACTGGCGTTTGCTTACCGGCGCGGCAACGGCTTCCGTCATTCGTTTTGCGGAGTTGCCGAAGCTGCCTGTCATTGAGCGCGACCTTTCGCTGGTGGTGAATAGTAACGTTCCTTACGAACTTTTAGAGACAACAACCCGCGAATCCGCGCCCGCGCTGCTCCAGAATTTTCACCTTTTTGACGTTTTTGAAAACGAGAAGCTGGGTGCCGGGAAAAAGTCGTTTGCCGTGCGCTATCATTTTCAACCCATAGCGACGATGCCCACCGACGAAGCCATTGACGGCTGGATGAAAACTCTCGCCGGTGCGTATGAAAAAGCCTTTGGCGCAACCATCCGCTTGGGATGAAAAACGGCGTAAAAATCCTGTGTGCTTTCTTGCTCCTACTGGCTGCCTGCCAAAAGGCGAGTGAGCGCGCGCCTTGTCTGGAAACCAAAGACGCGGCGCTGCGCATCAAGGTCAGCCATAGGGTGGACACCAATACTGTGGATTCTTCGCTCAGCTCGCCGGTCTTGATTCCGGTGGGCGGAACAGGCACGCTGCGCTATTCCAATCCCACCACGACGCTCCAACTTTTCCTTTCCCCGCAGGCCGATAGCTGTCGCTACATTTTCTTTACGGATTCTACATCCACACTTGCCGACACGCTTTTCTTTGGCTATACGCGGCAGTTGCGCTACATCTCCGACGCCTGCGGCTACGGCACGACTTTCACGCTGACGAGCGCCCGCGCTACCGGCATTTTTATAGACTCTGTGCTTATCCGCAACACGGAAGTGAACACCAATGTAAACAGCCCGGCCCATGTTCAGATGTATCTGCGCCCTTAGTCTGGCTTTGCTCTGCGCCGCGCCGGTTCTGGGGCAGGAAAAAAAGCCGCCGCGCGACACGGCTTCTTATCCGCATCAGCTACGCATTGGGATAGACCTTTCGCGGCCCGTGCTGCACGCGCTTGCGCCTACGCGCTACAGTTACGAAGTGCAGGCCGACTACGCGTTTCGCAAAGAAATTTACGGTGTGCTGGAAGGTGGTTTCGGGGCGTACAAAGCGAATTATACCGACCTTAGTTATCAGAGCAGCAACCCGTTTGTGCGCATTGGTTTTGACCGGGGCGTTCTGCGCCGCCTTTTCCCCGGTGACTGGGACGGCGGTGTTTTCGGACTGCGCTATGGTTTTGCGCAAGCGCAACGCAGCGCGGCAAGCTATTCAGTGGGCAATTCCATTTGGGGCTTTACCAACGGCGCAGAAGCGGCGCGCAGTTTTTCTTTCCACTGGATAGAGCTAACGGGCGGCATCCGCCTGGAGCTTGCCAAAAACATTTTTACGGGATGGAACATCCGGGGAAAATTCATGATTACAAACCTTAACACCGGCGATTTGCGACCCAGCTATGTAGCGGGTTTCGGGCAGGCAGATAACAGCACGGGTTTTGACTTCAATGTGTGGTTGCTGTATGCGATGCGTTGGGGGCGGAAGTGAGGATTACCCGATGTTGGTTTTGGGATGCCGTACTTCCTCAGTTTCACTTTTGGCGCTTGTTTTTTGGACTTCATACCAAGTTCAATACTTAGTTCATTTTCAAAAGCCTCGCGCCTTTCTGTTCCGCGCTTCCCTACATGCTTGTCAAGCATATTAGTAAGCAATGTGGTTTTGAATTTGTCTGCCATAATCAATGCTTGCCTATCAGTTTTTTGAGTTGGTTAAATGCGTCGGGATTTTCAAGTTCTTTCCAAAACAATTTGGTGTAGTTAGCCCGATCAAAAGCTTCGTGTTTTTTCGTCTAAATCCAAAGAGATTCTTTGTCTGCAATAACAAGTTTGGATGCGCTAAGCCGTTGGCCGTAAGACCAAACTTGCTTGAACGTGTCTTCTAATTCACGGTTGTTTTTTATCCAGAATTTACTTTCAATAAGCATAGATGCTTTCTCATAGCCCGAAGTCTTGTCACTGAGAAATGCGTAATCAGGGAAATTACGCTCACCTCTACCCATTCGCACTGACAATTGTCGTATCCAGTCTTGAGGTGAAAAGCCTAATCGCTCAATCAAGGGCTCTATCAAATGCAATTCCACATCTCTTTCCGTTTGTAGGTCTTTGTTCTGCTCGTAAGTGTGTTTATAGAGTTGCGGCAATAAGGAGACATCAAATCCTTTGGAGGCAAACATGTGTTGCAAGCGTAAATAATCGTCCGAACTAAGTGGGTAGCCATTGATTCCTTGCAGATTCTTACGTACAAGCGGATTTTCGCTAAAATGCTTATCTGCTTTTAGCTCATGGATAGACATAGAAGGTATTTTCTGCCCATGCCCAATGTAAATATTGCTATAGTAATGAAAAAAGGGGTCAGCAATTCCATCACGTGTAGCACGCCACACAGAATGGACGCAACTACGAGGTGAAAGGCAATACATGATAAGGATGTCTCCCTTTTTTGTGTCCTCTGCGCCCTGCCAAAAAGTTGTACTTCCTTTTGTTGGGTTGTCTAAAAACTCAAAATCGCCGCCGTGTTTGTCTCCACCTATCCACCAAACTTGGGTAGGTTGTGGCAGTTCAGATTCTGGTTCGGTACCTAACTGTAAATAGGCTGGCGCAAAGTCATAAAGAAAAGCGCAAAATTCTGCTGCCGTTAGGTTATTCGCTTGAGCGAAGTCCTCAAACGCTTCACATAGTACGCCGTAATAAAGAAACCTTTCTTTTTTATATCGCTTTAGAGGAACTGGTGGAAGTGTGATACCAAACGCATCAGAAATACGAATCAGCAGGTCAAAATTGTTTCTAAAGAAGTATGGCTTGTATGTTTCTGGATAATTTAAATAAAGCCATGTTGAAAATACTGAAATCAAATATCCATCATGAGGTTCCGTTTTCTCTTCTTCGGTTGTACCATCGTCAAAAGTAAACGTCATAACAACGCCTCTATCTGCTATGTGTTCCAGTAAGGTTCTAGCACTATTACGATCAAGTTGATTGGGCAGAATCGGACTTGTAGTAAATGATGCCAGGTCTGCAACAAATTCTACCGTTTCATCTTCCGATGGAAGGCCAGGTGCATAAGTTGCGATTATCCTCTCAACATCCATGCTGGCAAAAATCTCAACAGCTTTTTTGCCTTGCTCGGTCTGCTTGTAGTTGTTCCAAATAAACTGGTTTAATTGCATTGTTTAAGCCTTAATAATTATGGATAGTGCAAAAATAGAGAAGCCAACCACATTCCTGCGATTGGCTTTCTAAATTCTTGCTGTTCTCCGTTACCGAAACATCGCCATCAAATCGGCCATGTCCGTATCGCCGTCGCCGTCGCGATCCAGCATCCCACCGAGGCCGGAAGAAGGACGTTGTTGCTGCGCCGGAGCGGCATTTCCGCCACCGAGCATTCCACCCAACATACCACCAAGTCCGCCACCACTATTTCCACCGCTGCCGAGCATACCGCCCAGTCCGCCACCACTGCTATTACCACCGCCCATCAGCGAACCGAGAACATTAGTGATGCTGAAAGAGCTGTCGTTCGGGTCTTTGGTGCGATTGAAAAAATGGGAAAGCAACATCGGAAGCGCCGCCATTGCAATCGTCTTGGCTAAGCCGGAGCCGATACCCAGTTTCTCGGTCAGGTTGCCGGAAAAATGGTTCGTGAGTTGTTGCACCTGCGGGTTGTTCGGGTCTTGCGATTGTGCGCCCTGAAACAGACTTTTAAGCGCGCCGGGGCCGCCCTGTTGCAGCATATTCTGCATCCCGGAAAACATACTTTCCGAGGCGACCTGCGAAACCTCGTTTTGGGAAATGCCCTGCTGCTGGGCCTCGGGTGGTAGCGCGCCCGGAATGTATTGCTGCGCAAGGGAAAAGAGTTGGTCTAACATGGGGTTGGGGGTGTTTGAAAAGGGAAAGAATGGGTTGCTTAAAGGCCCGGCGCTACCGCACCGGGTACTGTACTCATGAATGGGGGAAAAGGAATTTTCGGTCAGCGACTTTTGTCATCCCGAAGGGAACTTGTCAGCTTGCGTCCGCTAAGATCCTTTCAGGATGACAAAAGATTTCCGACACAAAACATTATCGCCGCAAAACACGCTGTTTGGGAATCTTATGCCGCTTTTGGAATGCGCAACGTCTGGCCCGGATAAATTTCGTTCTCGTTTTTAATCATCGGCTGGTTGGCTTCCACGATGCGCTTGTATTGCGCGCCGTTGCCGTAGAAATGTTCTGCAATTGCCCAGAGCGTGTCGCCTTTTTTCACCTCGTAGGTGTCGCTTTCGGCTTCTTCGGAAGCAGCAGTCGCGGCGGCAATCGTCATCTGGTTATCTACCTTAAAAATGCCGGAAACATTGCCCGCCATTAGGGCCGCTTTTTCGTAGTCGGCGCGGGAAGCAGCCTGTCCGGTCAGCACTACCTCGCCGTCGGCAGCATCAAAGCGCACGTCCAGATTTTGGATGTTCAGGCCGAGGCTTTGCACGTGCGCACGCAGGGCAGAAACTTGTTGTTGGCGAATGGCATCGGCGTTGGCCGAGGGATTTTGTTGCTGAATTTCTTCTTTGGAGCCGAAGATTTTTTTTCCGGCATCGCGGATAAAGGAAAAGAGTCCCATTGTGGTTTTGGTTTGGAGAGAAAAAGGTGTGAAACAGGTCTCTTAAAGAATCATTCCGGCATGGTGTTGTCCCCGTGAATCGGTGTCATAAAACAAACATAGGTACAGAACTATAAAAAGGGTGTCATTCCGACGAAGGAGGAATCTCGCTCGTGCTGTGACTCATCTGCTGTGGCCTATCTGCTGTGAGATTCCTCCCTCTCGGTCGGAATGACCCGCAGTAGTTGTTTATGAAACTGGTTCCGGCAAAACCGCCGTAAGCTGGTCGTTTTCCTTCAACATTTGCAGCAGCGTTTCTTCCCATTGCACCAACTGCCGCGCCAGCATCCGGCGACGCAGACGCAGCACCTGCGTTTCCTCATTAGCCGCACGGCGAAACAGCAAGCGCCGGAAAAAACGAAAGCTGCTTTTGTGTTGGAATGCTTCTGAAAGCCGCACCAAGATCACATCGCGTTTGAGGGTGGAAATGTTCAGCATCTCCGAAAGCTTTTCCGGCGGCGTGAGCGAGGAGAGGATAAGCAACTGCGTTTTGGCATTGGGCTGTGGCTCGGCAGTGTCCCAGTGCGCGTTGGTAATGGCCTTTTGAATGGCTTCCGGAGCGTTGCTTCCAACAGGGAGTTGCGCCAACTGAAACCGCAGGTTTTTCCCTTTTGCAGAAAGACTTTGAAAGACCGTCCACACGGCGTTTTTATAGAAATCCAGTGCGGTTTCTATTGCCTCTTCGCCCGCCGAAAAAGTGGTTGGAAAACGCGCTGTGAAAGCCGCGAAAACAGTTAGTACGGAAGCATACGGCTCAAAGATTTCCGGGGTGCGCACCATTAGTTCGCGGTTGCGGGCATAGACGTTCCAGAGGATGCGCCGCATATCGTCACCGCTGCTGAAAAGACGGGCGTTGTGCAGGTCACCTTCTACTCGCTGCATGGTGTCTACGCGCTCGGTCATCTCCAATGCGCGGCGCGGCGTGGCGAAGATTTCTACTCCCGGCAGTGCTTCTGGTGTTTTTAGAAAAATATCGGAAGCTGGAACCGTAGCCGATAGCGAGAGCAATCCAAAAGCATCGCGAAACAAGAGCTTTACGGCCTTCAGCTTGTAGGCTTTGGTGTGGCGCAAATGGAGGGTCCCGGTAGCCGTTTGTCGGGCCGTTTCCCTCCACGAAAAAAAGCTTTCGCTTCGCAGCACAACGGGTGCGGCATCCTCGTCTTCTTCAAAAGAAAGCGTAGCCCCAACCGTTCCCCAAAAAGGCATCAAAGCGCCGGTGCGCAGTAACTGGAATGTTCCATTTTCTCCGGCCTCCGGCACCGTGTGGAAAGTCAATGTCTCGGCACGGCGACGGCGAATATGCCGTTCCCACAGCCAGGCAAAAAGGGTAGAAAGCAAAGCCACCGCGAGAGCTGTTCCTAAAAGAAAAACGCCCATCTGCAACAGCAAACGAACAAGCGGCAGCAGGCTGTCGGAAGGTGTGGCCGCTGTCTTTTTTTCCCGGAAAAGGCCCCAGAACGTCAGTGAGAGCAGCCCCAGAATCCAGAAGCCCGCGCGGACGGGAAATTGTCGCAAAAAAAGAGGAAAGCGCATGAGGCAAATAAAGACCGTAAAAGCTTTTTAAAAGGAAAGCGCTCTTCGTTTAACAGCTTTTACGAGTCTGGTTGAAATTGTTGTTAAATAGAATGCCAACAGGCATTGTGCGGCTCGGGTAGGGGTGTTGAAGCGTTACTTTTGGAGTTCAAGTCTTCCTATCGAAAACAGCTACTTCTGCCCCGTGAAATTTTGGATTGTTGGTGTTTTCTGTGTCTTTTCAGGCCCCTATCTGGTAGCTCAAGTGGCTCCGGTTCGGCAGGCTGCGGTGCGCAAAGATCTTTCGGCGGCTACGGCCTTGCGCTTTGTTGGCCCGACAGCCGCGCCGCCTGTGGCGCACCCGGCTTTTGAGTCGGAATACCGCTTTCCGCTGGCCATTACGCTTTCCGGCACGCACTACTATCGCAACGGCTTTAAGCAGACGAACGAGATGCGCTACTATATCAATCCGGCGCGCTCGTGGATGGCCACCTGCTCGGGCGAAAATGATCCTTCCTCACCGGTTACGGCAGGTCACCACGCCGATGCAATGGCGGTGTATGACTTTGGTCACAACACGGTTTTGCTGCTTACGCCTTCCCGCAAATCGGGGCTGGCAATGGAACTGACGACAGCTGCCAATACGCCAAATCCGTTTTCCGGCACTGCTAAAATGGACGAAAACTGGAAGTGCCACAAGACGGGCCGCAAGCGTGTTATCCTCATGATGCGTTGCGAGGAATGTATTTGTGTGGACGCCCCGCGCGATGTTTCCTCTGCGATGTGGGTGACGTTTGAAATGAACACCAATATGGCTCCGGCGGGACTGCGCTCGCCGTTTGCGCCGCAGCTACGGGCAGCGAAAAAAACCGGCGGAGTGCTGGTAGAAGGGCATTTTTATGAAAGTGGCGAACTAAAGTCTTTCGTGAGCATGAAAGAAGTGAACCGCAACGCCAACTACGCGCTGTCGCTGGAAGATTATTATGTGCGGTAAAGGGGAGCGTTGGATAGCTTACGCGACCTTACTCACTCACTTGTATCCTTCTATTTCTTCCAAAAGCTGCGGTAGTGCTACGCCTCGAATCCGGTCGTAGTTGAGGCGGAAAAGCCAAAGCGCATGGCGGGCCGTTTCTTCATTATGAATGTGGAAATTCACCCAGCCTGCATAACCACCGCCACCGTAGGGAAACCGCTCCGCCAGTCCCCTCGCCACAAGTGGTTTTCGCAATTCATTCGTTGTAGCAAGGTGTACTTCGCCGTTGAGGTGGATGTGGCCAAGTTCTTCTTCGCCTACGTAGAAATCGGCACCGTCGGGGCGTGTGCGGTTATATAAATCCCAGTGCGTGGCAGCGATAATGCCTTCCCACGTTTGGATGCTGTCGGCAATGGGTTGAAGTTGCGGCGCGAGCGGTGGCGGCGGGACGATAAGTCCTTTTTCTTGGAGGGTCATGGGTGGTAAGGGAAAGGCTTTTTGGAGGGATAGGAAAATAAAGGCTGCTGCTTTCGCACTTATTTTCAAAGGTTATTTTTTGCGAAAGCAGATATTACGACGAAGGCAGGAGCTATTGCCGAGCCGCGAGGCGTTTATGGCTTTGGGGCGCGAGAGACTTCGTTGTACCAAGCCATCATTTCTGCTCTTACCGCTGCTTCTTCCTTGCTATCCGCCAGCACTTCCCGGTAAGTCAGTTTTTTTACGTCCATGCAATATTGTACCAGCAGACTCCAGCCGTAATAATTGCGCGGAGCAATAGTGCTGTCTGCGAGCGTGATTTCCCATTGCTGCGTTGGCGTGTTTAAAAAGCGTTGGAGATTGGCCGCCAAATCCTGCGAGCCGTTACTGCGCCGGGCGATGTAATCTGCATAGCCTTCCCATTTCCAGTCGGGAATGCGGGCCACGGGCTTGGAATGCCAAAAGCCCAACCCGTCGTATTGCAGGCAATGCGTCATTTCGTGCGCCAGTAATTGCGTCAAATTCCAATGATAACCATTGAGCGCCACGGTGGCGACGCTGCCGCGCTGGCTGAATGCGCCCTGCAGCACCACTTTGTCGTAAAAGCCCCACGCAAAAGCACGTCCGCGCAAACCGCTGCATCAGCGCCGGATAAAGCCCTTCGTTCAGGCAGATATCCAACTTCAGGCGCGGATTGTAAAACTCGCTTTTGTGCAGCAAATGCGTGGCACTGTCTATACCGGAAAACAGCGTTGGCGAGAGGCTGCCGTTATGGTAAACGGTGAAGTTTTGGTGCGTTGTTTTGTGGGCATAAGTCAGCGCGGGAGATAGCACGATGAGTAGCAGAAGACCTAATACCAGTCCTCCTGTGAAAAGCAGCCGCAGACTCCATTTTTGGAAAGAATGTTTCATGGGAGAGGGTTGTTAGGGCAACACGGGGATGTTCACCGGATTAGGGAGATTTCTGTCCACCGTAATGAGGAGTTGAAAGCCGTCTCCCACCATAAGTTTCAAAAGCGCGCCGTTTTTCTGTCCGAGCCAGCCTTTGTCGCGAACCGTCCAAACTTCGTGTTCTTTGTCAAAATCATCGCGCAGTTTTGTGGGACAGCTTTCGTCAAGCAAAATTTTCATGCAACATCTTTTGCGTCGTCAAAGACTTCTTTGCCATTTCCAGAAGCGCCAACGCTGCTTCCCGGCTTACGGAGGGGAAGTCGTCTAAAAACTCGTCTAAGGTTTCGCCGCCTTCTAAATAGTCAAAAAGGTTTTGCACCGTCACGCGGGTTCCAACAAAAACGGGCGTTCCGCTCATCACTTCGGGGTCTATGCTTACTTGTCCGTATTGCATGATTGGGGGTGTTTTTCTTTCCCGAAAGTACGGTGTTTTGTGTTTGTTATGCTTTGTTTTTGTTGGGTTGGAGATGAATATAATTACTACAGGCCAACAAATCTTCCTTTTCCAAATCCGGGTAATCTTCCAGAATTTCGTCCATGCTCATACCGGAACCCATCAGTTCCAGCATGGTTTCAACCGGATATCTTAAGCCCCGGATGGTAAGTTTGCCATGACAGATTTCCAAGTTTAGGGTGATTCTGGACAAAGGGTCGTTTGAATGGAAAAGCATGGAGCAAATTTAAAGATGGTTGCGCTAACGGACGTAAAATGCTTTGTTTGTGGGACAAAAGTCGGGAGCCTTCGCCGAGCTGCGAGCTATCAAAACCGGCTTCTGAAGAAGGAAAGATGCTGTTTCTGGGCATAAGAAGAGGCCTGTTACTACGCAAACATACACGCTGTCGCAGCCTAAAGGGCAACTTCCCCAAATGCTGGGGCAAATGCCCCTAACTCTTGGGCAACTGCCCAAAGAAGTTGGGAAATAGCCCTTATCCTTTGGGAAAACGCCCAAAATTTAAGGGCATTTGCCCCAGCATTTGGGGAAAATGCACCACACTTGTGGGCAATTGCCCCAAACATTAGGGCAATTGCACAAAGCTTCGGGGAAATTGCCCAAAACAGTTTTACAGAATGCTAGGGAGGTGGGCTTTTGAGCCGCGCGGGGCTTTCGTTTGTCGTAGTGGTCTCGCGGGTTGGCGAAGGCGGGCGCAGGATATAGAAAAAGGGTTGGCCCATGCGCCAACCCTTTTTGCTTGCGGCGAAGGCCGGAGCCCTTAACCTGTCCCGTATTTTTGCTTAGCGGCCAGATAGATTTTGGTTTGGGCAGCCAGTAATCTGACACCTGTCCAGAGTGTTTTTTCGCCAGGCATGGGCTGCTTTTTGGAAGGCTGGAACCCGCCCAGTACGCCTACTGCTCTGACCACATCGGCCACTGTTTTTATGATTTTGGGATTGGTGAGTTGGAGTACTTCTATAATTTCTGCTTCAAAGAAGGCACTTGCCTCTTCCTCTGCCCCCAGCCTGCCGAGCCGGTAGAGTAACAACACCCACCAGCCTACCACTGCCCATATCCACAACGCATAACCAATGCTTTGGGCGTCCTGCAATTGGGTCTGTTCTATGCCTAAGCCTGATTTTAAGATAAAATGATAGCGTTCCATCGTCCAGCGCAAGGCGTAGTAACGGCCCAGCCGTACACAGTCTTCCACATCGTTTAGGGGCAAAGTTGTTAAGAGCAACCACTCCAAAGCGTCTTTTGCAGGCCCTTCCAGGGTGGTGATGGTGACCACCTGCGCCCGGACAGGGGCTTGTGGCAACAACGCATTTGCATTTGCTTTTGCTTTGCCGGTGCCGCTAGGTGGCAACCAGATCTGGCCGAAGCGGTAGCACACCTTTCTCTCTACCACTTTTCCTTTCTCTTTGATAGACAAAAGACCTTCTGCGGCCACAGGAAGCACCTCGGACAAAGCCCCTACTTTGACCGGCTGACCTTCATAGTATACGGTGCGCTTTTTCTGAGAAAGCCGGACCAGCAGTTCCACGCCCGCGCTTCGGGGATGGCTGTAATGCTGATAAAAGTCGGCTTCCCGGTCTCCCACTTTGATAAAACAGACGCCCGGATGCCGGGCAGCCAGTTCGTTAGCAACCGCTGTTGTTCGGATCCATTTATAAGATTCTTTCTCCTCAATAGGGATGTGTTCCCGGCGGCTGCCTTTGTGCTTATCAGAAGGGGCGAACAGATGATGGGATACGATGCCTAAGGGCAGTCCCCCGGTACTGAGTGCCAGGGCACTGTGCAGGTTCAGCCCACGGGTCTTGCCGTCTGCCCTGCCGCCTAAAGGCCCCATGCCTGTCTTGTTACTTTGGCGGTACACCAAGTCGGTGGTATCCTCCACAAGCAAAACCGTTTTTTCTGCTGCGATGCGGGCGGTGGTACGGCTGCGATGGGTGCTGCCCAAATCCAGGTCCTGATAGCCAAAGAGCCGATGGGCGCTTTTACGAAGGGCTGTTCCAAGAGCCGCCGAAAAAGAAGCTCCCGGATGAGCCGCCATTTGACTTGCCATCTGTTGAACCCGCTTGCCAAAGCGGGCATCAGGTAAATCCAGCCCCGAGAACTCGGCGCTAATAGAGGAAAAATGATCACACTCAAACATGTCTGCTAATGTACGCTTGACAACCAAAAAGTTGTGGGACAGGTTAAGGGCGGGAGCCTTCGCCGAGCCGCGAGACCGCTACGAGGAGCAAGGGGGCTATAGTTTTAGAATTCGCTGAACGAGGGAATTTTAGGCTTCCCTAAACGGGGGTATTTTAAAGTCTATTTTCTCCATTTTCTTTAAATTGCTTTTCATTTCTTTGCGCGAATCAGCAAAATCACCAATAGTCAGTGAGTGTTGGACGGTCCTCACTGACATCTGTAAGTCCAAAATCATTTTGTTTACTCCTTCCAAAAAAGAAAGAGGAACAGTAAACAACCTATGCTCAAAACCTTTACTGGTTTTTACATTTTTGTACCCAATAAGATTGGTATTCCGGTATTCGGGAATAATTAATGATTCAGAAAAACAGGAATGTATGAGGGTGTTTCTAAGTTCAACCATTTGGGTTGACTTTTTGAAAACAATTTTGGAAAACTCATAAAAATCTTCTGGGAGTTCTCTTGTTTCGCTCCACCATTTGAAAAGGAAGGCTCCTTCCCTTTGCTTTTGCTGCTCAAAAAATCTATGAAACATGACCTGCAATTCTCAACAATTTCCATCGCTCCCATATTGTGCATAAGTATTTTTAGAAGTCTATCTTGCTGTACATAGTCAAGTTCATTTTGATTTTCGTCCTCATCTTCAAAATAGCTGTATGAAATCCTTATCAAATTGATGATTAGAAGACGATAGACTTGAATAGTATCCTCAAAAAGAAAATTGAATTCTCCGTATGTTTTGTATAAGTCAATGTGATGAAGTGTCTTCTCAAAATTCTTATTGTTCATCGTGTCTGTTGTGATTTAAAAAGGCTAAGAACTCGTTTCAGAATTCCTGCAAACCTAATCCCCTCTCCTCAGAAATCCAAATTCACAACGACCTTTGCCCCTCTCGCAATTCCATGAACCTCTCCAAATCTTTTGAACACCTGCCCGCCGAGCAGCATTGGTATGCCGCTTGGGAAGGCGCCGGTCTGTTTTCTTCCACGCCCGACGAGCGCCCCGCGTACACCATCGTCATGCCGCCGCCCAATGTGACCGGCGTGCTGCACATGGGCCACGCGCTGAACAACACGGTGCAGGATGCGCTCATTCGCCGCGCCAAAGCCAAAGGTTTTAATACCTGCTGGGTTCCCGGAACCGATCACGCGTCTATTGCCACCGAAGCGAAAGTGGTGGCGCGCCTCCAAGAAAACGGTATTGACAAAGCCACCCTCAGCCGCGAAGATTTTCTCCACCATGCGTGGGACTGGAAAGAACAATACGGCGGCATTATCCTGCAACAGTTGAAGAAGCTGGGCTGCGCGCTGGACTGGAACCGCACGCATTTCACGATGGACGCGGACTATTACGCTGCTGTTATCCGCGTGTTTGTGGACTTGCACCGCAAGGGTCTGATTTATCGCGGCGTGAAGATGATTAACTGGGACCCGAAGGCGCAAACCGCACTTTCGGACGAGGAAGTGCTTCACAAGCCGACGGCTTCCAAACTGGTATATGTGAAGTACCCGATTGCGGAGCGCGAAGGCGAATTTATCACCATTGCCACCGTGCGCGCCGAAACCATTCCCGGCGACACCGCCGTGTGCGTTCACCCCGACGACCCGCGCTATGCGCATCTGAAAGGACTGCATTGCATTGTGCCGGTTTCAGAGCGGAAAGTGCCGATTATTTTTGACGACTACATTGATATAGAGTTCGGAACCGGCGCGCTGAAGGTGACGCCCGCTCACGACATCAACGACTATAACCTCGGTCAGAAGCACAATCTCCCCACCATTGACACCCTCAACGCCGACGGCACGATGAGCGAAGCCGCAGGCGTGTTTGTGGGCGAAGACCGCTTTGTGGCGCGGAAGAAAATGATCCTCCTTTTGAAGGAGAAAGGGCTGGTGGAAAAGGAAGAAGAATACAGCAGTCCGGTGGGCTACAGCGAGCGGACGGGCGCGGCCATTGAGCCACGTTTGAGCATGCAATGGTGGTGCCGGATGGGCGAGCTGGCGAAGCCCGCGCTGGACGTGGTGGAGAACGACGAAGTGCAGTTTTTCCCGCCGAAGTTTAAAAACCTCTACCGCCACTGGATGGAGAACATCAAAGACTGGTGCATCAGCCGGCAGCTTTGGTGGGGACAGCGCATCCCGGCGTGGTACGATGAAAAGGGGACGATTTACGTCGCTGAAACCGAGGCCGAAGCGCAGGCGCAATGCCGCGAGAAAAACCCCGGTGGAAGCCTCCAGCGGCAGGACGAAGACGTGTTGGATACGTGGTTTTCAAGCTGGCTGTGGCCGCTGGAAGTGTTTGGCTGGAACAAAGACGGCGACAACGCCGAACTGGATTATTACTATCCCACCGCCACGCTGGTAACGGCCCCGGAAATCATCTTCTTCTGGGTGGCGCGGATGATTATGGCGGGCATGGAATACACCGGGAAAATCCCGTTCCCAAAAGTGTATTTCACCGGTATTGTGCGCGACAAGCAAGGCCGGAAAATGAGCAAAAGTCTCGGCAACTCGCCCGACCTGTTGAAGCTGATTGAAGACAACAGCGCCGACGCGATTCGCTTTAGCGTCATCATTTCTTCGCCCGCCGGAAACGATCTTTTGTACGACGAAGGACAGATAGAGCAGGGCAGGGCGTTCATCAATAAAATATGGAACGCGCTGAAACTCGTGCGCATGTGGGAAGACCGCGTTTCGGAAGACGCCACGCCGTCGGCAGCCGAAGTTTTTGCGACGGATTGGATGAAGGCGCGCATTGCAAAAGTGGCGGCAGAAGTGGACGGCATGATGGAGGATTTCCGCCTGAGCGAGGCGCTGAAAACCATTTACTCTGTTATCTGGAACGACTACTGCTCGTGGTTTTTAGAGTGGATCAAGCCGCAGCAGGAAGCGCAGTTTTCTGCCGCAGTTTGGAAGGAAGCAGCCGACTGTTTGGAAGCCCTTTTGCAACTGCTGCATCCGTTTATGCCTTTTGTAACGGAAGAAATTTATGCCCTGTTGCGGGAGCGGAAAGAAGGCGATTTGCTGTTTGCGAAAAGGGAGATTTCCTTCCCCGCCGCCGACGAAAATTTGCTTTCGGAGGTTGTGCGCTTGCAGTCTGTCATCACCGCTTTGCGTGATGGCCGCAACAAAGCAGGCCTGAAACCGAAAGACACGATTGAGGTGCAAATTTCCACCGCCGACAAAGCCTTTTACCAAAAGCACGAAAGCCTTTTGAAGCGCAGCGCGGGTTTAGAAAGCATTCAGTTTGCGGAAGCCGCGCCCGCCGGTTTTCAGCCTTTTGTGTGCGGCGCGGACAAGCTGTATTTGAAGGTAGAAGGGGAGACAACAGGTAGTCGCGAAGGAATGGAAAAAGAGCTGGCGCATCTGCGCGGATTCCTTCTTTCGGTGGAGAAAAAGCTCCAGAACGAGAAATTCATGCAGAACGCACAGCCGCAGGTCATCGCCGCCGAGCAAAAGAAAAAAGCAGACGCGCTGGCGAAGATTCAGGCGTTGGAGGAAAGCCTGGGATTGGTGGTGTAAGGCTTTTTTGTCGGCAGTCTTTTGTCATTCCGCCGAAAGGCGGAATCTCAGAAAGCCACTTCCTTAGGAGACCCCGCCCTTCGGCGGGGTGACAAAACTTTTAACGACTATCTGCTCTCGCTTTTTGAGCGCGCCGCCTCCCTTATCTTTCCTTCCCGAAAAAGACTATGAAAAAAACGCTTCTACCGTTGTTGGGAATCGCGCTGGCCGCCACGCTCTGTGCACGGGCCGGCGACGACGACGACAAGCCGGTGGTGAAAAAGAAGGCCACCGTGCCGCAGGTAACCGTGCGTTGGGGCGCGGATACAACCCTGCCGGGAGCAATGACCGTCGCCGCTTTCCGCAAGCAGATAACCGAGCGGTTGCAGATTGTAAACGACAGCGCGAACCGCTGGAAAATCCGGGGCTTTGACTTCCAATACGCCGAGCGCGGCATGTATGAAGACTCCGCCGGAAACCCGCTGATGGTGGTGGAATATCTAAGTGAGTTCTGCCCCGGCGACAGTGTTTCCTCCGGCATTCGCGGGCAACTCCCGCCGCGCGTAAAAGCCGAAGACACGGCCTTTATTTCCCGCATCCGCATTGCCGACTCGGCTGGAAATGTGGCAGCGACGCGAAGTTTTCAGGTGACGATTGTGCGGTAGGGGAGATTCTGTGTGGTCGTCCTTCTGAAAAATAGGATAAAGAATAATTTCGTAGGAACGCGCCAAGAGGCGCGTTCTTCTGTTTTACCAATATTCTTTTGTCATTCCCGAAGGGAATCTGTACAGACCACTATTCAAGAAGCATTTTCTATAGGCCCCCTTTGGGTGACAAAAGTTTGTAACGGAAACAGACAGGACTTATATAAAAACGCCTGACCCCTTAAATTGACCCGATTTTGGGTTAAATCAGGGGGTGGTACCCCTTAATTCAAGCCGCCGACCCCTTGATTTAAGGGGTAGCACCCCTTAAATTGACCCGATTTTGGGTTAAATCAAGGGGTGGTACCCCTTGATTTAAGCCGCTGACCCCTTGAATTGAGCCGAATTTGGGTTAAAGTAGGGGTCAGAGGATTTCTTTTGAGAAGGAAGTACTATGGCTTAATTATCCCATAACAGACCAGTTATCCTTATGTCCTTCTTTTGCACGAAATTTCCTCATGTCGTTATCATTATGCTCTTGGCCGTTTTTACCAAGCTCACCCATCCATTTAATGTGTTCTGCTTTAATTGTATCTGCTACCTCTTCGCTACGAACAATAAAGTATTCAGGTTCACCATAGTTAGGGCTTCCAGAATTAATACTTATGTTTAAACATACAAAAACGTAAAACAGATTTTCGGACTTCCTTTCTTCGTGTTTTTGCTTCATTTGCCATTCCCGCTTGCTTCCTTGATAGGTTTTAACTTGAATCAAAAACATTTTGTTTTCGCCAAGTTTGGAAGCGTGAATGTCTATGCTATCGCTGTTGCGAAGCGTAATAGAAGCCATAAAACCTCTTCGGGATAATTCTGCTGCGACAAAGTATTCTCCCGAAATTCCTGACAAGCCCATTGCTAATTTGTCTGCATTCTTCTTTTTCTGCTTTGCCATTGGTGTGTCGTGTTTGAAGCCTTCCGACAAAACTACTCCCCAAAAATTCCCCCTTCCCCTTCCGAAATAAATTCCCCGCGCTACCTTGCCGCTTCTTTCCCAAAAATCCCCAAACCACAAACCCCAATGACCAAAATTACCATTGCCAAGGGCGACGGCATCGGCCCGGAAATTATGGACGCAACGCTCGCCGTTATCATGGCCGCAGGCGCGCAAATTGAAACCGAAGAAATTGAAGTCGGCGAAAAAGTTTATCTCTCCGGCAACACCGCCGGCATTGCCAAGGAATCCTGGGACGTGATTCGCCGGAACAAGATTTTCCTCAAAGCGCCCATCACAACCCCGCAGGGCGGCGGCTACAAAAGCCTCAACGTAACCACCCGCAAATTCCTCGGCCTCTACGCCAACATCCGGCCCTGCATGAGCCTGCATCCGTTTGTGCGCACCAAGCAACCGGTGATGGACGTGGTGATTGTGCGCGAAAACGAGGAAGACCTCTACGCGGGCATCGAACACCAGCAGACCGACGAAGTGGTGCAGTGCCTGAAACTTATCAGCCGTCCGGGCTGCGAAAAAATCGTGCGCTACGCCTTTGAATATGCGCAGCAGCAGGGCCGCAAAAAGGTGACGTGCTTCACCAAAGACAACATCATGAAGCAGACCGACGGCCTGTTTCACCAGGTGTTTGACGAGATTGCGAAGGAGTACCCCGCCATTGAAAACGAACACTGGATTATCGACATCGGCGCGGCCAAAATGGCCGATACGCCGGAGGTGTTTGACGTGCTGGTGATGCCCAACCTCTACGGCGATGTATTGAGCGACGTGGCCGCGCAAATTGCGGGTTCGGTGGGTCTTGCAGGCTCCGCCAACATTGGCGAGGAGTGCGCGATGTTTGAAGCCATTCACGGCTCGGCACCGCGTCGCGCGGGGCAGAACATGGCCAATCCGTCGGGCCTTTTGCAGGGCGCTATCCAAATGCTGATGCACATCGGGCAGATAGAAGTGGCGGAAAAAGTGCAGAATGCGTGGCTCAAAACCATTGAGGAAGGCATCCACACTTACGACATTTTTAAGGAAGGCGTAAGCACGCAAAAAGTAGGCACGAAGGAGTTTGGCGAAGCGGTGATTAAAAACCTCGGCCACAAACCTGCGACTCTGAAAGCTGTGCACTACGAAAAAGAAAAGGCGCTGAACCTGCCGAAATACACGCGCAAAACGCCGAAGAAAAAAGACCTCGTGGGCGTGGACTTGTTCGTGCACTGGCCCGGCACTGACCCCGAAGAGTTGGCGAAAATGGTTCATGGCCTTGACCGCGAAGACGTATCGCTGAGCATGATTACCAACCGGGGCATCAAGGTGTATCCCGACGGTTTCCGGGAGACGTTCTGCACCGACCACTGGCGCTGTCGTTTCAAGCCCGCCGGCGAAGCCCACGGCCTGACGAAGCAACACATTCTGGGCCTGCTGACCGCCGCCGAAGCCCATGGCATCGACGTGGTAAAAACCGAAAACCTCTACGATTTCGACGGCAAAGCCGGTTACTCGCTGGGGCAGGGACAGTAATTAACAATGAATAATTAATAATGAATAATGGTTGGTGTGAAAGGCTTTGAGCGTTTTTCCGCTGACCATTATTCATTGTTTCTTATTCACTATTCATCGCTGTTTTGTTTCAAGATAGAAGTCTCGTCATCGCCACGCAGCACGGCAAGGAAGCCGTGATAGCGCCTGCGCTGGAAAATGCGCTGGGCGTGCGGTGCTTTGTGCCGGAACAATTGGATACGGACATCCTCGGAACCTTCACCGGCGAAGTAGAAAGGAAAGACGACCCGATTGCTACGCTTCGCAGTAAATGCAGGCTGGCCATGGCGCAAACCGGCTGCGATTTAGCAGTTGCAAGCGAAGGCTCTTTCGGGCCGCATCCGACGTTGTTTTTCCCTCTTTCGGGAGACGAACTGGTGATGCTGTTGGATGAAAAGGCCGGGCTGGAAATCATTGGCCGTGACCTGACGACGGAAACCAATTTCAGTGGCAGCGAGGTAGAAAGTTTAAGGGAATTGGAAACCTTCGCCAAACGCGCCGGATTTCCCGAACACGCCCTCATTCTCCGCAACGAAAAAGGCGGAAATGCCCGCATTTTGAAAGGTATCAAAGCCCCGGAGACGCTGCGAAAAAGCTTTGAAGAAATGCTTCGCGACTTCGGCCACGCGTATGTGGAGACGGACATGCGCGCCATGAACAACCCCACGCGGATGAAGTCTATTGGCCGCGCGGTGGAGAATCTTTTGGAGAAGACAAAATCGCTGTGTCCGCAGTGCAGCGCGCCGGGATTTAGTGTGGTGGAAGCGAAGAAAGGCTTGCCCTGCGCGTGGTGCGGAATGCCCACCGAAAGCACGCTGGCCTATGTGTATGGCTGCACCGCCTGCAGTTTTCAAAAAGAAGAGAAATATCCGCACGGCAAAGAGAAAGAAGAGCCGATGTACTGCGGCCTGTGTAATCCGTGAGGAGAAGGATTCTTTTGTCCACGAGTTTCACTCGTGGCAATTACTATTAGACCCTTTCAGGGTTCTGTTTTAGAAATATTGGACGTCCTTGAAAGGGACAAATAGCAATAGCCACGAGTGAAACTCGTGGTAGAAAAAGGCAGACTGCGCTCAAGGGCAGCTTACGCCGAACAACAGCACCTCTTTTCACTCTCGCCATGGAATTCAAAATCCTCCTCAGCAACCTTACCAATCCAACGCTCTTGTTTTTCGTGCTCGGCATCATCGCCACGCGCCTTAAAAGCGATTTGGAAATCCCGGCGAGCAGCAGCAAGTTCATTTCCCTTTACCTGCTTTTCGCCATTGGTTTTAAGGGCGGACAAGAACTTGCCCACAGCGGCTTCAATGCCACGATTATCTACTCGTTGATTTTCGGCGTGGCGCTTGCGGCGCTCATTCCGCTCTACACCTTTTTCATTCTCAAGCGCCGTCTCAGCGTGAGCGATGCCGGGGCTGTTGCCGCCGCATATGGCTCCGTAAGCGCCGTAACTTTTGTAGCGGCGATTAGTTTTCTGGAAGCGCAGCACATCACCTCCGGCGGGCACATGGTAGCCGTTATGGCGCTGATGGAATCGCCCGCGATTGTAGTGGGCGTTATCCTGATGATGCAGTACGACAAAGACCAAACCGGCCCCCAAAAAGGCCATTTAAAGTCCGTACTTCACCACGCATTCACCAACGGCAGTGTGCTGCTCATTCTCGGCAGCCTCGTCATTGGCCTGATAGCCGACACAAAGCAAGCCGAAGGCATCAAGCCATTTACCACCGATATTTTCAAAGGCTTTCTGGCGCTTTTCCTCTTGGAGATGGGCATGGTAACGGCGCGGCGCTTCAGTGCGTTTCGGAAATACGGCGGCTTTGTTACGCTCTTCGCCATTCTCGTTCCGGCTGTCAACGGCTGCGCTGCGGCGTTCCTTAGTCAGTATGTTACGCCCAGTGTGGGAGACCGTTTCATCTTCGCCATTCTCGCCGCGAGCGCATCCTATATTGCCGTGCCTGCCGCCATGAAACTGGCCGCGCCCAAAGCCGATCCCGGCCTGTATGTGCCGATGGCGCTGGGCGTTACGTTTCCATTCAACATCACTATTGGAATGCCCTTGTTTTTCACGATTATCAACGCGACAGCGTAGGGTAGAATCCAAAGCCTAAAAGCCAGAGTCCAAGTCCCAAACGCTCGTTTAATTCGCCTCTTTCTCCCCCTCATGCAAACCCCTCCCCAATCCTTCCTTATCCAAAACGCGACCCTCATAAACGAAGGCAAAATGGCGCAGCAGGATGTGTTGATACAAGCCGGGTGCATCGCCAAAATCGGCCCCGGATTGCGCGACGCAAACGCAACAGTGATTGACGCGACGGGCCATTATCTCTTGCCGGGCGTGATAGACGGACAAGTGCATTTCCGCGACCCCGGCCTCACCCACAAAGGCGATTTACACACCGAAAGCCGGGCGGCCATTGCAGGCGGTGTAACGTCTTTTATAGACATGCCCAACACCGTTCCCAACACGCTTACCCGCGAGGCACTGCACCAGAAATACGCGCTCGGCGCCGAAAAATCCTGGGCCAACTACGGCTCATTCATGGGCATTAGCGCAGGCAACCGCGAAGAAGCACTGGCGGCGGATAAAGAAGGCATTCTGGCGCTTTCGGATGATGGGCTTTATTTCAACGGGAAGGGAAATCTAATCGTGCAAAACCCAGGAAGCCTTTGAGGATTTGCTCGCCCATGCCCGTTCTATCATAGCCATTCACTCCGAAGACGAAAGCCTGATTGAAGAAGCCGGAAGAACACTACGCCGCGCAATACGGCGACGACATTCCCGCGCGCTATCACCCCGTCATCCGCAGTGCAGAAGCTTGTTTCCGCGCGACGAAACAAGCCATTGAATGGGCCGGGAAACACAACGCGCGGCTGCACATCCTGCATCTCACAACAGCTTTGGAGACCGCCCTTTTCCGCAACGATATTCCCCTGACGGAGAAGCGTATCACCACCGAAGCATCCATTCCGCACCTCTGGTTTTGCGACGCAGATTTCGACCGCCTGGGAATGCGCATCAAGTGCAATCCGGCAGTGAAGTCCGCCGCCGACCGCGAAGCACTTTTGGCGGCGCTGAATGATAACCGCATCGACCTCATCACCACCGACCACGCGCCGCACACCGTAGAAGAAAAAGACCGTCCTTACCGGCAATCCATGTCGGGAATGCCGATGGTGCAACACTCGCTTTTTGTGATGCTGGAGCTTCACCGGCAGGGCAAAATTTCTTTGGAAAAAATCGTGGAGAAGATGTGCCACAACCCGGCTACGCTTTACAAGATGGAAGGCAGAGGCTTTATCCGCGAAGGCTATTTCGCCGACCTCGTATTGGTGAAACCCGGTGCGTGGTGGACGGTAACGAAGGAGAACATCCTCTACAAATGCGGCTGGTCGCCGTTAGAAGGCCAAACTTTTCACCACCAAATCACCCACACATTTGTGAACGGAACTCTGGCCTACCGCGAAGGTGTTTTTGGAGATAAGGCCGGAAGTAATGCCGCTGTGGCCAGTAGGAAGTAAAAACGCCTAGTTCAACAGCAACACGTTCACACTTCGCTGCAAAATATTGAAGGCAATCTCTGCCATTAGGTTCTCCTTGTCCAGCGTGGGGTTCACTTCTGTTACTTCAAAGCAGCAAATCTTGTGGTTCTGCATCAGGGCAGCCATCATGTCCTCCGCTTCGCGCTCTTTCAGGCCGTTGCTCACCGGCGTGCCCGTTCCCCGCGAAATAGCGCTGTCCAGGCTGTCCACGTCAAACGACACGTAAATATCGTCGCAGGCCGAGAGGTGCAGCAGCGTTTGCCGCACCACCTGTTCCACGCCTTTTTTCCGCACTTCCGACACCGGAATGATGCGGATATTGAGGCGTTTTAAAAGCTCTTCTTCTTCCTTTTCATAATCGCGCAGGGCAATAAAAACAAGGTCGGAAGGCAGGATTTTCGCCTCTTTCCCACCCAGGCTTTTCAGCTTCTCCCAGATTTCTGTCGTGCCTTTATCGGGCGTGTGCAGCGCGCCTTCCTTATTATCCAGTCCCAGCGCCGCGCCCAGCGGCATGCCGTGCATATTGCCCGACGGCGTGGTGTAAGGCGTGTGCATATCGGCATGCGCATCTATCCAGATAACGCCCAGCCGCCGCTTCGGGTAGGCCATTTTGATGCCCGCCACCGTGCCCAGCGCCGAGCTGTGGTCGCCCGCCAGAACCACCGGAAAAAGCCCGCTCTTCAGCGTCGCTTTCACCGACTCTGCCACGCGGCTGCAAATCTCCAGCACGCCCGCCGCGCGCTTGCCATAAGGCGAGGCAACGGGTTCGTACAGCAGGTTGTTCAGCGTCTCCACACGCTCGCTCGGGAAGTTCACAAAAAAGGAACTCATGTAGTCCAGCGCCGCAATCTTCAGCGCATCCACGCCCAGGCTTGCGCCCCGCGTACCCGCTCCGATTTCAGAAGCTACTTCAATGATTTTTACGTTTCGCATTTGGAAGGCAAAAGTCGGGAGACAAAAGGCAAAAGAGAAATTCTGGCCGGAAAATACAGGCAGAGACTAAAAACCTTCCCAGAAATGGTTAGCGAGATATGTTCGGAGGTAATCTTTTGTCATCCCGAAGGGATCTGAGCAGCTTGCATCCGACAAGGCCCCCTCGGGGGTGACAAAAGATTACCAACAACAAGAACCCTTCTTTTCACAACCCTTTGTTTTTGGGACAGGAACTAAAAACCTTCCCCCGGCAGCCCCACACCCCGACAGCGGGCACAAAAATTTTTTTGTTCTATCCGAACTTTTCCGGCAAAAGGAAAAAACGGTTTTTTAGGCATCCGGAAAAGTCCGGCATGAGGAAGTACCGTTTTTTTATGCTTCCGGACTTTTCCGGCATAAGGAAGTACCGTTTTTTTAGCATCCGGAAAAGTTCGGAGGCATAAAGTACCGTTTTTCTATGCCTCCGGACTTTTCCGGCATAAGGAGGTAAGATTTTTCGCTTCGCCGAAGCCTTTCCGGGGGCTGTTTTTGAAGCTATTTTGCGGAAATCAAAACCTTCCTTCCCCAGAAAAAATCTAAAAAACCCCGTCTCAAAACGGATACCCAATCGCAAAAGAAAGCACCAGGTTCTGGGCGCGCCACGCGGCATCGGAGAAGCGGATTTGGTTGAACACCCAGCCGCCGTTTTGCGTAACGTAAGGCTTCTTCACCGGTATCGCCCCGTCTACGCGCAGAATAATAAAGTCGCCGAAGTTGAAGCGCAAACCCACACCCGTACTTACGGCAATGTCCTGATACAGCCGCGAGGCCCGGAACTCGCCGCCGGGATAATCCGCATTGGGACGCGCCAGCCACACGTTGCCCGCATCCGCAAAAGTGGCGCCGCTAAACTTCACGCCGCCGCCAAAAAGCCGGAACAAATCAAAGCGCAATTCCGCACTCGTTTCCAACCGGATATCGCCCGTTCTGTCCACCACATAAATGCTGCGGCCTGTCGTGTCGGGCACGTGATAAGACCCCGGCCCCAGCGTGCGCACCCGCCAGCCCCGCACGCTGTATGCACCGCCGGAGAAATACTGTTTGGCATAGGGCAGCGAATTGTTTGCGCCATAAGGAATTCCCACCCCCCACCGCAAAGCGCATCGCCAGCACCTTCCGGCGCAACGAAAGAAAATGGCGCAAATCGGCATCCAGCCGCAGGTACTGCGCCGCGCGGGTGGAGATGCGCGAGCGGATGTCCTGCGAAAGAAGGGAAACGCCGCTCAGCAACCCGCCTGCTTCCTCTGCCGAAAGCCGCAGGTAGGTATAATTCTTCCCGCGCCGCTGCTCGTTGTTGTTGTAATTGAAGGCCACGTTTTCGCCCACAATCGTCACGTCGCGGTAGCTGTTTCGCAGGAAAGAATTGGTGTCTATGCGCCTTTGAAAATCGGTTGAGACATTGGACAGGCGAAACACATTTACGAACAGCGGCGTCACCTCCCAGGTTCTGGAGGGCGAAGGCTTCCAGCGATACCCAACCGAGGCCGAGGTGTTGGTCAGTACAAAATAGCCGGCGCGGTCCAGCAGGTTTGTACCGATGTTGAAAATGGTACGCGGCAGGGCGCTTTTGGAAAAGCGGGCAAGCGAAACCGGCGCCAGAAAACGCGGAATGTTTAGGTTGGCATTGATGCCCAGTGCGCGGCTTTGGTTGTAGAATTTTTGGAAAAAAGTGGCGCCCAGATTGTCGTCGTAAATCAGGTTCACGCCTGCCGTAGCGGTGATGGAAAGCTGGCTGGCGCTTTTGAAAAGATTGCGGTTGCGGATGCCAAAGCTCACCGCCGTTCCTGCGGTGTACGTGCTCGCGCTGGACACTTCAAAAGAGGTGTTGAAGTCGTAGCGCGGCGTGGGATTCATGTAGATGCTGCACCGCAAAACGTGCCGGTTGGTGATGGTTGTGTCTTCGTTCAGCGCGATGCGCACGTACTGAAAAACGCCCAGCTCGTTGAGCTGTGTAATCGTTTTGTCGTAGTCCTGCTGCGAGAAGAGGCTGCCGGAATCCAGAAGAATATTGCGCGCAATCGCATCCTCTTTTATCCAGTAATTGTTGTAGCGAATCAGCATGTCGTCCACCCGCTTCTCTATCCGCTTCGGGTTCCGCAAATCCCGCTGGCTGATGTAGTCGGGGTGTACCCGGATGCGCCCGATGGAGTAGGGGAAATAGGACTCTTTCTCCGTTCCCTGCCGCACCATTATGCGCACCGAAAGCAACTGCGCCGCGTCTGCCGGAGCGGTATCTGCCGTGTCTTTTTTCGTTCGTTGCAGGCGCACGGCGGTGTCCACCGGCGGAAGGATTTCCTTGTGCAGCGTGTCTAATTCAAAAGCGATGTTCTCGTTGGAAAAACGATAGTAGCCGCTGTTGCGCATGTGCGCCGTCAGCCGGTCGCGCTCCTCTTCCAGAAGCGGCATGTTGAAGATTGTTCCCCGTTGCAGGAGCGTGAGCGCGCTGTCCGACAAAAGCACCCGGCGGATAAGGCTGTCGTCCACATCAAAGCGCACGCTGTCAAGGCGTTGTACCGGGCCGGTTTTCACCTCGTAGGTCACGCTTGCGCGCCGGTTTTGAATCGTGGTTGTGTCGCGCACTTCGGCATGGAAAAAGCCCGCGTTGAACAGGAAGGCGTGCATGTTCTGCACCGAGCGGCGCACAAGCGCCGAGTCGTAAACCACCGGTTTCTGCACCGTCCCCGATTGCAGTTGATAGTTGGCGGAGTCCTGTTGGTATTTGCGGTAGCGCAGGTTATAGAAATAGAGCTGCACCGGAATACCCAAAAAGCGCACGTTGGGTTTGGGGGAAATCAGCGCGGCGAGGTTGTCACTAAGCGCGGCTTTCTCCTTTACATCCGGCGCGGCGTGAAGTTTCACGCGGTTGCTGCGCAGGAGAGAAGCATTCTGTGGGAGGTAGCGTGTGGAATTGCAACTTTGCAGCATCGCCACCACCACCGCCAGAAGCAGGATTTGCCAGCCGGTCGTACGGTTTTGTGGAAAATAAATGCCGGACAAGATTTTGAAACCCGATGCTTACGAAAGCGCAAAGTAAATACATCCGCGCGCTTGCCGACCCCGAAGGCCGCCGGGCCGGGGGCGCTTTCGTTGTGGAAGGGCCAAAGCTGGTGGAAGAATGGCTGCGCCACGCGTCACAGGACGTAACGGACATTTACGCAACCCCAAAAGGCAGAACAATGCTGCCTGCTTTATTTCCCGGAAACACGGCGCTTCACCTGCTGCCCGACGATGGATTGAAGGGCGTTTCCCAACTCCAGACGCCGCCTGTTATCTTGGCTGTTTGCCGCCTGCCATTGCCTGCTGCGCCGCTGCTTTCCGGCTGGACGCTTGCCTGCGAAGCCCTGCAAGACCCCGGAAATCTGGGCACCATTCTGCGCATCGCCGACTGGTATGGCGTCCCGCAAGTGGTATGCAGTCAAGGCTCGGCGGATTTCTACAACCCCAAGGTGGTGCAGGCCGGAATGGGCGCGCATTTGCGGGTGGGGATGCACAGCATGAACCTGATTTCTTTTCTTCAAAAAACAACGCTGCCCGTGTTTGCAGCTACGCTTTCGGGAGAGAATCTCCACGCGATTTCGCCCCAAAAAGAGGGCATCCTCCTTATCGGCAATGAAAGCCGGGGCCTTTCGCCCGAAGTGCTTTCTTTCGCCACGCGGCAGCTTACCATTCCGCGCCGGGGCGGGGCCGAATCGCTGAATGCAGCAGTGGCGGCAGGCATTCTCTGCGACCGGCTTCTGGCTTAAAACCTTTCCCCTATTTTAGGGTCTACCGCTTCTTCCACAAACGTCCATGAAACTTCTTCCCGCCTTCCTGCTTCCTTTCTTTTTGCTTCAGAATCCTGAAGATGCGCTTGCGCAGACGCGGCGCGGGCGCGGCGAGATTGCCGTTCTCTCCGATGATGGCGAAAGGCTGGGCATTGAGGTGAACGGACGGCGCTATGAACAATTCTCTTCCCGCCTTTTGCTGGGGGATATCCCTCCGGGCAAAAAGGCCGTGATTATCTACCGACTGCGGCCCAGCAACAGCAACGGCATAGCCACGGCGCAAACCGTGTATGAAGGCCAGATGTTGGTACGCGAGAACTACCGCATTGTGATGCACATAAATCCCAAAAGCGGCGAAATCCGTATGGACCAACAGGAGCTGGGACGACCTTCGGCAAGCGCGCCTGTAAGTTCAACGCCTGTGCCCGATCCTGCCAATGCGCCTGCGTCTACAAGCCCTGTTGCCAAACCACCCGCAACCACTCCGGTGCCGGTTTCCAAACCGCCTACGAAACCTTCCGGCCCGCCCGCTACATCTTCCGGTGCCCCTTTCCCTTCTGCAAGCGCCCCAAAAGGCGACTGGCAAAAGCTGGTGCAAAGCAAAAATACCGACACCGAAAGAATGCGTATACTGAAGGCGCACGCCACCTCGCATTCCCTGACGACGGGCGAACTGATTCAGATGATGAACGCGCTTTCCTTTGAGTATTCCCGGCTGGATTTGGCGAAGGCTGCACTGCCCAACCTGACGGACCGCCAGAACCTGAAAGCGGTTTCTGCCGTGTTGGAAGACCCTGCTTCCCGGAAGGATTTAGATGCTGCCGCCCGCGAGTCCGCGCGGTAGCGGAAGGGGTTCCAGCACACCCACACGGCGGTTATAAATCCGACTGGTGACCTTGCCGATAAGGATTCCCAACCCGGCACCGCACAGTACATCCATCGGGAAGTGGACGCCCACATACACCTGCGAATAGGCCACAAGACTTGCCCACAGAAACACCCACTTGCGGATGCCGGGATAGGCGCGGCCAAGCGTGGCGGCGATGAAGGTGGCAAAGGCAAAATGGTTGCTGGCGTGGCTGGAAGGAAAGCTTTTCCCGGCGCCGCATTCTACAAGCAGGTGGATGTAGCGTTGCAGTTCGGGCGTGTTGCAGGGCCGCAGGCGGCCTACATACGGCTTGATGACAGACGCGGAAATATAGTCGGCAAGGGCGAAGCTGAGGAGAAAGCCGCCTATCCACAACCAGCCCCGGCGACGGTAGTTGAGGGGCATGAAAAGAACCAGGAACAGGTAGAGCGGCATCCAGAAAAACTGATTCCGCAGGAAGGGAAGCATAAAATCCAAGAAGCGGTTGTGCCACTCGGTGTTGAGGTAGAACCACATCGCCCAGTCGAGTTCTTTGAAGAGATGCCGCAGCGCGTTCACGGTGTGTTCGTTGTAGAAAAGGCGCAAAGGTATCTTTTAGAAGCATGTTGGTAAATCTCTCGCGGAGAATACGGAGACGCACAGAGAAACCCGTTCATCTTTAAATGACACCGGGCCTTTGTGCCTTCGCGGAGCGTCCTTTTTCTCCCCAAAAACACTGCCGGTTATCTTTGCCCGCCTTTCCCAAAAACGCCTCCTTTATGTATCGCTCGCACACCTGCGGAGAACTCCGCGCCGACCATGCCGGAACCCCTGTCACCCTCGCCGGTTGGGTGCAGGCCATACGCAAATTCGGCGCGATCACGTTCCTGGACCTGCGCGATCGCTACGGCATCACGCAGCTTTATTTTAACGAGGAAAAAGCGCCGCTTTTAGTGGGCCAGAACGTGGGCCGCGAAGCCGTGATTCAGATTCAGGGCACGGTCATCCTTCGCCATAACAAGACGGACAAGATTCCTACCGGCGACATTGAAATTGAGGTCACAGACTTCGCCGTTCTGAACGCCGCGGCCACGCCTCCGTTCACCATTGAAGAAGAAACAGACGGAGGCGAAGACCTGCGGATGAAGTACCGCTTCCTCGACCTGCGCCGCCCGCCGCTTCGCCGAAATCTGGAACTTCGCTACCGCACCTCGCGGGCCGTGCGTTCCTTCCTGGACCGCGAAGGTTTCTGGGAGATTGAGACGCCGTTCCTCATTAAAAGCACCCCGGAAGGCGCGCGCGATTTTGTGGTTCCCTCCCGCATGAACGAGGGCCAGTTTTACGCGCTTCCGCAAAGCCCGCAGACGTTTAAACAGCTCCTGATGGTGAGCGGATATGACCGCTACTACCAAATTGTGAAGTGCTTCCGGGATGAAGACCTGCGCGCGGACAGACAGCCGGAATTCACTCAGATTGACTGCGAGATGAGCTTCGTTGAACAGGAGGATATCCTCCAGACTTTTGAGGCGCTTTTTAAAAAGGTGATGCAGGAAGTGCGCGGCGTTTCTCTGGATGCGCCCCTGCCGCGCATGACCTGGGACGAGGCGATGCGCGACTATGGAAATGACAAGCCCGACCTGCGTTTTGACATGAAGCTTCAGAACCTGAAGGGGAAGAGCGAAGCCGCTGTTTCTTCCTTAAAAGAAACGGCCTTCCCCGTTTTTCAAAATGCGGAAACGGTGCTGGGAATGGTGGTGAAAGGGGCAGCCGATTGGAGCCGCAAACAGACTGACGAGTGGACGGAATGGGTGAAGCGCCCGCAGGTGGGAATGCAGGGCCTCGTGACGCTGCGCGTGGCAGCAGACGGCACGTATAAGAGCAGCGCGGACAAGTTTTTTACGGGCGAAAACCTCGCTGAAATGGCCGCCTTTTGCGGCGCGGAGGCGGGCGATTTAATCCTAATGCTGGCGGGGGAAGAAGAGGCTACCCGCAAGGCAGCTTCGGCCCTGCGGCTGGCGCTTGGGGAGAAGCTGGGCGTTAGAAATGGCAACGACTACAAGCCTTTATGGGTGGTGGATTTCCCCCTCTTTGAATACGACGCCGAAAATGCGCGCTTTGTGGCCCGCCACCATCCCTTTACGGCCCCCAAGCCGGAGCATCTGGCGTGGATGCACGACGTGGAGAAGTACCACGACATCAAGGCCAACGCTTATGACCTGGTGCTGAACGGGACGGAGATTGGCGGTGGCTCCATCCGCATCCATCAGCGTGATATTCAGGAGAAGATGTTCGCCGCGCTGGGCATGAACGCGCATGAGCAACAGGAGAAGTTCGGTTTTCTGCTCGGCGCGTTTGAATATGGCGCGCCGCCCCACGGCGGGATTGCCCTGGGCTTCGATAGGCTGTGTGCGCTCCTCGGCGGGCAGGAAACGATTCGGGATTTTATCGCCTTCCCCAAGAATAATGCGGGCCGCGACGTGATGCTGGACGCGCCCTCGGCAATTGACGACGCGCAGAAACGGGAATTGGGACTGTAAGCAATGAATAATTGATAATTAATAATGAATAATGGGGTCTCGGAAGAGGCCCCTTTTTGGGTGGTGTGATAGCAGGAATAAAGGCCGTAGGAAGGGGATAGAAAAGCAATCCGGGGGAAAGCGCAGCGTCCCGGTAGGGACGCCTTGTGGGTAGAACAATATGTAGAGGGATTCTCCGCGTTCTGGTAAGGAGGCTTTGTGGGGCATCTGCATCAATACTCTGAACGGCACTTCTGTATGCACAAAGTGTCCCTACAGAACGCGGCTACCCACAAAGCGTTCCGGAGGAACGCCCGCTTTTATCATCTCTGCTAACACACGACCCCTTTTTCATAATGCCCCATTAATAGTCAGGAAATAGCCTTTTTAGAAGGAAAATCCGCGTCCGCACTAAAGGACTTGGCGTCCGCACTAAGGTACTCGGCGTTCGCGGGAAGGTACTTGGCATCCGCACTAAGGTACTCGACGTCCGCAGAGAGGTACTTGGCATCCGCAGGGGGGAATTGGTGTTCGCACTATGTGCGGACGGCTACAGCCTAGCAGAAATCATGTCTTATTGCGAATATATTATGCCTTCCTAAAGCCCAAAGCTTATGCCTACCACCGCAACGCCGTCCTGGAGCGATTGTTTCCCCATAAGGGGTACATAGTAACCTAGCTGGAGGCCCGCGTAGGCCACGCCAAAGAACCGGAAGCGCAACACATCATGCAGGGCAAAGCCCGCCTCTTGGTAGCCGCCAGAGGCATCGCGGAAACGAACGCCCTCGTGGAGTTCGGAACGGGAAAGGCTTCCCCAGATGGCATTATACCCCAGCGAAAGCGAGGGATAGGAAAAGCGGGTCTTATAGAAATGAAAGTCGAAGAGATGGCGGAAGTGGAGGGACACGAACTGGTCGTTGTACATATCGTAGGGCCGCAGCGTATAGAAGTTACCGAAGTTGAAAGCCGCGCCTTGCGCCAGCCGGAAGCCGCGCCCGGCAAACAGACGGCTGACGGGCAGGGGAGATTGAGAGAAGTCCTTTCCCGCAAGAATCAGAAGCCGTTCCTGACCAATGCGGTTGAGGTGTTTTCGGAGTTCTACGCCGCCAAGAAGCTGTAAGTATTGGTTCTGGAGCTTGTCACCCTCGGCGTTATCGGGCCTTAGCAGGCCGCCTGTTGCAGAGAGGTAAAGAATAGGGTAGCGCGTATCGATGGGGGTGTAGGTTCCGAAGTTGTAAGCCCGTTTCTCGCCAAACGCATAGCGGGCGCGCAGGGTGATTTCCCGTACTTGCAGGGTTACATTGCTGTCGGCAAAAGGGCGGAAGCGATAGCTGTAAAGCGGTTGGATTCTTTCCAGCGAAAAATCCAGCTCAGTGCTGAGGAAGCCCATGCGGTTGCGGAATTGAAGCAAGGCTTTCTCCGAAAGATCGGCACGCTGGATAAGATACTGGCGGATGTAGGAACCTGTTTCCAGGTCGGGATGGAGAAACACGCGTCCGGGGTCTCTCAGGTCGCGGTCATAGGAAAAGTGGATGACCTGCTCCTGAAATTTATCCAGATAAACCTCCGCAAAAGCGCCGTATTTCCAGCGTTTATCCACCTGTCCGTAGCCTGCCCAAAGGCCGGCGGTGTATTTCTTGGAAATCTTGTAGGACGTCTGCAATCCCAGCCCAAAGCGGTAGCCTTCGTAATCATTAAAGCTCACCACGCGGTCCAGGTTTAGGTCCAGCTTTTTGATGGGGAGCTTTCCCTGCGGCAGGGCAGAGGCAAAGCGGACGATATTGTCCGTAGGCAGCGAGTTGGAGAAGGAATCAATCACGTGGTAGGTCTGCGTGTCTTTGTCCGAGAGCGGCTCTGGGCGGATGGCCGTCCACTGGCTGTCGTTGTTCTTCACCGCGTCCGGTGCAAGGCGCGACGTATGGGCCTTATCGAAGCGAAAGCGGGGAGGAAGCGCGAAGGAGATGCTATCGATACGCGAAGAGCCGGAGATAAAAACGTCCTGCTTCTTGCCCATAAACTGTCTCCATTCCATTTTATAGTTCAGCTTGTCGGGGAACCATTGTCCCGCCGTTTGGGCATACTGAATGTCGATGCGGGTAGATTGTCGCAGGGCCGTGTCGCGCGCCTCGGCAATCATTTGCGCCGCCACGTAGCCGTTGGAGTGCAGCGAGATTTGCCCTTGCAGGCCACGCACCGTCTTTTTGGGTTTATAGGCGAGAATCCAGACCGTATCTGGGCCATTTTGCAGCTCCTCCAGAAGCCGGAAATCATAGCGCGTTTCGTAGCCTTTGGCAATGGGGTTTGGGTAATCTGTCTGGCCGAGGCGAATGAAATCCGACTGAATCTGGAACGGCAGAATGTCGGTTACGAGGTTGGTGAAGGCCGGGGAAGAAAGCCCGGAGAAGCGCGTGGCGGTGATGTCCTCCTGCAGGGATGCGGGGCGGCGGAAAGAGCGGATACTATAGGTCTCGGCAATCAGCAGGTGTTGCGTTTGTTCAAAGTGCTTTATCTTCTCGCGGGTGGCGCTGTCGTCGGCAAGGGCGTCAAAGGTGGCGTCGGCAATCATCTTGTAATACACGCGGCACTGATACTCTGGTCGTTTCTCTGGATTGTGTTTGTCGCGGGCAGCAATGGCGGCGTTTAAGAGGCGGCGGATCTTTTTTACCGGCGAGCCGATGGTGACTTCTTTCAGTTCTGCTTCTTTGGCGGGATAAAGTTTTATCAGAACAGGGCTTTGGGAAATGGGGAGCGAGATGCGGCGCGCTTCATAGCCAACGCTGGAGATTTCTATGGCCTTCGCGTCAGTGGTTTCCAGCGAAAAATTGCCCATGAGGTCGGCCACTGTACCGCTGTTTCCGGGGGAGAGGCGCAGGGAGGCGAAGGGGATTCCCCGGCCCGTTTGCGCGTCCTGTACAATGCCGCGAAGCTGGGCAAAAGCGGTGTTGCAAAACAGCAGGGAGAAGAGCAGAAGAAACCGGAAAGGGGCCATGGGGAGAAAGCTTCAAAAATAAGACCCCGGATTTCCGGTGGATATTTGAGGGACGGCATTACCTTTAAGCCGCTTTTTCTTTTCCATGAAATCTCTACGCTTTCTTGCAGCGGGTGCTGCACTTTTCCTCCTGGCTTCCTGCGGCAAGGAATACAATTCCGTTCCCGGCGGCAACTTGGGCGATAATCCGCTGCTCCCACTGGGCACGGCAGACGCCGGGCAGATACGTTACCTGCGCGGGGGCACCGAGAAGATAAGGATGTACAACGCCGTGCGCAACGATACCTTGGTGGGAACGACTTCTTTGCGGCAACTTTTCGGCACGTTCACCGCAACCGACGGCAGTGGCAAGGTAGAGACTTTGAGTATTCAGATTTTGAAAAGCGATACCACCGTGAGCTTTTACACAAACAAGGATTCGCTTGCCGTTACGGTTTCCTTTACCGACCCGGCAGACCTTACCGGCGCAAATACCCGGATATACACCAACCAGATGGGTGGCTACGCGGGCGTAAACTTTACGCAGCAAGATGCAAAGGTGCTTCGGGGTACATTTTATGGACGGCTGGTGCGCCAGTCTGCCCCGGCAGATACAGGAGATGTGGTAAAGCTGGCCAGCGGCACGTTCTGGGTACAGAAGTAAAAAGCACACGCTAAAAATGAAGCTTCTGTTCCCCTCTTTTCTGTGCGGCGTTGTCCTGCTCCTGTCTTCCTGCCAAACCCAAAAGCCCAAAAACTGTCCGCCCGTGAAGGCACGGGCTATCCTTTCAGAGACCGAGGAAGTGCGTCAATATTTAAAGGGCGCGGGCATCAAGGCACAGGAAGATTCTATGGGCTTCTTTTATGTAGTAGAGCAGGAAGGGAAAGGCAAAAAGCCCAACGCCTGTTCAGACGTGACGGTGGATTATGAAGGCTTCCTGACGAACGGCAAGTCTTTTGACGCGGGCAAGGATGTCTCCTTTAATCTTTCGCAGTTGATTGTGGGCTGGCAGATGGGCATCCCGAAGGTTCAGTCAGGCGGGAAGATTACGCTGTATCTGCCGCCGTCCTTAGCCTATGGTGAGGAGGCATCGGGAGAGATTCCGGCGCACGCCATTCTGGTGTTTAAGATTGGGTTGAAGGGGGTGGAGTAGCGGGAAATCTGCCCAACAAAAAACCCTGAGAGGTCTTGGAGACCTCTCAGGGTTTGGAACATCGTTTCCCGGAGAAATTAGTTCACTGCTTCTGCGGTCTGGGTCATTCCCACGGCTTCCTGCGCGCCTATCCAACGCTCGGCGTCGAGGGCGGCCATGCAGCCGCTGCCGGCAGCGGTGACGGCCTGGCGGTATTGATTATCCTGAATATCGCCGCAGGCAAACACGCCGGGAACGTTGGTATAAGTGGTTCCGGGGCGGGTGAGGATGTAGCCAGCTTCGTCCATTTCGAGCCAGCCTTTAAAAAGATCACTGTTGGGCTGGTGGCCGATGGCGACGAAAAAAGCGCTGACGGGAATTTCCTGCAAGCTGTTGTCGCGGTTGTTTTTGATGCGCACGGCTTCTACTTTCTTTTCGCCCAGGATTTCATCGGTCTCGCTGTTGAAGTAGGTTTTGATGTTGGGCGTAGCGAGAACACGCGATTGCATCACTTTGCTGGCCTTCATACCGTTTTGTTCCTTGCGGACAACCATATGGACCGTGGAGCAGATTTTGGATAGGTAGAGGGCTTCTTCACAGGCCGTGTCACCGGCGCCGACGATGGCGGCTTCTTTTCCTTTAAAGAAAAAGCCATCGCACACGGCGCAGGCGCTGACGCCGTAGCCGTTGAGGCGCTGCTCGGATTCCAGCCCGAGCCACTTGGCCGAAGCGCCGGTAGCGATGATGACGGTATCGGCCTCTACGGTTTTTTCTTCGTCGATTTCTACCTTGAAAGGGCGGGCGGAAAAGTCCACTTTTGTTACCATTCCCCAGCGGACGTCGGTTCCCATGCGTTTGGCTTGCGCTTCAAAATCCACCATCATTTGCGGCCCCATGACGCCTTCGGGATAGCCGGGAAAGTTTTCTACGTCGGTGGTGATGGTAAGCTGTCCGCCGGGCTGGAGGCCCTGGTACAGAACGGGCTTCATATTGGCGCGGGCGGCATAGATGGCGGCGGTGTACCCGGCGGGGCCGGAGCCGATGATGAGGCAGTGGATGTGTTCGTTCATTTTTGTGTGGAAGGCGTTTAGAGGGGAGGCGACGAAAGCGGGAGCCTTTGCCGGGTGGCGCGTGTAGGTTCTGACGGGTATGGATGAAACGCAAGCGGTGCGGCGATGGTTGGGAACGGGCCGAAAGGAATGTAGAGCAGCGCGGCGGGGATTTAGAGCGGGCAGAATTCGTTATAAGCAGCACGGCGAGGGCTTAGAACGGACAGAAATGGGTTTAGAGCGGCTGGAAATCAGTTGAAGCGGCGCGGCGAAGGTTTAGAGCAGTTAAAAAGGAGTTTAGGGCGGCTGGAACGGACGTAGAGCGTCGCGGCGAAGGTTTAGAGCGGGCTTTTTGAATTGTGTATAGGGTATTGTGTATCTGTTTTCGGGGGAACGGGTGTTTAATTTCTACGCCTCCTGCCTCTGAAACCGGAAATGCTCTTTAAAAGAAAAGATTTCTAAAACACGTAGCGGCCATCAGGCGTGTACATAACAGGCAAGAGCTTGTGATGTTGTTCAAAGTAATCGTAGCCGGTTTTGAGGTTTACCCAGAAGCGTTGTTTCTCTTCGTCGTCTTTGTATTCGCGGCCCAGAAAATTCAGTCCGCGCTTGTCGAAGCGGGTGGGGAAGATGTGGACGGGAATGTATGTTTGTCCACCGAGGCGACTGGAAAGGCAGGCGATATAAACTTCCTGGATGATGGGGTCGGTCATGGGGATGCAGCCGACGGTGACGCAGGAGCCGTGGATATAGATATCGCCGCCGGGTTTGGTTTTGTTGCCGAGGACGCGGTCGCTGTAATTAGGGTAATTGAGGAGGAGGGAGAGGTGGAAATCGCTCTTGGGATTGAAGTCGTCGATAAAGTACAGTCCTTCGGGAACCTGTCGGTCACCTTCAGCGCGCTTAGGGCCGAGGAGGCCACTGAGCGCGCAGACTTTATAGGTTTTGATGAGCTTGTAGGCCGAGGTATCGTCGTTGCGCGCCCACAGTTCCATTTCGTTTTGGGATTTGAATTCCCGCAGATAAATATGGGGGGTGGGGAAGAGGAGGCCTTGTTTTTGGAAGAGCTGCGCAAGGGAGTCGGTGTTCTTTGTCCAGGCCGTTGCGACGCGGGAGAAGGAGAACTGAAAGTTGCGGAGGGTAGCGGTTTCCTCCTGTGCCTGCGTGGCGGAAGAAAGGAAAAGAAGAAGGGCGAGCGCCTTCACGAAAAAGGGAAAGCGGCGGGGTATCTGCACCATAATTGTAGGGGTGCAAAAATAGGTTTTGAGGAGGGAAAAGGGATGTGGTGGAAAAGCAAAAAAACCGGAACGTGCGGTTGGGCACATTCCGGTTTCTGGAGACAGACTGTTTTGGGAAGTTTTACTTCTGCACCGCGATGCGATAGGTTGTGTTCGCGCCGGGCACTTGCAGCAGATAGGTGCCTGCAGCAAGGCCGCTCACGTTCAACTGCATGGTGGCCGTTGCGGACTCACTGTGCACTACCTGGCCGTTCAGGTTCAGGAGGCGGATAACCGCGCCTTTTTCCGGGGCTTGTGCAAACTGAATAGTCAGCATGTCTTTAGCAGGGTTCGGGAAGACAGACACTTCACCCACAGTGGTGTTGACAACGCTTTGGCTAACAGGGTGGATCTTCTTCTGCACCGGCTCGTATTTAAAATTATTGCCAGTGAGCTGGGTGGTTGTAGCCGTTACTATAAGGTTGGCCGAAGGCGTGGTGGTAAATGTGATGGCATCTGGATAGACGCTGTAGCTGCCTATTGGGAGATTGCTAAAGCCATAGCTACCGTTTGCGTTGGTTATGGTAGAAGCAACGGGAGCACCAGCGGCGTTGCGCAGATAGATGGTAAGGTTTGCGATGGGGTCGCCGACGGCGGTTCCTTTGTTCGCTCCTTGGGTAACGAGGCCGCCGATAAAGCCGGGGCCGCTAAGGGTTGTGCCTTGCAGCAGCATGATGTTGCCGTAATCGGTTCCATTGGTGTGGTTGATTACCTGCGCCGAATACCAGTAGTAATCATTGTAGGCATAGGTCGGCAGGAAGCCCACGAGCCAGGAAGAAGGCTGGTTCATCATGTTGGCTTTCACGCGGTATTGGCCGGCGGGCTTGTTGGTCCAAACAGTGGTTGCGTAAGGGATGTTAGCCGTGCAGGGCACGTCTACGGAATCCAGCGCCGTGAGCATTTGCGTGGAAGAATCGTAGTTGATAAGCCAGAAGCGAACGGTAGCGCCCGCAGCGTTCACCGAGCTATCCCAGTTGGCCGAAGCGTTGATTTCGTTGGCGGGTGGAGCAATATTGATGTTGATGTTGCACTGTGTAACGGAATCCGTACATACGACTCCGCCACCCATCCATTGCGCTACCAGCGTTACGCAGTATTGGCCGCTTGCCAAGTACGTGTGGTTTGGAGAAGAAGCTATTGAGGTGCCGCCATCGCCGAAGTCCCACATGTAGGAAACGGTAGAAGAAGTTGTGTTGGTGTTAATGCTGTTGTTGGAAAAGTAAGCTGTTGCGGCTGTGACTTGATAACCGAAGGCCGCGTTCACATTGTTGCAATTAAAACCAGACGGATTGCCCACAACTGCATTTACCGAAACGGTATCCACGATAGAGCAAGTACCGTAGTTGGAACTGCTGAAGGTGGTAGTTGCTGTTACCAGATACATTCCGGTAGCCGCATACGTGTGGCTGTTGCTGCTGCCCGAAGTACCGTCGCCGTAGGTGTAATTTGTAGTACGCGTGTAGTACGGGAAGCTGGAATTGTGCGCGCCATACAAGTAGAAATTAAAAGCCGCACCGGAACCGGAAGGGGAAATGGAATGCGTAAGCGCCGCGCAGTTGAGCGTACCCACTACGGTATCCATCACATACACCGAGTCACTACAGTTGGAGCCGTTCACCGACCCGCCTACATTGTAGTAGCCCGGCTGGGTATAGGTGACCACAAAAGGGTTGGTGGAGCCGGTAGCTACATAGCCCTGACCGCTGGCGTATGCAGAAAAGGTGTACATCGGACTGATGGCATTAGACGTTACGTTGTACGTCCGGGTCATGCCGGTGCCGGACTTGGTTATTGCGGCGTTGCACGAGGCCATTTGCGCGTGTGCACTAAGGCTCGTCAGTCCGGCGAGCGAAAGCGCGAGAAGTAATTGCTTCTTCATGGGTAATGGTTTTTGGGGATTTGGAAAAAAGCGTTTGGAAAAAAAGGAGAAAGACGTCTTCAAGGCAAAGAGACGACGTGTTTCTCCTAAAAGGTTGGCAGCTTTTTAGAAAAAAGATTCCTTCTGACTTTGTAAAGACAAAACCCAATTTGTCTGACTTTTTACGGACAAAAAATCCCCTCTGATGATGACAATCGGAGGGGACTTTTGAAAAAAGGAAAACTGGCTTTGCTTTACTTCTGGACTGCGATGCGGTACGTTGTGCTTGTGCCCGGCACTTGCAACAAATACGTTCCTGCCGCCAGTCCGCTCACGTTCATTTGTTGCATTGTAGCTTGTGTAGCCGCCTCGCTACGCACCACTTGTCCGTTCAAGTTCAGCAGGCGAATAACCGCGCCTTTTTCCGGCGCTTGCGCAAACTGGATATTTAGGAGGTCCTTAGCCGGATTGGGGAAAACGCGGACTTCACTTGTCGCCGTATTGCTTACCGAAAGGCTGGTTGGGTGGATGGTCTGCATCACCGGCTCGTATTTGAAATTATTTCCCGTCAGGTTGGTCGTTGTTGCGGTGATTTGCAGCAAGGCCGAAGGCGCGGTGGTGAAGTTCAGCGCTTCGGGATAAACAGAGTAGCTGCCAATAGGAACGCCGCTAAAGCTATAGTTGCCGGAAGCGTCCGTTTCGGTGGAAGCGATGGGATTGTTACTCGCATCGCGCAGGAAAATGGTAAGGTTCGGAATCGGGTCGCCGACAGCGGTTCCTTTGTTTGCGCCCTGGGTCACGAGGCCACCAATAAAGCCGGGGCCGGTAAGAGGAATGCCTTGGAGGAAGTTGATATAAGCAACGTCTGAGCCGTTGGTGTGGTTAAGAACAGTTGCATTCTGCCAGCTAAAAGCACTGTCAGCGTAGGTTGGCAACAGCCCCGTTGTCCAGCCCGCTGGTTGGTTTATCATGTGCGCTTTCACGCGATAATCGCCTGCGGGTACATTGCTCCACAGCGTGTAGGCTGAATAAGAGTTAGGAACACAAGGCACAAGTGCAGAATCCACCGCTGTGAGCATTTGCGAAGTGGAATCGTAGGTGATGAGCCAGAACTTCACTGACGAAGTACTTGGCGCGTTTAAATTCGTACCAAGCCACATGGCTGATGCCTCAATCTGGTTTGGTGGCAATAAGGTAACATTAAGCGTGTCTGTTATGATATTCTGACAAAGAAACGCGCCAGTAGTGCTGTCCGTCCATGTGGTTGTAAGTGTTACCACATAGATACCCGCAACTGTGTAAGTGTGGTTAGGCCAAGGAAGCGTATCCGTGCCGCCATCTCCGAAATCCCAGGCATAGGAAATATAAGGGATAACTGTACTTGTGTTGGTGTTAGATGTACTGCTCATAAAGGTGAAATTCCCCAACGAATTGAAAGCCTGAAATGAAGTACTCACGTTCGCGCAGTTGAAGAGCGGGGATACTGTCATCGGCTGCATTGCTGTATCCCGACACACGATCACCCCACTGCTGTCATAGAGCGCGATAATCCTTGCATTATATGTTCCGGGTGCGGCGTAAGTGTGGCTTGTTTGAAGGGAAGTAACCGTATCCAAGGGACTGCCATCGCCGTAATTCCATTCGTAGCGCACATTGACCGCAATGGCGTTGCTGTTTGTTGTAGTATTGTTGAATGTGAATGTGTTGGCGGAGTTAGTAGCGGTAAAAGCAGCGTTCACGTTCGCACAGTTGAAGCTGGGAGCCGGGCCTCCAATTGTAATGGTCTGTTGGGTAGTAGCCGTGCAGCCTGCACAATTGGCCATCATCGTAACGGTGTAAGCGCCCGCGTTTGTATAGGTGTGGGTCAGTGAGGAGATAGTGTTATTGAGAACAGTGCCATCCCCAAAATCCCAGCTATAGAATGCCATTCCCGCGCATGTATCATAGTAGCCGGTGAATGTACAGAAAGACGGAGTTGCACCCGGAGTAGACGTATACGTAAACCAAGCCGTACAACCCGTTTGCGCCCGCACCACGCAGGCACAGCAAACGAGAAAAAGGAGGGAGAGAATCTTTTTCATAAAAAAGAGGTTGGGGAAAAAGGAGTTTGAAAAAAGTTTGGGATTGATAAAGTCAGCGAGTTCATTTTCGCAACTCACAGGTAAATTCCTGAAGCTGTAAACCAGCTTCTACTTCTGCACCGCAATGCGATACGTGGTGTTCGCGCCCGGCACTTGCAATAAATACGTTCCTGCCGCCAGTCCATTCACACTCAATTGCTGCGTGGAAGAAACCGTTACTTCCTGACTGCGCACCACTTGTCCATTTAGATTCAAAACTCGAATCACCGCGCCCTTTTCCGGAGCCTGCGCAAACTGAATGTTTACCACGTCTTTCGTAGGGTTGGGGAAAACACGCACTTCGCCCACAGCCGTATTAATAACGCTTTGGCTCACCGGATTTATCTGCATCATGCCAGGCTCATACTTAAAGTTGTTGCCGGTGAGATTGGTAGTGGTAGCCGTTACAAAAAGTGTTGGCGAAGGCATGGTCGCGAAACCTAAGGCTTCTGGATACACAGAATAGGAGCCAATGGGAACGCCGGAAAAGGAGTAGTTGCCATTCACATCTGTTTCGGTTGAAGCAACGGGATTATTATTCGCATCGCGCAGGAAAAGGGTAAGGTTTGGAATCGGGTCGCCGACGGCGGTTCCTTTATTTGCGCCCTGCGTTACGAGGCCGCCGATAAAGCCGGGGCCGGTGAGGGGTGTGCCTTGTTGGAAACGCATACCAAAATTATCTGAGCCGTATCTATGATTTACAACGGTGGCATCTTGCCAGATAAGGGCGCTATCAGAGTATGTTGGTAGAAGGCCTGTTGCCCAATAGGAAGGTTGATTAATCATCTGCACCTTTATACGATAATCACCGGGAGGAGCATTGTAAAAATAGTTCCAAGATTGCCAAAAATTGCTGGCAGATACACCAATAGTTGAGTCTACAGCAGTAAGCATTTGGGAAGCCGAATCATATTTTATAAGCCAAAACTTAACGTATGTGTTGGTATCTATCACTAATAAAGTATCCCAAGTAGCGACTACGTATATCTCGTTATACGGAATTGTAAAGAACTGCGTATAATCTCTTTGACACAATACCAGACCACTACTATCTGTCCATGTAGCGGTTAGCTTCGCAGCCCAAGCCCCGGGAGACGGGAAGGTATGAACAGGTGAAGTCGCTGTATCTGTAGTGCTATCATTGAATTCCCACAAATAAGATACTGTGGCAGGGAATGAATTTATGTTGCTCGTACCATTTGTAAAAGTGTATGTAAGGTTGGTGTCGGCGTATGTAAAGCCTACGTTTGTTGCATTGTAGCAGTTGAAACTCGGAGGAATATTACCAACTGTGATACACTGGGTATCTGTAGCGGTACAGAGCCCGTTTGATGCAGTCATCAATACACAATAAGTATTTGCAGCTACATAGGTATTCGTAGGGTTCATCCACGTAGAAGCAGGATAGGTATGTCCATCTCCAAAATCCCACGTGTACGTCACAGGCCCGCCGCTTCCCGAAAAACTTCCGGTGAATGCGTATGTAGCCGGAACCGTCCCGGCAGGAGAGGTATTCGTGTACGTAAACGAAGCCGTACAAGGCGTTTGCGCCTGCACCATGTTTACTGTAAACAGAAAAAACAGCGCGGAGAGAAGCTTTTTCATAAAAGTGGTTTTTTAAGGCGGGGGAATTCCCACAACAAATCTAAACACCACCCTTCAATTTTCATAATTCCCTCCAAAACAAAAAACCTCCCCCAGAAAATTTCTGAAGAAGGTTTTTAAAGAAAAAGGCTCAAAAGCTTCTACAAATTCCCACGCAATTCCTGCTCCCGTTCAATACTTTCAAAAAGCGCCTTAAAATTCCCCGCGCCAAAGCTCTGCGCGCCTTTGCGCTGGATGATTTCAAAGAACAGGGTAGGCCGGTCCTGAATCGGCTTCGTAAAGATTTGCAGCAGATAACCTTCCTCGTCGCGGTCCACCAGAATACCCAAATCCTGCAGCGGACGAATCTCTTCCTCAATCTCGCCCACGCGCTCGCCCAGCATATCGTAATACGCATTCGGCGGGGCAGACAGAAACTCCACGCCGCGCGCTTTCAGGTCCACCACCGTCTTCACAATATCCTTCGTGGCCACGGCAATATGCTGCACGCCTTCGCCCTCATAAAACTCCAGATACTCTTCAATCTGGCTTTTCTTTTTGCCTTCCGCCGGCTCGTTAATCGGAAACTTCACGTAGCCGTTTCCGTTGCTCATCACCTTGCTCATCAGGGCCGAATACTCGGTGTTAATTTGCTTGTCGTCAAAGCTCAGGATGTTGGCAAAGCCCATCACGTCCTCATACCATTTCACGGTCTCGTTCATGCGGTTCCAGCCCACATTTCCCACGCAGTGATCCACGTAGAGAAGGCCCGCGTCCGTCGGCTTGTAGCTGTTGGTGCGCGGCATGTAGCCGGGCATGAAAGCGCCGGTGTAGTCCTTCCGCTCCACAAACATGTGGATGGTCTCGCCGTAGGTATGAATCCCGGAAATCACCACCTTGCCGTGTCCGTCTTCCAGCGTCTTCGGCTCCATATACGACTTCGCGCCGCGCTGCACCGTTTCGTTGTAGGAAAGCGTTGCATCGTCCACCCACATCGCCAGCACCTTCACGCCGTCGCCGTGCTTTCTGATATGCTCCGCAATCGGGGAATCACTCTTCAGATTGGTGGTCAGGAGGAGGCGGATTTTCCCTTGTTGCAACACGTAGGTAACGCGGTCACGCACGCCGTTTTCCGGGCCGCAATACGCGCAGTCCTGAAAGCCAAAAGCGGTCTTGTAAAAATGTGCCGCCTGCTTGGCATTGCCCACATACATCTCAATGTAGTCGGTGCCGCGAATGGGCAGAAAGTCGGTTTTTGCATGGCTTTGAAGCGCCTGCGCAACGATAGTAGATTCCATTTTTTGAAGGGTTTTTTGATGTTTGTGAAGGGATGATTTTCGGGGAGAAAGAAACGGATTCTACCGCAGGTTTTAAAGTTCTTCTTCGCGAATACCTGCAATTTGCATCAACTTTCGTTGAAGGCCGTTTTTAAGATCTTCATTTTTATGAACCGGAACAGAGATAATTTCTGTCCTGCCTTCTTTTGAATAAATGTGGTGGCTGCCAGTTACTCTTTGAAGCATCCACCCATGTTTCTCCAACAGACGGCAAAAATATTTCCCGGAAACCGTCTTCATACAGCGATTTCCAGAACGCGGTCTGTGTGCTGAATAGACGAAGGTGCTATCTCTACAGACAAGCAACCTTCTACTGCTTCGTAAATATTCGGTAACAATTCTTCCAGCGTTTCGGCTTGGGTAACACAGCCCGGCAAAGCCGGAATTTCTGCCCACAACCCGCCTTCTTCGGCTTGGTGTATAATGACTTTTAGTTTCAAAGTTTTCCCTGTTTTAAGATTGGAAGAAGATAACCAAAACAACGCGTTTATAGTTTAGGCTGCTGCGCTTTCAGAAAGGCAACATTCTGCTTCTCCATCTCCGTGAGCTTCACTTTTTTCATGCTGCGCTCCTTGCCTTTGTACCATTTTTCCTTGCGGAAATGCGCCTTCAAATCCGCCTCTTTAAACACATATCCATGCCGCGCGTAAATCTCGTTCTGCATCACCTTCAATCCCCACGGCGTAGCGTTTTCTACGTCCTTTTCCGTTAGCAGCCGATCCGTGCTTTCGGGGTATTGGCCAAGCGTACCAAAGGCACTTTTGCTTTGCTGCGTCGTCGCTTTCGTGCGGCTTTTTTTCTGGGCGTGAACAACGTCGCTGCACAAGAGGACACAGCAGGAGAGGGCAAGGAGAATGGTTTTTTTCATGGAGAGATTTTGAGGAGAAAATAATTTTAAGCAGCTTTCCATTGCGCCAACTGCAACGCCGCGCCCGACTTCATTAGCTCATTTGCTTTACGCAAGGTTTCCTTCGTCGTCTCGGCATTCAT
>CBDFFP010000003.1:0-631012 GCA_965246855.1 Chitinophagaceae bacterium | reverse complement strand
AAACTTGGGTGTTCCATAGAAATCATGGACGTGTCGGACACCAGCACAATGTCGGCGGCGAGCAGGTCTTTGTGTCCTTCCAAGAAAGAAGCGAGATTGGAAGAACCTACTTCTTCTTCACCTTCAATCATAAACTTCACGTTGCAGGCCAGCGTGCCGGTGGCGTTCATCACTTCCAGTGCCTTTACGTGCATAAACATCTGCCCTTTGTCGTCGCAGGCGCCGCGCGCGTAGATTTTTCCGTCCTTGATGACCGGCTCAAAAGGGCCGCTGTGCCACAGTTCCAACGGGTCGGCGGGCTGCACGTCGTAGTGGCCGTAAACCAAAACGGTAGGCGCATTTTCGCTTACTTTTTTCTCTCCAAAAACAATCGGGTGACCGGGCGTGGAAAAAATTTCCGCGCGGTCGCAACCGGCTTTTAGCAAGGAGTCTTTTACGGCATCAGCGCAGCGCGCTACATCGGCGGCGTATTTGCTGTCGGCGCTTACGGAGGGGATGCGGAGCAGGTCTAAAAGCTCGGCCAGGAAGCGGTCTTTGTTCTGGTCGAGGAATTCTTGTTGGGAAGGCATGGGAAGGAGCTTTGTGCAAAGAAAGATTTTTCCGCCCAGAATTACACAAGGAATTTCCCGCAGTGGCGCGGCGGCGCAGAGATTCTTTTGGCCTGCTGAATTTTGCAGATGACTTCTTGCAGCGGCGCGGAGGCATAGCGGATTAAAACAGGTAAAGTGTTGAAAGGCGGAAGTGAAGTGTTGAAAGCCAAAAATGGGCTTTTGAAACGTGCAAGTGGAGTATTGAAGCGTGCTAATAAGACTTCGAAAGGCAAGTGTAAAATTTTGAAGACGGAAAATGAAGTTTTGAAAGGTGGGAATAAAGCTTTGAAAGGCAGGAGCAGGATTTTGAAGACCGAAAATAAGATTTTGAAAGGCACGAGTGAGGTTTCGAAAGGCGCAAGTAAGGCGTCGAAGCCCTTTTTGAAATTGCATGAAGGGTATTTTTCAATTAAAAAAGGCATTTCTGCTCTATGGGGAAGCGAGTCGTTCTGAGGGAGAAGGCAAAAAGAGGAGGGGAAATACAAAACAGGAGACATGATTTTCGGGTTTTTCTGTTTTACACACTTTTCTTCGGGTTGTAAATAATAAATTTGGTAATACTTTATTCCTCCCCGTACCTTCGTCCGCTTTTCTCCTAAAAAATTCTTTGTCCTTTGCCCATGAAGCTGACGCAATTTCACTTTGACCTGCCGCTGAACCTGATTGCCCAGCACCCGGCAAAATCGCGCGACGAAGCCCGGATGATGGTGGTTCATCGCCAAACCGGACAAATTGAGCACAAGGTGTTTAAAAACATCGTGGATTACTTTAATGACCGCGACGTGATGGTGGTGAACAACACCAAGGTTTTCCCGGCGCGCCTGTATGGCCGCAAGGAAAAAACCGGCGCGCAGATTGAGGTGTTTTTGCTGCGCGAACTGAACAAAGCCAACCGCTTGTGGGACGTGATTGTGGAGCCGGCACGCAAAATCCGTGTGGGTAACAAGTTGTATTTTGGCGACGACGATGAGTTGATTGCGGAAGTGGTGGACAACACCACTTCGCGGGGCCGGACGATTCGTTTCATCTTTGACGGCAACGAAGAAGCGTTGCGCAACAAGCTTAATTCCCTCGGTGAAACGCCGCTGCCGCGCTACATCAAGCGCACGCCCGACGAGGCCGACCGCGACCGCTATCAGACGGTTTATGCGAAGCACATCGGGGCTGTTGCCGCGCCGACGGCGGGCCTGCACTTTAGCCGCGAGCTGATTAAACGACTGGAAATCAAAGGCATTAAGTTTGCGGAAACGACGCTCCACACAGGTCTCAACACTTTCCGCCCGATTGAGGTGGAAGACCTGACGAAGCACAAAATGGATGCGGAGTATTTCAAGGTGGACGACTTCAACGCCGACATTATCAACAGTGCGCTGGATCAGAAGCAGCGGTTGTGTGCGATTGGCACCACTACGATGCGCGTACTGGAAACGAGCATGACAGCGCGCAGCCGGATTAAATCTTCGGAGGGCTGGACGAACATTTTCATCCACCCGCCTTACAAGTTTTCTATTGCGGATTCGCTGGTCACGAATTTCCATCTGCCCAAAACCGGGCTGATGATTATGGCGGCGGCTTTTGCGGGCTACGATTTGCTGATGGAGGCGTATCAAACAGCGATTAAGGAAAAGTATCGCTTCTTTGATTACGGCGATGCGCTCTTGATTCTGTAAGGCGCTTTTCTAAAGCTAATTCAGCGTGGAGTGTGTAGGTCATCCCAAACGCTGTTTCGGTCATAATCTTTTGTCATCTTGAAAGGATCTATGCGGCTTGCGTCTGGCAAGATCCCTTCGGGATGACAAAAGATTATCGGCAAAAACTTGCCTTTCTATTTTCTCACTTCAATAAACAACCCGTTTTTTCTTTCGGAAAGGGATACTTTTCCGGGCCGGAAAAACGTTTTCTTTGCGACATGACGGACACCATCGGAGCCATTCTCCAGAAATCCATAGATACCAAAGTGGCGTTGCTCGGAGACAAGGCGCTGCTTCAAACCATTGAGGCGGTGGTGACGCTCTGCACCGACGTTTTCCGGGCGGGCGGAAAAGTGCTTTTCTGCGGCAACGGCGGCTCGGCGGCAGATGCCCAACACCTTGCGGCAGAATTCAGCGGGCGCTTTTATTCTGACCGCAATCCGCTGCCTTCCGAGGCGCTGCACTGCAACACGAGCTACCTCACCGCCGTAGGCAACGACTACGGCTATGAAATGGTGTACAGCCGCGCGGTTCGCGGACACGGGAAAGAAGGCGATGTACTCATTGGATTGTCCACCTCCGGCAATTCCGAAAATATTTTGCGGGCTTTTGATGCGGCGCACGAAAAAGGTATGAAAACGGTGGGAATGACTGGCGAAACGGGCGGAAAAATGCGGGAGAAATCCGACTTTTTGCTCAACATGCCTTCCACCGACACGCCTAGAATTCAGGAGTGTCACATCACTGTCGGACATATCATCTGCCAGCTCGTAGAGGCCAAACTTTTTGAAGAAAAATTTGTCTGAATAGACATGAAGACTGTGGACGTACACGAATTGATTGACCCTACTTGGACGCTGTTTCTGGACCGCGACGGCGTGATTAACGAAGAAGTGGTGGGCAGCTATGTTACTTCCTGGGAGGAGTTTCAGTTTTGTCCCGGCGCGCTGGATGCACTGGCGCGGCTATCGTCGGTTTTTGGTAGGTTGGTGGTTGTCACTAATCAGCGCGGCGTCGGACGGGGTGTTATGACAATGGAGTCGCTACGGGAAATTCATAAAAACATGCGCACTGAAATTGTGGACAACGGCGGGCGCATTGACCGGATTTATGCGGCTACGGCGGTGAGCGACGAAGACCACAACCGCAAGCCGAACACGGGCATGGGCCTGCAAAGCCGCGAAGACTTCCCCCAGATTGATTTCCGAAAAAGCGTGATGGTGGGTAATTCTATTTCCGATATGGAATTTGGCAAACGCCTCGGCGCACACACCGTTTTCCTCACCACCAAATCCGGCCCTTACACCGACAAAGAGGAACTGATAGACGAGCAATTTCCCGACCTGCTTTCCTGGAGCGCGGAGTTGATGCGGCGGCTGGAAGAGAGTTGTGAGGGGGTGAAGTAGGAGAGAGAAGGTATGCCTTTCAGTTACCTAATTCGCTAACTTTGCATCGTGGATGATTTCACAGGCGGAATAAGAAGCCTCAAAGTTTACGGCGACGATTTCTGGACTTTCTATAACAATCAGACGAAGAAGGTTCAGAATCGCATTCTCTGGGCCATCCGGCTTATTCGGGACATCCCGATTGTTCCTGAGAAATATTTGAAGCACCTTACGGGAACGGACGCACTTTATGAAATGCGCGTTTCTTCCGGCAATGATATTTTCCGGGTTTTTTGCTTTTTTGACGAAGGCCAACTGGTTATTTTGCTGAATGGCTTTCAGAAAAAGACACAGAAAACACCGGCAGGAGAACTGGAAAAAGCTGAAAACCTACAAAAACAATATTATGCAGACAAAGCAAAACAAACTGGTTGACTTAGATGATTTTATTGACCAGCAATTTGGCAAGCGCGGAATGGCAGCGCGCGAGACTTTTGAAGAAGGCTACGAAGCTTTTAAGCTTGGCGCGATGCTCCAGCAGATGCGTAAGGAGAAAAACATGACGCAGGAACAGCTTGCGCAAAAATGCGGCACCACAAAGACCTACATTTCCCGCATTGAAAACAACGCAAGCGATATGCGGCTATCTACGTTGATGCGCATTATCCGGGAAGGATTTGGCGGACAGTTGAAGTTGTCGGTGGAGGTGTGAAGGAAGCAATTTTATTTGCCCAGATATTTCTGCTAAAATTCTATGGTAGGAGGTTGTTCTTCTGCAGAATTTGTTTCTTCTAAAGGAAGCATACTATTATTTTCTCCAAAATAGGTATTATAGCTAGCCAATGTTTTATTATATGATTTGATTGAACTATGAATCCTATTCTCTGTTCCTTGAAATTGGTTCTCTAAGCCTATTAAATTTTCATTTAATTTTGGGTCGCCAAGATCGTCTGTCGCGGATAATTGAGCAGAAGCTAATTGGTAGATTTCTTTTTGAAGGGAGAGGTATTGATGTAAGTTTGAGTTACTTACATCAATACCTTTTGCTTCTATAATTTTCTGTCTGGTTAATTCATTTTTACTGGCCCCTATCAAATCAAATATGAGTATAGTTAGATCCATCCTCCTTTGATATTGATTAATTAAATTTGATAGGGCATCATTTAAATTCTTATAGGGATATACCTCTAATGCTCCGTAAAGATCTTCTTCAGTACAAGGGATCCTCCATGAACCTTGTTCATATTTGAGTTCAATTCCATCAGATTCCCCCTTTCCTTTCACTACTGCTTTGTCATCGTTAATGACTTCAATAAGCTCGTCAATATGAGAATCAAATACTATTTTCTTTCTATAAGATTCTATTTCCTTTCTTGTTAGGTTGTCGTATGCTGTCAACTTCTCTTGAAATCCCGGCGCATTTTTCAAGCGATTTATCACACGAATAAATATATGTTTAGTCTCTTCTGTAACGAAGGCTTGGGCTTTTTCCAAGTCAAACAACATTAATGATAAATAGTATTCTTTGGCTGCCTCTTTGGGAGATATGGTTGCAGATTTAGAGGAGTTGTTTCCTGAACAGGCTAACAATATTAGCGCGCCTAGAAACACTACTAGTATTTACTTCATAAAATGCCGAAGTTGAAAGTTTGCAAAGTACAATAATGAAACTTGATTTCCCCAAGAAACATTTTTTCCTTTCCCCAAAATATTTTTCCTACCTTCGCGCTCCCTTTAGTATGGCTAAACAGCAAATGATCAAGCAGGACGGCGTTATTGTGGAAGCGCTTTCCAACGCCATGTTCCGCGTCCGGCTTGAGAACGGTCACGAAATCATCGCCACCATCTCCGGTAAAATGCGCATGCACTACATCCGCATTCTGCCCGGCGACAAAGTCGGCGTGGAGATGAGTCCGTATGATCTGAGCCGTGGCCGGATTAACTACCGGTACAAGTAGGCCAAAGACAAAAGTAGCGAGACAAAAGATAAAAGAGCAGCGCCGAAAGAATCCTTCCAACATTCCAACGCGAAGCTTCCAACACTCCAACAGTATCAACGCCCGAAGGGCTGTCCAACACTCCAACGGCGAAGCCACTCCAACCTTTTCAATCCATTTTCCTATGAAAGTTCGTGCTGCCATCAAAAAGCGGAGCGTCGATTGCAAAATCGTTCGCCGCAAAGGCAAACTCTTCGTTATCAACAAGAAAAACCCACGCTTTAAGCAGCGTCAAGGCTAAGGCCTTCTGCCTCCAACCTTTTTCTAAAAAAAGCCCCCGACGAACACCCATTTATGGCTCGTATTGCAGGTATTGACCTCCCCAAAAACAAGCGCGGCGAAATCGCGCTGACGTACATCTACGGCATCGGCCCGAATACGGCAAAACGCATCCTCGACACTTCCAACATCGACCGCAACAAAAAGGCGATGAGCTGGAACGACGAAGAGCTGGCTGCTATCCGGAACATGATTAACGCCGAATTCAAGGTGGAAGGCGCGCTGCGCTCGGAAGTGCAGATGAACATCAAACGTCTGATGGACATCGCCTGCTACCGTGGCCTCCGTCACCGTAAAGGCCTGCCGCTGCGCGGACAACGTACCAAAACCAACTCGCGTACCCGTAAAGGCAAGCGCAAGACAGTTGCTGGTAAGAAGAAAGCAGCGAAGAAATAATGATTAATGAGTAATGATTAGGTATTACTGGATTGGAAAAACACTAATCATTAATCGCTAATCATTACTCATTGCGGTCGCCGGATCCGGAAATTTCCGGGGAGGCGTGCCCAACAGCAGCTTTGTGAGAAGCGGCTATCTTTTCCTAACGACTACCTTTTAGTATAACACCACAATGGCAAAAGCCCAACAGGCCAAAACATCGGCCAAAGCCGCTGCGAAAAAGCGGAACGTGAAAGTGGACGTGCATGGCGACGTGCATATCTCGGCTACTTTCAACAACATCATTATCTCCATTACCAACAAAGCCGGACAGGTAATTTCCTGGTCTTCTGCTGGTAAAATGGGTTTCCGGGGTTCTAAAAAGAACACGCCGTATGCCGCCCAAACTGCTGCTGCCGACTGTGGTAAAGTAGCTCTGGACGCAGGCGTAAAACGCTTGGACGTTTTCGTGAAAGGCCCCGGTTCTGGCCGCGAAGGCGCGATTCGCTCCCTCGGTCAGGTGGGTTTTGAAATCAATTCCATCAACGACATTACGCCGCTGCCGCACAACGGCTGCCGCCCGCCGAAAAAACGCCGCGTTTAATTAATAATGAGTAATGAACAATGAATAATGCCCGGCATTCCATTGTTCATTACTCATTATTAATTGTTCATTGCTTACAGCCTTTCGTTTCCGGTTTTTCGGTTTTAATGAAACGGATGGCTTCTCAATCTAAAACCGATTTTCTAACCTCTCTTTATGGCACGTTATACAGGCCCTAAAAACAGAATCTGCCGCAAGTTCGGCGAGCCCATCCTCGGATCGGGCAAAAACCTGGATAAGAACTCGTTTCCGCCAGGACAACACGGCAACTCCAAGAAGCGCAAAACCTTGTCGGAGTACAATATTCAGCTTCGCGAAAAGCAGAAAGCCAAATACACGTACGGCATTCTGGAGAAGCAATTCCGCAACACCTATCTGGAAGCGGCCCGCATCAAAGGCTCTACCGGCGAAAACCTGATTAAGTTGCTGGAAAGCCGTCTCGATAATGCGGTTTACCGCCTCGGTATGGCTTCTACCCGTCCGGCTGCCCGTCAGATGGTGAGCCACAAACACGTGATGGTAAACGGCGAAATCGTGAACATTCCTTCCTACCGCCTGAAGCCGGGCGATGTGCTGGAACTGAAGCCGAAAAGCCGCGCCAACACCGACATCACTTCTACGCTGCGCAGCAAAAACCCGAAAATTTCCTGGTTGGATTACAACGAAAAGGAAATGAAGGGCACGTATCTGGCACACCCGGAGCGCGAGAATGTTCCAGAGAATATCAAGGAGCAGCTCATCGTAGAATTGTATTCTAAATAACCTTTTAAGGCTGCCGGTCTTCTTTCTTTTGGAAGAATCCCGGCAGTCTTTTCTTTTTCCGTTCTTTTTCTTTTCCCTAAAAAACGTCAGCCACAGGAATCCGGCCCGGACACCGAGCCAATCCTTTCCGCCGGAGTGTGTGCGCTGAACTTTCGTTTTCTTTCTGGCTCTTTCCAATCCCGCAAAAATCAATCCATTTATGGCACTGTTATCCTTCCAGAAACCCGATAAAATCACGCTTTCCAAAGTCAATGACTTTGAAGCGCACTTTGAATTCCGTCCGCTTGAGCCGGGCTATGGCGTAACCATTGGCAACGCCCTGCGCCGCGTGTTGCTTTCTTCTTTGGAAGGATACGCGATTACGGCCATGAAAATGGAAGGTGTGGATCATGAATTTGATACCATTCCCGGCGTGATGGAAGACGTTACGGAAATCATCCTGAACCTGAAGCAGGTGCGTTTCCGCTATCCCGGCGAAGGTCGCACGTTTGAGCCTACGCGGATGGAACTGTATGTAACGGGCGAAAAAGCCCTTACGGCGGCTATGTTGGGCGAGAAATTGCCGGAATTCCAGATTATGAACCCGGAACTGGTGATTTGTCACCTGGACCCGACGGCGAAAGTGAATCTGGAACTGCACATTGGAAAAGGTCGTGGCTATGTGCCTTCCGACGAGAACCGCAGCGAAAACCATCCGCTTGGCGTGATTGCGATTGACTCTATTTTCACGCCGATTAAGAACGTGAAGTACAGCGTGGAAGCCACGCGGGTGGAGCAGCGCACCGACTTTGAAAAGCTGATGATGGAAGTGACCACCGACGGCACGATTCACCCCGAAGAAGCCGTGAAGGAAGCGAGCCGCATTCTGATTCAGCACCTGATGATTATCACCGACGAGAACATTTCGCTGGAACACCGCCGTAGCAGCGATGACCGTCACGAAACGGTGATGGACGAAGAAAGCCTGCAACAGCGCAAAATGCTTTCTACGCCGCTGGAAGATTTGGAATTGAGCGTGCGCGCGTTCAACTGCCTTAAAGCCGCCAAGATTCATTCCTTGAGCGAGTTGGTGCAGTACACCCAAGAAGAGCTGATGAAGTTCCGCAACTTCGGCCAAAAGAGCCTTTCCGAGATTGAGCAGGTGCTTCATGAGCGCGGCCTCGGTTTTGGAATGGACATCAGCCGGTTGAACATGAAAGAAGACTAATTCCAAGAGTCAAGATTCAGGGAACCAGAAAACAGGTTCTTGGACCTTGGCTCTTGATTTTTGAAATTTACCCCCGCGTTGCAATTCCTTGACACGGTTGCAGCGTTTTTAAACACCCCCCACATCGTCATGCGTCACGGAGACAAAATCAACAATTTAGGCCGCACGGCATCGCACCGCCGCGCCCTCATGAGCAACCTCACGGCACAACTCATTGAGCACAAGCGCATTAATACCACGCTGGCAAAAGCCAAAGCGTTGCGCGTGTATGCCGAGCCGATTATTAACCGCGCCAAAACCGACAGCACCCACAACCGCCGTATGGTGTTTAGCCATCTGCAAAACAAAGAAGCCGTTACAGAGCTTTTTACCGTTATCGGCGATAAGATTGCTGCCCGTCCGGGTGGTTACACGCGCATTATTAAATTGCCTATTCGTATGGGTGATGCGGCTGAGATGGCGATGATTGAACTAGTGGATTTTAACGAAATCTACAAGAAAGACAGTGCCGATGCTGCTGCGAAGAAAACCCGTCGGAGCCGTCGCGGTGGAAGCACTGCTCCCAAAGCAACTACGGAAGTTGCTGCTGCGCCGGTAGAAGCTGCAATGGCCGACGAATTACCGCAGGCAGAAGTAGCTGCCTCGGAAGAAGTTGCTCCTGAAGCAACAACTACGGAAGAAGCACCTACAACCGACGAAATGCCTGCTACAGATGTTCCTGCCGCGCCGCAAGAGCCGGATGCTGCCGAAGGTCACGCATAAGTCACGTTCCTTTTAAAGAAAAGCCGTTCTGCAAAGAGCGGCTTTTTTGTTTAAAAATTTTGTTGGAGAACTGTTTTTTGGTTGGACAAATTCCGGTGTTGTTAAGAGGTTTCAAAAATGTGGCACGACCTTTTATCCTGTTAAGGCGTAACCGATTTTTCCTGAAACCCTGTAAACGCCCAAGGTTATGATCACTCCAACTCTACTCAACCTCTTCAAGACCAGTCTGAAAAGCCTCTACGATATTGATCCATTCGTAGTGGATTACACCCTTTTGAGTGCCCGCTTCCAAGCGAAGATGGCCGCAAGCCGTTCTACGGAAATCCTACATCACGCACAACGGGCCGTGCGCGCGCACTTTACGCCGCAGCCGCTGGGACAATATGCATAGGTCGTAAGCTACAAGTCATAGCTTGTGAATTGTCCTTGCAATCTACACTATTTCTTTTCCTTCAACAGTTCCCCAACCTCCGGATAATCCCGGAGGTTTTTCATTTGCACTTGAATCCAGCCCGCGCGGCGCTTCACATAGCTGCTCAAAGGACGAACTGTGAAACGCACTGGATTAGGCAAACAAGCGGCGATCTGCGCGGCTTCTGTGGTAGAGAGTCTTGCTGCCGGCTTGTGGAAATATTCCTGCGCTGCCGCTTCTGCGCCATAAATGCCGGCGCCGGTTTGGGCTACGTTGAGGTAGACTTCCAGAATGCGCTTCTTGCCCCAGAGTCTCTCAATCAGCCACGTGTAGGGCACTTCCATCCCCTTTCTCACATAACGGCTCCAGCCCGTTCCCTGCCACAGAAAAACGTTCTTGGCTGTCTGCTGGCTAATGGTGGACGCCGCTGCACCTGCAGGTCGGGTGCCTTTCTTTCCTGCTCTTTCGCCGGCCAGGCTTTGTTCAATTGCCTTCTTATCAAAGCCTTCGTGGTTTGGGAAGAGCTGGTCTTCGGCGGCGATAACGGCCAGCTTCATTTCAGAAGAAATTTGCGCTCCTTTTACCGGAATATAGTGGACGGTTTTCCCGCTCAATCTATCCGAAAGCTGTGTGAGCGTGATAGGCGGCACTATCCATTTACACAACACCAAGTACAGCAGCGACGCGCCGAACAAATAGAAAAGGAACCGGAAAGGGGAGCGGAAAAGGCGGCGCAAGTTTTAGTAGAAAGCTGTAAGCCCCGACATTTATCGTCGGTGGTATAAAGTACCACCGTTATCGTAGGTGGTGGAAATCCCTTTGCAGAATTGTGTCGAAAGTGATTAGGAAAGCAAGGAGAAATTACCTTCAATCCCTTACGCCTTCCTACAAAAGCGTCTTCAACTTCTCCACCACCTCATCCACTTCTTCTTTCGTGTTGTGGCGGCTAAAGGAAAAACGCACCGGTACCATCTCGTCCGATTGCCCATTGTAGAGTGCCTTAATCACGTGGCTCACCGAGCTTGCGCCGCTGCTACATGCCGAGCCGCCGCTGGCGCAGATGCCCGCCATATCCAGCGCCATCAAGAGCATTTCCGACTTGGCCGTTTTGGGGAAAGAAACGTTCAGCACCGTATAAAGCCGGTCATCGCCGCTGCCGCCGTTGCAGCGAAGTCCCGGAATTTCCGCAGTCATTTTGCTGCACATATAATCGCGCAGATCGCCGATTTTCCGGGAGTCTTCCTCATAGCGCGCCATCGCCAGTTCCAGTGCTTTGGCGAAACCCACAATGCCATAGAGGTTCTCCGTTCCGGCACGCATATTGCGCTCCTGCGAGCCGCCGTGCAGCATCGGTTTCACCTGCACGTTCTCATTCACATATTTAATCCCTACGCCCTTCGGCCCATGAAATTTATGGCCCGCGCCGGACGCGAAATGCACCTTCAACTTGCCTAAATCAATCGGGTAGTGGCCAATCGTCTGCACCATATCGCAGTGGAAAATGGCCCCGTATTGCGCGCACAATTCGCCAACTTTTTCCACGTCCAGCAGGTTGCCGATTTCGTTGTTGGCGTGCATCAGGCTGACGAGCGCCTTGTCCAGAGAATTCGCCAGCATCAGCTCCAAATGCGACAGGTCAAGGTGGCCGTCGGGCTGCACCCAAATCAATTGCAGCGGCAGGTTGCGCTCTTTGGCAATGGCTTCGGTAGCGTGCAGCGTGGCGTGGTGTTCTATGGGCGAGGTAATAATGCGCTTGCAGCCCAGGTCGCGTACGGCGGCCAGAATCGCGGAATTGGAACTTTCCGTTCCACCGGAAGTGAAGAAGATTTCGCCCGGTTTGCAGCCCAGCAATTTCGCCACCGTTTTGCGCGCCGCTTCAATGCCCATTTTGGATTCCCGTCCGTAGGAATATACCGACGACGGATTGCCAAAGCGTTCCGTTAGGTACGGCATCATGGCTTCTAACACTTCCGGGTCCAGCGCCGTCGTGGCGGCATTGTCAAAGTAAATACGGTTCATGTGCAGACGCAAATTTACGGGGGTAGGGACACGCCGCGCGTGTCCGCCGAAAATGCATGTTGTGCGGACACGCGCGGCGTGTGTACCTACCTAAAACGGCGCATCATCCCCATCACCTGCCGAAGGCCGCTGGGGCCGGAAACCGCCACCGAAAGGCGAACCGGGAAACCGCCCACCCGGTGCGTCGTCCTCATCGTCAAAATTATAGTCGTTGCCGCGCGATTTAAAGGTCTGTGCGCCCGGCTGAATCTGGAGCCGCGAGCCTTGAAAACCGCTGTCGTCTGCCGGACTGCCGCCGCGCATTCCCGCAAAAGGATTGCCGCCGGGCGCACTGCCTGCGTAAAAACCGCTGCCATCATCCAAGTCCACAAACTTCTGGTACTCTTTGATGAAGCGCACCTTCACCGTATCGGTCTGGCCACTCCGGTTTTTGGCAATATGGATGTGGGTTTCGCCTTCAATGCTTTGGCCCATCTCGTCGTTGTTGATGCCGTAGTATTCCGGGCGGTACAGGAACATAACCATGTCGGCATCTTGCTCAATCGCGCCCGATTCCCGCAGGTCGCTTAGTTGTGGAACCTTGTTTTCCTTCCGGCTTTCCACGCCCCGGTTCAGCTGCGAAAGCGCGATAATCGGAATCTCCAACTCCTTCGCCAAAGACTTCAAATCGCGCGAGATTTTGGAAATCTCCTGCTCGCGGTTGCCGCCTTTGTTGATGTCTGCCTGCATCAGCTGGAGGTAGTCGATGATAATCATCTGGATGTCGTGGCGCTGCTTCAAACGACGCGCTTTGGCGCGCAGCTCAAAGATGTTGAGCGCCGCCTGATCATCCAGAAAAATAGGCGCCTTGGAAAGCCGCTCCATCCGTTGCGTCATCTGCACAAACTCGTGTTCCTGCATCCGGCCTTTGGTAATGGCGTCCATGCTCACTTCCGTTTGCGCGGACAACATCCTTTTCACCAACTCGCCCGCGCCCATTTCCAACGAGAAAAACGCCACCGGGTAGGGCTTCTCGTGGTGGAGCGCAGCGTTCATCGCAAGGTTGAGGCAGAAGGCGGTTTTACCCACCGCAGGCCGCGCGGCCACGATGATAAGCGCGTTCTTTTGCCAGCCCGCCGTCAGCTTGTCGAGTGCCGAAAAACCGGTGGGAACGCCGGTTACGTCCGACTGATTATTCTTTGCAAATTCAATTTCCTGCACCGTTTCCATCAACACGTCGGGCAGGCTTTTAAAGTTCTTTCGCAGGTGCTTATCGGTGATTTCGTAGAGCGAGCTTTCGGCCTTGTCCAGGAGGTCAAAAACGTCAGAACCTTCATTGTAGGCGTCGCCGATGATGTCGCCGGAAATACGAATCAATTCGCGCATCACGTACTTCTCCATCACAATACGCGCGTGGGCTTCTACGTGGGCCGAAGACACGACGTTCATCGTGAGTCGCGTGAGGTAATAGGCTCCGCCAATGGCTTCCAGATCGTTGGTTTTGCGCAGGTCTTCCGTTACGGTCAGCAAGTCCACCGGCGTACTCGTGTCGAAGAGGCGACGGATGGAGGTGTAGATTTTCTGGTGGGCCGATTCGTAAAAGCAGTCCGGGCTTTGGATGATTTCCAGCACCTGCGCCAGCTTGTCTTTCTCCAGCATCACCGCGCCCAGAACGGCTTCTTCAATCTCGCGCGCCTGCGGCGTTATCCGCCCAAAAACCAAGTTCCCCAAGTCGGGCTTTGGTCGTCGGTTGGTGCCCAGACTGTTGCGGAGATTTGGTGTCATTTTTGGATGAAGCGGAAAGAGAAGAAAGCAAAGACCGACAACGGCGCGCAATGGGGTTGTAGGGAAACCCGAAATTAGTGCCGGAAAAGAAAATGCGGAATGGAATTTTTGCCCTATGGGTGGCATATGACATAGTGCTGTTTGCCTTAAGAAAAACGCCTCTGGCAAACGTCAAAAAAGCCAGCAGACGCTGGCTTTTTTAGGGAAAGAAACAGGTTCGCTTACTGCGTACTCACCTTCGTGGTTTCGTATTGGGTATCGTCGTTGCCGCGCAGGGAAATGAGCAGCATCGTACCCGTTGGGAAATCACCATTCAGATTCACCGTAAGCGTGTTGGTTCCCACAACTGCGTTCACCGATTGGCTGTACAGTACACGGCCTGAGATGTCCGACACAGCCGGGGCACGCTTGCGAAAGCCAGAAAAGCCTCTTTTGAAGTTACTCTTTCTCTTTTTGCGGAAGCCGCAAATCATCCACTTTCGACTCCGACACTTTGGGCACGGCAGGCGCAGCATTCGGTTCCATCTGTGTGTCGCCGAGGAGGAATTTCCGGTCGTGAATGAGGTATTTGGAGCCGCCCGCGAGGATATGCACGCGCAAGTTTTCAATCACTACCTGGTCGTTGGGCGCGGCATAGGGCGCATTCGTTGCGCCCATGTCGGAGGGATCAATTACAAGCACCATCCCGGAGCCGATGCTGGTGGCTTCGTTGCCGCCCTTTATCATCAACGCCGCGTCTTCGCCCAGCCCAACGCCAATACACTCCGGGTTCATGGCCACGGCTAGCGCCAGACGGCCAAAGCGCCCGCGCTTCACAAAATGGGTGTCCACAATCAGATTGCTTACCAGTCCCAGCCCGGTACTCATCACCAGGTCTTCCTTCATCAACGCTTCCTCGATGCGGCCCCGACCGATAATTTTTTCCGGTATTGCCATAGCGCCTGCACTCGTTCCGGCTACAATGAAGTTGGGGTCGGCGTAGTATTTCTTCTTGATGGCGGCCAGCAGGGGCGTGTTGCGCATCTGGTCCATTAGCCGCATCTGGTCGCCGCCGGTGAAAAACACGGCGTGGGAGTAATGGATTTTTTTCACCGCCTCGGCAGCACTCGTTTCATCGCCGTTATTGATATGGATAAAGCCCACTTCTCCAAATCCTGCGGACTGGTAGGCCTCCTGATAAAGCTGCTCCATTTCCTGCGGAATGGAGGAAGCAAGAGCAATGATCTGGATGTCATGATGGACGCGCGGCGTTTTGGAAAGCAACTTTCCCAAGATGCTGAAGCGTTGCGGATTGCTTTGGCGCAGGAGAATTTCCGGCTCGGTGCCTTCTATGTTTTTGGCTTCGTGGCCGCCGATGATGAGGAGCGTTCCTTTGGGGATGGGCATAGTAGCCCAAATCTAAGAATTATACCAGCGGGCAGTAGGGAATGGAAAGAAATGTTTTTATTTTAGCCCTACCAACTTTGGGATAAAGCAAAAGAATGCTTTTGAGATGCAGTCTGAAGACTGCGCGCCGCTCCGACCAAGTCGGCTACCGCACAAAAGCCCGCGCCTCAGACTTGGCCGAACATACGTCTTCCCTTCCAACGCGAAGCATCCAACCTTCTAACGCGAAGCATCCAACGCCCAAAGGGCATCTTTAACCCTATGCAACTGTCTTTTTTCTCGGCCTTACCACCCGCAGCATTTGCAGCATCACCGAAAGGAAAATCAATCCCACGCCCGCATAAAAACCGTTGTTCAGTTCCGCCGATTCGTTGAAGAAGAAAAACGCCAGTGCCATACCGTAAATCGGCTCCAGATTCACGGACAGCGTGATGGTGAAGGAAGACAGGTTTTTGAGGGCTTTGAGGGCAAAGCTCTGCGCCACAACGGTGCAAAAAAAACTGAGGCAAAGAAGCCACAGCCAGTCATTGGGCAGTTTCAAAAAATCGGTCAGCGAGGTACCCGGAATATAGCGCGCCTGCTGTGGCCACAAGGGCAATCCGGCCAGTAATTGCGGGATAAAAACCACGAAAAGGGAAAGCAGCACAGCGCCCGTCGCCATCTCCCAAAACACGATGTTGCGCGGCGGATAACGCATAGCCAGCGGCTTGTTGAGCACGGTGAAAACAGCAGAAAGAACTGCCGCTACGACGCCCCACAAAATGCCCGGCCCGAAGGCCATTTGTGCCCGGTAAATAAGGGCCACGCCGCCCAGCGAAAGCAGGCCCAGCAAGGCTTCTTTGTAGTCAAACTTTCCCTGCCGGGCCAGCGGTGCCAGAATGGCTACGAACACCGACGCGGTGGACAAACAGATGAGCGCCACTGAAGCATTGGCCAGCTTAATACTGCCATAAAAAGCCACCCAGTGAACGGCCATCAACACACCCACGATGCCCGTGCGCAGCCGGTCTTTTGGGCGAATACTGACCCAGCCTTTGGAAGCGGTGAGGATAAAGGCTATCATGACCGCCGTCATCACCACGCGCCACCACACCAGCGCCAGTGCCGAGAGGGTGATGGCCCGCCCCAACACACCCGTGAATCCCCACAAAAGGACAGCGAGATTCATGTGGAGGAGGGATTTCTTCATGTTTCATGTTTTATGTTTCATGAAACATGAAACATCCAAAGAAGGCGGCAAAGAAAAGCCTTTTCCCTTCCATGATGAACCGCAAACCACAAGCCATGAAACATGAAACATGGCACATAAAACATCCAAACAATCCGCCCCGGAAAACGTCTCCAACGGCTACTTTTGCGTGCCGGAAAAATCTATCCCGGGAAACCATTACATCGCCGCTTCCCCCGCCTCTACATGAACAATTCCTACCACGACCTCGTACACCAGACGTTTGACTTTCCGCAGGAAGGCCTTGCTGTAAAGGACAATAACCTCATCTTCAACGGGCTGGACATGAAGAAGCTGGTGGACAAATACGGCACACCGTTTAAGCTGACGTACTTGCCCAAAATCGGGCAGCAGGTGGCGAAGGCGAAAAAGATGTTTGCCGACGCGATGAAGAAGCATCGCTACGAGGGGAATTATTACTACTGCTACTGCACCAAGTCGTCGCACTTTTCCTTTATTGTGGAAGAAACGCTGAAGCACGGCGTGCATCTGGAGACGTCTTTTGCCTACGATATCGAGCTGATAAAGCAGCTTTACCGCCGCCGCAAAATCACCAAAGACGTGCGCATTGTGTGCAACGGTTTTAAGACGAGGCAGTACACCAAAAACATTGCGCAGCTTATCAACACGGGCTTTAAGAACGTGATTCCGGTGCTGGACAACAAGGCTGAGTTTGAGGACTACCAGAAAAGCATCCGCGCCAAAGACCCGGTGAACATCGGCATCCGCATTGCGGCCAACGAAGAGCCGACGTTTGACTTCTACACCTCGCGCCTCGGCATCAATAACCGCGAGATTCTGGAGTTTTATGTGGACAAGATTAAAGGCAACGGGAAGTTTAACCTCAAGATGCTGCACTTCTTTATGAACAAAGGCATCAAGGACGATATCTACTACTGGAGCGAGCTGAACAAGGTCTTGAACCTGTATTGCCAACTTAAGAAGATTTGCCCGGAACTGGACAGCTTGAACATCGGCGGCGGCTTTCCCATCAAGCACTCGCTGGCGTTCAACTACGACTACAACTACATGATTCAGGAGATTGTGGCTGCCATCAAGAATGCGTGTAAAAAGGCGAAGGTGCCGATGCCGGATATCTACACCGAATTCGGCTCTTTTACCGTCGGTGAGAGTGGGGCGGTAGTGTATGGCGTGCTGGATGAAAAGCAGCAGAACGACCGGGAAATCTGGTACATGATTGACTCCTCCTTCATTACCACACTGCCGGATACGTGGGGGATTGGGGAGAAGTTTTTGATGTTGCCCATCAACGGCTGGGAACGGGAATATCAGGAAGTGCATCTGGGCGGACTGACCTGCGATTCGCACGATTTCTACACGAGCGAAGAACACGTAAATGCCGTGTTTCTTCCAAAGAATGAAAAGAAGGAGCCGCTCTACATTGGCTTTTTCCACACCGGCGCGTATCAGGATCAGCTTGCGGGCTATGGCGGCATCAAGCACTGTATGATTCCAAGCCCGAAGCACGTGGTGGTGGAATATAACAAGGCCGGAGAACTGGAAGACTGGCTGTATGCGAAAGAACAGAGCGCGCAGAGCATGTTGAAGATACTGGGGTATATCCGGTAAGCGAGAATTCATTCAAAGAAAAAGAGGCCTTTTCAAAAGGAAAAGGCCTCTTTTTATTCCTCAAAAATATCTTCCCATTTCAGCGCAAATCCCGGCAGCGACTGCACCGGAATATCACCCTGCCCGCCGTACTCGCCTTGTAGCTGATACACGCCGTCTGCGTCCAGCAAGTGAACGAGAACGGTCTGCACACCGGGAATTACAATCCAGTATTCCGGTACGCCGTGTTCTTCGTAGAGGCTGTATTTCTCCTTCATGTCCCGCTGAACATTGCCCTGAGACAGCACCTCAATAATCGTATTGGGCGCGCCATTGCATCCTTTCCGGTCTATTTTTTCCGGGTCACAAACAATGCACACGTCGGGCTGCACATTCGTGTACGGATTATTGGAAACGGTTCCTTTCTTGGGAAGCCGCACGTCAAATGGCGCAATGAAAACCTTGCAGGATTTCCGGCGTAAATACTGCTCTACATCGGAAAAAATACGACCTGCAATCCGTTGGTGTTCCGTCAGCGGCGCGGGACTCATCCGCATGATTTTCCCCCGGAAAAGCTCGACGTACTCCTTCAACTGCCACGTCAGATAATCGGCGTAAGAGTAGCGTTTATTCAGGTCAAGCTGGCTGATGTCGGTGATGATTTCCATAACGCTGTTTTTCTCTCGTGAAGGTAAGGGGGCTTCAAAAGAAACACCCGTCCAGTTATAAAAACCAAACGGGTGCTGCCTTTCAACAAAAGAATTTTACTGCTCAAAAATCTCTTCCCACTGCAACGAAAAGCCCGGCAGCGACTGCACCGGAATGTCACCCGGCTGAATGTATTCACCGCTCAAAACATAGCGGCCATCCGCGCCCATCAGGTATACCATCACGGTCATTTCGCCGGGCGAAACCATCCAGTATTCCGGCACGCCATACTCCTCGTACAGTGCGTATTTCTCCTTTACATCGCGGTTCATGTTTCCGGGCGCAAGCACTTCAATAATCGTATCGGGCGCGCCATTGCAACCCCGGCGATCCAGCTTCTGTACGTTACCCACGATGCACACATCCGGCTGCACTACCGTGCGAACCGACGATTTTTTCTCCCCTTCCGTGTGTTGCAGGCGCACGTCAAACGGCGCGATATACACCTTGCAGGCTTTGCGGCGCAGGTAATGCTCAATGTCGGAGAAGATGCGGCCCGCAATGTCCTGATGCTCGCGCGGCGGAGCGGCGGCCATGCGTGCAAGGTTTCCCTGAAGCACAGAAGCATACTCTTCCGTTTGCCAGTTCAGGTGTTCGGTTTCAGAATGGTGTCCGTTCAAAGCAGCAGGTTTTGGAGCGTCAGTGGTGAGTGTGTCCATTGGGGAAATTAAAGCGGAGCAAAAATAAAACAGGGAAGGCCGCAATCAGAAACAGATTGTGCTACGCCTGCGTAAAAAAGTTTTGAGAAAAAGAAGGGGAAACAAAAAGCCGCCCCGATATGAAATCGGGGCGACTTGTAAAAGAACTTGCGGTAAAGATAAGTGCTTAAGACGGATATTTTACACAAGGCTCAAAATTCAGCAACGACTGACAGGATTACTAGGCTTCGATTGTGTTTGGAGAGTGGCTTTCCTAAAGGACGTGCAGGCGGCGGAAACCGACGCGGCTACCGCCGGGCGGATTGGAAAAATGGTGGAGCGGTTGAAGTAGGGGAGAAGTAGGCACGGGCGGCACGCCCGCGCCAGCGGTGAGAATGAATTATTAAAATACGCATTAAGTATCTGTTTCGGGCGATAAAAGGCTAGATAGAGTAGGGAATACTTTTATATGGGGAAATAAAACGAGCGGTTGGAGCGGGCGCACGAACGAATGAGGCGCACGCATGGCTGATTTTTGTGAGCGCACGAACGAATGAGGCACACGCATGGTTGATTTTTGTGGGCGCACGGATGATTGGGGCGTACGCATGAATGAAACTGCCGGGCGCACGAGCGGATCAAGCGGGCGCACGGGCGGAACAAGCGGACGCAAGGCCGGATGGGGAGGGCGCACTCTCTTGAAAGGGCAGTTGCAGGGGGAAAACGGGAGGTCATTCCGACGAAGGAGGAACTGCGAAGCACTCGCCGAAGGCAATCTCCCGTTTGCTATGCGCGCCCGCTGTGAGATTCCTCGCTCCGCGCTCGGAATGACCCACACTAGGCTAGGAGGTTGTAAAATATTGGTCATCTCGACCGCTAGGGAGAGATCTCACGTTAGTTGTTCATACCTGCTGTGAGATTCCTCCCCTTCCTGCGTCAGGGTCGGAATGACCCGCTTTTTAATAACGCCTTTGTTTTGTGAAGTAGGAGGCGTTCAAAGGAGGAGGCCATTCTCTATTCACTTCCGGTCTCCGCAGGATTCTTAGGGGCGAGTCTGTAAATGAAGCTGAATATCGCAGTAGCGGCTCCGTAGGCACCAGAAAAGAGAAGCTCAAAATCTTTATCGTCTGTACCAAAATCAAAAATATACCCAATAGCGCTTGTTGTGAGGAAGATAAAAACAAGCTCTATGGCAAACAATAGGATTTTAACCAATGCGGGCTTCTGAATAAACTTAACGACTAAGGGAGATAAAAGAAGAAGTATACTGAGCACAGGCAGGGAAAAAAGAAAACCGAAGAAAAGCATGTAACCTCCAAAGTCCAGTATGAAGCTATCTATTCTGAAAGGATGTCTTTTCAGAAAATTAGCCAGGAAAGCACCCATTGCAAGAAAGAGGGGCGTTCCTACAATGGTAGAAGCCCAAACTTTAAGGATGTAGCTGTGAATTTTTGCAAAGATTGACTCTCTGCGAAAGATAGTATCCAGCGCCAGCACTTGTGGCAGCGCCGCTTCCACGTCATCATTTACCACCACAAAATCGCACAGCCGCAGTTTTTCGCTTTCCGGCATTTGGCGCGCCATGCGGCTGCGAATCGCTTCTTCGCTGCTGCTGTCGCGGGCCATCGCGCGGGAAAGGCGCAGGCTCTCGGGCGCGGTGATGCACACGGTTTTGTCCACCGTCCGGTGTGCGCCGCTTTCAAACAAAATGGCCGCTTCTTTAATCAGGTAGGGGGCCGTGTGGTGCTTCTGTTGGAAGTCTTCCCACGCCCGCGCGGTTGCGGGGTGCACCAGCGCATTGAGGGCGGCCAATTTTTCCCCATCGCCAAACACTTTTTGGGCAATCGCTTTCCGGTCAATCACGCCGCCGGGATAGGCTTCTTCGCCGAGTAAAGAAATGACTTGCGCGCGCAGCAACGGATCCTTTTCCATTACCTCCCGCGCAGCGGTATCGGCATAAAAAACCGGAATTTCGAGAACCTCGAAAATCCGGCAAATGGTGGTTTTCCCGGAGCCAATGCCGCCGGTAATGCCAATGGTCAGCATCGCTTATTTGGTTGCAACCGCTTCGGTGGTGGTTGCTGTTGTTGCTACCGCGCCCGTGCGCTTGTGCAGCGCGCTTGTCATCTCCATGCTAATGGCGTTGCGTTCCATGCGCATCGTGGTATTGCGCGCCACTTCCACGTCCACTGTTCCGTCGTCGTTCATGCGCTGGATTTTGCCATGAATACCGGCGGTGGTAACGATGGTTTCGCCAATGTTCATGCGCTCGCCGAATTGCTTTTGCTCTTTGGCGCGCTTGGCCTGCGGGCGAATCATAAAGAAATACATCACGGCGGCCATGCCCAGCATCATGAGGAGTTGCGGCGTCATGCTCGGCGAGCCGCCGGCCTGAAGAAGAAGGGTGTTCATAAGAAAGTTGTTTTTGGGGAAGGAGAAAATTTACTCGGCAGGCGCGGTTACGTCGCCCTTAATGCGCAGCACCGGCGTGTAAGGCGCATTGGTGCTCACGATAATGGTTTTGTCCTGCAAGCCCGACTTGCCTTTGCTGTCAAACTTGGCTTTGATGACGGACGAAGCACCGGGCGCAATGGGGTCTTTAGGGTAATCGGAAGCCGTGCAGCCACAGGACGTTTGTGTGCCCGCGACTAAAAGCGGCGCTTTGCCGGTATTGGTGAAACGGAACTCATACACTACCTGTTCGCCCTGCCGGATAGCGCCGAAATCATGCGCCGTATCCTCAAACCGAATGGAGGGCATCTTCGCCAGAACGCCGGTATCGGTGCCGTTTGCGGTGCTTGCGTTCTGCACCATATCTGTAGAAAGCAGCGAAGAATCCTTGCCGGTCATGTTCGTTCTATCAGCGTCGTCTCCGCAGGCGGCGAGAGCCAAAGCAGCAATCAGAAATCCTTTTTTCACGGCGCGAAACTACGCTTTATTGAACCGTTCCTCTTTGCGCACAATGCCTTTTTCGGTGAGGTCTTTAAGGATATTGTCCAGCACGCCATTCACGAATTGCCCGCTCTGTCCGGTACTGTACGTCTTGGCAATATCAATGTACTCGTTAATCGTAACCTTCGTTGGAATGGTGGGGAAATACAGCAGTTCACACACGCCCATCCTGAGCAGGATAAAGTCAATCTGCGCCACGCGCTCGGCGTCCCAGTTGCGCAGGCGCGGCTGAATGAGGCTGTCCAAGTGCTCTTCCTTCTCGATGCAATATTTTACGAGGTCGTGGGCGTACCCGTTTTTCTCTTCCGTCAGAAGCCAGTCAAACGCTGTTTTGCCGGGTTTGCGGAAAAAGTTTTCCATCAGCATTGCATATACTTCGGCGTTGTCTTCCCAGCCCGAAAACTGCTCCGCCAGAAAATCTTTTCCCCACTCGCTGCCGCCGATTACTTTCTCCCAAAGCGTCAGCATCATGGCTTTTTCGGCCTTCGGGTCGCGCTCGGTTTGACGGTTGTAGGCATCGTATTCCGGCAGCGCCTGCAAGGCTTTGTAGCTTGTTTTCAGGAAGTCGTCCGTGACATGTTCTGCGAGTCCGGCGCTTTTTACGCGCTTTTGGAAAGAGGCGTTCTCCAGCATGCCCCACAGAAACGTGTTGCCCGCAATGCGCGTCGGCACGTCCATGTCTTCCGACGTCGGCAGGCGTTTGTTTTTCCGGCGCGTTGCGTCCACTTCGGCATATTGCGCGGTGCGGGTGAGCAGCAGAATCGCACCCGCGAAATGGTTCATCATTTCCTCTAAGTGCATGTCCAGCGTCTGTTGCCCTTTTTTAAGAAGCACTTGCTGGTCTGTTTCGCCCAAAGCAGACAAGGTGTAAAGGGTCTGCATCACTTTTACGCGAATGTGTCGGCGACTAATCATCTCTGGAAATAAACTTTTGTGCGGAGGCAAAGATAACCGCTGCACCGGGAGCCGGGCGACTGCGTTTTTCCACGTGTACCTTCACCTGCCCTTTTTTATGTCTGCTCCGTCCAAAATCGCCCTCATTATTGGTGCCGGTCCTGCCGGTCTTACGGCTGCTTTAGAGCTTCTGGAGCGCACCGATATTCAGCCCATTATTCTGGAGAAATCGCCTTACATCGGTGGCATTTCCAAGACCATTTCCTACAAAGGAAACCGCATTGACATTGGCGGCCACCGTTTTTTCTCCAAGAGTGATCGGGTGATGAACTGGTGGATGCAGCAGATGCCGCTGGAAGCCGGAGCGGAAGAGACGTTTTCCATTTCCTACCAAAATAAAACGCGGGAAATCTCCCGGACAAACGCTGACGAAAAGGCGCGCGAAAACCCCGATAACTTGATGCTGGTGCGCAACCGGCTGTCGCGGATTTACTTCCTGAAACGCTTCTTTAATTACCCCATTTCGCTGTCGGGCGATACGCTGCAAAAGCTGGGGCCGGCCAAAGTTTTTGGAATCGGCGTGAGCTACATGAAGGCGCGCCTCAAGCCCATTCACCCGGAAAAATCGCTGGAAGATTTCTTCATCAACCGCTTTGGACGCACGCTGTACGAGACGTTTTTTAAAGATTACACCGAGAAAATCTGGGGTGTACCGTGCAACCAGATTTCCAACGAGTGGGGTGCGCAGCGTATCAAAGGGCTGTCGGTTTCCAAAGCACTGGGCCACGCGCTGAAAAAGATCTTCGCCTCCAAAAAGTCCGGCTCCCTTTCCCAAAAAGAAACCGAGACAAGCCTGATTGAACGCTTCCTGTATCCCAAGCTTGGCCCCGGTCAGCTTTGGGAAGAAGTGGCCCGGAAAGTGGTAGAGAAGGGCGGAAAAATCCTGCACAACCAAGAGGTAACAGGCCTTGAATGGGAAGGGAAAAAGGTAATCGCCGTTACAAGCCGCGACGCCCAAACGGGCGAAACAACCCGCTACGAAGCCGGCCATTTCTTCTCCACCATGCCGGTGCAGGAATTGATTGGAGACATGGCTCCCGCGCCGCCCGCCGAAGTGCGCGAAGTGGCGAAAGGCTTGCAATACCGCGATTTTATGACCGTTGGGCTGCTGTTGAAGGAACTGAAAGTGAAGGACGAAAGCGCGGCCAACAAACTGATTCAGGACAACTGGATTTACATCCAGGAGCGAGAAGTGAAAGTGGGGCGCTTGCAGATTTTCAACAACTGGAGTCCGCACCTTGTAGCCGACCCAAAGAACGTGTGGATTGGGATGGAGTACTTCTGCTTTAAAGGCGATGCGCTCTGGAACAAACCCGACCCGGAACTGATTGCTTTCGCCGTAGCCGAGCTGGCGCAAATCGGCATTATTGACCGCGAAGCGGTGTTAGACGCAACAGTTTTGCGCGAGGAAAAAACCTACCCGGCCTACTTCGGTGCTTACGAAAACTTTGACCGCATCCGGCAGTTTACCGATACGCTCGAAAACCTCTACCTCGTGGGCCGCAACGGAATGCACAAATACAACAACTCCGACCACAGTATGCTGACCGCAATGGCTGCCGTGGATAACATGATTGCCGGGAAAACGACGAAGGAAAACATCTGGGCCGTGAACACCGAGCAGGAATACCACGAGGAAAAATGAACAGCAATGAACAATGATTAATGAACAATGAATAATGGGGTTCCTGCAAAAATCTCTTTCCATTGTTCATTATTCATTGCTAATTATTCATTATTCTCCATCGCCTGCAACTCGGTGTTTATCTTCTGCAAAAGCTCCACTTCCTGCGCATAGAAATGCGGCGTAACTGCCGGGATTTCTCCTCCCGGAAAAACCCGCCCGCTCATTTCCCAGTGCCTCTCCGCGAGTCTTCTAAGGCGCTGTAAAACTTCTTCCGGCAACCTTCCTGAAACCGCCACCGATGTGGCCGCAGAAGTTGTTGCCGCCGCTTCGCGCTCCAGGTGAATCTGGTTCAGGTCGCGGGTAATGCGAACGATGTGCGTGAGCATTCCGTAGGGCTGCACAAAGCTTTTCTGCCGTCCGTCCGGCTCTTCCAAGTAGCGTTGTAGGGATTCAAAAGCGTTGCTGTTGGCGGTCTCTGCATCCCGTTTGTAGCGCGTCCAGATTTCTGTTTTCGGTGTGGCGCTGTAGGTATAGCACAGGTATTCGTAGTTGCGGAAAAGCGCGTCGGCGAGGTGTTCGGGCAGCTTCTTTTTATCCCAAATAGGCAGCAAAATAAAGGAAGAAAGCACCGCAATGGCCGCGCCTACCAGAGTGCTTCCACCGCGGATAAGAATGATGGAAACGTCGGCCACGCGCTCCACATCCAGCAGCATCACCAGCGAAACGGTAATGAAAAACGCCGCCACCGCGTAGTTCTTCCGCACGTACACAATCATCAAAACCGAGGTCGCGAAAATCACCGCTGCTTCCAGCACAAACGTGCGCGGCAGCAAGAGAAAAAGACCGCCCACAATGCCACCCGCAACGGTTCCGATTACCCGGTCGCGCGCCTTCGCCAGCGTGGCCCCGATGTGGGGCTGAATGATGAGAATCACCGTGAACGGAATCCAGTAGGTGTGGTGCGCGGGCAGCACTTTGGAAAGTGCCATCGCCACCGCCGAAGCAATGGAAATGCGCAGCGCGTAGCGGAAATGCTCGGTGCGCGTGTTGAACAACAGTTGCAGCGCCCGCCACAGGTTGCCGGGATGCAGGATGTAGATGGTTTTCAGGAGCGAGTAGGAGCGATACACACGCTTCTCGCCGCCCGCCGCGCCTTCCAGTCTTTCGCGGATGCGCGCCATCATTTTTACGGCGCGGTAGGTCAGGTTCAGCACTTTGGTAAACGCTTTTTGCTCGGCTTCGGGAATGCCGCGCTGCAACAGGTATTTCTCCAAAACACCGCACAATTCCCTAACCCGCTGAAGCCGGTTTTCCAACAACAAACTCTCTTCCGGCAACAAGGAGACCGCGTAGCTGCTCATCCGAAAGGCTGCCTGCATCAAGGCCCGGTAAATGCCGTACATCGCGCCCCGCACTTCCGACGGCAGCGCGCGCAAAGAGAGACTTTCCGTGGCCTCGCTAATCGCCACCATCTGCACCGAAGCCAGCGCGGTGGACTTCCGAATAAGCGCCAATTGCAACTCCGTTTCGTCTTCGCGCGCTACCTGGTGGGCCAGCGTTTGGTGGAAAGCGAGGGAGGCATCAATGGCCTTGCGCACCGCAATTTCCTTGCGGAAAATGCTTTGCAGGCTGCTGCGCGGACTGCGTCCGTTCCAACCCTGCGAAATGGTCTCCAACAACTCGCCGATGCTGCGCCAGATAAGGCCCACTGAACGCCGGTAAGGCTCGTTTTGCCGGAGCGTGATGGAGAACGCGGCGGCCAGCACCAAGTACCACAATCCGCCCCCCGCCGTCAGGAAAATCCGGTGCCCAAAAGCAGTGCTATCGGCCACCGGAAACGCGTTGCTGATGATGAACGTGGCATACACGCAAATGGCAAGGCCGGAACCCCGGTCTCCCAGATTTTTAAACAGGCCGGAAAGCAATCCCACCACTGCCATCAGAAGCGTGGAAAGAAGAACGGAGCCGCTCGTGAGCGCACCGGCAAAGGCAGAAAAAAGGGTGATAATCATCCCGCCCAAAACCAGTTGAATCCGCTGCGCAAACGCGCCTTTCAGCTCCACCCAGCAAATGCTTTCCGCGATAAAACCTATCCAAACCGCCTCTGCCAGATGCCCCGTAGCCGTGCCCCACGCCAGCGGAACCACCAGCGCCAACCCCATGCGAATGCCCCAGGCCCACATCGGCTCCAGGGATTCGGCCTGTTGAAAGCGTTGGAGTTTTTTGGAAAGATTCCGCATGAAAAAAGAGGAGAAGGAAACAGGGGCGAAGGTATTTCCTGCCGTCTCATTTAAGGTTTCAAAGAAAAATATCCTTAAATATAGAGCATTCACTTGCGCGAAAAGCACAGTTTGATACCCTTTTTTGCCCTTTTGCGCGTGTCGCAAGCCGCGCGACACGTGTCGGATGACGCGCGACACGTGTCGCGCAGCTTGCGGCAGTTGCCGGATGACGCCCGACAATTGTCGCAAGCCGCGCGACACGTGCCGGACGACGCGCGACAACTGCCGGATGCCGCGCGACAACTGCCGGATGCCGCGCGACACGTGCCGGATGCCGCGCGACAATTGCCGCCCAGCTTTCGGCACGTGCCGGATTTTGCCCGGCAATTGCCGGATGGCGCCCGGCGCCCGGTGCTCTCCGTCCGGCAATTGCTCCCCCATTATTCATTACTAATTATTCATTGTCCGCCTACCCATTATTCATTATTCATTACTAATTGCTCATTACGTGGCCGCTATTTTTGCGCCCCATGCACAATCCGGCCCAAACGCTTCAATCCAAAACCGCGCTTTCCCGTCTCGGCGGCGGCGAAGCCCGCATTAAAAGCCAACACAAAAAAGGAAAGCTCACCGCCCGCGAGCGTCTGGAGTTGCTGTTGGATGCCGACACGTTTGTGGAAACCGGCGCGTTTGTAGAGCATCGCAGCCGCGATTTTGGGATGGAAAATGAGGTCTATCTGGGAGATGGCGTGGTAACGGGCTATGGAAAAGTAGGGGGGCGGCTGGTGTATGTTTTCAGTCAGGATTTTACGGTTTTTGGCGGCTCTCTGAGCGAAACCCACGCCGAAAAAATCGTGAAGATTATGGATCACGCGCTGCAAAACGGCGCGCCGCTGATTGGCCTCAACGACAGCGGCGGCGCGCGCATTCAGGAAGGCGTGGTGAGCCTCGGCGGCTATGCCGACATTTTCCACCGCAACGTGAAGGCGAGTGGGGTAGTGCCGCAACTTTCCGCCATCATGGGGCCGTGCGCAGGCGGCGCGGTGTATAGCCCGGCGATTACGGATTTCATCCTCATGGTGGAACACACGAGCTACATGTTTGTGACCGGCCCTAACGTGGTGAAAACCGTTACCCACGAAACCGTTACGAGCGAAGAACTGGGCGGCGCGGCCACCCACGCCAGCAAGAGCGGCGTAACGCATTTCAGCGCGGCCAACGAAGTGGCGTGCATCCAACAATTGAAGAAGCTGCTTTCCTTCATGCCCCAAAACTGCGACGAGAACGCGCCAATGCTTCCCTACCACAGCAGCGACGAAAAACGCCCCGCGCTGGACAAAATGATTCCCGAAGGCGCGAATCAGCCTTACGATATGAAGGAAGTGATTGCGGAGGTGGTGGATGGCGGCGATTTTCTGGAAGTTCACAAGGATTTTGCGGAGAATATCGTGGTGGGATTTGCGCGGCTCGGCGGGCGCAGCGTGGGCATTGTGGCCAATCAGCCAGCGGTGATGGCGGGTGTTCTGGACATTAATTCTTCCCGCAAAGGCGCACGGTTTGTGCGCTTCTGCGATGCCTTCAACATTCCGCTGTTGGTGTTGGTGGATGTGCCGGGCTTCCTGCCGGGAACCGATCAGGAATGGAACGGCATCATTACCAACGGCGCGAAACTCCTCTACGCCCTGAGCGAAGCAACCGTTCCCAAAATCACCGTCATCACCCGCAAAGCCTATGGCGGCGCGTATGACGTGATGAACTCCAAGCACATCGGCGCCGACCTGAACTACGCTTGGCCGACGGCGGAAATCGCGGTGATGGGCGCGAAAGGCGCGTCGGAAATTATCTTCAAGAAGCAGATTTCCGAAGCCGAAAATCCCACCGAAAAAGCGTTGGAGAAAGAACAGGAATACGCCGGGAAATTTGCCAATCCCTACGGCGCAGCCGCGCGGGGTTTTATTGACGAGGTGATTCATCCCCACCAAACCCGCGAGCGCCTGTTGCGCGGTTTTGAGATGCTGCGGAATAAAGTGGTGGTCGCCCCGAAGCGGAAGCATGGGAACATCCCGCTGTAGGGAGAATCCTATTCCATTGCCTCATTTCTCCCATTTTCCACATTACCGCATTTCTTCCTCTTGGCTCAGAAAAAACTCGTCCGCTTTGCGGCAATTGAAACCTACTCCAACGTCCTTCAATACCCGGAAGGGATGAAAGGCAATTGGAAGGATTTCTTCCAGAACGAAAACCCCATCACGCTGGAACTGGCCTGCGGCAAGGGCGAATACAGCCTGGGATTGAGCGCCGAAAATCCAGGGCGCAACTATATCGGTGTGGACGTGAAAGGCAACCGCATTTACGTGGGCGCGAAAAAAGCATTGGCGGAAGCCCGGAAAAACGTCGCGTTTCTGCGTATTCAAATTGGGCATTTGGAGAACTATTTTGCGCCGGGTGAAGTAGGGGAGATTTGGATTCTTTTTCCCGACCCGTTCCTCACCAAATCGCGGGTAAAAAACCGGCTGACGCACCCGCGCTTTCTGGCGCAATACGAAAAGGTCTTGACGCCCGGCGCAACGATTCACCTCAAAACCGACTCGCGCGAGCTGTACGATTTCACCCAAGAAGTGATTGCAGAACAAGGCTGCGAAATCGTTACGGATTACCAAGACATCTATGCCACCGGAAAAGCAACGGGCGTGCTGGCGATTCAAACCCACTACGAGAAGCTCCACCTCGCCGACGGGCGCAAGATTTACTACCTCTCCTTCCGCCTGCCCAAAGACGGCGTGAAGGTTCCCGAACGCTACCTGCAAGCCGAAACCCGCAATGGAAAAGACACCGGAACCGACGCCTGATTACTACCTCTTGCCCGACGGACGGCTGGTGTTTACGGCGGCGTTTCACCTGAAAAGGGGTTACTGTTGCGGTTCTGGTTGTCGTCATTGTCCGTTTGATTTTATTGCCGTGCCTCAACCCCGGAAAAGCACACTTTTGGCGGAGCGAAACAGAACCACAAATCATGGAGAAAAGGGCAAATTCTGACCTCTACGAAGCCATCTACGAAATCGTACGGGCCATTCCCGTCGGGCGCGTAACGAGCTATGGTGCTATTGCGGCAGCATTGGGAGTGCGCTCCGGTGCGCGATTGGTGGGCTATGCAATGAACCTGAGCCACACCGCTCAGCCACACGTTCCTGCCCAGCGCGTACTGAACCGCAACGGAATGCTCACGGGAAAACATCATTTCGGCGCGCCGGACGAAATGCAGAAGCTGTTGGAAGCAGAAGGGGTCAAAGTGGAGGACGACGTTGCGGTAGATTTTGAGAAGCTTTTCTGGGATCCGGCGAAGGAGTTGGGGATTTGATTCGGCGTCGTCTCTCGCGATAGCGGACACTCGTGTGTAATCAAGGAACTAGTCTGCGACTGGCAAAAAGGGGCAGTCAGAGACTGCCAGTTTAGATGGACACGAGTGCGCTTCGCTAACACTCGCGCCAGAAATTTTCTAAACAAAAAATCCCCGCAACAAAACCGTCGCGGGGATTTTCTTACACCAAAAACCAATTTTTAAAGTCGGTCACCGGACTGCGCGATGCAGTTGCTATCGGTATTTACCGGAAGCGCGGCAAGTTGTGTTTTCGTTTCTTTCTGCTCGGCGAAGATGGATTCCGTCGGCAGGGATTCTACTTTTTTGTTTGTCCAATAGCTAGCCTTCAAATAATCCTTTTGATTGGCGTAAATGAACAAGCAAGAGCCGCCTTTGAGGTAGCCAATCACCTTAGGACTAATCGCTGCATCTACCGCCGGGCAACCCCACGAGCGACCAATACGCTGGTTAGCCGCTGCATACGCACGGTTTACGTAAGCTGCGCCATGCACCACAACACCCCGGTCAAAAGCGGCATCATTAAAGCCTTTATCCTGGCCGTGTAGACGCAGGGAAGCGCCATGTTCGCCGTTATACACCTCGCCGGTAACGTAGAAGCCCAGCGAACTTTGGTGGCTGTTGTTGGTGTTGGAAAACGCCGTTGCCATTAGGTCGCCGCTTCCTTGCCCGTGGGCTACCAACTCGTTAAAAAGCACTTTCTTCTTGTCCATATCAATCACCCACATGCGCTTCTCGTTGGAAGGCAGCGAGAAATCGCAAACGGTAAGGACATTCTGCTGTGCGCCCAGCTTGCGGGCGGCTTTCAGGTTCATGTAGCCGGTGAGTGCTTTCTTGAAAACAGAAGCATCGAGGCGGTCATGGCCTTTAAAATCTATCTGGCGATACACACCCGCTGCGTAAGCGTCAAAAGAAGGGGCTTCTGACTTGGCAACGGTGGTGGTTTTGTTGGTCTCCGTTTCTCGGAGAACCGGGACTTCGGCTTGCAGGGGTTTGTAGGATACCGCAACAAGGGAAGCAATGGCCAGACATAAAAAGCGTTTCGTCATATGTTTTTTGAAAAAGGTGAATTAGGGATTTCCTCTCCAACGGGAACTTTACTGACTGTGTAAAGATACGGCAAAAGGGTTGTTCAGGCGCTCTCATGGCACGGTTTTAACAGGATGTACCCTTCGGTTTTTTCTATAGTAGAGAGGCGTTAAAAGACCACTCGCGCCGGGCGTATTTCGTACTTTTGCGCGTCTTAAAAACAGACGTTTCCTTTATGAAAGAAGTATGTATCGTCTCTGCGGTACGCACGCCCATTGGTAGCTGGGGCGGCTCGCTGAAAAGCCTGTCTGCCACTGAACTGGGTGCTGCGGCCATCAAAGGCGCGATAGCAAAAGCAGGTATCAAACCCGAAGACGTAAACGAAGTGCTGATGGGCTGCGTGTTGCAGGCCAACCTCGGTCAGGCTCCGGCGCGGCAGGCGGCGCGGAAAGCGGGTGTTCCCGACAACGTAAGCTGCACGACGGTGAACAAAGTATGCGCTTCCGGCCTCAAAGCCGTGATGCAAGGCGCACAGGCCATTATGCTCGGCGATGCCGACGTGGTAGTTGCGGGTGGCATGGAAAGCATGAGCAACGTGCCTTTCTACAACTCTGATTTGCGTTGGGGTAACAAGTATGGTAACGTGCAAATGGTGGACGGACTGGCGAAAGACGGCCTCACCGATGTGTATCACAACTACGCGATGGGCAATGCCGCCGAACTGTGCGCAGCGGAGTGTAACATCAGCCGCGAGTCGCAGGATGCGTTTGCGATAGAGAGCTACAAACGCAGCCAGACGGCGCAGGAGAGCGGCCTCTTTGAGGAAGAAATCATTCCGGTGGAAATCCCGCAACGCAAAGGCGACCCGGTGGTTTTCTCCAAGGACGAAGAGATGTGGAACGTGAAGTTTGATAAAATCCCGACGTTGCAATCTGCGTTCCAGAAAGGCGGCAGCGTAACGGCGGCTAACTCTTCTACGATGAACGACGGCGCGGCAGCCGTGGTGCTGATGAGTGTGGAGAAAGCCAATGAATTAGGCATCAAGCCGCTGGCGATTATCAAAGGCTATGCCGATGCGGAGCAAGCGCCAGAGTGGTTTACGACTTCGCCTTCTATCGCTGTTCCGAAAGCGGTGAAGAAAGCCGGACTCCAAATGGAAGACGTAGATTTCTTTGAGCTGAACGAAGCTTTTTCGGTGGTGGGATTGGTGAACACGCAACGCATGAACCTCAAACCGGAGCAGGTGAACGTGAACGGCGGCGCGGTGTCTATCGGGCATCCCCTGGGCGCTTCGGGTACGCGGATTCTGATAACGCTTTTGAATGTGTTGAAGCAGAAAGGCGGACGCTACGGCGCGGCAGGCATCTGCAACGGCGGCGGCGGCGCAAGCGCGCTGGTGATTGAGCGGGTTGCTTAAACAAAGTGTTTTAGAAAGAAAAAGCCACTTCTGGAAAGGAGTGGCTTTTTTGTTTGGCGGGGCTTCGGCAAGCTCAGCCTGACACCGCATAATTAGCTTGACAGCACACTCTCAGCACACGTCATTGCGGCCTTGAGCCGCAATCTTCATAACACAGATAATTAGAGATGTCGGGTCAAGCTCGCCATGACGGATGACCGGTACTGCTTCTGATTTTGACATAAGCCCTTAGAAACCTACGACATCGCAGGCTGAGCCTTCTCCTTAATTGCTTCCTCACTCCATTCCAGCGCCGTTTTCAGTTGCTCGGCTTCACTTAAGTAAGTATTGTCCAGAACGCGGGCATCTTCAGCTTTGCGGAGCGGGCTTTCTTCGCGGTTGGAGTCAATGTAATCGCGCAGTTCCAAGTTGCGTTTCACTTCTTGCAGCGTAATGGCGGCGTTCTTTGCTTCTAACTCCTGAAAGCGGCGGATAACGCGCACTTCCGGCTCAGCGGTCATGAAAATTTTGAGTTCGGCGTGGGGGAAAACCACCGTTCCGATATCGCGACCATCCATCACCACGCCGCCGCCTTTGGCCAGTTCTTTCTGCTGGTGAACGGCAAATTCCCGGACAGCTTTGATGGCAGCGACTTCGCTTACTTTTTCGGCTACCAGCATCTCGCGGATAAGGTGGGTTACGTCTTCGCCGTTGAGCAGGTAGCAGTCTTGGCCCTGCGGGTGGGGGAGAATGGAAATCTCCACTTCCGATAGCGCCTGTGCTACCTCGGTTTCGATTTCAAAATCAATGGCATTGCGCAAGAAATAGAGCGTAATCGCCCGGTAAATCGCACCGCTGTCAATGTAGGTGTAGTGAAGCTTGCGGGCGAGTTGCTTTGCGAGGGTGCTTTTTCCACAAGAGGAAAAGCCGTCGATAGCAATTTGGATGCGGGGCTGCATAAAGCAAAAGTAAGCGGAAGAAATGGACTGGTTTTGACAGCGTGGGAAGGTTCCCCTCAGCATGGCGCGAGGGAGGAAACGATAACGAGACGCTTTGTGGCTAAATGCTGGAACCCACAAAACGTCCCTACGGAACGCGCTGAAAAAAGGAAATGCATCGCTACCCACAAAGCATCCCTACGGGACGGTAAAACCGATGCAGCTACCGCGCGCTACTTCCCGCCAACAGCTTTCTAACCCCCGCCGTTTTTCACGGCTGTATTTTTGCAACAAGCCCAACGCTTTCCAACCCCGAATACACGCATGACTTTCAAGACCGGAATCCTTTTATTGCTGGCGGCTGCCGGGCTTTTTGCTCCCGGAAAAGCAGACGCGCAGAAAAAGAAAAAAGAACGCGCGCCGGTTTCTATCTACGACATTGAAACGATGAAAGAAGCTATCCCGATGCAGCGACAGCTTTTTCATGATAATATAGATAAAGCACAGCGCGCTGCAGCAGGGGGCGTTCCTGATGGAAAAATTTTTTTCGGCGAGGATGAGGCGGCATCTAAAATGCTTACCAACGCCTTGATTGCAGATGTCAATCAGCTTCAGGTGATGATTGAGAATCTGCCGGTAGCAGGGGATGCGCAAACGCAGAATCAAACCAAAATCCGTTACCTGAAGGCGGTGCAAAACCTGATGCAACGATACAATGGCGACAGCCGTGTAGATCCTTATGCCTATCGCAGGCAGGTCACCAATTTGCGCGAGATGATTATTGCCCGGCAGGAAGGAAAGCTGGATGAATGGGCGAAAACCCATGCCTCGATCGCGTCTATTGCCAACAGCGAACTGCTGGAATCGGCTCCGGAAGCGAAAGCGTCTATTTTTCGTGCGGTAGGTGCGGAGTACCCGAAAATTATGTTTCGCCGCTTGGGTGAATTCGCCAATGAGCCGTATGCCTGCGACATTATTGCTGCTGCCGCGCAGGTGATTCCCAACGAGGTGTACAGCTTTGCAACCTCTACAAATTTCAGGCTTAGCACGCCTATCCGCAACTGTGCCGATCCGACGGTGCAGGCTATCGTGAAAATTTCTTCCCAAAGCAGCAAGCCGCTTTCGGTGTTGCCTTTTTATCGCGACATCGCGGCGGGCAAAAAAACCGTTGCCGATATTGATAAAATCGTTTCCAACGAAGACGCCTACTACAAAGCACTTGTGGTGCTACGTATTCAAAGCGCGGCTGCCGGAAATGCCATCAACAATAACGCAGACCCGTTTGTGTTGCACAGCCTGAAGTATGTGCGCACGATGAACGAACTGCATGAAAAGCCCGACGCGGTGCGCTTCAAATGCATTGAAGGCTTTACGCCGGAAGAGATTTACTACCTTCTGGTGAACGGGCAGGATGAGCTTTATACCTCTTCCTACACCGGCTCTTTCAACCGCATGTTGGAGCGCATGAAAGGCACAAGCGGCGACTCGCTGCTGCGGGTGCTGAATTATGACCGCTTCCGCACTTTTATCCGGCTGGCGGCGGGCTATAATACGCTGGATCCTTTCCTTAACACTATGAAGGAAGACAACCGTGTAGCACTGATGAAAAGCTTCATGACCGACTTGGAAAAGGGTGGGGAAGACGATCTGGAAGACGCGGTGGACGTGGCTGCGGCTTATTCTTCTATTGAAGATTTTGCCTTGGCTAAGTTGCTGACTGCCGAAGTGGAAAGCAACTATGAGCGCAACAAAAAAGCCGACAACCAGAAAGGCATTATCGTGTATGGATTGTTGAGCGCGCTATTTAAAGGCGGTGTGCAGGGAGACGAACTGGGCCTGCCGCCGGTGAACTATATGCCCTTCGCATCGCTCACCAACGATTCCGGTATTGTGTATCAACAGGTATATTTCTTTGGGGATGAAGACGGAAAGGTTTCTTTTCAGGGTTTCCTGCCTGCCTTCCGCGACGGCAAATGGAAAATTACACCGGAGAAATACTGGACAACGATTACCTCTACTACCGGAAAGCCCGTCGTGATTTATGCCAACAACCCATTGACGGAGCCAGAGGACGAAGAGGCGCAGGCGAAGCTGAACGCTTTTCTGGCTTCTAAAGACATTCACCCGACGGTGGTTATCCATTGCGGCCACAGCTACCATTTGCCCATTACGATTGACGGGTTGCAAAAGGAAACCAAGATTGTGATGCTCGGCTCCTGTGGCGGCTACCACAACCTCGGCACGGTGATAGACCACTCGCCCGATGCGCAGATTATTTCTACGAAGCAAACCGGAACGATGGCTGTGAACGAGCCGATTATTCAGGCGATAAACGCGCGCATTCTGGCCGGAAAGGACGTAGAATGGCCGTCTATGTGGCGCGGGCTGGGCGAGGCTTTTTCCAAGAAAGGCGGCGAGCCGTACAAGCGGTTCCGCGATTATGTTCCGCCACATAAAAACCTCGGCGCGCTGTTTATCAAGTCGTACCGGAAACTGATGAACGCGACGGAAAGCTGAAACGACAATGAATAATTAATAATGAGCAATGAATAATGGTAGGGGGCTGACTTCTATGTCAGCTTTATGCTGTGTTTTGCTTCTCACATTTCTTATCAGTTACATTAAAGAAATCAGCACAGATTTTTAATTACGCTCTCCGCGATTATTCATTGTTCACTGCTCCTTATTCATTGCCTTGATTATGCTAAAAAATACCTCACATCACGCGCCGGAATCTTTTTCTAAAGAAGACGGAAAGAAACAGTTGCAAGAACTGCTGGAAGATATTTCCGACCTGCAAAACCTGTTGATGGCGGAGCGCGAACACGCGCTGCTCGTGGTAATTCAAGGCATGGACGCGAGTGGAAAGGACGGGCTTATCCGCGATGTTTTTGGCGTGATGAACCCAATTGGATTGCGGGCCATAAGCTTCAAAGTGCCGACAGAAGAAGAAGCTGACCATGATTTCTTGTGGCGCATTCACCAGCACACGCCCGCGAAAGGCGAGGTAGCGGTTTTTAACCGCAGCCATTACGAGGACTTAATTGTGCCTGCTATTAGGGAAACGATTTCCGACAAAGAATGGAAAAGCCGGGTGCACAGTGTGAACGCTTTTGAAGAGCATTTACAACAAAACGGCGCTATCAAAATATTGAAGTTCTACATGCATGTTTCCCACAAAAAACAACAGGAACGCTTGGAAGAGCGCATGGTGGTTGCAGAAAAAATGTGGAAATACAACGCCGATGATTTGGTGGAAAGTGGCCAATGGGATGCTTACATGAAAGTGTATGACCGCATCTTCAAAGAGTGCAACGTCGCGCCGTGGCACATTATTCCCGCAGACCAAAACTGGTATAAAGAACTGCTCGTGGCGCAGGAAGTAGTGGAGACGCTGCGCGGTTTGAAAATGGAATTTCCGGGCATGAAGAAAGGGTAAGAAGATAAAAGGTTTGAAGAATGTTTTGTCCTTTTAGGTTATATTGCTAAGTAGAGCATGTCCTATTGCTTCTTCCAGCACATTCTGATTGATGTCTTTAAGTGCTTTGAACTTGATACAGTATCCGGTTACGCTCGCCTTGCCGATTCTATCGCCATAGGTTTTGGATAAGAAATCCTTTTCTGGTGTGCCGAAAATATAAACAGAAATGCCACTTTTGTTCGCGCTGATGCCTACCTGATAGAAATCCTTGGTCGTGCCATCTGCGTAAGTCATCGTGTGAAATCCATAACCGATATTCGGGTTGGAAACCGTTTTACCGCTCGCGTCTTTGCCGTCTAAAAACCATAATTGCACTTCCGGTGCTATCTGTAGTATCAGCGTGTGCAGGGTCTGCATATCGGTACGCTTTGGCTCCGGCGGGCTGTCGAGGTAGGCGGTGACTTGGGATTGGGTGGACATGGAGAGGGATAACGAACAAGTATTGCTGATGGTGGGAGCCTTCGCCAGTTGCATGGGGGCTACCCAAAGTCATAAAGACAACATTAAGCCTACAATTTTCTGATTTCTACATTATAGAAATTGTTGTTCGCCTTTTTGGTTTCTGCCCGTTGCCGCATTTCTTCAGAAATAACGTAGTAAAAGCACCGGCCATTTTTTGAATTAATACGTGCCAGCGTGTCTCTCATACGCGAGTCTATTATCCCTTTAGGCTTTGACGAAGTTGTGACTTCAACAGAAACAATTAATGCTTCTTTCTGAAAACCCATCAAATCCGTCTCATCGGGATGACTTGTTTGACGAGGATGCCATCTCCATTCATCTATTGAGAATTCCGCCTGCAATTTTTCTGCAATCGCTACCAATGCTGCTTCGTGTTGAAGTTGGTTTAAGTCTTCGTACAAATCGCTTCTGATTTCAGAAAGCAATTTCACCTGCTCGTCAAATCCTGCCGGAACAGCGGTTAGATGACCTTTAGCTCTGTCAAACCAGTGATTAAGGGCTTTAGTAAGATTTGCTTTCTCGTTTTCAAGATTAAGAAGAGGAGCCATAAGGTGCTTATTGGTATTTGGGGGAAAGTCAAATTTAGTCAAGTGCTTCCCAAAAACAAAAAAAGACGCACTCACCGCGCGCCTTTTCTCTAAAATCATCTTACCGTCTCGGTTTTTATCACCGTCCGGCGGCGGTCACCTTTTTTCCGGGTGCGTCTGCGGCCATACAAATAGCCACCACCCGCACCGGCTGCTGCACCAATCACCGCACCTTTCCGCCCACCAATTACGCCGCCCAATACTGCGCCACCTACGCCACCAATCGCCGCGCCTTTGGCTTTCTTGCTCCAGCCTTTTTTCTTCACCGTCGTCGTGGTTTGCGCACGTGCGTCGTCTGCCGGAAGGAGAACGGTTTCGGTCACTAAGCCCATAGAAAGCAGGACAATCAGGATTTTCTTTTTCATGAAAAATGGGTTTTGGATTTCACCTTTCTTCCAAAAACAATAATGCCAGTACTATTCTGAATCGCCACAGGCCGCCGTTTCTGTATTTTCAAAAACGCGCTCCGTAAGGTTGTAGGAATCACCCGCAGCCAAAATATGCACCGACAGGTTTTGCACCGTAATCGGCGAGCCGGTGCTTATCTCGGCAATATTGGTGCAGCGGATGCCGCAGCCGTCAATCAGGATAATAGACGAAGAGCCGATGACGCGGATGTGCGTACCGCCCGTAAGGATAAAACCCGTGTCTTCGCCCAGCCCGATGCCGAGCGCGCCGGGCTGCGCGGCCACCGCCTGTGCCAACCGACTAAAACGCCCGCGCTTGTCAAAATGCGTGTCAATAATCACGTCGTCAATCAGCCCGAAGCCCGACGCAATGCGCACCTCGCCTTTAAGGTTTGCTTTTTCCGCGCGGCCTTCATAAATCATCGGATTGCTCATCACCATTGCGCCCGCCGACGTTCCGGCTACCACAAGAGCTTCTTCTTTATAGCGCTGACGAATGATTTTTAACGCTTCTGTTCCGCCAAAAACCGAAGACAGCCGAAGCTGGTCGCCGCCCGAAAGCATCAGGCAGTTGCAGACGCGCAAGCGTTTCAGAATTTTGGGATTATCGGCTTCGGCGCGGATGCGCACGTTGATATGCCCAACGTTTTCGTAGCCGAGTTTTTTAAACGCTTTTTTGTAGTCGTTGAACGTATCGTCGGGGTCGCCTGTGGCGGTGGTGATGACCTCAATGCGCGGCGGTTCGCCTTCGGGAATAAGGTCGGTAATGCTTTTAAGAATGCCGCTTTCGGTGAAACGCTCCAAGTCAAGGCCTTTGTCTTCTGCGCCGCCTACCGGAATCAGATAGCCGTTGGGGATTTGGGAAGGCGTTTCCGGAAGAGTTGATTGGGTTTTCATAGGGAGAAATAGGGTAGCGGAGCGGTTCAAAAGCTATGCCCCGGCGGGCTGGCACGGAATTTTTAAAACCCTTTTCTACAAAAACCTCTCTTTCCCATGAACAAGAAATGGCTCGCTCTCGCTGCAGCAGGTGCTGCTTACTATCTCTTCAATACCAAAAAAGGTAACGAAGTGCGTCAAAACCTCACTCAAAAAGCTCAAGGTCTCGGTGGCAAACTGAAAGACCAGTACAATCAGTACCGCGATCAGGCCGCCGAGAAAGCTGATAACGCAATGGCCTGATCCGTCATTTATCCGCTTTTTGCGAAAAAAGCCGCTTCTTTTCAGAGGCGGCTTTTTTGTGTTGAAATTATTTGCAACACAACATGTGTGTCATTCCGACGAAGGAGGAATCTTACTCGCGCTGTGTCTTTTCTACTGTGTCTCGTATGCTGTACTTCATCTGCTGTGAGATTCCTCCTTCGTCGAAATGACCCGGATAATTGTAGTATAGCTTCTACTCAAACGCCACCTGCACCTCGTCCCAATATCCATCCATCGCCACCAGCTTCTCCTTGAAAAAGGAAATTAAATCCGGCCATTGGCTTTGCACCGCCGGGTTTTTGCCTTCTAAACAAACGCCCCAGAAAAGGCTTTTCACCGGACGATTGGGAACAGAAATCCAGTTCCATTCTTCTCCCGTAAAACGCCGTAGAATGGGCAGCGTTTGAAGCAGGATTTCCACCTGCTGTGTGCCGCGCTCGCTTTCTGCGTCGGCGATTTCAATTCCCGCATACGCCGTGCTTCCTGACAGCAAAATCCGCAGGTAAATTCCCCCAACGCCGGTCTCATAATTCAGCCACTTTTTCGGCATTTCATCCGCACCCGGAATAGGCTGCATGTAGCGCCCAAGCGCCGTCCAAAAAGCGACTTTGCCAGCGGCGTTTTCGGCTTTGGAGAACATGGTTTTTGGGAGGAATCAGGAGGCTTTTCGGACAGCGACTTTTGTCATTCCGGAACGGGAACTTGTTGGCTTGCGTTCCGCTAAGTTCCCCTTCGGGGATGACAAAAGATTTCCGACAAAACAACGCAATAAAGCGCCTATTTTATCAACAACCAAGACTAAGAAGCTGCCTGCCGGTCATTCAGATACGCTTGCAAACTCTCCATTGCTTCCATCCAGGAATGCTGCACGGCTTCTTTCTCCAAAGGTGCGTCCTGCGATTGTGTTACTTCCACTTTGCAGCCTTCGCCGTCCTGCGCAAAGGTGATTTGGATGTGCTGATTGCTCCCTTCGCCGTTGGCTTTTCCCTCGGTATTCCACGTCCATTCGTAGTCCAGCAGGGCTTCTGGTTTCACTTCTTTATAGCTGCCGGTCAGCGTGGCTTCTTCTCCGTCTTCGTTGCGGAAGCGGTAGTCAATTTTGCCGCTGGTTTCTACCTGCGTCTGGCTTTCTGTAAGCGTGTAGAAAGAAGGCTTCCACCAGTTGCGAAGCTGTTCAAATTCTGTCCATGCGGCATAGACGTGGGCAACAGAAGCAGTAAAGGTTTTCCGGGCTTCAATGGATTGGGTTTGCATTGGAGTTATGGGTTTATGAGTTAATAAGGGGTTGATAGGATTCTGGACTTTGGTTTTTGGACCTTGGATTCTGGATTTTGGCTTCCGCGCTAGCGCCAAGACTTAGTTTTGAAGAAAATCTCCGTTCTCTTGGAAAACATTCTTCGCCTTTCCGGTATCACCAAAAGCTACGGCCTTATTCAGGCGCTTTCCGGCGTCAGCTTTGAAGTTCCAAAGGGCAGCGTCTTTGGCATCCTCGGCCCCAACGGCAGCGGAAAAACAACTTTGCTCGGCATTGTCTTAGACACACTTCGTGCCGACAGCGGCAGCTACGAGTGGCTTGGCGGCATGAACGCGGTGGAAGCCCGTAAAAAGATGGGCGCGCTCTTGGAAACGCCCAATTTCTACCACTACCTCTCCGCGTGGGACAACCTCGCTATCAATGCCGGCATTAAAGGGCGCGGCGCTGACGACCGCGAGCGCGTGCTGCGTCTCACGGGCTTGTACGAGCGCCGCAACAGCGCGTTTCAGACGTTCAGCCTCGGCATGAAGCAGCGCCTCGCCATTGCCAACGCTTTGTTGGGCCGCCCGGAGGTGATTGTTTTGGACGAACCAACCAACGGTCTTGACCCCGCCGGAATTGCCGAAATCCGGGAACTTATCCGCGAGCTTTCGCGTGAAGGACACACGATTATTATGGCTTCGCACCTGCTGGATGAAGTGGAGAAAGTGTGTACCCACATGGCGATTCTGAAGAAAGGAAATCTCCTCGTTTCCGGGGCCGTGCGCGAAGTGCTGCGCAAGGAAGATGAACTGGAACTGAGCGCGCCGGATACGGCCAAATTGCGATCTTTCCTATCCAGCATTTCTGGTTTGGAAAGTATCCGCCAAGACGGCGAACTTCTCAAAGTTTCTTTGCCGGATGCGCGTTACGATGCGCAGGCTATTAACCAACTCTGCGCGCAAAACGGCATCTACCTTTCCCACCTCGTTCAGAAAAAACAAAGCCTTGAAACGCGCTTTATAGAATTGACTGAAAACGCCTGATTTACTTCGCATAGACCCCGCATTTTGCAGGGCGACCACAAGGGTACGCCCCTACCGAACAATCCTTAACTCGCTCTAATCTGCCCTTCGTAAAACGTCACCCCTCTCCCTCGGAGAGAGGCCGAAAAGCGCACAAAGCACCTTTCCCATGCAAAAACTCCTTTCCATTGAGTGGCTGAAACTCAAAAAATACCGCACTTTCCGGGTGCTGACCATCCTGTTTCTCGTGCTGCTCCCGCTCTGGAACTGGGGAATCTACAACGGCATGGTAAGCATGGGCGCAGGCAGTTTCAACATCCTTTCGCAAGCGTATTCTTTCCCGTCGGTCTGGGAAAATCTGGGCTTCTGGGCGGGCATCTTCGTGATGTTTCTGTCCATCCTTATGATCATCCTGATCTCCAACGAATACACTTTCCGCACCCACCGGCAAAACGTAATAGACGGCTGGTCACGCATGGATTTCTTTCATGGAAAAGTGGCACTCGTGCTGGCCGGAAGTGTTTTAGCAACGGTATTTATGGTACTTATCGGGCTGGTAGCGGGCCTTTCCGTCGGCGGCTTTTCCGGGATAGACGGCGGCTGGGAGAAAGTGCTTTTCTTTTTTATCTATACGGTGAATTATCTGGGCTTCGCGGCCCTGCTGGCCTTCTGGCTGCGCCGCAGCGGACTGGCGATTGGGATGTTTTTCCTCTACTCCTTCATCATAGAAAACATGGTGCGCGGCCTTATTAACTGGAAATCGCCGGAGCCGGTGGGGAATTTCCTGCCGTTGCAATCTTCCGACCAACTGCTGCCTTTCCCTATTTTAAAAGCGATTGGCAACATGATTACCAAAACCAGCGATTTCAATGTTTGGCTGTACGTGGGCGTAAGCTGCTTGTGGATTGGTGTGTATTATTTGTTGGGAAAAAGGCTGGTGGAGAAGCGGGATTTTTAGGAGCGCGAAGCGAGATAAAAGAGGCAGAAAAGTGAGCCAAATCCGCGTAAAACTTCAAAAAATCCGCGTGGAATTTTGGCAGAAACGCGGAGAATTTTGTAAAATCCGCGTAAAAGAAGGGCAGAAACGCGGAGAATTTCGAATAAAACGCGGAGAATTAGCTCCCAAACGGTAGGAACTCAATCCCCATTATTCATTACTCATTATTAATTGTTCATTGTTTTGAAAACTATTCTTGTTACTAACGACGACGGCATTACCGCTCCCGGCATTCGTGCTCTTGTGAGTGCGATGCGCGGTCTCGGAAAAATCATCGTAGTTGCGCCCGATGCGCCGCAAAGCGCGATGGGCCATGCCGTTACCATTGGCCGCCCGCTGCGCTTAGACAAAGTGGAAAATGTTTTTGAAGCCGATGTGGAAGCATGGCAAAGCACCGGCACGCCCGTGGACTGCGTGAAACTGGCGCGTGACAAAATCCTCGGCCAGCGCCCCGACTTCTGCGTTTCCGGCGTGAACCACGGCGCCAATCACAGCATCAATGTGTTGTACTCCGGCACGATGAGCGCGGCGATGGAAGCGGCCATTGAAGGCGTTCCGTCTATTGGGTTTTCGCTCTTGGATTATAGCTGGGATGCCGATTTTTCCCTCGCCGCCGACGTGGCCCGGAAAATGGTAACCCGGATGCTGGCCGAAGGCGCAGAACCGCACACACTCTTCAACGTAAACATCCCGAAATGCACGGCGGAAGAATTCAAAGGTCCGAAGCTTTGCCGCATGGCGCTGGGCCGATGGGTGGAAGATTTTGACCAGCGCCGCGACCCGCGTGGCCGCGATTATTTCTGGATGACGGGCCGCTTTGAAACGATGGGCAGCACCGCAGGAACCGACGCAGAAGCGTTGAAAGAGAATTACGCTTCGGTGGTTCCCATTCAGTTTGATTTGACGAATGAAAAGCTGTTGGCGGAGTATAAAGAGAAGTGGGAAAGCAATGAATAATTATTAATTAACAATGAATAATGTGGGATGCCTCTTGTGATTGCTTAAACATCATCCGTTGTTAATTGTCCGTTATTCATTAATCATTATCCATTATTCATTGGATTTAGGGCTATCTTCGCGGCTCATTTGATTTCCCCAAAAACTTTTAATGCAGTTATTTAAAGACCTCCCCCTCCGGGAGGAATTGTTGCGTGCGATTACCGATCTGGGCTATGAGACGCCTACCGCCATTCAGCAACAAACGATCCCGCTCCTGCTTCAGGAGCCGCAAGACCTTGTAGGCCTTGCCCAAACCGGCACCGGCAAAACCGCCGCTTTTGGTTTCCCCCTGCTTCAGCACGTGGACATGGAGTATTCCAATGTGCAGGCGCTGGTGCTTTCGCCGACGCGCGAACTGTGTATGCAGATTGAAGCCGAGTTTCAGAAATACGCCAAATACATGAAGGGCCTGCGCACAACAGCCGTTTATGGCGGTGTGCCCATCAGCGGACAAATCCGCGCCCTCAAAAGCGGGGCACACATCGTTGTCGCTACGCCGGGCCGCCTCATTGACCTCTTGGAGCGTAAAGCCATTAACCTCAGCGGCGTGGAATACGTGGTGCTGGACGAGGCCGATGAAATGCTCAACATGGGCTTCCGTGAGGACATCGACTTGATTCTCCAAAGCACGCCTTCGCGCCAGTTTACATGGCTGTTTTCGGCAACGATGAACAACGATGTGCGCGGCATTGCCAAACGCTTTATGAGCGACTGGAAGGAAGTGCGCGTGTCGGCGGCCAACACCACCAACGAGAATATTGACCACCAGTATTACATCACCAATCACCACAACCGCTACGCCACGCTGCAACGGTTGCTCGACCATACGCCCGGCATCTACGGAATTATTTTCGTGCGCACGCGGCAGGACTGTCAGGACATTGCCGACCAGTTGATGAAGAGTGGCTACCACGTTTCTCCGCTCCACGGCGACATGGACCAGAAGGCGCGCAGCAAGGTGATGGAACGCTTTAAAGCCAAGCAGATTCAGGCCATTATCGCTACCGACGTAGCGGCGCGCGGCATTGACGTAAACGACATTACCCACGTCATCAACTACGAGCTGCCCGACGACCCCGAAAGCTATACCCACCGCAGTGGCCGTACAGCGCGGGCCGGAAAAAGCGGCATTTGCATGAGCATTGTTACGCCGCGCGAAATCGGACAAATCCGCAACATTGAGCGCATTGCCAAAAGCCGTTTCATCCGCTCCGACATTCCCGACGGCGCAGAAGTTATCCGCAAGCGGCTGTTCCATTTCTTAGATGAAATTGAAAATGCCACGCCGCCGGAAGGCTTTGCCGAAGCGTATCAGAATCTGATTCACGAGCGTTTTGAGGCGATGGATAAAGACGAGTTGATTCGCCGGCTGATCTGGGTGCGTCTGAAAGACACGATAGACGTGTATGCCGAAGCCGATGACCTGAACGCAGGTTATGAAGGCACGGGCGGACAGCGCCAGAGCGGCGGCGGAAAATCGCAGCGGATGTTTATGAACCTCGGCACCAAAGACGGACTGACGGCGCAGAAGCTGGTGCAGTTTATCACCGAAAGCACCGACGTAGATCCCGAAGTGATTGACCGTGTGACGGTGCGCGAGCTAAGCTCTTATTTCAACGTGCGCTACGACGCCGCGCCGTTCCTGCTGGAAGCCATGAACAGCAAGCAGTTCAAAGGCCGCAAGGTGAAAGTGGACGAAGCGCAACCGATGGACGCAGGCCGCCCGCGCAGCTTTGCGCCGCGCAGCGGTGGCAGCGGTACTGGAGAAAAGCGTTCTTATTCCGGCGGCGGTGAGCGCAAGTCTTACGGCGGCGGTGGTGAGCGTAAATCTTACGGCGGCGGCGGCGGTTCCTACAAAAAAGACCGCAGCTAAGCGCTTACCCCACAAACCTCGTAAGCTCTTTCTTCGGACATAATCTTTGTCATCGGAAAAGGATCTCCGCAAAATGCAGAGACCCTTTCCCGGTGACAAAGTTTTTTTAGGCAAAGAAGTTTTGGCTCTGACAAGCCTTCATTTTGGGAAGGGCGCTCAGGCGAGTATCAATTTATCGTAAACAGGCGGATAAACTTTTAACAGAAATTCCATTGTTGTTCCGTAGGGGTGGGCTATGTTTGCATTGAACCAAAACAAACGAGTATGCGAAAAATGATCATTGCTGCGTCTCTTTTGACTATCACTGCCACCGGGGCGAATGCTCAAAACGTGGTTACCAAAGCGATAGAGAAGGTCTCCGACGGCATTGCATCCTTTTATCACAACAAGTTCGTTGGCCGCAAAACTGCTACCGGTGAAGTTTTTGACCAAGACAAATACACGGCTGCTTCCAACACCCACAAGCTGGGTACGTACGTGAAAGTAACCAACGCCCGAAATGGGCAGATTGTGTACGTCAAAATCAACGACCGGATGTCTGCCGGAAACAAACGTCTTCTTGACCTGACTTCCAAGGCTGCTGCCGATTTGAAGTTTAAGAATGCAGGAACGACGAGTGTGAAAGTAGAAGCGGTTTCGGAAAGCGAAGGACGTCAAGCGATTGCTGCTCAGCAGATATCATCCCCGACGATTCCCGTTCTCCCGGTCAACCAACTGTGAGCGCAGGCATTTAAGAAAGATAGTCCCGACCGAAAGGCCGGGACTTTTTCTGTAAAAATTCTGGACGCAGTTTGGGGTTAAAAGTGCTTACCGCAGCAGCCCGAAATACTTTTCCCGGTTCTCCCACATAATCCACAGCAAAATGGCTAAAATCACCCCCGCGATTGGCAGCCCGGAAGGCATTGTATAAATATTGGTCAGCAGGATGCCGATGATTATGGGAAAAAGAACCAGCGCGCCCACTGCCCGCGTCCTGGGGAACAGCACGAGCAGCCCACCCACCAGTTCGGCAACGGATACAAGCGGCATGAGCCACGAGATTTCCGCCATCGCGGCCATGTCTTTCATTGCCGGCTCCGGCATATCCTTTGGCGGCGGCATGTAATGAAAAATTTTGCTCAGGCCGCCGTTGATAAACAGCAGGCCGAGGAGCGCGGAGACGATGTTGAAGATAATGCGTTTGGCTTTCATAAAAAGAGGTTTGCGGCCCAAAGAAACAGCTTTTACAGCGGCTCACCAAATACCTCGGTCATATCCACTTCCAATTCGGGAAACAGGCCACAGGGGATTTTGTCTTCGTTGCTATACATCATCCGCAGGCGATAGCCTTCTTCCTTCAAGTCAAACACGCTCACCATTTGGTCGCCGGACTGCACAATCCAGTATTCCTTCACGCCTGCTTCTTCATAGAGCCGGAACTTGTTCTGGATTTCATGCTTGTTGTTTCCGGGGGAAAGAATCTCAATAATCCAGTCGGGCGCGCCGAGGCAGCCGCGCGCGTCAATCTTGGCCGGGTCGCAAATCACGCACAGGTCGGGCTGCACAACGGTATAAACCATCTTGTCGTCGGTGTCTTTAAGGCGGTCGGGCAGGCGCACATCAAAAGGGGCTGGGAAGACGTGGCACTTTAGATCTGTGGAAGTGGTTTGCAAGTTGCCTGTGGAGTTCGCTGCTAATACTTTGGTGCATGGTAGAAGGCGCGCCCATGCGGGCAATCCAGCCTTTGAAAAGCTCTACGCGCTCCTGAAATTTCCAAGTCAAATAATCGGCGTAGGAGTACCGTTTGGAAGGGTCCAATTGGGAGATGTCGGTAATCATGGTTGCGGTGTTTGGAGAAGCAAAAATAAGTTTCAAACGTTGGGCCGCGAGTAGGCCGGTGCGGGACAGGAGACAGCGAGCTGCCCGCCCTTTAAGCCGATAACATATTATGGGGGGAATCCCCCCAACGTTTTGGAGCATCCGATATGATGCGTTTTGCTCCAGTGAGGCAGCAAAACGCTCCGTTCAGGAAGCAAAGCGCAACCTCTACGAAGCAAAACGCACCGTTTACCAAGCCGGGAGCATCCTGCACGAAGCAAAACGCTTGATGCACGGTGCTTTTTTAAGGGTAAACGAAGCAAACCGCAGCGAAAAAGATGCACGGCGCAGCATGAACGAAGAAAACGGCAGCGTTTTCTTTAGGGGAATTTCTAGGAACATTATGCGATGAAGGCGAAAGTCTTCGCCGAGCGGTGGAACAGCTCATTTATTCCGTCGGACGGACCATCGGTGCGCCGAATATTTCATCGGTTCGGCGAATATGCGGTCTGTCCGGTGGGACGGGCCGCATATTCGCCGAATATCTCGTCTGTCCCGTGGGACGGGGCATCTGTTCGGCGAATATGCGGCCCGTTCGGCGAATATAGCGCCTGTCCGGTGGGACGGATGCCTTGTTCGGGCGATTTTGGATGAAGAAGAAGATTTCTAGCCACAAAGCCAGCGCCTCAAACTTTGGGGAACAAGCATTGTCATTATTCGGTGACTGTTGCAGAATCTAACTGAGTGTGGGGAAAGTGTGGGAAGTCATTTCGCCACTTTCTGTTAAAGGAGTTCCACATTAAGTAAGGCCCGTCGAAACCTATTACATAGGTAAGTTCAAATGCGGTGTCATTTAGCTTTTGATAATCCGGGAAAAGTATTTCTCCTCTCTCCTTAAAACCAAATTTTCTTAGCGTTTGCCAGTCATGCGTTTCTGGCAGTTTCTTAAACCGCTCTCTGTACTTTTCCAGCTTATAAATAATAGTGTTTCCAAACTTTATATCGCTTCTTCTATTGATAGAGACAGGTAGTACAAACCACCAAACGTACCATCCAGCCACAAGCAGCAAGAGAGCCACTCCAAGCAGAAGAGCGCCTTTTACTTCTTTTTGAATAACCATTATTGCGAAATCAAATGTACGTTTTTATTTGCCAGCACATCTAAAATCAAAAAAAACCGCCACCTTCTCAGGCAGCGGCTTTTTCAAAAGCAAGTTATTGAAAATTAAGCAAGCTCTACTTCAGCGCCAGCTTCTTTCAGCTTGGCCATCAGGTCGTCGGCTTCGGCTTTCGCCACGTTCTCTTTCACGGCTTTTGGAGCGCCGTCAACGAGTTCTTTGGCTTCTTTCAGACCCAGACCCGTGAGGTCTTTTACGATTTTCACCACGTTCAGTTTGTTCGGGCCAGCGGCCTTCAGCATAACGTTAAACGAAGTTTTTTCTTCTGCCGCCGGAGCCGCAGCGCCCGCAGCCGGGCCGGCAACCGCTACTGCAGCAGCAGCAGGCTCAATGCCGTATTCGTCTTTCAGGATGGTAGCCAGCTCGTTGACTTCTTTTACAGTCAGGTTTACGAGTTGCTCAGCGAATTGTTTCAGATCTGCCATGATTGCAGGATTTTTGGAGTACTTTGGGTGAGGAAATTATGAGTGGACTTGGAAGCCAAATTTTTAAATGCGGGAATGTGAAAAATGTGGGGAATGCGGTAATGGGATTTTAATTTCCGAAAAAATTACCGCATTCTCGCATTTTCAAATTACCGCATTGATTACGCCGCGCGCTCTTCGAGGGCTTTCACCAGCGAAGCGAGCTTGTTGCCCGCGTTGAGGGCGGAAATAACGCGTTTCGCAGGCGATTGGAGCAGGCCGATAACCTCGCCAATGAGGTCTTGCTTGCTCTTCAGGGATTTCAGCGCCGTCAGTTGGTCGTCGCCTACATACACGTCGCCGTCCACGAAAGCCGCTTTCAAAGAAGGCTTGGTTTCTTTGCCCCGGAAGTCGGACAAAATCATGGCCGGTTCTTTCGGGTTTTCAGAGAACATCAGCGCCGTTACGCCGTGCAGCGAATCAAACGCACCTTTGTAGCGCTCGCTGTCCAGCGATTCCATCGCCTTGCGGATGAGCGTGTTTTTGGCCACCTTCATCTCCACGTTTTTGGAGAAGCAGATGCGACGCAGCTTGTTCACCTGGGCCACAGAAAGGCTTTCGGTGTTGGCGAGGTAAAAATTATTGTACTGGGAGAACTTCTCTTTCAGAAGCGCAATTGCTTCGTTCTTTTGAGCAGGAGTCATGGGAGTAAATTTGCCAATGTGAAAATTTGCTAATGTGCCAACGGCTATTTGCAAACAGGCAGGATTGAAGTGAGCAGGTCTGGAAATTTGTCTTTGCTAAAATGCCGGTTTCAGGACCACATTTCCGCATTGACACATTTTCACATTAATTAAGACACGGTTTTCGGGTCAATCGTGATGCCCGGACTCATGGACGAAGCCATGGACAAGCCTTTCAGATACGTTCCTTTGGCCGTTGCAGGCTTCATGCGCACGAGCGTGTTAATCAGCTCCTGGGCGTTCTCCGACAGCTTTTGCGGCGTGAAGGAAACGCGGCCAATAGAGGCGTGGATGATACCCGCTTTGTCAATCTTAAAGGAAATCTTACCGCCTTTTACGTCGTTCACCGCAGCGGCCACGTCGTTGGTAACGGTTCCGGTTTTCGGGTTCGGCATCAGGTTGCGCGGGCCGAGGACTTTACCGAGACGACCAATTTTCGGCATCACGCCTGGCGTGGCAACAATTACGTCCACATCCGTCCAGCCACCTTCAATCTTGGTTACAAATTCGTCCAGACCTACAAAGTCAGCACCGGCGGCGCGCGCTTCGTCTTCTTTGTCTGGGGTGCAAAGCACCAGTACGCGCTTGGTTTTGCCCGTGCCGTGGGGCAGGGAAGAGGTGCCGCGAATGGCTTGGTCGGCCTTCTTCGGGTCTACACCGAGGCGCACGTGAATGTCCACCGAAGCGTCAAACTTCGTGGTGCTGATGTCTTTCACCAAAGCAGTTGCTTCGGCAAGGGTATATTGGCGGGTAGCGTCCACTTTCGCGTTCGCTGCCTTTCTTTTTTTGGGTACAGTCGCCATTGTTATAAATGGTTTTGGGGGGATAAAAAAGAGAGAAAACGAAGGCTTAGAACGGAGCCGTTCCTTCAACAGTGAGGCCCATGGAGCGGGCCGTTCCGGCAACCATTTTCATGGCGCTTTCAACGGTAAAGCAGTTCAGGTCGGCCATTTTATCTTCGGCAATGACTTTCACCTGCTCCCAGCTTACTTTGCCCACCTTGATGCGGTTGCTTTCTTTGGAGCCGCTTTTGATTTTAGACGCCTCCATAAGCTGCACGGCAGCCGGAGCGGTTTTAATCACAAAGTCGAAAGACTTGTCGGAGTAGACGGTCAGCAATACCGGGATGATTTTGCCGATTTTGTCCTGCGTGCGCGCATTGAATTGCTTGCAGAACTCCATGATGTTGACGCCTTTGGAGCCGAGGGCCGGGCCGATAGGCGGTGCAGGGTTGGCTTGGCCGCCTTTTGCCTGCAATTTCACGTAGCCAGTGATTTCTTTGGCCATGAGGGAAATGTGTTTTGGTGTTAACGAAGAGGTTCCTTCCCGGCCTGCCCCGAAAGGGAAGGAGAAAGGAAACCGGTTCTCCCAAATGCTAACTTAAAGAGCACTCTTGAGAATTGGAGCGCGAAGGTAAGGGGTGGATTAGAAAGTACCAAGCATAAAGTAGAGAAGAGAGAAGTGCTGAAATTGCTTACTGATAATTGCGACTGATAACTTTACGCCATGCCCACCAAAACCCTCACCTCTTCCTACGACCATCATAACAGTGACGAAAGCCTTTCTCCTGCTGACCGCGAACTGCTTCAAAAAGCCCGCGAAATCACGCGGCAGGCCTACGCGCCGTATTCGCAATTCCACGTAGGCGCGGCTGCTTTGCTCCAAAACGGCGAAGTTGTTTTGGGAACCAATCAGGAAAACGCTTCCTATCCGGTGGGGATTTGTGCGGAGCGGGTGTTGCTTTCCGTGGCGGCTACGTTGCATCCCGGCGTAGCGGTGGAAACGATGGCGATTTCCTATTCTAATAACGCGCATCCCGATTCCACTCAATATCCTATTGCGCCTTGCGGCATGTGTCGGCAATATATGGCCGAATATGAAGACCGCGTGGCCCAACCGATGCGACTTTTACTGTCTGGCCAGACGGGTGCGGTGCATGTTCTTCCAAGCGCAGGGCAGTTGCTACCGTTCCGGTTTAGAAAGGAGGATTTGGAGTAAGAGACTAAAAATGCAATTTCCCTCACCCTACTAACGGAAATTGATTTTCTACCGGGTACGTTCTTTATAGAGGAAGCACAACCCAAACACGCCTCGCTTTTCGGGCGCTCTTTAAAAAGCGCAGCAACATCCTTTTTGGAAAAACCCCTTTTTCTATAGAATCTTTGACGCCCAATCTCTTTCTCCTTTCAATGACGTCTCCCAAAACCGTTCTTATCACCGGCTCAACGTCCGGCATCGGCCTTTCCATGGCCCGGAAATTTGCTCAGCAAGGCCACAATATCATCTTCAACGGACTGGAGACCGACGGTGCACAAACCGCGCAAAGCGTGGCGGATGAATACGGCATCAAGCACTTGTTCTTTGGCGCAAACGTGATGGACAACGCTGCCCTCGGTGCGATGATTGACGGTGCACACGACGCCTTCGGCACGATTGACGTACTTATCAACAACGCGGGCGTGCAGTTCGTTTGTCCGGTAGAAGACTTCCCGGACGAAAAATGGAACCTGATTCTTGGCGTAAATCTGACCGCCGCTTTTCAGGCTACAAAAAGAGTGTGGAAAGGCATGAAGGAAAAAGGTTGGGGCCGGATTATCAATATCGCTTCGGCGCACGGCTTGGTGGCCTCGGAATTCAAGAGTGCATACATTGCTGCCAAGCACGGCCTTGTGGGATTCACCAAGTGTATTGCGCTGGAAGGCGCTCCCTACGGCATCACGGCCAACACCATTTGCCCCGGTTATGTGCATACACCCATTGTAGAAGCGCAAATCGGCGACCAGATGAAGGCACACAACATGAACCGCGAAGACGTGATTAAGAAAGTGCTGCTCGGCAAGCAGGCCATTAAGGAATTTATTCCGGTGGATGCGATTTCGGAAATGGCGCTGTACATGGCCTCCGACGCGGCAGCCCAAATGACGGGTGTTGCTTTGCCAATTGACGGCGGCTGGACCGCGCAGTAGACAATGAATAATGAGTAATGAATAATGGGGCGCATGATGCGCTTTATTGAGATAAACCCAATAAACCTCCCTATTTCATTTTTCATTTCTTTCATTATCCATTGTTCATTATCCATTGTTCATTATTAATTATTCATTATTCCTTGTTTTCCGAGCATTACATTTTAAGCAACCGCATCACGCTTCACTGCCTTGACTGGGGCGGCACAGGGCCAAACTTGCTGTTGTTGCACGGCCTCACGGCCAATGCCCATGCTTTTGACGCCGTTCTGCACGCCGGGCTGCTAGACAAAGCGCGTGTCCTTACGGTGGATTTGCGCGGACGCGGCCTGTCTTCCATGCCTGCCTTTGGTTATGCGCTGCAAGACCACGCGGCAGACATCATCGGGCTGCTCGATGCGATGGGGCTGCAAAAAGTAGTTCTGGGCGGCCACTCTTACGGCGGTCTGCTCAGTGCCTACATTGCGACGCTGTATCCGGAGCGGGTGGAGAAAATAGTTCTCCTGGACGCTGCCGCGCGCCTGAATCTCCGCGCCGCTGAAATGCTCGGCCCGGCGATTGGTCGCCTCGATAAACGTTTCAACAGCTTTGGGGAATATCTGGATAAAATCAAAGCCGCGCCGTACCTGGAGTTTTGGGATGAAGAAATGGAAAGCTATTACCGCGCGGATGTAAAAGAACTGCCCGATGGCAGCGTAACGCCCCGGCCCACACTGGCAAATATTATTGAGGTATCGATGGGCGTGGCAACTGCGGCCTGGCCCTCTATCATGCGCCGCGTGAAAGTACCTACATTGCTGCTTTATGCTTCCTCTGAATACAACCTCGGCGAGCGGCTGCTGCCGGAACGCTACGCGTTGGAGACGATAGAAATGATTCGCGGCGCTATCGGCCAAGCCGTTCCCGGAAATCACCAGACAATGCTGTACGGTAAAGGTGCGAAGGCAATTGCGGCGGCAATAACGGCGTTTCTGTGATGAGGCAGGAAGGGAAGGTATTATTGTAATGAGGTGTGTTCCTGCCTGATTTTTTAAGAGTGCCCGGCCATCCGGCACCCGTTTTTAAGGACTGGGCACTGGTGCCCGATGAAGTGGCACCAGTGCCCGAAGGATGGGCACCAACACGGAATCATCGGGCACTGGTGCCCAAAGCCCGGGCACTGGTGCCCAACCATCGGGCACCAGTGCCGGACGGCTGGGCACCAGTGCCCGATGACTTGGAAGGAGGCCTCTTGCGCTTTGTGCTGCAACAAAGAGAAAAAGGAAGTTCCCCATCCCCCAAAAAAATATAATTTTTAGTGCTTCGCGTGACGTTTCAGTACGCCGCCCGCTGCTTCCTTAATCGTGTTGGTAAACACAAACGCCTTTGGATCTATGGCGGAAACCACATTCCGCAGGCGACGCACTTCCAGCCGGGTAATAACCGTGAAAACAATGTCTACCGGGGCGCTTTTCTCAAAGGAATCTTTCAGAAACCCGCGCTCGCCTTTATACACGGTGATGCCCCGGCCCAGCTTCAGCACCAGTGCTTCTTTTATGAGCGCGCTTTGCCCGGAAATAATCGTTACGCCGGTGTATTCCTCAAAGCCCTCCACCACATAATCAATCGTGCGGGTGGCTACGTAATACGTCAGCATGGCGTAAAGCGCCTTCTCCCAGCCATCATGCAAAAACAGCGCGGCCACGAGGAAGATAACGATGTTGATGCCCAGAATAATCTCCGTAATCGTGAGCGAGGAGCGCTTCAAGGTATAAACCGCCAGCACCTCAATGCCGTCCAGCGCCGTTCCGCCCCGCATTCCTAACCCCACGCCGAGGCCGAGGAAAAAGCCCCCGAAAAGCGGCGGCAGGATAGGGGCCTTCTCCATCTGCATCACCAGCCCCTGCGGGTAAGGCAGAAACTCAATGCAGAGGCCGAGGAGCATGATAGCCGCCAGCGAGCGAAAGGCAAATTTCCAGCCAATCTGAAAGCCGCCCATCAAGAGGAACGGGATGTTGAACAACAGCAGCGCCACCGGCAGCGGAAAGTGATTCAGCTCATGGAGCAGCAGGCTCATGCCCGTGGCCCCGCCGTCCAGAAAGCTGTTGGGCAGCAGGAACGTCTTGATGGCGAAGCCCGCCAGCAACACGCCCACGATGGCGTAAACCGCATCTTGCACAAGATGAGACGGGCCGTCGTCGTGGTGGTGGGTCACAACCGGCTCGTGGGGGGCAGGGGTAGGGGGAAGGGGAGCGGTCATTTTCTTTTTTGTTTCAGCGCCGCAAGATGCGCATCTTTTCCGGGCTTGCGCGTGGCAATCGCTGTGGGCGTAAAGTAGTGATGCTGCGCCAGGAATTTGATTTGCAACTCGTCCCATTCCTCTTCGGTCTGGATGATGCCATACATCTGAAGCTCCATAAAAAGCTTGTTGCCGATAGTGCCGAAGTCGTCGCGGCCCAGATAATCTAGGTCGGCATCGGCAATGATTTGCTCCAGCAGGTTGCCGGGCGTTTGGGGAATGCGCGTGGCCATAATCATGCCGCAGATGCGCTCAATCTCGGCGTGGGTATAGCCAAAATCCGGCAGGCTTTGGCGGGCAAATTCGCAGCCCTGCGCCTCGTGTTCCCTGCTTTGAACGATAAAGCCGGAGTCGTGGTAAAGCACGGCGGTCAGCAAGAGCGTAAGGTCTTTTCCTTTCACGCCCTCGGCTTTTGCCAGGCGCTCTGCCGAGCGATAAACGTCCTTCACGTGCTCTACGCTGTGGTAGGAAAGGTGCTTCGGCAGTTCTTTGCGCAGCCGCTGGTTGATGTAGGTTTTGGCTTTTTGAAATTCCATAAAGGAGAAAAGGCTTTTGGAGAAAGAGAAGAATCAGAAGCGGATAAGGAAAGAAGCGGACTTTAAGGTTACATCCGTCGGGAAGAGCGGTTTCGGTAATTCTGGAAAGCTAAATAAAGGTTTACTTCTGCGCCACAAAATACATCTCCACCTCGCCTTTTCCCTTCGCCGCTATTTTCCCGCGTGGAGTGCATTGGAAGACATTCTTCACCAGCGCGTAGGTAGCTTCGGAAATGTTTACTTTTCCGGCCTCTCCGCTGCTTTCCATCCGATTGGCAGTGTTCACCGTGTCGCCCCAGATGTCGTAGGCAAATTTCTTCACGCCTACAATGCCTGCCACAACAGGGCCAGAATGGATGCCAATGCGGATTTGAAACACCCGCTCTCGCTTGCCTCTTTCGGCGATAAAATCCCGTATCTCCAACGCGGCCTGCACGGCTCTCTGGGCGTGTCTTTCATCTGCAACGGGCAATCCACACACCGCCATGTAGGCATCGCCGATGGTTTTGATTTTCTCCAGCCCGTTCCGTTCTATAATCGCATCAAAGGCGGAGAAGCACTCGTGGAGTTCCTGCACCAAAGCCTGCGGTGAAAGGTTTTGGGCCGTGCCGGTGAAGTCTACAAAGTCGGTGAACAAGACGCTCACCTGGTCATACTGCCGCGCGGCACTTGCGCCGCCGTCTTTCAGCTCTTCGGCTACTTCGGCGGGCAGGATGTTGAGCAGGAGATCGTCGGAGCGCTTCTTTTCGCGGGTAATGACGGCGGCCAGCCTTTGCTTGTTCCGATAAGCAACAATGGCGATGAGGGCGATGATAAGCAGCAGCACTCCCGCGACCCCCGCAGCGGCAGCGCGGTTTTTTTGCCTTTTCACCTCCGCAGCGGCAAGAAGCTCCCTGCGCTCATGGGCGGCTTTTGCGGTCGCTTCCTCACGCTGATGGCGCAGCTCTACGGCGGCGGCGCTGTAGCGATATTCATCGGCTATCTGGTTGCGCTTATATTCTTCCTCCATTGCCAGTTGCGCCCGTTCTGCCGCGCTTTTGGCAGCGGCCTGCTTCTTCTGGTACTCGTAGCGCAGGGCGGCAAGCTGGGCTTCTTTCTGAAGCGAAAGAGCTTTCTTCTCGCCTTCCAGCCGCAGGGAGTCCTGCTTCTTGCCAAAGACATAGCTCATCTCCTTGCGGGTGATGTCGTTCTTCTTGGCAAGGATAAAGGAAGAGTCGCGGGAAGCACTGTATTTCTTAAAGATCGCCAGCGCGCGGGCATAGTCGCCTTTGTAGGCATAGGCTTTGGAAAGGTCTTCCAAGCTTTTTTGGTGCATCCTGATCTTGCCCAATACCAAGAAGGAATCGGCCACCATGCCGAGATAGTAAATGGCAGAATCGGCAAGGGCCAGACGCCTGGCGGCGGGTAGGGAAAGGGCCGTATCCGTTGCTTGGTCTATGAAGATGGTTCCGAAACAAGACAGATCATAAGCCGCACCTTCCCTATTGTTCAGCTCCAGGTCTATAACCATTTTCTGCCGGAACAAGGCCCTTGCCTCGTCATACTCGGGTATCCAGGATTTTGAAACGGCTATGCTGCCCAATGCCTCTGCTATTTGCCTCTTATCGCCCAACTCCTCATAGAGCCGCAAGGCTTTCGTGTCTTCTTCTACGGCCCCACGATAGTCTTGCCGCCTGAATTTCAATCCCGCCAATCCCATCAGACTTTTGGCCAGCCCTCTTTTGTTGCCTGTTTCTTTGTTCAGTTTAACGGCTTTCTGCCGGTATTCAGTGGCTTGGGCGAGGTCTTCCTGCTTTTCAAAAATCAGCGCAATGTTCCCCAGCACATTCGCAGCGTTCTCCTTGTCGCCTTTTTGCTCCATAATTCGCAGTGCGCGAAAGAAATAGTCCGTTGCGGTAGCGTAGTCTAAGCGGTCCATGTAGATGCTTCCGATGTTGGCGATAATAGAGGCGCCACTATCATTGCCTTGTTGGGCCAGCACCAAAGCTCTTTGGTTCAGGTCAAGCGCTTTCTCCTTGTCCCCCTGGTCGTTATAGACGGATGCCATGTACGAGAGTGCGCGCTGCATGCTATGCTTATCGCCTATCTTTTCGGCGGCGCTGTAAGCAATATCATAAGCTTCTAAAGCCTTCGCATTTTTCCCCTGTACCATATACATAACACCAGTAGAAAGCCGGGAAAGCACTTCGCCCTCCTTCCAACCCAGCCGCTTGGAAAGCTCGAGAGTTTGCCGGGCAAAGTCCAACCCTTTCTCAGGGTCAATATTCCGATAAGCGAAGGCGATATCATCCAGCAAACCTGCCTTCACCGTATCTTCCTTCAAGGCCGGCAGCGCCGCCACAGCAGAATCTATTTTGACTTGGCCGCGCTTTTTCTGAGCAAGGGCCGCAGGAGGGGAGAGCGTTTTCCCCGTGCCTAGGGTCCGCAGGAGGTCCTTCGGGGTAATAAGCTTTATCTTCTGAGCAAGGGCCGCAGGAGGGGAGAAAACCAACACGCAGACAAAAAGCAGAAGCGTTTTCATAAGTCCGTAAATATAGCGCGCGGGTAGGGGCTGTGCAAGGATAGGGGTATTCCCTTGCATAGCCCGCATCATGGCGTTCCTCCCGCCTAATCAAGGTGTCATCCCAACGAAAGAGGGGTCTGCTGAAATTAAGTGGCCAAGCCTATGCTTGTTTATGCAAACAGATCTCTCCTTCGTCGGGATGACGGAATATTATGCGGCTTCCTAAACGCCTTCTACAAAGTACATCTCCACTTCGCCTTTTCCCTTCGCCGCTATTTTTCCGCGCGGGGTGCATCGGAAGTCGTCCCTCACCAGTTCATATGTGCTTTGGGAGATGTTCACCTTACCCGGCTCGCCGCTTTGCTCCATTCTTGCCGCCGTGTTCACGGTATCTCCCCAAATATCGTAGGCAAACTTCTTCACGCCTACAATGCCCGCTACAACGGGGCCGGAGTGGATGCCGATGCGAATGGCGAAGTCGGCGGACACGCGCAACGTGTCCCTACGGCGCGCTGCAATGAAATCCAAAATCTCCAGCGCGGCCTTCACCGCGTTTCCGGCGTGGTGTGGGTCGGCAACCGGCAGGCCGCAAACGGCAAGGTAGGCATCGCCGATGGTCTTTATCTTCTCCAGGCCGTGCTTCTCCATGATGGCGTCAAAAGTGGTGAAGCACTCATGGAGTTCCTGCACCAATGCCTGCGGCGAAAGACGCTCGCTTATCTGCGTGAAGCCCGCAAAATCGGTGAACAAGACGCTCACTTCCGCAAACTGCCGGGCCGCCGCAGTGCCTTTCTCCTTTAGCTCTTCGGCCACTTCGGCGGGCAGGATGTTCAGGAGCAGGTCGTCGCTTCGTTGCTTCTGATAGCGCAGGTCTTCGGTGCGCAGGGCCACTTCGCGCTCCAGCTCTTCCTGCCGGGATTGGAGCAGCTTCTGCTTTTCCTCTTCCTGCCGCCACGTTTGTTCCGAAAGGGTAGCTACTTCGTCTAAGCGTAGTTTGAGGTCTTTGTTGGTGCGCGCGACGCTCCACGCCAGATAGGCGGAGATGGAAAGGGGAATGGAAAGAATCAGCATCACCGCCAGCAGAAGGAGAAGCCACTCTTCCTTATCACTACTGCTATCGCCTATCGAAATCTGATGATCTCCCTTCAATAAAACCAGCCCGAACGTAACCAGAATAAACAGCGCGAGAAACAAAAACCCGGCTCCCAGAATGCGCGCGCCGGGCCGCCGCTTCCACATAGCATTCAAGGTAATAACCACCGCCTCCAAAGCAATCAATATCAAGGCCACTATAAGCGGCAGCATACTGTTGAGGTGCGGCTTAAACATCGTGACCAGTCCCCACAAACAAACCAGCGAAATACCCCAAAACAGCCACTTGCGCCGCACGGGAAACGCACTGTTCAGGAAAGCACTGAGGAAGAAAACAGCTCCGAAAGCCCATAGTTTGTTCCAGGTCTTTGCCTGATGAACCAAAACCGGGTCGTCGGCAAGACTGAAGAAATACATAAACGGCAGGAACAGCGCAACACACAGGCTGAACAAGGCGAAAAACAGATGAGACCGCTGCTGACGATTATAAAGGAACAAGAACAGGTGCAAAAGCCCCAGCGCCAGAAACAGCCCAAAGAACAACATCACGGCTCCAGCCTTAGCACCCAGCCTATTCCCTTGCGAGGCTGCCAGCGTTTCGGCCAGCCCCATCGTCAGCCGAAACCCGGCCTCCCCGGTATTGTATTGCTGCCAGTTTTGCAGGACGTCCATGTTCTCGTAGCGCACGGCCAATACATGGGGGGCGGTGCTGCGGAGCGTGAAGAACCAACAGGCGCCGCCGGGCGTATAAGGACTGTAATTGCGCGCATCGCCTATCTTCCCAAAAGTGTCTAAAGGCACGCCATCCAGATACACCACCGAGGCGCCCTCCTGCGAAAGCGTATAAGCCAGCGGCACGTTCAGGAGCGAAGAGTCCACCGTGAAATGCAGCCGGAACCAACCCCGCTCCCGAAAGCCAAACGAATCGCGCGCCTGCGGCAAAGGCAGAAAAGAAGGAACGGTTTTCCACGCGCGGTCGTCATAAGCCGGAGATGCCCAGGTCAGATTGTCGCCGGGCTGGAAGAGCCAGTGCTTGTCCGTAGAAAGGCTGCCATCCTTCTTCAGGCTGTCCCTGTTTAGCCGCCATGGCGCCTGCGCACCCGCACCCATTGCCCACAAACACAACAACACCAACAAGGAAAGAAAAAACTTCCGTTTCATAGGGAAAGACACAGCGATAGAGGTTTACTTCTGCGCCACAAAGTACATCTCCACTTCGCCTTTTCCTTTAGCATTCACTTTTCCGCGCGGCGTGCATTTATATTCCTCCTTCACCAGCGCGTAGGTGCTTTGCGAGATGTTCACCTGTCCCGGCTCGCTGGCGCTTTCCATTCGGTTGGCCGTGTTCACCGTGTCTCCCCAGATGTCGTAGGCAAACTTCTTCACGCCCACAATGCCCGCTACTACCGGCCCGCTGTTTACGCCAATGCGGATTTGAAAGGCGCGTTCCCGCTTCGCTCTCTCCGCAATAAAATCCCGGATTTCCAAAGCGGCCTGCACGGTTCTTTGTGCGTGGCGTTCGTCTGCTACGGGCAATCCGCAAACGGCCATGTAGGCGTCGCCGATGGTCTTGATTTTCTCCAGCCCGGCCCTTTCTATGATGGCATCAAAGGCAGAGAAGCACGCGTGTAGTTCCTGCACCAACTCCTGTGGCGAGAGATGCTCGGCGGTGGAGGTGAAGTTTACAAAGTCGGTGAACAAGACGCTTACCTGGTCGTATTGCCGGGCGGCGCTTGCGCCGTTGTCCTTTAGTTCTTCGGCTACTTCTGCGGGCAGGATGTTGAGCAGCAAATCATCCGAGCGCTTCTTTTCTTTGGAAAGCAGGACGTTGCTATGCTGCTGCCTGCGGTAGCTGCGAAACAGCATCCCCGTCACCAGCAACAGCACCGCAAAGCCGGAGATGGAAAAAATGCGCTCGTTGCGCTTCTTGAGCCGGGCGATAAGGATGTCCTTGTCCTTGAGCTCTACGGCGCGCTTGGTCTCTAAGTTGGTAATGGCCTCGTTGTTAGCAGTATTGTAGAGCGAGTCGTGTAAAGCTACTGATTGCTTGTAGGTCTCCAGCGCCCCCCGGTAATCGCCTTGCAGGGAAAGGGTTTTGGAAAGCACCGCCAAAGAACCCAGTACCCCTTCGGCGTCCTGTACTTCGCGGCTGATGATAACGCTTCTGTTCAGGTACGCCACTGCTTTAGAAAGATTATCGGCGCGGCTGGCGGATACCAGATTATCGGGCCTGGGCGCAGCACTGTCGGAGGCAATGAGGTAATAGGTCTCCCCGATGTTGCCCAGGTTGGTGGAAACGCCCAGCCGGTCGCCTATCTCTTCCGAAAGGCGCAAGGCTTTGAAGTGATAGGCCAGCGCGGTGTTGTATTGCTCCAGACTTTGGTAGGTGAAGCCGATGTTTCCGGTTTGGGCACCGATGCCGTCTTTATCTCCAAGCACTTCGGCTATTTGCAAGGCTTTCAGTTGGCAGGTCAAAGCCTGTTTGTGTTTCCCCTGCTCGTTGTAGATGCCGCCGATATTGCTCAGGGTAATCCACACGCTTTTCTTGTCTGCCTGTACTTCCTCTATCCTCAAAGACTTGAAGCTGTATTCCAGCGCCCTTGGGTAATTCTTTTGCGCCCAATACACCAGCCCGATGTTTCCTAAAACACGGCTTATCTGCATCTGGTCCTTTTGCTCTTCGGCAATGCGCAGGCTTTGGAAATAGGCCGCTAAGGCTTCGGGGTAAGCGTTCTTGAATTGGTAGTTGTTGCCAAAATCATTGTAGGCCACGCCTTCCCCTTTTTGCCAGTGCAGCTTTTGGGAAAGCGCCCGCACTTTCTCCGCCCACTTCAGGCCCTCGTCGGGGTTGATGTAGTTGTAGAGGCAGGAAATCGTGTCCATCAATTTCACGGTCGCTGTGTCTTCCTTCCGCCCCCTTACCTCCGATAGCAAAGAGTCTAAGCGGGCCTGGCCTTGCTTCTTTTGAGAAAAGGCAAGGGCAGGCAGCAACAGCAACAGCCAGAATAAGAAACGACCCATCATGGCAGCGCAGGGGGGGCTACCGCATTTTCCAAAAAATACATCTCCACTTCGCCTTTTCCCTTCGCCATTACTTTTCCGCGCGGCGTACATTGGAAATCATCCTTCACCAGTTCGTAAGTGCTTTCGGAGATGTTCACCTTCCCGGCCTCCCCGGCACTTTCCATCCGGTTGGCCGTGTTTACCGTATCTCCCCAAATGTCGTAGGCAAACTTCTTCACGCCCACAATGCCCGCCACTACCGGCCCGCTGTTTACGCCAATGCGTATCTGAAACGCCCGCTCCCGCTTTGCTCTCTCCGCAATAAAATCCCGGATTTCCAGCGCGGCCTGCACGGTTCTCTGCGCGTGTCTTTCATCCGTTAGGGGCAGGCCGCACACCGCCATGTAGGCGTCGCCGATGGTCTTTATCTTCTCCAGCCCGTTGCGTTCCATAATGGCGTCAAAAGCAGAGAAGCATTCGTGGAGTTCCTTTACCAATGCCTGCGGGGAAAGCTTCTCGGCGGTGCCGGTGAAGTTTACAAAGTCGGTGAACAGCACGCTTACTTCTTCATATTGTTTGGCAGCGCTTGTGCCGTTGTCTTTCAATTCTTCGGCTACTTCTGCGGGCAGGATGTTCAGAAGTAAATCATCCGAGCGCTTCTTTTCTTTGGAAAGAAGAATATTGCTGCGTTGCTGCCTGCGGTAGCTTCTAAACAGAATAGCCATCACCAACAGCAGCACCGCAAAGCCTGAGATAGAAAGAATGCGTTCGTTGCGCTTTTTGAGCTTGGCAATGAGGATGTCTTTGTCTTTAAGTTCTACGGCGCGCTTGGTTTCCAGGTTGGCAATGGCTTCGCTGTTGGCGGTGTTGTAGAGGGAATCCTGCACCTCTTTGCCCATCTTATAGGCTTCCAGCGCGCCCTTATAATCGCCTTGCAGGGAGAGGGCTTTGGAGAAATAATCGGAGAACTCCGGGATGGCCTCATAAAATTGTGCTTCGCGGCAGGTAGTGATGCCTTTGTTCAGGTATGCTACTGCTTTGGCAAGATTAGCGGCGCGCCCTGCGGGCACCAGGCTGTCTCCTTTTGGGGCGGCGCTGTTTGCGGTGATGTTGTAATAAATCTCGCCAATGTTGCCGAGGTTGATGGCAATGCTTACCTTTTCGCCTGTCTCTTCTGCCATGCGCAGGGCTTTGAAATTATAAACCAGCGCAGTATTATACTGCTTCAGGCTTGCGTAAGTAGCACCGATGTTTCCGGTTTGGATGATAATGCCCCGCTTATCATTCAGCTCTTCGGTAATGCGCAGCCCTTTTAGCTTGTATTCTAATGCTTCTTTGTGTTTACCCTGCTCTTCATACACATTCCCGATATTGCCTAAGGCAACCTGCATCCGCTTCTTATCGCCCCGCTCCTCCGCAATCTTCAAAGACTTGAAGTCCCATTCCAGCGCCTTTGGGTACTCTTTCTGGCGCTGATATACATTGCCAATGTTGCTGGATACAACCCCAATGCGGCTTTTATCTCCGAGTGCTTCATAAATACGCAGCGTTTTGAAAAAAGCATCCACCGCAGAAGGGTAAGCGCCTTTAAGCTGGTAATTGTTCCCAAAATCATTGTAGGCATTAGCCTCGCCCATCTGCCAGCCAATCTTTTGGGCCAGGGCCAGTTCTTTTTCCGCCCACTTCAGGCCTTCATCGGGGTTGATGTTGTAGTACATGCCGGAGAGGTCATTCATCAACTTCGCCCCAGCCGTGTCCTCCCGCATCTTGGGCATTTCGGCCAGCAGGGAGTCCAAGCGGGCCTGTCCTTGCTTCTTTTGGGCAAAGAGGGCAGCGGGCGCGCAGAAAAGCGCAATCGCAAGAAGGAATTTCATAAGAGCGTAAATATAGAAGCCCCGTAGGGGTTGTGCAAGCGGCCTTTTCGGGCCGTTTCTAAACCTTTACCTAAGTGTGGGTAAAGGTTTAGGAAGATATGGGTAAAGGTTTAGGAAGGGTTGGAAACGACTTCGGAAGGTGTTGGTAAAGGTTTAGGAAGGGTTGGAAACGACTTCGGAAGGTGTGGGTAAAGGTTTAGGAAGGGTTGGAAACGACTTCGGAAGGTGTGGGTAAAGGTTTAGGAACGTGTATTTTTCGCAAATTTTTCCTACTTTAGCTCTTTCTCCCAAACCATTTTCTTCCCATGAACCTCATACCGAATGCCGACAAGAAGTTTCTTCAGGATACTCCTTCCAATAAAGGCCCCTTTGGCCAGCATATCATTGACAGCCTTGTAGCCAATCCGACGCTGTTCCTCAATCTGCCGTACACGGTCAATGTTTTGAAGACGGCCAACACGTTGCTCATCAACACCACTGCCGCCGCCAGAAGCGGCGACCACGCTGCTATCATTACGCGCAACAATGCCGAGAAAGACTGGAACGATAAATTTGGCAAAACAGCAGATTATGTGAGCTTCCTGGCTAACGGCAATGAACTCCTCATCACCCAGGCAGGCTTCACGCCTACCAAAGGCCAAAGCACCCCTACCGACCTGCCCGGCCAGGCAATGCTGGCGAAGCTGACGCCACATGATGGCGGCATATTGGAGATAACGATGGCCCCTCCCACTGCGGGCAAGGTAAGCAGTTATATCTATACGGTTATGCCCAACGATGCGCAGATAATCACGGCTGCCGACGGAACGATAACCATTGCTTTGGTAACTCCGGGAAAAATCTCCGTGAAGTGCGACACGCATAACACGACCACCATGGGCGGACTGGAAGTAGGCAAGATGATGAAGCTGGTGGTGCAGCCGGTGAACAACAAAGGAGTAGGGCCTGCCTCTGTGCCAAAGAGCTTTATCCTGCAACCGTGATTTAGGGAATAGGGAATAGGGATGAACACCCATACAAAACATGGGTCATTCCGACGAAGGAGGAATCTCACAGCAGTTGGGAACAGCAAATCTGAGATTCCTCCTTCGTCGGAATGACCCGCTTCTTACACATAAATCCTCACCCCTATTCCCTAAAACAAAATACCGTGCTTCAGCGCATACATCACCAGTCCGGCAACGTTTTGGGTGCCTATCTTGGTCTTTAGGGAAGAGCGGATGCCTTCTATGGTGCGCGGACTCAGGGAAAGGTCTTTCGCGATTTGCGGCGCCGACTTCCCCTCACAAATAAGCCGGAGAACGGCCCGTTCGCTCTTGGTGAGGATAATGTCTTTATGGAAAAGGAGCGGAGGCTTTTTCTTCTGTGCCTGCTCCTTCTCGCGTAGCCGCTCCACAAAGTTGCTGAGGTAAAAACCCGTCTCCACGCAGCAGCGCAGGGCCTTCGCAATTTCTGCCGACTCGGTATTCTTGAGCAGATAGCCGCTTGCTCCTGCGTTTATAAGATGCTTCACTAGGGCCGGGTCGTCGTTCATCGTCAAGATAAGGGCATGAACACCGGGATGATTCCGGCGAAGAAGCGTCATTGCTTCCAGCCCGTTCATCACTGGCATCGTCAGGTCGAGCAGCACAATGTGGGGAGCTTCTGCCGCCACTAGGGAAAGCAGTTGTTCTCCGTCTTCGGCTTCGCCCACCAGTTCCAGATCGGGATAATTGCGCAGCACCGTCCGCAGACCTTCGCGAAAAAGAGAGTGGTCGTCGGCAATAACGTAGCGGATTTTGTCGGGAAACATAAAAGGGAAGGAGGGGAGAAGCCTTTTGCTTTAAGGAATGCCCGGCAGGCAGATTCTGACAAAGCAGGGCGGCGCATCTGCCGGGGGAAAAACCAGCGAAAGGCCCGTTGCCTTTAGCCGCGTTTCAATGTTTTTCAGGCCGGTAGCGCCTTTCTTGTAAAGCTGTTCCTTGTATTCGGCTTTGGAAAGGCCGTTGCCGTCGTGGCGGATTTCTACGCAGGGCGTTCCTTCCTCAAAGCAAGCCTGAAGAAGGATGTTATGAACCTTGCCGTGCTTGGTCAGGTTCTGAATCACCTCCTGCACAATGCGATAAAGCGCCAGCGCCACAGCGGGTTCCGGCTCCGGCCACGGCCCGGGCATTGGCATGTAAGACGTATTCACCGAGCCGCTGCCGTGGAGCATCTCCGCCAGCGACTCCAGCGACTTGAGCAGCCCCAGATACTGAAGCGTGCGGGGCTGAAGCTGATGAGAAAGGGTGCGCACCTTCAGGATACAATCGTCCAGCAGCGACTTGGAGTAGAGAATCATCTTCGCATCGCCGGGCGTTTGGGTGGCCTGCGTCAGGAACAGGCGGATGGAAGAAAGGGTAGCGCCCACATCGTCGTGCAGCTCGGCGGCAATCTGAAGACGGACAGCTTCTTCGCCTTCAATAGAAGCCTGCAACAGCTCCAGCTTCTTTTGGTTTTGTAGTTGATTCATCTCGGCCTGATGGCGCAAGAGGCGGCGCTGATGGAGGACAACGAAGAGAATGATACCCACCGAGAGCAACAGCAGCACACCGATAGAGGCAATCAGCTCAATAGGATTCATAGGAAGCAGAACGTACGGACGATTTATCTCCGCCCGAAAGATAAAGCGCCCGCGCGATAAGCAGGTTCTTCAGGATGTTCAGCCCGTCGTGTAGCACCACCCACAAGGTTCTTACAAAAGAATGGTCTGTCTGCCGGAAGCGGGGCATAAAAAGCAACAACAGAAAGCTGCCGGCACTGTAAAGCAGAAACGCCACGCACACCAGAAACAGCGGAGACCGCTCCAGCCGCGCCACGAGCGGGCCTTGCACCAGGCTATAGAAGCCGGCCATCACGGGCAAGAGCAGCAAGCCATAAAGCGCGGCCCCGCCATGGAAATCCAACACCCGGAAATCCTCCTCACAGGCATGGATGCAGAAGAGGATTACCACCACTCCCACGCCTCCGGCTATGGCCCTGCGCCAGCGGCGCGCGCGGAGGAAGGGAATGGCCTCTGCAAAGAAGCCGGTCACCAGCCCGAATTGCGCCGCCCAGAAGGCATTGCCAAACCAATAGGCATAAGGCGGCCATAGGTTTAGGTAATAGAAGCTGTCGCAGAGCGCAGAAAGCAACACATAGTACCACAGAAACCCGCGCACCCGCCTGCCTGTCCACAGCGGCAGCGCCACCGACAGCATCGACAAAAGAGGCAGCAGGACATGGATGAAATACATGAGGACGCGTAGCGGGAAAAGGGGAAAACGAAGGAAGGTATGCCGGGAGGAGAGAAGGGTCTTTTAATACATGAAGGCGCGTAGCGGGAAAAGGGGAAAGCGAAGGAAGGTATGCCGGGAGGAGAGAAGAATCTTAAGCAGCTGATTGTGCAACCGCCTTGCTGTCCGACTGCGGTGTGGGGGCCGTAAAGCTGCCTGCCGGGGGCGGCGCGCTCATGTTGTAGAACGCATGTCCGTTGCTTTCAAAAATAACTTTTATCAGCACGTCTTTCCCATCCGGGCACTGCGGCGACTTTTTAAGCCAATAGAAATTTATTTGGGAGAAGTTGCTCTTGTGCGCCTCGCGGATGGCCTTCATCAGGGGCAGCGGAAAGGCGCGTACATCGTCGCGGGTGTACTGGTTCACAAATACGTTGGAATAAAGCGTACCGCCGTTCTCGAAAACCTCAAAGTAGAAAAGCGAATCGCAACCGGAGTTGTTCAGAAGTTCCCCAAAGCTGAGGTCGGTGTAAACGAAGGGGCCACCGTCGGGTTCGTAGTTCGGCGCGTCGTTGTCGTCCACAGCGTGCAGTTCCAGCAATTTGGCGTAGCACTCGGCTGATGTACAGTCTCCGTTGCATTCAGGGGGAAGAGAATAATCTGGCATGGGGAAAGGGGTTTTTTAAGATGTTCCATTATCAGAACACCTTAAAAGTATTTCCGCTCCCCACACCTGTGCAAGTTTTGGTCAAAAAATGCGTAGATCTACGCATTTTTTGACCCTGATTTTGTTTTCCGGAGATTATGTTGTAAGGGGACGGTTTTGTTCTTTTAAAGCAAAGCCGTCGAATCGGTTGTCTCCTTTCCTCACAGCAGCGTCAGTCCCAACTGCAACAGCCCGATTATAAAGCCCAGCACGCCGCCAATCCACTCCACAAACCGCAGCTCTTTGCTCATCACCGAGAGCAGCAGTGCTTCCAATTTATCCGAAGAAAAGGCCGCTACTTTCTCCGTCACCATGCGCTCAATGTCCACCTTCTTTTCCAGGCTTCCGGCATATTCGGCAATCACCTTGGGCAGCATCACTTCAATCTCCTCCATCAGTCCGGTCTTCACCATCGCCGTCACGCCATCGCTCAGGAACATCGCCAGCACCGGAATCTTCTCTTTGATGCGCTCGTTCAGGAAGCCATCGATATGCGCTTCAATGCCGGGCATCAGTGCCTTAATGGCCGCCGGGTCAGACATCTGCGCGGCGATGTCGCGGAAGTGAAGCAACTCGCCCGCCACGGTACGCCCCAACTGCTGTGCAAACTGCCGCTGCCGCTTCGGAAAGATGCCGTGGAAAGTGATACCCAGAATGCGTTTCGGCAAGCGGGGATGAAAAAGCATCTTCACGGCCACCCAGTTTGTAAACCAACCAATAAACCCGGAGATCACCGGGAGCAACAAGAGCAAAAGCGTTTTAGAAGTCATCAGGAAAAAGCGCGCAAAGCTAAGGTTCTACGGTCTTCCGGTTTCCGGCTGCGTCGTAAGGTTTAAACCTATAAGGTTTCCGAAACCTTACAGGTTTTTGAGCCGTTCTACACAAACCGTTTCATTCTTTCCGCTCTTCGCCAGTTCTGCTGCGTGTAGCGTCAGCAGCGTGGAAAGGTGCAGTTCCGTCCACGTCCGGCGTGGCCCGGCCCCTTCCTCAAACACGGAAGCAACCAGTGCCCCGTGCCCCACGTCCTTGCGCGGAAAAACAACTGTCTCTTCCCCCGAAGGATTGCTTATCCGCACATTCCGGAAGTCGTCAATCGTGGCTTTGCAATCTCCGCATTGCAGGGAGATAAGCTCCTCAATGCCTCCAAAAGGCTCGTGCCGCGCGTTGAGAGAAATGCTCACCAGATCGCCGAAATCCGTGGTTATCAAAAGCACCACATTATCATCCGCCGGCAGCGCCTTTTCCGCGCTTCGCAAGGTGAGGAAAAACTGTTTGGGAAGTACGCCGCGCACGTGCATCAGGTACACCGCGAGGTCAATCCAATGACCCATATTCCCGCAGATGCGCGTCCCTTCCTCCAGCTTCCGGTACCAGTGGTCTTGGGACAGAAGATGCCCGTGGATAATGCAATGCAGACTTAGCGGCTGCTGATTCCCGCGAATGGCATCCGCAATTTTCTGCGTCGCCGCCGCGAAAGGACGGTTGAATCCGGCGTGGAAAAGGCCTTCTTTCCCGGCAATCGCTCTTGCCAAAGCCTCCAACTGCCCAAAGCTCGTCGCCAGCGGTTTTTCGCAGAAAACCCGAAGTCCGCGCGCCAACCCGGCAACCGCGTAATCGCTGTGGCTTGCGTGGTTGGAGGAGATGAAAAGCGTTTGAAGCTTTGGATTTTGAAGCAGCTTTTCCGCTGATTCCGACACGTCTTCAAAGCCATATGCTTGTTGCAGTTTTTGCGCCTGCTCCGGCCCAATATCGTAGCAGTTGAGAAACACTTCGCCGCGCTGTTGCCGCAGGAAAAAACAAAGCGTGGCATACGCCGCCTGCCCGCAGCCGATAACGGAAACGTCCTTTGGGAACCCTTTTCCGCCCGACGGAAAAAGCTTGTTGAGCGGCAGCCCTAAACGCCCTGAAGCCTTCGCCAACGCGCGCCGCCAGCCATAGTCCTGCGCCGATTTATGGAATCGCTTCCAAGCGTGAAGGAGATTCATTTTCTACGATTCAGCGAAAAGAGAGTTTGGTACAGCTTTTCCGCGCGGCTTATTTCCGGCGTGAGCGCGCGCAGCCGCGAAGTTCCCTCTTCCACAAGGCTTTTGCGCAGGGCTTCGTCTCCCATTATCCGCCGCAACGCATTGGCTGCCGATTGCGGATTGTAACCGTCAAAATACAGCGCCGCGTCCCCGCAAATAGCGCGCGCTTCGGGAATATCGGCACACAGAAGCGGACGCTTCGCCGCCATCGCTTCTATCCAGGTAGCGGAAAAAATCTCCGCTACACTGGGGCAAAAAACAAGGTCAGCAATGCGATAAGCCGTGAGCAAATCTTCCCCGGAAAGTGGCCCCAAATTCTCTACATTTTCTACGCCGCTAAAATGCCTTTGGAATGCTGCATCGGGCAGGGTAGTCTGAAAGAGAAAATCATTTCTCAAGCCTGGAAGCCGAAGCATCGCCCGCAGCAGAGAGAAGTTTTTATGAGGATAACCTGCGGCCAGCATCAGGACTTTCCACTTTCCTGTCGGCGGTTTTTTCTCCTCAAAAACACTGTTTTGAAAAGACGCAGAAAGCTCGTTTGGAACAACAAGAATTTCTTTCTCTCCAATCAGCGTCCGCAGTTTTTCGCGCGCAGCTTCCGTTTCCACCCAAATTGCGTCCGTGTCTTTCTGCATGGAGCGCAAGACCAGATAGCGGCGCAAACGGTGGCGCATCGTGCGCGAAAAAGAACCTTTTTCTCCAAAAGCCAAAACCGGTTTTTTGCCCAGATACAACCCGTTGGCAAACCCACATAAATGCGACGCGTGCGGCCTCCACAGCGGCGGGCCAAAAATCGTAAACACGACATCGGGCTGGAAAATGCGCTCTGCTTTTGCCGCCTTCTTCCTAAAAGCCCGACCTGACCGCAAACTGCTTCCGGGGCTGCTTAGAATGGGTTTCCACTGCCAGCTTTGGGGGAAGCTTTCTTCTTCCAGAAAAGTCGCTATCGGCGGAGAGGCAAGTACCAAAACGGAGTCCCCTTTTTCTTTCCACGCGCGCAAAATCTCCTTTCCAATAGAAAGTCCGCCGCCTGCTGTCAGGTTTGCCGCGTGGATAAGGATGCGCATTAGAAAAGGGACTTCGGAAAGAAAAAACGGCAGGGGCCGGGAGAGCCAAAACAGAGGCCGCAGCCTTAGCTTTGGCGTCCCTCGCGCTTTTGTCGGACGATGAAGATTCTGTTTTTGTATGCCGAAGTTACTGGCTATCTGATGAGTTGTCTCCGGGCGCTCCATGCGCATCCGCAAGTGGGCGACATCCGCGTTTATCAAGGTCTCACGCTGCCGGAAACCGACTTCCGGCTCCCGGCAGACGGGCCGTTTTCTGTGCGCAATGCCATCGGGCGCAGTGCAGAAGAACTCTGGAGCGAAATAGCGCCGTTTGAGGCGGATGTGGTGTTTGTTTCCGGCTGGATGTTTCACAAATACTACCACCTTGCAAAGAAGCTGAAAGCCCAGGGCGCCGTGTTGGTTATTGGCAACGACACGCCTTGGTACGGTACGTTCCGGCAGTGGATGGGTGCGCTCAGCAGTCCCTTCTGGCTGTCGTCCACCTACGACTTTATGTGGGTTCCGGGGCCGTTGCAGCACACCTTTGCCCGCCGGCTGGGCTTTCCGGAAAACCGCATCCGGACCGGGTTGCTAACCGCCGATGTATCCTTGTTCCAACGCGCTCCCAAAGCAGGGGATAAGCCGACCAGAATCATTCTTTCCGTGGGCAGCTTTTTGCCCAACAAAGGCATGAACAGATTATATGCTGCCTTCAACCAATTGCTATCCGAAGATCTCACGGGCTGGGGGCTTCACCTCGTAGGTTCCGGGCCGGAAGCAGCACTTTTAACACCTACGGAACACATCCGCATCACGCCCTTTGTGCAGCCGCAAAACCTTCCGCAATGCTTCGCGGAGGCGGATGTTTTTGCGTTGGCTTCTCTCAAGGAATCCTGGGGCGTGGTGGTGCATGAGGCAGCCTGCATGGGCTTGCCGTTGTTGATTTCCGAAACCGCAGGCGCAGTAGAAGATTTTGTGGAGGAAGAAAAGAGCGGCTTCACCTTCAATCCCCGCGACCCGCAAAGTCTGGTTTCGCAGATGCGGAAAATGGTGCATTTTCCCGAAGAAAAAAGACGCCGGATGGGGGAGCATTCTTTTGCACTTTCCCGCCACCGGACGCCACAGATTTGGGCCGAAACACTGGTGCAAATGGGGCTTGAAGGCCAACAGAAATGAGTACGCACCGGACGCCCCGCTACATCCTTGCCCGGTTGCGCGAACTGGTTTTTCAAAAGCTGAATCCGGAAGCGCCGTGGATAGGGCCGGAAGCAGTGTGCACTTTGGTGCGGTTGCTGACCCCGGAAATGCACGGGCTGGAGTGTGGTTCAGGCCGCAGCACGGCTTGGGTGGCGCAACGTGTAACCGTTTTGGAAAGCTGGGAAGAATCAGCGGAGTGGATGGCGAAAACAAGTGCTTTGCTTTCCGCAAAAGGCCTCCAAAACGTGGTGTTGAAAAGCGTTTTTCCGACGCCGGCTTCCTACCAAAAATTGCTTCAGGAAATCGGGGAAGAGATACTCCATTTCGCGCTGGTAGATTCCGAAAACTGCCGCGATTTTCTGTGTGTGGAATTGATTCCCAAAATCCGGAAAGGTGGCTTTCTGATGTTGGATAACGCCAATTGGTTCTTGCCTTCTTCTTCGCGCGCGCCCCATTCCCGAAGTTATAAAGCAGGCCCGGCCAACGAATTATGGAAGCGTTTTCTAGAAGAAACAGCAGACTGGAAATGCCTTTGGACAAGCAGTGGTGTAACGGATACGGCGTTCTTCGTCAGGCCAGAAGAGGGAGGTTCCGGGAAAAGTATCTAACAAAAAAAGCGCCTCTTGGAGAGACGCTTTTTGGGAGAAGGATTCTTTGCACTTTATCGCGGCCGGCGAAGCAGGTCATGCAGATACATACCATAGCCGCTCTTTACGTATTTGTGACCGAGGGCTTCCATCTGTGCATCATCAATCCAGCCGTTGCGCCATGCAATTTCTTCAATACAGCCAATCTTGAGGCCCTGTCGTTTCTCAATCACTTCAATAAATTCACCGGCTTCTATCAGCGAGTTAAAGGTGCCCGTGTCGAGCCAGGCAGTGCCCCGGTCCAGAATGCCTACTTCCAGTTTGCCCATCATCAGATAAGCCCGGTTCACGTCTGTAATCTCGTATTCGCCGCGTGAAGAGGGGGCAATAGATTTGGCAATATCCACCACCTGATTATCGTAGAAGTACAGGCCCGGAACCGCGTAGTTACTTTTCGGTTCGCGGGGTTTTTCTTCAATAGAGATAACACGCTGATTCTTGTCAAACTCCACCACGCCGTAGCGTTCCGGGTCGGCCACCTGATAGGCAAAAACGACTGCGCCATCGGGATTGGATTTTTTTTTGAGAAGCGTGCCCATGCCGGAACCGTGGAAGATATTGTCTCCCAGTACCAACGCGGCAGAGTTCTTTCCAATAAAATCAGCGCCCAGCACAAAAGCCTGTGCCAGTCCGTTGGGAACTGGCTGTACTACATATTCAAACGAGCAACCAATAGCACTGCCATCGCCGAGGAGTTTTTTAAAGCCCGGCTGGTCTTCCGGCGTGGTAATAATCAGAATCTCCCGGATGCCCGCCAACATTAAGGTGCTGATTGGGTAATACACCATCGGCTTGTCATAGACGGGCATGAGCTGTTTGGAAACAGCAATGGTCAACGGGTGCAGGCGGGTGCCGGAGCCTCCGGCAAGTACGATTCCTTTCATTTAAAGACAGTAAAAAGAAGTAAGGAGAAAGAGTGGATTAATCGGGCGCAAAGGTATTGACGCAGACTGTACAGCTTCTTCGTTTTAGAATTGAAAATCGGTAAAAAAGAACGCACCGGAAGGCGCGTTCTCGACTGATTTTTCAGTTTCACCTTCTACTCATACTGTTCCTGATAATATTTCTGATAATCGCCGGAGGTGACATGGTTAAGCCATTCGTCGTTCTCTAAATACCAATCAATGGTTTCGCTAAGGCCTTCCTCAAAAGTCACGGACGGCTCCCAGCCCAGTTCCTGGTTAATCTTGGTTGCGTCAATTGCATAGCGACGGTCGTGGCCCGGACGGTCTTTGATAAACGTAATCAGCTTTTCGCTTCCGCCTTCCTCCCGGCCCAACTTTTCGTCCATCTGCTGACACAACAGACGCACGAGGTCAATATTCTTCCATTCGTTGAAGCCACCGATGTTGTAGGTTTCACCATTTTGACCTTTGTGGAAAACAAGGTCAATCGCGCGGGCGTGGTCTTTCACATACAGCCAGTCGCGGGTGTATTTACCGTCGCCGTAGATAGGCAGCGGCTTTCCCTGTTGAATATTGTGGATGCAGAGTGGAATCAGCTTTTCCGGAAAGTGGTTCGGGCCGTAGTTATTGGAACAATTGGTAATTACATAAGGCATCCCATAGGTATTTCCATAAGAGCGGACCAGATGATCGGATGCTGCTTTGGATGCAGAATAAGGCGATTGCGGGTCGTAGGGCGTAGTTTCTAAGAAAAAACCTTCTTCTCCCAGCGATCCATACACTTCATCAGTAGAGACATGATAAAAGCGCACTCCTCTAAGATTGCCTTTTTTCCAAAGTTTCAGCGCCGCATTCAAGAGGTTGGCCGTACCGACAACATTGGTCTGCACGAAAGCCAGCGGGTCGGAAATAGAGCGGTCCACATGGCTTTCCGCAGCGAGATGAATAATTCCGTCCGGGCGATATTTTTCAAAAATTCGTCCAATAACATCTGCGTCGGTAATATCTGCCCGGAGAAAGCAGTAATTGGGCGCATCTTCAATATCCTTCAGATTTTCCAGATTGCCTGCATACGTCAGCGCATCAAGATTCAGAATACGATATTGCGGATACTGACGGACAAAGCGGCGTACTACATGCGAGCCGATAAAGCCGGCTCCACCGGTGATTAAGATGGTTCGGGTCATTACAAGAAAAGAAAAGCGATTATAAAATTATTTTTTGATAAAAGAGACGCGCTTATGGACTTTCCCGTAGGTAAGCTGCGCTACATACACACCCACTGGCAGAGCTGTGATGTCCATAGTTATATCTTTTTGCAGCATGCTGCCTTCCATACTTTGTTCCATCCACTGTCGGCCCGTGACGTCTGTAATGCGCAGGGTATAAGGCTCGTTTCCGGGCTGCCCGATACGCAGGTGTAGTGTTGTTTCCGCAGCAGGGGATGGATACAGCGAAAAGTCCGTAATTTCCGGGACGTCCGCAATGGCACTTGGAACATCCTCAACTAGTGTAAATACCGCATTGTTTGGCGCATCGCCGCTGGAAGCATTGTTGGTGTTTACGGCGTTTACCGTCAGGTAAAACCTCACCGGCCCACTGCCTGCCGCCGGGGCTGTCCAAAAGGCTTCATTGGTACCAAAAGTGGAAGCGGCCATAAACACCGAATTGTGCTCCAGCAGAGACAATCCACCAGACGAAGCAATCCGCGTACCGGAGCCGTTCTGGAAGGTTCCGGCCTGCATATTACCCGCACCCATTACCGACGAAAGCTGAAAACCAAACCCGGAAGGGGGCATAGCAGCAGTGCTCCTACCTCCAATCACCAAGCGATACATGGTGCCGGGCGTGTATTTGGTGTAAGGCCCACCGCTGCCAAAAGCTTCTACAATAGAAAGAGATGGAATCGTGCTTGCTGTGTTGGCTGCATGACAGCTACCACCGCTGCAATAGGTCGTCGTGCCTGTGCTTCCCGTCCGATTGCCGAGGCCTTTAGAGGCAACGCCATCGTTGTAGGAAGAGAAAAGCAGCGCACTAAGTGGAAGCGTCAGGCTAAGTAAAAATCTTTTCTTCATAGAGTACTGCTTTTTGGGGAATAAACGTCTTAACAAAGAAAAAATGCAATAAATTAATATTGCATTTTAAAACTCTCAATAAATTTGGTCGTGAAATTTCCTTTCCGGAAATCTTCGTTGCGCATCAGTTGCAGGTGGAAAGGAATGGTCGTTTTCACGCCTTCAATTACATACTCGCTCAAGGCGCGCTCCATCGTATTAATTGCTTCTTCCCGCGTTTGGGCCACGGCAATAATCTTGGCAATCATTGAGTCGTAGAACGGCGGAATAGTGTAGCCCGCGTAGATATGAGAGTCCACCCGCACACCATGTCCACCAGGCGTGTGCAGCGTCGTAATCGTTCCGGGCGAAGGACGGAAATCGTTGTATGGGTCTTCGGCGTTGATGCGGCACTCGATGGCGTGCATCGTCGGCTCGTAGTTTTTGCCGGAAATTTTGATACCTGCGGCAATCTTGATTTGCTCTTTAATTAGGTCAAAGGAAATCACCTCTTCCGTCACGCCGTGCTCCACCTGAATGCGGGTATTCATCTCCATGAAGTAGAAATTCCGGTGCTTGTCCACCAGAAACTCCACTGTTCCCACGCTCTCGTAATTTATCGCTGCCGCCGCTTTAATGGCCGCTTCTCCCATCGCATCGCGCAATTCTTGCGTCATAAATGGAGACGGACTTTCTTCTACCAACTTCTGGTGGCGGCGTTGGATAGAACAGTCGCGCTCTGAAAGGTGGCAGACATTTCCAAACTGGTCGCCTGCAATCTGAATTTCAATGTGGCGCGGCTCTTCCACAAATTTTTCCATATAGACACCGTCGTTACCAAAAGACGCGCCCGCTTCGGTTTTTGCCGTGTTGTAATTCTTCTCCATCTCGCCTTCTTCCCACACTACGCGCATCCCTTTTCCGCCGCCGCCTGCTGTTGCTTTCAGGATAATCGGGTAGCCCACTTCTACGGCCATTATTTTGGCTTCTTCCACGCTTTCCAACAAGGCTTTGGAGCCGGGAATGCAAGGCACGCCTGCGGCGAGCATCGTTTCCTTCGCTGTCATCTTGTCGCCCATTTTCCGAATCATTTCCGGGGTGGGGCCGATGAACTTGATGTTGTATTGCCCGCAGATTTCGGCAAAGCGCGCGTTCTCCGCAAGGAAACCATAGCCAGGATGAATCGCATCGGCATTGGTGATTTCTGCCGCCGCCATAATGTGCGGGATGTTCAGGTACGAGTCGCTGCTCTGCGCCTTCCCAATGCACACCGCTTCGTCGGCAAAGCGCACGTGCAGCGAGTCTTTGTCAGCTGTGGAATACACAGCCACCGTGCGGATGCCCATCTCGCGGCAGGTGCGGATAATGCGAAGCGCAATCTCGCCCCGGTTGGCAATTAATATTTTTTGGAACAAAAGCTTCTGATTTGAGGATTTGAAAATAGCCGTCGGTAGAACAGAAAATTTGAAAGAAACTCTGTTTTATCCCCGATAATTTATCGGAACGCAACGTCTCTTTATCATGCAGGCTCCACCAAAAACAGCGGCTGGTCATACTCCACCGGGCTGGCGTCATCCACAAGCACTTTTATCACGCGACCACTCACTTCACTTTCAATCTCGTTGAACAGTTTCATGGCCTCAATGATGCACACAACTTGTCCGGCGCGCACCTCATCGCCTACGTTGATAAACGCAGGCTTGTCGGGCGAAGAGCTGCGGTAGAACGTGCCAATCATCGGTGATTTCACCTGCTGCGCGTTGCTCGGCGGGATCATTTCAGCAGCGGGTGCAGGCTTAGAAGCCGGAGTTTCCGAACTGCTTTGCGGTGTGGAAGAAATTGCTTGTTGCGGCGCACCGGATTGCATCTGCATCGGGTATGACATCTGTGGCATCTGCACAGACATCGTCGGAGGCTGTTGTTTCTCGATGGTGATTTCAAAATCACCGTCTTTGATGCGCACTTTGGTCACCGAAGATTCGTCAACGGCTTTAAGGAGTTCCTGAACGTGGATGAAGTCCATAGGAGATAAGGAGAATAAAGAGCGCACGCAATGGCATCCATGATGCAAGCCGCGCCAATGAAAAAATGAAAAAGAACTGGTTGAAAAAAAGAATAACTGCGGAAAGACGCAGGTGCGCTGTTTTGCGTTTTTAAGAAAAAATCTTGTATTGCTGAAACATTTGCGCGCTTCAATAGTACAACACAAAGCGCATAAAAAGAAACGCCGTCTTTTTATTCCTTCACCCGCTCCATGTATTTACCCGTCTTGGAATCAACGCGGATAAGCGTTCCTTCGTCCACAAAAAGCGGCACGTTCACCGTAGCACCGGTTTCTACCGTAGCAGGTTTAAGGGTGTTGGTCGCTGTGTCGCCTTTCAGTCCCGGCTCGCTGTACGTCACGCGCAGCATCACACTCGAAGGCAGTTCCACGCTCATCGGAATTTCCGTTTCGGTGTTGTACAGCACAAAACAATCCTGTCCGTCTTTGTAGAGTTCCGGGCGCTCAATGGCGCTTTCGGCAATGGTTATCTGCTCAAAAGTATTGGTGTCCATCAGCTGAAAGCCACTGTCGTCTTTATACAGAAACTGATGGGGACGCATTTCTACGCGCACCGGAAAAACCGTTTCGCCGGAGTTCCAGGTCTGCTCAATAGAGCGGCCATTGTCCACGCCTTTCAGCTTGGCCCACACTTTGGCTGCCGCGCGGGCGGTTTTGTTTTGTCCAAATTCTACAACGGAATAAAGGCTGCCGTCGAGTTTCAGAATCATGCCGTTACGGATGTCTGCAGTTGTTGCCATGTAAGGAGGGAGTCGGGATAGGAGATTTTAAATCGGCGGCAAAAGTAGGTTTCTTTGAGTAGAAAGCCGACGAGACAAAAGTCTAAAGACAAAAGAGGGCAACGCGGTAGGGGCGCACCCTTGTGGTCGCCATTGAGGCAAAAGAGGCGCGCGTTTTGCTAAAGGTCTTTCTACCAATGGTTCCCCACCAAAAGCCGCTCTACCGGGTTATTCCCAAAATCGTACGGAAGCAGCGCCACTGAGGTCATCGGTTTTGTGATAATCAAGTTCGCCTTTTTGCCGCGCGTGATGCTTCCCAGTTCGCTTTCCCATTCCAAAGCCGCCGCACCGTTAATGGTAATGGAATTTATCGCTTCGTGAGGTGTCATCTTCAACTGCGTACAGGCGAGTGTCAAAAGGAAATTCATATTTCCGGATGGACAGGAGCCGGGGTTGTAATCGGATGCAAGGCAGACCGGCAGTCCGGCGTCAATCAGGGCGCGGGCCGGTTGGTAATGCATACCGAGGAAAAACGCCGCGCCCGGCAGCAACACCGGCATCGTATTGCTTCCCTGCAAAGCCGCAATTTCCGCCTCACCAACGCACTCCAAATGATCCACGCTCACAGCACGGTTGCGCACGCCGGCTTCTACGCCGCCGCTGTGGTGCAGTTGATTGGCGTGAATTTTCGGTTTCAGTCCGTGCTTCCAACCCGCTTCCAAAAACCGGTCGGTATCTTCCACCGAAAAAAATCCTTTCTCACAGAACACGTCCATGTAGTCAGCCAGTCCTTCGCCTGCCACGCGCGGCAGCATCTCGTCGATTATCTGCCGGATATAGCCCTCATGGTTTTCGCGGAAGGGGAGGGGATAGGCGTGGGCCGCAAGGAAAGTCGCGCGTACCGGAATGGGCGAAGCTTCCTTGATACTACGAATGACACGCAGCATTTTCAGTTCCGTTTCTGGCGTTAGCCCATAGCCACTTTTGATTTCAATCGCGCCGGTTCCTTGTGCCATAACGGCATTCAACCGTTGCATTGCGCCTTCAAAAAGCTGCTCTTCCGAAGCGTGTTTTGTTTTGGCTGCTGTGGATAAAATACCGCCGCCGCGCTGGGCAATTTCTTCGTAGCTAAGGCCACGAATCCGATCTTCAAACTCATTCTCCCGCGTTGCCGGAAACACCAGATGCGTATGGGAATCCACCCAAGAAGGCAGCACGATTTTTCTGGTGCAATCCACCGTTTTATCGGCGTGAACTTGAGGCAAATCCTGCATCTCACCAAAGTCTGAAATCAGCCCGTTTTGAAGGAGAAGCCACGCGTTTTGCAGCGTTTGAAGGCCGTCCATTTGGGAGCCTGAGAGGCGGGTGGTTTCTTGGGGAAGAATCCCGGCGAGCAGGTGGATATTGGTCAGAAGTTGTTGCACAAAAGAGCAAAATTAGGAAGAGAAGGAAGTGGGCCAAACACCTTGTTATTAATACACGCATAATATTTTCACTGTAATATTTATTATGTAAAATTAAAAATATTGCATTTGATATGGAGCACTGCTAGAATTTGCATTGTTCCGAAACGAGGATTAATTTGTCGCGCACTAACCTCAAAAAGCAACCTTATGGAAGACACCAAAAAAGTAGTTCTCGTAACCGGCGCAACCGGCGGCCTCGGCACGGCGATGTGCAAGAAACTGATGGAAGACGGCTACACCGTAGCCGCCAATTATCGCAGCAAGGCGAAGGCGGAAGCTTGGAAAGAGAAGATGCACAACGACGGCGTGGAAGTGCATCTTTACGAAGGCGACGTAACCGACTACGAAAGCGTAGGCCGGATGGTAGCCGCGATTGAAGCGGAACTTGGCCCGATTAGTGTGTTGGTAAACAACGCCGGGATTACGCGCGACGGACGCTTCGCCAAGATGAGTCCTGAAGACTGGCACGCGGTGGTTTCCACCAATCTGGATTCGGTGTTCAACTGCGCGCGGCAAGTGATTAATGGGATGATTGAGCGCAAGTTTGGGCGCATCATCAACATCTCGTCCGTAAACGGACAGCGCGGGCAATTTGGGCAAGCCAACTACTCAGCAGCGAAGGCGGGGATGCACGGCTTCACCAAAACGCTGGCGATGGAAGTAGCCAAATACGGCATCACGGTGAACACGATTTCTCCCGGCTATATCGGCACCGACATGGTGATGGCCGTGGAGCAGAAATACCGCGACGCAATTGTGGCGCAGATTCCGGTTGGAAGGCTCGGCGGCACGCACGAAGTGGCTTATCTGGTAAGCTTTCTGGCGAGCGAAGGCGCGGCTTTTATCACCGGCGCTAACTATAGCATCAACGGCGGGCAGCACGTTTACTAATGATTAGTGATGGATGATTAATGTGGAGAGGAATCTGAAATCCCAGGAAGCTAAAAAGAAAAGGGCGACTCCTGTGAGTCGCCCTTTTTATGATTGAGGATGTAATCTATTAATCACTCATCGTTACTTTATCAATCCCGCGAAGTGCTTCACCGTGCGCACAAGTTGGCTCACGTAGCTCATCTCGTTGTCGTACCAGCTCACGGTTTTCACCATTTGCACGTCGCCTACGGTAATGACTTTCGTTTGTGTGGCGTCAAACAGGGAGCCGAAGGACGTGCCGATAATATCGGAAGAAACGATTTCGTCTTCGTTGTAGCCGAAGGATTCGTTGGCAGCTGCTTTCATTGCGGCGTTCACTTCTTCAATCGTAGTCTTCTTGCCAAGGGTCACGCAGAGTTCCGTGAGCGAGCCGGTAACGGTAGGAACGCGTTGCGCGCCGCCGTCGAGTTTGCCTTTCAGTTCGGGCAGTACGAGGCCGATGGCTTTGGCTGCGCCGGTGGAGTTGGGAACAATGTTTTCGGCAGCAGCACGGGCGCGGCGCAGGTCGCCTTTCGGGTGCGGCGCGTCCAGCGTGTTCTGGTCGTTGGTGTAAGCGTGAACGGTGGTCATCAGGCCCGCTTTGATTTCAAAGGAATCGTGCAGCACTTTCGCCATCGGCGCAAGGCAGTTGGTAGTGCAGGAAGCGCAGGAAATTACTTTCTCGGAGCCGTCCAGAATGTCGTGGTTTACGTTGAAAACAACCGTTTTCAGTTCGCCGGTAGCGGGTGCGGAAATCACCACGCGCTTTGCGCCGGCGGTGAGGTGAGCTTGTGCTTTTTCGGCGTCGGTAAAGAAGCCTGTGCATTCCAGCACGACGTCCACATCATGCTGTCCCCACGGAATTTGAGCCGGGTCTTTCTGGGCGTAGATTTTAATTTCCTTGCCGCTCACGGTAATGCTGTTTTCGCCGTGGGAAACGGTTTCGTGGAAGCGGCCTTGCGCCGTGTCGTACTTCAGCAGGTGGGCCAGTACGTTGGGCTGGGTGAGGTCGTTGATGGCAACGACTTCAATGCCTTCCATGTTGTGGATTTGGCGGAAAGCGAGGCGGCCAATGCGGCCAAACCCGTTGATGGCAACTTTTACAGTGCTCATAAAGCGGCGCGGAGGAGGTTAAAAAAGGTGAGTTTGAGGGTGCAAAAGTAGGGGATAAGAGACGTGTTTAAAAACAAGAGCAAATCCCCGGTCTCAATCCTCATCCGCCGCTCCCCACCTTCCATTGCCCCTTTACCCCCGCTCCGGAAATCTTAAGCACATACGGCCCAACGGGCAACCGACCCGTTTGCAACAGCAGATGATTCGTGCCTGCAAGAACAGGTAAAGCAGCGCGCCATACTTCAACACCTACAGGGCTAATAAGGCTTACTTCCACTTTTCCGCCAATGGCTACTTCCACGTCCACCGACAGATTGCAGAAGAAAGGGTTAGGATACACCGCACCGGAAATCGTCCCCTGATTATTCACAGCCTGTGGTGGCGGCGGCGGCGGAGGAAGCACCGGTGGCCAGCAGGTTCCCGGCATATTGCTGTCCAGCCAGTTTATGCGCCGCCCGATCCAGTCTTTCATGTTCTGCAATTCACCCGGAAAATCCGCTGCAAGCGGCGACGGGTTGGGCCAGGTGTAAACACTCAAAATGGGCCACACATTGAAGTGACGCGCAATCGCTGCCGTGTCTATATACGCCGCTGTGCTGTCGAGGAACCGGTATAGAAAAGCAGTGTCCAGAATGCTCCGGCGCAAGGTGTCCCAACGGCATTTCAGTGCGTTGTTGTAGGCTGTGTCTTCCCGGAAACGTCCCCACCAAAACGGCGGCAGGTTGCCATCCTGCGGGCAATCCAGCGCGAAATTGTAGGCCCAGCCGGTGTCTGCCGCGCCGTTGCAGTAATCGGCGTTCCACCATGCAAGATTGTAGTCCCACACCGGCCCGGCACTGAGTTTTCCGCCTTTGCTGTCCTTGTCTTTATAGAGAAAAGTGGAGAGCCGGTAACCGTCCACATTGCGGCTTGCTTCATTGATGAGGAAATAGTCTATAAAAGACGGTACGTTACAGAAGCGGCGATAACCCAGCAGTGTATCTGTAAAAGCCGTATCAGCCAGTGCATTCTCGAAAGAATCCACGTAGTTGTGGATATAATCGGCCTGCTGTGGCATTAAATCCGCCTGCTTGGGATATTCACAGGAGAAGAAAACCTGCTGCCCGTTCGCGCCATAAGGCGAGCGATAGGTCGATGCCCAGCCGCTTGTGTTCCGGTCTATCTGCACGATATATCCGCCTGTAAGGGCGTCACCTGCGGTGTCTTGCGGTTTCAGCTTCGCAATATTCACGCGGTTGGCGTTGCGCTTGATTTGCTCCATAAGCACATAGATGCCCTGATATTGCCCGTCTAAAACCAGTTCGCAAAAGCGCGTACGCGGCGCATAATGGCCCATTTGCCGCGCCAGTTCATAAGTCAGCACATTGCGCATCAAGGTTTTGTCGTTGTAGGGCGCGTAAAGAATCCAGTCACTTTCAGAAGGCATGCCCAGCATAGAAACCTTTACCTCTGCGCCCAGCGAATCCCAGGTCTCAAAGCCAAAAGATTTTTGCGGAAAACCCTGACTGGAAGACCCCCGATATTCTATTCCTGCCCAGCCGTTGTAGCCATTCCACGGGTCGGTCAGGTGGTTGGTATTTCCTGCGCCATTGTCAATAATGCCCATCCGCACGGGCACCTTCGGGTCGTCTGCAATCGTGCTGCCGTTGGTGTTGATAAGGACAATCGGGAGATGTCCGCCCCTGAAAACAAAAGGCACTGCGGGATTAGGGCAAAAAGTGAGCGTCACATCCATCAGCGCGCCGCTGTCCTGCCCGTTCTGGTCTTGCACAAGGAGATTCCAAGTGCCGTTTCCTGCTTGCCCATTGTTGATATTTCCCAGTTGACCGCTTGGGCGGAAAGTGCCAGTGAAGGGCGCGGCGCCAGCGCTTATCAGATTCGGGTTGTTTTGGTTGAAACAGGTAGCCGTATAGTTGTCATCGCCGCCGCCATTGTTCATGGAAAGGGTTACAACCGTCCCGTCCGGTGCCTGAAGCTGAATTATGAGGTCGGCGTCGTAGGTGTGATTGATGTTGATGCACACTGTTTCCAAGCCAAAATTCGTGTCAATCGTTGCAGGACTTAAGCCGGAAACCGCAATGGGAAATGCCATGACCGGCCCGGCATCGGGGATAGCGCCGCCAGTAGCAGTGAAGGTTTGAGCGGTGGTGGATATGGAGAACGCAAAAGCGCACAGCAGCAAGAACAAAAGTCCTTTTTTCATGGTTCTCAAAGATAGTACCCCACAACGCTTATCTTTATAGACTCCTATGAAATTTAAAATCCTCGCTGGGCTGCTGCTTTCGGCTTCTCAGCTTTCCGCTCAGGAAAATACTATTGAATCCTGTGCAGTAAACAAACAGCGCCATTTCCGCGCGGTTGCAAAAACCGCTGTTGCTGCGCCTGCCGAAGAAGACTACGACGTGAAATACGTGAAGCTGGACATTGCTATGAGCAATGTAGCAACGGTCATTTCCGGGAATGTGCTGACTAAAGCCGTCGCGCGCGTGCCCATGAGCCAGTATGTTTTTGAGCTACAAAATGCGCTGACGGTGGACTCCGTAAAAATCAACGGTGCAGCATCCACAGTTACCACTTCGGGAATTGTTCGCACGGCCAGTATCGCCGCACCGCTTCCGGCGGGTGCATCTTTCACGGCGCAGGTGTGGTATCATGGCGCGCCGCCGGCAACCACTGCGGGCATCACGACCGCAAAATCGCCTTCATGGGGCAACTGGGTAACCTACACGCTTTCCGAATCCTACGAAGCCAAGGACTGGTGGCCCTGCAAGCAAAGTCTGCAAGATAAAATTGACTCTTCGGATGTGTGGATAACCGTTGCCGACACGCTTATGGCGGGCAGCAACGGCGTTCTTCAAAACATTACTTCACTTCCCTCAAACCAAAAACGCTACGAGTGGAAGAGCCGTTATCCGATTGACTATTACCTGATTTCCGCCGCCGTTGCGAAGTACGTGGACTACTCTTACTACGTGCATTTTCCGGGCAGTACGGATTCTATGCGGGTGCAGAACTACGTGTATGACAATCCGCAAACCCTCATCCGGTTTCAGAGTGTTATTGACAGTGTAGGCCCAGAAATCCTTTATTATTCTGACCTTTTTGGCCGCTATCCTTTCTGGCAAGAGAAGTATGGCCACTGCATGGCTCCGTTGGGCGGCGGCATGGAACATCAAACGATGACGACGCTCGGAAACTTCTCCGGCACGGTTACGCCGCACGAGCTGGTGCACCAGTGGTTCGGCGATTACGTGACCTGCGCAACGTGGAAAGACATCTGGCTGAACGAAGGTTTTGCGTCTTACGGTGAGTATCTGTACTTAGAAAACTTCTACGGCAAGGCAACGGCGCAGGCCGATATGAACAGCAAGCACTACAACACCTGGGACGGCGTTACCTCCGCTACAAATGGCTCGGTGTACGTGGACGACACGACGGACGAAAACCGGATTTTCAGCAGTCGCCTGACTTACAACAAAGGCGGCTCGGTGGTGCATATGCTGCGCTACCTGGCGCCGTCCGACGGTGTTTTCTTTGCTTCGCTGCGCGCGTATCTCCAACACTTTGCTTTCGGTACGGCGATTACGGATTCCTTCAAAACCGTTGTGCAGCCGTTCTATACCCGCAATCTGGACCCGTTTATCAACGAGTGGATTTACGGCGAAGGGCATCCTGTTTATGACGCGCGCTGGAACGCTACGGGTGGCAAAGTGTATGTATCACTCGCGCAGCAGGGTTCCGCGCCGCAGTCGGTGAATGTTTTTCATCTTCCGGTGGAGGTATTGGTGAGTGGCCCGCAGGGAGATACCACGATTGTGGTGGAAATGCGCGGCGCTTCAGAACTGGTTTCCTTTGTTTGGAATAAGCCCGTTTCCGGCATTACGATTGACCCGGTGGATTGGATTCCGCACGTGACGAACAGCGTGACGCAAGACGGAACGCTGGCTGTGTCTGCTGTTGGGGAAAGGGCTTTTTCGGTTGCGCCCAATCCGTCCCACACGGCTTGGTATCTGGTTGGATTTCCGGCAGGCGCGTGGCAACTATCTGATATTTCCGGGCGGCTTTTGGCGGAAGGAAAGGGCGTGGAAATCGGTGCGGCAAACCTGCCTTCCGGCGTGTATCTGCTGCGCGTAAAAGGGGAGAACGGCGCGGTGCAAACAGTGCGGCTGCTGCGGGATTAAGAGGAAGAGTCTATCCCAGGCCGTTTTGTGAAGAAACACCGTTGACCGGCAATCTTTCGTCAATCGGAAGCGTTCTACTGTTGATACGAAACGCCCTAACGTTCGTATGAGGCGTCAGAACGAAGGTATGAGGCATCAGAACGTTCGTACGAGGCATCAGAACGTTTGTATGAGGCGTCATAACAAAGGTATTGGGCATCAGAACGTTCGTATGAGGCATCATAACAAAGGTATTGGGTATCAGAACAAGCGTATGGGCTGTAATACTGCCTGTATGGAGTCTTCTGCGTTTGATTTGGGAGCGATAACCCTTAGCGCCTATCCGAAAACAGCGGTCAGGTGTCAGAATTTGGGCTTTCCTTATTGTCCCCTTTTGCTTTTTGCCTTGCGACTTTTGCCTTCCTATGCGGTGGAAAAAATCTTCCCTACTCTTCCTGCTTTCGCTGCTTTTTTCCGGCGTTGCTTTCGGGCAGAAAACGGCGGTTCCGGCAAAGGATACTTCCAACGACCTCAATGTAATTATGGGATTTGGGCTGGGCGTTACGCGCGTCGTCGGACTGCCCACTTTCGGTATCAACTTTGATATTGGTGTGTATCCTACGCGCCGCTGGCTGTCGGCCCTAACATTTGCAGGCGGCTCGCGCAAAACCCCTTTCTCCTTTGGCTACGCGGTGGGGAAACCGTCTGTCTCCTACGTGGAATTCGGCTGGCTGAATCAGTATCAGACGCTGGACTACAAGCGCTGGCAGTTCGGCGTAAATCTCACTAATGGATTGGCCATTTCTACCCTCGGCGACCGCGCGCAAATGCAAACCTACTGGACGGGCAAAACGGTTTCTTCCCGCCCCAAAACCATTGCTACGGAGTATTACTACCTGCTGCAACCGGGCGCTGCTTTATCCTTCCGCCTGAATAAACCCAACGCCAAAACGCCCGCTCTTCGCCTCACCGCAGTGGCGCGCTACCGATACCTTTTGGGCGGCGGAAAATTCACGACAGCGGACGATTACAACGGCCTTTACTACAGCCTCGGCATCACGTTCTCTGACTTTCCACCAAAAGAAGCAAAAGGGGAGAAGGAGAAACGGTAGGCTGCATTTCTTGTTTGGGAGAACATAGTGTTGAAGCAAGAACGCGCCTCTTGGCGCGTTCTTGCTCTACAAAATCCCGGTTACGCGAATGTTCTCCCGGGGTTTACTTCTCCAACTTTATACCTGATACTTCCCGGCTTTCTACTCTCTACTAACCGCTTTCTGCTTTTTACTTTTGCACCTTATGCAAGACGTGCTGTACCGCCCCGACGAGAAGATTCACAATGAAGCCCGGCAGGGGGAGGCGTTTGCGCCTTTTGCGCAAGACCCGAATGTGTACCGGAAGAAGTTTTATATTGAGAGCTATGGCTGCCAGATGAACTTCTCGGACAGCGAAATCGTGGCGGCTATCCTGCAGGGGGAGGGCTTTGGGGCGACGCGGAATGTGGCGGAGGCTGACCTTGTGCTGCTTAATACGTGTTCTATCCGGGAGAAGGCGGAACAGACGGTGCGCCACCGGCTGATGCACATTAAGGGTTTTAAGAAGCACCGTCCGGGGATGCTGGTGGGCGTGCTGGGCTGCATGGCGGAGCGGCTGAAAGCGCAGCTTCTGGAGGAGGAAAAGCTGGTGGACATTGTGATTGGCCCGGATGCTTACCGGACGCTTCCGGCGTTGATTGCGGAGGCGGAAGGGGGACAGAAGGGCGTGAATGTGTTGTTGAGTCGCGAGGAGACGTACGCGGATATTGCGCCTGTGCGGCTGGATTCTAACGGGGTTTCGGCCTTTGTTTCTATTATGCGCGGCTGCAACAACATGTGCTCGTTCTGCGTGGTGCCGTTTACGCGGGGACGGGAGCGCAGCCGGGATGTGAATTCTATTATTGCGGAGTGCCGGAATCTTTTTGAAAGTGGTTATCGGGAAGTGACGCTGCTGGGGCAGAATGTGGACAGTTATCAGTGGAGTGCTGGAAATGAAACCGTGGATTTTGCGGTTCTCCTTCAGAGGGTTGCCGAGATTTCGCCGTTGCTGCGCGTGCGTTTTTCTACCTCGCATCCTAAAGACATTACGGATGCGGTGCTTTATACGATGGCGCGCAATGAGAATATCTGCAAGTATATTCACCTGCCGGTGCAAAGCGGCAACACGCGCATTCTGCAACTGATGAACCGGACGTATACGCGGGAATGGTACCTGAACAAGGTGCGCCGCATTCGGGAGATTATGCCTGGTTGTGCGCTGAGTACGGATGTGATTACGGGTTTTTGTACGGAGACGGAGGAGGAGCACGGAGATACGCTGCGGCTGATGGCGGAGGTGGGGTTTGACCTTGCGTATATGTTTTCTTATAGTGAGCGCCCGGGTACGCTGGCTGCCCGTCGCTTTGCGGATGATGTTGCTGAGGAAGTGAAGAAGCGCCGTTTGGAGGAGATTATTTCCATTCAGAATGAAAGCAGCCGGAGGCGCTACCAGGCGCAGATTGGCAAGGTGGTGGGGGTGTTGATTGAAGCCAAAAGCAAGCGCAGCGCGGAAGAATGGATGGGCCGCAGCGACGATAACAAGCGGGTGGTGTTCCCGAAAGGAACCGCAGATTTGGCTCCCGGCGATTATGCGCAAGTGCGGATTACGGAGGCTACGCAGGCGACGTTGCGGGGCGAAATAAACAACTGATACATGGACATCGCCAAACGGAAAGCCATAGAAGAACATCTCTGCGACCTAGAAGCAGAGAAGCACATCCGGATTTTATATGCCGTTGAATCCGGGAGTCGTGCTTGGGGATTTGCCTCTAAGGACAGCGACTGGGATGTGCGGCTCCTGTACGTTCATAACCCGGATTGGTACCTTTCCATCGACGACAAAAAGGATAGTCTGGAACGCATGTTTCCTGCTGAAGTGGATGTTGCCGGGTGGGAATTGAGAAAGGCGCTCAGGCTCTTCCGAAAGTCTAATCCACCGATGCTGGAATGGTTGCGTAGTCCGATTATATACCGGGAAGAAACACTGTTCGCAAGCCGTTTGCGGGATATCGTAACCCGGTATTTTAATCCAAAATCCTGCCTGTATCACTACCTGAACATGGCATCCCGAAACTTTGAGGCTTATTTCAAAGGAGAGGAAGTCCGGCTGAAAAAGTACTTCTATATCCTGCGTCCGTTGATGGCGTGTTCATGGATTAAACGCACCATGACAATGGCTCCAATGGAGTTTCAGCCTTTGTGGGATGCTGAGGATATGAAACCTGAAACCCGTAAGGACGTTGCCGCATTACTCCAGCGCAAAATTTTGGGAGATGAATTAAGCAAAGAAGCCAGAATTCCGAGCATTGATGAATACATAGAGAGTCGGTTCGTAGAAATGCGCGCGTTTCTAAACAGTGATTTCCAAGTGGAAACCGGCCCCGAAATAACCTTGTTGGATTCCATTTTTCGTACTGCGCTGGAAGAGGCATGGCATTAGCGTGCTTAGCTTCTGAAAACGGAAGTACAAAGTATTCTGGCGGAGCTGGAAGGCGAGGTGTAAACAGGATTTAAGAAGCTTTCTTTCGCTTCTTCCCGAAGCTCAGGTTCACAAACGGAACTAGGTGCCTGCTTTGGGTTTAGGGGCTTAATCTTTCCGAAAGACTTCGGAAATCTGCAGGATAGTAATCCCGGCCTTTTTTACAAAGGTGCGGATGACCAGCGTCTGGCCGTCGGGCTGGAGGTACATCCATTGCATCATGCGCACCCGCGCGAACGGATTTTTCTTGTTGGATAATGCGTGGCGAACACTCCAGTGGAAAGCGTTTCCATACAACTGACCGCGGGCCGTGCCAATAATATCATTTGCGGTAGCCGAAAGGTGGTGAGCGTCTATCCGGCGCATTTGCCAGGAGCGGTGGGTCGGCTTGCTGCCTTCTGTAGTGAGATCTTGTTCTACATACAGAACGCCGTCGCGGAGTATGCCCTGCGTCTGGGTGGTGATGCGGCGGTAAGGATGTCCGCGGCGGGTTTCTATGAAGCCCGTGGAAGACGTGTGGCCGGAGAAGAATTTTTCCGGCTCAAACAGCGGCTTCCGGTCTTCGAAAGCGGATGGTTTGAGCGTGGCACATCCGGTGCAGAGGAGAAGAAGGGCGGTAAAAAACAGCGTACTAGCGTTGGGATTCATTGTTCTGCATCCCTCACAACCGTGCCATCCTTCCAAAAGCTCTTCCGCTAACCGCTACTTTTGCGCCTTCCCTATGGACGTTCAAAGCATTAAATCCCGCTTCGGTATTATTGGAAACGCGCCCGCGCTGAACCACGCGCTCAGCGTGGCGGCGCAGGTTTCCGGCACCGACCTCACCGTGTTGATTAACGGCGAAAGCGGGGTGGGGAAGGAAGCTTTTTCGGCCATCATCCACGCCCTTTCGCCGCGCAAACACAACCCGTTTATCGCGGTGAACTGCGGCGCCATCCCCGAAGGGACGATTGACTCTGAGCTTTTCGGGCATGAGAAAGGCGCGTTTACTGGTGCGGTGGACGCCCGCAAGGGGTATTTTGAAACGGTGAATGGCGGGACGATTTTCTTAGACGAAATCGGGGAGATGCCTATTGGGACGCAGGCGCGCTTGTTGCGGGTTTTGGAGACGGGCGAATTTATCCGCGTGGGGTCTTCTAAAGTGCAGAAGACGAATGTACGCGTCATTGCTGCCACCAACCGCGACCTGCTGGATTTTACGCGGACGAACCGCTTCCGCGAAGACCTGTATTACCGCCTCAGCACGGTTCCCATTCGCGTTCCGGCTTTGCGTGACCGGCAGGAAGACATTCTGCTACTGTTCCGAAAATTTGCCGCCGATTTCTCGGATAAATACCGCACGCCGGGCATCCAGCTTGACCCTTCGGCACAGCAGCTTCTGCGCAATTATCCGTGGCCTGGAAATATCCGCGAGCTGAAAAATATTGCCGAACAAGTATCGGTGCTTTCTACAGAAAAAACTGTTACCGGCGCGGCGCTGGAAGCGTTTCTGCCGCAGGCAAAAAGAGAAGAGGCGCTTTCTCTTCCGGCACTTAGCAACATGAGTACGAACCGCAGCAGCGGACAGGAATTCACGACTACGGAGCGCGACATCCTTTACAAGCTTTTCTTTGACCTGAAGCGTGACCTGAACGACCTGAAACAAGCCCTTTTCGGCATGGCGGCAACGGGTGGCGGAACGCCGGGCGAAGCGGTGTTGCAATCCTTCCCGATGAGCACGGAACTGGCTACGGCCAACAGCCTGTTGCCGTCTGCTGCCGCGCTCAGTCGCTACGTGCCGCAAATGGCCCCGGCGGAAACCAGCGCCATTCCCGCCGCGCAGGAAGTGGAGGAATCGCTTTCTATTTCGGACGTGGAAAAGGAGCTTATCATTAAGGCCCTGCGCAAGCACCGGGGGCGCCGCCGCGATGCCGCTTCGGAGCTGGGCATTTCGGAGCGGACGCTTTATCGTAAAATCAAGGAATACGACATCGCCGATTAGAAGTCTCGGAGGGGAATATATTTGCGCCCCCGTTTCTCTTTTTTAATGCGCCCTTTCTTCGCTTTGCTTCTTGCCGTTCTGCTGTTTGCGGGCTGCGGCGTGTATAGCCTGAGCGGCGCGAATATCGCGGGGAAAACCATTCGCATTCAGGTGTTGGAAAACCGTGCGCGCTATGTTTCGCCCACGCTCAACGCATCGCTGACCGAGAAAATCCGGGCGCGGATTCTTTCTCAAACCGGCCTTGCGCCGGTGAATACCGAGACAGCAGACTACAACCTTTCCGGCGCGATTACGGCTTATGAGGTCACCGTTACGGGCGTTCAGAATACGCAGACTGCTACCCAAAACCGGCTGACGATTTCGGTAGCGGTGGATTTTAAAAACAGACTGGATACCAAAGGCGGTTTTACGCAGACTTTCACCCGGTTTACGGATTTCCCGGCCACCCAAACGCTGCAATCGGTGGAAGGAGCGCTGATAGACAATATCGGTACACAACTGGCCGACGATATTTTCAACAAAGCATTCGTGAACTGGTAACTTCGTCCGTCTCTCCTCCCATGCAAAGCTCTATTTCTTCTTTTCAGGATGTACAACGAATGACGCGCAACGAAGCGGGCCGGACAATGCTGCGCCAACTGGCAGAGCGATATCCGTATTTCCTGCCGCTGAAAGCCATTCATTTGCTTCTGAAGGAAGAAACCACTGCCGTGCGCGAATTGTCGCATATCTACGGTGTAAACCCGGTGGTGCTGCATTATTTGCCTCACCGACTGCGGGAACAACCCGCCCCGACAGAGAAGAAGCAGGGTCCGAAATCCAAAGCACAGGAACTTAAAAATACCGAACGCGCTCAGCCGGAAGCAGTAGAAGTCGTTCCGCCGGAAGTTGTTGCCGGAAAGACACCGGAAACGGTTGCTGAAACTGCTCCGGAAACACCCGTAGAAACAGGCCTGGAAGCAACGGAAAAGCAGGCGGAAGCCGTCATAGAAAAAACGCCGGAAGCAGCAGTTGTTGAAGAGGAAACCTTAGCAGGGACAGCGCCGGAAGTTGCGGTAGAAGAAACGCCGGAAGCTTTAGTAGGGAAGGAAACCTTGGTAGCAGAACCGGAAGGGCTAAAACCAACCCCGGAAAAAGCTCCGGAAATCATCGGCTGGCAGCTGGCGGAAACGTCTGTTTCGGAAGAAAAGACGCCCCCAAAAACAGCGGCCCTCCCTGCTGTTGAAGACACCGTTGTTGTGCCCGAAGCCGCGACGGGAAAAGGGGAAATGCCTCTTGCGAAAGCGCCGGAAGAAATGCCGGAAGCCGCGCTTGAAACGCCCGCTAAAACCCACACTTCCGCCCCGGAAAAACCAGCGGAAAACGGCACCCAGGAAACGGTTATTCAACCGCTCTACACCAAAGACTACTTTAAGCACCAAGGCGTTTCTTTTGGCGAGAATGAAGGCATTTTTGAGCTGAAAAAACCGTCGGGCAACGACTTGATGGTGATGCGCTCCTTCGCGGAATGGCTGCGCTTTTTCCACTCCAAAAAAGCCAAAGCAGTGGAAGAGCAGCAGGATAAAAGCGCCTTGCGGGCGATGTGGCAGAAAGGCAAACTTGCCGCTGCTTTGGAAGAAGAAGGTGAGGAAATCCCGGAAGTGGTTTTTGAAATGGCCGTGAAAAGCATCTCCCACGAAGGCAACCCGACTACCGAGACCATGGCGCGCATCTATCTGGGGCAGGGGAAGTGGGAAAAAGCCATTGCCGTGTACGAACAATTACAATTGCGCAACCCGCAAAAAAGCGCTTATTTTGCCGAAAAAATAGCTGCTATTGAGCAGCAACACCGTCCATGACCACCGTTCTGTTTTCCGTTCTGATTATCCTGCTTTGCGTTGTGCTTGCGTTCTTTGTGTTGGTTCAAAACCCCAAAGGCGGTGGCCTTGCCGGTTCCTTCGGCTCGCTCGGCAATCAGGTGATGGGTGTGAAGCAGTCGGGCGATGTGATGGAGAAAGGCACGTGGGTGTCTATGGGATTGATTGCCGCTATCTGCGTGATTTCCGTAGCGACGTATCCTAAAATCCGCCGCGCGGCAGATGCAGCGCCTGCACCCGCTCAAAAATCGGCTCCGGCGAAAGGCGGCCCTGCGGCCCCGGCTGCTGGCGGCGCAAAACCCGCTCCGGCACCAGCGCCCGCAAAATAAACCCTGTTCTTTTCAAAAATTTCAAAATCCCTTCCCCAACCGGAAGGGATTTTTCTTTTCGTCCCTTGTTCCTAAACCTGTGGCTTGGCTTTATCTCCTCCTCGGCGGCCTTTTTGAAGTGGCGTTTGCCGCTTGTCTTTCCTTGTCGAACAACTTCCGGCATTTGGGCTGGACGGTAGCTTTCCTTGTTGCCGTGACCCTCAGCATGAGCTTTCTCGGCAAAGCGATTCAAACTATTCCAATGGGCACGGCTTATGCGGTGTGGACAGGCATCGGTGCGGTGGGAACGGTGCTGCTGGGCATCTTTGTTTTCAAAGAGCCGGTTACGTTCTGGCGGGTGTTTTTCATCTGCACCCTTATTGCGAGTGTAGTGGGATTGAAAGCCGTTTCAAGCAGTCATTAAGCAGGTAAAAAACAGAAGCGCCCTTCTTACCGAAAAAGCGCTTCCCTATTCCCTAATTAAACGTCTGCCGGAACTGCAACGGCGAAAGCGCGGTTTTGGATTTAAACAACTTGTTGAAAGACTGCGGATGCTCGAAGCCCAGTTCATAGGCAATCTCGCTCACTGAAAGGCTCGTAGTAGAAAGCTTTTCTTTCGCCTTTTCCATCAGCTTGTCGTGGATAAGCTGCTGTGTGTTTTGGCCGGTAACGGCTTTTAAAAGCCCGCTCAGGTAAGTAGGCGAGAGGTGCAGCGCACCGGCAATCGCTCCCACTGTCGGCAGCCCGTTTTGCGCCAGCGATTCTTCCGTCAGTTGCGTTGCCAGCACGTCTTCCAAGCGCGCCAGAATCTGGTGATTGCTTTTTCGCCGCGTCAAAAACTGCCGGTGATACGCACGGTCGGCATAGCTCAACAGCAACTCTATCTGCGCCATGATAATGCCTTGACTAAAACTGTCCAGATTGGCACGAAGCTCTCCTTCAATATTGCGCAACAGCCCCATCATTGTCTCCTCTTCTCCCGGCGAAAGAAAGAGCGCTTCGGCTACCGAATAATCAAAATAGCCGTAGCTTTTTATCGTCTTCGCCAGCGGCGTATGCCACAGGAAATCGGGGTGAATCAAGACAAGCAGCCCGCCATTGATAACGCCGTCTTCCGGCTTTTCAATGCGCAATACCTGTCCCGGAGCCATGCAGGAAAGCATGCCTTCATCAAAGTCAAAATCCTGCTGCCCATACCGGATTTTGCAGTGGTTGTTCCGCTTCAGGGCAATGGAATAATAGCCCAACAGGATGTTCAGCGGCCCCTCGCTCCACTGCATGTCTTCAAAATGAATCACGCTCACCAGCGGATGCACGGGCGCGGGCAGACCCAATAGCCGATGATAATCGGTAATGGTTTTCAGGTGTTGCGGCTGATTGCTTTTCATAATAAGGAGATGTTTAAGGAAATTGCTGTTACACAGCGGTCATAATGCTAAGTCCCGTCAGGTCGGCACCAGTGCTTTTCAGGGCTTCGTAAGAAAGCAAATCTGCCTTGCAATCTTCAAACCGGACACTCTTCATCCGGCGACACCGGAAGAAAGTGTTGGTGATCATACTATTTTTAAACACCACACGCGTGAAGGCGCAATGTTCAAACACACATCCATCCAAATCACTTTCCCACACCAGATTGGAAAGCTGCGAAAGCTTGAACAAGGTGCTTTTCAGAACAGCGTTCCGAAGTTGAATGTTGTTAAGCTCGCTGGTAGCAAAAACGGCCTCGCTCAGGTTGGCTTCAGAAAAATCGCATCCCCGGATATCGCAGGAGGAAATGCGCGCGCCTCTGAAAGAACACTCCGGAAACAGATTATTTGCCAATTCACAGCTTTGAATACTGGATTCGCTCAGGTTGGCTCCCCGGAAATCACAGCCCGTTATCTCGTTGCTGCTTAATGACAGCCCGGCCAAATCAGTTGCCACAAACTTGCAGTTTTTCAGGTTGGAGGCCCGGAGCTTTCCTTCCAGATTTTCCAAGCCGGAAAAATCGGTATCTACCCACTGGCCCTGCGAAAGATTCCACTTCAAGGGCTTCACCGGATTCTCCGCCAGCGGAGCAGGATGCTCGGCAGACACAGCAGCAGGCGTATGGCTCTCCGTTGCCTCCACCGTCACCGACGGAAAGCTTTCCGAGAAATGATTCAGATCTACGCCCAGAATCTCCGCCAAGCGGTGGAGCGTGGTGATGTCGGGCAGCGACTCGCCCCTTTCCCATTTGCCAACAGCTTGTGGGCTGATGGAAACGTGCTTGGCAAGCTCGGCTTGTGATAAACGGTTTTTCTTTCGTGCGGCGGCGATTTTATCGCCAATAGATTTTGCGATCATTTGGTGGGAATTATGTGGCTGCAAAATTATTCTGGCCATCTGCCTTATCCCTCCAAACCGCCGCTACCTCTGGTGGTAAAGCCGCTACAAGCAGTTGTAAATAGCTACCGGACGTTGTTTTCCTGCTTACAACGCTTGTCCGCCTGAAACCTTAATGCATTGCGCGTTCACACAGTGGGCTTTTTCACTGCAAAGGCACACCACATGCTTACGCCGGATGCGAAGATTGCCACGCGCTCTTGTGCAGGCTATAGCAGTAGTTCAGGTTAGACTGCTCGCCGTGATACGCAATTTCAGCCTCGCTTTCCTTCACCGCGCCCAGCCGTTCAACCGCAATCTGAGAGCGCCGGTTGCCCGCGCCAACGTGGAAGCAGACGGCATCTACAAACCCGAAAGCATAATCCAGCATCAGCGATTTTACGGCGCTGTTTATTCCCGTTCCCCAATATGCTCTTGCGTAGAACGTATAGCCGATGGCAAAGCTGCTTTTCGCCGCCTCTTTTTCATAAAACCGGGTGCTGCCAATGACTTCTCCCGTTGCCTTGTCCAGAATCACGAAGGCGCCGCCGCTCTCCATTGCGCCTTCAAAGAAGGTTTCAAAAACCTCTCGTTTCCAGCGGTCGCGGCTTGGATGCTGTTCCCAAATAAGCGGGTCTTTCGCAACGGCATACAAGGTTTCAAAATCATCGGCCCGCAGCGGGCGAAGCTTTACACGGGCGTCTTCCAGAATGGGTTGCAGGTTGGGCATAGCCTGATACGATTACAAAAAGCGGTGTCATTGCACCCCGATAACTATCGGGATGCAATGACCCGCCTTCTAACAAAAATAAAACACAACTGCCTCTTAATGCCCGCCCTGCGCGTCGCTTTTATACGCTGCCGCAAATTCGTGCGCAAAGTCTTCCAGCTTTGTCTTGCCCATCTCGGCGGGGCGGTTCTGCTCGTAATGCTCACTCATCGCACCGCCGCCGCGCAGCGCGCCATACATCTCGTTCAGTTGTCCGGCAAGCTGCGCCGGAATGCCCGCGCCTTCCATGCCCGCCTGCGATTGCTCATCGCTCACCTGCATCCACTTCAATTCCGGGTTGCCAATGGCCTTGCCCAAAACGTCGGCTACTTCCGCGCCCGTGCGCTCGTCGCTCGCAATGTAGCGGACGTTCACGCCCGGCGCCGTTGCCGTGCGGGTCAGTTCCTCCGCAGCCACAGCGGCAATGTCCGCCGGAGCCACCATCGGTATCTTGTCGTCGCCATAATTCGCAGCCATGAAACCCTGCTTCACCATCGGCATCTGGTGATACAGATTGTAGTAGAAATACGCCGGGCGCAGCACGGTCATAGAAACGCCCGGAAGCTCGGCAGCCAGCGTGTTTTCGGCGTGGTGCTTGCCCACGATAATGCCCGTGCCGTTGTCGCGGTGCGCGCCAAAAGAAGAGAGAAACACCACGCGCTTCACGCCCGATGCCTTCAACGCCTCGGCATAATCCTGTCCGTTTTCGGCCTGGTATTTCACCATGTCGGTCTTGGAGAAATCAGGGGGAGACATGGCATAGACCGCGTCCGCGCCGGTAAAGGTTTGGGTAAGGAAATCCACATCCGCCACGGAGCCAACAGCGGCTTTTGCGCCCATCGCCTCAATCTCGGCGCGGCGGTCTTCTTTGCTGCTCACAACGGTTACGTCGTGGCCTTCCGCAACGAGTTGTTGGGCAAGGGGTTTGCTGATGTTGCCCAGAGAGCCGGTAACAATGATTTTCATCTTGGGGAGATTGGTTTGTTTTTAAAAACCACTGCAAAGCTGCACCGCTTTTGTTACGCTGGTGTATCCGAATCTATGAATCTTGTAGCCGGAAAAAAGGTTTAGGGAATAGGAGCGTTGCCACAAGGGCTTTTTAGCCCCGTAGGGGTGTGGGTTTGGTCATTGCCCGGCCAGTGTTGACAAGCAGGCATGCAAGCCCTGTAGGGGCGCTTGTTTGGTCTTGTCTAAACCAAACAGGCGCCCCTACAGGGCTGCAAAAACGTCTGATACAAGAGCTGTCAACACTGCCTAACCAAACCTGCGCTCCCTACCGGGTTACCCCACTATCGTCGCCCATTTGGTGGCACTCCACGGGCCGTGTTCGCCGCGCGTGCTTATCCAGCGTAGCATATAAAACGCTGTCTTGCCCGCGTCAGCCCCTTCAAAATGAACGGTGTGCGGCGTTGTTTTTGCCAGCGCCACGTACCGATATTCTTTAACGTCCACCATCTGCTGGTCTGCGCTGCCAATAAAGCACCAGATTTCACAGCCCATCATGCCCTTCGGCCTTGCCCGGCTCGTGGGCGAGTCTGCGTCCTTAAAAAAAATCTTCTGTTGCAGGCTATAGGCAGTGCTTATGTTGAGTATCAATGGCATGGAGTCAGGTGCCTTTGCCCGCGTGCGGCGTGCGCGTAGGGGAATGTCAAACGTGCTGCGGTCAATCGTCGTCAGCCTGGTCTTCGGCAGGTTGGCATACACCTCGCGCAGCAGGCCCGTAAGCGCCCCTTTGGCGATGTTCTTCTTGGCGACGTCGATTTGGGTACGCATGACCGGGACAGAAGTCTTGTCATAGGCCGTGTTCCAGTGAGACAACAGGCCGGGCAGCGCCGCTTGCTGCGCTGCATCCACGTTCAGCCGCGCGGCCTCGGCCAAAAGGTAGGGCACAACCTCGTTCACGTAGATGTTATATGCGCTCTCTTTGGAAGGAAAAGGCTTTGTGTTGGGCATGGAAAAGGATCGGTTAAGGAGATAAAGAACAAGCTTCGCGAAGCCTGCAAACGCGCTGCAAAAGCGTATTATCGCTTCGCGCAGTGCAGGGGAAGAATACCCAAAATTAAGGTAAACATACCTTATTCAAAGGTAAAAATACCTTTGATAAAGGTAAAAATCCCCAAAATAAGGGTAAAAATCCCTTTTAAAAAGGTATACGTACCCTTTTAAAAGGTAGGGCTAACTTGTTTTTAGGTATTGATACCTTTTTGCACGGTATTAATACCTTAAGTCCGCTAAAGCTTCCGGAAACCGGCGCTTGCCAAAGCCATTCCTACGGAACAACTGCCTGAATTTTAAACAGATTTCCCCTTTTCTTCGCAACCGGAATCCCGGAGCAGGGCTGCTGTTTCCTTTTGGTTGGAAGCGGTAGCGGTTTCTCCCGGTAGCGGTTTCTCCCGGTAGCGAGAAAAAAAGGTCAAGCTATTTCATAAAAAAAGAACGAGCCTTTTGGCCCGTTCCTCTTTCGTAGAGACGCCCAAACCGGGCGCCTCCTCTAAACCGTGCTGCAATTACTGGAAAATGCGCGCCGGATAGCTCTTGTTCACTTCCACAAACGTCAGCTTCATAGCCAGCGGGGCGGGGGCCACGCCGGTAACCGTCACCGCATACGGAACCTTATAGCCGCCGGAGCCGGGCACTTCGCGGTAGTCGCTCATTTCGGTGGTGGTAGTCTGCTCGCCTTTCACGCTCACCGACTTCATCAAGAGTCCGGTGGTGGCGTCATAGTATTCTGTGCCTTTATCGGTGCCTTCCATTGTTTCCACCACAATCAGGTCGCCGTCTTTTCCTTTCACCGTGCGGGTGATGCCATACATCTCCGGGTGAAGGTCAGCTTGCAGGTCGGCCTGTTGTTTCATATCTGCCACGGTTGCCGCGTCGGTCACGTCCGTCGTTTGTCCCATTTGCGTCTGAGACATTTTTGCACCATCGTAAATCTGGGTCACTACTGGCTGCTCGTTCATTACCTGCATCATCTTCATCTTGCCGCCTTGCTTGGTTTCTACCACTTCCATCGTCCGGCCCATGAGGGAGCCACTGTAAGAAGTCTTTATGCTCTTCAACCCCTTAATGGTCGCCTCGCCGCCCAGCGCGGAGATGTATTTCTTCATCACTTCCTCGGCGCTCATGCTCACGGCCTGCGTGGTAGTGGCTTTGATGGGATTGCCGTAGTTGTCGCGGTAGTCGATGGTCTTATTTTCTGCAAAGCGCGCCAGCTTGGGAGCCACGTCGTTCTTGTCGCCCACCACAATGATGTGTGCGTTTTCGGGGCGGATGTAACGGCGTGCAATATCCTGCACGTCCGCCGCCGTCACGGCAGAGAGGTTGCGCAGGTAGTTGGTGTAATAATCCTTTGGCAGCTTGTAGCGTTCGGTATTGATCGCGTATTGCGCCACGCGCTGCGGGTCTTCCAGGCCAATGGCAAACGAGCCGCTGATGTTGGCAATCAAGGCTTGCAGGTCGGGCGCGCTCACCGGCTCGTTGCGCAGCTTGCGCATCTCCGAAAGCACCTCGTTGATGGCCGAATCGGTCACCGCGTTGCGCGTCTTGGCGTAGGCCGTGAAGTTGCCGATGCGCTGGTCAATATCCAGATTGCTGTACGCGCCGTAGGTCCAGCCGTGGGCCTCGCGCAGGTTCAGGAACAGGCGGCCCTGCGAGCCGTTGCCCAGCACCGCGTTGGTCACCTGCGCCTTAATCACGTCTGATGTTCCGGGCTTCAGGTCCAGCGGGTAAGTGATGTTGAAAACGCTTTGAACCGCCGCATCGCGCGGTACGAAAATCACGTCTGTGCCCGGCGGATTGGGGGCCAATGTATAGGCTGCCGTCGGCACTTCCGCCTGCTGCCATTTGCCGAAGTATTTCTCCAACAAAGGCTTCACTTCATCTACCGTAATGTCGCCCACCACAGCCATGTAGGCCACGTTGGGACGGTAATAGGTGGCATAGTACGCCTTGAGGTCGGCCAGCGTAATGGCTTTCAGCGTGTTGGAAGTGGCCACTTCGCCGTAGATATGGTTGGGGCCGTAGTTCACGGCGCTGGTCACGTTCTGGAGCATCGCGTCCGGCTCATTCTTGCTGGCTTCCAGACCGGAGAGCGCCTGCATTTTGCTTTTGTCCAACTCGTCGTCGGTGAACTTCACGTTCATCGCAATGTCGGCCATCAGTTCCAGCAACTTATCCTGGTGGCGTTTCAGGGAGGCGCCGTACATGCCTTCGTCCGTTGCGCGGATGCGGGCCGCAATCAGGTCCATTTCTGTCGCCAGCTTTTCGGAGGAGCGGGATTTAGTGCCGGAGGTCAGCATCTCGCTAAAAATCTCCGACAATCCCGCCTTCGGACCGGCAAGCGCGGGGTTAATGTCCAGTTGCATGGAGTAGGCCACGGTGGGCAGCTTGTGGTTTTCCACCACAAAGACTTTCATGCCGTTTGCAAGGGTAAAGGATTCCGACTTGCCGATGGTAACCACCGGTGCGGGGCCGGCTTTGGGGCGGACGCTGCGGTCAAAAGCCTGCTGCGCACCTGCCGATAGAAAAAGGGAAAAAGCCGCGAGGCTGAGGGTTATTTTTTTCATGGAGAATCTCTTGAAAATAGAGGAGGAGAGAGGGAACTAGGATTTCTTTTCCGACTTCGGCAGGTAATAAATCACCAGCCGGTTTTGCGGCGTGAAATATTGGTTGGCCACGCGCTTCAGATCTTCTTTCGTGATTTTGCGGTAGCGCTCTATCTCGTTGTTAATCAGGGTTGCGTCCTTGAAGAAGGTGTAGTAGGTCGCCAGGTTGGTAACGATGCCCAGTGTTTTTTGGTTTTGCTGGATGGCGTCGCTTTCGGCGTTGTTCATCAGCTTGGTGTACTCGGCATCGGTGAGGCCGCTGGTCTTTACGCGGTCAATCTCCGTCAGCATCGCCTGTTCCAGTTCTTCCGGCTTTGCGCCCATGTTGGCAATGGCAAACATCATGGCCACGCCCGGGTCTTCGTTGGGAATCGCGAATGCGCCTGCCTGCAAGGCTTTCTGCTGCTTCTCTACAATCTGCTGCTGGAAGCGCGAGCTTTTTCCCTGCGAAAGAAGATTCGTGAGGAGGTCAATGGCGTACATATCCTGCACGCCCGCTTTCGGCGTGTTGTAGGCGAGGATGACGGCAGGCAGCTGGATGTTGTCGTAGAAGTTCACGCGCTTTTCGGCGGTGCGCTTCGGCTCCATTTCCGTTGGGCGGGGAATCTCTTTTGTGCCGCGCGGGATGTTCCCGAAATACTTGGCGATATAGGCCTTCGCGGTTGTGGGGTCAAAGTCGCCACCGAGCACCAGCACCGCGTTGTTGGGCACGTAGAAGGTGTGGTAAAAATCCAGAAACTCCTGCATCTTGGCCTGGTCGATGTACTGCTCCTTGCCGATAGGGCTCCAGCGGTAAGGGTGCACCGTGTAGGCGTTTTCATACACCGTGTTCAGAAGCTGGCCATAGGGCGTGTTGTCGTAGCGTTGCTTTTTTTCTTCCTTCACCACCTTGCGCTGTGTTTCCAGCCCAATGGTGTCGATATTGGCATAGTGCATCCGCTCGGCTTCCATCCAGAGGCTCAGTTCCAGTTGGTTGGAGGGAAGGACTTCGTAGTAAAAGGTGCGGTCTTGGGAGGTATTGGCGTTGAACTGCCCGCCTGCGCCCTGCACCATTTTCATGAACTCGCCGCGCTTGATATTGTCCGAGCCTTCAAAAAGCAGATGCTCAAAGAAGTGGGCAAAACCCGTGCGTTGCGGGTCTTCGTTTTTAGAGCCTACGTGGTACATCACTGATGTCGCAACGATGGGCGTAGAGTGGTCTTCTTGAAGAATGACGTGGAGACCGTTGGGCAGGTCATACTCCGTGAACTGGATGTTCTGCGCATAGGCAGAGGCCGTCCCTGCGAGGAGCAGCGAGGCGAAGAAGAAGCGCTTCATAAGTCTTGTGAGGAAAGGATGGAAAATTGGGCGCAAAAATAGGGGATGGGGATGTAGGGACACGCTGCGCGTATCCGCTTATCCTGCATTTTCTGCGGACACGCGCAGCGTGTCTCTACGGTATTTTCGCCGCATGATACACGCAGCCTTGTTTGACATGGACGGCCTTCTTTTGGACACCGAGCCGTCATGGGGAAGAGTGATGAAAGCAAAGGCGGAAGCGCACGGTATCCTCATTCCCATGAATCGCGTCCGCGAAACGGCGGGGCTGCGCATTATTGAGGTATGCCATCACTGGCAGCGGAACTTCCCGTGGCCGGAAGGACTTTCTCCCGAAAGTCTTTCAAAAGAAATTGTGGACGGCGTGGTAGAAACCTCCAAACGCGAAGGCAGCATATTGCCCGGCGTATTGTCGTTGCTGGAAGATTTGGAGAAAGAAGGTTGGAAGATCGGGCTGGCTTCTTCCTCACCGCTGCGCATGATTGAAGCGCTGCTACAACACTTCGGCATTACTTCTTTCTTCCACGCTGTCATCAGCGCCGACACGGCGGCGCTGGGAAAACCGCACCCGGAAGTGTATCTGCAATGCGCCTCGCGGTTAAGCGTGGGCGCGCATCAATGCGTCGTTTTGGAAGACACGGTGAACGGCTGTATTGCCGGCAAAGCCGCGCGGATGAAGACGTTTGCTGTGCCACACAAAGAATGGGCGAGTGACCCAAGATTTGCGATTGCGGATAAGGTAGTGGGAAGTTTAGAAGGAGTGAGGGCGGGGGATTTGGAGGGATTGCTGAGAGGCTGATTCTCCTCTGTCCACGGGTTTCACCCGTGGCAATTGCTGTTGAACCCTTTCAGGGTTCTATGTAAGGATGGTCTTCCTGCTATTTACCTCTGCGTCTTTGCGTCTCCGCTAGAAAAATCATACGCCTCTATTCATCCGGCATTTATCGGAGCAATATTTCACCTCGTCCCAGACCTTTTCCCATTTCTTTCGCCACGTAAAAGGCCGCTTGCAAACAACGCAAACCTTCGTGGGCAGGTTTTCTTTTTTGACGTTTTTCATGGGGGAGAGAAGGAAACCCTGGGAGGTCTTGGAGACCTTATAGGTTTTTAGCAGGAACCAGTACTTTCAGATTCTTGCTGCCCTTCTTCCAGAAAGAAAAGAACGACGGGAAGTAACCCTGCACGGTCGGAAACAGCCAATCGCGCTCGTGTTCTACGCCGTGGTAGTGCGCGTTTGCGGGATGCTCTTTAAAATGGATTTTTCCGCCCTTCGCCAGCGAAAGCAGGTCGTCAAAAGACGCCGTCCACACCTGAACTCCGGGAATGTTTTCCGCCAGCGCCAACATAAAATCCATCGTTCTTCTACACACCGGATAACGCTCAAAAAAAGCCGGTTCCAGAAGCAAAAGCCGGTTGGCGTCCACGTCGCTTTTCCACGCCGGGTCCAGGTTGTAGAAGTTGTACACGCAGGTCGGCAGGTGCAGTTGAAGCGTAGGTGTAGTTGTTTGCGGAAACGCGGTTTTCAGTTGGACCTCCTCGTGTCGTTGAAGCACAGGCGGCACAGGTATTTTCTCGAAATCACCGTAGGCAACATCCAGAAAAGTGCCGCGCTGCCGCGTGTCGCAATAGCGGTTGATGTTCTCCTGATTGGCGAAGTATTTCTTGGCGCTAAAACTCCCTGCAACCCATTGCCAGCTCAGTCCGTTGCTTGCCCAGTCGGCATCCAGCAGATGATAGTACATCCATCGCGCGGGCTTTTTCCAATGGCTCCCGGCTACATTGCAGGCCACCGAAGCAAGGTACATCCGCAGGTGGTTGTGGATATAGCCCACGTCGTAGAGTTCCGCAACGCCGTCGTCAAGGGCTTCAATACCTGTTTCTCCTTTCACAATCGCACTGCTCAACTTGTGGTTGGTAACACCCAGTTGCGGGCTTTTCAGGTCGGTATCAATCTCGTCTCTCCGCGCTTTCCAGACCTGCTGAAAGTAGTCGCGCCACGCCAGTTCCTGAATGAAGGACGTAATCTCAAACGGGTTGTGGCCCTTTGCCAGAACCGCCTGCGCCACTTGCCGCGTAGAAAGCACCCCACGCGAGAGATAGGGCGACAACCGCGTCACCGCGCCGTTGAGGTAATTGCGGGATTTGCCGTAAGCAACAGGGTTGATAGCCGCGACTTTCTGAAGAATTTCGTCGTAGCGGGTGGGGAAAGTCATTCGGCTCAGCGTTTGGAGATTTTGTTGCCGGTAATTGCGCGCTGCAGCGCACATCTAAACCGCGTGATTTCCGGGTTTCGTTTGCGCAGGTGCTTTTGGCTCACGCCGCTGTTTACGCGCTTGCGCCAGCGGTCAAAACTGTTGCGTTTCAGTTCGCGGCGCATCAGGGCAATCACGTCTTTTTCCAACAGCCCGAACTGCATTTCAATCGCTTCAAAAGGCGTCCGGTCTTCCCACGCCATTTCAATAATGCGGTCAGTGTCTTGCAGGCTTAAAATCATGACGGTTTCGGATTTGGAAGCGACTTCTAACAGCTTGCGCAGTGTTTTGTTGGGAACGGAAAACCTATAAGGTCTTAGAGACCTTATAGGTTTAGGGGTTTAGATCCGCGTCAACCGCACCAGATACTGCCCTTCTTCGTCCTCAAAAAGAAGCACCATTTCCCAGCCCATGCTTTGGGCAATCGTTTTTAAAAGAAGCCGGTCAATGTAGAGCCAGGTAAACCAATCCGTCTGCTCACCGCCGTATTCATAGCGGCATTTTATCTCGCCGTAGTAAGGTTCTACGGGAATGCCTTTCGGGTAGAGATAAGCCACGTCGGAAGAATCAAAAAGCAGTTGTCCGCCGGGAGAAAGAAGCGTTTCGGCGTGGCGGAGAAACGCTTTCAGCCCGGCAATATCTCCCACCAATCCGATGCCGTTCATCAAGAGGAGCAGTGTATCAAAACCACTTTCCCGGAAGTGAAAAACGTCTCCTTGCACCGCTTTTTTCACGCCGCGACTTCGCATCACTTCCACCGCACCGGGCGAAAAATCCAGCGCCGTAACCTCACAGTCTTTTCGTTGGAGATAAAGCGCGTGGCTGCCTGCGCCCGCGCCAATGTCCAATATTTTTCCCCGGCATTCCGACAAAGCGATTTGTTCCAGAATGGGCAGCTTTTTTCCGCCCCGGAAATACGTTGCTACCAGCATTTCGTCGCGGCTGTCGTCGGGGTAGACCACCCACAGTTTTTGCGCCGTCGCGGGATTGTGGTGATAGTCGCGCATGGCGCTGCCGAGAAGGTCTTTCATTTTGAGGAGCACAAAAGAAAGTCTGTTATTCTCCGCTTAGGGAGAAGGTCTCTAAATCGGGATTTTTACGTAGCACAAAGCCAATGGCCTTCTTCACAAAATCATTCAGTGTGATGTTTTTAGCAGCGGCGTAAGTGGCAGCTTCCCGGTGTAATTGAGCCGGAACTCTTACGTTGAAGGTGCCTTTGTAAGCTTTCTCCGGTTGCTTTCCAATAGCCTCGCAGGTTTCCAGATAATCATCCACTGCTTCCTGAAAAGCTTTTTTCAGCGTTTTCACGCTGGTGCCTTCAAAGCTCACCAAGTCGTCAATACCCAGTATTTTTCCGTGAAAAACTTCGTCTTGTGCGTTGTAGTGCACAATAGCAGAATAGTCTTTGTATTTCAGAATGTCGTCCATGCTATAGCTTCCCTTTTGTTCTCAACGTCGCTATCACGTCCTTGACCTGATACGGCTTAAGAAGGTTTCCCGGGTGGGGTTTGTGTAAACTAATGATGTGCTTCTCCGCGTTTGCAAACTTTCTTCTGGAGCCGCCTGTCTTTCCGGGTTTTAATTCCTTGTAACCGAAGTGGCTAAGTACCTTAACCAATTCATCCCACGTAAAGTCTGTTGGACTAGACAAAAGCCTTTCAACGATTTTCTCAATCTTTGACATGCGCAAATGGTTCTGAAAAGAAAAACGGAAATGCTTTTGTGACTAAAAAGCAGTTGCAAGTTAGGTTGCTGTTCGCCACAGTTCCAAGCGTGGAATCGCTTCTTTTACTCCTTCCCCCGATTCACTAAGTACACGCCACTAATAATCAACGCGAAAGCCAGTCCCGTCCAAATATTCAGCGTCTCGCCGAAGAACGCACCCAGCACCACCGCCACCAACGGATTCACGTAGGCGTAGCTCGTTACAAAACTCACAGGCAGGTGCTTGAGCGCGTATTTATACGCCAGCATCGCGCCGATGGAACCAAACACGATGAGGTAAAGCCAGCACAAAAGCGCCTGCGGATTCCACCACGTAACGCCGGAATAGCTTTCAAACAGCGGGCTGAGGAGAAGCAGAAACAGCCCGCCGGAAAAGATTTGCAGCATCACGTCCAGCGTTGGGTTTTCCGGGTTTGCCCAGCGTTTCATCAGCAGCGAACCCGCGCCCCAACTGGTCGTCGCTCCCAGCAGCGCAAGGATGTCCAGGAGATATTGCCGGTTGCCGAGCGCAGCGACATCAGCCCGGAAAATCACCGCCACGCCCGCAAAACCCAGCAACATCCCACCGACGGTGAGCGCATTGAGCGCGTGTTTCCGGCCACTGAAAAAGCTAATCAGCACCACCGAAATCGGCATCATGCTACACACCAGCGCGGCCACGCCACTCGGCACAATGCGCTCTGCCCAACTCACCACGCCGTTCCCAACGGTAATCATCAAAAAGCCGATGGTCGCGTTCCGGGCCAGTAGTTTTTTGGAGAAAATGCCCCGGTTTTTTTTCCCGATAAACAAGAGCGGAATCATCAGGAGCGCAGCAGCTACCTGCCTTGTTCCGGCCATCAGGAAAGCGGGATAGGCTTCTACGGCAATCTTAATCGCCAGATAGGTCGTTCCCCAGACGATAGCAATAAAGGCGTAAGAGAAATAGGCGAGGCGCTTGTTTTGTTCCGGCACGGGGCAAAGATGGGGCGCAATGATTTTGACCCTTGAAGCAATGTCTACTTCAATCCAACCAGTTTGTCAAAATCAGCGATAAATGCTTTAAAACGTTCCTGACCCAAAACGCTTTTTGTGTGCGTTATGGTTTGGTATTTCACCAGTGCCTGAAAATCAGTTTTTGGTAGTTTTTTGAAAGCATACTGCATAAAAGCCCCTCCGGCTGGGTAAAGCAAATTTGCATTTATAATAGCGCTTGACTCCCAGACCTCCAGAATAGATTTATAGCCGCTCGCTTTCAGGGGTGCGCGAACTTCCTCTAAAAAATCAACTCCTCGTCTTAAATTAAAAGCAGTTGCTAAGCCCTCGTCTATAAAGAGTGTTTTCTCAACACGAGGCTCTCCCCAAGCCCAATAGCTTAAAACGTGCGTTATTTCATGGCCACGCGTTTGGTTAGAAAGGACGTTGCAAACACAGTTTTGGGCAGAAGAAAAGCCCAGAGGAATACCTAAAAGTCTTTCTGCCAGTTTTGGGTCTGTCCATACATAAAACTGAAGCCGCTTGGGAAGTGTAGCTTGGAAAAACGTGTTCAATTTCTGATAAGCCATTTCCCTTGATGCTACAAATTCATAGGCTGGCATAGGGAGATTGACCGTATCTTGAAAGTAGAAGTCAATACTCTCACTAGGAATAACAATCCATTTCGGAGATTCCTTTGAATTGCTTACTGCTACCTGTGCGGATGCAATAAGACTGTAAACCAAAGTAACGAACAGGAGTGTGGCCTTGCGCATGAGTTGGAGATGTAAAATACTATTTCTATAAATCTTTCATCGGAATGACTTTGTAATTTCCGGCCTCTTTCTCTGCCAGAATACGTGCAACAAACTCCAGATTGTAAGGGCGTTCTCCCTCCAGTTCGTAAGGGATGTTTAACACCTTTAAAACCGCAGTAAGAGCGGCTTTTTGATCCTCGCTTTGGGGATATGCAATTACAGCTTCCATAGTTACAAAAATAAGCCTTTTACTTCCCTTCCTTCTCCCCCTTCTTCCGCACCACCAGCAACTCCCCCAACTCTACATTAAACGGCATCTTCGCCACCTTCACAATCCCGCGTTTCTCCCGGATTTCCGTAAGCGTCCCCACCTGATGCGTCGTTTTGTTGCGCACCAAATCGCCTATCTGTGGCACCCCGCCAACCGCCTCGTAGGTCTTGTCCATCTTCTTCGCCACCGACTGATTGGCAAGCACGCTTTTCTTCCGGAACAGAATCTTCTCCGCCGCGTCTATCACCTCGCCTTTGTTCTCCACTTTCTTCCAGTCCTGCACAATCTGCTTAAACTTCCGCTCCGTTTCGCGCAGGTAATCCACCTCCTCCTTCTTAATCTGGTTTTGCAGTTTCAGCGTCTCAAAATGCACGCGCTGCTTTTCCTTGTCGGCAATCTCCTCATAGTAAATCCGGGCGCGCTCGGCAGCGTCAATCTTCTCGTCCAGCGTCTTTTCTTTTTCGCCCAGCCGCAGGCCCTGTTGCTCGGTTTGGTGCAAGAGGTTGTCCAGCTTGTGGTGGCCGCGCTCGGTGAGGTTTCGCGCGCGGTCAATCACTTTTTGCGGCAGCCCACTCCGTAGCGCAATCGCAAACGTGTAGGAGGAACCCGGCTTGCCCAGCGTCAGCCGGTAGCGCGGTTCCAGTGCTTCTTCGTCAAACAGCATCGCGCCGTTCACGATGCCCGCCACTTTTCCGGCCATCACTTTCAGGTTCAGGTAGTGCGTCGTGATAATGCCAATCGCGTTGCGCGAAGCCAGCTCTTCCACAATCGCTTCGGCAAAAGCGCCGCCCAGCGCGGGGTCGGAACCAGAGCCAAGTTCGTCAATAAAAAACAGCGTTTTGCCACTCGCAAAGTCCATAAAATACTTCATGTCCCGCAGGTGCGCGCTGTAAGTACTCAACTCATTTTCAATGCTCTGCGTGTCGCCAATATGGATGAACAGGTTTTTGAAAAGCCCCACTTCCGAGGCAGGGTCGGCGGGAATCAACAGCCCGCTTTGCGCCATGATTTGCAGCAGTCCCACCGTCTTCATGCTCACCGTTTTCCCGCCCGCATTCGGCCCGGAAATAATCAAGATTCTATCCTTCCGGTCCAGCGTCAGATGGAGCGGCTCCACCGGCTTTCCGGCGGCTTTATTGTGGAGATAAAGCAGCGGATGCCGCGCCTTTACCAACGCCACGCCGGGATGATTGCTCAGGCGCGGCATGTGCGCGTCCAGCTCCTGCGCCAACAGCGCCTTGCAGCGGATAAAATCAAAAATGCCGCTCAGCTTGAAATAATGTTGCAGCACCGGCGCATACACCCGCAGCTTCGCCGTCGTTTCTTGAAGGATGCGCTGGATTTCCCGGCCTTCGGCGCGCTCTAAGGAAAACACCTCGTTGTTCATTTCAATCGTCTCTTCCGGCTCAATAAAAACCGTCCGGCTAGTGTCGCTTTCGCCGTGCAGAATGCCCTTCACCATGCGCTTGTTTTCTGCGTTAATCGCCACGGTGCGCCGCCCGTTCAAAAACCCTTCCGAGATGTCGGCCAGATAGCCTTGCTTACTCAATTTCCGCAGCACGCTTTCAAACAATTTCCGCAGCTCGTTCCGCCGGCTTTGCAGGCTGGTGCGAATGCTCATCAACTCCCGCGAAGCCGTATCGCGCACTTGTCCGCCATCGTCAATCGCCGCAGAAACAATCTCCACGATTTCTTTTTCAAACTTCAATTCCGCAATCAACTCGCGCAGCGTCGGGTAGAAGCCCGGCCTGCCCGCAAACCAGCGCAGCACGTCGCGCATCGTGTTGGCAAGACTTGCCAGGGAAAGCAACGCATCGCCCGAAAGCACCGAGTTCTGAATCTCCAGCAGCCGCAGTTCTTTAGAAATATTGCGGGTAAAATCGCCCGGAAATGCGTCCGGGCCAAGCGTATTTTTGTATTCTTCGGTCTGCTTCAAAGCGCGCTCTACGGCCTCAAAGCGCGTCATCGGTTTCAGGCGTTGCACCCGCTCGCGCGCATCGTCGGTACGGCAATAATTAAGGAGAAGTTGCTGGATTTTTCCAAACTCCAGTCCGTCGGCTGCACTCGCCGGATACAGGTGCATCATAATTTTCTACAAGGGCGGCAAAGGTAACAGCAAGCCAGGGCTATGGTTGGGAAAAGGGCTATTTTTGAAAAATGATCTGGCAGGACTACATCACTTCCGACAAAGACATTCTTCTGGGAAAACCCATCCTCAAAGGCACGCGCATTTCCGTAGAACTTATCTTGGAATTGCTGTCCGCTGGTTGGAGCGAAGCACAGCTTTTGGAAAGCTACCCGCACCTTACAGATGCTTCTCTGCGAGCCGTTTTTGCATACCTGCAAGACTGCGTGCGCAACGAGTTTTACTTCTCTATTCCGGCAGCTTAAGCATGTTTCTGGCGAACGAAAACTTCCCCCGTCCCAGCTTGGTGCTTCTAAGGGAGAATGGCTTGTTTGTAAAGAGTATTCAGGAAGATTTTGGGGGAATCTCCGATAAAGAAGTTGTGGAAATCGCGCAGCGGGAAAGCCTTGTTATCCTGACGTTTGACCGGGATTATGGCGAATTGGTTTTCCGTTATGGCGGTGGGAATCTACCCGCCGTTGTGTACTTCCGAAACAAAGAACAGCATCCGCTTTTTGCCGGAAAAATACTTTTGGAACTGCTGCGGCAAGGAATTGCTTTTGAAAATGCCTTCACGGTTGTAGATAAAGAAAACATCCGGCAGCGGCTCTACGCTTCCCGGTGATGCCCCCGCGGTTCAGCAAAGGCTTCCCGCCTTCGTCGTAGCATAAAAAGCCCTCTCGCAAGAAGTCTGTCATTTCCTGTGTTTTAAAATCCGTATAAAACCTAAATCCATCCCACCTCCTTTCAGACCCTCCCGGTCCTAACCGCGGCAAATCCTCTCACAGATTGTGTACTTGCTAAGTTAGATTGGCTACTGGCATCAATAGTTCGGCTACTGGCGCCATTAGTTCGGCTACTTGCTTCATTAGTTAGCTTACTTGCTTCGTTAGATTGCGTACTTGCTACGTTAGTTCGGCTACTTGCTTCGTTAGATTGCGTACTTGCTACGTTAGATTGGCTACTTGCTACGTTAGTTCAGCTACTTGCTCCATTAGTTCAGCTACTTGCGTCATTAGTTAGCTTACTTGCTTCGTTAGATTGCGTACTTGCTACGTTAGTTCGGCTACTTGCTCCATTAGATTGCGTACTTGCTACGTTAGATTGGCTACTTGCTCCATTAGTTCAGCTACTTGCGTCATTAGTTGACTCACTTGCTTCAATAGTTCGGCTACTTGCGCCATTAGTTCGGCTACTTGCTTCAATAGTTGCCTAATAGCACAAAATGGTTTAATGAAAATAGTCCTTAGTTGTCCTCTTATTCCCCTTCAAGGCCGCAATAACCGGGAACGTCCTCATCTCCAAACAAAATCCACCACTTCCGGCAAACCCAGAATCCTTAACGCGCCCGTTTTTTAACGCCCACCGAACAATTCCCTCCAACCCAACTTCTTATCTTTAGAAATTGTTTTGGAAAGACCTATCCCGACTTCACAAATGAACGCTTACCAACTGCTGCTTTCCCATTTAGACGGTTTTATCCGGAAATACTACGCCAACCAGCTTCTGCGCGGCGGACTCGTGCTGCTCGCGTCCCTGCTCACCGTGCTTTTAATTGCCGGGCTGGGCGAATACTTTTTCTATCTGCCACCGCTCGTCAAAATTCCGCTGCTTTCGGCAGTGGGAATTTTCGCCACGGCGGCATTAGTCTTCTGGATTGTGTTGCCGCTTTCCAAAATGGCGCGCATGGGCAAAACCCTTTCGCGGGAGGAAGCCGCCGTTATCGCCGGTCGCCATTTTTCGGAAGTAGGCGATAAGATGCTCAACGTTTTGCAACTCGGAAACAGTGCGGTTTCCGGCGCCCATTCCGACCTTTTACTCGCGTCTATTGAACAGAAATCCGCACAGCTTTCCCCCATTCCCATCACTCGCGCCATCGACTTTGGAAAGAACAAAAAATACCTGCCGTGGCTCTTGCCCGTGCTGGGCATTTTGCTGCTTTTCCTGCTCCTTTCGCCCGGCGCTTTCCGCACCACCGGCGAGCGACTTCTACAGCCCGCAACCGCTTTTGAAAAACCCGCCCCTTTTGATTTTGTCCTTTTGAATGGAAATACGCTGACCGTGCCGGAAGGCGAAGATTTTGTGCTTCGCGCCAAAGCTTCAGGCCGCGCCCTGCCCGCCCAAATGGAAGTCCTCACCGGCGACGAGCGCCGCCCGATGAAAACCGAAAGCGGCGTGTTCTCCGCGAAGTTTGAAAAGGTGAACGCCGATATTCCCTTCCGGCTTTCGGGCAGCGGATTCAATTCCAAAACCTACGTGGTGAAAGTGTTGCCGAAACCGCTTTTGCTTTCCGTGAAAGTGCAGCTTGCTTATCCTGCTTACACAGGCCGCACGGCGGAAACACGCAATTCTATCGGCGACTTAAGCATCCCCGCAGGCACACAGGTTTCGTGGCTGCTCACTGCAAAAGCAACAGACAACATCCAAATCTTCCTCGGCGAAACACCCGCCGGAATCCTGCCCAAAACCGGCAATTTCTTCGGCGCTTCCTTTCGTTTCCTGCGCGACACCACCGTTCGTTTTCTGGCCCAAAACACCCGTAGCCGCTTGTCGGAAAGCCAGGCCTTCCGCGTGCACGTCATCCCCGATGCGCCACCCACCATTGAGCTGAGCAACTACGGCGACAGCAGCACCGGCTCGCAGGTTTTGCTCACCGGAACCGCAGGCGATGACTACGGTTTGAGCCGCACCACTTTCGTAGCCACGGTCTTGACCAGCGACGGAAAAATCCTTTCCACCAAAAGCGTGAACCTGCCTTTAGGCGGAAAGAAAGCCTCTTCTTTCCAGCATTATTTTGACGCCTCTGCTGTGCTTGGCAGCGGACAGCGGATGCGCTATTGGGTGGAAGCGTGGGACAACGACGGCGTGAATGGCCCAAAGGTTACGCGCAGTGCCGAACAGTATTTTGACCGTACCGGTGGGAAGAAAACAGAAGAGTTCCTGGCGGAAAATGCAAAGCAGGTGGCCCAGGGTTTGAGCAGTTCTTCCAAAGAAAACAAAGAACTTCAAAAAGCCACAAAAGATCTGCAATCGCAGCTTCTGCAAAGCGACGAGACCAGCCCGGAATCCAAAGCCGCCCTGCAGGAAATGATGGACCAACAGGAAGAAATCAAACAGAAGTTGGAGACCGCGAAAAAGCGCTTTGAGGAAGGCATGAAGCAGCGCGAGAACCGCAACATGACCGAGGACGCGAAGGAAAAAACCGAAGCCCTGAAAGAACAGATGGACCGCCTTCTGAACAAAGAACTGGCCGAGCAGATGCAGAAGCTGCAAGAACTGATGCAAAAGCTGAACAAAGACAAAGCCGTGCAGACGCTGCAAAAACTGGAGCAGGACAACAAGCTGTTCAACATGGATTTGCAACGCTTGCAGGAGCTAATGAAGAAACTGGAACAGCAGTTGAAGCTGGAAGACCTCGCCGCCAAAATGGAAAGCCTCGCGCAAAAGCAAGGTGACCTGAAAGACAAAACCGACAAAGGCGAGCGCAACAATGAAGCCCTTTCGCAGGAGCAAAAAGACCTTCAAAAAGAGTTGCAAGAGGCCTTAAAAAAAGACCTGAAAGAAGCTGTGGAGCAAGCCACGAAAGCCGAGGAGAAAGAGCTTAACAAGAGCGAGCAGGCAGGCAAGGAAGCCGGAAATTCCATGCAGCAAAGCAGCGAGCAGTTGAACCAAAACCAGAAGCAAAATGCTTCCAAAGCGCAGCAACAGGCGAAGCAGAAACTACAAGAAATGGCGGAGAGCTTGCGCGGTGCAGCGGGTGGTTCTTCGCCGGAGCAATTAGACATTGACATCCGCGCGACGCGGCAGATTCTTACCAACCTCGTGCGGCTTTCTTTTTCCGAAGAAGGCTTGGTGAACAAAGTGAAAACCACTTCGGCTGCTTCGCCGGAATACCTCAACGCCATTTCGGAGCAGTCGCGGCAATACACCGCTTCCCACATCATCCGCGACTCCTTGTATGCCTTGAGTAAACGCATCTTTCAGCTTTCCGCTGCGGTGAACAAAGAAACCGCCGGACTGGAATCGTCTCTTTCCAATGCTACCAGTGCACTCAATGACCGGCAGACCGGACAGGCGGCGCAGTCGCAGCAATATGCCATGACGCACACCAACAACTTGGCGCTGATGCTGAATGAGCTTTTAGGAAGCCTGATGCAACAACAAGCGCAGCAACAGAGTGAAGGCAGTTCTGGCTCCTGCTCTAAGCCCGGCGGCGGCAAACCGAAGCCCGGAAAATCGGGACAAGGCAGCGGCGGACAATTACAGGATATTATCTCCGGACAACAACAACTGGGCAACGCGATGCAACAGGCCGCGCAAACCGCTTCGCGCAAGCAAGGCGGTCAAAAACCCGGCGGACAACAAGGCCAGAAACCCGGCAGTGAAGGCAAAGACGGTCAAGGCAAGGATGGGAAAGAAGGGCAGGGGAAAAACGGAAAAGACGGTAAAAGTCCCGGAGGTAGCGAAGGCGGTGGCTCCGGCTCTGGTGGCGGACAAAACGGAACCGAAGGCGAGAACGGCGACGCGGAACAACTAGCACGCTTTGCCGAGCAGCAAGCTGCCATTCGTCGGCAGGTACAGCAGCTCGTAAGCAAGCTTACCGGCAATGGAAACCCGGCGGCGGCAAAACTTCTCCGCGAGATTGCACAGAAGATGGATCGCACCGAAGAAGACCTTGTAAACCGTCGCCTGACGCCGGAATTGGCGATGCGCCAAAGCGAGATTGCGACGCGCCTTTTGGAAGCAGATAAAGCCCTGCGCGAACAGGAACAGGACAATAAACGCGCATCCACCGCAGGCATGAATCTTCCCCGGCCAATGCCTGCGGAATTGCAGCGTATCTTGCAACAACACAAGGCACTTTTGGAAGGCTATCGCACGGTTCCGGCGGATTTGAAACCCTATTACCGGGAGATGGTGCAACGCTATTATCAGAACATAAACGGCACGACGCGATAACGAAAGAGGATACGAAAGAGTAAAAAAAGTGTCCTGTGAAAAATAATTTTAGCGCGGCCTTGCACAGGGAAAAAATGCGGAGTATTTTAACGCCCGAAAACCATTGGCTTTCCTTCTCCAAAAATCCTCCCCATGTTCTTTAACCGTTCCTATCGTCTCGTTTCTTCCCAGTCAGCCGACGACATTCGTCAAAAACTTTTGGGCCGCCATACCAATGTGCATGGATTGGATTTTGAGGTGGTAGATACCGACCACGGCATCCGTATTGTGCCTCATGCTGAAGAGCTGGAATCCGTAAAAACGCTGCCGGTTACGCGGGTGAATCTGAAGTCTCGCAAAGACCAAAAGACGGATGTGCTACTGTATTCCCACATGCGCCGTGTGGATCAGGGCGGGCCGTTGCTCGTGCTGATTTTCTCTGTCTTCATGATTGTTGCCGGCACAATAGGCTATTTGCGTGCACAGGATGAAAACGTCTTCATCACACTGCCGCTTATTGGTATTGGCCTGCTGATCTTCATCATTATGTGGGTTCGCCTGGAGGCTGGATACTTCGACTATGTGCGTAAAGTACGCGATTTCGTGAAGGGGCAAGTAGCGTAATAATCCCCGGAAATCTTACCGGATGTAAGGCCGCAACGAGTCTATTGACACGTCGCCGGTGAAGATTTTCAGTAGCTTGTGGTCTTTGTCGTAGATGTTTATCTGCGGTAGCGAATTGTAAATAAAAGTCTTCTCAATTACCCCGGCACTGTCTACGCCAACCTGAATTTTTGGGTATTGATAAACTTTAGTGGTCGCGTCAAAATAATCCATATAGGGCATCATCCCGGCAGCCGACAAAAGCAGAATCTGATTGTCCCGAAACAGGTCCAGATGCTTTTCCAGCATCCTCGTGGCATCTTCGCAATGACCACAGGTTGGATTAAACAGCATAAGGAAAAAATTCCCGGTGGTGTCAATTTCTTTTTCCGTAAAAACCGTTCCTTTCGGCCCGACGGCCCGAATTGCGGGGAGTGGCGCGCCAATCTTTTTATAGTCGGTAGGAGCCGGTGTTTCCTCCTGCACTTTTCCACCTTTCTTTTTCTGCGGCACGAAAGCGGTGAGTGAAAGAAAGCAGAAACAGAGTAGCACTAATTTGCGAAAGGTCATCATTTTTCGAAGATAAAGACGCTGGGGAAAACAGAAGTTTAAAGCCTTGAAAAATCCATCCACCATCCCGCTTGCCGAGCGCATGCGCCCACAGACACTGCTCAATTTCACGGGTCAGGAACACCTTGTTGGGAAAGGGGAAGTGCTGCATACGCTGTTGCAAAACAAAAAGCCCGCGTCTATTATTTTCTGGGGGCCACCCGGCGTTGGGAAAACCACGTTGGCACAGTTGATTGCCCGGCTATCTGGAACTTCTGCTTTTCACACTCAGCGCCATCGACAATGGTGTAAAGGACGTGCGCGCCGTTATTGAACAGGCGCGTTTTGCGGGTCATGCGCTGGTGTTTATAGACGAGATTCACCGCTTCAACAAAGCGCAGCAGGATTCGCTTCTGGGCGCTGTGGAACGGGGAATAATTACCCTCATTGGTGCGACAACGGAAAACCCCTCTTTTGAAATTATTCCGGCGTTGCTCAGTCGCTGTCAGGTCTATACGCTGCAAAATCTTACAGAGGAAGAATTGAAAAAGATTGTGGTGCAGGCATTGGAAAACGACGAGTGGCTGCGGGAACGGAAGGTAGAAATTGGCGAGTGGGAAGCACTGATTTTGGGCAGCGGCGGCGATGCGAGGCGGCTCCTGAATCTGTTGGAATTGTCCATTTCGGCGCTGCCGGAACAGGAAAAGATGCTTACCAATGAGCGCGTAAAAGACGTGTTGCAAAACAGCACAGCGCGCTACGACAAAAGCGGCGAGCAGCATTACGACATCATTTCTGCATTTATTAAAAGTCTGCGCGGCTCGGACCCGAACGGAGCGTTATATTGGATGGCGCGGATGATACGGGGTGGGGAAGACCCAAAATTTATTGCTAGCCGCATGGTAATTATGGCGAGCGAGGATATTTGTAATGCCAATCCAAATGCTTTGTTGTTGGCAACCACAGCTTTTCAGGCGGTACAACTTATTGGCTGGCCGGAAAGCGGGATTATTCTGGCACAATGCACAACCTATTTGGCTTGTTCACCCAAAAGTAATGCCTCTTATCTTGCCATTAATGAAGCGCAAAATCTGGTAGAGAAATGGGGAGATTTAACTGCGCCGCTGCCCCTACGCAACGCAGCTACGCAGATGATGAAAAATATGGATTACGGACTTGGCTATCAATATGCGCATGATTTTCCGGGCCATTTTGTGATGCATGAGTATTTACCCGAAAAGCTTGGTGTAACCATACTTTACATCCCTCGAGACAGTGAAGCAGAGGCCCGATTAGGGGCTTATTTGCGGCGGTGTTGGGGGCAGAAGTACGGATATTGACTCATCAAACATCTCGATTTTATAAGCAAAACAATAGTATAGATGATAATTTTTTTGAATTATACTGTAATGTTTATTATGTAAAACAAAATTTTTTCCAAACAGATTTCTTGAGGAAATAGGGGAGAAATAACTGTCAAAATCTCTTTTTGCTGTTCAAAAATTCCCTTATTTTTCGTATCTTCGCAAGGATTTTCACCATACATTTTAATGTCCGATAACCATACCGAATTGTCGCTCCAAAATGCGGCAGAAGAGCCTTCCCGAATCGTCCGTGTAAACATTGAGGAGCAGATGAAAACGGCCTACATTGACTATTCAATGTCCGTTATCGTTGGCCGCGCCTTGCCCGATGTCCGTGATGGATTGAAACCTGTTCACCGCCGCGTTCTTTTCGCGATGCACGAGCTGGGAAATACACACAATAAGCCTTACAAGAAATGCGCGCGTATCGTGGGTGAGGTTTTGGGTAAATACCACCCGCACGGCGACACAGCTGTTTACGACACGATGGTTCGCATGGCGCAGGGCTGGAACCAACGTTACACCATGGTGGACGGTCAGGGAAACTACGGTTCGCAGGATTCTGACGGTCCTGCCGCGATGCGTTACACCGAAGCTCGCATGACGCGTTATGCTGAGGCGCTGCTGGAAGATCTGGAGAAAGAAACGGTAAACTTTGTTCCCAACTTTGACGACTCGCTTGAGGAGCCATCGGTAATGCCCACGCGCGTTCCGCAACTGCTGGTAAATGGCTCGTCGGGAATTGCTGTCGGTATGGCGACGAACATGATGCCACATAACCTCACCGAGGTTATCAACGGCTGCATCGCTTACATCGACAACTCCGAAATCACCATTGATGAGCTGATGAAGTACGTCAAAGCGCCGGACTTCCCGACGGGCGCGATGATTTACGGAACGGAGGGCATCAAAGCGGCGATGCACACGGGTCGCGGCAGGGTGGTGCTGCGCGGACACACGACGGTGGAAACGAACTCAAAATCCGGCAAGGAAACGGTGGTGATTACTTCCGTTCCTTACCAAGTGGACCGCGACGCACTGACAGCCAAAATCGGGTATCTCGTCAACAACAAAATCATTGACGGCATTACCCACGTCGGGAACGAAAGCTCGAAGGAAGGGACGCGGATTGTGGTGGAACTGCGCCGCGATGCGGTGGCCCAAATCATTATTAACCAGCTCTTCAAACACACGGAGCTACAGAGTTCCTACGGCATCAACAACGTGGCGCTGGTGAAGGGCCGTCCGCGCACACTGAACTTGAGAGACCTGATTTCGGAGTTCATTATCTTCCGCATGGAAGTGGTGGAGCGCCGCACCCGTTTTGAACTGCGCGAAGCCCGGAAACGTGCCCACATCATTGAGGGCTACATCATTGCGCTCAACAACCTGGACGCGGTTATCCAACACATCCGCGAAAGCAAAAACCCGGAAGTGGCAAAGGATGGATTGATGGAGAAGTTCGGTCTCTCCGACATCCAGGCGAAGGCGGTTCTGGAACTGCGGTTGCAGCGCCTGACGGGCATGGAGATTGAGAAGATCCGGGAGGAATTCAACCAACTCATGGCCATCATTACCGACCTGGAAGACATTCTGGCCCGCGAAGACCGCCGCTATTCCATCATTAAGGAAGAGCTGGAGGAAGTGAAAAAGAAATTTGGCGATGCGCGCCGCTCGGAGATTATTGCTGCCGAAGACGACGAAAATATTCTGGACTTCATCAAAGAGGAAGACGCGGTGATTACGATTAGCCACCTGGGCTACATCAAGCGGACGACGCAGGCGGACTACCGCGCGCAACGCCGCGGCGGACGCGGCGCGATGGGCGGCAAGACGCGGCAGGAAGACTACATTGAGCACCTCTTCGTGGCTTCCACGCACCACACGCTGCTGTTCTTCACCGAAAAAGGCCGCTGTTACTGGCTGCCGGTTCACCGCATTCCGGAGGGCGACAAAAACGCGAAGGGCCGCGCGATTCAGAACCTGATTCAGATTCCGCAGGACGACCGCATCCGCACGATTATTGACATTCCGCAGCTTGCCGACAAGGACTATGTGCACAACCACTGCGTGATTCTGTGCACCAAGCAAGGCATCATCAAGAAGACTTCGCTGGAAGATTTTTCCCGCCCGCGCGCCAATGGCATCAACGCGATTACGATTGTGGAAGGCGACCAACTGCTGGACGTTTCGCTGACGGACGGCAATTCCTACGTGATGATGGCCGTGAAATCGGGCCGCGCGATTTGCTTCCCGGAAGGCAAAGTGCGCACGACGGGCCGCGGCGCGATTGGCGTGTATGGCATCGACATGGAGGAAGGCGTAGACGAGGTGATTGGGATGGTGTGTGTGCCGCAAACGGCGCTTTCCAAACAGATTCTGGTGGTGAGCGAAAAGGGCTTGGGCAAGCGCACGGCTTTCCTGGAACCCGCAACGGAAGGCGACGAGGGCAACGCGATTGTGGAGATACCCGACGCGGAGGGAAACCCGCTGAAATACGCGCTTGCTTACCGCGTAACGAACCGGGGCGGAAAGGGTGTGCGGACGATAAACGTGACTGCGAAAACGGGCGGCCTCGTGGGATTTCTGGCGGTGGAACCGACGGACGATTTGATTATCACCTGCAAATCGGGGGTGACCATTCGGATGTCGGTGGAGACCATTCGGGAAGCAGGCCGGGCGACACAGGGCGTGAAGCTGATTAACCTGGATGAAGGCGACGAGATTGCGGCGATTGCGCGCATTTCGGAGCAGGAAATTCAGGGCGAGGAGGATACGGAAGCGGCGCACATTGTGGATATGAATCCGGCGCCAGAAGGGGACGGGATTTCTCCCGAAACGGAAGCTGTTTTTGAAGAAACAGACGACGCAGAGGACGACGAAGCGCCTTTGGAAGAGGCGTAATAGTCTTCAAAATCAACAGCAACTATGCAACAAGAGTGGATTGAGATTTTGCTTCAAGCAGCACTGACAAAAGCCCAAGAGCTTAACCTTCCTGTGACGGTTTCTATCGTGGATATGGGCGGCCATTGGCTGGCATTGCGCCGGTTAGAAGGAGCGAGTTTTTTTGGTGTGGAAATCAGCAAGAAGAAAGCTGTTACAGCTTCTCAATTTAAAGCTCCTACTCACGTTCTGAACGACTTGGGAAGGAAAATACCGGACTTGCAAAGCGCGTTTGACAAGGACGATAATGTACTGACGCTTGCGGGTGGATTTCCGATTGTCAGGGATGGGAAAATCATTGGCGGACTCGGTGTTTCCGGAGGTGATTTCAACCAAGATAAGAGCGTTGGAGAAGCTGCGATAGGTGCGCTTTCACTCCTTGAATCAGTCTGAAAAATCCTTTCTTTCCAAAACAAAGAAAGCCCCTCAGGAAATACCTTCCTCCAGGGCTTTCTTTTTCAGGTGGGGTTGGAAGTTTGTTGGGGGGCGCTATTTTGAGCGTTGGGTGTTGAGAATGGGCTGATAGCGCGCGAAATGAGGCTTTTTATGGGGCGGGGGCGGGGCTATTGGATGCATGGAGGGAATAGGAAGGATTATGTGTTGCGTGTTTCTGATACGGGTGCGTTGGAGTATAAGAACATCAATAAGAGCCAGTTTTGGGGCTTCAAATATTGATGTATATTTTAGTATGAACAAAGCAAAACGTTACAGGAGGCGGATGCATTGTATATTGTTGCGGCGTGAACGATAAATGTTGCGGGTGCATTGCATATTTTTGCGGGTGCACGGATAAAGGAGGCGGGCGCATTGTATATTGTTGCGACATGAACGATGATTATTGGGGATGTATTGTGTATTCTTGCGGGTGCACGGATAAAAGAAGCGGGTGCAAGGGATATTGGGATACAGGAAGAAGAATTGGCGGGGCCGCGAATTCCTTTTCCTGTGCCTTTTTTGGTGGGGAAGGTTCTGTTCTATGTCGCAGAAGCGGACAGGGGCTGTACAAGGCCTTGTTCGGGGGAGGAAAAAAGATGGCGACTGAAACAGTATCGGCGAGGCGACATTTTTAACCCCGCACTCTCTTTTTCCGGCCTAATATTGAAGCCTGTTTTCTGACCTAATTCCTTTCATGAAAAGAACCCTGTTTTCCTGTGCGGTTGCCTTCGCTGCGCTTTCTGCATCGGCGCAAAAATCCAACCTCCGCGCAGCCAATAATTATCTTTCTTCCGGCGAATATGCCAACGCTAAAAAAGCGATTGACGAAGCCACCACCAACGAAGCTACTTCCAACGACCCTAAAACCTGGGCACTTCGCGGGCAGGTTTATCTCCAACTCCAAACGATTGACAAGGCTTCCAACCCTTACCGGGAAGGCGCTACGAGCCTGTTGAAAGCTGTTCAACTGGGCAGCAAAGACCAGGAGGTTAATCCTTCGCTGAAAGCGGCTGCGTTCTATTACTTTAACGATGGTGCTGCGGCTTCGCGCGCAAAGGATTTCAACGCCGCTTACGATTATTTCGGTCAGGCGATTGCGCTACATGATGCGGATGGCGGTGTGCGTTTTAAGGGTGACAAGCAGTTTGACACGGTGGCTTCGGAGGCGCGGGTGCAGCAGATTTTGGCGGCGCAGCAACTGGGCAAGACCACGGAGCTTGTTTCCCTCTTGGAAGCTGCGAAGAACGACCCGATTTCCAGGCAGCCGTACCTGCATTATCTGCTTGCCGAGACCTACACGAAGATGGGGAATATGGACAAGGCATTTGCGGCTTTTGATGATGGGAAAAAGGCGTTTCCGGGAAACAAAGACCTGACGAACGGGGAGCTGAACCTGTACGTGAAAAGCGGGCGTACGGAGGAGATGTTGAAGCGGTTGGAAGATGCCGCAGTGGCCGATCCGAACAGCCCGGAATTGCAGTTTAGTCTTGGCAATGCCTATACGAGTTCAGCTTTCCCGAAAACCGGAAACGCACCGGCGAACTACAAAGACGTTGTGGCGAAAGCGGAAGCGGCGTACACCAAAACCCTTGCGCTGAAACCCGATGTTGCCGATTATCAATACAACGCCGGAACGCTGTTCTACAACGAAGCGGCGGAATTCAACAAACAACTAAACGCGATCTCTGGCACTTCACAGGCGGATATGCGCAAAGCAGAAGCTCTGAAAGTGCAGCGTGACGCGATGTTTGCCCGCGCGCAGCCATACTTTGAAAAAGTGGTTTTGCTGTTGGAAGCAAAAGGAAACAATAGAAGTGAGGATGACAAAATCACTTACCGCTCGTCGTTGATTGGATTGCGCGAGATTTACGTCCGCGTGAACAACACGGCCAAAGCAGCGGAGGCGAAAGCGAAAATTGACGCGATGAAGTAGGGGAAGCAGGTCTGTTTTCCCCCAGGAAAAGGGGAGTCTGTTTAAGGCGTTCCTTTTTTTGTGCCAACAACTTTTCGCAAACCTTGTTAAGCTTCTACTGCCATTGCGTTAGACAACGCTTTTATGGCCTAAATTTGTGCGGCTTTACCCTAAACCCTAATCCGAGCCACCAAATTTTTTTCTTCCCTAAGAAAACCACTTTATGATTAAATCCGCCAAACTGGACATCGTTCGCTTCGCGCCTAAGAAAGGCGTTTCTAATTTCCATGACGCGCTGCGCCGCAATGTGGATGAATATTTCGCCGAGACTGGCCTTTCGCCGAACCGCAACAGCCACATGGTCTGGAAAACAGCGGCGATGCTGGCGATGTACCTCGTGCCATTCTTCGCCATTATCGGTGGTGTGTACAACATTCACCCGTTTCTGTTTTACGGCTGCTGGTTCTTGATGGGTATAGGTATGGTGGGCATCGGCACTTCGGTGATGCACGACGGCAACCACGGCGCTTACACGGGCCGCAAAGGCCGCGATAAATTTATCGGGCTGGTGATTCACCTGCTGGGCGGCAACGACATTACATGGAAAATCCAACACAACATTCTCCACCATACCTACACCAATATTGAAGGTCTGGACCACGATGTGGACGCCGGAATTCTGCTGCGCTTCACGCCGCATTCCCGCAAAATTGCACTGCATCGCTACCAGCATCTTTACGCGTGGTTCCTCTACAGCCTAATGACCGTTTACTGGTGTCTGGGGAAAGATTACTTTGGTGTAATCACCTACCACAAAATGGGCCTCTTGAAAAAAGAGCGCATTTCCCTGTCGACGGCGCTGCTGGAAGTAACGCTTTCCAAAGCCTTGTATTTCTCGGTTTTCATGGCGCTGCCAATTATGTTCTCCGGTGCAAGCTGGGGCGCAGTGGTGATTGGATTTTTGGGAATGCACCTGCTGGCCGGACTGCTGCTGGCCTGCATCTTCCAACTGGCGCACGTGATGGAAGAAAGCGATTTTTCGATGCCTTCTGATGACCGCAAAATGGAAAATAGCTGGGCCGTTCACCAACTGCAAAACACGGTGAATTTCGCGCCGACCAACAAGATTCTGTCTTGGTATATCGGCGGTCTGAACTTCCAGATTGAACACCACTTGTTCCCGCAAATCTGCCATGTTCACTACCCGAAACTAGCGCCGATTGTAGCGAAAACAGCAGCGGAGCACGGATTGAATTATCAGGTTCGCCCGACCTTCCGCAACGCCTTACGCGCCCATGCGCAGATGCTGCGATACCTCGGACGTTCTTAGAAAAAACTTCCCAAAAGACCGGTATTTTTGCCGGTCTTTTTTCTTGTAGAAAACAGCTTTTTACTGTCTCTTCTGTTATCAAAGAGACCCTATACTTTTTATGAAGGAATACACCTCTTTTGAGGATTTTGATTTAGACTACGACGTGCTGGACGGCATTGCTGCGATGAATTACCGCACGCCGACGCCTATTCAGCAGGCTGCCATTCCGGCGATTCTAGAAGGCAAGGATTTGATAGCCACCGCGCAAACCGGAACCGGAAAAACTGCCGCTTTTATCCTGCCCATTCTGGACAAGATTTTGCGGGAACCGAAGGGCCAACTGAACACACTCGTCCTTGTTCCGACGCGCGAATTGGCGCAGCAAATTGACCAGCAGGTAGAGGCGATGTCGTACTACGTGGACGTGAGTTGTGCATCGGTTTATGGCGGAACCGACGGCCATACTTTTGAGGTCCAGAAAAAAGCATTGCGTAGCGGCGCGGACATTATTGTGGCCACGCCGGGCCGGCTGATTGCCCTGATGCAAATGGGCAGTCTGGATTTCAGCGGACTGCGTCATTTAGTTTTAGATGAAGCGGACAGGATGCTGGACATGGGTTTTTACGACGACCTGATTCGCATTGTTTCGGCGCTGCCTTCGTCGCGGCAAACGCTGCTTTTCTCCGCCACGCTAGCGCCCAAAATCAAGAGCCTTGCATCTGCTATTCTCCGCAATCCGGTAGAAATAAAAATCGCGGTGAATAAACCTGCGGAAGCGATTTTGCAAAAGGTATATCTGGTGCAGAACGAAGAGAAAAACGCACTTGTTTCGCGTATTTTCAAGGACGATTCTTTTTCCAGTGCAATCATCTTCGCGAGCCGAAAAGAAACCGTGCGCCGCTTGGAGCGGGAATTGCAACGTGCCGGACTGAAATGCAAAGCCTTTTCTTCTGACCTGGAGCAAGACGTGCGCAATGTGCTGATGCAGGATTTTAAAGCCCGAAAATTGCCTGTTTTAATCGGCACTGACGTGTTGAGCCGGGGCATTGACGTGGAAGGAATTGAACTGATTCTGAATTACGACGCACCGCCCGATCCGGAAGATTACGTCCACCGCATTGGCCGCACGGCCCGCGCACAACGCACCGGAACGGCCATTACGTTTATCAACAGCGACGACGTCCACCGCTTTCAGCGGATTGAAAAAATGATTGGCCACGAGATTCCGAAATCGCCGTTGCCGGAAGGTTTTAAGAGCGTGGTGGATTATCACAACGCGCCGCGTCACCACCGGGGCGGCAAACCCCATTCTTCTCCTTCCTCTTCCACCAAAAAACCGGCCCATGGCGCGCCCCGGCAGAAGAACGGACGCTGAGGATTTGCCAAAGGCAAAAATTACCCGCGAAAGCCTGCGGGAAGGGCTGCTGCTGTTCCGGTATTTGCGGCCTTATCGCGGTACGTTTGGGCTGGCACTGCTGGCGATTTTGCTCAGTTCGCTCACCACAATGGCCTTTCCGTTTCTCTTAAAGGAACTGATAGAAAGCGCACAACTTGGCGGGAAGAAAGGGGCGGATTTCCTGCACCATTTGGGGCCGTCCGGCATTGCGTGGACGATGATGGGCGTACTGACATTGCAGATGCTGTTTTCGTTTGCGCGGATTGCGTTTTTCACGAGTGTAGGGGAGCAGGCAGTTGCCGATTTGCGAAATGACGTGTATAAGCGACTTCTATGTGTTCCGGTAGAATTTTTTGCGAAGCGCAGGGTAGGCGAGCTTTCTAGCCGCATTTCCGGCGACGTAACGCAGGTGCAGGAAAGCCTCACCGGAATGTTGGCGGAATTGTTGCGCGGCGTGCTGACGCTGATAATTGGTTTTGGATTGCTCTTGTATTTGTCGCCGGTGCTGACGGGTTTGATGCTTTTGGTTGTTCCGGTAATTGTGATTGTAGCGTTAGTGTTTGGAAAGTTCATCCGCAAAACCTCACGGCAGGCGCAGGACAAACTCGCTGAAAGCGGAACGGTAGTGCAGGAAACCCTAAGCGGTATTGCAACGGTGAAGGCGTTTGCGAATGAATGGTACGAGAGTCGTCGTTACGAAACCGCCTTGCAGTCTGCCGTTTCGCTGGCGATTAAGAACGGAAAAGCGCGTGGACTTTTTGTGTCGTTCATGCTGTTCAGCGTGTTTGGTGCAGTGGTTCTTTGCGTGTGGTACAGCACGCGGTTGATGGCGAGTGGCGCACTAAGTTTTGGCGCGCTCACGGCCTTTGTGGTCTATACCGCGTTTGTGGCGGGCAGCATGGCGGGCTTCGCGGATTTATATAGTCAGCTCCAAAAAACACTAGGCGCAACGCAACGTATCCGCGAGCTTTTGGTAGAAGAAACCGAGCCGGTGGATGTGGAAAGGCACTCGGTGGAAACGGTGTTTCAGTTGCGCGGTGAAGTAACTTTTGAGGACGTTCATTTCAGCTATCCGTCGCGGAAAAATGTGCCCGTATTGCGCGGTGTAAGTCTGGAAGCAAAAGCCGGACAGCAGATTGGAATTGTAGGTGCAAGCGGTGCCGGGAAAAGCACAATCGCCGCGTTGTTGCTGCGCTTTTACACGCCCGACAGCGGCGGAATTTTCTTTGACGGGAAACCTGCTTCCCAAATTCCGTTGTCGCAGTTGCGGGCGCAGATGGCGTTTGTGCCGCAGGACGTGATGTTGTTTGGCGGCAGCATCCGGGAGAACATTGCGTATGGATTTCCCGATGCGACGGCGGCGCAGATTGAAGACGCGGCGCGCAAAGCCAATGCGCATGAATTCGTGCAGCGATTCCCGGAAGGCTACGAAACGATTGTGGGCGAGCGCGGCGTAAAACTTTCCGGCGGACAGCGGCAGCGGATTGCAATAGCGCGGGCATTGCTCAAGAACCCGACGATACTTATCTTAGACGAGGCGACGAGCGCGCTGGATTCCGAAAGCGAAAAGCTGGTTCAGGAAGCACTGGTGAATCTGATGGAAGGCCGAACTTCGTTTGTGATTGCGCACCGGCTCAGCACGATTCGGAATGCCGATAATATTGTGGTTTTAGAAGACGGGAAGATTACCGCGACGGGCGTTCATAGTGAATTGATGGCCTTGCCCGGCGAGGACAATGTATATAGAAAATTGGTACATTTGCAGAATCATTAGAAGGTAAAACCTTTTGTTCCATAATTTAGGTTATGTAAAGTAATTAAAAGAAAAACTGGATATAATTTCTAATATTTAAGAATTAGAGTGATTTTCAAAAAATCAAAGCAGGCGAAGTGCATCAGGCATAAGCCACCCGTTCCTGATACTCCTCTCTCCTGCTTTTTGCAGCGTCGGATAATGCGCTTGCAGGACAGCGGAAACAAGGGCTGTGACGATGAGCAACAACTGCACCGAAAGTTTCTCAACTGGCAGAATACACAGTAAATAGAGACTTACCAATTTCAAAAGCGCACGTACAGCAACACTGGTGCTGCTCGCACCAGTGTTGCTGTACGTGCGCTTTTGAACACGTCCACGAATGATTTCCAGAAATACCGACGGTATTGCTTACTGAGTGCTTCAAGTTCTTCCACTTTGCAAGCGAAATGATCTAGAATTTCCAGCAGGATGGCAGGCTCGCCAAAACCTCTCTGTGCGATGAAGGTTTTAAGCTGTGTCAATTCATACTGCCTTGGATGATTTTGGTGTTCTCCAGTTGCATGCCTTGCAAAGTTAGGTATCGAGTTGAAAACAATTTTTGTTTTAGAGAATCTAGCCCCTTTTTTATTTAACCAAAAAATTTCACTGACTTTTTAATTTTACATAATAAATATTACAGTAAAAATAATATAGTCCTCTATATTTTCTGGTTAGAATGGTATTCCCCTATCTTCCGTAAAACGCCACCTCATCCGCGCCATCAGCCGAGCGCACGCCCCGGAACATTCCCGCCGAATTGAACGAAAAGGCCCAGTTTCCGGCTGCGTCCACGCCTATCAATCCGCCTTCGCCACCCATCTGGGGCAGCTTCTCCCCTATCACCGTATCACAAGCTTGTTGCAGCGAGTATCCTTTATATTCCATCAGGCAGCTCACATCATACGCCACCACTGCCCGCAGAAAATACTCGCCATGCCCCGTACAGGAGATCGCGCAGGTCTTATCATACGCATAGGTTCCCGCGCCCGGAACGGGGGAATCTCCAATGCGGCCAAAGCGTTTATTGGTCATGCCGCCGGTGGAAGTGGCTGCCGCAATATGCCCCTGCGCGTCGCAGGCTACCGCGCCTACAGTGCCGAACTTCCCCTCAATGTGGGTATGTCCTGTTTTTCCACCTTTCAGGTTGTCGCCTTTATGGTCAAGCTGGGTGTAATTAGAATCCCGGATTTCTACCCATTGGTCGTAGCGTTCTTTATTGAAAAAGTAGTCGTCGGGAGCCATCTCTACATGACGCGTCATGGCAAACTCGGAAGCGCCTTTGGTGCTGAGCAGCACGTGGTCGGAATGAAGCAATACTTCGAGCGCCAGCACTACCGGATTTTTAATGTTCCGCACACCGGCTATCGCGCCCGCTTCCCGGTCTGCGCCCCGCATGATACAGGCATCCATTTCATGCAGTCCTTTCTTGGTGAAAACCGAGCCGCGCCCGGCATTAAAGATGAGGTTGTTCTCCATCACACGCACGGCTTCGCATACCGCATCCACACTGTTTCCGCCGTTCCGAAGCAGCGCATAACCGGCTTCCAGCGCCTCGCGCAAGCCTTCGCGATAAGCGGTTTCTGATTCAGAAGAAAGCATTCCAGGGTGAATATTTCCGGCGCCGCCGTGGATAACAAGTGTTGTATTCATAGGAGTGAGGAGTGAGGAGCCAAGAGTGAGGAGTAAAGGTTGGAGGTTTTGGGTTCTGAATTTTGGCCTTTGGTTTTTGGCTTCTGGTCTATCGTCTTTACCGCAGATACGCCGCCACCGGCACGCCGTCCACGGTTTCCACCTCAATATGTTCTTCCAAAGTGGTAGCGACGGTGTGGCCCACCACGTCGGGCGTCATCGGAAACGACTTGTGGCGGCGGTCCACCAGAACGGCAATTGCCACCGATTTCATTTCAAAATCCATCAGTGGGCGCAGCGCATAAAAAAGCGTTTTGCCGGAGTTGGTTACATCATCTATCAGTAAAACCGATTTGCCGTTCAGGTCTGTTCCGGCGGGCAAATGAATAGGCGAAAGCGGCGCTTTTTTATCTACTGCCAAAGGCAAAATATTTACCCGTAACGGTGATACTTTTTGGAGCTTTTCCGCCAATGCCGCCGCTACGCCCCTGCCGCTCTGCTCAATGGCCAGAAAAATAATTTCCTCCTCCCCGCTGTAACGCTCCCAGATTTCATAGGCCATCCGCGAAAGCTTGCGGCTAATGGTTTCGGCGTTGAGCAAAAGATGGCGCATAGAGGTTGGAATGTTGGATGCTTCGCGTTGGAATGGCTAAAGCCGTTGGAGCGTTGGATGCCTGCGGCGTTGGATGGCGTTGGATAATGTGCCCTATGAAACATAAAACATCATCAGTTTGACCGTATCGCCACTACCGGATTCATCCGCGCGGCGCGGCGGGCGGGCACAAAACCGGCGAGCAAACCTACGAGCGTGGAGACACCAAAACCAATGAAAATATTCTTGAGAGAAAGCGCCACCGGGAAGTCCGCCACCTTGGTCATTACCAGTGCCAGCACCCAAACGAGCATCAATCCCGCGATGCCGCCGAGCAAACAAAGCACGACCGCTTCGGTCAGAAATTCCGTGAGGATTTCTATGCTTTGCGCGCCTACGGCTTTCTTCAAACCAATAAAGCGTGTGCGCTCTTTCACCGTTACAAACATGATGTTGGCAATGCCAAACAAGCCCACAATTAAGGAGAAGCCGCCGATAAGCCAGCCCACACCGTTGATGACGCCAAACAGGCTGTTGAGCTTTTCGGAAATCTGCTTTAACTGATTGATGGAGAAATTATCGGGCTGTCCGGGCGGCACTTTTCTGGCTCTTCTCAATGCGCCGCTCACTTCTATTTCCATGTCCGAAACCGAAGCTCCTTCCCGCGCTTTGATGATGAGGAGCGGGTCGTAGTTCAGCGAGCGAACGTCCAATGTGGTGGAGAGATAGGGATAGATAACGGCGTTGTCAAAGTCAAAGCCCGCCGCGTTCTGTCCTTCTTTTTTCAGGACGCCTACAATGTGGTAGCGTTTGCCGTTAAAAGGCAGCACCTCGTCTATCGCGGCAGTATTTCCAGGAAAAAGCGCTTCATAGATTTTTCGGCCAATCACCATTGCCGACACGCCGCCGTCTATCTCGCTTGCCGTCAGGTAGCGGCCCTGTGCCACTTCAATGCTTTGCAACTGGTCGAAGCCCGACGTTACCCCATAAGCCGCGCCGCCTTCCACTTGTTCCGCCCCGCGGTGAAGACTGGAAATGCTGCTACCAAAAACCAACGCCACGGCAGCCACAGAAGACGTTCCTTCCTTCACCGCCCGGAACTCCGCCAGCGTCATGGAAGGGCGGTTCATAAACTCCCACCACTTATACACGCCGTTGTCGTCGGTCCACGGCCAGCGGCCCACATACAAAACGTCGGAGCCGAGCGAAGCCACTTCCTTGCGGATGTTGTTCTGCATGGATTCCAACACCGTCAGCACCGCCACGATGCAGAAAATGCCAATGGTAATGCCCAGTAGTGACAGCGCTGAGCGCAGCTTATTAGCCCGAAGCTCTGAGAAAGCCTGACCGATGCTGTTGGAGAAAATGCGGGCGAAGGCGGGCATAAGGAAGAGGCCCAAAGGTAAAGGTGCGGCGCGGGCGTAGCTTGCAGCCGCTATGATGAAGGAAAGATTTCTGGCCCGGAACGAAGCACTCACGCTCCCTCTTTACCGCCGCTACCTTTCTGCGCGTTTCCTGCTCATCTTCTCCCTTAACTGGCAAACGGCGGTAGCGGCTTACCTCATTTATGAGCTCACGCGCCACAGCCCGCAAGGCCCGGAACTTTTTCTGGGCCTTATGGGTCTTGCCGAAGTGATTCCCGCAGTTGGCGGTTCGCTGCTTTCCGGCCCAATGGTGGAACGGCGCGAAAAGCGCGGACTGGTGATGGCCTGCATCCTGCTCTACACCATCTTGTCGGTCTTTTTCGTGGTGGCAGCTTTCCCTTCCATCCAAAGCGGGCTTGGAACAAACGGCATACTGGCGCTGCTTTATGCGGCTATTTTTCTGGGCGGACTGGCGCGGGCTTTCTGGAGTCCGTCGGCGTTTTCGCTGGTAGGATTGCTGGTTCCGCGCACGCTCCTTTCCAATGCGACTACGTGGAGCAGTATGGCCTGGCAGGCGGGCTCTGTGTTGGGGCCGCTGGCGGGTGGATTGTTGCTGGCCCCGCTGGGTTATGAGGTGAGCTTTCTCCTCATCACCTTTCTGCTTTTGATTTCCGCGCTGGTGCTGGCTCCTATTCCGCCGCAGGCCATTCATGCGCCCGAGAAAGGAGAGCCTATTATGCGCAGCGTGGGCGAAGGACTGCGCTTTGTTTTCCGAAATCAGCTACTCCTTTCCGCGCTTTCCCTTGACCTTTTTGCGGTGCTTTTCGGCGGGGCTACGGCGCTGTTGCCGGTGTATGCGAATGAGATTCTCCACGTTGGCCCTGAAGGCTATGGCTGGCTGAAGGCGGCGGCAAGCATTGGCACGGTAGCAACGCTTTTAATGCTTACGTGGAAGCCGTTGAAGAAACATCCGGGTTGGAAGCTCCTGGCTGCCGTAGCGGGCTTCGGGCTTTGCACCATCGTCTTCGGGCTGTCCAGAAACTACTGGCTGTCGCTGGCGGCGTTGGTGGTGCTGGGTATGTGCGACGGCATCAGTGTGGTGTTGCGCGGACTGATTCTCCAACTCAAAACGCCGCAAAACATGCGGGGCCGCGTGGCAGCGGTAAACACCATGTTTGTTTCTTCCTCCAACGAAATCGGCAGTCTGGAAAGCGGCCTGACGGCGAAGGCCTTCGGAACTGTTCCGGCGGTGGTGCTGGGCGGGGTTTTGACGCTGGTGGTGGTAGGGATTGTGGGCGTGGCCGCGCCGAGACTTAGAGAATTTGATATTGCGAAGGAAGCAGAAAGCGAAGGCTAGGAGATGCTTTCTATCTCCTCATTTCACTCTTTTGGGCATATTCCCAAGACCTTGGGGAAGTTGCCCCAAACTCTTGGGAATATGCCCGAGTATTATGGGGAAATTCCCGAAAAATATGGGGATATTCCCGAAAGCTATGGGAAATCCCCCAAAATTCTTGGGAACATTCCCAAAATTTGCGGGCACTTTCCCTGAAAGCGTGGGAACATTCCCAAGACTTTGGGGCAAGTGCCCACAAAGAGTAATGAGTCTTCAAAAGGTTTCTCTTCCCACACCAAAAACATCCTTTTTAGCGCCAAGTTCCCGCCGATGCCTACTATGGCATTCAGACGCTGCGCGACTCCGAGAACTTCCCCATTTCCGGGATACGGATGTATGGAGAGCCACTTTTTAGGGAGGCTGCAATTTTCCCCGGCACTTTGCTTTTCCCGCCGATACCAAGGCCCTAACTTCGCCCCCTCAAAATCCTCTTCCCAAAAATGGCTGCTGATACTGCTCTCCGTTCTATTCCGTTTCGTCAGGCTTTGCGTGAAGCACTTCAGGAAGAAATGCGCCGCGACGAAAGCGTGTTTCTGATGGGCGAAGAAGTGGCGCAATACAACGGCGCGTACAAAGTGAGTCAGGGAATGCTGGACGAATTCGGCCCGAAGCGCATTATTGATACGCCGATTGCCGAACTCGGTTTTACGGCTATTGCGGTGGGCGCGGCGAGCAACGGCACGCGGCCTGTGGTGGAGTTTATGACGTGGAATTTCGCCGTTTTGGCGCTTGACCAGATTTTGAACCACGCAGCCAAGATGCGCTCCATGAGCGGCGGTCACTTCGGCTGCCCGATTGTGTTTCGCGGGCCAAACGGCTCTGCCGGCCAACTGGGCGCGCAGCACTCGCAGGCTTTTGAAAACTGGTACGCCAATATTCCGGGCCTGAAAGTGATTTCCGTTTCCAATCCCTATGACGCGAAAGGACTTTTGAAAAGTGCCATCCGCGACGAAAATCCGGTGGTGTTTATGGAAAGCGAGGTGATGTACGGCGAGACGGGCGAAGTGCCGGAAGAAGAATATCTCATTCCGATTGGCAAGGCCAAAGTGGTGCGCGAAGGGGCGGACGTAACGATTGTTTCGTTCAACAAAATGATGAAGGTGGCACTGGCAACCGCAGAAGAATTGCAGAAAGAGGCCATCAGCGCCGAGGTGATTGACCTGCGCACGATTCGCCCGCTCGACTGGCAAACGATTGTGGAAAGCGTGAAGAAGACGGGCCGGCTGGTGATTGTGGAAGAACAATGGCCTTTTGGCTCCGTCAGCTCCGAAATTGCTTACCGCGTGCAGAAAGAAGCCTTTGATTACTTAGACGCGCCGATACGCCGCATCAATTCCACCGACACCAATTTCCACTACGCGCCCAACTTGGTAGCGGCGGCGCTGCCTTCGGTAGCAAAAGCCGTAAAGGCGGTGAAGGAAGTAATGTACGCAGCGAAGTAGAAAATAGTTAGTAGAAAGTAGAAAGCTTTTCCCGGCAAGGTGTTTTCTGAGGTTTTCAGAAAACACCTTTTTTTATGAGCAGTGCTTTTGTGAAGGAAGAAGACGGGCAATGGCTGCATGATATCCCGCCTACCCTACCCGCGCTTATCAACTACCTGACGCGGGAAAACAACGGCGTGCGCGTGTATGAGCGCAGCCGCCGGATGGACGGCAAAACAGGCCGGGAAATTTTGGCGATGAGCAATGGACTGGACTACGGCATTGATGAGAATGGAAGATGGGCGATTGTGTGGTAGGGGCGACCCTGTGTGTCGCCCACAGATATTGCGTTGTTGGAGGGCGACCACACAGGGTCGCCCCTACCCGTATTTCTCCAGACTTCCGCCGTGCACAAAAAACCGGCTAATCGCTTTCTCTACTGCCGGGTCTTCTACCAGCGGCGGGGCGTGGTGAGGTTTTGTGCGCGCGTCAATGATCAGCGGGCCGGTGCACCCCCAATGCTTTTTTTCGGTGCTTGCGCCAACGCCGTAAATGTCGCCCGCCGGGTCGCTTTTGGTGAAGGTGGCCCAAAGGAAATTGCGGATGCTGGCGGATAGAAATTGGGCATCGTCGCAGAGAACAATCAAGGCGGTTTCTTTCAGTTCTTCCAAAAAATCCGTCAGTGACTGCGCGAAAGAAGTCACTTCTGTTTCGGCGGATTTGCGGTTTTCAAAGGCTTTTCCGCTCAGCGCCACCACGCCGGGAAGCGCTAGTTGTGCGTTTGGGAAAAGTGCATTTCCCTTTAAAACCTGCGGCACTTCCCCACCCAAGTTCCGCACCGGAACATCTACTGCTGCAAAGACCACTTTGCTTCCTTCGTTCAGTCCGTCGCCGGAATAATCCAGCGTGTCCACCGTGGTTTTCGTGTAGAAATGCACGTCGCGGCGGAAGTCCAAACGTTCCAGCATGTAGCGCAGAAAGGCTTCGGGGTGGTGCGCAGAAAGACCTTCCTTCTCCTGCGCAATCCACAGGTATTTTGCCAGCGAAAGCTGTCCTTTTCCAAGGCAATGATTGGCAATCGTAAGCAGTTCGGCGGGTTGTTTTGTGGGGGAATAAGGCGTGTATCTTTCCTTCCCAATGGCGAAGAGAAGCGGATGAACGCCTGCCGCGTCCACTGCATACACTTCCTTCAATCCCGGAATCTCGGCAGGTAATGCGTCGCCGGTAATGTCGTGAATGAGTTCGCCGAAACGGGTGTCTTCCTGCGGCGGACGGCCCACGAGCGTAAAGGGCCAAATGGCATTTTTGCGCGCATACACCTTGTGGACTTTCAGCAGAGGGAAATCGTGTTGCAGACTGTAATAACCGAGATGGTCGCCGAAAGGGCCTTCAGGTTTTACCGCGCCGCGCTTTACGGTTCCGGTAATTACAAAATCGGCATCGGTGGACAGGCAAAAGCCGTCGCGATAAGTATAGCGGAAGCGCCGCCCGGCGAGCATTCCGGCAAAGAGCGTTTCGCTTAATCCTTCCGGCAAGGGCATGACGGCAGCGACAGTATGTGCAGGCGGGCCACCTACAAAAATGCTCACTTTTAAATCTTCGCCGCGCGCGTCGGCAAGAGTTTGATGCACGCCAATGCCGCGATGAAGCTGGTAGTGCAGCCCGATTTCTTTGTTTATTTCATAGTCATTTCCCGAAAGCTGGATGCGATACATACCAATATTGGACTGCCGAATGCCGGGCTTTTCCACATCTTCGGTATAGACCTGCGGCAGGGTAACAAAAGCGCCGCCGTCGTTGGGCCAGTGGCGGATAAGCGGCAGGTCGGAAATCCGGATTTCCTCATAGAGAACCGGCGCTTTGAGCGGATTTTTCAGCGGCAAGGCGTTGATGGCGGCAAGTCCCGTTTCCAAACTTTTGAGCGGACTTCGCAACGCCGCAGCCGGATCAGTTTTAAGGCGAACAGCGGCTTTGACAATCTCCAGCGTGTCCCGGAAAATAAACTGACTGCGCTCCAACGTTCCAAACAAATTGCTGCAAGCCCGGAAGCGGCTGCCACGTACATTTTCAAAAAGCAGTGCCGGGCCGCCTGCGTCAAAAATGCGCCGGTGAACCGCGGCCATCTCGTCGGTGGGATCTATTTCTTCGCGGATGCGAAGGAGTTGCCCGGATTTCTCCAAATCCAACAGACATTCTTCCAACGATGCGTAGGCCATAGGGACAAAGAAACGGTGGCGGAGAAGATTTGTTTTTTGGGAAGGGGGAATTAGTTTTGTGGGGAATCAATCTTGTTTGCACAATCCTTGAAAAGCCGTCCACTTCGGCAATACACCCGTATTGGAACTATTGCCGAAGCTCGGTTGCGGACTAAAGGTTTATTGCCGCAACTTCGGTTTCGGCAATATAAATGTTATGTGCAATGACCAAACCCTAATATAATTGAGCAATGGACAGCGAATATCCATCAAACATAATGCGAATAGAACAAAATGAACTGATAACCAAGAAGGAGGGTTATGAAGCTATGCTTTATGCGATTAAAATTTATTGGGGAAATAGTGGTTCAACTGACTTGACTGACATTTTGAGCGGTGGAGAGTATTGGAATGGAACCGACTTTCCTGCCGACTCTGCATTTTGGGAGTATTGGACTGAAGCCATTGAAAAAGTAAGACGTGAAGGTCCGATGATTAAAATTTTAACTCAAGAGTAAAATGTCGCGAATCACTGCACAATATGGGTTTGGCGCAAACGGGGCTGACGAATAAAGGCTAAACAGAAGTTTTTCAATTTGGCTTCAGTGCAGGCATTTGACAGACGGAATGCTAATTACCCACCTTCGCCAAGTCCTAAACCGTTGACGGTCACTATAAAACAACCCCTCTAAAAATTGCAAACAATGAAAAACATCCCAACTTTATACGAATGGACCGGTGACATGGAAACCTTTGAAGCCTTGTTTACGAAATTTTATGACAAAGTTTTAAGGGATAATCTATTAAGCGAAGTTTTTAAGAACATGTCACCCGAACATGTTAAGCATGTTGCACATTTTGTGGCGGAAGTTTTTGGAGGAGATAAATTATATACAGCTGAAGATGGCGGAAGTCATGCAAAAATGATAGGAAAGCATATTGGCAAAATGCTCACCGAAGATAAAAGGCAACGTTGGGTTCAACTTCTATTACAAACGGCTGATGAGGTGGGACTAAAAAGTGATCCAGAATTTCGTTCTGCCTTCGTAGGTTATATTGAATGGGGAACAAGACTTGCGGTAATTAATTCTCAATTGATCATAAATCCGATAGACACAAATGAACCCATGCCTAAATGGGGCTGGGGAGAAACAGGCGGCCCCTATATTCCCAATGCCAATTAAACAAAGTAAAGAAAACGAACCACCAACATGGAGTTTTATGCAAGTTGGGCCTGACCAGCAGACATTAGCTAATTGCAAAGTGAGGCACTAGCTTGTTTATTTTGACAAATAAATTTAATATTTTCCACCTGTAAGTACAGCTTTCCATTCCCCAACCCTCCTACCTTCCATACCCGTCTATCCCAAAACAAAACTTCTTCCCCATGAAAAAGCTTCTCCCCATTCTCCTGCTTTCTACCCTCTTCGCCACGGCCTGCAAGAAACACGACTGTGAGGTGCGCAATGCCGCCTGCAAAGATGTTCCGCCCACCAACGAAATGTGCGCCGCTGCGTTCAGCCGCTGGTTTTATGATGCGCAGACAGCTCAGTGCCAACTGGTGAATTACAGTGGCTGTTCACAAAAAGGCTTTGCCACGCAGCCCGAATGCGAAAAGTGCGTAAAAGGCACAAAGTAGAAAGAGCTATAGGCGGGAAATATCCAGACGGCCTCCGAAGCTTTACCTTCGCGCTGCAATGGGATTTTTCGACAAGCTTTTTAAGCGCAACAAAGAACAGCAAGAGCAAAAAGAAGCGCTTGATGCTGGCCTGCAAAAAACGAAAGACGGTTTTCTAAGCAAAATCACGCGCGCTGTTGCCGGAAAGGACACGGTGGACGAAGAGGTGCTGGACAGCCTGGAAGAAGCGCTTATTACATCGGACGTAGGCCTGGAAACCACCGTCGCCATCATCAACAATATTGAGGCGCGGGTGAAGCGCGATAAGTTTGTAGGCACGTCGGAACTCGCCCGCGTTTTGCAGGAAGAAATGGCTGCTGTGCTGGGAACATCCGGCGAGTTGCCTCAAAATCATTTTGCGCAGCCGTTGCCCAAAAAGCCTTACGTTATCCTTGTGGTCGGCGTAAACGGCGTAGGCAAAACCACTACCATCGGCAAGCTGGCGTATAATTTCAAAAAGGCCGGAAAATCGGTTTTGCTGGGCGCGGCAGATACATTCCGCGCGGCAGCAGTAGATCAGCTCACGATTTGGAGCGAGCGTGCAGGCGTGCCGATTGTGAAGAAAGCCATGGGTTCTGATCCGTCGGCAGTGGCTTTTGAAACAGTGGAAACGGCGCTGGCAACCGGCGCAGATATCGTACTGATTGACACGGCGGGACGGCTCCACAACAAGGCGCACCTGATGGAAGAGCTTTCCAAAATCCGCCGCGTGATTGCGAAGAAAATGCCCGACGCGCCGCATGAAGTCATGCTCGTTCTGGACGGCAGCACGGGTCAGAATGCGCTGGAACAAGCAAAGCAATTTACCGCTGCAACGGAGGTTTCTTCCATAGCCATTACAAAGCTGGACGGCACGGCCAAAGGCGGTGTGGTGCTGGCGATTGCGCATAAATTCGGCATTCCGGTGAAGTACATCGGCGTGGGCGAGAAGATGGAGCATCTCCAGATCTTCCACAAAGAAGATTTTGTGGACAGTTTGTTTTCGCTGAAGTGATTTTCTCCCGATGACCTCTCCCCTTCCTTTCGGAACGCCCATTTTTTTTCAGCCGTGGTGGCTGGATGCAACCGGGCTGTCCTGGCAGATGCTCACGGTGCGCAACGGCGACGCGGTTTCAGGTCTGTGGCCGGTTTTCTCCCACAAGAAATACGGCATCTCGTTCTCGCAGAATCCCCCACTCTGTCCGTATCTCGGCCCGCAGGTTTTTTTTCCTGCCGACCTGAAAGAAAGCAAGCGGGAATCTTTTGAACACCAGACCATCAGTGCGCTTGTAGAACAACTGCCGCCCGTGCAGGTCGTATCGACGTCACTTTTTCCGGGTTTGAAACAGGCCGGACTTTTTACCCACGCGGGCTTCGGCGTAAAAGTGCGGCAGACGTTTTTGATGGATTTGAAAGATAAGATGGAAGCCGATTTGCAGAGCCGGTTGCACGAAGATTATCGCCGCAATCTGCGCAAGGCCGCGGCAGAAATGACTATTGCCGATGAGCCTGCGGAAATAGAATCCTTGTATCGTTTTCAGGAAGCGACGCTGGAGCGAAAGAAACTAAAAATGCACTATTCGCTGCCTTATCTGAAGAGCTTGTTTGAAGCCAGCTATTCCAACGGTCAGGCAGCGCTTTGGGCGGCGCGCAAAGACGGTGTTTTGCAGGCATTGCTTTGGCATATCTGGGATGAGCGTCGTTCTTATTACCTCGTGGGTTCTAAAAACCCAGACATTAAAGATATGCGCGCCGTAACGGCGCTTATTTGGCACGCCCTCAGCCGCAGTCGGGAGGCGGGAAAAGAAACCTTTGATTTTGAAGGCAGCATGGATGCTGGCGTGGAGCATTTCTTCCGGCATTTCGGTGGGCGAAAGGAACTGTATCTGGTGCTGGAGAAGAACCGCTCGTGGTTGTGGCGGATGAAGCGTTTTATTCGGTAAAAGATTATATAACAGGAATCTTGCGTAATTCCTTCTTGGAAAAGGTATCGCAGAACCTTTGTTTTGTCTTATGAACGCCAAGCAGCAAATTAATTGTTGTCATTCTGTCGTTATTTGATGAAATAAACTGCCTTTTTGTCTTAAGGTAAGCTCAACTCGTTTTTGGAATTCTCTTTGTACCTGCCGGTTACAAAACTTTCAAAACCATGTTCTACCACGAACTTGCCTACAGGCCCGTTTTCTCTAATGCTCATCGTGCAAACCGCCGCACCACGGGCAGCAACCTTGCCGCAGTGAATGTGCGCGAAACCGAAAATCAATACGAGCTGCATCTGATGGCTCCGGGACGCGCGAAGGAAGATTTTAAAATCTCCGTCACTCCGGAAAAAGCACTTCTGATTTCCTATGACGCGCCGGAACAAACCGCTCAATGGTTGCATCAGGAGTTTAAGCTCCAATCCTTTAAACGCCTGGTGCGCCTCTCCGAAGCGGTGGAGGTTTCCAACATCTCCGCCACTTACGAAAACGGCATTTTAGTCGTCCGTATTCCGAAAGTGGAAGAAGCCGCACAAACCGCTTTAGAAATTCCGGTGCAGTAATCCCCTGCCCTCTCTTCCGGGCACGGAAATTTTCTCCACTTTTAAAAACCCTTTTCAATCATGTTCGAAACCAAATCCGGCTCCGGTGTGGAGCGCAAAACCGTTGGTGGCCTTATCGAAGATTTTTTCTCCAAAAGCCTCGGCAGTATTGCCGGCGACGACTTCTGGACGGACAAAACGGCCAACGTGCCAGTGAACATCAAAGAAACGCCGACGGCCTACGACATGCAACTTGTTGCGCCCGGGCTGAAGAAAGAGGATTTCAAAATCCACCTGGACAAAAACCTGCTCACCGTTTCTTTTGACCATCTCGACGAATTGCAGGCGGGCGAAGAAGGCCGCTGGTTGCGCAACGAGTTTAAGCAACGCTCTTTCCGCCGCGCATTTACCCTCAACGATCGTATTGACATAAGTGCGATTGCGGCCCGCTATGCCGACGGTATTCTCCACCTCAATCTTCCGAAAAAAGACACCGCAGAAGGAACGCCGCAACAAATTAATGTGGGTTAAAGCAGAACACACCTTTGGTGAGAAAACCGCTTGTTCTACAGGCGGTTTTCTCATTTTTGCCGATGTAGGTATTTCCCATGATAGCGCGGATTTCCTCCGGCCTGCTCTTTCAGGCTTTACCTTCGCCGCCCTTTATGGCTGCTTCTTCTGTGCACGTGCGCGTGTTGATTATCGGTGCCGGCCCGGCGGGCTGCGGAACGTCTTTTTTCCTTTCTAAAAGCGGCATTCCGCACACGATTCTGGAGAAAGCCCGCTTCCCGCGCGACAAGGTTTGTGGCGACGCTATCAGCGGCAAATCCTGCTACGTGCTGCGCACTGCAAACGCGCCGTGGCTCCACGAGATTTTCCAACTGGAGGCGGAATTTCTGCCTTCTCGCGGCATTCAGTTTATCGCGCCTAATGGCAAGTCTTTAGACATCCGCTACCCCGACGCCCTGCGCCCCGGCGAAAAAGCCCCCGGATTTACGGTTTCGCGCCTGCGCTTTGATGATTTTCTGTTTGGAAAACTGAACCCTGCGTTTGCCGATGTGCGGCAGGAAGTCACCGTAAAATCCGTCTCGCGCAGCAGTGGGAAAAACGTAGTGGTCTATGAACAAGGCGGAACCGAACACACGCTGACCGCCGATATTGTGGTAGGCGCAGATGGCGACAAAAGCGCGGTGCGCCGGGCCTTCATGGCGGGAAACGAAGTGCGCAAAAGCGATTCGGTTGGACTCCGCGCGTATTACACAGGCGTCACCGGCCTGCACCCCGACGATTTTATTGAGCTGCATTTTATCAAAGAAGCCCTTCCCGGTTATCTCTGGGTTTTTCCACTCCCTAATGGTCGGTGTAATGTCGGCATCGGGATACTTTCCTCGGTGGTAAGGCGAAAGAAAATAAACCTTCGGGCCGTTTTTCAGGAAGCCTTGCAAACCAATCCGCTTCTGCGCGAGCGGTTTAAAAATGCACAGTTGGACGGAAAAATTCTGGGCTGGGGACTGCCGATGTGCACCTCGCAGGAACCCGTTTCCGGCGATGGTTTTATGCTCACCGGCGACGCTGCCGCGCTGATTGATGCTTTTTCGGGAGAAGGGATTGGGAACGCGCTGTATAGCGGGATGCTGGCCGCAGCGGCCATTGAAAAATCGTTGGCAGAAGGGCGCACCGACGCCCCTTTTTTAAAGGAAGCCTATGACGCGCAACTCTACCGCCGCCTTGGCGACGAAATGCGTATCAGTGCCACACTTCAGAAGCTGTGCAACTTCCCGTGGCTGTTCAATTTTGTGGTGAACAAAGCCGAAAAAAGCCCCGAGCTGCGCAACACCATTTCCAGCATGTTCTCCGACCTCGACCTGCGCGACAAGCTGCGCAAACCGTCGTTCTACTTCAACATTCTGATGAACAGGTAGAAGCCACAGGCCTTTTTCTGGTGAACCCTTTTTCTTTAAGCCGGTTCTCCAAAAGGCGGCCAATGTGCGGGTAGGGCGTTTCGCTTTGCGTGAGATAGGTATGAAGAGGCATAATAAAAGCATTTGAAAAGGGACGAAAGTTTAAAAATAAGGGTCTAAAACCCAATTTTACAATTTTAAACTCCAAACTTGACGTTTAGAGCATCAACCTTGATGCCTTAAACCCGATTGTAACCCTTTTAAACAAGTCCATCCTTGTTTAAACCCTAAAGAGCCACTACCTTCTCCAACCGCTTCTTTCCGTTCAGTTCTGTGCTGAGGAAATACACACCCGCGCGCAGGTTCACCGGCAGCATAAAGCGGTTCTGGAACCCGGAGAAGATAATCGTGTCCTCATAAAGTGTGCGACCCATAATATCCGTCAGGCGAATGTGCAGCGGCGAATAAGCGGGCGCGGTGTATTGCAGCGTAAACTGCCCGTCCGGCGCGGGATTCGGATAGAGTTGGAAGGTACCGTCCGGGAGCCATACAAGTTGCCGTAACGGGCCGTAAAAGCGCAGTCCGTTCTCCTTTCCAATCCACTGCACCTGATACCGAACCGTGTCGCCGTCGGTAGCGGGCGGCGTGTCTTCACTCACGTAAACTGTGGTGTCGCGCAGATTCCGGGCAGTGGTTTCGCTTATTTTTTCCAGCGGTGTCTTGCCCAAAACGGAGCGGTAAATCTCGTAGCGGGCCACGTTGGCGTCGTCAAAAGCGTTTATCTCTAACGAGACTGTCGTGGCGTCTTTGCGGCGCGCATCAAAGGCAAGCGTGAGATCGTCGGCTTTGTAAGAATAAGGTCTGCTGCCCGCCGTGAACCACACTTCGCCGCTGTTTCGCAGCTTCGTCCGCGCGATGTATCCGCTGTCGTAAGGCACCCACATAATCGCGGAAAAAGGTCGGAAGGAAGTGCTTCCAAAGTCGTTGTTCCGGATAGAACTGTCTGCTGTTGTGCGCGTTGAGCGCGAGGTATCCGTGTACGTCAGCATTCCCAACCGATACGCATCCGGCGCTGTTGGGCATTCCGGACAAAGCGCCGCATCTGCAAGCAATTTAAGAACGTCGGCATCGGTGATATAGAACGCTGTTGAGAGCGAATCAGAAAGCGCGTTTTGAGTTTGCAGCACAAAATTCCGGGGCAGCAAAAGTTGCCGGGTGTAAGAAGAATCCACCGACTGCGCCTGTTTGTAATCGCGCACCGTAGTTGTTCCCAAAGCCTGTCCGTTGTTGTTGATGCGCGCGAAAATCACCCCGTCCTGCCGGAAGTCCACCGCTGTTTGCGCTGCGTCAATTCCTTGCTCACCCGCTGCAAAAGCGCCGCTGAAAACCGGCCCTTCGTAATCATAGATATGGATGTCGTCCACCGCAATGCCTTCCCGCGTCGCGCCGCCGTCCGACTGCATTCCGAAGCGCAACCGGATAGGCGCAGTTTGACCCGTTGGAAGGTTAATCGTTGCCACGCGCCAGCGGTATTGGTCGCTGCCTGTCCACGCGCGGTATTGCAGGCTGTCGTACCAGTTGAATCCTTCCACCGAAAGGCCCAGCCGCGTCCACGTTTTGCTGTCCGTTGTCCACTCCACAAAAGCCGCATCGCAAAGCATGGTGCCGCAGTTTTCCAGGTCGTAAGCAAGGCTCAGACTGAGGCGCGGACTTGTCATGCGCGAAATGTCAAAACAAGGCGAGTAAAGGAAGGATTTCTCGTTGTTATTGTAACTGCCCTGAAGGTTTGTCTTCCACACCTTCGTGCCGCTTGCGGCGGTCTTGATGTTCGGACTTTGCGGCATTCCCCAAGCCCATGAATTGTTGCTTCCATCCGCATACCAACTACCCGGCCCGGCTTCAAAATTTTGCAGGTACGGAAAGTTTTCCACCAGTGTCTGTTGCTGGAAGATAAAGGCCAGAAGGCTATCATTTTGCCGGTACACATCCGGCGCGTAGCTCACCCAAACGTCTATACGGTGCGGCGCAAAATCGCGTATTTGGAGGCTTTGGGGAAAGGTGTGTTGCAGTGTGTCTTTAGCGCCAAAGAAGGGAATGAAGTCCGTAAAAACCGGCCCGCCGTCCAACTGATACGAGACCGGCACATTGTACTGCGGGCCGTAGGTTCCGTTGGCAATGGTAACCGTCAGCCGCCCGTTCGGGTCAATGCCGCAGCCGGAGGCGCGCGGGGAATCAATACGGAGGAGCGCAATGTCGTTGCCCAGCGTGTAGAGCTGTAAATCGTCCACCGTATAGCCCGTGCCATAGTCGGAAGTCACAATCACCGTCGTGTCTTTCTGCATAAACAGCACCTGCGCACTACTGCTCAATCGCTGCCCGTTGCTGCGCAAAATATCAGTGACGGAAATAGAACCCGTCGTGCGCCGCACACCTTTTTGCAACGAGGTATCAAAAACATAAAGCGGAACCCAAGCGCTCGTGTCGGAGCCGCGGATAAACGCGCCGTTGCTGTCGGGATATTGCGTCAGACCGTGTTCCATATACTTAAACTCTGCCCGCACTTCGGTGTTCTGTACGTCAAAGCCCGCGAGGTTGAACGTCCCGCCAAAAAGGCTTTGAGAGGAAACAAAGAAGCGGTCGGCATCCAGACTGATGGAGCGGTTTCCGTTAATCACAATCGTGGTGTCGATAAAGCTGCGCATCCTTCCAAAAGCCCGCTTGGTATAGTCCCAACGGCTGCTGTCAAACAGCCCAATGCTGTCGCGCGTCAGCGTGATTCGCGGACTGTTTTCAAAATCGCCTTTATAGCCCATCGCCAAATTCACCGGCGCATTCGGCAGTTGGCGGAAAGCGGTTTTTATTGTGTCGTTGGAACGCACCGGGTCGGTGCCGCTGAGGTTCACCACAGCTGCATCAAAAGCGTAGTTTCCTACCGCAGACAGATTTTGGGGAGACAGCAGAATTGTATCTGCCATCGTCGCCAGCACTGTTTTTTGTGCACTCATTTGCCGCACGCCATTCCCAAAGCGATAGCTGATTTGATAGTTCGCATCTACCGGCCCGTTGTTACGCACCGCAATCTTTATCTGCTGCGCAACGCTGTAAGCCGTGCTGGTGAGCGCGCGGCCCGCCGTAGGCGTAACGACGTTTTGAATGGCAAGGTCATTGGTAGCAAAAGTGCCGCAGTTTCGCGCCGTATCAGGTGATTGAAAAACGGCCAGACTTCTATACCCCGGTTGCCCATTAATAAAGGGGCGCACGGCGAGGTATTGCATCTGTCCGTAAGGCAGTCCGCCCAGCGTGTAGGTTGTTGCCGTAACGGTATCCACAGGCCTCATGTCAATTCCTTTCTTCTGCAAAATCTCGTAGCCCGTGGCGTTGGGAACTGCCGTCCAATCGATGTTGAAGTAACCCGGACACTGACTTGCGTTGCGTGTCACCACCGGCGGCTGATTTATCACAATCGGCCCCACATCACTCACGTCGCTGCCCCGCGTAATACGCACGCGCGCCTGCTCCGTATTCAGCACCGGAACCGTCCATGCAAACGCCCTTTGGGAGTCTGTCGCGGTGCCAATACTATTCCAGCTTCCGCCGTTGTCGGTGCTGTATTCCAGCGTAAAAGGCCCATTCCGCTCCGGCGATTCCCAGAAAATGTTCAGAAGCTTTCCCGCTGCTACTGGCACACCCAATGTGGGCTGTTGAAGCCGGATGCCCGGCGCGACGAAATCATACACTACCACCGCGTTTACCGTGTCGCCGGAAAGCGAAGTACCTGATACCTGAACCGTATAACTTCCGGGAATCGGGTTGGAGATAACCACCTGCTCTATGTTGTTCAGCGTATCCGTTCCGGGCTGCGCGAGCGCGCCGGGTTGTGCCGGATTCAGTACGAGCGAGCGGATGATATTTCCAGCCGGGTCGGTAACCGTGAGGTCAAGGTCGTTGATAAGGTTTCTGCCTGCTGATGGCGCGGCAGCTACATCGCTCCACACCAAAAGAATCTTGGCGTTTGAAAGCCCGGCAGGAATGGAGATGGTCGTAGAAAAACTCGTTTGCGCGGGCGTAATAGAACGGCTGGTATAGCGGTTCTGGTTCAACGCGTCCACCGCGCGCAGCAGGTTGAACATCCCGAATCCATACTTATAATCTGGCCCAAAATTTCCCAGATCATCGGCGCAGCCCGTCAGGAGTCCTTTAAGCAAAACCGCTTGCGGAAGCATGTTTCCATGCAGGGTTTTATACCGCTCGGTGAGCAACGCTGCTGCTCCGGCAATGGCCGGTGAAGCCATGCTCGTTCCGGTAGTTGGGGCGTAGGTGTTGTTGATGTATGTGGAATAGACCGAAGTACCGAACGCGCAGATTTCCGGCTTCAAGCGCCCGTCGCGTACGGGGCCTTTGGAAGAGGTGGTGCGCACCTTCATGTCCTTCTGCACATTGCCCACTACCAGAATGTTTTTCGCTGGTTGATAGGTTCCCACCACATTTCCAAAACCCGGATTGGGCAGGCATTGCAGGTTGCCGTCATTCCCGGCAGCAAACACATGCAGCACGTCGGGAACATCCCGGCAAAGCTGGTCTAAGGCCTGGGTATAAATGTCGTACACACCGGCGTTGGAGCACTGCCCCGCGATGGCGGAGTAAGAATTGTTGGTGATGTTCATGCCGTAAGACTGCCGGAACTGGGGCGTCTTTTGCAGCACGTAATCATACTCGATGGAAAGCAGCGACGCGCCGGGGGCCATGCCGCGCCCCTGCGGGTCTATAATGCCGCTGCCCGCGATGGTTCCGCTCACGTGTGTGCCATGATTAAAGGGAATCCCGGGGTGGAAATTGGTTGTTTTCTCCGCCAGATCCACGTGTGTCAGCGGCGAGGATTGGTCGCCCACGCCTACTACAACATTCTTTCCTGAAAGGCCGATTCCCTGCGGATTGGTAGCTGCGCTCTGGCTCAAAACCGCCGCGCCGGAGTAGCCACGATCATCGTTGTTGAGAGGTGAAATATGGGCTGCCGGCCCTGCACTCAGGATAAACGGCAAAGCCAAAATTTTGCGCACCTGCGAGGCATCTGCGTAGCACAAAAGCGTTCCTTTTGCCGGCCCCGGCGTAACGTCCGTCGCGCCAAGTGCGGTCAGGTTAGCGGCGATTTCTTTGGGAAGAAGATTTGGGGGAAAGGAAAGAATGATTTTCTCCCGGCCTGAAACCGTCGCCAGCCATTCGGAAGAAGCTTTCCATTGAGGCAGAAAAGCGGTGAGTGCTTTTATGGGAAACCGTGCGTGGAGCTGCGGAAAAGAAGCGCCGTTTGCGCCGTAAAGCAGCATAACATTTCCGCTGAAATTTCCTACCCGTGTAAAGCCGGCTTCCGCGAGTGTTGTGGTAGAAATACTTTGCAGTTCTGCCCATTGCACGAGCCAGAGGCTCCAGTCGGCGGCGGCTTTTCCCCGCTTCGCGGCGAAGTCTTCGTAGCGTTCCAGCGTTACCGCACCGGATTGGAGCAGCACCTGCGGGGCTTCTGACTGCTGCGCAAATGCGGAAACAGATAACAGGCAGCAAAGAAGAAGGCGGGTAAATTTTGGGAACATAAACGCGTATTTTTAGGGCAACTAAAGATATACCACTCTGCGCGGTTTTTGGATTTCTTTTAGTAGGTAAAAGACCCAAAGGGATTCTCTGGTCTTGTGCTGGGCAACGTTCCTTCTTCCCGAATTTTCTGTCCAATCCAATAGCCTATTGGTCATCTGGTGGGTTGAAGTTGGCAACAGAAAAGCCAGTGAAAAACATTTTCCACTGGCTTTCCTCTTACCGAACCTTATTCCTTATTGCTTCACGAGGCGTATAATGCCGGTACGTCCTTCGGCGTCTTTATAGCGCAGCAGATACACGCCCGTTGCCAGACCGCTCAGGTCTATCTCCGTTTGTGCATCGCGCATCTCTACTTCTTTTACCGCCGCGCCCGTCAGGGTCATCACCTGAACCGTTGCGCTTTGCGATACCGCACCATTAGTGCGCACAATCACTTTGTCCCCTGCCGGGTTGGGGAAGGCAGAGAACGAGAAGTATTGGCCCAACAAAGCATCCGAACCGCCGGAGGTAACGCCCAACGATTCTTTAGCAGCCGCCTGCGTAACCACGAGTGCCGAAGATGTTTGCGTGCAACCACCGCTGGTTACCCGCACCGTGTAGCTGCCGCCGCTGGTGGCGGTGTAGTTGCGGCCCGTAGCACCGCTCACCACGCCGTTGTTCTTATACCACTGGTACGTATAGCCTGTTGCCGAGTCGGCCTGTAGGGTAACACTGCCGCGCGCGCCAATCGTGGTAGAACCAAGCGGAGTAATATTGGCCGTTGGAGCCGGATTGACCGTAACGGCTCTGGCAACTGATGTCCGTCCACAGCCATTGTTGTCAGAAACCGCAATGGTATAGTTGCCCGTAACAGTCGCCGGATAGCTCAGCGCCGTTGCACCTGTTATAGCCACCCCGTTATTGCTCCACTGATAATTAGAGAAGCCGGAAAGATTGGCCGAAGGGTTAGGAGAAAGGGTGACTGTGCCGCCCGCGCAGAACGTGGTTGCCCCACCCGCCGTCAGGTTGAAGACTGCCGGTGGTGTTTTGGTGGTTAAAACAAAAGCAGGGCTTGTGCCTACACAGCCGTTGGCGTCGGTTACTTTAACTTGGTAACTACCCACAGTGGTGGTGCTGTGCTGCGCCGTAGTGGAGGACAATACAGTGCTGCCCATCGTCCAGCGATACGCATTTCCGTTGCCACTGGGAGATGCATTCAAAACAGCACTGCTGCCTGCACAGAATGGATTGAGCGGGGTGCTGATGGAAGGAACCGGATTTGCGTTTACCACAACCGCTCTGGCGGTGGAACTACGTCCACAGCCATTGCTGTCGGAAACCGCAATGGTATAGCTTCCAGAAGCCGTAGCCGGATAGCTCAACGCCGTTGCACCGGAAAGAGCCACTCCGTTATTGCTCCACTGATAATTAGAGAAGCCGGAAAGATTGGCCGAAGGGTTAGGAGACAGCGTTACCGTGCCGCCCGCGCAGAACGTGGTCGCCCCACCCGCCGTCAGGTTGAAGACTGCCGGTGGTGTTTTGGTGGTGAGTGCAAAAGCAGGACTTGTACCTACACAGCCATTGGGATCTGTTACCCGCACCTGATAGCTACCGGCAGCAGTAGTTGTCTGTTGAGCGGTAGTAGAAGAAAGAACGGTTGTGCCCATCGTCCAGCGGTAAGCATTACCACCGCCAGAAGGCGAAGCACTCAGAACAGCACTGCTGCCCACACAGAATGGATTGAGCGGGGTGCTGATGGAAGGAACCGGCAGCGGATTAACCGTTACCGCACGGGCAACGGAAGTTTTGCCGCAGCCTGCGTTATCGGAGAGGGCAATGGTATAGTTGCCGGAAGCCGTAGCACGATAGCTTACCGATGTTGCACCCGTTATAGCCACACCATTGTTGCTCCACTGATAGGTGGAATAAGCAGCGGCAGTGCTGGCCGGGATATTAGGAGACAAGGTTACCGAGCCGCCCGCGCAGAACGTGGTTACCCCACCCGCCGTCAGGTTGAAGGCCGAAGGCGGTGTTTTGGTTGTGAGCGCAAGAGCCGCACTCGTACCCACGCAGCCGTTAGTGTCGGTTACCGCAACGGTATAGCTGCCTGCGGCATTAGCGTTGAGTTGCGATGTGGTAGCGGAAAGGGTTGTGCTGCCCAGCTTCCAGCTATAAGCATATCCTGTACCACTTGGCGAAGCGTTCAAAACAACGGTTGTTCCTGCGCAGAACGGATTCTGTACACTGCTGATGGATGCTACCGGTAACGGATTGACCGTTACAGACGTGGCCGCCAAAGTGGCCGAACAGCCACTGGCATTGGTAACCGTTACGGAGTAGCTGCCGGAAGTGTTGGCGGTGATGGCCTGCGTGGTAGCGCCGTTGCTCCACAGGTAAGAAGTACTTGCCGGAGCAATTAGCACAACGCTAGCATCATTGCAGAAAGTGGTAGGCCCATTTGCCGTAACCGTCGCATTAGGCAATGAGTTGACCGTCACTGTTGCCAAGGAAAAGGCGGAGCAGCCATTGGTATCGTTAATCGTCACAAGATATATACCGCTTCCTGTAACTGTAACGGATGGCGTGGTAGGAAAATCAAAACTATAATCAATGATGTAGTTGCTGTCAAATTTATACCATTGGTAAGAGGCACCTGCCGGAACGCTCAGCACAACAGAATCGCCCATACAAATACTAGTTGGGCCACTTGCTGTAACCGTTGCATCCGGCAATGTGTTCACCGTAACCGCCGTTGCGGTAGAAGTAGCGGAACAGCCGTTGTTGCCATCGGTAATTGTTACGGAGTAGTTGCCACTGCCCATAGCGGTAATAAATTCAGTGGTCTCTCCATTGCTCCACAGGTAGGTCGGATAAGCTGCCGCCGTACTGGCTGAAAGCATTACCGAATCACCGGCGCAAAAAGTAGTAGGCCCGCTGGCCGTAACCGTCGCATCCGGTAAAGGATTCACCGTTACCGCCGTTGCCGCCGAAGTAGCTGAACAGCCATTCGCGTTGGTAACCGTTACCGAGTAATTCCCGCTTGCCGTAGCCGTGATAGATTGCGTCGTCGCGCCATTACTCCACAAATAAGAAGCACTTGCACTGGCCGTGAGTGTTACCGAATTACCCGCGCAGAAAGTAGTTGGCCCGCCTGCCGTAATAGAAACGCTCGGCAAGGCATGCACCGTTACCGCCGTAGTTGTAGAAGTAGCCGAGCAGCCGTTAGCGCCGGTAACCGTTACGGAGTAATTACCGCTCGCCGTAGCATTGATGGCTTGTGTTGTCGCGCCATTGCTCCACAAATAAGAAGCGCCTGCGCTGGCCGTGAGTGTTACCGAATTACCCGCGCAGAACGTAGTGGGCCCGCCTGCCGTAACGGTAGCAGTAGGCAGCGCATTCACCATTACCGCCGTAGCCGCCGAAGTAGCCGAACAGCCGTTGGCTCCGGTAACCGTTACCGAGTAGTTGCCGCTCACCGTAGCATTGATGGCTTGTGTTGTCGCGCCATTGCTCCACAAATAAGAAGCGCCTGCGCTGGCCGTGAGCGTTACTGAATTACCCGCGCAGAAAGTAGTTGGTCCGCCTGCCGTAACGGTAGCAGTAGGCAGCGCGTTCACCGTTACCGCCGTAGCCGCCGAAGTAGCCGAACAGCCGCTGGCATTGGTAACCGTTACAGAGTAATTGCCTGCTGCCGTAGCCGTGATAGCTCGCGTCGTCGCGCCATTGCTCCACAAATAAGAAGCACCCGCGCTGGCCGTGAGCGTTACTGAATTACCCGCGCAGAAAGTGGTAGGCCCGCCTGCCGTAATGGTGGCTGTCGGCGTGTTCACCGTCATCGTAACTGCATTGGACGTTGCCGTTGTGCCGCGGCTGGTCATCTGGCAACGGATAGTATCGCTATTCGCCAGTGTGGTGCTGGTGTAGGTAGCTGCCGTAGCGCCGGAAATAGCGGTGCTGTTCTTCGTCCACTGGTAGGTGGGGCTGCTGGCGTTCGTGGGCGTGGCGGTGAAGGTTACCGACGCACCGGCACAAACCGGATTAGCAGAAGCCGCAATGGCAACGGTAGCAGGCACATAGTTAGAATCCAGCGGCATAAATTCATGACGCGTCGCATCGCCCCCCATGGAACTAAAGGATCCCCCTGCATACACCGTACTGCCGCTCACCGCAAGGGCAAGTACATAGAGATCTGCATTGGGATTCCAGGAAGTAGCACTGTTGCTGTTTGCATCCAGCGCCGCAATGTAGTTCCTGCTTTGCCCGCCTATTGTCTGAAAGTCTCCCCCTGCATACACCGTACTGCCGCTTACCGCAAGCGCATATACTGTGCCTCCTGCATTGGGATTCCAGGAAGTAGGCGTACCGGTGGTAGCATCTATGGCCGCAATATAATTTCTGCTTTGTCCGCCCATGGAACCAAAGTCTCCCCCCGCATACACCGTACTGCCGCTTACGGCAAGGGTACGTACAGCGTGATTTGCACTGGGGTCCCAGCCAGTAGCCAAGCCGGTGCTGGCATCTATGGCCGCAATATAATTTCTGCTTTGCCCGCCGATGGCATTGAACCGTCCGCCTGCATACACCGTGCTGCCGCTCACCGCAAGGGCATGTACAATGCCATCTGCATTGGGATTCCAAGTAGTAAGCGTACCGGTGGTAGCATCTATGGCCGCAATGTAGCGCCGGCTTTGCCCGCTGATGGAACCAAAGTCTCCCCCTGCATACACCGTACTGCCGCTCACCGCAAGGGCAAATACATAGTTATTTGCACCCGGATTCCAGGAAGTAGCGTTGCCCGTGCTGGCATCCAATGCTGCTATTCTACGTCGGGTTTGTCCGCCGATGGTAGTAAAGTCTCCTCCTGCATACACCGTACTGCCGCTTACCGCAAGCGCATATACAGAGCCATCTGTACCGGGTAAAGAGCCATGTGCATCCGGATTCCAGGAAGTAAGCGTACCGGTGGCGGCATCTATGGCCGCAAGGCCGATTCTGCTTTGCCCGCCTATACGGTTAAAAAGCCCACCAATATACACGGTGTTCCCAATGCGCACAATAGCTCTTATCGTTCCATTGGGTTTGGGCCAGTTGTCCTGATAGCCTACGCTTTGCGCGTGGAGGTTCCAGGCAACCAGGAGGCTGCATAAAAGGAGGAGTAGGTGTTTTCTCATAAAGGGGGATTTTAAGAAAAAAGAGGGGGGAAATTGTTTGGAAAGGAAAAGCACGCAAAGGTTTTGGACACCTTTGGGGGGCTGCGCCACATGAACGCAGAAATAAAAGAAGAAAGAAGGCTTTTTTGGCTGGGAGGGAAAAGAAAAAGAAAGGAGAAGCCCTGCCCGACACCAAAACGCATCATCCGCGTTGCACAAACGCGCCAAACCCAAACCCGAAAGAAGACGAAGATATAACCGGCCTTTGAAATCAAAGGAATTCTAAAAATAGTTTCCCCGCCAGTTGATTTTCTAAGCAAAGACGCGGCCCTTCTCCGCAAAAAAACGGGAACAGCTACACGCCGCACGGCGAAAAAGCGCCTTCAAATTAAAACAAGTATCCAAACCAACTACCCCGCAGCGCGCCGCACCCGCGCGAAAGCCCCCTGCCAACCGACGCGGCGATAGCGCACCCGAGCGAAAGCGCCCTGACACTTGGCGCGGCAGTAGCGCGGGCGCGCGAAAGGCCCGCGTCAGGTGGTGCAGTGGTAGCGCAACCCCGCGAAGGTGCCCTGACACCTGACGAGGGCGCAGCGCTCCTAAAAGAGGTAAAGAATTCTTAAAAAATGGCAGGATTGTACAAATCTGGATGCTTGCTCTACATTTGAGGGACTTTATTCCTTTCTCCCAACACCTTTCTTGTTTCCTCATGAAACTTCTTTTCCTGCACTTCTCCCGCCTGCACAACCCCGAACACCTGCGCTTCTACAAAGATGCCTATGGTTTCATGCAGGCCGATGCCACCGTGAAAGCCGCAATGGCCACCGCGCTGGCAAAAATGCAAGTGCCGCTGGCGCGCGAAGAGGCGCTCTTTGAGCCAGATAACGCTTCGCCCCTCACGCCCGAACTGCTGGGTCTGGACGATACGCGCGACCATTATATGACCGGCATTTCAACAGCCTCCGAAGGTTTTACGAATCACTTTGACCCGGCCATGAGCGCGGCAGCTTCTACCATCCTGCATAGCATTGAGGTGTATGGCGGGGTGCGCGACATCAACCGCATGTCTTACAGCGCCCAAACCACCACCCTTGAAAACCTCATCAACGACTGGGCGACCAAACCGGCCCTCACGGCGGCCCTCAACACGTTGGGCTTTAGCACCTGGGCCGGCGCGCTGAAGACGGTGAACCAAGCCTTCCTGACCAAATACAACCAGCGCACGGTGGACAAAGCCCTCCTGGCTACCGACGACACGATGAAGGAGCAGCGCCACCTTGTAGACGCTGCGTGGCAAGACGTGCGCGACGACCTGGAAGCCAACGAGCGGCTGGCGACACCGGCCAACAAGCCCGCCTGGCAAAAGGTAATTGGTCAGCTCAACGCCCACATAACCGAGTTTCAGGCCCTGCTGGCCAGCCGCGCCGGGCGCGCCGCCGCGAAAAAGAAGGATGAAGGCACAGACGGCGGCAATCCGGCAACGCCCAACCCGTAGGAAACAGAAAAGGTGGGTCTTTCCGACGAAGAAGGGATGTCCCCCCTTTTAGACAAGCAGCAAAAAGCCGCCCCGATTTACTTCGGGGCGGCTTTTCTTCTTATTAATCGTCTACTGTTTCACGAGTCGGATGATGCCGGTGCGTCCTTCCGCATCTTTATAGCGCAGCAGATACACCCCCGATGCCATGCCGCTGAGGTCTATCTCGGTCTGTCCTTCCTTCATTTCCACTTCCTTCACCGCCGCGCCTGTCAGGGTCATCACCTGCACCGTAGCCTTCTGCGACACTGCGCCGTTGGTGCGCAACGTTACGCGGTCATCTGCCGGATTGGGGAACGCCGAGAACGAGAAGTATCCTTCCAGCACCCCATCTGAGCCGGACGTAACGCCCCGAGATTCTTTCGCGCCCGTTTCCGTTACCACCACTGCCGAAGACAGGTTGGAGCAGGAGCCGCTCGTTACCCGCACCGTATAGCTGCCGCCGGTGTTGGCCGTAATGTTTCTACCTGTACTCCCGCTAACCGCCACATTGTCCATGAACCATTGGTATGTGTATCCTGTTCCCGCGTTGGCCTGGAGCGTAACGCTGCCGCCTGCGCCAATCGTAGTGGAGCCCAGCGGCGTAATGGTAGCCGGAGGCGCGGTGGCTGCGGTGTTCACCGTAACGGGTCTGGCGACGGATGTGCGGCCACAACCGGCGTTGTCGGAAACCGCAATGGTATAGTTGCCCGTAACAGTCGCCGTGTACATAGCGGACGTTGCGCCTGCAATAGCCACGCCATTGTTGCTCCACTGATAGGTAGAGAAGCCGGAGAAATTGGCCGTAGGATTGGGCGAAAGCATGACCGAACCGCCCGCGCAGAGAGTCGTTGCGCTATTAGCCGTGAGGTTGAAGACACCCGGGGGCGTTGTGGACGTTAAAGCAAAAGCAGGGCTGATTCCCACGCAGCCGTTCGCGTCCGTTACTTTAAGAGTGTAGCTGCCCACCGTAGCGGTGTTGTACTGCGGCGTGGTAACTGCGAGAGGCTGGCTTCCTCTTGTCCACCGGTAGATGTTACCCGCAGCCGTTGGAGAAGCATTCAGCACGGTGCTACTCCCCACGCAGAATGGATTTTGCCCGCTGATGCTGGCCACCGGAAGTGAGTTCACCGTTACGGCGCGTGCAACGGAAGTGCGGCCACAGCCCGTATTGTCAGAGACGGTTACCGTATAGCTGCCGGAGGCAGTCGCTACATAAGAAGCCGAAGTAGCACCGGGAATAGCGCCCCCGTTATTGCTCCACTGATAGTTGGGGAAAGAAGCATTGGCAGCCGCATTGGGTGCAAGTGTTACGGAGTTGCCGTTGCAAAAGGTTGTTGCGCTATTAGCAGTGAGGTTAAAAGCCGCAGGCCGTGCCTTGACCGTCAGGGTGATGGTGTTGGAATTGAAGGACGCGCCACCGCTGGTCATCCGGCAGGCGATTACGTCGCCGTTGGCGAGAGTGCTGCTGGTGTAGGCGGCGGCTGTGGCACCGGCAATGTTGGTGCCGTTCTTCGTCCACTGATAGGTAGGGTTGGTGGCGCCGGTGGGCGTAGCCGTAAAGGTTACCGAAGTGCCCACACAAACAGGATTGGCCGAAGCTGCAACGCTCACGCTCACCAGGTTCAGGTTAGATGCCGGGGTCAGGCTATCGGCCATCAGGGCAAATGCCTGCGTGGTGCCTGCGAGGGTGCCTTTGTTGGTTACTTCTAAGTAGTATGTTCCGGCAGGCAGGTTGGCTACCCAGATTTTTTCTACATTGTCCACGGTGTTATCGCCCCGCGTAGCCGGGTTGGTGGGGTTCGCCGGGTCCAGCATCCAGGGCAGCGCGCCGGTGACCGGAGTGTTGGTTGCCGAATCTATAAGGCGCAGGTCCAGGTCGTTTATCAGACTCGCCGTGCGGTCATTGAGCGGATTGCCCGGAATAGGGATACCAGCAGGGTCTGTCCAGCAAACAGTGGCTTTAAAGGGGCCGCCGGGTGTGGAGATGCGTTTGCGGTAAGGAATGCCATTTGTCAGATTTTGCTCGGTCACCAAAAAGCTGCCGGTGGCATCCCGCAGCATGTTCACAGCCCGCTCCATGTTCAGCAGTCCCCAGCCAAAGGAATAGTCTGGGCCATCAGCCGCACCGGCTTCATCCGCAGTATGCAGGACAAGCCCTTTAAGCGTAGAAGCCTGCAGCGACTGGTTTTTGGTAGCGCGGTTGTATTGCTGAAGCAAATACAAAGAGCCTGCAACAGCCGGCGATGCCATAGACGTGCCGTCAATCGTGCCGTAAGAGGTATCGGTTCCCGAATAGGAAGAGTAAATCTGCACCCCTGCTGCGGAAATGTCCGGCTTCACCCGCCCGTCATCCGCCGGGCCGTAAGAGCTAAAGTCCGACATCACCACGCTGGCGGGGCCGGTATAGCCGCCTGCGCCCAATATGTTTACAGCGGCAACAGCCACCACATTTTTACATAAGGCAGTACCGACAAGAATATCGTAGGTAACCCCACTGGCATCGTCGCGGTCGTTACCGGCGGCAACCACCGGCAGGTAATTGGGTGCCGAACGGATTATACTGTCGTAGTCTGTACACTCTGACGAGTAGTAGCCGCGCGCTGCTGCAGGAGCAGTGGCGAAATCAGGGCCGTAGGAGTGATTGGAGACGAGCATCCCACCCACGCCGGCCGCCAGTATCTCGGGCAGCTCATCGGTTTGCGCTTCGTAACAGCTCAAGGTAGCGGCGTTAGACATTCCCTTTGCGTTGGGCATTACGCCTGCGGCAATCATCGTTCCGGCTACGTGTGTCGCGTGTTCGGTATTCCCATTGGAGGTCGTAAAAACCGGCAAGTCGCGCGTGATGGCACGTCCGCCAAACTCCTGATGGGTGGTGCGGACCGGAGAGGGTTCCCACAAACCGAGGCGCGAGGCCGAAGAGGATATCACACTGTTTTGCCCGTTCAGCGTCAGGCCCAGACCGCCGCCTGTCCACAGCCGGTTTGTTTTTATGGTTTTGGCCGATTGCAGGTTGCTGCGCGTGCCCCGGTAAACGAGCCTGCCGTCTGCCGTGATTTCGTACAAATGAAAAGTGCCTTTCTCATTGGTGTACGATTCCCTGGTGCCGGGGTGCGTTCGCAGATAGGCCTGCACCGCAGCGCGCCGGGCCGAGTCCCGGGTTAAAAGGTTGTTGTAAAAAGCCTGTTGCGTGGGCGTAAACCCCGCAGCATCTTTTTGTTGGGCGTGCGCGAGGCCTGCGGCCAGCAGCACACCGAAGAGAAGTGTTGCTTTCTTCATGGTGGTTAAAATTGGTTAAGGGGGAAAAGAAGGAAATTTTATTTCTGGCGAAGGGTGTAATACACCGGTTTGCCGCTAATAGCATCAAAGGCGGCAAGGCGTATCTTCAAAAAACAAAAAACCGCAACAACCAACCGAGACCGGCACTTCTAAAACAATAAATATCCCTTTCCACACAACCCCACCGAATGCCCTAAAACAAACAGGCGTGCGCCCTCCCCCCAAAGGAGAATGCGCTACGCCCTTATTACAACCTCAAGCCCGATACACAAAATCCTCCTAAGGCGGGATAAACATACTGCGGAGGGAACTGAAAAACCAAACGACAAGTAAATAATTTTCCGTATGATACATAACCTGTTCATTATCAATGCTTTTGCGCAGCTTCGCCAAAGGGAGGAGGCCTATCGGGGCCTGCCCCTTGCGGAGCGCCCATCCCCAAAAAGCAGAATAAAGAGGGAAGCTGTCTCCACAATCCGTAGTTAGTGGAGCTAAAAGAAAAGCCGGTGGAAAATGTTCCACCGGCTTCTTTCTTATTCTTCAGTCTATAGCCTATTGCTTCACGAGGCGAATAATGCCCGTTCTGCCTTCGGCATCTTTATAGCGAAGGAGATACACCCCCGAAGCCATTCCGCTCAGGTCTATCTCGGTCTGGGCATCGTTCATCTCCACTTCTTTTACCGCCGCCCCGGTCAGGGTCATCACCTGTACCGTTGCATTTTGAGAGATGGCCCCGTTGGTGCGCACGGTTACATGGTCGCCAGCTGGATTGGGGAAGGCCGAGAAGGAGAAGTACTGCTCCAGCACCGCATCCGAACCGGAGGTTACGCCCAACGATTCTTTGTTGGCGGTTTGGCTCACCACTACGGCTGACGACAGCACCGCGCAGGAGCCATTGGTAACCATAACGGTATAGCTACCGGCCGTATTGGCTACAATGCTCCTTCCCGTAACTCCGCTCAGAATCACACCATTGCGGTACCATTGGTAACGAAGTCCCGTGCCCGCAGGGGCTTGCAGCGTTACAGTACCGCCCGCTCCGATGGTGGTAGAACCCAAAGCCGTAATCGTGGCCGCAGGCGTAGCCGATAAAGACAGCGCGTACGCCGTGCTGGTGCGGGCGCAGCCGTTGCCATTGGTGATCGTTACCGTGTAGGACCCACTGTTGGTCGCTGTCAATTGCGCTGTAGTCGCGGTCAAGGGCATCCCGTTCAGCATCCAGCCATACGTGTTGCCAGCTACTGCGGGTACCGCATTCAACATTACGCCGCTGCCGGTGCAAAACGCGTTGGCGGGCGTGGAGGTCGTGATAGCTGCCGAAGGAAGCGCATTCACCGTTACAGCCCGAACTGTAGAAAGCGCCGTGCAGGTTCCAAGCGTTGCCTGCAGTTGATAATTACCCGAAGCCGTAGCGGTGCGGGTATTGCTTGTTCCCGAAGACACTCCGTTTACCAACCAGGTATTGGTCTGGCCCGTGGTGGAGTCTGCGGTGAACACCACCGAGCCGCCTGCACAAAACGTGGTCGGCCCGCTGGCCGTGATAGAAGTAACCGGGTTTGGATTGACCGTTACCGGTCTTACGGTAGAGGTGCGGCTACAGCCAATGCTGTCGGCAAGGGTGAGGGTATAGTTGCCACTGGCCGTAGCCGCATAGGCCCGCGCCGTAGCACCGCTGATGGCTGCTCCGTTGTTGCTCCATTGATAGGTAGGATACACGGCTGTCGTGTTGGGAGACAGCGTTACCGAGCCACCCGAACAAAACGTAGTAGCTGCATTGGCGGTGAGGCTAAAGACGGGTGGAAGGGCTTTGGTGGTAAGGGTGTAAGCAGCACTTGTACCCACACAACCATTGGCATCTGTTACCCGCACCTGATAGCTACCGGCAGCAGTAGTTGTCTGTTGAGCGGTAGTAGAAGGAAGTACGGTTGTGCCCATCGTCCAGCGGTAAGCATTGCCACTGCCGGAAGGCGAAGCACTCAGAACAGCACTGCCGCCTACACAGAATGGATTGAGCGGGGTGCTAATGGAGGGAACCGGGTTTGCGTTTACCGTTACCGCACGGGCAACGGAAGTTTTGCCGCAGCCTGCGTTATCGGAGAGGGCAATGGTATAGTTGCCGGAAGCCGTAGCGGCGTAGCTTGCCGACGTTGCCCCTGCAATCGCCACCCCATTATTGCTCCACTGATAGGCTGGGAAAGACGCAAGGGTGCTGGCCGAAGTATTGGGCGAAAGCGTTACCGAGCCGCCCGCGCAGAACGTGGTGGCTTTGTTGGCGCTCAGATTAAAGGCAGCAGGAGGGGTTTTGGTTGTGAGCGCAAGAGCCGCACTCGTACCCACGCAGCCGTTGGTGTCGGTTACCGCCACGGTATAGCTGCCTGCGGCGGTGGCGTTGTGTTGGTCGGTGGTAGTTGAAAGAGTTGTTGTGCCGAGCTTCCATTGATAAGAATAGCCGGCGTTGCTGGATGTAGCCGTCAGCGGAACGGTTGTTCCAACACAAAACGGATTCTGGGAGGCACTGATGGTAGCTGTGGGCAATGGATTAACCGTGACGGTTGTCGCCGCAGAAGTGGCCACGCAGCCATTGCCATCGGTAACGGTTACCGAATAAGAACCGCTGGCTCTTACGATGGTGAGGGAATTGATTTCTAAGGAACTGATGCCTCCTGTACCTGTACTCCATCTCCATGCCGTCTCATTATTTACGCCGCCAGAACGCAGCACTACCGAACCGCCTGCACAGAAAGTAGTTGCGCTCACGGCGATAACGCTTGGCGTTGGCAGCGGATTCACCGTTACCACCGTTGCCGCAGAAGTCGCCCCGCAGTAGAAAGCGTTGCTAACCCTTGCGGTATAGCTGCCGCTGGTCGTAGCCGTGTAGGAAGCCGAAGTAGCGCCGCCAATAGCCGTGTTGCCATCATACCATTGGTAGGAAGCCGCACCGGCAGGAACGCTCAAAGTCACCGAGCCGCCCGCGCAGAAAGTTGTTGCGCCGCTGGCCGTAACCGTAGTATCCGGCAACGGATTGACGGGCACTACAACCGGATTAGAGGTAACCGAAGCGCCGCCGCCAAGGCTCAACACACACGCAATGGTGTCGTTATTGGCAAGCGTGGTAGTGGTATAGGTAGAAGCCGTTTCGCCGGCAATAGCTGTGCTGTTCTTCGTCCATTGATAAGCCGGAGAAGAAACATTGGAGGCCGTAGCCGTGAACGTAACCGACGCACCGGCGCAAACAGAATTAACTGTTCCCAAAGGCATAAAGCCCTTGCGGCTGCTGTTGCCTCCCATGCTCGTGAAGGCCCCGCCTGCATATACCGTGCTGCCGCTTACGGCCAGCGCACCTACCGTGCCGTTTGCACCCGGATTCCAGTTCGTTACGTTGCCGGTGGTGGCATCTATCGCGGCAAGACTGCTTCGGCTTTGCCCGCCGACGCCTGAAAAAGACCCACAGGCATAGACCGTGTTTCCGCCTACAGCAACCATCCGCACACCGCCGTTGGAAGCCGGATTCCACGCCGTTGCGTCGCCGGTGGTAATATCCAGCGCCGCAAGGTAACTTCTGCTTTGATTGTTTGCACCTATAACCGTAAAGCTTCCGCCTGTATATATCATGCTGCCGCTTACGGCAAGCGTACTTACTGTGCCGTTTGCATTTGGATTCCAGCTCGTTACGGTGCCGGTGGTGGCATCTACCGCCGCAAGGCGACCCCGGCCATACCCGCCCATAGTGGTGAAGCTTCCGCCCACAAACACCGTGTTGCCGCTCACGGCCATGCTCGATACATCGTTGTTCGCGTTTGGATTCCAGGCAAGGAGCGCCCCGTTGGTATCAATAGCCGCAAGGCGGTTTCGGGTTTGCCCGGCTACGCCTAAGCCCATTCTGTTGAAAAGACCGCCTACGTACACCTTATTGCCATTCAGAGCCAGACTCAGGACGGCGTTGTTTGCACTGGGGTTCCAGGAGTTTACACTGCCGGTGGTAGCGTCAAAGGCCGCCACGTAGTTTCGGCTTTGCCCGCCTGCAGCCCGGAATGTGCCGCCCGCATACACCGTGTTGCCGCTCACCACAAGGGCATATACCGCGTTGTTTACAGTCGGGTTCCACGGAAGAAGCGCGCCGGTGGTGGCATCAAAGGCCGCAAGGCGGTCGCGGGATACGCCGTCAACACTGGTGAAAGCGCCGCCGATATACACGGTGTTGCCACTGCGCACAATAACATTGACCGTGCTGTTGGGCTTCGGCCAGTTGTCCTGATAGCTCACGCTTTGCTGCCCGCCGCCGCCGGTGAGGGCGATAGAAAATGCCGGAAGCGGGCTTACCGTTACGGTTGTGGCCGCAGAGATTGCCGAGCAACTGTTGCTGTCCGTAACCGTTACGGTGTAGCTCCCGCTATCGGTAGCCGTGTAAGCCGCTGCCGCCGCGCCGGAAATAGCGTTGCCGTTATTGCTCCATTGGTAGGAAGCGCCGGTGCCTGCCGTAAGCACTACATTGCCGCCCGCGTAAAAAGCCGTCGGGCCGCCCGGCGTAATCGTTGCGCTGGGCAATGGATTCACCGTTACCGCCGTAGCCGCCGAAGTGGCTACACAGCCGTTGGCATCGGTTACGGTTACGATGTAGTTGCCACTGGTGTTGGCGATAGAAGACTGCGTGTTGTCTCCGTTGTTCCATTGGTAAGAAGACATACCTGCCGGGGCGCTTAATGTGACTCTGCTGGCAGGGCAAAACGTCGTTGGCCCGCTGGCCGTAACCGTCGCATCCGGCAATTGATACACCGTTACCGCCGTAGCCGGAGAAGTAGCCACACAGCCGTTGGCATCCGTTACCGTTACCGAATAATTATCGCTCGCCGTAGCCGTAACAGATTGCGTAGTTGCGCCGTTGCTCCACAGGTAAGAACTACCCGCACTTGCGGTGAGCGTTACCGAACCGCCCGCACAAAAAGCAGTGGCCCCGCCTGCCATAATCGTCGCACTTGGCAATGGATTGACCGTTACGGTTGTTGCCGCAGATGTCGCTACGCAGCCGTTGGCATCCGTAACCGTTACCGAATAATTGCCGCTTGCCGTAGCCGTAATAAACTGCGTGGTTGCGCCGTTGCTCCACAAATAGGAATAATTATGCGGGCGGCCCCCAAGCGTTACGTTGCTGCCTGCGCAAAAAGTAGTTGGCCCGCCTGCCGTAACCGTAGATCTTGGCAAAGGATTTACCGTTACTTCCAAAGCCGCAGAAGTGGCCGAGCAGCCGTTGTTGCCATCGGTAATCGTTACGGAGTAGTTGCCACTTGTGGAAGTGGTAATAAACTCGGTGGTCTCTCCATTGCTCCACAGGTAAGTCGGATAAGCTGCTGCCGTACTGGGTGAAAGCTCTACCGAATTGCCGGCGCAAAAAGTAGTCGGCCCGGATGGTACAACCGTAACAATAGGGGAGGCGTTCACCGTCATGGTAACAGCGTTGGACGTTACCGTCGTGCCGCTGCTGGTCATCTGGCAACGGATGGTATCCCCGTTGGCGAGGGTGGTTGTGGCGTAAGTAGCTGCCGTTGCGCCGGAAACAGCCGTGCCATTCTTCGTCCACTGGTAGGTGGGGCTGCTGGCGTTGGTGGGTGTGGCGGTGAAGGTTACCGATGCACCGGCACAGACCGGATTGGCAGAAGCCGCAATGGCAACGCCGGGCAGATTGGTAGAGTCCACCAGAGGCATAAAGTAGCTCCGGGTACTGTTCCCGCCCATGGACGTATAGACTCCTCCTGCATACACCGTGCTGCCGCTCACCGCAAAGGTATATACAGTACCACTGGCACTGGGGTTCCAGGCAGTAGCCGCACCGGTGCTGGTATCTATGGCCGCGATGTAACTTCTGCTTTGCCCGCCTATGGTACCAAAGGCTCCTCCTGCATACACCGTGCTGCCGCTCACTGCAAGGCCATATACAATGCTATTGGCAGTGGGGTTCCAGGCAGTAGCCACGCCGGTAGCGGCATCTATGGCCGCGATGTAACCTCTGCTTTGCCCACCTATGGAAGTGAAGTATCCTCCTGCATATACCGTACCCCCGCTGATCGCAAGGGTAGCTACATTGTTATCTGCGCCCGGGTTCCAGGAAGTAACCACGCCGGTAACCTTATCTATTGCCGCGATGCGGTTTCTGCTTTGCCCGCCTATAGAAGTAAAGCCCCCCCCGGCATATACCGTACCCCCGCTCACCGTAAGGGCATTTACAAAATCATTTGCACTGGGGTTCCAGGAAGTAGCCGCGCCGGTGGTGGTATCTATGGCCGCGATGCGGTTTCTGAATTGCCCGCCTATAGAAGTAAAGGTCCCCCCTGCATACACCGTGCTGCCGCTCACCGCAAGGGCAACTACATTGCTACTGGCAGTGGGGTTCCAGGCAGTAGCCGTGCCGGTGGTGGCATCTATAGCCGCGATGTAACTTCTGCTTTGCCCGCCGATGGAAGCAAAGTTTCCCCCCACATACACCGTGCTGCCGCTCACCGTAAGGGCAGCTACCGTGTTATCCGCACTGGGGTTCCAGGAGGTAAGCGTGCCGGTGGTGGCATCTATGGCCGCGATGCGGTTTCTGGTTTGCCCGCCTATAGTCGTAAAGGCTCCTCCTGCATATACCGTGCTGCCGCTGACCGCAAGGGCAACTACAGTGCTACTGGCAGTGGGGTTCCAGGAAGTAGCCGCACCAGTGGTGGCATCTATGGCCGCGATCCGGCTTCTGGTTTGCCCGCCTGTGAAACCAAAGCTTCCCCCCACATACACCGTGCTGCCGCTTACCGCAAGGGCTTGCACAGCGTTATTAGCACCCGGATCCCAGGCAGTAGCCGCACCATTGGTGGCGCTCAATGCCGCTATCCGGGACCTGTTTTGCCCGCCTATATTCGTAAAGATTCCCCCGGCATACACCGTACCCCCGCTCACCGCAAGGGCATTTACATTGTTGCTTGCACTGGGGTTCCAGGAGGTAGCATTGCCGGTGGCCGTATCTATGGCCGCGATGCGGCCTCTGTTTTGCCCGCCGATATTCGTAAAGATTCCCCCCACATACACCGTACCCCCGCTCACCGCAAGGGCATTTACAGTGCTATTGGAATTCGGGTTCCAGGAAGTAGCTGCACCGGTGGCCGTATCTAAAGCAGCAATGCGGTTTCTGCTTTGCCCGCCTATAGTCGCAAAGAATCCCCCGGCATACACCGTACCCCCGCTGACCGCAAGGGCATACACAGTGCTACCTGCACCGGGGTTCCAGGAAGTAGCCGCACCAGTGGTTGTATCTATTGCCGCAATGTAACTTCTGGTTTGCCCGCCTACAGTCGTAAAAGTCCCCCCTGCATACACCCTACCCCCGCTCACCGCAAGGGCATATACAGAAGCATCCGCATTTGGATTCCAGGGATGGAGCGTACCATCGGCATTAATGCGTGCCATATAGTTGCGGGTCTGCCCGCCCACTTGCGTGAAGCTGCCGCCAATGTACCAGCCGCCTGCCCCATCCGCCACACAAGCCCGCACCACTCCATTGGGCAGGGCATAGCTCAAGTCAGGAGAACCGGAACCCGTGCCAAGCGCTGCGCCATAAGACACAGCGGGAGCTATAGAAGTAAAGCTTCCGCCCAGATACACGGTGTTTCCACTGCGCACAATGGCGATCACGGTTCCGTTGGGCTTCGGCCAGTTGTCCTGGTAACCTACGCTGGTTTGCGCGTGGATGGTTAGTGCAGCCAGCAGGCCGCATAGAAAGAGGAAGAGATGCTTTCTCATGGGAAAGACTTGGGGGAAAGAGGGGGGAACTGGGAAGAATATCCCGCCGCAAACGTAATCTCCGGTTTTGACGCTTGCAAGACCAACCACCTATATTTGTTTCCGTATCACTATAACCATTGATTATCAATGTTTTACCCTCGCGAAGGCCTCGCCTCCGCCTCCCAGCGGCGTGGTTGTAAGGAACGTTCTGCGTTTTCCGGGGAGGAAGGGCATGAAAGAAGCCTTATTTGCTTTCCTCTTTCCGCACCCTCAATCATAGGGGCGAAAGAAGAAGAAAACTCTTTTTGGAAGGGATACATCTGCCGTAGGGGCGTACCCTTGTGGTCGCCCTCCAACAACACCATTATCTGTGGGCGACCACAAGGGTGCGCCCCTCTACCCAAAACCGTCCTTGCGCCCCGTTTTCCAAAACCGTGTAATACCGTTTAGACATTAAAATGGGCAGACCAGAAAGCCTGTGTTTTTGGCAGACCCCGCCCTTCGGCGGGGTGACAAAACAATATCAACGTGCTTCTAACGTTTTGTCATTCCGCCTTTCGGCGGAATCTCAGAAACAGAAGAATAGCACTTTTAGGTGTCGAGATGGTATTATACCACAGCCCGGAAAAACGCCGCCTGTTTGCCCAAATGAAAGACGCATTTGCCCAAACGCGGCTTCCGTTTCCCCAAACGCGAGTCATGTTTGGGGAAACGCGATTCATGTTTGCCCAAACGCGAGTCATGTTTGACCAAACGCGAGTCATGTTTGCCCAAACGCGAGTCATGTTTGGGCAAACGCGAGTCATGTTTGCCCAAACGCGAGTCATGTTTGGGCAAACGCGAGTCATGTTGGGGAAAACAGGCCCTACATTTCCCTAAACCAATCTTACATTTCCCTTACCAAGATTTAACTTTTTGGAAAGACTTATTGTTATCTATGTCTTTTGTAGCTTTGGCCATTCTTTTAACCCCCAAAATTTCCACTCATGGCACGCACCAAAGCATTTCCCCGCAGGGAACCCGATTATGTTCTCGTCGTAAAAGCCGTTATCGCTTACATAATCGCCAACTTGGCGCGGCTGGGCCTCACGGCAGCCCAGCAAACAGCGCTTACCAATGCCTTAAACACTTTTTTGACCGACTACGGCAAAACCTCTGTGAAGGCTACGCGTACCCAGCAGGACACGGCTACCAAAAACGCCAGCAAAGCCGTTCTTACCAACCTGATCAGAACCACCCTGAGCGGCGTTGCCGACGACAAACTGACCCCTGCTGACCGCATAAACCTGAACATTTTAGAGCCTGCGACGCGCACGCCCAGTACGCCGCCTACGACCAAGCCCGTACTCCAGCTAGACGGCAACAGCCGCCTGCTACAAACCGCTTCCTTTAGCGATGAGGCCGCCAACGGCAAGCGGGGCAACCCGCCCGGGGTGCGCGCCTGTCAGTTGTTTGTAGCCCTTATCCCGGTGGGTGCCCCGGTTCCTACCGACCCGAAGGCCTATCGCTACCTCGCTACCGATACGTCTACGCCCTATGTAGCCACTTTTGAAGCGGCAGATGCCGGCAAAATAGCCTGTTATATCGGGCGCTGGGAAAACGAGCGCGGCCAGACCGGCCCGTGGAGCGACCCGGTGAGCGCGGCCATTAAGCCGTAGAGTAATGATTAGTGATTAGTGATTAGGGAGGATTTAAGAATCCGTCTTGGCTAAAACCAGGACGGATTTTTTATTTGCGGTAGGGGCGCGCCTACACCGCAAATAACAAAAAAGCCGCCCCAAATTGGAGCGGCTTTTTCTATTAACGGACTCAGGAATTACTGCCCGGATTCGTCTTCTGCTTTTTTCAGCTTGTCTTTCAAGGCAGCCAGTGCGCCGAGGTCGCCGAGGGTTGGCTTTTCCACCTTTTGCTGGATGGCCTTCACGGTTTTCTTGGTTTCGTCGGTTGCGGCTTTCGCTTCCTTCTTCACGGCTTCGCGCTCTTCAGCAACTTGCTGCTCCCAAATGCGGCTGTGCGATACCAGAATGCGCTTGTCGTTGCGGTCAAACTCAATGACTACAAACGGTGCGGTTTCTTCCATAGCAACCGTGCTACCATCTTCCTTCTTCAGGTGGCGGGCCGGAGCGAACGCTTCCAAACCATATTGAAGCTGCACGCTTGCGCCTTTGTCGTCCTTGCGGATAACGGTTCCGTCGTGCGTAGAGCCAATCGGGAAGATGCTTTCAAACGTATTCCACGGATCGTCTTCGGTTTGCTTGTGGCCGAGGCTCAGCTTGCGCGCGTCTTTGTCCACAGAAAGAACCATCACGTCGATCTCCTCGCCTGCTTTGGTGAATTCGCTTGGGTGGTTGAAGCGCTTGGTCCAGGAAAGGTCGGAGATGTGAATCATGCCGCCAATGCCTTTGTCCAGCTCTACGAATACGCCATACGGAGTGAGGTTTTTCACCACGCCTTTGTGACGGGTGTCTGCGCCATACGTGTTCTCAATGCTTTCCCACGGATCTTCTGTGAGTTGCTTGATGGAAAGGCTCATTTTGCGTTCGTCGCGGTCAAGCGTAACGATTTTCGCATCATACTCCTCGCCTACTTTAAAATATTCTTTCGCGTTCACCGGCTGGCTGCTCCAGGTGATTTCGCTTACGTGTACGAGTCCTTCTACGCCTGGCGTCACTTCGAGGAAAGCACCGTAGTCTTCGATGTTCACTACTTTGCCGCGAATGGTAGAGCCTTCCTGAATCGCTGCGTCGAGGTTGTCCCACGGATGCGGCGTCAGTTGCTTCAGACCGAGAGAGATACGCTTCTTCTCGTCGTCAAAGTCGAGAACCACCACGTTGAGCTTCTGGCCGTTGCCCAGTACTTCGCTTGGGTGCTGTACGCGTCCCCAAGAAATATCCGTGATATACAGCAGACCGTCCACACCGCCGAGATCGATAAACGCACCGAAGTCGGTAACGTTTTTCACCGTTCCTTCCAGAACCTGACCTTTCTCCAACTGACCGATGATTACGGAACGTTGTGCTTCCAGATCACTTTCAATCAGGGCTTTGTGAGAAACAACGGCGTTGCGAATCTGCTCGTTGATTTTCACTACTTTGAAGTCCATGGTTTTACCCACATACTGGTCGTAGTCGGTTACGGGCTTCACGTCGATTTGGGAGCCGGGCAGGAAGGTTTCCAGTCCGTTTACGTCCACAATCAGGCCGCCTTTCGTTTTGGAAATAATGGTTCCGGTAACGATTTCGCCGGTTTTGTGGAAGTCCACAATACGCTGCCAGGCACGGGCGGCACGGGCGGCGCGACGGCTCAGGTTCAGGTGACCGTTTTTGTCTTCCTTCTCCACGACCATCACCTCAATTTCATCGCCGATTTTCACGTCCGCCATGTCGCGGAATTCGTTCAGCGAGATAAGGCCGTCGCTTTTAAAGCCGATGTTTACAATAACGTCGGTCTTTGTTTTGCCAACGACGGTGCCTTGCAAAAGCTCGGCGTCGTCAACGGTCTTGAAGGTACTTTGATACATGGTATCAAGCTCCTGACGCTTATCGTTAGAATAAGCGGCTACGTTGCGCTTATCGACGCTCCAGTCGAAGTCGTCATGCGCAGGAGCCGTAGCGGTGGTTTGGTCTTGGATGGTTTGTTGTTCTTCCAAATGATGGTTCCTCCTTTTAAATGGGATTTTGGGCCGCAAAGATAAGCGCAGAGTGTTTGAAGCAAAAAATTTTTAAGCAGAAAAAGCGTGTTTTGGAACAATGGTTTTAAAACAATGCAGCTGGTTTAATTTTCGCCTCCTCTTACACGCTTTCGTTCTCTGCTTATGCGCAAAAACTTTTCCATTCCGACAGCTGTCCGGGAAGCAGCATTGCTGACAGCAGGCGTGACGGCAGCCACCATTGGCCTGAAAGGTTTTTTGCTGCCCAACGATTATCTTGATGGCGGCGTAACCGGAACCTCGCTGGTGCTGGAGCGGCTCACCGGGTGGAACATTTCGCTGCTTTTGTTTGTGCTTAATGCGCCCTTTATCCTTATTGGCGCGAAGCAGATTTCCCGCACGTTTGCTATCAAGACGGCCATATCTATCACCACGCTGGTAGTGGCTATCGCTACCATAGAGCTGCCCCACATTACCGACGACAAATTACTCATTGCTGTTTTCGGCGGCTTTTTCATTGGTGCAGGTATCGGCCTGAGCATTCGCGGCGGCGGCGTGATTGACGGAACAGAAGTAATGGCCGTGGCGATCTCCCGGAAAACGGCGCTTTCAGTGGGCGATGTCATTACGCTTTTCAACCTCCTGCTTTTCAGCGCCTCTGCTTTTCTTTTTAATCTGGAAACGGCGATGTATTCTATGCTCACATACCTCGCGGCGTCTAAAACGGCGGACTTTCTCATTACTGGCATTGAGGAGTATGTGAGCGTTACGATTATTTCCAACAAGGCAGAAGAGATAAAAAACATGTTGGTCGAAAAGATGGGCCGTGCGGTAACGGTGTATAAAGGCGGCGGCGGACACGGCAAACGCGGACAGGTAAATACCGACGGCATTATTCTGGTCTCTATCGTAACGCGCTTGGAAGTACAGGCAGTACTGAACGCAGTGTACCGGATTGACGATTTAGCCTTCGTGACGCAGCACACCATCAATGATATAAAAGGTGGAATGGTGAAGAGAAGGCCACTGCACGAGTAATATCGATTGTCTGCTATGGCCCTCACAAGCTGCTTTCCCGCGAAAACAACAGCATGGAACTGTACCTGAATGCGGTGAAAGAAGCGAGACCATTTACGCCTTTTGGGATTGAGAAGGGGGAAACAGAAAACTCTAAAAGGATTTTCCATTCAGTTTTCTATTTCAATGCCGTACTTACTGAGAAGCCCGGAGAGACCTAAAGCAGAGAACCTAGCCTTCTTCAAACGGTTGATTTCCGGGTCAATGGAGAAGTTGAAAGCGGTTCGGAAATCTGCTTTTTCAATTACCGTTTGGTCAAACACGGCATTTTCTAAATCGCAGTTTTCAAAGCGCGCACCGGTGAGATTTGCTTCTGCAAAATCCACTTCCCGAAGTTGGCAGTCTTTAAAACCCGTCTTTGGAATCTGCGTTTTGTAAAACGAAGCATGGTTGAGGACACAACCTTCAAACGAGAAAGAAAGGCCAAATGCGCTGCAAGAATCAAAGCGTAAACCGAGCATTTTACAGTCTTTAAATTTCGTGTTCAGAAAAACGGTTTGGTCAATTTTGGCCAGACTGAGATTACAGCCGTTGAACGTACAGTCCAGAAAGCGAAAACCGGTAAGATTACCTTCTGCGAAGTCGCCGTTCTGGAACTTGCAGTTGTCGTATTCGCCCTTCAGAAGGGCAGTGCTACGGTCAAAAGTGAGGTCTTGAAAATAGGTTTCAGGCATGTCAGAAAAGTTGAGGCATTTGGACACTCGTGGATTAGGCGACAAAGAAGAACGCCTTCTCCATACGAAGAACGCGCCTCTTGGCGCGTTCTTACGAGGTGATATTGCTCTCTTGCGGACACGCACAGCGTGTCCCTACCTAAATCCTCTTTTGTCTCCTCAGACCTTAAAAATCCATCCCCGCGTATCCGCCTTCTTCCCGTAGCGGATCGCGTTCATTTCATCCTTCAACCAGCTACCGATTTTCCAGGTTTCTTCCGGCGGCAGCATCAGGTGTTGCTCGTGAATCGTCAGCTCGGAAATGGGGGCAATAGAAGCCGCCGTTCCGGTTCCAAAAGCTTCCGTCAGCATACCCCGCGCGTGGGCATCAATCAACTCGTCAATAGAAATCGGACGCTCCTCTACCGTAACCCCTTTTTCACGCAAAAGCGTCGCGACGCTGTCGCGAGTAACGCCGTCCAGAATGGTGCTGCCGAGCGGCGGCGTAACGGCTTTTCCGTCAATCACAAACCACACATTCATCGTGCCGATTTCCTGCACGTACTTGTGCTCAAAACCGTCTGTCCACAAAATCTGGTCGTAGCCCAGCGCGCGCGCTTTCATGGTCGGGGCCATACACGCGCCGTAGTTTCCGGCGCTCTTGGCAAAGCCTGTTCCGCCCGGAAAAGCGCGCACATATTCTTCCTGTACGTAGATGGAAACCGGCTTGCTGTAGTAAGGCCCGGCGGGCGACGTGATAATCACAAACGAAAACTTCTCCGCCGGTTTCACGCCGATAAAGGCGTCTGTTCCAATCATAAAGGGCCGCAAGTACAAAGACGTTCCTTCTGCACCTGGAACCCACTGTTCATCCAGCTTCACCAACTGGCGGAGTCCTTCTATAAAAAGCTCTTCCGGCACGGCGGGCATCGCCATGCGCTCGGCACTGCGGTTAAAACGTTCCCAGTTTTTGTCGGGCCGGAAAATCACAATTTCGCCGTTCTCCTGCCGGTAGGCTTTGATGCCTTCAAAAATGGCCTGTCCATAGTGCAGCACCGTTGTTGCCGGACTCATCGCCAGGTCGCCGTAGGGCTTGATGTGCGGTTGTCCCCACTGACCGTTTTCGTATTCACACACGAGCATGTGGTCGGCGTAGTGCTTGCCAAACTGTACGCTGTCCAAGTCCACTTCTGCAATGCGGCTGTGCGCCACTTTTTCTACCTGCAAATCAAAAGTCGTCGTTTCAGAAGTCATTTGTTATATACGGCTGGAAGTGTAAAGCCGGGCAAAGAAACAAAATTTACCGCGCAAAGGCCCTCTTTTCTTTTCGGGGAAATGCCCGCCGTATTTTCGGGGCCGTTATGAAAATGCTGTCTTCCCGGATAAGCGGTGCGATTGATGCTTTCTGGCAGGAGCCGGAAGAAATGGTTTCTCCAACGCCTCTGAAACTGCTTACACTCGTGCCCCCTTTAGCGCCCGAAAGCGAGGAAGAAAAGCTGGTGCAAAACATCGTGAAAGCCTGCAAGTTGCCCGACGAGGAAAGCCTGATTCTGACTTGTGGGGAAGAGGATTTTCTTCTCTGGCAACACCTGAAAAAACGCTACACGCCGGGTGTGGTTTTAAACATGGGTATCCCTGCGGAAAGGCTTTCCATTCACGCTGCCTTTCCGCATTTAAAGCCGCTTCTTTTTGGGGAAAGCTATTGGATAACTGTCGGTACGCCCGCCGAACTTTTGAAGGATGCCGACACCCGGAAAAAGCTGTGGACAGACGTGTTGAAGCCTTATTTCGGCGGATAAAAAGCGCATGGATATTCTGGAGGAAATTCTGGCGCGCTACTGGGGACACACTGCTTTCCGGGAGCCGCAAAAACAGCTCATTCAGTGTGCGCTGCAAGACCGCGACGTGCTGGCAATCCTGCCCACCGGTGCGGGAAAATCCTTGTGCTATCAGCTTCCGGCGCTTGCGTGTGATGGATTGACGCTGGTGATTTCGCCGCTCATTTCCCTGATGAACGACCAAGTGGAAAAGCTCCGAAGCCAGGGCATTTCTGCCGGTGCGCTTCACAGTGGATTGGATACTGCCGCGCGGGAAAAGCTGTTGGAAGAAGCTCGTGCACGTCGTTTACGATTGCTCTACATCAGTCCGGAAAAGCTTGCCTCAGAATCCTTCGCGGAAACGCTTTCCGACCTCTCCCCTACTTTGATTGCGGTGGATGAAGCGCATTGCATTTCGCAGTGGGGCCATGATTTCCGGCCTGAATATCGCTGTATCGGGCGACTGCGGAGACACTTGCCGGGCGTGCCGTTTATGGCGCTCACCGGCTCGGCCACAACGGCAGTGCGCACAGATATTGAGCAACTGCTGAAACTCCGCAAGCCCGCGATTTTCACCGCTTCCACAGACCGGCCCAATATCCGGCTTTTGCTGCGGGAATCCCATTCTCGGCAAGCGGATTGCATCGCGGCTTTGCGACGCATTCCGGGCCAGTTGGCGATTGTGTATTGCCGAAGCCGGAAACAAACCGAAACCGTTGCGCGCTTGCTGAACGATGCGGGCATCGCCGCTGCTGCTTACCATGCCGGATTGCCTAACGCACAGCGGGCGGATGTCCAAAGGAAATGGGGTGAAAAAAGTCCCCCGGTAATAGTCGCCACTACTGCCTTTGGCATGGGCATTGACCAGCCCGACGTGCGGCTTGTGATTCACTACGATTTGCCCGAAGACGTGGAGTCCTATTACCAGGAAATTGGCCGCGCGGGGCGCGACGGAAAGACGGCAGCGGCTTTGCTTTTCCACAGCGAAAAAGAGGTCTTCCGGCTGCGCGAAAGCACGCTTACGCAGTATCCACCGGCGGATTTCTTGCGGCAAGTGTATCAAGCGGTATGCGAGTATCTGCAAATCCCAATCGGCGCGGAGCCGTATCAGTATTATCCGTTTTTCCTGTCGGAATTCTGTCAGCGCTTTAATCTTCCGCCGCTACAAACGAGTTATGCCCTGCGCCGCCTTGCAGAGAACGAATTCTGGACACTGACGGAAGGCGTTTTCCGGCTATCGCAGGTGTGCTTCACGACTGTTCCGGCGCGCCTGGAAGACATCCGCCAAAGTCATCCCCGCGAGAGTTCCGTAGCCACTGCAATCCTTCGGCTTTACGCTGGCATTTTCGTGCAAAAAGTCTCTGTCCGCGAAAGCGATATTTCCCGGAAAACGTCCCTTTCGGTGGACGAAGTCAAAGCCGCTTTGCGACGCTTGCTTCTGTTGCAAATTCTGGAATACACCGAAGCCGCCGAAGCACCAGAAATCTTTTTCCGCCACCGCCGCGCCGACAGCCGCCAACTGATTATCAACACGGAAAGACTGACCCAACTGCGGCAAGCGCACGAGCAGCGCACGGAAGCGATGATTCAGCTTGCAACGCAAAAAGAGAGCTGCCGGCAGGTGCTTATCCGTCGCTATTTCGGTGAAGAAAAAGAAGCACCCTGTGGGAATTGTGATGTGTGTCTGGCGGCCCGAAAAACAGACGTGAAGGCGTTGCGGGAGCGGGTGCTTTTGCTGGTTGCGAAGGATGGGCAAACGCCCGAAGCAGTAACGTTGTATTTTCCGCTTTCCCAGAGCAAAGCGGTGCTGGCTGTCATTCGGGAGCTTTTAGACGAAGAGCGGCTTTTAATGGAAAAAGGATTTTTAAAGATGCGCGGATAGGCTACCCACAAAGCGTTTCTACGGAACGCCGTTCATCATCACGTCATCTTTCTACCGACAAAGCGTCCCGATGGGACGCCGTGCCCGCTGCTTCCTTCTCCTGAATACATTTGCGCTCCCCTACTTCCCTATTTCTCCTCGCTTTGTCTCTCCTTCGTTTTGCCGTTCTGGGTTTTGGAAATATCGGTCAGCGCCATGCCCACCACATTACGCAGCAGCCCGGCGCAACGCTGGTGGCCATCTGCGACACCGATGCGCGCAAGCGGCAAAAGGCTTTAGAGGATTACCCGGAAGTTCCTTTTTTTGAAAGTCTGGAAGCGTTTCTTTCCACTCCTGAAAGCGCCCATGTCCTTTGCATCTGCACCCCAAACGGGCTTCACGCCGTGCATGCTATTGCTTCAATAGAAGCCGGTTTAGATGTGGTGGTGGAAAAGCCGATGGCACTATCGGTAGCCGAATGCGACGCGATGATAGGCACCGCGAAACAGCACGGGCGGCAGATTTTTGCCGTGAAGCAGAACCGCTACAATCCACCGGTGCAGGCCGTGAAAGAATTGATAGAAACAGACCGCCTCGGAAGGATTTTTTTCGTGCAGGTAAATGGCTTCTGGAACCGCAACGACGCCTATTATAACCAAAGTGACTGGCGCGGCACAAAGGACTTAGACGGCGGCTGTCTGTTTACGCAGTTCAGTCATTTTGTGGACATTCTCTACTATCTCAACGGCAGCATCAGCAGCGCGCAGGGCCTTGTCTCCAACTATCTCCACCGCCACAACACAGCTTTTGAAGACACGGGCAGTTTCACGATGCAGGCGGACAACGGCGCGCTTATTTCCTTTGCCTTTACAACAGGTGCTTTCGGGAAAAACATGGAAGGCTCCATCACGGTTTTCGGGGAGAAGGGAACGGTGAAAATCGGCGGGCAATACCTCAACACGATTGAGTATCAGGCACTGGAAGGTGCGCCCGTTATGCTCCCCGAAAACAATAAACTGCCCAACCAATACGGTGCCTATGAAGGTTCTATGAGCAACCACGATCTGGTAATTGAAAACGTCGTCGCCACGCTGAACGGCCACGCCCCAATGATGACTACTGCCGAAGAAGGCCGCGAAGTAGTGCAGATAATTGAGATGATGTATGCAGGAGCGAAAACAGTATAGCGCGATTCAGATACTTTTCCGCAGCAGCCGCACCCCGAAACGACCCATCTTCCATGCATTCTTCACGCTCATCCACAGGCTTTTTTGGGCTTCACGGGGAATTGTACCCTGCCGGGGAACAAAAGCGTGATTGTAAGCCAGATACAGCATTGCCACCCGGAAAGCGGTAACGGCTACCGTCTTGCGCAAAGCTTTTTTTCTGGTATCATCTGTCTGCACTATTTTTCTGTTTTCTTAGGAAGGAATCTTGCAAAGGCCATGCCGCAACGCGTTTTTGTTTTCGCTTTTCTCTTGCTGCTGTGCGCCTGTCGCGCAACGGCGGGCGATACGCTGCGCCTGTACTTTCCCACCAACGTATCCGACCTTCAGCCACGCGCGGTAAAATCGCTGGATTCGGCGCTGTATTACAATGCGCTTTCGCCGGATTCGGCGCTGGAAATCCTGGGCTACACCGATTTTGTAGGCAGCGAGGCATTCAATGATTCGCTTTCCCTGCGCCGCGCCGAAACGGTGAAAGGCTATTTGATTCAAAACGGATTTCAAGACCGGAAAGTGCTGCGCACCATTGCCAAAGGCGAACTTCCGGCGGGGATGAAAATGCCCGCCAACGGTATTGCCGCGCACCGCAGAGTGGACATCATTCTGAACGGAAAAAGCGCCAACGAAAGACTGCTGGAGCTGGACTGGAAGCCGGCAAAACCCACCGCGAAATCCAAACAAAAGCCGCAGCCGGAACCCGTCTCCAAACCGGAACCAAAACCCGCGCCGGTGGTGGCGGAAAAACTCCATTCTTCTTCCAAAAGAAAAACCGCGCTCTACGGCTACGGAACGCCTTACAGAGGTGATTGCGCAAACGCCGGTGGGCGGCAGTTTTCAGCTTTCCAAGCTGTTTTTCCCGTCGGGCAGCCACGTGATGTACCCGACTTCCTGAGGCCGAGATGCGGGAACTGCTGGCCGTACTTCAGGAGACGGCCACGCTGCGTATCCGGGTAGAAGGGCATGTGTGCTGCATTGATACCAACATGGCGAAGGACGCGCTGGACGAAGGGACGAATGAATACCGCCTCTCCGACAACCGCGCGCGTTTTGTGGCGCAGTTTCTGGTGATGAACGGCATCAAAGAGGAGCGCGTTTCTTTTGTGGGTTTCGGGAAAAGATTTCCCATCGTGGCCCACGAAAAAACGGCGGAAGAAGCGGCGGCGAACCGGCGGGTAGAGATTCGGGTGTTGGAAAAGTAATTCTTATTAATATCTGCCGTCAAAAGGGCTTTCGCAGGAGAGAAAACCGCTAAAAAGGGCTAAAAAGACTTTGCGGAAGATTCGGGAGAGGCTGACGAAGATTCGAGAGAGGCTGACGAAGATTCGAGAGAGCCTGACGAAGATTCGAGAGAGCCTGACGAAGATTCGAGAGAGCCTGACGAAGATTCGAGAGAGCCTGACGAAGATTCGAGAGAGCCTGACGAATCTTCCGCAGACCTTGCGGAAGATTCAGAAAGGTTTGCGGAAGATTCAGAAAGGTTTGCGGAAGATTCGGGAAAGTTTGCGGAAGATTCGGGAGACGGGACAAATCATTTCTCTACGATTCTTCAACCTAAAATCAACTCCTCCGCTTTTCCTTCCCACTGCCGCACCACCGCGAAGCGCGCGTACATTTCCTCGCCGTACCAGCCGTGGGTTTTCTTGCCTTTCATCGCGGCCTTGTGGTCGGCGTCGCGGTAGGCGTAGGATTTCATTGCTTCGCTGCCATCCCAAACAGAAAAAGTAGCCTGGCGGACGAAGGGAAGCTCGCCCATACCGAGCGTGTAGCGCACACCGGAATGGCGGTTTAGCGCGTCGGTGGCTTTGCGGGCAAATGCGCCGAAAGAGCGCAGTCGCCACGGTTTTAAATCGGCGCGGGTGATGACGGCGAAAAGGGGATTTTCTTCCCCCGAAACAACCGATCCCGAAGGCTCAAAACGGGGTTTTCCATCCCACAAACCTTTGCTGTGAAGAGGAGACAAGTGCCAGTGAAGCGCGCTTTCTGCGCTGCTTTCCAAACGCTGCCATTGGGCAGAAGCAAATAAATCTTTTGCCACTTCCGCGCTTTCCCAATGAAACAGAAAAGCATAGCGCCCCCAGTCGGGACGGACAGAAAACACCGGGCCGCGTCCGCAGCCCATCACCTTCGCAAAACGGACGCCCGGAATTTTGGAAGCGCGCTGCTGGAAAAGCGCAAACTGCCGGAATCCGGCCCAGCGGTTTCCCTTCGCGTAATGCAGCACATGGAAGGTAACAGGAGAATTCGGCACGGATTTTGGAGAGGATAAGGGTCTTTAAAACACCCCCGATATGAACACGCCCGACAAAAGTAAAGCCACGCAGAACGAGGAATTCCCCGGCTATCCGCACTACCCTTCTTCGGAAGACATCACGAGCAAACAAGCCGGTTTTGAGAAAGTTCAGGACGGACGGGCCAACGGCGAAGAAAGTGTTGCAAGGCCCGATGCGCAGGCCGGAAATCCGGTATTGGCACAAGGCGAAAGCACGGAGAAGCATTCCCATATTCCCACTGCAACCGTGGATGGCGAGCAGGATGCCAACGTAACCGACGAAGAGCGCCGACTATTGGATGCTGCTGAGCGCGGCATTGACGAAAGCGATGATGAACAGGCTCCGTTGCGCGCCCATTTAGACGAAACTGATGAAGACGGCGACCCGCTGAACGAAGCCGCAGGCCGCGAAGGTTTTCTGGGCGACGACCTGGTGGTGCCCGGTTCGGAAGATGATGATGCGGCTGAAAACATTGGCGCGGAAGACGAGGAAAACAATTACTACAGCTTGGACGACAACAATGACCGGCGGTCAGAGGAAGATTCGCAAGGCGTGTAGGAGCGCGCCGGGAGGCGCGTTCTGTCCGGGTGACATCCTAGTACCAGTCTTTTGTTGTTGTGTTAAGCGGAGATTTCCCCTAAATGAAGCCTTATCATTTTCTCGCCTTGCTGTCCATGCTCTTCGCGGGGCTGACGGCGGTAATTGCCAAAGCGGGATTGAAGAACCTGAGCGCCGACGCGGGACTGGCCATTCGCACCTGCTTTGTGTTTGTTTTTGTGTGGGGAAACGTGCTTTTGTTTCGCAGCGGCGACAAGGCACTTTTTAGCGCGGTAACGCCCAGGGACGTTTTGTTTCTGGGCATTTCCGCGCTGACCACAAGCCTGTCTTGGATTTTTTATTACCGGGCCATCAAGGTTGGGCAGGTGTCGGAAGTGGCGCTGATTGACAAAGGCAGCATCCTGATTACACTCTTGCTTTCCGGACTTTTTCTACACGAGCAATTCACGCTTAAAATGCTTTTAAGCATCGCCCTGATTTGCGCCGGCCTGCTGCTTTTGGTCTGGAAATAAATCCGTGACGGCTTCCCAAACAGGATTCTCTTATCCCTTCAGCCCTTCCACCATATGCTTCACCACCACCGCAAGCGCGTCGGGATAAGCATTTTCAAAGCGGCTGTCAAGCTGCGCAAACTCCGGGAATTGCTCGTAGAGCTTCGCGAATTCTTCCACCGTTGTTTCCTTTTTCAGGTGCTCGTGGTTGAGGACATAAACCTTTAGAACATCGTCCAGCGTTTGCGCCATTTCCGCCTGTCCTTGTGCGGAAAACCATTCGGGTAACGGCAGCAAAAGCGAGATGTAGTGATTGGCAATAAGTTGGAGGAAGCCGCCTTGAAGCACCTGCGTCCGCACATAATCAAAGTAGAGCGCGACGCGTGAAAGCGGGGTGAGCGTTTCCGTCCACTTAAAGTCTTGTTTAGCATGAAGCGCGCTGTGGAGCGGTGCGGCCAAGAGTTCAAAGGCATCTTCAAGTTTACCGGCGTTAAGAAGTCCCTGTACTTGCTTTAGGTGTGCGGAAAGATTTTCTACCGGATATTGTTCTTGCGGGAAAGGCATAGGCGAAAGTAGGGACACGCTGCGCGTGTCCGCCTATCCTGCATTTTCTGCGGACACGCGCAGCGTGTCCCTACGACAAAATTTTCCGGCCTAATTTTTCCGGCTGAAAATCCCTTATGAAAACCATTGACAACCGCCCGCCCGTTTACTACAGCGAATACCTGCAACTGGATAAAATCCTGAGTGCGCAAGCGCCGGAAAGCGCGAAAGAAGGAAGTGAAGCGCCCGACGAGATGCTGTTCATCATCATCCATCAGGCCTACGAGCTGTGGTTCAAGCAAATTTTGCACGAGTTGAATTATGTACGCGGCATTTTTGGGAAAACAGAAATAGAGAACTCCTCGCCGGACATCTACAATGCGCTTCACCGTCTCAAACGCGTGCAAACCATCGTGGCGCTTGCCGTGCAGCAGATGGATATCATGGAGACCATGACGCCGCTGGATTTTCTGGATTTCCGGGATTTGCTGCGGCCCGCTTCCGGTTTTCAAAGCATCCAGTTCAAGATGATAGAAGCCGCGCTGGGACTGAAATACGAGCATCGCCACGGCAAAGGCTATTACCTCTCGCAGCTTTCGGAAGACGATATTCAGCGGGTAAAGGAAGAGGAAGGAAAGCAGTCGTTATTCACACTCGTAGCGCAGTGGTTGGAGCGGATGCCCTTCGCAGACGCACCGCGTTTTTGGAAGGAAAGCGGCGACACCGAAGAAGCGTTTTGGCCTCACTACCGTGAGGCGTATGTAGGTTCCCTCAGCGAAGCCGACATGGGTAATCTGGACTATTTTGATGCGCTCTTCATCCACCCCGAAAAATACCCGGCAGACCGCGCGCTTTCTGCCAAAGCCACGCGCAACGCCTTGTTCATCATGCTCTACCGCGATTATCCACTGCTGCACCTTCCGTATGAAATGCTGACGGCGATGCTAAGCATTGACCACGGCCTCGGCCTGTGGCGGCAGCGGCACATCAATATGGTGCGCATGACCATCGGCAACCGCGCAGGAACGGGAGGAAGCACCGGTGCGGATTACCTGCGCAAAGCAGCAGAAACGCACTTTATCTTCCGCGAACTTTCCGAACTCACTTCCTATTTGCTGCCGCGTCAAATGCTACCGCAATTACCGGAAACTTTGAAAAGAGAGCTAGGATTTTGCAGTTAAGCAGAAAGCTAAAAAACTGCTGCTTCCTTCCAGAAGCAGCAGTTTTTTTGAGAAAGTAATCGACTTACTTTGTTTTCTGAACATCCTGCATATCGCCTTTATTCACGCGGGCTTTTTCCATGATGTCGCGGCGCATCTTCATGTTCTCTTTACGGTCTGTCTTCATCTTTTTGTACAGCGCCATCTGGTCGGGTTTCAGGACTTGGCCGTAAGCAGCATCGCGCTCTTTCATCATTTGGCCCATCTCCTGCATGCGCGCTTTGCGGTCTTCGCGGTCTTTCATAGACGGCATGAACTTCAGGTTGATGTCGCGCACACGCATCGCCTGGTCGTCGGTCAGGCTAAGCTGTTTCTGCATCATCTTAGCCTGACGGTCAGCGCGTTGTTCTGGGGTCATGTCGGCACGCATTTCTTGCCGGTCGCGCGGCATTTTCTGGGTTTGCTGGGCGCTGGCGCTCAGCGTGGCGGCTGCAAAAGCAGCAAGCAAAAAGATCTTTTTCATGGGGGTTAAAAAGGGGGTTTGTGCTGTTTAAGATAGGCAACTTGAAAAGAGGTTTAAAAGCCGTCTCACTCAAAATCCGGGTACAGCAAATATTTCTTCCGAATCACCTTGAACTGCAAAATTCCCGGCTGCCAGCTTTCCCAAATCTGCGCTTCGCTTTCTTTTGCCAGAAGTTGTTTGCGAAGGCTCCCTGTTCCGGCGAGCTTTTCAAAAAAAGTGTTGAAGAATGCTCCTAAATCCGGCTCTAACTGCAATGCCTGAATCAGCGGTTGCACGCGCAAATGCCCGCTCACGAAAGCCTTTGCTTCTACCGCGTTTTTGGCAGGCCGATAGCCATAACAAGTGTCGCCGCTGTAGAGCGGTTCCGAAGCGCCCACGACAGGTTTCGGATGGAACGTAATCAGCCCTTTCACCGGCGCGTTTTTATACGTTGGTCTTCCCCAAACCTCAAAAGGTTTATCTGTCCCCCGCCCTACACTCACGCGCGTTCCTTCAAAAAGACACAAGGACGGGTACAGCAACACTGCGGTTGCGGTGCGCAAATTCGGCGACGGCGGCACAGGCAGATTGTACATCATTTTGTGATCGTAATCCTTGCAGGGAATCACCGTCAGCCGCAGGTTTTTCGTGCCTTTCGCCCAGCCTTCGCCTTGCAGCATTTTGGCGTATTCGCCCGCCGTCATGCCATACACCACCGGCACAGGCTGCATCCCCACAAACGACTTCAATTTCGGTTCCAGCACCGGGCCGTCTACGTAAAAGCCGTTCGGGTTGGGCCGGTCAAGAACGAGTAATTCTTTGCTGTTCTCCGCGCAGGCTTCCATTAGGTATTCCAGCGAAGAGATGTATGTGTAGAAACGTACGCCCACATCCTGCAAGTCGTAAATCACCACGTCCACATCGCGCAGGTCTTCGGCCTTCGGCTTTTTGTCTTTTCCATAAAGGGAAATCACCGGCAAACCTGTTTGCGAATCTTTGCTACTCGCCACGTGTGCGCCTGCGTCTGCCGTTCCCCGGAAACCGTGTTCCGGCACGAAAATGCGCACTACGTTCACGCTGTTTTCCCGCAGCACGTCCAGCAGGTTTTTGTCGCCCACGCGCGAGGTTTGGTTTATCAAAATCGCCACGCGCTTGTTTTGAAGAAAGGGCAGGTAACGATCGGTTTGGTCGGCGCCCGTTTGAATGGCCCACGCGGGCATCGCTAAAAGCAGGACAAAAAGAAGCAGAAAGAAAGAGCGCATTATAGACAGGAGGGGAAAGAAGGCTTGATTTTTTAGGAACGCAAATTTGCGGCTTCGCGTATTATTGCAGCGTGGCGCAGCACACATTTTCTGCTCCTAACAGACCTCCAACCATGCAACAAGTAAAAAGCGGCGACGCAGTTCGCATCCACTATCATGGCACGCTGGGCAACGGCGAAATTTTTGACAGCAGCCGCGAGCGCGAGCCACTGGAATTTACCGCCGGCAGCGGACAGGTAATTCCCGGTTTTGACAATGCCGTTGTAGGCATGACCGTGGGCGAAAAGAAAAGCATCCACATCCCCGCCGACGAGGCTTATGGCCACCCGAGCGATGAGATGCTGATTGAGTTTCCGAAGTCGGAATTCCCCGAAGACGTGAAGCCGGAGCCGGGCGTAACGATGCACTTGAGCGACGACCAGGGCAATGTGTTTCCCGTAACGGTGAAGGAAGTGAAAGACGATACGGTGATTCTGGACGGTAACCACCCGCTGGCGGGCAAAGACCTGAATTTTGATCTGGAGCTGGTTTCTATTGGATAAGATAAAAGTCTTTAGACGAAAGTCTGGAGAGGAAAGACAAAAGAGAATTTTTATAGGAACGCCCCGCAAATGCGGGGCGTTTTTATGATTATACCTAAAAAACGGGCAGTGTGGCCGCCACACTGCTCGTTTTTTCTGTGGAACGGCCTCTGTGGCGGCCACACTGCTCGTTTTTTTCGTGGAGCGACCTCTGTGGCCGCCACACTGCCCGTTTCTCCCGTAAGACAGCCTCTGTGGCGGCCACACTGCTCGTTTTTTCTGTGGAACAGCCTCTGTGGCGGCCACACTGTGTTTGGATTTAAATCCTTTCCGCACGTTCCGCAAAAACCTTCGCTACCATCTTTGCCCATATCGCATATTCTTTTCCTGAAGGATGCAGACCGTCGGCGGCGAGATATTCGGCGTGGCTTCCGTTTTCGCGGGTGCTACAGGTGATGTCCAGAAAATCCACGGCGCGCGCTTTGCAGGCTTCGCGGGCGGCGCGGTTGTAATGGTCAATTTCTTCGGCAATCTTCATCCGGTCGCGGCCCTCAGCAAACGGCGTCACGCCCCAGTCGGGAATGGAAAGCACCACCACGCGGCTGTGTTCGTTATCGGCAAAGCGAATGGATTTCTCCAAAAGCGCCGCAAATTCCGTGCGGTAATCTTCCACACTTCGCCCGCGATATTGGTTGTTCACGCCAATGAGCAGCGTTACAAAATCATACGGCCCTTTGGGGTGCGCGGCTTTGATGCCGACTTCCAGCTCGTCTGTCGTCCAGCCCGTAACGGCAATGATTTCCGGGTCGCCGAAAGGCTCACCTTTATGGCGCATCAGGGCAGCCGTTTGGTAGGGGAAAGAGCTTTCCAGCGGCAGGCCTTCGCCAATGGTGTAGGAGTCGCCGAGGGCGAGGTAGCGGATTTTATTGGACATAAACGGTTTTGAGGTTGGTGAATTCCAGCAGCCCGGTTTCAGAAAGTTCGCGTCCGTAACCGCTTTCCTTCACGCCGCCAAAAGGCAGTCGTGGGTCGGAATGCACGGCATCATTTACAAAGCAATTTCCGGCTTGCAAAACATTGCGGGCGAGGGTTTCGGCGCGGGCAATATCAGTGGAAAAAACCGCGCCGCCCAGGCCGTAAATCGTGTCGTTGGCAATGCGCATCGCGTCGGCTTCATCCTGTGCCGGAATAATAGTTGCCACCGGGCCAAAAAGCTCTTCTTCATAGGCAGGCATTCCCTTTTTCACGCCGCTCAAAACCGTTGGCGGATACCACGCACCGTGTTGGGTTGGAATCTTTCCGCCGCATAAAAGCTGCGCGCCCTGTGCGATGCTTTTCTCCACCTGCCCGTGCAGTTCATCGCGCAAATCCATCCGTGCCATTGGCCCCATGGTGCAGCCTGCGTCCAGTGGGTCGCCGAAGGATTGCGCCTGCATTGCGGCAGTCATTTTTTGGGTGAATTCTTCCAAACATTCCGGCACCACGATAAAGCGTTTGGCGCTTACGCAGCTTTGTCCGCAGTTGTTGAGGCGGCTTTTTACGCAGACTGCCACAGCAGCATCAATATCCGCGTCATGAAGGATAACGTAGGGGTCGCTGCCGCCCAATTCTAAAACGTGTTTCTTGAGTGCGCCGCCAGCGGCAGCGGCAATTTTCCGGCCCACAGCGGTGCTTCCGGTAAAAGTTACCGCAGAAATTTCCAGAGCAGAAATCAGTTTTTCGGCTTCTGCGCCGGGCAGGAGAACAACTTGCAACAGCCCGCGCAGTTTATCATTCTCTTCAAAAATTGACGCCATTTTTTGCGCACAGCCGCTCACGTTGGAAGCGTGTTTCAAGACCATTACATTTCCGCCAGCAAGAATCGGCGCGAGGGCGCGAAAGACTTGCCAGAAGGGAAAATTCCACGGCATAATAGCCAGCACTACGCCAAGCGGTTGGGGCGAAACATAAGATTTGCGGGCTTCGGTGGAAACCATTTTATCGGCGAGAAAGCCCGGCGCATTTTCGGCATAGAAGTCAAACGTGCGGGCGCATTTTTCCACTTCCAGAATGCCTTGCGCTAAAGGTTTCCCCATTTCCAGAGCGGCTTCGCGGGCGAAGATTTCTTTTTGCGCCAAGAGGATTTGAGCGATTTCCCGCAACACGTCGCAGCGCGCTTCTACCAGCAGCGCGGCCCAGCAGCTTTGCGTGTCTTTAGCGGTAGAAAGGATTTTTTGCACCGTTTGGGGCGGCGTGTAAGAATAGGTTTGGAGGATTTCGCCGGTGGCGGGATTGTAAGTGCTGAAAGTGTTTTCCATAGAAATAGACGCTGCAAAAATTGGGCAGGGAAAGCATAACGCGCGTAATCTTCCGCAATTACCTTCGCGACTTAAAATTTAACCTTTTTATGCCCGCACCGCTTCGCATCAAATTTGGAACCGACGGCTGGAGAGCCATTATCGCACAAGATTTCACCACCGAAAATGTCGCCCGCGTAACGGCTGGACTCGCGGCCTGGCTGAAACAAAAGTCAGACGCGCCGACAGTGGTTGTAGGTCATGATTGTCGCTTTGGCGGCGAGTTGTTTGCGGATGTAGTAACGCGGGTACTGTGCGAAGCGGGCGTGAAAGTGATTCTGGCAAAGGGCTTTGTTTCCACGCCGATGATTTCGCTGGCGGTGTTGGAACTGAAGGCCGATCAGGGCGTGGTGATTACAGCTTCGCACAATCCGCCTTCCTACAACGGCTACAAGCTCAAGGGCGCACATGGCGGACCTTCTTCTCCAACGCATATCGCCGAGGTGGAAAACCTGATACCGGAAGAGGCGCCGCTTCCTTCCAAAACATTGGCGGATTACGAAGCTGCCGGGATGCTGCGCTACGAGAATCTGGAAGATGTGTATGTGGCGTATCTGCAAACGAAATTTGACTTTGAAGCTCTGCGGAATTCGCCCTTCAAGTTGGCGTATGATGCCATGTATGGCGCGGGTCAGAACGTGATTCGGCGCCTGCTGCCGGGCGCGGTGCTTCTTCATTGCGACTATAATCCCGGCTTTGGCAACCGTGCGCCGGAGCCGTTGCACAAGAATCTCCAAGAACTTTCCCAAACCCTGCGCGACACGCCGGAACTGAAACTGGGCTTGGCAACAGACGGCGACGCAGACCGCATTGCGCTTTACGACGAGGCGGGGAATTATGTGGATGCGCACCACATTATCCTACTTCTGGTGCATTATCTCCACAAATACAAAGGCATGAGTGGCAAGGTGGCGATTGCGTTTTCCACCACCGACCGCGTGAAGCGCATGGCGGAGAGCTATGGGCTGCCGGTAGAAGTTACGCCGATTGGGTTTAAATACATCTCGGAGATTATGGTGCGCGAAGACGTGTTGGTAGGCGGCGAGGAAAGCGGCGGCATCGCTGTGAAAGGACATATCCCGGAGCGCGACGGCATCTACGACGGATTAGTCATTTATGAGTTCATGACGCAGACCGGAAAGATGCTTTCGGAGTTGATTGCGGAAGTGTATGAAGTGGTCGGCCCATTTGTGTATGAGCGCGCCGACCTTACGATTCCAAACGAGCAGAAAGAGGCTATCATCAAAAAAGCGACCGAGGGCGGCTACGCGGGTTTTGATACATATGGCTATAGCCGCACCGAAAACATTGACGGCATGAAATACCACTTGGACAACGGCGGCTGGGTGATGCTTCGCGCATCGGGCACGGAACCACTCTTGCGCATCTACGCGGAAGGCGGGTCTTCGGAAGAGACGCTGGACATTCTGGCGAAGGTGAAGCAGGTGCTGGGTGTCGCGTAACGTTTTTTATTTCTTATTGCTAGACTTCCCCGCTATTTGATTAGTGGGGAATTTTTTGTGGTAAAGCAGCCGATTTACATAATAAATATTACAAGTAGATTGTCTTATGGGTGTTGTGGCGCGCCCTTCGGGCCGGGCTATCCGCTGCTATCTTTTTGCCCCACCGCACAAAAAAGCCAACACAGCAAAAAGGATATCCGCTTCTATCCCTCGCGCGGTGGCTGTTCACTTCCTGCTTTTCAAATAACGTGGGTTATTGCGACTGCGAGGCACGAAGCAGGCAGCAACCTGCACAAAATGCCGCGTATGTCCTTGGCAACCACACGCCTAACAGCATTCATCGTTCGCCATAAGCTCTGTTTACGGCGGGCTATCGCGACAGGCTCCGCCTGCATAGCGGAATAATTCTTGAAAGGAAGGCTGGCATGAACCCGTCAGAATATCCGCTTGAGGAGATGCTTCACCGTATTGAAACCCTCATCGCGCCCTTCCCCAAAGCTGCCATGTTTGAGCTGCGCGAACGCGGCTACGATAGCCTTTTTGAGCAGTTGGTTTCCTGCATCATTTCCATCCGCACGCTGGACGAAACCACCCTACCCGTTTCCTTGCGTCTTTTCCAGAAAGCCCGCACGCCCAAAGCCATTCTTTCTCTTTCTCACGAAGAACTGGCCGACCTGCTTTTCGGCAGCACTTTTCCGGGCCAGAAAGCGGATACTATCCGCGCGGTAGCCGAAGCTGCTTTGGCAAACGGAGGGCAGCTTCCACAATCTTTTGAAACCCTCACGGCCATCAAAGGCGTTGGCCCGAAATGTACCAATCTCGCGCTGGGCGTCGCGCTGAATATCCCGGCCATTTCCGTGGATATTCATGTGCATCGCGTGGTGAATCGCTGGGGCCTAGTGCAAACTTCTACGCCGGAAAAAACGCTGACAGCCTTAGAAGCTGTGATTCCAAAAAATCTGTGGATAGACATCAACCGCAACCTCATGCCGTTTGGGAAATTTCATTGCACCGGCACACTCCCTAAATGCAGCACCTGCCCGGTAGCGCAGTGGTGCAAGCAGATTGGGGTAACGAAGTGGCGGTAGCACGACAGGAAAGCCCCTCCTTCGGAGGGGTTGGGGAGGCTTTTATATCGTCCACTGGTCATGTACCAGCGCCACGAGATAGTACTGGTCGTTGTATTTCTCAAACACCATACGCAGCGCCCGCCAGTCCATCGCGCTTTTTCCAGGCACAAAACTTTCCACCGGTACGCCGTCGGGGAAAGCATAAGACAGGTTGTTGAGCGTATTACCCCGTTGCGGAATCTTATGGAAGAGCAGCGAATCGCTTTTAGCAAAATCGCGGTCATAAATGAACCGCCGCGCATAGGCCGCAGGCGTAAGCTCAATCGGGTCGCCGGAGCCATCGTAATAACCCCAAAAGATGCGCCGTGCCGTGTCGGAGGTAAAGCGCAGCCGCACTTCTTCCGCTGTCATGAGCACTGTTTTCTCCGTGTTTACGTAGCCATAGGGCGAAAGCGTAAGCCCTTCCACCGGATGTACCAGTTTACTCAACGCAGCATAGCTTCCTTTTTTCAAAAGGCGCAGCGTCGTGTCCGTAATAAAGCGCAGCTGCTCGTCATCGGTAAGAATCTTTTCAGCAGGAACGGTCGCTTTGGTAATTGGCACCGGCTTTGGCGGGGGTGGTGTTTTGTGCTTGCAGGAAGTAAGAGCGGTTAAAACCAAAAGAATATGCAGACTACGAAGTACGTGTCTCATAAAAGAAGGTGTGGTCTGGTTTTAAGAAATACTGCAATGCCAAAAACCATTCCAATCTTTTGCTGCAAATTTAAACGTTCACAATCCCGCACCATGTCTTTTCCTTTCCGGATAAAAAGCCTTTCCGAATACCACGAACACTATCGCCGCAGTCTGCAAAATCCCGAAGAATATTGGGCGGAAGTGGCACAAAACTTTCGCTGGAGAACGTCGTGGGTGCGCGTGTTGCAGGGAAGTTTTGAGGAAGGAAACGTAAAATGGTTTGACGGCGCAACGCTTAACATCACCGAGAACGCTCTGGACCGCCACGCCGAAACGCAGCCCGACAAAATCGCTTTGCTTTGGGAAGCCAATAATCCCGGAGAAGCACCACGCCGATTCACTTATCGGGAACTGCTGCAAAAAGCAGAACAGTTTGCCCACATCCTGAAAGCGCACGGCGTACAAAAAGGTGACCGCGTCTGCATCTACATGGGTATGGTTCCCGAACTCTTTATTGCCACGCTGGCCTGTGCCCGCATCGGGGCCATTCACTCCATCATCTTCGGTGGATTCAGTGCGCAAAGCATCGCTGACCGCCTGCAGGACGCGGGTGCGAAAATCGTCCTCACCGGCGACGGCGCTTATCGTGGCGCGAAAACGATTCTGCTCAAAGACACCGTGGATGAGGCGTTGAAAAGCTGTCCGTTTGTGGAGAAAGTGATTGTACTACGCCGCACCGGACAGCCGGTTTCTATGCAGGCAGAACGTGATTTTTGGTGGGAAGAAGAGACGGAAAAAGTGGCGGAAAACACCCCTTTCCCTGCCGAAGAAATGCAGGCCGAAGACCCGCTTTTCATTCTCTACACCAGCGGCTCCACCGGAAAACCAAAGGGTGTGGTGCATACCTGCGGCGGCTACATGGTATGGACAACCTACACCTTCGTAAACGTCTTTCAGCCACAACCCGGCGACGTTTTTTTCTGTACCGCAGACATTGGCTGGATAACTGGACACTCCTACATGATTTACGGACCGCTCTGCGCTGGCAGTACGGTTTTGATGTTTGAAGGCGTTCCCACCTGGCCCGATGCCGGGCGCTTCTGGGAAATCATCCAGCGCCACCGCGCGAGCATTTTCTACACTTCACCCACGGCCATTCGCAGCCTGATGACTTTTGGAACCGCACTGTTGGAAGGCAAAGATTTAAGCAGCCTGCGCGTATTGGGAAGCGTGGGCGAGCCGATAAACGAAGAAGCGTGGCACTGGTTAGATGAACATGTTGGAAAGCGCCGCTGCCCCATTGTGGACACGTGGTGGCAAACCGAAACCGGCGGCGTTCTCATCAGCAATCTGGCGGGCGTTACACCTTCTAAACCAAGCTACGCGACCCTGCCGTTGCCGGGTGTAACGCCAGTGCTTTTGGATGAAAAAGGCGAAGAACTCAAAGGCAACGAAGTCTCCGGAAATCTGTGCATCAAAACATCATGGCCGAGCATTTTGCGCACTACTTGGAGCGACCACGAGCGCTACCGAAAAACCTATTTCTCGGCCTATCCCGGCTATTATTTTACCGGCGATGGTTGCCTGCGCGATGCTGAAGGCTTTTACCGCATCACGGGCCGCGTAGACGACGTGCTGAACGTGAGCGGCCACCGCATAGGCACGGCAGAAGTGGAGAACGTCCTGGACGAGCATCCTGCCGTAGTAGAAAGCGCGGCAGTAGGCTTTCCGCATGCCATCAAAGGACAGGCCATTTACGCCTTTGTGGTGTGTGTGGAAAAGGGAGACGCAAACGTTCTTCGGAAGGAAATTGCAGAAACCGTTTCGCGCATCATCGGGCCGACGGCGAAGCCAGATAAAATTCAGTTTGTGAGCGGGTTGCCCAAGACGCGCAGCGGCAAAATCATGCGGCGCATCCTGCGCAAAATCGCCGAAGGCGAAAGCGAAAACATCGGCGACACTTCTACCCTGCTGGATCCGGCGGTAGTAGAAGAGATACGTAAAGGAGCGGTTTAAAGAAGTAAAGCCGCGTCATCTGCAATCTATCACAAAACGCTTAGCCTTTCAGCACATCTCGCATCCCAAACACCCCTTTCTTCCCCGCCAGAAACTCCGCTGCTAGCACCGCACCGAGCGCAAAGCCATCGCGGTTGTGAGCAGTGTGGGAGATTTCAATGGCGTCAATCGGCGAGTTGTAGCAAACGGTGTGCATACCGGGAACGCCGGAACTGCGCAGGGCTTCAATGGGAATAGAATGCGCCGCCTTCTCCGTTCCGAGATGCCATTTCTGGAAAGCAGCATTCTCCGCTAAAATCCCTTCCGCCAGCGTAACTGCTGTGCCGCTCGGCGCGTCTTTCTTCTCTGTGTGGTGCGTCTCGGAAAGGGTCAGATTGTATTCGGGATGACCCGCCATCAACTGCGCCAGTTTCTGATTCAGAAGAAAGAAAAGCTGTACGCCCACGCTGAAATTAGAGCTATGCAGAAAGGCGGCGTTGTGTGCTTTTGCCGCCGCTTCCGCTTCAGAAATTTCCGCGTTCCAACCCGTGCTGCCAGAGACGACTGCCAGCCCTTTTTGCAAACAGAAAAGCACAGCCTCCTTTGCCGCTGCAGGGCCAGTAAATTCAATCGCAACGTCCACTCGCGCAAACTCCGGCGTGTTCATTTCCGGGCGTGTTTCTTCGTGGATACGGAAAAGAATTTGGTGGCCGCGCTGGAGCGCAATGCGCTCAATGGCTTTGCCCATTTTGCCGTAACCGACGAGTGCGATGTTCATGTGGAGAGAGACAAAAGAAGAAAGAGGATTTCCAAGAATCAAGGCAAAAGACCCATGGGACATAGCTTATGACCTATGACAACAACAGCGCGCTGATCGTCCCTACCGCAAACAACACACTCGCAATGCCATTGGTCGTACCAAACGCAAGATTCACGCGGGATAAATCCGTTGGCGAAACAAGGCTTTGCTGGTAAATCAACAGCCCGATAAAAACCGCCGCCGCCGCCCAATACAGCGGATGCAAAGCACCATAAACACCAACGGCAATGATGAGCGCCGCCGCACAAAAATGCAGCAACCGCGACACAAGCAGCGCGTTTTTTCCGCCCAGTGCTTCGGGAATGGAATGCAAGCCCTGCGCGCGGTCAAAAGATTCGTCCTGCAAGGCATAGATGATATCAAAGCCGGAAACCCAACAGAAAACAGCGAAGGACAACAGCAAGGGCAGCAAGGCGAACACGCCCGTTACCGCCAGATACGCGCCAATCGGCGCAAGCGCCAATCCCGTGCCCAAAACGAGGTGGCAGAGCGGCGTGAAACGCTTGGTATAGCTGTAGAAAAGCACCACCGCCAGCGCCACAAATGATAAGGCAAAGCACAGCGGATTGATGAACCATGTTGTTCCTACAAAAAGTCCACTGCTGACGATGGTAAACACCAGCGCGTTGCGCGGTGAGATCTGTCCGGAAGGAATTTCCCGCGTCGCCGTGCGGGGATTGAGCGCATCAAAACGGCGGTCTAAGTAGCGGTTGAAAGCCATCGCCGCACTGCGGGCGAAAACCATGCACAACACCACCGCCAAGAATTTTTGCAGCGAGAACGCCCCACCCGGCCCTTTCACCGCCAGCATAAAACCCACCGCCGCAAACGGAAGCGCAAAAACCGTGTGGCTGAACTTGATAAGCGAAAGGTATTTTTTCAACGGAGTAGAAAGTCGTTAGTAGAAGGTAGAAAGCCCGGCGTGTAGGGGGCGCCAAGAGGCGCGTTCTTTGGAGAGCCAAGAATGAAGACCCATAAAACATGGCTTACTGCTGTTCATCCGGGCTGACATCCACATCAAAAGACAACTTCAACAACTTGTCCTGCGCGTTGCTGTAAACGGTAACATCCTTTTGCTGAAAGCCACCGCGATTGGTGCTGTTAAAACGCAGCATGATTTCGCCGCTGCCGCCGGGCGCAATAGGCGATTTTGTAAACGAAGGTGCCGTGCAGCCGCAGTTGGCATCCACTTTGGTAATCAGCAGCGGATTGTCGCCCACGTTTTTAAAGCGGTAAGTATGCTCTACCTTATCTCCGTTGCGGACTTTCCCGAAGGAGAAATGGGTTTCTTCAAAAAGGATTTTTGTGGGCGGCAACTCCATTCCACCTTTTCTTGTGTCGCCACTTTCGCCGCCGCTGCCGATGTCGTATTTGTTGAACAGCGCCGTGCGGCTAACGCCGGAAATTTCTATCAGTGCAATCGTCAAAAGCGAGAACGCCGACAGCGCCAGCAGCACCGTATAAAGCGGATTGGATTTTTTCATGGAAAATGGGTTAGTAAAGAACGCACCGCCAACGGCGGGGTTCTTACAGAATCGGAGGGCGACCACAAGGGTACGCCCCTACACCGCTATTCTCTTTTGTCTATCGTCTTTTGTCTCCTTCTTTCGTCTTTTCCGTTGCCAGCGCCGCCAGATGCACACACACCTCCACCGCCTTTTCCATGTCCTGCACACTCACGTATTCCTGCCGGGAATGGATGCCCATTTCGCCGGTAAAAATATTGGGACAAGGCAAGCCCATAAAGGATAAGCGGCTGCCGTCTGTTCCGCCGCGCACATTCATTCGTAGTGGCTCCATTCCGGCCTTGCGATAGGCCTTTTCCGCCAATGCCATTACGTGTGGATGATCGTCCAGAATGGACTTCATGTTGCGGTATTGCTCCTGCACGTCAAAATCTGCCGTGCAGCCCGGAAAAGCCTTTATGCTTTCGGCCAGAATCTCTTGCAATTTCTCCTCGTGAACGCGCAGCTTCTCCGTTTGGAAATCGCGGATAATAAAGCTCAACGTTGCCTTCTCAATCGTCCCAGAAATGCCGGTGGGATGCACAAAGCCCTCGTAGCCTTCGGTAGTTTCGGGACTCCAACCGTCTTTTGGAAGCGCGTCCACAAAATGCGCCGCTACTTTAATCGCGCTCACCAACTTTCCTTTCGCATAGCCTGGATGTGCGGAAACGCCGTTGAACGTAATCGTTACCGCATCTGCAGAAAAGGTCTCGCCTTCCAGATGGCCACGCTCGCCGCCGTCTAAAGTGTAGCCGAAATCTGCGCCCAGTTTTTCCATATCCACCGCCGCCACGCCACGCCCAATTTCTTCGTCGGGCGTAAACAACACGCGGATTTTACAACGCTTCTGCGCCGGGTTTGCCATCAGAAAAGCCACCGTATCCATAATCACCGCCACGCCCGCTTTGTCGTCTGCACCCAACAATGTCTTGCCCGAAGCCGTAATGATATCGTCGCCGAGGCGGTTGTGGAGATAAGGATGATTTTGAGCCGTAATCACCACCGAAGGATCGTCGGGCAGCACCATATCTTTTCCCGCATAGGCTTTGTGTAGAATGGGCTTCACGTCCTTTCCGCTGCTGTCGGGCGAGGTATCCACATGCGCGCAAAGGCAAATGGTGGGCGCGCCTTCTGCGCCTGCGCTTGCTTCCACCGTTGCATACACGTAACCGTGTTCGTCCAGTTCTGCGTCCGCTACACCTAGTGCTTTTAGCTCTTTCACCAGCAAGCGACTAAGATCTTTTTGCTTTTCGGTAGAAGGCTGGCTTTCTGAAGCCGGGTCGCTTTGCGTGTCTATCTGCACATAGCGCATCAACCGCTCGGCGGCGCTGTGTTTATAATTGGGTAAGGCCATAATGGAGAGGGCGAAATTACGGTGCGGAACAGACCACGGATGACACGGACTAAAGCGCGGATTTAAACGGATGCATTTGTGCAAATCCTGACTATCCTGAAAATCCGTGGTCTATCAAGACGCAACTACTTTTGCCGCATGGATTCTCTCTCCAACATCTCCTTCGGGCCGCTCTTAACGGTAACACTCACCTTGCTGGCCGTAATTGACATCCTCGGTTCGGTCCCGGTTTTGATTTCCCTTAAAAACAAAATGGGCGACATCCACGCCGGGACAGCAACGGGCGTTTCCGGGCTGCTGATGCTTCTCTTCCTCATCGTCGGCGATAAAGTGCTTTCGCTCATGGGTATTGACGTAAGCTCTTTTGCTATCGCCGGCTCTATCGTCATCTTCATTCTGGCCCTGGAAATGGTTTTGGGCCACGATCTGTTTCGCGCGGATACGTCCCACTCGCTCCGGCAATATTGTGCCCATCGCTTTCCCCATTATCGCGGGCAGCGGAACACTCACGACCATCATGTCACTACGCACGAGCATTCATGTTTACAACATCATCCTCGGCATCCTTATTAACCTCATCATCATCTACTTTGCGCTGCGCTCGCTGAACACATTGGAGCGTTGGCTGGGACCAAATGGAATCGCGGTAGTGCGCAAGTTTTTCGGGGTGATTTTGCTGGCCATTGCGGTGAAAATTTTCCGCACCAACATGGGATTTTGATCACATTCAGAAATGCATTCAAACGAAATAATGGAAGCCAGTAGCAATATCCATCTTTTGGAGCCGGCGGGGGCTTCGGCAAGTTCCGCCACCTCCAGCAGACAATATCCTCATCCTACATTCTAACACACCACCAACGAGCGTCCTATCTCCCCAAACGCGACTCGCATTTGGAGAAACGAGTGTCATGTTTGGGGAAACCAGCCTCTCGTTTCCCCAACATGAGTTGTGTTTAGGGAAACGAGAGGCTGGTTTGGGGAAACGAGCGTCATGTTTGGGGAAACGCGAGGCTCGTTTGGGGAAACGCGAGGCTCGTTTGGGGAAACGAGCGTCATGTTTGGGGAAACGCGAGGCTGGTTTGGGGAAACGCGAGGCTGGATTGGGGAAACGCGAGGCTGGATTGGGGAAACGCGAGGCGTGTTTCCCCAATCCAGCCGCATCGCTTGGGAAATATGCGGCATCGGTCATGTGCTTTTAATTTTATTGCAACTGCACGAAATTCACTACATACCCACCATCATTCTTAATCGCCAGAAAGCGGTTAATCATGTAGATGCGATAGCCATCGGGCTGCCAGAGACCCATGTTGCGGTGTTCTTTAGCGGTCACAAAATAGTAGGGTGCATTGACGGATATAGACGGCGCTTTGGTCAGATCCAGCACGGAATCACCCGGATTGAACCGCGTGATTTCCAGCAGCGTCGTCGGCGAAAAACGAAGCGCATAAATCGGGCCTGAAACAACTCCGTTTCCATACTGCCGCAACAAAGCCGGGGTGCTGTAAATCGTGAGCGAGCCGGTTCCTTTGGAAAGAATATTGTCGCCCGTGTACCAGACCGGTGAGCCGCCCGAAGGCTTTGACAGAACGCTTTCGTTTAGGGTGAGAACGCCTTTTTTGGAACAGGAAGCCGCTCCGAAAAGACAAAGAAGTAGAAAGGAAAAGACGCGGGTTTTCGCGGGCATAAGAAGACTTGGTTTGACAGCAAAAGTCATGATTACTACAATCCTGCCAACGGCAAATATGGGCTTTTGGTTAGGAGCTGTTTTAGAATAAAAAAGCGCCCTTTTCAGGGCGCTTTTTTCTTTTCATCCCCTGTTCCCCTTAAGGTTTTTTCACTGTTCCCTGCGGCTCTTTTTTACAGAAGCGATAATTCACCGAAAGCTGCAAAGCCGGAATCTGGATATAGGTTGTAGAAACCCGTCCTGCGCCCGCGCTGCGGTTTTGCAGATTGTCCCACACCTGATGAGACAGGCGTAAATCAAGGCCCAAAGCAGACGAAAGACGGTATTGCGCGCCCACGAGATAACCGAGGCTAAAGCGGCTGTCAAAATCGCTGAACGTCACATCCGCAGGGCGCGAAACAGCCGTAGGTAACGGCTGCGAGGCAAGCAAGGTATCGTAGCGACTGACGGTTCCGATTTTGGTATCTGTCCGGGTAACGGAAGGCCGGAAATGGAACGCTACGTTAGGGCCGCCATACACCGAGAACCGGTTGTGGCTGTAGCGCACATAAAGCGGTAATTCTATGCTGTTGTAAGACGTAAAAGTGTAGCGCCGCAGCGTAGAATCCACATCCGTGCGCATCGCATTGTAAAGCTGTCCGTTGCGGGTAACAGATGTTTCGTTGAAGGTTTGACTGCTGTAAGTATCGTCCTTTAAATCCATGCTGTTATTTAGGCGGAACAGAAACTTTAAGTCGCTGCCGATGCTCCATTTCTCGCTCAGTTTCAAGATGCCCCAAAGTCCAGCGTGAAGACCTTGCAACGCGCCGGAACCGCCACTCAAGGTGCTGTTGATGCCCGCCAGAATCCCCATAGAGAATTGCGAGTTGCGCACTTCATCCAATGCGTCTTCTATCTTGGCAACGGCAGCTTGCGAAGCGTCTTTCGGTGTTTCGGCAGTTGGCGCAGTTGGTGCTATTTGTGCGGAAGCAGTCGGAGTAACGGACGCTGCAACCGGGATTGTTGGTGCAGAAGCATTCGCCGCCGGAACCGTAACAGGAGAAACGGAAGAAGCTACAGCCGCAGAAATTACGGAAGCCGTAGCGCCCGCAGTTTTCATTTGCTGTGCCGGAAGGGAAAGCTGAGGTGTGCCAGAAGGTGTCTTCGCCGACCACGCTCTTTCTGGTGTAGAAAGCGCCGGATTTTCTTTATTCGCAACTTGCTCAAACAGGTAGTTTTCCACCCGCACCAGATTGTATTGGGCCAAAATTTTCCCGGAAAAAACATCCGATAAACGCGACGCGATAGAAGGCAGGAACGGAATTTCTTCCCGCACAAAAGAAGTAACAGGCACTTCCAGGACCGGCGTAGGAACAGCCGTTTTCACGAGGGGCGCAGAAACAGGATGTTCTTTTACAGGTTTTACTGCTGCCATCGCTTCCCCGGTTTCAACACTTGCAGGTGATATCTTTTCTACAACTTTAATAAATGTCGGAACGGCCTTTCCGCGCCTTTGCTGCGGTGCGGTAGATAGGTGACTTTCTTCAACAATTGTGGAAGTAATGGGAGCCGCAGAAACAGTCCTTTTTCCCGAAGGGGAAATTTTCGCGCTTGCGTCCGCCAGCAACTGCTCTTTGTGCAGCGATTGCTGATAGGCAAATCCGCCGCCGCCCACCGCCAGCAAACCGAGCAGCAGGAATGCCCAACGACGTCCATTATCCCGCGCAACAGGTGCTACGCCCACCGGCATTTTTGCATCCAGCAGACCTTCCATACGGCCCCAACTGCCGGGCGGCAAGGGCACTTCCCGGTCAGCGAAGCGCTGCCGGAAAAGGTCGTCAATACTTATTTTCTCCTTACCCATAAAGCGGATAAATTTTTTACTTTTTGTAGTTTAGTTCCAGTCCCTCAATCCGCACCCGCAACTGCCGCCGGGCTTCCGACAAATGCCACTTGGAAGTGCCATCGCTGATACCCAGCGCCTCGGCGATTTCCCGGTGGTTAAATCCTTCAATCACATACATGTTGAAGACCGTCCGTGTTGCCAAAGGCAACTCCTGCACCAGCGCCAGCAATTCTTCATACTCCAACCGGCTTGCGTCTTCGCGCGAAACGTACTCGTGCGTTTCTGTCAGCGCTGTCATCGTTCCCGCTTTGTCGGCGGTTTTCACATAGTCGCAAACAGCATGAAAAACGATTTTACGCAGCCAGCCTTCAAAAGAGCCTTGAAAATTATAAAGATTTATCTTCTGGAACGCCCGCAAAAAGCCGTTGTTCAAAAGCTCTTCCGCCACCTCCGGCAAGTCTATATAGCGCCGCACCACAGCCATCATCCGGCCATAGAACAGCCTGTAAACCCGTTCCTGAGCGGCCCGGTCATTTCGGACACACCCCTGAATCAGATCTTCCAACTCGCTCGTCTGTGCAGTTGCAGTATAAGTCAAGGCGATAGACAAAAGAATAGCAGCTTAAGCACCTTCATAGACGGCGCTTTGGGCGGAAAGGTTGGGACGGCAATGAATAATTGATAATTAATAATGAATAATTGGATTAGGAATGCGCACATTTGGGTTTAAGGGTGTTCTCCTCCTCCACGCACAACCCCATTGTTCATTACTCATTATTCATTAATAATTGTAGCACTCCTTCCCGTTGCAAAATCTTATATCCAATCCTATCTGAAGAAACACCGGGAAGCAATTTGTAAGGGAAATGAAAGCCGCCATCTACTGCCTGTTCGGTTATAAAGCGCGCGAATTGCAGCGCCGGATTTTCCTGAAAGTACGCTGCAATTTCATGGAGATGAGTTGAAAGAACCATCAATTGTCCGGCGCGGCCCGCGAGGCCTTCAATAATGGCTTTCGTACATTCATATGCATCATGCACATTCGTTCCCTTGAAAAGCTCATCCATCAAAACCAAGTGTGCGCCATTATCTCTTAATCGCAAAGCCGTATTTTTCATGCGCTGCACTTCCGCAAAAAAATAGCTTTCGCCCTTTAGCAGATTGTCTTCCACGTGCATATTCGTTACGACGCCCTGAAAAAAGGAAATCCGTAGCGAAGTCGCTGGAACACCGCAGCCCACATGCGCCAGCAAAGCCGCCACGCCGAGCGAGCGCAGAAATGTAGTTTTCCCGCTCATGTTGGCCCCGGTGAGGATAAGGAAATTTTCTTCCTGTCGCAACGAAAGGTCGTAAGGAACAGGCTGTTTGAGCAGCGGATGGAAAAGACCCGTGGCTTCAAAACACACGTCTTTTTCGGGTAGAATTTTGGGGAAAGCCCAGCCATTTTCCAGCGTCGCTAATGCCAGCGCGCGCCACGCATCCAACTGCGCGAAATGGCGCATCAACAGGCCGGTAGTCGTTTTCAGTTCGCGGCGGGCGTGGTAGGAAAGGCGCGCCAGTTCCGTGTGCGGCGTTTTTTCGGTAACGGCGAGAATGCGTGCAATTAAAGGCTGTTGGATATAGCCTGCCGTTTCTTCCAAAAGGTTTTGCAGTTTCTGCGGAAAATCTTCCTTCCGCCTTTGCCAGCGCGAAACCAACTCTTGCAGCCCGCCATAAAAATCGGCGAGTTGCTGCACCGAGAACTTCACAAACGTAAACTCGTTGCGGTTAAACAGCTTTTGAAACGTCGGGAAAAGCTGCGCCATCAGCCCCGACGGTGGCGCGGAAACGGAGTCAGCGGCTTCAAAAAAACGCTCCATCATCACCATTGTTCCGTTGGAGATTTTACCCGTCCAGAAGTCGCGGTTTGAGGCCCACCAACGCACCACTTCCTGCGTCCCGCAAAGGCTTTCGTAGGTATCAGGCGGCATCTCTATCATCCGCCTCAATACTTCCCTTCCCTGCGCCGAGAGCGCAAAATCCAGCAGCCGGAACACACCGCCTTCCGGGCCGAAAATGGACAGGTCTTGCAGGGTGATTTTGTCGGTGCGCATGTCTTCAAAAGTATCAAGTAGAAAGTATTGAACAGCAAGACACAAGTATCAAGGGGTAAACGGCATCAAAATTTTACGGCTTAACACCATTCCCGCTTATCTACATTACAAAAAACGCTTGTACACGTTTTTAGGAAGGCGATGTAGTAACTAATAATGGTATAGTAACACCAAAATACGGCGATGTAGCATAAAAACATGACATAGTAACATCAAAGTATGGCTATGTAGCATAAAAACATAGAATAGTAAGGCCAAAACATGATGATGTAGTAGTAAAACATGGAATAGTAACTTCAAAACACGGTGATGTAGCATAAAAAAGTGGTATAGCAACACCGAAACACGGCTGTGCAAGCGTTTTTTATTCCTTTCACCCTTTCCAACGCCTTATTTAGGGGCGACCACAAGGGTCGCCCCTACCCGAAACCACGCTTTTGTCTCAAATTCGCCCCATGAACTCCCCTGCCCTCGCCTCTCTTCTTTCCGCTCAAAACTATTCTGACCAAAAGCTATTCCTCATGGCCGGGCCGTGTGCCGTGGAAGGCGAGGAAATCGTGATGGAGATTGCGGAACGAATTGTGGGCATCTGCGCGCGCCTCGGTGTGCCGCTCATCTTCAAAGGCTCTTACCGCAAGGCCAACCGCACGCGGCTGGATTCCTTCACGGGCATTGGCGATGAAAAGGCGTTGAAAATCCTAGCGAAAGTGCGCGACACGTTTGGGGTGCCGGTGGTAACGGATTTCCACGACGCATCCGAAGCCCAAATGGCAGCGGACTATGTGGACGTGTTGCAGGTTCCGGCTTTCCTGTGCCGGCAGACGGATATTCTGGTGGCGGCGGCGAAAACCGGCAAGATTGTGAACGTGAAAAAAGGCCAGTTTCTTTCTGCCGAAGCAATGGGTTTTGCGGTGGATAAAATCCGGCAGAGCGGCAACGACGGCATTCTCCTCACCGAGCGCGGAACGACGTTTGGTTACACCGATTTGGTGGTGGATTATCGCGGGCTTCCGGCCATGCAATCACTCGGCGTTCCTGCCGTGATGGACTGCACCCATTCCCTGCAACAGCCCAACCAGAAAAGCGGCGTAACGGGTGGCAATCCGGAACTGATTGAAACCATCGCGCGCGCTGCGGTGGCGGTGGGCGTGGACGGCCTTTTCATAGAAACCCACCCCGACCCGGCCTGCGCCAAAAGCGACGGCGCGAATATGCTTCACCTTGACAAGCTGGAAGGATTATTGACGCGGCTGGTGCGGTTGAAAGAAGCGGTTTCCGCGTTTTAATAATTAACCCCAAGCAGGTCATTCCGAGCGCAGAGCGAGGAATCTCGCAGCAGGTAGGCCACAGTAGGATGGACACAGCACGAATGAGATTCCTCCTTCGTCGGAATGACACACGTTTTTCTGTTTCATTCTAAATTCCCCTAAACGGCGGAAAGCGGCTGTTTTAGCTTTGCGGGCCGCCATGAAAAAACATCTCCTTCCGCTCCTGCTGTCCTTCCCTACCCTTGCGCTGGCGCAGGGAAAAAATTTCACGATGGCGGAAGCCGTTACCGGCCTCGGCACAACGCTGGCGGTGGAAAACATCAAGGGCGTGAGCTTTATTTCCGGACTGCCGGTGATGCAGTACAACGCGAAGCAGAATGGGAAAGACGTTTGGGTGCGGCGGAATCTTTCCACCAACAAAAACGACACGCTAAATCTCGCGCGGATAAACCAATCGCTTTTTGGCGGCGACACGCTGAAAGCCTTCCCGCAAATGGGTTGGTTGGAGAATGGACGCGGCTATTTTGTTCAGGGAAACAAAATCTATTTCGCCACCGCGCAAATGCCGGAAACGATGCGTGCGGAAGCGAAGGAATTGAAGGAGAACGCGGCCAATGTGGAAGTGCATCCCGCCACCGGAGATGTAGCCTACACGGTGGACAATAATATTTTCCTGCACACCAAGAGCGGCGGAACAACGCAGGTTACTACCGACGGCTCCTACACGATTGTAAACGGACAAAGCGTTCACCGCAACGAGTTTGGCATTGACGGCGGCTTGTTCTTCTCGCCAAAGGGAAATCATCTTGCCTACTACCGAATGGATCAAAGCGCGGTGAAGGATTATCCCGTTGTGGATTGGAAAGCGATTCCCGCTGCGTCGCACAACATCAAATACCCAATGGCCGGCGATTCTTCCCACGAGGTAACGCTGCGCGTGTATCATCCTGCTACCAAGCAAACAACCGTGTTGCAGACCGGCGAGCCGCACGACCAATACCTCACCGCCGTTACGTGGAATCCCGACGAAAAATCCCTGTTCATTGGCCTCCTGAACCGCGACCAAAACCATCTGCGCCTCGTGCAGTTTGATGCGATGACGGGCGCGATGATGAAAACGCTTTTTGAGGAAAGGAGCGATAAATACGTGGAGCCGCAGCACCCGTTTTCCTTTCTTCCCGGCAGCAATAACGAAGCCCTGTGGTGGAGCCAGCGCGACGGATTTATGCACCTCTACCGCTATGACATGGTGACGGGAAAACTCCTGAACCAGGTAACGAAAGGCGACTGGATTGTGAATGAAATTCTCGGCTTCCACGCACCGACGGACGAAGTGCTGATTACCGGAACAAAAGACGGCGCGCAGGAAAAACAAGCCTACGCCGTGAACTGGAAAACCGGAAAAATGCGCCGCCTTACGCAGGGCGCAGGAACGCATACAGTTCTCGCTTCGGCGGACGGGAAATGGCTCTACGACAATTTCAGCAGCAACACCACGCCGCGCATTGCTTATCTCATCAACACCGCAACCGGCAAAAGTGAAACACTTCTCACCGCCAAAGACCCACTGGTGGGTTATAACCGTCCGAAGGTGCGCACCATTGAGTTCTTCAATGTAGACGGGCCTCGCTTTTACGGTAAGTTGATTTTCCCAACTGATTTTGATTCCACGAAAAAGTATCCCAGCATCACATACCTCTACAACGGACCACACGTGCAGTTGGTACGCAACGCTTGGCCCGCTTCCGGCAACCTCTGGTATGAGTTGCTGGCGCAGAAAGGCTATGTAGTATTTGTCATGGACGGACGCGGCTCTTCTAATCGCGGGTTTGATTTTGAAAGTGCCACTTTTCGGAAATTAGGCACGGTGGAAATGCAAGATCAGATGATAGGCAATGGGTTTCTGCGCGGACAGGCATATATAGACACCGCACGCATGGGCGTGCATGGCTGGAGCTTTGGTGGATTCATGACTACAAGCCTCATGCTGCGCAATCCGGGCGCTTACAAAGTGGGTGTGGCAGGCGGGCCAGTGCTGGACTGGAAGTGGTATGAAATCATGTACACCGAGCGCTACATGGACCGCCCCCAAGACAACGCAGCAGGCTATGAAGCGAATCGGCTTTGGAACAAGGTGAAGAATCTGCGCGGCGACCTGATGCTGATTCACGGCACGGACGACGATGTAGTGGTGTGGCAGCACAGCCTCAATTTTCTGCGCAACTGCGTGGAGAACGGCGTGCAGGTGGACTACTTCGTGTATCCCGGTCATCCGCATAATGTGCGCGGCAAAGACCGCATCCACCTGATGCAGAAGATAACGGACTATTTTGAGGAGAAGCTGAAATAGACCACGGATTGTCCCGATTGGGCAGGATTTAAACGGATACACCTGTGCGAATCAAGACCATCCGTTTTATCCGCGTTCCATTTTTACCTTTCATGCCCTCAATGAAACATTTTCTCTTCTCCCTCGCTCTGTTATCCTCCACTACCCTTTTCGCCCAAACGCCCGACACGGCGCAGCTTTCCCGCTACCTGGAAACGCTGGCGCAGAACAACAAAGTGATGGGCAGCGTGGCACTCCTCAAGGACGGAAAAGTGATTTATCAGAAAGCCGTCGGGCAAGCCGACGTTGCCAAAAATTTCCCCAACACAACAGACACGCGTTTCCGAATCGGCTCTATCTCCAAAAGCTTTACGGCGGCGATGATTCTGAAAGCAGTAGAAGAGAAAAAGCTACGCCTGGAGCAGCCCATCGGGTCTTTCTTCCCCGCGTATCCGACTTTCAAAAACATTACGGTGGAACAGCTTCTCCGCCACCGCAGCGGCATCCACAACTTCACTGCCGACGACGGTTTCCTCTCCTGGAACACGCGCCCGCATAGCGAAGCCGAGATGCTCCAAATCATCGCGAAGGGCGGCATGGATTTCCCGGCAGACAGTACTTTTGAATACAGCAATTCGGGCTACGTTCTTCTCAGCTACATTTTGGAGAAGACCTACAAAAAGCAGTTTGCAAGAGTCCTGGAAGAGAAAATCACGAAGCCGCTCGGTTTGAAAAGCACGGGCATCTGGGCCAACACTAAGGAGCCGTTTCTGAACACTTCCTACACCTGGAACGGCAAGTGGGAAGCGGAGAAATTCACCGATGTTTCCGTCCCGCTCGGCGCAGGCGCAATCGCTTCCACCCCCGCCGACCTGACGCGTTTTTACGAGGCACTGTTGGAAGGAAAATTTCTTTCCGCCGCCTCGGTAACGAAGATGAAGGAGATGCAGGAAGGATACGGTATGGGCCTGATTATGTTTCCCTTCAACAAGCAGAAAGGCTATGGCCACACGGGCGGCATTGACGGCTTTCACTCTATGGCGGGCTACTTCCCCGACAGCAAAACGGCTTTCGCGATTGTGGAAAACGGCCTCAATTTCAAGACCAACGATGTAGCAATTGCGCTGCTGCAAACCGCTAACGGCGAGAAAATTTCTATCCCCGAATTCAAAGCAAAAAGCACTTCTGCCTCGTCCGCAGGCTATCCCGGAACCTACGAAAACGCTGCGATAGGCATGAAGATCACCATCACGCAGGAAGGCGAAATAGTAACCGCACAGGCAACGGGACAATCAGCTTTTCCACTGGAGATGGTCAGCAAGGATAACTACCAATTCACAGCAGCGGGCATTAAAATCAAATTTCTGCCTGCCGAAAACGCGTTTATGCTCCAGCAAGGCGGCGCGGAAATGCGGTTTGAGAAAGAGTGAGGGTACGCCGCGCGTTATGCGAGCACACACGTTGCGGGTCATTCCGAGCGCGGAGCGAGGAATCTCACAGCAGGGAAGACACAGCAGATAAGACACAACGATCGTGAGATCTCTCCCTAGCGGTCGAGATGACACACGTTATAAGCGTAACAAAGCGAGTCATCGTCTCTGATAGCCATTAAACCTAAACCACCGTTTCTTACTTTCGCCTTCCTTATGCAATCCTTCTCCGAACACAATTTTTCGGGCAAAAAAGCCCTTGTCCGCGTGGACTTCAACGTGCCGCTCAAAGGCGGTTCCGTAGCCGACGACACCCGCATCCGCGCGGCGCTCCCGACGATTCAGAAGATTCTGGACGACGGCGGCAGCGTGGTGTTGATGAGCCATTTGGGCCGTCCGCACAAAGACATAGAGAAGAAGCCCGAAAAGACGCTGGCCGACTTTTCCCTCGCGCCTGTGGCGAAGCATTTGAGCGGACTTTTGGGGAAAGAAGTGCTTTTCGCAACCGACGAAGAAGCGGCGGAAAAAGCAGCGGCGCTCCAACCCGGACAAGTGCTTCTCTTGGAAAACCTGCGCTATTTCAAGGAAGAAGAAAAAGGAGACAAAGCCTTTGCGGAAAGACTTTCCAAGTTGGGTGATGTGTATGTGAATGATGCTTTTGGAACAGCGCATCGCGCGCACGCTTCCACCGCCGTGATTGCCGATTTCTTCTCCGCCGAAAACAAGACGTTTGGAACGGTGATGGAAGGAGAAGTGAAAGCCGCACGGCAGATTATGGAAAGGGCAGAAAAGCCGTTCACCGCCATTATCGGCGGCGCGAAAGTGTCGGACAAAATCCTGATTATTGAAAACCTTTTAGACCGCGCTACCGACATTATTATCGGCGGCGGCATGGCTTACACGTTCTTCAAAGCGCAAGGCGGACACATCGGAAATTCTCTTTGTGAAGACGACCGGCTGGACGCAGCGCGCGAGTTGATGAAGAAAGCAGAGGCAAAAGGCGTGTGCATTCACTTGCCTTCCGATTCTATTATCGCCGATAAATTCTCCAACGACGCAACGGTTTCTTCGGCGCGCAACACGGAGATTCCCGAAGGCTGGATGGGCCTTGACATTGGCCCGCTGGCGATTGGCATGTTCCAGAAAGTGATTCGCGCCTCCAAAACCATTTTATGGAACGGCCCGATGGGCGTTTTTGAAATGGATAAATTCCAGAACGGAACCAAGTGCATCGCTGAGGCCGTAGCAGAAGCAACGGAGAACGGCGCATATTCCCTCGTGGGCGGCGGCGATTCTGTTGCTGCTGTAAATAAATTCCACCTTGCTGACCGGGTGAGCTACGTGAGCACGGGCGGCGGCGCGCTGCTGGAGTTTTTTGAAGGAAAGGAGTTGCCGGGCATTAAGGCAATTAACGGGTAGTAAGTTAGTATCACAGGATAAGGGAGAATCTTCCTTCTTATTTCTGGATAACCCCTTTTATGGCGCGCTTTTGTAAGACTTCTTTCTAATAGAAATCTTATGAGAACAACGCTCACTTTTCTTCTCCTGCTGACCGCTGCCAGTAGTTATGCGCAACCGCAGCAGCAGGTCAATACCTCGCCTTCCACAGGCAACCGCTCCGTTTCCGGCACCAATCCCAACAGCAGCAACCCTTTTGCGGCGCAACAGGATAACGGCACTTTCATAGGCTCCTCCGGCGTAGGCAACGGCGCGCTCCTGAATACTTCGGAGACAGGTGGCGTGTTTAATGCGAGTGGCTGGAGTAGCAGCGCGGCGACAGATGCGGGAAGCGCAGGCTATTTCTATTGGTCGGTGCAGCCCGCGCGGGGAACCGCATTTTCAGGCGGCAATCTGCGCTTTACGCTTTTCCGAAACGATTCCGGCCCGCAGGAATATGGCCTCCGTTCCAGCCTCGACAACTTCGCTTCCGACATCAGCCACGGCGTTATTTCCGATGTCTCTTCCGACCTGACGATTCCCGTAAATCTGCCAAAGGACGTAACCGTAAATCCCGATTCGCCGGTTACGTTCCGGCTTTACGGCTACGGCGCGCGCGCAAATTTTGGCGTACTCAAAATCAGCAATCTCGGCTACGCGGGCGGTACCCTGCCGGTTACTACCGGCCTCTATGGCTTTGGCGCAAAAGGCAGCGAAAGAGGCGCGGTGCTGACGTGGATGTCGCAGTCGGAGGCCGGCCTTTCCCGATATGAAATTGAGCGCAGCAGCGACGGCAAGCTGTTTGAGATTTTTGCGACGGTTCCTATCCGCAATGAGCGCGTCAATAACTATCGCTACGAAGACCTGACGCCGTTCCGCGCCCGTACTTTTTACCGGCTGGTGGTGGTAGATGCGCTTAGTCATCGCAGCCTCAGCCGTGCGGTGCTGGTAAGTGGCTCTCCTATTACAACACTGGAAGGCCCGCTTATGGCTACACCTAACCCCATGACGGCCTCCGAACTAACGGTGAGTCACCCACTTGCTTTGCCGAATGCGCTGCTGAAAATCACAGATGCAACGGGCCAGGAAGTTTATACCAGTGCCGTGGCGGAAGGAACGGTTATCACCAACATCCAAAACCTCACGCTCCAGAAAGGCAATTATTACCTCACTTTGGAGAATGGCCCTCAACGGTATTCCACGATCTTGGTGAAGTAAGTTGGCGGATGGGTTTTGCAATTCCACGTTTGCCCCTTTTTGCGTTGGAATTCCGGGCGAAAAAAAGAGAAATCACGCTGCTTTATTCAGCTTACTTTTCCGCTTCCCGTACAGGAAATACACCACCAATCCCATCAGCAGCCACAGGAGAAAACGTTCCCAGTTGGATGTGCCCGATTCGCACAGCAGATAGGAACAACTCAGCAATCCCAACACCGGAATCAGGCTCCAGTTGCGCGTAAAGCTTTTGTAGGAAACAAAAAGCAGCAGAACGAAAAACGCCACGTAAGGAACAGTCTCGCGCGTGAGAGAGAAGTTCTTTAGCTGCCCGCCATTCCCGTATAAATAGCCGCCCACAGCCACCGCCGAAAGCACCGGAATCACCCACTTCCCATTGACGTAAGGTACCCGGAAACGCCCTTCCTTCGCGGTGCTTTTTACGCGCCGGTCGGCGTGCATTTTTACCACGCCTGCGCACACCAACACAAAGGCGAAAAGCGTCCCCACACTCGTCAAATCCACCACCGTTTCCAGGTTCAGGAACAAGGCGGGAATGCCCACTACAAAGCCCGTCAAAACAGTGCTGAAAGAAGGCGTTTTATAGCGCGGATGAAGCTGGGAAAACTTCTTCGGCAGTAGTCCATCGCGGCTCATCGCCATCCAGATGCGCGGCTGTCCCAACTGAAAAACCAAGAGAACACTTGCCGTTGCAATCACGGCGCTCGCGGCGATAATCCCGGCAATCCACGGCTGCCCTACCCGGCTAAAAACCGCCGCCAGCGGGTCGCCCACATCCAGCGTCGTGTAGGAAACCATGCCCGTCAAGACCAGTGCAATGAGGACGTAAATCACGGTGCAAATAACCAGCGAATACATCATGGCGCGCGGCAAATCGCGCTGCGGATTCCGGCATTCTTCGGCGGTGGTGGAGATGGCATCAAAGCCGATATAGGCGAAGAACACGGCTGCCGTTCCTTTCAAAACGCCGCCTGCGCCGTTGGGCAGGAAGGGATGCCAGTTGGAAGGCTGCACATAAAACGCACCGGCCACCACCACCAGCGCAATCACCGCCAGCTTTAGAATCACCATCGCGTTGGCCGCTTTCCGCGATTCCTGAATCCCCACGTAAACGACAGCGGTAATGATGGCCGTGATGAGAAAAGCGGGAATATCGCAGATGATACGCAGGCTGCCCAACTGCGGCGCGCTGTTCCACGCATCCATCGCCAGCGTTGTTTTCCCGCTCTGCGCCGTCCAGTAATCCATCTGCATCCACGCAGGAATGTGCAGCCCGAATCCTTCCAAAAGCGTCGTGAAATAGTCGCTCCACGAAATGGCCACGGCGATGTTGCCAATGGCATATTCCATGAGCAAATCCCAGCCAATTATCCACGCAAAAATCTCCCCGAAAACCACATAGCTATACGTATAGGCCGAGCCGGAAACCGGCACCAGCGAAGCAAATTCCGCATAGCAAAGCGCCGAGAATCCACACGCTACCGACACGAACAGAAACAGAAACACGATGCCCGGCCCGCCATCAAAAGACGCCTTGCCGATGGTGGAGAAAATGCCCGCGCCCACAATGGCCGCAATGGCAAAAAACGTGAGGTCGCGCACGCCCAGAACGGCTTTCAATCCGCTGCCGCCGTGGGCCTCGTCCGGGTTTTGCAGCACGGCGGAGATGGGCTTTTTGCGAAAGAGTTGTTGGCGCAGCGACATGAGGGGGAATTCAGAGTGCTAATGTAATGACCCTTGTTGGCTGTTAAAGAATGGGGTGTTTGTACCGGAGCATAAGAGCCTATCCCAAAAATAAAGGCTGGTGAAAAGGTAGTGTGTTGTGTATTGATAATGTTTTGTCATTGCGGCCTTGAGCCGCAATCTTAAAAGCGGGAAACCCAGTGTGCTTGGGAGACCCTGCCCTGCGGCGGGGTGACAAAACTTCTTACGAAACCACCGTCTTCCCATTTTTGGAATAGGCTCTAAACATTGTCGCCGGAATATTTTGCGGCGGCGTCCTCAGATTCGCGCTGACGCCGGAAGCGTTTACAACATAGCCGGAATGATTCCCGGCATCGTCTCCAAATTCGCACTGACGCCGGAAGCGTTTACAACATCGCCGGAATGATTCCCGGCATTGTCTCCAAATTCGCGCTGTTGTCTCCAGATTCGCGGCGCCATTGGAATCATTATCATTGTCGCCGGAAGGATACGCGGCGCGGGCGCGTATCCTTTCGGCAGGCAAGAACAGGATTTTGGTTTTATGGTTTTGAGGTTTAGATTTGTGGTTTCTTTTTCCTTTTAAACCAACTCCTTTTATGGCCAATTTCCCCCGCCAGCAAGCCCTTCTCTTTACGTTTATAAAGGCCGTGGTGGCTTATCTTACCAACGCCGCCAACAACACGCGGTTGGGCATTTCCGCTGCCCACCAGGCGGCAATGACGGCTGCGCTGAATCCGTACACGACGGCTTACAATAAATATGCGGACGAAATGAACGCCACGAAGACCGACCTGCTTAACCGGAACAATACGGAAGCGGCGATAAAGGACGCCATTAACAAGGCGTATGGCGACATCCCCGACAACGCGCTGACGGATGTGGACCGCGCGACGCTGAACATTGCAAAGCGCAACCCGCGGACGCCTGCCCCTACGCCTACGAGCCACCCGGTATTGACGGTGGACACGTCTCAACGCCTGCAACACACGGGTTTTCTGGTGGACAGCGTTATGCCCGGCAAAGCCAAGCCCAAAGGCGTGAAGGGCGCGGAGATTTGGAGTTTTATTGGCGGCACATCGGCCCCTGCGGACATGAAGCTATACCGCATGGTGGCGCTGTGTACGAGTTCTCATTGTGTTATTCCTTTTGACGTGGCCGATGCGGGAAAACCGGTGTGGTACATCACGCGCTGGCGGAACGCCCGCGGCGAATTTGGCCCGTGGAGCGTGGTGGTGATGGCGACGGTTGGGGGGTAAGAGAAAAAAAGGCGCAAGCCGAGCTGCGGTTGTTTTTTTACTGGCGAAGTATATCTTGCGCTGGAAAAACTACTTTTTTAGTTACTTCTAATCCTGTGGAGCCATTTACATTTACGACGCGACTAGATCGCAAAGAATACATGCGAATCGTTCGTCGGAACCTTAGGCGCAAACCCCTTTGGATTTTCCTTAGAATACTCGGCCTTATATTTTTTAGTCTTGGCTTTATACAAGTCACAGGTATAGGTTTGCATGATTTGGAAGACCCTTTTCTGATATTGGGCTACGGTCTTTTTCTGCTTTTGTTCTCTTCCTTCCTCCCTAAATGGACGATGAAGCGGAATGAACAAAAGCCACTTTTCCAAGAAGACTTGACCTACACTTTTAGCGAGGAAGGCTATTCGATTAAAGGAAGTACGTTCCGAATGGAGTTGCTATGGAGCCACATCCAGAAGCAGAAAAGGGTGTACAATCATCTGATTCTCTACGAAACCAAATGGGTTGGATATTTTATCGACACGCGGCTGCTCACGCCAGAGCAACTCGCGTTTATTCAGTCTAAAGTTTCGAAGAAGAAGTAGAGCCGTTTTTCAAGTCCCCCGCTCATCGTAGCGGTTTCGCGGCTCGGCGAAGGCTCTTGCTTACCAAATAAAGAACCCGCCCTACTTCTTTCAGCAAGGCGGGTTCTTTATTTGGGTAGAAGGAAGGAGCGGTTTATACCAGCACTTCTGCGCTCACCTTCCGGTAAAGCTCTTCATACTGCGCCAGCGATTTTTCGCGGGAGAAATGCGCCGCTTGTTTCAGTGCGCCTTCCTTCAATTTCAGGAGCAATTCCTCCGACTGAAGCATTTCAATTGCCTTCGCGGCCATCCCGTCCACATCGCCCACCGGACATAAAAAGCCCGTTTCGCCTTCCACATTTATCTCGCCCAGTCCGCCCGCGTTGGAGCTAATTACCGGCACGCCGCAGGCCATTGCCTCCAGCGCCGCCAGTCCGAAGCTTTCGTATTCCGAAGGAAGCAGGAACAGGTCGGTAATGCTCAGGATTTCGTCCAGTTGGTCTTGCTTTCCAAGGAAGCGCACATCATTGAAAACGCCCAAGCAGCGTGCTACTTCTTCGGCATGTTGGCGCTCCGGCCCGTCGCCAATCATGAGGAGTTTAGAAGGCATTTGCGCGCGCACCTGCGCAAAAATCTTCACCACATCCGGCACGCGCTTAATCTTCCGAAAGTTGGAAACATGGGCCAGAATGCGCTCGCCATTCGGGGCCAGCATTTTCTTGAAATGGTCTTTATCGGTTTGGCGGAAGCGGCGCAAATCCACGAAGTTGGGAATCACTTCAATCTCCTGCCCAATGTCGAAGCTGCGGTAGGTTTCTTCGCGCAGGTTGTGGGAAACGGCAGTTATCGCGTCGCTCTGCGCCATGGAAAACGTTACCACCGGCTTGTAGGTCGGGTCTTTTCCCACGAGCGTAATGTCCGTTCCGTGGAGCGTGGTGATGAAGGGAATGTGCTTGCCCGCGCTTTTGAGAATCTGCTTCGCGAAGTAGGCCGAAGAGGCGTGGGGAATGGCGTAATGCACATGCAGCACGTCCAGATTGTGGTTCTGAATTACGCTTACGAGTGTAGAAGTCAGCGCCGATTCATAGGGCGGGAAATCAAAGAGCGGATACGTTGGAACCGCGACTTCGTGGAAGTAAATATTGGGGTGAAACGCCAGCCGCACCGGCTGCTGATAGGTGATGAAATGCACTTCGTGGCCGCGCTCTGCGAGGCCATTGCCCAGTTCGGTGGCCATCACGCCGGAGCCGCCATAAGTGGGATAACAAACAATACCGATTTTCAAAGGGAAACGGTGTGGGGATTTGGGTTGAGGGAAGGAAATTTCCGCAGCAGTGCCAAAGGTATCATGCCAGTAAAGCGGTGGGCGTTATGGAATAGTAATGCGGGAATAGGAAGCAGGAATAAAAGACGCGCCGCCCGCAGGGACACGCTGCGCGTGTCCGCAGAGGATCCATATTTTGTGCGGACACGCGCAGCGTGTCCCTACGTGGGCTTTACTTTCGCCTCATGACTTTTCGCAAGCGCCTTGCGCTTCTTTTGGCTCTTTTTTCTCCCCTGCTATCTGCGGCGCAAGACAGCGCCACGCTTCACCGCATCTCCGACGAAATTCTTTTGCGCGGAACGTGCTACAACAACCTGCGCGTCCTCTGCAAAACCGTAGGTCATCGCCTCAGCGGCAGCCCGCAGGCCGAAAAAGCCGTGCTTTGGGGAAAGGAAGCGATGCAAGCCGCCGGGGCCGACCGCGTATGGCTCCAACCCGTTACCGTTCCGAAATGGATACGCGGCAATGAGTCGCTAAAGATTGATTTTGGCAGTGGCGCGGTTTCCGTTCCGGTGCTTTCGCTGGGAAATTCACAGGGGAGCGGTGGGAAAGAAGTTTCAGGAGAGCTTCTTTTTGCGCCTACCATTGACGCGATTAAAGCCATGACTCCCGAAGCTGTAAAGGGGAAAATCGTGTTTCTAAATTACCGCTTCCGGCAGGACTTCATTAATACGTTTCGCGGCTACGGCGATGCCGTTCCCAACCGCTCCCGCGCTGCCAATGCCGCTGCTGTTTTAGGCGCAAAAGCCGTCATCATCCGCAGCGTTTCCACCGGCGAAGACGACTTTCCCCACACCGGCGCAATGCGCTACACCGATTCTACCAAAAAGATTCCCGCAATGGCTGTAGGCAACCAAACTGCCGACGCTTTGGAAGCCGCTTTTCTCGCCGGGAGAAAGCCCCGCGCGGTACTTCGCTCCGAATGTCACATGGCCGGAACGGCACCATCTTTCAATGTCATTGGCGAAATAAGGGGAACGGAAAAAGAAGAAGAAATCATTGTAGTCGGCGGCCACCTGGATAGCTGGGATGTAGGCGAAGGCGCGCACGACGATGGCGCGGGCTGTGTGCAATCCATTGAGGTGCTGCGCACGATAAAGGCGCTCGGATTGAAGCCCAAACGCACCATCCGCGCGGTGCTTTTTATGAATGAGGAAAACGGCGTGCGCGGCGGCGATGCCTATGCCGACAGCGCAGCGAAAAAAGGCGAGAAAACCATTTTCGCCCTTGAAAGCGACGCAGGTGGGCATTCCCCGCGTGGCCTCGGTTTTGACTTCCCGGAAGATTACCCGGCCAAAGCGGAAAAGCGTGCGCAGTTGGTAGCAATGGCGCAGCAGCTTTCTTTTCTCGGTTTGCATGATTTCACCGGCGAGCATGGCGGAACCGACATTGAGCCGATGATGAAAAGCGGAACGGTAGAATGCGGCCTCGGCCCCGACCCACAACGCTATTTTGACCTGCACCACACCGACGCCGATGTTTTTGAAACGGTCAATCACCGTGAGCTAAAACTGGGCGCAGCAGTTGTTACAGGCATGGCGTGGATGATCTCCGAAAATGGCCTCTGACGCTTCACTTTTTCGCCGGTTGCTGCGTCGCCCACCGGCGGCGGTTTCGCTAGGCATTATCCTGCTCACGGTGCTGGTGGCAGTTTTCGCTTATGCGCTTGCGCCCGATGCTACGCCGGATGCAGCGCGCAGTATTGTAGAACTGGGTGCAAAAAGCCCGGGCTTTTCTATCCGCTTGTTGCCTGTTCCGCGCACCATTGCGACGGAAGAAAAATCCGCCCTCTCCCGGCTTTTCACAGGCACGCCTGATCGTTTCCAGTACGTACCGGTGAACGGCGTTTTTATTTCGGGAGAAACCGTTCTTGCACGGCACTATATGGACGACGGATTGGAAGACACGTTGCGTTTTGCAGTGACGGAGTTAGTGCCAAAGGAAGCGCAGAACGCTCCGCAAGCTTACCTACAAAAGGCTGTGCGATTTCACACTTTTCACCTCGGCACAGACCGCTACGGAAGGGATATTTTGTCGCGGCTGCTGGTGGGTGCGCGCGTAAGTATTGCAGTGGGCATGGTGGCTGTTGTACTCTCGTTGAGCATCGGTATTTTCCTGGGGTTGCTTGCAGGATTCTATCGCGGTGTGGTGGACTCGGCGGTGATGTTTATCATCAATATTCTCTGGGCCATTCCTACCCTGCTCTTGGTTTTCGCCATTACGCTGGCCATTGGCAAAGGCTTCTGGCAAATTTTCGTGGCCATCGGATTAACGCTTTGGGTGAGTGCCGCGCGGCTCGTTCGCGGACAGGTTTTGGTGTTGCGCGAACTGGATTATGTACAAGCAGCGCGGGCGCTGGGCTTGTCAGACTTTCGGATTCTGACGCGCCATATTTTGCCCAATATCGCCGGGCCGATACTGGTGCTGGCAGCGGGAAATTTCGCCACCGCTATTTTGTTGGAAGCAGGCCTGAGCTTTCTCGGATTGGGCATCCAGCCGCCCGCGCCGAGTTGGGGCAGCATGATCAAGGACCACTATAATTTCCTCCTCACCAACCGCCCGCTGCTGGCCATCATTCCCGGCCTTGCGATTCTGTTGCTGGTCTATGCCTTCAACTTGTTGGGCAATGCACTTGCGGATGAGTTGGATGTTCGCAGGTAAGAACGCTTTTTGAGTGCATCTTTGCCTTTCTCTTAAAACCTTATTTTATGCGCACCGGCTTCTCTCAAATTCTTCCCCACCAAGGCCTCGGCGACCTCACTTTTGGCATGACCCGCCAACAGGCCCTTTCCCTTCTGGGCGAACCGACCGAGAAGGAAACGTTCACCCTGGACGCCGACTACGACGAGCGCACCGAAGCGTGGCACTACGACGACGGAGGGCTGTCTTTATCTTTTGACGAAGCCTTTGACTGGAAGCTCTCCAGCATGGCGGCAAGCACCGAAGACTACACGCTGGAAGGCGTTTCTTTGATTGGCAAAGACATTGCACAGGTGCAGGAAATCTTCGAGAACAAAGGCTGGGGCGCACTTCAGGAAGACGAAGAAATGGAAGAGGACGAGGAGATGGAAAACAGTCGTCTGTTTTTTGTGGAAGAAAAAGCGTTGAGTTTGTGGTTTGAAAACGGCACTCTGACCGAAATTCAGTGGAACGCGCCGTGGGAAGACGAGGAAGCGTAAAATAGAAGCCAAGAACCAAAAGCTGAGCGTCAGATCGTTTTGATATTTTCTCCTCAATACTTCAATCCGCCTCACGCATCGCCTGCGCCACAATCCAGCCGCCTGCCCATGCGTTTTGAAAATTAAAACCGCCGGTTATGCCGTCCACGTCTACTACTTCTCCTGCGAAATACAGGCCGGAATGCAATCTGCTTTCGCCCGTTTCAGGGGAAACTTCTTTCAATGAGACACCGCCGCAGGTAACGAATTCTTCTTTAAAAGTGGTTTTTCCAGAAACTTCATAGACGTCGCGGAGAAGCTTTTCCAACAGCTTTCGTTGCGGTGCAGCGGGGAGTGTTGCCCACGTTGCATCCAACCCAACGCCGCAGTTTTCCAGAAAAAATTGCCACAACCTTTTTGGAAACTCAAACGAATTTTTACTCCAAACCAATTGCTTTCCTTCCTGCTGCCGGAGCAGAGCGAATCTTTCCTTCAAAGAAATTTCGTCGTAGTCGGGAACCCAATTTATCAACGCGCTGAAGCGGTATTCTCTTTGTGCTAATTCTCGTGCGCCCCAAGCCGACGCGCGCAGAATGGCCGGCCCACTCATACCCCAATGTGTTATTAGCAGCGGGCCGGACGTTTCTATTTTTGTTCCCCCAATTTTCACTTTCGCATCCGTTACGGCGACGCCCATCAATGCCGTGATAGGGTTACTGGGCATGTTGAATGTAAACAGCGAAGGAACAGGGGATTCAATAGCGTGGCCTAAACTTCGCAGCAGTTCGTAGCCGCTTTCCTGCGGACTGCCGCCGGTGGTTATCAGCACCGCATCCGCCAAGACGGACGTTTCTTCACCAAAATTCAAAATCCATTTTTCTCCTTCCTTCCGCAGGCTTTGCAGCTTGTGGTGAAAGCGGATTTCCGTGCCGTTTTTTAGCACTGTTTCCCAGATAGCCGTTGCGATGGTTTCGGAAGAATCGGTGGTGGGAAACATGCGCCCGTCGACTTCCGTTTTGAGCGCCACGCCGCGCGCCGCAAACCAGTCAATCGTCTGTTGCGGGCCGAAGCGGTGCAGCGGTTTTTTAAGCCAGCGCGGGCCGCGCGGATAGCGGTTAGTAAGCTCGGAAATATCAAAGAGATTGTGCGTTACGTTGCAGCGTCCCCCACCCGATGCGCGCACTTTTTGCAAGGCTTTTCCGGTCTTCTCGTAGAGGGTAACGCGGTAGGCATCCGACTTCGGCAGGTTGGCCGCAGCGAAACATCCCGCCGCGCCTGCGCCGATAATAGCGATGTTTTTCAAAGGAATTTATTATCGCACTTCGCTTCCACCCGGAACGTCACTTACCGGCGACACAAACACCAGCTTCCCGTCCGCGTCTCCGGCCATTAGAATCATCCCCTGGCTTTCAATGCCGCGCATTTTCCGGGGCGCGAGGTTGGCCACAACGGTAACCAGCTTTCCCACAATTTCTTCCGGCGAGAAATGCTGCGCAATGCCGGAAACAATGGTGCGCGGTTGGGCTTCTCCTAAATCCACGGAAAGCTTCAACAGCTTGTCTGCTTTCTCTACTTTTTCGGCAGCAAGGATTTTTCCGGCACGCAGGTCTATCCTGGCGAAATCGTCAAAGGTGATTACCGCTTTCGTAGTGGGTGCATCAACTTCTTTTTGCGGCGTTTCTGCGGGTGCAGGCGCAGCAGATTGCGTGGCGTTTTGCTGGAGTTTTTCCATTTGTCGGGTGATTTCTTCGGCTTCTATTTTGCGAAACAGCAACTGCGGCTCCGGCAAAGGGTAATTGATTTTGAGGAGTTCCATGCTTCCCGCGTTTTCCCAGAAAAGCATCCGCTCCACCACCTTGAATTGCTTCAACAGCTTCTGCGCCGTGAACGGCAAAAACGGGTTGCAGAAGATGGCGAGATTGGCGCTCAACTGCAGGCAAACGTGCAAGCAGTTTTCAATCTTCTTTTGGTTCTCCGCCTGCGCTTCCGGCGTCTTGGAAAGGCTCCACGGCGCTTTTTCCTGCAAATACTTGTTCCCCACGCGGGCCAGATTCATCATCGCCGCCAGCCCTTCCCGGAAACGATATTCGCTGATGGCAGTCTCTATCTGCGTTTTCGCTTCTTGGATGGCTTCAAAAACTGCCCGGTCAGTATCGTCCAGAATGTCTCCGTGAATGGGCGGTACGCGGCCTTTACACAGCTTGTGGGTCAGCACCATTGCGCGGTTTACGAAGTTGCCAAACACGGCCACCAATTCGCCGTTTACGCGCTCACCAAACTCCTTCCACGTAAAGTCGTTGTCCTTCGTTTCCGGTGCGTTGGCACAGAGTACATAACGCAACGCGTCCTGCATGTCGGGAAAGTCGCGCAGGTATTCATCCACCCACACAGCCCAGTTGCGCGAGGTGCTTACCTTCTGTCCTTCAATGTTCAAAAACTCATTGGCCGGAACGCTTTCAGGCAATACATAGTCGCCGTGCGCTTTGAGCATGGACGGGAAAATGATGCAGTGGAAAACGATGTTGTCCTTACCAATAAAATGCACCAGCTTGGTGTCTTCGCTCTTCCAATATTGCTCCCAATTGGGCGTAAGGTCTTTTGTAGCAGAGATATAGCCGATGGGCGCGTCAAACCACACGTACAGCACTTTTCCTTCGGCATCGGGCAGCGGCACGGGAACGCCCCAGTTGCTGTCGCGGGTCATCGCGCGGGGTTGCAATCCGGCATCGATCCAGCTTTTGCACTGGCCGTAAACATTGGGTTTCCATTCATCCTTTTTGCCTTCCACCAACCATTCTTTCAGCCACGGCTCATAGTCATTTAGCGGGAAAAACCAGTGCTTCGTGGTCTTCTTGATGGGCGGCACATTGCTCAGCGCGCTGTGTGGATTTATCAGTTGCTCGGGCGAAAGCGTAGAGCCGCACTTCTCGCATTGGTCGCCGTAAGCTGCTTCGTTTCCACACACCGGGCAGGTTCCAACGATGTAGCGGTCAGCCAGAAACATCTTTTTTTCCGGGTCGTAGAACTGCTCGCTTTCGCGCACTTCAAACAATCCTTTTTCGTAGAGGTTTTGAAAGAATTCCTGCGAAAGCTCCCGGTGCGTTTCCGAAGAGGTGCGGGAATAAATGTCAAAGGTGATGCCCATTCCGGCAAAGCTTTCGCCGATAATCTTGTGGTACCTGTCCACCACTTCTTGCGGCGTAATGCCTTCCTTCATCGCGCGGATGGTAATAGGAACGCCGTGTTCATCGGAGCCGCAAATAAACTTCACATCTTCCTTCCGGGAACGCAGGAAACGCACATAAATATCCGCAGGCAGGTAGCAGCCCGCAAGGTGGCCGATGTGAACCGGGCCGTTGGCATACGGCAAAGCGGCGGTTACAAGGTGGCGCTTAAAATTCATGGCGCGAAAATAGGACGCTGCGCCCGTCCCTACTTTCGCGCCATGACTGCTGCTCGCTTTTTCCTGCGTAAAAAGATTACTGACCGGATAGCCAACGGTCACCCTTGGATTTTCGCCAACGAAATCAACACCCGCGAAGGCGATGCCGCGCCCGGCGATATTGTGGAAGTGCTTTCTTCCAACGGCTCTTTTGTGGGGAAAGGCTATTACAATCCGGCCTCGCAGATAGAGGTGCGCTTGCTGACCCGCAATCGCGCGGAAGAGATAGACGCAGCTTTTTTTCACCGGAAGATTGAAGAGGCATGGAAATACCGGCAGCAGTTGGGCTACACCGAAAACTGCCGCCTCGTTTTTGGCGAAGCCGACGGCCTGCCCGCGCTGATTATCGACAAGTTCGGAAACTACTTTTCCCTCCAAACGCTGGCGCTGGGTATGGACAAGTGGAAGGGGGAAATCGTAGCGGCGCTGGAAAGCATCTTTAAGCCTGCGGGCATCATGGAGCGCAACGATGTGCCGGTGCGCACGCTGGAAGGAATGCCACAGCAAAAGGGCTTTCTCTCCGCGCCTTTTGACCCCAATATCATCATCACCGAGAACGGCCTGCGCTTCCACGTAAATCTGGAAACCGGGCAGAAAACCGGCTACTTCCTCGACCAGCAAGACAACCGCCGCGCTACCGAAAAAATCGTGAAAGGAGCCGACGTGCTGGGCGCTTTTACCTACACCGGAACCTTTGAAATCCACGCCGCGTACTACGGCGCAAAAAGCGTTCTGGGACTGGATATTTCGGAAGATGCCGTGCGGCAAGCAAACCGGAATGCGGAACTGAATAACCTCGCCGACGTGGTGAAGTTTGAAACAGCCAACGCCTTTGACGTACTCAAAAGTTGGGGTAAAGAAGGTCGGCAATACGACGTGGTGATGCTAGACCCACCTGCCTTCACCAAAAGCCGCGAAACAATTCAAAAGGCAATTACGGGCTATAAGGAAATCAACCTGCGCGGACTGAAACTGGTGAAGCCCGGCGGGTTTCTGGTGACGTCTTCCTGCACGCACTTGGTCGGCCCGGAAATGTTCTTAGACACGGTTCGCATGGCGGCGAAAGACGCGCGGCGCACACTCCGCCAAGTGTGCTGGCAAACGCAGTCGGCAGACCACCCGATTGTGTGGGGCATACCGGCGACGCAATACCTCAAGTTTCTGATTGTGCAGGCTTTATAAACCTTTCTGCGCCTCTGCGAGAGGCTGTCTCTCGCAAAGACGCAGAGGCTCACAGGTTTCGCAGTTTTTCAGCAGCAAGTGGTATTCCTTCTGTTGCGGGCTTGGCGATAATCGTCCACGTGCTGCGGTCATGGATAAGCGGCACGTTTTGATCCACCAAAAACTTGGGAACGCCCGCGTGGACGTAATGAATCAATCCGGCAGCGGGATAAACCTGCAAGGACGTTCCTACCAACAGAAAAGCGTCCGCCGTAGAAACCAAATGCGCCGCCAAAGGAAGTGCCGGAACATCTTCCTCAAACCAAACGATATGGGGTCGCCACAGGCTGCCGTCGGGCGCTTTGTCGCCTTCGGGGATGTCATCGGTTACGGGCACGGCCAGCGCATCGTCGTGGTGTTGTTTGGCGCTGCGTTTCTTGAAGATTTCGCCGTGCAGATGAAGGACATTGGTGGAGCCGCCGCGCTCGTGCAGGTCGTCGATGTTTTGGGTAATGATGGTAACCTTAAAATCCGCCTCCAGTGCGGCCAGCGCGCGGTGGGCGGCGTTGGGTTGGGCTTCTCCCACTTGCTTGCGCCGCTCATTGTAGAAGCGGTTTACGAGCGTTGGATTTTTGACAAAAGCGCGCGGCGTAGCCACGTCTTCAATCGCATAATTCTCCCACAATCCATCAGAATCGCGGAAGGTTTTGAGGCCGCTTTCGGCAGAAATACCTGCACCGGAAAGGACAACAAGGTGTTTCATAAACAGGGATTAGGGAATGGGGATTAAGGATATAAAACGCGGGTCATCTCGACCGATAGGGAGAGATCTCGCGTTTGGTGTGCCTGACCTGCTATTTCTAAACGTGGGTGAGATTCCTCGCTCTGCGCTCGGAATGACCCGCATTTTATTCCCTATTCCCTAAATTCTTCAGCATTTCCGCCGTCATTTTCTCTAAATCAAATTCCGCTTTCCAGCCCCAGTCGCGGCGGGCAGTGGCGTCGTCAATGCTTTGGGGCCAGCTTTCGGCAATGGGTTGGCGGTAATCGGGCGCGTAGGAAAGAGTAAAGTCGGGCAGGTGCTTTTGGATGCTTTTCCCCACTTCTTCCGGCGAAAAACTCATCCCGGCAATGTTGTAGGCCATGCGCGTGGAAAGCTTTTCGGCGGGCGCTTCCATAAGGTCAATCGTGGCACGGATGGCATCGTCCATGTACATCATCGGCAGGCGCGTATCGGCATCCAGAAAGGAGGTGTAAGCGCCTTTGGAAAGCGCTTCATGATAGATAGCCACCGCATAGTCCGTTGTTCCGCCGCCCGGCTGGCCTTTCCACGAAATAAGGCCCGGATAGCGAATGGAACGCACGTCCAGACCATAGCGGTGGAAGTAGTACTGACACCACAATTCGCCTGCGTATTTGGAGATGCCATAGACCGTCGCCGGTTCCGCAACCGTCTCCTGCGGCGTGGCTGTCTTGGGTGTTGTGGGGCCAAAAACGGCGATGGAGGAAGGCCAGAAAATCCGCTCCAATTTCTCTTCCACCCCAATCTCCAGCACCTGCAACAGGGAGGTCATGTTGATGTCCCACGCCTTCAGTGGCATCTTCTCTCCCGTGGCCGAAAGCAGTGCGGCGAGGAGGTAAATCTGCGTAATTCCATTCTCCTTCACAAAGCCCTGAATCCCACTCTTGTCCGTCGCGTCCAGCTTCCGGAAAGGACCGGTGCCGCGCAGCAGCGGGTGTTCTTCTGCGAGGTCGGTGGCAAAAACATGTTCATTGCCGTGCTTCTGGCGCAGCGCCAAAGTCAGTTCAACGCCAATCTGCCCGCAGGCACCGAGGATAAGAATACGAGTCATTTTAGGTACTAGGGTGTGAGGGACTGGGTACTAAGGTGTGAGGGACTAGGGGTTACATAAAGAAGGAGAAGGAGAAGGAGAAGGAGAAGGAGAAGGAGAAGGAGAAGGAGAAGGAGCGGTGGAGGGAGACATTTTGGCAAGGACGTGAATAATCATAGTCGTCCCTACTCCCTTATACCTAGTACCTAATCCCTGTTTTTCATCAGCTCAAAAAACTCCCGGAACAGGTAGCGGCTGTCGTGGGAGCCGGGTGTGCTCTCGGGGTGGTATTGAACGGAGAAAGCAGGAATATCGGTACGGCGAATGCCTTCCACAGAGCCGTCATTAAGGTTGATGTGTGTTACCTCCACATGAGCCGATGCGGCCACTGATTCGGGAGACACACCAAAGCCGTGATTTTGTGTGGTAATCTCGCTGAGGCCGGTGCGCAGGTTTTTCACCGGGTGGTTCAGTCCGCGGTGTCCGTGGTGCATCTTAAAGGTCTGGATGCCCGACGCGCGCGCCAAAAGCTGATGACCGAGGCAGATGCCAAAGAGCGGCGTTTTCTTTTCTAAAAGAACGGCAATTTTCTTCGCCGCTACTTCCATCGCCGCTGGGTCGCCGGGGCCGTTGGAGATGAAAATACCATCGGGATTAAAAGCAAGGATTTCTTCTGGTTCCGTAGCTGCAGGAAACACTTTCAGGTAGCTGCCCTCGTCAGAAAGGCATTGCAGGATGTTGCGCTTCACGCCAAAGTCCACCACCGCTACGCGGTAGGGCGCATCCTCTTTTCCAAAAAAATATGCCTCCTGTGTTCCTACCCCACTCGCCAAATCCAGACCTTCCATTTTGGGCACTTTTTGCAGGGCTTCCTGAATGTTTTTGCTGTCGGGTTTTTCGGTGGTGACAATGCCGTTCATCGCCCCTTTGGTACGGATGTGCTGCACCAGTGCGCGGGTGTCCACGCCGTGAACGGCAATGATGTTGTGGGCGCGCAGATAATCTTCCAGCGTACCGGCAGCGGTCATCCGGCTAAAGCGGTCAGAGATGTTTTTGCAGACCAGCGCCGAGATGGTTACACGATCGCTCTCAATGTCTTTTTCGTGGATGCCGTAGTTGCCCACGTAGGCGTTGTTCATCACCAAAACCTGTCCGGTATAGGATGGGTCAGTAAACACTTCCTGATAGCCCGTCATGCCGGTGTTGAAGCAGATTTCGCCGCCGCGTGTACCACCTGCACCAAAGGAAATACCTTCCAGCGTCGTGCCGTCTTCCAGAATGAGATACGCCGGGTTTTGGTTTTGCATGAGCGCAAAAGTATCAAGCAGAAGGTATCAAGGCGCAAGCTGCGGGGTAGAAAGTGGAAAGTGATTAGCAGAAAGTCCTGCGTCTTGACACTTGACCCCTCGCTCCTAACTCGCTTTCCTATTTTTGCGCCCTTTCCGCCATGAAAAACATTCTCGTTGCCGGGGCCGGCAAATCCTCCACCTATCTGATTCATTACCTGCTGACGCACGCCGAAACACATGGCTGGCGTGTGGTGGTGGCAGATGGCAGCCTCGCGGCGATTGAGGAGAAAATTGCGGGCCGTCCACGCGGTGTGGCGCAGGCTATTGACATTACCGACGCTGCCACCCGCCAACCGCTGGTGCAGGCCGCCGATATCGTGCTGAGCCTGATGCCGCCGCATTTGCATCTGCTTCTGGCGCAAGACTGTCTGGCCTTCGGCAAAAACCTGATCACCTCTTCCTACGCTTCCCCCGAAATGCTGCTCCTTAGTGATGAAGCGCGCGCGAAAGGACTGCTTTTCCTTTGCGAAATGGGCCTTGACCCCGGCATCGACCACATGAGCGCGGCGCAGATTGCGCAACGCATCAGCGCAGAAGGCGGCGTGGTTACTTCCTTTAAAAGCTATTGCGGCGGCTTGGTAGCCCCGGCGAGCGACGACAATCCGTGGCACTACAAAATCGCCTGGAATCCACGCAATATTCTGCTGGCCGGGACGGGCGGTGCGCGCTATGAAGAGAACGGCAAAGAAGTGTTTGTTCCCTACGAAAAGCTCTACGAAAACGCAGGCGAAATTCCGGTGGACGGCTACGGAAATCTGGCCTTCTACCCTAACCGCGATTCGGTGCGCTACCCTGCCCTCTATCACACGCCCGACGCCAAAACTTTTATGCGCGCCACACTGCGCCACCCCGATTTCTGCAAGGGCTGGGACGCGGTGATTGCGCTGGGCTGGACGGACGAAAACAAGCATCTCCCCGAAGACGCAAAAACCTACGCCGACGTGAGCCGCGCAGTAATAAGCGGAAAAGAAATCGGACATTTTATCTCCGCCCCGGAGAAGGAAATGGCAGAAGGAATGCTGCAATGGCTGGGCCTTTTTGAAGAGAAAGCTTTGCCTCAGGATGCCCGCACGATGGGCGAAGCCTTGCTGCCGCTTTTGGAAGAAAAATGGATGCTGCATGAGCGGGACAAAGACCTTGTGGTGATGGTGCACGACGCCGAATACACGCAGGCCGGACAGCGCCACCGCATCATCAGCACGATGACTTTGGAAGGCAAAGACCGCTTATTCAGCGCGATGGCGAAAACGGTAGGAATGCCGATGGCTTTGTTCGCCGAAATCCTTTTGGAAGAAGGCACAGGCGCGTACCCCAAAGGCGTGCAGATTCCCAACATGGCGCAGATTTACGAGCCGGTTCTGGAGCGGCTGGCCGCCGAGGGAATTTCATTCCGCGAAGAAGAAACGCGACTTTAAAACACAAAATCATTTTCTTGAAAAACGCTTTTACCCTTTCCCTGCTGTTCCTGCTCTGCGGGAGTGCTTTTGCGCAGGAAACAGCTTCCCTTCCTGCCAAAACCAAGAAGCCACGCAACCATTCCTTCTACTTCACCTGGGGCTACAACGCGGAGAGCTACACCCGCAGCGACCTTCACGTGGCGCAGCCCGGATTGGGCAATGATTACACGCTGCACAACGTGAGCGGCCACGACCACAAAGGCTGGGACAAAGGCATTTTCAATCAGGCACTCACCATTCCGCAATACAGCTACCGCATCGGCTGGATGTTTGACGAGAAGCGCGGCTGGGGCCTGGAAATCAATTTTGACCATACCAAGTACATCATCTCCGACGGACAAACGGCGCGCCTCACGGGCACGCTTAACGGGGAAAGCACAGTGGATACCAACATTGTGTTTTCGAAGCAAAACGGCTTTTCCTATTACCTCAATAACGGCGCGAATTTCTTTCTCCTTAACCTCGTAAAGCGCGTGCCGGTGTGGGAAAACAAGCGGCAGACCCTGCGCTTTGATGTGCTGGGAAAAGCAGGTGTGGGGCCAGTGGTTCCGCACGTAGAAAACACACTTTTTGGCAAGGCCAACGACCCGCATTTTCAAATCGGCGGCTGGAACATGGGAGCCGAAGTGGATGCACAGGTAACGGCTTACAAGCGCGTATTTCTGGAGTTTGGGATGAAAGGCGATTACGCCCGCTACTCCGGTCTGCGCATCTATGAAGGCACAGCCCAACAGGCGTTCGGCTCGTTTATTATGTACCTGGGGCTGGGCGTGAAGTTTTAGAAAAGCGGCTCTCTCATGCCCTGGAACCCACAGCAATACAACCAATTCTCCGACCTGCGCGACGCACCGTTGCGCGACCTGTTGCGGCTGCTTTCCCCGCAATCGCAGATGGGCGTAATAGACCTCGGCTGTGGCACGGGAGCAGGCACGGCAACGCTTGCAGCGTACCTGCGCGACGCAACGGTTCTGGGCATTGACGCTTCCAAGGAAATGCTCACCAAAACGCCCTATCGCAGCCGCCTCACGTTTCAGCACCGCAGCATTGAGCAGCAGCTCACGCGCCCCGACACTTTTAATCTCATCTTCTCCAACGCGGCGTTACAATGGGTGGACAATCATAAGTCGCTTTTCCCGCGCCTGATTGCGCAGCTCAAGCCGGGCGGACAACTGGCGGTGCAAATGCCGTCTCAGGCCGAGAACAAACTGAATTTTCTGTTGCAGGAACTGGCCGCAGAATCGCCTTTCGCAACGGCACTAAATGGATTCTCCTACATCTCGCCGGTGCTGCCGATGGAGGACTATGCACAGCTTCTTTTTGAGCAGGGAGGGGCGGAAATTTCTGTTCTAAAGAAAATCTACCCGATGGAGGTAAAGCAGACGCGGGAACTATATCAATTCGTGGCGGGCTCGGCGCTCATTCCTTATCTGGAGCGCATTAAAAGCGAGATGCGGAACACCTTTATCGCCTATTATCAACGGCGCATTCAGAACGCATTTCCCACTATGCCCGCGCTCTATCCGTTTAAGCGGATTTTGATACACGCCGTGTTTCCGAAGAAGGTATAAGCAACACCAGAAACGCCGTTTTTATTAACAATTTCGGGCCAAATGTTAATAGAAACGGGCACTTTTTAGTGGAAATCACTGGTTTCTGTGTAATTCCGGCAATTTCATTTGCGAATTCGGCGATTCCATTCGCAACTCTGTTAAAATCAGCAATGAAAACGACATTTCCTGCATTGGAAGTGCCGTTTTCATTAACAAAGTTGGCAGTTTTGTTAATGAAAACGGCATTTTTGTTAATGAAAAAGGCATTTCTGCGACGAGAATCGGGAAATGCTGCTTCGCTTTCCATACTCACTCAAACAAACTCCCCTGATTCTGCACCGGCACCCGAAAATCGGCGGTGTTGTAAGCCATCGGCTTGAGGTTCAGCTTGAATTTGCGGACGTAGAGCCGGAATTGCTGCTCAATAATATCGGCAATCGGGCCGGTGCCGGTCATCCGCTCGCCAATATGGCTGTTGGAAACCTGCCCGCCATGCACCTCGCGAATGGCGTTCCATACTTTGGCCGCGCGCTCCGGGAACGTGGTGTCCAGCCATTCTTTAAAAAGCATTCCCACCGCGCCGTTCAGGCGCACCATCGTGTAGCCCGCCCAAAGCGCGCCCGCGCCCGCCGCCGCTTCCAGAATGGCGGGCAAATGACTGTCGTTGAGGCCGGGAATAATGGGCGCCGCCATTACGCCCGTCGGGATGCCCTTTGCCGAGAGGGTTTCCAACACTTTCAGCCGCTGGCGGTAGGCCGAAGTGCGCGGCTCCAACACGCGGCGCAGGTCTTCATCCAGCGATGTGATGGACGTGAAAACGCGCACCAGATTGCGGCTGGAAAGCTCCTGCAAAAGGTCCAGGTCGCGCAGCACAAGGCTGTTTTTGGTGATGATGCCCACCGGGTTGCGGAAGTCGAGGCACACTTCCAGCAGTCCGCGTGTGATGCGCATCTGGCGCTCAATGGGCTGGTAGCAATCGGTGTTTCCGCTGAGGGAAATCACGGCGGGCGTCCAGCTTTTTTGGGAAAGAAATTTGCGGAGCAGTTCCGGCGCATTTTTCTTCACCACAATGCGGCTTTCAAAATCCAGCCCCGCGCTGTAGCCCCAGTATTCGTGGGAATTGCGGGCATAGCAATACACGCAGCCATGCTCGCAGCCCTGATACGGATTAGCGCTCCACAGCATCCCCACATCGGGGCTTTCTACTTTATTGACGATGGACTTGCTCGCGTCAAACACGTACTGCGTCTTGCGCGGCATCAGTTCCCAGTCATCAATCGCTTCGGGGTGGAGCGCCTCGTAGCCCGTTTTTTCAAAGCGGTTTTGCGGGTTGGATTGCGCGCCGCGCCCTTTGTGGGAAGGAGGAACCGACATAAAAAGGAGGACAGGATTTTGGGAGAAAAGCGGTTGCGGGAGGCGCTTCTACAGAAACAAAAATGCGGCAATTTTGCTCATTTTACCGGCTTCTTTTTTGTCCATTTTTCTTCCCCGAAAATACGCTTTTATGCACGTTCCTTTTATCCGCCCCGCCACCGAAACTGATGCCTCCCTTATCCGGCATTTGGCCCACGAGATATGGCCGATAGCCTACCGGGAAATTCTTTCGCCCGCGCAGTTGGCGTATATGCTGCACCTTTTTTATTCCGAAGAAAGCCTGCAAAAGCAAATGGCGGAAGGGCAACATTTCTTTTTGCTCTACGCGCCGGAAGCAGTGGGTTTTGCGGCAACCGGGCCGGTGGATGAAGGGCATTGGAAGCTCTACAAGCTTTATGTTTCTTCTGGAGAACAAGGAAAAGGACTGGGGAAAAAGCTGCTGCTTTTTGTGGAAGAATATGCCCGGAAACAGGGCGCGGCGGATTTGTCATTGCAGGTGAACCGTTACAACAAAGCAAAGGATTTCTACAAGGCCAATGGATTTCACATTGTGGCAGAGAAAGATTTTGATATTGGTGAGGGTTTCTTCATGAACGATTTCGTGATGGAAAAGACGCTTTAAGGGAATGATTTTTAAGAAGACGGAGGAACCCTAATTTTTTATCCCTTTTCCCCCCTATTCCTATGAAAAAGATTTTTCTTTTGCCAGTCCTCGCCTTAGCGCTGCTGGCAACTTCCTGCACCTCCACGACGCATGAAGAAAGCACCACGACCACAGACAGCACGATGATGCCGGCTACGCCCGGCGGCATGGAAAGCACGCCTTCTACCGATGCCAACGGCATGGCCCCGGCAGACAACACCAGTGGCGGCATCAGCACCGGCACTTCGGAGGCAGCATCCACGCACGACGGCAGCATGGGCAACGGTAACATGGACAATGCCAACGGCAGAAACAGTGCCCCCGGAACAAACACGGGCGCAGGCAGCGGCAACATGAACGGTAGCCGCAACGGCTCTTCCGGCCAGATGAGCAATGGCAGCGGCGGAACAGGCGGTTCGCAGAACAACAGCACGAACAACCCGAAAAGCACCTATCCGAAAACACAACCGGGCGCACCGGTAGATGGCCGGATGCCGGAAGGCACAAGCCGGTAAGAAGTTAAGTTTCCTCAAAGAGAAAGCCCACTGACGCATAATCAGTGGGCTTTCTACTTTTTACTTTCTACCTTCTACTGCTTACAAATCCCAAAACTGCTCCGTGCGGGCGAAGAAGAAAGCACCTTCAATAGCAGCGTTCTCATCGGAGTCGGAGCCGTGAACGGCGTTTTCGCCCATGCTCTTCGCGTATTTCTTGCGTATGGTTCCTTCTTCGGCGTTGGCCGGATTGGTAGCACCGATAAGGGTGCGGAAGTCGGCAACAGCGTTTTCTTTTTCCAAAATGGCCGCGACAATCGGGCCGGAAGACATAAACTCGGTCAGCTCGCCGTAGAACGGACGCTCGCTGTGGACTTCATAGAACAGACGCGCCTGCTCGGTAGCAAGACGGGTGTATTTCATGGCCACAATGCGGAAACCGGCTTCCGTAATCATCTGCAGGATGCCGCCGATGTGGCCTGCCCGAACCGCGTCGGGCTTAATCATGGTGAAGGTTTGGTTGGTCTTCATGGGAAGGGAGAAGTGTGTTTTTGAGGCGGCAAAAGTAAGGATTAGGTATTAGGTTACGAGGGACAAGAAACCAGTAGGAGCCTCATAAAATTATCAGTTAGCTCTCTAGATTACCTGCTTCTCCCCTTCTTCAACAAACTTTGACCCTATATGCCTTATACCTTGTCCCTAATACCTCGTCCCTAATTGCCTATTTTCGCGCCCGTGTTAGCCCCTATCCGGGAGATTTTTCCCTTGCTGGAGAAGCCCCGCCGTGTTTTTATCGTTACCCATTACCGGCCCGACGGCGACGCGGTGGGCTCCTTGCTGGGACTGACGCGGTATCTGCGCGCCTGCGGACACACCGTAACGCCGGTGGTTCCTTCGGAAATGCCGTCCTTTCTGGGCTGGCTGCCGGATGCGAAAGACGTGATTAACTACGAAGCCCATCCCCACCCTGCGCTGCACGCGTTGAAGGAAGCGGAAGTCATTTTCTGCCTGGACCTCAACGACCTTGCGCGCACGCAAACAATGGAAACACCGTTGCGGGAAAGCGCCGCGCCGCGCGTGCTGATAGACCATCACCTGTTTCCAAAAGAAGACTTTTTCTGTGGGACTTCTCTCCCCGAAAAAAGCTCTACCTGCGAGATGGTTTTTGACTTTATCACGGAGCATGGCGGATTAGACAAGATAGGCGCGGAGACGGCGCAATGCCTCTACACCGGCCTGCTCACCGACACTGGCGCGTTCCGTTTTCCGGCCACGACAGCGAGCGTTCACCGCATGGTGGCGGAGTTGAAAGACCGGGGTTTGGAACACACACCCATTCACGAGGCTGTTTTTGACTCATGGACGTTTAACCGGATGCGCTTTCTGGGCTTTGCGCTGTCGGACCGGCTGGAAGTTTTTCCAAAGCTCAAAACCGGACTGATTGCGATTTCCAAAAAAGACGCGCAGCTTTTCAACCTCGGCCCCGGCGACACGGAAGGACTGGTGAACTACCCGCTTTCTATTGAAGGCATTCGCTTTGCGACGCTCATCACCGAACGGCCCAATGAGGTGCGCATGAGCTTTCGCAGCAAAGGCGACTTTGACGTGAATTCCTTTTCCCGCAACCACTTTGGCGGCGGCGGCCACTTCAACGCTTCGGGCGGAAAGTCCACGCTTTCGTTTGCCGAAACGGTTGCTAAATTCAAGACTCTTTTAAACCAATTCCACCCAGAATAGCTCTATTCGCGGACTTCTACTTTTTCCCAACAAAACATGATGAACAAAACAACCCTTCTGCTGACCGGCGCATTTTTCGCCCTGACGCAAACCTCCTGCGACGCGCAGGGAAAAGGCGGATTCACCAAGCTGCCTTCTACGCTGCAATACAAAATCGTGAAAGACGTGCCGGGCCGCAAAGCGCAGCTTGGCGACTACATGGAGATTCACCTCCAAAACAGTTTCAAGGGCAACCGTAAGACGGACACGGTGATGTTTGACACGCGCAAGCTGAACAACAATATGCCCGTTCCGGTGATGATTCAGAAAGCGGCTTTTGGCGGCGACATTGCCGAGGCGTTTACCATGCTGAGCGAAGGCGATTCTGCCGTGCTGCGCACGCCGGTGGACAGCGTTTTGAAGATGGGCTTCCCGATGATGCCGGGTGTGGAGAAAGGCAAAGGCCAAACGCTGGACTATTTCATCCAGGTGGTGAAAGTGCGGACGGCTGCCGAGATGCAGAAAGAAACTGCCGATAAAGCCGCGAAGCAAAACGGCGTGGACGACAAGCTGATTCAGGATTTCCTGAAGCAGAACAACATCCAGGCGCAGAAAACGGCGTCGGGCATCTACTACAAGATTGATCAACCCGGTAGTGGCGCGGCGCTGCAACAAGGCCAGCAAATCACGATGAACTACACGGGCAAGCTCCTGAACGGTACACCGTTTGATTCCAACGTGGATCCGAAATTCAGCCACGTGCAACCGTTCAATTTTGCGCTTGGCATGGGACAAGTGATTAAAGGCTGGGACGAAGGCATTGCGATGTTTAAGAAAGGTGGAAAAGGCACGCTTTACATTCCGTCGCCACTGGCCTACGCAGATCGCTCGCCAAGTCCGAATATCCCGGCGAATTCGGTTTTGATTTTTGATGTCGAAGTGGTGGATGTAGCGGCTGCTTCGCAACAACCCCAAATTCAGATGGCCCCGCAGGGCGGCGGCCACTCCGACCACGACGGACACCAGCATTAAAAAAAGCGCCTTCGGGCGCTTTTTTTAATGGGTCATAGATCATAAGTCATTTGGTGATAGCGGTGGGTTACAAAACGTGGGTCATCTCGACCGCTATGGAGAGATCTCACATTTGCTGTTCCTCACCTTCTGTGAGATTCCTCCTTCGTCGGAATGACCCGCATTTTGTAAGGCATGACCTATGACTCATGACCTATGCTCACAGCATCGCCCACCACACCGCCCGTGCGCCCCATTTTCCCCAGTCTTTAAGGCTGGTTTTGAGGGTAGCGGCAAGGGCAGCGCGCGTAGTGGTTTTGCTTTTGGAAGAGGGAACTTTTAAGGCTTTTGCATCTGGCGGAAGCTCTTGGATGCTCGTTGCTGTCCACGTAGCGCAGAGGCGGGGAACGGCGAGTTGCAGAATCATTCCGGGCAGGCCACCGAACTGTTCCGGGCCGCTGGAGACGGGGATTTCATCGGTGTAGAACGCCACGACATAAACCGAATCGCAGATGCGGGTAACGGCTTTGCGGCAGTTGTAGCCCGCGATGGTGCGCACCTCGCTGCCGACTTTCCAGGTGTAGTGTGGCAGGGAATCTTCAATGCGGAAAGCCTGTTCAAAAATCTGTTTCTGCGCAGTGATTTTTCCGGTTGCAATGCTCTGCACAATCCGGTTGTCCATGCCCGGCGGCGTGTACCATTTGCGCTCTTCGTCGTCGCCCGCGACGGCTTCGTAGAGAGAAGCGGAAGAATCAAAGCGCAGGGTGAATTGCTGGGTGATGATTTTGGGAATCTCGCGTTTGGAATCCTCAAACCATTCGTAGCTTTCGTACAGCTGATGCACATTGGTCTTGCGCTCAAAGGTGATTTTGCCGGAGAAAAGATGCTGCGCGTGGGCGGTGGCGGAAAGGAGGAAAAGAAGCGGGAAGAGGAGATTTTTCATGGTGGTTGGGACAAAGAAATATACGGCTATTAAACAAGCCCTACCCGAGTTCTTCCAATGCCTTTTCAAACGCAGCGGGCGTTAGAATGCGGGCGGTTTTGAAAGGGTCATGCGCCAGCAAATCTTTGTCGCCCGTTACCAGATAATCAGCTTTGGCGTAGTCAATCAGGTCTAAAAGAAAGTTGTCTTTCGGGTCGCGGTTGAGGAAGTGCGTGGGCTGTATTGCCAACTTCTCGGCAATGGTTTCCAGCAGCGCAATCAACTCCCGAACGCTGTCTTTCGGAAAGTATTTTTTGAGCTTTTCCCGACTTGTTACCAACTTGATTTCGGTAAGGAGTTGTTCCGTTGTAATCAGCACGATGCGCTCGCCTGCAAGCAGCTTTTTGAGCTTTGCCAAACACTTGCCAATCAGAAAGCTAATCCAGACGTCGTTGGTGTCAAAGATGACCTTAATGCTTTTGCTTCGCATAGAGTTCCGCTCTTACGATTCCTGCCTCTTCGGTAATCGTTTCCAAGTCCAGGTCCTTTGTTTTAAAAGTCTTCAGCAGGCGGGAAAGTTTGGTCTCCACCGCTTCCTGCTCCAGTGCTTTCGTGAGCTTTATTTGCTGCTGTTTGGGAAGCTGTTTTACAACCGACAAAATCTGGTCGAAAGTGAGGTCTATCTGCAAGGCGGCTTTCATTCAGAGGGCTTTTAAGGCGCTTTCAAATCTACACAGAAATCCGGCCATTGACAGGTTGTTTTTGATTGGAATAACGGCAGTGGAGCGGAAATTTGTTTTTCCAGAATTGGGGATTAGTTTTGCGGTAGGCCAATGAAAATAGACGCCATTTTAAAAACGCGTTCGGTTGCGGCAATCCATCCGTATTGGGTTGCTTGCCGCAATGCGGTTGCGGACTATGGTACGCTTGCCGCAACTTGCAACTGCTGCGAGTAGCGGCAATCCAAATGTTGGTGGCAATTTTACATCTACCAAACTTTCCCCTTCTACACATAGACAAATTAATATGGACAATCTAAAAGAAAAAATTAAGAAAAAAGTATCAAATAAAGTTTTTGCGACAGTAATCGTTTCTGCTCTAACTTATCTTACAATAACTATTTTGCCTCATTTAGGTGCTGAATCATTTTTGCATACTGGACCAGAGAAATTTTTTGCGATTATTTTAGTTGACATTCTTTATCACGTCATTACCCTTTCGACAGAAATCGAACTCGTAAATAATACAACCGAAGAATCTATAAAAGAAAACATAAAAAAAATTGTAGAAATTTTAAAAGTGCATAACGACTATTTTGATGATAGATGGCTGTTTAATGTTTTTGATAGTATTGCTGACATAATGCACGATACTAACAAATACAAAAACGATTTAGGAAGAGTTAAATCACAATTAGATGAAGCAATTGCCAAAGCTAAAGCCCTAATTGGTACACCTTATTATGTTGATAAACTTGACGAATGGGACAGAGTGAATATGCTTAGACAAGCACAAGAAATGGCAACAAGTGTTGTTTATGCTGTAACAATTGACGTTAGAAATTATTATGAAAATTTTTGGCAAGGACTAAATGAAGAAGATTATTTGAAAATGAATATTCAAGCAGCCAAGAAAAATGGTGTTATTATTCAAAGAATCTTTATAATGGAAAAGGATGTACTTATAAAAAATGGAACGGACAAGTCAAAGCATTTTAATCGACTAATTACTGAATTAAAAAAGGGCGGTGAAAACATTAATCTTTTTTTTCTGGACATAGAAGTTTTTAGAAAAATTAAAAACATTCCTGACACCAGCTTCTTTTTGTGCGATGAGGTGATTGCAAGTGAATCAGGAATTAGTGACGATAATAGCGGGGGTAATTATTCAATCAATGAAATTGATAGATACAAAAAATTAAAAACGAGATTTGAAATTTTATTACAAAGTGCAAAGAGGATTTAGTATGACAAGACAAAACTGCCACCAACAAAAGTATTGCTGGCAAGCGGGGCTGGACATTTAAACATCAACGATTTGCATCGCTGTGCTTTAGTTCGGGCTTGACGAATAACTATTTGGCATTAGTTGTTATCTTCGATTTTAAATCATTATTCGGCAGCAGCTCCGGGCTGGACGTTATAAAATACCCCGCCTGCAGCAATACTCGGTCGTTACCGTCACTCTACTCCTCCCCACCCATCCCACTCTTAAAATTCCACACAAAGCTCAGCAACCCATACCGGCGAATCGTGTTTAATACCCAGAGACACTTCGGCGCCAAAAGACGTAAATTTGCCTTCTATTTAAAAGAACACAATGAAAGCAAAATACATTAACCCCTTTACAGATTTTGGCTTTAAAAAAATCTTTGGCGAAGAAGCCAGTAAGCCGCTCTTGCTGGACTTTTTGAACGCCCTTTTGCCGCAACAAACCAAAATTGTTGACCTTAATTTTAAGAACACAGAACAACCTGGGCAAACAGATCTTGACCGTAAAGCGATTTACGACATTTATTGCGAAAATGAACGGGGCGAGAAATTCATCGTAGAACTCCAGAAGGCAAAACAGAATTATTTCAAAGAGCGCACCATTTATTATTCTACTTTTCCCATCCGGGAGCAGGCGGAGAAAGGACAGTGGAATTACAATCTGAAAGCGGTTTATTGCATCGGCATCCTGGACTTTACTTTTGACGATTACGAAAGTGAATCAGAAAAAGGCGAAGTCGTACATACCATCAAACTTAAAGATCAAGACGGTAAAACATTCCATGACAAGCTAAATTATATTTATTTGGAAATGCCTAATTTCCAGAAAGAGGAAGAAGCACTGGAAACACGACTGGATAAGTGGCTTTATTTTATAGAACACCTGGAAGATTTTCAAACGATTCCGGCCATCTTCAAAGACGAGGTTTTCACAAAGGCATTTGAAAAAGCAGAGCTTGCTAAATTCAACCAAGCCGAAATGGACAGCTACGAAAACAGCCTTAAAATATACCGGGATTTGAAAGGCGTTATTGACACCGCTTTTGACGAAGGAAAACTGGAAAAAGCAATAGAAATGGGAAGATTAATGAAAGCCGAAAACGAGCCAGTAGAAAAAATCATGAAATATACAGGCTTAACGGCAGCCGAAATCAAGAGACTTTAAAGAGAGCGTATTCTCTTCTTAGAAAATTGTGTTTTGTCTATCGTTTTTTGTTTCAGAACGCGCCTCATGGCGCGTTCCTACGAATACCTACAAAATCCTCTTTTGTCTTTTGTCTCTCATCTTTTGTCTCACTCGTCCTCTTCCCCACCCTTCCCCATCCCGCTCTTAAAATTCCACACAAAGCTCAGCAGCCCATACCGCCGAATCGTCGTGTAGGCTTCCTGGGAAATCTGCGTGTTGGTGACGTTCCGGTTAAAGCCGATGTTCTGGTTCAGCAGGTCAAAAACGGAAAGCCGGATTTCCGCCGCGTCGCCTTTAAGGATTTTCCGGGACAGCGCCGCGTTCCAAACTACCACGTTGAAGTTGCGGTCTGACGCCGAAAGGCGCTGACGCACATTGGCGGCTACGCTGTTGGTGATGCGCAGTTTCCAAAACAGTTTGTTGCTCGTCGTCAGCGTTACGTCGCCCGTCCAGAAGTTAGGCGCAAGTGCTGAAAGCGTGCTCTTGTTTTGGCGGTACGTAGCGTTCACGTCTAACGAAATCTCGTGGGTCATCTTGTTGTCTTTGTCCCAGTCTTTGTCCAGCTCAAAGCCAAGGCCATATTCCGTGGTCGCCGTCTTGTTCTCCACGCTGTTCACCCGGCTGTGGTACGTGTTGTAAGACAGTTTTCCGTTTACGCTCGCGTCCAGATCCGCCTTCTTCCACTTCGTACCCGTGCCGAAATAACTCCACGCACTGAGGTTGTTTCCGGCGTTGATGTACTGATACGTTCTGCGGCCCAGCGCATCAATATTCTGCGACTGATTTATCGCATCCTGCACCACCGTGAAGTTGGTATTGGCATACGTGTAAGTCCCGGAAAGCGCCTTGTAGTCATTGTAATTGACACTGAAAGTGTGGGTAAATTCCTGCCGCAAATCCGGGTTGCCGATGGCGATGTTCAGCGGGTCGGTGTTTTGGCGGAACGGCTGGAGCTGGTCAATCGAAGGCCGCCGCGTAGCACCGTTGTAGTTGATGCGCAGGCTTTGATTGCGGCGCGGATTCCACACAAAATTGGCCTGCGGTGCGTAGTTGAGAAACGAGCGCATAAACGGCGCTTGCCCCCGAAAATAATCTTCCTGCCGGAAGTCGGTATGAAACACGCGCCCGCCCAATCCGATGTTGAATTTGGAAGAAACATAGCGCAGCGTCGCGCCGCCTTTTTGCGTCAGCACGCGGTAGGCATAATCGGTGCTAAACACCGAATCGGGCGTGGCTTCAAAATCTCCCGTGCCGGGCATCTGGTTATAGGAAAAGCGCGCCGAGCGGGAATTCGTCAATCCTGCACCATAGCTCAGCGCAAGGAAAAACTTTTTGGAAAGCGGCTCGGTATAGCTTCCGTTCAAGCCAAAATTCTGCATCCCGTCGTTGCGCGTTTTGTGCTGGATAACGCTGTCGGAAGTGGTGGAAAGAAAGTAGTTGTTGAAGGAGCGCAGCATCTCGTTGCCGTCCGTTTGGGTTAGGTGCGTATTGGCATCCACCATCAAGCTCCGGCCTTTCTTGCGGAATTTCTGTTGCCACGAAAAGCCCATCTTCCCCACCTGCTGCCGGTTATCATTGTCCAGTGTGCGCCGGTTTTGATTCACCGTCACGCCGTCGCCACCTTCGGTAATCGTGTTATAGGCTTCGTTTTGCAGGGTGTTCGCGCGGTTCAGAGAAGCGGTCAGCAGCAGCGTCGTCAGCGAGTCTTTTTGAAGCGTGAATTTCCCGCCCGCATTCTGGTGAATGTTGCGGCTGAAATGCGTCCAAGCCTGTTTGGAGAAGTACGTAGAATCGGGCAACAGAAACTGCGTAAACTGGCTGCCTTCGGCGGCCACGTCCAACTGCTGCGCTTTATAGTTGGCCCCAAGCTGCTCCTTCCCATCGTTCCATTTATTGGAATAATGCCCGCCGCCCGTAATCACTTTCGGCAGGCCGCGCCCGTTGTAGCCGCCGTTGCGGCTTTCCCAGTCGCCGCTCCACTGCCCCGTTTCTTCGTCAAAGGAAAACGAGTTGTCCGTGCCGCCGTATTTGCTTTCGTCGTTGTAGTCCAGCCCGGTTTGGGCTGTCGTGCTGAGGATGCCATACGCGGCCAGTTTCCGTTTGCCTTTAAAGGCATTTATCATCCCCTGATTCTGATAGTATTGACCCGTTCCGCCGCCCAGTTCTGCCTTACCAAAAGAGCCACGTTTCATAGAGTCTTTCAGCTTCAGGTTAATCACTTTTTCCCGGATGCCGTCATCCACGCCGGTAAACGTCGCCGTCTCCGATTTTTTGTCGTACACCTGCACCGAAGACACGGTTTTGCTTTGCAGATTCTTCGTCACTACCGCCGGGTCGTCGGAGAAAAACTCCTCGCCATCCACCAAAACCTTCTTCACCGTTTCGCCCTGCGCCGTAATTTTTCCGGTCTTGTCCACCTGAATGCCGGGCAGCTTTTTCAAGAGGTCTTCCACCGTTGCGCCTTCGGCTACCTTGAAGGAATCTGCCGCGTATTCCGTGGTGTCGCCCACGATTTTGATGGCTGCCATGCGCCGCTTAATCACCACTTCTTTCAGCACCTGTTCCCGCGAAGAGAGGACAATCACGCCCACATCCGTTTGCGCTTTTTTAAGGGAAATCTCGTCCGTATAAGTGGCGTATTCCGGGAAGCTGACGAGCAGCAAATATTTTCCCGCGCTGTCGGCAGAAAGAGCAAAAGCGCCCGCCGCGTCGGTTCTTCCATACCGCACCAGCACCGAATCCTGCGCCCGCAAAAGCACTACCGAAGCGTTTTGCAGCGCGCTCTTCGCCGCCGTGTCGCGCACCGTGCCGGAAAGGCGCACTTGCTGCGCTTTGGTGGAGAAAAAGGCCAGCGTGCAGAGGAAAAAGAAGAGAAGGAAACGCATGGCGGAAGAGACGGACAAAGCTATGATTTATGAGTCATAGGTCATGGGTCATGATTCATGGATTATAACGCGAGTCATTCCGAGCGCAGAGCGAGGAACAGCGAAGCACTCGCCGAAGGCAATCTCACGGCAGATTGAGCAGCAAGCGAGCCATAGCAAATGTGAGATCTCTCCCTAGCGGTCGAGATGACACATGTTATACACTCAACAAAGCAGGGTCATTCCGAGCGCGGAGCGAGGAATCTCACAGCAGCAAGGACACAATAAATGGGATACAGCAAACGTGAGATTCCTCCTTCGTCGGAATGACCCGCAGATTATGTGGCCAAAAGGCGCGTGTTCCGTATTTTGGAAGTCTAAAATCCCTGCAACGCCATGAAGAATCACCACATGCTCCACACACCCGGCTATGTGTATATCATGACCAACAAGGTGCGCACCACGCTCTACATCGGCGTGACTTCCAATTTGGAGGGACGCATCTGGCAACATAAACACCACGTTTTTAAAAACAGCTTCACTGACCAATACAACCTCGAGTACTTTGTGTATTGGGAAGCCCACGACGACATCAAAATCGCCATTGCAAGAGAAAAGCAGTTGAAGAAGTGGCGGCGGGAGAAAAAGAACCTCTTGATAACGATGCAAAACCCAACTTGGGAAGACTTGTCCGAAACACTTTGGGGTCCAGCACCGCTGCAACAAAGCACTCCCGAAGTAAGGGAATAGCAGATGAGCCACAGCAAACGTGAGATCTCTCCCTAACGGTCGAGATGACCTGCGTTTAAGTGTATAACGCGGGTCATTCCGAGCGCGGAGCGAGGAATCTCACAGCAGGGAAGACACAGCAGGTAAGACACAGCAAGTGAGTTACATCAGCTGAGAAATAGCAGACAAGAAACGCCATTGAGTGAGATCTCTCCCTAGCGGTCGAGATGACACGCCTTTTTTCATACACAGCAGGTGAGATACGCAATAAGTGGGTCATTCCGAGCGCGGAGCGAGGAACTGCGAAGCACTCGCCGAAGGCAATCTCACAGCAGCGAGACACAGCGTTTGAAGAACAACATTATTTGTCACAGCAAACGTGGGATCTCTCCCTAGCGGTCGAGATGACCTGCGTTTTACAAATCAAATACATAACGTACATAACGCGGGTCATTCCGAGCGCAGAGCGAGGAACTGCGAAGCACTCGCCGAAGGCAATCTCACAGCAGGTTGAGTACAGCAAGTGAGACATAGCGCAAGTGAGATCTCTCCCTAGCGGTCGAGATGACCCACATGCTGTAACTATAAACGCACACAACAATTACCCTTCCCCATCCTTGCCATTTACCCCTTTGATTTTGGAACTTCGTTCCCCTCATGCGCTTCCTTTTCCTTCCGCTGCTTCTCCTGTTCTTTTCCCCTAAAAGCTTTGCAGCAAGCGATGATTCTCTGCGCGGCAGCAATGGGCCGTACCGGAAAGGCTGGGATGTGCTGCGTTATGAAATGAATATGGACATAGACCCTTCCGCCAAAAGTATTTCTGGCTACAATGGTATTGTGTTTCGCGCAATAGAAGACAGTGTTCGGAAACTACAAATAGACTTACAGCAACCCATGGAGTTGCAGGAAGTATACCTACATAGGATAGGAAGGTCTGAAGATGGAGAAATGTGCATCTTCTCCCGCGAAGGGAATGTGTACTGGGTAAACCTTCCTCAACCGCTGAACAAAGGCGAGGAATACATCTTAGGATGCCGTTTCTCTGGCACACCCCGCGAAGCGAAAAACCCACCTTGGGATGGCGGATTCGTCTGGAAGAAAGATAAAAGCGGCAAGCCTTGGGTCGCTGTAGCTTGTCAGGGAGACGGCGCGAGCCTGTGGTTTCCGTGCAAGGATTTTCAGGCCGACGAGCCGGATAGCGGTGCAGCTATCCTCATCAATAACAGACAAGTATTACCAGTCATTAGCAACGGGAAGCGTTATAGTAAGAGGTTTCTTGATAACAATCCTCAGTGGCAAGTCAAATCCTCCATCAACCCTTACAACATCACCTTCTACCTCGGCGACTACGTCGGCTGGACGGACACTTTCAACGGCCTCAACGGCAAGCTGCCGCTTTCCTTTTATTGCCTGCGCGGGAATGAAGCCAAAGCCCGGAAACAGTTTGCCGTCGTCCCGCAAATGCTGCGCTGCTATGAGGAAAAAGTAGGCCCCTACCCGTTCTACCAAGACGGCTACAAGCTGGTGGAAGCCCCCTACCTCGGCATGGAGCATCAGAGCGCCATCGCCTATGGCAACGGCTACCAAATGGGCTATCTGGGCCGCGACCGCAGCAAGACAGGTGTGGGCAAAACCTTCGACTACATCATCATCCACGAAAGCGGCCACGAGTGGTTTGGCAACAGCATCACCGCCGCCGACGTGGCCGACAACTGGATTCACGAAGGCTTTACCACCTATCTGGAAAGCGTTTTTGTGGAGTGCAGCCTCGGCAAAGAAAAGGCCCTTAAATACCTCTACGGCGAGCGCCAAAACATAGAAAACGACCGCCCCATCATTGGCCGATACGGCGTGTGCGACGACGGCTCCGGCGACAAATACGACAAAGGCGCGGTCATCATCGGGATGCTACGGGCGATGCATTTGGACGATTCGCTGTTCTGGCGAAATTTCCGGGAAATGTATCGCCGCTTTGCGCACAGCACCGTTACCAGCGCGCAGGTAGAAGCCTTTTGGAGCGAAGCACTGGGACGGGATTTAAAACCTTTTTTCAATCAGTATTTGCGCAGCATTGCTATCCCCCGTTTAGAGATTCGCAAGATGGCCGGCCTTCGGATAGCGCGACTCATAGGTGTGGAGCAGGGTCTCTCGCTGCCCTTGTTCTTCAGCGCAAGCGGTATGCCGATAGAAGTGGGCGTAACGTGGATGCCAATAGGCAGACAACACAAACCGAGAAAGGAATTTCTGGTGCGGGAATAAAGAAGAATGCACTCTGGGAAGGGGGTTCGCTACGGGTAATCTTCGTTCGGCGAAGTCTGAGGCGCGGGCCTTGTGGAAAGGGACGTCGTCGCAGTGGCGCGGTAGTCTTCGGACTGCTTTTGTTCTCTTGCAGTCTGAAGACTGCTAACCGCAGCGACCAAGTCGGCTGGCGCGCAAAAGGCGGGGCCTCAGACTTGGCCGAACGTGGGATTCCCAAACTGGAGATGCGCAAAGAGGCTGGCGTTTGGGAAGCGCGGCTGACGAATGTGGTGGAAGGCTTTTCGCTGCCCTTGTTTGAAGGGAAAGAAGTGGGCGCGGAATGGATGGTGGTACGGAAAAAACTAAAGCCGAGAGCGGAGTTGTTGGTGGAATAGGTGTCTATCTCCAAAACAGAAGAAGACTGCTATTTACACGTAACTATCATGTCAATCATAATCTTCTTCGTCTTCACTCACAGCTCCTTGACTTTCTACCTCTTCGAGACTTAAGGTGTTTAAAAAATCCTGCACAGGTATTGCCTTCATCCGCTCTTTAAAATAAGTGTTCAATTCCGAATCTGGAACACCTTGTAGCTCATGCTTGAATCCAAACCTCTCATTCAGCAAATGACACAAGGTCTTGGGCCAATACTGCATACTCATTTGAACGATTTCTGCGCCTATCAATTTGGCAGCGGCTTCTGTTTTACTGGTTCGCGGAAGCCTGTCCACAATTATAAATGTTGTAGAGGAGAGCTTGCCACTTTGCGTTTCCACCTCGCGCGCAAAACGGGAGAGTTTGTCCTTAGAGATTTCCGAATTACCGGAGCCAATAAAGCCAATATCAAAACGGGCAATTTTCCCCGGCGCAACAATTACAGTTGCATCGCTTTCACGAGTGTCGGAACTGTCAGAGAGCCAAAACACACCTCTGTCTTTCTGATTGGTACGAAAATCTACTCTCTGGAAACCAAGAATGGTTAGGATAGAGCCGAGAATGAGCTTTTCGAACAGCTTTCCGTAAATGGATTTATCAGAACCGCGAATAGTCAATGTTTGTGCGCCGATAGCGGTGGTGAGCCTTGCAATTCCGCGCCAATCAAGTTCCGCTGTTGATGTCTGTCCATTTTCGGTAAGTGAAAGGGACATGCTATAATCGCCAAATTGTTCCCTACAATGCGCAGCAGCTTCTGTAATCACTTTCTCAAACTCCGTAACGTAGTCAGAGGCAGCTTCCTGATTACTTCGCAGGACGTTTTGGTTGCCCTTTCCGGTAAGCCCTATTACCCAACGGGCAGGCCAAATGGCTGCATTTCCATGGCGCTTTCCGTTTTCCAACTGTTCAAGCGCCAGTGTAGAGAGTTGCTCTTCAAAATGCTCAATCGTCATGTACCCATTTGCAAGCATAGCCACTACGGCACCGCTCACTTGTGCGATTCTTCGCCGCGTTAAAGGTTCGGTTTGTGTTCGCAGGTTTCCACCAAGCAGCACATTGTAAACCGCCTGACGTACAGCTTCTACGCCAATTTGTTCGATGAACTGTTTGCCGCCGCCTTTTAGCAATACCTGCCCCGATTCAGGAAACAGTTTCAACAAAGCATTCACAGGCTCAATAGCAGGCGCTTTTGTTCTGGATACTTTTTTTATTGGCATCTCTAAAAGAGTTTTTGCACACCGTCAAGCGGCGTTGTATTCATCCACAATACTTCTTCTGCCTTTTTACCTAACCACTTTGGAGCATCGGCTTTAATAAGGTCAATGTAAGTAGGATTAATCTCGAACAGTACAAACTTTCTGTCTAACGCTGCCGCTGCTGCCCCAACAGTGCCCGACCCCGCAAAAGGGTCTAGAACTACGTCGCCCTTGAAGGAGTAATATCTAATGACCTTTTCAGCAAGTTCAAATGGAAAAGGCGCAGGGTGCTTTGAGTGCGTTTTGGGATGAATCTTCCAAATATTAGTTCGCTCGTAATCATCTCCAACTTTTGAGTCCTCAATGATGCTGCGATCTGGATGATTGCGGATAAACCAATCAATAAGCAAGTCGGATTTTTTGCGATAAACCAACACGTATTCCGTAACGGGAACTGCTTTGTATTGGAGTGGATTTCTGTCTGCCGCAAACCTCCTTCCACGTCCTGTAGCCCAACCTGCCCCTTCTGGTTTTGCCCAAATAATATCATCAATAAACTCGTAACCCTCTTCGATAAAAATCCGGTGCAGGTCAAAAGGTACTGCAATTCGTTTGGAAGATTCATTCCGGCTGGCTCTCCTTAAAAGAACATGGGAGACGTTCATCACAAAAAATCTCCCCTCATTCAGAACGCGGCTTGCTTTGCGAATGACCTGCCGCATTTTTAGAAGATATTCTTCATAAACTTCGTAGTCGCTGTATTCGGGACGCGCATTGAAGTAAGGCGGCGAAGTGAAAATCAAATCGACAGAGTGCGCAGGCATCTCATCAATGAGTTCTGTGCAATCCCCGCAACCAACTGTATTTCGCAACTCTGAAATCGGATAAACCGTCTGTTTTGCCTTCTTCTCCCCTTTCTCCTCTGGTTTACCCAAAAGCCTTGCTTCCAGCATTTCGGGCTTCGTTGTTTTTCCGGCGAGTATTTCGGTTGTGTAAGCGTCTATCACTACCTCTCCAATCTTCTCGGTTGTAGTGTTGCTTCTGAGTGGTACACGCCAAATATGGTATCGGTCATCCACTTCCGGCAACCCAAACTTGATAGCCTGCGCTAACTCTATTTCTTGCAGCCACAGCAAGCTAATTTCTTTTGCCTGTGCAACACTCTTAACCAAGTAGGCTCTTTTATCAGCAACATTCAGTTGCTTTTCTTCCTCTTCTGCATCAAACATAAAAGCTCGTTTTGCGGCACAATTTACAGTCGGATTCAGGACTGTGTCCTATTCATGTCCTAATCGTGTCCTAATCATATTCAACCCTCCCCCGCGGGCGCGGGCGTGTCGCCCTCAAATCACCCAATCCCAAACCACCACCGTCCCAAGCTTCAGCACCAGCAGCTTCGTCGCCACCACTACCCCCGCTTTGTCCACCAGTTCAAACACCACATCGCCCGCCATCATGCCCTTAATATGGTAAGCTCCTTGCCGGTCCACCACGCCCTTCTTCGCATGGTCATCTTCCCGCCGCACCGTATAGCCCGCCAGCACCGCCACGCTCGATTTTGCCGTCCCCTGAATCCCCGTGTACCGCTTGCCCGTATCCCCGCCCAATTCATACTGCACCATCATCTCCCGGTCAAAATCCGGCTTCGTATACCGATATTCCGCGTGCAGCGTACCCACAATATCCTCCAACTCCGCCTCCAACATCGCATCGCCCGCCGCCAGCGCCGCCCGCTTCGCCTCCAGATCCCCCGCCGATGCCGCCGGCTTCGTCAGCAATAACGCCGCCGCATTAATCTTCGCGTCAATATCCGCAATCACCGCCGCCGTCACCCCCTGACCCGAAAGCGCCGCCATATTCGTGTTCAAAACACTCCGAATCGCCTTCGCCGTAGCAATAGCCATCGGGCCACTCATCCCCATCACCTCCGAAGGCGTATGATTCACCTCCACCGCCTCCGTCATCAGCCCCAGCCGCCGCAGCTTCACCACGCACCTCTGCCCCCAGCGCGTCGTCGTTTCCGCCATCGTCGTCACCGCCGCTTTCTTCATCGCCGCGTCCGCATTGCCTTCCAGCACCTGCACCTCCACCAGCTTCACCTCCCAGGCCGCCGCGTCCGTGTTAAACGTAACCACGTCCGCCGCCACATCCGCCTGCGCCAGCACAAGCGGCTTAATCGAAGGCTTCGCAAAAAAAGCACTCATCCGTTGGCGGCGCTCCCAGTGCCGCCTCAATACCTTGTCCATGAAAAATGGTTTTTAGTGGGTTAAAAGAAAAAACAGCTTCGTTTAAAATCCTCCTCCTCCAAGCCCCTGCCCCATCCGTTCCCACAAAGTCATCCTTAGTTCCGGCAAAGCCTTCATCCGTTAGGGCAAAGTCACCGTTAGTTCCGGCAAAGGCGTCCTCAGTTTAGGCAAAAGCTTCGTCAGATAGTCCAAAGTTATCATTAAATCCCTCAAAGGCTTCATCAGATCCTTCCAAGTCGACGATAGATTGGGTAAAGTCGCCGCTGGATTGCCTAAAGTCTTCATTAGTTCGCCCATAGCAAAGAATGGTTTAATGATTTATCCCTCTCGCTTCCTCCTCCGGCCAAAAACCTTCCTGCCTTTTTCTGCCTTCCGGGAAACCCCACAAAGATTAATCGCATTTTCTTCTTAAAAAAGCGTAGTTCTACGGTTTTTTAAGAAAAAAGTGCGTCGTATAATACGCGCGCGCCCTGATCCACTTTCTCCACCCTTCTTAACCGAAAATCTTTTGTCATCCCGGAACGGGACCTTGTCGGCTTGCGCCTGCTACCCCCCGTGCCATTCTGAGCTTACCGAAGAACGGGGCGACAAAAGCCAGTGTCCGTTTCTTCCCTTTTTCACAACCCCTTATTTTTCGGATAGGCTCTTAGCCCCTCCAACATTCCAACACCGCAGGCTTCCAACATTCCAACGCGAAGCGTCCAACCCTCCAACGCTGCAGGCTTCCAACATTCCAACGCGAAGCGTCCAACCCTCCAACGCCGCAGGCTTCCAACATTCCAACGGCTTTAGCCCCTCCAACATTCCAACGGCGAAGCCCTTCCCTACCTTCGCCCCCGCCCATGACCTTCACCCTCGAAGCCCAAAGCAACCACGCCCGCGCCGGAACCCTCACCACCGCCCGCGGCCCCATCCAGACGCCCATTTTTATGCCCGTCGGAACCGTCGGCTCCGTCAAAGCCGTCACCGTTCCCCAGCTTCATGAAGAGGTGAAAGCCCAAATCATCCTCGGCAATACCTACCACCTCTACCTCCGCCCCGGCATGGAAACGATGGAAGCCGCAGGCGGCCTCCACCACTTCAACGGCTGGCACAAACCCATCCTCACCGACAGCGGCGGCTATCAGGTTTTTTCCCTTGCCGAGCAGCGCAAAATCACCGAAGAAGGCGTCCTCTTCCGTTCCCATATCGACGGCTCCAAACACCTTTTCACCCCCGAAAGTGTGATGGATGTGCAGCGCACCATCGGCGCGGATATCATCATGGCTTTCGATGAATGCCCGCCCTATCCCTGCGACGAGCCGTATGCCAAGTTCAGCATGGAACTCACCCACCGCTGGCTCGCCCGCTGCGCCAAACGACTAAGCGAAACCGAGCCGAAATGGAACCATCCCCAATCCCTTTTCCCCATCGTGCAGGGCAGTCTCTATAAGGATTTGCGCAAAGCCTCCTGCGAGTTCGCGGCCTCTATGGACTGCGACGGCAACGCCATCGGTGGCCTTTCCGTCGGCGAGCCGGAAGAAGCGATGTACGAAATGGCCGCGTGGTGCTGCGAGCATCTTCCTGCCCACAAACCGCGCTACCTCATGGGCGTAGGAACGCCCTGGAATATCCTGGAAAACATCTCCCTCGGCATCGACATGTTCGACTGCGTAATGCCCACCCGCAACGGGCGCAACGGAATGCTGTTCACTGCCAACGGCGTTATCAATATCCGGAACGCAAAATGGGCGCGCGACTTCTCCCCCATCGACGACACCATTGGCTGCCACTTAAGCGCCTTCCACACCAAAGGGTATCTGCGGCATCTGTTTGTGGCGGGGGAATATCTGGCGCTCACGCTGGCTTCCGTCCACAATCTTTCCTTTTACCTCTGGCTCGTGGGCGAAGCGCGAACGCAGATTTTAGAGGGAACTTTTGATGGCTGGAAACGCGAAATGATTCCCCGACTAAAGACAAGGCTTTGAAGTTCCTCCTCCGCTTTCTCCCCCACTACCGCTACTTCGGCCTGAAGCGGCTGGACGTCTATATCCTGAAGAAATTTCTGGGGACGTTCTTCTTCGCCATCCTCATCATGATTCTGATTTCAGACGTGATAGATTTAAGTCAGAAGGTGGAAGATTTTGTGCAGAAGCACGCGCCGATGGGCGAAATCCTCACCTACTTCAAGAACTTCTCGCCCCACATTGCGGCGCTGCTGTATCCGCTGTTCATCCTCATTGCTGCGATTTTCTTTACCACCAAGCTGGCCTATAAGTCGGAGATCATTGCGATGCTGGCAACGGGTACTTCCTTCCAACGCTTCCTGCGGCCTTATTTTATCGGGGGAATTTCTTTGGGATTGCTTTCCCTCTGGGCCAATCACTTCATTGTTCCCGCTGCCGACAAAGACCGGCTGGCTTTTGAAGATAAATACGTCCACAACGCCGTCACCAGTACCCGCCAGAACATCCACATCCGCCTCTCGCCGAGCCTCTATGTGTATGTCCAACGCTACGATTTCCAAAACAACACGGCCTACAAGCTCACCGCCGAGACCTTTAAAGGCACGCTGCTGACCGAGAAAATCATGTCTGAAACAGCGCATTATGATTCGGTGCGCAACGGCTGGAATCTGGCCGATATTTCCATCCGCACCAACAACGGCCTGCGCGAAACCCTGCGCCATGCAGACACGTTTTTCCGCCCCTACAACTTCCGCCCGCTGGAACTTTTGGAAGACAACGACGACATGCAGGCCCTTACCACACCAGAGCTTTTGCGCATGATTCGCAAGCAGGAAATACGCGGTGCGGAGTCCCTGAACATGTTTTACGTGGAGCTTCACCGGCGCAGCGCACAGCCTTATGCGGGTCTTGTTCTTACCATCATTGGCGCCTGCATCGCTTCGCGCAAAATCCGGGGCGGCAGCGGCTATCATCTGGGTCTCGGCATCGTGCTGGCAGCTATTTACATGATGCTGTTTCAGTTCACCAACACCTTCTCCATCAAAGGCGGCCTCAATCCGCTTGTTGCGGTCTGGATTCCAAATGTGCTGTTCTCGGTGCTGGCGTTTGTGCTGTATCGGCGGCAGAGCAAGTAGAAAGTAATGATTAATGACTAGGGGTTGGAAAGCGTTTCCGCCTCATTATCCATTAATCATTATTCATTATTCATTGCGTCCGCGCCTTATTTTTGCGGCCCCTTACCAACGCCTTTTCCCTTTTCGTGGGCAATTCTACATCCGAGCAAGACCTGCTGCTGCGCGCCTATCGCCTTATGATGACGGCCCGCGCAATGGCCGATATTTACGAGGCCAACCGCCCCATCTGCAAATACGTTCACAGCACTTCGCGCGGCCACGAAGCCATTCAACTGGCAACCGCTTTTTGTTTGGAATCCCACGATTGGGTTTCTCCCTATTACCGCGACGAAAGCCTCATGCTGGGCATGGGCTGGCGGCCTTATGAGATGATGCTCCAACTGCTGGCAAAGGGCAACGACCCGTTCACCGGCGGACGCGCGTACTACAACCACCCCAACAGCCGCCGCGAGGCTTTCCCCAAGATTATCCACCAAAGCTCCGCCACCGGAATGCAGGTGATTCCTACAACCGGCGTAGCACAGGGCCTGCAATACATCCAGAAGCAAGGCCTGCGCAACGACTATCCCTCTCCGCCCGTTGTGGTGTGTTCTTTGGGAGACGGCTCCGTTACAGAAGGCGAAGTAGCGGAAGCATGGCAGTTTGCAGTGCTGAAAAAGCTGCCTATCATTTACCTTGTGCAGGACAACGGCTGGGGCATTTCCGTGAGCGCCGAAGAAGCCCGCACGATGGACGCTTATGAGTACGCCGCCGGCTTTAAAGGAATGAAAAGTGTGCGGATAGATGGCGCCGATTTTGAAACCTCTTTAGAAACGATGCGCGACGTGGTAGCGAAAGTCCGCGCGGGCGAAGGGCCTTTTGTGGTGCAGGCAAATGTTCCGCTCATTGGTCACCACACATCCGGCGTGCGCCGCGAATGGTATCGCCATGATTTAGAAGAACACAACGGCAAAGACCCGGGCCTGCGCCTGCGTCAGAGGCTGTTGGAAATGGGCGTTTCGGAAGAAATGCTCGACCATATTGCCGAGGAAGAAACCGTCTTCATCCAGCGTGAGTTTGATGCCGCCGTCGCGGCTCCAGACCCTGACCCGGCCACAGTGAGCGCGCATGTTTTTGCGCCCAATCCGTTCACTGAAGAGCGCGGCACACGCACACCTGCGGGAAAGGAAAAAGTAGTGATGGTGGACGCCGCACTTCATGCGGTGGAAGAGATTATGCAAGACCATCCCGAAGCCCTTCTCTACGGCCAAGACGTAGGCAAACGACTGGGCGGCGTGTTTCGCGAGGCAGCGACTTTGGGCGATAAATTCGGCGACGAGCGTGTGTTCAACACCGCCATTCAAGAGGCGTATATCATTGGCTCCACGGCGGGCATGAGCGCGGTAGGACTGAAGCCGATTGTAGAAGTGCAGTTCGCGGATTATATCTATCCCGGCCTGAATCAATTAGTTACGGAGATTTCCAAAACATCCTACCTCACCTGCGGCAAGTTTTCGGTGAGCTGCATTATCCGCGTACCCATCGGCGCCTACGGCGGCGGCGGGCCCTATCACAGCGGCTCCATAGAAAGCACTTTGGCAACGATTAAAGGCATCAAAATTGCCTATCCCTCCAACGCTGCCGACCTGAAAGGGCTGATGAAAGCGGCGTTCTACGACCCCAATCCGGTGGTGATGCTGGAACACAAAGGCCTGTATTGGAGTAAAGTTCCCGGCACGGAAGACGCAAAAACCATAGAGCCAGACCGCGATTATCTCCTGCCCTTCGGCAAAGGCGCGGTTGTTGTGCAAGCCAGTGAAGAAGCACTGGAAGCGGGCGATTCCTGCTGCGTGATTACCTACGGCATGGGCGTTCACTGGGCCAAAAATGCAGCCGCAGCTTTCCCCGGACAAGTAGAAGTGATTGACCTGCGCACGATTTATCCCTGCGATGAAGAACTGGTTTTCCAGACGGTGAAAAAACACGGAAAAGTGTTGGTTTTGACAGAAGAACAATTGCGCAATTCCTTTGCAGAAGCTTTGGCGGGCAGGATTGCCCAAGCCTGTTTTCAGTACTTGGATGCGCCGGTGCAAACGATGGGCGCGCTGGACTTGCCCGCCGTGCCGATGAACGTGGGACTGGAAGCGGCCATGCTGCCAACGCTGGAAAAAGTGCAGACGAAAATCGGAGAGGTCTTAGCTCTTTAAAAAATCGCAGGAAGAGGGAAAGCTTTTTTCCTTTAAAAGAAATTCCACGTCTCGCGGCAACGCCGGGCGTGAAAAATCATGCGGTCTTTTGTTTGCGGATGAATGTCTCAAAATAGTGACGGAGACAAAAGAAGTTCTTTAAGGAAAACACCCCATTTGGAGATTGCGGCTCGGGGGCCACAATGACGGATTACGACCCTACTGCCAAGCATGTTCGGAGTCCGGCCCACCCGATTGGGGCCGTCATGCCGGGCCCCGACCCGGCATCTCCATTTCACCTTTTACGGACTGCAATTTCTCTTTTAAACGATTTCCCTAATGGCCGCTACCAAACGCACTTCTACCCTGCGCCGTTTCCTCAACGAGATGGATGCGGATGCCCTGCGCGACGAATTGGAGCGTATTGTGGATAAATTTCCGGAGGTAAAAAAGTTCTACCTCGCCGACCTTTCCGGCGACACAAATGGAATCGTGAACACCGCACGGAAACAAGTGGAAAGCTGTTTTAAATACAGCAATGGCAATTTCCGGCGCGCGCGGTCTTCCAAACTCAACACCATTCAGCGCGACTTTGAGCGGATTTCGGTTTTCCGGGAAGACGTGTTGGCGCTCCTGTATTTCCGGCTGGAACACACCGCGCCTTACCTCAATCATTTCCAGCCCACCGTCTCGCCGATGCTGGATGCTACGGTGCGCATTTTTGAGCGCGTAAGCGAGATGAGCAAGGATTTGCAGATTTCGGAAAAGTACAGACCGCTGTTAGAAGGGCTGATTTTGCAGTTTGATGATCAGCAAATCAGGCAGCAGTTAGAGACCGTTTTTGCGGAACAATTTGAAGATGATGGCGAAGCATCCTAAAGTAGAAATCATTCCTACCCGCGACGGCTCGCCCACGTTGCGCACAGCGGCGGGAATCACGTATCATTCAACACACGGCGCGGTGCAGGAGTCGCGCCATGTGTTTATCCAAACAGGATTTCACGAGGCGTTGCGCGTATTTCAGGAAGAAGAAATCTGCGTGTTTGAAATGGGATTCGGAACAGGTTTGAATGCTTTCCTGACGGCGCTGGAAGCGGAGAAAACAAGGCGGAACGTGCGCTTTTTTTCGGTGGAGAAATACCCGGTTGAAGAAGCCATCTGGCAGCAATTAAGCTATCCCCAAAACGAGGAAGAGAGGAATATTTTTGATGCGCTGCACCCCGCGCCGTGGGAGGAAATGACAACTGTTTCTTCCCATTTTGAGTTGCAAAAAATGCAGGGCAGCCTGGAAGAAATTCTTCTCCCCCAAAACCTTCACCTCATCTACTTTGACGCTTTCGCGCCGGAAGACGCACCGCAGCTTTGGACAGAAAGTATTTTCCAAAAGCTCTATGATGCCTTGCTGCCCGGCGGAGTCTTTGTTACCTACTGCTCCAAAGGCATCGTGCGCCGCGCCTTGCAAAGCGCCGGATTTATGGTGGAAAAACTGCCCGGCCCGCCGGGGAAACGCGAGATTGTACGGGCGCGGAAAGCTTAGAGTGTAACGGACAAATGCAACGTTCCACCCAATCCTTTCTCAATAATTTTTTGCAAGGTGGAAATGCGCACTTCTTTCACGTTGTTTTCAATTCTGGAGATGTACGCTTTGTTGGTGCCACACTTTTCGGCAAGCTGCTCTTGGGTCATGCCTTTTTGAAGGCGCGCCGCCTGAAGCATCGCGCCAATCTTGAAGGCTTCAAAACCCTTTTCCAGTTTGTCGCGCTTGGGCGTACCCCGTTTTCCGTAGTGTTCTTCCTTAAACTCTTCCAGCGTTTTTAGTTTGAGCGGCTTTGGTTGCATAGTATTCTTCTTTTAGTTTCTTTGCTTTTTTGAGTACGTCCTTCGGCGTTTTTTGGGTCTTTTTCTGAAAGCCATTGATAAGCACTACAAGCTTGCCCTCATCAAAAAAGCAGAAGATGCGAAAAGCGTCTGAGCCTTGCTGAATGCGGATTTCATAAAGCCCATCCGCACCCTCCAAATGTTTCAGGTACGTTTCCGGCACAAATTCAACTTGTTCAATCAAGTCAAATGTCCAAGTGATTTTATCACGCACTTTCAAACGCTGCTTCACGAAGAAATCGTTGAAGTAGTTTTCGTAGAAAACAATGTCACGCTTCTTCTGCGGCATACTGCAAATGTAATCAAGTTGTCCAGAAGTACAACCGTCATCTTTCCTTTCGCCTAAGATGTATTCTACAAAAAAGACGCTCCCAAAAGAGCGTCTTTCCAAAGGAGAACGGCGGATTTCTACTTCGCCAATTCCTCGTTATTCATTTCTGCCTTCCCGTCCACGGAATGCACGTAATGATACGCTTTTCCGGTTTGGGCAAAGGCGATCAGGTCTCGGTTCAGGGCATCTTTATGGGTGTAGAAAAGGCCGTGTGGGGCACCTTCATACACCAGATATTCTGCGTGCGGAATCATCTTCGCCACGCGCTCCGAAGAAGCTTCAATCGGAACGGTTTTGTCGGCATCGCCGTGAATAATGAGCGTTGGAATGGTTACACCCTGTACATCGGCCCGGAAATCAGTGTGCGCAAACGTAGCCACACAGGCTTTCGTGGCTTTCGGCATGGCATCGGCGGCAATGTCTAGGTAATATTCCAACAGCGGCGCACTCACGGGATGGTTCATGAGATTCACACCGAAAAACTGTTTCCCGAAATCGTCCAGAAAACCAATGCGGTCTTTGTTGATGCCTTCAATCATTTTCCCGAAAACTTCCGGGTCCACGCCGTCGGGGTTGTCGTCGGTCTTTGCCAGATACGGTGTTACCGCGCTAATCAACACAATCTGCGACACGCGGCTATTGCCGTAGCGGCTGAGGTAGCGCACCACTTCGCCGCCGCCCATAGAAAAGCCTACGAGCGTTACGTCCGTCAGGTTCAGTTCTTCCAAAACAGCCGCCAAATCATCAGCCAGCGTATCGTAATCGTATCCACTCCACGGCTTATCGCTTTGGCCAAAGCCGCGACGGTCATACTTCACCACGCGCAGGCCCGCGTCCACCAGCGGCTCTACTTGATACTCCCACATATGCTTGCTCAGGGGCCAGCCATGAATGAGAACTACCGGCTTGCCGGAGCCATAATCTTTGTAGGAAAGGCGAACGTCCTCGCCGGTTGTCTTGTCTCGGGAAGTGATGAATTTCATGTTGGGGATTTGGGGAAAATGGGTTTTTCGGAGAGCCGTAAAAATTGTTCCAGTAGGGACACGCCGCGCGTGTCTGCAGAGAATGCAGGATGTGCGGATGCACGGCGTATTTTTGAGAGATGAAACGCACTGTTGTTTTAAATCAGTTTTGCTGCCGAATGACGCTGATGGCGATATTGATGTTGATGGGTTTTGTGGCAGAAGCGCAGAAGGTGCAATCTTCAAAAAAGCAGACTCCGCCCGTTCATGTTACTCTATACAATCCAAATGACACAACAGCGCGCATTATCAGACAAGCCGAAATGGAGCGAATTAGACAGGCTGAAATAGAACGAAGACCGTACAGTCCCGACGACGGTCTTGAGCATTGGGGAATATCGGGCATTTTGAAATCAGGTCGGGGCGACAGTCTGAATATTTCTGGTTGTAGGGGGTTAAATACACTTATCATTGTTGAAGAGAAACCAGCGTCTTCCAAACCGCCCAAAAGAAACTTGTTTCGCCGCGCAGGAGATTGGTTTAGAAAGACGTTTTAACCTTCCCGCCTTGAAAAAATGCCGCGCTAAAGCCCCTCCAGACTTGACAAGTCCATTCCCAATACCTCCGAGGACTTGTCAAGTCTTGCCGTACCTACTTTCGCGGCGGTGCAATTTCTCCATCAGCTTTCCCTTTTTCAGTACCGCTTGTATGCGCAGGCCGACTTCCACTTTGGCGGCCCGGTAACGGCCATCACCGGCCCTAACGGCAGCGGTAAAACGGCGATTCTGGACGCAGTGTATTATCTCTGCTACACCAAAAGCTATTTCACCGGGCAGCAGCAAAGCCTTGCCCGCTGGGACAGTCCGGGCTTTCGGGTGGTGGGGCGCATAGCGCAAAACGGCGCGGAAGAAACCGTGAGCGCGCGTTGGGAAGCGGGCAAAAAAGAACTGACGCTTTCGGGAACGCCGATTGTAAAAGCCACCGAATTTATTGGCCGCTACGCTGCTGTGATGATTGCCCCCGACGATGGCGAATTGATTACCGGCGCTTCGGAAGGGCGGCGAAAATGGATAGACAGCGTGCTGGCGCAAACCGACCGCGATTATCTGGAAAGCCTGCTTCACTACAACCGCATTCTCCAACAGCGCAACGCGTGGCTGAAAGCACAGGCTTTTGCAGCAGCAACGAACCGGATTGAGTTAGACTCTTACAACCTGCGTCTCCACGAACACGGAACCGTTCTTTACCAAAAGCGCAGCGTTTTTCTTGGTGCTTTTCTGCCGCTTTTGAATGAACTCTATCAAAAGCTTTCTGCAGGCGCGGAAGTGATAGATGTCTCCTACGAATCGGACATGCACACGCAACCCATTGCCGACTGGCTGACGGAGCGCCTTGCCGACGACCTGCGCGCGCAACGCACCACACGCGGCCCTCACCGCGACGACTGGGCCTTTTTTCTTCACGAAAAACCTGTGCGCCTATTTGCCTCGCAAGGACAGCGCAAAACGCTACTCTTCGCCCTCAAGCTGGCGCAGTATCAATACCTGCAAAACGCTTTCGGCTTTGCGCCCGCGCTCCTTTTAGACGATATTTTTGAGAAGCTCGACCAGCAACGCATGGAAGCCCTTTTAAGCATCATTCGCGAGCCACATTTCGGTCAAGTCCTTCTCACCGATACCCACGCCGGACGTGTGCGCGAAGCGTTTGGATTGGATGCAGAAGTGCAGTTTATCACGACAGGATAAAAGGGAAACGGAGAAACAGATAATCCGCCGGCTTGCCCTCCACCCGGCGTTCAACAGCGAAAGGAGGACGCACCGCGCGGAGGAGCTTTTCTGACTCTTTTTCAAAGGAAATGCTGTTGAGGCAGAATAAGCTCCCTGCAAGCGGCGTCCGGTCCGAAGGATTCGCCTTTGAACGCCTTGACTTTTGGTTCTTTTTGGTGGAGCAAAAAGAACAAGAACTCTAAAACAGCCCGTTCAACTGCGCATCCACGCGCCGCACAACCTCCGCCAGATGCTCGTTGTTGTTGGCGAAGTCCAGGTTGTCCACGTCTATCACCAAGAGCGGGCCTTCTTTATAACCTTCAATCCAGCCGTCGTAAGCCACGTTCAGGCGCTTCAGATAATCCAGCCGGATGTTCTCCTCATACTCCCGTCCGCGCTGCTGAATCTGATCCACCAGCTTTGGGATAGAAGCTTTAAGGTAAATAAGCAAATCGGGTGGCTTCACCATCTGGCGCAGCGTATCAAACAGGGAAGAATAGTTCTGGAAATCCCGGTCCGTCATCAGCCCCATGCGTTGCAGGTTGGGTGCGAAAATGCAGGCATCCTCATAAATCGTGCGGTCTTGCACCACTGTCTCTTCGCTCTTGCGGATGTGCAAAAGCTGCATCAGCCGGTGGTTCAAGAAATAGACTTGCAGATTGAACGACCAGCGCGCCATGTCGTTGTAGAAGTCGTCCAGATACGGGTTGTGTTCTACGTCTTCATAGTGTGGCTTCCAGCCAAAATGCTGCGCCAGCAACTTCGTAAGCGTCGTTTTTCCCGCGCCGATATTTCCGGCAATGGCGATGTGCTGCATGGTATTTTGGGGCTGAAAATAATCAGTAGTAGCGAATGCCCACCGCGCGGCGTGCTTCCTCCAAAGTTTGTGCGGCAGAGGCGCGCGCCACTTCGCTTCCTTCCTTCAAAATCCGCTGGATCGTTTCCGGCTCCGATTGAAGTTGCGCCGCTTTTTCCCGGATAGGCCGCACGAAATTCACCATCGCTTCTGCCAGCTCTTTCTTTAAATCGCCAAAGCGAATGGTGGTTTCCGCCCACGCTTTTTCATACGGCGCAACGGCTTCTTTTCCGGAGACGAGTTCCAAGAGGAGAAACAGATTTGCTACGGTTTCCGGTACAGGTAGGTTCGAATCCGCTGGTGACCCTTCCGTTTTTGCCTTCATGATTTTCTTGCGAATCGCGTCGTCTTCGTCGGCGAGGTAAATCGTTCCTGCACCGTTCTCGCTTTTGCTCATTTTCGCGCCGCCGTCCAATCCGGGAACCTTTATCAGTTGCTCGCCGAAGTTGAAGGCATACGGCTCCGGGAACACTTCCGAATAGCGGCCATTGAAGCGATTGGCGAAATTGCGCGCCATTTCCAAGTGCTGCTCCTGGTCTTTTCCCACCGGCACTTTGGTGGCTTTGTGCAGCAAAATATCCGCCGCCATTAAGACGGGATACGTCAGTAGTGCCGCGTTCACGTTGTCGGGTTGCGAGCGCACTTTATCCTTAAACGTCGGCACTTTTTCCAGCTCGCCCTTGTAGGCAAGCGTGTTGAGCAGGAGGTAAAGCTCGGTGGTTTCCGGCACGTCACTTTGCGCATAGAGCGTTACTTTTTGCGGGTCAAGGCCGGAAGCAATGTTCTCCGCCACTACCCGATACACCGAGGCGCGCAGGTCTTTCGGGTCGGGGTGCGTCGTGAGGCTGTGATAGTCGGCCACGAAGAAAAAGCAGCGGTAATCGTCCTGCATCCGCGCATAGTTGCGCATCGCGCCGAGGTAATTTCCCAAGTGCAGAAAACCGGTAGAGCGAATGCCACTGACGACGATTTCTTTTTTCGTTTCCATGAATGCGGCAAAAGTAGGAGAGCCAATGCGGGAATGTGAGGAGAATGCGGCAATTCGAAAAACAGGAAATGCAAAAACGCAATTTTCATTATTGATTCTCCTCACATCGCCTCATTACCGCATTTTCCCGCATTCTCCCCACATTACCACATTACTTTCGCCCTTGTGCAAATTCCTTCTTCCGACGCGTCGCTTTCCGAGGTTCACGGCTCCGTTTCCACGCGGGCGGGTGGGCCGTGGTGGCGGCGCATCGCGGCTTTCCTCGGCCCGGCCTATCTCGTGTCGGTGGGCTACATGGATCCCGGAAACTGGGCAACGGATTTGGCGGGCGGCGCGCAGTTTGGCTACAAGCTGCTCTGGGTTTTGCTGTTGAGCAACCTCATGGCGCTGTTGCTTCAAAGTCTTTCGGCCCGGCTCGGCGTGGTGCGCAAGCGCGATTTGGCACAATGCAACCGCGAGCTATATCCCAAAGGCGTAAACTTTATTTTCTACCTCCTGGCGGAGTTGGCGATTGCTGCCTGCGACCTCGCCGAAGTTTTAGGGATGGCCATTGGATTGCAAATGCTACTGGGTATCCCGCTGCTCTGGGGCGTATTGGTAACGGTGCTGGATACGATACTGCTCCTCTATCTCCAGAAGCTGGGCATCCGCAAAATGGAAGCCTTTATCATTGCGCTCGTCTTGATTATCGGTGTGTGTTTCGGGGTGGAATTGTTTTTTGCAAAGCCCGAATGGAGCGAAGTGGTGAAAGGCTTTTCCCCTTCCCTGCCCGGCCCCAATGCGCTCTACATCGCCATCGGGATTATCGGCGCAACGGTGATGCCGCACAATCTGTACCTCCACTCCGCGCTGGTGCAAACCCGGAAAGTGGGCGATACGCCAAAGGAAATGCGCCGCGCCATTCGCTTCAACAACATCGACAGCGTGGTAGCCTTGAACGCGGCGTTTTTCGTCAATGCCGCGATTCTCATTTTAGCTGCAACCACCTTCCACAACAACGGACAGACGGGCGTGGCTTCCCTTCACGAAGCGCACCGGCTGCTGTCGCCGATGCTGGGCAGCAAATGGGCCGCGCATCTTTTTGCAATCGCCCTGATTGCTGCCGGACAAAGCTCCACGATTACCGGAACGCTGGCGGGCCAAATTGTGATGGAAGGTTATCTCCGCCTGCGCATCAACCCGTGGGCGCGGCGGCTTTTGACGCGGCTTCTGGCCATTGGCCCAGCAGTGGCGGTGATTTTGATAAGTGGGGAAAGCAAGATTGACGACCTCTTGATTTTCAGTCAGGTGCTGCTCTCTATGCAACTCGCTTTCGCCGTGGTTCCGCTCATTCACTTCGTCAGCGATAAAGCGCGGATGGGCACTTTCGCTATCCGGCTTCACGTCAAAATGCTGGCGTGGCTGGTGGCCGCGATCATCATCTCCCTCAACCTGAAACTGGTACATGATACGGCGGCGGGCTGGCGACAATCGGGCGGAATGGCAATGGACGTGATTTCGTTTTTGGTGGAAGGAGGATTGGCGGTTTTGCTGCTCGTGGCCGTGTTTCTGCCGCTGATTAAAAAGACAAAACCTGCCGTTGGGGCAAGTGCAGAAGACGTTCACCGGATTGCGCCTTTCCGGCTTTCGGAGACGGCAACTTTGCAGGGCTATACGCGCATTGGGGTAGCGGTGGATTTTACGCGCCACGACCAGAAATCTTTGGAAGCCGTGTTAATACTGGCGGCTCCGGGCGCGCGCATTTGTTTGATTCACGTAGTAGAAAGTGCGGGCGCAAAAGTGAAGGGTGAAGCGGCGGCGGACGTGGAAACACACCTTGATGAAGAGCGATTGAAAGCCTACGCGGCGCTGCTCTCGGAGCGGGGTTTTGAAGCGGATTGCAAATTGGGTTATCGCAACCGGGCGGCGGAGATTGCGCGTCTTTCGCAGGAAGCGGGAATTGAGCTTTTGGTGGTTGGCTCACACGGTCACCGGGGTCTCGGCGATTTGTTGATGGGAGAGACGATTGATGCGGTGCGGCACAAGCTTTCGGTGCCGATTTTTATTGCGCGGTAGTGCTTTGGACAAGAAGGACGCGCGACTAGCAATACCTACAACACGCGGGTCATTCCGAGCGCGGAGCGAGGAATCTCACAGAAGAGGAGTACAGCAGATGAGACATAGCAAACGTGAGATTCCTCCTTCGTCGGAATGACCCACATTTTGGAAGCGCACTACAACACGGGGTCATTGCGAGGAGGAACGACGAAGCAACCTGCACAACATGCTTCGTGCTAACGTGTACTAATGAGCTAACCCAACGCGCTATGCATGTTACTTCGCTTCGCTCGCAATGACCCACATTTTACGAACCACTACTGCGACAGGGATAGCAGCGGAAAGCCCGGAGCACAGGGCTTTTGTGCGGTGGCCGCGAGGACTTGGAGCAGGAGTGAGGAGAGAGCAACTAAATGTTGCTCTGGACGAAACTCCCGCACGAAGTGCTGTCCGGCCCGAAGGGGTCGCCATAATCTTTACTAGGAAACAGGATTAATACCGAACTTCGCCCCCAGAAAAAACCTTTTTCCCCATGAACTTCAACCCTTCCGCCCTCTTTGAGGAAATGAACCGCACCACCGAAAAGCTGGTGAAAGGTTATGAAACGCTTCAGGACATCTCCGACGTGGATGTGGACGTGGCCGTAACGCCGAAAGACCTTGTATGGAGCCGCGACAAGGTGAAGCTTTATCACTACCAACGCCCGGAAGGTGCTGCGCCCGTAAAATGTGCTACGCCGGTACTGGTGAGCTTTGCGATGCTGAACCGCCACGACGTGCTGGACTTGCAACCCGACCGCAGCCTGATGCGCCGCCTGTTGATGGAAGGGCTGGACATCTACATCATGGACTGGGGCTACCCCACCCGCGCGGATCGGTACCTGACGATGGAAGACTACATTGACGGGTATATGAACGATGCGGTGGATTTTCTCCGCCGTCACCATGGTGTTCCGTCTATCCACAAAATGGGTATTTGCCAGGCCGGGACGTATTCCATGATTTACGCGGCGCTGTACCCGAAAAAGATTAAGTCGCTAACCACTTACGTAGCGCCGTTTGACTTTGAGCAGGGCGACAAGTGTATGCTGTTCAAGTGGACAAAGTATATTGATGTGGACGCGATGGTGGACAGCGTGGGGACGATTCCGGGCGAGATGGTGGACTCTGCTTTTGGCATGATGAAGCCGAGCATGAACATCAGCAAATACATGGGCGTGATGGACTCGCTGGACGACAAGGACAAGCTCCTGAACTTCCTGCGCATGGAGCATTGGAAGAGCGATCTGCCTGCCATTTCAGGCGAGATGTACCGCAAGTACATCAAAGATCTTTTCCGCGATAACAAGCTGATTAAAGGCGAGTTTGAACTCGGTGGCCGCCGCGTGGATTTGAAGAACGTAACGATGCCGTACCTGAACGTGTACGCTACGGAAGACAACATCATCCCCAACGAAAGCACCCTTGCCGTCATGAGCAAAATCGGCTCTAAAGACAAGGAAGAATACGCGTTTCCGGGCGGCCACATTGGTGTGTTCGTCGGCGGCAAAAGCCAGAAAGAACTTGCGCCGAGCGTGGCGAAGTGGGTAATTAAGCGGTGTTGAGGAGTAGAAAGTACTTAGTAGAAAGTAGAAAGCTCTTTGGAGATAAAAGTCTAAAGACAAAAGACGAAAGAGGGGCTGTAAAAGACCTTTGAGAACAGCGGCAGGAACAGGCGCTTTTGTCTGTTGCCTGCCGCTTTTTTGGGGATTCTATTTCCTCGTCCCCATTATTCATTAATCATTATCCATTACTCCTTGTCTTCAGAATCTTTTTACCCGCAGCCCGTCCGAAAAACGCTGTTGCACGACGGAACCGAAATCGCGTATGTGGAAAAGGGCACCGGCCCGGCCACGCTGCTGTTCCTCCACGGCCTGAGCAGCAACCTCCTAAGCTGGCATCAAAACTTTGAGGCGCTGGCGCAGCACTACCGCTGCATTGCCATAGACCTGCCCGGAAACGGCCTTTCTACCAACAGCCCGACGGGCGATTACAGCCTGCATTATTTCGCCCGCTGCGTGCTGCATTTCATTGGCGAAAAGGGCCTGCAAAATGTTTGCCTTGTGGGCCACAGCATGGGCGCGCAGATTGCACTGACAGCAGCTTTGGAAGCGCCCGCAGCGGTGGAAAAACTAATCCTGGTTTCGCCTGCGGGCATTGAGCAGTTCTCGGCCTGGGAGCAGGCACTGGGACAAACCACGTTTTTCTTTGCCGACTTTTTTCAGCGGCCCGAAGACTCCATGAAGCAGTTTTATGAAGGTGCTTTCTATAAACTTCCGCAGGGCAGCCGCCGCTTGTTGGAAGCTTGTCTGGAAGACTATCACCGCCACGGCGACGCGGCCTACCGCAAGATGCTGACGCAGTGTATCAGCAGCATGTTCCGCCACACGGTGATTGAAAAGCTGGGGCAGGTGCGGCAGCCCGCTTTACTTCTCTTCGGCGATTGTGACGCTTTGATTCCCAACCGCCTCTGTCATCCGCAGCTATCGGTGCAGCAGTTGGCCCGCACGGCGGAAAAGCTCATGCCCCATGCCCGCGCGCGGGTGCTGCCGCAGGCCGGGCATTTTGTGCATTGGGAAAGCGCGGGGGACGTGAATAAGGCTGTGATGGGGTTTGTGGGGTGAGGTCAAAGAGTGTTTGGGGCGTAGTTTGTGGAAGTTGAAGGGACTTTATTGCAGCGGTGAACAATGCGAACAATATGAAAGAGGCGAATTGGTTTTTGAAAAGGGTATCAGGGTGACAACAAGTCCAACTAATCTTATTATTTTTAAAGACCTTTTTCAGGCGGCAAATATTCAATTATACTTCAAACCAAAATCATGAAACTCTTCATCAAAAACATGGTCTGCGGACGTTGTAAGAAGGTCGTAAAGGATATTTTTCACGACCTGGGCTTGCAGATTACAGAAGTGGAGTTGGGCGAGGTGGAATTGGATGGGGAGCTTGCGAAATCAAAAAAGGCAGCGTTACAACAGGCTTTGACGGAGGCCGGCTTTGAACTGATGGATGACCGCAACAGCAAGTTGATTGACCAGATAAAGACGATGATTATACGGTGGGTTCATTAAAGCGAAGAGCACCCCAAACAGAGATACAGCGAGCTTTTCAGCGCCGCCCTGCATCATGATTACTCCTTCCTGAGCCGTCTGTTTTCCGAAACGGAAGGCATCACTATTGAGCAATACCACATCCGCCAAAAGATAGAGCGCGTTAAAGAGCTTATCGTTTATGATGAGCATTCGCTTTCCCAAATTGCTTTTGATTTGGGGTACAGCAGTGTTGCGCATTTATCGGCGCAGTTCAAGAAAGTGACGGGCATGACCCCAACGTACTTCAAGAGCCTGCAAGGCAAAAAGCGAAAGCCTTTAGACGAGGTTGGCAGCGCAAAATGATGTAAGACCGCTCCATCACGATGTAACAGAGCAGGACGGTGTGAAGTGGAGCTTTGCGTTCTCAAAACAAAGAGAACAACATGACACACACGTACAGCATCACCGGCATGACCTGCAATGGCTGCGTAGCCAAAGTGAAAAGCGAGTTACTGAAGTTGCCGGATATAACCGCCGCAGAGGTGCAGCTCCACTCTCCGCAAGCTACAGTTACGATGCAGAGGCATATCATGCCTGATGTCTTGCAACAAGCTGTGAGCAAAGCCGGAAATTATACCCTCACAGAGATGGGCCATGCGATGCAGGAAACCCCAACAGAAGAAGCCGGAGGAGATTCTTATTACCCTATCTTCCTCATCTTCGGCTATATCGCTGGTGTGAGTCTGCTTACCCAATTCGCACAAGGTCGTTTTGACCTGATGGAGTGGATGAGCTACTTCATGGGTGGCTTCTTTCTGGTCTTTTCCTTTTTCAAGCTCCTGAATCTTCGCGGCTTTGCCGAAGGCTATCGCAGCTATGACCTTGTTGCGAAAGCGCTGCCTGCCTATGGCTTCGTGTATCCGTTTATAGAGCTTGCGCTTGGTATCGCCTTTATCACCGGCTTCAACCCGGTCTTTACAAATGCGGCAACCCTGATTGTAATGGCGATTAGCACCATCGGCGTAATCCAAAGCCTGCTAAAGAAAACGCCTTTCCAGTGCGCCTGTCTTGGCACGGTAATCAAGCTGCCGTTGAGCAAAGTAACCTTGTTTGAAGACGTTTTGATGGTTGTCATGAGCGCCTTGATGTTGGTTCGCTTGCAATCCTAAACAAGACCAATGAACCTTAAATTTTTGATGGCGGCGTTGCTGATACTCTTCGGAATACCGGCAGGCGCGCAGACCACCGTAAGCAAGACGGTTTACCAATGCCCCATGCACCCGCAGGTGCAAAAAAGCAAGCCCGGCGACTGCCCCATTTGCGGCATGACGCTGGAGAAAAAGACGATTAAAGTGAAAGTGGCTGCGCCGAAACCCAAGCCTAAGCCGCAGGCAACAACCTTCCCGACGCAGACGCACAGCGGTATGCACCACATGCCAACGGACAAGCCCGACACGGCAAGCGACAAGCCGGTGCAAGCCGTTACCGGACATTCGGAACCTGCCGTAACTGCGCCGTCCAAAGTGGCTGCCATCAAAGCAGGCCCGCCACGCCGGGTGCGCTACGACCTCTACATTGGTGACAGCCTCGTGAACTACACCGGCGGCAAAAAGATGCGCCATGCTCTTGTGGTGAACGGCTCTCTGCCTGCCCCCACGCTTTATTTTACCGAAGGCGACACCGCAGAAATCTGGGTTCACAACAACCTGAAGCACGACGAAACCTCTATCCACTGGCATGGCCTCATCCTGCCTAACCAATACGACGGCGTTCCGTATCTCACCACTGCTCCCATCAAGCCCGGAACCTCCCACCTCTTTCAGTTTCCCATTGTGCAGAATGGCACCTACTGGTATCACTCGCACACCATGACGCAGGAGCAGGACGGACTTTACGGCGCGTTTATCATCAACAAGCGCGAGGAACCGGCTTATACCCAACTGCCCCTTGTGTTGAGCGAATGGACGAACATGAAAAGCCATGAGGTGGACCGCAGCCTGCACAACCAAACGGATTGGTTTGGCATCCGCAAGACCACGGTTCAGAGCTACGCGGAAGCGATAGAAAAAGGCGCGTTTAAAACCAAAGTGCAGAACGAATGGAAGCGGATGCTGGCCATGGACGTGAGTGATGTTTATTACGACCGCTTCCTTATCAATGGCACACCCAACGGCGAAATGCCCGGCCTGAAACCCGGCGACCAGGTGAAGCTGCGCGTAGTGAACGGCGGCGCATCTTCTTACTTCTGGCTCACGTGGGCGGGTGGCAAAATGACGGTGGTCGCCAGTGATGGCGAAGACGTAGCGCCGGTGGAAGTGGACCGGCTCCTGATTGCCGTTGCCGAGACCTACGATGTCATCATTACTATTCCAAACGACAACCACAGCTACGAGCTATTGGCCACGCCCGAAGACCGGACAAAGAGCGCCTCCCTCTGGATGGGCAGCGGCAGTAAGGTGATTGCGCCGCACCTTCCCAAACTCAAATACTTTGAGGGGATGAAGATGATGAACCGCATGATGAAGATGAACGGCGACATGGACCTGAGCAGCATGGGCGGAATGAAGATGACCATGCAGGCAATGGACATGAACACCGTGATGTACCCGGAAATCACCGGCGGTGGTGAAGGCACCTACGGCAACACGGTGAACGGGGACGACGGGCAGGAAGCAGAAGAAGGTTCCGGCAGTTCTTCTATGGAAAACACGGGCGGCCACGATGCCCACGCCGGCCACCACATGCCGGGCATGGAGCAGGACAGCACGGACGGCATGAATGGAATGAACCCTATGCGCGGCGGCTATGTAAACGGCAAATGGCAGGACATGAACAGCGGAGCCAGCGGCATTAAAACGCTGAACTACACCATGCTGCGCGCGCCTGGGAAAACCACCCTTCCAGATGGGCCTGTCCGCACCCTTCATTTTGAATTGACCGGCAACATGAACCGCTATGTCTGGACCATCAATAACAAGACGGTCTCCGAAGCCGATACGATTCTTATCCGGCGGGGTGAAAATGTGCGCATCGTGATGTTCAACAACACCATGATGCGCCACCCCATGCACCTGCACGGCCACTTCTTCCGCGTGCTGAACGGGCAGGGCGATTATTCGCCACTCAAGAATGTGCTGGACATCATGCCGATGGAAACCGACACCATTGAATTTGCCGGTACGGAAAGCGGCGATTGGTTTTTCCACTGCCATATCCTCTACCACATGATGAGCGGCATGGGCCGCATTTTTACCTACGAGGCTTCCCCGCCCAACCCGGAAATTCCCAACCCAAAGCAGGCCCGGAAAATGCTCTTCCGCGAAGACCGCCGCTTCCACCTGATGGCCCAGATAGGGCTGGAAACCAACGGCAGCGACGGCGAGGTGATGCTGGCAAATACCCGCTGGCTGGCCGCAAGCGAATGGCGGTTAGGATTGCACGCGCAGCACGGCTACGAAAGCGAAACCATCGTAGGCCGCTACCTGGGCAAGATGCAGTGGTGGCTGCCCTTCGTGGGTTTTGATTATCACTACAACGCCCGCGTAAAACGCCCCGGCGAGCCGGGCTACGAACCAGACCGCAACCTCTTTGGGCAGATGAACAACCAAAGCAACCGCCGCACCGTTATAGCCGGTGTGCGCTACACGCTGCCCATGCTTGTTGTTGCCGAAGCCCGGGCAGACGGCGAGGGGAAATTCCGCTTCCAGCTTATGCGCGAAGACATCCCGGTTGCCAGCCGCCTGCGCTTCAACTTTATGCTCAACACCGACAAAGAGTACATGGCGGGCTTCCGCTACATCCTCACCAAGTACATTTCGCTCTCCACGCACTACGACAGCGATATGGGCTACGGCGCAGGCGCAACCATTACCTATTAGACAACCTCTTTTCCCCAACCCAAAACCAAAACAACCATGAAAAAAGCACTCCTCGCCCTCGCTATTTTAGTAGCCGCCACCGCAACCACCACAACCGCCTTTGCCCACGAAGGACACGGCAATAAAGGCCACAAAAAACACGCAAAAGCCAAGACCTACACCTGCCCGATGCACACCGAAGTAACGAGCCGCAAGCCCGGCAAATGCCCCAAGTGCGGCATGAAGCTGGAAGTGGTAAAAGCAGAGAAGAAGTAGGTAAGAAATTGGAAAAAGCAGGCTTCAAAGCCGAAGCCATTGCGTAAGTCATGAAAAGGTTTTGGGGCTGGCGGCTCAGTTTTATTATCAAAAATTCTATCGGTAATGATGCTGTTAATCATCACCTAAAACCCTATCCGTAATCATGGAACACAGACATTCAACCACAAACGCTTCCGGCTACCACCGATACCAGTCTTGCATAGATGCCTGCCTTCGTTGTGCGGCCATTTGCAACCACTGCGCTTCTTCCTGCCTCAAAGAGGACGATGTGAAGATGATGGCGCGATGCATTCAACTTGACATGGAATGCGCCATCCTCTGCTATGCCGCTGCGCAGCTTATGAGCCTCGGCAGCGACCAAGCAAAAGAAATCTGCCGCCTGTGCGCCGACCTTTGCCTTGCTTGCGCCCAAGAATGCGACACGCACGCGGGCCGTGGCATGGAGCATTGCCGTGAGTGTGCGGAAGCATGTCGGAAATGCGCGGAAGAATGTAACCGAATGGGCGCTTAATAAGCTGCTACTTTGTAATTGCGTACAAGGGCTTTTCTGTTATTGCAGGAAAGCCCTTGTACATTTTTTAGAGCGATTGCATTGCTCCAATAGAATATATTTTTTGTTTTACCAATAGAAGGTGGATAGTTTCCCCAAAAAAAGCTACCTTCGTCGTCTCGCTTCCTGCGCCGCTTTTTCACCAAAAGCTGTTGCCGGTAACGCACCTCCTAACTTTAGCCCCCAATCCTTTCTCCAAAATGAAAAAAAACTTTTTCGCCCTTCTCGCCTTCGCCGTTGTCCTGTTTGCTTCCTGCAAGAAAAGTGACGACCACCACACCACTATGGGAAGCAACCCGCTGCTGAAAATCATGCACGACATGCACATGCAGATGGACACGATGAATATGACGATGGACCCCGACCACGACTTTGCCAAAATGATGAAGGTGCATCACAACGGCGCAGTAACTATGGCCGTATATGAATTGGCCAATGGCACAGATACGATGATCAAAAGCATGGCCCAAAAAATGAAGGACGACCAGACGCGCGAGATTGCGCAGTTGGACAGCTTCATGAATGCACACATGCCAATGGGTATGAGCATGGCGATGATGGACAGCCTGGATGCCTCCATGACGCGAATGAGCGTTCAGGGCGACACGCAGGTGCTGAAAAACCAGAGCGACCACGATTTTGTGCACCTGATGATCGTACACCACCAAAGCGCGGTGGACATGGCGAAGGCCGCGAAAATGTATGCGCAAACGCCTTTCGTAAAAGACATGGCAGACATGATTATTGCCGCGCAGACGGTGGAAATTGCCCAAATGAAGGCATGGCTTGCCGCCGGGAACGATTAGGGACGGCTATGTACGGTTGGGGGGCAGAAAAACACGGCCTGTTTTGAGTCCTTCACGCTCCGGCAACCCCTTCTGCACTATAAACCAACCTCTTCTTAGAGGTCTGCCAAGCCCTTTCCCAAGCCTTTTCCACCCGTTCGGAAGGGACTTATTTGGCGCTTTTCTACATAAAACAATCCCTTCCGAACGGGTAATTTACCCATCCCGAAGGGATTGTTTGCCTTTAAAACAGACTTTGTTTGTCCTTCCGAACGGATAGGAAACTCTTTATTCCGGCTTTTTGCCTTCTTCGGCTTTGGCCGGTTCGGCTGGGCCAGCCTTTTTGGCCTTTGGGCCGGGATATTGCACCTTCAGTTCATCATAGATAGAGCGGGAGCCGGGTGCGTTGTTCTCGGCCTCAGTACGCATGGTGCGGTAATACATAAGGGCACTTACGTCCAGATCGTAGCCCAACAACAGGGCAGTGTCTTTCAAAAGGTCAAGCTGCTGCTCTGCCGCTGCAATAATGGGCATGAGCGTTTTGAAGGCGGCATAGTCGCGGTCAAATTCGGCTTTGTCAATAAAGCGGGGAATGGTACTCAGGTTGGCATCCATCTGTTCCTTCACCTTGTCAATCCACACCACTTTTTCGTACTTCACGCGGCCAAAAGTCTTGCGGTCTTTTGGCTTCAGGCTCACGGCCTTGCCTGTGGTTACCTTACCAATGTCGCCAACTGCTTTTTTGAGTGCGGCCTCATCGGCTGCGGAGAATACAACGGAGATTTTGTTGTCCTGTGCCATGATAAATGGGGATTTTGGGGTAAAAGCAAGAGGACAAAAATAAGCAGGACGAACAATTTCTACAAGTAGTTTTGAAAAGTTTTTCTACACAGGCTCTTAAGCACGCTGCCATTTAGCAGCATCCGAGGGGCAGGCTTCTTTTGCGTACTGTGATTTTATCTTCCTGGCCTTTAGCCTTCATACCTATCCTCACCCAAACGCCTCCGTCCACTGCCGGTCATTCAGGTTTGGGTTTGCGCGCTCCGCCTCCTGAATAGGAAGGAAAGAGGAAAGTGCTTCGCCGCCATTCTTCCGCACCACCGTTGTGTGTTCAAAATGCGCAGACACCCTGCCGTCCTGCGTGCGAATCGTCCAGCCGTCTTCTTCGGTATAAACCTCGTGGGTGCCCATGTTAATCATCGGCTCAATGGCCAGCACATAGCCTTCCTTCAGCCGCTTGCCGTCGCCGCGCTTGCCATAGTTGGGAACCTGTGGATCTTCGTGAAGCCGCTTTCCCACGCCGTGTCCGACCAAAGCGCGCACCACGCCGTAGCCAAATTTTTTGTTGGTGTAATGCTCAATCGCGTAGGAGATATCCCCCACCCGATTATTCGCCCGCGCAGCGGCGATGCCGAGGTCTAAGGAATCTTTCGTTACGCGCAACAGCTTCAATACCTCATCCGGCACTTCGCCGACCGCAAACGTATAAGCGTGGTCGCCGTGATAGCCGTTCCGGTTAAAGCCGCAGTCTACCGCCACCACATCTCCTTCCTTAATGACATAACTGCCTGGAATGCCATGCACCACTACATCATTCACCGATGTAATAATCGCGCAGGGATACGGATTTTTCGCTGGCCCGTAGCCTTTAAAAGAAGGAATGCCGCCGTTGTCGCGGATAAACGTCTCGGCCAGCGTATCCAAGGATTTGGTGGTAATTCCGGGCTTTAACGCTTTGGCAATTTCGGTCAGCGTGGCGGTCACCATCAGCGCATTTTCCCGGATAATGGCAATTTCTTCCGACGTGCGAACGTGAATCATTTCTTTAAGAAAAGAAAGACAGCAGGCGTTTGAACCTGCTGTCTTTTGGAGAAAACAATAAAAGGGCGTCCAATATCTTTTGTCATCCCGGAACGGGAACTTGTCGGCTTGCGTCTGCTAAGATCCTTTCAGGATGACAAAAGATTTTCGACGAAAAAGTCCTTGAAAATTCCTTCGCCTGATTTTGAAATCGGCGCTTAATACATGCCCGGCGTGGTCGTTACCGGCTGGCGGCCCGTTACGCGGCCCGAAGTCATCAGTCCGTCGTATTGCTGCATCAGGAGGTGACTTTCAATCTGCTGAAGCGTATCCAGAATTACGCCAACACCAATCAGCATAGACGTGCCGCCGAAGAAAGACGCGAAGCCGCTCGTTACGCCAAACAGGGAAGCAATGCCCGGCAGAATGCCTGCAATCGCAAGGAAAATTGCGCCCGGCAGCGTAATGCGATCCATGATGGACGCAATGTAATCGGCAGTTGGCTCTCCCGGTTTTACGCCCGGAATAAACGAGTTGTTGCGTTTCAGGTTTTCAGCAATCTCGGTTGGATTAAAAATGAGCGCCGTGTAGAAATACGTGAAGGCAATTACCAGCACCGCATACATCAGGTTATACCAAAGCGATGTGTGGTCGCTCAGCGCGCGCACTACGCCCGAAGCCGATTCATTGTCGGTAGCGAAACCCACCACAGTGGCCGGGATAAACAAAATGGCCTGCGCGAAGATGATCGGCATCACGTTGGCGGAGTTCACTTTCAGCGGAATAAAATCGCGGGAACCACTTACTTCGCGGGCAGCGTTGGTAGAACCGATGATGCGGCGGGCATAGTTGAGCGGAATTTTCCGCACACCCTGCGTCAGCATAATGAGGCCCACAATTACGGCCACAAACACAATCATTTCAATCAGGAAAATCAAGAGCCCCGAAGCGCCGTCGCCGCCGCTGCGCACCCCGAATTCCTGAAAAATAGCCGATGGGAGCCGCGCCAGAATGCCCGCCATGATAATCAGCGAAGTACCATTGCCAATCCCTTTATCGGTGATTTTCTCGCCGAGCCACATCACGAACAGCGTTCCTGCCGTCAGCGTTGCCACAGTGGTAAGCCAGAAAAGTCCGGCGTTAAAAGCCGGTGACATAGCGTTGGCCGTTTCCGGCTGATTGCGCAGATACGCCACATAGGCTGATGCCTGAAACACGGTTACCAGCACCGTTAGGTAGCGCGTGTATTGGTTGATTTTCCGGCGACCACTTTCTTCTTTTTGAAGCTTCGCAATTTGCGGAACCACAATCCCCGCCAACTGCATAAAGATGGAGGCAGAAATGTAAGGCATTACGCCGAGCGCAAACACCGACGCGCGCAGAAACGCACCGCCGGCAAACATGTTGATGAGGCCGAGGATGCCGTTGCCGGAGCCTTTGCTTTCGCTTAGTCCGTTAGGGTTGATCCCCGGCAGAATAACGTAACAACCTACGCGGTAAACGAGCAGCAGCGTAAGGGTAAAGAGGATGCGCTTACGAAGCTCTTCAATGCTCCAGATATTTTTAAGCGTCGCAATAAATTTCTTCACAGAAAAAAGGATGTAAGAACAGGGGAAAAGGACTGCGAATAAACAACAAAAGACGCACTTAAGCAAATGCGTCTTCTGTTATAGGAATACGGGACTAAAGAATTTCAACAGAAACGCCCAGCGCCTCAATCGCTTCCTTTGCCTTGCCGCTCATGGCGTTCACTTTAAACGGAATTTTGGACTTCAACTCGCCGTGTCCCAACACCTTCACGAGATCGGTGCGGGAAATCAGTCCGTTCACATACAGCTCGTCCATCGAGAAGGTTTCCAAGCTGTATTTTTCCACCAGCGCATCAATCTGCGACAGGTTGAACACTTTGTATTCTACGCGGAACGGGTTTTTGAAACCACGCTTCGGCATCCGGCGCTGAATCGGCATCTGACCGCCTTCGTGGCCTTTCTTAGACTGGTAGCCGGTGCGGGATTGCTGGCCTTTGTTGCCTTTACCGGCAGTAGTGCCGCCGGAGCCTTCGCCGCGTCCAACGCGCTTTTTCTTGTGTACTGCGCCTTCGGCGGGCTTGAGATTGTGGAGATTCATGAGGGTCAATTTTTGGACTTTACGCGGATTGAAAAACCGCTCGCAAAGAGGTTAGAACTTGTCAGGTATGTTATAGAAGAAGTCTGATGACCTGACAGGTTTTAAAAGGAATTATTTTACGCTTGTGCAGAATCCTGAACGGTAATCAGGTGGGAAACCTTGCGTACCATTCCGAGGATTTGCGGGGTTGCTTCTACCTCAACGGTAGCGAGCATTCTGCGCAGGCCGAGCGCCTGAAGCGTGCGCTTCTGACGTTCCGGGCGGTCAATACCGCTTTTTACCTGTGTGATTTTAATTTTGGCCATTGTGGATTAATGTGACAATGTGAAGAATGTGGAGAATGCGGTAATGGAGAACGTCACGGTGTGGATGATGCTTTAGCAATTACCACATTTCCGAATTATCAAATTCCCGCATTGTTTTGCGGCTGAGCCGCAATTACCCGTTAAATACTTTTTTCAGGTTGATGTTGCGGTCTCTTGCAATTGCAATCGGCTCGCGCAGCATGCTCAAAGCCTTGTACGTCGCTTTTACCACATTGTGCGGGTTGGCAGAACCGAGGCTTTTGCTCAACACGTTGTGGATGCCAGCAGCTTCCAGAACGGCGCGCATAGAGCCCCCGGCGATTACACCGGTACCAGGCGCGGCTGGGCGAATCAACACTTTGGCAGCGCCTTCTTTGGCGAGTTGCTCGTGCGGAATCGTTCCTTTCATCACCGGCACACGGATCAGGTTTTTCTTCGCGTCATCCACGCCTTTGGTAATGGCTTCCTGCACTTCTTTTGCTTTACCGAGGCCGTGACCTACGACACCGTTTCCGTCTCCCACCACCACAAGTGCAGAAAATGAAAACGCGCGGCCACCTTTGGTGGTTTTCACAACGCGGTTAATCTGCACTACCTTTTCGGTAAGCTCCAGATCGCCGCCTTTCACGCGGTTTGTTGATTGAACAGACATTTCTAAAATATCGGGATTAGAGGGAAATTAGAGTTTAAGACCACCTTCGCGGGCACCTTCGGCAACTGCCTTTACGCGACCATGATACAGATAACCACCGCGATCAAATACGCAGGTTTCAATGCCCAGGTCTTTTGCTTTGCGGGCAATCTCGCGACCTACTTCCGTAGAGCGGTCACTTTTGTTACCCGTCGTAGAAGCGCCTTTCTGACGGCTGTTGGCTGCTGCCAGCGTCGTGCCAGTAGCGTCGTCAATCAGTTGGGCGTAGATGTCTTTATTGGAACGGAAAACCGATAGACGTGGCTTTTGGCCCGTACCGTTGATTTTGGTCCGAATCCGCCAGCGCAGTTTCTGGCGACGGATGGTTTTTTGTGCAGTTTGCATAAACTGTTGAAAATGTGTTGTACGGGCTTCCCGCCGAAACGGGAGCTACCGAGATTTAATGAATAATGAGCAATGAAGAATGAATAATGAACAAACAATAAAGGCAAAAACCATTATTAATTGTTCATTATTCATTCTTCATTATTTTCCGGCTGCTTTACCGGCTTTACGGCGGACCACTTCACCCATATAACGAACACCCTTGCCTTTGTACGGCTCTGGTTTCCGCAGGCTGCGCAGCTTGGCAGCTACTTGGCCAAGCAGTTGCTTGTCGATGCTTTCGAGGAAGATTTTCGGATTCTGGCCTTTTTCTGCCGTCGCCGTTGCTTTCACTTCTTTTGGAAGTTCCAGAATGATGTTGTGGGAATAACCGAGCGCGAGGTCAATCTGGTTGCCGGTAACAGCAGCACGATAACCTACGCCTACCAATTCCAGATTCCGCGTAAAGCCTTCCGTAACGCCCTTTACCATATTGGAAAGCAGCGCGCCGTAGAGGCCGTGCAATGCACGGTGGCGGATTTGGTCTGTTGGACGGTTCACGGTTAGAACGCCGTTCTCCGTGGTGATGGTAATATCACGGTCAAGCTGTTGTTTCAGCTCGCCTTTCGGGCCTTTCACGGTTACTTCATTCGCTGCGTTCACCGTAACGGTTACGCCGGAAGGAATGGTGATCGCCTGTTTGCCAATTCTGGACATGATACCTGAAATTTAAAGAGGGGAAATTTCCGGGAGACCGATCATCCGTGGGTATCGGTGGATTAATGTATTTCCCGGAAAGGAAAAGGAATTCTACTAAGAAGGAAACCTGAGTCGGGGCACCCGAACCGTAGTAGAAAATGATTAATAAATGTGCGCCATAACCTCGCCGCCTACGTTCTGCACACGGGCTTCTTTGTCGGTCATCACGCCTTTGGAAGTAGAGATAATCGCGATGCCGAGGCCGTTCTGTACGCGACGGATTTCAGCAGGCTTGGAGTACTGACGCAGACCGGGACGGCTGATGCGCTCCAGACTTTTAATGGCTGGCTCTTTGGTAGAAGGGTCGTACTTCAAGGCGATTTTAATCAGACCTTGCTTGTTATCATCCTCAAACTTGTACTTCAGGATATAACCTTTCGTGTACAGGATTTCAGTGATGCGCTTCTTGGTGTTGGAAGCCGGAATCTCCACGATGCGGTGGCGGGCCATCTGCGCGTTGCGGATACGGGTAAGAAAGTCGGCAATAGGATCAGTAACCATTACTTTGGCTTGGATATTGAGATTTGTAACGGGTATCGGAAACAGTGGGAAAAGCGTTGCGCTCCCCTGCCCGACCTTGCTACGTGAACGAATAAAGTTGGGTGCTTACCAGCTTGCCTTTTTCAGACCCGGAATTTTACCATCCAGCGCCATATCGCGGAACACCACGCGACAGATGCCGAAGTAACGCATATATCCGCGTGGACGACCAGTCAACTGGCAGCGGTTGTGAAGGCGCACTTTAGAAGAGTTGCGCGGCAGCTTGTCCAGACCGGCGTAGTCGCCTGCGGCTTTCAGGGCAGCGCGGCGGTCGGCGTACAAGGCTACAAGGCGGGCACGTTTGCGCTCGCGCGCTTTTACGGATTCTCTGGCCATTTTGGGAAAAGTATCAAGTAGGAGGTATCAAGTAGCAAGACTTGGGTTCTCCAACTTATAGAGGTTTCAGAAGGTTGTGGGGAAAGTTGCTTTGGATTTAGTCGGTATCGCGCTCTCCAAAAAAATTTCTCTAAAGAAATCTTGGCAAAGAAGGTCTTGATACTAAATACTTGCTATTCAGAATTAATTGTCGCCCGTTTTGGTCATGTTTTTGAACGGCATTCCCAACTCGCGGAGAAGTTCGTAGGCTTCTTCGTTGGTACCAGCGGAAGTAACAAAAGTTACGTCCATGCCGGAAATACGGGTTACTTTATCAATGTTGATTTCCGGGAAGATAATCTGCTCGGTCACGCCCATCGTGTAGTTTCCGCGGCCATCAAAGGATTTCTCATTGATGCCTTTAAAGTCGCGAACACGCGGCAACGAGATAGACACGAGGCGATCAAGGAATTCATACATATTCTGACCACGCAGCGTTACGCGGCAGCCAATCGGCATCGCCTTCCGCAGCTTAAAGTTAGAAATGTCTTTTTTAGACAGCGTCGGCACGGCTTTCTGACCGGAGATTGTAGTCATTTCGCCGATTGCGTCGTCAATCAGTTTCTTGTCGGAAACCGAGCCTTTCACGCCTTGATTCAGACAAATTTTTTGCAGGCGCGGAACCTGCATAACAGTTTTGTAGCCAAAGCGCTTCATCAGCGCAGGCACCACCTCGTCGCGGTATTTATGCTGGAGACGAGCGGAGTAAGTTGTTTCAGCCATTGGATTTTGTATTCGGACAACGATTTCCAACCGTTGCCTCTTGGGGAAAACAGTTTAATTATTTAATCGCCTCGCCGCTTTTCTTGGAAACGCGGTTAAAGCCGGTCTCGGTGCGCTCGCGGCGGATGCGGGCAGGCGCGTTGCTTTTCGCATCCCACAGCATCACGTTGGAGATGTGGATACGCGCTTCCTGCTTCACGATGCCGCCCTGCGGATTCTGGGCAGAAGGCTTTTGGTGCTTGGAGACCATCGCCACGCCTTCTACAAGGATGCGACTTTCCTGCGGATAAACCGCAAGAACGGTGCGGGGCTGCGTGCGGTTGCGGTCATTACCGGCAATCACCACGACGCTGTCGCCTTTCTTAATGTTGAACTTGGGAGCAAAACGCTTTTTCACGGAGAAAATATCTTTTGGAACCCCGCAGGTGCGGGGTCAAATGGGGTGCAAAAGTAAGAAAAGAATTCTTACAAAACTTCAGGGGCCAATGAAACGATTTTCATGTAGCCTTTATCGCGCAGTTCGCGGGCCACTGGCCCAAAAATCCGAGTGCCGCGCGGGTCGTCGGAGTTGTTCAGTAGCACAACGGCATTGTCGTCAAAAGCGATGTAAGAACCGTCTTTGCGGCGCAGTTTGTTCTTTGTGCGAACGATAACCGCTTTGGAAACGGTGCCTTTTTTGATGTTGCCGCCCGGCAGCGCGTCCTTCACGGTAACGACGATTTTGTCGCCCACGTGGGCATAGTCCTGACCGGAGTTGCCCAGCACACGAATGCAAAGCACTTCTTTGGCGCCGGAGTTATCGGCTACGTTGAGGCGGGATTCTTGTTGGATCATTGTTTGGGGATTTTAAAGCCTTTTAAGCCAGACATAGATAATAAAAAGAAGCAGGGGCTGCATGTCTGGACACCCACCCTGCTCCATTGGCTTTGGACACCTGGAAGCGCCGCCGCCGGAAGCCTTATTTCGCTTTTTCGATCACTTCCACCAGGCGCCAGCGTTTGTTCTTACTCAACGGGCGGGTTTCCATGATGCGCACCGTGTCGCCGGGGCCGGCAGCATTCTGCTCGTCGTGCGCCATAAATTTAGCAGTGGACTTGAGGAATTTTCCGTAAACCGGGTGCTTCACTTTACGCTCAATGGTAACCGTAATAGTTTTTTCCATCTTCGAGCTGCTCACGATGCCTATACGGCTTTTGCGGCGCTTACGGTCGGTAGTATTTGGAGTCATGGTCAGTAGGATATTTTAAAAGCCCTTTACGCGGCGGGTTTGCTCGGTTTTGAGGCGGGCTGTGTCGCGGCGCAACGCGCGCATTGTCAGCGGGTTTTCAAGCGGGTTCACGGCGTGCGAAAACTGCATCCGCTTCATCTGCAACTCGTTGTCGCTGATTTTATCCGTAAGGCCCTTGTCGTCCAGCGCGCGGTATTCCGCAGCCTTCGTTTGATTTGCTTTTGCCATTTTGGTAGAAAGTAGTTAGTAGAAAGTAGAAAGCTATCAGCAGAATAGAAAAAGCATAAAGAGCTTTCTACTTTCTACTTTTGACTTTATACTCGCTTTTATGCGCCAACGTAATCGCGGCGAACAACGAATTTGGTTTTAATCGGCAGCTTTTGCGCAGCCAGTTCCAGTGCTTCCTGCGCCACTTGCTGTGGAACACCTTCGCACTCAAACAAGATGCGACCCGGCTTCACTACGGCGGCCCAGAATTCCAGCGAACCTTTACCCTTACCCATCCGCACTTCGGCAGGCTTACGGGTGATTGGCTTATCCGGAAAAATGCGAATCCATACATTACCCTCACGCTTCATGTGGCGCGTCATAGCCTGACGGGCCGCTTCAATCTGACGGTTGGTAATCCATTTTGGCTCCATGGCTTTCAAGCCAAAGGAACCAAAGGCGATAGTCGCGCCGCGCTGTGCATTGCCGCGAATGCGGCCTTTATGCGCTTTACGGTGTTTTACTTTTTTAGGTTGTAACATGACCTTGTAAGTAGAAAGCAGATAGTAGAAAGTCTTTAGTAGAAAGTAGAAAGCTACTCCTCATATTTACTCCTACCAGAGGCTTGTTGGGATTTAAAAATTATTTTTCAGAACTTAGAGAGGAAATGGTTTTGGAAGCAGAAAGAGAAAGCTTTTGACTTTCTACTTAAACCTTTCTACTCTTAACGGCGATTTCCGCCACCTGCTCCGGGTCCTCCGCCACGGCGGTCTCCGCCACCTCCACCGCCGCCACGACGATCTCCGCCGCGGTCACCACCACCGGCTCTGCGGTCACCACCGCCACCGCCACGGTCATTTCCGCCACGGAAGCCACGGTCATCACCAGTGCGTTGTGCGCCACGGGCATCCGAACCGGCAGAGAAATTCGGGTTCAGGTCGCGTCGGCCAAGGACTTCACCTTTGCAAATCCATACCTTAATACCGATTTTTCCATATACCGTCAGTGCGAATACATTTGCATAGTCGATGTCCATGCGGAACGTATGCAGCGGCGTGCGGCCTTGCTTGAACTCTTCTGTCCGGGCAATTTCAGAGCCGTTCAAACGACCACCGACTTTGATTTTAATCCCTTCCGCACCCATCCGCATAGCGGTCTGGATAGCCATTTTAATGGCGCGCTTAAAGGAAACGCGGCCTTCCAACTGACGGGCAATGGTTTCGCCCACAATCATCGCGTCCATTTCGGGACGGCGGATTTCCATAATGTTGATTTGCACATCGCCTTTTCCGGTAAGCTTTTTCAGCTCTTCCTTGATGCGATCCACTTCCTGTCCGCCTTTACCGATAATGATACCAGGCTTAGACGTGTGAATGGTAACGATGAGCTTGCCGAGAGTACGCTCAATCACCACGCGGCTGATGCCACCCTTATTGACACGCGCAGCAATGTAGGTGCGGATTTTATGATCTTCCACCAGTTTCTGGCCGAAGTCTTTTTTCTCGCCGTACCACATGCTGTCCCATCCCCGGATAATACCCAGGCGGTTGCCGATCGGATTTGCTTTTTGACCCATGAGGGATATCTTATTTCAGAGTAGAGTTGAAAATTATTTGGCGGCTACCATACCGGATTTGTTCGCAGATTTAACCACATGCTTGTGTGTTTCCGCGCCTTCGGGGCGGCTGTCCACAAACAGCGTTACGTGGTTGCTGCGCTTGCGCAGGCGGTAGGCCCGGCCTTGCGGCGCTGGGTTCATCCGCTTCAGGACGCGGCCACCATCCACAAAAATGGTTTTAACGTACAGATTCGCATCGGCAATATCAGCGCCTTCGTTTTTCACACGCCAGTTGGCAACAGCAGAAAGCAAGAGCTTTTCCAGCGGAACGCTTGGATGCTTGGCGCTGAATTTCAGCATATTGAGGGCAGACTCTACGTCCACGCTGCGAATCATGTCTGCAAGCAGACGCATTTTGCGGGGAGAGGTCGGGTAATTTCTAAGACGGGCTACAGCTTCCATATTGATGATTATTTTCCGCCTGCGTGGCCTTTAAAGGTGCGGGTAGGAGCAAATTCGCCGAGCTTGTGGCCTACCATAAATTCAGTTACATACACGGGGATGAACTTATTTCCGTTGTGAACGGCAAATGTTTGTCCCACGAAATCCGGCGTGATGGTAGAGCGGCGGCTCCACGTTTTGATAACGCCTTTTTTTGCTTTGCCCTCTGCGATGGCCATTACTTTGCTTTCCAGCTTGGCATCTACATATGGGCCTTTACTAATTGAACGAGCCATGTGTGGTTTTTAAATTCCCGGAAAGCTTTTGGCTAAAAACCTTCCAGAGGTGATTGTTGATTTATCTCGTTTAGAAAGAGACCATTTTAACTCTCGGTTTATCGTGTTTGAGCGACCACAAGGGTCGCCCCTACCTATAATTTCTTACCGTTCTTACGCTGCAGGATGAGCTTGTTAGAACCCTTAGTGCGGCTACGTGTCTTCTCGCCTTTGGCGTATTTGCCCGTGCGGCTGCGCGGATGTCCACCAGAAGAGCGGCCTTCACCACCACCCATTGGGTGATCTACCGGGTTCATCGCTACACCACGGTTGCGTGGACGGATGCCTTTCCAGCGGTTGCGGCCCGCTTTACCCATGCTTTGAAGCTGGTGGTCGGAGTTGGAAACCGTTCCTACTGTTGCCATGCAGGAAAGCAACACACGACGCAGTTCGCCAGAAGGCATTTTCAGCACCGCATAACGCTCTTCTTTTGCGTTGAGCTGCGCATACGTTCCAGCAGAGCGGGCGATAGACGCACCGTGACCAGGCTGCATTTCAATGTTGTGAACAACAGTACCGAGCGGCATGTTCTTCAGCAACAGGGCATTACCAACTTCTGGTGCTACAGCGTCGCCGCTGATGATTTTCGCGCCTACTTCCAGTCCTTGCGGAGCAATGATGTAACGCTTTTCACCGTCGGCATAGTGCAACAGCGCGATAAAAGCAGAACGGTTCGGATCGTACTCAATGGTTTTGATCGTCGCCGGAATGTTTTTCTTGTCGCGCTTGAAGTCGATGATACGGTACATTTTCTTGTTACCGCCACCGATATAGCGCATAGAGCGACGGCCCTGAACGTTACGGCCACCGGTGCTTTTCATAGGCTCCAGAAGGCTTTTTTCCGGAACGTTAGTCGTGATTTCGGCGTAAGCGTTACCGATTCTCCAGCGGGTGCCGGCTGTGGTCGGCTTGTATTTACGGAGTGCCATTTTTTAAGTAGAAAGTGGGGAGACAAAAGTCTAAAGACAAAAGACAAAAGCTTTTCAGCTTCTAACTTTCCAGCGATAGAACTCAGACATTTTCGGATAAAATCCTCTTTCGTCTTTTGTCTATCATCTTTTGTCTAAACTAGTTGGAAAACAGGTCAATAGTGTCGCCTTCGGAAAGGGTAACGGTTGCTTTTTTATAGGAGCTTTTGTGGCCTTTGAGAACACCGGATTTGGAGCTGCGGCTCTTGGCTTTAGCAGGAACGACGTTGGTATTCACGTCCTCTACTTTTACACCATAGAACTCTTCAATGGCTTTTTTAATCTCCAGTTTGTTTGCCTTCTTATCCACCACGAAAGAGTAGCGACCGGATTTCTCCATCTGGCCATTTACTTTTTCCGTGAGAACGGGACGAACAAGAACGTCTTGTGGTTTCATTGCGTTGCAGTGTTACTTTATAGACAAAAGTCTAAAGACAAAAAACAAAAGCTTGTCGGAGCTAAGTTTCGGATAATATCCTCTTGTATCTTTAATCTATCGTCTTTTGTCTTTTTAGGCTTCTGTATTTTCTGTTTCCAGTTCTTCGGTGAACATCTTCGCGGTGCTTTCGGTCAAAACCAAAATGCTCGCGTTCATCACATCGTAGGTATTCAAGTCGCTGAGCATTACGGTGCGGTTGCCGCGCAGGTTGCGGGAAGACAAATACATGTTAGCGTTGTAATCCGGCAGCACAAACAGCGTACGGCGAGCTTCGCCTTTAATCGCTTCAATCATCGCGTTGAAGGTTTTGGTCTTCGGCGTTTCTAATTGAAGGTCTTCCACCACCACAATTTTACCGGACTGCGCCTTGTGAGCCAATGCGCTCATCTTGGCGAGGTCTTTCACCTTGCGGTTCAGCTTGAAGTCGTATTTGTGGGGCTTCGGGCCGTTAATCGCGCCACCGCCTTTATACAGCGGGTTGCGGATGTTGCCTTTCCGGGAGCCGCCGGTGCCTTTTTGGCGGTGCAGCTTTTTGGAAGAGCCTTGCACTTCTGCGCGGGTCTTGGTGTTGTGCGTACCTTGGCGCTGAGCGGCGAGGTACTGTTTAACGGCCAGGTAAATAACGTGGTCGTTGGGTTCAATGCCGAAGATTTCTTCCGGCAGTTCAATCGTGCGCCCGGTCTTGGCGCCGCTGCTATTCAGGATATCAATTTGCATGACAGAGGCGGGCGTTTAGGAATTTTGAATAAGAACAATGGAGCCGTTATGACCCGGTACGGAACCGGCAATCAACACATAATTCTGCTCCGGGAAAATTTTCACCACGCGCAGGGCTTTCACTTTTACGCGGTCACCACCCATACGGCCAGCCATGCGCATCCCCTTAAATACGCGGGAAGGATAGGAAGAGCCACCGATAGAACCCGGTGCGCGCTGACGGTCGTGCTGGCCGTGGGAAGCTTCACCCACACCGCTAAAGCCGTGACGCTTTACAACACCCTGAAAGCCCTTGCCTTTGGACGTGCCAACAACCGCGACTTTTTCGCCTTCGGCAAAAATGTCCACGGTAAGACTCTCCCCGACTGCTTTATCAACAGAGGGATTGCGAAGTTCTTTTACAACAGCCTTGGGAGTTGTGTTGGAAACGGCGAAGTGACCGGTCAGGCCAGCAGACGTATTTTTCGCCTTCTTTTCGCCAAACGCGATTTGAAGCGCGTTGTAACCGTCTGTTTCAACGGTTTTCTTTTGAGTGACCACACACGGTCCGGCTTCGATGATGGTACAAGCAGTCTGCTTACCATTCGCCTCGAAGACCGACGTCATGCCGATTTTTTTGCCAATGAGTCCTTTCATTGCGAGTTATTTATATCCAAGCGCCCGGATTGCCCTTAAAGGTGTGGACCGGGATTGGTGTTTTGAAATTCTTGAAAAAGAGCGTTGCCTACAGGTGCGCCAAAAGAGGTACATCTGCAAAAGCAGGAAGCGATAACGGAGTTACCGTCAGGCTTTGATTTCCACTTCCACACCGGACGGCAAGTCCAGTTTGGAAAGGGCATCTACCGTGCGGGAGGAAGAGGTGTAGATATCCAGCAAACGCTTGTGCGTTGCAAGACCAAACTGCTCCCGGCTTTTCTTGTTAACGTGCGGCGAGCGCAGCACGGTGAAAATCTTCTGCTCGGTAGGCAACGGAATGGGTCCTGTAACAACGGCACCCGTATTACGAACCGTTTTCACGATCTTCTCTGCTGATTTGTCCACCAGGTTGTGGTCATAAGACTTCAACTTGATACGAATTCGCTGTGACATACTTGAAAATAGCTTCTAACCCGTTATTTGGGTCGGCAAAGGTAACGGCTTCTTTTGGAGAAGTCCAAATCTTTTTCCAAAAAATTTTTCCAGCCTGCCCAAAATTAATTTTGGGGGATTTTCCGTAAAAAAATCGTTCCTTACTTTTTTTTCTCCGAAGAAGGTTTAAATTTGCTCCTTCTTCAACCGGAATGTCCCTCGCTCTTTCTACCCTTCTGCTGGCTATTGCCGCGTTCGTAACGGCGCTGCTCTTGTCTGCCTTTGCTATTCCCCGCATCATCAGTGTGGCAGGCGCTAAGAAGCTTTTTGACGTTCCCGACGGTGACCGGAAGGTCCACACAAACGTAATTCCGAACCTGGGCGGTGTGGGCGTATTCTTCGCCTATATCATTGTCACCTCGTTGTTCGTGGACCCAACGCAGTTTTCGCGTTGGTCTTATATCGCCTCGGCTACGTTGATTTTGTTCTTTACGGGTGTGAAGGACGACCTCGTAAGCATGACGCCCTCCAAAAAATTTCTGGCACAGGCGATTGCGGCTTTTATTGTGGTGTTTTTCGCGGACATCCGGGTAGTTTCCCTGCACGGGCTTTTCGGGATTCACGTCATGCCGGTAATTGCTTCCCAAATCTTCACGATTGTGGGCTGCGTGTTTGTTACAAATGCCTTCAACTTGATGGATGGTATTGACGCGCTGGCCGGTTCGGTGAGCGTGATGGCTTCGCTGGTTTTGGGCGTTGTTTTCTATCTCAGCGGCCACCACAGTGAGGCATTGATTGCGTTTAGCATGGGCGGTGCTGTAACGGGATTTCTGCTTTATAACAACCCCCCAGCGCGCATTTTTATGGGCGATACCGGCGCACTGGTTATTGGCTTTACGCTCTCTGTTTTGTGTATCCTGATGATTGAACAGGCAGAGACCAGCACCGGCCCGCAAAGGCTTGTTCATTCTCCTGTGGGTGCGCTGCTGCTGGCTGTAGCCGTGCTGTTTGCACCGCTGTTTGATACTTTCCGAATCTTCGCTGTCCGCATTATTAAAGGCCGTTCCCCTTTTGAGGCCGACCGGACGCACCTCCACCATTACCTGCTCGACCTCGGCCTTTCACATGGCAAAGCGGTGCTCACAATTCTGACGGCTAATTTATTCATCCTGGGCATGGCTTATCTGTTGCAGGATACCAATCCGCACCTCGCCATTCTGACGATGATTTTGGTGGCCGCCGGGATGTTTGGTGTCCTGTTTTACGTGCGCCACCAAAAGATTGAGCCGAAGCCTAAAAAGGCCGAAGAGGTAGCAATGCCCGCCACCCTGCCTAAAGAAATGGTTTCAATTGCGCCTATGGCTTCTATCACGCCCGGCGCCCACGCAACCCCTTTTACGGTTTCAAAGAAACCTTCTACACACCAGGAAAGACCTTTCTTTCCTTCCAGCAAACCTGCTGGCCGGTAAGAATTTCCAAAAAGAAAAAGGGCTGCCGTATCTCACAGCAGCCCTTTTTCTTTTTGGAAATTCTGGCTTTGGTTGTTGTTCTTCCGCTAAGAAGTCGGTGGTATTTTGAGCGGTACAAGATCCTCTATTTTGCGCCCATTCAGCATTTCACTCGTGGTTGTTTTATAGAGGTCGGCGAGTTGCTGAAGCTGTGGAATACTGGGTGTTTGCAGGCCACTCTCAATGCGTCCTAAAGTAGATTTAGAAATTGCCGCCCGCTCGCCTGCTGCTTCCAAAGACAGACCCAAAGAGGTACGCAACGCGCGCAGGTGGACAGAGAGAAGTTGCATTGTGTGTGGAAATTTAAAAGCAATACTACATCATTTTTACACAGAAAAGACCATTGGAATAAAAAAAATCCGGGGGCGCATTGCGGCCTGCAACACGCGCCCGGATAAAATGCTTTCTCCAAAGCTGGTTTACTGCACGATAAACGATTTGACATCCACCGCCTGCCCGTCGCACACCAACACCACATTGTAAGCGCCGGGCGCAAAAACTGAGGTGTTGATGTTGATAGAATCGCTGCCCGCCGGAAGCACGTAGTTGTACATGGCACTGCCGTACGGCTGCACAATCATCAGATAAGCCGAGCCTGCCGTCTGCACATTGTAGCCAATGTTGATGTTCGTGGTGGCCGGGTTGGGCGAAAGGGTATTGAGGTAAAACTTCTTCACGTCCACATTCACCTCGTCGTAGTCCTTGAAGCCGTCTGTGGTGGCAATCACTTCCAGCTTGTATTTGTGGGCCACGTCGGGCGCTACTTTCAGGTCTTTGCCGGTGTAGATAAGGTTGCCGTCTTCGTCGTACCAGTTGTATTCCGCTACTTCGGCCAGCCAGTTGGGCGAAAGAATAACGCTGTCTCCCTTCTTAATGGTTTTGTCGTTGCCCGCATCTACGTTGAAGGGCTGGCGAGGTGTTTTGTTGATTTCAAAAGTCTCCCACCCTGTTATTTCGGCAGGATTCTCGGCAAAGCTTTGGCTCAGCACATAGTCGTAGTGTTGGTTGGGCGTGTTTTGGTCGGTGAGGAAGTTGAAGGAGACGTTTAGCGGAATACGCACGCCTGCGGGGAAAGCGATGTTCCGAAGCTCTATGTTGGGGTGATGGATAATGATTTCCCGCTCGGGCAGGATTTTAATTCCTTCCTGTGCCAGTTGGCCGGAGGTTTTTATGATGTTCCACCCCACTTCGTCAAAGCGGATGTGCACTTCGGCCTCGCGGGTAACATCGGGCGTATTGGGGTTTTGGTAGTCGGGAACCTGAAACCGGATATTGTAGGCGTGATCTAAGTCCAGAATATTGCCCACGAAAATTTCTCCGCCCCACGGGCCGCGTATATTGTTTGTATCCAGATTCACCACCGTTACGTTTCGGATAGAGACGTTGTTGTTCTGGTTGATGGTTACGTAGAGGTTGGGGGAGTCAATGATGGGGTCAACCGTAGAATTTTCAATCCGGGACAGCAGGCAGGAGTTCCGGTTGCTGTTGGAATCCGGGTTCAGCAAGCGCCAGTCAAAGCGCAGGATGGTGTCTTTGCCGGGCTGGATAACGGGAATGAATTGCGAACCTATGGTATCTCCCATGCCGGCCTGCGAGCCATTCCAGTTGTTTGGCCAGGAAGAGCCGACGGAGGCCCGTGACCAATAAAGGGAAAGTTTCTCCGTGCCGGTAGAAGGCACACAGCTTTTGTTGCGCACCCGCACATAGGCATACACCGGATTGTTGATGGAGTATTCCGGGTCTTGGCTGGTGTAATTGATCAAGCCGTCGGGTTGGTTGCGCACCCAGATATCCGGGCTTTTATCGCCGTTGCCGCCTGTGCCGTTTGCGCCCACATAGCCTAAGTCGTAGGCATTGTCTTTGGTATAAAGGTCAAGCGTCTGCGGGGTAAGATTGAGGGTGGTAATGCTGTCTATCCAACGGGTATAGTTCTGCACTTTGGTATACATTGTTGGAAGATAGTCTTTAGGAGCATATCCCCAACTGGATGCACCAATTACAATAGGTACGCCGTTAATCCAGATGGTAGCAGGGCCACCGCTATCACCCCGTGCCGCCCCTGTAGGAGGTCCACTGGGCTGGGTAAATGAAATCATGTTGTTTGTGACAGGAAGTGTGTAGCTCGTATCATAGGCTACATTCGCGTTGTAAGCCTGGTGGTTGAGAATGTATATCATCTGGGTGGCCTTCAAAAATTGCGAGGATGGGCCAGTATTTGAAATATCTCCCCAGCCTGAAAGCGTGACAACCTTCCCGTATAGATCTCCTGTATCTGGTGTATTGCAAGGTGTGGAATAGGCTACGGGCTGTACGCTGCTGTTGAAAGAAAGCGGGGCTGATAACTTTATTAAAGCGATATCATTGTTGTATGAAATATTTGGATTGTAACCGGGGTGAACATAAATCTGGCTTGCCGTGATGAGCTGTCCGCTATTGGTGTCGGTTTTGTCTGTTACGCCAGCGTTCACCAGAATATGGTTTGGATTGCTTGGGTTAGTCCCTCCAAAACAGTGCGCCGCCGTAAGAATCCAGCGGTCGGAAATAATGGTACCGCCACAATAGGGGATGCCGTTGGCACGCCCACCGGAGATATTTCGGATGGACACCTGCCAGGGGATGCTGGCAATGTTAATAAGATTTCCGCCGATGATGTTTGTTTGCGCATGTACCACAAACGAAAGGAAGGCTGCAATCGCAGCGAAGAGAAGTTTCTTCATGGTTTGAAGATGGTTAAAGGGGTTGGAAAAAAGGAGTTATTGAACGGTAATGAGCTTCCTTTCTACAAGTCCGTTATCTGTTTGCAACAGCAACAGATAATTTCCGGCAGGAAGATGGGGCGGAAGCGTTATCTCGGTCTTTGCTTCGCTCAGCGTGTAAGTGGCTACTTTGCCTCCTTGCAAGCTGTAGAAGGTCGCCATAATGGGTTTACTTCCGCTAGCTTCTATCTCAATAGTTAGCCGATGATTGGTAACTGGATTTGGATAAAAAGAAAAGGAACTAATTTCTTTGTTCTGGACAGCAGTAGGAGTTCCAGGAAAAGTGCCATAAAGCTTCGCAAATGAGTCAACTACTACTATAGATGGACGTAAAACACATGTTGTATCCGATGTATTGGCATCTAAGACTACACTCATTGTTAGATAAGTAGGTGAATATATCCAAAGGCTTAGCGTAGTGTCATAGTACGTAGGGCCTACTGTACCCGTACATTCTTTAAACCAAAAATTGATCGCCGTCCAACCTGGATATGAGTTATAGTCCGCCTGTATATAGCGTATAAACCGGAAGCCATCGTGTGGGAATTTAATCCGCACGTAAGTAGGGCCTGGAACCGTAGTTGTATCTGTGTAAACAGAGTCAATTTGTTGCGCGTGCACCGCAAATGAGAGGAGAGCTGCAATCGCAGCAAAGAAGAGTTTCTTCATGGTTTGGGAGATTTGGGGATGAAAAAAGGAGTTATTGTACCGTAATGAGCTTTCGTTCTACGGAACCATCTGCTGTTTGAATGAGCAGCAGATAATTCCCGGCAGGAAGATGCGGCGGAAGCGTTATCTCGGTCTTTGCTTCGCTTAGCGTGTAGGTAGCCACCCTGTTTCCTTGCACGCTATAGAAGGTCGCCATAGTGGGCTTGCTTCCGCCGGCTCCCGTTTCGATGGTGAGCCGATGATTGATGACCGGATTAGGATACAAGGAAATGAACCCAACTTCCTTATTTTGGACGGCGGTGGGAACAGAACCATAAAGCTTCGCAAATGAGTCAACTACTACTATAGATGGACGTAAAACACATGTTGTATCCGATGTATTGGCATCTAAGACTACACTCATTGTTAGATAAGTAGGTGAATATATCCAAAGGCTTAGCGTAGTGTCATAGTACGTAGGGCCTACTGTACCCGTACATTCTTTAAACCAAAAATTGATCGCCGTCCAACCTGGATATGAGTTATAGTCCGCCTGTATATAGCGTATAAACCGGAAGCCATCGTGTGGGAATTTAATCCGCACGTAAGTAGGGCCTGGAACCGTGGTTGTATCTGTGTAAACAGAGTCAATCGTTTGCGCGTGTACCGCAAACGAAAGGAGTACTGCAATGGCAGCGAGGAGGATTCTCTTCATGATTTGAAGATTTTAAGGAGGGTGAAAATGAGGCTGCGTAACTGGTTTGTTATCGTATAGTGATAAGTTTGCGCTGCACTATACCATCTACCATATTGAGCTGAAGCAGGTAATTCCCCGGGGATAAAGCACTTGGAAATTCTATCTCTGCCTTTGTACTAGTGAGGACATAAGAAGCCAAAAAGCTCTCTTGCAAACTATATAGCGATGCGCTAGCAAGTCGTTTACTACTTTCTATAAATACCTTCCGATTGACTACGGGGTTGGGATAAACATCACACATATTATTGCTGACATTCTCTACTGATTGAGAGGCAGCCCAAAAATCCATATATAAGGAGTCAACTCTTGTCTCCGTTAGACGTGAAAAACAGTTCGTATCAGTTGTGTTAGAATCTAAAAATAGCTGAAAAAGTAGTCGGTCTTTATTGCCTGCATAAAGGCTAAAAAAACCATCAGAATACACTACTCCACTGTCTCCTTTACACTCTTCAAAGACGAAGTTTACAATTGTATATGGTGGGTACAGGTTTGTGTAATATGGAAAATACGATTTGAATCTAAATCCATTATGTGGAAACTTAAATCTTATGAATGTTGAGCCGGGAAAACTGGTCGTATCCACACTTACAGAGTCAAATATTTGTGCCTGCGTGGCAAAGGGTAGAAGTGCTGCAATAGCAGCAAGTAGGAATTTTTTCATGGTTTGGGAGGACTAAGGGGGTTGGAAGAAAGGTGATTTTGAGCTGATTGGATTATTGAACGATAAGGAGTCTTCTATCCACATTACCATTCTGCATCTGGATTTGAAGTAAATAGTTACCCGCAGAAATGTAAGAAGGAAGGTCTACCTCCGCTTTTGTGCCATTCAGCGGGTAGCTAGCCAAAAGGCTTCCCTGCATGTTATAGATGGATACTTTTGTTAGTTGTCCACTAGCTGTTCCTACCGTAAACTTATGATTTGTAATCGGATTAGGATATGTAGTAGAGGTGGAACTTTCCATCCTCTTTACAGACTGAGAAGCACTCCAATAATCTATAAATACGGAACTTGCAAAAAAAGGCGATGATCGCAGAACGCAGTTACTGTCTGTTGCATTAGCTTCTAAGTAAAGCATTAAAAAAACCCTACCGTCACTATTTACATAGAGGTTCAAGGTGGTATCAAAATATGTGACAATTGGCACCCCTTTACATTCTTTAAAAATGAATTTAGCTTCTACTGAAGGTGGGAGTGAGAGTGGATAGTAGGAGAAACAATCAGTAAGCTGAAAACCGCTATGCGGAAATTTAATTCTTATGTAAGTAGGACTAGGTACAACGGTTGTATCCACATGGACAGAGTCAAATGTCTGTGCATGCGCGGCAAAGCACACGATAGCTGCAAAAGCAGCGAGGAGAATCCTTTTCATGATTTTAAGCTTTTAAAGGTGATGCTGTTTTTGGTATTACTTTCAGAAATGCAAAACTATTCGGTCTTTTTGAAACAGATTTCCCGAAATTCGGGAAATTTTGCTGTGGTAATTTCTACTGTACGGTAATCAATTTTCTTTCTACAGAACCATCCGCCGTTTGAAGTAGCAGCAGATAATTCCCGACAGGAAGATGTGGCGGAAGTGCTATCTCGGTCTTTGCTTCGGTGAGTGTGTAACTGGCTACTTTGCTTCCCTGCAAGTTGTAAAGCATCACAGTAATAGGCTTACTTCCGTTGGCAGCCGTTTCTATCGTTAGCCTGTGGTTGATGACTGGGTTAGGATACAAACTAACAGACCCTATTTCTTTATTTTGGACAGCGGTGGGAAGAGAACCATAAAGATTCAAAAATGTGTCAGCTATCCTTATAGACGAACGTAAAACACATGTTGAATCCTTTGTGTTAGTATCCAAATTCAGGTATATTTTTAGATAAGTGGGTGGAGGTATCCAAAGACTTAGTATTGTGTTGTAGTAAGTAACCCCCGGTGTACCCGTACATTCTTTGAAGTTAAAAAACACTGTCGCCAAAGGTGGATATGAATTAGTGGAGCCGCCATTTACAAAACGTGTAAGCCGAAAGCCGTCATGTGGGAATTTAATCCGCACGTATGTTGGGCCGGGAAACGAAGTTGTATCTACGTGAACAGAATCAATCTCCTGTGCTCCGCAATAGCTGCTGCAAAAAAGCGCAAAAAGCAGGATGAGGTGTTTTAGACGTCTCATGATTTGGAGTTATCCGGTTGAAATAATGTATGTGGATTTTGCAAAACTAAAACGTCTTTTTGAAAATAAATTTCCCGAATTCCGGGAAATTTATTTTCAAAAAGTCCCACCGAACCCCTCTCAGCAGGACTTTTTATTAGGCTGTGTTGCGCAGGTTTGGTTTTAGACCGAAGACCAAACCTGCCGCCCCTGTCATTCTGAGCTTGCTGAAGAACGGGACTCCCTGCCTTTGTCTCTCTTCTGGTTCTATAATCCTGCCGTCCCTGTCATTCTGAGCTTGCCGAAGAACGGGGCTGAGAAAGCCAATTGTCAACACAGCCTGGCGTCTGTCCCAACAATAAAGGGTTTTGAAAAGGGCAGGTTTTTTGTCGCCCATCTTCTGTCATCCCGAAGGGAACTTCGTGGCTTGCATCCGGCAAACTCCCCCTTTGGGAAAGCCAAAATCCCAGGCAAGCAGTAAAGCAAACAAACCTTCTTTCGTTTTAAATACAACCCCGGATTTGGCGTCCATAAACTGAAACCTGGCGTCCGTAATGGGAAACTTTGCGCCCGTAACATGAAGTTTCACGTCTATGACGCCAAGTTTCACATCCATGATGTGAAACTTGGCACCCGTAACGTGAAATTTCACACCCGTAACGCCAAATTTCACATCCATGATGTGAAATTTGGCATTACAGATGTGAAAATTGGCATCTACCATGCAAAACCTGACTTCTAATACGTAAAATTTAACGTCTAAATTCTCAAATTTCGCATCCTCACCTCCAAACCTGACCTCCACCCCGTAAAACACAGCATCCGCTGCCCCAAACCGGAGGCAGCGGATGCTGTGTTTGAAAATGAAAAACCCGGAACGGTTAAAATTAGCCGGCCTCGTTGTTCGTAGCCGGGCCTTCATTGCTGCTTTTGCCCGTGCCGGTGCGGCTGAAAAACTGCTTTATCTCCTCCACCTTGTTGCGGTAATCGGTGTCGCCCTGCTCCAGCTCCGACTGCGCGTGTTTGTAATCCAACAAAGACGCCTGGTAATTATCATAATCATGCGTGATTTTTGCATCCTGAAACTTACCCAGAATGTCCATCAAACGGCTTTCAACGCCTTCATAGAACCGGCGCATGTCGTAGTCCTTCTGAAACTCCACCCAATCCACTTTGGGCGAGCTTAGGGCAGGCTGGTTGGTGCGGTAGTCCAGCACCTTGTTCACGATAAGTTTGTTCTGCTCATTGATAGAGCCATATTCTTTGCGCTCTTCATCGTCCAGACTCACGACGATGGTTGTGGAGGCGTTTTCGATTGCCGTAACCGCTTGCAAAATGGCGGTCATAAGCGCCGTAGTAAGGGCGGGATTGCTGATGTTTCTGATAGGCATAAAAAAGGGGTTTCGGAAAAGGGGTTTCGGAAAAGGGGTTTTGGAAAAGAACGCCGCAAACATACGAAGCACCTTCTAAAAAAATTTCCCGGATTCCGGGAAATTTTCCACCCCCAAAAAAGCCCCGCTGAAAAGGTTCAGCAGGGCTTTTTTATAGAAAATGTGTGTCCTTCCAATTATGTATGTCATTCCAACGAAGGAGGAATCCGACAGCGGGTAGGAACAACAAATGTGAGATTCCTCCTTCGTCGGAATGACCCGCGTGTTGTAGGGAAATTAACTGCGTTGCTGCTTCGCGGTGCCTTCGGCAAGTGCTTCACGGCTCCTCCTTCGTCGGAATGACCCGCCTCATTATTCATTACTCATTATTCATTATTCATTATCTACTCCCACTCAATCGTCGCAGGCGGCTTGGAGGAAATGTCATACACCACGCGGTTAATGCCCCGCACGCGATTGATGATGTCGTTGGAAATCTTACCGAGTAGTTCGTAAGGAAGATGCACCCAATCCGCCGTCATGCCGTCCACGCTGCTCACCGCGCGCAGGGCGATGGTGAATTCATACGTACGCTCGTCGCCCATTACGCCCACGCTTTGCACCGGTAAGAGAATCGCGCCCGCCTGCCACACTTGGTTGTACCAGCCCGCATCGCGCAAATGCTGGATGTAAATCGCGTCGGCCTCTTGCAACATCTGTGCTTTTTCCGCCGTCACTTCTCCCAGAATGCGGATGCCCAAACCCGGCCCCGGAAAAGGGTGGCGCTGGAGAAACAAATCGTCGATGCCCAACTCCTTCCCCACCCGACGCACTTCATCTTTAAACAGCGCGCGCAACGGCTCTACGAGTTGCATGTGCATTTTCTCCGGCAGGCCGCCCACATTGTGGTGGCTTTTAATCGTCGCCGAAGGGCCGTGGATGGAAAGACTTTCAATCACGTCCGGGTAGATGGTTCCCTGCCCCAGAAAATCAATGCCGGTAAGCGCGCGCGCTTCCTCATCAAACACGTCAATGAACAGACCACCGATGATTTTGCGCTTGCGCTCCGGGTCGGAAACGCCCGCCAGCGCGTCGTAAAAACGCTGCTGCGCGTTGATGCCTTTGGTGTTCAGTCCGAGGTGGCGATAGCCTTCCAAAACCGCTTCAAATTCGTCTTTGCGGAGCAGGCCGTTGTCCACAAAAATGCAGAAAAGCCGGTCACCAATCGCGCGGTGAACCAGTGTCGCCGCCACGGTGCTGTCCACGCCGCCGCTCAGCGCCATCACCACCCTACCCGACTCGCCTACCTGCTGCCGGATGTTCTCCACCGTGTCGGTGATGAAGGAGCCGGGCGTCCAGTCGGCGCGCGCGCCACAGACGTCAAACAAAAAGTTTTTCAGAAGCTGCCGCCCGTCGGTGGAATGCGTGACTTCGGGGTGAAACTGAATGCCGTAAACGGGATTCATCCCTTCCGTTTTGGGTGCGCGAAAAGCAGCTACCGGAATGGATTCCGTTGTGGCAATTACCTCATACCCTTCGGGCAGTTTTTGGATAGAATCGGAGTGGCTCATCCACACCTGCGACTGCGCGGGAACGGTAGCCAGAAGCGGCACGTTGGAAAGGAGATTTTGCAGGTGCGCGCGGCCATATTCGCGGTGCGCCGATTTGCCTACATGCCCCCCAGCCTGCTGTGCAATCAACTGCGCGCCATAGCACACGCCGAGTACGGGAACCAGCCGCGCCATTGCGCCCACGTCCGGCTTGGGCGCGCGCTCGTCGTTTACGGAAAACGGGCTGCCGGAAAGGATAATGCCTTTGAGCGAAGGCGTGTAAATAATTTCTTTGGTGCAGGGCTGAATTTCGCAATAAACCTGCTGCTCCCGCACGGCGCGGGCAATGAGTTGGGTGTATTGGGAACCGAAATCGAGAATGAGAATCTTGTCCAAAAGAAGAGAGAAGAAAAGGGCGAAAATGAAAAACCTGTCTTTGCGCTTTCTTGTCAAAAACGCAAAGACAGGCTGCAAAGAATTTTTTTACGCCTGACCGGCAGGGCCACCGAAAGTTACGGGCATATCAGCGGGCATCATGCCATTCTCTTTAATGAGGCCGTTGGCGGCTTCGTAGCGTTTGATGTTGTCCACAAGCGCCAGCATCAGGCGCTTGGCGTGCTGCGGCGTCATCACGATGCGGCTCTTCACTTTGGCCTTCGGGATGTTGGGCATCACGTTTACGAAGTCCATCACGAACTCGGCAAAAGAGTGGTTGATGATAGCGAGGTTGGCGTAAAGTCCGTCGGCAATTTCTTCGGTCAGTTCAATGTTGAGCTGCTGATCCTGCATGTTGTTTTCTTCCATTTCGGGCAAAGGGATTTTTGGGGGGAAAGGGTGTGTTTTGTACGTCGCAAAAGTAGGAAAGAAAGCGGCTCCTTTTGGAAAGATTCAGGCGGCGATTGTAGCTTGCGCGGGTGAGATTTTTTCCTTTCGCCGTTCTGGTGGGTGCGCTCTGTGTTTCTTCCTGCCGCCCTGCCGAGCCGGTTCCCAAACCGCGTGGCTATGCGCGCATTTCCTTGCCCACTCACCACGCCTATCAGCCGTTTGAAAATCCGGCGTTTCCCTATTCTTTTGAGTACGCCCGCTTGGCGCGCATTTCACAGGACACCGCGCTGGTGAAGCAACGGCCCGAAAACCGGTTTTGGCTGAACGTGGTGTATCCTGACCTGAACGCGACTGTGTATCTTTCCTACAATGTGATTCGGGGAAAAGAAGACCTCGGAAGGCTGCTGGAAGACGCGCACTTTATGAGCTTCTACCACAGCAAGCGCGCCGATTACGTGAAGGACAATACCTACAAAAACACCTATGGCGTGAGCGGATTGGTGTATGAATGGGGCGGTGCAGCGGCCTCGTCATATCAGTTTGTGGCCACGGACAGTGTGCGTCATTTTTTGCGCGGCGCGCTCTACTTTGACGCTACGCCGAATGCCGATTCCCTGAAGCCCGCAGCGGCTTTTATCCGGCAGGATATCGGGCGGTTAATGGAGACGTTGCGGTTTAGGCCCTAAAAAAAATCCCGGAAAATTTCCGGGATTTTTTTGTTTATCGGGTGCCGCGGGGCCAGCCGGTAGAACGGTGTTCGCGAACGGGTGGTGTATAAGATGGGCGCTGGCGCGGCTCCGGCATAGTGGGCAGTGGCGTCATGCGGGGTGGAATAGCTGTGGGTTGATAAACCGGCGGCTGAAACCGTTTGGGTTCCGATAAAGCATCCTCTTCTGCGGCTATGATTTCGTCGGTGCGGATGGTTTGAGGCGCCGGTTGGGGTTGTGGCATTTCCCTGCGTACATCCGGGATACCCGCTTCTCTCTCCACAATTTTATCCGACGTTCTCGCTTCTTCTTCCTCTTGCGAAAGCGACTCTGCCAAGTTAGAAAGTTCGGTCAGTTCCTCGGAGAGTGGCGTTTCTTCAAAGGCGGATTGCTCCAGTTCTTCCACATGCGCTGCGAAAGCGTCCTGCATGGGTCTTTCCGGCATTGCTGTTTCGTCCTGTCCAAAGGCAGGCAATGGCGGATATACGGGTTCTTGCTGTCCGTTAGACGCGGCAGCAGGTACTTCCTCAAACGCGCCCGGCAGCGTCATCCACTGGTCGCGGGCAAACTGATTGAGCGGAGAAACCGGACTGGTTTTTTCGGCGGGCTTTTCTGTCTCAGAGGGCGTTTGGGGACGCTGCATTTCTACGGGTGCAGGCTTCGGTTCGGGAGCGGGCAAAGGAGATTCGTCTCGCTCAATGCGCATAAAAGGATTATCCATCCGCATGGGTGCAGGGTTTGCCTTTTCCGCAGGAGCGGCGGACTGTGTCCGCTCTAAGGGCATAGCAGGCTGTTTCTGAACCGGCGGCAGCGAAGGAGCAGACGTCTCAACAGCAGGTGTGTTTGGTGGGGCGGCAGGCGTTTGTTTATCTTCCCGGACAGCTTCCTCTAATTTCATTCTGGCGGAAACGGAGCCATTCTGATAACCATTGAAATATACCTCCTCCGGCATTTTTGAGGTTTCCGATACAGGCGGAACCGGCGGAACCGGCGGCATCGCTTCTTGCTTCACCGCTGTTGTGAGAAACGGAGTGGACGGAGTTGTGAAAGCCTTTTCCGGTACAGCTTCTGGCTGTCGGGCAGGAAGGCTGGCTTCAACCGGCGCTTTTGTTTGTGTAACTGCTGCAACAGGTTGGCTGGTTTCTTCGGCCATTTCTTCCTGCGTTTGCGCATAGCCTCCTACCAGTGGGCGCGCTTTCAGGAGTGGCGATTCCGGACGCCAGAAAGCTTCCTCCTCCTGAGATACGTCTGCCGTGCCTTCCTCAAGCGATGCAATGTACTCTTCCAGCGTGGGCGCTTCGGGTGTATTTATGGATTTCCGGGCTTCTGCTACGGGCACGTAAGGTTTTGGAGCAGGGATCTCATTTCTTTCTTCCTCGTGTGCAGGCGCTTCTATAATGGGTACGGAAACAATTTTTGGAATGTCTTCTGCGTATTTTCTTACTTGTGGAATATAAGCAGGTGCTTCCCTTATTTGGGGCGGCGGCGCTACAGAAACCAACTCCCTTTCAGGCGCTCTCCAGGCAACTGCCTGTGGCCTTACGGTTTGCATAATTTGCGGGGAAGGCATGTAAGGATTCAGACTTATAAAGGAAGGGTGAAGGTCTTCCGCCTCATCGGCAGCGCGCGCCTTTTTTGCAAGAACGTCCAGTTTTTCAAACTGAGAATTCTTGCTTATAAACTCTGGCACAATCTGCTTCATAAGCTGTACCGTTTCTGTTACATGATGCAGTTGCGCGCTGTGAATCAGGTCTTCTATCAGGGGTGTAATCTCTTCCATCTTGTAAGAGCGCACCTTCGCAATCATAATTTTCTTGTTGTATGTAGTCATCGTTTCCTCCGACGTTGCCAATACTTCCTCATACAATTTCTCGCCGGGGCGCAGGCCGGTGAATGTAATTTGAATATCTCTTCCCGGCTCTTTGCCTGAAAGGCGAATCATTCGCTCGGCAAGGTCTACAATCTTCACCGGCTCGCCCATGTCAAAGACGAATATTTCTCCACCTTCACCCATTACACCAGCTTCAATCACCAGCTGGCAGGCTTCTGCAATGGTCATGAAAAAGCGGTTGATATCGGGGTGCGTTACTGTAAGCGGGCCACCAGAAGCAAGCTGGTTTTTGAAGCGCGGAATCACGGAGCCATTGGAGCCAAGTACGTTTCCGAAGCGCGTAGTAATGAATTTTGTATTTCTTTCTCTTCCTTGCGTCCGCGCCGCTTCCTGTGCAAAGCTTTGCATATAAATTTCCGCAATTCGTTTGGAAGCGCCCATCACATTAGTGGGGTTTACGGCTTTGTCGGTAGAAACCAGCACAAAGGTTTCCACATTGTTTGCAACCGAAAGTTCTACCAGGTTACGCGTGCCGAGAACATTGTTGAGAACAGCAATAGAAGGATTTTCCTCCATGAGCGGCACGTGCTTATAGGCCGCTGCGTGAAAAACCATTTGTGGATTATGTTCATTAAAAACATAATCTATTCTTGAGCTATCTGTAATGTCACCAATCATAGGATAGATGGGACAATCCGTGAGTTTCAGGTCTTCCAACTCCAGCATCAGCTCATGGAGCGGCGATTCTGCGGTATCTACGAGAATAAGACTGGAGGGTTTGAGGCGGGCAAGCTGACGCACCAATTCGCTTCCGATAGAGCCTGCGGCACCCGTCACCAAGACCCGTTTGCCAGTGATACTATCCGCAATTTTTTTGTTATTGATTTGAATGGGTGCACGCTCCAGCAAGTCCTCAATACGGATTTCTTTTAATTGATCGTCTTCCAGTTTGCCGTCCATCCAGCGTTGCACCGGGGGCAGTTTGCGTACTTTGCGGATGCCGCAGCGAAAAGCCAGGTCCAGAAAATCGCGTAGCTCTTTGCCACCTGACTGATGATCGGGTATCAGGAGAGAGTCCACTTCCTGCGCTACCAAAGCCTTGAGTGCTTTTTCGTCGGGCGGCAAAACAGGCATTCCCAACAAGCGCATATTTGCTTTATTAGCATCCACAAACGCCACTATTCGAAAAGCAGGCCGTGGACTGTCCCGAAAAACCTGTCCAGCAACAATCGCTTCCTGATCAGCCCCATAGATAGCTGCTTTCTTGGCAAACCGAACCCTCCCCCTCATGTAAGCATTTTTTTGAAGCGTAGCCCGAACCAATAAACGATAACCGAACAGCAGGAAAAAGGAGAGCGCGAAATTGATGGCAACTACAGAAACCGGAAGAAAAAGATGAAAACTTCTTCCTATAAGCCGCCCTGCTATTCCGAATACGACACTGGTGATGGTGGTTATCTGAAGCAATCGCAGCGTATCGCTCATCGCTGTGTACCGGATAATGCCAATATGGTTTCGGAAGGCCAGAAAAGCGATTGCATTGCCTACCAGAACAACCAATACTGAAATCTGCACGTTTGGATAGCTCAGAACCTGAAACCCAAAGTTGAAGCGAAGCACGTACGCAAGTATGATTGCGCAGGTTACCACAACGAGGTCCAGGCAGAAGATGAACCACCGGGGCATAATCCGAATGCGATATTGCATAAGAGGGTACTTTAAAATAAAAGGGAAGGGCAAGCGAGCAACCAGACCGACTGAAATCCAAGAGGAAATCCTACAAGGTGGGGTAAAAAACAAGCGCCCTAACAGCGCCCGTTTCTAATTTTTAATGCTTTTGTTTCTGTGTGTTCGGAAAACGACTTTCCTGTAAACGCAACAAAGTTGGCTCCTTCAAAATAGCTCCGTAAAGTTACGTCCATGAACAAGGTATACAGCAGTGAAATGACTTCAAGTTTACAAAGTTAGCACTTCTGAAGAAAATCTACGCAGGTAAGCTGAAAGAGTTAAACAATTTTTTGCGTTTGCAAATGATATTCCAACCAGTTGATTATCGTGCCATCATCTTTGCCCAGCCTGCCAAGATCCTGGTTCTTTCGGTATCTGTCATATTGGAGCCGCTTGGCAAACACAATCCATCCCGGAACAATTCTTCCGAAGTGCCATCTCCATAGAAAGGCGCATCCGCAAAAACAGGTTGCAGGTGCATCGGTTTCCACAGTGGGCGCGACTCAATATTGTCTTCACCAAGTTTCAGTCGCAACGCCTCGCGGTTGTAGCCACTTTCCCTTCCGTCAATCGTGAGCGCGGTGAGCCAGTGATTGCTGAAATAGCCTTCCGGTGCTTGTTGAAAGTGCAATCCCGGCACGTCGTCAAACTGCTCGCGGTACCAGTCATAAGCTGCGCGGCGCTGCTCCACCCGCTTTTGCAACACTTCCATTTGCCCGCGCCCAATGCCGGCGCAGATATTGCTCATCCGGTAATTGTAGCCAATGTGGGAATGCTGGTAATGCGGTGCTGGGTCGCGGGCCTGGGTAGAAAGAAAGCGTGCTTTTTCCACCAGTGCCGCATCTTTTGCTACAAGTGCGCCGCCGCCGGAAGTGGTGATGATTTTGTTGCCGTTAAAGGAAAGAATGCCGATGTCGCCAAAGGTTCCGCACATCTGCCCGTTGATATGCGAGCCAAGCGCCTCGGCAGCATCCTCCAAAAGGGGAATTTCGTAGCGCCGGGAAATCTCCAGAATCTCCTTCATTTTGGCGGGCATTCCGTAGAGGTGAACGGCGATAATCGCCTTCGGTTTTTTGCCCTTCGCTATCCGGTCTTCAATCGCTTTCTCCAACCATTCCGGCGAGAGATTCCAAGTGTCCCGCTCACTGTCCACAAACACGGGCGTTGCGCCGAGATACGCAATCGGGTTGGCCGAAGCGGAGAAGGTCATGCTTTGGCAAAGCACTTCATCACCCGCTTGCACGCCCAGCAAAATCAGCCCCAGATGCAGCGCCGCCGTACCGGAACTGAGTGCCGCTACGTGCACTTCCCCGCCCAGAAACCGGCGCAAATCTTCCTCCATCCCATCCACATTTGGCCCCAGCGGAGCGATCCAGTTTTCGGCGAAGGCTTCGCGTACAAATTTTTCTTCCGTACCGCCCATGTGTGGGGAGGAAAGCCAGATTTTAGTGTTCATAAAGAAAGAATGTCTTTGGTTTTGAGAATTTTTCCGGGGTTGCCGACCACCGTTGCGCCGTCGGGAACATCTTGGATAACGACTGCACCCGCACCTATCGTACACCAGCGCCCGATTTTGATGCCGGGTATCACCGTTGCGCTTGCACCGACATGGGTTCCTTCGCCTACCGTTACGCCCCCGCAAAGGCAGCTGTTGGGCGAGAGGTGAACGTAGTCGCCAATAAGGCAGTCGTGATCAATAGACGCATTGGTGTTCAGGATGCCGTGCTTTCCGATGTGCGTATCGGCATTTACGGTAACGCCTGCCATGCACACCGTTCCCGCTCCGAAAATGGCGCGCCCGGAAAGCGCCGTTGCCGGGTGAAGCGCCGTTGCAAAGGAAACGCGATTTTCGTAACGCGCGGCTACTTTTTTGCGAATGCTGTTGATGCCAATGGAGATAATCATCTCTTCCCCTTCCGTCAGGCGGTTTTCATCCGGAAGACTTACGGGCAGATTCCAGAGGGGTGGTTTTACGGCGTCATCCCAAAGTGTAAACTGCTCATGACCCAATCGTTCCAGAATTTCCAGAATCACTTTGGCGTGGCCGCTTGCTCCAAACAGAATCATGATACGCTTTGCTCTTGAGGGGTACCGGTAAAGGGTTCCATTGTGGCCGCCGTTGCCGAGCTGATGCCTTCCGACTTAAAAACTTTCTGCACGGTCATCCACAGAATTTTAAAGTCCAGCGCAAAGGAACGGTGTTCTACGTAATAGACATCGTAGGCAAACTTCTGTTCCCAGGAAATCGCGTTGCGCCCGTTCACCTGCGCCCAGCCGGTAATGCCGGGGCGAACGTCGTGGCGGCGGCGTTGTCTTTGGTTATACAGCGGCAGGTATTGCACTAATAACGGGCGCGGCCCCACAAGGCTCATGTCGCCTTTGATAACGTTGAGGAGTTGGGGAACTTCGTCCAAAGAAGTTTTACGCACGAAGCGTCCCACAGCGGTCAGGCGGTCAGCATCAGGAAGAAGATTTCCGGCAGCATCCCGCTTGTCGTTCATGGTTTTGAACTTGATGATGCCGAACAGCTTCTCGTGCAGACCGGGGCGCGTTTGGAAGAAAAACGGCTTGCCGTCATTGGCAATCGCCAAGAACACCACAAGAATCAGAAACACCGGCGACAAGAGCAGGAAAGCCACTGTGGCAACCACAAAATCAAAAAGGCGTTTGAGAAACATTTTTATGCGCGCGGCGAAGGTAATCCCGACTTGTGGAGTCCACACAGGTATTGCTGTTCATATTTGACGAGTCTTTATCTAATCAGACTTGGACTTGACAGGTCGCAACCATTTTTGCAATCGCGCCCAGGTATTTCTGCGCCAGCACCTGCCGGTCAAAGTTTCCCTTTGCGTAGTTATAGCCGGAAAGTCCTTCCGCTTCTACGCGCGCTGGGTTGGAGAGGTATTCGCGGATGATGCGGTTGTATTCTGCGGTGTTTTCCGGCTCTATGTAACTGCCTGCGCCGGAGACTTCTACCAACTCGCGCGACACGCCGTCAATAGCCATCAGAATGGGCTTTTTGCAGGACATGTAGTCGAAGGTTTTGTTGGAGTAGACCGTCTTGAACGTGTCCACTCTTTTCAAAACCGAAGCGCCCATTTCCGAGGCCAGAATGTACTTGAACACTTCTGCTTTCGGAACCGGATCAAGGAAGCGGACGTTTTTCACGCCGCGCTCTTGTGATAGTTGGATGAGGTGTTTCTTTTCCATCCCCTGCCCGATAAGCAGAAACAGCACATTGGTGTCCTCCAATGCTTTTCCGGCGTCCAGCACTTGCTCCAGATGATTCGCCACGCCGTGTGCGCCCACGTAAGTAATCACAAACTTCCCTTCCAAATCGTGCGTCTTGCGGAAATCGGCGACGTTGAAATTTTGCAACAGACTTTCTGACAAGGAAAAATCCGCCGCATTGGGAATCATAAGGAGCTTGTTTTCGGGAACCTTTTTTACGTCGCGCAATGTGTTGTAAAACGCGGGTGTCAGCACGTTTACCAACGCGGCTTTGCGGTAGATAAACGCTTCAAACCAGTACGCCAGTTTGATGATAAGTCCGTTCTTCAATACGCCGGTATCAATCGCCGATTCGGGCCAGAGGTCGCGCACCTCAAAGACGAGCGGAATACGTTTGAAAACAGAAATAAGCCAGCCACTTGCGCCCACAAAAAGCGGCGGTGATGTAACGATTACCACGTCAAATTTCCCTTTTGCCTTGAACATTCCCGCCCAAAAAGCCGAGAACATAAAAGAGAAATAACCCCACAGCCGACCCAGAAAATTGGTGTTGTACGACTCCGAAACATGGCAGCGCCAAACCGTTACCGCGCCTTGGCTTTTAGGTACGAAATAGCGGCCTTTGTATTCCGCGCGCTTCTCGCTGCCGTTGGCGTGCATCATACCGGCCAGCACCGTTACCTGATGGCCTGCGTCCGTCCAGTTGCGCGTTAGTTCGTTCCAGCGCGAGCCGCCAGGGTCGTCGTCTTCAAGGAAATATTGGTGCAGGAGGAGGATATTCATCATCTACTTGGTTTGAATTTTCATCCGCGAAAATCTGGGTTTTAATTTGTAAGGAAAAAACAAATTACAATATTTCAAAATCAGACAGCATTTCCTTTACCGCTTTTTTATCGTTAAACATAAGCACGTCTATGATAGAAAGCCACGGAACAAACTCTTTATCAAACTGCTTGTATTCTACTTTCGAGGGCTGAACAAAATTTAGCTGGATGTCTTGGGCGTGGAAATAGTCTTTGTCATACAGTTCTTGGCCGCCCATCGCATTCACGTACTTCTTATAGCCCAAGTCTTTCGCCATCTTTATCAGCCGGTCAGCCTTGTCCATACCTTTCGTTTCGGGCGTAATGACGGAGGATTTCGTCCACCGAATTTCCATCCCCAGATAGTCGTAAACACTTGTTATAGAATTGATAGCCAGGTCTGCGATATTTTCATAAGGCTTCTCAAAAAATGCCCGGAGCATTTGGGTAACCTCCTGATAATGAGGCGCTTTCTTGTAAGCAGCAGTGATACGGGCCAGAAATGCATTTCTAAAATCAGCCTTTAGAAGCGGCTTGATTTCCCCAATTTGCTTATTTGGGCTGGCTCCTTCCAGTGGAAATGTAACCATAAGAGGTTCACCGTTGAGCAGAATCCGGTTGCGGTTTATCCAGCCACCTTTTATGAAATTTACATCGTCATAGAAGATGATCTTGTCGCTTGCTTCAATCAGATGAAAATAGCCAATGTACGGAAAAACATAAGGCTGCATCACAGCAAGCCGTTTGGAATAACGCATCTGCAAAAGGCCGCCTTTTTCACTTTCTGGGACCAGCTTCACTATTTTGCACATTTTCCGGGAAAGAAGATTGTCCACACTCACCTCTGCGCGGGCTTCTTTAGGGGAACTATTAATAACATGCGTGAGCAATTTCCCACACAAACTGTTTCCAGCATGTACCGGGTTTGTCCAACCCATCGTGAAAAAAACCTCCGGGCCGTTATCATAATACAGAACAAAAGAAGCAAGCTCCCCGTTTGGTGCCCTATAAACCGCTGCTTTACCATATGTCAGAACTTTTTGCGCATAAGCATCCAGGTCGTCAATGTGAAAATAAGTCCCATTGACGGTTTTCAAAGCGGCGACAAGTTCTTCTGCACTTATTTCATTTGTCAGGTTGTACATAATCAGTTTTTTAAAAAAGAGATGCGACTGGATGCGGCTGCATAATTAGGGATTGCTTACTTTCCATCCGCGAAAAATCTCTTTAAAGCCGGGCCCAGCCGTTGTCTTTGGAGCAGCGCAGAGTGGTTGTAATCGTAGCCGTTTTCCCGGAAAGAACGGTAAGCTGCGCGGCTTCCGTCTGGCCATAATAGTTGGAGACTTTACATCCGCTTTCTGCCACGGAAACCCCTTCCGTTTGAGGAAGAATTTCTCCGTTTGCACCGTCTGCAGTGTGCCACAACTGGCGCAATTCCAGCCCTTCAGGAAGATTCTCTATCGTATCGCGCACTTCCCATTCCGCCACACCTTTTTTCTTCACCACGTCGCGGCGATGAACGATGGCCGGATTCAGGTGCTGAAACGCGCGAATCGCACCCCGGAAAATAAAGGAATCGCCCGCTTCTTCCAGCACCGATACGCCTGCAAGCTGCGTCCAGTGATACCAGATGAAACGCCCGCCTTTCTGCATTTGGTCTGCCTCTCCCAACTGCACGGTATTGTGCGAAGCCGTGCCCATAAAATAGCGCAGCGTAGCCTCGTCGGTGTTGTACTTGTAGCTGCCACCGTCCACGAAAATGTTCTTCCCCTTGTGCCAGATGTCTAAGTGAAGATTGTCCGCCTGACCGGGCCGGTCTTTGTGATTGCCGCAACGCAGAAAGGTCATCGTTTCCACCTCCCGGATAACGTAATAGCCGCCTGCCGGAAAGGAATAAAGCCCGGTTTTGTGGGAAAGCTTTTTCCCGAAATTTCCGCTCAATCCATACCACGCTGCATCCTCACGCTGTCCTTCCGCCACTTCCAACGAAATCCCCAAAGCCGCTGCCAGCGCGCCCAATTGCGGACGATAATCGCGGTAGTCCGCACTGCTGAGGCGGAAGAAAAGCGCACCGTCATTCGCGCCGTAATTCGGCAGCCAGCCATCGGCGTCGTTCATGCAGGCGGAGAGGAAAAACAAAGACTTTTCCGCCCGCTCGCGCACAACTGGGACGAAGCTTTCGCCGTTCACATCCGCCAGCCGCAGCGCCCACGTCAGTAACTGCACCAGCACGCGGTGGTAGTTCATGGAGAACTGGAGAAACGTTCCGTCTTCATACACCTGATACGCAATCTCTTCCTCAAACCACGCCTTGCCTTCGCGCTTCCATTTTTGGGCTTCCGGGAATTGCGGAAACAACAACCCCATGAGATACAAGGTCAGCGTTTCGGTGATGGCGTGGTTGTTCCTTACGGCAATGCGGGAGAAGTGGATGTTGTGATACACATGGTGCGTTTGCCAGTAAAGGACGTGCATTATTTTCTGGAAAAGCGCGTCGGTCAGCGCGGGCGAATTGCGGTAGTAATACAGCGCAAAAACCCAGTTGAGCGAGCGCAAAGAAATCTCCTGACTGCACTTAAAATTTGGCCCCTGATTAATCGGATTCGCGTCTATCCACGATTCTATTTCCGCGAAAATTTCCCTCGCGCAATCCTGCTCAAAATGATAGTCGTAGCGGATTAAATCGCCGAGAAATGAGAAGCGCGATTTCTCCCACACAAACTTGATGTCGCCTGCGGTGGTAGAGTAATCCTGAATCTCCGTCCAGTGTTTTTGAATGTCGTAGCGGTGTCTGGAATCGGGATTCGTTATCCAGTCGTAATCCGTCCCGACGTTGAATTTTACGCTGTTGAAGAACAAGAGCGTTCCCGCCTTGTAATCGGCGTAGCGTTCCCCTAAATCTTCATGGCGAACCTTCGGAATTTGGAGTGTTTCCTTACTCTCAAAAAAGAACGGACGCGCGTCTTTCTTCCAGTCTTCCAACGACAGAAAAACCTTTTTTTCCGGCGCGGTGGGAAACTTTTTTTTCAGCAAACCGGCGCGCGCGCTCAATTCGTGCTTTGCGCGAAAAGCCACGTAGCGCAGCCCCATGTTGCGCACCAGATTGGCGGAGCGACGGATTTTATCCAGCATAGCTTCTAAGTTGTTTTCTGTGTCGATAATCTTTTGTCATTCCGCCTTTCGGCGGAATCTTAGAAGCAAGGACAACTCGCTTGTGAGACCCCGCCCTTCGGCGGGGTGACAAAACTTTTTACGATTTTCTTCTTCACTACTAATTTGGAGCATAGCTGCTTTTACGCAACCACTTCCTTCTTCAAACCAAAAGTAGAAATCAAATCCCGCACGATTCTTCCCGCCGTTTTGCCGTCCCACATTTCGGGGATTTCGCCTTTTGTCCAACGTCCGCTGAACAGCTCTTCAAACGCAGGCGCAACGGCATCGGGCGAAACGCCCAAGAGGCGGTTTGTGCCCACCGTGCAGGTCTCCGGGCGCTCGGTGTTGGCGCGCAAAGTCATGCAGGGAACGTGCATCACCGTCGCTTCTTCCGTTACGCCGCCGGAGTCTGTGACTACCGCCTTCGCGTGTTGCACGAGGTAGTTGAATTGCAGGTAGCCGAGCGGCTCAATCATGTGCAGGTTGGGCGCTTCAATCCCGATTTGCGCCAGCATTTTGGCTGTGCGCGGATGCACCGGGAAAATAAGCGGCAAACCCTTTGAAGAAGCCACAATCGCATCCATCAGGCGCTTCAGGTTTTGCTCTTCATCCACGTTGCCGGGCCGGTGGAGCGTCATCACGAAATACTGTCCTTTTTGCAGGCCCAATTCTTCCCAAACTGACGGCGCTTCAAAGCGTGGCATGTTCTTCAAGAGCGTGTCAATCATGGTGTTTCCCACAAAGAAAATCCGGCTTTCCGGCACACCTGAACGGCGCAGATTCTCATTCGCCGTTTCCGAGGTGGTGAAGAAATAATCCGTAATCGCGTCGGTCACCATGCGGTTGATTTCTTCCGGCATAGACAGGTCGTTGCTGCGAATCCCGCCTTCCACGTGCGCCACTTTGATGTCGCCCACTTTCTTCGCCGCAATCGAGCAGGCCATTGTAGAAGTAACATCTCCCACTACAATCAACAGGTCGGGGCGGCGCTCAAGAAGGACTTTCTCGTAGCGCGTCATAATGGCTGCCGTTTGCTCGGCCTGCGTTCCCCCACCCGCTTCCAGGTTCAGGTGCGGTTCGGGAATTCCCAACTGCTCAAAAAAGTCGCCGCTCATCTTTTTGTCGTAGTGCTGACCGGTGTGAATGAGGCGGTATTCCAGCGGATAGCCTGCGGCTTTGGCAGCGGAAAGGCTTTCGAGGATAGGCGCAATCTTCATGAAGTTGGGACGCGCGCCGGCAATGATGTCAAGGAGCATAAGGAGAAGAGGATTTGGGAAGAGGAAGGAAAGAGGGAGAAGAAACGCGCTGCTTAAAAGGAATAATTGGGTTTAGAAGAGCGAAAATCTGCCGAAAATGAAGGCCCTTCCGCTGAAAACAAAGGTTCTGCCGCTGAAAACAAAGGCTCTGCCGCTGAAAACAAAGGCCCTTCCGCTGAAAATAAAGGCTCTGCCGCTGAAAACTTTCCTTTTGCCGCTGAAAACCAAGGCTTAAATGTTGGGGATGAAGCGTCTTGCATGGGGAAGAAAAGGCGTTGCGTTTCGGAAGAGAAAGACTTAGACAGCTACCCACGCCCGCGTTTTCAAACTTTCAATTGCGGCGAGGGAGGCTTTGGTGGTGTTGATGATTTCGTCAAAAGGAATGAGAGCCGGGCCGCCGTTGGTGGTGCGTTCCTGCAAGAGTTTGAACTGCGCTTTGTGGCCTTTGTCCAGTCCGGTTTTCAGCTTGGTGAAGCCCCGGAAACCAAAGCCTTCCGTTGCGCGGAAATTGTCCATAATCAGCGTCCGCTCCTGGCTATAGACTTCCACGCGCTCTTTGGAATAGGCTTTGGAGCCGTTGGAGAAATAGTTTATCACGCCCGTGCTGCCGTTTTCATACTCCAAGAGAATAGAGGCGTTGTCGGTGTTGGTTTGCGGATTCGGGCCCATCGCGTTCATGCACACGGCCTTGATACGGCTGCCGGTAAGGAAGGTAATCAAGTCCATAAAATGGCAGGCTTCGCCGATGATGCGCCCGCCGCCCACCAGCATGTCGTGTACCCAGACATTGGCCGGAATCGCGCCCGCATTCATGGTGGCAATCACGTTCATCGGGGCAGTGCCGAGGAGCGATTTCATCTTCTCCGCGTGCGGCGAAAAGCGGCGGTTGAAGCCTACGGTAACCGTTGCTTTGCCGTCATAGACTTTCAGAATGTCGTCCAGCTCTTCGCTGTTGATAACGAGCGGTTTTTCCACAAAAACATTCTTGCCCGCTTTGAGGCATTCCGCCGTCATGGAAGCGTGCTGGTTGTGGCGCGTGGTGATGAGTACCATGCTCACGGCAGGGTCGGCAAGGATGGTTTGATAGTCAGTCGTGCTCTTGGAAATGCCGTATTTTTTGGCCAGCGCCGTGCCGTTTACGCCGCCCGCCGAAGCAATGGAAACAAGCTGTGCGCCCGCTTCTTTCAAAGCCGGCAGCATCGTCATTTTGGTGAAATTTCCCGCGCCGATGATGCCCATTCCGCCACCGCTTTGGGAAAAAGAAGCCATCGTTCCACCAACGGCTACCACCGTTTCCGGCGTGGTGTCTTCGCGGTATTCGAGGATGGACGCGATAGAGCCTTGCTGACCGATGTTGTCGTAGATGCGGCTGTATTCTTCAATCGGCACGCGCTCTGTGATGAGGGATTTCACTTCCAGTTTTCCGGTGCTGATGGCTTGCAGGATGGCGGAGAAATTACGCTTCTCTGTCCAGCGCACATACGGCAGCGGGTAGTCGTTTCCGCGCCGCTCATAGTCTTCGTCGTAGCGGCCCGGGCCGTAGGAACAGCTCACCTGGAAGGATAGTTCTTTCTCGTAGAAATCGGCGCGGCTGATGTTCAATCCAATCACGCCGACCAGAACAATGCGGCCCCGCTTGCGGCTCATGTGCGCGGCCTGCGCAATAATCTCATCGCTCTTGGCCGAGGCGGTGATGATAATGCCGTCGGCACCGATGCCGTCGGTGAGGCTTTGGACGTACTGCACCACGTCGGTTCCGCTTTTGGGATTGATGGCATCCACGCCTTTTCTGCGGGCGATGTCCACCTTCGTCTGGTCAAGGTCGATACCCACCACGCGGCAGCCGTTTGCGAGAAGGAGTTCTGCCGCCAGCAAGCCTATCAAACCCAATCCAACCACCACAATTGTTTCGCCCAAAGTGGGGTTGCACAGGCGGATGCCCTGCAAACCGATGGAGCCGATAACGGTAAACGCCGCTTCCTCGTCGGAGACGTTTTCGGGGATGGGCGCGGCGAGGTTTTTGGGGACGGAAACAAACTCGGCGTGCTGGCCGTTGGACGCTACGCGGTCTCCGATTGTAAATTCCGACACGCCGTCGCCTACGGCAATGACGCGGCCTACGTTGCAATAGCCAAGTGGCAGCGGTTGCTCCAGCTTGTTGAATACGGCTTCTAAGGTTGGCTTCAGTCCGTCGGTCTTCACTTTTTCCAAAACCTGCTTCACCTTATCAGGCTGGGCGCGGGCTTTCTGGAGAAGGTTGGAACGGCCAAATTCCACCAGCATTCTTTCCGTTCCAAGGGAGACGAGGCTGCGGGTGGTGCGCACCAAGACGTGGCCGCGGCTAACCGTTGGCGCGGGCACTTCTTCCAGAATGGTTTGGCCGGTTTTGAAGGACTGGATGATTTGTTTCATGAAACAATATTAATTGAAAATGGCCCGCATTTTGGTTTCCATTGCGGCCAGAGAGTGATTTTCCCGGACAACAGTGCGGGCGTTCCGGCTGAGCCTTTCCCGGAGTGCTTCGTTCTGATACAATTCTACGATGGCGGCAGAAAGTTGGGTTGGATTCTTGGGCGCTACCAGCAATCCGGTTTCGTTGTTGATAATCAGGTCGCTCACACCGCCTACATCAGTGGCAATAGAAGGAATAGCGGAAGCCATGGCTTCCAGAAGCGCATTGGGGAACCCTTCGGTGTGAGAAGGCAAGACGTACATATCGGCTTCGCGCAGCGCGGCGAGTTTGATGGTTTCATCGGCCCAACCCCGGAACTGAATGAGGTGGGAAACCCCGAGCGACTGCGCCAGATCCTGTGCTTTTTGAGCCAGTTTGCCGGAGCCGTAAACATCCATCTGCAAGCCCGGAATGCGGTCTTTGGCAAGCGCAACCGCTTCAATCAAATCCAGAATGCCTTTGTATTCTTCCAGCCAGCCAATGTAAAGCAGCCTGCGGGCAACCGGGCTTGGATTTTGATAGGAAGGACGGTTTTTTTCATATGCCGTCGTGTCAATCCAGTTGTGCACCACGCGGAATTTATGGTCGGGAAAATTACCGAGCGAGGCGTAAAAGCGTTTCCAGCTTTGGCCCTGACAAATCACCGTGTCGGAAGCACGGAGAACGAGTTTGGCGAAGCGCCGGAAAAAGCCGGAGCGCGCAATGTTATCTTTGATAAGGCCGGAGCGCGGCGCGAAAATGACTTTCCCCACAAAAGGCTTTGACAGAATCGCCATCAATCCTTTTTCCAGAAAGCTGAGGCCCGCGCTTGAAAAAAGAAGCACATAATGCGGACGGGAGAATAGCAGAAATTTAAAAAGCTGCCCAAAGCGGCGGAGAACACTGCCAATGCGCTTATGAACCGGCGGCGCGGGAATAGACTGCGCGGTGGTGTCTATGAGCAGGAATTCAAAATCGTTTTGGAGCGCGGAGTTTATCAGCGTTCGAGAGGCAAACATCTGTCCGCCCTTGCCACCATCGCCGGTAGTTTCCTTGAAAGAACCTACAAAGACAATTTTCTTTTTCATACTAAGAAAATTGCATTTGATTAGATTCCAGCCAGATACTCAAGTTCATTAGCTTCCAAAGCTGAAAACCATACGTGCCTTTGCCTTCTTTGTGTTCCGCAATAATGCGGTCCAAGTGTTTGTAATCAAACAAACCCAACTGGCGCATATAGGCCGAGTGCAGTTTGTCGTTCATAAACGGAAACAGCGGGCCACGCAGCCAGTTTTCAAAAGGAACGCCAAAGCCGGTCTTTTTGCCGTCCAGCACACTGTCAGGAACTACGCCGCGCAAGGCGGCTTTAAGCAGCCCTTTCTTTTCACCGTTAGCCACTTTGATGGAAGAAGGCAGCGAGAGCGCGTAATCCACAAGATCGTTGTCCAGGAAGGGCACGCGCGCCTCTATGGATGCCGCCATGGTGGACTTATCCACTTTTTCCAGAAAAATATCGGGCAGGATGATTTGGGAATCCACGAATAACATGCGCTGCACGAGGTCTTTGTCTTCGAATCGCTTGGAAACTTCCTCATAACGCTGAAACGCCGCCTTTTGAGATGTCGCTTTCCGATATTTCTCAGAGAGGCTTTGCCGCGTATTGGATTGCGAGGTGTCTTGCGTCAGAAGCCAGGCCATGAGGTGCGCGTCGTTTTTCTGTCCAAATGCTTCTACAATCCGATTCATACGTTGCGCTTTGGCGGAACTTCCACCCAGAAGGCGCAGCATCGGATGTATTACTTGCGACAGCGTCCGCTTTGCACCCCGACCATATTTATGGAGCAGGAAATAGCGGTTATATCCACCAAATAGCTCGTCTCCCCCATCGCCCTGCAAGACGACGGTGGCAAAAGGTTTTACTTCCTTCGCCATCAGGTAGAGCGGGATATTCGCCGCATCGCTGAAAGGTGCATCGTGATGATACACCATTTTTTCGATAACATCAGGAAGGTCTTTTCCCTGAATAAAAAATTCATGGTGCTCGGTGTTGTAATAATCGGCTACGGCGCGGGCTTTTCCTAATTCGTTTACGCCTTTATCAAAGTCGAAAGCAGCGGCGAAGGTTTTAAGCTTTCCCCCATAATGGCGAGCAGCGAAAGCCGTAATAGCGGAGGAATCAATACCGCCGCTGAGGAAAACGCCCACTGGTACATCGCTTATGAGTTGGCGCTTTACGGCTGCGTCCAAAAGTTGCTGCACGCAGGCGGCAGCTTCTTTTGCGGATACGTTTGTTCTTTCTACTACATCTTCCCGCTTCCAATAGGTATGGAGAACCGCATTGCGCCGGGTAATTTCACAATAGCTGCCGGGCGGTGCGGCTTTTATGCCTTCGTGAAGTGTTTGCGAACCGAGGGCACTTCCGTAATAAAGAAAAGCACTCAACGCATCATAATTCACCCGTCGTAATTGTGGACAAACAGCGGTAATAGACTTTATTTCGGAAGAGAAGAAAATCTTCTCGCCGGAATCATAAACATATAAAGGCTTAACGCCTAACCTGTCGCGGACGAGGAAAAGTTTTTCTGCCCCCCGGTCAAAAAGCGCAAAAGCGAAAATACCATTAAGTTTGGCAAAAATGGCTGTTCCCCACTGCTGAAAACCTTTGAGGATAACTTCTGTATCAGAATGGGAACGGAAGTTGTGTCCGAGTCCCTGCAGTTCGGCTTTAATGTCTAAATAATTATAAATCTCTCCGTTAAAAACCAATACGTGGCTTTCGCCTTCGCCTAGCATCGGCTGGTGGCCACAGCTACTGAGGTCAAGGATGCTGAGTCGGCGGTGGCCAAGACTGACGAATTCGTTTTGGTAGATACCTGCGCTGTCAGGCCCACGGTGAACGAGCGTTTCGGTCATCGCTTCTACGGAGACTTTTACATCTGCGTTTTTTTTATGGAAAAAGCCGGTGAATCCACACATAATTTTTTACTTTAAATTTGGTATTCGCTGCCTGTTTTCTTGATGAAGAATAACCGCACCAAAAAAAAGAAGCAGAACGATAGAATACCCGTTACGGGCATAAATAACTTCCTCCTTGAACTCCAAAAATATGTAAGCAATAAAAGTAATTTTCATAAAAAAGGTAATGGCCTTGCTTGATATTTTCAGCTTCATTGTTTTGCGAAGCATATAGAATGCGGGCCAATAATAAATGACAAGTCCAACCAGCCCATATTTATATAATATAATATTAAAACCCATATCAGAAACATCTGTAGTTGTGTAATTAGAAAAATTCAGGTCGCCGAGCAGAAGACCGCGCCAAGTGGGCGGAAAGGAGAACCTCCCTAAAATGGTGGAAACCGTCTGATCGGATTCTACGTCACCCCCTGAAGCCCCACCAGGTGTCAATCGGAGGAAACGCTCATAGTTAAAAATAAGCATTGCGTTATTGGTTGCCAATACATAAACATACACAAAACGGATAATTACCGGCGACAAAAGTACAAATATCAGTATACCAACAGAAATCAAAAAGCGTTTGGGCAGCGGCAGACTTTTGATGATAACGATTGCGGAAAAAGGAATCAGTAGCAGCCCGGAGCGCCCGGTAATAACAATGGAAATAACCAGAGTCATATATAGAACTACAGCTTTGAGGACTTTCATCTCTCCTATATGAACTACGTAGGGAATAATAAGCAATGGCAGCCCTTGATAAATAGAGGCTACTGCGCCGCCAGAGAGATAAAAGCCACCTACCCGGTCATTGCTTTGAAAGTGGAGATCGCTGGCATTATTGTAAAGAACAGAATTGAGAAGTCCTTGCACAACCGGAAAATACAGTTGGAGACACATCAAAACTCCATTAAAAAATACTATGTGTATAATGTCTTTGCAAATTATAATGAAAAAGCGTTGTCCGAAATGTTGCTTATAAAGCGTTGCCAGACACCAGACACCATAAAAGTTAATTAGTATCCGTATTGGTCGCATGAGCGACGTAATAGATTCTTTTGTGGCATCCGTTTCGCTAAAAACAAGAGCGAGCGGAAGGCCAACAATAACAACATAGACGAAAAATGAAAATGATAAGGAAAAATTCTTCTGAATAAATAAATTACGAAGAGGTCTTTTTTGGGTGAAAAAAAAGTATATTAACAATATAAGAGAGAAAATCTGAATAGGATCTAAAAAAAGGCCCAATGGGGAGTTTAGAACAGGCCCCAGAATAAGCAGAAATGCGAATATTCTTAAAATAAGTCCCAATATCAGGCTGGAGTTGTTCGGAAATAATGCTCAAAGAGCTTGGAAATCCTTAAATATGAATAGAAAATATATACCTAAAAGATTTCTGCTGCTGGCGAAAGATTCTCAACCAAAATCCCCTTTTAGGACAGATGCCGGGCAAAGATACAATCTGTCTGGACGAATAAGTGCCACGTTATAGGAATTTATCTTTCACGTAGCCCAAATAGTTTTTAAAAAGCTTTTGGCTAAGGGCAATAATATGATGTGGAAAACAATGTTTGATCAGACTTTTATAAAGAAAAGTATAGCCTCTTCGTCCAAGGGCAATTTGTTCTTTGCTTCGCGTAATGCCGCCTTCGTGTTTCCGGTAAACGGCCATTTCTTCATCTATAAAACAGACTTTACCACTATGCGCAAGCAACAACTCTAAAGGTAAATCTCCCATCACGCAATGTGCATAAAAAGGCGGAAGCGGCTTAGGAAGTGCCGCATTCCGGTAAAATATGGAACAAGTAGGAATAAAATGTTTCACCAGAAGATCTTCGAACACTAATGTGGTCTTCGCTGGTTTCGGATACTTATAAGGCTTTCCAGCCAAATTATTTTCTACTGCAACAGAATGGAAGCAAAGCGAATAACCGGGATTGGCCTCCATGAAATGTACCTGTTTTGCCAGTTTAGACGAGTCTGTCCAATAATCGTCTCCTTCACAAAGAGCCACATATTTACTGGCTACCCGCTGCAAGGCTTGAACAGAGTTCTTCATAGCACCTATATTTACGACGTTCCTTACATGCGTAATTACCTTCCCTCGCGGATGTGTTTGAATAAAGCTCTCTATAATTTCGTCTGTGTTATCAGGAGAAGCATCATTCAAGATCATAAGTTCCAGCTTGAAGTCACCTTGCTGCATCAGCACACCTTCGATTGCCTGCGACAAAAACTTTTCGTGTCCATACGTTAGCATTAAGACGCTTACTTCAATCATCAGACCCGGAGTTTATTCTTTGTGTTACAGGAAGACTTAGTTATTTTGAACACGCAAGAGCAGCCGACATACAAGGTCTATTTCCTCAGACGAAAGGCCGGTGTAAAAAGGAAGGCAGAGAACACGCTTGGCGAGGTCGTCTGTAATAAGTAAATTCACTTTTTCTACATAAGGAAGGGAGGAGCTAAGCGAGGGATAGAAGTAACGTCTTGCACCTATTTCATGGGCTTTCAGCATGTCGAAAGACTTTGTCAGAATCGCTTCCGATTCAAATATAATCGGGTAATAAGCATAATTATTATCGGATTCCTGATGCCAATGAGGCCTTTTTACGCGGAGGTTTTGAAGCTTTTCCTCATAACGGTCATGCACCCGCTTGCGGTCAGACTTGATGAATTCCATGTTTTTCAGATTTGCCAAGCCCATCGCAGCATGAAACTCAGAGTTTTTACCGTTTATACCCAACTCCGCAAAGGCTTCCGGACCATCGAAACCAAAATTACGCATATAAGCCAGTCTTTTTAGCAACAGCGGATCTTGGGTAAGAATAATTCCGCCTTCTATGCTATGGTAAAGCTTTGTAGCATGGAGACTGCACACAGATACATCGCCAAATTCAAAAACAGAGCGATTACCGACTTTTACGCCGAAAGCATGAGCTGCGTCGTAAATCACTTTCAGATTGTGCTTCCTAGCAATTTCCTCAATTTTCACCACATCGCAAGGGTTTCCATAAACATGTGTCGCCAGAATCGCAGAGGTGTTTTCCGTAATGGCCGCTTCAATTTTTCCAGCATCAATGTTGAGCGATTGCGGGTCGATATCCACAAAAACAGGGATACATCCTTCCCACACAATGCTGCTTGTGGTAGCAACAAAAGAGAAAGGCGTTGTAATAATTTCGCCCTTCAGTCCCAATACTTTTATGGCCATCTGTAAAGCGACTGTTGCGTTGGTGACAAACAGCAGGTGCTTAACGTCCAGATATTCTTTTAATTGCAGCTCTAGTTCGTTCGCCAGCGGCCCCATATTGGTCAGCCATTGACGCTGCCAGATACCCGACAGATAGCTTTCGTATTGTTCCCTCGGCGGTAAATAAGGTCTTGTAACAGGTATCATACTTTAGCGTTTTTAAGAGAAAGAAGTGCTTTTAATGCAAAACTTTTAATAGTGCTGTTTAGAAGAAGATAAAGAAAGGCCCCAAGGACGCCTGTAATAATCAGTTTTAGGAGAAGTGCCATTTGCACCGGCACTAAGAGAAGTGCTTTCATTGCCAAGGCCATAACAAGCGCAGTTGCAAAAGTAGGCAGCATATCCAAAACTTGTTCTTTTATGGAATAATGAATCATCGTCCGGCTATAGTAGGTATTTACCATAAGCGCAGCGAAAGAGGAAACCACAGCCCCAAACACCAACGCATAAATACCAAATTTATAGCTTACGATGACGACAATCAGCATTAATATTTTTTTTATTATTTCTACTTTTAAAAACAAATCGCTTCTTCCATAAACTTTAAGAACATTTATATTAAAAGAGTGAATCGGGTATAAAATACTGGAAAAGCATAGGATTTGGAACAGCGGAACCGCCGGCAGCCATTGGGGGCCCAGCACCAGCAGAAACAAAGGCTCTGCCAGTGCCGCAGCGCCCAGCATGAGGGGCGCAACAATAAAAAATGTAGCCGTAATAACCTTTCTGTAAACGGCATTGACTAGGTCTCTCTGGGATGCAATATTGGTCAGCATCGGATAGCTCACTTTTGTTATAACACTGGTCAGTGTTTGTACCGGATATTGATTAAAATTCTGGGCACGCTCATAATAGCCCAAGACTTTTACATTGTACGTGCGTCCGATGATTATGTTGTAAATATTCTCAAAAATGGTGTTCAGAAGTCCTGAAAGCATCAGTTTGTAGCCAAAGTGGAAATGAATCTTCCATTTTTCGCGGGAAAAGGAAAAAGACGGTTTCCAGGAAGATGTAGCCCAAATCAGCAGCGACTGAATTCCTTGCGTAACAAGCAACATCCCCACAATGCTCCAGACGCCGTAGCCGCGATAGCCAAGCGTGATGCCTGTTGCAATGCCCAGCAGCGTACCTGGAATGTTCAAAAGCATGAGCTTTTTAAACTTCATCTGCCGGAGCAGAATCGCCACTTGAACCGCAGAGAAGGGCATTATTAAAAATGATATGCAATAAAGCCGAATGACAGAAATTAAAACAGGCTGCCTGTAGAATTGCGCAATTGCAGGTGCCAATAAGAACATAATTCCATAAACAATTATACTTAAAAGCAGATTCGTATAAAAAACGGTGTTGAAGTCATCTTTATCTGCGTCCGGCGTGCGTATTAGGGAGGCCGACATTCCGCTGTCCACCAGCGTCGTACCGACGGCAATAAAGATGGCCATCATACCTACAAGGCCAAACTCTGCCGGCCCTAGCAGCCGTGCCAAAACAATCTGCGCAGCGAAAGTGCCGCCTTTCACCAGAATAGTATCGCCGAAAGACCAGATAAGGCCCGACAGTGTTTGCTTTTTAAGTCTCATGGGCAAAAAGAGTATTTCACTTCAGCACTTTTAATTTTTCGTCATGCTTATAAAAAATTATTGAACCAAGGACTATCCCAGCTTGACTTTTGTATTAGGACACAGGATACGTGTGATAAATACTATTTTCTTTTGGGCGACATCTTACTTTTCAGAGAAGAAAACAGCGTTTGTTTTGACTTTTTGCGAGCGTTCGTATCTTCCTCACTGTAGCCATAGCCGTATCCATAACCATAGCCGTATCCATAACCATAGCCGTATCCATAACCATAGCCTTTTCTTTTGTGTTTAATATCGTTTACAACGATGTAAAGCTTAGGGAATTTCCGTTGTTGCAGCAGTTCTTCGGGAATGGCGAGCTGACCTCTGTTGGTTACGCCCTGCCGCACGAGAAACAGCGTTGCGTCTGCATATTTAGAAAGCAGTTGGGCGTCTGTTACAATTCCTACTGGCGGAACGTCCATAATAATATAATCGAAATTATTTTTCAAATAGGCAAACAAGTCTGCTACCCGGTCTTCCAAAAGCAACTCCGCAGGGTTGGGCGGAATAGGACCTGAAGAGATTACAAACAAATTTTCGGATGTGCCAGAAGCCCGGATGACATCGCTAATAGCGGCGGCACCTATTGCATAGTTGCTGAAACCAATATTATTGGGCAGTTGGAGATACTGAGACACTTTAGGTTTGCGCAAATCCAGCTCCATCACGATTACTTTTTTGCCAGAAATCGCCAGGGCACTGGCAAGGTTCAGTGAAACAAACGATTTTCCTTCTCCGCTCATACTGGAGGTCATTAGGATGGTTTTCTCTTCTTTACCCGTTAGTACAAATTGCAGGTTGGAGCGTAGCGCCCGGAACTGTTCCGAGATGGCGTTGCGGGAGTTGGATGTTACCACAAGCTTGTCGTTTGCTTCCGGATTGTGGCTGATTTCTGCCAGAATAGGAACTTGTGTGCGGCTAGTGATATCCTCTTTGGACTCAATCCTTGTGTTGAGGGCATCTTTAAGAGAAATAATACCGTAAGGCAGCAAAAGACCGATAGCGAAAGCTGAAAGCAGGATAAGCGGCTTTTTTGGCTTAAAAGGTGTAGAATCTTTGCGGGCCGGATCCACCACGCGCGCATTGGCTACGGTAGATGATTTGGTGATGGCGGACTCCTCACGTTTTTTCAGCAAAAACACATACAAATCCTGTTTAATAGCCTGTTGCCGGGAGTATTCCAGAAAAGTGCGTTCTTTGGCCGGTACCTTTCTTATCTCCGCATCCAAACGACCAACTTTAACCTGTAGCTGTGCAATAGAAGTTTGCAACTGACGCTTCAATGTACTAATGCTCTGGCTCATTTCCCGCTGGATAGAAGCCATTTGGAGGTCCAGTGTTCTTACTGCCGGGCTGTTTTCCGTATTGGTCATCAGCAACTGTTCCCGCTGCAATTGAAGGGTGTTATAGCTGGATACAATAGGCGTAAAAACCGGATCCTGCACCATCAGCGAGGTTGGAATAACCCGGCTACCCGGTGCGTTGCTGTTTATAAACCGCTCCAGCGACTGCACCACCGAATATTGCACCTCCTTATCAGTAAGTTGTTTGGCATAATCAGTGGTGTTACTTAATAACTGCTTCGACTGCTCCGTCAGGTCGGTAAGATCGTTGCTGGCTTTAAAATCCTGAATATTCTGTTCAATGCCCGTCAGTTCGCCGTTTACAAGGCTGAGACGTTCGTCAATAAAGTGCATTGTACTGTCTGCAATCCGGTTGCGGTCACTCACATTAGCGCGCATGTACTCTTCAATGAGACGATTTACAACCACCTCGCCTTTGTCTGGCTCTACATCCTGCAAGATGATAGATATGGTACTCACCTGCTTGTTAGGGAGTGCAGCACCCAAGTTGGCCATGTATTTTTCCAGCGCCGCTTCTGTGCTTACGACCTGAAAATAGCTTTTGGGGTGGGCTTTGTGAGACAAAGTTCTCCGGGAAATAACTACCTGACCAATTGGCAACCGGAGTATGTTATCAAACCGGCCTCTCCATGATTTTCCACCTTCTTCTAATTTATAGTGAGAATCACCACCATCCAATATATGATACTCATACTTTCGGCGGATAGAATCCTCTACGAAAGATATGAAGTTCACATCATAAGGACGATCCAGATACACTTCTGTCTCTTTTATATGTCCGGCATTAAAAATGCTTACATTCAGTTGCAAACCTCTCACGACCCGCTCTATCAGCGTCCGGCTGGTAATAATCTCCAGTTCATTGTCCACATTGCTTTTTGCACCACCCATACCCAGACTTTCCATAACATCGGCGTCCGGAAAGCCGGAACCTTTCTTATCATCCTGCACCATAATCTTGGCACTCACTTTATATACCGGCGTGCTGTAACGCAAATGCAGAAATGCACCAACAAGCGAAAGAATAATACATCCTACAAACCAAGGCCAGTAAGCAGCCAACTTGCCAATGACTTTTTGCAGGTTAACGGACGACTCCTCCTGCGGCTGAAAAAGCGTTCCATTCGTATCGGTAAGGGACGGCTGTTGTTGATCCATATTATTTTAATAAATAATCTATTTAAAATTAATCCGGCTTATAATAACAACAAGTACCGTAGTAGCCAGGCTGATAAGAGAAATAATACGCGTTTGAGAGGCATCGGTAGAAGCCGCCTTTATGCGCGAAGGCTCCACATACACAATATCCCGCTGGCGAAGCTGGAAATAAGGCGACCGGAAAATATCGGAAGAGTTCAGGTTGAGTCTCGCAAAAGTTTTCTGACCATTTTCTTCTCGGATAATCATTATATTTTCGCGCTTGCCATAAATAGTAAGATCGCCCGCCATCCCTAAAGCCTGAATAATGTCTATCCGCTCGTTAGGCACTACATAGGTGGAAGGCCGGTTCACTTCGCCCAGAATTGTAACCTGGAAATTGGCAAAACGGACATTGATAATAGGCGCTTTATAATACACTTCTGCCCGCCTGCGGATGGAATCACGCGCCTGCTCCGTAGTAAGCCCTCCTACCCGCACCCTGCCTCCAAGTGGCAGCTCAATAAAGCCATCTTTATCCACCAGATAGCCTGTTGAGCCTGTTGGCGTTACCGCCGAAAGAGAAGACGTAGGCTGCGTGACATAGCTCATACCACTTCCGGTTGCCAGTTGATCGTTGATTTTAGGATCTATCGTCTGGATAGAAACTTGTAGAATGTCATCGGGTTGTATCCGCGCCTCTTGAAAAGAAACCAGCGGCAAAGTATGAGTAATTTGGGTAGAGTCTGGGATGTCTCTGAAATAAGGTACGTTTTTGTAGGTCTTACAGGCGGATAACAGCAACAAAAAGACTATAAAATAAGTGCAGTTTTTCATAGAGGCTTTAGAAGAAAGCAAAATCTTTACTGAAGCCTTTTTTGGGCCAACGGCAAAGGTAGGGATTTTGCAACAACAGGAAAGACAGCTGATTTTATAGTTTATATTAACACATATTTTATGAGTCTGGCACAGCAATTATTATCCAACTGGGTGTATCTTGCTACATGAATTAGTGAATTAAGTTAATTTTCTTAATTGGGTAATCCTCCCTTTCAAAGGGTTTCTACCAGCAGCTTTTATATTCTTCCCTATTTTTGCGTTCCCTTCCGGCTGCGTAGTTCAATGGATAGAATAGCTCATTCCTAACGAGTTGATACAGGTTCGATTCCTGTCGCGGCTACTTCTGATGCTAGTCAGAGTGCTGTCCCTTTGGACAGCATTTTCCTTTCCAAACCTGCTGCGTTCAGGCTTAATTTTAGAGGACAAATTCCCGGAGATCTTTATGAAAAAACTGCTTTTGCTCGCCGTCCTGCCCACCCTGTTTTTCGCTTGCAAAAAAGACGATCCTGTGCCTGCACCCACCGGCACAATTCGCTACGTAAATGGGAGTATCACCGACGTGTACAACATCTTCCTTGAAGGCGGCGCTTATGGTCAACTTCAGCCCGGCACCTCCAAATTCGTTACCAACCTCGCCGTGAATTCCTACAACGTAAAAGCCGTGCAGGCCAACAATTTTACGCAAAAGCCTATCAGCAAGGAAAACACCATCGCCGTTCTTAAAAACGACACAACGGTTTTTATTTTCCCGTAGGAATTTTGAACAGGAAATGATGAGAAAGGCTTTTGTGCTTTTAGGTCCGAAGCAGTTTCTTACCAGATGAAAATCAGCACATTTCTGCGGAAATCAACGGGAAAAATCTGTGGAAGTCTTCGGGGAAAATATGCGTCTTTCTGCGGGAAAAATCTTCAAAGTAAATAGAGGTAAAAAGGCCGCAGCAGTGCTGCACTTTGCGCCGTGTACTGTCCGTATTTTTGGTACAGCACCAGCCTCCAAATTTTCGCTGTTTCTCCCCCACCCGGTTGCTTCTGGTAATGATAAAACATACGGTTCGGCGCTTTTTGGGGAAGCGGCTGAACCCACACTTTTTCAACCATTTGCCACGCGCTTTTATGCGCAATTTTCTCCCAGACTTCCGCCGCCGTTTCGGGCAGCAAAAGCATTAGACTTCCGCCTGATTTCAGCAGCCGTTGGGCCGCCTCGAGAAGTGCTTCCAGCGTCAGCGAATCATCGTCGCCATGCCGCGCGCGGTTGCGTGTTTCTTCCGGCCCTTTCAAGCTGTTTTGGAAAAACGGCGGGTTGCAGATAATCGCGTCGAAAAGATCTTCCGGGTTGTATTCCTGCACATCCGTACAAACCACTTCTATCTGCTCCCGGAACGGACTGTTTCCCACATTTTCTGCCGCCTGCGCCGCTGCTTCCGGGTAGATTTCCAAAGCCGTGAAGTGTGCTTGCGGAAAGCGTTGCGCCGTCATCAGCGAAAGCAAGCCTGTTCCTGCCCCAATGTCTAAAATGCGTTTTGTTTCCGGTGGAAAATCCACCCAGGCGCCAAACAAACACGCATCGGTACTCACCTTCATCGCGCAGCGCGACTGCTGCACGGTGAACTGTTTGAAGCGAAAAAAATCGTTGGGCAAGAAGAGACAAAAGTCTAAAGACGAAAGAAGCGCGACTACATGCCATTGCTCCGTGCTGAAGACGCGATATCCAGCGGCGCAAATTTTTTCGCGAGGAACAGATAATGTGCTGTAACGGCAATCATCGCGGCGTTGTCGGTGCAATATTGAAAAGGGGGAATAAACACGTTCCAGCCTTGTCCTTTTCCCAGTTCTTCTACCGCCTTACGCAGTCCGCTGTTGGCCGAAACACCACCCGCAATGCCAATATTTTTCACGCCGAATTGCACTGCTGCTTTCTCCAATTTCTGCAATAGCGTTTTGATAATTGTGTGCTGCACCGACGCGCAGATGTCGGGCAGATTTTCAGCTACGAAATCCGCGTTTTCCTTCCGGCTTTTTTGAAGGAAATTCAGGATAGAAGTCTTGATGCCGGAGAAAGAAAAGTCCAATCCGGGAATCTGAGAAATAGGGAAAGAAAATTTTTCGCCGACTCCTTTCTTTGCGTATTTGTCAATCAGCGGCCCGCCGGGATACGGCAGTCCGAGCATCTTCGCCGTCTTGTCAAAAGCTTCGCCCGCCGCGTCGTCCAGCGTCGTTCCCACGATTTGCATATCAAGATAATCGCGCACCAGAACAAGCTGTGTGTGCCCGCCCGAAACCGTCAGACAGAGAAACGGAAAGTTGGGTTTTGGGTCGTCAATAAAATGCGCCAGCACGTGCGCCAGCATATGGTTTACGGCCAGCAGCGGAATACCCAGCGCCTGCGAAAAGGACTTCGCAAAGGCTGCGCCCACCAATAACGAACCAATCAGTCCCGGTGATTGCGTAAAAGCCACCGCGTCTAATTCTTTTGGAGAGATGCCTGCATTTTCCAAAGCTTCTGCTACCACCGGCACAATCGCTTCCATGTGTGCGCGGCTCGCCATTTCCGGGACAACACCGCCGTATTTGGCGTGGATTTCCTGCGTCGCAATCACGTTGCTCTGGATAATTCCGTCGGCAATCACCGCAGCCGCCGTTTCGTCGCAGCTCGATTCTATAGCAAGGATAATGGGCACAGCCGCGAAGGTAAAGGGCGCTTTATTTTCCGGTGTTCAGATACTCAATGGCGCGCTCCAAAACCTCATCTTTTCCGGCGGCGATTCCTTGCACTGTCGGCTTCGCTACGATGTCAATCGTTATGCCTGCGCGTTGCGTTTCGCGCCCATCAGGGTAGTAAATACCAATGCCGCTGAACATGGTTTTGATGCCGCCTGGCAACACGATTTGAGACACATTGCCATCTACTCCGGCAGTGGTAGAACCAATAACTTTCGCGCTTGGATGCGCTTGATAGGCCATCGCATGAAACTCGGCGCTGCTTTGCGTTTCTTCGTTTACCAGAACGACTACCTGCCCTTTGTAGAAGTCGCCGTTTTTCTTTCCGGTGGAGGAAGCCGATTCCAAAATAAATGTTCCCGGCTGCTCAACAGAAGGTCTTGAAGCTTGATAAAACATGGTTGGCTTTGGCAAGAGGTATTTGCAGAAATCATGAACCACAAAGTCCGACGGATAGTTGCGGTCATCGATAATCAGCGCGCGCGTGTCTCTTATTTTAGGCCAAATTTGGTGCAGTTCGTCCCGCTTTAAAAGCTCGTTGTTCACGAGCGCAATATTGCCCGGCAAAATGCGGAGCATACTGTCCTTTGGTGCTTTCACTCCGCCGTAAATCACGCCTTGCGAATACAGCGAAAGAGTCGTTTCCCCCGGCTCTCCGTTGCGCAGAAAAGAAACCCGAAGAAGGGAATCATTGCTTCTCAAAGCATCGTCCGCAAAATCGCGCAACAACGCTGCACTGTTGGAAGCCTGATAACGCAAGACGCGACTTTGCAAAATCGTTTTTACAGGTTGTCCCGAAATCTGCGTAATCACATCGCCCGGCTTCAGTCCGCTTTGTTTGCCCAAGCTGTCCGGCGCGTAGCTTTTCACCACCAGTTGGCTGTCTATTATCACCATTTTCAGCGGCGGATAATTTCTTCCGAAAAAGGCATTCAACACCTCATTATTACCCCACACATTCGCGTGCGTATCGTGGATGCGACCAATTAATTCCTGCGCCGCAAACATATACGCCGTGTCCGTTTTGGCGCCAATAAAACGAGGAATCATTTCGGCCAGAACGCCTTTCCATTCTTCGCCAATCAAGTTCTTGTAAGGAAAGAAATACTGCACCATATTCCAGTAGCGATAGAGCGCCAGAAGTTGCATTCCGGCATCGGGAAATGGCACGTTTTCATATGCCCGCTCATTCTGAAAAACCGGATTTCCTACCCCTGTCCTTAGTTCAATGTAATAAGACTGTTTTGGCCTTTTAGCGTCTTTCACTTGCAGAAGCAAATCACGCAGTTGCGGCGAAAAACCGGATGTAGAAATCCAGTCCAGATCAGGCAGCAGCTTTGCGTTTTTCACCACCGCAGGCAGCGCCGTTCCAAAAGTGCCAAGCCCGCGTATCCAGGCATACAACATGGCGTTGCGGCCCAGCGTGTCTTCCACTGCGGCGATGTATTGGGGTAGAAACCGAAACAGTTCGTTGTCCCAGTTGTAGCGCCCTTCGGCAATAGCCGGATGGTGGTATTTCAGGAAGCCCCAAACCAGTCCGAGCGTGTGGAAATAGACCCGTTTTCGCGGCGGCAGCGCCATCACCGGAACAGTGGAACAGGTGGAAAAAACAGTGTCTTTATCGGCGAGAAAAAGGTTTGCTTCCGGCGATCTCTCAACGGGCGCAGAAACAATTCCCTGCTGGGCAACAGCGGCAATCGTTCCGGCGATAAGAAAGAGAAAAGAAAGCAGTTTTTTCATGCAGCACGGAAAGATAAAGCGGCTTTTCGTTTTCTTTTTGGGCAGAAGTTTCCGGGCCTGAAATTGGTAGACAACCAACAAAAAACTGATCTCCAAAAATGGCCCTTTTCTTCCAAAAATTCGCCAATCGCTTCGTGCCGCCTACCGGCGATTTGCCCCACAAAGAATTCAGCGCCACACGGGAATTTCCTTCACCAGAAGCCGCAAAGCATTTTTTTGAAGAAACGAAAGCGCGCTTTTTGCGTCCGAAAAACTGGGAATCTTTCACCAGCGGATTTGGCGCGTCTTTTGCGCCTTTTGACGCGGAAGGAAATCCGCTTTCCAAACAAATTTCCGTTGGCGATTCACTCAAAATTTCCGTTCCGCCGCCTGCGAATACACACGCCGATTGGGTGCGGGTGGAGGCGCTGGAATCAGAGGAATCTGACGGGGAAGAGCTGGTTGGGCTACGCGTGCGCCCTACGGACGATTTGCAGAAAGCAGGGGAAGAAACGGCGCATTTTTTCAGCAAAACCGCTACTTCTACCTGGATTCTTCACAGAGAAGAAACGACTGTTACTGCCTGTTATTTTGGCCGTGGCGAAGCACCGAATGAAGAAGGCGAAAGCTTCTGGAAACAACTGCGTGATAAAATTGTAGCCTTTGCCGGAATTGTGGGCTTTTCTGATTTACAGTGGAAAGCTTTCTTGGAAGGCTTGCTTCACCCAGAAGAGGACCTATAAGTGTTTTCCCAAGAGCAATATGGTAAACGTAAGCAGCAGCACCGCTATGCTGGTAATACCAAGAAGCGTACTGTTTTTGCGCTTGCGCGAGAATTGCTGGTGCAGTGCCGGGAGATCGTTCTGTGTCATAAAGAGTATAATTTAAGCGCTGGTTAGGAATATTTTACGCTGAATCTGCAACGCCTAAATTACCGAAAAAATCTGCGACAATTCACAATTCGTCCAAAAAAATTTTTGCGTAAAGAAAAACCCGGCACAGTTGAAGTTTATTCAACCGCGCCGGGCTTTTCCCCGAAGGATTTTAGATGCCGGAAGATAGCACTTGCTGCATCAGCCTTTCGCGCAGCATTTGAGGCATAATGCTGAGCATCCGGGTGCGCTCATGGGAGCAGAAAATGAAGTGGCCCAGCCGGAACAGAAAAGCATTTTCAATCGCCATTTTAAGTCGGTTGGTACGTGCGCCATCGTATGCACTGGTGATAGAACGCAGGCAGGTGTTGGCCTCGTCGTAATGATTACAGGAAAGCAGGTTTTGCACGTCGCCGGCCAGCGCGGAACAAGCCTGATAGGGTTTTTGGTTATCGTCCTTCAAGGCATCAATTTGTGCCTGAAGCAAGCGATAATCTTCGTGATTCATGCGTAGGGATTTGGGGTTGGGAAGGACCGCAACGGAAGGAAGCGGCGGTACAGCATTCAACAAATACCGCGCCCGAAAAGCGTTGTAGATAGCGAAAAGAAGCGCCCGGCGCATTCTTACAAATCCTTTAGCGCGGCAAAACCCACAAGGTTTTAGAAACCTTATAGGTTTGGGATATACCGCACATGTAGCGCTTCTTCCCTACCCGCTTTTACCTTAAAACGCTCGTCTGTTCTTAATCCTACCACCCACGCAATTCGCTCGCCTGATTGCAGCACCCAGACTTTTTCCTTTTCCACCAGCGACAGCTTTAGGTCGGTGAGAAAACGGGCAATTTTCTTCTTTTTTCCGCCCATGCCGAGTGGATAAAAATAGTCGCCCTTTTTCCAGCGGCGCAGCACGAGCGTGCCATCCAGCGCAGTGGGATTCAGGTAAGCCACGTGCAGATCGACGGGAAAGTTTTGCGGCGCAATCGTTCTTTCAAAATGCAGGGTTCCGCCCGCAAAAAGCAGGTTCTCTGTTCCTTTTTCCACCAGCAGCAAATCCGCTTCCGGCGTTTCTTCGTTTCGCGCGGTCAAGACGAGAAAATCTCGGTGGCGCAGGAGCCGGTGCGTAGGGCTGTCAAGGTATTGTCCCGACTGGGAACGAAACAATTTTCGGGCTTCCTGTGTGGCTGCGGCGGAGAAGCCAAAGGGTTGCAGCAACTCATAAATCAGCGCGTCGGCGCTTACTGTTTTTTCCCACAGCCGGACAGGCAAATAGAAGTCGGCCCCACGCGGCTCCAGAAGCTTTTTGCGCAGTTTCTCCACTGATTTTTGATAGAGATTTTCCGCTCCGGCGATGCGCAACGCAGTTTCGGCAATGGCTTTCAAAGCTTGTGGGTATTGGGCTTCAACAGCGGGAATTACTTCGTGGCGCAAGCCGTTGCGGGCGTAATCGTTGTCTGCGTTAGAAGCATCTTCGCGAAAGGAAATTCCCCTTTCTGCGGCGTAGGAGAGAATCTCTTTTTTAGTGGCAAAAAGCAGCGGGCGGATAAGCCTTTCCTGCTTCGGCAAAATGCCATGTAGCCCGCGAATGCCTGTTCCGCGAAAAAGATTCATCAGCACCGTTTCGGCGCTGTCGTCGGCATGGTGGGCAGTGGCAACGGCGGCAAAATGATGCTCGCGGCGCAGGTTTTCAAACCAGTCATAGCGGAGTTGGCGGGCCGTTTCCTGAATGCCGCTTCCCGCTTTTTGCATCTCCACTTTTGTATCAAAATCCTTCTGGTAAAAAGAAACTTTTTTCTCCTCTGCCCACGCTTCCACAAAGGCTGCATCTGCATCTGATTCTTCCCCGCGCAGTTTAAAATTGCAGTGGGCAATGGCAAAGGAAAAACCCAGTCGGTGCAGGACTGTTGCCAGCGCCATGGAATCTACGCCGCTGCTGACGGCTACCAGCAATGGAAGGGCGTTGTCAACGCGGAGCCTTTCGTCCCAAAAATCCCGGAATCTCTTTTCAAAAGTCTGCATCAATCCAGAATTTCATCCAGCGCGCCGCGCAATTCGTTGAAGCTGTGGTTGTCGTTTGCGGCGCGGGCGGCGGCAAGTCCTTCTTCGTAAATTTTTGCGGCTTCTTCGGGTGCGTTTTTTCGCTCCAGCAGTTTGCCGAGGTGGTAGTAAGTAGCCACGTAGCCCGGCACTGATTTCCGGTTTTCCTGAAACAGATTTTCCGCCTGTCTGTCATCGTCTTCTTTTACCCATTCCAGCGCCAGCGCATGAAGCAGAAACGGGTCGTTGGGCGTGGCCTTGAGGAACTCCAAAAGACGCGGAATACGGGTGTTGTTCACGGGGCAAAAATAGCAGGTGAGCGTTGAGCATGTCTTCCTTAATAATGGCCTTTAGCCGCAAGAACGGTTACCATGTCTCCCGTTACTTCGTAAACCAGACGATGCTCTTTATGGATGCGCCGCAACCACATTCCCGACAAATCGGAGCGGTTCAGGTTTTCCTAAACCCGGTAAACGGAGGCTCTGTTAGTTCTTCAAGAAGTGATTGTAGTTTTTGAAGAAGTCCTTTGTTCCCTGCTTTCTTATGGTAGGCGATGTCTTCTTTGGCTCTGTCCGTAAAGTCTAAATTGTACACCATTCTACAAACCGAGAAAAGCTTTCAAATCCTCTTTCTTCACTCTCGTCACTTCCCCTTTTTTTCGCCTGCTCCCGGCTTTCTAAGATGCCCTCCACAAACGCCAGGTCGTAGGGCTTTTCTTTCGGGAAATCAAACTTGATTTTCAGGACTTTCATAAACGCTTTGATGGCCTCTACTTGCGAGTCGTCGTTGGTGTAGGCTGTGAAGGTTACGGGTTGCATAGGATAGCGGTTTTAAAAGCGAATTTAAGAAAAGTCTTCCCTACAAAAAATGGCTGCCTGCGTTTTCCACAGACAGCCATTTTCCACTTTAAAAACCTCTAAATGTCCCTACCGTACCACCGTTACCCGTTGCTGCCACTGTCCGCCGTCGGCTGCCGTGAAGCGCACCTGATACAAACCAGGTGCGAAAGCACTTGTAGAAATGGATGTGTTCGCCTCGCGGAGGCGTTGCGTTTGTATCACGCGGCCTGTGATGTCAGCGATTTCCAAAACGCCGTCCACCTTTGGAAAACCGCTCAGCGAAACGGTTATCCGGTCATTTGCGGGGTTAGGGAAAACGCTTATTTGCTTTTCATTTTCTGTTCTATTTTGAACGCCCGCCGGGATGCTTCCAATCGCACTGAACGCCTCCGTAAATCCACAACCAAAATCGCCGTTGTAAGTTCCGCTGGCAGGGGTATTCTTCAACACAATGGGCCGCCCGTTAGTGTATTTTATTGCAAGAGAGCCTGCTGTTATACCGCTACCCGGTTGGTCATATACCCACCAATGCAGTCCGTCGCAGCTACCATCGGCAATGTGGAAAGTATAGAGGTCGGAATTGAGGAATGTAACTGTGTCGCGGTAAGTCGTGTTGATTGCAGCGTTGGTGCGCGAGGCAACCACATTTCCGGCGCTGTTGCGAATTTCCCAACTGGTTTCGCTCGGTCCTTGGTTGAGAACATTTACACCTTGGTTGTTGGTCGTCATTGTCACAATCACCGTCGTAGGCCAGCGCGCTGCGGGTGTAAAAGAAGAAGTCAATGTGTCATTATGCGGATCGTTATCTGCTGCACCGTTCACCGTAGCCACGCGCGCCACAAACGTATAATTGCCGGTGGCTGCCGCCAGCGAAAGCGCCTCCAGATTAAGCAGTTGGGGCAGCTCAATGGTGTCTTCCTGCAACGAAGGAATAGTACCTGTCCAGTTATAGGTATTCATCGCAGAGTCCTTCACGCCATACACAATCTGCATCGCCGTAATTGCACTCGCGCCACTGTTGCGCACCTTAATCCGCGGCTTTCCATCAGAAGGGTTAGATCGGAAATAGCCGTCGTAATTGTTGGGCTCGTAAATGGCCTCGATCGAGGCATCCAGCGTCTTGTTCATCCCGCCGTAAGCGACGGCGTTCGCCTGAATATTGTAAGAGCCGTAGTCGGGGTAGGTAGCATTAGGCGTATTTGTGTACGGGTCAAAAACCATGTCCGCCGTGTAGGCGCTGCCGCCCGTTACACCCGCTAGTGGATGCACTTTTTGCTGCACTTCCAGTCCCGGACACCAATTGGCGCGGTCATAAATCCACGTACCACCCTGCGGATAGATGTCGTTGAAACCACAGTCGGCGCGCCACACCGGCACGGTCGCAACCGTGTTGCTGTTCACCTTCGCCGTGTAGTTGTGCGAGGCAAACTCGCAGCAGCCACCGGTGGCATCGTAACCATGTCCCGTCACCAGCACTTTCATATCCACCGATTGTGTTCCGGCAGGTGCCGTGCGTGTTTGCGTCGTCAGGTGATTGCTAATCGGGTCGGCGGGATTTCCGTATTGCCAGCTTCCGCCCCAAAGTTTGGAGACGCCCTTCACCGTGCGCTCCGGCGTGCCTTCCACAAAAGCAAACTTCACGTTCGCCGTAAAGCCCCAGGAATAGCCGGAATAGAAAATGCGGAAAGTGTTTCCTCCTTTCAGCAGCGGCGCATAATCCGTCACGTCAAAGACGTAAGGGTGCGTCCAGGTGGAAGGAAAACGAGATACGCCGGTGTTGGCGTAGGGCGTGATAAAACGCCCAAGTTCTACCGTGTCGCCGCCGGGCGTCATCAGCACGTTGTGGACGTCATAATCCCATTGGTGGCAATACTGACTTCCGGCAGGGCAGTTGTAAGTGCCAAGCGTAAAAGTGAGGTAAATTTTACGGTACGTCTTGCTGCCCGAAGGGAAGGCTACCGGAATATCAAAAGCGCCATAGTGGTCGAGTTGGAGTGCGCTTTGCGCCTGCACCCAAGTAGTATCGCCCGGTGCGGCGAAAGCGGCACTGCTGCCGAGGAGCAGGGCAAGAGCGTAAAAGAATTTCTTCATGAAGAGAATTAAAGGCGGAAAATTACGCTATGGAGTTGGAAGAAGTAAAGGTTTTGTAGGAAATGCTTTTTGTAGAGACGCCCGAGTCGGGCGTCTCTACCGAAGTGATGAAAATCGCTTTTGTTCAATTCACCCGGCTTTTTACTTTCTACTAAAAGCTTTCTACTACACAAGTACCTTTGCGCACTTTTTCCCTAAAAAATCTTTCAGAAATGTCGTCTTTTACCGTTGCCATTGTAGGCCGCCCGAATGTGGGGAAATCCACGCTTTTCAACCGCCTCCTGGAGCAGCGCAAAGCCATAGTGGATGATATTTCAGGGGTGACGCGGGACCGGCAATATGGTATCGCCGACTGGAACGGCAAGACCTTCAACGTGATTGACACTGGTGGTTTTGTCGTCGGTTCGGATGATGTGTTTGAAGTAGAAATCCGCAAGCAGGTGGAGATTGCGCTGGAAGAAGCAAATCTCTTGCTTTTCGTTACCGACACCATGACCGGCATCACCGATCAGGATGCGGCGTTTACAGAAGTGTTGCGGCGCGGAAAAAAGCCCGTGCTGCTCGTGGTAAATAAAGTGGACAACAGCACGCGGATGCTGGACGCGACGGAGTTCTACTCGCTCGGCTTTGAAAAGCTGTTTATGGTGTCGTCTATTTCCGGCTCCGGCACGGGCGAATTGTTAGACGAAATTGCGGTGCACATTACCGATGAATACGAACAGGCCATCCCGATTTACAACCGCCGGAAAGCAGCGGCAGAAACCGAGGAGCTGGACATTGATATTGAAGACCCGGATTTTGACGCCGAAGTTTATGCCGAAAAAATAGACGAGCGCCTTTTCGCAGAAGATGCCGCCGACGCGCCCGAAGAAGAACTGGAAGTCCTTCCTAAAATCGCTATTATCGGTCAACCCAACGCCGGAAAAAGCACGCTTTTGAATGCGCTCATCGGACAAGAGCGCACCATCGTTTCCGACGTTGCCGGAACCACGCGCGACTCCATTCACACCCGCTACAACCTCTTCGGCAAAGACTTTGTTTTGATAGACACTGCCGGGCTGCGCAAAAAGAAAAACGTTCACGAGGATTTGGAATTCTATTCCGTTATCCGTGCCATCAAAGCGATGGACGAAGCCGATGTGTGTATGCTGCTGATTGACGCCACCAAAGGCGTAACGATGCAGGACGTAAACATCTTTTCCCTTGCGGCGCGCAAAGGCAAAGGCGTGGTGATTCTGGTGAACAAATGGGACCTTGTGGAAGAAAAGGAAACCAATACTCCGCGCGATTATGAGAAGCTGATTAAGTACAAGATTGCACCGTTCACCGACGTACCCATTGTCTTTGTTTCCGCCACCGAAAAAACCCGCATCTTCCGGGGCATGGAAGCCGCCATGAAAGTGTATGAAGCACGGCAGCGCAAGATTCCAACTGCGAAGCTGAACGACGTGATGCTGAAAGAAATAGAACACTACGCGCCGCCGATGGTGCGCGGAATGCACGTGCGGATAAAGTTCTGCCGGCAGCTTCCGACCTACTCGCCGGCCTTTGCATTCTTCGCCAATCACCCCGAAGCGGTGAAAGAGCCCTACCGGAATTTTCTGGAAAACAAAATCCGCGAGCACTTTGATTTTTCCGGCGTGCCGCTCCGGATTTTCTTCCGGAAGAAGTAGAAGGCGGCGGCATGACCCCAAACGAAAATCCGGTAAATTTGCTTTATGAAAACAGTGGTGTTGAATCTACCGGAATCCTTGGATATACAGGGGTCAGAAATTGCGATGCTGGTGGCTTCGCGGCTCTATGAGGAAGGAAAATTATCGCTCGGACAAGCGGCGGAAGTAGCTGGACTTTCCAAAAGAACTTTCGCAGAGCTTCTGGGCAAGTACGGCGTTTCCCTCTTCAATTATCCCCCTTCTGACATAGCCCGGGATGTTGCCAACGCATAGGACGATTATAGCCGACACAAGCTGCTTTATTATCCTCACCAACATTGACGCGCTTCCATTGTTGCAAAAGGTTTACGGCGCGATTGTAACCACACCGGAAATTGCAGCAGAATTTGGCGCAGTGCTTCCAGACTGGGTTCTTATTAAATCCGTACAAGATGCTGTCCGGCAAAGGATTTTGGAAATGCAAGTGGACAAGGGCGAAGCAAGCGCACTAGCCTTGGCTTTAGAAATGCCCGGCAGCAAAGTCATCATTGATGATTACCGCGCAAGAAAAGCCGCTGAGAAACTCCAGATTAATTATACCGGAACATTGGGCGTATTGGTCAGAGCAAAGCTGGAAGGACGTATTGCTTCTATAAAGCCACTTCTAACCAAAATACGGCAAACAGATTTCCGCATCACAGACGCTATTGAAGAGCAGGTTTTAAAAGAAGCAGGCGAATAGCACGCTTTCACAGAGACATACAAAGAACTTCCCCCTTTGAAAAACAAAACCCTCAAAAAAGACAAGGTCAATATCATCACCCTTGGCTGCTCCAAAAACCTTGTGGACTCCGAGGTGTTGAGCGGCCAATTGGCGGCCAACGGCTTCCGCGTAAAACACGAAAGCGAGAAACGCGACCACAACATTGTGGTAGTAAATACCTGTGGCTTTATTGACAAAGCGAAGGAAGAAAGCGTGAACACCATCTTGGAGCAGGTAGCGCGCAAGCAGGACGGTCAGTTGGACAAAGTCTTTGTTACCGGCTGCCTTTCAGAGCGCTACCGGCAGGATCTGGCAAAGGAAATCCCGGAAGTGGATGCGTGGTTTGGCACGATGGAACTGCCGTTTATCCTGCAACAGTTCAACGCCGATTTCAAGAAAGAACTTTTAGGCGAACGCCTGCTCGCTACGCCGAAGCACTACGCCTACCTCAAAATTTCGGAAGGCTGCAACCGCACCTGCTCGTTCTGTGCCATTCCACTGATGCGCGGCGCACACGTGAGCAAGCCGATGGAGGAAATTGTTCTGGAAGCCGAAAAGCTTGTGCGCGGCGGTGTGAAAGAGGTGATGCTCATTGCGCAGGAACTGACCTACTACGGCCTTGACCTGTACAAGAAACGCGCGCTGGCAGAACTGTTGGAGAAGCTCAGCGACGTGAAAGGCTTGGAATGGATTCGGCTCCATTATGCGTATCCAAGCAAGTTTCCAGTGGAGATCTTGGATGTGATGCGCGAGCGCGAAAACATCTGCAACTACCTGGACATGCCGCTCCAACATGTCTCCGACAACATGCTCAAGGCGATGAAACGGCAGATTACGCAGGCCGAAATGCGGCAGTTGATTTCTCAAATCCGTGACCGCGTACCGGGCATTGCGCTGCGCACCACACTCATCACTGGCTTTCCGGGAGAGACGCTGGAAGACGTGGAAAACCTGAAGCAGTTTTTGGAAGACATGCGCTTTGAGCGCGTGGGGATTTTTACGTACAGCCACGAGGAAAACACCTCTGCCCACGACCTTATAGACGACGTTCCTGCTGAAGAAAAAGAGCGCCGCGCACAGGATATTATGGAAACGCAAAGCGAGATTTCTTTTGAGAAAAACCAAGCGCTTGTGGGCCGCACGCTGAAAGTGCTTGTGGATAAAAAAGAAGCGTCCCGCTGGCTGGGCCGCACCGAATACGACAGCGTAGAAGTGGACAATGAAGTGGTTATTCACGCCGACCGCGAGCTACAGCCCGGCGAATTTGTGAACGTGAAGATTACGAAGGCTTATGATTATGATGTTGAGGGGACGGTGGTGGTGTAAACATTATTATTCTGCATTCTTCAAGCTTAGCCAACACTTTTTTTGCGCATTGCGATGAAGAAATTATCTATAGTCGCTGGAATATTCGCTGTGGTGGCACTTTTGTGGGCTTTCGCGAATGGTTTATTTAGTGATACAGAATACAACCAGTCTATTTGTTTTGGTTCAATGTGCGCCACCGCTTCGCCTAAGTCGCTTTGTTGGGCGGCTGCTATCGCAACAGGTATAGCGTTATGGGCCAGCTGGGAGCATAGACTGGAGGTAAAAAAGAAGAGCTAACTCAGCCGGTAATTCTTCCCCGGTAAGCTCCTTACCACGCCGTTCATCTCTAACTGCAACAGCGTTGCGGCCAGAATAGAAGCATTTCCCCAAATCCTTCTTCCGTTTCCCCAAACGCGACTTCCGTTTCCCCAAATGCGACTTCCGTTTCCCTAAATGCGAGTCATGTTTGGTGAAACAGGCCCTACATTTCCCCAAACGCGAGTCATGTTTCCCCAAACGCGAGTCATGTTTGGGCAAACGCGGGTCATGTTTCCCCAAACGCGGGTCATGTTTGGGCAAACGCGGGTCATGTTTGGGCAAACACGGGTCATGTTTGGGCAAACGCGGGTCATGTTTGGGCAAACGCGACTTCCGTTTGAGGAAACGAAGCACCAAATTTTCAGAAATACGTTCCCTGTTTCGCTCCGTGAGATTTTTTTTCAGAAATTCTATTGCCATCTATGCCTTACAATGTGCGGGCAATTGACATAGAACAATCCTGATGCAAGAACGCGTTAACTCAACCTATAATTCTTTCCCGGTAAGCTCCTTACCACGCCGTTCATCTCTAACTGCAACAGCGTAGCCGCCAGTAGAGAAGCGTCCAAACCCGTCGCTATCATCAAGTCGTCGGCGTGGGTTTTCTCTTTTTGCCCCAGCGCGTTCACCAGCTTTTGTTCTTCTCCAGAGAAGGTCAGGAGCAGTTTGTTTTGCACGGCTTTCTTCCCTTTTTGAATACTCCAGCCCATTGTGTCCAAAAGGTCTTCAGCATTGGTAATCAGCGCGGCCACCGTGCGCCGTATCAACACATTGCAGCCTGCCGCGCGGGAATCTCCTACCCGCCCCGGAAAAGCCGCCACCTCGCGATTGTAGCCATGCGCTAGATAGGCTGTAATCATAGAGCCTCCCTTGATGTCGCTTTCCACCACAACGGTTACGTCGCACATGCCCGCTACAATGCGGTTGCGCACCGGAAACAAATCGGGATGCATCGCCGTGCCATGCGGAAACTCGGTGAGCAGCGCACCGCCATTTTGCACCATTTCTTTTGCAAGTGATTTGTTTTGTGAAGGGTACAATCTGTCCAATCCATGCGCCAAAACGCCTACCGTCGGCACACCGTTTTGAATGCTTTGTTTGTGCGCAACGGCATCAATTCCGAAAGCCAACCCGCTGACCACCGTTACGCCCGCGTCCTTCAATCCGGCAACCAGATTTTCCGTGAGTTGCGTTCCGTAATCTGAGGGTTTGCGCGTACCGATAACGGCCACCATCCGGTCTGCATTCAGCTTTGCTTCGCCCTTTGCATACAGCAGGAAAGGCGCGTCTTCACAGGCCCGCAGCCGCGCCGGATAATCCGCGTCGCCCTGCATCAGAATGCAGATGCCGTGTTTCTGCACAAAGGAAATTTCCGCTTCCGCTCTTTTCAAAAGTGCGCCATCCGCCTTGCTTTGGGCAATGCTTTTAGCACGGATTTCCCCGAAGCCGTCCACCTGCGCAATGGCTTTTTCAGAGGCTCCGAAAAACGCTTCCGCCGAGCCGAAATGACTGACTAACACGCGCGAAAGCTTGTCGCCCACACCGGGAATAAACGTGAGTGCCACGTCGTGCAATCTTTCGTGAGCGTCCATAATGGGTTTACCTTCACGCCAAAATAAACACATTTCCCATGAACTTTTCCGGCACTTTGCTGACGGCTGTTTTATTCTCGCTTGGCACGATGCTTCCGGGCTGTAAAACGCAACAGAAAATGACCGTGTCTTCCCCAAAAAACACGGCTCCCTCTACACCGCAGATTGCATCCGTGCGCATGATGCGGGGGGGGTGTTTCGGGAAGTGCCCGGTGTATGATATTGAACTGCTTGCAGACGGGCACGCGCGCTACTATGGACGAGTGTTTGTGCCCAAAACGGGTATCTACGAAAAGCAGCTTGACAGAGCGGCTGTGGGCGAAATTTTGCAATCGCTCCGCGCCGCCCGGCCCGATACGATGCAGGATGGATATGAGCGCCGCATTGCCGATTTGCCGTCCATCAACTACGTGATTTTCTACACCAATAAGACAGCCAAAAACATTCAGAACGCACAGGACGGCCCGCAAATTCTTTCGCGCATTGCAAAGCAGATGGACATCCTCGTGCAGCAGCCGGATTTCAACTGGAAAAAGATAGCGGACGAAGTAGAAAAAGGACAGTAAAAATCCTTAGCTTTTTGTGTTCATGAATTTCACCCGTGGCAATTGCTATTGAACCTCTTTAGGGCTCCCCTTCGCGAAAAAGTCAACGTCCGGGAAAAGGACGAATAACAATTGCCACGACTCGCAAGTGTACAAAAACAAAAGCCGCCCGCTTCCTAAAGAAACAGGCGGCTTTGTTTAAAAGAAAGTTCCCGCACCTTTTAAAGATGCAGCCGCGCCTTTTTCTCCAAAAGCGAAGCAGGCGATTCCACATGGTTTTCATCCGGCACACAGCAATCCACCGGGCAAACTGCCGCGCACTGCGGCTCTTCATGAAATCCCTGGCACTCGGTGCATTTGTCGGGCGCAATGTAGTAAGCGTCCACCGCGATTGGCGTGTGTTTGGTAGTAGCATCCGTTACGCCGCCATCCATTAGCGGGAAAGCGCCTTTCACGCTCGTGCCGTCGGCAATGCGCCATTCCACGCCGCCTTCGTAAATGGCGTTGTTGGGACACTCCGGCTCGCAGGCCCCGCAGTTAATACATTCGTCTGTTATTTTGATTGCCATACCCGGTTACGATTCAAAAATTTTGCCGCGAAATTACAGGCTTCGCTTCCATCCTTCCCACCCTTTTTATGTCTTCTGTTGAAAACCGAACGGCGCTGCTCCGTACACTGGAAGACTATATTCAGCTCTTCCATTCCATGTCTAATATAGAAAAACGAATCGCCCTGCTTTCCAAATTGAGAGGCTACATGCTTTCCGATGCGCCTCAATGGGCGGAAGCGCAGGATTTGGCCGCGCGCAAAAACGGCTGGTTCGCCTCCCAAAGCATCACACTGGCGGTGGAAAATATTGCCCGCGAATTTTTGGATGAGGAGAGACTGCGCGCGTGGATTTCCCGCTATTCGCTCCCCGAAATCGCCCGCACCGTCGGTATCGTGATGGCCGGAAACATTCCCCTCGTCGGCTTTCACGATTTCCTGTGCGGCTTCGTGGCAGGCCATTCTTTGCAAATCAAACTGTCCACCAAAGACGACGTGCTTTTGCCGCATCTGGTGCAGTGGCTGTGCAGTCAGGACGAAGCCGAACTGGCGCGCATTTCCTTTGTGGAGAGACTTCAGGCCTGCGAGGCATTCATTGCCACCGGCTCCAATAATTCCGCCCGGTATTTTGAGCAGTATTTCGGACATAAGCCACACCTCATCCGCAAGGGGCGCACCTCCGTCGCTGTGCTGGAGGGCAGCGAAACGGACGAAGAGCTATCCGCTTTGAGCCATGATGTGTTTGACTTCTTCGGCCTCGGCTGCCGCAATATTACGCAGTTGTATGTGCCCAAAGACTATGATTTTGGCCGATTTCTGGCGCAGGTGCAGGGCGAAAATCACATTACCAACCACCACAAATTTCGCAACAACTACGACTATCATCTGGCGCTGTATCTCCTGAACCGCGTGCCGTATTTCTCCAGCGAAAACCTGCTTTTGGTGGAAAATGAAATTCCCTTTTCCGCCGTGGCAACGCTGCACTATCAATTCTACACAGACCGCGAAGCTTTGCTTCAAAAGCTGCGCGCTGATAACCGCATTCAGGCGATTGTGGGAAAGGGGGGAATTCCTTTTGGAGAAGCACAACGTCCGGCTTTGGCGGATTATGCGGACGGGGTAGATACGATGGCGTTTTTGTGTGGGTTGTAAATCCGTAGGGACACGCGCAAAGTGTCCCTACCGCCGCCGGAAAAACACAAAGCCGTTCTTCTCCCCGATCAATTCCAGCTTCTTGTCTTTCAGCAGCCCCTCCTTATCCGGGATTTTGCAGATAAAATACGTCGGTTTGTCCACCGCCCCGTTGCGCAGCCATTCTTCATTATAGGAATTCGGGTTTTGCGGCGGGCGTTTCTGGGCGTAGAAAAGATGCGCGTAGCTCTTGTAGCCAATGGGTTGAATATAGCAATCCTCGCCCGCTTTGCTTTTAAAAAACTCAATCGCGGCGCGCTGTGAATAGGCTTCAATCTTAGGCGTAAAGTGTAGGAGCGTAATCTGAATTGCTACGATTTGCACCCCAAATAAAAGCAGAATGCCGCGCTTCGGGTTGCGGCGGATGAGAAAAACAGCCGTCCAGATGCCCACGAGATACAGCGCGCCCCACGCGCATTCCGCATAGCTCCACGGCACGTCGGCGGCAAGGTTGGCAACGGCAAACCGGTCAGCGATGTAGGGGATGAGCTTTTCTTTTTGAAGTCCCACCATGGGCAGTGCAAGAAGAATAATTCCCCATACCGTTCCTAAGAAAAGCAACACCGCTTTCCGTCCCGGATGCAGCGTTTCCCGGCCTTCCAGATAGGCTTCTATACGTCGCGCAGCGAGGAACGTAATGGGGTAATAGCAGAGCGAGGAGTAGTGAACAATCTTCGTCTTGACGATGGAAAATAGAATCAACACCACCCAAAAAAGAATCCACATCAGGCGGGAAAAATCTTTGTCCTTGTCTGCGTTGGAAAGCTTCTCGCCCCGCCCCGGAATGAGGAACAGCGAAGCCGGAAAACAGCCAATAAGCAAGACGATGGGATGATAAAACCACGGCTCTTCGTGGTCGGCAATGTTCTGGGAGAAAAGACCGGCCTGATAGCTGATGAATTCCCGCACAAACCACCAGCCATGCGAAGCCACTTCCACTGCAAACCATGAAGCAGCGACGACCAGCGTAACCAACGCAAACAAGGCCAGACTTCCGATTTTAAATCCCGCCAGTCCGCGATTCCAAACGAGATACACCAAAAAACAAAGCCCCGTTACAATCAGCGCCACCGGGCCCTTCGTCAGCACCGCAAGGCCGAGGAAAAGCCCGCCCCAAAGCACGGCAGCAAGTCCCTTCTCCCCTGCCGTCCGCAGCCGGTAAAGCTGATACACCGCGCCGAAAATCAGGAGGTTAAACAGCGGGTCAATGATGCCGGTTTTGAAGTAGAAATGTGGCAGCCACGAAGCGAGGTAAAAGCCCACCCACAGCCGTCCGCGCCGCTCGCCGCTCACTTTTCTTCCTACATGGTAGAGCGTCAGCAAAGTGGCAATTCCCACCAGTGCATTTGGGAAGCGCGCGGCATATTCTCCCACCCCAAAAAGCTTCATGGAAAGCACCTGCAACCAGATAAACAGCGGCGGCTTTTCCCAAAACGGTTGGTAGTCAATTTGCATCCGCAGATAGTCCTTGGAGACAATCATTTCCCGCGCGCACTCAGCGAAGTTTATCTCGTCCCAATCAAAAAGATGCACCGCGCCCAGCAAGGGCAGAAACAAGAGCGCGCCGAGCAGGAAAAGAAGCAGATAGCGTTGGTTGGCAGCCATGAAGAGAGGTTCTGTGGAGTGAGTAAAGTGGAACACGGATGACGCGGATTCAGACGGATTTATACAGATGCATCCTTAGCCATCCGTTTTATCCGTGTTCCATTCTAACGCGAAAAAAGTTAGTTTTCATGAACGCCCATCTGCCGCTCGTTGCTTCCATAAAAACGCGGGATAAGGCCTTTCATCAAGAGGAAAATCACGAGCGTCACCACCGTTCCAACGATTGACCCCACATAAACGTCGGCAAAGAAATGGGCCGCCAGATAAAGCCGCGTGTAACCCACTGTCAGCGCAAAGAAAAACAGCGGCAGCCCCAACCAGCGATATTTCCGGGGCAGGAGCAAAGCCAGAAAACAAAAGACACTGAAAGCTCCGCCTGAATGCCCCGACGGAAAGCTATGGTGATACAACATGCTTCCCCAGTCTTTGGAAAAATGAATCCACGACGGGTCGTTCTTGTAATACTCAAACGGGCGCGGTGCATTGAAGATGCCTTTCAAAACCTGAATCACCAGCGCCGGAATGGCGTTGCAAACCACCGCAGCAATGACATACCACCAGTTCCGAAACTTGGGAACAGCCAACAGCAAAATCAAAATTCCGGTGATGGCCGTGCCGTCGCCAAAGTTGGTCAGGTTATGCATTAGCCCGTCTGTAGTTGCCGTGTGATGGGCATTTACGGCCTCGAAAAGTTGCTTCCGGTCAAAAGTGGCCAGCATCGCTCCGCCAGCACCCACCCACACCAGAAAGGGGTAGAAAAACCACGGATTGATGGAGACATTGGGTGGATGATGATTGCGCACGGAAAGGATTTATTTTAAGGCATGAACAGCCTTTTGCGCCCCAAACCGACGACGCAACTTGTTCCAAAAGCGGAGGTAAGATTCTTTCTGGAAAAGCGGTGAATCGTTCCGCGCTTTGCGGATAATAAACAAAGCCAACGGGAGGAGCAGAATCGCGCTTCCCCACATACCCACCCACGGCGAAAGCGAGCCGCTTGTAGCCAGCTTCTCGCCCACAAACGACAGGATATACCAGACCAGAAACAAAACGATAGACACCAGCATCGGCATCCCCAGCCCGCCCTTTCGGATGATAGCGCCCATCGGCGCGCCAATCAGAAACAAGAGAATGCAAGCCGCCGCCATCGTGAATTTGCGGTACCATTCCACCTCAAAATGCAGCAGTCGGTCCAGGTCGGCGTGTTCGTTAATCGCGCTGATGTCCACCAGTTGCTGTGTGTTACGCATATTGCCCAGCACGGTTTGCAGCGTGGCGGAGCGTACAGAATCCGGGATTCTCTCGGCAAAAGATTTTTTGTAGAGAAGCGGCCTCGCAGTCTTTGGAAAGGCGCGGTGAAAAAGACTGTCTGAGGGTTTTCCACTCAGCGGATAAAACTGCGAAGACAAATAGCCGCGCGTGTTCGTCACTACGTTTTTGTGCGTTTTTCGCAGCGTATCTATCTGCCCTCCAAGCTGCGTGAGACTCATCATTTTCTGGTCGCCGGTAAATAGGTTTTGGTCGGTGTTGTTGATGCGGAACGACGACAGGTCAAATACCTTGTCCCACTGCTTAAAGTGCATCCGCGTTTGCGTGCGGTTTTGCCCGTTCATGCCTTCCTCGTAGCGCCAGCCATTCTCCAACCGGAACACCAGCAGCCGTCCGTCGCCGGAAGGAAGCATCTGCCCTTTCTCCGCCACTACTACTTTGGTGTTTCCATAGGAATTCAGGTGGTCGTAGATGGTGATGTTGCGGATGGTTTTTCCGTCCTTGTCTTTGGAGGCAACGCGGATGGAGAAGTTGGGAATATCGTTGTTGAACTGGCCGGGCCGGATGTTGAGCGTGGGCTTGGAATTGCGCAGGTCATAAAGCAGGGAAAGCGCCTTCAGATTCGCAACCGGAATGACGTAATTGTTGAACAGAAACGCACCAAAACTGAGGGCCACAATCGTAACCAGCAGCGGGCGCATAAAGCGGTTCAGCGAGATGCCGGAACTCTTCAGAGCCACCAGTTCAAAGTTCTCGCCGAGGTTGCCGAAGGTCATAATCGTAGCCAGCAAAACAGCCAGCGGAAGCGCCAGCGGAACAAGCGTGGTGCTCATGTAAACAAGCAGCTCCAGAATGAGGGAAATAGCCAGTCCTTTACCAATCAGCTCATCCATATAGAGCCAGAAGAACTGCATTACCAGCACAAAAAGCGTAAGGAAAAACCACGCAAAAAACGGCCCGGCAAAGGAGCGAATCAGCAGCAGGTCGAGTTTTTTGAGCACAGCGGTTTTCAGGGGATTTTCACGCGCACGGGTCTTCTTTCTCAAACAAAAAAAGGACCCCCAAAAACATAGGGGCAGGAGATGTTCCCGCCCCTACGCACAAGCCGCGAAGTTCGCTTTTTATCAGGCACCAATGCGGTGTTTCAGGTCGGATACCTGACTGCTCCAAAGGCGCTCCTGGTCTTTGATTTCCGACTTGTCGTCCACAAAATCGGAGATGCGCAAAATGGTCTCGTTGGTCACGGGACTGATTTCAATGCGGAACTCAAAAAACTCGTCCGGGCCATAGTGTTCCCAGCGGTAGCGCACGTAGTTGTTCTCAAAAGCCTCTGTTCGCTCCGCCACATCCACACTGCCGTTCCAGTAAAAGAAGAAGTTGTTTTCCCGCTGCTCTACCTTATCGGCAAACCACTCCTGCAGGCCCACCGGCGTGGACAGAAATTCATAGAGAATGGTAGGAGAAGACCGGATAGGATACTCCAGAGAATACATCACGCGCTGTTTGGCCATTTCGTGTTTTTAAGAGGCGTTTTTCCCAAAAGAAAAACAGGGAAAAGAAGAGGGTGCAATAATAAAAGAATCGGCGGGATTTCCAAATCAGCAGGCCCTCATTTCAGGGGTAATAATAACCCAAAAAAGCGGTTAAGAAAGCCCGTGCTGTTAAAGGCTGTTTAATTCTTTTTGGGAAACCGGATTTTATTCTATTAAATTCGCTTGGGCTTAACGAAATCCTCTCCCTTATTAATTCTTCGTTCCTCCTTCTTCACCCCCCTTCCTTGAAAAAGCTCTTTTTATGTCTATGCGCCAACTGAAGATTACCAAGTCCATCACCAACCGCGAAAGTCAGTCGCTGGAAAAATACCTCCAGGAAATCGGGAAGGTGGATCTGATAACAGCAGAGGAAGAAGTGTCACTCGCCGAGCGCATCCACATGGGCGACGAGAAAGCATTGGAGAAGCTCACCAAAGCCAACCTGCGCTTCGTGGTGTCCGTAGCAAAGCAGTATCAGAACCAAGGGCTCTCCCTTTCCGACCTTATTAACGAAGGCAACCTCGGCCTGATAAAAGCAGCGCAACGCTTTGATGAAACGCGCGGCTTCAAGTTCATTTCCTACGCCGTCTGGTGGATTCGCCAAAGCATCCTGCAAGCCCTTGCAGAGCAGAGCCGCATCGTGCGCCTGCCTTTAAACAAAGTAGGTCTTTCCAACCGCATCAGCCGCGCCTACTCGCAATTGGAGCAGGAATATGAGCGCGAGCCGAGCGTGGAAGAACTTGCAGAATTGCTGCAAATGGGGCAGGAGGAAGTAGAAAACACCCTAAGCGGCGCTTCGCGCCACGTGAGCATGGACGCACCCTTTGCCGAAGGCGAAGATGGCAGCCTGCTGGACACCATGGTGAACCCCAACGCCGAAGCTACCGACGAGGCCATGGCCCACGACGACTCCCTGCGCAACGAGATTTCCTGGGCTATGCGCCTGCTCTCTGCCCGGCAGCAGGATGTAGTGAAACTTTTTTTCGGCATCGGCGTAGAAAACCCGCTGAGCCTGGAGGACATCGGCGAGCGTTTTGACCTGACGCGCGAGCGCGTCCGCCAAATCAAAGACAAAGCCATCTCCCGCCTCCGCGACGACGGACAGTGCAATGTGCTGCGGACGTATCTGGGGCATTAGGCGCTTTATCTTCGCCCCATGATTCAGGCAGGCATCTACCACACATTGGAAGTGGTGAAAAAAGTGGACTTCGGCTGGTACCTCGACGGTGGCGACGGGCTGGAAATCCTCCTTCCCACGCGCTTCGTGCCCGAAAATCTGGCCTTGGGAGACCAGTTGCGCGTATTCATTTATCACGACAATGAAGGCCGCCTCATTGCCACCACGCAAACGCCATTGGCGGTTGTGGGCGATATCGCCGCCCTGAAGCTGGTGAGCAAAAACGCTCAAGGCGCTTTCCTCGAATGGGGCATTATGAAGGACGTTTTCCTGCCCCTTTCCCAACAAAAAAGCCGCCTTTACGAAGGCGAGAAATACCTGGTCTCTCTTTACATCGACGAGATGACGGGCCGCGTGGCGGCTACCGAAAAATTCGGGAAGCTGCTCCGCGAACACACGAATGAACTACAAGTGGGCGAGCCGGTGGACATTCTTGTCTGGGACGCTACCGACCTGGGCTACCGAACGATTGTGAACCGGCTTTTTACCGGCGTGCTCTACCACAGCGACGTCGTGAAACCCTTAGAAGTAGGTCAGGAATTGAAAGGCTACGTCCACGCCATCCGCCCCGACGGCAAGCTCGACCTCAAACCCGGCATTCGCGGCCACGGGCGCGTGACGGACAGCACCGACGTGATTTTGGAAAAGCTGCGCGAAGCAGACGGCTATCTCCCTTATAACGACAAGAGCGACCCGGAGATGATTGCCAAAACCTTTGGCATGAGCAAGAAGGTGTTTAAAATGGCCGTCGGCGCGCTCTACAAAGCCCGGAAAATTGAGCTGACCCCGGGAGGCATTAAAAGCAGGGAATAGGGAATAGGGAATAGGGGTGAGGAGTTATGTGTAAGAAGCGGGTCATTCCGACGAAGGAGGAATCTCAGATTTGCTGTTCCCAACTGCTGTGAGATTCCTCCTTCGTCGGAATGACCCATGTTTTGTAATGGGTGTTCATCCCTATTCCCTAAAAAAGCCCACCACAGGCCTGTAAGCCGGATTCTGTTTCCCGACAAGTCGGGATGGATATCATTTATCTGCGACGGCACTCGCGCGCCGCCTGTAGCTGCCAACCCGCGCGCATCGGACGGGCCGCCCTCAATCGCGCGCCTATTTGGCATTTCAGCACACAAGGTTTACCCGCAAACGCCTGTTACCAAACGCTGCCGTAGGCCCTTACCCTACGTTTTCACCCTTACCCTTTTCAGGGCGGTCATTTTCTGTGGCACTGTCTGGCTTCTTTCCCGCGAAGAAAAGAATCCCACCCGTTAGGTGGTGTGCTGCCCTGCGCTGTCCGGACTTTCCTCGTGCATTCTTATGAAACGCCCGCGATACCCCGGCCTGTGGTGGAAGCGGGCGAAGGTAGGGGGCCTATGCGAAAAATCCGCCTTGGCCCAGCCAAGACGGATTTTTAAATCCTCCCTAATCATTAATCACTAATCATTACGCTACTGCCCTACGGTCACCGTTATGGGGTCGGAGAACTGGCCTACTTCCTCGTCGCCCAGCGTGTAGATAAACTTGTATTTAATGCGGGTAGGGTTGGCAGGCAGCGGGGCCTTGTCTTCATAATCAGGGTGTTTATCGTGGGCATAAAAGCGGTAGCCCGTGCCGTCATCTTTATACACGTTCACCCCGTCCATATCATTCAGTTTCCAGCCAAAGGCGGGGCGGCCTGCGGTGCCGGTTTTTAGCACAATGTCCGGCTTCAGGCTGTTCAGGTCGGGCCGCTGGGCCGTGGTGCCTTCTATGCCCAAATCCCGTCCGTCGGCTGCTACATAAACATTGTTGTCTTTTATTTTCTTCACCACATCGGCCACCCGGTCAAAGCCGCCGGGGGCCACCGCCGTGGGCGCGCCCGTCAGGGAGGGCATTACGGGAACGGTAATCACGCCACCCGCCGGGATGCCATCGCGCAGGGCATTTTTCCATTCTACCACCCCGCCCAGCGCCTTCTTCATTTGTGCCGTCAGCGATACGCGAAAGGCAAAGTCGAGGGCGAAGTTCACGATGTCGGTTTTCTCGGCAGCCGTGATGCCGTACTTGGTGAGGTAGTTGCCGATTTTGGAGGAAAAATTGTTGAGCCAGATAACGCGGTCGGCATCGGCGCGGGGCAGATAGTAATTATACATGACGGTGGAAGAGGGGAAAGATTATGAGTGAATAAAAGAATTGCGTGCAATGTAGGGATTTTTCGGGTTTTGACAAAGGGGAAGAGAATTTTTTTTCTTCCCTGCCTGCCAACCGCCGCGTGGTTGGGCCCAACGGCGCGGTGGTTGGGTCCGACGGCGGCGTGGTTGGGCCCAACGGCGGCGTGGTCGGATCCAACCATTGAACCGTTGGACCCAACGGCGGCGTGGTCGGGTCCAACGGCGGGATGGTTGGGTCCAACGGCGGGATGGTTGGGCCCAACGGCGGCGTGGTCGGACCCGACGGCGGCGTGGTTGGGGCCTTTTTTGCGCCCCTACGCCCCTTCCACCAGGGCTATTTCCTCCTCCGTTAATCCATACAGCGCATACACGGCCTTGTCTATCTCGCGGTCAAGAGACGCGGCGCGGCCTGCGGCAAAATCCTTCTCCCGTGCTTCATCCTTAATTGTAAGGCACTTCTTCTTCCCGGACTTCAATGGGCGTACTTTCCTTCCGCGCTACAAACTTCCAGATGTCGTCGCACAGCAAGTGGTCAAGCGTTTTGATGTGGTCGCGCAGGATAGGTTCGGTGCGCATCGCGGGGCGGATGTCGCAGTAATACACGCCATCCAGCGGATTTAGTTTAAGCGTATAGCCCTTGAAGTGGCCGGGCAGGAAAGTGGAGCTAACGCCGAATCGGGGTAGCGTACCTTTTCGCTGAACGTCGTTGAGGAAGATAGCAATGTGGGGCAGGCTGCTTTCCGGGAGCCGGGAGTAGAGGAATTTATCCACAAATATTTTACCGATCCGGTCTTTGCTGGAGGTTTTTATGGAGCCAATCGCCTTCACTTCGCCTTCTACGCTTACGATGAGGTCGTGCTGATAATTCATCTTAAAAGCTTCTTCGCCCGGCACATTCACCGGCACACGCACCGTTCCCGATTGCGCTTCCACACCCATGCTCTGCAACAGAAAGCGAATCAGGTTTTCAAATAAGGTTCCATTTAGCTTTCGGGCCTTGTTGCTTTCCCCAGCGGGCAGCGCATCAAGGGCAGCACCCACGGATTGTTGCACCGTATAAACAGCGTTGTTCAGGACGGCCCTTTGGGCAGGGTCCATATCCACACCAGCGCCAAGCGCCGGAAGGGTTTGGAAGAAGATTTTCCGGGCTGCGCCGAATGCTTCCGTATCGTACATTAGGTTGGCGTTTATCGGCCTTGTGACCTGATAACCGCCTTCTTTTCCGTACTGATAAAACCGGTAGTGGTTTTCGTTTTGAGACACAATCACGGCCTGAAGCGTATCCCCCGCAATAAGGCTCAGGTATTGCTCGCAGAAGTCAAAATAGCTTTCCAGCGTTCCAAAGTTTTCTTTGACCGTTACGATGTTAAGAAGCTTTTGAATCATCGGATAGAAGCCCTGCGTTTTTGGTTGTCAAAATCATACTGTTTCCAGTGTTCCACAGACCAGTCTTCCACCAGTTCTATCCGGTTTGCAGCCCAGTCGAGGTACTCGGCAGAGAGGTCGCAGGAACGCCATTTCCGGCGGAGTTGTTCGGCGCAAACGGCGGTTGTGCCGGAGCCGCAGAAGGGGTCCAGAACCGTATCGCCCACGTTGGAAGAAGCAAGGATGATTTTGCGCAGCAGTTCTTCGGGCTTCTGCGTCGGGTGGGGCGTTTTTTCGTGCATCCCGTTGCAGGTGGTCGGCACTTCAATAATGTCCTGCGGAATCTCTAAGACGTCCTTTGGCTTTGCGCCCAGCGGGTTGGGTTCCCACACCGGAGAAGTCTCTTTGCCGCCGCCGTATTGGCTCGTTGCTGCTTGCGGATGGGAAGGATATTTGAGGGTATGCGCGCCGTAAGGAATGCGCACGTCGTCAATGTTGAACGTGAAGTTCCGCGACTTGCGAAAGTGCAGGATGCTTTCATGGCTCCGGCCCCAATCGCTGCCCAAATTCGCCTTGTTTTTGTAGTTCCAGATAATCCAGCGGCAAGACTTGAACAGCTTGGTTGCAGGGTGCTTAAGGTCGGCCAGAATTTCGGAGAAGCCGCAGATAAACAGCGAGCCGGTAGGCTTCAGAACGCGCGCCGCTTCTTCTATCCAGTCCATAGAAAACCGGATGTAAGCTTCCTGACTTTCAAAGGTGTCCCAGTCTGCCTTTTTGATATTGTAGGGCGGGTCGGCAAAAACGAGGTCAATGCTTTCCGAGGCGAGGGTTTTCAACCATTTCACGCTGTCGCCCTGCCACAGGCTTCCGTTTGGATGCTCGTAGAACAGCCCCGGTTCGCCATTCTCTTCTGTTCGTTCCACCTTCACGCCTTTAGGTTGCGTTTCGCCAAAAAAAGTAGGAAGCACTTTGTTTCTGCTTATCGTCTTGTTCATGATTTTGGGCAAAGCTATCCGTTGCTATTCAGCTTTCTTTCAAAAAGGATTTTGAAGCGCAAACGTAACCAGACCTTTCCTGTCTTTCACAAAAAAGACTTCCTGCTGGTAGGGATTGTGCTGATGTTCGTGGGTAACGTCCCAGCCCAGCGCCGTCCAGAACTTGTCTATAAACTCTTGCCGGGCCTGGGCTTCCTGGTAGGCGGCGCTCATGTAGTGGGCGCGGCCCGCGTCAAACTTTTTTACGAGCGCGCCAACGGCGGCAAAGGCAGCAGAGAAAGCGGGGGTGGACATAGCAGAAGAAGGGTTGCGGTAAAAATAAGGGGAAGAACCGGAGGCCCGGCAAAAGAGCCTGCTTTCACCAAGCCTCCGCCCCGGCACCCCCCTTCCCCCAAAAACCAAAAAGCGCCCCGAAAACCATTCGGGGCGCTTCTCTCTAAAAACCTTTACCTACACGCTCAAAAACCCGCCTTCGCTACTGCTTTCCGGTGCTTTCTCTTCTTTGGTAAACGCGCCCTTCACCGCCGGGATAAAACCACTTTCCACCAAGCGGCAGGCCTGCTTAATCATGTTTTTAAACGCCAGCGCTGTAGAAATACCGTGTCCGATAATCACCGGCGCGTTGATGCCGAGAATGGGCGTGCCTCCGTACAATTCGTAGTTGAAGTGGTTGAGGAAATCGTCTTCCACCTTCCGGCTGTCCTTGAAGGTGGTGTAAAACGCTTCGGCCATTTTTAAGACCACATTCCCCACAAAGCCTTCGCAGACAATCACCTCGCACTTGTCTGAAAACAGGTCGCGGCCTTCAATATTTCCGGCAAAGTGGATGTTTTCGTTTTCTTTCAAAAGCGGAAAAGTGGCCTGCGCCAGAATGTTTCCTTTGCCTTCTTCTTCACCGATATTGAGCAGGCCCACGCGTGGCGAAGCTTCGTTCCACACCAATTTGGCATAGAGCGAACCCAGTTCGGCAAACTGCACCAAGTGCTCCGGCTTGCAGTCGGCATTGGTGCCCACGTCCAGCAAGAGATTGAAGCCACCGTCTTCGCGCGGCACGGGCGAGGCAATTGTAGGGCGCAGCACGCCGTCCACTGTTTTCACCGTGTACATCGCGCCCACCATCATCGCGCCCGTGTTTCCGGCTCCAATGAAAGCATCGGCTTTCCCGGCCTGCAACAGCCCGAAGCCCACGCCGATAGACGAAAGCGGCTTTTCCTTCAGTGCTTTGGTCGGATGCTCGTGCATTCCAATCACTTCCGGCGCTTCCACGCATTTGTAGCGCCCTTCCATGCCCGCAAGCTGCGGCAGCAAGGGATTTATCTCCGCCGGAAGCCCCACCAGCAATAGCCGGGTATCGGGGTAAGCATTCTCGTCGAGAAAAAGGCGAACGCCTTCAAGGGCCTCTTTGGGCGCGTAGTCGCCGCCCATCACATCCAGCGCGATAGTCATGTGCAAGTGCGGAAAAATGGGGAAAGAAAAGCGGTGTTCTTACTGTGCCGACGGCGTGTCGGTCTCCGTCGGCGCGGCAGGTGTGGCGGGCGTTTTGTCCACAATTACGCGACCGCGATAATACAGCTTGTCTTCACTCCAGTGAGCGCGGTGGCGGCTATGGCTTTCGCCGGTTACCGGGTCAATGCTCCACGTCGGAACGACTGCTTTATAGTGGGTGCGGCGTTTGGCACTGCGTTGCTGGGAGTGGCGGCGCTTTGGATTTGGCATGGTTCAGGAAATTGAAAAAATCAGAGATTGGGTTGAAAAAGAATGTTAGTTTTCGGGGCCGAAGTCTTTGTCCTTAAAAACTTTCAGGCCTTCCCAGCGGCTGTCTTCGCCGGTAGGTGGTTGTTCGGGATTCTCTTCCGGGTGAGGCTCGGCCAGTTTGCCCAAAAGCTGCAACGCCTGTGGGTTACAGCCGGGCTGTCCGTCGGGGCTGTCGGGGTGAAGGCGCTGCAAAGGAACGCTCAATAAAGAGAACTCGTAGAGCCACTCCGAGATATTAATCACTGTTTCGGAGCGGGGAATAAATACCATGTCGGCATCTTCCTCTGCCGTAACGGCTTCTTCATCGCCACTGAGCTTAATAAGCAGGTTGAACTCGTCCCAAAGCTGTAACGGAAAAAGGTCGCCGCAGCGGTCACAGGCAACGGTTACTTTTCCGCCCACGTCAAAGTGAAGCTGGAAGAAAGTGGCCTGCCGGTCAAAGCGCAGTTTCACCACCACGTTCCAGTTGGAGTACTCCGCCGGGGCGTCCAGTTCCCCGAAAAAGCGGTCACCGAGTTCGTATTGATACTCGTGAACACCGGGCTTTAATCCCATCCAGGCTATCTCAAATTCGCGGGGGTGTTTCATTTCTTCAGGCAGCGAGAACGCCGGTTGGGCGCGTCCGGGAAAAGGACTTTCCGCAGAAAAATCCTTCCCCTACATTTTCAAGGGAGCGCGAAGGTAAGAAAAACGAGTATAAAATAGGGGCTTTCTTACATCAGCACCTGCCGCCGCGCCAGAAAGCGCCGCAACACGTCTTCCACCGGCTCGGCCACATCTACCTCCGCAAGGTCAATGCGGTTTTGAAGCGCATAGCTGCGGAGTTGTGTCAGATGCTCGTTCATCGCTTGCAGATACACCTCGCGCGCCTGCGATGCCTGCACCCGGATGCGCTCGCCGGTTTCCGGGTCTTCAAATTCATAGGGGCGGTTTTCAAACAGAAACTCCCGTTCCTGCTTGCGGTCCAGAACCTGAAAAAGCAACACCTCGTGTTTGTTGAAACGCAGGTGTTGCAAAGCGTCGCGCACGCCGCCCAGATTGCCATCATTTTCCAGTGTATCCGTAAAAACCACTACCAGCGAGCGACGCGGCAAGCGGTCAGCAAGCTCGTGAAGCACGGAAGCGATGGACGTTCCGCGCGCGGTGGGTGGTTGTTGAATCCGCGCTTCCAACATCGTTGTGAGTTGCCGGTAGTGGCGCAGAGCCGAGCGCGCATCGGTGATATCGTGCAGGCCGTCGGCGAAAAAACCAAGCGAAGCCGCGTCTAACTGCCGACGCAACAATTGCAACAGCGCCGCCGCCGCCACAAGCGAAAACTGATACTTGGAAAGCTGCGTTTCCGACTGCGGAAAATTCATGGAAGCCGACTCGTCAATCGCGATACAGCAGCGCAGGTTGGTTTCTTCCTCAAAGCGTTTGGAAAACAGCTTGTCGGTGCGGCCATACACTTTCCAGTCCACATGGCGCAACGGCTCGCCTACGTTGTAGAGCTTGTGCTCGGCAAACTCCGCCGAAAACCCATGAAACGGACTGCGGTGCAGCCCGATGATAAACCCTTCCACCACCTGCCGCGCCAGCAACTCCAGATTCTGGAGCGCGCCGGGGTGTAGGAACGTCGCCTGTGCCATAATGCAAAGAAAGTAGAAAGCGGTTAGTAGAAAGTATAAAGCTCCGGCAGACAAAAGTCTAAAGACGAAAGAGAATAAGAACCGTGCTCAAAGCCGCAACTTGTGGCCCATGACTCATGGCTTCTGACTTCCGCGTCGTAATTTGGCGCACTCTCCGCACTTTTTCTTTCCCGTATGAAACGCATTTTCACCCGCACGCTTCCGGCGCTTTTGTTTCTGATGACTGCTTCTTCCTGTGTCCGGGAATACACCTGCCAGTGCGTCATTACTTACACCGGTCAGCCCGGCCTGCCGGATACGGTGCAGCGCAACTACCCGCTCCGCGATACTAAAGGCAAGGCCCGCGATATCTGCAAGGGCAATTCGCAAGAAGCCAAGGTGAAGAACGGAATTACCACGACAGAGACCTGTGATTTGTATTAGGCTGTAATACTTTAAGCCGATTGCATAAAGCCTTTCATGGCCCGCGCTTTCCCCAAAATATCTGTCGCTTCTGTTGCCGCTGCCTTGCTTTTGTTGGTACTGGGTGGCGCTTTTTTGTTTTCGGCGTGGAGCAAGGCGGCGGATATAGACCCGTTTTCGTGGACGTTATTAGACGCGGGCATCTCCAACGATAAAACGGCTGCGATTGCTGCCCGGTTACTCGTAGGGTTGGAAGCGGCGGTGGGGATTTTATTTCTGCTGCGCATTTCGGTACGGAAGATTGCCCTGCCGCTTGCGACGTTTCTGTTGCTGGCTTTTTCCGGCTATTTGCTGTATCTGTTGGCGCAACAGGGAAACACCGGTGACTGCGGTTGCTTTGGCTCTTTGCTGCCCATGAAGCCATTGCCCGCGTTGCTGAAAAACGGTTTTATGCTGCTCGGCATCGTTGTTCTGTACCGGATGCAGGATTGGCGGGAATGGGTGCGAAACGGTGTTGTGGGATTAGGATTGCTACTCGCGCTCACCGCTATTCCACTCTTCCTCTTACCCGTTTCCAACAAGAAAGAAACGCTGGCCGTTGTGGCGCTCCACGACAAACGCTTTGATTTGAGTCAAGGCAAGCAGGTAGCCGCTTTCCTCAGTCTCGGTTGTCCGCATTGCCGCCATGCGGCGCGTGATTTCAGCCGGTTTTTTAAGGAAGATAAAACGCTGCCGCTCACGATTATTCTGAACGGCACACGCGAAGAATCGGCGGACTTTTTTAAGGAAACGGGCGCGCAGAATGTGCCTACACTTTACGAACCGGATAGGGAGCTTTTCGGGCGGCTGGCGGGGCGCTACGTGCCTTCGGTATATTATCTCCAGAACGGCGTGATTGAGCGGCGGGTGAGCTACAACACGCTTACGCCGCAGGCAATTCGCAGGTGGGCAGGGAAGTAGTGGCCTCCCGATAAAGTCGGGACAGGCTCTCTCCGAAGGAGAGGGGGTTTAACCCGTTTTGATTAGTTTAAGTCTGCTGTTCGGTTCGTACTTGCTAATGGCGATGCCCAACAAGTTGTGCAGGCTGCTTCGCTGCGCTCGCAATGACTCGCATTTTAGCGGCTTCGTTTGTGGAGTTCAGTACCCGGTGCGGTAGCGCCGGGCGTGCGTCAATCAACCTTTACTCCATTTTCTAAATCAAGAGCGGACAACCATCGCGCAAGGGATAGCAGCGAATATCCTTTTTGCGGCGTTGGCCTTTTTTCTGTGCGGGCGCGCAAAAAGATAGCAGCGGATAGCCCAGGCCGAAGGGATGCGCCCCATAAATTCCCTCCAAGAAGTCCCCCGATTCGGAATGGTCTAATTTCACACTCCTAAAAAAGAAAAGACCATGGCGCGCTACGCAGCAGATACCGAAGATTTTGAGGACCCGGAAGAGACCACGCTGGAAGAAGCGCCGGAACTGCGCGAGCGCCTGCGCCTGAAAGTGGACAAAGGCCAAGAGCTGCTGCGCATCGATAAATTCCTGCACAACCGGATTGAAGGCGCGACGCGCAACAAGATTCAGCAGGCGCTGGAAGACGGTATGGTGCTGGTGAACGGACTGTCGGTGAAGCCCAATTACAAGGTGCGTCCGGGCGATGATTTGCTGGTCTATGACACGCGCAAGCCGGAAAGCGCGGAGGTGATTGCGCAGGAAATGCCCTTGGACATTGTGTATGAAGACCCGCACCTGCTGGTGGTGAACAAGCCCGCCGGAATGGTGGTGCATCCGGGCTGCGGCAACTACGAAGGCACGCTGATTAACGGACTGGCTTTTTACCTCGGTGCGGAGGCTTTGGACGTGGAAGATTTACCGCGCGTGGGACTGGTGCACCGCATTGACAAGGATACAAGCGGCCTGCTTTTGATTGCCAAAACGCCCGACGCAATGGCGAAACTGGCGGCGCAGTTCAAGGCGCACACCGTTCACCGCCGTTATGTGGCGCTGGTGTGGGGCGACCTTGCGGAAGACAGCGGAACGATTAATGTGCCGGTGGGCCGCGACCTGCGTTTTCGCAAAATCATGAACGTGTTTCCCGACGGCGACAATGGCAGCAAAGAAGCTATTACGCACTACAACGTTTTGCGGCGCTTCCACTACGTAACGCTGGCGGAAATGCGCCTGGAGACGGGCCGCACCCATCAGATACGCGTTCACATGAAATCCATTGGCCATCCGCTTTTCGGCGACGCGACTTATGGCGGCGACCGGATTGTGAAGGGAACGGTGTTTACGAAGTACAAGCAGTTTGTGGAGAACTGTTTTTCGCTGTTGCAGCGGCAGGCACTTCACGCGCGGGAGCTGGGCTTTAAACACCCGGCGACGGGCGAGGAAATGTTTTTTGAAGCGCCGCTGCCCGATGACATGACGCAGGTGATTGAACGCTGGGAGACGTACACAAGCGGAATGACGGCGCAGTTGCGGAAGGGGCTGGATGGACAGGGAGGTTGAGGCCTTCTGCCTCACCCCCGGCCCCTCTCCTTCGGAGAGGGGTGACGCCTGTAAACCAGTTTCATTGACTCCACAACTTCTTCGCGCTTCTGCGGGAAATTTGCGGAAGAAGTCCAAATATCCTGTTTCCCCCTAACTGTTAATCCGCCAAAGTTTTTCGCCGGGGGCGCAACTTTTTTAGGGCTTAAAGCGTATTTTTGTAACCGGCTTCTGGCCAAACACCCCTTTTTACCCATGACCCTTGCAAGTGTAAACGTCCTTCCTTTCCTTTCCATGCCCTCCGGCGGCGAATGGTTTATTATTCTTATCGCAATCATCGTGCTTTTCGGGGGCAAGAAAATTCCGGAGCTCGCGCGCGGCATCGGTAAAGGCATCCGGGAGTTTAACGACGCGAAGGAAGGCGTGAAGACCGAGATTGAATCGGGCATGAAAAAGCAGGAGCCGATGGCCCCCGTGGCGGACAATACCGCAGCTGCCCAGAAGAGCGTTTAGCGTTCTTCGCCCGCCCTACCAACGGCGTTTTTTCTTTTTGAGAAGAGATTTTTGAAGCGTAAGTGAGGAGCGCGCAGCAAAGCCGCGTGCGAAGAAGGTCGGTGCCGGTTATCTCCCAAACAAGACTTTTCCCTGCATGAATATAAAATCTTTTTGTCTTGCCCTTGCAGCCTCTTTTCCCCTGTGGGCAGGCGCGCAATCTCGTCCTGCTTCCACCGGAAAGCTTGCCGAGACGCTCGTGCGCAAAGCAGATACCATTGCGCTTCCCAAAGCCCTTAAAAAGGCAAATGCCGTAGCCGCAGCCAAGAAAGATTCCGCTGCTTCGGGCCGCATGTTTGTTCCGCTGGCTGGAAACAAGACGTATTTTGGCAACATGAACGAGTATGTGAACACGTTTGCCAAAACGTATTTCAACGCGCATTCCAAATCGCTTTCGGTGGTGAAGGGGCGCTCGGTAAAGCATTTTAAAGCCATTGAAAAGGCACTGCAAAGTGCTTCTATTCCCAAGGAGCTCAAGTATCTTTCCGTTATTGAATCGGCGCTCAACAACAATGCGATTAGCCCGGTGGGTGCGGTAGGCCCGTGGCAGTTTATGGATGCAACGGCCCGCGATATGGGCCTGACGGTGAACGAAACCCGCGATGACCGCACCGACTGGACGCGCTCTACGCAGGCCGCCGCCAAATATCTGAATCAGCTTTATGCACGTTTCCACGATTGGTTGCTGGTGGTAGCGGCTTACAACAGCGGCCATGTTCCTATTGAAGCTGCGATTGCCAAGACCGGCAGCCGTTCTTTCTGGAATATCCGTAAATACCTCCCCCGCGAAACGCAAGGCCATGTACTGGCTTTCGTGGCAACGGCTTCTATTTTTGAGAAACTGAACCACGCGATCGGTGGCAGTTTCCCTTCTGACTTTACCTTTAATCCTGCCGAGCCGGGTGCGAAAACGGGTATCGCCGCTGCGCCGCCCAAACCACAATTCACTTGCGAAGAGCTGGAACGCATGGCGATTGTCCGCATCACGGAGCCACTTAGCCTGGAGTATATGGGGCAGGAACTGGGCATTGAGCGCAGCCTGCTGGAAGATTGGAATATGGATTATGATTTGTTCCTCTACAATACCTATCCCGAAGCTTATTACAGCCTGCGCATTCCCAAGGACAAGTTGGATGATTTCATTATGAAGAAAGAAGTCCTCACCAAAACTTCCCGTCAGATTTTTGCGCAAAATGTGATTCAGTAAAGAGAATTTCCGAGAAATTTTTGCCGGAAAACTTTTGATGTCTTACTTTCGCAGCCCAATTCTATTTTCTAAGAAGCGTTCCCCCATTTTTCATGGCTAATCATAAAGCAACCAAAAAAGACGTTCGTCAGTCCATCAAGCGCCGCGAACGCAACCGCTACTACGGTAAAACCACCCGTAACGCCATCCGCAAGCTGCTTGCCCTGACCACCAAAGCCGAGGCCGAAGCCGAATTTCCGGCGGTGGTGTCTATGATTGACAAGCTGGCGAAGCGCAACGTGATTCACAAGAACAAAGCCGGAAACCTGAAAAGCGGCATTGCCAAGCGCGTGAAAGCGCTGGCGGCTTAGGCGGTTCCTTCTTCCCGAAAAATCTTTTTCAAAAGCCCGATGCGAATAGCGTCGGGCTTTTTGGTGTTGTATCAGATAATCTTTCGTCATTCCCGACAGGGAACCTGTACATTTTGCAAGGCATTTCCTACAGATTCCCTGTCGGGAATGACAAAAAAGAAAAGGGGCCGAAAGCAAAACACCTGACAGGTTTTAAAGAACCTGTCAGGTGTTTTTGATGCAAAGAAATCTTTTCTATCCTAAAATAGTAGCCATCACGGTAGCGCTCCACGGGCCTACCTGGTCGCGGGTATTGCGCCAGCGCGCGATATACCACACGGGCTTGCCCGCGTTGACGCCGTCAAAAGTGGCCAGGTAAGGGGCGTTGGTATCAAAAGCCAGAAGCTGGTATTGCTTTGGGTCGGCAGGGGCAGCAGCGCCGATGAAGAAATAAATCTCGGCACCCAGCACGCCAAGGGGTTTGGTAGTGGTTCCCGGCGTGGCTTCGTCGCGGAAGAAGAGCAGGTGTTGGAAGCGGTTGGAGGCATCTATTGTTAATACGGGCCGCGTGGTTGGGATGGGCGCGGGCGTGGAGGGGCGGCGCTCCTGCAGGTTCAGGATGCTGCGGTCGGCGGTGGTGAGCAGCGACTCCGGCAGGTCGCGGTACACATCGCGCAGCACGCCGGTGAGGGTGGCGCGGGTGCTGACGCGGTCTTTAACATCGTTGGGCGTGCGCGTAGCTTTCATGCTGGCGTTGGCCTTGGCGTAAGCCGTCCAATAGGCATTTGCCGCAGCGTTGATGGCTGCAATCTTGGCGGCGCTGATGCCGAGGCGCGTCGCGTTGGCGGCGAGGACGAGGAGCGCCACGGCACCTCTGGTATAGTTAAAAAACAGGTCTTCTGGAGCGGGGAAAATGCCTTTCATGGGTCAGGAATTTTGGAAGAAGGAAAGGTCAAATGTAGCAGCCGAAGAGGAAACGTTTTTATTCTTCCTCCTTCCCTTATAATATTTAACAAAGCTCTTGCAAAGTAAAAAGAGTGTCTCCGTCTGCTTCCGCAAACTTTCATTCTCCTTCCGCAAAGTCTCTGGAAGGGAGTTAGAACTTTCTGGAAGGAAGTTGAGACTTCTATTCTCCTTCCAGAAGGTTTGCGGAAGGAAGTTAGAACTCTGCGGAAGGAAGAGGAGACTTTGATTTCCTTTGCGCAAAGTCTGCGGATGGAAGAGGAGGCTTTGGTTTTGCTTTACGGAAGTATAGGTATGCGACATTGCCAAGCGCGTAAAAGCGATAGCGGCGTAGGCGACTTTTCTAAAACTCTTTTTCAAAGTACAAGAAGAACACCTACTTTGCAACCAGTAAGGATGTAAGTTTAAACGTGAAGCGGCATGAAAAAATTTCTTTTCCTTTTTGTCTTTGCAGGATCGTTCAGCGCTGCTGCTACTGCACAAGTTAGCAGCCCACAACTGCCGCAGCCCGGCGGCTTTACGCCTGTACTGCCGCAACCTCCATCATACCAGCAAGCTACAAACCCACCTGCTTACTCTTCCTCAGCATCTCCAATTAGACTAGGTGCTACGGCTGAAACGATAAGAACCCAACAACAGCCCGGAAATGTCCGGTCTTCGCAACAGAACGAATTACAGACCCTACTTGCAGAAATGCGGCAACAGGAGCGCCGATACCCGCAGAATGCGCCACCTTCTGCAATTACCCGTAAAGACTCCCGATTTCAGAAGCTTTATGCAGCGCGTAATGCGGCCTACACCGAAGCCCTGCGCAGCCTGAAAGAAATGCTTTCCGGCAAATGCCCGCTCTCTGTTGCCAACGCCTATTTTATCACAGAAAGCGCCTACGGAGAGCCTTATCTTACGCAAGCACAGCTTGACAACATCTTAGACCAGTCTGCCGCTTTTATTCGGGCTTGGATGCGGGAACATCACCTTGATACGCTTTCCAACGACGTAAAGAATCTGGCGATCCAGCGGTTTATGAGTGAGACACTCACCATTACAGCGCCTAACGGCAAAACACAAACGCACAAGCCGTACTTCTACGACTATGAAGACTTTACCGGCGAAAAAGATTTTCGCAACACGTTTGCTACCAAGTGCCTTGCAACCGGCAGCGGGCAATGCGCCGGTATGCCTGTTGTGTATCTGATGCTGGCCGAACGGTTGAACGCACGGGCGTATCTCACAGTTATCCCACAGCACCTGTTTGTAAAATACCCGTGTTCGGACGGCACGATTCGCAACTACGAGCCGACGTCTAATTGGGAAATCACCGACCAGTGGTACGCCGACAATTCGTTTATCTCGCCGAAAGCAATCAAATCCGGCTTGTTTCTGGACACGTTCAACCGGCAGCAAATCGTCGCTAACTGCATTCTTGACCTTGCCCAAAGCTATATTGTTCGGGTGGGTGTGCAGATGGGAATTGCCGACATTGATTTTGTAAGAGCGTGCATCCGGCTTACACTGCCGTATTTCCCGCGCAACAACAATTTCATGTCCATTTGCCTGAATAGCAGCACCCTCAAAGCAGAATTGATGACGCTCCTTGACCGCGCAGGCATCAAGGACGTAAGCCAGATAAATCAGCACCCGCAGGCACAGATGGTATGGAATGCCTACCAGCACAATGAAGCCTATTTAACGAGTCTTGGCTATCAGCCTATACCGGAGGGGATGTATCAGAACATGATGAACCAGCACGAGTTTAAAGGCCGCTTACAGCGCGCCGCAGGGCGGAACGGAAAGCAGACCCGAAGCCTTTTTAATTCCGCAATTAAGTAGGCCATTTACACGCTGTTTAACCTCCCTCGCGCTATGAAAACGCTCCTTTCTACGCTTCTTACGGTATTTGTGCTGGGCTTTGCTGTGCAATCTGTATATGCCGCAGGGGAGATAAAACCGGATTCATTGGCGGCGGCCAAAAAACATTTTGCTACTGCCAAAGGAGAGCTTGAGGGGATGCTTGCAGGCAGGCAGGCGCTGAGCTATGAGCGGGCGATTTACCTACTGGAAAACGCGTATTGGGAAGGCACACTGAACGCCGCTGATTTCTCGGAAACACTGGACGGGCAAATAGCGCGCATCCGCAGTGTACTTCAAGCGAACCGGAATCCAAAAGGATACATGGGAACGCTGGGCTGGATGGAAACAGAAGCAGACAGGCGGGCGAAGTACGAGAAGGCAATGACCAATTTTGCCATTTTCACCTACCTGACCGATACGACTTTCTTTGTGGAAAAGGACGGTAAGATGCGCTACCACCTGCCACTGCGCTATACCCACAAAGACCCAATGGGTAGTATTGCATGGCCGAATACACAGGTAACGAACCTGCTTCAAAACGGACACGGCAACTGCTTTGCGCTGGCTTCGCTCTACTATATTTTTTCGGAGCGGCTGAACGCAGATGCAAGGCTGTGTACCGCACCGGGACACCTCTACATCAATCATCCTGACGACAAAGGAACCCGCTTCAACGTAGAGCTTTCCAGTGGCACTTTCCCGGGCAACGGGACGATTATGACGCAGAGTTACGCCACGATGGAAGCGGTGAAGAGCGGGATTGCTTTGCGGGAATTAAGCCGCAAACAAGCAGTGGCGCTCACACTGGTCTATCTGGCGAAAGGCTACGCACACAAGTTTGGCACAACAAGCGATGCATTTGTGCTTTCCTGTGCTGAAAGCGCATTGCGGGCTGATTCGCTGAATTTGAATGCCCTGCTGTTGAAAGCAGAAGTATTGGAAAACCGGCTTTTGACGCAAGGCAGTTCGGTTGCACAACTGCAAGGAGAAAGCGACTTTCAGGACTATAATTCGCTTTTGGCGAAGTTGTACCGGCTGGGCTATCGGGAAATGCCATTGGAGATGAAAAACATTCTGATGGCCGGATTCCAACGTGATACGCTGCCGTATAAAACGCGCATTCACACTTCGCAGCCGTTCAAGAAATACGGCATGGAGAATAACCGCCACGCTTCGCTGTCGTGGGGCTTGTTTGATGAAATGCACGAGACGAAAGCAACAGAGAGATTTGGAAATACTTTGTTTGACACAAAAAGCAGAAAAATAACCGGCTTTGCGAAAAAAGAAACGTTGTATAACGACTATGACTTTGACCCGGTGGCTTTTGCTTGGAATGTAGATCCGCTGGCAAGTAAACTGCCAAGCTGGTCTCCATATGTATTTTGTAAAGACAATCCTATTTTAAATTTTGACCCCGATGGGGCTTTTCCTTATAGTGTGCATGTAAGGTCATTTGCGCCATTCCAGACGTTTGGATTTGGGTTCAGTGGAGACAATAGAGGATACTCTACAACTTTGAGTGGTACAGAATTAAATAACAAGGGAGGCGTTACTTCACGAGTTCAACAAGCTTTTACTGTTGACCCCACGGCTCACACTTTTTCAGGTGGTAAACCTTGGAGTGATGTATCTCACCATCCTCTTTTGGGTAGTACTACAGCAAGTGACAAAGGGGGTGCTACAGCTTTATTTAAAGCGAATGCGGCTTATATTGGAGCCGCAATGGCAGCAGCAAATCCACTCACTGCGAGGCTGGGTATTTCAACGCCTGATATTGATGTTAACTCTGGCATCAAGTTAACTGAAAATTTAAAGACAGGTATTTTGTCTGTAGAAGGCAGAATGAGTGGAGACAAATTTCCCTCAGCGGAAATGTTTATAGGTGACAAAAATGGGCAACAGATTATGATTGCAACTAGCGCTTATGAAGGCGGGCCCTTTACTAGCCTAAAAGGCGACAATAATAGAGCCATGGGTTCTGGCAAGTTTGATATCAATATTGATAATGAAGGTGGATTCTTAGGTGTAACCTCAGGTGAAAGGACATATAGTCCAGCAGCTTGGAATCAAATACAGACTTCACAACCCACCGGCTATGAAGATAAAACGTGTGTGTATGGCTCACAAAAATGATGAGAATATATAAAATAATATTTTTGTTGTTTTTTTTAGGTTGTAGCAAGCCTGAGACCTATTTGATACCAAAGGGATTTATAGGTAGGGTAACAGTAGTATTCAACCAAAGAAACGGAACACCCCCAAGATACGAGAATGGTAGACGGCTCTACATCATTCCAGCTAATGGTATATGCTTGACACAAATAAAACCAGAATATGGAATCATTAATCATAAATATTATTATTTTAGTGGCAGTACTCGCGAAGAAATACCAGTTTATACTCATTCATATAATAAAGATGGTACTGTTAAATGGCTAATTGCTGATAGTAATAAGGTCGGTATATTTGGTGATGGGACTACAGGCCAATATGATTGGGATGATAAAGCTCCCTTTCAATTCTTCTTTGTTAGTAGCTTTAACCAACTTGATACAATAGAGCCTTCTGATAAATTTGACAAGAGGATAAATAAAATTTTGGGTACTAATTTGTAGTATGATTATAGTTATATAAATTTACTTATAAAAAATGCGATGAAAAAACTACTATTCTGTTGGCTAATCATACTATTACTGCTTATGGGCATAACTTATGCCTTTGCTTGGAGCGACGATGCTTTTATAAAGACGGGGATTTGGCATGAAGATATTATAAAGTCATTTAGTTACTACTTTTTTTGGGTTCTACCTTATTGGTGGTCAATCATTCTTATGGGAACAGTTGTACTTGGAACAATAATTTTTCTTATCACAAAATATTTCATGTTTATTGTGAGAAAATCCCAAAGTGGCATGAAAAACTATATTGCATCTATGATATCAACCCTCATATTGTTTATAAGTTCTTTCATACCGGTATTATACGTACTAGTTCTTTCCACCAATTCCGTCATAATTCAAACTTTCTTCCCTATTACCCAAAATAGCGAAAATGCAATGTATGCAATAAACGCTATTATATCATTAATAATGCTTATTGCTTTCTATTTTTCTAAAAATGCATTTCAAAAGTACGCCTCACTAATGGGTTTAGTGTTATTTGTTTCGCCGTTATTACTATACTCAATGGGAGAGTCGGCTGGAAGCAACTATTATTTTTTCCCCTTCTTAATAACTAGTGCCTTTATATCATTTGTTTCTTTTACTATAGAGTCCATAAAAAATAATACCTCTATTAAGAAACAGAAGACATAATGTAAAATCATGTGTTCACTGAATGATACGAAGCTGTACCGGCTGGGCTATCGGGAGATGCCGTTGGAGATGAAAAACATTCTGATGGCCGGTTTTCAGCGCGATACGCTGCCGTATAAAACGCGCAACTACACCTCGCAGCCGTTCAAGAAATACGGCATGGAGAATAACCGCCACGCTTCGCTGTCGTGGGGCTTGTTTGATGAAATGCACGAGATGAAAGCGCAGGAACGATACGGGTGGACGTTGTTGGATACGAAGACAGGAAAGAGTGTGGGCTTTGAAAAAAGGAAGCACTATTTTGTCTTTTTTCCCACCCACTCCCCCATCTCCCCCACCCCCATCGCCCGCGCTGCGCCATTCTGCGCCAGCGCCGCCTCGGGCATCAGGGGAAAAAGCGCTGTTTCGGGTGCCTGCACCAGCGCCGTTCCGCCTGCTTCCAAAACCTCTTTTATCCCCGCCGCGCCGTCGCTGTTTGCGCCGCTTAGCAGAATCGCCAGAAGAGAAACACCCGGCAGCAACGCCGCGCTTTGCAGCGTCACGTCAATGCTGGGGCGGCTGAACGCGATTGGCTCTCCCGCATCTAAGGCAAAGCTGCCGTCGGCTTCCAAAAGCAGGTGATAGTTCTGCGGCGCGAGATAAATATGGCCGGGTTGGACAGCCTCTTTGTCTTCCGGCTCCACAACGGGCAAGGGCGTGCAACGCGCCAGAAGGTGTCGCAGATTGCTCTCCACATTGCGCTGCCGGTGAAGCACCACAATCACCGGCACGGGGCAATTTTGGGGCAAGGCTGCGAGCAGCGTTTGAAGCGGTTCCAGCGCGCCCGCCGAGCCGCCAATAATTAAAAGCTTTTGGAAGAAAGAGTCCCTTTCCATCAATCACCTTTTCTGCGAAAAATCTTGAACGATGAGGAGACGGCCTCAAAACGGGAGAAGGTTTGCTCCGAAAGAATGGCTTCTTTCATGCCCAGCGCCAGATAGCCCATCGGGCTAAGGCTGTCGGCAAAAAGCTGCAAGACCTGCTCCTGCAACGGACGCGAAAAGTAGATAAATACGTTCCGGCAAATAATCAGTTGGAACTCATTAAAAACGCCATCGGCAGTCAGATTGTGGGGCATAAAATGGATGTTTGCCCGCAACTCTTTCCCGAAAATGGCATTCCCGTAGCGCGCCGTGTAGTATTGGGTAAAATCTTCCCGGCCACCACTTAGCCGGTAATTCTGAATGGATTCCCGCAGCGTTGGGATGGGCACAATGCCCGCGCGCGCTTTCTCCAAACTCGCCGGATTGATGTCGGTGGCATAGATGCGACAACGCGGCAAAAGGCCGGTTTCGTGTAGGAGAATCGCTATAGAATAGGCTTCCTCGCCCGTGGCGCAGCCTGCATGCCAGATGTTAATGGAGGGGAAAGTCGCCAGCGCGGGGAAGATGTGGGTACGCAGATAAGCGTAGAATTCCGGGTCGCGAAACATCTCGGTAACGTTCACCGTAATATTTTCCAAGAACCAATTGAAGGCGTGCGGGTCTGTTACCAGCCGCCTGCCCAATTCTTCTAAAGAAGAGGTGTGGGCCAACTCGGCACAACGGCGCAGGCGACGCTGCAACGAGGCCTCGGCATAGCCGGAAAAATCATAGCCCCACTTGTCTTTCAAGAGCTGCAACAGCGCCTGAACCTGTGTCTGGGAGAAAGGCATAACACATGGACCGAGCGGCAAAAAGGGTTTTTATTTTGCCAGCCACACGCGCATCAGGGACAAAAGCCGTGCCCCGTCCACCGGCTTGGTGATGTAGTCGGAAGCACCTGCTTCCAGGCATTTTTCACGGTCTCCCATCATCGCCTTGGCCGTGAGCGCAATGATAGGAAGCTGCTTAAAACGGCGTTCCGTGCGCAGGCGGCGTGTGGCTTCGTAACCGTCCATTTGGGGCATCATAATATCCATCAAAACCAGTTCCACATCCGGGTTTTCGTCCATCAGGCGCAGGGCTTCCTTGCCGTCCAGTGACGTAAGAATGCTGATTTTCTGGGCTTCCAATAAACTGGTAAGGGCGAAAATATTGCGCATATCATCGTCCACGAGAAGCACTTTGCGGCCCGCCAGCGTTACCTCTTGCGCCAGCGCGTCGGTGGGTTTCAGGGACTGTCGCGTAGCCTGCTGCATTTTGTAGTGGAAAAGTTCCAACTCGTCTAAAAGCCGCTCTTTGGATTGCAGGGATTCGCGGATAATCACGTCGGCGATTTTCTTCAACGCCATTTCGTCGCTGATGGAAATATCGGTGTTCAGATACGCCAGCAGCAGGCTGTCTTTGGATGCCGCACGCAGCCGCTCCAGATCGGGCAGGCAAGGCATGGCGCAGTTGCCCAAATCGGCCACCACGCATTGATAGCTGTCTTTGGAAAGCATCTCCACAGCGATGTCCAGATTTTTCTCGTAGGTGATGGTTGTGCCCAGCCCCCTGTCACGCAGCATTTTTTGAAGCTGGTTTTTATCAAAATAGCCTTCTCCATACACCAAAACCTGCCGCAAATCGGCTTTCAGATGGGCGGCAATCAGCGCAAAAGCGCCGTCTAAATCTTCCTTCTGAACCGGCTTGCGCGCCGTTGCCAGCGCACCGCTTGTGTGGAGCGAAGGTTCATCTGCCGCCGACATCACATGCACCGGAATTTTTTGAAGCTCCGGGTCGTCTTTCAGCGTTTTCAAAAGCGTCCAGCCGTCAATCACCGGAAGCTGCATGTCCAGAATAATGGCCGTCGGGTTATAGCGGCGGGCATACATCAGCCCTTCATCTCCCTGCAAAGCCACAAGGGCTTTGTAACCATGATTGCGGGCAAAATCGCGTACAATGGCAGCAAAGCGCGGGTCGTCTTCTATTACCAGCATCACCTTGTCGTGCGGCACAATTTCCGCCCGGTCGTCTTCCACCACATTTTGCTCCGGCACGGCTGATTCCGCACCCGGCACAGGCAGGAAAGCCTGCGTTGTAAAAGGCATTTCTACCGGGCGGTCACTCGGGCCGGCCACCGGCAACACAAGCGAAAAACTGCTGCCTTGATTGGGGATACTTTCCAAATAAATATCGCCACCCAGCCGCCGCGCCAGTTCTTTGGAAATAGAAAGTCCCAGCCCCGTTCCGCCGTATTTACGACTCGTGGAGCCGTCGGCTTGTCGGAACGCTTCAAAAATCACGCGGTGCTTGTCCTCTGGAATGCCAATGCCGGTGTCCTTTACCGTAAACGCGATTTTGCCATCCGCAGGGCGGCTCACGGAAAGCGTTACTTTCCCGCCTTTGGGCGTAAACTTGAAAGCATTGGAAAGCAGGTTTTTCAGGATTTGCTCCAGGCGCGCTTTGTCGGTATAGAAAGGAGCGGCTGCGTCGGGCTCTAACTGCGTTTCAAAAGAAATTCCTTTATCCTGCGCAAAAGCTTCAAACGTCGGGCGGATGTCGCGCACCACATGTTCTGCCGGTATCTCTTCAAACAGAAAATCCACTTTTCCGGCTTCAATCTTCGTAAGGTCCAGAATGTCGTTGATGAGCGTCAGCAGGTCGGTTCCCGATTTGTAAATCACGCCCGCATATTCTACCTGCTTGTCGGTCAGGTTTTGCCCGGCGTTTTCCTGGAGCAGCTTCGCCAGAATCAAAACGCTGTTGAGTGGGGTGCGCAGCTCGTGGCTCATGTTGGCGAGAAACTCGCTTTTGTAACGACCTGTGGTTTCCAGCTCGCGCGCTTTTTCTATCACCGTTTGCCGGGCCGCTTCTATGGCGCGGTTGCGCTCCTGCAATTCGTTGTTGGTTTGGCGGAGTTCTTCCTGCTGCACCTGCAACTCTTCTTCCGAAGCTTGCAGCGACGCCGTCTGGCTCAAGAGTTCTTCGTTGGTCTGGCGTAGCTCTTCCTGCTGGCTCAGTAATTCTTCACTCTGGCTTTGAATCTGCTCTAAAAACTGCGCGGCTTTTTCACGGGTGCGGGCAGCGAACAAGGCCGCAGCAACGGTGTAAATCGTTGTTGCCATCAGCTCTTTTTTCCGGTCTGGAAAAGGCGAAGCGAAAGCCGCAAATTCTATCACGCCCATCAATTCTTTATTGAAAAGCACCGGCCAGAAGCCCAGCGTCCCCACCGGAGATTCTCCCGTACCGGAAGCGATTTTCCAATAGTTCACGGGGATGTCGCCCACGAAATACGGCTCTTTCATGTCCACCGCTGTTTGCGCCATTCGCAGGGAAGGCGCGCCTTCTGTTGTTTCTGCCGCTCCTGCTGATAGGGTTTTGAAGAGCTTTCCTTCGCCGTCGGTGAGGTGGATGGAGGCACCTGCAAGCTTCATATAGCCTGTATAAGCCAAGAGCACTTTCCGGGCCGTTTCTTCGGGATCGTCCATTCCCAAAATAGCCGTGTTGATGGCTTGCGCGCCCTGTAAAAGCCAGTTTTGATGTTCCGATACATCGTGGATGCGCTTTACCTCCTCAATGGTTTTTTCCACTTCCAGTTCCTTCTCCCGGCGAATGCGGAACTCGCGTAGTATCAGTGCAATCATCCCTCCCACAATCAGCATTGCCAGCATCGTCCCGATAACAATTTGCCGGACGGCGGCGGCAGTCGCATCGTGTGTTTTATCCACCCGCTTTTGCAACAGAATTTGCTCTGCATTCTTCATGGTAGAGATGACGCGCGCCACCGCAGCCAGGTGGCTTCCTTCTTGGCGACTTATGACATTGTTGCCGCTTGGCGTAAACCGGAAAGAGTCATCGGTATTGAGAACGCGCCAGTAGCCTTGCAGGTTTTCCGCTTCCTGCCGCAGCTTCGCCGCGTTTATGACCTGCTCTGCATTGTCCGATACAAGCTTTTCCAGTTCGGTGAGTGTGGTCTGTAGCTTCGGACTGGTAACGTAGTAATCCTTCAGGCTGCTTTTCTCACTCGTAGCACGATAAGCGGCGCGGCTGTTGGCCATGCGCAAAATCACGTTCTCCGCATATTCCAGTCGGTTCATCACCTCGTAGGTATGCTTCACAAAGTCGGCGTCCATAGTTTGCCGGTTGAGCGCCCAGTAGGAAAAAAGCCCGGTGAGGAAAGTGATAATCAGGCCGATGGCAAGGCCAAGATAAAGCCGGGCATTGATAAGTTTATTGCTATTCATAGAGCGAAAGGGCCACCAAAAGTACGCGTCGGCAGAAGCGGTACGTTTCAAAAAAGCGTGGAACGGTTTTACTGTTTTGTGGAAAACCCTAAAAAAAACCCTACCACCTATGGGACCCTTACAAGAAAGCGCGCGCACTTCAAAAGCCGCGCCGGTTTCGCCCGAAGCAGGCGCAAACTCCCTGCTCCACGACCTTTTTGTGGAAGCCTTGCAAACCATGCATTCTGCCGAGTTGCAGATTGCGCAGAACTTGCCCGTGATGCAACAACACGCCACGCATCCGGCCCTGCGCGAAGGCTTTGGCAAGCACCTGGGCGAGACGCAGATTCAAATGCGCCGTTTGCAGGAAGCGTTGCAAATGCTGGGCGCGCCTGCCGGAAGCGCTGTTTGCAGAGCCACCCACGCGCTGATTGAGCAGGGGGCTGAAACCGTTGCCCGCACCCCTGCCGGAACTGCCGTGCGCGACGTAGCCCTTATCCTCGGCGCACAGAAAATTGAACACATGGAAATCGCGGCTTACGGCGGCCTTATCCAACTGGCGAAAATGCTGAACCAACGATACATTTCCGGCTTGCTGGAAGCGAGCATGAAGGAAGAATACGGCGCGGATAAGCTCCTGACGCTGGCAGCAGAAAGTGGTATTAATTCCCGCGCAGCGGAAGAAGGGGCGGTGATGGCTTAAGCAAGCCTCTTTTTTAAAGAACTAAGTTTCATAGGCGTGTTTCTGTTTTCCTGAAAAGCAGGAACACGCTTTTTTTAGGAGTCCTTGTGGGATTTTTCCTTTTTCCGCTCTTGGAAATTGCGCCCGGAATCCCGGAATTTCGCGTCCATGAAGCTTCATATCCTCGCCATTCTGGCCCATCCCGACGACGCCGAACTGGGCTGCGGCGGCACGTTGATAAAACACGCCCGAATGGGCGAAAAAGTAGGCATTCTGGATCTGACACGCGGGGAATTAGGTACGCGGGGAAGTGGCGAAACCCGGTTGCAGGAAGCAGAAGCGGCAGGGGAAATCATGGGTCTTGCTGTGCGGGAAAACGCGCATTTCCGGGACGGATTTTTCCAAAACGACGAAGCACATCAGCGGGCGCTCATTAGTTATATCCGGCGCTGGCGTCCCGAAATCGTAATTACCAATGCGCCGGAAGATCGGCATCCCGATCACGGACGCGGTGCGGCACTGGTGTTGGACGCTTGTTTCCTCTCCGGTCTTTCCAAAATAGAAACGGAATGGGAAGAAAATCCGCAACAAGCTTGGCGACCCAAACGGGTTTTCCACCTGATTCAAGACCGGACATTGGAGCCAACTTTTATTGTGGACATCTCCGGGGTGCAAGGAGAGAAAATGGAAGCAATAAAGGCTTATAGAACACAGTTCCACGACCCAAAAGGAGACGGGCCGCAGACGTACATTTCAAACCCTTCATTCTTGGAAGCAATTGAAAGCCGTGACCGACTTTGGGGAAAACGCATTGGTACTACGGCAGGCGAAGCATTTTTGTGCAAAGACCTTCCAGGAATTGATTCTTTGAACGCGCTGGTTCTACCGAAGATGCCGTAAGAAATGTTTCATGGTCATGTTTCATGGCCTCAATTAAATGAATTGGGTTCTCCCCATAATGCTCTTTTGTCTTTATACTTTCTACTAACTACTTTCTACTAACTACTTTCTGCTATCAGCTTTCTACTCAAAAAAAATTTTGCCGTTTTGCCCAAAAAGTCCCACCTTCGCACTCCTTTAAAAAATTCAAATCATGGCACGCGTCTGTCTGGTAACCGGTAAAAAGCCCATGACGGGTCACAAAGTTTCTTTCTCCAACAAGAAGTCCAAGAGACGCTTCCTGCCTAACCTGCAGACCAAGCGCCTCTTTCTGGTAGAGGAAGATCGTTTTGTAACGATGAAGGTTTGTACCGATGCCATCCGTACGATTTCTAAAAATGGCCTGATGAGCGTGGTGAAGCAACTGCGCGCCGAAGGTCATAAAATCTAAATTCCCCCACCCTTATTTCCCCCTCAAAAGCAGCACAAGATTATGGCAGCAAAGAAAGGAAACCGCGTTCAGGTGATTCTGGAATGCACCGAGCACAAGGCTACGGGGCTGCCGGGCACCAGCCGCTACATCACCGTTAAGAACAAAAAAAACACGCCGGAGCGCATTGAACTGAAAAAGTACAATGCCCGCTTGAAGCGCTATACCGTTCATAAGGAAATCAAGTAAAAGCATACCCTTCCGGGTATCTGTCTTTCTACTTTCTACTCACTACTTTCTATTTAAAGCACTATGGCAAAAGCCGCCAAAACCGCGATTAAAAAAGACCCGAAGCTTGCCGCCGAAGCCAAAAACTGGACAAAGGTGATTAAAGCCGTTCGCTCACCGAAATCGGGTGCCTACTCTTTCAAAGAGCAAATCATCCACAAAGACAAGGTGAAGGATTTCTTCGCCGGAAAATAATATTCCGCTGCCCGGCGGCGCTGCTCGTCAGGTATCTGATATTTAAAAAGCTTGGCTTCATGCCGGGCTTTTTTGTTTTACGTTTTCACCCGTAAAAATCCGACGCTTATTTTGTCCTCTTTTTTATCAGAGTCGTTTTTATGTTGAAACGCATTTCCGGATTGGCAGGCAGCCTTTACTTTGGTGTTGCACTCTTTTTCTCCCTGCTGTTTTTTAAAGAGCGGACCGTGTTTTTGGATATTTCATTCCACCTGTTTGAAATTCTCAGAGGCAACTCCATCGCGATTCAGGCAGGGCGTATCGGTGCTTTTTTTACGCAGCTTTTTCCGCTCTTTGGCTCCCGCGCCGGACTGCCGCTGACAACTGTTGCGCAGCTTTATTCGGCAAGTTTCGTGCTGTATCAGGCGCTTACGTTTTTTCTGTTGTTGTTTGTAGTAAGGAATACCCGTATGGCCCTCGCCTGGCTTTTGTTCCTTACGCTGATGACGACCCATACTTTCTTCTGGATTCAGTCGGAAATGCCTCAAGGTGCGGCCTATATGTTTCTGCTGTTTGGATTGGTGGACAATCGACTGCAAGAAGGCAAGCCTGCTGTGCCGCTCGTGGGAACATTGCTCCTTTTGTTCACTGCCTTTACGCATCCGCTGCTTCTGTTTCCTTTTCTGTTTATCACGGGTTTTCTGGTGCTCTCCCATCCGCAACACAAACGCTGGCTGGCCGGGCTGGGGGCGGTTGGCCTTTCCCTATTCGTCGTGAAATCAACATTGATGGGTAATGCCTACGAGAGAAGTGCGATGGGCGGATTGAAAAATATTTTTACGCGCTTTCCGCACTATCTGGGCTTGCAATCAAATAAAAATTTCGTGCATTACCTGCTCCGGGATTACCACTTTTTGCTCATCGGGCTGGCAGCTATTTTGGCGTTTTACGCCCGACAGCGGCAATGGCTTAAAGCACTCTGGACAACCGGTTTTTTCTTTGGCTATGCCTTTGTGGTGAACATTTCCTGTCCTGATGGCGGCGACCAATTTTATCTTGAAAATCAACACCTGATTCTGGCCATTATTATCGGCTTCCCGCTGGCGTTTGATATATTGCCAAACCTGCAAAAGCCGCTTCCCGCTTTGTTCCTCTCGGCAGTGCTTTTAGCGTGTCTTTTCCGGGAATACCGGACGCATGATTTCTATGCGCAGCGCCTGCAATGGAATCGGAATCTGCTTCAAAAAACAGCATTGCTTCCGCAGAAAAAACTTGTTGTTTCGGTAGCTGCTGCGCCCAAAGACACCTTGCTGATGACGTGGGGAAGCTCCTTTGAATTGTGGCTGCTTTCTACGATGGAAACCGGCGAATCTCGCTCGCTGATTATTGAAGAGAGACCCGGTGAATTTGATTGGGCATTGCCTTCACAAAAAGGACTTATCACCAAATGGGGCACGCCCGAATACAAAGACCTGAACCCACACTATTTTGTGTTTAAAGATACAAGTGCGTACGGGAAATATCCACAATAGCGGGTACGAAAAAGGGCGCAATTATTGCGCCCTTTTTCGTGGAGAAAAACTTCTCTCCTATACCAGCATCGTTACCGGAGCTTCCAAAAATCCTTTCAACGATTGCAGGAATTTCGCGCCTACAGCCCCGTCCACTGCGCGGTGGTCGCAGCTCAGGGTAAGCTTCATCAGGTTGCGGATAACCACTGCGCCGTTCTCTACAACAGGCGTTTCGGCGATGCGGCCCACGGCGAGGATGCAAGCGTCGGGCGGATTAATAATGGCCGTGAACTCGTCAATATCCATCATGCCGAGGTTGGAAATCGTAAAGGTGTTCCCAGTATAATCCTGCGGCTGAATCTTCTTTTCGCGCACTTTGCCGATGAGCTCTTTCGTGGAACCGGCGATTTCGGAGAGCGACTTTTTATCGGCGAAACGCACCACCGGAACCACGAGTCCACCGCCTTCGGTTGCTACGGCTGTGCCGACGTGAATATGGTCATAGCGACGGATTTTGTCCTCCATCCACGACACGTTTACGTCGGGATTTTGGCGCAGCGCCATCGCTACGGCTTTAATCGTAAGGTCGTTGAAAGAGATTTTTACGGGAGAAATCTTATTCCAACTTTCGCGCGCTTTCATCGCCTCGTCCATCACCACTGAAATGCGCAGGTAGAAATGCGGCGCGGAGAACATGCTTTCACTCAGGCGCGCGGCAATGATGTTGCGCATCTGCGTGTTGGGCACGTCGGTGTAACCTTCGGCAGCAGATGAAGAGGTCGCAGGAATGAAGGATTGCGGAGCCGCTACTGCTGTTTGTTGAGCAGGTGCTTTCGCGACAGGTTGATACGCATCCACGTCGCGCTTCACGATGCGGCCACCGTCGCCGGTTCCTTTTAATTCTCCAATGCTAATTCCTTTTTCCTCAGCAAGTCGGCGCGCGAGCGGGGATATTTTTACGCGGCTGTCGGAGTCAGGAGGGAGGGGTGAGGAGTGAGGAGTGGAAGCGGGTTGTTGGGCAGCAGGTTTTTCTTCTGCGGTAGCCCCTTGGGGCTGGGCTTCTGTGGCAGGCTTTTCCGCTGCGGCTTGCGGCGCGGAAGGTGCAGCCAGAATCTCGGAAATATCCGTTCCTTTCGGGCCGATGATGGCAATGATGTCATTTACCTGCGCGGCTTTTCCTTCGGGCACACCGATGTGGAGCAATGTGCCGTCGGCATAGCCCATGACTTCCATGGTAGCTTTGTCGGTTTCTACGTCGGCGAGGGCGTCATCGGCTTTCACTTCGTCGCCTTCTTTCTTGTGCCAAGCTACGATTTTTCCTTCCTTCATGGTGTCGGAAAGGAGTGGCATCCGCACCACCGTAACGTCTTTTGGAATCGTAGCGGTGGGCGTTGCGGGCGTGCTGTTATCCGTGGCGGTGGCGGCTTCGGTAACGGCGACTTTCCCTTTGTTCTCTCCCTCTTGTTCTGTCTCCGGCGCGGCTTGCGGGGCTTCGTTTTTGGCTTCTGTTTTCGGGCTGTTGTCTTCGGAAAGCAGGCTTTGAAAATCTTCTCCCTGCTTCCCAATAATCGCCATGATGCCGTTTACGGGAATGGCTTTGTCGGGGCTGATGTAAAGGAGCGTGCCGTCCACATAAGGCATCACTTCCATCGTCGCCTTGTCGGTTTCCACGTCGGCAATGGCTTCGTCGGCCTTTACCGCGTCGCCTACTTGCTTGTGCCAGGTGGCAATCACGCCTTCTTTCATCGTGTCAGAAAGCAGGGGCATTCGTATCGCTTCAGCCATAGTCCGGGAGTCTTAAAACCTTTTTGGAAGTGCTTTTTTACAGCGGCTCAAAAGTAAGGCTTCCGTACTCTTTTCTGAACGCCCAATGGGGGATTAACTTCACCGCTTCCCGAAAATCTCCTTTCTTTCATGCAGCGTTTTTACGGCCTTATCGGTGTGGCTCTTATTCTTGGACTGGCGTTTCTGGCTTCTAACAACCGGCGGCGCATTAATCTGCGATTGGTGGGAAGTGGGCTGGCGCTTCAACTGGTGATTGCTTTGCTGGTGCTGCGTGTGCCAGTGGTGAATGCCGTGTTTCAGAAAATCGGACAAGGCATGGGCAAGATTGAGGCGTTTGCGAAGGAGGGCGCGGGCTTTGTGTATGGCGGGCTGGCAACGGTGGGCGCTAACGGAACGGCGCAAAACTTCGCCGCGCCGGGGGCTTTTGTGTTTGCATTCAACATCACGGCCACCATTATTCTGGTGTGCATTCTGGTGGCGATTCTGTATTACCTGAAGGTGATGCAGGCGATTGTTTCGGTGGTGGCAAAGGCGATGAATTTTGTGATGCGCGTGAGTGGCGCGGAGGCCTTGAGCAATGTGGCGAGTGCGTTTGTGGGGCAGGTGGAAGCGCAGGTGATGATCCGGCCTTACTTGAAAGGGATGACGAAAAGCGAGTTGCTGGCTAGTATGGCGGGGTCGCTGGCGTGTATTGCGGGCGGGATTCTGATTGTGTATGTAAGCATGGGCGCGCGGGCGGATTATCTCATTGCGGCTTCGCTGATGGCGGCGCCGGGCGCGCTGGTGATTTCCAAAATCGTGTTCCCGGAAACAGAGGTTTCGCAGACAATGGGGACAGTGAAGCTGGAAGTGAAAAGCGGCTACGCGAACCTGATTGACGCAATTTCGCACGGCGCGGCGGATGGCTGGAAGATTGCGATGAACGTGATTGCGATGCTGATTGGCTTTATCGCCCTCATTGCGCTGGTGAATTTCGGCCTCGGCCATTTGGGCCATTTGTGGGGAATGCCGGTGAGCGGCGCGGGTTCGCTTTCGCTGGATTTTCTCTTCTCCAAACTATTTTTCCCCTTTGCATGGGCGATGGGGATTCCGATGCAGGACGTAAACAACGCGGCGACTTTGTTGGGTCAGAAGCTGACGATAAACGAGTTTGTGGCGTTTAAAAACCTAACCACAGGAGCGGTTCCCATTACAACGCCGAAGGGAATGCTGGTAACGCAGATTGCCATTTGCGGCTTCGCCAATTTCTCTTCCGTAGGGATGCAGATTGGCGGCATCGGCGCGCTGGCCCCGGAGCGCCGCGCGGATTTGGCGAAGCTGGGATTAAAGGCGCTGTTTTGCGGAACGCTGGCGAGCTACCTGAGCGCGAGCATTGCCGGGGTGTTGGGATAGAATTTTTCCAAAGCCATAGCCTCTTTACAAATAGATAACCTTCTAAGCAAGTCTATAGGCCCAAAACTGTACGCAGTTTCGGGCCTGTAGACTTGCTTTGCCTTAAAACTGTACGCAGCTTTAGACCTGTAGAAGTCTCTGAACGCAAAACCGTGTACAGTTTCGGGCCTGTAGACGTGTTTTGCCTTAAAACCATACGCAGCTTTAGGTCTATAGACGTCTCTGAACGCAAAACTGTGTGCAGTTTCGGGCCTATAGACGTGCTTTGCCTTAAAACTGTACGCAGCTTTAGGCCTATAGACGTCTCCAGACGCAAATCTGTACACAGTGTTAAGCTAAAACAGTTGCTTTTCCTCCATACTAAAGAAACATTTATCCTATTTCACTTCCGCTACCGTTCCCGCCACAACAACATCGGGCTTTTTCCCTCACACCTTCACCGCAAACAACTCCACACCGCCTTTCTTCCCTTTCAGCTCTATCGCGCCGAGTGGCAGGGCCTGCCAGTTTTTGAGGGGAAGCAGGTCGAGGAAGTTTTGAGACGTAAGGAATTTGTGGCCGAGCGTGGAGGAAGCGGTGCGGATGCGGGCGGTGGTGTTCATGGTGTCGCCGCTCATGGCGAGGTCTTTCTTCACCACGCCGATTTCCCCAATCGTGACTTCGCCTTCATGAATGCCGACGCGGAACTCCGGCACAAAGCCGTAGAGCCGCCGGAAATGAGTGCCTTGTTTCTGGATGGAACGCTGCGCTTCAATAAGAGCGGAGAAGCATTTGCGGGCGTTGCGCCGGGAGCTTTTCCAGGAGGCCACCACTTCGTCGCCGACATACTGATAGATGTTGGCGTCGTACTCGGCCAGCGCGTTGGAGATGTGGGAAATGAACTCGCGGATAAAGTCAAAATAGCGGGTGCTGCCAAGGGCTTCGGCGATAGGTGTGGAGTTCTTAAGGTCTAAGAAGATGACGATGCGGCGCTCTTTGCGGGGCTTTATGTAGCGGCCCAGAATCATGTCGCGGAACACACCGGGGCCGTACTTGGAATTAACTTCCAGCGAAAGCTGCGTGAGGATAAGCGTAACCAGCCACTGAACGGTTTTTATGACGAGCCACGAAGAGTAAACGCTGTCGGTAAAGAATTGGTGCAGCGCCTGTGGCAGGGTGAATTTCCAAACGGAATAGTAGTAGGTAACGTGTACCAAGAGGTTCATTACCAGCGAAAGGCTTACGAGTATAAGGCTTTTAAAAAGCCAGTTGAGCAGCAGCGGCTTGTTGCGGAAGGAGTGGCGGATGCGAAAGACCAGCACATAGGCCATGACGACGCTGAGGGGGAAAACAATACCTGCGCGCAGGGCCGTGGAAACCCAGGTGAGGGTGCGGTGGTTAAGCACAGTGGGCCGCCCGCTGCCGGAAACAAGAAGTTTAAGGAGAAGGTCGATGAGCGTCCAGGTAAGGGCAATGGACACGACGTTGCGCAGCCGGTAAGACTGTACCGCTGAGATGCGGTTGCGGATGCTGCGAGCGAGCCAGAGCGCCATTGTGGAAGCTAAAACAGAGGACAGGCGAAGAGGAAAAAACCAGCGTGTAAGACTTTTCCCGGAAAGTGGGTTTGGGGAAGCTCTTTAGAGCGGCGGACGAGACGGAGAAACGACCTGCACGGCGCTGTCGGAGTGGTGCAGCGAGATGGCCAGCACGAAGGCGATGACCGAGGCGATAAGACCAACCATAAACACATAGTAGGCCCAGCGAATGAGCGTGTATTTGCGTTGCAGGACTTTCCCCAGAAAATAAATATCCTTCACCAGCGAGCCGTAGAGGTAATCCTTATCAGCAAGCAGCCGGTTCATGGCCCAAGTGTAATCCTCGAAAGAAGAGCGGTAGAAATTGCCGAAGAACAAGAGGTTTACCTTTTTGGCAATCACGTCTTCGCGGGTGAAGGTGCCGGTAGTAAGGTTGGGAAGAGTAGAAAAGATGGCCAGGATGATGGTGGATACACTGGAGCCAAGAAAAATCATGGTCGGGACAACGAGATAAGTATCTACTTCCAGGCGCCGCACCAGCACGGAAAGAATCACGCCGATGATGATGGAATTGACGGAGATAAGGATGTTGGCCTTGCCATCGGCCATATCGCTGAGCTTCAGGTGGTTTTCGCTCGCCAGTTTGAGGCCCGTTTGGACGCCGCGCGCAATGAGGGTGTCGTGCTTTTTGGCTTCGCGCTCTGCCTCTTTTTTAGAAAGCGGATTGGCGGCGTCTGCGGCTTCCGTTTCGGGGAGAAGTGTTTCTGTTTCTCCGGATTTTTCTGCCAGCTTTTCTTTTGCCTGCGCCAGATTCTGTGCTTTCCCTTCGGTCAGCAAAGCCCGCGCCTGCGCGCTGAAATACTGGTGTTTCTCTAAGAGTTGAACGGTTTTCTCGCGCCAGCCTTTTGTGGCATCGCCCAGCCCGCGCGATTTCAGTTCGGCCTTCACGGTCTTGTTGGTTTCCCAGAAATGCGGCGTACCGAAGTGATAGGTATCTGCATCACACACGATGCTTTCCAGAAGATTAGCGGGCTGTTGCGGCACTTTAGTGGCCGCGATACAACGGGTGGCTTCGTCAGTAAACTGCGTGTCGGGCGCGGGGTGGCTTTCAAAGAAATGCATCATTTCTTTCACCGAGCGCTCCTCGTGGTCTTTAGGCGGCAGGCCGTCGAGATGGCCTACATCATGGAACCAGCAGGCCACAAACAGCACCGCAAGGGCGCGCCCGTCGAGCTTGGCGGCGGCACCCAGTTCCTGCGCATGTTTTACAACGCCTTCGGTGTGCTTCAGGTTGTGGTAGGTAAGGTCGGAGGTTTGTCTTGCCTGAAAAAGCCCCCGCACATACTCTTCCACATTTTTGCGCAACTGCGCGAGTTCAGACGCGTTCATAAAAGGAGAGAGAAAGGTCAGAAAGTAAGATTAAAACGGGTACCTATCGTAAAGTTCACCAGCGTCTGTTCTTCCGAAAAAGCCACGGTGCTGGAAATCAATACGAGGTTGAAAGGAGTGTAATAAAAACCTGCGCCGGGTGCGAAATGCCATTTTTGGGAATTCTCGCCTGCCACCCACACGCGGGCCACATCTCCGAAGCCGACCACGCCGAGCGAGCCGGGAAGAAAATAGGAATTGATGTCCAGCAGTTTAACGCGCATTTCCAGGCTGCCATAGGCCATCGCTTCGCCACTGAAACGGTTGCGCCGGAAGCCGCGCAGGTAGTTGTTTTGTCCGATTCCGAGCGACTGAAAATACTCATAGTTATTGCTGAAAATCCGGCCACCACCGAGGCGCAAAACGGCTACCACTTTGGCCGGGTCGCTGAGGGCGGCGTAGAGGTTCATTTCGCTCGTGAGGCGAGTAATGGGTTTGGCATCGCCAAAAATCCCGGCCATGCTGGTGAAAGTGGTTGTCCAGTCGATGCCGCGCGTAGGAAACAGCGTGTTTCCGATGTTGTTGATATTGATAATGGCCTTGCCTCCGAGGTAGCCTTTGCGGTTGAAGATGGAGCTGTTAAGCCCTACTGCTTCCGGGGTTTGCAGGATTTTCCCTTTGTTGGTCTCCAGTTCGTTCCAGTAGTAATAGGCCGTCGGGCCAATGGCAATGGAAAGCACATTCTCAAAAAGGCGATGGCGCAGCAGCAGATCGGCAGAGGCGAAGTTGTAGCGCGTACGGTAAAAATCCAGCTCCTTGCCGGGCTGCATTTTCGTTTCATTACCGAGGCCGTAGAAGTTGTCCAGCGTAGGGTTATGAAGGTTAGCATTCACGAGCACATCATTATTGCGCAGGAGGTTGATAAACTCGCCGCGATAGTTGATACGGAAGGCTCTCTGGCTGATGGAAGAAAGGAAAGTAAGACTGTGAAGGCGTTGATAAGGCTCCTTGCGGAAGCCGTATTTGATGCTTTTGAGGCCGCCGCCCAGGAGCAATCCGTCTTCGGGGTTGAAGCCGGCGCTGATGGAAGGAAAGGACGTTTGGTTGAAACGGTATTCGCGGGGATTAAACTCGTTTACCAGCGGATTTGCGGAGAGGTGTTCCTCTGAATTCCGGCGTGAGACCACAACATTTTTCTCGCCGTTAAAGTCGTAGATAAAGTTGCGGATACGGCCTTTGATATCAAAGCTATCCGCGCCCTTTCCGCCAATCATGCGAATCTTCACCTTGTGGGTATAGACGCTGCTGTCGATAAAAAACTTATCGGCGCTGTTGAAGCCATAGAGGCGGATTTCTTCGGTAACTCTCGGATTTATCAGCCGGTTGTACATCACGAAATCAGTATCCACGCCGTTCTTTTTCAGCTTGTACACCAAAATCCGAAAAGCTGTGTCGCCTTCACCGGAGAGCTGGAAAATCTCTTTATTGTGAGAGCCGAGCACGTCCACATACTCCGACAGAAAGCTTTGAAACTTCATCCCTTCCTTCATCATTTGCCTCTTGCGCGACTGCAACTTCTCCACCAGCAGCGGGCCGGAAAGCGTGTAAATCTCCGGTGGCATTTGCCGCACCGCGCGCTCAATTACGTCATCGGTCATAGCGGAATCAAACTGCTGCAACGCCTCACGCCAGTCGGCCTCGCTCAATCCGTTCATAAAAATGCGGTCAAAATAGCGGGAGTTAAAACCGAGGTATCTGGTGCGGCGCATCTTGTGCTTAAAGCCGGAGAATTGGGGTAGCGTCTTGTAGGCTACCACATTCAGCAGCGCGCCATTGTTGTTGAAAAAAACCTGATCGCGGTCGCGCGGAATCGGCTCATACAATTTGCCGCGCCCAGTGTCGGTGGTAGCGAAGCGCCACTGGTCTAGGTGCCGGTCCCAGTCGCCGATAAAAATGTCCAGCAGGCGCGCGCGGAGCACCGCTTTCTGATCCACGAGGTGGTCGTTCTCTTCTATGATTTTATTGAACGTCTTGGCTGCGCTGCGCGTTTTCACGTCGCTTTCTACCGGCGAACGTTCTTCCAGCAGACAAACCTGATTGGCAAACATTTTCCGGTAGTAACCTAGGTTTGCATCATTACCCACAAAAACCACCTGCGGACTTGTATGAATCACCCCAAGCGCGTCCGCCATCACCGGCACGGCGAGCGCGCCATAAGGGTGAGAAGAAGAGATGACATCTTGCACCAGCTTGCGGGCGAACGTGCCCTGTAGTCCTTCCGGCAAAACGCTTTCCGGGTCTTTGTCCACGGTGCGAAGCGTCCATTCTTTTCCCGAAGAATCTATCAGCCGCAGCGAGCGCGTTTGCATCCCGCCGCCCTTTTTCAGAATGCGCATACCACCTCTTTCTTCCCGGATTTTAAAGACTTTCATCTTCACCGGCGCACTCCATTCTTTCCGGTAGTTTTCGCCCATCACAAAGCGTTTAAAGCCATTGGCTTTGCGGTAGAGATTACTGGCCCGCACAATCACGCTGTCTTTAAAGGACGCTTCGGGCAGCGTGGAATTTTCTGGTGCTTTCGCGTCGGGCATTTTGGCAAAATCCACCAACAGTGAATCATAGAACGCCAGTCGCTGCGAACCGTCGGGCTGCACGGTATGAAATTCTACGTCTGAAGTATTGTCGGCATAAACATTCACCACCACAAAGCCCAGCGAATCGGCCACATAAGGCGCATCCCGCGAAGGCGAAACGCGCGTGTGTTTGCAGCCGCTGCCGCTACCGATAAAAGTCGCTGTGCTGTCTTTAAAATACTGAAGCGCGTGTTCGTGACCGGCCAGAAAAACCGGGTGTGGATGCTGCCGGATGACTGGCTCCACCTCCGCAATCATATTGGCGTAAGTGGGATGCTTCATGTCTTGTATCGTACCAAAAACGCCCCGCGTAATGGGATACACAGACCCCAGAACAGGCAGCGGTACATAGGCTTTGGGGAATACATCGGTGAACGGAAAAAGGTGTTGTTTCCAGGTGTAATACCCCCCGTGTTCGCCATTGCTGCGGAAAGGATGGTGACAGGCAAAGAGAAGCAATTTCTTTTCGTTTTCCACCACAATATCCTTGAGTTGCTCCAGCACTTCCAGCCTGCTTTTCGCATCGCAGTCGCTTTCCAGTCCGGGCTTGCCATAGTTGTGAAGCCACCACTGGCTGTCCATAATTACCAGCACCGCGTTGTCGCCGATGTTCACCACTTCCGGGCCGGGACAGCCTTCCTGCGGCAGGAAATGCACGTTCTTCCCCGACTGCGTATTGATGTAGCGCTGCTGTCGCATCACGGTGGCGAAACCGGTAGGTGCGCCATTCTCCCAGTCATGGTTTCCGGGAATGAAATACACTTCTGAAGGTGTGCCGTTGGCAATGTCCATCTGGCTGTCCAGCACCGCGCGGTATTTCTCGTAGTCCATCGCCTGCTCGTCGGGCAGGCCGTGGCGGTAGAGGTTATCACCCAGATAAACGACGGTTGTGTTCTTGTCGAAAGGAACCGTTTTACGCGCGGCATCCATCACCGGCGAGCGTCCATTCACCAATGCACCGGCATCGCCGATAAAGACAACGCGCGAGACCGGAGACGCGCGTTTTTGCGGCGCGCTCTGCGCCCAAATGGTTGTGCCCATCAGCAGACACCAGAGAAAAAACAGGCCTCTCATTTGCGGATTTCGGGTCGGGTGTATTTGTAGATAAGAATGTCGGCCACGCCAATGTCGGCGGCTTCGTTGGAAATAAACAGCGTTCCGTCGGGCGCAAAGGCAATGCCTTCCGGCTGCTTGTAAAAGTTGGGCGGCAGCATATACACGGCCTGCGTCCGCCCGTGCCGATCTGTAACCACCAGCATTTTGTTTACCGCAGAAACCACGAACAGCTCGCCGGTGAACGGATGAATAGCGGCGGCACTCGGTTTGAATTTCACACTCTTCTGCCCCATCGCGCCCGCAATGCCGGAGGCGTCAATCGTCAGGGCCGAAAACTCAAAAGTATTGGTTGCCGGGTTGAAGGCAAAGGTGCTTACGGTTTTCTTCTTGTCCTGCGGACAATCCTTGCAGATGAGCAGAAGCTTTCCGGTTTGCGGCTCGTAGTAAAGCGATTCAAACTCGGCGTCTTCTACTATCGTCATTGGATATTCAGTTCCGATTACACTCCCTTTTGGGTCAAATTGAAAGACCAGAATGGCGCCGTTGCTTTTAAGCACGTAAAACTTCTGGCCCAGCACCACGACGTCTTCATAATCGCCGCCTTTGGCGAAAGCCCAGCGTTCAATATTGTGTTGGCCGAAAGGGTGAATCTTATACAGCAGCCCCCGCTCATCCTGAATGGCATACAGGCTTTTATCATTCGCTACATAAGAAAGGCCGGAGATTTCGTCCAGTTCAACGGGCAGCTTCCGCACTTCCGGCTTGTCCAGTTGGTAGCCTTTGGGAGAAGGATACACCAGCTGCGGCGCTTCCTGACAGGCAGTGAAAAACAAGACCAGCAGGACGCCGGCCCAAAGCTTTTTTGTTTGTAAGAAAGAAAGGAAAGGGTGTAGAAACATTTAAGAGAAAAGCGCGCAGCAACAGCGGATTTACAAAACTGATGCCGCAATGGATTTCCGGTACACAAGACACCCCACTCCCCCCGCCGCTTCACACCTTATTTTTGCGCCCGCTCTCTCCTCTTCCTATTCTCTTTCATGAAACGCCGCAAAACCCTTTGGATTGTTGCCGGAATTATCCTCCTGCTGGTAATCATCCTTATTGGCCGCTCGCGGCGCGACGACGGCATCCGCGTAGCGGTGGAAGCCGCCGCGCCCCACACCATTATTGAAACCGTAACGGCAAGCGGGAAAATCTACCCAGAGCAAGAAGTAAAAATCTCCCCGGAAGTGAGTGGCGAGGTGATTGAGCTGCGCATAAAAGAAGGCGACAGCGTAACCGCCGGGCAGCTTCTGGCGCGCATCAACCCTTCCATTTACAGCAGTATCGTGAGCCAGGCGCAGGCATCGGTGCAGCAAAGCCGCGCCACGGTGAGCGCCAACCGCGAACAGGTGGAGCAATCCCGCGCGCAGATGGACCAAGCCCTGCGCACCTACAACCGCAACCAGCAGCTTTTCCGCGACAAGGTGATTTCGGCCCAGGAATTTGAGCAGGCGGAGGCAACGTACAAAGGCGCAAAGGCTTCTTTTGAAGCGGCGCGCGCATCGGTCTCCGGCGGGCAGTTTGGAACGGAAGGCGCAACGGCAAATCTGGCGCAGGCGCAGGCCAATCTACGCAAAACGACGCTCTTCGCGCCCGTCTCCGGCATTGTGGCGGCCCTGAACGTGAAGCTCGGTGAGCGCGTGGTGGGCACGGCGCAAATGGCCGGAACGGAGATGATGACCATCGCCAATCTGGGCCGCATGGAAGTGCGCGTGGACGTGAGCGAAACCGAAATTGCGAAGGTGAAAGTGGGCGACTCGGTGCGCGTGGAAGCCGACGCGTATCGCGGCCAGAAATTCGGCGGCCTCGTGAGCCATGTGGGCGTATCCAGCAAGGCGGCAGGGCTTGGCAATGCGTCGGCGGCCTCCTCCGATCAGGTTACGAACTATACGGTGCGCATTCTCCTGCTTCCGCAAGCGCCTGCTTTAAGCGCCAACAACGGCGAAACGGCAAAACAAACTTTCGTCTTCAAGCCCGGCATGAGCGCCTCGGTGGACATCCTTACGCGCCGCGAAAAAGACGTGCTGGCCGTGCCGGTAAATGCCGTTACCACGCGCGATTATCCCGACAGCATCACAAAAAAAGGCGAAGCGCCCCGGCAGGCGTGGCAGGTGGTTTTTGTCCTCAACCGGAAGGAAAACAAAGTGGTGTTGCGCGATGTGAAAACCGGCATCCAAGACAATACTTTCCTGCAAATTCTCTCCGGCCTGAAAAGCGGCGAAGAAGTGATTACCGCACCTTACAGTGCCGTGGCCCGCAGCCTTAAAGACGCAACAAAAGTGCTGGTGGTGAAGAAGGAGGAATTGCTGAGTGAGACGAAGGAGTAAAGAAGTAAAAGGCTTTTAACAGGAACTAAAAAACCATCAACAGGTAACAGAAATCCTCAAAATGGTAACGGAATTAGGAAGAAGGGAACCGAAAAAGAGTCTTTGGGAACCGGAATTAAGAAGAATAGAACCAGAAATCCCTAAAATGGAACCGGAATTAAGAAGAAGGGAACCGAAAAAGAGCCTTTGGGAACTGAAAATAGTCAGTAAGAGATACAAACCAGCTCATTAAGAAACGCTTATACCCCTTAAAGCATGTTTCATGAAACATGAAGCATGAAATATAAAGCATGAACACCTTCGGTATCATTGGTAATGGCTCTTTCGGCACAGCGCTGGCAAAGATTCTGACGGACAATGGTCGGCAGATTCAGTGGTGGATGCGCAGCAAGTCGGCGGCCCATTTTCTGCGAGAAAAGCACCATAATCAGTCTTACCTCTCCGGCGTTCATTTTGCGCCCGGAGCCATAGCGCCCACTACGGATTTGGAAATAGTGCTACGGGAATGCGATACTGTGGTGTTTGCAGTGCCTTCTGCATATGCGATTCCGGTTTTAAAAAGTGTGGATGCGGCACTTTGGCAAAAGCCCAATGTCATTTCCGCCATCAAAGGCATTCTTCCCGGAACAGGAAAACTGCTGAACGATTACCTCGCGCAAAACTGCGGTTTTGACATCGGGAAATACGTGGCCATTACCGGCCCCTGCCATGCCGAAGAAGTGGCGCAGGAACGGCTGAGCTGTCTTACGTTTTCCGGCCTGGATGATGCGCTGACGGAAGAAGTGGCGGACGCTTTTGCTACGCCTTATATGCACACCAAATGGAACCAAGACGTGTGGGGCGCGCAGTTTGCGGCGGTCTTAAAAAACATTTATGCCGTCGGCGCAGGTATGGCCCACGGGCTGGATTATGGCGACAACTTCACGGCGGTGTATATCACGGCCTGCTTCCGGGAGCTGCATAAATTCGTGAAGAAGCATTTCCGCCTGCTACACGCGGAGGAGAAAAGACCCGATTTCCTGACGAGCGCCTATCTGGGCGATTTGCTGGTGACCTGCTATTCCCTCCACAGCCGCAACCGCGCTTTCGGGTTGATGGTGGGGAAAGGCTACAGTGTGAAGGCGGCGCAGTTGGAGATGAACATGGTGGCCGAAGGCTATTACGCCTCGCAGGGCATGATGCAGGTAGCGGGCGACTGCGGGATTAAGCTGCCGATTGCGTCGCTGATTTATGAGGTGCTTTGGGAAGGAATGCCCGCGAAAGAAGCGTTCCGGCAGTTGGAAGGAAATATTGGGTAAACCGGAAGGCTTTCCGGTGAGCTTCCCGTCGGAAAGTCTGTGTTTGCACGCGCACTTGCACAGGTTAGCCTTGACGGTTAGTTTAGAGGCTGATTTAGAGATATGGTTTTCCTCCGCTTTCTGCGCAATTCGCTTTTTTATCTTTCCTGCGCCTTTATCGTGGCGTTTTTCGTGGCGTTGTTTGGCGGCGCGGCAGGGGCGGAAAGAATCAGCGGCCAGCCGGTGAAGATGGATATTCTTCATTTTCTGGCTACCGGAATGCCCGTTGCTATTGTCGGTACATTGAGCGGAACGCTCGGCGGATCTTCCAAACAGAGAAACTTTCACCTGCGCACCATCGGCGTGACGGTGACGATGGCCATGCTCTTCGCTGTGGGCGCGCAATTGTTGTTTTAAGAAGGGAATAAGTACAGTTACACGGTTCTACGAGGAACGCGCCTCTTGGCGCGTTCCTACCCCTCATCGCGGCACATACACCAGCACTTTATCCGCAAAGGCGTCTTCGTCAAACACTTTTGGGAGAAGAAGTACGCGGGGCTTTACGCCGCTTTCGGCAAATTCCGTTTTAAGGTCTCCGCCTTTAAGGCAGAGAAGGCCGTTGCCGTATTCGGCGCTGTTGCGGCCTACCTTGAGATGCGGCTTTGCCCACTGCCAAAGTGTTCCGAGCGGTGCTACGGCGCGCGAAACGGCAAAGTCAAACGGCTGCTGCTTCAGGTCTTCCACGCGGGTGTGGAATGCCTGCACGTTTTGGAGTCCAATCGCTTCCGCGACTTCCTTAACCACTTTGATTTTCTTGCCAATGCTGTCGGCCAACACAAACTGCACTTCGGGGAAGAAGATGGCCAGCGGGATGCCGGGGAATCCCCCACCCGTTCCGATGTCCAGCACGCGCGCGCCGGGATTGAAACTGCACACGGCGGCAATGGCCAGCGAATGCAGCACATGGCGCTCGTAGAAGTTGTCGATGTCTTTGCGGGAGATGACGTTTATCTTTTCGTTCCACTCGCGGTAGAGCGGGCCGAGCGCCGCGAATTGCTGTTTCTGCTCGGGCGTGAAATCGGCAAAGTAATTTTCAATCAGCTCCATTCCTGTTTGTTTTTGAAGAAAATATAGGGTGCAAAGAAAAGCGGATAAAACGCGTAAGCCGCGTCGAAAAGGAGGAGCGAAAAGAAAGAGAGATTTTCCCGTTGCGCCCGTGCTTCGCTCCGCATCAGCAAGATGAAAAATACTGTCCGCAGGAGCCAGAATCCAAGGCCGGTAATGGACAAGGCGCAGGGATGCAGCAGTGCGCAAAAGAGCACAGGAAGAAACATGATTCCGCCCAGCACGTGGCTGCCGTTCATCAGGAAGAGCAACGCCTTCACGGGCAGGCGGTAGTATTTCCCGGTGCTGAGGTGGCGTTGTTTTTGCGCGCGGTAGGCGGCCCAACTGTCTTTGGCGGGGCTGTACACACAAGTCTGTGGGTTGGAAACGACGGCTACATTTTCTCTCGTGGCGCAGATGCGCAGGAGCATATCATCATCGCCGGAAAGGGTTTTCATCCAGAGGGGATGGCGCATGGCGCGGCGCAGGGTTTCTTTCCGTACACAGAGATTGCGGCCCACGGCGGTATAGTGAGTGCCGAAGCGGTGAAAAGTTTTTACGGCTACAAAACTCAGCAAAGTTTCGGCGCGGATAAAGGTGTTGAGCGCGCCGGGCGCAGCTTCGTAAGGGCCATAACCTATCCCGATTTCTTTTTCCGCCGAAAGCGCGGTTACTGTCTTTTCTATCCAGAAAGGTGAGACCGGAAGACAGTCGGCATCGGTGAGGAGGAGGAGGTTGTGAGCGGCTTCCTGCACGGCAATTTGGAGCGCGCCTTTCTTGCCGGGAAAGGCTTTTTCGGCTGCTGAAATCCTGCGGTAGCGCAGGTGAGGAAAGCGGCCTTGCAATTCTTCGAGGACTGTTCCGGTCTCATCTTCGGAGCCGTCGTCTATCACTACTACTTCAAAAAGCGGGTATTGCTGGGACAGAATCCCGGGCAGGCGCTGGCGGAGGTTTACGCCTTCGTTGCGGGCGCAAATCAGAATGGAGACGGGCGGCTTTTTTCGGGAGGGAGAAGTTGTTTTTGGGGAAGATTTTCTTTCCGCCAAAAGCAGATAGACCGTTTGCACAAACGCGGCGACGATTGCCCCAATGCCGGTTATTGTGCAGAACATAGCAAGGGGGCAAAGTTGCGCAAAGACAGGCCGTAAAAATTTCTCGCAGAGGCGCAGAGATTTTCTCCAAAAAAAGGAACGCCCCACAAAAGCGGGGCGTTCCTTTTTTCGTTCGGAGGGTCGCCCCTAAGATTCGCCGGGGATGTCCTTTTTGGGGGCGGCGTGATCTACATGGGAAGTGGTTTTGCCTTCTTCGCTGTAGGAAGCGCCGTCGCCGGTGGGGGTTCCGGTGTCCATGCCGGCGAAGGCGCTAGGCTGGCCTTCTGTTTGGGCGAGTTTGTTGGGCAGGAGGCCTTCCTGCTCGCGCGGGGTCTGGTTGGGGTCGTTGGGGTCTATGCTGTGTTGCTCGGCAACGGTGGGCGGTTGTTGTTTCATGGGGGATGGGATTTTGGGGGAATGGAAATCAGAAGGAAGATTTTAAAAACTATGCCCGTTGGGAAGTTTTTGTTTTCCGGTGCAGGAATTCTATTTTGAGGCGGCGTTGTTTTCTCAATCTTTGCAGTTCAGAAGTCTCTTCCCTCCCCTCTTCCTTTATATGGCTACCTGTAAGAACGGACACTACTACCCCGACGATGTGGCGGTGTGTCCTTATTGTCCGAAACCGGCGGAGCCTGGCAGTGTGTCGCCGCTGCTGCGCACCACGATTGTGGGCGGGCCGGATGTGCGCGCAGGGGAGGCAGCAGAGATGCCCCCGCCGGTGATGAGAACGTTGTTGATGGAGCCTTCGGGTGCACCGGCACCGGCGGCGGAAGGCAACATGGCCGGGAACCGGAAACTGATGGGCTGGCTGGTGACTTTTGACCGCGCGCCGCTGGGGCAGGATTTCCAACTGCGGGAGGGGCGGAATGTGATTGGCTCGGCCCCGGATTGTGATGTGTGCATCAATGGCGACCCTAATGTTTCAGCGCGGCACCTTACGCTGCTGTTCCGGCTGGGGGAAATGCTTTTCCGGGATGAGCTTTCCACCAATGGGACTTTTATCAACGGACATCTCTCCAATGAAGGACTCCTGCAGGATGGCGACCGCATCCGCATCGGGAGTACGCACCTGCTGTTTCGTTCTGCTCAAACCCACGCTGCTGATGAAAGCCTTTGAGAGACAAAAGATGAAAGACGAAAGACAACAACGGATGAAGGCCGGGAAGTGGTTTTTCCTTTTGGCCCTAATTCTCTTGGGCGGGAGGAGTTATGGGCAGGCAACGCTGCTGGTGGAGAGCGTGCGCACGCAGAATTTCCCGGAGTTGCGCTTTGAGTTGCGCTCGTCGGAGAATCTGGTGGCGGGGAAGGCGGCGCTGGTGGTGAAGGATAATTATGTGGGGGTTCCGCGTTTTAAGATTACGGCGGGGAAGGCGAATGCGTCGGGCACCGGGTTTGTGGTTTCTTATACGGTTTTGGATCCGGACCGGCTGGACGGGACGACGACTTTTGAATACCGGGGGCAAAGCGTAACGACGACCTATCTGATAAAGAAGCCGACGGAGCAGCAGGCGCAGGCCTATCCGAAGGTGGAACACAGCGACAACCGGATTTTCTATATTATTGGCGGGCTGGGGCTTTTGGCGGGCGTGGCGGGTTTTGTGTTGGCGCGGCGGAAGGCGAAGCCACGCGCAGGGGCGGTTCCGGCTGTGGCTCCGCCGCCGATGTCTGTGCCGGTTCAAAATGCGCCGCTGCCGCCGGTGATACCTCCGCCGTATGCTTCTCCGGCACAACCGGCGGCGCTGCCCGCGATGCCACCGCCGCAAGAGAGGTCTGCTTATGAAGAAGATGCGTATAAGCCGAGGCCGCAGCAACCTGGTTTTTCTCCGCCCCCGCCCGCACCTATGACGCAGATTAGGACGCCGGGCCAAGAAGCACCTCATTTGCCTGCGCTTCTGCCGAGGCTGGAGCTACGGCTGGGAGATCGGCGCGCGACGCTGGCGCTGACGGGTGTAAGACAGGTGATAGGCCGGGCGCCGGAGTGTAATTTGCTGGTTCAGCACCCGACAGTTTCTAAGATTCACGCGGCGGTGTGGCTCCAGGACGGGACGTGGTGGATGGAGGATTTGGGAAGCACGAATGGCACGTATGTGGACGGGCAGCGCATTAGCCGGACGGCGCTGCACTCGGGCAGCAAGGTTCATTTCGGGCAGGTGGCGGGGGTGTTCCAGATGCCGGACTACCGGGAGGAAAGGAGCGAGCGGAACGGGGACAGGTAAATTGATAATTGATAATTAGTGGTGGCTGTTTTTGGATGTACGGCGACTTTTGAGGGGATAGCGGGTGATAGATTGTTATGTACTAAAGCTTTTTTCGCCATACAGGATGCTTTATTTTTATGTACCGGAGCTTTTTTCGTGATGCAGAGTGATACTTTGTTATGTACAGAAGCTTTTTTGTTATATACCGGCTCTGGCATCGTTATGCAGGGTTCTTTATTTTTATACACCGAAGCTTTTTTGTTATATACTGGAGCTTTTTTGTTATATACTGGAGCTGGAATCGTGATGCCTGATTCTTTATTTTTATGTACCGGAGCGAGGACCTCTCTCCGAAGGAGAAAGGGTGAGAGGTTGCGAAGAAGCGTTATAAGGAAAAGGGGCGACAGGAGTATGTTTTCCTATTGCCCCTTTTGGGATTTCCTAACGCGCTGTTGTGTTATGGATTGGGTGGGGTGACGGGGCCTTTTTTGCCGCCGGCATCTACTATTTTGCGGGAGTTGGTATAGGCCTGCACCCAGTCGGGCAGGGTTGCCAGGAACCGGCGGATGAGGCGGTCTATCTGCTCGAGGGCATTTTTGGCTTCATCTTCCTGCACTTTGATGGCGTTGCCTGCCGCGCCGCGGGTGCTTATCTGGTTTCGGGTATCGGGGATGGCGGCAGTAACGTCGTTGATGCGGGTTTGCATGGCCGTGAGGTCGGCGGCGGTTACGCCATAGTCGCGGGTCAATTGCGCGCGAACGGCGGTGAGGGCGTCGGCCATTTGCTGGAGGGTGGCGGGCAGCACGTTTTGGGGCAGGCTCAAAAGATAGCTGCGGGTGAAATTGAGGCGGCTGTAGAGGACGGTGTCGTTGGTGGCGAGGGCATAGGCGACGCCGCTGTCGGCAATGCCCAGCACCGCATCTATGGCGGTGGTGAAGGTGATGGTGGTGGCTTTGGTGATGCCTTTGGTGGGAATTTCCTGGATGGCGGCGTTGGAGTCGCGGAGCTTAATGCTGGTCTCGAACTTGTTAACGGCGTTGGCGAAGGGGGTGAGGGTTTGCCAGCGGGCTATTTCGCGTTTGAGAATTTCCAGGGTGGAGCGGTTCATGGAGAGGCGGCGTTGTTGGCGGTTGGTCATGGGGAAGAGAGGTGATTTTGTGGGTGGAAGGTAAAAAAGATTTCTTTTGAAAAACGCGCCGGGTGGCGAAATATTGTTTTGGGGCGGAAAAGTTTTTTTTCAGAACAGCCGCTTGCGCAGGTGGAGGCCGCCGAAAAAGTAGGCTTTGGACGGGCCGGGGGTGACGTCGGTGGTGGTGCCTGCGGGGTAGCCGCTGCCGGGGTCGGAGTCGCCGGTGGCGTTGCCTGTGAAGAGGTAGGTGTAGTTCTTTTGGTTGGTGAGGTTGTTGGCGGCGGCGTAGAGGTCTATTTCCAGTGCGGCTTTGGGGAAGGCGTGTCGCCAGCCCAGTTTGGCGTTGTATTGGTGGAAGCCGGGGACGTTGATGGTGTTGGCGAAGTCGGTAAAAACGTCGCCGGTTTGGGTGAAGGTATTGTTGAGGTAAAAGCCTTTGACGAAGGTTACATCCAGCCCGGCGGCAAAGCGGAATTTGGGAACGCCGACGACCCCCTTTCCGCCAAAGTCTTTGATAGCCGTTCCCTGCTTGGTGCTGAAATGGGTGTACTGAAAATCGTAGTAGGCGCTGTTGAAAAAGGGCGTGATTCGGCGCAGCAGTCCCCGGCTAAACGTCTCGCTGTAACCGAGGCTTAATTCTATTCCCCGGTTGCGCTGGCTGCCGGTGTTGGCCCAATAGCTATAGGGCGCGTTGTTGGCGGGATTAATGGCGCTAAGCTGCGTGAGCTTGTCTCCAATCTCTATCTGGAAAACGGAGAACTGGTAATCGAATTTCTCTTTCAAAAGCAAGCCTTGTACACTGAATTCCAGCATCCGCGCGCGCTCCGGTTTCAGTGCGTCGTTCACTACGTTTGGCCCGCTGTTGAAGGAGGTGGCGGCGGTGGGTGCGTTGTAGCCTTCGCTGTAGCCGAGGAGGAAAATTTGTCCTTTCCACACTTTTTGCAGCGCGGCTTTGGGGGTGAAAACGGTGGCGAATTGTTTGTCGAAGGAAAGGTCTTTGTTGTAGCCGGTGAGCAGTCCGGGAGAGGCGAGGAGATCGGTGCGCTGGTAGCCGATGCGGTTGGCGCTGGCGCCCAGAATCAGGGAAAGGCTTTGGGGTTTCCAGGTGAAGCGATTGATGAGGAAATAATTCTCCTGATGGGTGCGCAGGCGGAAGGAGGCACCGCCGGTGGCGATGGGCTGCACCTGGAGGGGAATGGAATCGTTGGTGCCGGTGAAGCGGTAGCTGGTGGAAAGGCTGCCGGATTCCTGGATTTCGGTTCCGAGGTCGAGGGTGTTTTCAAAGTTGCGGGCGACGGGTGTTTTCCAGTTCAGAACGGAGCGCAGGCCGTAGGCCGGATTGCTGCTTTGGCCCATTGCTCCGGCGGAGATTTGCTGTGCGTCGTATTGGCTGAAGAAGAGCGCGGTGCGCAGGGAAAGCCCTTTGGCCAGCGCGCCGTCGTGCATTACGGCGAAGCGCGTGGAGCGGAAGCGGTTTCCGGCGTTCTTTTTGATGTAGGCGGCGTTGCCGCGGTCGATACCAGCGTAATAGTCGGAGAAGGGAATCTGGCCGCTTATTTCTTCGTGGGAGAAATTGTGGGTCGCGAAGAAGCTAAGGCGCTGCCTATCAGAGAGACGGAACTCGCTGAAGGCGGTGAGGTAGTTTTTGAGGCTCGCACCGTGAGGCCGGTAGCCGTTGGACTGGAGGTGGGTGTATTGGACGAAGGACGAGGACTTTTCGGTATTTACGTTGAGGCGGCTGGTGGTCTGGAAGAGGTTAAAGGAGCCGGTGGTGATGGTTTGTTCGGCGGTTGCGCCTTTGGGATTTATTGTTGTCGGTCTGCCTCAGCTACCCGCCGTAGTGCGAGAAACGCTTCTTTCAGTGGTTGAGAAACAGCACTTGTCGGCTCGCTTAAGACGAGTTGCTGATAGATGTCTAAGAAAGCAATTCTTGTTCTGTGGAAGAAGTGCAAATAGTGGCGGATGAACCCAATGCAGTCCAGGATAGCGAACTCCATTCCGGTTTGCTCGTAGAGGCTTTTGGCGTATTCTGCAACTTCTGGCTCAACTACGTCTGTTGTGATGAAGATATAGTTGTCCACTTTAGATTTTGCGCCTTTTAGCTTTAGGAGTGCGACGTTAATGTCGTCTTTGGTTACTCGTTTGTCCTTCATTTCATAGCTGGTAACGACTTCTTCATCGTTTGCGAGGGTTATTTCCACATCGCCGAGCGAGCCGGTTTGTTTATCGGCTGCGTTGTGGGTTTGGAGTGGCGAGGGGTTTTCACCTATTTGGTTGCTAACCGCTTTGTAAGCAGCGGCGACCAAAAGAGCCGGAAGCCGACTGGCGTGTTTGGAATTCAGGTGTTGTGTAAGAAGGGTCAGGATTTCTTCGGATGAAAGCGGTAAAACGTCTTTTGTTTGTTTGAGTTCTGCCAGTAATTGCTGCATTCGGCTATCATTCTCGCATTTGATGACAAGAAGGAACCGAAGGGTTTCCCGCAAAACATTTTCGGCTGATTCCCGCCCGGAATAGATTTCATCAATAATTTGAAGGGTGTACTGATAGGCTTCTCGCGGTCTGCCTACAAGCACGAGTTCCGTTGTAAGCATCCGGTCTATATTGCGGAACGCGGGTGTCAGGTAAGCGGTTGTGGGGTTGCAAGGCAGTTTGTATTTGTGAACTAAGGTCTGCACAAATGCTTCGTCGTAATAGCGACCTGAATAGCTGTCATCTCCCGCTATTTCTGTGTAGGGTTTACGGATATGAACCGTTGGCCGGTCAATTTTAGCCAGTAGGCAAGACAGGATGAACCGGATAGGCGCTTTGTTGGCGTTGCAGCGGCAAAGGAATTCAATTTTGTCTTGCAGGTCTTTATTGGTTACAAACGGCTGGGATTGATTTTGGAGCGCATCCCCATAAAAGACTTCTAAGCGTTCGGCTGGGGTGTACATCAAAACAAGGAGCGGTTTTTAGAAAAAGCACTGGTTTCATAGTTCACCCAAAGTACTTCTTGCCGCTTATCTTTTGTGGAGTGAATGGTTTTTTCAGGGCTGTATATCTTCTGCCATTTAGAGGGCGGGAACAGTTCGTTCATCAATGCGCAATCGTAGTTGGAAACGGCGGCTTTTCCTTCAATAGCATTGAGAACGACGGATAGTTCCCGGTGCTGATTATCGCTCATTTCAAAGCCGTAGGAACTGGTGTCGCCCCTGGTTTCGTGGATGTAGGGCGGATCGCAGTAAAAAAAAGTATCGGGGCTGTCGTAGAGTTTGATAATCTCTGTCGCCGGGCGGTTTTCAATCTGTACGCGCAGCAGTCTTTCAGCGATAAAATCAAGTTGCTCCACGCCCCCCAGCCAACGGCTTACAACCCCGCTCATGCCTGCACGGCTGGTGTTTTTGCAATTCGCCCAACGCCCCAGAGATGCTGTTTGCGCGAGTCCGGTTCTCACTTGTCTCGCCCGTACGTAGAAGCGTCTTGCACGTTCTACCGGGGTAAGGTTCGGGTCCAGTTCGCAGGCAATTTTGAACTCTTCGCGAGAGAAGGGTGTAAAGGCAATTTTTTCAATCAGATGTTCTTTCTCTTCCCGCAGCACCCGGAAAAAATTGACCACCTCACCGTCAATATCGTTGTAGGTCTCAACTGGAGAAGGCTCGTGATTTAGCAGAACGGCACCGGAGCCGGCAAAAGGTTCGCAATAATGAACACAATCCGGGAGCAGGGGCAAAAGCCAGTCGAGGTGAGAAAACTTTCCTCCGTACCAGCCAAAGGCAATCAGTTTTTTGGGCTTTGTCAGTCCTGAAATGGGAGAAGGCTTTTTCTTGAGTTGTGTTTCCAAAAGTTGGTGTTTTTCTAAGCCCTCAAATTTAAGGACTTTAGGCCGCTGCAACCGGAAAGGGCGCGAATGCCGATGTTTTTGTTGCAGAGGTCACTATATCGGAAAGGGGCGTTGCCGATGTTGAAGGTGCTGCGCGAGACGTTGAAGTGGTTATTGGTACGGGCGAGAACCCCTACCCCACAGCCGTCAAAAGCGGCCTGGTCAACATAAAAAGTATTGTCGGTGAGGTTATCGCCTTCGGCATAGATGCCATGGCGCAGGCCGGAGAAGCTGTTGCGGGTAAAATTGGTGCAGGGATGGGTGTAAACCAGACCGTTGCAGGAGGAAACCACCTGATAGCCCGCGTTATAGGACATGATGCCGTTACTCCAATTTTCTTCCTTTGTATTGGTGTTGGTGAAATTATTGCCGGAAAACACCACCCCTTCTACATCCCAAAGGGAGGCAAAGCAGCTAAACCAGTAGCCAATATTCGTACCGCGATAGTCGTCGTCGAGCAGGAAGTTGCAGCCACTGATACGGCTCACATTGCCCACGCGCCGCCCGGCTATCTGGTTGTGGTAGGAGAGAAATTCGAGGCTGCGGTGGTTGTTTTTAAAAGTGCTGTTGGAGAGGTTCAGGATGGCGCCTGTGGTAGCGATGTCGCCGCCCCAGGTGGTGATGGCGTTGCGGGCGTTCTCAATCAAAGCGCCGTTTTTGACTACAACGGTGGCTTGGTTGGCGGCAGTTTGGGACAGCGAGGCGTTGCCCATAGGAATGATGCTGCCCCACATGCAGTCTTTGCAGCCGTTGGTAATGGTGGCCCCGTCCACAAGGAGCTTTGCGCCTGCCTCTATGCGGATGGAGCCGTCTTTGGGCATGTATATTCTGGCGGTGGGATCGAGGGTGAGGGTTGCGCCGGACTTGACCAGAATGCCGGAAGTGAGGTAGCGGGTGCCGCTCCAAGTGACGTTGGAGGTAATGACACTGGAAGGGGTGATGTTGGGAACGTTGAACTGCTCCCAAAGCGGCGTGCTCCAGATGCCGCGGCCGTCGGTGGCAGCGTAGAGCCTGCCGGAGCAATAGTTGATGTTGAGGGCCGGGGTATTAATGCTGGGATAGTCGGGGTTGCCTGCGTCGCCTTGATTGAAACAGGTCCACTCTACCGAGTTATAGGCGGACATATCGTTGGTGATGTCGGAGTAAGCGAAGGAACTCATATCTAAGCGGTACATGCCTGCATCGGTAGCGGCGTATACGTAGGGAGAGCCTTCCTGGTATTCTATATTTACGACGGGGAGCATATTAGGCAGCCCCTTAGAAATGTCCAGCCAATGGTCTCCCGCATCGGGGGAATACATAGCGCGAAAGCGATGCGAGTTCCCCCAATCTACACCGCCGAGAGAGAGCCACACACGCTCCGGTTGTCGTGGGTCGCAGACAATATCGGTGGGGGGATAGTATTTGCAAAAGCCGGTGGTCGTCTGTGGATTAAAACCAGTTGGGTTCTGGGTATTGATTGGGGCCAAATCATTCCTATAAAATAAAGTCCCGTCATAGTACATCACATAGCCGGTGAGCTGGTCGTAGTATTGGCTAAAGCTCATGCAGCGGATAGGTTGTGCCTTAACGCCAACTACGTACGTGGGAAGGTGAACGTCGTACTGTGCATAGGTTGGGTCCAAGTTGCTTCCGCTCACCTGCACATAATTAGTACTGTTGGGCAGGATGCGCCAGAGGTTGTTTTTGTCTACATAGTAGCCGCCGTATTGATCGGCCCAGAGGGGGAGAATTGCTTTATCCCCCTCTAAATCAGCAGAAAGATCTACATCAGCATCTTGGCTGGAATAAATGCCGTTTAAATCAGGTCTTGTCCGTACCAATCCCTTTGCTTGTCCATCCGGACTTCTTCCTACATAACCTTCCTCCTTCGCACGGCTTGCTATGGCCTCTCCGCCATCATAATCAGTTCCGAATTTTTGCCATGGTTCTGGCCACTTCGGATTATAGGCCCACTGATTGTTGTCCAGCATCCCGGCGAATACCGTTCCGTCTTTTTCTAAACTGGAGACACCATAGTATTTTCCACAAGAAAGTCCTTTACCATTAATGTTTACGCAGGTTGTGTGCCCCCCTTGCAATGGGTTTACACCCTTAGGTTTCTGGAATATCCCCCCGTCGCAAGCAAAATAGACCCTATCATTAATCCCGGTTGCTGTATTTGTGGTACTTTGTATAAATACTCTACGCACGTCTCCATGGGTTGGATTACCCTTGTACTCTGATATAAGATGTATGGTACGTCCAGTATCGTTAGAAAAGTAACTTTTATCCCAAGCCTGAGTAAGATGAAGATTTGCAGGATTGGCTGATGATGCTTCAAAGCCCCCTTCCCATACTTGGATATTCATGTTTGAAATAAGCCGCCATTTTTTAGTACTGATATTAAGGGTATACAGGTTAGAACGGTATATAGCATTACCGTAAAAATCATAGCCCACTACACTATCAAAGGTAGCATACAAGGTATTGGAGCTGGGGATACTTATGTAGCAGCCCCCTATGGTTGTATCAAGTACTGGTCTCGGAAACAATACGCGTGTAAAGCTGTGGTTTTGTGTGGTAGGATTGTAGGTACATTCTATAAGCTTCCCATTGCCGTGCTGGGTTACGAAAAAGTGGTTGGGGTCAAGGCCAATGCCATTCGCATTTGGCACAAATTTTAGCTCAAAGAAGGCAAGACTACTATTTATTATTAGAAGGGAAGATGGCGTAATGTCTTGCCATGTGCCGTTGACTTGCTTACAGAAAAGATGGTTTTCGCGCATGCCATACACGCGCAGCCCGTCAGGGGAGAAAAAAGGTTTAGAACCTGAAACGGTATCCTGCCAAGGGGGGTTCCTATTAAGCGATAATATTTCCTGATGCCAACTGTTACCCCCATCGTTGGTAACCAACAAGCCGTGGCCATAATTAGCGCCATCGGGCTTGCCACCATTGAGATACTGCATGCCATAAGGCCACGTAACATGGTTGGGGTAGGCATAAGATCCTACATAAATATTGTCCGTGTTGGTGGGATTGACCGCCAGTTTGCTGGGTGAAATGATACCCGACACTATAGGCGCGTTGTCCGTAATGCAGCGCCAATGCTTACCGCCATCGGTGCTTTTCCAAACACCTCCATCTCCGCTTGCCAACAGCTTGTTGGTGTCGTTTGCGTCTGCCCATACGTCGCGCATCCGGCCCAGATTCTGGTACTTAAAAGTATCTGGCCCATCCACACGCCATTTGCCCGAAAAACTACCGCCGTTACAACTCGCATTCGCGCGTGCTTGTGCTGCAAGGGAAGCCGCCCGGAAATATTGCTGAAACATATTGCTGCCGGAAGAGTCGTTGTTGCGCACCCGGTCACGCCAAATGCGGGCAAAGTTGGCTACCTGAGAAGCCCTGCCGCCTTCTCCACTATCGGAAGCCGTGAGGCCGCTTTGCAGATAGCGGACGATACTATCTATCGTTAGGCCGGGCGTATCTAAGTTTAGCGGTTGCGATGGGGCAATTACATTGGTTTGTGCAATTGCAGAAAAGGAGAAAACCACACAAAGAAAGAGAAAGAGCTTTTTCATGACAGTTGATTTTTTGGAAAAGAAGGAGAGGTGGATTTACTGAACCAGCAGTTTTTGGCATTGGGTGAGCTTACCCTCGGGTTGGAAGCAAATAGTATAAATGCCCGGCGGCCAAGATGAGGTAGTAAGGGTAAGTCTTTGCTCACTGGCAGCAACGCGTTGTTGCAACAGTTGCTTTCCTTCGGCATTGGTGACTATAAGTTTGCCTTTTGAATGCGCGTCATCAAAACGCACTTCCACACTATTACGGGCAGGATTGGGCGAAAGCGTAAAGGTGGTTTCGGGAGTAGGTGTTTCTGACACAGAAAGCGGAACAACAGAAAGGGTGCTGAACGTGAGTGCCCGACTGCCATAAATCGCGCTGCTTGTTGTACAGTTTACACCTACCCCTTCGGGGGCTTGACGGGATACACTTTCCCCAAAAAGACAGTAGCTGTTTTTATAGGGGAATATATAACGGGCAGCAAAACCCTGTCCGGTAACGATATGCTGATCTAAGAGTTGCCCATTGCTGTCTGCGCTGATAAGCAGACCGGAAGAAATAACTCCACTTCCACCTGAATACCTTCCTGCTACAAAATAGCCGCCGTTCGGCGCTTTGCAAATCGTAGCATCATCTTGCTCCCAATAAGAAGTTCCAAAAATATTGCCCCATTTATAGTTGCCAGCCGTGTCTATTTTCATCAGGAAAATATCATCCAAACCGTAGGAATGCAGACCACTAAACTCTTGTGCAGGCCCATTCACTCTGCCCGTTACCAAAATAGAGTTATCCCGCTCATCAAAAAGCACTTTGCTTACAAAACCGCCCCCATGAGCTTTACTCCATAATACGTTGCCCGCGCTGTCTAATTTAATCGTGTAAATGGCATATCCCGGATGGCCTGCTACATCCGCACAATCATGGTCTTTGGATTCTGTATAGCCAATAAGGTAGTAGTTCTTGCCATCACAAAACAATTTCTCGCGAATCTTCTTCTTGGCCAGAAGTCCCCAATGTCCTTACCCACTGTTTTCTGCCTAAACTGTCTAACTTTATCAGTACCCAGTCAACAGTAGGGAAGGAAGAGGGCGGGTAATCATAAGTAACAAGAATATCGCTGTCACGGTCTCTGGTATGGCCTTTTAGCAAAAATCCATTATCGGGGGTGGAGATGATTTGGGTGGCTCCACCATGTTGTCCGTAGTCTCTTCGCCACAAATAGTTTCCTTGGGCATCGTAGCGAAAGATGCTCATGGTAGAAGCCGTGTACGTGCCGCCATTTATCGCATAGCCGCCGTCAGCCGTCTGGCATACGGTAGAAGCCCAAACAGGGGTGTCGCAGAAGTTCTTTATCCACTCCAAATTTCCCAGAGAATCCAATTTGCCCATCACCGGGTTTCTGCCCGTGCCGGGGCATGTAGACAAGATGCCGCCGCCCGGTTTGGCGGCTACGCCAGTGAAGAAAAAGCCTTTGTCTTTGGTTTGGATGATGTCAGTTATCTGCTCAAAAGTGGTAGGGTTGCTGTTGCAGTAGAAGCGTGTGCTGTCTATGCGCAGGCCTTGAGAGAAGGCGCTGGAACAAAGCAGCAATAGCAGAAAGGAAAGAGCATTCTTCATAAGGCAGGATTTTGGGAAACAAAAGTAGTCTTTTTCACAAAAAATCCGCAAACCTCAAAGAAAAATTTTTCGCTCTCGAAAAGCCTAAATGCCCTTCTCGCGGCCCGGCTTTTTTCTTTTATTCACCCGCCCGCCAAACAACCTTTTCTTCTTCCTCTTAAAAGCCCCCGGAACGGGTAATTTTGCGCCTCTTTCCCTTGGGCAAAATGCCCTTTTTTCCATGCAGCTTTCTCTCGGCAATCATACCAGCGTCGGACGTGTAAGAACGGCCAACGAAGACGCTTTCGGCAACTGGCTTACGCCCAACGGGCACTTGTTTGTGGTGTGCGACGGCATGGGTGGCCATATCGGCGGGGCCATTGCCTCGCAGCAGGCGGTGGCAGCGATTTATCAAACCATGGCGGCGCAGCAGTATCCGGCGGCGCCTGTTGCGCTTCAATATTGCCTCGAAGAAGCTAATAAAAAACTGCGCAGCATGGTGGCCGCCAATCCTTCGTTGCAAGGCATGGGCACGACAGCGGTGGTGGTGCTGGTGCAGGGCAGCACGGCTTTTTACGCACATATTGGGGATAGCAGACTGTATCTGTTCCGTCAAAACACCTTGCGCCGCCTCACGCGCGACCACTCGTTTGTGCAGTCGCTGGTGGATCAGGGACATATAACCGACGAGGAAGCGGAGAAGCACCCGCGCCGCAACGAGATTTACCGCGCGCTCGGCATTCAGGACACGATTGACCCGACGGTAGCGCAAGCGCCGCTTCAATTGGAGCCGGGCGACAGATTGCTTCTTTGTACGGATGGGCTGAACGGGATGATTGGCGACCGGGGCATTACGGAAGTGCTTTCGGAGCGGGGATTGAGTATGCAGCAGCAGTCGGAAAAGCTGGTACAATTGGCCGACGAGGCGGGCGGACACGACAACACGACGGTGCAACTGGTACAGGCGCGCCCAGTTCAGCAGCCCGTAGCCGCGCCTGCGCCGGAGGCTTCTTCCATTGCAGGTGCTGCCGCACTGCCCTCTTTACCGGAGCAAAAACGCGTGGAGCCAACGGTTAAGAAACCGGAACAATCGCAACGTTACAGAGATGCGTTTACGCGGGTGGAGGAAAGGCCAAAACCCAAAAAGCAGCGCAGGCCATTGCTGCCGACGGTGGGCGGGATTGCGCTTTTTCTGGCGCTGATTTTGATTTTATATAATGTTTTCCGTTCGCCGGATACGCCCCGGCTGGGTATGGAACAAGGGCCGGTTTCGGTGGATACGGAGCTTATTAATACGCCGATTGTGGATACGGTAAAAACTGTGGGAGCACCGGCATCCGACCCGGCGATGATTCCGCCGCCCGATATTTCCACGCCGCCGGACACGACGCCGATGCCGCGTTTAACGGACGCAGAGAAGGCAGATGCATTGTCTTCGGACACGGCGCGGCGGGCGAAAAAACCCTTGGTTGCGAAGCCACCCAAAAAAGATACGGCGCGCAAAAAAACTTCTCCGGTTCCGGCCCGCGCTACTCCACCCGCTACCCGCGCAACGCCTTCTCCAACAAAGCCCAAACCGCCAGTCCAACCCAACAATTCCACACCTGACCCGGCACCGCCGCCGCGCGCACCTAAAGCGGTGCTGCCTCCGGTGGAGCCTTGATTTTCTAATTGAAAGCGTCCACCGATATGGGGTCATTCCGACCCTGACGCAGGAAGGGGAGGAATCTCACAGCAGGTAAGACACAGCATTATCTGGCACAGCACGAGTGAGATCTCTCCCTGACAGTCGAGATGACCCGCAGCGTGTAAACAACCCTACCCCTGACCGGATTTACGATATATGATTGGCACTGAGATTCAGAATTACCGGATTGTGCAGATGCTGGGCAAGGGCGGAATGGCAAACGTTTATAAAGCGCAGCACAAAGCACTTGCCGGAACATTTGCGGCCATTAAAGTGCTGCACCCGGCCTTGGCGCAGGACGCGACCATCCGGGAGAAATTCCGCACGGAAGCGCAGTTGATGTCGGGCTTTACGCATCCGAATATTGGACGGGTATATGATTATGCCGAAGATGGAAGCCATTTATACCTGATAATGGAATATCTGGAGGGGCCGACTTTGGAGGAAATGATTCGCCACCAGACGGGGCCGATTGTGGAGAAGCGGGCAAAGGCGATATTCAGTAAAATTCTTTCCGGCGTGGGCTATGCGCATCAGCGCGGCGTGATTCACCGGGATTTGAAGCCGGCGAATATCATTATCACCGCCAACGACGAGCCGAAAATTATAGATTTTGGGATTGTGAAGATGGTTCAGGATGAAGGACATCCCGGCGCAACACGGACGGGACAGCGGATTGGAACGCCGATGTTTATGAGTCCGGAGCAAATTATCGGGCGCGGCATTGACCACCGGGCGGATATTTATGCGCTGGGCATTACGCTTTTTGAGATGATTACCGGGCAACTTCCTTATGATCCAGAGGCGCTTTCGCCGTTTGAGATGGAGCAGAAAATTGTGTCGGAGCCGCTGCCGGAGGCGCGTGCGGTGTATTCGGCCACTTCATTACTGATTCAGTCGGTGATTGACAAGGCAACGGCGAAGAAAAAAGAAATGCGCTTTCAAAACTGTGAGGAATTCTCGCAGGCGCTTGGCGCAAGCACCGCGCCACTCTATACGGCCCCAACGGTTTTGATTACGGAGCCGGGTTCTTTTACGCCGCCGCCCGTGGTGATGAACACCGCGCAGTATCCCAATCCGGCCTATGAAGCGCCCGGCACGGCAACGGTTCCCGATTCTTCTAAAAAATCACCTTTTTTAATTATTATTCTTGTTGTGGCGCTGGCGGCGGGAACTTTCTTTTTTCTGAAAGCCACAAATATTCTGGGAAAAAAGGAAGTTGCGCAAATAGAAGTCCCGAAAAAGATTCCTACGGAAGAAAAACCGGTGAAGGTGGAGCAATACGCGCCGCCCGTAACACCAAGGGGAAAAACACCTGATACACCGATTACAAGCCTTCCACCTACAACACCTTCGGGAGAAATATATGTGGAGCGCAATGTCTCCGCTAAAGAAGCAGAAGATATTCGCAATGTGCTGCTTCGTTATATCACGTTGACGGAAAACAAAGACGGCAACGGCGCGCCGGTGGACACAAAAAGTATTCTCAATATGTTTGCGTATCCGGTGAAGCGTTATTTCAACATTTTCAACGCGCTGCCGCAGGATATTTCCCGCGAAATTGACCGTTATTACAACATAACAGTCTTTGAAACGGCGTGGGAAATTGACTGGGACAACCTGACAAGCGAACACACGGCAGACGGATACTTCAATGTAACTCTTTCCGGGCCTTACACCTTCCGGCTTCGCAAGACCAACGAGGTAAAAACGCGATTAGTAGTGAACCAGATTTTGTTGACGGAGGATTATAAAATTGTTTCTATTTATGAGCCGAGGTAGATTTTTTTCGGGCGTTTGCGGACTGTTCTTTTTCGCCGGTCAGGCACAACAGGTCACGGCGCAGATTTTTCCCAATTCGCAGTTTCCGCCTACCGATGCGCTGCTTCAGGCGCGGGAAGCAAAGCTGCGGAAAGCGGTGGACAGCATCTATAATATCCTGACGCCAGATCAGCGCGCGGCGCAACTTATTATGGTTGCCAGCAGTACGTATGCGAGCATTGGAACGCCTTATAGCACGGCCAGAAACTTGGTGCAGAACGGCATTGCGGCAGGCGTAGTTTATCTGAAAGGAACGACGGCGGAGTTTGGAAAGCAAACTGCTGAATTGCGCCGCATCACCGCTAATCAGCCTCTGCCGCCGCTCGCGGCCTGCGACTGCGAGCCGACACTTTTCCGGAAGAAATGGACAGACGCCGAAGAAGTGGCAAAAACCAATGCGCTGACCACGCCGGAAAAAGTGCAGTCGGCGGTGGGTGTTATCAATGCAACCATGAAGACGACGGGCGTGAACCTGAACTTTGCGCCGGTAGCGGATGTGGGTTCCAACAAAGCTGTTATCAGTGACCGCGCGTTCTCGGCAAATGCGGATTCGGTGGCGTTGCGGGCGATTGATTTTGTGCGTTTTTCCCAAGCGGGCGGCATCGGCGCGACGATGAAACATTTTCCGGGTCACGGCAATGTGACGGGCGACTCGCACAAGCAGCAGGTTTTTATCAACGGCCCGCTAACGGAATTAGAGACTTTTCGAAAAATCATTTCCGCCTCAAAACCTGCGGCGGTGATGATCGGCCATATTGTGGTACGTAAAAATCTGCAGTACAATACTGGCGGGCTTCCCGCTAGTCTTTCGCCGGTCATCATTCAAAAGCTCCTGCGCGAGGAATTGGGATACGACGGCCTCGTAACCACAGACGCGCTCGGCATGGCGGCGGTGAAGCGCGTTCCCGGTGCGGATTTTAAAGCGTTGGAAGCAGGCGCAGATATTGCCTTGATGCCTGTAAATCCAACAGAACTTCATGCGCGCATTCTGAAAGAAATGGTTGCGGAAACTGTTTTAAAAAAGCAGTTGGAATCGAGCGTGAAGCGGGTAATTTATTATAAATTGCGGTGGCCGGCGGTGTAGTAGAAGTGTATTCACAATGAAGTTTTGTCCAAACGAATGACCCTGCAATACCGAATAGCAAATCCTGCCGACCACGAAGCAATGCGCGAAATTGTATTGCGCTCTTATGGTGTGTATGAGCCAGTGTTAGGAACGGAAAATTGGGCAGCCATGAAGCGAAACATTACGGACGAAGAGTCGGTAAAAAAACTACTGCAATCAGCAGTCGCTTTTGTCTGCGAAGACGGAGAGCAAATAGTAGGTGCGGTATATCTCATGCCAAGTGGAGAAACCACACCTTTTTTCAACACCGATTGGGCGCATATCCGCCAACTCGGTGTATTGCCGGAACGCTATGGGCTGGGTGTTGCCACTAAGTTGATGCAGTGTTGTATTGCTCATGCAAAGCAGACAGGTGAACACACATTGGCGCTTCACACATCCGCATACCAGTCGGCATGGCACATTTACGAGCGCCTCGGTTTTATCAAACAGAAAAATCTCGGCCTTGTTTATGGCCATGAATACTGGCTCTACACGTTGCTTCTCTAAAATGCTTTCCAATTAAAATCGATACGTGAAACACACACCGTTTCCTTGACCCATGAACGGTGTGATACGCAGGCCAGTGCCATCGGCTTTCAGCCTTTTATGAAGTTGCGGAACAAGGATGCCGCTTCCTATTCCCACCAAGGTTCCTAATAATAAGTCGGAAGGCCAGTGTTTGCCGGCTTCGTGACGCAGATATGCCGTTGCTGCGGTAGCTGCGCCTGCCCCACCCCAGAACGCCCATTTCCATTTGGAATTCGGGTGGTAATCGTGGAAGATTTTGGCGGTAAAAAAAGTAATCGTACTTACGTTGGCGACGTGCCCGGCGAAGAAAGCGTTTTTGTAATTGCCCCCTGTTCGCTCGGCAGCGGGCTTATCGAAGTTGTAGGTTTCCGGGCGGTAGCGATCTACAAAAAATGTTGCACCTGTGTAGAGCGTTCCGGTGATGGCCATTGCTTCCAGATACAGCGCACCTACCTTCCAGAAATCCTTACGGGCAGCCTTGTCCATGCCTGCCAGAATCAGCGGTGCAGGAATGACTCCGTAAAAAAGGATATTACTATTGGCATCGGCACTTTCAGAATGTTTTCCGGCTCCCCAGCGGTCAAAACCGTTTACATCTTCCTTGCGCAGCCCCTGAATCTGCGCCAAGGAGCTGTTCGGCTTGTTATATACCTGACTAAATCCGTAGAGCGTCCACGCCATTCCCACCGCAATAATCGGCGCGTCCACTTTCCAGTTCAATTGGTAGTTGGGATTTACAGCGCCGCCGTTTTGGAGCATCCGCGCGTTTTCTTTTCGCGCTTCATAGCCTTTAGGCGCCTGCAAAAGTGCAGTAGAATCGGCGACCTGCGATTTCAAAACCGGGGAAGTACCCAACAACAGGGCACAGATAAGAGCGTGATTTTTTTGGAGAAACATAGCTGGAGAGAAGAAATTTCCGGGGTTACGGGAATCGGTAAGCAAGATTAATACCGAATTGATTTCCGCCATTCCACGAAGGCATAATCATCGCATTCCCTTTAATTTTCGGCGCTTTAAAGATCCACTTTTTCAGTTGCGGATAAATAAAGTAGGCGAAGCGCGTGGAAGCAATCCCAACACCCGCGCCCGCCACGACGTCACTTAACCAGTGGGCATCGTTGTAGATGCGCAAAAAGCCCGTAGCGAGCGCAAATCCATAACCTGCGATTCCCGGCCACGGCGAGATGCCGCGATATTCCAGCCGGGCAAATTCCGCGCTCACAAATGCCTGCGCCGTGTGGCCGGAGGGGAAAGAATAAAAGTCGCGTCCGTTGGGCCGAAGCTCGTATTTCTGGCTTTTAGTCGCAAAAACAATTCCGTTGCTAATCAGGTTCGCCATGCCATACATAATAGAGCGATCCACAATGTTGTTGTGACCTTTATAGCCCGCGAAGTTGAGGCCATAAACCATCACCGCCGGAGCCAGCAAAAAGTAGTCTTCTACCTGCGTGATATTGCCTTTCCGGCTGTCGTCCCAAGCATGTTCCTTTATTTCCAGATTTAAGTTCTGCAGTGTGCCGTTGCGCAACGCCAGCACACCGTAGCCAACCATCAGCCCCGGAATAATCATGCTCTTCGCCGTGACTGGAACCTGAATAATCGGCGCTTTGATTTTGCGCTTGATTTTGTCGTGCAGGGAGTCGGCCACCTCCTGCGCAACGGTTTCGCGCTTCAGCGTGTCGGTAGCGGAAACGGTGGGTCTTTTAGCGGCGCTATCGGTTTTAGTTTCCTGAGCATGCGCCGACCAGGCAACAGCGGACAGCGCAAATCCTAAAAAGGCATGTTGGAAAAGACTTTTTATCCTGTTCATAAAATGTAGTTGACGAAGCTTGCGCCGGAACGAAAAACCGTGCCGGGAGTTTGTGGTTTTTTATTTAGGCGGTGCCTCCGGCCTGGGCGAAGGGGCTCCGCTTCGCTGCGGCCCTTCGGGCAGTTCCCTTTGGTCACTCCTTCCGCATCCCTACCGCAACCGGCCTCCGAAAGCGCGGCGTCAGGTTTAGAGAAGCATATCAGGCCCGTTTTCTAAACCCAATGCTTCCAACGAAATCCCTGCCGGAGCGGCCTCCAAACCATATTTCCGAAGGGCTTGAGCCAGCAGCGTATCCCGGATAACGAGCAGTAAAATCCCATCTTTTTCCCCTCTTTGATACTTGTCAATCAAGGCAGAAAGTTCCGGTTCCAATCCGGTGTGGTGCAGGATTTCCAGCTTGCCCACTTCATCCACAATACACAGCGGCGTCTCCGTTTCCAGCATCTTTTTCGCCCGCGTAAATGTGTTTTTCGCGAAGCGGAATTTGCCGACTTCTATGGCTTCCTCCTCTGCGTCCGGCGGCAGTTCAAAAGGATACCATGTTCCATCAGAAATATCGTAGAGCATTCGCCGTCCGTCGCGGTCAGGGGTCAGGAATCCACCCACATTGCGCGCTGTGGCGAAAGCTTCAAACAGCGCCGTCGTCTTCCCGGAGCGAACCGGGCCGCTCAGAATCAGGATGGGAGATTTGGGGTTCGGCATAAAGCGATAGTACGATCATAGTGAGCATAAAGGACCGAATCTTTCCCAAAAATCCAGTTTCTTTTTGGGCGCGCGCATAAGTAGCTGGCAAAAAACTGCGCAGCGCGGGCAGAAGTTGAAGTACTTCTTCCGAGCGTCTTTTACAGTCGCCCGACCGGTTGCGAAGCCAACGGCGAAGCGCGTTTTGCAACAGCGGTTGTAGCAGGAGAAGCAAAATCATCGCTGCGCCGCTTCGGAGCAAGATAGCTGTCAGATGTGCTTTCCCCGCGCCGGAAAAAGCGAACACGGCAAGAATGAAAAGGAGCGTTGCACCGTAAAAAATCCAGCGTTGCGCCTTGCGCTTTCTGGCTTTAAAAAGGACAGGCGGCAGGGCTGAAATCTCTTTCAAAATACGCTCGTGCTGTGCCTCCATACGGGCCGGAAGCCGCGACGCAAAAACACCAACGGCAATTCCCCAAAGCGCATAAAGTCCTGTGTATCCACCAATCACCCAAAGTACATAATGATGGTCAGCAGTGACGGAAAAGTTCTTCGCGATTTCCTTTCCAAGATTGTCAATCGCTTCCCAGATACTCTTACCAAAAAGCAGCGTCAGCGTAATGATTTTCTGCAGTGCGCACTCGGCCATCGAAAGCATTCCCAGCAGGATGGGCGCAATGCGATAGTTGCGCAACACAGAGAACAGCAAAGCCGCCAGTACGCCCTGAAATAACACTGCGAGATAAGCCGCAGGCGGCGAGTGCGGACTCACTGCCGCCTTCACTAGGAGAACCACCACCGTAGCACGCAGGATTTGCCGCGCGCTGTACTGGCTAAAGCGTGCCAAGAGGTTGAGCAACACCACCGCAACCGCACCGATAATAAAGCCGGTAAGCGGAATTTTCAACGCGAAAAGAACGCCGCCCAATCCTGATTCGGCAAGTCCCCAGAGTGCGGTGAGCCGCAGAATAGCCGCTTCGTTTCCGGGTTTGTGTAGAGCGTTGGAAGCGGCAGACATAAGGCTTCAAAAGTAATTGCTACAGCCATCCGATACAGGCCGTGTCTTCACGATGGTCCTCCTCAAAAAAGAAAGCCCGGAAAATCAGTAACGATTCCCCGGGCTTTATCTTCTGAAAAGCATTCGCTACGCTTCCTGCTGGGCTTCGTTCCGCATCACCACCGTGCCGTCAAACACATCTATCAGCACAGGCCGGGCTTTGTCTATCTGCCCGCCGATAATCTTCTTCGACAAGAGGTTGATAATGTCTTTCTGAATCAGCCTTTTCAGCGGGCGCGCACCATATTGCGGGTCATAGCCGCGCTGGCTCAGATAGTCGAGTGCGTAGTCGGTGAATTGCAGGTCAATGCCCTGTTCCAACAGCATCTTGCGCAGGCCTTCCAACTGGATTCGGAGGATGCCCTGCAACTCTTTCCGTTGCAGCGGACGGAACATCACGATGTCGTCAATCCGGTTCAGAAACTCCGGGCGCATCCGCTGTTTCAGAAGCTCCAGCACCTCATCCTTAGCGTGTTCCGCAACCTCATCCAGACTCTTTCCATTGGCATTCTCAAAAGCTTCCTGAATCAGGTGGGAACCCATGTTTGAGGTCATGACGATGAGCGTGTTTTTAAAGTTCACCGTGCGGCCCTTGTTGTCCGTCAGGCGGCCATCATCCAGCACTTGCAGCAACACGTTGAACGTGTCGGGGTGCGCTTTTTCAATCTCGTCGAGCAGCACTACGGAGTACGGTTTGCGGCGCACGGCTTCCGTCAGTTGGCCGCCTTCTTCGTAGCCAATGTATCCCGGAGGCGCGCCCACCAGGCGGCTCACGCTGTGCTTCTCCATGTACTCGCTCATGTCGATGCGCGTCATCATGTTTTCGTCGTCAAAGAGGACTTCCGCCAGTGCTTTTGCCAGTTCTGTTTTGCCCACGCCCGTCGTGCCGAGGAAAATAAAAGAGCCAATCGGGCGGCGCGGGTCGTTCAGTCCGGCGCGGTTGCGGCGGATGGCGTCGCTCACGGCCACAATCGCTTCTTCCTGCCCCACGACGCGCTTGTGGAGCTCTTCTTCCAGATTCAGGAGTCTGTCGCGCTCGCTTTGCATCATGCGCTGCACGGGAATGCCGGTTGCCTTTGCCACGTTCTCCGCAATGTCTTCGGCATCCACTTCTTCCTTCATCATCCGGCGCTGGTTGGCGCCTTCTTCGTGAAGCTGCGCCGTCAGTTCGGCCACTTTCTTTTCTTCCCCCTGAATGCGCCCGTAGCGGATTTCCGCCACCTTGCCATAGTCGCCTTCGCGCTCCGCTTTTTCGGCTTCCTGCTTCAATTGCTCTATCGCGGCCTTCGCGCTGTTGATGCCATCCACCAGTTCTTTTTCCTCCAGCCACTTGGCCTTAAACGTGTCGCGCTGCACGTTCAGCAGGCTCAGGCTTTGGCTGATGCTGGCCAGCTTGGCCTCGTCGTTTTCGCGCTTGATGGCCTCGCGTTCAATCTCTAACTGGCGGATGCGGCGCTCTAGCTCGTCCAGTTCTTCGGGCATGGAGTTCATTTCCAGCTTCAACTTCGCCGCGCTTTCGTCAATGAGGTCAATGGCTTTGTCGGGCAGGAAACGGTCAGTAATGTAGCGGTGAGAAAGCTCTACGGCGGCGATAATCGCTTCGTCTTTGATGCGCACGCGGTGGTGGCTCTCGTAGCGGTCTTTCAGGCCGCGCAGAATAGAAATGGCGTCCTCCACACTCGGCTCATCTACAAAAACGCGCTGAAAGCGGCGCTCTAAAGCTTTGTCTTTCTCAAAGTACTTCTGATACTCGGCCAGCGTTGTGGCACCAATGGCGCGCAGCTCGCCACGCGCTAAAGCGGGCTTCAGAATGTTGGCCGCGTCCATCGCGCCTTCGCCCCCGCCGCCCGCACCCACAAGCGTGTGGATTTCGTCGATAAAAAGGATGATGTCGCCGTTGCTTTCCGCCACTTCTTTTATCACGCCTTTCAGCCGTTCTTCAAACTCTCCTTTGTATTTCGCGCCCGCAATCAGCAGGCCCATATCCAGCGCATAGATGATTTTAGTGCGCAGGTTTTCCGGCACATCGTTGTTGATGATGCGGTGCGCCAGGCCTTCCACAATCGCGGTCTTGCCTACGCCCGGCTCGCCCACGAGGATGGGGTTGTTCTTCGAGCGGCGGGAAAGAATGTGAAGCGTCCGGCGGATTTCTTCGTCGCGGCCAATAACGGGATCCAGCTTGTTTTCGCGCGCCAGCTCGTTCAGGTTTTTGGCGTAGCGGCTTAGGGCCTGAAACTGGTTTTCGGCAGTGGCGGAGTTCACCGTCGCGCCTTTCCGAAGCTCTTTAATGGCGGCGGTAAGTCCCTTCTCCGTCAGGCCTGCGTCCTTCAGAATCCTGCCCGCGTCGTCGCTTTGGGAAAGCATTCCGAGAAGCAGATGTTCGGGCGTGATAAACTCGTCGCCAAAATCTTTAAGGAGTGCGCCGGCCCGCAGAATGGCGTTGTTGGCTTCGCGGGAAATGTTCTGCGCCGGTTCGCCGCTCGTAAGTTTTGCGCCCTTGGCCGTGGCTTCCCCCACGCGGGCTTGCAGGCTGTTGAGGTTCACGCTGTTCTTCTTAAGGAGATACGGAATCGGCCCGTCGTTGTCGCTCAAAAGCGCGTCGAGAAGGTGAACGTTTTCAATAGAAGGACTCTGTGCGGCGTAGGCTTTTTGCTGTGCGGCAGCAAGTGCTTCCTGGGTTTTTATGGTGAAGTTGGCGGTGTTCAAAAGGAAAATTGTTTTTTCTTTCTTCTCACAAATGCCGCGCCGGGAAGGAAAGACCGGCAAGTATGGCAGATTTTCATAAGAAGGCACGACAACTTTACCGGCGATGTAAAGAAGAAAGGACGTTTTGGCGAGAAGAATGCACCACATCTTTTCCCTTTCTTCCACTTGAAGAAAGATCGTTCTCCTCATTTTGGCAACGGCTGCCCTCATCGCGGCAGCGGCGGAACTCGTCTGGGCAGCGACGGAACTCGTCGAGGCAATGGCTGTCCAGACGAGTTCCGCGATTCCCCTCGTCTGGGCAGCGACGGAACTCGTCTGGGCAATGGCCGTCAAGACAGAGGCAGTCGTTGTCAAGATAGGTTTAGCGGCTGTACTTATCGCAGCAATGGCTGTAGTTATTGCGGCAATGACTGCCGATAGGAGGGGAATTGCGCTCTTGAGCGAGGCAATTATTTCTTTTCCCTCAGAAATAGCCCAGGTGAAGCCGGGAATAAGGCGCGTAGAGGATATTGATTTCGTCGCCTTGCTGTACGTGTTGGAAGGCCGCTTCTTCCACCTCAATGCTCAGCCGGACAAGGGAGTTGAGGTAGAGATGATAGCTGCCATCCTGCGGCATAAACACCTTGCGGACAATGACGGCAGCTTCCACCACCTTTTCGCCGCCGCGCAAATCGCGCCGCAGCGGGTGGACAGCCCGCCCGTAATTCACCCCGGCAATGGCCCCGGAAATCAGAAGCATCCAGAACAAGAGCAGCCCGTATTTGAGCAGCGAAAAGACAGAAGGTTCGCCCTCATTAGCCCGCACCCATGCACCCGCGAAAGGAATCAACACGCTCAGCACCACGCAGACGCGCAGCAGTTTCCGCACCTGCCCCGTTTCCGCGCTTTTGCGCGTTTGCAGGAAGGCTACCTCGTCGCGCGTCAGCGCCTCGGTGTAGCGGATGGCGGGAAGTTGTTTCATGATAACGGCGGAATCTGAAAAGGACAATTGACGACCCGAACGCTCCTTATAAATCCCCCGCTTCCAGCCGTTCTACCTTGCTGATGCCACCGGATTCGATGAGCTTCTGGCTGAGCAAATCCAGTTCTTCGCGGTCGTGAACATAAACCATAATGGTTCCTTCAAACACGCCGTTGTGGCCGTCGATGCTCAGGCTGCGCATGTTCATCTTGAGGTCGCCGGTCACCACGTTGGCAATTTTCTGAATCACGCCCACGTCGTCCAGCCCGGTAATTTGCACGCCGCAGAGGAACGAGATTTCCTTGTTCTTTCCCCACTTGGTTTTCACCACGCGGTGGCCGTGCTGGGCCATCAGGTGGGACGCATTCCGGCAGTCGGTGCGGTGGATTTTCATGCCTTCGCCCGGCGACTGAAACCCAAAAACATCATCGCCCGGAATGGGCTGGCAGCAGTTGGCCAGCTTGTAATGAATCTTGTCCTGCGTATCGCCGAAGATGAGCACTTCAGTGCCTTTCGGCATCAGCACATCTTCGGGCAGAAGCTGACGGCTGTCGAGGTTGGTTTCTTTCAGCGGAGAAAGGAGGCGCTCGCCCTCAATCCTGAATTTGGAAAGCGCTCCCAAATCAACATTCCCTACCGCCACGCCATAGCACAGGTCTAAGTAATCGGACTTTTGGAAAAAGCTGCGCAGGTCTGTGATATTGGGCCGCGAGACGGGCACGCCCAGTTCCGCAAGCTTCTCCGCCAGCATCGCTTTCCCATTCAGCGCAATAGCGCGTTTCTCTTCCTTCAGGTAGGATTTGATTTTGGATTTCGCCTTGCCGGTCAAAACGAAATCCAGCCATTCTGCGTCGGGTTTTTGCTTGGAAGAAGTAATGATTTCCACCTGGTCGCCGCTCTTCAGCGGGTGCGACATCGGGACGAGCTTGTAGTTCACTTTCGCGCCGATACACTGCCGCCCGAGGTCGGAGTGAATGTCGAAAGCAAAGTCCAAAGCGGTAGCGCCTTTCGGCAGAACCCGCATCGCGCCTTTGGGGGTATAGACGTAGATTTCTTCCGTAAAAAGATCCAGCTTCACGTCCTGAAGAAACTCCAGCGTGTCGCCGTGTTCAGCTTGCAAGAGCAGCTCCCGCAGGCTTTGCAGAAAGGAGTCCAGCTTGGATTCCTGCGCGTCGGCTTCTTTGTAGCGCCAATGGGCGGCCAGTCCCTGCTCGGCAATCTCGTTCATCCGCGCCGAGCGAATCTGCACTTCCACCCAGCGCCCGCCCGGCCCCATCACGGTGGTGTGCAGGGCTTCGTAGCCATTGCCTTTCGGAACGGAAATCCAGTCGCGCAGCCGCTCCGGCGAAGGGCGGTAGATATTGGTAATAAGGGAATACACTTTCCAGCAATCCTGCCGCTCCTGCTCTACAGGGGCGTTCAGGATAATGCGGATGGCAAACAGGTCATAGACTTCTTCGAAGGTGACGTGCTTGGTTTTAATCTTGTTCCAGATGCTGTGGATGGCTTTGGAGCGGCCATAGATTTTAAAGTCGAGGCCTTGCGCTTCCAGCATCTCGCGTAGCGGGCGGATAAACTCGTTGATGTAGCGGTTTCGGTCGCGGTGGGTGTCTTTCAGTGCCTGCGTAATCTCGTTGTAAACCTCTGGTTGCAGGTATTTCAGGGCAAGGTCTTCCAGCTCGCTTTTTATCTCATAGAAGCCCAGCCGATGGGCCAACGGCGCGTAGAGATAGGTGGTTTCCGAGGCGATTTTCAGTTGCTTGTCGCGCGCCATGCTGTCGAGGGTACGCATGTTGTGCAGCCGGTCGGCCAGCTTCACCAGAATCACGCGCGGGTCTTCGGCCAGTGTCAGGAGAATCTTCCGAAAGTTCTCGGCCTGCGTGGTGGTGCTTGCCTGATTGTCCACCACGTTGCTAATCTTGGTCAGCCCGTCGATGATGCGGGCATAGTGCGCGCCAAATTCGCGGCTGATGTCTTCCAGTGTGATTTCGGTGTCTTCTACCACATCGTGAAGCAGCGCGCAGATGGCGGAAGTAACGCCCATCCCGACTTCTTCCACCACAATCTGCGCCACGGCAATGGGATGCAAAATGTAGGGTTCTCCACTCTTGCGGCGCATTTCCCGGTGGGCATCTGCGGCAATTTCAAAAGCGCGGCGCAGCAGTTCTTTGTCGCCCGGTTTGAGGCGCGGTTTCAGGGCGCGCAGCAGGGTCCGGTAGCGGCGCAAAATCAGCATCCGCTCTTCTTCGGCGTTGAGGTTGTAAGTCGCTTGTGGGTTGAGGATTGTCGTTGCGGCCATAATGGAAATTACGAGAGAAGGGGTTTTTGAGCTAAGTATTTTTCGGGGGGAATTTTTTATGGTTTAATGAGTTCGGAATGATTTTGGGTAGTGGTCATCGTTTGTTTATCAAAAGTTAAATTTCTCCCGTCTTGATTGTAATGCGATTGTCCTTTCTGGAGAACACCTAATTTTAACGTGTTCATTTCATTTTCACCCTTAAAAACCATTTGCCATGAACAAGCAATTTCTCCCCCCCCCCCGCTGCGCTGAGCGCTGCCAAAACCCGAAAAGCATTTAGCGCCCTGCTTCTCGGTGCCACTCTCGTTATGGCGATAATTTTCACCGGTTGCAAGAAGGACGAAGCGCAGCACAAGCCTGCGGCGCCCACAACCAAAAACCTGAAAGCGGCTGCCCGCGCCTTTGAAAGCGAAAGCGATGTGGAAGCCATCGTGAAGGATGCAGAGGAGTTCCAGAAGTATGCAGATGACCTGCGTGCGAACAACACGCCGAATGCGGGTGACTTGCCCACATCGTTCTCTCCTGAAGATGCTGTTTTCTTGTTAGAAAGCACTACGAACTACTGGTATGGACGGCCAGACCATTTCCGACCCAACGATACGACTGCTGGTTATACCCAAACACTTAAGTTAGAAAATGACGGTAATATCAAGTTGGAAGACCTCGCAGCGAACTACAACGCATTTCGGGATGACTTCAAAACCCTTTACGAGGGAATTGGGGGAGAAGAAAAATCTTTTGGCTTTACCGATGTGGAGTACGATGCAGAGAAAGGCGAGCTTCGGGCGGCGCCAACCGTTCACACGGGCGCGCAAAGTACTTCTCTGCTCGCCTTGAGAAACATCCACTACGATATTACTTTCACGGGCAATACTTTCTATGAAGGAGGCGATGTCAATTCATCACCGTCTTGCCCTAATGTGCCCCGATCTATGCCTGTACTCTCTTATTATGTGAGGCAAAACTTGGGCTTCTATGACGGCGCAGCTCGTTCCATCTATGACCCTATTCCAGTAGCGATTAATATTGTCCCTTATGGCATATTCCGTAGTAGTCCGGAAGCTTATACATCTAACTCAAATCCTTGGAGTGCGACGAACTCCAATGTTCTAAACCACAACCGGCTCTTTGCCTTGCTTGTGTCTAACAATGGCAATTATGACATGTGCATTCCAACGAACGCCATGAACTTCTACCGTTCGGAGCAAAAGCAGATGGTTATCAACCGGCAAAACATACTTGGCAAGAAGTGCATAAAGTACTTACTTGGTGGTCAAATACCTGGAACCATAGGTCCTGCATACTACGAACACTACGCATCGGACAACTATGGAAATTCTCAGTTCCAGTTTGCCAATATCATTTATGTTCCTTCACCGAATGTAGCTACCTTCTAAAACAGTACGAAACGCCGGACTGCACCCACGCAGTCCGGCGTTTTATAAAAACTCAAAGCTATGAAAAAGATCTTTTTTTCCCTTTACATTGTGCTGTTCTCTTTGGTGGCCAATGCGCAAAATCTCTTTCTGCCATTATCCTTGAATTCACACATCAGTGATTACCCAACGAGTTTTGTCGAGTACAAAAATAGCTTTTACTTCGGCGTTCTCAAAGGATATGGCATCGGTAGAACAACACGGGACTCGGTAACAGGACTCTGCTTTAAGACCGACAAAAACGGACAACTTCTTCAACGCTTTGACTTGAGCGGCCTGTTTGGCAGACAATATGTAACAGTAGAAGCAGTGGGTGTCAAAAACGATTCTGTGTACTTGACCGGAACTTATGGCTATTTTAGTTTGAACGATTCAAATGTTTACTTCAATAAAGTATTTGTTCTACAGTTAGACACCAACCTAAACCCATACAAGTTGGATACCTTTGCCTACTTTGGTAGTTCTGCAGCCAACATCCGGGTGATTAAAACCCTTTTCTTGAAAGATAGAATCATTATGGGCTATAGCTCTTCGCCTTATAATATAATCGATCCAGCTACAAGTTCTTTCATCACCGCCTACGATTACAGTGTAAACAGGATACACCACCAGTCAATAGATAGTATTTTTTTAAACAATTCACCTTATTCCAGCTATAACGAGTGTTTAGGCATTTCTACACACACAAATAGTAGTTTTGTTATCAACAATATTAATAGAACACCTGATCCTATTGATCCCAGTATTGCAGTTGGCTATTCCATGACTTTACTTGTAGATACAGCCATGAATGTTTTAGAGTTAATTGATACTATAGAAAGAAAACCAAGTTTACCACTGAATCGGTGGCTATATGTAAATTATGCCCAAAACTTTAAGCATCCTAATGGCACCTATTTTATTGGCCCGCTCTTTGGCACTGGCGCAGGTGGTAGAATTGGATTGGGAAAGTTGAACAGCACATATGACACCGTTTTGACAGGGGCTTATATATCTCCTTATAATGTAGCTGACAACGCTCCTTTCCTTGCTTTCAAAAATACAATAGAATTACTACGCAATCAAAAGGAGGTTATTGTTTACGGCATCTCTTTCTATAACAGGCAATATCAAACTTTACCTTCTTACTTACGCCTCGCTAAGTATGATACGAGCTTGAACATTATTTGGGAGCGCACCTTTGGACATTCTAACACCACTTTTGTTCCGATAGGTGTACATGAGCTACAAGATGGCGGCCTTATGGTATTAGCAGCAGTATATGATTTTACAAATGTTACCCTTTCAAGCACCAACTACGATTTCTACTGCTTCATCCTCGATTCCACCGGCGCACCACTTTCCACTTTCACCCTTCCCAATCCAACGCAGAACGCCGTAACGATTTATCCCAACCCGGCAACAGAAGAAATTCGTTTCGGCCTACCTAATGGCAGCGCCCAAGCAGAATATCTACTCACGGATATGCAAGGAAAAGTGTTGCGCTCCGGCATATACCAATCCGGCGAGGCGCTTTCCGTAAGCGCATTCCCACCTGCGCTGTATCTCTACAAAGTCCGCACAGCAGACGGTGTGTGGCATTCGGGGCTGTTTACCAAGCAGTAGCGCAGCTAATTGTGTTCCCGCCAATAATCCTCTTTATCCTAAATCCCTTTCCGAAAGTTCGACTATTCGGAAAGAACTTTTTACTTTTCAAACGGACGAAGTCATGAAGAAGTTGCTTCTCTTGTTGTGCCTGCTCTTTACTGTGAGCAGCTACGCGCAACCTACGGCAGTGCAACCATTCAGCACCTATTTTGATTTCGGGGGAGATTCAACGGCGTACCGTACAACGGTAGCCCGCAAGGTTATTGCGGATTCCACTGGCATCTACTGCTTCGGAAATACCATAAAGGGAATCAAATACATCAGCACCTTTGCGGCAAAGTTTGCGTATGACGGTACCCTATTGTGGAAGCGATTCTACCGTACTCCGGGATACTTAAATTTTTTAGCATCGGGAAATACGGTTGTGCCAATAGAACATGGTTTTCTTGTTGCTGGTGTGGATGCAGATACTTCTTGTCGGGATTCTGCTTGGGTGAATCAACCTTTTCTGTTTTTTATCAATAAATCGGGCGATAGTGTTCGGTTGATAAAGCATATAGATAGCATACACGACCGAACACTTTATTCCGCCTATCAGAATCCAGACAAAACCATTATGACTGCCGGTATTTGGGGAAGTGCTTCCAGAACCTACGATACGCCACAAAGACGCTATATTGTTGACAGTAATAGTCTTTACCTAGTTAAATATGATTCTGTAGGCAATATTCTATGGGAAAGAACCTATTTTCTAACGAGAAATATTGCAGCACATCCTTTAAAAATAGCCCGCGCAGCCGATGGTGGCATCTTAATGGGCGGATGGACATCCGTGGGTTTTGCAAACGGCTACGGCCATTTTTTTGCTAAACTGGATTCTAACGGAAATATTCTTTGGAGCCGCCGCTACCCGTTCAACAACAACAATAATTTTGGCTACGATGCACCAGATTTAGTTGCTTTGCCGGATGGTGGTTTTTACTTTACTTACATGGCTAATACCCGCCCGCCCACTACCGTAGCGGGTGACTACAATGCACTTTTTGCCTATGGGCGGGCCAATGCGCAGGGCGATACCCTCTGGTTGAGGTTACAAGCGGACTCAACAAAAGACACAACTACTCCACTACAATTTTCCGCGCCCTGCTCGCTGTTTATGGACAATAATCACAACCTCTATATTCAAGGGCATGTAGTAGATAGCGGCGCTTTTGTTCCTGCAGTGCTTTTCACCGATAGCAACGGGCGCATCAAGTCTAAAAGAATATACAATCCGTATTCTTTCTATGGTACCAGTTTCATGACGCGTACCATTCGCACTCCTTACAATACGCTGGTTCATTTCAGCAGTGCAACGTTTCAAGACACGGTTCCCAATCTGATAAACCAAACAGGTACGTATTGCTGGCTCCTCCAAACCGACAGTTTCGGCTGCATCCAGCCGGGCTGTGAAATCGCGGATTCCATCTGGCACTACAACCCAACGGCGGTGGTTACTACGCAGCAGTATGAACAGGTCATTCTCTATCCTAACCCCGCAAGCCATGCCGTAACCTTAGAGGGCGTCCCCTTAAATAGCCACTACGAGATTGTGGACATGAAGGGCACAAGCGCAGGAAGCGGTATCATTCAGGAACAACGCACCATTATCAATGTAGAGTCGCTTGTGCCGGGCGTGTACATCATCCGCATCCGCATCAAAGACAAGCCGCCGGTACGACTAAGGCTGGTGAAGGAATAGCTATTTCAGGATTTTCATTAAAAACACCTGACCTGTTTCTCAAAACGGGTCAGGTGTTTTTTCTTGGGCGTATCCGTAGAGAAGGCGAACAAGAAGGTAATAAGGTTCTCTTCATTTTCTGTTCCTTCCCTGCTGATTAGTAACCAGCAAAATAGCCTTCTTTTCCCTGAAAATCATACCGCGCGCCCTCGTATTGACGCCAAAAAAGTTACGGGACAAGTTAAGGGCGGGATCCTTCGCCGAGCCGCAGGAGTTATGTCCTCTTTTTCCAACCCGTCTCGTTGACGTACCCCAACCCTTCCGTTGAGGTTTTAAACCATTCCATTTAGGTTTTAAACGCTCTCGTTGATGCTTTAAACCTGTCTGTTGAGGTTGTTTAACGTCAACTTTGGGGTCTTAAACCTCATCGATGACGTCCTCCAACCCCATCATTGACGTCCTTCAACCCCAACGATGACGTTATCCAACCGCATCGTTGAGGTTACCCAACCCCATTTTTGACGTCCCCTAACCCCATCGTTGGGGTTACCCAACCCCAACGATGGGCTAAAAGACCCCAACAGGTCACTAAAACGGCCTAAAACAGCATCACATACCAAATATCAAGCACAAAAAAAGCCCCTGACGATAAACGTCAGGGGCTTTTCCATTTACTGAATGGAAGCAACCTTAAGATGCTGCGTTGTCGGGGGTAGCAGGAGTGACGTCAGGCGTTGTGCCCGGATTGCTACCTGTATTGCCACCCGTATGGCGGGTGCGGTTGAAAAATTGTTTTAATTCCGCCTGCTTATTCTCAAAACCGGCTGCACCCCGGCCTGCGCGGTAGGCCGTGTTGGCGTAATCGTTCAGCCCCGCCTGGTAATTATCGTAATCATGCATGGTTTTGGCATTGTTTAGCCGGTCCATGAAGCCTTGCAGACGGTTAATCCAGCCTTCTAGAACGGCGCGGCTCTGGAAGTCGCGGTTAAACTCGGCCCAGTCCACATCCGTAGCACTCAGGGCAGGCTGGCTGCGGTTAAAGTCATTCACCTTGTTTACGAAAAGCTTGTTCTGCTCGTTGATGCTGCCGTATTGCTGGCGGTCTTCGGGCGTAAGCTGTATGGTGATGATTTGGATGGCCGTCTCAAAACTGTTGAGGGCCGTGTCGCCCGCGGTCACATTAGCAGTGGGGAGGTGGGTGTTGTTGAGGTTGTTAAGCGGCATAAAGAAAAATGGTTTTGGGAGTGAAGTCCAAAAATAAAGCAGCACTGTATAAATTAAAAACAGGCTTCTAAAAGATTAACGCTTCTATAAGGAAACGAATCTACATCATCCGGTTTCCCCGCATCTTTCTACCTGATACTTCTGTCTTGATACTACTTCCCCTACCGATAACTCCTTCTATAAAAACCTTGATACGCCGCCAAATCCCCGTCTGCCGCCAGCTTGCGCAGATTGTCTTCCGAAATCAACAAAGTCTTTTTCTCCTCTGCCCGGAACTCCTTCGTCAGCACCGGCGTGGCTTTAAAATTTTGCTCATAAGCTTTTGCTTTCTGCAAATTGGAAAAGCCTTTCACCACAATCAGCCCTTTCCCACCCGGCAAATTCTGAACCTGCGTTTGCAGTCCCTGCCCGGAGTATTGAAAGGTATTCAGGTCGCCCAAGCCCGCTTTCACACCCATCACTTTGGCTTCCATCCGGCTAAAGACAAAAGCAAAAACATGCGGCGCGGAAGCACTGTAAGTGTAGGTCGCCGGAATTGGCGCGGGCGTGGTAACCGCCGGAACAGTAGGTTGAGCAACAGTAGAATCTGCGGGTCGTGTAACTGCATTTGGCCGCACCGCAGGAACCGGATTTGCGGGCGTGGGAGCGATACTCGCCGTTGGCCGCACGGTGTCTCTCGGCCTGTTTGCCCGAATAAAATCCTGCACCGTTTGTGCCCATGTTTTCAGCGAATCATTCGCCGTTGTAGTGATGAATTTCCCGGCCAGCGAATCGGCTTTGGTGTATTCACTGTTGCCGCTCAGGGCCATAATTTCCAGCATCCGGAAACGCTCGTTAATGCGCGGGTCGGGCCAGCGATTCTGGCCGTCGCGGCTGCGGCGTAACGCCTCTATGTAAGAGCGTTTTTGCACGAGGTTGTAGGTCTCTTCGTAGTAGCTGCTTGCCTCCACACTGCTTGCCAGAAGCGGCCCGGCATCGTCGTCGGCAGGTCGCACAAGCGGGGCATAGCTGCTGCTTGGGTATTTCTCCAGAAGCTGCTGCGCCAGCATCTGCGCGCGCTCAATCTGGTTTTGCCGCAGGTAAATCACATAACCCAGATACAGCGCCTCATCCGGGTATTTGGGTTCCGGAAAACGGCGGTCCATATCATCCAGCACCTTCATCGCGCGCGGATAATCCTGCACATCTTTAGCATAAGCACTCGCCAGCGTCAGCATGGATTTTTGCAACTGTCCACGCACGGCGTCGCGTTCCACATCCGTTTGTGGAATAAGGGCCAGCAAGCTCCTTTCCGTTGGTCCGTTTGAAGTCACAACGGTATCGGCAACGCTTGCAGAATCAGAGGAAGAAGCCCCGGAATTCTGGCCGCTGTTGTTCCCATTTCCGGCCAGGTTGGCCGCATTCGCCGAGGCCCGGCGCCAGTTGTCGGCCAGGGCACGGTTGCCCCATTTCCGGCGGAAGTCGGCGTATCCCTGCTGCATCGTTGTAGCCGAAGCAAAATACCAGTCGTTGCTACTGCTATTGCCGCTCATGTCGTTGTTGCCGTCAGCCGTGGGTAGGCTCATCGTGTTATTGTCCACGCCTGCTGCCGCCCGCGAAGCCGAGTCAGACTTCCGCGCCGCAAGGAATTTAAGGTACTTTTTCACCACTACCCGCTGCTCTTTTTCCGAGACGTTGGAAAGGGCCAGCAAGCTGTCCTGCGCTGCCACCAACCGGGCCGGGCCAGCAATTGCCGTCAGGGATTTAGCGCGCTGTGCAGCTACGTCAAAAGGCGCTTTGGCAATGGCATCTCTTCCGGCCAGAAACGCGGCGCTGTCGTAAGAAATCTGCGCCGGATTGTACTGTCCGTCGGCGTAATACACATCACCCAGCGCAAGAAAAGAAAGGGCCTTTTGCGCCTTTGTGGTTTTAGGCGCGCGGATGCTTTGGTTCAGGTACTGAATCGCCATCGGGCGGTCGCCGGAGTTGGCGTAAATCTTGCCCAGCACGTAATACACCTGCTCGTAGTAGGGCGCGTATTTAGTATCCTTCAGCATTTTGCGCAGCGCCGTAATGGTTTCTTCAGAAGCCACGCCCGAAGCCATCACGCTGTATGCCCGGTTTTTGCGCGCCTGAAAATCCATGTCAATCTTTGGATTCAAATCCACGGTGGTCGCGAAGGCATTAGCGGCTTCCGTGTATTTTCCCTGGTCATAAAGGAGTTGCCCGGCAAGGAAAGACGCGCGCTGCCGTTGCCACGAAGACATTTTTTTGTCCTCCGCCACCGCCAGAAGCGGCTCCGTTGCGCCTTTAAGATTCCGGGTTTTCAGGGCCAGGTTTGCGGCTTCTACGGAGTAACGGCCTTTAAGAGAAGGCGGGAAGTTGGGGTCGTTTATCAGCAGGTCAAGCACGGATTCTGCCTCACCGTAACGGCCTGTTTGGGCGAAGGTGCGCGACAACCAGAGCAGCGCGTCGTTGTGAACGGATTGATGTTTGAGAAAATCCAGCGCCGACTTTTTTTCGTCTTGCAGAATAGACGGCGTTTTGCCGCGCGTACTTGCGCTGCTTCCGCCATTGCGCGCTTGTTCTTTCTTCTTCAACTCCCGCAGGCTGATGACGTAGCGGAAAGCAATCGCCGCGTTGTCGTAGCTGCCCTTGTAGTAGTACGCTTTCCCTAGAAGCAGGTACAGTTCATCCGCCCAATCCGTGCGCGGGTCGTGAATCTGAATGCCGATAGATGTCTTCTGCACAATAGAATCCATATCCGCCAAGAGCAGGGAAGAATCCGTGTCGGGATTGAAAGGAAAAAGGTCAATCGGTTTGTCGTAATTGTCCCTTTTCACACGTAACATATTAGCCTCCGCCATCTCCATTTTCCGGTTGGCGTTGAAGTAATAGTTGTAGTGGGTGAAGAGGTTTTGAAGCTGCTTGCGCGGCGGCCCCCAACGCTTCCGGAGCATACTCTCGTTGCTCCATTTCTCGCGCTTTTTAGAGATTTTGATGTTCAAGGCCAACTCCATCTTTTTTTCTTTCCCTTTCTCTTTGTCCTTCGCCGCTTTGTCTTTGATGGCACGAACAGCAGCCACCGAGTCTGTGCGCTGCTTGCGGAAAGCCATCAAGCTATCGCTGCTCTTTTTGCGAATGGCTTTGATGCTGTCAGAAGTTTTTTTGCGTGCTGCCGTCAGGGCCGAGGCCACGGCTACGCGCTCCGCTTTGGTGCGGTCGGCAAATGTTTTCCGGGCTGCTTGCAGACTGTCGGCTTTCACTTTTTGCACCACGGCCACGCTGTCGGTATAACGCTTGCTTTCGCGGTAAGCCTTGCGGGCGTTCAAAGAATCGCTGCGTCTTTTCTGGGTCGCCCGCATTTCTGTCATCACCACATTTCGGGCAGAAGTCAGCGAGTCGCGGGCTTTATTCCGCGTGGCAGTGAGGGAATCTGTTCTGCTTTTTTGAACCGCGCGGGAAGAATCGGTGCGCGCCTGCCGGATGCGGGCTACGCTGTCCGTAAACCGTTTGCTTTCACGGTATTGGCGCAGGGCCGTCAGCGAATCGGTGCGGCGTTTTTGGGCATCCTTAAAAGTCCGGGTAGTTGCTTCGCGCGCGATGCGTAAGGAGTCGGCACGGGCTGCATTGGCGCGCCGCATAGAGTCTACGCCGGAACGCGGCGATTGCGCGTAAGTCGTCGCGCTTGCAGCCAGCAGCCACAACACAGCCCACAGGGCGAAGCGGAAAAAAGAAAGGCAACTAAGATTCACAGAAAGAATAAAACGCGCCGCAAAGAAAAATCGTGTACAGGTAAAAAACGAGGCAGAACAGCCAAAAGTTTGGGGCGCGTCTCAAAATTAAGGCTTTTAAAAAACGTTTCTTTGCAACCGCAAACCGCTCCGCGCTATGAAACCCTATCAACAATATATCGGGCTGGCTTTCCAGTGGGGCATTTTGCTGGGCCTCGGCGTTTGGGGCGGTATCAGGCTGGATGAAAAGCTCCATTTTAAAGCCCTGTTCGTTATCGTTTTTCCGCTTCTTGCGCTGACCTATCTGTTCTACAATTTGCTTAAGAATTTTGGCAACAAAAAGTAACTTTTCTCTTTTATGAAAGCTTCGCTGTTTCTCACTACGCTGCTTATCGCTGCCTTTGCGGCAGCCGGGTTGTATCTCCTCAAAGACCGCTTCGCTTTTGACTTTCCGCTGCTCTTCGGAGCCAATCTTTTTTTGGCCGTCGTTACCCTGCTTAGCGGTTTCGTAAGCAGTCGGGCCAATCCGGCAAAGGCGGCTTCGTTCGTAAACGGTGTGTATGGCGGAACGCTGCTGCGGCTTTTTCTGATCGGCGGCGCGGCGGTTTGGGTCATCCTACAAAAAGGCACGATAGACACGCGCTCGCTGCTGCTGACAGGTGTGTTGTACATCCTCTACACCGGCGCGGAAACATTCATCCTGCAAAAAGCGGCGCGCAAACACAAGGCTTCAACGGCAGTGACAGACTAATGGACGCGCTCGCGCAACGTTTTCACGGACTGGCCGACTTCCTGCCGCCGCGCGCTTTTGAAGCCGTGCTGCCGTATTTCCGGCAATACCCGATTTCGCTCACCCTTACGCGCGAGCGCAAAACGCGCCTCGGCGATTACCGCTCCCCGGCAAAAGGCGAGAAGGAACACCGCATTACCGTAAATGGAAACCTCAACCCCTACGCTTTTTTCGTTACGTTGATTCACGAGATTGCACACCTGCTGGTGTATGAAAACCACCGCAACAAAGTGAAGTCCCACGGCTCGGAATGGAAAAGGACTTTCGGCGCGTTGCTCCTTCATTTTGCAGATGCCGGATTGTTTCCAAAAGCACTGGAAAAAGTGGTTCGTGCTTCGGCCCAAAATCCCGCTTCAGCTACGTTCCGGGATGTGGCGTTGAGCAAAGCCTTGTCGCAGTTTGATGAGAAGAGCGCCAATGAAACACTGGCGGGCGATTTGGAAATGGGCGCTGTTTTTCGTGCGCCGGACGGGCAGGTTTACCAAATGACGGAACGACGCCGGAGCCGGATTAAATGCAAGCGGCTGACGGACGGAAAAGAATTTCTTTTGCCTTTTGCGGCAGAAGTAGAGATGGCAAAAGACGTGTCCCAAAAGAAGTAGCGCCTACCTTAGTAGCGGCTAACGCAATTCCCAAAAAACCCTTTCCTGTGGCGCAGAAACATCCCGAAGAAGCACTCTCCGTTTTTGATATTTTCAAGATTGGCGTCGGGCCTTCTTCTTCGCACACGCTCGGCCCGTGGCGCGCCGCACTGCGCTTTCTGGAAGGGCTGGAACAGCGGGGAATTCTGGATAAAATCTCCGGGGTACAGGTTCTGCTTTACGGCTCGCTGGCGAAGACCGGAAAAGGTCACGGAACGGACGTGGCGGTAATTCTGGGCCTCTGTGGCGAAGACCCGGTGACGTTTCCGGTGGAGGAGATTTATCCGACTTTGGAAAGCATTGCGACGCACCGGGAAATGCACCTCGGAAAGGCCGTGAATATTCCCTTTGACCCGATGACGGACGTGGTGTTTCTGATGAACGAAAGCCTGCCTTTCCATCCCAACGCGCTTACGTTTTTGGCGACGCTGCAAAGTGGTGAGGAAATCGCGGAAACCTTTTACTCTATTGGCGGCGGATTTGTGGTGAAAGAAGGCGAAGCCGCCGGGAAAAAAGCCGGGTTGGAACTTCCCTTCCCCATTGCGGATGCCGATGATTTGCTGCATTGGTGCATCAAAACCGGCCTGCCGATTTCGGAAATTGTGGCGGAGAATGAACACGCTTGGCGGCCCGACGCGGAGACCCAAAAAGGGGTGCTTCGCATTTGGGAAACCATGCGCGACTGTGCTTATCGCGGCTGCCATATTGAAGGCATTTTGCCTGGTGGACTGGATGTTGTCCGGCGCGCGGCGAAGTTGTCTAAAAAGCTCATTGCCGGGAAGCCCTACTCCGATTTCAATAGCTGGCTGGAAGCCATTCGCGCGGGCGGCAGCGGCTTTAAATACACGCTGGACTGGGTGAGTGCTTTTGCGCTGGCGGTGAATGAAGAGAATGCTTCTTTTTCCCGCGTGGTAACGGCTCCTACCAATGGTGCGGCGGGCGTGATTCCGGCGGTGCTGCTCTACTATGTTATTTTCTGCGACGGCTACCGCGACGAAAGCATTGTGCGCTTTCTCTACAACGCCTCGGAAATCGGCTCTATCTTCAAGAAAGGAGCAACGATTTCGGCAGCGATGGGTGGCTGTCAGGCGGAGATTGGCGTATCGTCGGCGATGGCGGCAAGCGCGCTGACAGAGTGCATGGGCGGCTCGGCAAGGCAGTGTTTAATGGCGGCGGAGATTGCGATGGAACACCACTTGGGCCTGACCTGCGACCCGGTGGGCGGGCTGGTGCAGGTGCCCTGTATTGAGCGCAACACGATGGGCGCGATAAAGGCGATTACTGCTGCGCAGCTGGCCCTTCAATCCAACCCCGACAACGCCCGCGTGAGCTTGGACAATGTGGTGGAAACCATGTGGGAAACCGCGCTGGACATGAACGCCAAATACAAGGAAACGGCGGAAGGCGGACTGGCGGTGAACATTCCATTGGGGTTGAAGGAATGTTGAGGATAGAAAGCTGTTAGTAGAAAGCTATTGGTGGTAGCAGAGACACGAACGCCATGACACATGAAACATGAAACATGTCCTTCGTAAAATCGCTTTGAGTGCGCTGCCTTTCGCGCTGTTGTATGCCGGTGCGGCGCTGGATTTAAGTGCGGTTCCGGTGAACAAATTGGGCGTTGTGAGGAGCGGCGTTCCGCTGTATTTGCGGTGCGATGGCGGGCACTTGGATTGGGTGTTGCCGGTACACAATATGGTTCAGGACTGGAGCCGGATTTTCTCATTCCAAAACACAAAAAGCAAAGACCCTTCGCTGCCGTGGATTGCAATTGGCTGGGGTGAAAAAGGATTTTACCTGCACCCGCCTGTTTCTTTTTGGGGAACACTTTCTACCTCGTTAGAAGCCGCCTCTGGTATGAACAGCGCGGTGCTGCGCGTGGAATATCTGCCGTCGCCGGTTGCGAACGATACCTGTCGCCTGCTTCATGCTTCCGGGACGCAATACCAAAAACTGACAGCCTTTATTCTGCAATCGCTTTCGCCCGGTCACGATGGTTTTGCCCGATGGATTCCGGCTCCGGAAATCTGTGGGGCTGACGATGCGTTTTACGAAGCGCGCGGCACTTACAGTATCTTCAATACCTGCAACACTTGGGTGAACAGTGGTCTGAAAACAGCGGGTATGAAAGCCTGCGTCTGGACGTCATTGCCGCAGGCGGTGCTGGATAAATATCCCGTAAATGCCGAGGCGAAATCCAAAATTCCAAACCCGGAAGAAACCAACAATCCCTACCAATTTCCTTGAAAGTTCTTTCGCTCTTACAGCCGTGGGCATCGCTGGTGGTTTCAGGCTATAAAAAGATAGAAACCCGAAGCTGGACGACGGCTTATCGCGGGCCGCTGCTGATACACGCGAGTTTGGGAAAAGCAGGAAAGGAATTTGCGCAGCTACCTCTTATCCAACCATACATTCCCGACTTCGCGGCGCTGCCTTTCGGGGCGATTATCGGCGAGGCATTTCTGGAAGAGGTGATTCGGTTTGGCAGGGAAGACGCACTTCTTTTACAGGAAATCACGCTAGAAGAGCGGGCTTTTGGTGACTTTTCTGCGGGGCGCTATGGGTTTGTTTTGCGGGACGCGCAGGCGTTTGAAGAAGTGATTCCGGCGAAGGGAAAGCTGGGGCTTTGGGAGTGGTGAGAAGAATTTTTTGTGGAAATTTCGGGGATGGGTGTCTTCGGAAAAGAATGGATTCAAACCGCATTCTCCCCAAAAGATGGAAATCAAAATTGAAAAGCCCTGCTCTGAAAACTGGGAGGGCATGACGCCCGATGACACCGGACGCTTCTGCTCGGTTTGCACCAAGAGCGTTCACGATTTTACAGCTAAGCCAAAGGAGGAATTGCTTCAATTTCTCTTGTGCAGCACGCAGTCGCCCTGCATTCGGATGCTGGCTTCGCAGGAACGGTTTACGCCTGTGGAAGTGCAAACAACGGCGCAAAAAATCCTTCGCTCCGGGAAGGCAATTCCGGCAGCGGCGCTGGCGCTTGTGATGCTGTTGGCAAGCAGTTGTGAGCCTTCCGGAGCGGAACACTCTTCAACGCAAAACACAAACATTCAGGCTCTTACAAGAGGAGATACGGTTCTGACACCTCAGTCGCCGTTAACAGGAGCCGTTCAGCCATCTTGTTTGGGCGATTCTTTAGGAACAGATAGTCTGGAAACGTTGAAAGGGGAAGCACCGGCCATTCAATTTGGCAAGCCTCTTCCACCCAAGCGCAAAGCCGGGAAAACTTCTGCTGCACTGCCAGAACCACAAGTGAGTATGGGGCCGCCGCCGGAAGTTTTAAGGCGTGATTATTCGGAGCGAAAAATGGACGGGCCGCTGCTGGATGAGTAATACCTTCGCGCTCTTTTTTTTTATGAGACAGGTATTGAAAATCGTGGGTGTAATTATTCTCGCAATTCTGGTTTTTTTGGCGCTTTATGCAGTGGCCGCTTTTGGTTTGGGTGCAATTGCAGTGAACCGGAAAAATGTGGCACAGCGGGGCATTCCGTTGTATCTCTCTTCCAACGGTGCGCATGTGGATCTGGTGCTTCCGGTGCGGAATGCGCTCTGCGACTGGAGTGCAGATTTCCCTACCGAAAACACGAAAGGCAGGAACGCAAATCTGCAATGGATTGCCATTGGCTGGGGCGATAAGGGCTTTTATCTGAACACGCCAACGTGGGCGGAATTGAAATTCTCCACTGCCTTCAAAGCAGCTACAGCGCTCAGCAGTTCTGCCGTTCATGCTACCTATATGGCGCAACCTGTGCCGGGCGAAAACTGCCGTCTTCTCTACGCTACTGAGGCGCAGTATAAGGCGCTGATTGCGCATATCCGGCAGGCGCTGGACTTAGATGCAAACGGAAAGCCTATCCTTATCCAAACCAATGCGCAATACGGCGCGGACGATGCTTTTTACGAAGCAAAGGGCGCGTATCATGCTTTTAAAACCTGCAACACATGGACGAATAGCACGTTGAAAGCAGCAGGCATGAAAGCCTGTGTTTGGACGCCGATGGCGAAGGCGATTCTGAATAAATATCCGCTGGACGGAGGCGCAATGCAATAGCTGAAAGACAAAAGAGGCGGTTTTTGCCGCTGCTATGACGGGGCCGCCCGCTGTTGGAGCGGATATCGCCGCTGCTCTAATGGATATTGCCGCTGCGGGGACGGAGATACCCGCTGCTCTAATGGATATTGCCGCTGCGGAGACGGATATTGCCGCTGCGGGGACGGATGTTGCCGCTGCGGGGACGGAGATACCCGCTGCTCTAATGGATATTGCCGCTGCGGGGACGGAGATACCCGCTGCTGTGATGGGGATTCCCGCTGCGGGGGCGGATATGCCCGCTGATAGAATGATTTTCTATTACATTAATTCAAAAATCTACCCTTCTACCACCGGATTTTTCTCCGCTGGCGTACTGCCTTTGCGCTCCAGAGCTGTAAGAATGCTGACGTTTAACTCAAAGCCCAAGAGGATGATGGAGGTGTTGATGTACATCCACGCCATGAAAGCGATAAGTGTTCCGATAGAGCCATAGACCTTGTTGTATTGGATGAAATTATTGACGAGGTAGAAGAAAACCACCGTCGCCGACAAGCAAAAGAAAGAGGCGAATACGCTACCGGGCGACACGAAACGCGGCTTGCGCACGAGCGAGGAACCATAGCGGTAAATCATACAAATACTGACGAAAACCAGAATCACCACCGCAATCGGCGAAGCGTAATGCACCAAGAAAGCGCCGCCTTTGATGCGTAAAATGTAGCGGTCAAGATATTTGCCTTGAAGCAGCAAAACAGCCATCGTGACAAGCACCGTTGCCAGGAGCATGAAGGTGAGCTTGATGGCAATCCAGCGGCGGCGCAGGGCTGTGCGCTTCTTGTGGACGGGCGTTTGCTGGTCGAAGGAGCGCATGAGGCCCATCATGCCGTTGGAGGCGAAGAAGGCCGTCAGCACGATACCGAAAGAGAGGATAGAGCCTTGCTGGGTGTTGAGGAAATCCATAATAACCGCGCGGACGCTGTTGGCCACGTCGGCGTCGGGGAAAACAATTGGCAGCAGGTTGAGAATGGCGTCCTGCACATTGTCCAGCGGCAGATAAGGCACCAACGAAAACAGAATCAGCATCGTTGGCGGAATCGCCATCAGGAAGTTGTAGGTCACGGCTGCCGAGCGCACATTGAGTTGCGCAGCGGCAAGGTTGGAGAAGAACGCCCGGACAACTTCGCGCACCGTCAGCCCGCCGAAACCAGGCGGCGACTGTCGGCCAATATTTTGCAGCAAGCCCCGGAAAGACCGTTTGGGCTGCGGCGACAAAGCGCGCGTCTCGGGCATTTGAAAAGGAGTGTGTCTGAGAGAAGGCACGGGCGACACGCCCGCGCCAGCAGAAAAGAGGGCGCTTGTTACAGGTTTTGCAGGATAAACTGCGTCATCCGGCGGTAGAGTTGCAGGCGCGTGATGCCGCCGGAAATGCCGTGGTTGCGGTTGGGATAATACTCGCTTTCAAAATCCTTGTTTTGGCGGATAAGCTCGTCGGTGAGGACAACGGCGTTCTGGAAATGCACGTTATCGTCTGCCGTGCCGTGGATAAGCAGGAATTTGCCACGCAGGTTTTTGGCCATGCTCACGGGCGCATTGTCATCATAGCCTTTGGGGTTTTCGGCGGGCGTGCGCATGTATCGCTCCGTATAAATATTGTCGTAGAAACGCCAGTTGGTAACCGGCGCAACGGCAATGGCAGCCTTGAAAACATCGGGTGCTTTGAAGAGGCAGGTACTGCTCATAAATCCACCGAAACTCCAGCCCCAGATGCCAATGCGGGAAGCATCTACATACGGCTGCGCAGCAAGGTATTTCGCCACCGCTATTTGGTCGTCGCTTTCATAGCGGCCCAGTTGCAGGTAGGTTGCTTTCTTAAAATCGCGGCCCCGGAAACCCGTTCCCGTGCCGTCGGCGCAGACGATGATATAGCCTTTCTGCGCCAGCATCTGATGCCAGTAATAATCGCTTCCCATAAATGCATCCAGCACACGCTGCGAGCCGGGGCCGCTGTATTGGTTCATCAACACCGGGTATTTTTTGGCCGGGTCAAAATCTGGCGGCGTAATCATCCATGCGTTCAGGTAAGTGGCTTTTCCATCGGCAGCCTGCACAGGAAGCTTTACCAGTTTGGTCTCGCCCAGCTTTCTGCCGGAAAGCATTTTCCGCAATGCGGCATTGTCTTCCAGCGTCCGCACCACTGCGCCGGACGTGTTGATGAGCCGGTACACAGCCGGCTGTGTGAGCGAGGAAAAGCGCTCCATAAAAAGGCCTTCACCGGCAGACGTAACGTCGTGCGTACCAGATTCCTTGGTAAGCTGTTGAAATCTTTTTCCATTCCAACCGACCACGTAAAACTGCCTGTCCACCGTTTGAGGCGCGGCCATGAAATAAATCCGCTCCCCTTTCTCGTCCACTTTCACAATCCTGTCCACTTCTACGCCTTTTGGAGAAAGAAGTGTGTGCTTCCGCGTCTTCCAATCGTAGGCGTAAAGCGCGTTGTATCCTTCCCGCTCTGAAGTATAGAACAGCAGGGATTTCTTCGCCGCAAAAGCACGGTTGTCAGCTACTTCTACATAGGCGCTGTCGGTGTCGGTGAAGAAAGTTTCCGCCGTGCCGGTTTCGGGGTTGGCGAAGAGATAATCCAGCTTGTTTTGGTGACGATTCATGCGCAACACACAAAGCTTGTCGGCCCCGGCCCACTCTATGCGTGGTGTGTATTCATTACTGCCCGCAACAGTCGTTTTTCCGCCGTCATTGAGGTCATAAATGTGGATGGAAACAAGGCTGTTGGGGGCGCCGGCTTTGGGGTATTTGTAGCGGTATTCTGTTGGATAAGCAGCAGTGTCGGCGTAGGTAGCAAAGCTGAATTCCGGCACGGCGCTTTCGTCAAAGCGGTAGTAGGCGATGTAGCGCGAATCGGGCGACCACTGGAACGCGCGGGAAAACTCAAATTCCTCTTCATACACCCAGTCGCAGTTGCCATTGATGATGTGGTTGCGCTGCCCGTCGGTGGTGATGGCAGTGGTTGTTCCGGCGCTCAAATCCCGGCAGAAAAGATTGTTGTCCCGCACGAAAGCCACCTTTTTCCCGTCGGGCGAAAAAGTGGCGTGCAGCAGTTTTCCGGTGTCGATAAACAGCTCTTTTTTCGTTGCAAGGTCGTAGGCCGAAACGCGGTAGGAGGAGGAGCGGCGGTAGATGGGCGTGCCTTCTGAGAAGAGCAGAACCCGGCTTTCGTCTACACTCAGCGTAACGTCTTCCACGCGCTGTCCGCTATCCGGAAATTTCCCGGCCCACAAAGTTTGTGTGTCGCCGCTGCCGGCCAGCGGAAGGGTGAGAAGTCTCGTCAGGCTGTCTTGCCGGAGAAAAGTGTATTGCTTGCCGTCGCGCGTGGCATTAAATCCCGGAACGGATTTGGCGCGGAATGTGCCCTTCTGCCAGATGTCTTCCAGCATGATAAGGTCGCTTTGCGCGCGCGCATTTCCGTACACACCAAGCGTTGTTACAAAAGCACTGAGAGAAAAAAGCCGCTTGAGTATTTGCATAGGGGCAAAGCTACTCGCGGCGCAGGAAGTCCCACGTGTAGGGACGTACCCTTGCGGTCGCCCTTTTATCTCTTGTCTCCCGATTTTCGTCTATGTCCTCTGTCTCTATCCCCCAATCGTCGCGTTAATCCCTCTATCAATTAACGCCTCACATTGCGGGCGCAGTGCATCGAACGTGCCGTTCTTCACTGCGTATTTCCCTTTGGAGTGGATAATCAGCGCGCACTGCTCGGCCTGTTCCGGCGAGTGGTCGCAAATCTGAATCAGCGCCTCAATCACGTGGTCAAAGGTGTTTACTTCGTCGTTCCACACAATCAGTGCGTGGTTTTCCACCACTTCCGTAAGCGTAAGAACTTCGGTTTCTTCTTTCCAACTTGGACGGGGCGCGGCGGCAATAAACAGATTCCGGTTCATGAGGCTTTTTCACTTGCGAGGCAGAAAAGCGAAGCCCTGTATTTTTGGCGACACCCTTTTCCCTGTCTCTTGTTTCTCCGCAAAAATACAGCCGCCCTGTCTCGCACCAACAGCGACGAAGCCGTGCCCGCCGAAAAATTTCCTTTTCTCTTTGTGCTGGAAAATGTGCGCTCCATGCACAATGTCGGCTCTGTTTTCCGCACCTGCGACGCACTTGGTTTGGAAGGCCTTTATCTCGTTGGGTACACGCCCGTTCCACCCCACCGCGACATTCAGAAAACGGCCCTCGGCGCAACGGAAACCGTTGCTTGGAAACACTTTGAAAAGGTGGAAGACGCACTCCAGAATCTCCGCCAGAACGGCTATTCAATCATCGCAGCCGAACAGGCAGAAGGGGCAACATTGTTGCAGGATTTCAAAGTGGGAAAAGATCAACGCATTGCCGTTGTTTTCGGGAATGAAGTGGAAGGCGTGAGCGACGAAGTGTTGGCCGTTGCGGATGTGTGTTTAGAGATTCCGCAGTTCGGCTCGAAGCACTCTTTTAATGTCAGCGTGGCGGCGGGGATTGTGGGGTGGGAATTGGTGCGGAAGGCTACGAATTAATAGTCATGATTTGCAGCTCATGAAATCCGCCGCCAGATACGCCAGAGTCTTCCCTATTGTAGTGCTTTCCAAACCGTCGGCGCGTTGAGCCACGCCTTCGGTGAGGTGGAGATAGGCAGCGTTAGTTTGGGCAGCAGCACGACACAGAAAACGGCGGGCATCCCGCATAGAAACACCCGATGGCGTCATGGCAGAAGAAAGGACGTTTTCAATACAATCCAAGTCCAGTTCAATGCCCGTGGGAAAGCCTTCCACATGTGCAAAGACCGCCGTCAGCGTTTCTTCAAAAAGGGATTTTTCTCCCAGAAAAACGTTCTCGTAAAACGACGGGAGAAGGTCGGCATTTCCGAGAAGTTCTTCCACAATCGCGGGCGAGTTGTAGGCGCGGTGCAAACACACGGGCGCGTATTTTTTCAGAAATCCTTCTTCACAGGCGTAGCGAAAACCGTTGCCGCTGTGTCGTCCTTCCATCCGCCGGAAATCCACATGCGCATCCAGATTAATCGCCGCCAGCGGCGCTCCTAAAGCTTCGGAAGCGCCTCGCAGCAAGCCGTAGCAATTGTTGTGTCCGCCACCCATCACAAGGGGAATTTTCCTTGCGGCTACAATCGCGCGCACTTTTTCCGTCACCAAAATATCTATTTCCGCCACCGCTTCGCGTAGGGCTTCTACGCTTGCATCTTCTGGCATCCGGCACTTGAGAAGCCCGCCTACCATCAGCTTTTCACCGTAGAAAGAAGCCTTGTCCTGAATGTTCAGCAGCGCGCGCAATCCTGCTTCCGGAGCAGTATGTGTGCCGCCAATGCCGCCGTTGGCACGCACGCCAATGTCTTCTGCCAGCCCCAGCCACACAAATTGTGCATCACTCTCCGCAATGCTCCGCTCCCAGTCGCTCTCACGGGCAACCTGAACTTTTTCGCCCACCTTCGTTTCGCCTTCGCGGACGTTGGTGTATTCGGCAGGATTCGGAAAGGAAAAGATTGTTTGCAACATGGAGTTTGGATGTTTCAATAGGGCTATCAATAGTAGCGTGGCGGGGGGAATTATCTTCGCAAAAATTTCCCCCAACTATGTATCCTACCGAACTGGTTTCGCCGATGAAAGCCGAGCTGACGCGCTATGGCTTTGAAGAACTTTTGACCCCCGAAGCCGTTGACCAAACCCTGAACGCGCCCGGCACAACGGTGCTGATGATTAACTCCGTATGCGGTTGCAGCGCCGGAACAGCGCGCCCCGGTGTAGTGATGGGCGTGCAGGCCGCCGCTAAAAAACCCACGCGCCTTGTTACCACTTTTGCCGGTTACGACTTGGACGCGGTAGCGCAGGCCCGCAAGCATCTCCTGCCCTACCCGCCGTCTTCGCCCTGCATTGCGGTGCTGAAAGACGGACAAGTGGTACACATGATTGAACGCCACATGATTGAAGGCCGTCCGGCCCAAATGATTGCCGCCAACCTGAAAAGCGCGCTGGAACAGTATTGCGAAGCGGAGGTGGCGTAAGCCTTTCTTCTTCTTGTCTTCTTCTTGAGAAAATCCACGTCGTTCCCTGTGAGCGACGCGGATTTTTTCTTTTTAAAAAGAGCCTTTCCTTCCGGCGCTATCTTTGACAACTGCTTTTCCATCCGCTATGTCTCCGTCCAAAATCGTGATAGTTACTGCGCCAAGTGGGGCGGGGAAAACCACGCTCGTCAAGCGGCTGTTGCAGCAGTGCCCGCGACTGGCTTTTTCGGTGTCGGCCTGTACCCGCAAGGTGCGCCCCGGCGAGGCCAATGGCAAAGATTATTATTTCCTCTCCCCGGAACATTTTGGAGAACTGACCGCGCGCAATGCGTTTCTGGAATGGGAAATGGTGTATCCCGGAAAATACTACGGCACACTACGCTCGGAGATTGATCGCATCAGCGAGAGCGGCGCGTTTCCGCTGGTGGACATCGACGTGAAAGGCGCGCTTAGCATCATGCAGGCTTACGACGGACACGCGCTGAGCATTTTTATAAAAGCGCCTTCGGAAGAAGCCCTGCGCGAGCGACTACAAAGACGCGGCACCGAGACGGCGGAAACCCTGCGCGAGCGGCTCCAAAAGGCAGCGTATGAAACAAGCTTTTCGTCGCAGTTTGACCACATTCTGGTGAACGACCAACTGGAAACCGCTTCTGCCGAATTGCTGCGCCTTGTGGAAAACTTTCTGGAAGAAACACTTCTGGTTCCTGCTTCCCAAACAAAGGCAGAGGCTACTGTGTAAATGCCCTTTCTTTTGTCTTTCTTCGCGCTATGAACACCGAACTGCTTTTGGCTTTGCTGGGAGTTGCCGTACTCATTGCAGTGCTGGCCGGCATTGAGATTGCATTCGTTTCGGCTTCCAAGCTCAACATTGAGCTGAAGCGCAAGCAAGGCCGCCGCTCAGCGCAGATTCTGTCGCGCATCATGGACCGTCCCGGCGGCTATCTTGGTGCTTCGCGCATCTTTATCAGCCTGCTGCTCGTGGTGTTCGGGCTGTTGATAACGGAGGTGATGCACAACTACCTGCGGTTGCTGCCCAATCCGCTGTCGGCGGTATTTTCCAAGTTGCTCATCACTACGGCCATCGCTACGGGCTTGCTTTTGATTTTCGCCGAGTTTCTACCCAAAGCCCTTTTCCGGCGCAAAGCGGAATCTGTGCTGGGCATTTTCTCGATGCCGATGGCGTTAGTGAACGCCGTCTTTGGGCCGGTAGCGCGGGTGTTCATCAACCTATCCGGGCTTACGCTGAAATACCTTTTCAACGCCCGCATTCAGGAAGAAAAGCCGGTCTTTAATCGCGTGGATGTGGATCATTTTACCCGCCAGACACTTCAGGGCCACCTTTCGGATGCGCAGGAAGTGAACGCCCGGCTGTTTGAAAACGCGCTGCAAATGGTGCAGGCCCGGGTACGGCAATCCATGATTCCACGCAACGAGATTGTGGGTGTGGAGCGCCGCGCGACGGTGGAAGAGGTGCGCCGTAAAATGACCGAAACGCACCTCTCGCGCGTGATTGTGTATGACGGCACGATGGACAAAATCGTGGGCTATCTCCACCATCAGAACATTGCCCAGAACCCGGCTTCTATTGACGCGGTGCTGCATCCTATTCTCGCCGTGCCGGAAGCGATGCAGGTGATCGATCTGTTGAACGCGTTCCGGAAAGAGCGCAAGAGCGTGGCCTGGGTGGTAGATGAATTTGGCGGCACGGCGGGCATCATCACGATGGAAGATGTGCTGGAAGAAATCTTTGGCGACATCAACGACGAATACGACAAAGCCGAGTACATTGAACGGCAGATTTCGGAGACAGAATACATTTTTTCGGGCCGGCTGGAACTGGCTTATCTGCGTGAGAAGTATGGCTTTGATTTTGGTGAAAGCGCCTCCGAAACCTTATCTGGCTACATCATTGCCGCCGCCGGACGCATTCCCCGAAACCGCGAGCGCGTTATCGCCGACCGCTTTGAGTTTGAGATGGTTCTGGCAACGGAAAACCACATTGATTCGGTGAAGATGAAAGTGCTGAAATAATGAATAATGAACAATGGCTACAAGCAATTGTCTTCCTCATGCTCACCAAAAGAACCTCCTCAAAAATTTGAGCAAAAGCAGTACTAACTTCCAATCTCATTATTCATTGCTCATTAACCACTAATCATTATGATTTCTCGCCCTTTCCCGCTCGCCCAATGGATTGACGAGCACCGTCACCTCCTGAAACCGCCCGTAGGCAACGCGCAGGTTTACCACAACACCGGCGATTTTATCGTGATGATCGTTGGTGGGCCGAACAGCCGCAAAGACTTTCACTATAATGAGAGCGAAGAGCTTTTTTATCAGTTGGAAGGCGACGTGGCGGTGAAGATTGTGGAAGACGGCAAGGTGGTGGAAATCCCGATTAAGCAAGGCGAGATGTTTCTGCTGCCCGGAAAAACGCCGCATTCACCGCAACGCGGGGTCGGAACAGTAGGATTGGTGATCGAGCGCATCCGTCGCGACGGCGAGATTGACGGCTTTCTGTGGTTTTGCGAAAGCTGCGGCCACAAGCTCTATGAAGAATACATGGAACTGACCGATATCGTAACGCAGCTGCCGCCGGTGATGGCCCGTTTTTACGAAGACGCCGACAAACGTACCTGCAAACAATGCGGCACGGTGATGGAAAAGCCCCAACCAAAGGTCTGATTTTCTGGAACAGGCGCTTAATTTCGCGGCGCTTTTCTATCCTTAATCTTCCACAACTTCTTTAAAACAACTTCTCTTATGGCTCACGATACCTCTGCAACCCACGCTCACGACGACCACGGACACGGCGACCACGGACACAACAAAGCCGCTGACCGTCCCAACGGCGCAACACTCACGGCCTCTTATGTGGTGGCGCTCTTGCTCGCCGGGCTGTTTATTGCTGCCGTGAATTTCATCGGCGTAATGAGTTCCGGCCACGGCGGTCATGGTGATGAAAAAGGCCCTACCCGCCAACAACACGAAGCCACTTCCAACCAAACCCTGCACGGCGAAGGCGGCCTCGGCGCGGATAAGGAACATCGTTAAAATAAATGTATCATGTTTCATGAGGTCATGTTTCATACCCCCATGAAACATGACACATAAAACATGAAACATGAAACACGATAGTGTTTTCGTCATTACCGGCGCGGCGGGCTTTATCGCTTCCTATCTGGTAGGCTTTCTTAACCGGAAAGGTTTTGAGAATCTGATTCTGGTGGATGATTTTCAAAGGCCGCAAAAGGCCGTGAATCTTGCCGGAAAGAAATACCTGCACCGCATTGACCGGCAGGAATTTTTTGATTGGGTAGCGGAGACTGCGCCGCGCATAGACGGTGTTTTCCACCTCGGCGCGCGCACCGACACGACGGAGATGGATTATGAGGTGCATCGCGTACTGAACGTGGAATATTCGCAACGCATCTGGCAGCTTTGTGTGGACAGGCACGTTCCGCTGGTGTATGCTTCTTCTGCGGCTACTTATGGCGGCGGCGAAAACGGCTACAGCGACAGCCATGAAGCGGTAGAAAATTTGCAACCACTCAATCCATATGGCCGCTCCAAAAACGATTTTGACAAGTGGGCGCTGGCGCAAAAAGTTGCCCCGCCGTTTTGGGCAGGCGTGAAATTCTTCAATGTTTTCGGGCCGAATGAATATCACAAAGGCCGCATGGCGTCGGTGATTTTTCATGCCTTCCGGCAGATTGGGGAAGTAGGCTTTGTAAAACTCTTTCGCTCCCATCGCCCCGACTACGCCGACGGCGGGCAACTCCGCGATTTTGTGTATGTGGACGACATTGTTTCCATCTGCTACTGGCTGATGGAGACGCACCCAAAAAGCGGGCTTTACAATGGCGGCACGGGTGAAGCGCGCTCATTTAGCGACCTTGCTACTGCCGTGTTTGCTGCGCTGGAAAAAGCACCGGACATCCGCTTTATAGACACCCCGGAAGATATCCGCGACAGCTACCAATACTTCACTGAAGCAGATACGGAAAAACTGCGTGCTGCCGGTTACGAAAAGCCGTTCCGGTCTTTGGAAGAAAGCATTGCAGAGTATGTGCGGGAATATCTGGCGCACAGCGCGACATATTGAAAAACAGAAACCGTGATGGCTTTAAGGTGTGACTCGCCTAAACTTTATGAACGTAGAGATAGCCAGACTCGCACTGGAAGAAGCCACCGATTTTGAAGCATTGCTTCACATTTTCGGCGACGTGTTTGAAAGGGAAGAATCTGCCCTCCCCGACCTTAGTTATTTACAGCAGCTTCTGTCCAACCAAGCTTTTGGGGTTGTTGTGGCCCGCATAAAAGGCAAAGTCATTGGCGGCGCAACAGCGTATGTGCTGCCCGGTTATTACACGACGCAATCCACGCTCTACATCTACGACGTAGGCATCTCTCCACCCTATCAGCGGCAAGGTGTAGGCCGGAAAATAATGGCTTTTCTGCGGGAACACTGCGCTGCGCATGGCATTGGGGAAATGTATGTGCAGGCCGAAGCGGGAGATCCCGACGCAATTTCTTTTTACCGGAAGACAGCGCCTTCAAACGAAACAGCAGCGGTGCAGTTTAGCTATCTTTTAAAGTAGCCAACGTCCTTTCGGTATTGTTTTGGTAGCCGGCTTCCCATCTCCTCCGCCTTCCGTAAAATGAAGCCTTTCCTACTCGCCTGCTTTCTCTTTCTTTCCCTCTCCGCTGCTGCGCAAACCACCATTACCGGAACGGTAGTGGATGAAAGCAATAAAGACCCACTAATAGGTGTAAGCGTTATGGCCCTCTCGGCTGGAGACACTACGAAGCGCAGCAGCACCATTACGGATTTGGACGGGAAATTCTCGTTGGAAAATCTCGCCTCCGGTCCTTACCTCATTCGCGTGAGCTATGTAGGTTATGACCGGCTTTCGCGCACTTTTACAGCTAATGGCACAACGGCGAACTTGGGAACCATTAGCCTCACACCTGGCGCCAACACGCTGGCTGCGGTGGTGATTGAAGCCGAAACCATTCGCGCCACGCAACGCGGCGACACCATGGAGTTCAACGCGCGCGCTTTTAAAACCCATCCCGACGCTACGACAGAAGATTTGGTGCAGAAGATGCCCGGCGTAAGCAATGCTGACGGCACGCTGAAGGTGAACGGCGAGGAAGTGAAACGCGTGCTGGTGGATGGAAAGCCTTTTTATGGCGACGACCCAGCAGCGGCGCTCCGCAATTTGCCTGCCGATGTGGTGGATAAAATTCAGGTACTGGACCAGCAGAGCGACCAGGCGCGCTTCACGGGCTTTGACGATGGCAACGCCGTAAAAACCATCAACATCGTTACGCGCCCCGGACGCAATCAGGGTTATTTTGGACGGGCGCAGGCGGGCTATGGAACGGATGAACGCTACATCGGCTCGGTATCACTGAACTATTTCCAGAAGGCGCGTCGGCTGTCGCTGCTGGGACTTTCCAACAACATCAACCAGCAGAATTTCGCTTCGGAAGACTTTTTGGGAACGAGTGGCAGCAGTGGCGGCGGAAATGGCGGGCGCGGTAGCGGCGGCGGGAGAAGCGGCAACATGGGCGGCGGAAATGCGTTTGGCGGCGGTGGTGACAACAGCAACTTCTCTACCCCGCAGCAAAACGGCATTAACCGCACCAACGCTATTGGACTCAACTACACAGATGAATGGGGCAAGAAGCTGAAAGTAACCGGCTCTTATTTCTTCAACCAAGTGGATAACAGGAATACGGCCAGCACGCGCCGTTCCTATATCACGCCCACGCAGGCCGACAGCAATCTGGTGTATCAGGAGCAAAGCACCAACGAGAACCTCAACACCAATCACCGCGCCAATCTGAGGCTGGAATACACAATAGACTCCAACAACGAAATCATCTTCACACCGCGCATTTCTTTCCAGGACAACCGCACTGACCGCGTGCTGAATGGCGCTTCGGCCTTTGGAGAAAGCGCGCCGAGCAGTCGCGTAGAAAACCGCTACAACGGCCATACTTACGGCTACAACGGGAACGGCGACCTGACGTATCGCCACCGCTTTAAGAAGCGCGGCAGAACGGTTTCCCTCGGCATTAGCGGCGGAGCCAACAGCCGCGACGGCAGCGGCAGCCTTTACTCCCGCAACGAGTTTGTGGCGCAGGACACAGTATTGCTGAACCAGCGCTTTGATCAGGACAACAGCGGCTATAACGTCTCCGCCAACCTTTCCTACACCGAGCCGCTCAGCAAGCGCGCGCAACTGCTTCTTTCCTACCAGCCTTCCCTCACACACAACAATGCCGCGCGTTACACTTTTGACCGCAACGCTTCCAACGAAGACACAGCGCGGAACAACCTGCTGACCAACGTGTATAAAAACCGCTACACGGCGCAGCGCGGGGGCGTGGGCTATCGCTACTCGGACAGCACGCGCGACTTCAACGCGACGCTGAACGCGCAGACGGCAACGCTCTCCGGCGACCAAACGCTTCCCTATGCTTTCACAGTGGACAAGACTTTCTTCAACCTCTTGCCGCAGGCGAACTTCAACTACAAGTTTTCCAAGACGCAAAACCTGCGCGTTTTCTACCGCACTTCGGCCAATACGCCGTCCATCTCGCAGCTTCAGAATCTGGTAGACAACAGCAATCCGCTTCTCTTGCGTACCGGCAATCCCGACCTGCGGCAAGACTATACCCACAGCGTGAATCTGCGTTACGGCAACACCAAGCCTAGCGGGCGCAGCTTCTTTGTCTTTGCCAACTTCTCGGCCATCAACAACTACATTGGCAACAACACGTTTACGGCTACGCGCGACACCACGATTGGGAATGTTCTCCTCCAACGCGGCAGCCAACTGACACGCCCGGTGAATATTGACGGTGCTTGGAACGCCCGCTCTTTCGCCAACTATTCTTTTCCGCTCAAGAAGCTGAAAACAAACTTCAACCTCAACGGCGGCGTGACTATCAACCACCTGCCGGGCATCATCAACGGCGTGAAAAACATTGCCGATAACTACGGCTTTTCTGGCGGCACAACGCTGAGCAGCAACATCAGCGAGAATCTGGACTTTACGGTTGCCTTCAACGGCACGTATTCCCTTGTGAACAACTCTTTGCCGGGCCGCGCCAATTATAACTACTACAACCAGCGGGTGCTACTGAAACTGAACTACATTTGCCTCAGCCGCTTTGTCTTGAACACCGACTTTACGAACACGCTTTACAGCGGCCTCGGCGCGGGCTTTGACCAGAAATACAACCTTTGGAATGCATCGCTGGGCTATAAGTTTCTGGCGGATAAATCTCTGCAACTGGACGCGTATGTTTTCGACATTCTAAAGCAGAACAACAGCATCACGCGCACGATTACCGACAGCTATATTGAGGACTCGCAGACCACTTTGCTTCAGCGGTTTATGATGCTGCGGCTCTCGTGGCGCATTCGGAAGTTTAGCGGGAAGTTGCCAGCGGATATGCGGGGCGAAGGGCGGGGCGAACGCCGCCAAGGAGGGTTTGGCGAACGGGCGCCGGGCGGAGGCGGTGGTATGTGAGCAGGCCCGGGGACGAAGGGATAGTAGTATAACCGAGCGCAAGTATACAATTCATCTCAGTGCACTTACGCTCTAAAGCGCAAACACGCCAACCTATGTTTCCCTTTTGCGCTCTAGAGCGCAAGTGCAATACTTCTTTCCATGTTTTTGCGCTTTGAAGCGCAAGCACACCACAAATTTTTTGGCTTTTGCGCTTCAAAGCGCAAAGACTAAAAAAGAGATTTTATGCTTGCGCGCGCCATTACTCTCAACCTGTGGGGGTCGGGGGCCGCAGCCAGAGCTTATTGCTACCGGCACCGGCTGGTGGCTTCTCTGAACGCGGTTGCGCAAGGCTATAAAGACCTGTTGGCTACACGCACGGGACGCAGCAGAAAGCGAAGGGGCGGCAGTGAAAAGGAGGAGGGTTCACAGCTTTAGGAGCGCGTAGAATTCCGGCCCGGAAATCTCCCTTACTTCGCCGGGCGCGAGGCCGTCTATCGTGAGGTCTTCAATAGAAACGCGGATAAGGCGCTTGCAGCGATGCCCGGCGGCGAACACCATTTTGCGCACCTGGTGAAACTTGCCTTCGGTGAGTGTGAGGAGGAGCCACGAGTGGGGAATATGCGGCGGATGCGCTTCTATCCACGCGCCGAAAGATTGTGGATGAGAGATGATTTCCGCTTTGCAAGGCTGTGTGAGATATGGCTTTCCGTTGTCGGCGGGGATGTGGATTCCTCTCTCCAAAAGCAACCGTGTTTCTTCTGAAACAACGCCCTTTACCAATACTAAATAGCGCCGCTCATGCGGCGTTTCGCTTTGGAAGAGCAGGCGCGTAATAGCCTTGTCGGTGGTAAGGAGAAGCAGTCCTTCCGAGTCTTTATCCAAGCGCCCGATGGCGTGTGTTCCTTCGGGGAAATCATGGCCCAAATCGCCCAACAGTCCCACGGAATGCGAGGAGACGAATTGGGAGACGATGCCCGGCGGCTTGTTGAGGAGAAAATAGCGGTGCATCTGAAGGCGACTCTATGCGCGGTAACATCCGTAGGGACACGCTGCGCGTGTCCGCAAACAACATGCGTGTCCGCGAATGACACGCATTTTCGGCGGACACACTGCGCGTGTCCCTACCGCACCAACTCCACGCCGTAGCGGATTTCTTTTTCTTCCAAAAAATGCAGCAGGTCGTCGCTGATGGCAATTTTACGCGCGCCTGTTTTGAGTTTTAAGTTGCGCGTCGGGTCGGGATGCACCACATAAAACATCAACTCCGCATTGCCGGGATGTTTCTCGCAGTTTTCCATTAGGAAGCGGGCCGTTTCTTCATTCAGTTTCACCAGTTCCAGCTCTACGTTGAACGCCTTTACCGACAGGTCGCGGGCATTTTCCAAAAGGTGAATGCCCTGAATTTTGAGTTCCACCACACCGGCATCTCCCCATTCCCGCTCCTGATAGCAAGCGGTGAGCACCACCTTCTGACCGTTGTTCAGGAACTTATTCCACTTCACGTAATCGTCGCGGAAAAGCGCAAACTCCAGGTGACCGCCGAAATCGTTGATAGTCGCCTTGCCAAACTGCGCGCCTTTTTTGGTGTAGAGATGCCCGATGTCGGAAAGAAATCCCGCGATTTTAAACGGCGGGCCTTTCACCGGTTCTGTTACTTCTGAAATGGGTTTGAAACCGAGGTTGTCCATCTCAAACTTAAACGGGTCCAGCGGGTGTGCAGAGAGATAGATACCTACTACTTCGCGCTCCGCTTCCAGCTCCTCGGTAAGCGGCCAGCGTTCGCAGGGCGGAATGACGGGCGCTTTCACTTCCGGAGTGAGCGATACCGCGCCAAAAAGGGAGTTTGAAGCTTGTTCCTGCCCGGCTTTGAACTGCTGTCCGAAGGCAAAAAGCTTTTCCAGCCCGTTCATTTTTTCCCCTTCCGGCACGCACATAAACTGCGCGCGGTGAAGCTCTTTAAAGGAATCCAGCGCACCGGCTTTCACCAGCATTTCCAGTGTTTTCTTGTTCACTTTCCGGTGGTCAATGCGACAGAAGAAATCAGTGAGATTTTTGAACGCCCCGCCTTCCTCACGCTCGCGGATAACGTCTTCCACCGCCGCTTCACCGGCACCTTTCACCGCCGACATACCGAAGCGAATCGCGCCGTTTTTATCCACCGAAAAACCCCCGATACTGAGGTTCACATCTGGCCCCAAGACCGGCAATTTCATGCGCTGGCATTCGCCCATAAAGAACTTGATGCGCTCAATATTGGCTTGGTTATTTAAGACCGCTGCCATGTATTCCGCCGGGTAATGCGCTTTGAGATACGCCGTTTGATAGGCCACAAGCGCATAGCACACGGAGTGGCTTTTATTGAAGGCATACTGAGCAAAAGCTTCCCAGTCGGTCCAGATTTTCTCCAGCTTTTTCGGGTCGTGGCCTTTGGCCTTTGCGCCGTCCATAAACTGGTCTTTCATCTTGTCCAGCACGGCTTTTTGCTTCTTGCCCATCGCCTTGCGCAGCACGTCGGCATCGCCTTTGGAGAAGCCCGCGAGCTTTTGGGAGAGAAGCATCACTTGCTCCTGGTAAACCGTAATACCGTAAGTCTCTTCCAGAAACTCTTCCATCTCCGGCAGGTCGTACTCGATTGCCTCCTTTCCGTTTTTGCGCTCTACAAACTGCGGGATATATGCAATTGGCCCTGGGCGGTAGAGCGCGTTCATCGCCACGAGATCACCGAAAACGGTGGGTTTCAGGTCGCGCAGGTATTTCTGCATTCCACTGGATTCAAACTGGAATGTGCCGTTGGTATCTCCGCGTTGGTAGAGTTCGTAGGTTTTTTCGTCGTCGAGCGGGAGCGTATCAAGGTCTATCTCTTTGCCGTAGTTCCGCTTGATGAGAGCGAGTGCATCGCGCAAAATGGTAAGGGTTTTAAGACCCAGAAAGTCCATCTTGATAACACCCGCGTTCTCAATCACGTTGCCGCCATACTGCGTAATCAACAGGTCGGAATCCTTCACCGTCGCCACCGGCAGCAGGTTAGTAATGTCTTCCGGCGCAATGATGATGCCCGCTGCGTGAACGCCCGTGCCGCGCACCGTTCCCTGTAAACGCAAGGCTTCTTTCAGAACCTTCGCGCGCATACTGTCCGTCTCCTTAAAAATCTCCCGAAGCTGCTCCGCGCCGTTGATGTCTTCGCCGCTGAGACCTTCTTTTTCTTCCAGACTTCCCTCACCACGAAGTGGCGCATTCAGCAAGCGGTCGAGCTGCACATTGATGCCCGGCTTGTCGCTCACGAGCTTCGCCAGTGCATTGCTTTCCGCCAAGGGCAAATCCATCACGCGGGCCACGTCTTTAATGCTGGATTTCGCCGCCATTGTGCCGTAGGTAACAATCGCCGCCACCTGCCTTTTGCCGTATTTCTCCACCACATAGTCGATCACTTTCTGGCGGCCCAGGTCGTCAAAATCCGTGTCGATATCCGGCATTGATTTTCGCTCCGGGTTCAGGAAGCGTTCAAAAAGCAGCTTGTATTTTATCGGGTCAATGTTGGTGATGCCAATGCAAAAAGCCACCACGCTGCCCGCTGCTGAACCGCGCCCCGGCCCTACGAAAACGCCAATGTCTTTGCCGTGATTAATAAAATCCTGCACGATCAGGAAGTATCCCGCGAAGCCCATCGTGCGAATGGTGAACAGCTCAAATTTTATCCGCTCTTCAATCTCCGGCGTGATTTCGTTGTAGCGTTTGTGCGCGCCCTGCCACGTGAGATGCTCCAGATAGCTGTCCATGTCGTAGCCGTCGGGAACGGCGTAGTGCGGCAGCATAATGTCGCGCTCCAGCTTCAGGGGCTTTATCTTGTCTACAATCATCCCCGTGTTGTCAATCGCTTCCGGCAGATCGCTAAAAAGCTGCGACATCTGATTGGTGTCTTTGAAAAAGAACTGGTCATTGAAGAACGCAAAGCGTCCGCCTTTGACGCGGTTTTCGTCATCGTCCGGGCCGTCCGCATATTTGGGCGTGGCTTGCTTTTCGCCGGTGTTGATGCAGAGGAGAATGTCGTGGGCGTTGTAGTCTTCCACGTCCACATAATGCGAGTCGTTGGACGCAATAATGGGCACGTTGTATTTGCGCGCCAGTTTCACCAACACCTCGTTTACGCGCACTTGTTCTGGGATGCCGTGGCGTTGCATTTCCACGTAATAATCGTCGCCGAAGAGGTCCAGCCACCACTTAAAAACCTTTTCGCCTTCTGCTTCACCACCGCGCAAAATAGCCTGCGGCACTTCCGCACCAAGACAGCAGGTCGTTGCAATCAAACCTTTGTGATGCTTCAGCAAAATCTCTTTGTCGATGCGCGGATACTTACTGTACATCCCTTCCAGATAGCCGATGGAACAGAGCTTCACGAGGTTGCGATAGCCTTCTTCATCCTTTGCCAACAGCAGTTGGTGGAAGCGTTTGTCTTTCTCTCCCGAAGCCTTCTTAAATTCCTTTTTGTGGCGGGTTTCCACAAGGTAAAACTCACAGCCCACCACCGGCTTCACCACCGGCTCTTCAATGGGTTTGCCGTCTGCCGTTATGCCCACTTGCTTCTTGTCTTTCCACGCTGTGGCCACGAAATCAAACACGCCAAACATGTTGCCGTGGTCGGTGATGGCGATGGCTGGCATGTTGTCCTTTTTCGCTTTTTTGTAGAGGTTGGAGATAGAAGAAGCACCGTCCAGCAGCGAGTATTGGGTGTGATTGTGAAGGTGGGAAAAGGTCATTTTCGGCAGGTCTGAAAGAGCTTTTAAAGGTACGAAAAGCGGTTTGGGTTTAGGATGCTAAAGCGTGTATTTCTCTCCGGCATTTTACTTGCATTGTGACCGGATAATAGGCTCTGCTGCCGGCTCACCGTATTTTTTAGCTTGATACAGGTCTATGCAGTAGTCAGCTATACCGAGACTGTATTTTACCTGTGCCCGTACCAAATAAGCGTAACCATAGGTCGAATCTATATCAATCGCTTTATCGGCATCATTATAGGCTTTTTGAAGTTGACCAAGCTCCATAAACAAGTACGCCCGGTAGCCAAAAGCCCGCTGAAAATCGGGCTTAATAGACAAGGCGGTATTGAAGTCTTTCTCAGCGTCTTTATAATTTTTCAGTTTCCGGAAACCAAGTCCCCGGTCTATATAGGATACTGGATTTTTCGGATTCAACATTATCCTCTTGGTAGAATACTCAATGGAATGCAAGTAGTCGCTCTGGTCAAAGTAAAGCACACCCAAATCATCGTACAACAAGTCCCGGTCGGCATTGGGTAGGGTCAGCGCCTGCAAGTAGTCTTTCTCGGCCTGCTTGTAATCCTTTATTCTATAGGAGCAGTACCCTCTATTCAGGTACACATTGGCATCGTCTGTTCCGGCATCAATTGCTTTTGAATAAGCCTGAATGGCTTGGCTGTCCAGCCCCACCGTAGCGCATACATCACCCACAAATCTCCCCTTAATAATCGCATTGCCATTGCAAACAGAATCCGGAATTTCAAACGCGCGCTTATGACCGAGACTAATAGCTTCTGCGGCATCGCGACAGGCCGAATCAACGTGAAAGAGGTAAAGGTGTATTTTGGAGCGTACAGAGTAAGCTGAAGGGTCTTGTTTGTTTAGAGCGATGGTGTGGTTTACCTGAATGAGAGCTTCTGGAAGACGTTTTTCTTCCACCAGAAGAATTGCGTAGTTGGTATAAAGTTCCGGCGTGGAAAACCCTTTTTTGACCGCGTTGCTATAATCCTGCTGCGCTGCCAAACCATACTTCAACCGCTGATTGACAATGCCTTTCCAGTAATAGTATTCTCCTTCGGGCTTCAATGCTACCGCGCGTTCCAAACTCACTAGCGAACTTTCCAGATTATTGAGCTTGTTAAGCAACAGCCCCTTTTCAAAATAGTATTGAGATTGTTGTGGCTTCAATGCAATTGCTTTGTCCAACGCAGTTGCGGCATCCGAATAGCTGTAGGTGGCGTAGAAAGCCTTTGAGAAACGCAACCAGTACGCAGCATCACTAGTGTCTTTCGCGGGTGCATTGCGAAGCTTTTCTAAGACTGTCATCGCGTCGGTTATAGATTCCGTGCGGAGCAGTGAATCTATAACCTTGTATTTGACATCTGTTTGAGCAAAAATGCAGGCGCTCTTCAAACAAGCTAATATTAGTATTGTTTTTTTCAAAAGCATTACTTGTGTGTTTTGGAGACGCAAATTTAGAAAGGCAAGCTATCCTTCTTTCTGACGCAAATGTTCTTCTGCCACTGATAATCTACTCACGTATGTCCAAACCTCTATTCTGCAACTGCCTTTTCGCAATGCCTACCTTCAAGGCTATGACTTCCCGCTTTCCCATCGGCTTGTTGATTATGGGCGCACTCTACATCGTGGTGGGTATCAACCATTTTATCCACCCGGCGAACTATGCAGCCATCATGCCGCGCTGGCTTCCTGCGCCTGCTTTTTTAGTGGCCCTTTCCGGGGTTGCGGAGATTATGTTGGGCATTCTGTTGTTCCCGTTAAAAACGCGGCGATTGGCGGCGTGGGGAATCATTCTGTTGCTGCTTGCGGTCTTTCCGGCCAATGTTCAAATGACGTTGGATTGGCACCGGGCGCAAAATCCGCAGGAATGGATTGCATGGCTGCGGTTGCCTTTGCAGGCTGTGCTTATCTGGTGGGCATGGCAATATGCGAAGAGAAGGGAGAATTCATAAAAACAGCCTCTCAATCGCCCGTCCTTTCAACAAACATTCCTCCCATTCGCCTTCCGGTGTGCTGCTCCAGGTAATTGCGCCGCCGGTGTTGAAAAACACTTCTTCTCCCCTGCCCCACAGCGAGCGGATAACCACATTCAAATCGGCGTGGCCTTCCGGGTCGCAGAAACCAACGGAGCCGGAAAAAAAGCCTCTCTCCCGGCTTTCGTACAGGCGGATTAAGTCCATCACTTTTTGGCGGGGCGCGCCGGTCATGCTGCCCATCGGAAAAGACGTTTCCACGGCGTCCCAAAAAGTTTTTTCCGGCAATAATTCCCCCGAAACCGTACTCACTAACTGATGTACCTGCGGGAACGATTGCACCTCAAAAAGCGTATTCACTTCCACACTTCCCGGCTTGCATACCCGCGCAAAATCCGAGCGCGTCAAGTCCACAATCATCACGTTTTCAGCGCGGTCTTTGGCGGAAGTCTGGAGCGCATGTCGTGCAGCTTCGTCTTTCTTCGCCTCTGCAAAGCGCGGCGCGGTTCCTTTAATCGGTTGGGAAATCAGCTGCGCTCCTTCCCCTGTCAGGTACCGTTCCGGTGACGCGCAGACAAGCCATTTTTCGCCAAAGCCATAGCAGGCCGCAAAGGGTGCAGGCGAAGCGCGGCGAAGCGCCAAGAACACGTCTATAGGTGAAACGGAATGCTCCAAAAAACCTTCCCGGCGGTTGCAGAAATTAATCTCGTAGCAATCGCCTTCATAAATGTGTCGACGCAGTTTTTGGATGATTTTGCAATAGGCTTCCTGCTCAAAATCCCGCTTGAAAAACCCTTTCGGCAAGGGCTTTTCTTCCATAGAAATCGCGTCCACCGCAGCCAGAATTTCCGCCGCATCCCCTTCTGTCCATACTTCTACTTCGCTGCTTCCGCGCCGCTGAAAAATCACGGTCTCCGGCTCAAAGAAATGAACCTGCGGAATACCGTTTTCTTCCGGTGGCAATGCGTCGGAAAACACATTCATTTGCCGGTGTGCTTCGTAAGAGAGATGCCCGAAGAGCCAATGCTTTCCCTCTTGCTTTTGCAGTAAATCCCAGCTTTCAAAAGTCCGGCGAGTGCCGCAGGCAGCTATCCATTCATACTTGCCATACGGGTCGGCATATCCACAGGAGTCCAGAAAAACAAAAGGGCTGCACCGGGAAACCCAATGCAGCGCCTTGTCTTTAAAACCGGTTGTATCCGGCATGGAAAGTGTGTGTTTCACCGCCGACTTAAAAATCGTCGTCATCGTCGTAGCCGCCCTTACCGCCAGAATGACTGTCAAAACCGAGGTCTTTGAACTCGTCATCCAGACCAAGGTCGTCATCGCTGGATTTTTTGCTGCCGCCGGTGGTTCCTTTCTTCGACTTTGGAAGGTCAAACTCCTCAAAGTCTTTGTCCATCACAAAGTCGTCCTCTTCTTCTTCACCGCTGTCGTGGTCGTCTGCTTCCGCGTCGTTCAGGTCGTCGTCTTCATCGGCGGGACGCTTGGCAGCCGCTTTTTTCGGTGCTGCGGGCTTGGCAGCAACAGCAGGTTTTTCTTCTTGCTCTTCTTCGTTGCCGTCGGCTTTTTTAGAAGCTTTTTTGGCAGGCGCAGCCTTTTTCGGTGCAGCCGCTTTTTCGGCGGGGGCCTTCGCAGGTGCTGCTTTCTTTTCGGGGTTCGTTTTCATGTTTTTTGGCAGTCTCGGTAAGAGAAGTTTTCGGGGTCAAATTTTTCGCGCGGCGCGCAAAAGAACAAAATTTTTTTCCCCTTTTTGTTTCTTATTTTCCCGCCGTTTGAACCTCTTTCTGAAGCAATTGCTCACGGTGAACGCCGTTGGAAATATAACGCACCGGCACATCCAGATAGTCTTCTATAAAGCGGCAGTAATCCGCAAAATTCCGGGGCAAACGGGCCATGTCCTTCACCTCCGAAAGCGGCGTTTCCTTCCAGCCCTCGAAGGTCTCATACACCGGCTCCACCGTTTCGCCACAAAGGTCAAAAGGCATTTGCCGCGTCTCTTCGTTGTTGATTTTATAAGCCGTGCAAACCTTTAGCGGCGAAAAGCCATCCAGCACGTCGGTTTTAGTGATGATAAGCTGCGTCACACCGCTCAGCAAACAGGCATAGCGCAACGCAACCAAATCCATCCAGCCGCAACGGCGCGGACGGCCTGTGGTAGCGCCAAACTCGCCGCCTGCCTTGCGCAGGCTCTCCCCTTCCTCACCGTGCAGTTCTGTGGGGAAAGGCCCGCCGCCCACGCGGGTGCAGTAAGCTTTGGTGATGCCATAAACCTCACCGACTTTGGAAGGTGAGATGCCCAATCCACCGCATGCGCCCGACGAGAGTGTGTTGCTTGAAGTGACGAAAGGATAAGTTCCAAAGTCCACGTCCAGCATAGAGCCTTGCGCGCCTTCGGCCAGCACTTTCTTGCCGTTGGCAAGCTGCATTTCCATCCAGTATTCGCCGTCCACAATGTGCAGCGCGCGCAGTTTTTCCACGCTGGAAAGGAAGTCTGTTTCCCACGCACGCCAGTCGGTTACGGTGTCGTAATGGGCCAGCATCTGCATGTGCTTTTCCCGGATTTTGCGGTAGCGGCTCTCAAAATCTTTGCTCAAAAGGTCGCCCACGCGCAGGCCGTTGCGCCCGGTTTTGTCCATGTAGGCCGGGCCGATTCCTTTGAGTGTAGAGCCGATTTTTTCGCTCCCTTTCGCCGCTTCGGAAGCAGCATCTAATGCGCGGTGGGTCGGCAGAATGAGGTGCGCGCGGGAAGCGATGAACAGTCGCGAGAGTGCGTCAGGAACCAGTTCGGTAATGGTGTCCAGCTCCTTCATCAAGGTCACCGGGTCTATCACTACGCCGTTGCCGATGAGGTTTTGGCAGTGTAGGTGAAAGATGCCGGAGGGAACGGTGTGGAGCACCACTTTTCGTCCTTCTACATAAAGCGTGTGTCCTGCATTCGGCCCGCCTTGAAAGCGTGCAATCACATCATAACGGGCAGCCAGAAAATCCACGATTTTCCCTTTCCCTTCATCGCCCCATTGCAGGCCCAGCAAAACGTCCACCATTGATTCAGAATTTTTGAAGCGGCGAAAGTAGAAAGTATCAAGGCACAAGTAGCAAGTATCAAGACAAAAGTCTAAAGACCACTTGTTCCTACTGGTTCAGTCCTTTCTTCCCCATCATGGACATCATCTGCTTCATTGTGCGCTCCATGCCTTCATTGCTGCCGTCGAGGAAAATCGTGTTGCCTTTTCCGGCCTCTGCGAAGTGCTTAATTGCGTCTGTCCACATGGAGAAGAGAATAAAGGACGTGTCCAACTGCGCTTTCTCCATTTCCTGCGCGGCTAGGGCCATGCCGCGCGCCACTTCTTCCCGGAAAAGCGCCACGCCCTGCCCGCGCAACTGCGCCGCCTGACGCTCGGCTTCGGCGGAGATTTTAATGGCGTTTCCTTCTGCTTCTGCTGCTTTGGTTTTGGTGATAAGGAGCGCCTGTCCTTCGTTTTCGGCAGCGGCTTTCAGGTTGTTGCTCGCTACCACTTGCGCCATGGAGCGCATAATAGCTTCGTCGAAGGTGATGTCGTTCATCTGAAGGTCTATGAGATGGTAGCCCCAATTCTCCAACTGCTGGTCCAGCTGCTCTTTGATGTGGAGGATGATTTCGGTGCGCAGGAGCAAGACTTCGCTTTGGCGGCGCGTCGCTACAAAGGCCCGCACCGCGCCTTCTACGGAGCGAATCAGCGCCTGCATAAACGACTGGTTATCCATGAACTTGAAGGCCACGTTCTGAATGGATGTGCTTTCCTGATTCAGCACCGCGTAAAGCAGCATGGCCGAGAAATTCACGTTGGCCTGGTCCTGCGTAATGGCCTGAAACTTCAGCTCTATGGAGCGGTTCTGGATGGAGATGCGGGTGTAGACTTTCTCAATCAAAGGGATTTTGAAGTTGAGGCCGGGCCGCAGAATGCGCCGGAATTTCCCGAAGATGGTGGTGACAGCCACGGTTCCTTGCCGGACGGTAACCACGCTGGTAGCTACAATCAACACGACAAGCAGAAGAAAAATCAGCGAAGCGGGATTCATAGGGAAAAGGCGCGAAGAAATTTTTAAGAAAAAGACAATCTTGCTGCGCTGCAAGCTACCCGTTTCTTTCAACTTTGCGGCGTGATTTTCCGGCACAAAAAGTCTTGTCGGGAAAAACCGCATGGCCCAAAAAAAAGTCCTTCAACTGGCACTTCTGGAAGAAGATTTCTTCGACAGCACGGCGCTTATCGGCATTTCTTCGCCGCTGCCGCCGTCGCGGCTGTGCTGTGCGCTCAATCGGGCTTTCGGCATAGGGCTGATGCGCAAGCCGGATCAGGATTTGTGTATGAAAACGCCCGGTGACGACAACTTCCAGCGCTACTTTCCGGTGTTTCAACAGCACTCGGAAGCGGAAGCCACAGAGATGACGCTGTATCGCCTGAAAATGGACGCCGACATGCTGCTGCCGGAGCTGCCGAACCTGGATTATGTGTGGCTCCTGCGCTGCAATACACCCGAAGAGGACGCGCACCTGTATGCCAACATGCTGCGCGAACTGCCGCAGGTGCAGATGGCGTATGTGCTGCCTTTTCAGCAGTTGAAGAATGGGGCAAATCTGGTGTTGTAGAAACAACTATAAGGGCCTTTCCTACTTATTTTCGGTTCCCTTTTCATCATTTTCGGTTCCTGAATTTACATTTTCGGTTCCGTTTTTTCTATTTTCAGTTCCTTTACCAATAATTCCGGTTCCGTTTTCCTTTATTTCGGTTCCTTTATGCATTCTTTCTTAATGATTCTGCGTACTAGTCACTGTAAACCTGCCTGCCTCTTTCGTAGAGATGTTCACTACGGTTAGCGTACTCCATCCTTTCAATATTCCCAACTGGTCTCCGACAGCAACAACAGTAGGCGTGCCCGTTATGGTCTTGCCCCGATATAGATGCAAGGGAACGCTGCCTATATTGTTGAAGCTTCCGCCAATACGGACTCCGTTTTGTGTTATTTGCGCTCCGGCTTTCAGCGTTGTTTTCCGCAGCTTAGGCGGGCGTGGTGAGTCATCAACCGAAATGCCATAAGCTCCCAATGATTTGGGGTTATTGCTGTTCAGTTTTTTCAGGTAATCAACAATTCCACGCAGGTGGGCTACCACAGGGCTCCATAAATGGTCGCGCGCTACCCGCTCTTCTTCCGCACTCTTGGCTGCCTCCTTCATGCTTTTCTGATGATTCACTGCACTGGCAAGATTCGTCTGCATGGCCGGGACGGAAATGCTTTGTTTGATAAGATAAGGTATCAGTGGGGAGGCATTTCCAAGACCGGTGTGCTTTTGAAGAAAGCTATCCATCCCCTTTGTCTGCGCGTCAAAGTCGGAGGGATACACAATTTTTCGGCTTCCGTTTACGGAGATGCCCCAGTGGCCCAATTCCCTTTCATTGCCACGATAAAAGCCCTTGAGGAACTGCACCATGCTTTTAAAAAGCGCGAACATGGGGAGGAAGTGATTGTCACGAAGCTGACGGAAGTTCTCGGCGCTTTTGCTGCGAGCGGAACGGGCCTCTTCATGCATAGCGGCCTGCGTGGCAGCGGCAGCATCGGCGGTTAAGTTGATGCTTTGCTGGGCGAGATAAGGCTTTAGTTCGCTATTAGCGCCGTCGGCGGTGTGTTTTGTATTTACATCCGTAAAGAGCCTTTGCTGGGCGGTAAAGTTTTCGGGGAAAGGAATGCGGGCCATAGGGTCAAACGCCGGATTTCAGACAAATATAATTGCGTGCTAGGAGGATAAAAAAGTAAAAGTTCCGCATTCTGAAGAAGCTTAAATATTTCTCAAAGCAGCAAGAGCGGCAATTTTTCCCTCCGCGCGCCGTTTATTTTCCCTCATCGCCAAAACTTCCTGCGGCTTTTTGAATCTTTCCTTTTTTCTTTGCGCCCGATGAACTACCGTAAGATTAATAACATCGTCGGCTGGGTGGCCTTTGCCATTGCCGCCTTCGTCTATCTCGCAACCATGGAACGAACGGTTTCGTTCTGGGATTGCGGCGAATTTCTTTCCACTGCCTACAAGCAGGAAGTAGGTCACTCGCCGGGCGCGCCGTTCTTCGCACTCATCCAGCGCATGTTTGGCCTTTTCGCCGAAAACGGGATGACGGCAGGGCATTCCAAGAACGCCGCGCTGCTGATGAACGCCGAAAGTGCGCTCACCTCGGCGGCCACGATTCTGTTTCTTTTCTGGACGATTACCTACTTCGCCAAGAAAATGCTGGCCCGCGATGTGGATACGCCGACCCGCAATCAAACGCTGCTGATAATGGGCAGCGGCCTGGTGGGCGCGCTGGCTTACACCTTCTCAGATACCTTTTGGTTTTCGGCGGTGGAAGGCGAAGTTTATGCCACCTCTTCCTTCTTTACGGCGCTCACGTTCTGGGCGATTCTGAAGTGGGAACGCGTGGCCGACGAGCCGGGCGCAGACCGCTGGCTCTTGTTCATTGCTTACCTGATTGGCCTTTCGGTGGCGGTCCACTTGCTCAACCTCTTGTCTATTCCGCCGATTGGTTTGGTGTTTTATTTCCGCCGCTACAAGGCAACGACTACGGGCGCGATTGTGGCGTTTATCCTCAGTTGCGTGGTGCTGGGCGCAGTGCAGTTTGGCGTTCTGCAGGGCCTGCCCGCCATTGCCGGCTGGTTTGAGCTGACCTTCGTAAATGGCTTCGGGCTGCCGTTTGATTCCGGCGCGCTTACCTTCCTCGTACTGCTGGTAGTAGCGCTGGTGTGGCTGGTTTCGTGGACGAAAAAGCGTGGTTCCTATTACGGTCATCTGGCGACGCTGGCAACGATTTTCATCCTCATCGGCTTTAGTTCTTACCTGATTCCGGTTATCCGCTCCCGCGCCGACGTGCCGATTGACATGACCAACCCGGACAACACGTTTACGTTGCTTTCCTACCTGCAACGCGAACAGTTTGGCCAACAGCCTATTCTTTACGGCCCCGACTTTGACTGCCGCGTAACGGAAGTGGATTCCAACGGCAACCAATACGCGCAAACCAAACTGAATGGCAAAGACCACTACGAGCGCGTGGGCGTCAAGCCGAAATATCATTTTGAGGAAGACAAGCAACGCTTTTTCCCGCGCATCTGGGACTCTAACGACCCCGGCCACGTGCGTTTCTACAAAGAATATCTGGGCCTGTCAGAAGGCGAGCGGCCTACTGGCGGCGACAACATGCGCTACTTTATGGGCTATCAGATGAACTGGATGTGGTGGCGGTATTTTATGTGGAACTACGCCGGGCGTCAGAATGATTTTGAAGGACAAGGCGAAGCCAAAAACGGCAACTGGATAAGCGGGATTGGCGTTGTGGACAGAGCACGCGGCTTGGGCGATTTAGACAAGATGTCGGACGGCTACGTGAACAACCGCGCCCGCAACCAACTGTATTTCCTGCCGCTCATTCTGGGGGTGATGGGACTGGTGTATCAATTCAACCGCGACCGCCGCGACGGCTGGGTGGTATTTACGCTGTTTTTCTTCACCGGCATCGCGATTGGCATCTTCCTCAACATGACGCCGCTGCAACCGAGGGAGCGCGACTACGCTTTTGCGGGAAGCACCTATGCCTTTGCCATTTGGATTGGACTGGGCGTGCTGATGCTTCACGACTGGCTGCAAAAAGCAGTAAAAGGCGCGGCGGCTTCCTACGGCGCGATTGGGATTAGCCTGATGGCCGTTCCGATGCTGATGGCTTCGCAGGAATGGGATGACCACGACCGCAGCGGCAAAACGCTGGCGCGCGCCACGGCGATAAATACACTTCAAAGCTGCGAGAAAAATGCCGTGCTGTTCACCTTTGGCGACAACGAAACTTACCCGCTGTGGTATGCACAGGAGATTGAAGGCATCCGCCCCGACGTGCGCGTAATCAACACGTCGCTCTTGGGTATTGGCTGGTACATTGACCAACTGAACTACAAAGTGAATGAGGCCGACGCCGTGCCGATGGCGTGGAAAGCAAAGGACTACACGGGCGATTCCCATAACTACCTGATGTACTTTGACAACCCTTCTATTCCGAAAGACCGCTTTTTCCCGCTGGCGGACATTGTGAAGTTCTACACCTCCGACAACGACGCCGAAAAGCTGACCGATAACGGTGGCAAGAAGGTGAACTACCTGCCGACGAAGAATCTGGAAGTGCCGGGAGCTTCGGCGGCTATGTTGCGCGGCATGGGCATCAACGTGGGGGATTCCGCAGCAGGCCAACCCGTGCGTTTCTCCCTTCAAAAAGAAATGCTTCAGAAAGACGAACTGGCGCAGCTATCCATCATTTCCCAAGTAGCGGCAGAAGGTTGGAAGCGCCCGATTTATTTTTCCTCTTTGCAGGAAACCGGCAGCTATGGCCAGCTTCAAGACTACATGAAGCTGGAAGGAACGGTGTATCGCCTGACGCCGTATCGCGGCAAAGCGGCGAACTCGCCGACGCGCGAAGGTGGCTATGTGGATTTGGATAAATCGGTGCGGCTCTTCAACACGCTCTACACCTATGGCGGCGCGGCGGGCAACAACGTGTATTTTGATGAAAAGAACCGGCTGATGTTTATGGGCTACCGCATCAATGTTTCTCGCGTGGCCGAAGAGTTGGCGGCAGCGGGCCGGAAAGCGGAAGCAGTGCAGGTTTTGGACAAGGTGATGAACGGCATTTCGGAGCGCAGCATGGCCTACGACGGCCCGGCGCTTTATGTGGGCCGTTCCTATTTCATTGCCGGTGCGCCGCAGAGAGGCAAGGCGATTTTTGACAAGCTTATCCGCAACAGCGAGCGCGATATGGAATGGATTTATTCCTTACCCGAAGACAACCGTGCGGGTGCGTTGCGGGATGTGCAGCAAAACCTCGGCATCGTAAACACGATTGCACAGGTCGCGCAACAAAGCGGCGACAGCGTGTATGCAAAGCAAGTGTCGCAGAAGTTTGAGTTGATGTTGAAGAAAGCGCAGCCAATGATGGGCGGAATGGGGACGCAGTAAAGCTCTTCTTTCTACAAACGCAAAAACGAAATCCCCTGCAACTTCGCGGGGGATTTTTTTGTTTAAAAAGACACTATGACACCCTTCCGTTTGCTAATTCCGCTGCTGTTCCTTCTCGCGTCTTTCGGGCGCGCTGCGGCGCAGGTGATTCCATTCACGCCGCGTCCGCCCAAAGCTTTGATTGTGCTGCTGCCGTATGCTGCAACGCGCATCAATACACTCCGGGAACAGGGCGACAATGTGACTGCTGCCGTACTCGCGCACGATTATGCCGAGATGCGCGACCGTATGATTTCCGACTATCGCGATAACTACAGCTACGGTACTTTTTACTTTCTGCCCGACAGCGCGGCCTATAACCTGCAGGAACAGACTGACTGGACGAATTTACTCTTAGATGCAAATATGAAGCCCGTTGCAAATCCTATTGTAACCCGCCCGGAAGCCGAAACAACTGTACTGGTAGCGCAGTACGGGATGCGTGCACGCGGCGTATCCTTCACCGACACTTCAGGCGAGGCCGCACCACATTACGGAGATGATTACGTAAGCGGTATTTTCCCTTCCCTGAACCTTACGGATATTTTCCTGCGTCCGTTTCCGCGCAAGATGCCGCTCGTGCGGGAAGGCCGGGGTTTCGAGCCGCCTGCGCTGAAGCACCCGAAGTGGGTGTATTACTACCGCTCCAAGAAATATTGGATTGCTTATAACCACTCGGCATCGGGGTTGTCAGCGCGTATTGCGCGGCAGTTCGGGCCACCGGGGGTGAAGCCTTAAAACTAAAAATCCTTTCTGCCGTATGGAAGAAAGGATTTTTAGTTTTGGGAGAGGTCACCAGCGGATTCGAACCGCTGTAGCAGCTTTTGCAGAGCTGAGCCTAACCACTCGGCCAGGTGACCAAAACAAGCGGCTGCAAATGTAGCTAAAAACCGTTTCTTCGCAAATCTAATTTCCCATTTCATGCTCCCGGAATTCATTGCGCCTTCAGAACTCATCATCACGCCGAAAGGAACGATTTACCACCTTGATCTGCACCCCGACCAGATTGCCGACACCATCATTACCGTAGGCGACCCGGGCCGCGTGGAAGCTGTTTCCCGCTATTTTGACAGCATTGAAGAGCGGGCCGCGCACCGCGAATTTATCTCGCACACCGGGCGTATCGGCAACAAGCGCCTCACAGTCGTCAGCACCGGCATCGGCCCGGATAACGTGGACATTGTGTTCAACGAGTTAGACGCGCTGGCGAATATTGATTTTCAGACGCGCACGATTCGCCCGGAAAAAAAGCGGCTTAACATCATTCGCCTCGGCACCTGCGGCGGACTGCAACCAGATATTCCGGTGGACAGCCTCGTGGCTTCTTCTTTCGGCATTGGCCTGGACAATCTGATGCACTACTACGCCTACGCCGAAAACCCCGACGAGCAGTTTATCCGCACCGAATTTCTGCACCATACCGGATTAGATAACAAGCCCGTTCAGCCGTATGTGGCAGAAGGTTCTATTCGCCTGCGCAACCATTTTTCCACCAACGGCATTCACGCCGGAATGACGGCCACCTGTCCGGGATTCTACGGCCCGCAAGGAAGGATTCTGCGCCTTCCGATTGCCTATCCGAACCTTATCAACGCCATTAGCAGCTTCCATTGTCGCGGGGAGCGGATTGCCAATTTTGAGATGGAGACTTCAGCGATGTACGGGCTGGCGAACATGCTGGGCCACCACAGCCTTTCTATCTCGGTGATTGTGGCGCAACGCAGTATGGGGAAGTTCACCAACGACACCACAGCAGCGGTAGACACGATGATTCGCGCCTGCCTGCCGATGTTTGAAGCCCTCTAACTTCGCCGCCCAAATCTCTTCCCGCTTTTGTACCCCGACTTCCGTTATCTGGTTGCCACGCTTGGCATCGACCCGCCGCAGTGGCTGGGCCTCTTTAAAACCTTCGGGTTGCTCGTGGCCCTTTCCTTTATTGCTGCTGCTACTACGTTGGGGAAAGAGCTTCGCCGCAAGGAAGCCGAAGGTCTATTTAAAGCCGACTTGGAAGATGTAGTTGTGGGCAAGAAGGCTACGTCGATGCAGCTTTTTACCAGTACGGCAGTTGCATTTGTGATAGGCTATAAAATTGGAGGGATTTTGATGAACTATAGCGTTGTCATGCCCGACGCAATGGACTATATTTTTTCCAAGGATGGGCATTTTGGAACTGGCCTGATTGCAGCAGCAGCGAGTTTCTACATTGTTTGGAGGGAGAACAGGAAAATCGGCAATGCCGCGCCAGTGGTAAAAAAAAGTCTTGTGCATCCCCATGACCGCATGTCGCAGATACTGACCGTGGCGGCGGTGGCGGGCTTTGCAGGTGCCAAGATTTTCAACGCTTTTGAAAGCTGGGATAACTTCATTGCCAACCCGGCATCACTACTGGCTTCAGCGGGATTTACGTTTTATGGCGGGCTGATTGTGGCGGCGATAGCGATGTATTTCTACGTCCGCAAGCGGGGCTGGGATTTCCGGCATTTCTGTGATGCAACTGCACCGGGGCTGATTCTCGCTTATGGCATTGGCCGCCTCGGTTGTCAGTTTGCGGGCGATGGTGATTGGGGGATTATCAACAGCGCCTACGTAACGGCAGCGGACGGAAGTCTGCAACGGACAGAGCAGCCGCAGGACTATAAAATCCTTCTGCAAGCTGCGCCGGGTTTTGCCCGCGACCAAGCCGCTAACGACGGCATCATAGCAAAATTCCTTCCGGCTCCGGCGGGCCTGCCGCGCTGGGCGGTGGCGATGAACTATCCCAAAAACGTAAACAACATCGGCGTTCCACTGCGGGATTGTTCGGGCGATTATTGTTCGGTTTTGCCGGTAGGCGTTTTCCCTACGCCCGTTTATGAATCGGTGATGGGCATCGGGATTTTCTTTCTGCTCTGGGCGGTGCGCAAGCGCATCCGCCGTCCGTTGCATTTGTTTGGATGGTATCTGGTGCTGAACGGACTGGAACGTTTTCTGGTGGAAGGAATCCGCGTGAATTACAAATACGATTGGGGCGCGTTGCATCCCTCACAGGCGGAGATTATCGCCGTGTGTCTGGCACTGGGCGGGGCGGTGATTTTGCTTTTCTATCGTCCGAAGCCGGTTTTGCCGGTAACGACTTCGGCATAACACCTGCTTAAAACCAATTAGAACCTTGTTTCGCGCTATCTAACCCGTTCGGAAGGGGTTGGTTTGTACTTCGGAAGAGGTTGGGAGCGGCATTCTGACTAGACTTCCCACCCCAACCGCTCCTTGTTCATTATTCATCATCCATTATTCATTATCTGTTGCCTTATTTTCGCCCTTCTTATGGCGCTTTCTTCCGGCAGCCCGCTGCTGCTCCAAACCGATTTTCTCCGCTTTGATACACCGCCCTGCGTGGCTTTTGTGCGCACGGAATGGAACGATAAAATCGTCTCCGAAATGGTGGCCGGTGCGGCGCGGGCCATTAAGCAAAACGGCGGCGAGGTAACAGAAACGGTTCTCGTTCCCGGCGCTTTTGAACTGCCTTATGGCTGCCGCTTGGCAGCACAAACACACGTGGATGCCATCGTCGCTTTTGGCGCCGTAATTCGGGGCGGAACGCCGCATTTTGACTACGTCTGCAAGGCCGTTACGGAAGGCATTACCCACCTGAATCTAACGCTTGACGTGCCCGTAATTTTTGGTGTTCTGACGCTGAATAACGAAGCAGAAGCGTGGGAGCGACTGGGCGGCGCGCATGGCCACAAAGGCGAAGAAGCGGGCCTCGCGGCGCTCAAGATGATGTTTCAACAACGGCGCATTAAAGCGCAGGAAGAAGCCCACTTTCAGGAAATTCTGAAAGACTTTTAAGCGCGTATTTCCACTCTTTTCTCCCAAAAAACTTCTCTCTTTTTGTACGTCCAGCTTTTCGTTCCCTGCTTTGTAGATCAGCTTTATCCGCAAACGGCTTTCAACATGGTGAAGCTGCTGGAAAATGCAGGCTGTGAGGTGCTGTATAATCCCGCCCAGACCTGCTGCGGCCAACCCGCTTTCAACGCGGGTTATCAGGACGATGCGGCAGCCGTTGCAAAGAAATTCTGTAAGGATTTTTCGGGCAAAGAGCCCATTATTTCACCGAGCGGCTCCTGCACGGGCTTTGTGCGGAACTACTACCAGAAGATGCTTTCCAAAGACGCATCCAACACGCCGCAACGGGTGTTTGAGCTTACGGAATTTCTCACCGGAACTTTGGGCATCAAGCGGATTGAAGGCTTTTTTGAAGGGAAAGCGGTGTATCATGACGCCTGCGGCGCTCTGCGGGAATGCGGCATCAAAAGCGCCCCGCGCGAGTTGCTTTCCGGCATTCGCGGACTGGAATTAATAGAGATGAAGGAAGCGGAAACCTGTTGTGGTTTTGGCGGCACTTTCGCCGTGAAATACGAGCCTATTTCCATTGGCATGGCACAGACGAAAGTGGAATCCGCCATTGAAGCAGGCGCGGATTATATCATCTCTACCGACGTTTCCTGCCTGATGCACCTGCAAGGATACATCGACAAAATGCGGCTGCCGCTCAAGACGCTGCACATCGCAGACGTGCTTGCAGCAGGAACAAATTAGGAATTTTGTATTTTCAAGCCTTTTTTCGCTTCTTCCAACCCTCTTGGAAGAATCGAAAAGAGGGTTTTCCCTTCTTCCACCCCTCTTTTCAGTCCTTCCACCCCTCTTGGAAGAACCTAAAAGAGGGTTTTCAGTCCTTCCAACCCTCTTGGAAGAAGGGAAAAGAGGGTTTTAAATCCTTAAAAACAGGATGGAATAAGGAAAAAAGGGGGTTTAAATTGTCTTATTCGCTTATCCCAGCGTTGCTTCCAGCGTGATGTTGCAGTTGTAAAGCTTGCTCACGGGGCATTCTGCCTTTGCATTTTGCGCCAGTTCGTGGAGTTTATCTTCCGTGAGGCCCGGTGCGGAAACAGTGGTTTTGAGGGCGGAAGTGGTGATTGCGCTGCCGTCTAATGTGATGCCGCAGGTGGTTTCAATACTGTCGGCGGTGATGCCTGCGGCATTGAGGTCAAAGGCGAGTTTCATGGAAAAACAACCGGCGTGGGCAGCAGCCAGAAGCTCTTCAGGATTGGTGCCCTTACCGTTCTCAAAGCGCGTGGCAAACGTGTAAGGCGCATCCGTAAAAACACCGGAAGTGCCGTTCAAAATTCCTTTTCCTTCTTTGCCGGTTCCTTCCCAGCGGGCGGTAGCGTTGCGTGTCATGGTTTGGTAGTAGAAAGCTTTGGGTAGAAAGCTGTTAGTAGAAAGTAGAAAGCCTGTTAGGGTAGTTTTGGTCTTTGGTTTTTGGAAAAGGCGACCACAAGGGTCGCTCCTACCGGAAATCCTCTTTTGTCTTCTTCGCGGCGTACGCCGAAAAGCGTCTGCATAATACACCCGTATTTCTGTTCTGCCAAAAGGTGCTTTTTGGGTGGCCGCGTTACTTTTGCGTTCCTCTATCTACTGTCATGCAGCCTTCCGTAAAAATCTTCGCCGGTACCGGCTCCCACGACCTCGCCGAAACCGTTGCTCAATCTTTCGGAAAAAAAATCGGCAGCATGACCGTGCAGAAGTTTTCGGACGGCGAGTTCCAGCCGGTGTTCAATGAATCGGTGCGCGGCGATTACGTTTTTCTGGTGCAAAGCACCAACGCGCCGAGCGACAACCTGATGGAACTGCTGATGATGATAGACGCCGCGCGTCGCGCGTCGGCAGGCTACATCACCGCCGTGATTCCCTACTACGGTCTTGCGCGCCAAGACCGGAAAGACAAGCCGCGCGTGTCTATCGCGTCTAAGCTTGTGGCGAATTTGCTGACCACTGCCGGAGCCAATCGCGTCATCACGATGGACTTGCACGCACCGCAAATTCAGGGCTTTTTCGACATTCCGCTGGATCACCTGGATTCGTCGGCGATCTTCATTCCGCACATTGAGTCGCTAAACCTGAAAGACCTCATTTTCGCCGCGCCCGACGTAGGCTCTACCAACCGCGTGCGCGAAGTGGCGTCTTATTTCGGAGCGGATATGGTGATCTGCGACAAGCACCGCAAGCGCGCCAACGAGATTGCTTCCATGACCGTTATTGGCGACGTTACGGACCGAAACGTGGTGTTGATAGACGATATCTGCGACACGGCGGGAACGCTTTCCAAAGCAGCGGCTTTACTCAAAGATCGGGGTGCGCTTTCGGTGCGCGCGTTTTGCACGCATCCGGTGCTTTCGGGAAATGCCTACGAAAACATTGAGAACTCCGTACTGGAAAAGCTCGTGGTCTGCGATACCATTCCGCTAAAAAAGCAGATTAACAAGATTGAAGTGTTGCCCACAGCCGAGCTTTTCGCGGTAGCCATTCGCAATACGTTTGAGAACAAGTCTATCTCCTCGCTGTTTGCACATAACCGGCGGAATCGGGTGGCGAATATGTAGCCCCTCCCCGGCCCCTTTCCGAAGGAGAGGGGTGACAGTATTTAACCAGTTTTGCCTCGTTCGTGTTCTAATCGCGACGCCCAACGAATTGTGCAGGTTGCTTCGTCGTCCCTCCTCGCAATGACCCACGTTGTTTCAGAAGCAAGGAGCGAACAACACCGCGCTAGGGATAGAGGCGGCGCGAAGCAGAGCCGAAAGCCCGGGCCGAAGGCAGCGCCCAGATTTTCCCGCCGATAAAGATTTCTCCTTACTTTTGCGGCCCCGTAACCGGAAAACTGTCTCTCCAACAAAACCTTCCGAAAACCTTTTTCGCACCTTCTTTTTCTAAAAAAACTCCAACCCACCGTTTCCGTCTTTGCCGTTTGAAGGACACCGCTGACTGCGGAAAGGGCCATACACATTTTTCCCATGAAGACCGTTTCTATTGAAGGAACCAAGCGCGAGACCTTTGGTAAGGCCGCAGCCCGCATCCACCGCAGCGAAGACCTCGTTCCCGGCGTTATCTACGGCGGCGCCGAAACCATCCACTTCAACACCACGGCCAAAAACCTGAAAGCACTGGTGTACACGCCGGATTTCCAACTGGCAGAAGTAACCGTGGACGGCAAAACCTACCGCTGCATCATGAAGGATTTGCAGTTTGACGTGGTAACCGACAAGCTGAACCACATCGACTTTCTGGAGCTGGTGGAAGACAAAAAAGTAATCGCCAATCTGCCCATTAAATACGTGGGTCAGTCGGAAGGCGTTAAGGAAGGCGGTCGTCTGGAACTGAAAATGAAAAGCATCAAGGTGCGCACGCTGCCGAAATATCTGGTGGAAGCTATTGAAGTGGACATCACGAACCTGCAACTGAACGCCAACCTGCGCGTGGAAGATGTGAAGGCCGAGAACATGGAAGTGATGTTCCCGGGCCGTCAGCCGATTGCGTCCGTTGTGATGACCCGTGCCCTGCGCCAGGCGGAGAGCGACGCTGCAAAAGAAACCAAAGGCGCGAAGAAATAATTGCCTTCTCTTTATTACCCAAACGGGCGGCTCGGTGAAGTCGCCCGTTTTTTGTTTTTTAGCGATTCGTCTGTAAAATGCGGGTCATTGCGAGCGAAGCGAAGCAACCTGCACAACTCGTTGGGCATCGTAATCAGGCTGCTTTATCCGACGGCTACCAAGCTTTCCTCTCGTAACGTCGCACGTTTAAGAGCCTTCTTTCTACCTTACTTTCGCACCGAAAATTTTCCTTCCTTAGTAAGGGAAAAACGTGTTTCATAAAGGCATGAAACATGAATCATGACACATGAAACATCTCCTGATCGGCCTCGGCAATGTGGGACCGGAATACGACGCGACGCGCCACAACATCGGGTTTGATATCGCCGACGCTTTTGTGATCAAGCACGGTGGCGCGTTCCGATTAGACCGCCACGCCTTTGTTTCGGAAGTGAAATGGAAGGGGAAAACCGTTACCGTCATCAAGCCGACGACCTACATGAATCTCTCCGGCAAGGCGATGAAATTCTGGATGGACGCGACCAAAACGCCGATAGAAAACACCCTTACGCTCGTGGATGATCTGGCCCTGCCGGTGGGCACACTCCGGCTGCGCGCGGGCGGCTCGGCTGCCGGGCACAACGGCCTGAAAAACATTGAACTGCTCCTTCAAACCCAACAATATCCGCGCTTGCGCTTCGGTATCGGAAGTGATTTTCCAAAAGGCCGGCAAGTAGATTTTGTGCTGGGCCGCTGGAAGCCATCAGAGATAGAAGACGTAAAAACCGCACTTCTGAAAAGCGTGGATGCGGTAGAATCTTTCCTTTCGCTCGGCATCGGGCAGGCGGCAACGCAGTTCAACAAGACTTCCTGATAAACAAACCTCTTTCTTTTTCTCAAAAACCCTTTCTTTATGAAAACCCAAATCCTGGGCCTTGCCCTTGTAGCAACAGCTTTTGCAAGCTGCAATTCCGACAAAGCCGTTGACCTGAAATTCGCACTTCCGCAGGGCGAAACCATTCGCTACACGGCAGAAATGAAGCAGAACATTGACCAGACGGTGATGGGCAATGCGATGAGCGTGAAGCAGAATATGCTCTTCGGAATGCTTTACAAAGTGATGAACGTAGCAGGCGACAACCGCACGGTGGACGTGTCTTATGACCGCATCAAGATGGAAACCAACGCCGCCGGGCAAGACCTGAAGTACGACAGCAAAGACACCGCAGGCAACAACCCGATGCTGGCCATTATGGGCGGCATGGTGGGTAAATCCTTCCAGATGACGGTTTCCAAAACCGGCGAAATCCAGAAAGTACAAGGCTTCTCGGAACTGCTGAACAGCGTGGCCGGCGATCCTTCCAGCCCCAATGCCGCTGCAACGCGCCAGCAGTTGAGCCAGATGTTTTCCGATGAATCGGTAAAGCAGATGCTCTCCCAGAATACCAACATCTACCCCGACAAACCCGTGAAGCCAGGCGATACGTGGAAGAAAACGATGACCTCTACAATGGGGCCGATTTCGCTGCAAATTGACAACACCTACAAACTGGAAAGCGCCACCGACAAGACCGCAAAAGTGTCAGTAGATGCGGTTATTACCGGTAAGAGCGCGAGTGGCGCAGGCGCTATTCAGGGCATGACCATCAACATGAAAGGCAAGCAGACCGGCAAGCTGGACATTGAAATTGCCACTGGCATGATGGAGAAAATGGACATCAACCAGGACATTGACGGCAACATGGAAATGCAAGGCATGAAAGTGCCGATGAAGATTAAAACCACTGGCACGATTACAGGCGAGAAAGTGAAGTAAGGAAAGCACTTTCGCGAACAAAGGAACCGTCTCGGAAGAGGCGGTTTCTTTGTTTTTGGGAAAGCCCAATCAAGAGGTCATTCCGACGAAAGAGGAACTGCGAAGCACTCGCCGAAGGCAATCTCACAGAAGTTGGGAACAGCAAAAGCGAGATTCTTCCTTCGTCGGAATAACAACATGGTGAGGCAGTATTTGCAGCACAAGCCTTTAATTCAACAGCCCCCAACTCACCTGAAACCGGATGCCTGCGCCAAGCGTCGGATAATAGAGATAGCGCTGCACATTGGTTTGGATGAAGAGTTGCTGAAGCTGGTCGGCGCTAAGCGCAGCCCGGAAACGCTTTACCCGGAAATTGACGAAAGCCGTGAGTTCCGGCGGAGTGGAAAGTGTTGTTCCCGACTGGTAGTAAAAACGATTCAAGAGCGCCGAATAACCATCAGCCTGCCACGGCGTGTTATAGCGCACTTCCACGCCCATATAGGTTGCAATCGCATCGTTAAACAGCGTGGTTTGGTGCGCAAAACTGTGACGGCCACTATACAGCGGCAGATTCAGCGGCCCCGCGCCGTTGCGTTGTTGCAACACAATCTCGTTGTTCCAAACCCATTTGCGAAAGCGAAACTCTTTTTGAATCACTGCCTGCAACACCTGAAAAACACCGCCGTTTTGCAACGATTGATTCAGGCTGTCGGTGTAGAGATAATTGCCCAAAAACAGGCTGTGGAAAGAAACCGAAAGCGCGCGCCGGGGAAGCACAACCGTTCCGCCGATGCGGGTAAAAGTCTCTTTGGCGAAAGATAAATCGCGACGGGAAAACTGATTTTCGTAGTGCCGGAAAGCATAGCCTGCATCGCCGATTTGCTGGCGGAAATCCAGTTGCAACAGCAGGTCGGGGCCAATCGTGCGCCCTACCCTGCCTGATACGTTCAAGTTGCCCGCCGATGGCCCGGCAGCGAATAAAATCCCCTCCGCCGTGAAGCGCCACACACGCGGCGAATCGCTTTCTTCGTTCGTCAAAGTGCCGGTGAGATAAGTATTTAACAAGTTCTCGCCCGATTGCGAAACGGGCGTTTCGGTGGTGAAGCCATCCGTGCGAATGCCCACGCCTGCGCTCAACAAAAGCGGCGTTTTCTTCCCGATAAAAGTTTGTAGTAGAAAGCGGTTGTCTGTCCACGAGTGGCGCTGCTTGCTATAAACAGAATCGGTGGTTGCAAAGCTTCGCTGGAATAGAGAAGTGTAACGGAAAGTATCGGGCCGAAGGTCGTCGTAAATGTGGCGTGCCGCGCCAATATCCAGGCGGTGTTGCAGTCGGAAACGGGATTGCAACTTTAGTTCGTAAGCCGTAGAATCTGCGTTGAAAACCGTGTCTATCCGCCCGAAAGTGTAGGCGTGGCGCAACGTCAGTCCGCCGTCGCGCAGGGTGTTGAATACCGGCGAGCGGCGCGTGCTGAAGTTGGCCGAAGAGATGCGAATCGGGACGGTTGCACGGTCTGTGTAGGCATCATCGGTGAGCATGGACGCGGAGACAATGCCGCCGTTTTCGTCCTGCTGAAAGCTGTTGAACACGACGTTTGCAAACACTTCGTAGCGCAGGTTGAGGCTCTTGAAATGCGTGCTTAGCAAAGCGTTGTCGTGGTTGGTACGCTGCGTGCGAAACGCGCCCGGCGAGGTGAGCTTGCGGTAGCGGAACGCGAAATTCCACTGCGGGCGGATGTTCTGCGTGTGCATGATTTCCGCCGATTGCTCCAGCTTGCTGCCGAGCCGGTAGCTGAACATGGAGTAGGGCCGCGTGGTGTTGAAATACGCCAGGCTGTCGCCATCAAAGCGGTACACATCAAAAACAGGATAGCCCAGAAAAGGCTGTGCTTTCGCCATCGTGGGCTGCCACAAGATGGGCTGCGCCGCGCTGCCTAGGTTTCCCAAATCGCGATAGAACTGCCCGTATAACTGCGGGCGGTGAATGTCGTACAGACTGGTATCGGCGAAGGTTTGCGGGGCTTCAAAGGCTTTGCCTGTGCGTATCACCGGGGCGGTGTTTTCCCAGTCAGTGGCCATCTTCTTGCGGCTCGTATCGCGTTGCGGGGCGTTATCCACCCCTATTGGCTGGCCCGGCAGCGCAGTGGATTGCGCAAAGGATTTTGCGGCGCAAAGCATGAGGAAAAGAGGGAGAAAAATCCGCCGGAAAGAAGCCAAAACAGAAACCTAGTTTTTGAAAAAGCGCGCAGTAGCCGCCTGGTCTTCAGAGAGAAGCCGGAGGAAGTACAGCCCGGCGGCCCACTGCGCGGCCAAAGGTACGCGGAGCCTTTCCGTACCCGCCGGCCAAAGGATTTTGGCCACCACCTTTCCCGAAACGCCTTCCAGCACTTCCACTTTTCCGGCTCCGCGTAACGGCTGCGACAGCCGCACTTCTACAAAATCTCCCGCCGGATTGGGCACAATTTGCAACGCTGTCGGGGAAGCGATTTCGGCATTTTCCACGCCCAGCGCCGCCGAGGCATCTACCACGTAAAAGCCCGACTGCATGTCGGAGATGAGCACCTTGTTTCCACCCAGAAACGGATAGCATCCCCACGCGCCCGCAAAGCCGCCGTTGCCCGCAGGCTGTAAATAAGTGTCGTAAAATCCGGTGCGTACGGGCGCGTTGCGGTTGGCCAGCGAATAGATTTGGAGGCCCTGATAATAGTGGGAGATGAATGCCCTGTCCCCAATCATAAAGCAGTTGTGGGGCACACAGGTATCGCTGCTGCACGGACTGAAATAGGCCGAGATGCGGATTTGCGGCAGGCGCGTTCCGTCCAGCACCTTCATCTTCAGACCGTGGGTTTCATCGGTCATCACGCCGGTTCTGTTTTCGTTCATCCAACTGGAATGGTTGAAGCCTTGCTGCGGATAATTATCCAGCCCGCCAATGACGAGGAACTGATTGGCGGCGTTGAAGGTGGAGAGGACTAACCCATGGTTGGAGCAACTCAGAAACGCCGTGTCGTTGCGCGCGAAAACAGTGTGCACTTTGTCAGGAATGCCATCGGCCAGGCCGAGGCGGTGCGTCAGCGCGGGCAGGGTGGGACTGGCGAGGGAATAGACGCGCATAAAATCCTGCGTGGCCGAAAAGTTCTGGAGCGGAGAAGCAAGATAGAGCCGCGCTTTCGCGGTGTCAATAAAAATCGTGTGGGCCAGCAGCGGCGAATCCACCGGGCTTTCATACACGAGGTGAAGGGAATCGGGCAGGAAATGGAGGTCAAAAATCTGAAGCGTAGCCGGGCCTTCGTCGGCAACAGCGTAGAGGTAATGGCCGTAGGTTTTGTAGTCGCGGTGCAGGATGGTGGGCCCGTTGGAGCGGCCCGGATAAAACGCCACCTGCCGGCAATCGCTGACGCGGATAACATGCGCGCCTTCCGTAGAACCTATCACGCCGTAGTCCACGCCCTGCGCCGTAAAGCCCCACACGTCGCTGAAATACTGGCTGCCCGCCGGGCGGATGCCGGTGGTGTCGAACCAGTGGCAAAGCAGTTGGATGTTCTGCGATTGCTGGGCGTGTGTAGCCGTGATGCAGAAAAAAGAAAGGAAAATGAGCAGGCAGCGCATGAGAATAAAGGTAGGCTTTAGAAGAAATAAGACGCTTCCTCCCGAAAAATCCTCCCCCTTTACAAAGTCGGCCCCTGCCGTAAGAAATAAAAAAGCCCCTGACGATACACGTCCGGGGCCTTTTTGCAGGGGGAGAAAGAGAAACGCCTATTGCTTCAGGAGGCGGAGGATACCGGTGCGTCCCTCGGCGTCTTTGTAGCGAAGGAGATATACACCCGACGCTACGCCGATCAGGTCTATTTCGGTCTGTCCGTTCTTTATCTCCACTTCTTTCACCGCTGCGCCCATAATGGTCATCACCTGCACCGTAGCGGTTTGCGACACTACGCCGTTGGTGCGCACCAGCACTTTTTCGTCTGCCGGGTTAGGGAAGGCGGAAAGGGAGAATGCTTCTTCCGATACTGGAGCAGCGACGCCAAGCGGATTGGTAGAATCCCTCAAGGCCATAAAATATTTACGAGTCGTATCCCCTGCCATTCTTGTAAAAAATCCTCCCACGTACACTGTGCTGTCGCTCACCACAATTACACCTGCACCAGGATTAGAATTCGGATTCCAAGCAGTAGCCAGGCCGGTAGCGGCATCCAAGGCCGCAAGATTATTTCTGGTTTTCCCGCCTATGGAAGTAAAAAGTCCCCCTACGTAAATGGTATTGCCGCTTGCCACAAGTAAGTCTATAGCGCCATTTTGAGCTGGGTTCCAGAGTGTAACATTACCGGTGGCGCTATCTAAGGCCGCAATACCGTATCTGTTTTGCCCGCTTATAAAAGAGAAACCACCTCCCATGTACACCGTTCCACCGCTCACCGCAAGCGTAGATCCAGCAGCGTCTGGATTTGGATCCCAGGAGGTGGCGCTGCCAGTAGCAGTATCTAAAGCCGCAAGGTAGTTCCTATTCTGTCCGCCTATGGAATTGAAATCGCCTGTTGTATACACCGTCCTACCGCTCACCACAAGCTTAGATATAAAACCGCCACTATTTGCAGCCGGGTTCCAAGAAGTAGCGCTGCCGGTAGCGGTATCCAGGGCCGCAAGGTAATTCCTAGCTTGCCCGCCTATGAAGGTAAAGCTGCCTCCCGCATAAACCCTTCCGCCGCTCACCGCAAGAGTGCCTACCCAGTCATCTGCATCCGGGTTCCAAGAGGTGGCGCTGCCAGTAGCAGTATCTAATGCCGCAAGGTAATTCCTATTCTGTCCGCCTATAGAACCAAAGATTCCCCCTACATAAACGGTGCTGCCGCTCACCGCAAGTGCATCTACATAGCTACTTGCATTCGGGTTCCAAGAAGTAAGAACGCCGGTGGTTGCATCATAGGCCGCAAGGTGGTTTCGGGTCTGACCGCCTACTTTAGTAAAATTCCCGCCGATATAAACAGTGTTTCCACTTACCGCAATCGCCTTGACTTGTCCGTTGGGTCTCGGCCAGCCATCTTTGTAACCTACGCTCGTCTGCGCGTGAATGTTTAAGGCAGCCAGCAGGCTGCATAGCAAGAGGAGGAGATGTTTTTTCATTTTTTGGGGAGGAAAGGAAAAGAAGAATGTTTTGACAAAGCTAATCCCGAAACCCAATTTTTATATCTTCCTCCCAACCCGCATTTTCGGCGAAGGCACGCTGCGCGTGTTCCTATGGAGAAAAACATCCCTGCCCCCAACAGTCAAAACGGCACAAGGGCTTCCGGGTTTCCGGTAGCGCCGTTTTTGGGCTTGATGCCCATTTCCGGGTTTCCGCATACGCCGTTTTAGCTATTGGTGGGTGTTTCCAGGTTTCCGTATATGCCGTTTTAGCTATTAATAGCCGTTTCCGGGTTTCCGTATGCAGCGTTTTAGCTATTGGTGGGCGTTTTCGGAAACCCGGAGACGGTTTTTAAAAACAGCGCAGGCGGGCAGGAAAAGAAAAACAGGTACAAAGCCGCCCCCAATCGGGCTGCTTCGTTTGCAAGGACGATAAAGGACATTTACATTTGACCTCCTCCTTTTTTTTACCCCTCAAAAATCCACTTTATGCCCGTCCTCGTAAAATCCGTCAAAATGAGTGTGCTGCCTATGCTCATTTATCAGCAAGTGCTGAAAGACATTACTTCTCAAATAACCGCGCTGGGCATCCGCGACGCTGTTTTGGTGGCCGCTCTTGCCGACCTGGTGCACGCCTATAACGACTTGGACGGGGCCATGAACCGCGCCCTGGGTTCCAATAACACGCGCCAACTCCTTCTTTTGGATGAGCAGCGCGACAACCTCATTCGCGGGCTAAACTTCATCCTGCGCGGCTATGCCCTCTCCAACAACGCGGCCAAGGCGCAGGCCGCGCGCGTGCTTTTGCGCTACATGGCTGCCTATGGCGACGAAATTGCCGACCAGTCGCAGATTACCGAAACCTCCTCCATCAACAACCTGCTTCAGGATTTCCAAAAGGCCGACGCAGTGGCCGCCATTGCTCAGATTCCCATGCTGACCGCCGACTGGACAACGCCGTTGCAAGCCGCCAACAGCCAGTTTGAAAGCCTTTATAGCGTGCGCGCCGCCGACCTGACGGTGGCAGACGTGGGCGCGGCCAAACGCTTTCGCGGTGTGGCCCAGCAGCGTTTGGAAGACTACGTGAATAAGCTCAACTCCACCCTCACCCTGGCCGCCACACCTGACCCGGCGCAGGTAAAGGCCGTCAACATCATCAACACCGAAGTGGCAACGGCGAAAACCAATGTGAAGAAAGGCGGCAATCAGGGCGGCGCAGTAACGCCTCCGCCGCCAAATGCATAAAAAAGAGAAAACCCTCCTTTAACGGCTGCGTTTTCTATCGGAAGAACTTTGTCATTACCAAAAGAGCCTGTCCTGATGAAAATCGGGAGCGCCTGTACAGATGTGTTATCCACAGATTCCCTTCGGGAATGACAAAAGATGTTACCCCCCTTTATTACCGGAAATATTTTGTCACCCCGAAGGAGCCTTGCATTATTCCAAGGCTCCTTCGTCCCACCTGTTTACGGCTGTTTTTGGGGATAATTTCTTAGTTATCCGCTCCGGGAAAGAACTTTGGTTGCCGGAATAAAAACGCCTTTCTTTTTTGAAAAAAATCATTCGCCGCCTCGGTTACATGCTCCTCGTGCTTTGGGGCGTGGTGACGGCGGTGTTCTTTCTGTTCAACGTCTTGCCCGGCGACCCGGCGCGCCTCACGCTGGGGCAGCGCAGCGATCTGGCAACGGTGGAAGCCGCCCGGAAATCCCTGCATCTTGACGAGCCGCTGGCAGCGCGCTATGGCTATTATCTGGCCGACCTTTCCCCCATTGCCGTCCACGCCAACACGGCGGCAGAAAAGGAGAAATACGGCTACGCGAAAATCCTTCCCTTCGGCGAGAAAGCGCTGGTTTTGAAAGCGCCGTATCTGGGCGCTTCCTACCGCACCAAGCGGCCCGTGACGGAGGTATTGGGCGAGGCCTTTCCGGGAACGCTGGTGCTGGCATTGAGTGCGTTGATTTTTGCTGCGGTTGTGGGGATAGGATTGGGAACGCTGGCGGCGGTGAAAAAGGGAACGTGGATAGATACCGGCGCGGTGGCCGTTGCGGTGGCGGGCGTGTCGTTGCCGTCGTTTTTTGCGGGGCTGCTGGTGGCGTATGTGTTCGGCTTTCTTTTGCAACCTTATACCGGCCTCGGCATGACCGGTTCGCTTTGGGAATGGGATGCTTTTGGTGGGCGACATCTGGCGCTCCGAAACCTGATTCTGCCCGCGCTGGCGTTGGGCATTCGCCCGCTGGCAATCATCACGCAGCTTACGCGCAGCGCACTGTTGGACAGCCTTTCGCAGGATTATATCCGCACGGCGCGGGCCAAAGGACTTTCGTCTAAAAGAGTCGTGTTGAGGCACGCGCTTCCAAACGCTTTGAATCCGGTTTTGACGGCCATTTCCGGCTGGCTGGCGGAGCTGCTGGCGGGGTCGTTTTTTGTGGAGTATGTCTTTGGCTGGAAAGGCATTGGCAAGCTCACGGTGGACGCGCTGGACAAGTTTGATTTTCCGGTGGTGATGGGCGCAGTGCTGTTCACGGCAGTCATTTTCCTGGTGGTGAATTTCTTTACCGATTTGCTGTACCGGGCGTTGGATCCACGGGTGCGGGGGTAATGTGGGAATGTGGGGAATGCGACAATGTGGAGAATGTGGTTTGGTGTAGTGGTTTTGCTTTGTCGCTGGTGTGGATGTGCCGCCTGTGCTTAGATAATCGAAAAGCATGGCGCTATTTTTTACGAAAGCTTTACGCAGGCAAATTCAAGCCAGAGCCCACCTTTGAAACCGTTTGGGGTTTTCAGCTTCTCGCTACAGTGCTTTTTCCCGCGGAAGTCCATTACCGCATTTCCCGCATTTCCCACATTCTCTCACATTTCTTCTATTTCCGCATTTCTCCATGCTCCTCCACAAAACCAAGATTATCGCCACCGTCGGCCCGGCCTGCAACACCTACGAAAAGCTCTTGGGGCTGGTGCAGGAAGGCGTGAATGTCTTCCGCCTCAATTTCTCGCACGGCACGCACGAAGCCCACAAGGAAGTGATTGAACACGTCAAGCGCATCAACCGCGAAGAGCCGTTCAACATCGCCATTCTGGCCGACCTGCAAGGCCCGAAACTGCGTGTGGGCGAGGTGGAGAACAACGGGATTCCGTTTGAAATGGGCGATGAATTTCTCTTCACCAACGAGAAGGGAATGGGTACGCGGGAGAAGGTGTATATCTCCTACCCCAACTTCTACGACGACGTGAAGGCGGGCGAAAAAATCCTGATTGACGACGGCAAAATAGAAGTCGTGGTGATGGAAAAAACCTCTGACCACAATGTGCGTGTGCAGGTAACGGTTCCCGGCATTTTGTCTTCGCGCAAAGGCGTAAACCTTCCCGACACGAAAATTTCCCTGCCTTCGCTGACGGAAAAAGACCTCATTGATGTGGACTTTCTCCTGACGCAGGATATTGACTGGATTGCGCTTTCGTTTGTGCGCAGCCCGGAAGATGTGGACCAGTTGCGCCACTTGCTACAAGCCGGAAATTCCAGAGCGAAAATCATTTCCAAAATAGAAAAGCCGGAAGCGCTGGAACACCTGCGCGATGTGATTCTGGCGTCGGATGCGGTAATGGTAGCGCGGGGAGATTTGGGTGTGGAATTGCCATTGGAGAAAATCCCGATGCTGCAAAAGAAGATTGTGAGCATGTGCATCCACCGCGCCAAGCCGGTGATTATTGCGACGCAGATGATGGAGAGTATGCTGGACCGCAGACAACCCAACCGCGCAGACATTACCGACGTAGCCAACGCCGTTCTGGAAGGCGCAGACGCGGTGATGCTTTCCGCCGAAACGGCTACGGGCAAATACCCGGAAGTGGTGGTGCGCACAATGGTTTCTATCATCAACGAGGTAGAGAAAGAGGAGATTGTTTATAACCGCAACCTTGTGCCACAGTCGCACTCGCCGTCTTTCCTTTCCGACGCGGTGTGTTATAACGCCTGCGAGTTGGCGCAGGACGTGAAGGCGGCGGCGCTCATCGGCATGACACAGAGCGGGTACACGGCTTTTATGTTGAGTTCTTACCGGCCTAAGGCAAATTTGTTTGTCTTCACCAAAACGCCTTCGCTGGTCAATCAGCTTTCGCTTTCGTGGGGCGTGCGGGCGTTTTTCTATGACAAGGAAGAAAGCATTGACAGCGTGCTGGCCGACCAGATTGACTACCTCAAAAAACGCGGGTGTTTACATTCCGGCGATATCGTAGTCAATACCGGCTCTATTCCGGTGCAAAGCCATCTGCCCACCAACATGATTAAAATTAACCGCGTGGAATGAGAAGTGTGAAGAAGTTTTGGGGGATTTTCTGCTTGCTTCTGATGAGCCATTTCGCGGCATCCGCACAAAGGCCGCCGGCGCTGAAATCGGTGTATTTCAACCTCTACACCGACAGCCTGAAACCCGTATTGAACTACTACGTGAATGTAGAAGGTGAAACGACGGATGGGCGCTATTTGCCACTGGATACAAACGATGTTTTCCTGACCGCAGACTGGGGTGAGATGCGGGGAAATGCGTGGGTGATTCCTAGGATTTTTCTGGACGAGAAAGTAACCTTTACGGCTGTTTCCAAGCGTAATCTGATGTTGCGTTCAAGCGTTACGGTTTGGATTCAGAAAGGAAAAGACCCGGAAGATGCGCCTGATTATGAAGCGCCGGAAACAACCAGCAGAGATGGCGGCAGGCGTTAGCTTTCGGAAAGCAGCAGGTTGTCAATCAGGCGCGTGCTACCCAACCGTGCCGCAATCAGCGTCACCATTGGGCGGGCATTATCATAGTCGGGCAGCAGCGAAAAAGTCTCCGCGTCGGCGAGCGCCACGTATTCTACCACAAAGCCCTTTTCCGTAAGCAGCGCTTCGCATTCCTTTGCCACAATAGCGAAAGGCAGGCTTTCCTTCTTGGCTTCTATAGAAACAAGGCACTGATAAATAACGCCCGCTTTGGCACGCTCATAAGGTGAAAGACGGCGGTTTCGCGAACTCATGGCCAGCCCATCCGCCTCGCGCACGGTAGGGCAAACATGAAGCTGCACGGGTATCGCTTTTTGCCGGATGAGGTCGGCAATCACCGCGCATTGCTGGAAATCTTTTTGCCCCAGATAAAGATGCTGCGGCTTCACGATGTCCAGCAGTCGACTCACTACCTGGCCCACACCCCGGAAATGGCCGGGTCGCTTTTCGCCTTCCAAAATGCTTTCCAACGCGCCAAAATCATAGGTCTTCTCGCCTTCTGCTCCTTGCGGATATACATCTTCTACCGTTGGCAGGTACACCGCGTCACAACGGCTTTCGGTGAGCATTTTCAGGTCTTCGGTAGTGGTAATGGGGTATTTCTCAAAGTCTTTTGGGTCGTTGAACTGCGTGGGATTCACGAAAATGCTCACCACAGTGAAGTGGCCATCCACCGCCGCGCGCGCCAGCAATGATTGATGACCGCTGTGGAGCGCACCCATCGTGGGGACAAAACCAACCGGTTTTTGAAGGCCGGAGAGATACCCGGAAAGCTGCGCTGCCTGTCGGAAGATAAACATCGATGAAAAGAGGAAGATAAACGCCGTTTGGAGAAAAGGAGAAAGTTGCTTAAAATTTCGTAATTTTGCAGCCGCTTTGGGTTAGGTGACTTGTTTTCTTCGTCCCCCGAAGGCAATTTTTTAAAGCAAAAAGTATTTCCCCCGTTTTATGTCTGTAGATGCAAAGAAAAGGATTCTGGTAATAGCAAACGAGCTATCGCCTTATGTGGAAGACACGGTTTTTGCGCCGATTCTGAACGCGCTTTCCCGTAAGACTTTTGACGCCGGGCTGGAGATACGCGTGATTATGCCGCGCTTCGGAACAATTAACGAGCGCCGCCACCGTCTGCACGAAGTGGTGCGCCTTTCAGGCATCAACATCATCGTGGACAAGGACGACTATCCGCTGGTTATCAAAGTAGCGTCGCTGCCTAACGCGCGTCTGCAGGTGTATTTCATGGACAATGAAGACTACTTCAAGCGCAAGTTTACAGCCCGCGATGAGCACGGAACTTTCTATGACGACAACGCCGAGCGGATGGTTTTCTTCTGTAAGAGCGCGCTGGAAACGGTGAAGAAATTTGGCTGGCCTCCCCACCTTATTCATTGCCACGGCTGGATGACTTCCCTGCTGCCAGTGTACCTGAAAACGGCCTATAAAAAAGAGCCGGTTTTCACCAATTCCAAGATTGCCTTTACGGTGCAGAACCCGCAATTTGGCGAGACGCTGCCGCCCGATTTTATCAAGAAAGCCCTTGTAAATCAGGACTTTAAGGAAAAAGAGCTGGAAGCTTTTAAACCCGGAACGGCAGAAGCCCTCACATTGGGCGCAATGAAAGCAGCCGACATTTTGATTCAAGGCGAGCCAACGCTGGAAACAGCAATTGATGAAGCCATGAAACCCGCGCGCAACAAGCGCGTGATTCGTTGGGAAGATAGCTGGTCAGAAGACGTGTTGCCGCTGCTGGAAGCATACAAAAGCATCGTAGAAGTCCCCGTAAAAGCTTAACCAAAACTTTCCCGCCGGTTTTCCTTCTTTAAGATGGAAATTCGCGCACCCTTCCCTACTCTGTCCCCTTTCGTGACCTTTCGGTTTTCCCTGCTTTACACGTTTGTTATTGGTATCCTGCTTTCAGGTTTTTCTTCCTGTAAGGAGAACACCCTGCTTGCTTCCAACGTGTTGCCCGCAGGTGATAGCTTGAATACTAATCCCCTAGATGATACTTTCACCGTATTGGCAAGAACAGTATTCACTGATTCCTTTATCACAAGTTACAGGCAGAATATTCCCGGTACTAACCGGATAGTTGGCTCCTCGTTTATGGGTGCAGGTCTTGTTTCTTCCGATCCGTTTTTCGGAAAAACTTTTGCAGCTATCGCTTTTGAACCATCGCCCACGACGGCCAACTTTACTTTTGGCAACAATCCCCGCATTGATTCTGTAGTTCTGGTGCTTCCCTACGCGGGTTTTAGTTGGGGGGATACGCTTTCTGCACCTGGCATTCGCTACCGCGTTTATCGGCTGAGTCAGGGTCTTACCGGGACTGATTCTTTCTTCTACAGTAATCGAGCGCCCAACGTGGACCGCTCGCAGGTTTTTGGAGACAAAACAGTGTATTTATCCCAACTTCGGGATTCGGTGTCGGTAGGTGGTGCGAATCGTCCTCCGCATCTGCGTATTCTATTAGACCTAAACCGCTTTCTTCCAGCCCTTTATGAAGGTATTGCTGCGGGAACGACGCTGCCCAATTTCGCATCAGCCTTTCGGGGCTTGTATGTAGAGCCGGATGCGGGCCAGACAGGCTCTTTGATTCCTTATTTCAGCTTTCTTTATGGAACAGATTTGTATCAGAAAGCGGGAATCGTAGTATATTATAAAAACGACGGTAACGATTCCAACATCGCTTCCTTCCCGTTTCAGTCCGCTTACGGCAAGGTTTACACCTATCTGCGCCGCGACTATTCCGGCACACCTGCTTACAAGTTTGTAAATGGAACGGGCGACCCGAATCTGCTGCTTTTGCAAAACGAACCGGGTGCGGGCATTGATTTTCAGATGCCTTATACAGGGGGCCTGCCGAAAGCGATTTATAACCGCGCGCAATTGATTATCACGGCTATTGACACGGCTTTTTCCAACCGTTACTTCGCGCCGCCTCGTATTTTTCCGCAGAAAGTAAACGCTGATGGCACCCTTTCTGCTATCGCCGACCAGCTGCCGGAAGGCTATACAGAACCTTCCGATTTTGTGGATGGAAATGTGCGGACAGCCACGATTGGCGGCATTACGGTGAACCAGTACCTCATCAATTTTCCCCGGGAATTACAACGAAGTGTGAACTCCGGCGGAAGTGCCCTACATTTACGCATTCATGGGGCCTCCGGCCTCCCGGGTGCTTTCCGGTTAATAGTTGGTAGCCGTATCCATCCTCTTTACCGCTTAACCCTCAGAATTTCCTACACCAAAATCTAAACCTACTCTGATATATGTGTGGCATTGTTGCCTATATCGGCCCCAAAGAGGCTTATCCGATACTTGTGAAGGGGCTGAAGAGGCTTGAATACCGGGGCTACGACTCGGCAGGCGTTGCGCTGCTCAACGGCGATCTGCACGTCTATAAAAAAGCCGGCAAAGTCTCTGATCTTGAACACTTTGTGGCGGAACAACCTGTGGAAGCCACAATGGGAATCGGCCATACCCGCTGGGCCACGCACGGTATTCCAAGTGACCGGAACGCGCACCCACACGTCTCTTTTTCCGGTAAGATTGCCCTCATTCACAATGGTATCATTGAGAACTATGAGGTACTGAAAACAGCACTTCAGCAGCGCGGCTACGACTTCAAAAGCGACACCGATACGGAAGTGCTGGTGAACCTGATTGATGAAGTGATGCACACGGAGAAGGTAGGTCTTGAAGATGCTGTGCGTCTGGCGCTGAACCGTGTGGTGGGCGCCTATGCTATCGTGGTGATGGAAGTGGGCGACGAGCAGAAGATGATTGCCGCCCGCAAAGGTTCGCCGCTGGTGCTGGGCATTGGCGAAAATGAATTTTTTGTGGCCTCGGATGCTTCGCCGATTATTGAGTACACGCGCAACGTGATTTACCTCGACGACCAGGAATACGCCGTTATTGAACGCAGCGGAAGGTTCGTCATCAAAACCCTCGGCAACGAAGAAAAGTCCCATGCCATTCAGCGCCTGGAGATGAGCCTGGAAGCTATTGAGAAAGGCGGTTTTGAGCATTTTATGCTCAAAGAAATTTACGAGCAGCCGCGTGCCATCGCCGATTCATTACGGGGCCGCATGAGCGCCTCCGAAGGCTGGATAAAGCTGAGCGGCGTGCAAGAGCATATGCAGCGTTTCGTAAACGCCCATCGCCTGCTTTTCACGGCCTGCGGCACTTCCTGGCACAGCGGTCTGCTGGGCGAATATCTTTTGGAAGACCTTGCCCGCGTGCCGGTAGAAGTAGAATATGCATCGGAGTTCCGCTACCGCAACCCGGTGGTGAGCGAAAGCGATGTACTGGTAGCCGTATCCCAATCGGGAGAAACGGCGGATACGCTGGCGGCTATTGACTTGGGCAAGGAGCGCGGCGCGCTGATCTATGGCGTCTGCAACGTGATTGGCTCCTCTATTGCCCGCGCTTCCCATGCCGGAACATACACCCACGCAGGCCCGGAAATCGGGGTGGCTTCCACCAAGGCGTTCTCTACGCAGGTAGCTATCCTGACCTTGATGGCGCTGCAAATCGGGAAGGAGAAAGGCACTATCCCCGCCTCCCGCCTCAATGAGCTGCTCTACGAACTGGAGCACATCCCCGCCAAGATTGAACGAACCCTGAAGCTGGACGCGCAGATTCAGGAAATTGCTGCCATCTACAAGGACGCGACCAACTTCCTGTATCTCGGACGCGGCGTGAATTTCCCTGTGGCCCTCGAAGGCGCGCTGAAGCTCAAAGAGATTTCCTATATCCACGCCGAAGGCTACCCCGCGGCGGAAATGAAGCACGGCCCTATCGCCCTCATCGACGAAAATATGCCGGTGGTGTTCCTTGCTACCAACATGAGCGCCTACGAGAAAATCGTCTCCAACGTGCAGGAAGTGAAGGCCCGGAAAGGAAAAGTAATCGCCATCGTAAATGAAGGCGACACGCAGATTAAAGCCCTTGCCGATCACGTAATTGAAGTGCCGGCCACGCAGGAAATCCTTTCCCCGCTCATTACCATCGTGCCGCTTCAGCTTCTTGCCTACCACATTGCCATTATGCGCGGCTGCGATGTGGATCAGCCCCGCAACCTGGCCAAAAGCGTAACGGTAGAATAAAGAACTGCCACAGATACATGGATCCTCTTAAGCTGAAACGGTCTTTCAAGACTGACGTGCTGAACTTCTTCCGGCGCTGGCTTATTTCTTCTAAGCTTGATAAGGATTTGGCGGAACGCTTAAAGCATAACCGCTCTTTCTTCCTCGAAAAAGTTATCCCCCCAAACTATCTCTACCCCGCTGGCCACATGGTCTCGGTGGAAAGAAAGGGTATTAACTACCGCCTCGACCTGAACTGCTATGTAGATCACCTGATCTACTACGGACTGGAAGATTCGGAGTTTGAGCCGGTCATTAACAGCATCCGGGAAGCCAAAACGATTATTGATATTGGCGGAAACATCGGGCGGACAACGCTGGAATTTGCAACGGAAAACAAAACCGGCACCATCTACTCCATCGAACCCCACCCCGGCAACTTCAAGCGCCTCTCGGAGAACATCGGCCTCAACAGCTTCCCCAATATCCAGGCCTTCAACATCGGCTTTGGCAGTCAGCCGGGAACGGCGCTGATGGCGGAGCTGGATAGCGCTAACCCGGGCATGAACCGCATCACTACCGACGCGCAAGGATACCCTACGAAGGAGATTCAGATTGAAACGCTGGACAACTTCGTGCAGAAGCAAGGCATCTCCCGCATCGACTTTATCAAAATGGACGTGGAGGGCTTTGAATACTTCGTCCTCCAGGGCGGAAAGAATGCCCTGAAAGCGTCTTACCCCGTGCTGTTTATGGAACTGGATGATCGGCTGCTGCGCGAGCAGGGCCAGTCGAGCAAAGCACTCCTCCAGCTTCTTCAGGAGCTGGGCTACACCCAATTTCTGCGGGCCGATACGGACGAAAAGGTGACCGTAGACCACGACTTTGCTACCCACTGCCATTTCGATTTGATCGCCAGGCGCTAAGCACTTCTATCCAACACCCAAAAGGCCCCGCCGGAGGGCAAACAGGTTTCCCAAAAAGGCTGTTTGCTCCCCGGCGGGGCTTCCTCTTTCCCCCACACCTTCTTTCCCCTACACGCTCGCCGGGTTATTTTCTCCGCCATTTCCATTTGGAACATTATCTTCGCGCGCCCCGCTTTTCTACGGGTAAAAACGAAAGCATCTATGCCTTACCTCTTCACCTCTGAATCTGTTTCAGAGGGCCATCCCGACAAAGTTGCCGACCAGATTTCGGACGCACTTGTGGACAACTTTCTGGCATGGGATCCGGAAGCCAAAATTGCCTGCGAAACCCTTGTTACTACCGGCCAGGTGGTGCTTGCGGGCGAGGTGAAATGCAACACCTACATCGATGTGCCCACCATTGCCCGCGAGGTCATCGCCCGCATCGGCTACACCAAGAGCGAGTACATGTTTGAGGCTAATTCCTGCGGCGTGCTGTCTGCCATTCACGAGCAAAGCCCCGACATCAATCAGGGTGTGGACAAAAAGACAAAGGAAGAACAAGGCGCGGGCGACCAGGGAATGATGTTTGGCTACGCCACCAACGAGACGGACAACTACATGCCCCTCGCCCTTGACCTGAGCCACGCCCTGCTGCGCGAGCTATCGGATATCCGCAAGGAAGGAAAGGAAATGACCTACCTGCGCCCCGACGCCAAAAGCCAGGTGACCCTTGAGTATGCCGACAACAACCGCCCGACGCGCATCGACACCATCGTTATCTCTACGCAGCACGATGATTTTGCGGAGGAAAAGGAAATGCAGGCCCGCATCACGGAGGACGTGAAGGCTATCCTGATTCCGCGCGTGAAAAAAGATTATCCGCAGTACACAGAGTTCTTCAACAACGACATTAAGTACCACATCAACCCCACCGGCAAGTTCGTGATTGGCGGGCCACATGGCGATACGGGCCTGACGGGAAGAAAGATTATCGTGGACACTTACGGCGGCAAGGGCGCACACGGCGGCGGCGCATTCAGCGGCAAAGACCCCAGCAAGGTGGACCGCTCGGCGGCCTATGCCACGCGCCACATCGCCAAGAACATGGTAGCTGCCGGCCTTTGCGACGAGGTGCTGGTGCAGGTGAGCTACGCCATTGGCGTGGCCCAGCCCATGGGCCTCTACGTGAACACTTACGGCACGGCGAAAGTGGAAATGAACGACGGCGAAATCGCCGAAAAGATTTCGGAGGTGTTCGACATGCGCCCCTACTTCATTGAGCAGCGCCTGAAGCTGCGCCAACCCATGTACAGCGAGTGCGCGGCCTACGGCCACATGGGCCGCACGCCCAAGACGGTGAAAAAGACCTTCAAGAGCGCAGGCGGACAAAAGAAGGAGATGGAAGTGGAACTGTTTACGTGGGAAAAGCTGGACTTTGTGGACGCCGTGAAAAGCGCCTTTGGCCTCTAGGAGGGAAGTAATTCTTTCTAGATAAAACACCCGTTAGGTCTTCGAGACCTAACGGGTGTTTTGCTTTGCGCCGTGCCGTTCCCGCTTGGCGAATAGGCATTCCCGAATACCGAGAACCGGTAGTCGGGAAGCCAGAATCGGTAGTCCCTTTGCCAGAATCGATAGTCGGGAAGCCAGAACGCGTAGTCCCCTTTCTAAAATCGATAGTCCCTTTGTCAGAAGGCATCAAGGGCAGGAAAACCCACCTTTAATTCCACAAAAACATAAAAGCCCACTATAAAAGCGGGCTTTTCATGAGTGAATGTAAAATCCTTCTAAGGCAGTTGAACGGTACGCGTCTGTCCGTTCACTGTCAGTGTGGCCGTGCTGTCGCAGCCGCCGTTGCCAAAGTCCAACGTGCGAGTGACGCCGCCGGTGGGGGTAATAGTAACGACGCCACTTTCTATCCAGTCGCAGCTCAGGGCGCGGTGGAGCGGCGTAGTGATAAGGATGCTGAACGTCTTGCCACTGGCGCGCGTCAGCATGGCACTGCCGGAGACGTCATACGCATCGTCCGTCCAAGTCGTTGTGTTGTAGCCTGCTGTCCACGTACGCGTGCGCGTGCTGTTCCAACTGCGTATGCCATTTCCATTGGTGAGGATAAGGGAATCGTTCTGGACGATGGAGAAGACCGGTTGGCCCTGCCCGTTGCGGCCCATATTGGTCACCGTCTTGCGGCCCGTAAGCTGGTTGTCGTTGATGAAATACTGGTCGAAGGAAAAAGTACGAACGGTTCCGCTATCCGCATAGCGGCCCGTATAAGCTACTTTGATTTTGCCCCGGCGGTATTTGCCATCATTGCAAAGGCAGTTGGTGCTGCCGAAGTCAATAGTGAGGACGCGGGGACTGCTCATCGTGTCGTGGGTAACGGTTGCGCAAAGGCTGGTGGTTTTCAGGTTGGCAGCGCTGCCGCTTTGAACAGCTCGGTCGGCGAGGTCTTGGGCATTGCCAAAGGAATTTTCTAGTCGGGCATAATCGGCGGCATAGCCGGTGTCTTCCGTGCTGCTTGCGGTGTCTTTCTTGCAGCCGGTGAGGGCTGTCAGGAGTGCGGCGGAAAGCAAAAGGGGAAGGTGTAGAAGGCGCATAGGAGATAAAGGTAGGGAAATGTTTTGGGGAAAAGGGAAAGCGGCGTGGGTCTGACAAAAGCCGTTTGAAAGAGAAAGGAAAGGCTTCGCTTTTGTTGCCAAACCCCTTTTTGTCCTTCCCGAAGGGAACCTGTAGAAAATCCATAGCCTCTTATGCATGCCTCCTTCGGAAGTGACGAGGGTTTAGGGCAAAGGCGCGTGCTGCGCTGTTAGTGCATACAGCCAAACCAAACGCGGGTTTGTTTGGCATAGGCATCGGGATAAATTTTCTGGGAGGCGGCCAGCGTGTTGCGAACGGCTGCGCTGCCCGGCTCGCCAATGGCAGCTACCACAATATAGTATCCGGGCCGGAAGCCTTCGTAGGCATTGGAGAATTCAATGGAGATATAATCGCTGTTGTCGGCATTGCCATCGCCGCGCGCGGTGTAGCAAGGGTAGTCGTACCCGTTGCCTGCGCAGTCGGATTTGGACATAGAAAGGCCCAGCTTAGCGTTGGAGTTATTGGCGCCGAGGTCCAGTTTCCGGCCCAGTCTTTTTGCGGCTTCCCGTGCGGTCTTAAGGACTGCCTTGTAGTCTTTGGAGGAATGGAGGATGACAATTTCTTTTGGAACAGTAGTGTTCCAGTTCTGCGCTTTAAGGGGGGCAAAAAAGGCTTGAAGAAGGAAAAGACAAAGGAGAAGGGCGATGCGCATGAGCAGTAACAGGAAATGATGGTGCCAGCGGTTGTTTCGCTGCCGCTTCTGCGGCACAGCGAAGAAGGTCTCTAGCGTTAAAAATACCTCTTTTTCTTTCGGCCCCATCCCCGGCCCTTCCCCGAAGGGGAAAGGTGACGCCCGCTTACAACACGTTACTAACCCGCTGATTGTGCCTGATATCGGTTATGCCTCCCCCTCCTTCGGAGGGGGTTGGGGGGAGGCAGTATACAGCCCCGCGATGTCCGCAGCATAACGCTGCTCAATCACGCGGCGACGCAGCTTCAACGAAGGCGTCAATTCTCCCCTTTCGGTCGTCCATTCCTCCGCCAGAAGCGCAAACTTCTTTACCTTTTCTATGGGCGAGAAGGCCGCGTTGTACTTATCCAACTGCTTTTTCAAAAGCTGCTTTACCTGCGGAAGGGCCGCAATTTCTGCGCGCGTTTTCGGCACGTCCGCGCCTGCGTCTTGCAGCCATTTTTTCAGCCTGTCAAATGCCGGAACAATAAGCGCGCTTACGTATTTTTCGCCCGCGCCCACCACCATCATCTGCTCTATAAAAGGGCTTTCGCGCATCTTGTTTTCAATGGGCTGCGGGGCAATGTATTTGCCGCCCGAGTTCTTGAAAATCTCTTTCTTCCGGTCTGTTATTTTCAGGAAACGGACTTCTACCCAAGTGCCCACGTCGCCGGTCTTCAGCCAGCCGTCCGCCAACACTTCCGCCGTTTGGTCGGGGCGTTTGTAGTAGCCCTTCATCACGTTGTCGCCGCGCACTTCTATCTCGCCGTCGTCTGCAAAGCGGGCCTCAATGCCATCCAGTACGGGGCCAATCGTCCCGATGCGCCTGCCTTCGTTTTCGTAGCGGTTGCAGGAGATAAAAGGCGAAGCCTCCGTCAGTCCGTAGCCTTCCATCACCGTCATTCCCGTAGCCGAAAACGTACGGTTAAGTCTTTCCTGCAACGCCGCCGAACCGCACACAATGGCGCGGATGTTGCCGCCCAGCGCGGCGCGCCATTTAGAAAAAATAAGGCGGTCAAAGAAGGCCAGTTTCAAGCGGTAGCCGATGCTGCCGGGCTTGGCGTTGTCGTATTCCCGCGCCGCGTCCAGCGCGCCGAAGTACAGCTTCTTTTTTATCCCCTTCAGCTCCAGCCCAACGGCCACCAGCTTTTCATACACCTTCTCCAAAAGACGCGGAACGGTGGAGAAGACAATCGGTTTCACCTCCTTTAGGTTGTCACCTATCTTCTCCAAGCCCTCGGCGTACCAAACGCTCAGCCCGCCGCGCAGGTAGAGGTACGTAATGGTGCGCTCAAAGACATGATTCAGGGGCAGGAAGGACAGCGCACGCTCGCCGTGCGTTGCAAACGTAAAAGCGGGCATCGCCTGCGCGATATTGCTCGTCAGATTCCGGTGGGTCAGCATCACGCCTTTCGGCTCGCCCGTGGTGCCAGAGGTATAGATAATCGTGGCTACGGTGTCGGGCGAAATGCGGGCCGTCTCAGTTGGAGAAATCGCTTCTCCGGCCAGCAGCTCTTCCCAGTGGCGCAGGCCTTCTACGGGGTCAAAAGTGTAGATGCGCTCCACGCTTTTCGCCTCCCCAATGGCGGACCCAAAACGGCGCGCCGTGTCGGAGCCGGAAAGGATAACGTAACGCACTTCGGCTTCTTCCAGCACAAATTTCAGGTCTGCGGGAGAGATTGTGGGATAAAGCGGCGTCAGGGCCACGCCTGCCATTTGCGCGGCGAGGTCGGTAATAATCCACTCCGGCCTGTTGGGGGAAATAAGCACAATCTTCTCCTGCTTTTCCGGGTCGTGTACGTCGCGGGAGATGCCCAGTTGAAGCAGGCCTGCGGCCAACTGCGCCGCTTTGGTGTGGCATTCCTGTGCCGACCATTCGCGCCACTCCCCGCCTTCTTTAGAGGCCAGCAAAACAGCGTCGGGAGCTTGTTCAGCGCGTTTGGCGATGATGTCAAAGATGCGGGAGATCATGTAGGGAAGAATGGGGGAAACGAAACCGGAGAGCCTATCCGGGAATTCTATGTCGAAAGCCTGTTCGGTCATAATCTTTTGTCCTCCCGAAGGGATCTTGCCGGACGCAAACCGCTAAGGCCCCTTCGGGATGACAAAAGATTTCCGATAAAACGCCTTGCCCCTTTCCACGGGGCTTTACTTTTCGGATATGCTCTAAGGGAGGCGCTTGAATTGCTGCGTCAGCGTGGCCGTATCGGGCTGCGTGGCGGTGGGATAGAGTGTGTCGAAAGCCGTGTAGAAATCCGTGCTGATAGAAGAGACGGTCATGCCTTCTTTTTGTCCGTTGGCGTAGGTCAGAACAAGGACGTTGCCGGAAAGCTCCCAGCTAAAAGAGTCCGAGGCAGAAGTCTCTCCTGTGCAAAGCGAACCCCGATATGCAAGGCCTGTGTTGTTAGCATTGTAGCGCCAGTAGTCGTCTTGCTGGCAGGACGGAAACGAGTCGCGGGGAATCACCTTGAAGGAGTCTGTTCGCCCTGCGCGGAGGTAGCGGAGCGTGTAGTTATACGGTTGCCATTTGCCTATAAGGGAGGGAGGCGGCGTGCTGGAATCTTTAGCGCAGGAAGCGAGCAGAAACGCGGCAGCAAGGGCAGCGAAGAAGGTCTTTTTCATAAAGAAGGCGCGAAGTTGCGAAGAAAAGAGAAGCAGGGGTTAGCGGGTTGCGGTTTTGCGCAGACGCGTGTGGAAGCCTCCGTCGGGGGAATCGCTGCTCACTCTTCCAGCCTCACCTTCAGAACAGCACCATTTCCTCCGTTGCCTTCCGTGGAGATATAGAGCGTGCCGTCGGTTGCGAAAGCCAGTCCTTCCGGCTGCGGGAAAGCATCTTTATCCAGCTTGTAGTAATGGCGCACCTGCCCGTCGGCATCCAGCACATAGAGGCGATTGGCGGGGCCGTCGAGCGCATAAAGCGTGTTCGTGGTGGGTTGGAGGGCAATCTCCGAGGCCCGGAGTTCGGGGTGGTGCTTGCTGGAGATGTCTGTGCCCGGCGCAACCATACACCAGACAGGTTTTTGGGCCATCGTACCCGTGCGCAGGTCGTAGGCATAGACTCCTTTGCAGGAATTGTCTTTCGGATCCTGATCCTTTACAGAGACGAGCAGGCGGTTGTTGGGACGGTCGTAGAAAAGCCCCTCCGTATTGTTCCCGGCCTGAAGAAAAGTGGTGTGCTTCTGCGTCGTGGGCGTGCCATTGGCAAAGTTTTTCACTTCAAAAAGCACCCCATCAGAGCGCAACACCCAAGCGGTTTCGCCCACAATGGCAATGCCTTCATAATCGCCTGCCGCGCCGAAGGGAATACGCCTTTCAACGACGCCCGTCTTGGGATTGAAGAGGTAGATGATGCCGTCTTCGTCCTCAATAGCAGCCAGCAGGCTGCCATAGAAGGCATGGCCTGAAATCTCGCGCAGGTCGGTGGGCATCGTCCAGTTATGGAGTACCGTCAGCGTGTTTTCGGTAGGGTCTGCCTTTTGTGCCTGCGCCTTCTGACAGGCCGGGAAGAAGAGCAGCAAGACTGCAGGAAGCACCGGAAGCAGTTTTTGCCGGAAGAAAGTTTTGGAGAAGCGGTTCAAGGAGAAAGTGTGCATGGCCGGAATGTTCTTTCAAAAGTAATACCGGAGGGAATGGAACGATTTTGGAGGCGCGAAGAGCATCCCTATCAACGCACCAACCTCTATCAACCCCTCATCCCTACTATGAACCCAAATAATCAACACGTCCTCATTACCGGCGGCACCAGCGGCATTGGCTTTGAACTGGCCAAGCTGTTTGCAAAGGACGGCTACCGCCTCACCCTTGTGGCCCGCGACGAAGCCCACCTGCAAAGCGCCGCCAGCGAACTCCGCACCATCGGCGCACCCGACGTACAGACGATTTCCAAAGATCTGATGACCCCGGAAGGCCCTTTTGAGCTGTGCGAAGAAGTAACCGGGCAAGTAGACATCCTCGTGAACGACGCCGGACAAGGCGCGTGGGGCGAATTCCTGGAGAACGACATCCACCGCGAGCTAAGCATCATCCGCCTCAACATCGACGCCTACGTTATCCTGACCAAACATTTCCTGCGCCAGATGGTGGAGCGCGGCAGCGGCAAGGTCTTGAACGTAGCCTCTATCGCAGGCAAAATTCCGGGGCCTTTGCAGGCGGTTTACCACGCCACGAAGGCTTTCGTTTTGTCCTGGAGCGAGGCCGTAAAGTATGAAATCCGCAAGACGAAGGGCGTTACTATCACCGACCTGCTCCCCGGCGCAACGGACACCGATTTCTTTCGAAAGGCAGATATGTTGGAAGCTACCGTTGTGCAGGAAGACAAGCTGGCCGATGCGGCAGGCGTGGCCGAAGACGGTTACAAAGCCCTTATGGCTGGTGAAGACCGCATCATCAGCGGCATGATGAACAAGGTAAACACCACTATGAGCAACGTGATGCCCGACTCTGTTGCCGCCGCGCAGGCATACAAAGACAACAAGCCGGCGGAGCATAAGTCATGAGTCATGGTTTATGAAACACGACACATAAAACATCAATCACCCAAACCCTCAATCCCATGGACAACAACAACAAACAGCAACGCACCGACCTGAATCAGGAAGCGGCGAACAAGATTCCTACCAACCGGCAGGAAAACAAAATCAACGCCACGCAAAACGACATGAAGCAGGAGCAGGAGGCCGCCATACAGAAACATAATGAGGCCAACGCCCAACAAGACCCAGGCCAGAAAGAAGAAGCCTGAATGCTCCTTTCCAATTAAAAAGCCCGCTTCGTTTGAAGCGGGCTTTCTTGTGCCCCATGAGTGTCCCACGAGTGAAACTCGTGGAAAAAGAATCCCTACTCAAACCCCATTGGTACTTCCAGCAACAACACCCGTGTGTCCTTTTCACACGAAATTGCAAATGCTTCTACACTCCAGATGCCGTATCCGTCGCGGTCTGTGAGCGTTTGTCCATTCACCGTGATGCTCCCGGAAATCACAAATACATACACGCCATTGGCAGGTTCCTGTAGCTCGTAGTTGACGGTTGCCCCGGCGGTGAGGCTCGCCATAAAGCCCCAAGCATTTTGCTGTATCCAGCCGCCAGCATCTTCGGGATTCGGCGAGAAAAGCTGCTGGAAATGATTGGGCTCTTCTATCGTAATAGGAAGCTGCTGATAACGCGGCGTTACGTCGCGGCGGTTCGGGAAAATCCAGATTTGCAGCAGGTTCACTTCTTCGGTTTGGGAAGGGTTAAACTCGCTGTGCTCTACACCCGTTCCGGCGCTCATAAGCTGAATCTCGCCCGTCTCAATCGTCTCCGCATTCCCTATGCTGTCCTTATGCGCCAACTGCCCGCGCAAGGGAATGGTGATGATTTCCATGTTGTCGTGCGGGTGCGTTCCAAAGCCCATGCCCGGCGCCACGATGTCGTCATTCAGCACGCGCAGCACGCCGAAATGCACGCGCTCCGGGTCGTGGTAGCGGGCAAAAGAAAAACTGTGTTTGGCTACGAGCCAGCCATGGTTAGCCGCGCCGCGCGTGTCTGCCGGATGATAAACGAAGTTGTTCATGAAAGGAGATTTTAGCGCAAAGAAAAAGCGCCCCGGAATATTTCCGGGACGCTTTGTATTGATAAGGGTATTCGCTAGAAGCAGGGCTTAGATGTCGCGCTTGTTGGCATCGCGGTTGATGCTTTCCTTTCCGGGAATCTGCTCCACATCCACTTCGGTTTTCCGAACGGTTTCGCGGACGGTTTCCTGGCGCTCGTTCACTTCCTTGCCGAGGCTCACTTCTTCTACCACGCGGGCTTCTTTGCTTACTACCGGTACTTCGGCAGTTTCGCGCAGCTCAATCGTGCCTTCGCGGAACGTGGAGAAATCGGCTTCGGTAGCGGCGCGGTCAACCGGCGTGCGGTTTACAAACACATGCTCTTCACGCAGACGCAGGCTTTCTTCTACCGGGCGGCTCACGATGCGGGAACGCAGACGGGCGCCACCGGTTTCTACTTCGCGCTTGCCTACGCGCAGGTTTTCTTCCACTACTTTCAGCGTTTGTCCGGTTTCTGCTGTGCGGTCATTGGAAACAGTCGCGGTTTGATTGGCAGTAGTATTGTAGCCAACTTGTTCGCTACGCTCGTTTACGTCTACAGCGCCACAGCGGTCCAGGATTTCAGCAGCCTGTTCTGCGCGCTCGTGGGAGTCGGCGTGAACGGTAACGATGGAATTAGATTGGGAAGCCACATGGGTATAGCGATCTGCTTCCTGATGGTCGTCGCTGAACAGATTGGAGAAGAACCGACCAATGCTGCTCACGCCGCGGTCAGCTGCGTCGGCAGCACCTTCCACCAGCGTACCAGATGTGTTTTGGTACGCATCTGCGCCACCGGCAGGGGAATTAGCAGCGTTGTGCGCAGCATTCGCAACTGCATTTCCGGCTTTGCTCACGCCCCGGTCCACCGCATCAGCAGCGCCTTCGACCATGGTGCCGGATGTGTTCTGATACGCATCCGCGCCGCCCGGTGCGCTTGCGTTTACGTTTTGGGCGCCGCGCTGTGCGTGGTCAACAGAGTCGGTTGCAAAACCAGCGGCTTGCAGCTCGCTCACGGCTTTTTGGGCTTCTTCGGCGGAATCAAATACGCCGATAACAGTGGTGTTGTTCATGGTGATAAGGGTTTATAGGGGTTTGGGGTTAAAAGGAAATCTTGCTTGGGGTGATTTATAAAACCTTGCCAGCTTCGCCCGTTCCAGGGGTATCAGACGCTTTTTCACGAATAATTTCAATCCGCTCTTTGCGCAGCGTAACGGGCACGGTTTCCTGCGTCTGCACTTTGCGTTTCGTCACACGGATTTCTTCTACCAGCATCAGCTTTTTCTCCACGACCGTTATCTCTTTCAGCACCGGGATAATCATCGTGTCGCCTTCGTAGCGCACTGCCGGGGCGCTGTCTACAAGGCGGTTCATCGTCACGCGCTCCACCTCGGTTTCGTCATGAGAGGTAACCACATGCACGGATTCTACGTGTTCTTCTACTTTTTTGGAAATCACCACCCGCCCGGTCTCTACCGTCTGTGTGCCGATGGTAGCAAATTCTTCCACAATGGGCAACGCCTGGGTATTTTGAGGAAAGGGGTTTGGAGGTAGTATCGGCTCGGCCATCAGGAGGATTTTCACAGGGTTTCCAAAGACCGTACCAGATAAAAGAATTGGCTTTTTACAAGCGCGTCCGGCGCTATCGCCTCATGTAAAGAGCAACGCTTATTCGGAGGATAACGTCACCTCAAGGTATATTAAGGTGTAACACGGGCAGAGGTGACGTCACCCCAAGGTAGGTTAGGTTGCAACATAGGCACGGGTGACGTCACCTCAAGGCATATTACAGCGCAATATTGGCACGGGTGACGTCACCTCAAGGCATATTACGGTGTAACATGGGCAGGGGTGACGTCATCTCAAGACATAATACAGTGTAACATGGGCAGAAAGGGAGCCGGATACTATCCGCTACCTCAAAAATGCCCGGCGCTTGGCACTACCGCACCGGGCATTAAATTCCAAGGCTCTATTCTTCAAACCATAGCCCGGGCCTTATCCCTAAAATACCTTTGCCACCGCTCTATGCCGACGCCTGCTGTGAATCTCCCCAAATCTGTGCTGCTGCTCACGCCGCCGTTCACGCAACTGAACACGCCCTACCCGGCAATGGCATACCTGCAAGGCTTTTTAAACAGCCGGAGCATTCCCTCCAAGCAGGCAGATTTGGGGTTGGAAGTGCTGCTTAAAATCTTCTCGCCTACCGGTCTCGCGCAGGTTTTTGAAATAGCCGCAGCGCACCAAAATCCTTCGCCCAACACACAGCGCATGTTGTCTTTGAAGGAAGATTACCGCCGCACCATTGGCCCGGTCATCCGCTTCATGCAAGGCGCTGACCCAACGTTGGCCCGCAACATTACCGACAGAAGATTTCTGCCCGAAGCGTCGCGCTTTTCGCAGGTTCCCGATCTAGAAGCGGCCTTTGGCGAAATGGGCATCACTGACCGCGCCAAGTACTTGGCGACGCTCTATTTGGAAGACCTTTCCGACCTCCTTACCGAAGCTGTAGACCCCCACTTCGGCTTCTCCCGCTACGCCGAGAAATTGTCGCAGGCCGCGCCTTCTTATGATGAATTGTACAACGCACTGGCGCAGCCGCCGGGTTTTGTGGACACGGTGATGCTGCCCTTGTTGGGCAATCTGATAGAAGTGCATCAACCGCTTTTAGTGGCGCTCTCCGTACCGTTTCCCGGTAATCTTTTTGCTGCGCTTCGCTGCGGGCAATGGCTGAAAAAGCATCACCCGCACATTGCTGTGGCAATGGGTGGAGGCTATCCCAACACGGAACTGCGCAGCCTCAAAGACGCGCGCCTTTTTGAAGCCGTGGACTTTATTTGTCTGGACGACGGCGAAGCGCCGATAGAGGGTTTGTACCAGCATATTTTGGGCGGAAGAACAGACTTTTCGCTGCTCAAAAGAACCTACGCACTGGCCGATGGCGAAGTGCATTTCCACAACAACAGCGCCTGCCGCGACTACCCTTTCACCGAAACCGGAACGCCCGATTACAGCGGCCTGCCCTTGGATAAATACGTGTCGGTGATTGAAGTAACGAACCCGATGCACAGCCTGTGGAGCGATGGTCGCTGGAACAAGCTGACGATGGCCCACGGCTGCTATTGGGGGAAATGTACCTTCTGCGACACGGCCCTGCCCTATATCTCCGACTACGAGCCGCTGACCGCTTCCTTGCTGGCCGACCGGATGGAAACGCTGGTGGCGCAAACCAGAAACACGGGCTTTCATTTTGTGGACGAAGCCGCGCCGCCCGCCCTGATGCGCAACCTTGCGCTGGAGATTATCCGCCGCAAACTGGTGGTGAGTTGGTGGGCCAATATCCGCTTTGAAAAGAGCTTTACGCCTGATCTCTGTCGCCTCCTGCGCGAGTCGGGTTGCATTGCGGTGAGTGGTGGGTTGGAAGTGGCGGGAGATAGACTTCTGAAGCTGATAGACAAAGGAGTAACCGTGGCGCAGGTGGCGCGCGTGAACAAGGCGTTTTCCGACGCGGGTATTCTGGTTCATGCCTACCTGATGTATGGCTTCCCCACACAAACGGCACAGGAAACGATGGACTCGCTGGAGATGGTACGGCAGATGTTTGCGGCAGGCGTGTTGCGCTCCGCATTCTGGCATCGCTTCGCGCTGACGGCGCACAGTCCGGTGGGGAAAAGTCCGGCGACTTATGGCGTACAAATCATGCAGGCAGAAGGCGCTTTTGCCAACAACGATTTGGCCTATACCGAAGCCAACACAACCGACCACGACGCTTTCGGCTATGGCCTGAAAAAGTCGCTCTTCAACTACATGCACGGCATTGGCCTGACTGACCCGTTGCACAAATGGTTTGAGGAGAAAACACCGCGCACTACCGTAAAACCCGACTGGATTCACGGCGTGTTGGAAGAAGCCGCCTTGCAACTTCCGAAAGAAAGCAGCCGCGTGATTTGGCTGGGTGGAAAGGTAGCCTGCGAGGTAGTGAGCAAAAGCAAGAAAGGCGCGACGTGGGAAGAAGCCGTTCTCACTTTAGAAAGCCGCCGCGAGACGCTTACGTTGCGCTTGGAAAAGGAGAAAGGAGTGTGGCTTGCGGCACTTCTGCCAAGTCTGTGTATTGGAGAAGAAAAGCGTTTTACTCGTGCCGAAATCCGCGACACTTATGAAGCAAGTGGACTGGAAGATTTTGAGCTTTTCTGGGACGGGAAGCCGCTGGCGACGCTGCGGAAAGCGGGGTTGGTGCAGGTGTAAGTTGGAATAGACCACAGATGAAAGAGATGCTCAGGATGATTGCGGATGATTTAGAAACACGCGGACTGCTAATTGCCTACGCGGCTGTAAACAGAAGAAACATGCCCTTTCGTGAAACTCCCGGCCACCAGCGCAAATCCCCAGCTAAAGACTCTATGGTCCATCAATAACTTACCCTCAGATATTCCAATGCGTGTTCGGGTGCTATGAACAACGGCAATGAGCGGCAAGAATGGGATAAAACAAACGTTAGGCCTGCGGTAGAAGTAGCCTTTTTTGAATCTCCCACGAATGTTTTTACGGAGCAGCAGGTTGTCTCTGTAATAAAGACTTATCCGCGCTTTGTGAGCCGTAAGGAACTCTATTTTTACACGCTTTTCTGCTGGAGGAATATCCTCTCCATTCGGCTTCCGATACGCTTCCTTCGGTGGCCCTATCCACGAAGGGAGCTGGTCAAATAAGGTCAGCCCCTTTTCGCCATAAAAACCCGTTCCGGGCTCACGACTCATTTGCCCATTTCCGGTATCCGGCACTTCTGAATAAGTACCATTTGCGCTCTTAAAATTTCTTTTTGAAAGGGGCGTAGCTGGGTACTCCTTCAAACCCATTTTGGACAAAGATTTGCAGGAAAGCAGAACAAGCATAAGCAGCAAGTAGCGAACCCAACCCATATTCTTTTTAAAAAAGCACCGCCTGCTCCGCAACTTTCCTCGTTGCCGTTGGCACTGCTGCTTTCTGCGCTCCCGTAATCTTAAACACCGGACTGCACGCGTAGCGCGAAGCCACCAGCACTTCTACGCCGTCGCAGTGCGGCAGAAAAGTCTCTAGCGCGCGGTCGGGGTGATTGTTGTTTCCCGAAAGGTGCGAAAGCAAAAGGTGCGTCAGATGCGGCGCGCGGTGTTCCCGGAAAAGGGCCAGTGCTTCGCGGTTGGAGATGTGGCCGTAGCCGCCGGAAATCCGCTTTTTCAGGTGGTAGGGATAGCGTCCTTCGGCCAGCATTTCCTCGCAATAATTAGACTCCAGAAAAACAGCGTGGCAGAGCCGGAAATATTCCGTCACTGCCTCGCAGCAGCGGCCAATATCGGTGAACACGCCGACATGTACCCCACCCTTTTCCACCACAAACGAAACCGGATCCACGGCGTCGTGCTTCTTCCGAAACGGCAGGATATTCAGTTCGCCTACGGTCATCCACACGTCTGCCTCCACAGGCACTGCGCGGTGCAGCGAGCGGCCCAGCGAGCAGCGTTGCAGCGTTTTGCGCGTGCCCCAAATCGGCAGGTTCCAGCGGTGGGCCGTGAGTTCCAATCCGCGCACGTGGTCGGTGTGTTCATGGGAAACAAGGATGCCGCGCAGCCGCGACGGACATAATTCTAGCGAAGCCATCCGCCGGGAAATCTCCGCAAAAGAAGCACCTGCGTCTATCAACACCGCGTCGTTTTCCGTGCCTACATAATAGCAGTTGCCGTTGGAGCCGGAACAGATGGACGCAATAAAAACCGGAGAAGAAGCAGATACAGAAGAAGCGAAATTCACCTGCCGAAGGTAAGATTTTGGAAGAGGTTTCTAAACCGCTTTATTGTGTGTCCAGCACCCGCTCTGCTTCTTCCAACAGCCGCACTTTGCTTATCGGCACTACGCCCACTTCCTCGCACACCAGTCCGCCTGCGAGGTTGCTGATTTCAGTCATCAGGCGCAGGTCTCTCGTGGCGGCATAGACGAGGGCAGCGGTAGCAATCACCGTATCGCCCGCGCCGCTTACGTCGGCAATGTGGCGCAGGTGGGAAGGAATCTGAACCACGTTTTCTCCCTGCTGTGCATACACGCCTCTTTCAGAAAGCGTAAGGAAGGTTATCTCGTGGCCCAGCGCTTCGTGCAGCTTTTGATGCACTTCGTGCAGCGCTGTCGCGTCGGGCTTTTCAAGAGGAAGATGCAGACCCTCGCGCACTTCTTTCAGGTTGGGTTTAAAGAGCGTTACGCCTTTGTAGGAAAGAAAGTTTTGCTTTTTCGGGTCTACAGCGGTGGGGATGTTCAGCACCTTGCAATGGCCGATGATGCGGTGGATAACGTTCTCTTTCAACACGCCTTTGTTGTAGTCTTCAAAAAGGACCATCTGCGGTTTTTCGCGTTGCAGGTAGCGCAGCACCGCATCTATGAATGGATGTTCTTCTTCGGTACTCAGATCGTCGGTGGTTTCCTCGTCAATGCGCAGCATCTGCTGGGTGTGGCCCATTACGCGGGCTTTGGTGGTGGTGGGCCGGTGGATGCTCGTCTGCACCAGACTCGTTCCTACGCCTGCCTTCTCCAATAAATTTTTCAGCACTACTCCTTCCGCATCTTCCCCAATTACGGTCGCTATTTCTACACCTGCACCCAGCGCCCGCAGGTTGAGCGCCACGTTGGCCGCACCGCCCAGGCGGCTTTCGCGCCGCTTCAATTGCACCACCGGCACGGGCGCTTCGGGGGAGATACGCTCCACCTCGCCCCACCAGTAATTGTCCAACATCACATCACCGACAACCAATACACGCAATGTTTCGAAAGAAGCAAACAGGCTTTGGAGAGAAGTCATGGAACTTAAAATGGCTGGTCTTTCTGTAAAAAAACTTTTGTCATTCCCGAAGGGAACCTGTAGAAAATTCTTGTCGTAAAAGCATTCCCTACATCCCCCCTGTCGGGGGGACAAAAAGCAGGAAGCTCTTTGTTTCTACAAATAGCTTCCTACTGCCGCTTCATCCGCCGCTTCATCATGGCATACACCGGAACGCCAATTGCCACAAGACCAATGCCGGGCAGCGTGGTTTCCGGCTTGTAGCGGAGCAGCACAAAGCAGATAGCCGCAGCAGTGAGAATGTACAAAGCCGGAATCACCGGATAACCAAAAGCTTTGTAAGGACGGGACGCATTAGGAGCGGTTTTGCGCAAGCGGAAAATACCCGCGATAGTAAAGATGTAGAACAGAAGCGCGACGATAACGATATAGTCCAGCAGCGCGCCGTAGCTGCCGCTAAGGCACAGCAAAATGGCCCATGCTGCCTGCATCCAGAGCGCCGTTTCGGGTACGCCGCGCGCGTTTAGTTTCCGCGCAGCGGGAAGGAAAAGACCATCGTCGGCCATTGTTTTGTACACCCGCGCGCCGGAGAGAATCAGTCCGTTGTTGCAGCCAAAAGTGGAAATCATCACCAGCACGGCAATCAGCGTTGTTCCTACCGGGCCGAAGAGCTTCAGCGCCGCTGCCAGCGCCACACGGTCGTGCGGGGCCTGCGCGATTTCGTTTACAGTCAGCACGTTCAGATACATCAGGTTCATGGTCACGTAGAGCGCCGTTACCACCAGCGTTCCTATAAACAGCGAGCGGCCAATGTTGCGCTCCGGGGCTTTCATTTCCCCAGCAATAAAAGTGACCGAATTCCACGCATCCGACGAAAAAATAGCGCCCACCGAAGCCACACACAAGGCTACTGCCAGAGTATTGCCGGAAAGCAATTCCCGCTGAATACCGCCGCCTTCAAAAGACAGCTTTACGCCCTCCCAGGCATTCTGAAAGTTGAGGCTCCACGCCGCATTTTTCACCATCAGAAAACCTGCGAGAATCAAGGCCGCCATCGCCGCTATTTTGGAGAAGGTGAAGACGAAGCCCACGCGCTTGCCGCTTTCTACGCCGCGCGTATTGATATAGGTAAGCAAGAGAATGATGAAGATGGAAACAAGCTGCGCCGCATGAATCTTGAAGCCGCTGGTTTGAAGCAGAATGTTGTCCTCTCCCAGCGCAGGCACGAGATAACCCAGGAATTTTCCGAAGGCCACGCCCACAGCAGCAATGGTTCCCGTTTGAATAACGGTGAAGAACGACCAGCCGTAGAGAAAGCTCAAGGGCTTGCCCCAGGCCTCGCGCAGATACACATATTGCCCGCCCGCTTTGGGATACATCCCCGCCAGCTCGCCATAGGAAAGCGCAGCGGTAAGGGTGAGAAAGCCGGTAAGAATCCAGACGGCTAGTATCCAGCCCGCAGAGCCTACCTGGCGCGAAATGTCGGCAGAGACAATAAAAATGCCGGAGCCAATCATAGAGCCGATAACCAGCAGCGTACCGTCAAGGCCACTGAGGGCGCGGCGCGGTGCGGCGTTTTCGGCAGCGGGGGTGGAAGTTTCTTGCACGGAAAAGAGGGGTTGGAAAGCGTGGGAGAGAACTACTTCTTGGGAGCTTCTTTCAACTGCTCGTTCATGCCGCTAATCACGTCCTGCGTGATGTTGAGGGCTTTGTTGGCGTAGAGAATAGAGCCGCTTTTGGAATAGGAAAGCACATAGTCAAAAGGCGTTTCCTTTACGTAGTCGGAGAGGAAATCATCCAGTCGTTTCTGGATTTCTTTGTTGAAAGCATCCTGGTCTTTCAGCAGCGTCGCGGCCAGTGCTTCGCGGCGGGTAACAAGGCTTTGCTCCATTTGCTGCAAGCGACGGCCCGCACTTTCGGCCTCTGCCTGCGAGGCAAATCCGCCTGCTTGTCCTTTCTTTTGGTAAGCAGCAGCTTCATTTTGAAGCTGCGCCGCCGAGCGTTGCAACTCCGATTCCACGCTTTCCTGCCGCCGGGTAAACTCCGCTTTCTTGTCTTTGAAATAGGTGTAGTTGTTCTCTAAAGAATCAATGTCCACATAAGCAACGCGGCTGCCGCCTGCGGGCGCGGAGACAGGCGTAGAAACGCTTTTTTTGTACGTGGTGGAAGACGTGCTTTTGTCGTTGCGCATCACGAGCAGGGAAATCACGCCGATGAGGGCAAGGGAAGACAGAATAAGAGAAATGCGGTTGAGCATAAGAAGGAGAAAGTGCTTTGGAAAATTGGCCGCAAAAGTAGTTGTTCGGGGAAATGTTTGGGGGAAAGGGCTTTTCTTCTTTTGTCCACGGGTTTCACCCGTGGCAATAGCTATTGAACCCTTTCAGGGTTCTTTATGCGTTTAATCCCACCGTCCCTGAAAGGGACGAATAGCAATTGCCACGAGTGAAACTCGTGGAAAAGGAAAGAGCGCCGCAAAAACATTGCGACGCTCTTCTCTAAAAAGAAATCCGCAGAATACCTTTTTTGGAGAACTGGTAAAGAGCTTTTTACTACTTGCCCATGAATTCCTTATCCACTGACGTAATGTCAATGACGGCGTAGGTCCTTACATCGTTAATCGCCATCTCGTCCACCGCGTTCACCAAGTCTTCGTAAGTAGATGATTCATCTGGTTTGATAAGCACCGCTACACTTGATTTCGGGCTAAGCTGGCCGGTCTCCTGCAAGGAGGCAATTGTTTTCTTTTTCGCAAGAATCACCTCGCGGATACCTTCTTTTCCGGGCTTGAAGTAAGCCACTTTAACTACAGGTGGAGCAATTGGGTTATCGGCCAAGCCTTCGTAGTAATACACACGGTGGTTACTGCCGAGCAACAAAGTCAGGGCTATGGATTCTCCAATCTCCGTTGGTGGTTCTATGCTTTTTGCGGGCATGTTTATCTCCATGGTCTTGGGCTTAGACATGGTGGTGGTAAACATGAAGAAGGTGATGAGCAGAAAACCCAAATCCACCATCGGGGTCATATCGATGCGGGTGGAAAGTTTTTTCGCTTTTTTGACACCGGGGCCTTTCTTATGCCCGCCCCCGGACGAGGTATCCATTTCTGCCATGACAGAGGAGTTTTTAGAAGGTTAGAGTTAGAATGTTGTTCTTCACTTATTCTGCTTTCTACTTCCAAAGACGACGACACAGAACTTTTCCACAGCAACACCAAAACTTTTTCCAAAGAAAATTCTACGCTTTTCAAAGGCCATTTACAGACACCTGAAAAGACTGTCCTACCCTGCCCCAAACAAAAAAGCGCCGCAGAAACCTGCGGCGCTTTTCTTCTAAAAATCTTTCGGTAAAAACTTACTCCAGCGCAAATTTCACCGGCACGCGGAAATACACTTTAACCGCTTTACCGTTCTGCTTTCCGGGGTTCCACTTCGGCATCTTCTTTACTGCGCGCAGGGCTTCCGCATCCAAAGCGGCGTTTACGCCACGCTCTACCAAAGCCTCTGTTACGCTGCCGTCCTCACTCACCACGAACTTGATAACCACGCGGCCTTCAATACCGGCTTCGCGGGCGGCGTCAGGATAGTTCACGTTGTTCGCCAGCCATGCCTGCACATCGCCGTTGAAGGCGGGCATCTGTTCTACCGAAGTAAATACCGCAGGCGGTGGCGGCGGGGCTTCCACCACGCCGGTTCCCGTTCCGGGCTTGTCCACAATACCGGGGTCAATACCGTTCACGTCGCCCGCCTCTGTTTTTACGCCCGCAGCAGCTTCCTTCAGTTCTTTCACTTCAGGTGGCTTTTCTTCTTCCTTCACCTCTTCATCCTTTTTGATGACGGGCGGAGTAAACTTCACCGTCGGCTTCACGGGCGGCGGCGGCTCCGCAGGGGGCGGCGGTGGCGGTGGCTTGTTTGGCTCAATCGGTGGTGGCTCTACCATCGCCATTTCCACTGGCTTCAGCTTCGGCTTGTCCACGATTTTCACCGGGCGGTTAGAAATAACTCCGTAGGCCGTAACCGCGATGCCAATCGCAGCCAGCGCCATCAGCGCGCGCCCTACCCGCTTTGGATAGTTGCGGCGCAGCTCGTAGCTGCCATAGGTTTTGTTCCGGCCTTCGTAGATGAGGTCTAGATAGTCGGTTTTGAGAATCTTGTTGAGGTCCATTTTCTGCGGGTGTTTTAAGGAGCTTTCAAAAGGACTATTTCTCGCCCATAAATTCTTTGTCCACGTCGGTAATGTCAATTACGGCGTAAGTTCTCACGTCGTTAATCGCCATCTCGTCCAGCGCGTTTACCATATCGTCGTAAGTACTGCCATCATTGGGCTTAATCAGCACCACGGCGTTGTCTTTCGGGCCGAGCGCACCGCTTTGCTGCAAACCGGCAACGGCTTGCTTCTTGGCGATAATCACGTCGCGGATGCCGTCTTTTCCGGGCTTGAAATACGCCAGCTTTACCGCAGGCGGATTGTTCGGGTCGTCGGCGAGGCCTTCGTAGTAATACACGCGGTGGTTCTGGCCGAGCAACAAAGTCAATGCCGTAGAAGCCTTGATTTTGGTAGGGTCATCTGTTTTTTCCTTCGCGGGCATGTTTATCTCCATGGTCTTGGGCTTAGACATGGTGGTGGTAAACATGAAGAAGGTGATGAGCAGAAAACCCAAATCCACCATCGGGGTCATATCGATGCGGGTGGAAAGTTTTTTCGCTTTTTTGACACCGGGGCCTTTCTTATGCCCGCCCCCGGACGAGGTATCCATTTCTGCCATGACAGAGGAGTTTTTTAATGATTAGGGATTAATGAGGCGTGTGAGATGAAGAAGAGGAAAATCAGAAAAAGGCGTTTTCCAGAAATTCCATTATTCATTGTTCATTATTCATTGCCGGTTTACGCGCCCTTCGCCTTTTCTGCTGCGGCAGCACTGCCCGGCGGAATGGCCTTCATGTTGGTGATCAGGTTGAACTTGTAAATCTTGTAGTTCTCCAGCGTGCGAATCACTTTTCTCACTTCTGGGTAAGTCGTCGCGCCGTCCGCTTTGATACAGATGCGCAGCTTCGGGTTGTTGTTCCGCGCAGAGCGAATCCACGTCGCCAATTCGTTGCTCGGCAGGTCGTTGCTCGTATCCACCGGAATGCCGGGCGCTGTTTTGTCAAACGCCTTTTGCTCCGCAGGCGCAGCGCCAAGATAGCTTTTCAGTTGGTTGAACGGAACGCCCATGGAAGCGCCATATTTAAAGGCGTTCTTCTCCTCTTGCGTGAGGCCCAGGTTTTTGTAGGTGTTCATGTCCTCGATCAGTCCTTCACGGGTTTTCTGATTGTCCACCGCGAAGAAGATGCGCCCGGTTTTGTCCACCGTCAGGAGCATAATATCGTTGTCGGGCAGCGGGATTTCGGAGATAGACGAAGGCGTAGAAACCACCACCGGCTCGTCGGGTTTAAACTTGGTGGCCAGCATGAAGAAGGTGAGCAAGAGGAAAGCCACGTCGCACATCGCTGTCATGTCGATGTTGGTGCTTTTCCGCGCCATTTTTACCTTAGGCATAGGTCGGGATTTGTTGTAGGGACACGCTGCGCGTGTCCGTTGAAAAGAAGGTTTGTGTGTTGCGGACACGCGCGGCGTGTCCCTACGAAACCAAAGACGGCGATGCGGGATTTTTCCACATCGCCGTCCGAACTTTTTTTTACAAAGAATTCATCGGCTTTTAGAGCGATGCTTATTTGTAGTTGGAAGCAAAGCTTTGCGTCAGCGTAAAGCCGCTTTCGTCAATGCCGAAGGTGATGCCATCAATGATGGTCGTGAAGAAGTTGTAGAAGATAATCGCGAACAGTGAGGTAGTAATACCCAGCGCCGTGTTGATCAGGGCTTCCGAGATACCATTCGCAAGGGCGGCAGCATCCGGCGCACCGGCCTGGCCCATCGCCTGGAACGAGCGAATCATCCCGAGTACCGTACCAATCAGACCCATCAGCGTAGCCGCCGAAGCGATGGTAGAAAGGAACACGAGGTTGCGCTCCAGCATGGGCAGTTCCAGCGCAGTCGCTTCTTCAATTTCCTTCTGAATAGAAAGCACTTTCTGCTCCGTGTCCAGTTCGTTGTTCGTGGTCATGTCGCGGTATTTCAAGAGACCCGCTTTCATTACGTTGCCCACAGAGCCGCGCTGTTTGTCGCACTCCGCAATAGCGGCGTCAATGTTTTTATTAGCAAGGTGGAACTGCACTTTCCGTACAAACTCACCTGCGTTCATGCTGCCTTTGGCACGGAAAATCGTGAGGAAACGCTCAATGATAAAGGAAATCAGAATCAGCAGGGTTGCAATCAGAATCGGCACTACAAAACCACCGAGGTACATCGTACCCATCACGTTTTTCGGGGAATGTCTTTCGGCATCATTAAAGTTGCCCGAGGCACCCAGCACGAAGTGGTAAATCAGTTGCCCGACGACAATACAGGCGACGACAACAATCAGGTTGAGCAACATGCCGCCGGCATTCTTAGGTTTTCCGGCTACGGCAGCCTTCGGGGCAGGGCGCGGCGCAGGTGTCGGGGTGGTTTTTACTTCGGCCATTTTGGGGGTTTTGTTTGGGGAAGAAAAGGGAAATTGATGTGTAGAAAAAAGAAAAACGCTCCCGGAAAAAGGGATTTCCCGAAGCCGGGCAAAGATAGGCGGGCACTTTAAAAAACAAACATGCGGTTGTAAAAAATTCCCTAAACGTGAGAGGGCGTTGGATGCTGCGCATTGGCCGGCTAAAATGCGTGTCATTGCGAGCGATAGCGAAGCAACCTGCGCAACTTGCTTCGTTGTTCTTCCTCGCAATGACCCACGTTTTTCGTTAGCTCAACATTATCCAACGGCATCCAACCTTCAACGCACGAAGTGCATCCAACGCCAAGCTTCCAACCCTCCAACCCCAAAACCTTACTTTCGCGCCGCTTTTCCCTTTCCCTATGAACTTCAATCCCTGGCACCACGTGAGCTATGGCGACCACGTGCCGGAGCGCGTAAACGCCATCATTGAAATCCCGCAAGGCTCGCGCGCCAAATACGAACTGGACAAAGAAACCGGCCTGCTGAAACTGGACCGTGTGCTGTATTCTTCCGTCTACTACACCGCCAACTACGGCTTTATTCCCCGCACCTATTGCGACGACGGCGACCCGCTGGACATCCTCGTGCTGTCGCAGATTTCCATGCAGCCGCTCTGTCTGGTGGAGGCCAAAATCGTAGGCGTGATGCGGATGCTGGACGGCGGCGAGGCCGATGATAAGCTCATCGCCGTGTGTGCCAACGACATGAGCGTGAACTACATTAACGACATTGACGAGCTTCCGCCTCACTTCATCACCGAGATGCAGCACTTCTTTGAGGAGTACAAAAAGCTGGAAAAAAAAGTGGTGAAGATTGAGGAGTTTCAAGGCGCGCGGCTGGCGAAGAAGATTCTCGGCCACGCCATCAAGGACTATGAAGTCCTGATGAAAAAACAGGCGGCAGCACAAGAATAATCTCCTCTCAAAACGCATGGCTTCCGTCTCCTCTGCCGATTCTTTCCCGCTAACACTTCCTGCCCGCAAGGGTCTGTTTGTGTTGGTGGCGGTGCTGTGCCTAACGCCGTTTATTTCCGCGCCGCTGGCTTTGCTGCTGGGAATTGTGCTGGCGCAAATCACGGGCATTCCGTTCCCGGCATTCTTCAAAGAATACAAGGTAACGCCCCGCCTGCTTCAATATTCCGTCGTGGGATTGGGTTTTGGGATGAACGCCGCCAGCGCCATTGCGGCAGGAAGGCAAGGCGTGCTTTTCACCATAGCCACGATTCTGGGAACCTTGCTCTTGGGCGCTTTGCTGGGGAAAGTGTTGAAGATTGACCGGAAAACCACACACCTTATTTCCAGTGGGACAGCCATTTGCGGCGGCAGCGCCATTGCTGCGGTTGCGCCGGTTATCCGCGCCGACGAGCGGCAGATTTCCGTCGCACTCGGCATTGTTTTCATCCTCAATTCCATTGCGCTTTTCGTGTTCCCGCCTATTGGGCGCGCGCTCCACATGAGCGACAACCAATTCGGCCTGTGGAGCGCCATTGCCATTCACGATACCAGTTCGGTAGTGGGCGCGGCAAAGCAATTCAGCGCGCAGGCATTAGAGGTCGCAACAGTGGTGAAGCTGGCGCGGGCGCTTTGGATTATTCCGCTGGCTTTGATCACTACACTCTTCTTCAAAGAAGGACAGCAGAAAATCAAGATTCCCTACTTCATCGGCTTTTTCATTCTGGCGATGCTGGTGCGCACTTATGTCCTTCGCTATGCGCCGGAAAGCCAAAGCATCTTTGACTTCCTTGTCAAAATTGCCCGCGCGGGGCTGGTGCTGACACTCTTCCTTATCGGCGCAAGCCTTTCCTTAAAAACCATCCGCTCCGTAGGAATACGTCCACTCATTCTGGGCGTCGTCCTCTGGGTGGTGATTGCCAGCAGCTCGCTGGCGGTGATTCTTCAAACGGTTTCGTAAACGTTTATGACGGCCACACAACTTATTACGCTCCTGCTCATCGGGCTTGCTGCCGGATTTATGAGCAGCATGGTAGGCATCGGCGGCGGGCTGGTGATTGTTCCGGCGCTGGCCCTGCTTTATGGCATGGATCAGAAGCTGGCGCAAGGCACTTCGCTCCTCATCATTGCCATGCCGGTAACCGCAGCGGGCGCTTATGTGTATTTCAAAAACGGAAACGCCAACTGGCAGGCGGCGCTGGTGATTGCCATCACGTTTGTGGTCGGCGGTTACTTCGGCGGCCTTCTTGCCAACCGCTTAGAGACGGGCGTTATCAAAAAGATTTTCGCCGTTTTCCTCATTCTGGTAGCCTGCAAAATGCTTTTTCTGGACAAGCCTAAAGCTTCTCCCAAAGCGGCTTCTCCTTCCAACGCTTCTTCAAACTCCTGACATGTCCCGCACGAAAATAAAAGACGTTTTCGCCAGCGAAAAGCTGGATTATACCACAACTGTAAAGGGCTGGGTGCGCCACTTCCGCAACAACCAGTTCATTTCTCTTACCGACGGCTCCGGCCCGGAACTGTTGCAAGTGGTGGTGTCTTTAGACCTGGATGAAGCAACGCGCACCCGCATCACCTCCGGCGCGGCCATCGCGGTTACCGGCACGGTGGTGGCGTCGCTGGGCAAAGGTCAAAAGCTGGAACTGAAAGCCGACACGGTGGAAATCCTCGGCGACTGCGATCCGGAGAAATATCCGCTCCAACTGAAGAACCGCCCCAGCTTGGAATTTCTCCGCGAACACGCCCACCTACGTTTCCGCACGGCTACATTTTCCGCTGTTTTCCGCATCCGCCACACGCTGGCTTTTGCCGTGCATCGCTTCTTCCACGAGCGCGGCTTTGTGTATCTCCACACGCCCATCATTACTGCTTCCGATGCCGAAGGCGCGGGCGAAACCTTTCAGGTAACAACGCTTCCGCTCAACGCCATTCCCATTGCCGAAGGCGGCGATATTGACTTTGCGCCCGACTTCTTTGGCCGCGCTACAAACCTCACCGTTTCCGGTCAGTTGGAAGCGGAGCTGGGAGCGATGGCGCTAAGCGAGGTCTATACTTTCGGCCCCACTTTCCGCGCCGAAAATTCCAACACCGCGCGCCACCTCGCCGAGTTCTGGATGATTGAGCCGGAAGTGGCTTTCAACACCCTGAAGGAAAACGCCGACCTCGCCGAAGCTTTTGTGCAGTACGTCATCAAAGCCGCGCTGGAAGAGCGCCGCGCCGATTTGGAATTCCTTGACCAGCGCCTTGCGGAAGAAGAAAAGCAAAAGCCGCAAACCGAGCGCAGCGAAATGGGCCTGATTGAAAAGCTGGAGGCCGTAATCTCGCAGCCTTTTGAGCGCATCACCTACACCGAGGCGATTGACATCCTGCTGTCTTCCAACCACTACAAGAAAAAGAAATTCCAGTACGACGTGTCGTGGGGCATTGACCTGCAAAGCGAACACGAGCGTTATCTGGTGGAAAAGCACTTCAAAAAGCCCGTCATCGTTACCAATTATCCCGCTGCCATCAAAGCCTTCTACATGCGACTGGACGACGGCTGCGAAGCAGGTCGCGAAACCGTAGCGGCGATGGACATCCTCGCCCCCGGCATCGGCGAAATCATTGGCGGCTCGCAGCGCGAAGAGCGCTTGGAAAAGCTGGAAGCGCGGATGCACGCCATGCACATTCCCGAAGAAGAACTGTATTGGTACTTAGACTTGCGCCGCTTCGGAACCGTGCCTCACGCGGGCTTTGGCCTAGGCTTTGAGCGCCTCGTGCAATTCGTAACCGGCATGGGCAACATCCGCGACGTGATTCCCTTCCCGCGCACGCCAGGCAACGCCGCATTTTAATATGTAGGGACATGCTGCGCGTGTCCGCAGATAATGCAAAAAAGGGACGCCCCGCAAATGCGGGGCGTCCCTTTTTAAAAACAATACATAAGTACAAATGCACGAGAGACGGCCCAAAACCCCTTTAGAATAAGCCTTTTTCCTTATAATAACGCGACACTTGCGTATAAAATAGCGTTTGCTGCGTGTTTTTCCCCATCCGGCGCACGCCGGATTCAATCCGGCGTGCGCCGCGCGTCGTCCGGCGTGCGCTCAGATAGTAGTGAGCGTACGCCGGATTCAATCCGGCGTGCGCCGCGCGTCGTCCGGCGTGTGCCGGGTGGTAGTGAGCGCACGCCGGATTGAATCCGGCGTACCCCGCGTGTCGTCCGGCGTGCGCTCAGATGGTAGTGAGCGCACGCCGGATTCAATCCGGCGCACGCCTCTAAACGGCCTACACCCCCAAAATCACCTCCAGCCGCGCGCAGGTTTCGCGCAGAATCTGCGTCTCATGCTCGCGGCTGCCGATGCCCACAAACTGCGCCGAAGCTTCCGCAACCAGCAAGAGAATTTCTTCTAGCCGCTCCCGGCCAATCTGCCTGCTTTCTCCTACTAACGGCTTTACCCGGAAGGGCGGAACCCCCAGTATCTTAGCCGCCTCCGGCGTTCCTTCGTCCACAAAGCTTGCGTTGTAGAGCTTCACGTAATGCGAGTAAAAAGTCCCCATCACCAATGGCATGGGCGCAGCTTTGGGATTGGCCGTAAAATAGGCCAGCATCTGGTAGCGGCGCTGCGCGCCTTTTGGCGTAAACGTCTGCGGAAACTCAAAGACGTTGAACTCCCGCCCGCTCGCTATAAACTGCTGAATCATGGCCGCCGTCAGGGCCGGTGCGCCGGGCACGTTGATGCGCACCTTTTCTATCTCGTTGGCGATTTTTTGCAGGTCGGTTCCCAACAGTCCGGTCAGCGTTTGCGCTTCTTCCAGCCCCACTGCAAAGCCTGTGTTGTGGCCGTGGGTCATGATCCAGCCCGGCACATCGTCTTCCTTTAATTTGGCTGCATGAACATGGCTCACGTGCGCCAAATCCTTCGCCAGCTTGGGCAGCTTACTGCGCCCGTCAATCTTCTTGAAACGGTGTTCAATGTAGAGGCGCGTCGTCGGCGCGGGATGCTCCAGATAGCTGCTCAAATCGCTCAGGTCGTCTAATTGCGCCGCGTCGCGCAGCATCACCACCTGAAACGGCGCAAACATCGGGAAGCGGCGACAGGCAGTCAGCACGTCCTGCACCGTGGCGTCCTTACCGTAAATCGTGAGGAGATTAAAATCACGCTCCGCTTCTGGCAGCAACGTTTCATAAGCGGCGGTGATGCGGTCAATATCAAACGCCTCTTCGCCATCGGCAAGGCACACGAGCGGCGCTTCGCCTTTCGCGAGATTTTTAAGGAGAACAGCAGCGGAGACAATCATAATCGGGAGGCCAAAGTTGGGGATTTCCCCTTCGGCGGAATGCTGCGGGAAAGCGTTTATTTTTGGGGAAAGGAAGAATAAGCGCGGGTTTTTTGCGTTTAGGAAAGCAGCCTTTGGGAGAACGCCCGGCGCTACCGCACCGGGTACTGTGATTTCCGCGTGCTGTCACCCAGATTTCCCGCGTTAGGCACGGTACCCGGTGCGGTAGTGCCGGGCATTTGTAGAAGAGCAGCGTATTTTGCAACAGCCTATTCCTTTTCTGCCTTTTCCGGTATTATTTTTCCGGCCTTCTTTCCCCAAAACTTCTTTCTCCATGGACGACAATCAATACATGCCGCCTTCCGGCATCCCAAACGACCCGCCGCAGCGGCCCAACCTGACGCCCCCACCCGATTCTTCTTACAGCACTCCGCCGCCGCCCACCAATCCGCCCAAGCGCAACGGCCTGTGGTGGTTGCCGTGGCTGATTATCGCTTTGCTTGGCGGAACGGTCATCTACCTCCTCCAGAACAAAAACAAGGTGGAAACCCGCAACGACGAACTGGTTGTGGCCACCCACAAATCCGACTCTTCCTACGACGCGGTGAACGTGGAGTATCAGGCAGCGGTGGCACGGCTGGACGAACTGGTGTCGCAGAACGAAGGCATGGCCCGCCAAATCGTGGACAAAGACGGCGAAGTATCGCGCCTGAAAGGGGAGATTGACAAGTTGCTGAAGAAAGGAAAACGCTCTGCTGCCGACAACGCGAAGGCGCAAAAACTCATCGCCCAGCTCAACGAAAAAACGCGCGGCTACGAGCGCCGCATCGCGGAATTGGAAGCCGAAAACAGCACGCTTTCCACCCAGAACACCGGCCTCACCCGCGAACGCGACTCCACCGTCACCGAGAACGCGGGCCTGCAACAAAAGGTGAAGCTCGGTGCGGTGCTGCACGCTTCCAACATCCGTATGATTCCCATAGACCTACGGCGCGGCGGACGAAAAGAAAAGGAAACCAGCAAAGCGCGCCGCGTGGATTTGATGCGAATCCTCTTTGACGTAGACGAGAACCGCATCGCCGAAAGCGGCCTCAAAGACATCTACCTGCGCATTACCGGACCAGATGGCAGGCTCATTTCCAACGCCGCCATCGGCTCCGGCGTAACCACCAGCGCCGACGGCAAATCAATAGAATACACCCTGCAAAAGCAGGTAATGCTGAACCAGAACGAGCGCGCCAAAGACGTAACGATTGACTGGACTCCGACGGGCGAATTTCAGAAGGGAATGTACCAGATTACCATCTACAACGAAGGCTACCAGATTGGCTCTGGCGGGGTTTCACTGCGGTAAAAGTCTTATTTAGAAAAGAAAAGCGCCACTTGTCCGGGTGGATAAGCGGCGTTTTTCTTGGATAAATAATAAGAAGGGTATCATTCCGACGAAGGAGGAATCTCACAGCGAGTATGGGATTCCTCCTTCGTCGGAATGACCTGCTTCATTAAGTAAAGATTTTACAGGCAATCCATGCCTGACGCTACCGCACCGGATCCGGTGCCTAAAGACCCCAAATCCTCCTCCAAAACACGTAACACAAACTTAACCGCCATTCCCGGCCAGCGGTTTGGAATCGGCCTAACATTGCACTTGCATTCACACCGTGCATCCGAGATTTTATGGAAGCCTTGCCCGCTAAAATTCTGATTGTAGATGACGAGGCTGATATTACGGAACTCCTTTCCTACACGCTGTCGGCGAAGGGATATCAAACGGCCACGGCGCGCGACGGCGTAGAAGCCCTGCGCAAAGCCCGCGAATGGAAACCCGACCTGATTTTGCTGGACGTGATGATGCCCCGCAAAGACGGACTGGAAACCCTGCGCGACTTGCGCACCCTACCTGATTTTGACAATACCGCCGTTCTGTTCCTTACTGCTTTGGGCGACGAAAAATCGGAGATTGAAGGCCTGCGTCTCGGCGCGGACGATTACATCGCCAAGCCTATCAAACCGGAGCTTCTGGCCACCCGCATTGCCGCCGCATTGCGCCGCACCCGCAAGACTGATGACGACGATGTAGAGAAGCGCATGGAACTGGGCGATTTGGAAATCAATCAAACGCGCTTTACGGTTTCCTACAAAGGCGAGGAAATCATGCTGGCGAAGAAAGAATTTGAACTCCTAAGCCTCTTGGCTTCGCGGCCCGGAAGAGTATTCCTGCGCAACGAGATTTTACAGCGTGTCTGGGGAACCGACGTGATTGTTGGAGACCGCACGATTGACGTCCACATCCGCAAAATCCGGCAGAAAATGGGCATTGACCTGATTACGACCGTGAAGGGCGTGGGCTACAAGTTTGAGATGTAGAGGTACCACTATGTGGTCACCCTCCAAACAAAAGACGATAGACAAAAGAGGATTTTACAGAAGGACGGTGTAGGAACGCGCCAAGAGGCGCGTTCTCCGTGAACGGCATCTCTGCGTCTCCGCACCTCTGCGAGAAAAATTCAGTGGATTTGCGCCACTTTTGAGAAATGTCTTTCCTTCAAACCAAGAATCTTTCACCGCGCCAACTTGCCGTTTCTACCGCGCTGGTATTAGCCCTACTCAACGCACTGTTGAGCCTTGTGCAACAGGAGCCGCTCTGGATGACGGGCGTGGTCTTTGGGCTGACGTTTGTGGTGGGCTACGCTATCTATTTCTATGCGCTTCAAACCTTTATCTACCGGAAAATCAAAATCATCTACAAGCTGATTTTCCAAACCAAAGCAACGCGTAAGGAAGAGTTTTTCTACTCCCATATCCTACCCCAGAAATCCATTGAGGAAGTGGCCCGCGATGTGGCCCGCTGGGCCGAGCAGCGCAAATACGAGATTGACGTTTTGAAGGAAAACGAGTCGTTTCGGAAAGAGTTTTTGATGAACCTCGCGCACGAACTCCGCACGCCCATTTTTACCGCGCAAGGCTACATTGACACCTTGCTGAACGGCGCGCTGGCCGACCCGAAAGTGAGCAGCCGTTTCCTTCAAAACGCCTCGCGCAGCATTGACCGGCTGGTGCGCCTTGTGGGCGATTTAAACGAGATTTCCAAGCTGGAGTCCGGCAGCATTCCGGTGGTGGCTTCCACGTTTGTGATGCAGGATTTAATCCGCGAGGTGTATGAAGAATTCTCGCTTCAGGCAGAAGAAAGGAAGGTGATTTTCTCCTTTAAAAAAGGCACCGAAAGTCGAGTGGAGGTCTCCGCAGACCGGCCCAAAATCCGGCAGGTACTGGCCAACCTCATTGAAAACGCGCTAAAATACGGCTATGAAGGCGGCACCATTACAGCGGGTTGCTACCTCACCGATGGGAAGCGGGTGTACATAGAGATTTCGGACGACGGGCCGGGCATTGCCGAAGAGCATCTGCCCCGCATTTTTGAGCGTTTCTACCGCGCCGATAAAAGCCGCGAACACAAGATTGGCGGCACGGGCTTAGGCCTTGCCATCGTGAAGCATTTGGTAGAAGCACATGGCCAAACCATTACTGTGCGCAGCAAGCCGGGCGTTGGGTCGTCGTTCGGGTTTACACTTCCTCAAGGATAATGCATTAGCAGGTCATTCCGACGAAAGAGGAATCTCACTCGCGCTGTTTCTAACCTGCTGTGCCTCAACCTTCCGTGAGATTCCTCGCTCCGCGCTCGGAATGACCTGTGATTTTTGATAGCCTCACAATCCCCTATTACCTATTCCCTACTTTTGCGGCGCTTTTAAAAACCCTCTATGGCTCCGCAGAAGATTACAATGGCCGATGGCCAGCTCCAAGTTCCCGACAACCCTATTATCCCGTTTATTGAAGGCGATGGCATTGGCCCCGATGTGTGGCGCGCCGCACGGCGCGTGTTGGACGCAGCAGTGGAAGAAGCCTATGGCGGCAAGCGCAAGATTGAGTGGGTAGAAATGCTGGCGGGCGAAAAAGCGTTTCAGCAAACGGGCGAATGGCTCCCGGCTGCGACGCTGCAAATGGCAAAGGACTACATCGTTTCTATCAAAGGCCCGCTGACCACGCCCGTGGGCGGCGGCATCCGTTCCCTGAATGTCGCTATGCGGCAGGAGTTGGACTTGTATGCCTGCGTGCGGCCTGTGCGCTGGTTCAAAGGTGTGCCTTCTCCCATGACGCACCCCGAAGAAGTGGACATGGTTATTTTCCGGGAAAATACCGAAGACATTTACGCCGGAATTGAGTTTGAGGCCGGTTCGCCGGAAGCCAAAAAGCTCCTGAAATTTTTGCAGGAAGAAATGGGCGTGACGGACGCCATTCGCTTCCCGGAAAGCTCTGCTTTTGGCATCAAACCCGTTTCCAAAGACGGCTCCGAACGGCTGGTGCGCGCGGCAATTCTGGATGCAATTCAAAGCAAAAGAACGTCCGTAACGCTGGTGCACAAAGGAAACATCATGAAGTTCACCGAAGGCGGCTTTAAGAAGTGGGGCTACGAGTTGGCGGTGCGCGAATTCGGCGACAAGGTTTATACGTGGGAGCAGTGGGAAGCCACCAAAAAAGCCGACGGCGAAGAAGCAGCCGACAAGGAAATGAAGACGGCGGAACTGGCCGGGAAAGTGATTATCAAGGACATGATTGCAGACAACTTCTTGCAGCAAATCCTCATTGCGCCGAAGGACTTTTCTGTCATCGCTACGCTCAACCTTAACGGCGATTACATTTCCGACGCGCTGGCAGCAGAAGTCGGCGGCATCGGCATTGCGCCGGGTGCGAACATCAACTACATCACCGGCTATGCGGTGTTTGAAGCCACGCACGGAACCGCACCGCGTTTCGCCAATACCGACACAATGAACCCATCCTCACTCATTTTGAGCGGGGTGATGCTCTTGCAATATTTGGGTTGGAACGAAGCTGCTGACCGCATTGTTAGCGCGCTGAAAACAGCCATTGCGCGCAAGCGCGTAACCATTGACTTCTACAAGTTGATGCATGACGCCACGCTCTTAAAGACAAGCGAATTCGCAACGGAAATCATCAAAAATCTGGACTAATGAACGCTCACAGCATCGCCGTTGCCATTGACCACACGGCACTGAAACCCACGCTTACCAGTAGCGACATTGCGCAGCTTTGCGAGGAAGCGATGTTGCACCATTTTGTTGCCGTCTGTGTGCCGCCCTGCTATGTTTCACTGGCAAAAGAATTTCTCCAGGGAACAAAAATTCTTGTGGCGACGGTGGTGGGTTTTCCGCTCGGTTATAACACGGCTTCCATCAAAGTGGAAGAAGCGATTGAAGCGATGAACCACGGTGCCGACGAGATTGACGTGGTGCAGAATATTAGTCTTGTGAAAAGCGGCGATTTTGCGCGCGCAGCGGAAGAAATAGCGCGCATCACGCAGGAAGTTCACGCCCGCCACAAAGCGATAAAAGTGATTCTGGAAACCTCTTACCTCACCGACGCGGAAATCGTGGAGTGCTGTAAATGCTACGGCGCGCTCGGCGTGGATTTCGTGAAAACATCCACCGGTTTTTCCGATAACGGCGCGAAGGCAGAGACGGTTGCGCTGATGCGTCAGAACCTGCCGCAGAACGTGCAGATAAAAGCGTCCGGCGGCATCCGCACTTATGCTGATGCGATGGCCATGATGCAAGCTGGTGCAACGCGCATTGGCGCTTCGGCGGGCGTGGCGATTCTGGCCGAAGCCGCCCAAAAATCCGCCGATGCGTAGCCGCGCGCTGGCGCTCTTCCCTATGAAAAGATTTCTCCCCTTTCTCACCGTATTGTTGTTCACAACGCTCGCTACAGAAGCGCGCGCGCAGGACACAACCCGGGCCGTTTTGCCGCCCCCGCCGCCGGAAGACAAACTGCGCGACGATGACCCGATTTACAGCAGGTCGGTGTTGCCGGTGGATGGCCCTTCGCGCCCCAGATATCGCGGACTAATCCGTTCCGGGAAAGGCTTTCGGGTGGTGGTTTATTCGGGCAGCGACCGGGCAAAAGCCGTTGCAGCAAAGGCCCGTTTCATGCGCACCTTTCCCAGTATCCGTGCCTATTTAAGCTATTCCGCACCGCAGTTTAAGATAAAAGTGGGCGACTACCGGAACCGCGCCGAAGCATACAAAATGGTGCAGGTGTTGCGTCCGTTTTTCAAGCCGGTGATGATTGTGCCGGACGTAATCGTGGTTAATTCCATGAAGCAATGACAACGGAAAAAATCCAAAAAACTGCCGCCTCGCTTTTCCCGCAAATCCGGCGCTTCCGCGAGCATATCCACCGCAACCCAGAGCTTTCTTTTGAAGAAAATGCAACCGCCGCTTTCATTGCGCAAAAGCTGCGCGAATGGGGGATTCCCTTCACCGAAGGCTGGGCCGGAACGGGCATTGTAGCGATTATAGAAGGCCGCAATCCCGAAAAAACCTGCACCGCAGTTCGCGCCGAATTAGACGCACTTCCGATTCAGGAAGTGAGCGACGCACCTTATGCCTCGCTCAAAAAAGGCGTGATGCACGCCTGCGGACATGATGTTCATTCGGCCTGCCTCTTGGGCGTTGCGCGCATTTTGCAGCTTCTGAAAGACGAGTGGGAAGGAACGGCGAAGCTGATTTTCCAACCCGGCGAAGAGAAACACCCCGGCGGCGGCTCCTTGCTTTTGGAAGCGGGCGTGTTGGAGGCTCCGAAGGTGGAGCGCATCTTGGCGCTGCATGTATATCCTACCCTGCCCGCAGGCGTGGTGGGTTTCCGGGAAGGGAAATACATGGCGAGTACGGATGAAATTCACATCACCATTCACGGGAAAGGCGGCCATGCGGCCCTGCCCAACCAAACCATTGACCCGGTAACCATCGCGGCCTATGTGGTGGTGAACCTGCAACAGCTTGTTTCCCGCCGCAGCAATCCGGTGGTGCCCTGCGTGCTGTCGTTTGGGAAGATTGAAGGCGGGACGGTGAACAACGTTATCCCCGACAGCGTAACGCTCTCCGGCACACTGCGCACGATGGATGAAACGTGGCGGACGGAAGCGCACCGGCTGATTGCCGAAGTGGTAAAGAGCACCTGCGCGGCTTGGGGCGCAACGGCGGAAATAGACATCCCGAAAGGCTATCCTTCCCTCTACAACGACCCGGCGCTGACGCGGCAGGCGCGGGAACTGGCGAAGGATTTTCTGGGTGCGGAAAACGTCCGCGAGCTGGACTTGCGCATGACGGCAGACGATTTTGCCTTCTACGGCCACGAAGTGCCGGGCTGCTATTTCCGGCTGGGAACGGCTTCGGCGGACGGCGGACAATACACCGCTTCCGTTCACACCAACACGTTTGATATTGAGGCTTCGGCGCTGGAAACGGGCGCGGGGCTGATGGCTTGGCTGGTGATGCGGGTGGGGAGATGAAAAGACTTCCAGCAATGATAGACTTCAAGAAAATGGACGAAAAGGACTTCGTCTTTATCAACAAACCTACTAGTGAGCAGGAGGATAAGGCTTTTAGTGCCTTTTTGAAAGCCCGGAAAAGTAGAAAGGGTCGGGTAAAACAGGTTTTAAAAGCAAAAGCGTCTTAGGACTTTGAGGCTATTTCTTTGTTATAAACGTGTATTTTCTACTCTTTGTATCTATTTTCCTTTTGCCTTTGTAGTAGTTGGTAAAAACAGTATAAGGTTGATTATTTTTATACTTTATATGGCAAGAAATACTTCGTCCTTTTAAGACTATTTGAAAGTAAATAGGTTTTCTTTTGAAAGTTTTCATGATAAACTCTACAAGTATATTCTCCTCGTCTTCAAACTTAGAGCCTATCCCTAGTTTTTCAACTTCTGATGAAATGTTTATCCCACCAAAGTAAAGCATAAATCTTTTTATGCCTCCGATTTCTATTCGTTGGCTTTCTTTCTTAAGATAAAGATTCTCTAAACTCATTACATATGAAATAATATATAGCTCATTGGCAATGGGGTCATTTAAATAGGATGATATATCTAAATCATATTTTTTGTACTCATTTATAGTAGATAAAGAGTAGTCTTCATCTCTTTGAGTCCTTGAAAAATAATCTTCTAAATTTTTAGGGCCCTTAATGATCTCAAATCTATCAAATGATTTGTCAGCATTATATATGTATTTGATTTTTTGCTCTGTATCATTACAATTTTTACCTTTGAAACTCACGCTTAAAATTCCTAGGGAGTCCTTATAGTAGCTTATAACAGGGCACTGATTATTTTCTGCCGCCTTAACCTTAAAGTCATAGTCTACATTTATTTGTGAAAATGATTTTATACGAGTTATTAAGCACAAAAAGATTAAAACAGTAAATCTCATCTTACTATCCAAAATATAGTTTTTCCATAAACAGCAGCAGAATAAAGCCTTATTTTACCCTTATTATTATAATTTATTTTCCCTTTCGTGTAGTTGTCTGGCGATACTCTAGTTTGAGGTGCTAAAAATTTGGAACCAACATTTTGCTTCCACGCATCGTAATGTTCTACTTTAATGTCCCAACCCATTGTATTCATATGAAGCTCAATAGTCATCGTTCCCTTGGTCGTCTTGAGTTCAACCCATCCTTTTTTTTCTGTATCCGGGTAAAGACTTTGCTCTTGTCCATCCCACATTGTTGCTCCATAGCTAAGGTCTTCGCCTTTTCTTAATGCATTTATAATTGCGGCAACTGCGTACTGCATCTTAGTATTATTACGCCTTTCAGGTGAAGCGTTTCTAAATAGGCGAGCTTGATCGTTTGTACCTCCAAAAGCCTTTTTATTTCTCTGATAGACCATGCCGAGAGCAAACAGTTCTTTTTTTAACTCGTCAGTCATACCTGACGCATAAGCAGAACTCTCTCCATATACAAGAGATGCTTGGTCAATGAATTCATTTATGTGTACTTTTAGTAGTTCCGAGTTATCTCTTAAGGATTGATAATTTACTTCACCGGAATCGTCTGATGTACCTAATGAGTACTCATAATTTCCCCGCGTAGATACATAAACCTTTCCTTCTCCTTTGTCATCATAGCCCAGAAATTCGCCTTCTTGCGTAAAGTAATAGTTCCCGCTTGAAGATTGTCCACCACTTCCAGCACTATCTGACCTACTACCAAACACAGGTCTATTATGAAGCACAGAATCTTGATCATTCCGGTCTTTACTATCCAACACATTTTCGCCCCAAGTGTTATTTCTCCGTGACATTTCGTGAGGTTGAAAAGGTTAGGAAATAATCTGCGTCTGCGGCGTATCGCAACAAGTACCGAACACTTTTTTGTACATGTCAGCAGCCTGTGCAGGGTCGGTAATTCCCTCCATTATTTCCATTTGCTGAAGGAGTGCCAAGTTCTTCAAATTGCCCATAGCCGCGTCTGCATCCTGCAAACGACTGTTGTAACAATCCAATGCTTCGCCTTGGCCCAAGAAGGCATCTACCACTACGCTTGAAGTACGTATAGTATTAGTTTGCACATTCAGAATTGGCCCATTCGTTTGAATTGCCAAGTTGCTTCCGGGAACGGAATAGCTGTCGCCCGTGTCCTTTTTAATGCGCCAGAAGACTTCTGTCTCGTTGATGCCTAAGCATTCTCCTAAAGGCAACTCCATACGTTCTATGAAAGGAACCGGCTGGTCGAGGTAATTGCTGATGTGGCAGTAATGCTTTAAAATGGCTTGCCGCACAGTTTCTATTTTACTGGGAATTATCACTTCTGCCAGCAACTGTTCTAATCCTTCCAACTCTACGATACGCAGGCTCTCTAAGTAGCCATTGCAAAAAGCAATCTTTATATTGCTTAAAGTTGTAAGTGTAATGTATTGCTGGAGAAGCTGCCGGAACACGAAGTTCAAGACCCGGCTTTTGTTGATGTTCGCTATTTCGCGTACAGTGGCTGCTTCCTCTGTCTCACGAGAACTTTCGTTGGTTGTTGTGTTGACGTTTATCTGCCGGTTGGAGTTGGCAGTAGCTACATGTTTCGAGAATGCTTTGGAAAGCATTTTAACGTTGGATGCCCTTGTAGCAGAGAAGGTGTTCGTTTGACTACTTGATGTTCCACCACTAACATCCACACCAAAATCTATACCAATAAAATCGCTAATGGAACCAAAAATCCCTAAATTAACTCCGGCATCAAAATTGCCGGCACTTGTCTTTGTTTCAGAATTGGTAGTAGATCTGACCCGTCCAGACTCCTTTTCCAAGCTATTAGCGAACTCATCTGTGCTGCTTTCGCTAAAACTGTCAAGAAGACTATCAGAACGGTTTTGCGTTTCCGTTATTTCCTTGAAAGTCTTGATGGTAAGTGTTGTTCGCTCTCCGGGTAAAAGGGAGAACGTATTGAGTGTACGTCCTGCACCGTAATCTCCCAAATAAGAGCATGTGGTATATTCCTCTATTACGAGAAAAAAAGGAGTCGGCTTAGGCGGTTCTTTTACAAAAACAAACTGTTGCCGAAAGCCACCCAATCCCTCAACAAGAATAGGCTGTTTGCCTTCAAGCATCACATCAGCCAATGTGCTTTTATCCAGTACTAAGCCGGAATCATTTACGTTTATAGGCGGAAAAATGGGCGGCTCTGGCGTTGGGGTTGGTTCGCTACCACTATCATCAACAGGCGCAGCTTTAGCAGCAACATTTTCAGGGGTCGCTGCTCTGTAATCTGTACCCTGTACAAGGGCCTCCTTATCTGCAACCTTCTTAGCAATACACAAGCCTCCGGGAATATTGATGTCAGCACTTCCATACATCAAAGCGTCTTTATCAATATTGCTCATAAGAGCCGCCTTATCTATAGCTCTTATCTTGTCAAAATAATTATTGGCCGGTGCTTGTTGTGCATAACCCACAAAAAAACTTGTTGGAATACCTTTTACAGTGTGACGACCATAAGTACTGAAACAAGTAGATTGAGGAATATTATAGCTTAGAGAAGGTGCGTTTCCGCCGCCCACTTTTATGAAAGGCTCCCCTTTGATGCAACTCTGTGCGCTAAGGATTTCCTGAATTTTCTTAAGTAAAGTACTCTTTTGCTCTATCATAGCAGTAGGTTTTTATGTTTAAATGACCCGCCAAACCTACTGTTTTATTCAGTAAAAACAACAGTACTAAAATATTTTAACGCCCCCATAACAAAGAACGTATTTCTATCAGTAGCAGAAGGGCAGTTTAAATCCACACAAGTCTCCGCTTCGCTAAAAAACTCGCGCGAGGAAATTCCATCCGCGCAAATCCATTCAATATTTCTATCCTCACCCTACCCCATCTCCAGCACCAAATCCCCCGTGTTCACCAGCATACCGCCCGGCAAAGCCAGTGCTTTCACCATGCCATCGGCTCCGGCGGTAACGGTGGTTTCCATCTTCATGGCTTCCACAACAAACAGCGCCTGATTTTTCTTTACCGGCTCGCCTACCGCCACCAGTATCTTAGAAAGCAAGCCTTGCAGCGGCGCGGCGATGTGGGCTGCATTTCCTGCTTCCGCTTTGCGGTTTTCGCGCACCGTAACCTTCACGCTCCGGTCCAGCGTATCCATGTGGCGGCTTTGGCCGTTGAGGCGGAAGAACGCCGCGCGGTGGCCGTTGGCATCCACCGGGCCAATGGATTGCAGGCGGATAAGCAAGGTTTTTCCCGGCGCGATTTCCACCGTTGTATCTTCACCCGGCTTCATGCCGTAGAAAAACAAGGGCGTGGACAGCACACTTACGTCGCCGTATTGCTTGCGGAAAGCCATGTACTCCTCAAAAACGCGCGGATAAAACAAGTAGGAAAGCAGGTCGGTTTCTGTGATTTCCGCGCCCCATTTCTCCCGCAGCGATTTCAATTCTTTTTCAAAATCCACCGACGGCAAGGTCTTTCCGGCGCGCGCGGTGAGCGGGGTTTTGTCTTTGATAACCGCGTGTTGCACGTCCGCCGGAAAGCCGCCTTCCGGGAAGCCGATTTCGCCCATAAAAAACTGTTGCACGCTTTCGGGGAAGGAAATGCTTTCCCCGCGCGTCAACACGTCTTTGGTGGAGAGGTTGTTGGCTACAAGGTATTGCGCCATATCGCCCACTACTTTGGAGGAAGGCGTCACCTTCACGATGTCGCCGAAAAGGGTGTTCACGTCGGCATACATGTCCTTAATCGCTTCAAACTTGTCTCCCAATCCCAGCGCAACGGCCTGCGGCTTGAGGTTGGAATATTGCCCGCCGGGAATCTCGTGGTGAAACACTTCCGCCGACGACGATTTCAGTCCACTTTCAAAAGGCGCGTAGTAGCTGCGCACCGTTTCAAAATAGCCCGACAGCCGGTTCAGCGCTTTGATGTCGTAGGCATTCTCCCACTCGTGGAAACGCATCATTTCCAGTACGGCGTTGAAATTGGGCTGCGACGTGAGGCCGGAGAGGGATTCAATGGCGCAGTCCACCACATCCACGCCCGCCTCAATTGCGGCGAGGTAGGTAGCCGGTTGCAGCGAAGAAGTGTCGTGGGTGTGGAGATGGATGGGGAGCTTCACCGCATCGCGCAGAGCGGGAATGAGTTCGCGCGCGGCCAGCGGTTTCAGCAGCCCGCTCATGTCTTTGATGCACAGGATATGCGCGCCGGCGTTCTCCAAATCCTTCGCCAGCCGCACGTAGTAATCCAGCGTGTATTTGGTGCGTTTCGGGTCGAGGATGTCGCCCGTGTAGCAGAGCGCGGCCTCGGCAATACCGCCGGTTTGCTTGCGCACCGCTTCAATGCAGGGCGCAACGTTTTCCATCCAGTTGAGCGAGTCAAAAATGCGGAAAACATCCACGCCGGTTTCCCAGCTTTTGGCCACAAACTTTTCAATCAGGTTGTCGGGATAAGCCGCATAGCCCACGCCGTTCATGCCGCGAATGAGCATCTGGAGAAGGATGTTGGGAACGGCTTTCCGTATCTGCGCCAGCCGCGCCCACGGGTCTTCGCGCAGAAAGCGCATGGCTACGTCAAACGTAGCGCCGCCCCACACTTCCATACTAAATGTTTGCGGATGCTGGTGCGCAAAAGTGTGCGCAGCAGCCAGCATATCGTAGGTGCGCATCCGCGTTGCCAGAAGGCTTTGGTGGGCGTCGCGGAGCGTGGTGTCGGTGTACTGAATGGCCTTCTGATTGCGCAGCCATTGGGCCAGTCCTTCCGGGCCGCGCGCTTCTAAAATTTGCTTGGTTCCGTCTGCCGGTTTGCCGGAAAAATGCGGGAGTGGGTGCGGCTTTTCAAAGGTCTCCGGCGCTTTGCTTTTCACGTCGGGATTGCCGTTCACGCTCACATCGGCGAGGAAGGAAAGAATCTTCGTTCCCCTGTCCTGCTTCAGCGAAAAATGGAAAAGCTCGGGGTTGGCCTCAATAAAACCGACGGTGGTTTTTCCCTCCCGGAAATCGGGATGCTGAATGAGGTTTTCGAGGAAAGGAATGTTGTTCTTCACCCCGCGAATCCGAAACTCCTTTAGCGCGCGAAACATCTTGGAAGCGGCATCTTCTAAGTCCTTGCCGTGCGTACTAACCTTCACCAGCATGGAGTCAAAGAAGGGGGAAATCTTCATTCCCGCATAACCGCTGCCTTCATCCAAACGCACGCCAAAACCCGCTGCGTTGCGGTACGCCGTGAGCGTTCCGTAGTCGGGCTTGAAGTCCTGCGTAGGGTCTTCGGTGGTGATGCGGCACTGAATGGCCACACCAATGCGCGGCGGCAAAACGCCTTCTGTGAAACCGATTTCCGGGGAGAAAAGGGAATAGCCTGCCGCCACAAAAAGCTGCGTTTTGATGAGGTCTATTCCGGTAATCATCTCCGTAACGGTATGCTCTACCTGAATGCGCGGATTCACCTCAATGAAGTAGATGTTCTCCGCCGCATCCACCAGAAATTCCACCGTTCCGGCATTGTCGTACTGCACTTCACGGCCCAGCGCCAGTGCGTAGTTGTAGAGCTTTTCCCGCGCTTCCTGCGAAAGCGTAACCGCCGGGGCCATCTCCACCACCTTCTGAAAACGGCGCTGCACCGAGCAGTCGCGCTCGTAGAGATGCACCAGATTTCCGTGGCTGTCGCCTACGATTTGCACCTCAATGTGCTTGGGGTTCTCTACGAATTTTTCCAAGAAAACCGTGTCGTCGCCAAAAGCCGTTTTGGCTTCGCCGCGCGCTTCGCGGAAAGCTTTTTTCAATCCCTCCTCATCGCGCACCACGCGCATTCCGCGACCACCGCCACCGGCAGCGGCTTTTAGCATCAGCGGGTAGCCAATGCGGGCGGCTTCTGTAAGGGCAATGCTTTCTTCGGTAAGCGGTTGGGTGTTGCTTTGGATGATGGGCAGTCCGGCGCGGATAGCCATTTCCTTACCCGAAACTTTGTCGCCGAGGGCGCGCATGGCTTCGGGGCGCGGGCCTACGAAGAGGATTCCTTCCTCACGGCAACGGGTAGCAAACTGCGCATTCTCGCTGAGGAAACCATAGCCGGGATGGATGGCATCCGCCCCGCAGCTTTTGGCTACGCGGAGGAGTTCTTCTATGTCCAGATACGGCTTGAGCGGCTCGGTTTCTTCGCCAATCTGATAGGCTTCGTCGGCCTTGTAGCGGTGGAGGGAATAGCGGTCTTCCCAAGTGTAAACGGCTACGGTGGTGATGTGGAGTTCGGTGGCCGCGCGGGAGATGCGGATGGAAATTTCGCCGCGATTGGCGACGAGCAGCTTGCGGATGTTCATAGGGAGAGGAAGAGGGTGTAAAGATGCGGCGCAGGTGTTTTGTGTGGAATAGATTTTGCGACGAAAGCGGATGCCTGTATTCCTGCTCACCCTTATCATTGCGTATGCGAACAACGATTTCCGCTCAAGTTCTTGCCTCTGTTTCTTTGATAGCAGACAGACAGGTGATTCACCAGTTTTTTGACGGCGTAAAAACCATCATTGAGACTTTAGGAATCACGGCGGACGATAAGCGGCTGGCACTTACGGCACCGAAGAATGAAATGGATTTGCGCCTGAACATCAATGGCAGGCTCGTGTTTGCATTGAGCGCATATGGCGAGGTTGTACCCCCACACAACAGTTTAGAGGAAGGCTTTCGGTGGCTTTTTATGCTGCGTGAGAAAGACCTGAAACAGTTCAACCCTGTTTATGTAATTGAGCAGGACATTCTTTTCTCTGGGAAAGACAAGATGCTCCTCTATGACGTTTATACGCCTAAAATGGTAGAAGGCAGCTACGAGCGGTTACTTCAATTATGCCTGGATGCTTGTAGGGAATATCTGCCTACGCAAAGCGGCAGCCGTTATAGAAACAACCATAAACCGGAGCTTTACGCGATGGCGATGGATGCTTCGCTACGCGATGAAGTGATTGCGCAGAGCATGGAAGGAACTGATCTTGAGCATCCGTTTGAACAACTGATTGAGGTCTATAAGGATAAAATTAGCGAGGACGACAACGATCCGGAACGCTATAAATGGGTTTGCACAGAAACGTTCCAGAAAAATTGGGAAATAGATGCGCCGGATTTTGAGGCAATGTTGAAGACGGCATTGCAAAACCGGGACAACCTTTTATACCACAACTCTGCGGGTTTCATTCTTAAAGCAGCGCAGCAATTCCCGGAGAACGTGCGTACCATGTTTCGCCATCTGTTTAATGAGAATGAAGCTTTAGCAAAACGGTTACGCACTTTCATTAAAGCAGCAGAAGCGTTGCAGCAGAAAGTGCAGAAAACGAACGGAAAGCCCATAAAGCATTTACAGGACGAGCGCACGATTTCTTTCTACCTGGCAATGCGGTTTCCAGAGCGTTACCCCTTATACAAGTCAGACATTTACGACCTTCTTTTCCAGACAATTTTTTCCGGTCAAAATACAACCAAAGCAACAGAGCGCAGAAAAGTGGGAGAACGGTTTTTGCATTTTTTGGAAATTGGGAACGAACAATTGTCACTTCTAAAAGCCGACGAGGAACTACAGGAATTAGTCGCTTCTACCCTCACCGAAGATTGCTGGAAAGGCCCGCAGCAGTGGCTTATTTTTCAGGATATTCTTTGGCGAAACCGTTATCCCCTAACACCACAGGAACTTCCCAAAAAAGCAACGGCCTACGAAGAAACAGAGCCAGTTATGGAACTATCGGAAGCAGACGAAAACTACGCATCACACGTCATGCGCAGCACCGCTCCCCTCAACACGATTCTCCACGGCCCGCCTGGAACCGGGAAAACTCACCACCTTCAAGCGCAGTTTGAGCTTTTCACCGACAGGCCCCGGCAATTAGCCTCCGAAGAAGTAGAAAATGCATGGCTCGCAGAAGCTACCTGGTGGGAAGTGATTGCGCACGTGTTGTATCATTTGCCAAAAGGCGCAACCGTGCCGGAACTCCGGCAGCAGCGGTTGATTGGAGCGAAATTTGGTCTTTCGGAGATTAAAAATCCGGCAGCAAGATTGTGGGCTGCGCTCCAGCATCATACGGTAGCCGAGTGTCCAAACGTCAATCTTCAAGGCAGGCTTTCCCCGCCTATTTTCTGGAAAGAAGCGAGAAACTCCGTGTGGCGCATTGCCGACCGAGAAGACTTTGCAGCGGAGTTTCCAGAAGTGGTACAAGGTCCGACGCATCAAAGCGAAGCAAGCACAAAAACCACTAAACGCTACCTTTTCACGACGGCGCACCAAAGCTGGGCTTACGAGGATTTTGTAGAAGGCATCAAACCCCTTCTTCGCAAAGACGCAGAAGCAGATGAAGCGGCGGAAAGCGCAATCGGCTATCATCACAAAGACGGGCTTTTTTACGAAGCCTGCGACGAAGCCGCAAAGCTGGCCGGATTTAAAAGCTTGCAGGAATGCCTGAAAGCAACCAAAGAAGACCGAAAGGAGAAATTTACAAACGCTCCAAGCTTTGGTTTCTTTATTGACGAAATCAACCGCGCCAATATTTCCGCCGTGTTGGGCGAGCTTATTACGCTGCTGGAGGACGACAAGCGACTGGGCGCAGAACACGAGATTGCGGACACGCGCCTGCCTTACAGCCGCAGACTTTTCGGCGTTCCGCCCAACCTCTACCTTATCGGCACGATGAACACCGCTGACCGCAGTGTAGAGGCGTTAGATACCGCCTTGCGCCGCCGCTTTTCTTTTGTGGAAATGCCGCCGCAGGAAGCCCTTATTTCCGGGGAAGTTGTCATTGGCGGAAGGGACTATTCTTTCGGCGAAATCCTGCGCACAATCAATGCCCGAATGGAAGTCCTCGCAGGCCGCGACCATAAAATCGGACACAGCTATTTCCTCAACGTGGACGGTGACTGGAGAGCCTATCTGCGCATTTTCACGGACAAAATCATCCCGCTTTTGCAGGAATATTTCTACGGCGATTACAGCCGCATGTGCTTGGTGCTGGGCCGCGGTTTTGTGGATGTAGCGAAGGGTGGAAATCCGGCAGAATTATTCGCTAAACTACCCAAAGACAGCATCGCCAACGAACACACAGGCGCGCTGGGCGAAAAGGAAATCTGGACGCTTACGAATTGGAAAGAAGCCCCAGAAAGTCAGTTTGCCGATGCGCTAGATGTTCTGATGAATAGAAGCCGGAATGGAGAAGCGTAAGTCGCATTTCACTGTCTTTGAGCATGATGCGTTGCGCGTAGGCGAAGGTGGTTTTACGGAAACACACCGCAGGATTCTGGAGGATTATTACGGCGAAGGCGTTCCGTATTTCAGCCTCATTCATCGGGGCGTGAAGTTCAACGAACATGTCGGGGTGTTACAGGCAGGAACCCTTTCTATTGAGGTGCTGCCGAAAGCCGACAAAGACAGCCCCGGAAATCAGACGCACTGGCAGGCGTTTCTCCTCACCATGCTGCGCGCCGCCGGATTGTTACCGGAAGCTACTGGTACAGCGTCTTTACGCCTGCGTCCCCACTCCATTTTGGATTTGTACATGCGCCTCTTTTTGGAAGAAGCGCGCTACCTATTGCAGACCGGTCTGGCGCGCCAATACCGGAAAACCGAAGGCAACAGTTTTGCCCTGAAAGGCAGCCTGCAATTCTCCCAAAACATCCGGTACAACCTCACACACGCCGAGCGTTTTTACGTGCGTCATACGGTCTATGACCGCGACCATATTCACAACGCAGTTTTGCGCCAAACGCTCCAAATAATCGCCCGCATTGCCCAAGCACCCGACGTTGGAAGCGATGCAAAAGCACTGCTGTTGGATTTCCCGGAAATGGCCGAAGTGAAAATCAGCGAGGCGCTTTTTGAGAAGATTTCCTACACGCGCAAGACGGAAGCGTACCGGACGGCGCATGGCATTGCGCGGCTGCTTTTGCTTTCTTATCACCCGGATATCCGGCGCGGCGCAAACGATGTGCTGGCCCTGATGTTTGATGCCAATTTGCTTTGGGAGAAATACATTTTATCGCTCTTGCGCCGCGCGCTGCATCAACGTGCGCCCGGAAAATTTATTCTGCGCGAGCAAGTGCGCACCGCTTTTTGGAAGCCCGATAGCGGAACAATGGCCAATATCAAACCGGACATTGTGGTGTACGAAGCGGAAAACCCGGAGAAAGCGATTTTGGTTTTGGACACCAAATGGAAACGCGTTTCTAATAACCGACCCGCTGATGAGGATTTAAAGCAAATGCTTGTTTATAACTTGTATCAAGGCTGCGAAAGAAGTGCTTTGGTGTATCCGGCGGGTAGTCGCAGAAAAGGAATTAGTGGGGCGTATCAGTCCTTTCATGGAACCAGTTGTTCGCTTCTTTTTGTGCCTTTGGAAGAAACGGGAAATGGGATTGTAGCGGATGTGGAAGAATTGTTGGGCCTGTTAGACGTTTAGAGAATCACATAATAAAAAGGTCTTCCAAACAGTTTTAGACTCTTAAATCATCTCCATGAAACTTACTCCCGCCCAAGGCAAAACAATTGTTTTCCACAACACAGAAATGGTTTTTAAAACCACGCTGGAAGAAAGCGGCGGACGCTACTCTACTATTCTGATGACGCATCCGCCACTGGCAGGCCCGGCATTGCACCTTCACCCGGATGGGCAGGAGACGTTCTACGTGCTGGAAGGCAATTACATTTTCACGCTTAACGGAGAAACAATGGAGGCAGGGAAAGGCGATTTTATCTCCATCCCGGCCCATGTTCCGCACAAATACAAATCAGGCGCGGCAGGCGGGAAAGTGCTGGTAACAACGCCGCCGAACGTGGAGAAATATTTTCTGCACATCGCCGAAAAGCTTCTGGCCGGAGCGGTCTCCCAGGAATATGAGTTTGCATTTGCAGCGCAAAACGGGCAGGTGTTTTTAGATACCAGTGAGCATTGGTAGACAGGTCGGAAAATGCCTTAGTGATTGGGTATGCCAGAAAACATTTACCATCCCCCACTTGCCCCACCGCCGCCAAAACTTCCACCGCCACCGCCGCCGAAAGAGCCACCACCGAATCCTCCACCGCCTGCGCCCCAGCTACTTCCGCCTCCACCGCCAAAGCCGCCACTGCCGAGTATGAGCGGCCCCATCCAACCGCCACCGCCGATTCCACCACCGCCTCTTCCTCCGCCGCCTTTCATAAAGCGGGCGAACAAAAAGACAATAACGAACAGGAAGATGACGGCCCCGATGGGCAATCCTTTTTTGCGGCCTTCCTGCGGGTCGTCGTTTTTGTATTCGCCGCGCGTGGCTTTTATCACCGCATCCGCGCCCCGGCTGAATCCGGCGTAATAATCGCCTTGCTTAAAGGCAGGCGAAATTTCCCGGCGGATGATTTGGCCGGATGTCAGGTCGGTAAGTGCGCCTTCCAGTCCGCGCCCCACGGAGATGTTGATTTTGCGCTCCTGAATAGCAGCCAAAATCACTACACCATTGTTTTTTCCCGCCCGACCTATCTGCCAGCGGTTGCCCAGTTCGGTGGCGTATTGCGCTATTTCATACCCGCCGATAGACGGAATGGTAACAACGATAATAGTAGTGGAACTCTCGCGGTCATATTGCCGCAGCTTGTCGGCAAGCTGCTGTTTTTCGCTTGCGGAAAGGACGTTTGCATAGTCGTTTACCGGCAGCAGAGGGTCGGGCTTTTGGGGGAAATCCCCCGCGCTGTTGCTTTGTGCATAAAGGCCGGAAAGGCTCCCCAATAAAAGCAGGAATACCAAGAAAAAGCCTTTCCCGATTCTGGAAAAGCGCGCCCATGAAACATGGAACTTGAAACATGAAACGTCCTTTCTCATGCGCCAAAAACAATATCGTCGGGAAGTTCATTGCCCCTAATGCCCGGGTCTGCCGGAAAATGCTGCGCAAGCGCCTGCCCGATGGCATCCACCGCTGCCGCAACACCTGCTCCATACTTTTCTTCCCGAAAATGGGAAACCATCATAGCCGCCGCACCTTTCCAGAAATCTTCGCCGCCGGAAAGCGCATAAATCGCCTCGTCGCCGAAGAGGGCAAACTGCTTGTCCTTCAAGGCTACATACACGAGCGCCGCGTTGCGCTTCTCAGTTTTGTGCATCTCCAGCTGCGCAAAGATTTCCTTTGCCCGCTCCATCGCGTTCACGTATGCGCAGGATGATTCCACATACACGCGGATTTCTCCGGTGGTCGTGGCTTCAGCGCGCGCAATGGCAGCAACAATTTGTTGCTGTTCCGCAGCGGGGAGAAGGGAGGATTTAGGTTGTTCCGTAGAAGACATGGCTGGGAAAAAGCGTTTTTCCGGCGTTTAGAACTCCACTTTCGGCGCGTTCTGTGCGGCAGCATCGGCGGCAAACGTCGGCTTCACGCGAAAGCCCAGCATGTTGGAGAAAATACTGTTCGGGAATTGCCGTACCGAAGTGTTGTAGCCCTGCACGGAAACATTATAAGCATTGCGGGCAGTCGTTACGCGGTTTTCGGTTCCTTCCAACTGGTTTTGCAGGCCGAGGAAATTTTCCGTTGCGCGCAGTTGCGGATAAGCCTCTACCGAGATATTGATGAGGTTGCGGGCAGCAGTTTGGGCTTCTGCACCGGCCTTTTGAAGTTCGTTTACGTCCTGTTGCGTCACGTCTGTTACTTGCTTGGAAGCTACGTTCTTCAGGGCAGCTCCGGCTTGTCCGGCACGGGCAGCGGCGACGCCTACATAGGTTTCGCTTTCAAACTTAGCTGCGCCCTTCACCGTTGCCACGAGGTTTGGAATTAGGTCGGCACGGCGCTGATACTGGTTCTGCACTTCAGCCCACTTGGCTTTTACATCTTCGTCCATAGCTACCAAGTTTTTCTGGATGTTGCAGGAATAGCAGCCGCCAATCAGAAGCACGCCGAGGAGGATGAGGACGATGGGAGAGATTTTTCTCATTGGGAAAGAGATTTTTTTAAGGGGAGAGAATTTAGGCGTGAAGGTATCAAAAATTGAGCCGAGCTGTAGAAATGCGCTTAAAGATTACGCCCGCAACGACTTGCCTTTTGTGTTTAACCCATTGCTCCGCAGAGCGCTAAAGGGCTGAAGCCCTTCGCTGTGTTGTGAGCCATTTATCCACGCCCTAAAGGGCGTGGCAATTAGTTCCCTAAAGGGCGTGGCAGTTAGTTCCCTATAAGAGCGCGGCAATTAGGTTTTCAAAGGCCATCCAACATTCCAACGCCGAAGGCATCCAACACTCCAACAGCTTTAGCCCGTCCAACGGGCGCAGCCCGATTATCTTTGCCCGCATGAGCTTTCTCCCGGAAGACTTCCGCCAAAGGGCCAATGATGCCGACGACGCCGACACGCTTTTCCCGTTCCGGGAGCGCTTCTATCTGCCGCAACACAACGGGCAGGACGCGGCCTATTTCTGTGGCAACTCGCTGGGCCTGCAACCCAAAAGCACGGCTTATTTGTTTGAACAGGAACTACGCGACTGGGCGCGACACGGCGTGGAAGGCCATTTCCGGGCGCAAAGTCCGTGGTTTAGCTATCACAAGCAGTTTGCCCAACCGCTGAGCGCGCTTGTAGGTGCGTTGCCCTCCGAGGTGGTGGCAATGAATACGCTCAGCGTGAATCTGCATCTGCTCCTGCTCACTTTCTACCGGCCCACGAAGGAGCGCTTTAAGCTGATTATGGAAGCAGGCGCTTTCCCGTCCGACCAGTACGCGTTGGAGACGCAGGTGCAGCATTATGGTTTGAATCCAGAAGACGCCATTATAGAAGTAGCACCGCGCGAGGGCGAACACACGCTCCACCACGAGGATATTCTGGCGGCGATTGAAGAAGCCGGAAGCACGCTTGCAGGCGTTGTGTTTGGTGGCGTGAATTATTATACCGGCCAGTTGTTCGACCTGAAGGAAATTACAGAGGCGGCGCATAAAGTCGGCGCTTTTGCGGGCTTTGACCTTGCTCATGCGGTGGGGAATGTACAGCTTCAACTCCACGACTGGAATGTGGATTTTGCCTGCTGGTGTTCCTACAAATACCTCAACAGCGGCCCCGGCGGCGTGGGCGGTGCGTATATCCACGAGCGGCACAGCAGCAACTCCGAAAAAAGCAGGCTTGCAGGCTGGTGGGGACATGCCGAGGCAGAGCGTTTCAAGATGCGCAAAGGATACATTCCTGAAGGTGGCGCGCAGGGCTGGCAAATGAGTAATGCGCCGGTCTTCAACATGGTGGCCCACCGCGCTTCCCTTGACCTTTTTGACAAAGCCGGGATGACGACTTTGACAGAGAAAAGCAAGAAGATGACAGCGTTTTTGGAAGAAATGCTTTTGAGCCTTCCAGACCGGAAATTCCAAATCATTACGCCTTCCGACCCGGCGCAAAGAGGCTGCCAACTTTCCCTCCTCTACGACGATTCCGGCAAAGAAACTTTTGACCGCATCACTGCCGCCGGCATTATCGCCGATTGGCGCGAACCGAATGTGATTCGCGTGGCGCCCGTGCCGATGTACAACACGTTTAAGGATTGCCTGCGGCTGTATGAGGCATTGGGGGGAAAGGTTTCTGCGGAAAATGAAAACTAAAGTCTGACTGGTTTTATGCCGCAGGATTTCCCCCAGACACAAGACTTTTCCGCCACCGGCTCCGTCCTCACCGTCGGCACGTTTGACGGTGTACACAAAGGGCATCTCGCCATTTTGGAGCAGGTAGTCGCGCAGGCGCGGGAAAAATCTTGTCCGGGAGTCATCATCACCTTTCATCCCCACCCGCGCTCGGTAGTGGAAGGAAATGTGCTCCAACTGCTCACACCGATTGAAGAGCGCGTGGCTTTGTTGAAGTCTTTTGGGATTGATGAAGTGGTGGTCGTTCCTTTCACGCCTGCCTTTGCCGCGCTGTCGCCGGAAGACTACATCGCTGGTTTTCTGGTGGAGCATTTCTCGCCGAAAGTTATTGTTACCGGCTACGACCACCGATTCGGGAAAGGGCGTTTGGGAAGCTTTGAAACGCTGGCCCGCTATGCGCCGGATTTCGGCTATGAAGTCTCGGAAATCCCGGCTACGACAATTGACGAAGCGGCTATCAGCAGCACCAAAATCCGCAATGCGCTGCTGGCCGGAAAAGTGGCAGAAGCGGCGCAAATGCTGGGCCGGAATTACAGCCTTTCGGGCGTTGTGGTGGAAGGGAAAAAGCTGGGCCGGACGATTGGCTTCCCTACCGCAAATCTTGCTCCCACAGAATCGGCACAACTGATTCCGGCAGAAGGCGTGTATGCTTGTTGGGTAGAAACAGAAAGTGGCGTGCGCGAAAAAGCGATGGTGAATATTGGTCGCCGGCCTACAGTGGAAAATGCCGGTGCGCGCACGATTGAGGCGCATCTGCTGGGCAGTTTCAGCGGCGATTTATACGGGCAGAAACTACGGTTATCCTTCGTGTCACGTTTGCGTGAAGAAGTGAAGTTTGCGTCTTTGGAGGATTTGAAAGCGCAACTTGGGAGAGACCGGAAGAATGCGGAAAGCGCGTTGGACACGTAAATGCGTAGGGACACGCCGCGCGTGTCCGCCCAACATGCATTTTCTGCGGACACGCGCGGCGTGTCCCTACGGTTTGAAATTTCTCTTTTGTCTTTCTACTTTCGTCTCAAAAAAACATGTCTCCCGACTGGAAAAGCTTTTTCCGCTTCAACCGTGCAGAGCGTTACGGCGTGCTGTTGTTGGGGAGTGTGTTGGTGATTCTGTTAGCGGTGAAAATTGTGCTGCCTTACTTCGTTCATCCACCCGAAACAGACAAAGCCCAGCTGGCAAAACTGAACGCCCAATACGAAGCATGGAAAGAAGAAAACGCGACGTTTGAAGAAGGACAGCCGTACTGGCGCAAGCCCGAACCGGCGGTGGAAATGGTGCTTGCGCCTTTTGACCCGAATACAATTGACTCCATGGGCATCCGGCGGCTCGGCATCCCCGGCTATGTGGCAAGAAGCTGGCTCAACTGGCGCGACAAGTACGGGAAGGTTTTTTACACGCCCGAAGAAGTAAGCGAAATCCGCTCCCTAAAGCCCGAAGATTTTAATCGCATCCGCCCCTTTATCCGCATCTCGGCAACGCGCCCGGAACGCAAGCCTTTTGAGAGCCGCTTTGAGAAATACGTTCCGCCCGCTTTCGTGGACATTGACAAAGCAGACACTTTTCTTCTTGACCGCGCCATTTCCGGCGTAGGTGCTTACACCGCACGGCGCATCATTGAGAAGCGCGACGCGCTCGGTGGCTACCTCAACATTGAACAAGTGTTGGAAGGGCTACGCCTACCCGACTCTACGGCGCAAAATCTCCGACAAAAACTGCGCATTGACCCGACCAAAATCCGAAAGCTTTCCCTGAACCGCTGCACGTTTGAACAACTGAAAAGGCATCCCTATATCGGCGAAAAAATAGCCAAAAACATTCTTGATTTCAGAGAAGCCCTCGGCGGCTACGGAAATGTTGAACAACTTCGGCAAGTTCCTTTGATGAACGGCGAGTTGTTTCGTAAAATTGCGCCTTATTTTGAGCTATAGGTCATAAGCCGTAGGTCATAAGTCATTACCGAATTAACCACATTCCTCACATTACCGCATTTAACTACGCTGCATGGATTTCAACCGTACCGAAACGCAGGAACACATCGCCACTATGGTGCGCGAATTTGCCAACAAAAACATCCGCCCATACATGATGGAGTGGGATGAAGCCCAGATATTTCCGCTGGAAACCATGCAGGAAATGGGCAAACTCGGCATCCTCGGTGTGCTGGTTCCCGAAGAATATGGCGGCGCGGGCCTCGGCTATTTTGAGTACATATCCGTGATTGAGGAAGTAGCGAAAGTCTGCTCTTCGGTGGGCCTTTCGGTGGCGGCGCACAACTCGCTTTGCACGGGCCACATCCTGTATTTTGGCAACGAAGAACAAAAGCAACGTTGGCTGCCGAAGCTGGCAAGTGGCGAGTGGATTGGCGCTTGGGGATTGACGGAAGCCAACACCGGAAGCGATGCAGGAAACATGAGTTGCATAGCCACCAAAGACGGCGACGAATGGGTGCTGAACGGCACTAAAAACTGGATTACCCACGGCATCACCGGCCACGTGGCAGTGGTGTTGGCCCGCACCGGCGAGCCGCGTAAATCAGGCAACGTAACGGCTTTTGTGGTGGAGCGCGGTACGCCAGGTTTTGCGGGCGGTAAAAAGGAAAACAAACTTGGAATGCGCGCGTCGGAAACGGCGGAACTGGTGTTTGACAACTGCCGCATTCCTGATGCTAACCGCCTCGGCGAAGTGGGCGACGGTTTCCGGCAAGCGATGAAAGTGCTGGACGGCGGGCGAATTTCCATTGCGGCCCTTTCGCTCGGCATTGCCAAAGGCGCGTATGAAGCGGCCCTGAAATACTCTAAAGAGCGGCAGCAGTTCGACCAACCGATTTCCAATTTCCAAGCCATTGCCTTTAAGCTGGCGGAAATGAAAACGAAAATTGAGGTGGCCGAGATGCTGATTTACCAAGCTGCTGACCTCAAAAATCGCGGCGAGAAAATGACGAAGGAAAGCGCGATGGCGAAGATGTATGCCTCCGAAATCTGCGTGCAGGTCAGCACCGAAGCGGTGCAAATCTTCGGCGGCTACGGCTACACCAAAGATTTCCCGGCAGAGAAATTCTACCGCGACTCCAAGCTTTGCACCATCGGCGAAGGCACCACGGAAATTCAGAAGCTGGTCATTAGCCGGGATATTTTGAAGGCGTAGGGCTGCGCAGTATCAAGTAGCAGGACACAAGTATCAAGAGGATTTTATAAGAACGCGCCAAGAGGCGCGTTCTGCTTTTTGGCGAATTCGGTCCTACTTTTTTGTCATTCCCGAAGGGAATCTGCGCGGCTTGCGTCCCCCTTGTGTAGCCTAACACTTTTATTGTTTTGTCACCCCGCCGAAGGGCGGGGTCTCACAAGTAGGTATTTTTCCGAGATTGCGGCTCAAGGCCGCAATGACAAAACATTATCGGTAAAAAGCAGTAGCAACACCCCGCACATTTGCGGGGCGTTCTTTTTTTGGTAGAAATTTGCAGAGAACAGATGACCACATCCAAATCCCTTTACCTTATTACCGGGCCGAATGGTGCGGGAAAAACGACGGCTTCTTTTGTGTTGTTGCCGGAGTTCCTGGGCATCCGCGAGTTTGTAAATGCAGATGAAATTGCGCGGGGACTTTCGCCCTTTAACCCGGAAAGTGTTGCTTTGGAAGCTGGAAGAATCATGCTGCAACGGATAAATTTTCTCTTGCAAAGCGGCACCTCATTTGCGCTTGAAACCACGCTATCTACGCGCTCCTACAAAAGTTTTATTCAGAAAGCGCAGGCGAAAGACTATCATTGCAGTCTCTTGTTTTTTGCGCTTCCAAGTGCGGAGATGGCTATGGACAGAGTGCGGTAACGTGTGGGTGAGGGCGGCCACAACATTCCCGTAGATGTGATTGAAAGACGGTATCAGAGAGGTCTGCAAAATCTGTTCAATTACTATTGGGATGTGGTAGATGACTTGTCGCTTTATGACAACAGTGAACCCGCGCCAATAAAGGTTTGCCAGAAAACAGACGAGGGCCTAATTTTACAGAACAAACTTCTTTATGAACATTACACCCGGAAAGCAGACGGACGCAGATAAACGTTTTGAACGCATCCTTGAAGGCTTGAAAGAAGCCTCCCGCCGCATGGTGGAAGAAAAGCGCCGCAAAGGAGAGCTTATGGTGATTATGGATAAGGACGGGAAGATTGTGAAGGTGAAACCGTAGAAAATAAAAATTGCCTGCTTTGTACAGCAGGCAATTATAATGCAGTGATGGAGGAATCTATTTTGTGAAACCATACCAAGCGTAGACGCTACCTCGACTTTGGTAAACGAGTTGATTAGAGGTAAGCGTCTGGATGTAAGTGGTATTTACACCACTGAATGAGGTAACAACAAGGTCTGTATTGTTGTTAATCTTCCAAGTAAAAGGGAGGGTTGTGTCGATGGTACTAGCAGTGCCAGAGCCATTTGAGTTAAAGGTAAGCGTACCACCACCATTGGCACTCGTAAGGGTAGTTTTCTCGCTTTCGTCCAGTGTTTTATTACCGTTGGCGTCAACAGCACCAAAAGAAGCTGTCCAAGTACCTACGATCTTCTGGCTGTTTGTTTGTGAGGAAGAATTATCTTCCTTCTTACAAGAAGCGAAGGTGAGGGCTGCAAAAGCAGCGGCGAGAAAAAGGTGTTTTTTCATGAGTATGAGGATATTTTGCAAAAATAATGGCAGAATCCTATCCACCGAAAGTTTTTCTAAAAAACTCCTCAATAATCCACTTCCGTCTTCGGCATCGCCAACTCCGCCAACGCTTTTTCCAATTGCTCGTCATTCGGCGCGATGCCGTGCCACTCGTGGGTTCCTTCCATAAAGCTCACGCCTTTTCCCATCGCGGTGCACATCAAAATCACCACCGGTTTGCCTTTGCCGGAAAGGGCTTTGGCTTCTTCCAGCGTAGAAAGCACTTCTTCCATCGCGTTGCCGTTCATCTCCAACACCGTCCAGCCGAAAGCCGCAAATTTGGCATTCAGATTTTCTAGTCCCATCACTTTCGCCGTCGGGCCGTCAATCTGTTGGCCGTTTACGTCAATGGTGGCAATCAGGTTGTCTAATTTGTGGTGAGCAGCAAACAGAATCGCTTCCCAGTTCTGGCCTTCCTGCAACTCGCCGTCGCCGTGGAGGGAAAACACAAAGCGGTCATCGCCGCGCATCTTTTTGCCCAGCGCCGCGCCGCAAGCCACGCTCATCCCTTGTCCTAAAGAGCCGCTCGCAATGCGGATGCCCGGCAGTCCTTCATGGGTGGTCGGGTGTCCTTGCAGGCGGGAGTTCAGCTTACGGAAAGTCGCCAGTTCCGATACCGGAAAATAGCCGCTGCGCGCCAGCACGCTGTACATCACCGGCGAGATATGGCCGTTGGAAAGGAAGAAAAGGTCTTCGCCGTGCCCTTCCATAGTAAACGTTCCGGAGTCGTGTTTCATTACGCCGAAGTACAGGGCCACCAGAAAATCGGTGCAGCCCAGCGAGCCGCCCGGATGGCCGCTTTGCACGCCATGCACCATCCGCACGATGTCGCGGCGAACAATGGAAGCGATGTCCATCAAATACTTAGTGGTGTGTTTCATGTGTTACGTTTTAGGTTCCAGGAAGCCCGGAAGGGATGTCATAAATGGAGTGAAAAGTGTTTTGTCGGAAATCTTTTGTCATCCCGGAACGGGAACTTGCCAGACGCAAGCCACTTAGATCCTTTCAGGATGACAAAAGATAGGGCGAGCATCCAACGTCATCAAACGCCATCCAACATCATCCAACTTTTACAGCCCAAACAGCGCCTTCAGCGGGTCGGCACCTACCAACAGCCTTTCGGGATTTTCCAGCAATTCTTTTACGCGCACGAGGAAGGAAACGCTTTCGCGGCCATCAATAATGCGGTGGTCGTAGCTGAGAGCGAGGTACATCATCGGGCGGATTTTGATTTCGCCGTTAATAACCATCGGGCGCTCCTGAATCTTGTGCATTCCCAAAATCGCGCTCTGCGGAATGTTGATAATCGGGGTGCTCATCAGGCTTCCAAATACGCCGCCGTTGGTGATGGTGAACGTGCCGCCGGTCATTTCCTCAATCGTCAGCTTGTTGTCGCGGGCTTTTCCGGCAAGAGCAGCCACGGCTTTTTCAATGCCTGGCATGTCCAGGCTTTCGGCGTTGCGGATGACCGGAACCACAAGGCCTTTCGGCGCGGAAACGGCAATCGAAATGTCGCAGTATTCGTGATAAATAATGTTGTCGCCGTCAATATAGGCGTTCACCGCCGGCCACTCCATCAGGGCAATGCAGCAGGCGCGGGTGAAGAAGCTCATGAAGCCCAGCCCGATGCCGTGTTTTTCTTTAAAAGCGTCTTTGTTAGCGTTGCGCAGCTCCATGATGCGCGTCATGTCCACCTCGTTGAACGTGGTGAGCATCGCTGTGGTGTTTTTGGCTTCCACGAGGCGGCGCGAAACCGTTTTGCGCAGGTTACTCATTTTTTCCGGACGGTCGGTGCGGCCCGGCGTTCCACCCGCTTCCTGCGGTGCGTTCTGCGTGTTCGTCGGACGGGCAATCGCGCTCAACACGTCAGCCTTAAAAATGCGTCCGTTCGGCCCCGTGCCTTTCACTTCGGTGGGAGACACTTTTTTGTCCTTCATAATCGCCTCGGCAACGGGCGTGGCTTTCACGTCTGCTGCCGGTGCAGGAGCCGCTTTTTCGGCGGGCATGTTGGAAGCCAGTTTTTCCGGTGCTTCTATGGAAGACGTGCTTTGCTTGGCTTCGGAAACGCCTTGTTGCGCGGGCTTTTCCGCAGGTGCTGTTGCTTCGGTCTGTGCGGGCTTTTCAATCGTCGCGCTGTCGGTTTTTCCGCCGGTATCTGCTGCGCCTGTGGTGGCGGTTTCGTCAATGCGGCAGGCCACTTCGCCAATGGCGAGGGTTGCGCCGTCCTGGGCTACCGGGTGGAAAATGCCGGCCTGTTCGGCGTTGAGTTCAAAGGTGGCCTTTTCCGATTCCAACTCGCACAGCACTTCGTCGCGCTGCACGTAATCGCCGTCTTTTTTAAGCCATTTCACCAGCGTTACTTCGGAGATAGATTCGCCTACGGAAGGCACCTTGATTTCAATCATCGGGAGGGCAGATTTGCAGGCGCGAAATTAGGCGGAGCGAGGCATGTTTCATGTGCCATGTTTCATGTTTCATGTGTGATAGGCTGTATGCCAGTAGCTGCTTATAAAATGCAGGTCATTGCGAGCGCAGCGAAGCAACCTGCATAACATTTAGGTGTTATTGTGCAGGTTGTTTCGTCGTCCCTCCTCGCAATGACCCGCATCTTTAGTTAGCCAAACATTATCCAACGTCATCCAACGCCGTAGGCATCCAACCCTCCAACGGCTTTAGCCATTCCAACGCGAAGCATTCATGTCTTTCACCCCTTCCCTGCTCCACTGGCACGCCCACCACAACCACCGCGAGCTGCCCTGGAAAGGCATCACCGACCCGTACAAAATCTGGCTCTCGGAAATCATTCTCCAGCAAACCCGCGCGGAACAGGGACGGCCTTATTACGAGCGTTTCACCGCTGCCTACCCCACCGTTCAAGACTTGGCGCGTGCGCCGGAAGACGAGGTTTTTAAGCTCTGGCAGGGATTGGGTTACTACAACCGCTGCCGCAATTTGCGGGCAACGGCGCAGACGGTGAGTGCCGAATATAGCGGCCATTTCCCCCAGACCTACGAAGGATTGCTGGCGCTGAAAGGAATCGGCCCTTACACCGCTGCGGCCATTGCATCCTTTGCTTTCGGGCAGCCACACGCCGTGGTGGACGGCAATGTTTTTCGGGTACTGGCGCGCTACTTTGGGATTTATACGCCGCCCCAAACACCGGAAGGAAGGGCGGTTTTTACGGAGAAAGCGGCCGCGCTCTTAGACCGGGGAAATCCTGCCGCGTGGAATCAGGCAATTATGGATTTGGGCGCAACGGTTTGTACGCCCGCGAATCCGCGTTGTGAGGAATGTCCGCTTCAAAAGGAGTGCTTTGCTTTCCAAAACAACGCGATTGCGGAGCTTCCTTCCCGTACCGAAAAAGCGCCGCTGCGTCAGCGTTTCCTGCATTATCTATTACTGGAAGTGAACGGTGAAATCTGGCTTTCGCGGAACGAAACCGGCATCTGGCGTGGGCTGTATCAGCCGTTTTTGGTAGAGGCGGAAATGGGTTTGGAGCGGAAAGAAATTCTTTCTCAAAATGCTGTTTTGCCGTTGGAAATTTCCCATGAAAACCTGCACTACGAAGGCCATCTCCAACGCAAACTGACGCATCAGGCGCTGGACATCCGCTTTTTCCGGGCGATGCTTTTAGAGAAGCCAAAGGCGCTTTTGCCTAACGGTGTTTGGGTATCGGCGGATCAGCTCAAAAACCTGCCGCTGCCCAAACCAATCGCCCTGTTTTTTGAAAAAAAGACCTACTTTTAAAACCCGTTTCCGACAGCAGAATTTTTGACCTTAAAAGACGAATTGAATCCCTTATGAGAGGCGTAAACCGCGTGGTACTTATTGGCAATCTGGGCCGCGACCCGGATGTGCAGGTGTTGGAAGGCAATATTTCTGTAGCCAAATTTCCGCTGGCAACCACCGAAAGCTATAAAGACAAAGAAGGGAATACCGTTTCGCAGACGGAGTGGCACACGGTTGTCCTTTGGCGCGGGCTGGCTGAGTTGGCGCAACGCTATCTCCACAAAGGCTCGCTCGTGTTTATTGAAGGCAAACTGAAAAACCGCAACTGGGAAGACGCGCAAAAGATAAAGCGCTACGCTACCGAAATTGTAGCCGACAATATGGTGATGCTGGACAAAAAGAAAGAAGGCGACTACACCGGCAACGGCACAGAAAACCCTGCTGCCAAGACTGGCGAAAACACTTTCTCTATGCCGCCAAAGGGCTTCAACGGTAATAACGAAAACGCTGCTGAAGACGACGAGGTGCTGCCTTTCTAAGGAAATTTATCTTTGCGCCGCACGCTCCAAAGTGGATGCTTCTTTTTCGTACAAAAAATCCTCTTCTTCCCCGGAAGAAAAACACTTTTTCACCCCAGAAAAATGCCTCTGCCCTTCGGCTTTCCACTGCCCCTATTCGTCCTGTTTCAGGGCGCGGCAGGATTGGTTTCAGACATTACGCTGCTGACCGTTATCGTCCTGATTTTGCTTCTGCTTTCCGGCATCACTGCCGGTGCGGAAACAGCTTTTTTCTCCCTTAAAGCCTCCGACTACAACCTCCTGAAAACGCGCGACCAATACAGCGCGCGGCAGGCCGTGGCGCTCCTGGATCAGCCAAAGCGGCTCATGGCGACGTTGCTGATTTCCAACACGTTTATCAACATCGCCATCATTGTTACGAGCAGTCTTTTGGTGCGGCAGCTTTTGGAGATGAACGGATTGCCGGACACGGGCTGGCTGGCTTTTAGCATTCAGGCGGTGGCGGTTTTGCTTCTGCTCGTGATTTTCGGCGACATGCTGCCGAAGGTGTATGCCGCGCAGTACAACACGCGAATGGTGCTTTTCTCCGCGCCCGTCATCTCTGTTTTTGATTCCCTTTTCAAGCCGATTGCCGGCACGCTGATTTCTTCCAACGCCTATATTGAAGAGCAACTTGCACCGCGCCCGACGGCCAACATGACGGAAGGAGAGCTGGAAGAAGCCATTACCAAATCGCTCGGCCACAGTGCCACACGCCCGGAGTTGAACATCTTTAAAGGGATTTTGCGCTTCGGGCAGGTAACCGTGCGCCAGGTGATGCGCACCCGCCTGAGCGTGAAAGCCGTACCGGAAACCATGACTTTTGAGGAGGTGCAGGACTTTGCGGCCCACAATTCTCACTCGCGGTTGCCGGTCTATCGCGGTACGCTGGACACGATTGTGGGCGTGGTGAACAGCAAGGATTTTCTGGCCCATGCGGGCGAAGAGGATTTTGACTGGCGCAGCCTTATTCGCCCTGCGTATTTTGTGCATGGCGAAAAACACATTGAGGACTTACTGAAAGAATTTCAGATGCAACGCATCCACCTTGCCGTAGTAGCCGACGAGTTTGGCGGCACGGCGGGCATCGTGACGCTTCAGGACGTTCTGGAGGAAATCATCGGCGACATCCGCGACGAGTTTGACAAGGAAGACCTTTCTTTCCGGCGGATAGATGCGCAGACGTATTTGTTTGAAGGACGGATGCTTATCAACGATGCCTGTCGCATCAGCGGCATTGGAGCAGACACGTTTGACCGCATACGCGGCGGCAGCGATTCCATTGGCGGCTTGGTGCTGGAAATCAGTGGGCGCTTTCCGAAAGTGGGTGAGAAAATAGCGTGGAAAGGCTATGAGTTTACGGTGACAGAGCTGGAAGGAATGCGGATTAAAATGGTGCAGGTGCGGTTGCCAGTGGCGGGGGTTGGGGAAGTTTTGGGCGAAGAAGAGAAGTAGTTGATGTTAGAGAAGTGTAACTGAAATTCGTAGCATTTGAGACAGTTATTTAGACCCATATTGGTATTGGCTGTTGGCTTATTTATTTCCTATCGCATAATACATTGCGTTGATCATGAATTCGTTTTTGATTTATCAATCAATTTTGGGCTTTTAATCTTTACGCTTTGTGTTCTTATATGGGTATTTTTTAAAGACAAAATAGAGTACGCTAAAAGCAGAAATTGGACTGCATTTACGCCTACCTTCATAGGTATTTTTATTGGGATTATTTTATTAGTAACTATCTTCCTATTGAATCAACGTGACAGTTCACCTAGCAAACTCTATTGTGTAACTAAGGTTGTTGACTTCAATGGTGCTTCCATTGATTTTAGAGAAGACGGCACTTACAAATTGACGAGTTGGTGTTTGGGTGCTGATTATTATCGTGGTACTTACACGATGGCAGACAGCATAATTACACTTGACAAGAATTCTATTGAAAATATTATTGAAAGCAACAGACTTCTGATTCGGCAAGACGGCAATAGTGACAGTTTAGCAAGCAGAGAAAAATCCATATATCAAGTTGACAAACGCGGGCAGGTAATTGCAAATGCTATTGACTTTCGTGTATTGGAAAACTCAAAACGGTAGATTTACGGTGAATTATTTTGTTTTTAAAATGATTTTCACGGCCCGGCAGCATCCTATAACAAAATTCACACACGCTATGGTGTATCTCTTGGGTCTTTCCTTTTTGATTCTTTCCGGCTGTGCTTCCAAATCCACAATCGTCGTTTTACAGCCGTTTGGCGATTTTCCGGTGGCGCTTTCCGCGTCTGTCGCCAACAAGGTTCGCGCGGTTCTCCCACAGGTTCAATTGCGGCGCAACATTCCTTTTCCAAACGGCTCTTTTTACAAACCTCGTCAACGCTACCGGGCAGACAGCATCATCCGTTTTCTACGGGATGCCATTGGCGACGACAGCACCCTCGTGGGTCTTACACAAAAAGACATCAGTGCCACAAAAGGCAGTCTGCCCGATTTTGGGATTATGGGTCTGGGCTACCGTCCAGGAGATGCTTGTGTCGTTTCTACTTTCCAGTTACGGGGCAATAAAGAAAAGCAGTTTTACAAAGTAGTGCTTCATGAATTGGGCCATACAGAAGGCTTGCCCCATTGCGCCGTAAAAACCTGTTTTATGCGGGATGCAGAAGGTGGAAATCCGATAGATGAAGAAACGGGATTTTGCCGCAAATGTGCGTTGTATTTGAGGATGCGGGGCTGGTTGTTGAACTAGAGGAGGGAGATGCGATGAATAACCTCCCTATTCGCCGCAGATTTGCGGCGAATAGGCGCTACATTCGCCGCAAAGACTTCTTTCCGTGGCAAAGTATATTTATCAAAGCCCAAACTGGCCGCAGTTTACCTGGCAGGACAGCCGCATCAGCGCGGTTTTTGGGGCCGTCCGGCATTTACAAGGGAAAATCTCCGGGCAGATGCGCACGATTGGTTTTTCCCAAAAAGAGGAAGCCACGCTTGCAACGCTTACGCAAGACGTGCTAAAATCCTCAGAAATAGAAGGTGAAATGCTTCCTTACGCACAGGTGCACTCCTCTGTTGCCAAGCGACTGGGAATGGATATTGGTGGATTAAAAATTACAGACAGAAGCGTGGAAGGCGTCGTGGAAATGACTTTAGACGCGACGCAGAACTACAGGCAACCCCTTACCGAAGAGCGCCTTTTTGGCTGGCACGCCGCGCTTTTCCCTACCGGACGCAGTGGCCTCACCAAGATTGAAACGGGTCGCTACCGCACAGGAGAAATGCAGATTGTTTCGGGTAGTCCTGACCGGCAGAAGATCCATTACGAAGCGCCCGCAGCAGAGACAGTGAAAGGAGAAATGGACGCGTTTCTCCACTGGTTCAATACGGACGAATCCTTAGACCCGGTGCTGAAAGCCGCGGTTGCGCATTTCTGGTTCATCATCATTCACCCCTTCGACGATGGCAACGGCAGGATGGCCCGTGCGCTTTCTGACCTGCTGCTCGCCCGCGCCGACGAGAGCGCCGAAAGATTTTACAGCCTTTCGGGCGGGATAATGGCGGAAAGAAAACGCTACTACGAGGTGCTGCAAAAAACGCAACACAGCGATGGCGACATTACAGAGTGGATGAATTGGTTTCTCCACTGCCTTCAAAACGCGCTGTTGGAAACAGAGAATTCGCTTCAAAAAGCACTGCGCAAAACCGCATTCTGGAACCTTCACGAACACACCATTTTGAACGACAGGCAGCGCCGGATGCTGAACAGACTTCTGGACGGTTTTGAAGGAAAATTGCAATCCTCCAAATGGGCAAAGCTCATGAAAACCTCCTCCGATACAGCTTTGCGCGACCTCAGCGATTTGGTAGAGAAAGGCATTCTGCGGCAAGAACAAAGCGGCGGGCGAAGCACTCACTACGAACTGGTGGCTTTCTAAAACACTTCCCCGTGCGTACTTCGAATCACCGCCGTTTTCAACAGCGGAACGGCATTGAGCAGCGCAATCGCCGGGCGTAAAAGCGCCTCACTTCCGAAGCGCCCTTGTAGCAATCTTCCCATCCACAACCGGCGGCGAAAATGACTGTTCCAGTCGTGGGTAAAAGACGCTTCTAAAGTTGCACGGCTACCCTTCCCTTCCAGAAAAGGCAGCGCGGCCTCAAAAGCGATTTTCGCGCTGTGGAGCGCCATAGACATCCCGTTGCCACTGAGAGGTGGAATCATCCCGGCGGCGTCGCCGAGGCAGAGAACGCCGTCCTCAATGGCCGTTCTTTTCTGAAAGGAAATCCCGGAAATGGCCAGCGGTTTGGGGAAAAGAAATTCGGCTTCCGCCCAGATTTTGCGTAGCGTTGGATTTTTGGAAAGCACCGTTTCTTCCAATTTTGGAATGCTGTTTCCGGCGTCTCGCAGCGCACTTCCTTTCACCAAATAACAAAGACACAAACGCCCTTCTTCCACGTAAGAAATCCCGCAATAGCCGCCCGGAAACTGATGGAGCGCAACGGTATCCGCCGCGTGTCCGTCGTAGTGAATGTGGTGTTTGATGCCCACCCAGCCGTCCAGAACCGCGTCTTCGCGACGCAGGAAGGAACGCTGCATCTGCACATCCAGATTGCTTTTTTTGCCCCAGCTTCCGAGCGCCAGTTTGCCGTGAAAATCACCGACGGTTGTCCGCACTTCAAAGCCGTTTTCCGTGGCCGTTACGCTTTCCACTTTGGTGCGGGTAAAAAGCTGTGCGCCTGCGTTTTTTGCGCCTTCCGCCAGCGCCGCGTCAAAGGCAAAGCGGCTCCAGCCAAAACCGCCCAGCGGCAGCTTTGCGCGCAGTTGTACGCCGCCCGTTGTGGTGAGCAGAAAGCGATCAATCTGCGGTAATGCGGACAGGCTTTGGATACCGAGATTTCCTAAAAAAGAGAGACTTTCGCGGCTGATATATTCCCCGCAGACTTTGTGGCGTGGGTAATCGTCTTTCTCCAAAACAGCCACCGAAAAGCCCGCGCGCGCAAACAATGTTGCCGCCGTCAGTCCGGCAATGCCGCCGCCGATAATCAAGACATCAAAGGTGTTCATGCGGCGCCGGAAATGATTAAGAACCGGAACGCCCATTGCCAATGAATATAGGGCTGCGGCAACCCGGCGCTGCGAAAAATAGCTTCCCACTCCGCCCGCCGGAAACCGCGCAAAACAGACAGCGGCGCATCGTTCTTCACCAGATAGCTTTTGGAGAAAAATCGCGTCAGGAGTTTGATGGAGTGATAGGCCAGCAGATGGCGTTGCAAATCGTTGATGAAAAACCCGAGGCGGCTATTTTGCTCCAGCCAGCGCATTTGCGGCGCCAACTCTTCCTCCGAAAAATGGTGGCAGAAAAGCGAGGAAAACAGAATGTGCGGCTTCTCTTCTTCCGAAAAAATCACAGCTTCGTAATTGCTGCAAATCCACGTCGCTATTTGCGGAGAAAGACCGCTTTTTTCCCGCGCATATTCCACACACTCCGGTTTTAAATCAATGCCCGTAAGTCGGTGTGGAACGCTTTTCTTTTGGAGGAAATGAGAGATGGCCCGCAGGTTATCGCCGCCGCCGCAGCCGATTTCGGCAATGTGGAGCGGCAGAGAGAAATCCTTCTTCAGAAACGCTTCCACGCCTTTGCAGGTAATCCGGTGTCCACCCAAAAGCGTGTTTATCGTGTCTAACTCGCGCAGGTTTTGCGCCAGGTCGGCAAAGGGAATATCGTCGCCGTCAAGGAGTTCTTTTTGGGCAGAACGGACGCGGAAACTCATGCCGGTTTAAGGATAAAACTTTCCATCGTCAGACCCGGCCCGAAGGCGACCCCAAACACTTTTTTATCTCGCTCCGCCAGTGCCTTTTCCCATTGTTTTTGAAGCACAAAAAGAATGGTAGCGGAAGATAGATTGCCCACTTCGCACAGCACTTCGTAGGGCGCAGCCAAGTCTTCCCGCGAAAGCGAAAGTCCTTTTTCCAGCGCCGCCAGAATGCGCTTGCCGCCCGGGTGGATGCACCATGTGCCAACGTCTTCTCTTTCCGTGTAAGCCCGTTCCAATGCGCGCTCCAAGAGCGGCAAAATATCTGCGCCCAACAAGTCAGGGACGTAGCCGGAAAGGCGCATCAAAAAGCCTTTGGAGGACAGATTCCACGCCATTTCCTCGCGGCCCTGATAAAGAACTTCGGAGTAAAAACTTTGGAGTAAAAAGCCCTCTGCTTCGTAGCAGTTTCCGGTAATCAGCGCCGCTGAGGAACCGTCCCCAAAAAGCGCAGCAGACACGGCACTTTCTTCTTCGTAAGCGTTCTGAAAATGCAACGTGCAAAGCTCTGTACACACCAAAAGCACTTTGGCATCCGGGTCGGCATCGGCAAAAGCGGCAGCCATTTTCAGCGCATGAATCGCGGCATAGCAGCCCATAAAGTTCACGGCAGTGCGGTGGACGTTGTGCGGAATGCCGAGCTTTTCCATCGCCATCAATTCCAGTCCCGGCGCGCTGAGGCCAGTGCAGCTTACGGTGATGAAATGCGTGACTTCCCCTGCCGTGATTCCTGAATTAGAAAGACAATCCTGCGCGGCTTTTACCGTAAGCGCAGGTGCTTCCGCCAGGTAGCGTTCCATGCGCATTTCCAAAGACGGACAGCCGCTTTCCCCAAAGAAATCGCCGTTGTTTCCGGGTAGGAAATCGGGCAATACGCTGTGGCGTTTTTCAATGCCACTTTGGTGGTAGAGAAACCGCAATTTTCGGGCTTCGGGCGTTCCGGCAATGCCATAAGCGTTCTGCATAAACAGCAGAATGTCTTCCTGCGGAATGCCGTGGACGGGAAGCGCGGTGCCAATGGAAATAATCTTAGCCAAGAGAACGGGGAAGAAAAAGAAGCAGGGAAAAAGCGAGGTTGGTACAAATGGCCGCGCGCCAACTCATCCGCATGGTGTGGCGGTAATCGGCGAAGACGGGGTTTTTAAAACACTGCGTCGCCCACTGCAAAAACCAGAACAGCACGGGCGAAAACAAGAGCAGTAAAAGACCAAACTGCAAAAGCCGTTCCTCTGTAAAAAACCAGTAGCCCAGAAGCGCAAAAGCCAAGGCATACAGCGCCGCGCAATACACAAAAGTGCCACGCACACCAAGCATCGCAGAAAGGGTTTTTACGCCGTCCTGCTGGTCTTGATTGTGCTGATAAATCTGTGTTACGGGATAAAACGCACCGAGCAAAAGCGTGGAAGCAGCAAGACCTAAAATCGGCGCGCGGAAAAGGCCGGAAACCGCTGTGTAAACCGCAAAATAAACCAGCGCGCCCTGCGAAATCGTTACCGTCAGGTATCCGATAATTGGATGTTTTTTGAGTCGCACACCGCGATAGCTGTAAAGCCGGGAAAGAATAATGTAGAGCGCAACACAACCAGCAAAAAGCGGACTAATCAAGAAGGAAAGTCCAACGGAAAGCGCATCTATTCCAAGCGTAATCGCGCCGACTTCACTCGGCACTTCGCCGGGCTTTTCAATGCCGCCAATCGGGCCAGTGTCGCGGTCTTGAAGGCTGTTGTAGGCGTTGCTGGATGGATAAACGAGCAGGTGCAGAATAAAGAAGGAAAGCACCGCCGGCAAAGGCTGGATATTCGGAACTGTTGCCAACGCCAAGAGGTAAACCGGCATTAGTAGGAAAGAGAACGGCAGCCGGAAATGTTGCAGCAAAGCGGAAAGGAAACAGTTTGCGCTAAAGGTAGGTTGCGCCTCGTGTCCACGAGTTTCACTCGTGGCAATTGCTATTCGTCCCTTTCAGGGACGTCCATCTTTCGTTGTAAAAAAGAACCCTGAAGGGGTTCAATAACAATTGCCACGACTCGCAAGTCGTGGCGAAGAAGCATTCGTAACTCTCATACCTTCAGCGTCCCCTCAATAGAATCATCCAGCGTTTTTCCAATGGCAGCGCCGATGAGTTGCTTTGCAAAGGCTACCATTTCGCCGTGCTTGGTGTCCCAGTAATAGCCTTCGCGGGGTTTTACGGAAATGACGGTGATGCGCGGGTCGTCCACGCCTTCGGTGAACCAGGTTTTAATAATCGGCTCCCAGAGTTCTTTAATTTTCTCTTTGTCTCGGGAGATAGTGGCTTCGCCAAACAGCACCAGAAAATCGGAGTGTTGCGAGCCTTGAAAATACAGCCGCACACGCGGGTCACGGGCGATGTCAGCGTTTTTGTGGCTGTCGGATGCGCTTAGAAACCAGCACGTTCCGTCTTCGTCCACTTTCTGCACCGACATAGGCCGGGATGCTTCGGGATTAGTGTCGGCGGAAGCCGTGCAGAAGAAGCAGGTGTTCGCCTTCTTAATCAGTTCCTGCATCTTTTTTCCAGCTTCGCTGCCGGAAAGATTTTCGTGGTTTTGTTCGGGTTGGTTGCGGTTGATGGAGTCCATACGACAATGATTAATGAGTAATGAACAATGAATAATGGGCTATCTGTTTATGACCCATGACTTATGACCGATGACTTATGACACATGCGCCTTTACCCATCTTGCGTAAGCATCTATAAAGTGCTTGGCGAAATTCCGGGTGTCTTCGCTTTTAATGTGGCCTTCTTCATCAAATATTTTGGTTGCGTTGCCGATATAGGCTTCCGGCTGCTGCATCATGGGGATGTTGAGGTAAACGGCAGACTGACGCAGGTGGTGATTCGCCCCAAAGCCGCCAAGCGCGCTCATAGAGACGCTGACAACGCCACCGGGCTTTTCGTTCCACACGCTTTGCCCGTAAGGCCGGGAACCGACGTCAAGCGCATTTTTCAGTGCGGCGGGGAGCGAGCGGTTGTATTCCGGCGTGAAGAACAGCACCGCGTCGGCAGCTTTGATTTCTTCGCGGAAACGCAGCCATGAAGCGGGCGGCTCGGCTTCCAAATCTTCGTTGAAAATGGGCAGGTCGCCGATTTCCACGAACTGCAAATCCAATTCCTCCGGCTGGAGGGAAATCATCTCTTTTGCCATCTTGCGGTTAAAGGATTCTTTGCGCAGGCTGCCGACGAGGACGGCTACTTTTTTCTTTTGAGGCATTGTGGGCGGATTTTCTTTTGGAGTCTTTCTCCCGGTAGAAAACGTGTGCCAGAAAAACTTTCTGGAAATTCACCAATTACAAAACGCGGGTTCCTCCCGACGAAGGAGGAACTGCGAAGCACTCGCCGAAGGCAATTTCATTCGTTTGAATGGCCCGCGTTGCGTGAGATTCCTCCTTCGTCGGAATGACAAACGCAAGGGGTAAAAAGAACGCAAGGGGTAAAAAAGAACGCGCCTCTTGGCGTGTTCCTACACGTCAGTTCAACTGCGGACTTGGTGGCAGGTTCGCGAGGTTTTTGTATTTCTCCCCCATCATGCCCAACACCGTGCGCCACAAATCTTCGCGCGGCGTTTCAAAAATGAGCGGCAAAGACGCATCGGCTACCAGCCAGCAACCGGCTTGCATCTCTGCCTCTAACTGGCCGGGACGCCAACCGGAATAGCCGACGTAAAACTGCACGTCGGAAAGGGTTTTCTTTCCCGTTATCACCTCTTGTTCAATAGCCTGGAAAGCGCTGCCCCAGAACATGCCCGGAACAATCTCGTGTCCGGTTTTGGAGGTTTGTGTGCGCTGCAAAAGGCAAAGGGTATCCAGCTGCACCGGCCCGCCCTGATAAACAGGCAGCGACGCCATGACGGAATCGGGGAAAAGGGAGCCAACGGTGAGTTCCACGCGGCGGTTCATCACAAAGCCCACCGTTCCTTCCTCACTATGTTCGCACAGGAGAATCACCGTGCGGAAAAAATTGGGGTCGGCCATAAACGGCTCGGCGATAAGGAGCTTTCCGGGGCCTATCGTTTGTTGTTCACGGATACGTTCGGCGTCCATAAAAAAAGTTTTTTAGAGAAAAGCAGGAGCGATGGCGAAAGCTACGCCGTTTCTTTTCTTTCCCCCAAAAAAGAAGAATGCCAACGACTTTGCAGCGTCGCTTTTGGCTTTAGCTTTACGGCCCGCTGTGGGTCGCCCCAAGCCGCTGCGTGATGGACTCTTTCTACCCCTTTTTCCTGTTTCTGTTCACCCTTCTGGGCGGCTCCGTTCCGCTATGGGGAAAGCCGGTTTCCGACCGGAATATGCACGGTATTCTGGCGTTCAGCGGCTCGTTTTTGCTGGGCATTACGCTACTCCATCTCCTGCCGGAAAGCATGGCCGAAATGGGCCACCGCGCGGGCTTGTTTGCGCTCGGCGGCTTCTTCCTGCAACTCTTTATTCAACGGCTGACTCACGGCGCGGAACACGGTCACCACCACGCGCCTCACGACGGACAGAAGAGTGCGATTTGGGGCATCATCGGCGGGCTGGCGCTTCATGCTTTTATGGAAGGATTGCCGCTGGGATTTAACTACCGGCAAGCCGAAACCGCCCCTTCGTTGTACCTGGCGGTGGCGGCCCACAAGCTGCCAGAAGCCATGATTGTGGCTTCGCTGGCGCGCGCGGCTTGGGGCACGAAGAAAAGCTGGATTACGGTTTTTCTTTTCTCCCTGCTCACACCGCTGGCGGGCATTCTTGCCCATTTTTTGGGGATGCGCTACCACGCAATGGCGCAGGCTACAACGGCCATTATTCCCATTGTGGCGGGCGCGTTTCTGCACATTTCCACCACTATTTTCTACGAAAGCGGCACGCAAAACCACCACCTAAACCGGCGCAAAATGCTGTCCATCGCGCTGGGCCTTGCGGTGGCGCTGGCGACGCTGGCGATTGGCGAATAAAGGCAGCGCCCATAAGAAAGAACAGCACCTGTTGGCAGGCCCTATTTCTAAGGAAACAGGCATCCTATTTCCCCAAATGCGACTTCCGTTTGGACAAACATGAGCCGCGTTTACCAAACGAGGGTCGCGTTTATCCAAACGAGGGTCGCGTTTCCCCAAACGAGGGTCGCGTTTCCCCAAACATGAGCCGCGTTTCCCCAAACGAGGGTCGCGTTTCCCCAAACATGAGCCGCGTTTCCCCAAACATGAGCCGCGTTTACCCAAACATGAGTCGCGTTTGGGGAAACGGAAGCTTCGTTTCCCTAAATGCGAGTCATATTTCCCCAAAAAACACCGCATTCCTCCTCACCCGAAATATTAAAACAGATATTTTTGGGTTAAAAGTTCACCCCTCTTTTGCCTTTTGGCTATCTACTTTTGTCTCAAAACCCATGATGCGCTTTCTTTTTGCCCTCACCCTCTTCGCCGCGCTTTCCTGCTCGCGCACTTCCACCGCCGAAACGGTGGCCGGAGATTCCAAAAACGCCAACAGCCTTTTGTGGAAAGTTTCGGGCAACGGCCTTTCCCAACCTTCCTATGTTTTCGGGACAATTCACATGATTTGTAAGGACGATTTTGTGTGGACAAACGCTATGCAACGTGCGTTTTCTGCGTCGGAGCAGGTGTGTATGGAAATGGATCTGGACGACCCGGCCACGACGTTTGAAGCGGCGGCAGGGATGATGAGCATGGACGGGAAAAAGCTGAGCGATTATTTTAAGCCCGACGAATATGAGCGGCTGAATGCGTGGATGAAAAAGGAAAACGGCATGGGCCTGGAGATGTTGGACATGATGAAACCTGCGATGCTGCTGTCGCTGGTAACAATGAAATCGGGCAATTGTGATTCGTCTATTTCTTACGAGATGATTTTGATGGAGAAATCCAAAGGCGGAAAAACGGCAAAGGAAATTGTGGGCTTGGAACCCGTTTCGGAGCAGTTGGAAGTGTTGAACAGCATCCCGGCAGATACGATTGTGAAGCAGGTAATGGCGGTAGTGGATCACAAAGACGAGGGCGATGCAGATGAATTCAAGAAGCTGGTAGCGGCTTATAAATCGCAAAACCTAACGCAGCTGGACTCGCTGATGAGCGCCTCACCAACGTTGCAAAGCGGCGACCGGGCGATTATGCTGGACAACCGCAATGCGCGCTGGGTAGATAGGATGACGAAGTTTATGAAAGGCAACACCACATTTTTCGCTGTCGGTGCAGGGCATCTTCCCGGAAAGGAAGGCATCTTGAATCTGCTGCGGAAAGCAGGCTATAAAGTAGAGCCGGTTGTTGAATAATGTTTCATGTTCTATGTTTCATGTTTCATGAGGCATAAATCATGACCCATGAAACAGGAAACATGCCCCACCTCTCCGTCGTCATCATTACGCTGAATGAATCCCGCAACATTGGGCGTTGCTTGGAATCGGTGCGGCGCGTGGCGGATGAAATTGTGGTGGTGGACAGCCATTCTACTGATGATACAGCGGAGATTGCCCGGAGCTTCGGCGCGCGCGTGGTTTTACAGGCGTTTCTGGGCTATGGCGCGCAGAAGAATTTTGCTAATGCGCAGGCTTCCCACGACTGGATTTTGAGTCTGGATGCCGACGAAGCGCTTTCGCCGGAATTAGAGAAAAGTATTTTGGCTTTTAAGGAAACAGTGCCGCAGCATCCGGCATATTCCTTCAACCGCTTCACCAACTATTGCGGCTCGTGGATACGCCACTGCGGCTGGTATCCTGACGCAAAGCTGCGCCTCCTGGACCGGCGCGCGGGCACTTGGAAAAGCGAGAATCTCCACGAATACTGGGCGCTAAGCGACAACACGCAAAAGCCCGTAAAACTGCACGGCGACCTGCTGCATTACACGCTTTATACGCCGGGTGAGCATCTGCGGCAGATTGACCGCTACACAGAGCTGGCAGCGAAAGAGCGGGCCGCGCGGGGGAAAAGTTACAGCCTTTTCCAGATTTGGTTCGGCCCAAAATGGACGTTCCTTTCCTGTTTCTTTTTCAAGCTGGGCTTTCTGGATGGCTATGCGGGCTATGTGGTTTGCAAGCTTAACGCGCACTACACGTTTGCGAAATACACCAAGACGCGGTTTTATTGCAAGAACGGACTGCGTTAGCAGAACATGCACTCATAACGTAGGGTCATTCCGAGCGCGGAGCGAGGAACCTCACAGCAGAGGAGAAATAGCAAGCGTGAGATCTCTCCCTAGCGGTCGAGATGACCCTCGTTTTCAAGAACAAACAGGCTATTGAGAATCTTTTATCAGCGCCAGATATTGCTCAGTGATAAATGGAATGCTGTGGTGAGTAGTGGCGTATTCGTAGGCGGCTTCTGTGGTTTTCTGTTGAAATGCGGTGTCGTTCAGCAAGGTATTTAGGCCGTTTGCAAGGCTGACCGGATTGTTTTTTTCGCACAAAACGCCCCGGCCTTCTTCCAACAGGTCAACCAGCCCACCGGCATTTGTTGCCACGACGGGAACGCGGTAGAGAAAAGCATCCAGAACGCTGCTGCCCAAGCCTTCTTCATTAGAACTCATGGCGAAGACATCTAGCACAGAGAAAACGTCTTCCACGTCTTTTTGAAAGCCCTTCAGGCGGTAGTGAGCCTCCAACTTGTGAAGCGCAATTTGCGCTTGCACGTCAGGGAGCAGCGGACCATCACCGAAGTGGAGAAACACGAAATCTTGCCGCATTTTGGCCAGTTCTGCAATGGCAGCGACCATTGTGAGCGGGTCTTTGTGGGGAACAAAAGCTGCCGTCGTGCCGATGATTTTCGCGCCTTCGGGAATATCGGCAAGCCATTTCTGGGTGCGTGTTTTGTCTAAAGTTCGGACGACAGCAGCATCGGAAATGACGGTTACCGGGCGCTGCGCAAAACTTTCCATAATCCTCTGCACGGCACGGCTGATGCCGACAAGATGCTGCGTAAGCCGGTATTTGAGCCTCGTGAAAAATCCTTTGGGAACAAAATCTACGCGGCGGGTGAAGATGATTTTGGCGCGGTGGAACGGACGGGTGAAAACGCAGTAGGTAAGGATATGAGATGTTTGTGCATGAAGCACACCAAAGCGGCGGGCGCGGAAAAGCAGAAAGAAAAGCGCGCCGAAAATGTTCTGGAAAGCGTGAACGGGAATGTTGTTTTGAATGGCGGCGTGATGAAGTGGCGTTTCTGTCCGGCAGAGGAGATGGACTTCTAAACCTACGTCGCGGAAGCCGAGAATATTGTAGAGGGTTTGTCGCTCGCCGCCGCGCCAGGATTTTTCAAAATTCAGTTCCAGAATGACGGGCGGGGATGACATAAGGCCACGAAAGTAAGAAAATATGCCATGGGGTTCAAAACTTTCAGGGAGATAAATAACTAGTCAAACATCATGAATCTGCAATATCGGGCTCATTTAAGCGCAAAAATAGTTACATTCTGCTCGTGATGAATAATCTTGGGCATTGTGACAGAAGCGCGATATAATTTGACGAGCGAGTCGGATACCTCAAAATATTTCCGGTAATTATCGCTCATAACTATATAATCTACATTATTTTTGGTGGCCGATTGGAGAAGCTCGCTTAAGCTCAATTTTGGCAGGTTCTGTTGCTCTCTGAAAAAGGAATACATCGTTAATGTCTGAACAGACTTGAAATTTTTAATTTCATCAAAGATAAAATTGCCTTGCGCCAATACGGATTTAGTGTTGTGCGGAAAAGGAATTTTAGCGGCAATACCATTATTGGAAACAGCCAGAGACGACTTCGCAATGTCAGCTATATTATCTTTTATATGAACAAAGGCAAAAACAAAATGAACGCTTACAAAAGCGGCAAGCAAGGTGCACCAAACACCATTTTTATATTTAGAAGTAAATCTTTCCCGGAAACCGCTCCAGCCTAAAGTAATAACAGCCACTTGGTAAGGCATATATAGCGTAACATACTGTGGGGAATTGCTGTAAGAGATGAGCCCCAACAGCGCCATCAGGCTAAAAAGATAGATAAGAAGGGGCTTGTTGCGGGCGGCGATTTGTCGGAAAGAGAAAATCAAACTTCCGACAAACAACAACGTAATAGTGATTTCCCGCTCATTAAAAAACCACCGCACGTGCTCGTCAGCAATGTTTAGGAGGAACGCCATCAAACCTTTGTCGTGCAGCTGAATTAATGGATCATGGGTCACCTGATATAAAAAAAGGTCGTAGCTACCATTCCGGAAAATATCTGCGAAATAAACAACAGCAAAAGTAATTGAGACAATTAATGTGTAGAGCGAAAGTGCCTTCCAGCGTTTATAGGCAGCTAATAGGACGAAACCTGCTGCTGGAAAAATCAATCCATGCGGGTGCGTCGCAAATGCAAATCCCCCAGCAACAGATGCAAGAAACAGCAGGAAAATCTTGTTCTGACGTAAATAACGAAGCAGAAACCAATAGCCCAGAAAACCCCATAGCGCCAGCATAAACTCCGGGCGGAAAGCGCTGGCAAAATAGAGCGTATTATAATTGATTAAAAGCAGACAGAAGAAAAACGAACGTTGCTCTGGCCGGAAATCAGGGGCAAGATTAGGAAATCCTCGCCAAAGCAAGATACATAGAAGAAGGAAAATCAGCAGCGCGAAGAGGTGCAAAGAATAAAGCGACCAACCGAATAAAGAGGTAAAGGCATAAGCGACGTATATAAATCCTTTATGAAAAATAGTTTGACTTACTTCTAATTGCAGACCACCATATCCGTGAAGCATTTCGCTTCGAACCGTTCCTTCCTTCAGTAGAAAATAGAGTTGCTCACCGATAAGGTCATCATCCATCCGGGCATTTTTGTCTATTTGATACAGAATAAAAACCAGTATCGCAATGGCAAAACTCCATTTCAGAAACTTGGGAGAAAGGTTCATAAAAGCGATAAAAGTAAAAGCGATTAAATAAATGCCTTCAAATAAAAAGTCCTGACGATTATACATCAGGACTATTGTAATAACAATCCTTACTCTTACGGAATAACGAGCTTTTGAACCGTAGTGCCGTCCTTGAAATAAGTGTGCAATACATACACTCCGGCGGCGAGGTCAGAAACATTCCATTCAACAAGTGAGCTATAAGGAGAAGCTTCTCTGACCAATCTTCCCTGCATATCGTAAAGCCGCAAGGCAGCTACTTTCTCGCTGCCTGTGTTTATCTGAATCTGCCTGTTCGTAAGCACAACAATTACGGGCGAATTAGCTTGTTTTATTTCATCAATCCCAAGACCACTTACGGTCAGGCAGGTAGAAGTGTCTTGGCAGCCCATATAATCTACTATAACTGCATAGCGTCCATTGCTCGTTGCAACATAAGTCGCGTTCGTTGCACCGCTGATGGGTTGATAATTATTATCGCAGTTCACCCATTGATACGTTGCGCCAGTTTGGTTGCCGGTGGCGGTAAGGACGGCACTGTTTTGAGAAACAGTTGTATTAGCCTCAATAGTCTTCATGGTCTTTTCTACCTGAACAGTACATCCGTTAGAAATGTACTGATAGAAAACAGTATCTGTTCCAGCCATAGTAGCCGTGTATTGTCCCATGCTACTTATGTTTCCCACAGAGAGATTAAAATTCGTCCAAGTGCCGGCTGTGCTGGAATGGTTGAGCGTGATTGTAGACCCAACACAAAGGCTGTCAAGGCCGGTAATAGGTATTTGCTGCGGAGCATTAATGGTCGTAGTGGAATACGCAGCAGCACTGCAGCCAAAACTGTTGGTAACCGTGTACCAAATCGTATCTTCTCCCGGACTGGTGGCGGTAATCAGACCGGTATTATTTATAGCACTTAGCATTCCGTTACTGGAAGTACTCCAAACGCCACCCGCCACTGGATTAACTAGTTGTGCAGTGTTTCCCGTACACATTGAGGTTGGAAGGCCCGTAGTAGGACTTATGGAAGGCGGAGGTTTTACAAAAAGCGTCTTGACCGCCGTGTCAGCACAGCCTCCTGCGTTAGCAACAATATAATAGACCGTATCCGTCCCGGCATTTACGGATGTAAGAAGTCCTGCTGCATTTATAGTGCTTACAGCGCCGCCGCTGGAGGTACCCCATCTACCACCAGAAGTATTGTTTGTCAGTTGCAGCGTATTTCCTAAGCAAACGGAATCACTGCCGAAAATGGGTGCGGCAGTCGGTGGCGGCAACACCACAATTGTTTTCGTTTTCATTGTACTACAAGTGGCTCCACCATAAATTGCAGCTGGAAAGACAATAGCAGAAATGGTAACAGAACCTACACCTGTACCTGTGAGTATAGCAGTACCGTTACCTGTGCTGCTCAATGTGGCCACTGTTGAGTCACCAGATGAGTATGTATAAGTCCACGCAGGATTGTAGGGTAAAGCAAGACGCGCCGTGTCTCCCAAACAAATAGTATCACGAGCTACAATGTCAGTTGGAACAGAAGGCAAATCATATACATACACAGTGCTGCTACCAGTTCTTGCAGAGCAGCCAAAAATATTTGTTACTGTATAATATATATTGTCGTATGCCGGCATGTAAATAGTACTGGTAGAGGTAGAGATCGCAGTTACTAAACCTGTTGAAGATATAGAAACTACGGTACCATTATAATAAGCTGTACTCCACACACCACTTGGCACCGCATTGTAGTATTGTACTTGTGTTCCCCCTACACAAACCGCAGCCCCGCTTCTTGTAGAGCTAGGAACAACAGGCACAGGATTAACCGTGACAGTTTTACTCACAACAGAAGAACATGCAGACAGGCCATATGTATATAAAATCGTTGCAACACCACTTGAAATTCCAGTAACCAATCCATTAGCATCTACTATAGCAATTGCGGGATTACTGGTGCTCCAAGTGCCCCAAGGAGTTACATTGCTAAGTTGAATAGTAGATCCAGAACAAACAGAATCCGTCCCTGTAATAGGCAGTAGGGAGTTGGCTGTTGTAATGGCGATCGTCCTCTTGGCTGTAGCAACAGGGCATCCGGTAGTTCCATGCGTATAGGTAATAACAGCATTTCCTGCTGCGACGCTTGTAACAATACCTGTCGGCGAGATAGTCGCGATGGTTGTATCCAATGATCTCCACACACCGCCAGCCACTGCATTAAATAAAGTATCGCTACTTCCTAAGCATAGAATAGAGTCCCCCGTGATAGCTGGAACTACAACTGGATTTGCGGGAGGACTTTGAAATTCATAAGCACCCATGTCTATGTTTGGGCCGAAGAAGCGTGCATTTCCCACTAAGTCAATTGTCCCTACAGAAAAGAAGCCTGTGGTTCCCGCATTTAGTGCCGGACTGCAATAGGTTAAGGAATAATCTCCTGCTGTGGTAGGTGCCGCACTTCTAGGAAGCGGAGCTACAAATTCTGGGTTGACTCCGGCATAGTTTGTCAAAGTATTTACATTAGTAACATACCCTATAATTCCCGCTTGCGACGAATTATACGCTTGTGTATCTTCCCAAACAATGCAACTCAGTAGCATTAGAGAAGCGCTACCATTTATATAAATTGAGGAGGCGATGGAAGCAGAGTTACCGGCTACCGTACAACTGTACATATTGCATTGTAGTGAATTTGAAGCCAATAAGAAGCCCCCCCCCTAACAGCAGCATTACCAGAAATAAGTGTATTGTTTATATAACTTCCGGAACTGCCTAAAGCAACTCCTCCGCCATCACCATTAATTGCTTTATTACCACGAACCTTGCATCTTTCTAAAGTAACCTGATAAAGGTATATACCTCCACCACTGCTATCAGCTGTGTTCCCATCAAAGGTGCAATCACAAATAGTCTGGCTAGCCATTCCCGCAAAAGAAATTCCTGAAAGTGCCCCCCCATTACCACCGCTATAATTACCATTAAATGTACACCCATATATCCAAGAATTGTTGCCAACCCAGAGTGCGCCCCCATTTGAAGCAATTGCGGAGTCATTTAGGAAAGTAACACCATTAAGTTTACTAGGTCCGCCAATCCGAGCAGCACCTCCGCTTCCGGTTGCAGTTTTATTGTTCATAAAACCACAAGTATCCAGCTTACATTCTAAGGTGTTATTATAGTAGATTGCACCACCGCCCGTTATGGAGTTGTTGCCTGTAAATATAGAACTACGAAAGTGCACATCAGAACCCGAAAAGCCAGACAGGCCTTCAATATCTACTGCGCCTCCAGTAGTTGCTGCCGAATTTCCAATAAAAGTCAGGGAGTCAAAAATGCAGGGATAATAAAGGGAACTGCTTCCACCACCACTAGCATTAGATATGTCAATTGCACCACCACTTAAGAGAAGGGCTTTGTTATTCGTAAATGTAGTCTTTCTTATACTTCCAGTGGTATTGACCACCTTACCGTAGCATATAGCGCCTCCCCGCCCCGCTGTATTATCAGAAAAGATACTGCTATCAATTGTAGGCGTAGCGTTTTGAGTAAAAACACTCCCGCCAGCTGCTATCGCGTTGTTTCCCTTGAATTCACTATTATATATCCATAGGTTTGCACCCCCCCTATCAAAAATACCTCCCCCGTAGCCGGAAGCATAATTCTGAGTGAACAAACAATTACGGATGCTCGCATTAGTCGATTCCAGAATCATTCCGCCGCCGGAAATACGAGGAATCATAATGCCATTGTAATAGAGATCACCTGTTCCATTAGCCACTCCTTTTGTAACGGTTAACCCATCCAAAACGACAGTATCCCAAGAGTTGAATGCAAAGACAACGTTATAAGAATTATCAGTAGAGTCAGAGGGTGTGCCTATGTCTCCACTTAAAACGGTTGGGTTTGTCGAAAACTGCCTTGTACCCCCGCCTGTAGGATATCCTCCTAGAAGGCGTATTCCGCGCGTAATAAGAAAGCTGGCATTTCTGTTCGTATCGCTTTGAATACCCGTTGGGTAATACGTACCCTTAGCGATATTTATATTATAGTAGACACCTGATGTACGGTTAGCATTCGCTACAACCAAGGCTTCCCCCAAAGTCTTGTAAGCTGTGCTCCAAGAAGTACCTACACCAGAAACTGATTGGATGCTATCAACATAGAGATCAATTTGTTGTGCATTTGCAGAAAATGCAGAACACAAAAAAAGAGCGGCCATCAAAGTCCGCAAAGAACGATACAACATGATGTATTAAGAAGTACGCTAAGGCCTTTAAAGATCGAGAACAGCGCTGGTGATTTTTCGCCTCAAAAATAAGAAACACTTGGGGTACGCGCAAATAAAACAGGCATTCTAGCGTAAAAAGCTTTTCTCATGGTGATAGAGGTATATTTCCCCAAAACAAAAAAGCCCCGACGAATAAACGTCAGGGCTTTTGAAATGAATATGGCAGCTACCTACTCTCCCGGAATGATACCAGTACCATCGGCCATGAGGGGCTTAACTTCTCTGTTCGGAATGGGAAGAGGTGAACACCCTCGGCAAAACCACCATAACGTCGTGGAAAAGCCAAGAATCAAAGTCCAGAAGCCAAATGTTGGAGTTTGGAGTTTTTGATTTGGATTTTATCAAATAATATTGACAAATTGGAAAAGCGGATTCTGTGAACAGAATTAATAAGATTAAAGCTTACGGGCAATTAGTACTACTCGACTTTGCTATTACTAGCTTTACATCTGTAGCCTATCAACGTCATCGTCTTTGACGACCCTTAAAAGGAAACTCATCTTGAAGCAGGTTTCACGCTTAGATGCTTTCAGCGTTTATCCTTTCCATACGTAGCTACTCTGCACTGCACCTGGCGGCACAACAGATACACCAGCGGTATGTACGACCCGGTCCTCTCGTACTAAGGTCATGTCTTCGCAATTTCCTAACGCCCACCACAGATAGAGACCGAACTGTCTTGCGACGTTCTGAACCCAGTTCACGTGCCACTTTAATCGGCGAACAGCCGAACCCTTGGGACCTTCTCCAGCCCCAGGATGTGACGAACCGACATCGAGGTGCCAAACCTCCCCGTCGATATGAGCTCTTGGGGGAGATCAGCCTGTTATCCCCGGAGTACCTTTTATCCTTTGAGCGACGGCCCTTCCATGCAGAACCGCCGGATCACTTTAGCCTGCTTTCGCACCTGCTCGACTTGTCAGTCTCACAGTCAAGCTCCCTTATACTAATGCGCTCTACGCATGATTACCAACCATGCTGAGGGAACCTTTGCGAGCCTCCGTTACTTTTTAGGAGGCGACCACCCCAGTCAAACTACCCACCATGCACTGTTCCCTCTCGGGTTAGACTCTAAGCAACAGAAGGTTGGTATTTCAACGATGACTCCACAACGGCTGGCGCCGCTGCTTCATAGTCTCCCAACTATGCTACACATCTGTTACTCAAAATCAATGCAAAGTTGTAGTGAAGGTTCACGGGGTCTTTTCGTCCCGTGGCGGGTAACCGGCATCTTCACCGATACTACAATTTCACCGGGCTCGCGGAGGAGACAGTGTTCAACTCATTAGACCATTCGTGCAGGTCGGAACTTACCCGACAAGGAATTTCGCTACCTTAGGACCGTTATAGTTACGGCCGCCGTTTACTGGGGCTTCGGTCACAAGCTTTGGTTTGACCCGAACAAGCTTCCTTAACCTTCCAGCACCGGGCAGGTATCAGGCTCTATACGTCATCTTTCGATTTTGCAGGGCCCTGTGTTTTTGCTAAACAGTTGGTTGAACCATTTTACTGTGACCACATTACTGTGGTACGCTTTATCCCGAAGTTACAGCGTTAATTTGCCTAGTTCCTTCTCCGCGGCTCACCCGAGCGCCTTAGAATACTCATCTCGACTACCTGTGTCGGTTTACGGTACGGGGTGCTTTAAACGAACCTTAGAGGTTTTTCTCGTGAGCATGATTAGGGTCGCTATCACGCAGGCCGAAGCCGTTGTGTACTATCAGGTTCATCATCTCCGGCGGATTTGCCTACCAGAAATATAACTACACCCTTTAACGTTCTATTCCGTCAGAACGCGGACCTTTCACTTCTCCGTCACCCCATCGAATTTAAAGCACGTGCTGGAATATTAACCAGCTTTCCATCAGCTACGCCTTTCGGCTTTGCCTAAGGACCCGACTAACCCTGATCCGATTAGCGTTGATCAGGAACCCTTAGTCTTACGGCGATGCAGTTTTTCACTACATTTATCGTTACTTATACCTACATTTTCTTTTCTCAACGCTCCAGCATGGCTCACGCCACACCTTCGACGCAGATGAGAATGCTCCCCTACCACTCCAATAAATTGGAGTCTATAATTTCGGCACTACGTTTGATGCCCGATTATTTTCCGCGCCCGAACCCTCGACCAGTGAGCTGTTACGCACTCTTTAAATGAATGGCTGCTTCCAAGCCAACATCCTGGCTGTCATAGGATTCGAACCTCGTTTGATCAACTTAACGTAGATTTAGGGGCCTTAATTGATAGTCTGGGTTATTTCCCTCTCGGCCATGGACCTTAGCGCCCACAGCCTCACTGCCGCAGATATTTATGAGCATTCGGAGTTTGTCAGGGTTTGGTAGGCGGTGAAGCCCCCTAGCCCAATCAGTAGCTCTACCTCTCATAAACTTCTAAAATGCGACGCTGTACCTAAATACATTTCGGGGAGAACGAGCTATCTCTCAGTTTGATTGGCCTTTCACCCCTATCCACAAGTCATCCCATAACTTTTCAACGTTAATGGGTTCGGCCCTCCAGTGTGTGTTACCACACCTTCAGCCTGCTCATGGATAGATCACAAAGTTTCGCGTCTGCCCCCACTGACTAAACGCCCTATTTGGACTCGCTTTCGCTACGGCTCCGTTAATTACGAACTTAACCTCGCCAGTGAGGAGCAACTCGTAGGTTCATTATGCAAAAGGCACGCCGTCACAGCTTGCGCTGCTCCGACCGCTTGTAGGCGCACGGTTTCAGGTACTATTTCACTCTCCTATTCGGAGTGCTTTTCACCTTTCCCTTACGGTACTGGTTCACTATCGGTCGTTGAGGAGTATTTAGCCTTGCCGGATGGTACCGGCGGATTCAAGCAGGATTTCTCTGGTCCCGCCCTACTCAGGATACTGCTCGTCCCCATCAATTTCTACCTACAGGACTATCACCTGCTATGGTCTCACTTTCCAGAAAGTTCGGTTTGATGATGGATTCTAAATGCAGTCCTACAACCCCAAAGGAGCACGCTCCTCTGGTTTAGGCTCTTCCCTGTTCGCTCGCCACTACTTAGGGAATCATTAGTTATTTTCTTTTCCTCCAGGTACTTAGATGTTTCAGTTCTCTGGGTTGGCTCTCTTTCGAGTACTACACCTTCAGTGCAGTGGGTTGTCCCATTCGGAAATCTTCGGATTAAACGGTTGTATGCACCTACCCGAAGCTTATCGCAGCTTACCACGTCCTTCATCGCCTCTCAACGCCAAGGCATCCGCCATGCGCCCTTATTCGCTTTAAATGTTGTGTTTTTATTGCTCCCGAAGGAACAATTTTAATTCTAAACACTTTACTACAATCTTGGCTCGCGTGCTTTACAGCCGTTTGAGCAGATTTTTGTTTGTGAATCGATCCCGGGGGGAATCGTTTCACAGAATTGCTTTTCCAATATGTCAAAGAACATTCCTAAGCCATTGCTTAGAAGTGTGATGTAACCGGACTTGAACCGATTGCGTTGCCTGGATACAACAACATCAAGGTACTGATGTGGTGAGTAGAAAGTGGAGACTTAATACGCACTGTGTAAAGAACTGGTGGAGGATAACGGATTCAAACCGTTGACCCCCTGCGTGCAAGGCAGGTGCTCTATCAGCTGAGCTAATCCCCCAAACTGGTAGTCCCGCCCCGATTTGAACGGGGGACCTCTACATTATCAGTGTAGCGCTCTAACCAACTGAGCTACGAGACTCTATTTTCTAATGGACAATTGACAATGAAAAATTGGCAATCTTCACTGACCATAGACCCGTTGCGCATCGGCCATCAGAGCTTGTTACAAAGAACTTTGGAAGAAAATCTTCCGAGAAAAATTTAAAAGAATGAAGACAACAGCGCGAGGTAGTGCGCTCTAAAAAGGAGGTATTCCAGCCGCACCTTCCGGTACGGCTACCTTGTTACGACTTAGCCCCAGTTACTAGTTTTACCCTAGGCGGCTCCTTGCGGTTACCGACTTTAGGTACACCCAGCTTCCATGGCTTGACGGGCGGTGTGTACAAGGTCCGGGAACGTATTCACCGTAGCATTGCTGATCTACGATTACTAGCGATTCCAGCTTCATGAGGTCGAGTTGCAGACCTCAATCCGAACTGAGAGGGAGTTTTTGAGATTCGCATCCTGTTACCAGGTAGCAGCCCTTTGTCTCCCCCATTGTAGCACGTGTGTAGCCCTGGGCATAAAGGCCATGATGACCTGACATCATCCCCTCCTTCCTCACGCCTTACGGCGGCAGTTTCTCCAGAGTTCCCAGCATTACCTGTTGGCAACTGAAGATGGGGGTTGCGCTCGTTGCGGGACTTAACCCAACACCTCACGGCACGAGCTGACGACGGCCATGCAGCACCTTACTACCAGCCCTTGCGGGAAACCTGCTTTCACAGGCGGTCCAGTAGCATTCTAGCCCAGGTAAGGTTCCTCGCGTATCATCGAATTAAACCACATGCTCCACCGCTTGTGCGGACCCCCGTCAATTCCTTTGAGTTTCATTCTTGCGAACGTACTTCCCAGGTGGATTACTTAATGCTTTCGCTTAGTCACTGACAGTGTATCGCCAATGACGAGTAATCATCGTTTAGGGCGTGGACTACCAGGGTATCTAATCCTGTTTGATCCCCACGCTTTCGTGCCTCAGCGTCAATAATCGTTTAGTAAGCTGCCTTCGCAATCGGTGTTCTACATCATCTCTAAGCATTTCACCGCTACATGATGTATTCCGCCTACCTCAACGATATTCAAGACCAATAGTATCAGGGGCAGTTTCCGGGTTGAGCCCGGAGATTTCACCTCTGACTTAAAAGTCCGCCTACACACCCTTTAAACCCAGTAAATCCGGATAACGCTTGCACCCTCCGTATTACCGCGGCTGCTGGCACGGAGTTAGCCGGTGCTTATTCATCAGGTACCGTCGGATACCATAGAAATAGTACTTTTCTTCCCTGATAAAAGAAGTTTACAACCCAGAGGGCCTTCATCCTCCACGCGGCATGGCTGGTTCAGACTTTCGTCCATTGACCAATATTCCTCACTGCTGCCTCCCGTAGGAGTCGGGACCGTGTCTCAGTTCCCGTGTGGCTGGTCGTGCTCTCACACCAGCTACCTATCGTCGGCTTGGTAGGCCGTTACCCTACCAACTACCTAATAGGACGCACGCTCATCCTTCACCGCCGGAACTTTAATAGTTAGATGATGCCATCCTGCTATTTTATGGGGTATTAATCTCCTTTTCAGAAGGCTATTCCCCAGTGAAGGGTAGATTGCGTACGTGTTCCGCACCCGTTTGCCGCTCTCCATTGCTGGAGCGCTCGACTTGCATGTGTTAAGCCTGCCGCTAGCGTTCATCCTGAGCCAGGATCAAACTCTCCATTGTAAAGAAGTTTGAACACTGACCAATCAAAAGCTAACTTGCGTTAGTTGCTCCTCTATAAACTTGCGTCTGTAGAGAAGACTTTAAATTTGACGTGTCGTATTCGTAATAATAATTACGCTATCTTACCTGCTGAAGAGAACTTCATCTCTTCATGCTGTTGTCTCCATCTTTCAAAGAACTATCAATCACCTTCGTGATTAAAATGTCGTTATTTACTGTTGGTACGATTGTTTTCGTTTTCAATCGGGGTGCAAAAGTAGCAACCCTCTTTCAAACCGCCAAATTTATTTTCAGAAACTTTTTCTGAACTTCCATCCAGCCAACCGCATCAAGAACTTCCCGTTTTTCGTTGGGGTTGCAAAGGTAAGAACCTCATTTTCAACTACCAAATTTATTTTTCAGAGCTTTTCCGAAAACTATTTGGTTGTTATCAACCCCTTCGTTTTGGGAGTGCAAAGGTAAGAACCTTTTTTGCAAACCTCCAAAAAATTTTTTCAGCCGAAACCAAAGCCATTTTCAAAACCAGAAGCACTCTTACCAAAGAACTTGTCTTCCTTTCAGAAGCGGGGCGCAAAGATAAAAGCACCGCCTTCAAACCACCAAATCTTTTTTTGGAATTGCTCCCTCAATCGCTGGCTGTTTACTCCTGAAAAGAACCTTTCCGCCGAAGCGGGCGACAAAGATAGGAACACTGCTTTGGTACTGCCAAAACTTTCGCTCTTAAGGGTTTCTTAAAAGCTTTTCCACACGCTGAAAGCCCGTTTTTAAAGGCTTTCTCCCCTACTCCACAAAGAAATCCCGCTGCAATTCCACGCCCGGCGTAACGGCGTAACGATCCAAGTCCGTTATTCCTGCCTTCGCCAACACCTGCTCATCTAAGAAAGCATTGCCCGTGCAGCTTTGGGGCGCTTGCTGGAAGATCCACGCTACCGCATCGGCCATTATCTCCGGGGTACGGCTGCGGCGCATCATCTCTTCGCCGCCCAACAGATTTTTCACCGCTGCTGTTGCAATCGTTGTTACCGGCCACAGCGCATTCGCTGCGATTCCCTTCTTCCGGAACTCCGTCGCCCAGCCCATAGCAAGCATCGTCATGTTGAACTTGCTCAGCGTATAGGCCAGCGCCATCCCCAGCCATTTCGGGTCTTGGCTGACTGGCGGCGAAAGCGTGAGAATATGCGCACTGTTGCTCTTCTCTAAGTAAGGCAGACAGTGTTTCGTTACTAGAAAAGTGCCGCGTACATTGATGCTGTGCATCAGGTCAAAGCGTTTGGCTTCGGTCTGCGCCGTGTTGGAAAGCGAAATAGCTGAAGCGTTGTTTATGACGCCGTCAATGCCACCAAATGCTTCTACTCCTTTCCGAACCGCCTCTATTATCTGCGCTTCGTCGCGGATGTCGCAGGGAATCGCGATTGCTTTTCCACCTGCGACCTCTATCTCTTCGGCAGCACTATATATAGTACCGCCGAGTTTCGGATTTTCCTCGGTGGACTTGGAAGCGATGATGATGTTCGCGCCGCCGCTTGCAAGTTTCAGCGCAATGGCTTTGCCGATTCCCCGGCTAGCTCCCGAAATAAAGTAGGTTTTGCCGCTGAAAAAAGCAGTGTCTATGGTGTTGTTCATTGGATGCGTTCCCAGTGGGTGGTTTTGCCGATGAAGGAGATGCCGATAAAGCCACGAAGTTGGAGCACATTGCCTTTCAACGTGGCGTTGCAGGAATAGGTTTTGCCGCTTCGCGGGTCGTAGGCTTCGCCGTTGTGGTAGGTGTTTTCTCCTTCTTTTTCTAAGTGCTTCAGGATGTACAGGCCCAGAACGGGTTGATTCCGCAAGGCTGTGACCGGATTCTTCTCGTCGGTTTGGGGCTTGCCGGCTTTAGCTGCCTCACTCACCCACACGATTTTGCCGTAAAACTTCGTGTCTTTCGCCCGGAAAATGTTGATTTTGACAGTCCTCTTGGCGTTGTACCAAAGGCCCTCAATAGCGTCTGTTTGGGCGGATGCGGCGAAGGAAATGCCGGATAAGAAGAGCGTTGGTAGCGCACGGCGAAGCAATAAATTCAACATCACGGGTTCGTTGGTCGTTGGCAATTGATTTTGGAAGAACGCGCCTTTTGGCGCGTTCCTACCCCGTTATCCCCTATAAAGTCGTTCCAGTTCCGGGCGGTTCTGTTCCAGGATGATTTTTCTCCGCAAACTCAACTTGGGCGTGAGTTCCCCCGCTTCTACGCTCCATTCTTTTGGAAGGAGAAGAAATTTCTTCACCTGCTCCACGTGATTGAAAGCCGCGTTGAGTCGCGCCACTTCTTCTTCTATCATCGCAAACACGCGCGGGTCTTCCACGGCGGCTTCATTAGTAAAGAAGGAAATACCCTTCCCCGCCATCCACTTTTTCACGTTCTCAAAAGACGGCACAAGTACCGCCGCCACAAACTTTTCGCCTTCGCCCACCACCATCACCTGTTCTATAAAACGACTTTCTTTCAGCTTGTTTTCTATTAGTTGCGGAGCCACGTATTTGCCGCCGCTCGTCTTGAAAAGCTCCTTCTTCCGGTCGGTGATTTTCAAAAAGCCTTCCTCGGTGAAAACGCCAATGTCGCCGGTAGAAAACCAACCATCGCGCAACACTTCCGCCGTCGCTTCCGGGTTTTTGTAGTAGCCTTTCATTACGTTGGGGCCTTTGCAAAGAATCTCGCCGTCTTCGGCCAGCTTCACTTCTACACCGCGCAACACCGGCCCAACGGTTCCTATTTTGCGCCCCTTCGCGCTGTAATGGGCCACCGCAATTCCGGGCGAGGTTTCGGTAAGTCCATAAGCCTCCATTGTTACGATGCCCGCCGCGCTGAAAATCCTGGCCAGCCGGGGCTGACAGGCCGCGCCGCCCACCACAATTGCCGATACCTTTCCGCCTAATGCCTCGCGCCATTTCGCAAAAATCAGCTTGTTGGCGAGCTTCAACTGCGTGTTGTACCACCAGCCCTGATTCTCTCGCGGATCATATTTCTTTCCCAGATTGACGGCCCAGAAAAACAAGCTCTTCTTCACGCCCGTAAGCTGCGCGCCCGCCGCCATAATCCGCTCATACACTTTCTCCAAAAGACGCGGCACGGTCACGAAAAGGGCGGGCTGCACTTCCTTTAGATTTGCTCCAATGGTTTCCATGCTTTCGGCGTAATAAATAGAAAAGCCATGAAAGAGATAGACGTAAGAAACCATCTTCTCAAAAATATGGTTCAGCGGCAGAAAGCTCAGCGCCTTGCGTTCCTGCATCGGAATGCCCAGCAAAACGGGCGTTGCATCGCGCACATTGCTGCAAATGTTTCCGTGCGTCAGCATTACGCCTTTGGGCTTTCCCGTCGTGCCGGAAGTATAGATAATTGTCGCCACGTCATCAGCAGTAATCCGCGCTTTTACGGCTTCTATCTGCGCTTTGCTTTCGGGAGAAATGGTGGGGGAAAGCAGACTTTCCCAATAAACAGCGCCCGCGCTTTCCTCAAAACAAGCTATCCATTCCAAGTTCGGCAGGTCGCTTTTTTCCGCCAGCACGGCGTCATACAGCGCACGGTTGCTCACAAAACAGCCCTTCACTTCTGTTTCCTCAAAAATGCCTTTCCACTCTGCCGAAGTGATATTGGGATACAGCGGAACGAGGATTGCGCCCGTGAGCTGCACCGCCAAATCCACGATAAGCCACTCCGGGCGGCTGTTGCTGATAATGGCAATCTTGTCGCGTCCTTCCTCCGTTCCGTCGCCCATAGAAACACCGCGTTTGAGCAGTCCCGCCGCCAGCCGGTGAATTTTGTCGTGAACCGTTTGGGTAGATTGCGGCACATACACGCCGTTCACCTTCGCCGCCAGCAAATCGGGAAGCGGAGCCGCCGCCTGTATTTGAAGACAATCAAAGAGCCGTTGAGGATTTTCCATGATAATTTTCCTTTTTAAATCAAAAATAAGGGAAAGCAAGCTTTCTTTTCCCACCGAAAGGGTCTGCGCAGCCCGCTAGAACCTCCGATTCCCACCGGAAAGCTTAAAACGTCGCGCGGAACCTTCCGATTCCCACCGGAAAGCCCAAAACGTCGCGGGGAACATTCCTTAGTACTCCGACAAGCCCAAAACGTCGCGGGGAATACTTCCGTTCCCACCGGTAAGTCTAAAACGCCACAGGGAAGCTTCCAATTCCCACCGGAAGCTTCCGCGAGCCGCGCGGGGCCTTCCGATTCCCACTTCAACTAAAAAAGGAGCCACATCCTTTAAAAATGCGACTCCTTTGTGTTTTTCAAATGCTTTTATGGAAACAACACGCCGTTGTAGCGCGTTACGTCCACCTGCGAAACGGAAGAGCCATATTTGGCATTGATAGCCATGATAATTTGATTGGCTGCCAGCGCATAGCCGCGCGGCGTCAAGTGAACGCCATCCAGAGAAAACGCACCGCCGCTCACAAAAGTGGGCGTGAACATGAGGCCGTTGTAAGTAATGCCCGATTGCAGGGTTTTCAGGTAGGTGTTCATGTCCACATACGCCAGTCCTTTGGCGGTGGCCATTTGCTGAATGAATGCGTTGAAGGTCTGCGTGGCACTTTTCACATTAGCCACTTCTTTGGAGTCTAGAACATAGCTGGCCGGAATGGGTTTCAGACTTCCCCATCCACCACATTTCAGCGAGTCCTGCGGCAAGGTCAGGATAAGGTATTCGCCATCCTTTATTTGCCGCAGACCGCCGGGCGCAGCGTTGTCCTGAATGATAAAACCGTTTGCGCCTACATTGAACCGGATACCCAGCGGGGCATAAGCAGCACTTAAGGAATCAGCTTGTCCCTGCCGGGAAAGAACCAGTCCTTTTGGCGGAACGGTGGTGAAGTAGGGAATAGTAGTAACGTCCGGGATATTAATCAGCACGCCTTTCTGTCCTTTGGCCGTCATCGTGTCCACCGTCTGCTTGTAAGCATTTTGGAAGTCGGAGACAGAAGAGATGTCGTTTGGATTAGTCCCACCTACAACGCCTGCGCCGCCGTTTGTGGCGTATCCCAACACATCATTCGCGCCCAGCCACATCGTGAAGAAGGTATGATTGGAACGCGCAGCTACATCAATAGGCCGGTCTACAGCAGGGTTTTGGTAGATGCGCAAAGCGTATATCCCGCCAGAGGTCACCCGGGCATAAGCGTAGCTCGGCGTGAGGTAATCAATGGCCCGGATGCCCGGAATACCGAGGTTGTTGAACGGCCCTTGGGAGATGTAAATGTTCGCGAGACTGCCTGCTGTGTCGGTTTGCGAAGAAAGTATGGGGCCGAGGCCGGGTACGCCATCGCAGCCGGTAGAAATCCCAAGCACGCGCTTGGGGCCGGGCCAGCCGCTTTCGCCGGGCAGGAGTGGCTGCTTGAACTCGCCGCCGCCCACGAGCTTAAACTGCCCGGCCAGCATGTTGGGATAGGAAGCAATCTGGCCGCTTTTGTAGAGACTGCCATCGGCATAGCCTGCCGTCAGCGAGTTGCCGATAGCCACGTATTTGGAGAAATCAGCCGTGCCTTTAGAAGGCGTAGAACCTTCAATCGTCGGCTTACAGGCAGTAAAGGAAGCGGCAACCGCCAGCAGGGCAAGGGAAAAGTATTTGTTCATCTGGAAAGAATAGAGAGGCTTTGCTTTTTTAGAATTGGTAAGAGATGCCCAGCGCAGGCGTTAGGCTCCGAATCTGATACTGGCCGGAAAGATTATCGGGCGTGTACGTCGCCGTGCGGGCCGGTGTGGTGGTGTAGCTCACGGCAGCCATGATGCTCAGTTTCGGTATCGGCATGTAGCTCAGGCCAGCCGAAAGTGTGATGCGGTCAGCATCCACCGCGTCGGGCGAAACGTATGTATCGTCGCTCGGCGTAGGGTCCCACGCGCCGCCTGCCATCACGGCAAACTTGCTGCTGACTTTGTAGTGGCCGCCGAGGCGGAAGGCAACGGTGTTTTTATAGTTTCGGGCTTCGCTGGAGTTCTGAACGGCAGCAGTGGTTTTCCCAAACGTAAAGTCGAGCTTATCATAGCGCGCCCAGTTGGCGTAAACCACATCGGCCTGAATGGTCAGTTTGGAAGTCGCTTTATACGCCGCACCTACAGTAATAATGTTGGGCAGTTTCAGTTCCGTCTTGAAAGAAGTATTTCCCCCGGTTGGAAAATTGGAGGACACGCTTGCAGGCACCGTGAAGCTTGCCGTTCCGTCGTCCACTTTCATGTTTACTCCGGAGCGGTAGGAAACGCCCAAGTCCAGCTTATTGGTTGCCTTGAAATGAACGCCTGCATTAAAGCCAAAGCCATTTGCATTGCCGTCAAGTGTTGCCTGCCCGTCCGCGCCTGTGCTGTTTTGGAGCGGCACGGCGCGCGTAATTTTCACCGAGCCAACGCCATACACAAAGCCTGCACCCACCGAAAGGCGGTCTGTAATCGCATAGCTTATCGTTGGCTGAAAAAACACCGAGCGCAAAGAGATGGACTCTGTGTTGTAACGCCCCGTCCAGCTATTGCCCCAGTTAATGCTGCTACCAAAAGGTGTATAGACGCCCAGACCGAGGCCGAGCTTCGGCATTTTGCGCAGCGTGCCGCCTACGTAAAAAGCAAACGGAGTACTCGTTTCCTTCTCATTGTCATAGTAGGTGTTTCCACTGTTGGCAGGCACAAAACGGATATTAGGCGAAACCAAAAAGCCGCTTCCATACACCTGAATACTGCTTATCCGCGACAGTGCACCGGGATTAAAGAAGATGGCCGAAGCGTCCCACGGCATCGCCACACCGGTGCCGCCCATCGCTGTCTGGCGGATGCCTTGCAGGTTAATCTGGAAGCTGCCCGCCTGCGCAAGCGACGAGAGCGCGACGCCGGCAAGGGACAGTAAAAGTGTTTTTTTCATGGAGAAAATGGAGAGAACTTTTAGAAAAAAGAAGAGAAAAAGAACTTAGAAAGGATAGCGGTTTTCGGCAACGATTTTCTCCGCAATAGCTTTGCGCAGGGCAATGGTGTTGAGGTCTTCCACTTTTGTGAAACGCCGCAGGCCCAGAAGCATCATACGCTTTTCGTCGCCTTCGGCAAAAGCACTGAGTACTTCCCGTCCGGCTTTTTGAATGCGCGCTGCCGCGTCGTAAATATAGACCTGCGCCATTGCTATTTGCAAGCCTGCTGTGTTTTTCCCCCGTTCTGTGGCCAGTTTTTCGGCGCGCAATAATACCGATTCGGCTACGTAAGTCTCTATCAGCATGTCGGCAAGACGCAGCGTTACTTCCTGCTCTTTACCCAGTGTGGTCATCAGTTTTTGCACCGCACTTCCCGCTGCCAGCAACACCGCTTTTTTAAAGCCGCCCACGTACTTGTGCATCTTCCCAAAATCGTCTAATTCCTCACCGCCAAAGTCGGGAATTTGAAGCAATTCACCTGCTACTTTTTGCGCCGCGCTCATCATGGCCAGCTCGCCTTTCATGGCCCGTTTCAGGGTCATTTCCACGGCCAGCAAACGGTTGATTTCGTTGGTACCCTCAAAGATTCGGTTGATACGCGCGTCGCGGTAAGCACGATCCATCGGTGCTTCGGCGCTGTAGCCCATGCCGCCGTAAATCTGCACGCCTTCGTCCACCACATAGTTCACCGCTTCGGAAGCATGAACCTTGATGATAGCCGCTTCAATCGCGAATTGCTCCGTGCCTTTCAACTTGGCTTGCGCCTCGTCCATACCGCCATTTTGGTAGTCTTTTGTGGCGTCCTCAATGTTCTGCGCCGCGCGGTAAGTCGCCGCTTCCGAAGCGTAGGTGCGGATGCACATTTCTGCCAGTTTTTCGCGGATAGCACCGTACTTGGAAATCAGACGACCAAACTGCTCGCGCTCATTGCTATAGTTCACGGCTTTGTTGATGACCTCCTTTGCCGCGCCCAGTGCCGCGCCGCCCAGCTTGATGCGACCCAGATTGAGAATGTTCACCGCAATCTTAAAGCCGTTTCCGCGCTCGGAAAGCAGGTTTTCTACCGGCACTTTGCAATCATTGAAAAACACCTGCCGCGTGCTGCTGCCCTTGATGCCCATCTTGTGTTCTTCCGCGCCAAGACTAATGCCCTCAAATTCCTTTTCCACAATAAAAGCCGATAGGTTTTTGTCGTCGTCAATCTTGGCGAACACCGTAAATACATCGGCAAAACCGGCGTTGGTAATCCACATTTTCTGGCCGTTGAGGATATAGTATTTCCCGTCTTCGGAAAGCTTTGCGCGCGTCTTGCCCGAGTTGGCGTCGGAGCCTGCGCCCGGCTCGGTGAGGCAGTAGCAGCCTTTCCATTCGCCGGTGGCAAGTTTGCTCACGTACTTCTCTTTCTGCGCCTCGTTTCCGTAATAGAGAATGGGCAGCGTGCCAATGCCCGTGTGCGCCGAAAGCGCGACCGCAAACGAGTGTCCCGCGCCGAGAATTTCGGTGGTGAGCATAGACGTTACAAAATCCTTTCCGAATCCGTTGTATTGTTCCGGCACACTGATGCCGAGCAATCCCAATTCGCCCGCTTTTTCCATCAGCGAAGCCATCAATCCTTCCTCGCCTTCATCAATCGCGTTCAGGTGCGGATAGACGTTTTGTTCCAAGAAGTCGCGGCAGGTTTGAGCAATCATTTGCTGTTCTTCACTCCAGTTTTCGGGAATAAAAATGTCCTGTGCTTTCGTTTCGCGAATCAGAAATTCGCCGCCTTTTATGGCTGCCTGGGTGGAGGTGTTTTCGGTGTTCATGGTTATAGTTGGTTGATGATTTGATAGTTGTTGATGGGCTTATGAGGTTGTGTGCACGTAGCCGTTTACAACCTGTGGGTCATTGCGAGCGAAACGAAGCAACATGCGCATATTGCAATGGATACTGTGCAGGTTGCTTCGTCGTTCCTCCTCGTAATGACCCGCATTTTCATTGTCTCGCCGAAGGCATTACAGCATTTCAAACACTCCTGCCGCGCCCTGCCCCGTCCCGACGCACATGGAGACGAGGCCGTACTTGCCATTGCGGCGTTTTAGCTCGTTCATCATCTGCACCGTCAGCTTTGCACCGGAGCAACCGAGCGGATGACCGAGGGCAATTGCACCGCCGTTTACGTTGGTGATTTCCGGGTTCAGATTCAGTTCCCGTATAACCGCTAACGACTGCGAGGCAAAAGCTTCGTTTAGCTCAATCAGGTCTATATCCTTCAAAGAGATTCCCGCTTTTTTCAGGGCTTTCGGAATGGCTTCTACCGGCCCGATGCCCATGATGCGCGGCGCAACACCGACAGTGGCATAGCTCACAAGGCGGGCAATCGGCGTAAGGTTATTTTCCTTTAAAAAGCTTTCACTCACCACCATCACAAAGGCGGCTCCGTCGCTTGTTTGGGAAGAATTTCCGGCGGTTACCCTACCGTCGGCGGCAAAAACGGGTTTCAGTTTTGCCAGTGCTTCCGGCGAGGTGTCGGCGCGCGGGCCTTCGTCGGTATCCACCACAAAGCGGCGCTCTTTTTTGGTGTTGGAAAGGGGATCAAAATAGTTTTCCACAACTTCTACCGGCACAATTTCCGGGTGGAATTTTCCTTCCGCAATCGCTGCAACGGCTTTTTGGTGAGACGCAAAAGCGAAAGCGTCCTGGTCTTCGCGGGCGACTTTGTATTCCTGCGCAACGGCTTCGGCGGTAAGGCCCATTCCCCAATAGTAATCGGGATGCGCCAGCGCCAAATCTGCATCAGGAACCACGCGCCAGCCGCCCATCGGAATCAGGCTCATGCTCTCTGCACCGCCAGCAATAATGCAATCGGACTGTCCGGCGTGGATGCGCGCAGCGGCCATTGCAATCGTCTCCAAGCCGGACGCGCAATAGCGGTTCACAGTCATGGCCGACACCTTGTCGGTATCAAAGCTCATCAGCGAGACGAAGCGCGCGAAATTGAGTCCCTGCTCGGCTTCAGGCATGGCATTGCCCACAATCAGGTCATCTACTTGTTCCGGCGCGATTTGCGGCACAGCAGCCATCAGGTGCTTGATGACGTACATCGCCAGCGTGTCGGGACGGGTGAAGCGGAAGCCGCCGCGCGTGGCTTTGCCAATGGCAGTGCGAAATCCGGCTACGATGTATGCGTTCATAGGAGTTGATGTTTTTGTTGGATAATGTTGGATGGTGTTAGATAACGTGCAATCAACCCGACTTGAAAACCAGCAATTGGACTGGCTTAAAACGCGCAAGGGATAGAAGCGGATATCCTTTTTGCAGCGTGAGCTTTTTCGTGCGGTGGGGCAAAAAGATAGCAGCAGATAGCCCGGCCCGAAGGGTGCGCCCAAATGCTAATTCCGCAGGACTTTTCCACCGTTTAAAATGGACTGAATGCGCTCCAGCGTTTTGCGCTCGGTGGTGAGGCTGAGGAAAGCTTCGCGCTCCAGATTCAAGAGATATTGCTCGGTTACTTCGGTGGGTTGTGAGAGGTCGCCGCCGGCCAAAACGTAGCCGAGTTTCTGGGAGATTTTCACATCGTGGCTGCTGATGTAATGGCCGCTGTACATGGAGTTCGCACCGAGATAGGCCAGACCGAGGGCGGATTTTCCCAGCACTTTTACGTTGTTGCGCGGCATGGGCGAAACGTATCCGGCATCGGCCAGCGCGAGGCATTCCTTCTTCGCTTCGGCCAGCAAACGGTTGCGGGAAATCACCCAGCGGTCTTGTCCGCGCCGCAGATAGCCCAGCTCAAAAGCTTCTTCCGCCGAGGTAGAAACCTTCGCCTGCCCAATGGTGAGGAAACGCTCGCGGTAGGCATTCACTGCCACGTCGCCTTCCCTCAACGCATCCGACAGCCGGACGGCAAATTCCTTCGTTCCGCCGCCGCCGGGAATGAGGCCCACGCCAAACTCCACCAGCCCCATATAGGTCTCCGCGTGCGCCACAACGGCATCCGCGTGCAGGCACATTTCGCAGCCGCCACCGAGGGCCATATTGTGCGGCGCAACCACCACCGGAATAGCCGAATAGCGCACCCGCATCATCGTGTTTTGGAACTGCCGGATAGCGAAATCCAACTCGTCGTATTCTTCTTCAACGGCCATCATGAAAATCATCCCGACGTTTGCGCCCGCACTGAAATTTTCGCCGTCGTTGGAGATAACCAGTCCGCGATAATCCTTTTCGGCAAGGTCAATCGCCTTGTTGATGCCCTCCAAAACTTCGCCGCCAATGCTGTTCATTTTGGTGTGGAATTCCAAGTTCAGAATGCCGTCGCCGAGGTCGGTAATCGTGGTGCCGCTGTTCTTCCAAACCGTGTGCGTTTCGCGCAGGGCATTGAGGAAAATAAAGTCCTCCGTGCCGGGAACAACGCGGTAGCTTTTGGAAGAGATGTCGTAGAATTCCTTCTGCCCGTTTTGCAGGCGGTAGAACTGCGTAATTCCACTTTCCAACATCTCCTTTACCCACGGCGCAATGCTCAATCCAGCGGTTTCCATTGCGGCAACGGTTTCCGCCACGCCGAGTGCGTCCCAAGTTTCAAACGGCCCCAGTTCCCAGCCATAACCGGCGCGAATGGCATCGTCTATTTTGTAGAGGTCGTCGGAAATTTCCGGGATGCGGTTGGCAGAATACGCCAAGAGCGGATAGAGAGTAGCGCGGTAAAAATCGCCTGCTTTGTCTTTGAAATTCACGAGGATTTTCAGGCGCTGCCGCAAATCTTCCACCGGCTTTGCCGCTTCCAGCGCAGCAAATTTTGGGCGGGAAGAAGCGCCGTATTCCATTGTTTGCAGGTTCAGCGTTTGGATTTCGCTTTTGCCGTCTGCGCCCTTTGTTTTCCGAAAAAAGCCGCCGTCGGTTTTGCTGCCCAGCCACTTCTTCTCAATCATTTTCCCGACAAAATCCGGCAGGCGCAAAAGCTCGTGCGATTCATCCTCAGGAACGGCTTCCACAAGGCTGTTGGCCACCAGCGCCAGCGTGTCAATTCCTACTACGTCTGCGGTGCGGAACGTGGCTGATTTGGGGCGGCCTACCATCGGGCCGGTGAGGCGTTCCACTTCATCAATCGTCATGCCGGTTTCGGCTACGTGGCGCAAGAGACTCGTGAGGCTAAACACGCCGATGCGGTTGCCGATGAAGGCAGGCGTGTCCTTTGCCAGAACGGTTGTTTTTCCCAGAAATTTCTCGCCGTAGTGCATCAGAAATTTCACCACTTTCCCACTCGTTTCCGGCGTGGGAATGATTTCCAAAAGTCGCAGATAACGCGGCGGATTGAAGAAGTGTGTGCCGCAGAAATGGGCTTTAAAATCCTCGCTCCGTCCTTCGGCCATCAGGTGAATGGGAATGCCGGACGTGTTGGACGTAATGAGCGTTCCGGGGCGGCGGTGGGCATCCACTTTTTCAAAGACTTGCCGCTTGATGTCAAGACGCTCAATCACCACTTCAATCACCCAATCGCAGTCTTTGATGCGGGGCATATCGTCTTCCAGATTTCCCACCGTGATGTGCGCGGCAAAAGCCTTGCTGTAAATAGGCGACGGGTTAGATTTCAGTGCTGCCGCGAGGGCATCAGAAGCAACTTTGTTGCGGGCTTTTTTATCGTCGGTAGGAGCGTCTTTAGGCAGGATGTCTAAGAGCAAAACGTCCAGCCCGATGTTGGCGAAATGGCAGGCAATGCGGCTGCCCATCACGCCGGAACCCAGCACGGCGACTTTTCGGATAATGCGGTTCATAGATTAGGGGTGAGGGGTGAGGGGTGAGAGGTGAGGAGTGGGAACAGCAATGGCTTCCCAGACGGACTGGTAGAAGCTTTTCTGAACGGCTTTTTTGGTGAGGTCCAGCTTGTGGGCGAAGTGCATTTTCAGCAGCGTGTTGAGTGTGCCATGAACCATGGAAATCAGGATAGCATCGGGTAGGTTCTTGATGATTTTTTCCTTTTTTCCGGCGCGCATCAGCTTGTAAAGCGGCAGGAGCAGAGAGAAATTTTCTTCCTGACTTTCCTTGAACAGAAACGGCGCGTAGGTGTATTGCTCCACGAAGGAAAAAGCGTCTTTGCGGGGCAGATAGAAATCCACTGCCGCTTGCAGCATGTCGCAGAAGTTTTGGTGTAAGTCCGCGTCCGGCGCGTAGCCGCTCAATACCGCGCTGTTGAACTCGCCCACCACTGTGCGGTACAGCTCGTTGATAAGCTCTTCCTTGCTTTTGAAGTAGAGGTAGATGGTTCCCGCAGAAATGCCCGCCTTTTCGGCAATGGCTTTCATGTTGAGGTGGTAGAAGCCGGTTTGCTTCACCAGGTCAAGCACGGTGGATAGGATGAGACTCTTTTTGTCAGTAGCGGCCATGAGCGGGAGAGACAAATTTACGGAGAAGTTTTGAAAAATGAACGTTCATTCAGTAAGGAAAGTTGTTTGTGGAATGTAAAAGTTGGTGAGAGGCCCAATAGTGTTCCGGCATTCCTCAAACAAAAAAACGGCGCACTCCCCGTGCGCCGTTTTTGTAAACAGATTTCCTCCCCCTTTACAGCCCCGCATAATAATCGTATCCGCGCTCGGCCCAATAGTCGGGTGGTTTCTCGTTGCTGAAACGAATAAGCCCCACGCGCTTCAAATGCTTTACGCCGTACTTGACCGGGATGATCAACCGGAGCGGCGCGCCCTGTTCGTCGGGGAGCGGCTTGCCGTTCATCTCGTAGCACAGAATGGTCTGCGGGTGCATCATGGAGGCGCGGTCTATCCCGACGTAGTATTCCTCATCGGGCGTAACAAGACCGGTGTAGGCCACAGAAGCTGCCTTTCCCAACCCGTAGTGCTTCACCAAATCGGAGAAGCGAACGCCGCCCCAATGCGTTACCTGACTCCAGCCTTCGATGCACTTAAAGTCAAACACCACTTCGGTTTTGGGCAGCGCCCGGATTTCCTCCATGCCTATGCGCAAGGTATCGCCCGGCGCGCGGATAATGGACACCTGAAAGCCTGCGGTATCCAGCTCGGAATCCATACCGGCATTGCCATTCACGCGCACATTTTTATCGGCAGCGCTCACCGGAAATTCTTTAGAAAGCCGACTGGAACTAAAAGTGCTTCCAAACAGTTTTTCGTTGGCTTGGAGCGCGCTGCGCAATGCAGGGCGGGTACCCGCCGCCGTGGAAGGCTGCGTCCAGAGCATTCGCCACGCGCCATAGCCTCCGGCCAGTAGCAGCACAAAAACAAGCAGGGAAATCACCGTGCGGCGGCGCACCTGCGCATCGGTAAGGGTTTGGGTTTTCATGGTTTGGGGTCGGCGGCGGTTTCGGGTAAGGACGGGGTTTCGGGCTTTTCTTTCACCACTTCAAAGCCCGCTACCATTGCGCGGAAATTGTTCCATCCCGCAAGCACTACCTGCCCGACGTGCACCAGAAAAAACAAAACGTAGCCAATGGTAAGCGCGAAGTGCAGCAGCCGGGCAAATGCATAACCGCCCAGCAGAAAGGTGAGCCAGTTGAACTGCACGGGCTTGTAAATAGCCAGCCCCGTCAGCACAGAGCCGATGCCCATGAGAATGATGGCGGTGTAGGCAATGCGTTGCGCGGCGTTGTATTTGCCTTGCGGCGGTGCTGTTTTGCGGAGGTGCAGGTCGTGGAGCAATACCAACCATGCTTCGCGGAAGGAGTGCCGGTTGGGCATGAGCTGCCGCCATTCGCCGGAGAAGATGGTGTACAGCACATAGGCAATGCCGTTGGCGAAGAACAACCACATAAAAAAGAAGTGGAACGACATGCCCTCGGCCAGCCGAAAAGGAACGTGCAGCGCTTCATAAAAACTCTTCGGAAAAAACTTCAACACCGTCCTGTCGCCCCACGAAATCTGGTACTCGCTGTTGGCCCAGTAGATGAGCAATCCGCTCCAGATCATGACGGCCAGCACAGGGAAGTTTACCCAGTGCGTCCAGCGGATGGCCAGCGAATGTTTGCGGACAATTTTTTTCAAAGCGCGTGGTTTATTTCGGGGTGAAGATAGCAGCGGCATATGAACAAAGAAACAGGCCGTGAAGCAGGGTGTAGCGAAAGAATCTTCTCTACACAGATTCCTCCTTCGTCGGAATGACAGCTATGATGGAGCAGCTTTTTTTTCCGGCCTAAAACAAAAACGGCGCACTTCCCGGTGCGCCGTTTCTCCTTTTTTCTTACGGATTTTTCTTTGCCTTGCCCGGCTGGGTTTTCTTGTACTCGCTTTTCTTTTTATAGCCCAGTGAGGCATATTCATCGCTGTCGGAGCCATATTGGCCCATCACCTGCTCGGCAGCGGTGAGGCTGAAATTATAGGCATCCCACTCGGCTTTGTTGGCCGCGTCGCGGGCCGCGTTGTAGGCGGAAAGGGCCTGTTGTTCCGCATCCTGCGCGGCTTGCAGGCTCGTCATCATCGCTACGTTTTGCGTAGGGCCAAAAGCCGTGCGCTGCGGCTTATAGTTCGGAAGCTGTTTGATAGCCGTGAGGGCCGCGTCGGTTTTGGCCAGCTTCGCTTTCGTGAGGCGGCGGGCCTGCGTGTTTTTCTGTGCCATAAGGCAAAAGAGGGGTTTTTAAAAGAAAAAGAAGGAAACAAGTGGAAACCAGGAGTACGGTTTTACACATCAAGAGCGCCGCCTTGCTACAAGCCAGCGCAGGCGTGCAACCTGCGGGGGCGAGCGTGCACTTTTTGGGGTATTGGTTACACTCAAAGAGTGTAGGCCTGAAACCTTTCGTTTCATGCTTACACTCAAAGGTTGTAAGCTCGCGCTCTTTCGTTGTAAACCTGCACTCAAAGGTTTCACGCTTACAACCAATGGTTTCACGCTTACAACCAATGGTTTCATGCTTGCGCTCTTTCGTTGTAGCCTTGTACACTTAGGTTGCATGCCCGCGCTGCCCCGGCGCACCGAAGCGCCCGAAGAAAGCAAAGAAGTGAAAGCGGGGAGAAGCGTCACAACAGGCCGGGAGAGTGGAAAGACAGCGTAAATCTAATACGGAAAAGGCAGAATTTTATTGTGGTGGGCTGGAAGTTTTTTTGAGAGCGCCTGTTGCAGAAGGCACGTTGATACAGGAGACGATAGGAATAAGAATATGGGAAATAAAAACAGCTACCGGAGAGGTAGCTGTTTTGTGTTTAAGGAAAGTTGGCGCGAACAGGCTTTTTACCACCAGAGACTTGAATCCCTTAGTTACGCTGAATGGCAATCTTTTCTTGTTTGCTAAATCCGCTTCCTGCCACTTTGAGAAAGTAGATGCCTTGCGCCAAATCGCCCACTTCTATGGTAGTCATCTTGTTGGAGGTAGTCTCGGAACGCAAGTGGCGACCAGACAAATCATACAAGCTAATTACTACAGGCTGCTGTGGCTCAGCCCCCAAGTCAATGCTGATACGGCTAACAGCGGGATTGGGGTAAACAGACAGACCACGTTCCTGCACCACATTGCTGACGGCTGTTGGGGTGAAGTTGATGGCATTAGACGTGTCGGATAAGCAACCGTCCAGGTTCACGAGGGTGTAATAAACACCGGAAGCTGTGGGTGTGAAAGTGCTATCAGTTTGGCCTGCCAGTATTCCGGTGGTACGCTCGTACCATTGGTTACCAAACGGGGCACTTGAGACGAGCTTGCTGCCGTTTTGTGTGATGCCGGGCGTTGCCGGGTGTTGGCCGGAAATCAAGGACATGTAGCTACTTGTCCACGCCGGAACGACGGTGTAGCTGTCGCAGGCATAAGAATACGTGAAGCCGTTTGTACGCGCCCCCAAACTAACGGCAGCAGCACCGGTGGATGTGTTTGGCACACTTCTGTTCACTACAATCACGCGGTCAAGGTAGGACAGTTCGGAGGGCGATGGCTTGCGCGTGCCGGTGTATGTTTCGTCCGTCATAATCAGGTCGCAGTGGCTCATCAGCCAGCTGTCAAAGGTTTTCGTACCGGGGTTGAAAATCAGTTTCAGGCCGTTGGCATCGCAGGCACTGTCCACTCTGGCGAGGTAGGTTTTTTGCGCCGGCGTGGGCGAATAGCTCACCTCATCTAGGAAAATTCCGCTAGCACCATCGGTGGCTATTCCCCTGATGTACCACAGGACGCTGTCGATGGGTTTTGCCTCGTAGGTGCAGGGCACGTAGGAATATACCTTGATGCCCAAAGGGGTATAGTTGGAAGGAATGCAGCCAACACCGTTGTTCTTCTGCCCCCAGAAGCTGCTTGGGGTGTTGTCAATAAGAATGTCCGGAAGGGCACCGTGAATGGCCGTCATCACCGGGTTGTTAGGTGTGTTGTCGTCGTGGAGTTCGTAACACACCATCGCGATACGCGGGCGACATGGTATGAGTTGCGCCGTTGCAAACAGACTGGAGAATATTAGTGCAGGGAGGAGTAGTTCTTTCTTCATAAAGGGGTGGTTTTCAGTCAGGAACATCCCCGACAGAAAAAAGCGGCACGAGATTCATGCCACATAAGGGCGTTTTTCTTCCTTATTGCGAGAAGTTATCGTTAAGAATGCCAAAGGGTTCTTGCCACAGTAAATCCCCTCCCCTATTCCCACCGTACCGCCGCCGCCTGCATCTTCCGTATCCGGTCTTCCAGCTTCTCCGTACTCAATTCTTCGCGCAGGCTGTCCACTTTTATGGGGAAGCTAAAGGGTGTAAAGCAGGCATTTACACGCAGCGGCTTTTAGTACCACGGCTCATGGTCGCGCGGGCGAATGTGGGTGAGCGCGCGTTTGTGGGTCACGCTTCACCCGGTTCTTTTTCTTAGCCTTATAAGCCTGGATGAAGGCCGTGATTTCCTGCCGCGCCGCATCCGTTAGCGGTTCGCTTTGAATGGTGAAATCAACGCCTTTGGGTTCTTTGATGTGTGCCATCTCTATGGTTCTTTGAAGTATTTATCAACAAGCACTTGGGCGGATGCGGTTGGGATAATCATCCGCTGACCACTAAGGACGTAAGCGCCTAAAGTCTTTTGGTAATGTGGAATCAGCTTCGTCTTTGCCGTGAAGGATACAAATCCCTCAAAGCCTTTTTGAAAGGCCTCTTTGCAAGCATAGGCCACTAAATTTCCCGCTACGCCTTCATAAAGTTTGGCCTTCCCGATATTGAACGGAGCGTTTTCCAAAAGGTGCATATACACATGGTCAGGCTCCACGGAAAGGCTCAGCAAGCCTTGAATGATGTCTGGATTGTTGCTTATGGTCAGCTTGAAAACGTCCCGGTTATTGTCTGCAAGTTCCGCTTTCCAGTTAAATTTCCAGCCTGCTTTAAGGGTAATGTTCTTCAGGTTCGGCTTTGTCAGCCGTAGGATTTCCGTAGCGAAGCTGTCGCCGGAAATCGTGTTGCGAACCGAATTTGTAAGCTTGTCAATAATGAAATCAAGAGCCATAATGCAGTGCAGCTTAGCCGTCGCAAAACTAAAGCCCCTATTCCCACCTTACCGCCGCTGCCTGCATCTTCCGTATCCGGTCTTCCAACTTCTCTGTACTCAATTCCTCGCGCAGGCTGTCCACTTTTATGGGGAAGCTAAAGGGCGTGAAACGCGAAGGATTTTTTAGCAGAATGGTACAGCGGGAGAGCCGCTCCAGCGTTGCATGTAGCCGGTCAAAGTCCAGTTCCTGATGCAGGGCTTCGGTGGCGGCTTGTTGGAAAAGCAGATTGTCCGGCTCCACTTCTTCCAGCACGTCATAGACCAGCGAGGCAGAGCTTTGCAGGTGCCGCGCTTTTTTTTGCGCGCCTGGCATCCCCGGAAATACCAGTCCGGCAATCACCGCAATGTCGCGGAATTTGCGGCGGGCAATTTCCTTTTCATTCACGCTATGGCGCAGGTCTTCATAGAGATTTCGGGGAGAAAGAAGGTTGCGCAGTATCTCTTCATCTATCGGAATCTCGGTGTCGCTCAGCAGTTCAAAGCCGTAATCATTCGCCGCCAGCGAGAAGGTAATGGGTTCCTGTTGTGCCAGTCGCCACGCCAGCAATCCGGCCAGCGCGGTATGCACCAAGCGGCCTTCAAAAGGATAAACGAAGAGGTGGTAGCCGTCACGCGTTTGGATTTTTTCGGCCAGCAATTCGCCTTTTTGGGGAATGGCCGAGCGATGTTCCTGCAAAGAAAAAAGCGGCTGCAAAAAGCGTAACAGCGGCTCTTCCACCTGCTTTTTCGCCGCATCGGCAAACACGCCGCGCAGCAAATCGCCAAAGTCAGCAGAGAGCGACATGCGCCCGCCTGCCCACGTCGGAACCAGCACATTTTTGGCATTAGAACGCTTCACTACCGCTTCCATATCGCGCACCATCACCAGTTCCAACTTGCGGCCCGCCAGCAAAAACACCTGTCCGGGTTTGAGGCGGCTAATAAAGGATTCTTCGGCATGGCCCACATAGCCGCCGCCTACAAAGCGCACCTTCACGCTCGCATTGCTCACGATCGTTCCCATTTGCATCCGGTGGCGCATGGCGGTGCGGCGGTCAGGAACGCGGTAAACGCCTGCCTCGTCAATCACCACACGGTGGTACTCATCGTAGCCGCTCAGGCTTTCGCCGCCCACGGTGATGAAGCGCAAAATCCAGTCAAACTCTTCGCGCCGCAATTCCCGGAAACAGGCCGTCTTCTTCACTTCTTCAAAGAGATTTTCGGGAAAGAATCCGTCACCCACAGCCAGCGTAACTGCGTATTGCACCAGCACATCATAGCTTAATTGCAGCGGCACACGCTTTTCTACCACGCCGTTTTGATAAGCCCGTTGCAGCGCCACCGATTCGGCAATTTCAAGAGAATGCGTTGGGACAAAAAACACGCGGCTGATTTCATCCGGCTGGTGGCCGCTGCGCCCCGCGCGTTGCAGAAAGCGGGCGATTCCCTTCGGGCTACCAATCTGAATAATCGTGTCCACGGGCCGGAAATCCACGCCTAAATCCAGACTTGCCGTGCAGACAACACATTGCAGCGTGCCGGCGTGAAGCTGTTCTTCCACCCAGTTGCGCAGTTGTGGGTCGATGGCGCTATGGTGAAGGGCTACCAATCCGGCCAAATCGGGTGCCGCATCTATCAGCGCCTGATACCAGCGTTCCGACTGGTTGCGGGTATTGGTAAAAAGCAGTGTGGAGCGGCTTTCGCGGATAACAGGTAGCACCTTGTCCAGCATCTTAATGCCCAGATGCCCGGCCCACGGCAGCGTTTCTACGGTGTCGGGGAGAACGGTTTGGATGTCTATCTGCTTGTGCAGATTGGCGCGGATAAGAACAGTGTCTTTGGGGGCGGAAGCAGTGAGGACGTTTAACGCTTCTTCCAGATTGCCGATAGTGGCGGAAAGGCCCCAAAGGCGCGGCACGCTAATGACACTCAAATGCGCTAGCGCCAATTCCACCTGCACACCGCGCTTCGTTCCCAAGAGTTCGTGCCATTCATCCACACAAATACATTGAAGCGAAGAGAACATTTCGCGGTGGTCTTTAGTAGCAAAAAGCAGGTGCAGACTTTCCGGTGTGATGACCATGATTTCCGGAACAGCCTTCTTTTGGCGCGTGCGCTCGGCGGTGGTCGTGTCTCCGTTGCGGACGGCTACCTGCCACGGGAAATGCAGCTCTTCTAAAGCTGCTTGCATCGCGCGGGCAAGATCGGCAGCAAGGGCGCGCAAAGGCGAAATCCACAACAGTTGCAAGCCCACATTTTCGCGGGTTTGGTAGTCGGGATTGCGGTTCATGAAATCAATCAGCACGCCAAGAAAAACGGCGAAGGTTTTCCCGAAACCTGTCGGCGCGTTCACCAATCCGCTTTGCCCGGCGCAGTAGGCGTGCCATGTTTCTTCCTGAAATGGAAAGGCGGTTTGATCTTTGGAAGAAAGCCAGTTTTCAATGACCTCAAAACCGTTTATCGGAACAGTATTCGCGCCGGTTACGGGAGGCTTCTTTTTGCGTGAAACGGGCTTCTTTTTCGGCGTGTATTTCGGTGTTTCTGCTATGGCGCTTTCGTCCGGCGGCGCAGCAGCATTTCCCGCGCGGTGCAGGTGTTTTTTCAGAACGGTTTTGGGAATGCGCTGGCCCATCTTTTCTCCTATTGATTTCCATAAAGCTCCAACATCGCCTTTAATTCTTCCAGCGTATTCACCTCGTCCGGCGCTTTGTCGGTGCGCCATTTCAGGATGCGGGGGAAGCGTACCGCTACCCCACTCTTGTGACGCGGCGAAGCGGAAATCCCTTCAAAGCCAATCTCAAAAACAAGCTCCGGCTTCACGGTTTTTACGGGGCCAAACTGTTCAATGCTGTTGGCTTTCACCCATCGGTCCACCTGCGCGATTTCTTTGTCGGTAAGGCCGGAATAGGCTTTGGCGAAAGGCACAAATTTCCCACCGTCGCGCACAGCGAAGGTGTAGTCGGTAAACAGGTTGCTGCGCCGTCCGTGGCCTTTCTGCGCATAAATCATTACCGCGTCAATCGTCAGCGGGTCAATCTTCCATTTCCACCAATCGCCGCGCCTGCGGCCCGCTTGATAAATGCTTGCGCGACGCTTAATCATAAATCCTTCCACACCTTTTTCGCGCGCGCCGCCCAGCAATTCGGGAAGCTCGTCCCACTTCTCAAATTTCACCACCGGAGACAAAATCAGCGCATCGTTTTTGCGGGCTTCGCAGAGCTTTTCCAATCTTCTTCTGCGCATTTCCATAGGCAAGCCACGCAGGTCTTCGCCATCTTCTTCCAGCAAGTCGTAAGCCATAAAAATCGCGGGTGCGGCTTCCAGTTCTTTTTTGGAAACCGTCTTGCGCGTGGTGCGGGTTTGCAGGTATTGAAACGACATAGGACGCCCGTCGCGGTAAGCCAGAATTTCGCCGTCCAGCACCGTTCCGTCCTTCAAAATCGCAGACAATGCATTGATTTCCGGGAAGCGGTCTGTGATCAAATCCTCCCCGCGACTCCACAAAAACACTTCGCCGTTGCGACGGATAAGCTGCCCGCGAATACCATCCCATTTCCACTCCACTTGCCAGTCTTGCGGCGCGCCGAGACTTTCCACGCCGTTCTCCACCGCATAGGCGAGATAGAAAGGATAAGGCTTGGAATGGTCTATCGTGCTGTTCTCGCTCTCTTCCAGAATCTCGCCCAGTGTAGTTGTGTCAGGCATCCAGCCGCCGCTCAACAGATGCGCTACGGCCTGCTGATCTTTCCCTGCATAAAGTGCTACTGCCTGAATCACCAATGCCTCGGAAACGCCAATGCGGAAGCCCCCGGAAATGAGCTTATTGAAGAGATAGCAGGCTGTGCGCGAAAGGCTGCGCCACTCTTGCAAGATGAACGCCTTTTTTGTTTCTTCCGGCGCGGTTTGCAGCGACTGTATTTTCTCCATCATCTCCGCAAGACTCAATTCCTGTTCCGCTTCTTCCACCACCGGCGGTAGCATCAGCGAAATCGCTTCGCTCAGGTCACCAACAGTGTGATAGCTTTCATCAAAAAGCCACGGCTGAATCCGCGCTTCTTCCATGCACCACAGTTTCAGCAACGTGGAATTGATGATGCGCTTGGGTCGTCTGCCGGTAAAAAGTGCCACCAGCCATGTGCGGTCTTCGTCGGGTGCGTCTTGCAGGTATTTCACCAGCAAGTCCTTTTTGTCATTGGTCTTGGTGCTTCCTTGGAGGGCTTCAATAAGCAGCGAAAATCGTTTCATGGAAAGAGGAGAAAACAGCGTTTTTGCAGAAAGAAAAAATCCGCGCCTGCACAAAATAAAAAAGCGCAGAAGAGGACTTTCTTCTGCACTTTTGAGGGCTGAAAAGGCGGGCTTTTTTAATCGTTGTTGCTTTCGCGATGGGCGCGCAACGCTTCTTCATTTACGGAAACGGCTAGCTCAGTGAGCTTTTTATCTGTTGCGCCTTCCTGATCCAGAATACTTTGCAGTGCGTTGGCTACATCGTCCATCTTGAGCACTTGCGCGAAAGTGCGCATCGTGCCGTAAGCGGCAATTTCGTAGTGCTCTACTTTCTGTGCACCTTCGATAAGGCAGGCATCGCGACCTGGGCCTTTGCTGTATTCTTCAATGTGCTCATTGGCTTCCTTTAGTAGGCCGTCCATCGCAGCGCATTTAATGGCTTTCACTTTTTCGCCCAGCATAACAAAGATTTCTTCCACCTTCTGCACTTGACCCTCAGTCTCTTGCTGGTGGGTAAGGAAAGCGGCTTGTAGCGCTGGATTGTAGGCGGCTTTTGCCATTTTGCCCAGTGCTTTGTGAAGTTGCTTTTCGGCGTAGTAAATGTCTTTGAGCGAGTCCACCAGAATTTTCTTCAGGTCGTTATCGCTGAAAGAAATGCGGTTTTTGGAAGCTGCCGGAGCGGTTTTCTTTGCCATAACGGCAGGCGCTTTTGAAGCGGCGTTTTTAGCAGCAGCGGGTGCTGTTTTCGGTGTGGCCGAGCGGGCAGGTGCAGCGGCTTTGGCTGCAGGGCCAGCGGATTTACGGGGAGATGCCATAAGGTAAGGGTTAAGGGGTTAAAAAGATTTTAGGGATTGATTTCTATGCGCCAAGATTGTCTTCGGAACCGAGGTTAATGCGCTTATGCGGTTCTGGAACAACGGCTTCTGTGGTGGCATTTGCCGCACCTTTTTCCGTGCCAAATGGTGCTTCATGCGCCGCGCCTTTTTCTTCGCTTTGCGCGCCTTCGTTGGATGTGCCTACGGTGCTTTGAGCAAGACCTTCTGCCTCGTTTTCGTAGTTGGAGCCGCGGTTCATTTCTGATCCTTGCTTTACACTTTTGCTTGCGCTGCCAATATCGGAAGAGCCTTGACCGTAGTTGGATCCGCCCTGCGTAGTACTACCGGGGCCAAAGGCCGCACGTCCGTGGTTGTCTTCGGCAGGGCCGCCGTTGTTGTTTGCAGGAGTGTTCATGGAGGCTTGGGTTTTCACTGAAAACGGGTTTAAAAAACAAATGCCAGCAAGTAGTCAGAGAGACCTCTGAAAACAGCCTTCCTCCTCTATCTTTACCATCGGAATGGAAGCAGAACATTACATCCTTATTGGTGAAGACGACCCGGATGACCGGTTTTTACTGCAAAGTGCTTTTGAGGAAATGACGGGTTCCTGCAAATTGCGCTTTGTAGAAGACGGTGTGGAGTTACTTCATTTTCTGTACGCAGAAGCCGGGAAAAAAGACGCTGCCCGCTATCCGTCTTTTATCCTGCTGGACTTGAACATGCCACGTAAAGACGGGCGCGAATCGCTGGCAGAGCTAAAGTCTAACGCGCAGTTGGAGCACATCCCGGTGATTATTTTCAGCACCACCAACAATGAGCGGGAAATGAAACGCTGTTACGAATTGGGTGCAAATTCTTACATCACAAAGCCCAGTAGTTTTGAGGTTTTGCAAAGCACCTTGGTTGCGCTATGCGATTACTGGATTCCCTCTCAAAAAGCTTTCCCTGCGTAGTAGCGGGCTTTTTTAATCTTTTTGCTAAAATTTTCCTAAAGCGACTTCTTGGGGCAAGGAAATTGCTTTAGTGGACTAGCTATGAATGCCTCTGAAAAAATAATGGTTGTGGTAGAAGACGAAGTGGACCTTCGTCAAATCGTCGCTGCCTTTTTCAGACGTAAGGGCTGGACGGTGTATGAGTGCGGCACTTTACGCGAAGGAATTCATGCGGTGAACGAAATGTGCCCTTCTGTTTTATTTCTGGACAACAATCTCCCTGATGGCCTTGGTTGGGATGCGGCGCCTAAGCTGGCTGCAGAACACCCGCAGATGCGTACGCATCTCATCAGCGGATTTCATCCCTCTCCTCCCTTAATGCCAGAAGGTGCGGCCTATTTTGTGCATGAAAAGCCAATTAGCTTTTCTCAGTTTGAGGGCGTGTAAGACGCTCTTAATTTCTTCGCGGAACTGCGGAGGTTTCCTGTTTTAAAGAAGAGTTCCTTAAGACGAATGCCCGGCGTTATCGCACTGGGTACTGACCTTCACGCGAGCCATAAGTACGAGTACTCCGCAATCGGTGCGGTAGCGCCGGACGTGTGAGAACAGACGGCAAACCAAAGAACCCCGCTAACTGTGGGGTTCTTACGAGCGTGAATTACTGCGCTAGGGATAGAGGCAGCGCGAAGCAAAGCTGAAAGCCTGGGCCGAAGGCAGCGCCCAAAATATTTTCACGAAAACAAACGCTCCCTACAAGGCTTCTAAGTATTCTTTGCGCTACGCAAATACAGCCCGATGCCCATGCACAAAACCGCTACAGCCAGCAAGGTATGTACCCACAGACTGTCTGTAATATTAATATTAAGACAAACAATCCAGGCGATAAGAAACAAAGCGGTGAGCGCGTAAAAAAGCTGGTACATAAGGGCGCTACAAGGCAGTTGGTGAGAGTCGGAAAAGCGATTTTGAGGGCGCGAAGATAGGCGCTTGCAGGAAGTAGCGACCGCAGTTCGTTTTCGTTTTTATGTCGTTTCTTCCGCCAGCGGCACCATCACTTTAAAGCGTGTGCCTTTACCCACATCGGAGCTTACCTCTATCTCGCCTTTATGGGCCTGAATGATGTTGAGGGTCGCAGCCAGACCGAGGCCCATGCCGTTGCGCTTCTGCGTGAAATAAGGCTCAAAAAGCCGGGAGAGCGCCTCGTCGGGGATGCCGCAGCCATTGTCGCGGATAACAGCCTGCGCCATGCCTTCTCTGGTGGAAAGAATGATGTCCAACTGGCCTTCAATGCCTTCCATCGCCTCGCTCGCGTTGACGACAATGTTGAGCAGGGCGATAGACAGCTTTTCTATGTCTGCATCAATCCAGATCGGCTCTGGCGGATACTGAATATCAAACCGGATGTTGCGCAACTTCAGACGGTCGGCAGACTGATTAATCACTTCATCCATCACCGCCTGCAGTGCTACTTTTTGCAACACAATCTCCGACGGGCGCGAACTGTTGAGAAGCTCCGTTATAAGGTCGGAAATGCGCTTGCTGTTGCGCTGGATAATGCCCAGATACATCTGCGTTTCCTCGCCCACTTTGTCGGACATAATCTGCTCCACCGACAGTGTAATGTTGTTCAGCGGGTTGCGCACCTCATGGGCCAGTGTGCGGACAAGGCGACCTGTGGCAGCCAGTTTTTCCGCTTGCAGCGTAGCTTTTTCGGCTTTGCGCAGGCTGGTGATGTCGTGAAGGATTCCTTGCCAATAAGGGTCAGCAGTAGCTCCTTCTTCCTGCTGCACCAGCGAAAGCTGAAACTGCTTTTTCTGACCATCGCCTGTGGTCAGCGTGAGTTCCATGTCGTGGATTTCACGGTCTTTAAGAAAGGCGTTCCGCAAGGCCATTTTCTCTTCTTTATCCGCTATCAGGTCGTAGAGGGTAAGCGGTAAAAGCTGGTCTTTCGGCAGGTTCAGGATATGTTGTGCAGCCGGATTCAGGTCGGTGAAGTCAAGGTCTTCATCCACCAGAAAAACAATGTCTTTAGACTTCTCAAAAATGGCGCGGTATTTCTTCTCGTTGGCGCGTAACGCTTTGGTGAAAACGGTTCTTTCCTGCGCATAGCGAATCGCCCGTTCTAGCTTTTCGGAGTTTACTTCTGCCTTGATGAGATAATCCACCGCACCTGATTGCAAAGCGGCATGTTCGGTGCGGATATTTCCACCGCCTGTAAGAAGGATAATGGGCTTTTCGCAACCGGCTTCTATGGCTTCTTTCAGCAATTCCATGCCAGAGCGCGCGCCCAGCCGGTAATCTAAGAAATAAAGATCATAGGACTGTTCGGACAGCTTTTGGAAAGCGTCATCATACTTAGAGGCCCAATCAATCGCATACCGGCCATCAGGTATCATCCGTATTAGTTCGGAGATAATGAAGAAATCGTCTTCATCGTCATCTACAATCAGGATTTTGCAAACTATTGGTGTATTGGGCATGGAGGGAGAAATCTTTTAGCGCCTATGCATGTAGGGAAGCATCGGCAGGAAAATAAATGGAGAAATGAGCGCCTTCTCCTTCTTCGCCGGTGGCGGTAAGGGTGCCGCCATGACGCTCGGCTATCTTGCGGCAAATAGCCAGCCCGATGCCCGTTCCCGGAAACTCGGCCTTGCTATGCAGACGTTGGAAAAGCCCGAAAATGCGCTCCGCATAAGCCGGGTCAAAACCTATGCCATTGTCCACCACGTTCACACAATAAAACGTACCCTGCGCATCCAGACCGGCAGCCGCAAGGGAAGCAGGCGTAGGCGTGGTGGCGGTAATTTTAATTTCCGGGGCTACGTCTGACTTGCGGAATTTAATGGCGTTGGAGAGCAGATTGGTAAAAAGCTGCGTCAGCAGGGGCGCATGACCCATCACCACCGGCAAGGGCATGAGGTGAATGCGCGCGCGTGTTTCCTCTATAATCAGTTCCAGATCAGACTGTACGCCGAGCAGCAAAACGTCCAGGCGCGTAGGTTGCAACGGCTCTTCGGTTTGGGCAATACGGGAGTAGTCCAGCAGGTTCTGAATCAGGTTTTTCATGCTCTCCGCCGAGGCCATGATGCGGTCTATGTACTGACCACCTTCGCGGTCAAGCTGGTCGTGATAGCGCGCATACAGCCGTCCGCAGAAGGTGTTGATTTTGCGTAGTGGCTCCTGTAGATCATGTGAAGCGACGTAAGCAAAATCTTCCAGTTCACGGTTGGAGCGTTGCAGTTCTTCTACGTTTTTCCGGGCGGATTGCCTTTGTTCATACTGTCCGGTAATGTCGCGGATAATGCCAGTGGCGGCAACAGGCTGACCGAGGTCGTTGTAGCTGCATTTCGCCCATACCTGTATCCACTTCGCCGCGCCCGTATAAGTAACGGCTTCATATATAGCGGTTGTTTCCTGCTCGTTGCGCACCGAACTGTTGAGGGCCAAGGGCAACGGCAGGTTTTCCGGGTGGTTGTTGTGGAGATGGTTCCGGTAACGATCTGGAGTAATTGCCGGACGCAGGTCGTCGGGATATTCCAGAAGATGATACACCCCTTCGCTCCAGCGCATTGCTTGCCGGGCATAGTCAAACGCGAAAGTGCCATAGCACAGAATGCGCTCGCCTTCGGCGTGAAGCTCGTGGGTATCCGGGGAAGCCAAAGAAAGAGGAGATTGTAGATGTACCGGTTTCAGTACGGAATGGGCAAGGAAAACTTCTGGGGAAATATTTTCCAGTACTGCTGTTTCGGCGTTATGCTTATCGTTTTTCATTTTTCGGGCCGGCAACACCCACCTTTTTACTGCCCGTTTTAGAAGCAGGTTCTTTCTTCTTCACAGGCTTTGGAGGAGGAGCCTTTTTTTCCAAAACCGCTGCCGCAGCAGACTTTGTTTCGGGTTGCTTTTCATCAAATTGAAGGCGGTGAAAATTGGTGATTTCAAAAGGCAACGAAGTGGCTTCTACATACTCGCCAGCGGTAAGCAAAGTCGCACGCTTCACCACGTTTTTCAGTTCCCGCAGATTGCCGTGCCATACATAGCTGCGGAAGATAGCTTCCACTTCCGGCGAAAAACCTTTCACCGATTTTCCCAGTTCCGCATTGGTGTTTTGCAGAAAATAATTGGCAAAAATCATCAGGTCGCTTTTGCGCTCGCGCAACGGCGGAACGGAAATGCTGAACTCGTTGAAGCGGTGGTACAGGTCTTCCCGGAACTTCCCCACCCGCGCGGCATCCCATAATTTTTCGTTGGAAGCCACGATGATGCGCACGTCCAGCGTAATGTCTTTGTTGCTTCCTACGCGCCGCATTTTCCGCTCCTGAATCACACGCAAAAGACTCACCTGAATATCGTAGGAAAGGTTGGCGATTTCATCCAGAAAAATGGTTCCTTCATTCGCCAGCTCGAAAGAACCAACCTTGTCGGCCAGCGCGCCGGTGAACGAGCCTTTCACGTGGCCGAAGAGTTCTGACGCCGCCAGCTCCTTGCTCAGCGCGCCGCAGTCAATGGCAATGAAAGGTTTGTTGGCGCGATTGCTCAACCGGTGAACCTGCTGAGCAATCACTTCTTTGCCGGAGCCGCTTTCGCCATAAATCACGACACTGAAATTGGTGGGCGCAACAAGGTCTATCTGTTGCAGAATGGCCGCAAACTCCGGGCTGTCACCGAAGATGTATTCGTTGTTTGGCGTAGCGGGACTGCTTTTGGCACGGCCAGCAGGCGCAGGCGTTGCAGGCACAGGAGCCGCCGGACGCATAACAGGTGTCCGAACCGTTCCGTCGGCAACTTCACTCAACGCCTTCTTAATCGTCAGCAGAATCTCGTCAGGAAACAGCGGCTTGGTCACATAGTCATACGCGCCGCTTTTCATCACCTCCACCGCGTCCTTCACGTCGCTGTAGCCAGTGATAATAATCACCGGAATTTGCGGGTGAAGCTCTTTGGTTTTGAGGAGCAGTTCGCCGCCCGTCATGTCGTCCAGCCGGAAGTCGGTGAGAATCAGATCGGGCACGGACTTTTGCAGCCACGCAATGGCCGCTGTGCCGCTATTGATGCCGATGACTTCAAAGCCGTGGCGGGAAAGAAAGCGGTTGAGCAACAGACACATGTCGTTGTCGTCATCCACTACAAGTATTTTTTGAGCCATTTTTTTGGAGACAAAAGTCTAAAGACAAAAGAGAAAACCGGAAGCCAAGTAGAAAGTATCAGGATACAAGACCAAAGGCAATGCATGAAACATAAAACATGACTCCATGAAACATGGCCGTCACGCCCACACCGCGCGGATTTGCGCAATCGGGATGCGCATTTGTTCGCGGTATTTGGCCACTGTCCGGCGGGCAATGTTATAGCCTTTGTCAGAAAGAATATTCACGAGCTGCTGGTCGGTGTAAGGCTTGCGTTTGTCTTCGGTGGAAATGGCTTCTTCAATCACCGACTGGATGACTTTGTTCGAAATCACCTCGCCTTTTTTGTCGGCAATGCCTTCCGAGAAAAGGTCTTTCAGATATACCAGTCCGAAGTGTGTTTCGGCGTATTTGTTAGACGTGATGCGCGAAACGGTAGAGATGTCCAGCCCCGCTTTTTCGGCCACCATGCGCAGCACCATCGGCTTCAGGGTGCGGATGTCTCCTTCCATAAAATACTCGTGCTGCATACTGACAATTGTGGTCATGATGCGCATCATCGTGTCTTCGCGTTGCTTCACCGCATTCACAAACCACTGCGCCGAGGCCAGCTTGCTTTTGATATATTGATTGGCTCCGCGGTCACGGTTCGTCACCTGTCCAGCAAGCTGCTCATACAAGCCCTGATTCACAAAAACGGCAGCCGAGCGCGAGCTGTAGAGATTCACCTGAATTGTGTCGCCAAAACGGTTGATGATGTAGTCGGGAATAATCGTCGTCTTCGGCTCGTAGTGCGACATTTCTTCCACCACCGGATGAAATTTCATCCCGCTGATTAGGTTCAAAACGGCGCGCAGTTCCTCATCGTCAATGCCGAGTTGGTGGTAGATTTTCTCAAACTGCCGGTGCATCAGGTCGTTGAAGTGGTGTTTCACCAGCTTCTGCGCCGTGGCAATTTCCGGGCGGCGGCTATCCATGAACTCCAACTGAATCGCAAGGCATTCCTGCACACTGCGGGAGCCGAGGCCCATAGGTTCCAGCGTCTGGATAATTTTCAGGACATTGAGGACTTCCGCTTCTTCCACCATAAGGCCGAAGGAGAAGGAAATCTCGTCGGCCATTTCGGCTAGCGGTTTGTCCATCAGGCCTTGGTGATTAAGTGCGTTAATCAAGTAATCAGCAAGCTCAAATTCGCGGTCGCTGAGCGTGAGCATCCGCAGTTGCTGCTTCGCGTCATCTTTAAAATGAACCGAGCCGGCCATCGCCACATTCGGCGTGGCTTCGTTGGTAAAATAATTTTGGTATTCTTCCCGGTAGTCAGGCACATCATCATAGCCGCGCTCTTCCCAATCCTGATAATCCTGCACCTCGTCTTTAGAAAGCTTCGCGTCGCCTTCCTCATAGGCTTCTTCCGTGCTGCTGTCAAGGAAAGGATTTTCTTCCAGTTCCGTCCGGATGCGCTGCTCCAGCTCCAGATTGTTGAGAAAGTAAAGGTTGAGAAGCTGTATTTGCTGAGGCAGAATTTTGAGGGTCTGGCGTTGCGTCTGGGTTTGACTGAGCATAGGGAGAAGGGGAACAGCTTGTCTTGAACTTCGCACGAAAGAAAAAACCGTGCCACGTTTTTAAATGGAACGCGGATGACGCGAATAGCTACGGGTTTGCACAGATCTGTCCGTACATATCCGTAGGAATCCGCGTCATCCGCGTTCCAACAAAAAAGCCTTTACGACGCCTTCTTTGGGGTTTTCTTTTCCACGCTTTCTACCTGCTGCATAAACTCGTTTACGCCCGCGTCGGAATACGCGCCGTAGGCATCCACAAGCGAGCCTTTGAGGCCATCCGAAGTTTCAATCTGGTAGAGAATGGTGTTGTCTGCCGGGTCAGAAGGACCTTCAAAACGAAAGAAATTCACCACGTTCACTTCTTCAGGCTTGAAGTAACGGTCTTCTTTCAGGGAATGCAGTCCGTCTTCGGTTACTTTAAAGGTGTCCACATAGCCGTCCAGTGCAATCTTGTTCATGCAGGTAGCCATGGAAGTCATATACGACGACGGCTGCGCAGGATCAGTTGCGGGGTCGGTCAATTGCGGATTTTGGTTTAGGGTATTCATGGGAATGTGTATGTTTTGGGGAAAGGGAGAGAAGTGTTTTTGGAAGAGGAAAAAAGCGTACCGGCAGGGAACCGTTTCTTACAATGCCGCAAGCGCGTCGCGGTATTTCTTTATCGTGTCGCCCGACTGCTGTCCGGCGTGGTATTGACGGGTCAGGAGTTGGTGGCTTTTTTCAGGGAGGTGTGTTTCGGGGACCATTGCCGCTTCGTAGGCTTTCTGCCACGCTTCTTCGCCCCAGGCACAGCTCTCCAGAACGGTTTTCCGGTCGGTTCCGACAACGGCGCTTTTCACATCCATCCACAAGCGGTAGAGCTTTCCGGAAGTGGTGGTGTCGCCCGCGATCTTCTCGTTCAGCGCAGCCACTTCTGCCATCAAATCGGCCCGGAATCCCACCGATTCTGCCACAAGACTTTTGAACAGCGTTTGCAGTTCCATATCGGTAGTGCCGGTTTCCGCCATTGCTTTTTCATAACCGGCAATGCGGTCATTATTGATGCGGATAAGGTCGTTCAGAATCTCTGCGTGTTTGTCGGCAGCGAGCATAAAGGGAGAGGAGAGGATTAAGCAGCGGGTTATAAAAACAATACCAGTGGGAAAGGGCTTTTTCGGGGACGCTGTTGGGAAGAGAGAACCTTAATTTCGCGCCTTCTTCCAAAACCCTCAATGAACCCAATTACAACCACGCTTCTGGAGCTGCTGAAGTACACCGTTCCGGCCCTTGTGGTACTGCTTACGAGTTACCTTGTCGTGAATAAATTTCTTGTCTCCGACACACAGCGCAAGCAAATTTCCCTTCTGCGCGAAACGCAGGACGTGAGCCACCGCCTGCGCCTGCAAGCCTATGAGCGCCTGACGCTTTTTCTGGAGCGCATTCATCCCCGCAACCTCACGGCGCGCGTGTACGTCACCGGCATGTCGGCCCCGGAATTTGCGGCAGCGATGAACCTCACGATTCAGACGGAATGGGAACACAACATCAGCCAGCAGATTTACGTCAGTCGGCAAGTGTGGGAAACCATTCGTGGCGTGAAGGAGCAGGAACTGAACATGATAAATCAACTTGCTGCCCAGCTTAAACCCGAAGCCACTGCCGCCGACTTGAACCGCCGTATGGTAGAGGCCGTATTGAGCGAGCCGGACGAACTGCCTACAGAAGTGGCGCTGCAAATTGTGCACGACGAGGCGCGTAAGGTGCTTTCCCTTGGTGCCGTAGGGTAAAAATCTTCGGCACGCGTTTTCACCCGTATTTTTAAACCCTTTTCCACTCTTTTTCTATGAAAAAACCACTACTTTTCGCCCTCAGTTTGCTGGGCAGTGCTGCTGCTTCGCAGGCGCAAATCACGCTCAACGCGGCTACGCATATGCCGCAAGCCGACACGGTGTATTACATGTCTTTTATAGACACCAGCGCCAATCCCATGATGCCCACGACGGGCGCAAGCGTCAACTGGAATTATACCACAGTGGTTGCCTCCGGACCAACCCCGTTGAGCTATTTCGGTTGCATCCCGCAGGCCGACTGCCCCTCTTACAGCAATGCCGACCTTATTAATGGCTCTCCGGCAGATTCTTCTTTCCAGTATTTCAAAACAGGCACAACGACTTTCCAAAACACCGGAACCAGCGCGCCCGACCTGTCGGTGAAATTCACCAATGCGCTTGATGTGTATCGCTTCCCGCTTACCTATAACACCCAATACGCCGACGCCGCAAGCGGCACCGCAACGACTTCGCAAGCGCCGTTTCCGCTGACGATGAATGCCTCTGACTCGGTTCTGGGAGCCGGTTATGGCTCGCTCACCACGCCGGTAAGCACCTATTCCAATGTATTGCTGGTACGTTCCAATGTACGCATAAAAGCTACTTTGTTCCTCCAACCGCTTTTTGAAACCCATGTTGTGCGCTACGAGTGGTTTGAAACTGCCTCCCGCTATCCGGTGATGAGCATCAACTATACCTATAGCATAGACAGCAACGGAGGAGAAACACTGGCAGGCGTTGCAGGCAGCTATTTTGACCCTAACGCAACGGCGGTTTCCACCGTAAGCGCCGTGGAGAATTTCCGTCTTGCGCCCAATCCTTCCACCGGCAATACGCGCGTAGAAATTCCGGCGTCTTTCAACAGCCGTGAAGGAAGTATTGTGGTTACCGACCTCACCGGCAAGGCAGTCTTCTCCCAAAGCCTGAATGGCGCAACTTCCGTACAGATTTCTACCGAAGGATGGGCGAAAGGTCTGTATCTCGTGCGTCTCCAAAACGCGGAAGGCAAGATGCTGATGAACAAGTTGTCGGTGCAGTAAGAAGTTCTTCCATTTTCTCTCAAGCCGATGCGCCTCCCGCGCGTCGGCTTTTTTGTACCCCTGCTTCCCCCACCTTTGCAGCCCCCGTTATGGCAAAACACACCACCGATTCCGGCATCCCAATAGCTCCTCTCTACGACCAGCCTACATCTCCCCAACCAGCCCCCGGAACATTTCCGTTTACACGCGGTGTACATGCCACGATGTATCGCGAGCGCAACTGGACGATGCGCCAGTACGCAGGTTTTTCCACCGCAGAAGAAAGCAACAAACGCTACCATTATCTGCTCTCGCAGGGAGTGATGGGCCTTTCCGTTGCCTTTGACCTTCCTACGCAGATTGGCTATGATTCTGACCACGCGATGAGTGAAGGCGAAGTGGGGAAAGTGGGTGTGGCGATTGACTCTTTGGAGGACATGGAAGTGCTTTTCGGCGGCATCCGGTTGGAAGATGTTTCCACCTCTATGACCATCAACGCGACGGGTTTTATCCTCCTGGCTTTCTATGTGGCATTGGCGAAACAGCAAGGCGCGGATTTAAACAAGATTTCCGGGACGATTCAGAACGACATCCTGAAAGAGTACGCCGCGCGCGGTACGTATATCTATCCGCCACAGCAAAGTATGCGCATCATCACCGACATCTTTGAGTGGTGTAGCAAGGAACTTCCCAAGTGGAATACCATCTCTATTTCCGGCTACCACATCCGCGAGGCAGGTTCTACGGCGGTGCAGGAACTGGCGTTTACGCTGGCGAATGGCAAGGCTTACCTGGAAGCTGCGATTGCGAAGGGTTTAGACATCAATGTGTTTGCACAGCGCCTTTCTTTCTTCTTCAACGCCCACAACAATCTGTTTGAAGAAGTAGCCAAGTTCCGTGCGGCGCGGCGCATGTGGGCATCCATCACAAAGGCGCTCGGCGCTACCGACCCGAAGGCGCAGACGCTGCGCTTCCACACCCAAACGGGCGGCTCCACCCTCACGGCGCAGCAACCCCAAAACAATATTGTGCGCGTTGCCCTGCAAGCTCTTTCTGCGGTGCTGGGCGGCACGCAAAGCCTTCATACCAACGGCTTTGACGAAGCCCTTTCCCTGCCTACGGAAAGCGCCGCTACGCTGGCCCTGCGCACGCAACAAGTGATTGCTTCGGAGAGCGGCGTTACCGATACGCCCGACCCGCTGGGCGGTTCTTATTTTGTGGAGGCCCTGACCGACGAGATGGAGGCCAAAGCAGGGGAATTGATAGCGCGGATGGACGCGATGGGCGGCGCAGTGAAAGCCATTGAAGCAGGTTTTATGCAGGAAGAAATCGCCCGCAGCGCCTATGAGTACAACAAGGCGATTGAAAGCGGTGAGAAGGTGATTGTGGGCGTGAATAAATTCCTCTCTAAAGAAAGCGCCAACCCGCCGGTGTTTAAGATTGACGACAGCATCCGCGCCGTTCAAAGCGAGAAGTTGGCATCCCTGCGCGCCCGTCGCGATGGGGAAAAAGCACAAGCCGCCATTCTTTCCATTCAGGAAGCAGCGCGCAATGGAGATAACTTGATGCCCCCCGTAATTGCCGCCGTAGAAGCCCATTGCACGCTGGGCGAAATCGCCGACAGTTTGCGGGAATTGTGGGGAGAGTATGCGGGATAAAGGTTGAAGTGCCGCGCTCTTCCTGTTGTGGACGGCGCACAAGTCGTTGCGAGCCGTCCACCAACCCTTGTGAGCAGCTCACAAGTCGTTGCGAGCCGTCCACCAACCCTTGCGAGCAGCGCACAAGAGGTTGCGAGCCGTTCACTAACCGTTGCGAGCAGCGCACAAGTCGTTGCGAGCCGTCCACTAACCGTTGCGAGCAGCGCGCAACCTCTTGTGGACGGCTCGCAAAGGGTAAATAGAACTTGGGGAATGCTATATGGAATGGGTTTTCCTTCCTGATACACTCGTTTTCATCAAGGAATCCGCAAATCCTTTCCCACAAACACTTCTTTCTTCTGCTCATAGGCCCATGCCGAGAGCGCCACGCGGTTATAGCTTTTGATACCTTCCTTTTGGTCGTGCAGGCGCAGATAGCTATCATAGAGTGCCATGCTCCAGTTGCTGGTTTCGCCCCGGTAACGCTCGCGGATGGCGCGCAGGGTGTCGCGGTGGGAACGGCTGAGGGCGTTCAGTCCGGTGAGAAGATTGTTGGCCAGCGCCGAATCTTCTTCCCGAATCATGCCGTGCGTATAAAGCCAGAGATTGAAGTAGCCGCTGTAGCGAAAAGATGCTTTTTGGGAGCGCGTACAAACGGCGTAGGAAAGCAAATTCGCGTCCTCTTCCGAGCCGATGCCGCTTTGGTGGGCCATCTCGTGGCAGGTAACAAAAGGCAGCATAAACGACGGCAGATGTTGATTCACTTGCGCCTCGCCCGTCCACGGATTGTAGTAGCCCTGAATGCCCAAATACTGCATCAGCGAGCCGAACAGCGAAGGCTTTGCATTCAGCCCTTTTAGCGAAGTGCGGCTGTCGGTGCAGCACTGGTATTCGGCAATGGCAGCTTTGTTTACTCTTTCAAAATCCATCTCCCGGTATTGCGGCGCAAGCGCGTTGAGCTGTACAGTCAGGAAGGAATCAAAGTCGCGGAGCTGCACCTGCACGGGCGTTTCCAGCTTCGCCAACTCCCATACTTTGCGCAACTTCGGCTTGTAGTAATTCCCGCCCCAACCGATAAAGAAAAGGAGGTAGAGAACGGTGATGGTGATGAAGGTATTGAGCAGGTTGTTGCCCAGGAAGTGGCGGTGCGTGGCAAAGCGAATGCCGAAATAAAGCGCCCGTATCAGCGCCACTATCAGCGACATAATCGCCAGCAGATACAGCCAATCCCCCACCGACGGACGGAACAACCCAAAGAGTTGATTGCGCGCGGTTTGCCAGGGCTTGAAGATGTGATAATCGTAGAAATGCACCAGCTTCGGGTTGTTGGGCATCAAGAGCTGAAACAGAATGACCACCACCAACAGCGCCGCAAACGTGAGCATCTTCCGGCGCATCGCACGGCTTTCCCTTACCAAAAGGCGCAGGCGGGCGAAGCGGACAGGAAGCGACACGGGGAGAGCAGGGAGTGTAGGAAACAGGGAAGAAACAGCAGCGCCGGAACGAATCTTTTAGTGCTTTAAATAAAACGCGCCAACCGCTCATGCCCCTCATTGAATTTGAAAATGGATTTTATTGTCGGCAAGGAGATTTCTACATAGACCCCTACCGCCCCGTTGACCGCGCCATTCTCACGCACGGCCATTCCGACCACGCCCGCTGGGGCATGAAGCGTTATCTGGCACATACCGAAAGCGAATTCATCCTTAAAGCCCGCCTCGGCCCCGAAGCTGTTATTGAGACCATTCCCTACAACTTTCCGATTCTTATCAACGGTGTAAAAGTGAGTCTGCACCCGGCGGGGCACATCGTTGGCTCCGCGCAGGTGCGGGTAGAATACAAGGGCGAAGTGTGGGTTATCAGTGGCGACTACAAAACCGCAGACGACGGCCTTTCCACGCCCTTTGAGCCGGTGCGCTGCCAGCATTTTGTAACGGAAAGCACCTTCGGGCTGCCCATTTATCAGTGGGAGGAGCAGGACGCAATTATGGAGAAGATGGCTGCGTGGATTGAGAAGAACCGCGAACGTGGACGGGCATCTGTACTCGTAGCTTACACGCTTGGAAAAAGCCAGCGCATCGTTCACGGACTGGCGAAATATGGCGTAAAAATTTACGCGCACGGCGCAACGGTGAACATGAATGATGCCGTCCGCCCTTTCCGCCCGGAGTTACCGCAGATTGAAAAGCTGACCAAAGACACACCAAAGGAAGACGTGCTTGCGGGCGCGATTCTTTGTCCCGGCTCGGCGTTGGACACGCCGTGGCTTCGGCGGTGGTATCCCTACGCGGTGGGTTCGTGTTCGGGTTGGATGCAGGTGCGCGGCGCACAACGGCGGCGCAATGCCGATGCGGGTTTCGCCCTTTCCGACCACGCCGACTGGCCCGGCCTTTTAGACGCGATTGACGCCACCGGCGCGGAAAATATTTGGGCGACACACGGTTTTTCCAGCACTCTCGCCCGCTTCGTGACCGAAACGCGCGGCCTCAACGGCGGTGTGGTGAAAACGCAGTATGGGGAAGAGGAAGAGTGAACGGCAATAAACAATGGATAATGAGCAATGAATAATAAGCGCCTTCTTTTGGGTTGATTGTCTCTGCGTCTGTGCGCCTGTGCGAGAATTTTTAAGAAGTGCATTCCGCACGTAATTATTTTTCGGTTCCCATTGTCAATTATCAACTATCCATTGTCAATTACTGTCCGACCTTCGCTTTCGTCATGAAGTCGTTCAATGTTCCGCCCCAGTACCGCTCGCCCTTTGTAACGGCTATCAAGTTGCGGCGCAAGGCGGCAGACAAAATGAAGAAAGACCCCTCGCCTACCCGGTTGGACTTAGGGCCTTTACAAGTGATTCTGGCGCGGCACTTCGGCTTTTGCTATGGCGTGGAGAATGCCATTGAAATTGCCTTCCGGGCCGTGAGCGAGAATGCCGGAAAACGCATCTTTCTGCTCTCGGAGATGATTCACAATCCTGGCGTGAACGCCGACTTGCAGGCGCTCGGTGTGCGTTTTCTGATGGATACAAAGGGAACTCCCCTTCACAACTGGGCCGACCTGACGAAAGACGACATCGTGATTGTGCCCGCCTTTGGAACGACACTGGAGATGGAACAAAAGCTGCGCGAAAAAGGCATTGAGCCTTCTGTGTATGAAACCACGTGTCCGTTTGTAGAAAAGGTTTGGAACCGGGCGGAAAAGATTGGTGCGGAAGGATATACCGTTGTGGTACATGGAAAGCCGATGCACGAAGAAACGCGGGCTACGTTCTCTCACAGCAAAGCCCACACACCAACGGTAGTGGTAAACGATATGAAGGAAGCGCGATTGCTGGCAGAATTTATTCGCGGGGCGCAACCGATAGAAGGTTTTAGCGCGCGCTTTGCCGGGCAATTCTCCGCAGGTTTTGAACCCACGCGCGACCTGCAACGCATTGGCGTGGTGAACCAAACCACCATGCTGGCAAGCGACACACAAGCCATTGCCGACTATCTCAAAAGCGTGATGATAGAAATTCATTCCCTCACGCCCGAAACCCTCTCTACCCGCTTCGCCGACACCCGCGACACACTTTGTTACGCCACAGCAGACAACCAAAGCGCGGTGGATGCGATGCTGAAAGAAGAGGCGCATTTCGCCCTTGTTATCGGCGGCTATAATTCTTCCAACACCTCACACCTCGTGGAGCTTTGCGAAGAGAAACTCCCCACCTACTACATAGAAGACGAGCGTTGTCTGCTTTCCGAGAACGCCATCCGCCATTTTGATTTACACGCGTACGTAGAGCGGGAAACGGTGAATTATCTCCCAACAGAGCGTCCGGTAAAGGTGCTGATAACTGCCGGTGCTTCCTGCCCCGATGCGGTGGTGGAGCGCGTCATGGAGCGCCTTTGCAGTATGCTTTCGGCGGGAGATTGTTTTGAAAACGTAACGCGGGAATGGACGGCGATAAATGGGTAGGGACACGCCGCGCGTGTCCGCCGAAAATGTGGGTGGGGTACGTGGATTACGTTTCCGCCGCCTCATACAAATCCCAAATCCGCACCGCTTCCACCGCTTCTTTCACGTCGTGGACACGAAGGATAGATGCGCCGTTTTGAAGGGCCAGCATGTGTGCCGCCGTGGTTCCATTCAAAGCTTCTTCCGGGGAAATGTCTAAGGCTTTCCACACCATGCCTTTGCGGGAAATCCCGGCCAATAGCGGACAGCCCATGATGCGGAACGTGTCCATTTCACGCAGCAGCGTGTAATTGTGTTCCAGCGTTTTCCCAAAGCCAAAACCAACGTCCAGAATCACGTCGCGGATGCCTGCTGTGCGCGCCGCATCGTAGCGTTCCCGCAGGATTTGGAAGACTTCTAAAACCACGTCTTCGTACACCGGATTCTGCTGCATGGTTTCAGGTGTTCCCTGCATGTGCATCGCCACATACGGCACACCGAGACGCGCAACTGTAGGAATCATTTTCGCGTCTAAAAGTCCGCCGCTCACATCATTCACAATCGCCGCGCCCGCCTCCACTGCCGCCACTGCTACCTGCGATTGAAAGGTGTCCACAGAAATCCAACACTGGGGAAAGCGTTTTGAAATCGCTTCAATGGCGGGAATCACGCGCTGCATTTCGGTGAGCATTCCGGGAGCTTTCGCGCCGGGTCGGGTGGATGCACCACCGATGTCCAGAATGGTCGCGCCGGCGAGGAGCATTTCTTCCGCACGCTGGAGAATATGCTTTTCTGCGTTTACACGGCTGCCTTTATAAAAGGAATCGGGCGTGGTGTTGAGGATGCCCATCACCACCGGTTTCTCCACGGAAAGCAGTCGCCCGCCGCTTTGCAGCAGCGCGCCAACGGGGAAGGGTGTATTTTTAGCGCGCATCCTGAAAGGAAATTTTTTTACCCAAAAAGCATTCATGCCAACGGAGACTCCAACAGCGTCCGCTACGCTTGCACAATATCGGGAAGCGCGCGCACGCTGCAAAACGCTTTTCCTACACAAGACCGCCGACTACGGTACGTCGTGGCGCGTGCTGCGCCCCGTCTCGGTGGCCGACCAGATTTACATCAAGGCATGGCGCATCCGGCAGCTTCAAAGCGGCACGATTCCGCAGGTAGAAGACTCTATTGAGAGCGAGTTTGTGGGCATGGTGAACTATGGCTTTGTTGGGCTGATGCAGCTTTCCCTGCCGCCAGAAAGTCCGCAGGAATTAAGCGCCGAAGAAGCGGACGCGGCGTATCAAGTGCAGGCCGATTTGGTGGAGGATTTAATGCTTCGGAAGAACAATGATTACGGCGAAGCGTGGCGGCAAATGGCGCAGGAATCGCTTGTGGATTTGATTCTGACGAAGCTTCTCCGCATCCGGCAAATCCTTTCCAACGACGGGCAGACGAAGGTTTCGGAAGGCATAGATGCAAACCTTGCAGACATTGTGAACTACAGCCTTTTTGCGTTGATAAAAATCCACGAAAAAGCGGCAGTTTCATAAGTAAGAAGTAGGTCATTCCGAGCGCGGAGCGAGGAATCTCATCTTCCTGGTCGTCATGTGGATCTACTCGGTCAAGCTGTTCGCGATCTCCGTGCTCACCATCCCGGCGTACTTCGCGGTCGCGCTGCTAGTCACCAAACCGCTGCGTGCGCGGGTCGAGGAGAAGTTCGAGCGCGGGGCGGCCAACAACGCGCTGCTGGTCGAGAGCATCGGCGGCATCCAGACGGTGAAGGCAGGCGCCGTCGAGCCGCAATGGCGGGAGCGCTGGGAGCGCCAGCTAGCGGGCTACAGCGTCGCGAACCAGCGGGTGATCAACCTGGGCAACACCGGCTCGCAGCTGATCCAGCTGATCTCCAAGCTCAATCTCGCCGCGATCCTCTACTTCGGCGCGGAGGCGGTGATCCACCGCCAGCTCACCGTCGGCGGGCTTGTCGCGTTCAACATGTTCGCGCAGCGGGTGTCGGGTCCCGTCATCCGCATGGCGCAGCTATGGCAGGACTTCCAGCAGGTGCGCATCGCGATCACCAGGCTTGGCGACGTGCTGAACCAGCCGGTCGAGCCTGGCGCGGGCAGCCGAACCGCGCTCCCGGCCATTAAGGGCGCGGTCCAATTCGACAGTGTGAGATTCCGCTACGGACTGGAGGGTCCCTGGACGCTCGAGGACGTCGAGCTCGCCATCCCCGCTGGCAGGTCGCTCGGCATCGTCGGATCTTCGGGCTCTGGCAAGTCAACGCTGACCAAACTCCTGCAGCGCCTATACGTGCCGCAAGCGGGACGCATCCTGATCGACGGCGTGGACATCGCGCAGATCGACCCGGCTTGGCTCCGGCGGCAGATCGGCGTGGTCTTGCAGGAGAACCTGCTGTTCAACCGCTCGATCCGCGAGAACATCGCGCTGTCCAACCCGGCGATGCCGCTGGAGCAGGTGATCGCCGCCGCCGAGCTGGCGGGCGCACACGACTTTGTCGTCCGGCTACCGCAGGGCTACGACACGCCGGTCGAGGAGCGCGGCGCCAACCTTTCGGGCGGCCAGCGCCAACGGTTGGCGATCGCGCGGGCGCTCGTCACGTCCCCGCGCATCCTGATACTCGACGAGGCGACATCGGCGCTGGACGCCGAGAGCGAGGAGATCATCCAGGCTAACCTGAAGGCGATCTCGCGCGGGCGCACGGTGCTGATCATCGCCCACCGGCTGTCGGCAGTGCGCCAATGCGACCACCTGATCGCGCTGGAGGCGGGGCGCATCGTCGAGCGTGGCACGCATGACGAGCTGCTGCGCGCGGGCGGGCGCTATGCCGACCTACACCGCCGGCAGACGGGCATGAGCATGGCGGCTGGACGATGAGCTACTTTGGCCACAACTGGCGAGTGATGCGGGAGGCACTCAAGGCGGACCGCGCACAACAGAAGGGCAAGACGAAGAGCACGGACGTGACCTTCCTGCCGGCGGCGCTGGAGGTGATCGAGCGGCCGGTATCCCCGACGGGTCGGGTGACCGCCTGGGTGCTGGTGGCCGGAATGATGGTGACGATCGCCTGGCTGTTCCTCGGTCACGTCGACGTGGTCGCCTCCGCACCAGGCAAGATCGTGCCGTCGGGCAGCGTCAAGATCGTTCAGTCGGCGGGCACGGGTGTCGTCCGTGCCATCCGCGTGTCCGACGGCGACCGGGTGCGGCAGGGGCAGGTGCTGGTCGAGCTGGACCCCACGCTGGTCACCGCCGACCTGGAGCAAGCGCGCAAGGGCCTGCTCACCGCCGAGCTCGACGTCGCCCGCAACCGCGCGATCGCCGACGCGCTATCCGGGCGCGGTCTGCACTTCGCTCCACCGGCAGGCACCACCGCCGGCATGGCTGAGACGCAGCGACGCCTGATCGAGGCACAGGTGGGCTCCGTGAACGCCACCACCGCGAGCCTCGCAGCCGCGCGATCCTCGGCTCTGTCCGATGCCGACGCGGCGGCGGCGCAGCGCGCCAAGCTGGACGAGACGGTGCCGATCCTCGACCACGAGCTCGATGCAATGCGGCGGCTGGACGCCAAGGGCTACGCGCCGGGGCTGCGGCTGCTCGAGCTGCAGCGCCAGCGGCGCAGCGAGGCGGGCGACCGCGACGTCGCCGCCGCGCAGCAGGCGCGCGGGCTGTCCGACGCTCGCAAGCTCGGCGCGCAGATCGGCCAGACCCGCGAGGAAGCGCGTCGCGTCGCACTCGCCGATCTCGCCAAGGCGGAAGGCGAGGCGATCCTGCGCCGCGAGGAGGTGACCAAGGCGACGCGCCGCTCCGGGCTGCAGGTGTTGCGCGCGCCGGTGGACGGGACGGTGCAGCAGCTGGCGTTGCACACCGTCGGCGGCGTGGTGGAGGCCGCAAGAACGCTGATGGTGATCGTTCCAGGCGACGGAGTTTTCGAGGTGGAGGCCCGCATTCTCAACAAGGACGCGGGGTTCGTCCGGCAGGGTCAGGATGTGACAGTAAAGGTCGAGGCGTTCCCGTTCACGCGCTACGGCACGGTGCCCGGCCGGGTGGTCTCCGTCAGCCGCGACGCTGTTGCGGACGCCAAACTGGGTTCGATCTATGTCGCGAGGATCAGCCTTTCGCGATCGACCCTGCTCGTCGATGGGCGGTCGATCTCGCTTGGAGCTGGCTTGGGCGTCTCGGCTGACATTCGGACTGGCTCGCGCCGCATCATCTCTTTCCTCCTCAGCCCGGTACAGACGAGCGCCGCACAGGCGGGGCGAGAGCGTTAGCCGGTGGGCAACTTCAAGGCGTTGAGCGGTGATTAGCGGGAGAAGCATCCATCTCGATTTTTATCTTCAGGTACGTTCCATCTGCCTGCTCCTATAAATTAGTCACTCGTCGTCGCGATCTGGCGCTTGCGCGAGCGGCGCCCCCTCGACTGCGTGCAAACATCGCTCGTACGGGTCGCTGGGCTGAAGTGTTAGACTTCGTCGACAGCGTCGCCGCCGATCGCTGAAGGCGCTTGGCAACATTCCGATCTCCGAACGGCCTGCCGTACGCAAGGTGGAGATCAGGTCGGAGGGAGCGGCCATCGATCTCTCCCGAGGTTCGTCGCACCATTCGGTCAGCGTATTGGCCGGGCGGAGGTTTTTTGCCGCTTGCACAAGCAGCTGGGTTGCTATTCATTGCGATCAACAGAGCCTGGGGAAAGGTCATGAGTTCGTTCAACGGCAGCTCCGCGGAGCTGAGACTTATCATGCGCACCCGCCTAGCCCGGATCCGCTTCGAAGCACCGCAGCCCGACTTTTCGGCGCCTGAACGCCATTTCTGGCGCCTGCAATGTGACAGCCGCCGGTTTCTGCCGCCAAGTCATAGATACCAACGGCGGCAGCACGCAGGTGAGACCTCACCATTGGTTTACCGGAAGCTGCAATTGCTCTTCACCGCATGCGCATGGGGTTGTCAATCTGCCCGGCGATGGCGAGTCCTCAACGACGTTCTAGCGACCACCAAGGCGGCTCATGAGAGCCAATCGAGAGTTCCGTGATGTATCGCATGGCGTCCACCATTCTCTGCCTGGTAGCGATCAGTTGTGGCCCCGCGTCAAGTGGCGATCGCGGCTCGCAGGCAAGTGCGGAGCGCCATGCAACCACTAAAGACGACGCAGAGTTCAGGGTGTGCATCAGACGCTTCCTCGCAGTCGATGCCGATGCGGCGGTCCGCGCCGATTTGGCGGCTGGATCCGCAGCCTTCTATTGGCAGACGGGCGATGAGGGCATCGGGTTCAGGCCGCCAGGCATTCGGGAATGCAGCCCTGTGCCAGGTGCCGCCATTCGCCAGCATCCGGCATATGTGAGGTATCTCGCCGCCTTTGATAAACCCGGTATCTTCAACGCGGAATGCGCTTGGGCGATCACCGCTTTCGCAATCAAGTATAACAAGCAGCTTGCTAAGAGCAGACCCCGCGTGCTCCGCACAGCTTGCAACGCGGGGTCCGGCGCCGTCGATGATACCGATCAGCCAACTGACTTTGCTGCGATGTGGCGAAGGGACCCGAGCAGCCGACCAAACTGACACCTTGTAGAGTATATTCCGATGCCTTCTCTCCCAGTGCAATTCAAGTTCTCTACCGCGTTTAGTCTGCAGGAAGCGAGAGTTATCTACGATGCTCTCGTCACCACGTTCAGTGGTGCGAACACGTTGGCCTTTCTATCTTCGCTAAGTGGCAAGACATTCTTCATCACTCGCGATCGGGACGATGATAATTGCCGGTATTTTGGCCCTCCCCAAGCTATGGCAGGACGCAGCTTCTATGATGATCCCGACCTGATATCATCTGAGTCGACGCAATTCTTCGACGAGCAACAGAACATCGGCGTCGGCTTGAATTACGTGTTGCGTACGGCCCAAGGTCAAGGCGCAACGAAGAAGGCCAGCCCCGATGCGTTCGACTTACAGACTTCTCTTTCGAGAACTCTCTTCCACGAACTCGCCCACGCGGTGCAGAGCTTCAATGGTAGCCAGAATAGCACGTTTGGAGCCGGCTTAGGAAGCACCTATGCCGGCGTGGAAGCACTGGCGATAGCGGCAGAAAATCTGATCTATGCCAAGGACAGGCATCTGCCTTCTCGCATTGGCCACACCTCTTTCGTAAGACCGAGTTACGACCCAGCTCTTCCATTCGGGAATGTGGCGAGTGTCAGCTACGAGTTGGTGCGTATTGACCGCAAGCTGTGGGGCGTCTTCCACGGTGTGGCAGGTGACGGAGGGCTGATCCAGAAGGCATATGGTCAAAGAGATGAGACTTTAAACTTCGTCACGGTCACGGGTTTGAAAGACGATCTGGTGACTGGTGTGGGTGGCCTCTCGCGAACATTCAAGGACGTGCTCTCCGGATCCCTGAGCAACGAGCGCGGAGTCCGAGCGAGCTTCACGTCGATAAGCGCCGACGTCGATCTGATCAATAGGGCCTTGCAGCGGCTTCCCGCGTCCAGCGGCAACGTAGTCGATCTGCTTTCGGCCGCATCGCGCCTGACTTTGAGCAGCTTCAAGGCGGTGATCGGCAATTCGAACGAGTTGTTCACCGACGGGTCCACCTCACTTGGGAAGGCCGTGAATTACGTTGGGCCGGTGAAAGCGACGGACCTCTCTACGCAGCTCGGGTTCACGGCGGGCGTTCCGGGGATACTGCTCGGAGCATCGGGCTTCTCCGACGGGCGTCGCCAGATCCATTACGAACGCGCCGGCGAAATCCTAACGGGATCGGACATGGGATCAAACCTGATCCTCTCCGGCTACGGCCAGACCGGAGGCACCAATGTTCTGTTCGGTGGCAAAGCCGATGACATTATCGTGGGTGGCGGCGGCAATGACGAGATTGATGCTTCCAGGGGCTTCGACCTCGTGCTTGGATCGACCGGCAGGGACGTCGTTCGTGGCAGTTCAAAAACAATCTTCGCCTTGGACGAGAACGACAAGTCGCCGGTCGTGGATACCCGCGCACTGCGGGGCACGACCCTCAGATTAGCCGGTGGCGCGGACGGAAAGAGCACTACCACGCTAATCGACGTCCAATCCTATCTTGGCAATCAGTATCGAACCGTGTTCATCGGAAACGGGAAGATACCAGAAACTTTCATCGCAGGGAAAGGTGGTGGTGACTTCACACTTAAAGACGGCGATACTGCTATCGGCAATCCCGAGGTCGTAAACATATATCGTTTGTCAACCGCTCTAACGAACGGTAAAGTTCCTACGATATCGATTCTGAACCTTGGTCCCAAAGATATCATATTTGTCGATGGTAAGCGATTTAACGGTAACATCCACAAGTATGCCGTTTCGGTTGCACCGACCGGCCAGTACGCGGTCAATGAGTCAGGCACGTCGACTTGGATCACCGAGTATAAGGATACGACTCTTCATCCGGAGTTGCGCATCCAGGACTACGTTAAGCCATTCAACCCACGCGACGACCTGCAGACGGCGCTCGACTATCTCAAGCTCTGGAACATCGACAACGATTACAATCGGGCGGCCGTCCAGCACCAGAACCAAGATCCTGGGCATGTGGTTATCTACGTCTCCTATGAAGAGGCGGCGACACAGAACGGCTACTTCCCTCCGTCGCCGCCTTACACCCTCTACTTCCTCCAGAAGAATCGGGCCGATCAGAACGAGCTGCCGGAAATGCCTCGCGGGGCAGACCTCGCCGCTACAATACCAGACTACTCGGCGGTGGAGGATGCCGGCGCCAGTCTCCGGACGAGCGATCATGGCCGGCGCGACGTCTCGTACGTGAAGGCCACGGCCGACGCTTCGGTGGGAACCATTATTTTCAGCGAGTTCGCCGCCGGCGTTCAAGGCGGTCTGGGAGATGGGCTTCCGGGGATGTCGGACTTGGGAGGCGAACGCCTCCGTGGCTTAAACCTCAACGTCACCGGATTTAGGAACGGAAGCTCCGCTGGAGGAGTCTACTTCTCGACGAACGACCTGGCACCCGGAGCGTTTTTCGAGGCGCCCACGGTCCTGCCGCAGATCACGCCCGAGAACGCGGGCTGGCAGAACGTCTACCCATCGAGGTCCATGGGTGCGACCGGGCAGGCCATGGACCTGTCCTCCCCGGCGAGCGTCATCGGCTATCCGGTGAACCCCGGGGAGCCCACGACCATCTACGGCAGTTCCGGCTTTGGCGGGGTGGGCGACGTGTCCGGCGATGACGCAGGTCCTGATGGAACCTTCGTCGGCAGCGCGGGGGAGGATGTGGTCGCCTTTGGCGGCATCTACGGCCTCATCAAGGGGAATGGCGGAGGCGACACCATCGCCTACATCCTCGGCGACGGGTCGGTTGTCGTCGACGAGAGCAGCGGTGTCGGCACACCGGCTAACGTCCTGATCCTCGGTGCCGGCATCGCACCGGAAGGCGCCCGTGTCGCCGGCAACCGCTTCGGCGACATCGTGATCAGCTTCGACAACGGCGACTCTGTAACAATCGCGCGCGGCCTCCGATCGTCGTCCGCCACGGTCGAAGGGGTCCAGGCCGTTGAATTCAGCAATGGCACGACATGGTCCGCAGCGGACTTGGTGAATCGCGCACGTCAGGCAATAGACAACCCGGACGGGCTCTTCGGCGACCGCTGGTCGCAAGACTTCGATCCTGCCGGGACGGCCCATTCGGTCAACGGCGGAGGCGGCGGGGACGTGATCCACTACGGGCGGGGCTACGGGCTGCTCGAGATCCTCGAAAGGGAGGCGGATGCGGGATCGGTCAACACGCTGACCTTCGGGGCGGGCATCGCGCCGCAGGATGTGCAGCTCGAAGGTGACGTGGACGGGAACGTCACTCTCCTTCTCGGCGGCGGGGATCGGATAGAGATCATCGGCGGACTCTCGAATGGTTCGTTGGCGGGTCTGCGCTTCGGCGTCGACCGCATCAGCTTCAACGATGGGTCGTCCTGGCTCTGGAACGATGTAGTCGGTCGCCTCTCCTCGCCCGCAGATGGCCGGAACACGCTCTACGGCGACGGGACCGCACAGACGTTCGACACCCTGGGTTCAGCGGTTGGCGTGGTGGGCGGCGGCGGCGGCGACACCTTCCTCTTCGAGAAGGGATACGGCCGCGTGGTCGTCAACGAACTCGACGTCAGCAGCAGTGCCCAAAACACCTTGCGGCTAGGATCCGGCATCTCATCCGAGGAAATTACAGTCAGGGGGGACTATGCGGGGAACCTGACGCTGGAACTCGGTGGCGACGACAGAGTGGTTCTGGTGGGAGCGCTGCTCAGCGAAGCGGGCGCGTATCGCGGGGTGCAAGCCGTTGAGTTCACCGACACCCCGGGCGGCGTCTGGGATCTTAACGCGCTCATCGCCCGGGCGGCGACGCCGCTGGAACCTTTTGATACGCTATTCGGCGACAAACGCGCAAACGTCTTCGACCCTGCGGGTATCGCACATGAGATCGTAGGCCGCGGCGGTGGCGACGTCATCCGGTATGACATCGGATACGGAACGCTGCTGGTCGACGAGGTCGACACCACGACGGATGCCGCCAACGCGATCTCCTTCGGGCCGGGCGTCGACCCGGCAGCGATCACCGTGTCCGCATCCGCACAAGGTGACGTGGTACTCGTCGTCGGCGAAGGCGACACCATCATCCTAGCGGGCGCGTTGCGGGCCTTCGGCAACGGCAGGACGGGCGTGCAGACCCTCACTTTTTCCGATGGCACCGTCTGGTCGTACGAGGACCTGCTAACGAAACTAGGAACTGCCGTCAGCAGCCGCCCGGTTCTCGCCGGCGACGGTCGACCCAACGCCTTCGATCCCATGGGGCTTTCGCACTTAATTCTCGGTGGGGGAGGCGGCGACACGATCTTCTACCAGCGTGGTTACGGCAGCGTGACCATCGACGAACGCGACGGGATCGGCACGGTTGGCAACACCGTGATTCTCGGCGCGGGGATCTCGGCCGCGGACGTGCGCGTATCCGGCACTCCCGAGGGTGACCTGCTGATCCTGCTGGGAGGGGCGGACCGTCTGGTCGTGAAGTCCGGCCTCCTCGGAGGCGCACACCCGGAGGCACGGCTGCAGGAGATCCGGTTCGCCGATGGCACCTTTAGAAGCTATGACGATCTAGTTCTGCTGGCGGGCACCCCCAGAACGGGCGATCCCGTCGTCGGCGACGATGGCGCCAACCTCATCGACAGCCAGGGCCTCGCCAACGAGTCCATAGGCCTGGGGGGCGGCGACACATTCCGCTACGTCCGCGGCTACGGCGCACTCCGGATCGTCGAATCCGATAGATCCAGTGCGCCCTGGAACATCCTGGCAGTCGCCGCCGGCTTAGCGCCAGCAGACCTGACGGTTCGTGGGATGGAGACCGGAGATCTCGTGCTCGACTTCGGCAGTGGCGATATAGTCACGGTCGTGGGAGCGCTCAACAGCGACTTGGTGACAACCTCTGGCATCCAGGGAGTGGTCTTCGCCGACGGAACGACAATCGGATATTCGGAACTGCTCGGCCGTGCGAACACGCCGGGAGCGGAAGTCCTCCTCGGCGACCGCAACGCCAACGTGATCGAGGTGACCACGGCGACGAGCCGGGTAGTTGCGAACGGCGGCGGGGACACTATTGTATTCCACGCTGGTGCCGGCGCGCTGACAGTCGACGAGGTAGATGCCTCGGGCGGCACGAACACGCTGCGATTAAGCGGCCTTTTGCCGACTTCTATTACCATGGACGCGAATGCTTCAGGCGACCTAATCCTGACCGGGCCTGGAACCGACAGGATAGTCATTTTGGGCGCGCTGCTGAACCTCGATGGAGTCGGTGTCACCACCGGCATGCAGCGCGTCACGTTCGACGACGGGACGGCATGGTCATACGACGAAATGCTCGCTCGTCTCGCGGCTCGTCCGGGGACGGAGCATGGCGACGCGGCTCCGCAGGAGTTCAACGCGGGCGGTCTGGCAACGGAGGTCATAGGCCGCGGCGGCGGGGATTTGATTCACTTCAAAACGGGGCAAGGGCACCTGACGATCCGGGAGGACGATGGCGGCCTCGTCCCCTCGAACGTGCTGCAGATCGACAAGCCGTTCTCGAGATCGCTCGTGAGCGCGCGAGTAGGCGCCAGCGGAGACGTGGTGCTGGACTTGGGCGCAGGCGACGTGGTCACGATAGCCAGCCAAATGGTCGCCAGCCCGGACGTGACCCATGGAGTCCAGACCATCCGCTGGTCGTCGGGCGAGATCTGGTCAGGCGAGGAGATCCGCGCGATCGCGACCGGCACCCTCACCGTCAGCCCCGGTCAATCCTCGATCACGCTGGACGAGGCCGTCGTGCCGTCGAGCGTCGACTTGCTCATCGACTTGCCGGGGGTGGTCAGCCTGAACAGCCTCTTTGTTCAGATGATGGACGGCGGTAACACGCTCGGCCTGGGGACGCAGCAAGGCGGCATCCTGCGACTCGGCAACGCCCGCGTTGGGTCGGCCGCTGGCCAGCTGGTCAGGTTCGCGGATGGAACCACCGCGACAGTCGGGTCCCTGGTCGCCCAAGCCGACGAGGAGGGCGGCGTCGCCCGCATGACCGGCACGGCCGCCGGGGAGCGGCTGGATCCGCACGGACGCTTCATCGACGTGGACGGCGGTGGCGGGAACGACACCTTCGTCTACAAGCCTGGCTACGGCTTCATGCAGGTCAAGGAGCAACAGCTCGACGCAACCTCGACGTCTACCCTCCTTCTGGAGGGCCTCACGCTCGACCAGGTCAAGATCAGCTCTAATGCCCGGGGCGACTTGTTCCTATACGTGGATGCCAACGACCGGATCCTGGTTGTCGGCCAATTCGCGCCTGGCGGTCGTGCAGGTGTCGATCACGTTACGTTCGGTGACGGAACCGTCCTTTCACGCGAGGGCATCGCGACGCTGGTGACTCGGCCAGGGCCACCCAACCGCGCGCCTACGGTCATATCCGGAACGACGGGCTCGGGTTCATTCTCTGAATACCCCACGGACTCCGGCTCGACAGCCGATCACGTGCTGAGCGGCGCGATACTCTTCGCGGACCCGGATGTGGCGGACGTGCATAATTCCGTCGTGACGGGCGTCACCACGTCGGGCGGAGGGTCGCATATGCCGACCGAGGCCGCGCTGAAGCTGATGTTCAGTCTGTCCGCGATAACGGAGCCTTCCGCCGGCGCGGCTGGAACGGCGGGTTGGACCTTCTCCTCGCACAACTCGGACTTCGATTTCCTCGGTGCAGGCGAAACGGCGGGCATCAGCTACACGGTCCGGATCGAAGACGGGCGTGGAGGGTCGGTCATCCAGACCGTCACGATCGCGATCGCGGGCGCCGAGACCGACGATGGAAGCGTCACGGTATCGGGGACCGTCGGCAACGACACACTTGACGATGGCGGAGCCGCGAACGCCGTCCTTATCGGGGGGCGAGGCGACGACCACCTCAATGGCAGCGCCGGCAATGACACCTACGTCTACTCGCTGGGCGATGGGAACGACGAAATCCTGGACGAGTCCGCTGCCTCAGACGCGATCGACAAGCTCCGATTCGCCGACCTGAATGCTTCCGACCTCGTATTCGAGCGTCAAGGCGACAACCTCGTAGGACGCGTCAGGTCCACCGGCGAAACCATCAAGGTGTTCGATCAGTTCCGGGGTTCCGGCGAAGGCTGGGGTCTGGAACTCATCGTCTTCGCGGACGGAATCGTTTGGGATCGCGCGACCATCGCGACTGAAGCCTGGATCCGCGGCGACGACAACGGCCAGCACATCTACGGTACCGACGGCGCGAACGTCTTCGTCGGGAATAAGGGCGACGACTACATCGAGGGACGTCGCGGCGCGGACGAGTATCGCTACGCCTCGGGTGACGGTGCCGACTATCTGGCCGACTACGGCCTGCCTGGAGAGGTCGATACGCTCCGACTCACAGATCTGAGTCCCGCGCAAATCGAGCTTCGGCGCGACGGGTCTACGATGTGGGTCAAGGACCTCGCCACGGGTCAGGAGATCCAGATCGGTCGTCAATTCGAGAACGGCTGCGGCATAGACCGCATCGTCTTCGCCGACGGCGCCGTCTGGGACCGCGCGGCGATCGCAAGCGCTGCATGGATGCGCGGCAACAACGATGGCGAACACATCTACGGCACCGACGAAGCCGACGTCTTCGTCGGTAACAAGGGCGACGACTACATAGAGGGCCGCGCCGGCTCGGACGAATACCGGTACGCCTCCGGCGACGGTGCCGACTATCTGGCCGACTACGGTCTGCCCGGAGAGGTCGATTCGCTCCGCCTGACCGATCTCGGACCCGGTCAGGTACAGCTGCGCCGCCGGGACTCGACCATGTGGGTCAAGGACCTGACCACAGGTCAGGAGATCCAGATCGGCCGCCAGTTCGAGAACGGCTGCGGCATCGACCGCATCGTCTTCGCCGACGGAACGATCTGGGATCGCCAACAGATCCAGGCCGCAGCTTGGCTCCGGGGAACGGCCGGTGGTGAGCAACTGTTCAGCGGCGAAGCGTCGGATGTCCTCGTCGGCAGTGGCGGTGACGATTATCTCGAAGGCAAACGCCGGCGGCGACGAGTATCTATACGCCTCCGGGGACGGCAACGACGAGATCGCCGATGTCGCGAACGCGACCGACGTCGACATACTGAAGCTTACAGACCTAAATGCATCGGATGTAGAACTTCGGCGTGACCACAATCGCGGCGGTACGACGATGTGGGTCACCGACAAAGCTACCGGCCAGTCAATACGAGTCGACAATCAATTCGCGAGCGACGGCGCCTGGGGCATCGAGCAGCTTATATTCGCTGACGGGACGGTTTTGGAAACCGCGCGAGACTTCTACAGGAAGCGTGGCTGCGCGGCACGCCGGGCGGCGAGCAGCTTTTCAGCAGCAACGATCCGAGTATCCTCGTTGGCGGGCAAGGCGACGACTACCTCGAGGGCAATGGCGGGTCGGACGATTACCGCTATGCATCCGGCGACGGCAACGACGAGATTGCCGAGCTCGGCAGTACAGCCGATAGTGATGTGCTGACGCTGAACGATCTCAATCCAAGCGACGTCGAGCTTCGTCGTGACCATGGGCGCGGCGGGATAACTATGTGGGTGACCGATAAATCGACTGGCCAATCCATCAGGGTCGACAACGAGTTCTCGAGCGACGGAACTTGGGGCATCGAGCGGCTGGTATTCGCCGACGGCACGGTGTGGGACCGAGCCAGGATGCTTCAAGAGGCTTGGCTGAGGGGATCGCCGGCGGCAGATCAACTATTCAGTGGCAGTGACGCAAATGTATTACTCGGTGGGCAGGGCGACGACTACCTCGAAGGCAATGCCGGATCGGATGAATATCGCTACGCTTCTGGCGGACGGCAATGACGAAATTGCAGAATTCGCCAATGCTACTGACGTCGACGTCCTGAAGCTTACCAATCTCATTGCAAGTCAGGTGGAACTGCGCCGTGCGGGAGAGGATCTATTTGCCCGAGATCTATCGACTGGACAGCAGATCAAGGTCGATCACCAGTTCGCGGCTGACAGTGCCTGGGGAATTGAGCGGCTCGTATTCGGCGATGGCAGCGCGATTGATCGACAAACAATTGCTGCTAACGCTTGGTTCAGGGGCGGTGATGGTAACGACAGCTTCGATGGCGGTGGATTCGACAGCACGTTCGTTGGTGGAAAGGGGAACGATTATCTTCTGGGTAGGGGCGGAAGCGATACTTACGTTTACGCGTCGGGTGACGGCAGCGACGAGATCTATGATTACTCGGGATCCATATCGATCATCGATACGCTAAAATTCACCGATCTCAATGTGGCCGACCTGGCGTTCTCCCGTGAGGGTGACCATGGCTACGTAACCGTGCTCAGCACCGGAGACAGATTGAAGCTAACCTATCAAGGTTTACAGCGCCACCGAGGGCTGGGGCATTGATCGTGTTCAGTTCGCCGACGGCTCCATGTGGGACCGCGCGCGGCTGATGAAGGAAGTCCAGGCTGTTCACGGCACCGAGGCCGCCGACAACCTGACGATTGGCGGGGATGCCTTGGCCTATGGCGGAGGCGGCGACGATATCATCACCGGTTCTGGGGGCGGCACGGGCGGCTATCGCGGAGCGTCTGTCGACTATGCCATTACCAGAAGTGATGCCGGGCAGACCCTAGTTCAGGACTCGGTCACTGCCCGCGACGGCCGGGACACGCTCGTCGATCTGAACAATATCCAGTTCGCCGATGGGTCGTTCGCAATTGCCGACCGGGTCGAGGGCTGGACGGCCGCGACCCCGGTCGTAAACGACCGTGCCGCATCTGGCACCGTGGTTGGAACGGTCGCCACCTATGCTGCCTTCGGCGGTGGCAACCCGGTCACCTACAGCATTGATGGTGGAGACGGCACCTTCGCGGTGGATGCCGCATCTGGGGTCGTAACGGTGGCCTCGAGTGCAAACCTCGACGCCATCGCCGAGCCGACAGGACAAATCCGGATCATCGCGCACGCGGGCGGTGTCGCGCACGCCATTCCGCTGCAGGTTTGCGGTGAGCAACGTGGGGAACGGGGCCCCGTCGGTCTCACCTACTTCGCCCCTCGAAATCCGTTGGTCGGCTCGCAAACGGGAAGCGTGAAGGACCGCGGCAACGGCAGTTATCAGCTGACCGCGGCTCAAGGCTTTTTGTCAGGTGGGCTTTGGGGCAGCTTTGATGTTTCCAAGGACGCGGTCTGGACGGCCCAACTGTATTTCGGGACCGACGATGGCGGCGGCGACGGCATCGGGTTTTGCCATTGCCAGCCCGACACTGGTCGCGGGCCAGTCGTTTGCGCCCTACGGCGTCGAGCTTCAGAGCTCATTCGGGATCCGCTTTGCCACCTGGTCCAACACCGGGGCTGGCGCACCGGACTCGGACTATTACCAGTTCTTGAAAAACGGTGATCTTTCATCAGGGTCCAGCCAGTTCAGCCCCTATGTGTCGATGTCCAATGTCGAGGACGGTAATTGGCACGACGTGCGGCTCGTGTGGAATGCGGCGACGCACACGCTCAGCTCTTCGCTGGACGGATCGGTAGCGCAATCCCGCAGCTACGATGTGGCGGGCGCTATCTTGAACGGATCGACCGCAGCGGCGTTCGGGTTTGGCGCATCGACGGGCGGTGTAGTGAAACGAGCAGCGGATTCGCGGCCTCACTTTGTCGCAAGAGGTTGGGGCGCTTGCGGTCTCGGCTGGCACCGAAGGCGGCGCGCTGGTCGCGAAGCTGGTGGGCGTCGATGGAGACGCAACTGACGTCCTGACGTACCGGCTCGTCAACGGGGCTGGCCAGAGTGAGACTGACTCGCTCTTCGAGATCGTCAATGGCAACGAGCTTAGGGTCCGGCAGGGCGTCGCGGTTTCCGCTAGTCCAGAGCGGGTCTCATGCTGTGCGGGTCGAGATCGCCAATCAGGCCGGGCAGAGCATCGTTCGCGATGTGGTGGTGCAGATCGGGCCCGGCTTGGAGGCGCTGCGTCTTCTTTCTCCTGTTTTCCAGTTCCATCGTGGAGCAGCACGGGTCCGCAGTCGCGTTGGGCAACGACATGTACCAGCTCACACCCGAACAGGACGACAAGGCGGGCAACGTATGGGGGTTTGTCGACCTGTCGGACGATGTCGTCTGGACGACGCGCATGTTCTTTGGTTCCAACGACAATGGCGCCGACGGTATCGCCTTTGCCCTCGCACCTGCGGCGATGGCCCCGCAGGACGTTGGTGGCGGCTCGCTCGGAGTCCTCAATCCAGGGTCGATCGGGCTCAAGTTCGACACCTACAGGAACGTTCCACACGGTGATCCGTCGAGCGACTTCGCGCAGATCGTCCTCAACGGAGATGTTGAGGCAAGCAGCACGGGCGTCGACGGGTACCACCTGCTGGGGCAACATCGAGGACGGCGCGTGGCACGACGTCACGGTCAGGTGGTCCGCCGAAACCAAGACGCTGAGTTATTCGCTCGACGGGCACGCCGATCGGATCGAAGTCTTATGACATCGTCGCTAATCTACTTAACGGCAGTACTAGAGCCTGGTTTCGGCTTCGGTGCAGCAACGGGCGACCATCATAGCGATCAGCGGGTGCAGATCGTCTCGGTCGCCACGGGTGTGGGCGACGGAATCGTCGATATCGGCGCCACGGAAGGCGCCTTGGTCGGCGTGCTGGAGGGAAGCGGCAGCGATCCATCGGACGCACTCAGCTACCAGATCACCGACGCGGACGGCGTCACTGTGGTCGACTCCCTATTCACGATCGCGAATGGAAGGGAGTTGCGCGTGAAGAGTGGCATCACCGTCACTGGCGCGAGCGGAGACCTCCACACGCTGCACGTGAAGGTTGTGAGCGCCTCGGGTGCCTCCTTGGTTCGGGAGATCTCTGTCGCCCTGCGTCAGGTAGGATCCGCGCTGGACGTGACCAGCGGCAGCACGCTGACATCGACGAGCGGAAGTGACCTCTTCCGTGTCGCTGCGGGCTTCGGTTTCCGCCGCCATAGACGGGTTCGCGATGAACGGAGCCTCGCACGACGTCATCGAGATCGGCAGGGACATATTCGCAGATTGGGCACATCTGCTCGGCGCCACCAGACAGTCAGGCTCCGATCTCGAGATCGCGCTCAACAGTCAGGACACGCTGACATTGCACAATGTAGCGCTCGCGAACTTCAGGCCAGCTGATGTGCACTTTTCTTAAACTCACGCCCTCCGATGCAAGTGATCCGGTGCGAAAACGGCGAGGTCAGGCCGGTTAGGTGCAGTCGGGAGGTGCGGGTGCGTGAGATGACGGACGTTTTCATAATCCAGAGCCCCACCCCGGATACGGTCCGGGGCGCTTCGAGACGGTTCGCTTCGCAGGACGGCGCGTCGTGGACCGCCGGCGAGCTGCTGGCTACCCAACCTGCTTCCCGTTCTCAGATCGCTGATGCGAAGCAGAGTCCATTTTTTGCGCATTCATGCGGTGCAAGGAGATCGACCAACTTGCCGATGAGCGACCAATTCGGTTTGAGCGCTTTCCATCAAGAAAGGGTAACGCTGATGCGAGACATCCACTGGTCGACGTTCGAGTTCGTTTACGGGTAATCACATATCTTATCATCCTGTTTGGTTATTTCTTCTACTGCTACAACTTTCTACTGCCCGGCTATGTCCGCCCTTATCTGATCTCGGTGTTTTGGCCAGACGCTGGCCCAGACTGCGGGTATCACTGCTGCGCAGAATGTTGGCGTCACCATCGGTTCGCTGGTCGCGGCGAGCGTCATCGCCCGCGTGGGGAGACGCTCGACCGCGGCCGTGATTGCGGTCGGCAGCGGGCTGCTCACGCTCGCCTGCTTGGTCGCGACATCGAGCGTGGCCTGGATCCTGCTGCGGGCCGGCGTCGCCTTCTTTCTCGGCGGCTATTACGTCGCCGCGGTCACCATGGACGGTATCGCTGTTTCCCGCAGGCGTACCGCACACGGCTACAGGCGCTTAATTCGGGCATGTTCTCGCTCGCCGAAATTGTGCTGGGCGGTCTTGGCGCTCTCTTCGGCGACGCGGGATGGCTACTTCTTATCGTCGTCGGCGGGGTACCGCCGTTGCTGGTCGCCGTTCTCATCCGGACCGTGGTGCCCGACGATCGCGAGATGATCGGCTATGGCGAGGAGCGCGATGACGCGTCAGTGCCCGAGCAGGCGGGCAGCTGGGCGGAGATGCTGTCGGCACGCTGGCGCCGCTACACCCTATCTTGCGTCATCATGGCGGGCACCAACTTCACGGGATACCAGCTGTTCTCGGAATTCGTGACGCTCTACCTGCGCCAGGAACGCGGCTTCGGCGCAACCGAGATCGGTTTGGCATTCTCGCTGATCGGTGTAGGATCGCTCGCCGGCGGCTTCTTCTGGGCCTGGATCTCGGACCGCTTCGGACGCCGCGTGCCAAGCATTGGCTTCTTCGGTGCGGCGCTCGCCATCGTCGGGTTCCTGGCGGTCCCGCATCTCCCCGGTCTGATCAAGGCGCTCGGGTTTGTCTACGGATTCTGCCTGAGCTGCACCTATCCTTGGGGCATCTGGTTCACTGAGATTTTCCCCACGCGCCTGCGGTCATATGCGGCCGCGCTGCTCCACGGCGGGCATATCCTCTCGATTGTCGCGCCGTTGATCATCGCGATCATGGCGGCGCGCTATGGTATCACGGCCGGCATGGCGACAGCGCCCCTCATGTTTCTCGCAGGAGCGCTGATCTGGCGTACGTTGCCAGAAACAGTCGGTCGGACAAGTTCCGCGTCGTCGAACTAGAGTCGGATCTTGTTTCGCCGAAGACACGGATCAAGCCTGGTAGGCAGCCACCGCTGCTGGCACCGAACTTCGCCTATTGTACCTTCTCAGCGAGCGTGGGTCGAAACGCGAAAGCCCATTCATCTGGTCTGAACTCCGGCGCCTGGGCGTCAGCCCGGCCAGATCGGCGGCGCGCGATGATGCGGACATTCTCGAACGCCCTAATGCGCGCCGCGCGCGGGCGTTGCCCCACCGTGCCGACGGCATGGACTCGCATCTGAGATGCTGACGTTGGTGAGGCGGCTCCTGTCTGTCCTTCGCCCCGTGGACGACGGCGAGCCCCAGAGCGCGGTTCTGGCGGTGGACGTCACCCCCGCCCCGAACCACGAGGTGGATGTCGCGCACCAGGCGGTGGTCCTCGTCCACGGCATGGGCGAGCACATCCCGATGGACACCATCAAGGGGCTTCGTCCGGGCGCTGTGGGAGGAAGATCCCGTCGCGATCGCCAACGGGCTGCCGCAGCCTGCCATGGTCTGGAGCAAGCCGGACGACAGAACCGGATCGCTCGCACTGCGCCGCATCACGACGCGCCCCAGTGTCCCTCCGGCGTCCTTCCCACACGGTGTACGAACCGACTTCTACGAGCTCTGCTGAGCGACCGTCGTTGGCGAGGTCTCCAGCGTGGCGGCTGCCCGCTCCACCTCGCACGCGGCGGTGAACGCGGAAGTGCCCTCCTGCAGACGCCGCGCGCCGCTCTGCTCCGACCAGAGGTAGGTCAGAAGATCGTAGGCGAGGATGGTGCCGAGGCTGTGGCCATGCAGAGGCGCCGAAGCTCCGGGTTCTTGAACCGCAGCCGCCTATAGTCCCTCGGCAGGGCGGCGTCGGCTGGCTCGTCCTCGAACGCGCAACTGCGCCTGGCCTGCCCGCGCTCGATCCTCGACAGCTGCGCCACCGAAATGCCGCAGCGTCCGGCCACCTCCCAAAGCGCAAGCCCCTCGAGCCTGCGCCCCTCCCTGAGGTCCCGCCCGAGATCCAGCCTCTGGTCGGCACGCGGCGTCGCATCGTCGGTCCGCGCGACCCGATCCGTCCCGCCACGCACGAGGATCATGTCCCAGGTGACGCCTAGCTCGCGCATGAACCCGTCCACCGTGTCGGGCAGCGGCAACGCCTTGCCGTTCTCGATCGCCGACAGACTCGGCCGGGCTACGCCGATCGCGTCCGCGAGCGTCTGCTGCTTTCCGAACAGCTGGCGGCGACGTTGCTTCAGAAAGACGCCGAGGTCGGGTCTGAATCCCACGAAGCCACTGGGGAGCCTCGATCTGCAACAAGCCGCCAAGCAACATGTCCGTGAAACGTGTCAGGTCGTTGCATATTGAAAAGTGGGTCACCCTACAACCCGCAACATGGAAGCAAAGGCCTCCCGCGCCATGCGGGTCACCATCCCGCCGGACGCAATCGGCCACGCGCAGCAGCAGTCGCGCCGCCCGAGACCGGTCGCGTCAACGCGTTCCCGGGTTCCCGACCCGGCGCGGCGACGCGTTCGTGTGATCGGCCACCGACGGGGAGACCGCGCCCAGTCCGACATCCGGCGGGACCGCCGGCCAGGACCGCGCGTCCTTCGCCAATCGTCACGCCACGAAGAGGATCCACCCTTGGAAGACCTGTTCAAGATCATCTCGCTCATCCAGGTGCGCATCGACGACCTCGACGCCACCTCCGCGAACCAGATCGCAATGGGCGACGAGACCCGGCAGGCGCTCTACCATGCGCAGAGCAGAGCCCTGCAGGCCCTGGTCTGGGACCTCTCCGCCGCGATGATCCCTGACCATGGGCCTCATACCGGCCACGACCTCAGATCGGTGCTGCTCGTCGAGATGGGAGGCCAG
>CBDFFP010000002.1:0-970608 GCA_965246855.1 Chitinophagaceae bacterium | reverse complement strand
ATTGAAGCCGATGCTACCAAAGGAGCCGGTGAGGGCGATGTGGCGTGTGATGTTGATACCCACAGCCGGCATCACGTTTACTCTTACGCCGTTCGACTTACCGGTAACATTGGTAGAGCCAAGCTGGTCTATAGAAGTTCTGCCGTTTACATACAGCGCGTTCAACTGGCCGTATAAGAAGAACATTGGAGACAGGTGACGCGTATAACGCAGGAAAGGACCTACACCGAATGTACGGTTGGTGTTTTTGCGGTCAAATGCACTGCCATTGTTTAACGTGGGATCAGTGACAACGGAAGTGGCGCGGGTAATGTTGTAATCTACTGTCAGACCAGCACCCCAGTTGCGGTTAAACTGATAGCCGATGCTTGGCGTCAGGAAAAAGCTGTTACTGACCCTGCCAGTGGTTGTAGTACCAGCACTGCTGTTTTCCGAGGTAGAGCCATTGAAGCCGATACTACCGTTCACAAAAATGTCGCCCGATTTTTGGGCATTGGCTGCGCTCAACGAAGCGATGGCAGCCAGAGAGAGGAGAAGCTTTTTCATAAAGAAAAGAGGGAAGAAATTTTTTTGACCACGCAAACATAATGCACGATTCCGCAGAAATGCAACGGCGTGCGGCCTTAAAGGGATTTATTTTTTCCCGTCCCCCGTATTGTCTTTAAACCAGGAGCTGTAGAACAGGTAGTTTTTGGCAATCCGCTCCACCTCGCCGGCCATCAATTCCGCCGACACGTCCTTTACTTTTTTCGCCGGAACGCCGGCCCACACCGTTCCCGGCGGAACGACGGTTCCTTCCAGCACCACCGCGCCCGCTGCTATCACCGAACCCGTACCGATGCGGGCGTTGTCCATCACAATTGCACCCATGCCAATCAGCACTTTGTCTTCTACCGTGCAGCCGTGTACAATTGCGTTGTGGCCAATGGAAACGTCGTTGCCGATAACGGTCTGCGTCTTTTCGTACGTGCAGTGAATACAGGCGCCATCCTGCACATTCACGCGGTTGCCGAGGACAATTTTGTTTACGTCGCCGCGCACCACCGCGTTGAACCAGAAGGAACATTCCTCGCCCGCCGTTACGTCGCCCACAATCGTAGCGTTAGGGGCAATGAAGCAGGAATCAGGAAGGATAGGAGAGACGCCTTTTACGGGAAGAATGACGGGCATATTGGTTAGGAGAGTTAGGGGGTTGAGAGTGAGAGGTTGGTTTCTGGCTTTTGGTTTCTGGACTTTAGTCGAACTTGTGCCGCCAAATTACCGCTACTGCTTTTTATGGAACAATACCTTTCGCTGCTGCAAGACATTCTGGACAACGGCACCGACAAAAGTGACCGCACCGGAACCGGAACACGCTCCGTTTTTGGCCGTCAGATTCGCTTTGATCTAGCGAAAGGTTTCCCGCTGGTAACGACCAAAAAGGTTCACCTCAAAAGCATTATCCACGAGCTGCTGTGGTTTCTGCGCGGCGACACCAACATTGCTTACCTGAAGGAAAACGGCGTGAGCATTTGGAATGAATGGGCGCGGGAAGACGGCGACCTCGGCCCGGTCTATGGCCATCAGTGGCGCTCATGGACGGGTGCAGACGGGCAAACACACGACCAGATTGCGGACGTGCTCCACCAGATAAAAAACAACCCAGACAGCCGCCGCATGATTGTGAGCGCGTGGAATGTAGGCGACCTGAAAGACATGGCCTTGATGCCGTGCCACGCGCTGTTTCAATTCTACGTGGCGAATGGAAAGTTGAGTTGCCAGCTTTACCAGCGAAGTGCCGACGTGTTTCTTGGCGTGCCTTTCAACATTGCTTCTTACGCGTTGCTCACGATGATGATGGCACAAGTGTGTGGACTGGAAGCAGGCGATTTCGTTCACACTTTCGGCGACGTGCATCTCTACAAAAACCATTTTGAGCAGGCCCGGCTTCAACTTACCCGCACGCCTTTTCCGCTGCCAACAATGCGCCTGAATCCCGAAGTGAAGTCTCTGTTCAATTTCCGTTACGAGGACTTTACGCTGGAGAATTACCAAAGTCATCTGGGAATTAAGGCACCGGTGGCGGTGTAGGAAAACTACTTTCCGATACTGGAAAGAATACTGATTGTCAGCGCCACAATCACGGTGTTGAAGACAAAAGAAATAAAGCTGTGGAGCAGCACGACGCGGCGGATGTGCTTGGACTTAATCTCCACGTCGGACACCTGAAACGTCATTCCAACGACGAAGGAGAAGTACGCAAAATCAGGATAATCAGGTGGTTCGTCTCCCGGAAAATCGAGGCCGCCTGGTGTTACGTTTTCTTCCTTTTCGTGGTAATAAAGATGCGCGTAGCGAAGCGTAAAAACCGTGTGTAGCAGAAGCCACGAAAGCGCAATGCCCAGCAGCGAAAGCGCGCGGTGCAAAGCGGGGTTCGGCAGATTTCTCCCCGCGCCGTGCAGCAGAATCAGAATGCCTGTGAAGCTGATGCCAATAGAGAGCAGTACCAGAATGAAAGTGATGGTGTGACGCTCGTCCTGTATTTGCGCCTGCTGCTGAATATCTTTTTGGGGTAGTGTGAAAAAAGTAACGGCACTCAACCCGATAAGCGTCCCGGCAAATACATCCCATGCCAGTGTGAGGCCCGTCTGAAAGTGTACTCCAAGAAAGCTTGCACCTGTGAAAGTCATTCCTGCCAGTGTCAGCGACACCAATACACGAGGCGTTCCTACAAGGTTGTTTATTTTTCGGATGAGCGGGTGCATGGAATACAGAGAACGACCTTAACGCTTCATCGCCGCTTCAATTTCCTCCACCGTTATCGGGATGCCTTTAAACAAGTCAATGTTCCCGCTTTTGGTGAGCCAGTAATTGTTCTCAATGCGGATGCCCATTTGCTCCTCTTCAATGTAGATGCCCGGCTCAATGGTGAATAACATGCCCTCCTTCACCGGCTCGTTGCGCGTGCCGAGGTCGTGAACGTCCAAGCCCAAATGATGTCCGATACCGTGGTAGAAATACTTTCGGAAGGCAGGCTCTTCCGCGCCGCCATTCTTGATGTCGGCTTTGGAAAGCAGCCCGATTTTGAGGAGCTGTTTTTCCATTTCCTTGTTCACAAGGTGCATGTAATCGGCGTAGTTGATACCCGGTTTTAGGATAGACGCGCAGTAATTATGCACCGCCAAGCAAGCGTTATAAACCTTGCGTTGCCGGGGTGTGAATGTTCCGTTCACCGGAATCGTGCGCGACAGGTCGGCGGCGTAATTGCCGTATTCCGCGCCGAAGTCCATGAGCAGCAAATCGCCGTCTTTGCATTCTTGGTTGTTCTCTACATAATGCAGTACGCGGGCGTTATCGCCACTTGCAATGATGCAGCCATAAGCGTGGCGCGTGGCGCGGTTCCGCAGAAACTCATGCGTGATTTCTGCCTCAATTTCATACTCCATAACGCCCGGTTTTACAAACTTCAACACGCGGTCAAACGCCTTCGCCGTAATGCCAATTGCCTGTTGCACCACCGCTACTTCCTCCTTTGTTTTTACGGCGCGCAGGTCTTTCATAATCCGCGCAGCGCGCTCGTAGCGATGCAGTGGATAACGCTGCATGAACTGGTGTACAAACGTTAAATCAGTGCGCAGGTTTTCGCTGTTCAGCCGATCATTTTCGTTAGTGGAGAGATACACCGTGTCAGCATGGTGCATCCACATCTGTAGTGCCGCGTCAATGCTGTCCACATACTGCACGTTCTCCATCCCGGAAATCGCGGTGGCTTCGCTCTTGCGCAACAGGTGTCCGTTCCATTTTTCCAACAGCTCATTGGGACGCTGAATCACCAGCACTTCGCGCGCGTTCTGGTCGGCATTATCAGGGTAGAGAACCACCATCGTTTTCTCCTGCACCACGCCGCTCAACCACACTACGTTGGAGTTCGCCTTATAGCCATGCACCGCGTCGCCGTTTTCGGGAAATACCGGGTTGGCGTGAAAAACAGCGATGCTATTCGGGGCCATGCGCTTCATAAAACGCTGCCGGTTTTTGGTGTAGAGCGAGGATGGAATGCCGGTGTATTTCATGGAGGCGAAAATAAGAAGCGGAATTGTTGGGAAGTTGGAAGCTTTGCGTTGGATGCACTTCGTGCGTTGGAATGTTGGATGACTGTGGCGTTGGATGTACGTTGTGCATTGGACATGCTTTGAGTGTTGGAGCGTTGAATGTTTAGTGTTGAGCTGACTTAAAAGCGGGTCATTGCGACTGCAAGGGACGAAGCAGGTAGCAACTTGCACAATCCGTTGGGCATTGAACGCAGGCAGCATTTCCCGACAAGCACTGGGAATTCCTTTCCGCAATAACCCGCAAATCATAAGCTCTCAACGAGCCTTTCTCTGCCGCAAATACTGTTTCTCTTTCACCGCCGCCGTGCGCAAAAGCAAGCCGCAACTAAAACAATCAATCGCCAGCGTAACGCGCGGGTCAGCGCAGGCAGAGAGCCACGGAGCGCGGTTGATGTGAATATTGTTTATCCACAAAGCATGGTCTCCATTCTTCTCCCAAAAAGAAAGCTCATCCTCCAATTCTATCAACGAAATACTTTGAAAAGAAAAATGGGGAAGCGCGTTTTTCAAGCGTGTTTCCAATGGGGTTTCACCCGCCTTCATAAACACGTCCGTCGCCAGCCGGAAGGCCAGTGGCGAATGCACACCATGAACGCCCCTCGCTTTTCGGAAGAAGAGATACCGCTGCAACCACAACGGAAAACGCAGGTTTTTCTCCTCCTGTTCCAATGACCGCAACGACGTGTCGGCTACCTGTCCCACTGCTCAAACGTAAACGGGAAAGCGTGGCGCTCGTCGGCTTCGTGGCGCTCTTCAAAAGTTTTTTCCCAAAAAGAGAAATCCACCTGCGGAAAGAATGTGTCGGCATCCGGCACTTCCGTGTGAATACGCGTCAGATACAGCCGATCAGCCTGTGGCAAAAGCTCCGTAAACAATACGCCACCGCCAATCACAAAGACTTCGTCAGTATCGTAATTGTGCAGTGCTTCCAACCCTTCTTCTAAAGACGCAAAATGCCGCACGCCCGCAGGCAGATTTTCCATTTTTCCGGAAGAGACTACAAGATGCGGACGGCCCGGCAAAACGCCGCGCAAAGACGCCCACGTCTTGCGCCCCATCAACATTGGCTTGAGCATCGTGACGCGCTTGAAAAATTTAAGGTCGTCGGGCAGATGCCACGGCATGCCACCCGCGAAGCCAATGGCGTTGGCCTCGTCCAAAGCAGCTATAAAAGAAAGATGCACGAAAGTATTTGAGAAAGGAAAAAGAAAGGGTGCTATTGCAGCTTGCCTTGAAGTTGTTCTTTGGTCATAAAGCCTACCTGTTTCCACACCTGTTTGCCGTTGTTGTAGTACATCAGTGTTGGCAGTCCGACAACTCCCAAATCATTCACCAGCGCCTCATTTTTGTCGGCGTCGATACGCTCAATGCGAAGGGTTCCGGCCCGTTCCTGCGCCAGTTCGTCTATAGAAGGTTTCATCTTTTTACATGGCCCACACCAGTCAGCATAAAAATCCACTAGCACAGGTTTGTCGCCGCTCACCAGCGAGTCGTATTGTGTCCGCGAAAGACCTTTGGGAGAAGCGGTTTGGACACTTTGCAAATCAGGGGTTTTTTCTTCCGGCAGTCCGGCTTTGCGCCAGCCCAGCATTCCGCTGTGCATTTCATACACGTTTTGAAAACCCAGTTTCTGCAATGCCTGCGCTGCTTCCGCACTGCGCCCACCGGCCAAGCAATACACCAGAACCGGACGCGCTTTATCCGTTCCGGCAACGGCAGCTTCAAAATTCCCTCCGTTCCAGTCCACGTTTTGCGCGCTTTTTATGTGGCCGTCGGCGTACTCCTTTGGCGTGCGCACGTCCAGCACCAGCGCGTTGGGCGACTGCGAAATTTTCTCCGCAAAAGCCTTTGGCGCAAGGTCAGTTGCCGGTTGTCCGTTGGAAGGATTGCAACTCAATAAAAGCGCCAGACTGCCGCAGGAAAGAAACCTTAAAAGGCGGTGAGGAAAAGTGATTTTCATAGACAGGGTTTTGATGTAAAAATTATCAGCCGATACAAAATTAAGCGAAGGAGTTTGGGCGTGCAGACCTGACAGGTCAGGCCCGGCGGAGTAGGCGCGGAGCCTGTCAGGTCAGGAACGGAAAAACCCAGAACAAAAGGAAGCGAAGAATTACTGCGAAAAAATCTCCTTAATCGTCACTTCGCGCCACTTTCCCGGTTGCAATTCCGCAACCTGCAATCCACCAATCGCCACCCGCATCAGCCGCAAGGTCGGAAATCCCACCGCAGTTGTCATGCGCCGCACCTGCCGGTTCTTTCCTTCCGTAAGCGTAAGCGCAATCCACGAAGTTGGGATCTGCGCGCGGTAACGAATCGGCGGGGTTCTTTCAGGCACTTTTGAGTCTTGCAAAAACACAACTTCTGCGGCGCGCGTGCGGTATTTTTTCCCGTCTACCGAAATGGTTACGCCTGTGCGCAACTGTGCCAGAGCTTCTGCCGTAACCGCTCCTTCCACCTGCACCCAATACGTGCGCGGATGACCTTCTTCCGGGTCTAATAACCGGTGCGTCAGACGTTTATCGTTAGTAAGGAGAAGCAATCCCTCACTGTCATAATCCAGCCGGCCAACCGGATAAATATCCGCCGGTAATTGAGGAAAGAAATGCGCCAGTGTTCTCTTGTCTCCTTCCGCCGAAAACTGCGACAATACCTGAAAAGGTTTGTAGAAAAGCAAGTATTGAAACGGAGATTTCATCGCCGGGAAAAGAAGTTTAGCGAGGCAAATTTCCAGGCACAAAAAAGCCCGATGCTGTTGTGTGGGGCATCGGGCTTCTGTATCAGGAAATGGGTTAGTAAGTGCAGTTCCTGCGCTACAATATTAGCGCGAAAAAGAAGCGCAGAGAAAATTTCTCCAAAAAAAATTTCCGCGTCTTCCCGCCACTACCAATCTTTCCCCGGTGGCTCCGGCGCATCCGATGATTCCTTCTTGCGGTCAGCCAGTTTTTGCTCTTCCTGCCGCAGTGCCTGAAGCATTTTTTCGGCCTGCTCTTTACTAAGGTTTGACGGGTTTAGCTGCGGCTTTTCGTTTTCTTTTTTCGGATGCGATTGTTGCTGTTTTTGCTGTTGTTCCTGCATCTGTTGCCGTTGAAACTGCTTGCGGGCATAGGCGTAATTCTGTTGTGCATCTGCCGCACCGGGTTTCTCCTGCAACGCCTGCTGATAGGCTTTCAACGCTTGCTGCCACTGCTTTCGCTCGGCATAACTATTGCCCAGATTATAGGTGGCGTCGGAATTTTTCTTCCCCCGTGTTGATTCTTCAAAAGCAGTTCTGGCGCCTGCAAAGTCACCTTTTTTATACAGGGCATTTCCGAGGTTGTATTGCGTCGCCGCTCGCACAGAAGAATCGGCTAACGCACGCTTAAAAGCTTCGGCGGCCTGTGGGTATTTCCCTTCCCGGTACAGCCGCGCGCCTTCCTGCCAATCGGTTTGTGCCTGTACACCGAAAGCCCCAAACAGTAGCAGCGCAGCCATAGAAATTTTGGTGGAAACTCTCGCTTTTCGCCCTACTGATTCCACTAGCTTTTGCAAGAGCAATAGAACTAACGCGATGCCTGCCAACAGCGGAAAATATTCGCGCGCCGCAGGCTCCTCGCCTTTAGCCGCAGATAGCGAAGTAGCGGGTAGTTTTTGAATGTCGGCACCTACGCGCGCGGCGTCGGCAGTCGCGTCCTGAAGCCGCGTGTAGGTGCCGCCAGTTTCCCCCGCCAAAGACTGCAACCCCCCTTCTTCCAACTTCGTAATCACACGCTCGCCATTCGGCCCGGATTTGGGACTGCCATCGGCTTCAAACAGTGGTGCGCCTTCGGGCGTACCCACGCCTAGTGTTATCAGGTGGACGCCCTGCTGGCGAAGCAGTTGCGTGACGTCAGAACCAGCTTCATCGTGGTCTTCACCATCGCTTACCAGCACGGCCACGCGCGCGCGCCGCGTATTTTCCGGGAAGCTGCGCGCCGCCATTGCCAGCGCAGGCGAAATCAGGGTTCCCTGCGTAGGCAGCGATTCTGGCATTACTGATTGAAGTGCCATCCGCAACGCACCCCGGTCGGTGGTGAGCGGCACCTGCAAATAAGGCCTTCCCGCAAAAACAATCAGCCCGATACGGTCGCCTTCCAACTGGTCGGACAGGCGGATAAAAAAAGAAAAAGCCCGGTCAAGACGGCCCGGCTGCACGTCGCGGGCGCGCATGGAGCGGCTTGCGTCCAGCACCAGCATCACGTCCACGCCTTTCGAGGGCGGAGGGATTCCGCCCTTTGGCTCGTAAGGCCCGGCTGCAGCGAGCGCCAAGCAGGCCACGGCCAGTAAGGGAAGAAAAATCGTTGGAGAAATCACTGGAGATTTCCCCCGCCATAACCCCGGCTGCAAAGGCGCGTCACCAAGGCTCTGCACGCGCGCTTTTTGCCAGCGGCGATAACCCGCCAACAACAACAGCAACAAGGGCAGAAGCACCAATGCCCAAAGCACCTGCGGAAAATGAAAAGACAACATGAGAGGCAAAAATAAACCCTTCTTTCCGCCTGCTACCTTTGAAGCCATGCCCCGCATTCCCTTCTGGATTTTCCTTCTTATTCTCCTCCTGCATGTGCCCGGTCTTTTTGTGGATATAATGGACATAGACGCGTCGCAGTATGCGGAGATGGCACGTGAAATGCGCTTCTCTTCAAACTGGACTTTTCTCTATGACCGGGGAACGGCGTACTTAGACAAACCGCCTCTGTTGTTTTGGCTTTCTGCCTTAAGTATGAAGGTGTTTGGGCCAACCCATTTCGCGTACAAGCTGCCGTCTTTTTTGGCGGGAATTCTCGCGGTGTACGCTACTTACAGGCTAGGGCGCAGGCTGCATGGCGAAGCTGTAGGAAGGCTGGCGGCGCTGGTGCTGGCTTCCTGTCAGGGGATGTTTCTGATGACCAACGACGTGCGCACCGATACGCTGCTGATGGGCTTGGTGGCGACTGCACTTTGGGGCTGGGCCGAATACCGCGAAAGCCGGGGTTGGAAGTGGCTTTTGCTGACAGCCTTTTCTGTCGCCTGCGGCATGATGACGAAAGGGCCAATTGCCCTGTTCACGCCTGTTTTTGCAGTAGGTGTGGATGCGCTTTTACGTCGAAAATGGAAGCAGATTTTTGACCCGCGCTACCTCGTGGCAATAGTCGTGATTGCGGTACTACTCGTGCCGATGTCCATTGGATTGTATCAGCAGTTTGATGCCGACCCGCAGGTGTTTGTAAATGGCCAAACGGGCGCTTCGGGACTTCGCTTTTTCTACTGGTCGCAGAGTTTTGGGCGCATCACAGGGGAAAGCCATTGGAACAACGGCGCAGGGCCAGAATTCCTGCTCGTCAATATGTTGTGGGCTTTTCTGCCATGGATTTTTCTGTTTCTTTTGGCGTTGGGTGTACAGTTCCGGCAGCTTTGGCGGCAGCGTTTCCGGTTTACCGACGGGCAAGAGGGAATGGCACTCGGCGGTTTCGTGCTTTCCTATCTAGCGCTGGGCATGAGCCGCTACCAACTGCCCCACTACATCTTCGTGGCGTTCCCGCTGGCGGCGCTACTGGTAGCATTAATGATACGCGATTTTTCAGAAGGCTTCTTCCCTAAATGGCAGCGCGCTTTCGGCAAGATTCAAACCGGCATTGGCACGTTGTTGCTCGTAGGCGTTTTCCTTATTCTGACAATCGTTTTTCCCCAGCCATGGTGGGCGTTTTTGCTGTGGGCAGGTGCCGTTGGACTGTGGGTTTTTGTGGTTTGGGAAACGCGGTTTGCGGCGCGCATGGTGTGGGGCAGCGCAGCGGCAATTCTGCTTACCAATCTCTTTCTTACCAATGCTTTTTACCGTCCGCTTATCCGCGAATATCAGTTGGGCAGTATGGCCGGACGCTACTTGCGCGCCAACCGCATTTCACCGGAGCAGGTGCTGACTTACCGCGTGAACGACCCGCTGAACAGCCTGCCTTTTTACGCGCGCAGCATCATCAAAAAACAGAACGATTCTGGCTACGCAGCGCAACGGCGCTTTGAGTATGTGCTGACGGGTCGTGAAGGCTTGGAAGAGATGAACCGCGCGGACATTTTCCTGGATACACTGACGCGCTTTGACCGCTTTAAGGTGAGCGAACTGACGCCGGAATTTCTTTCCCATAAAAGCCGCCTGCGGGCGCTCACACCGTACTGGCTGGTGAAGCTGCGATGAGTCGTTCGGAAAGACCTATAAGGTTTTGAAAAACTTATAGGTCTGGATTAGTTGAAAGAAGGATAGCGGGAACGATTCTTGAAGCGCGCAACGTCATGACACTTCAAAGATTCGCTCCCCAAAACGCCTTTTTCGCACTGTTACTCGCCTCCGGCCTTTTTGCAGGCTGCAACGAGAAAACGGGAAAAAAGACGGCCTCCACCGAAAATAAAAAGACCGACGCCGCTGCGCCTGCCGCCCGCGCCGCTGCCATTGACCCCGGATTGACGCTGCCCGTGCTGGATGCGCTGTTTTATGAAGAAGGCTTTGGGGAGGAATTGAAAAGCAAAATCGGCCTCACCGACGACCAGATTCAGAAGCTGAAAGCTGCCGCCCAAAAGTCCGTTTCCGACCTTGATGAGAAAGGCGATGGCACGGCCTACCTCGGCTCGGCACGCGCGGTGTCTAAAAGTTCGGAAGCGCAGCTTCGCGCTATTCTGGGGGAAGAAAAAGCCGGCGCGCTCCGGCAATTTGTGGCGCAACGCTACGCCGGTGGCGACCTGGAAGGATTGCTTCCCACGCAGCCCAATTCTGTTCCTAAAGACACGCGCATTGTGGTGAACGCGCCTTCCTACCGCATGGATGTGTATCAGGAAGGAAAGCTGATAAAGAGCTACCGCGTCGGCATTGGATACCCTGAATTTCCGCTTCCCGCCGGGATGCGCCGCGCAGAGAAAATCATCTTCAACCCCACCTGGACGCCGCCCAATGAGCCGTGGGTGAAAGGAAAGTTCGCACCCGGCAAAACCGTTGCCGCAGGCAGCAAAGACAATCCCCTCGGCCCGATAAAAATCCCCATTGGCTTGCCCAACCTTATTCACGGCGGCAAGCAGCTGGCCAAGCTCGGCGGCTTTGCCTCGCACGGCTGCGTGGGCCTTACCAACGAAGGCATTCAGGACTTTGCAGCCACGCTGGCCCAGCTTTCCGGCGCGTCTTCCCTCACGCCCGATTCTGTTCGCGCCTATGGAGAAGTGAAAGGAAAAACCAACGAGCGCAAGCTGCCGAAGCCTATCCCCATAGAGCTTCGCTACGAAACGATTATTGCGGGCGACGGCGGGCTGCACATCTACCGCGACGTGTATGAGCGCGGCACTAACACCGCTGCCAATGCCGATAAGGTGCTGAAAGTGTACGGGCTTTCTTACGCTGCCCTTCCGGCGCCGGAAAAAGCCGCGCTTGACGAGGCATTGGATGAGATGAACCGCGATGCCGGGGGAAATCTGATTGTGGAAAACACCGACGGCAGCACCGCCGACACCACCGCAAAAGCCGATGACGGAAAGAAAAAAGACAAGAACCCGAAAGGGAAAGTGACGTATAAAGTGAAGGGCGAGAAAGACCTTCTTGTGTCTATTGTCGCGCTGGCCGGGAAAGGCTATCCCGCACCGGTGAATCTGGTGGGCGCGCCCGCGCAGACGGCACCGCAACAGGGCGCGAAGCCGCAGGCGAAAAGATAGGCAGACGCCGCGCGCGTCCGAAGAAGGGACAGAAGATCCGAAGAAGGGACAGAAGAAATGCTTCTGTCCTTTTTTGTTGGAAGGAAAAGGAAAGGGAGAAAGGCGCTTACCTTGTGGCATGAACTCCGAATACACCGTTCCCGCAGCTACCCGCATCGGCCATGTCCACCTCAAAGTCTCTGACCTGGAGCGTGCGCTTTCCTTCTATCGCGACCTGTTGGGTTTTGAAGAAACCGCGCGTTATGGCAGTGGCGCCGTGTTTCTTTCAGCAGGCGGCTATCACCACCACATTGGGTTGAACACGTGGCACAGCAAGGACGCGCCGCCTGCGCCGGAGTGGGGCGTGGGCTTGTATCATACCGCCATTCTTTATCCCATGCGCAAAGACCTTGCAGGCGTTCTCCATCGTCTTCTTCAGGCGCGTTATCCGCTTACCGGCGCAAGCGACCACGGCGTCTCGGAAGCAATTTATCTGGACGACCCGGACGGCAACGGCGTGGAATTGTATTGGGACAGGCCCAAAGAATGCTGGCCTGTTGCTGCCGACGGTTCGCTCGTCATGTTTACGCAGGTGCTGGATCTGGAAGACTTGCTGCGGGAGCTGAATGACGCTTAGTAGAGCGGGTTTGTCGATTATCTTTTGTCATCCCCGAAGGGGAACTTGCCGGACGCAAGCCACTAAGACCCTCGTTCCGGGATGACAAAAGATTTCTAATAGGCCCTGTTCCTGTTTTCCGGAAGCACTCTTCCACACCGGGAAAGCGGGCTTTTCTTTTCGGGCTATTTTTGAGGTCTGAAACAAAAAGCAGAAAATGAAAAGAAAAATAACCTTGCTGGGCGCGGGGCTGGTTGGCTCGCTCCTGGCGGTGGTGCTGCGAAAGCGCGGCTACGAGGTGACGGTCTATGAGCGCCGCCCCGACATGCGCACTGCCTCTGGCCCTGCCGGAAGAAGCATCAACCTTGCGATGAGCGTGCGCGGCTGGGCCGCCCTTGACCTTGCCGGACTGCGCGAAGACATTGAAGACATTGCCCTGCCCATGCCGGGCCGTTTTCTGCACCAAGCCGACGGCACAACGGCTTTCCAACCCTACGGCTCCAAAGGCGAAGCGATTTACTCTGTTAGTCGCGGTGAACTGAACAAGCGCCTGATGACGCTGGCCGAGCGCGAAGGGGTGAAGATTCATTTCCAGAAACGCTGCGCAAAGGTGGACGTGCATTCCAACACGCTTCATTTTGAAGACGGCGAAACGCACACCGCCGACCTCTTGATTGGAGCCGATGGTGCGTTCTCCGCATTGCGCACAGCCTACACGTACATTGACCGAGTGAACGCCTCGCAACACTACATTGACCAGGGTTACAAAGAGTTGGTGATTCCCGCCGCGGCAGACGGCAGTTTTCAATTGCAGCCAACGGATGCGCTCCACATTTGGCCGCGCCGGCAGTACATGATGATTGCATTGCCCAACCCGGACGGGTCTTTCACCTGCACGCTGTTTATGCCGTTTGAGGGAAAAGATTCTTTCGCGGAATTGAGTACGCCGGAAGCAGTAGAGGCTTTCTTCCAAAAGAACTTCGCGAGTGCCTATCCACTGATGCCGACGCTGCTGGAAGATTTCTTCCACAACCCCACGGCTTCGCTTATCACCACGCGAATTGACCCATGGATTTTCGGGGACAAAAGTCTCTTGATTGGAGATGCGGCACACGCGATTGTGCCTTTCTACGGGCAAGGAATGAACGCCGGTTTTGAGGACGTGCGCGTTTTGAGCGAACTGTTGGAAAAACACAATGATGACTGGGCGACAGTGATGCCGGAATACAGCCGCAAACGCAAGCCCAACGGAGACGCGGTAGGCAGCCTGGCACTGCAAAATTTTGTGGAGATGCGCGACAAAGTCGCCGACCCGGATTTCCTTCAACGCAAGAAGCGCGAGAAGGAATTGACGCTACGTTACCCGGCACTTTTCAAGTCGGTGTACGAGATGGTTTCCTTCTCCCACACGCCTTACGATACGGCTCTGCGTTGTACCGAAGCGCAAGAAAAATTGTGGGAAAACATTCGCCACTTAGACGCCGAAGATTCCACCTTACATACTCACCTGGCCGCGTATGACGAAGCCGTAAAAGACCTTCCTTTCGGCGCATGAATCCGTCTCTTGTAAATCCTACACCGCTCGCCAAAAGGTGGACGGTGCAAAAGCCCGACGCTACCACCGTCGCGGCGCTGTGTGAGTCGTTGAAAGTAAGCCCGGCGGTGTGTCAGATGCTAGCGCTGCGGGGCGTAAATACCTACGAAGAAGCGCGCGATTATTTCCGGCCCAAGCTGGAGCATCTGCACGACCCTTTCCTGATGAAAGGCATGAAGGAAGCCGTGGCGCGCATTTCCGAAGCGGTGGAATGGCACGAGCGCATTCTGGTGTACGGTGACTACGATGTGGACGGTACGACAGCGGTTTCGGTGGTCTATGATTTTCTGCGCCGCCACTATCCCGACCTGCGCGACGACTCGCTGGCCTATTACATTCCGCATCGCTACCGCGAAGGTTATGGCGTAAGCAAAACTGGTATTGACTACGCCAAGCAACACGGCTACAACCTCGTTATCACACTGGACTGCGGCATCAAAAGCGCAGAGTTGGTGCGCTATGCGCAAAGCCTCGGTATTGACGTGATTATCGGCGACCACCACTTGCCCGATGAGGACTTGCCGAAGGCGTTTGCGATTCTGAACCCCAAGCAACCTGGCTGTAATTATCCTTACAAAGAGCTTTCCGGCTGCGGTATCGGATTCAAACTGGTGCAGGCGCTGGCGATTTACTGGAAGCAATCGCCGGAGACGGCATATCGCTACCTTGCCCTCGTGGCGACGAGCATTGCCGCCGACCTTGTGCCAATTGACGGCGAGAACCGCGTGCTGGCTTTTTATGGCTTGAAGCGTGCTGCGGAGCATCCGTCTATCTCGCTGCAAACTTTGAAGAAACTGGCAGCGGTGGAGCGCGACATGACCATTTCGGATTTGGTCTTTGTGATTGGCCCGCGCGTGAATGCCGCAGGCCGGATGGACGATGCAAAAAAGGCCGTTGCGCTCTTTACCACGGAAGACCCGGAAGAGGTGATGCGCATTGCGCTGGAGCTGCAAAACGACAACACTGACCGCCGCGAGAAAGACCGCGAAACGACGGAGCAGGCTCTGGAAATGCTGCGCAACGACACAACGACAGGCCGGAAAGCAACGGTTGTTTTTGCGCCCGGCTGGCACAAAGGCGTTGTGGGGATTGTGGCCTCGCGGCTGGTGGAACATTTTTACCGGCCCACGATTGTGCTGACGCAAAACAATGGCCGCGTGAGTGGCTCGGCGCGCTCGGTCATCGGGTTCAACATTTACGAGGCAATTCACGAATGTCGCGACCTGTTGGAAGCATATGGCGGGCACTTCTACGCTGCCGGAATGACGATGCTGCCGGAAATGCTGGAACCCTTTCGCGCACGTTTTGAAGAAGTGGTTTCCGCCACGATTGCACCGGAATTGCTAACCCCGGAAATCACGATTGACGCGGTGCTTCCTTTCTCGGCAATTACGCCCGCGTTCTACAACATCCTGAAACAGTTGGAGCCTTTTGGGCCTAATAATTCAAGGCCGGTTTTCCTTAGCCGGGGCGTACAGAATTACCGGGGATTGAGCCGCATCGTAAAGGACGCGCACATCCGGTTTGTGGTGCAGCAGAAGTACAGCCCTTCTATGGACGGCATTGGTTTCGGGCTGGCCGCGAAATTTCCCTACGTGGAGAACGGGCCGTTTGATATGGTCTATACGCTGGAAGAAAACGAGTTTCAGGGGAATGTGCGGCTACAGTTGAAGGTGCTGGATGTGCGGCCTGCGTATTGAGTGCGAGACAAAAGACGATAGACAAAAGAGTATTTTGTAGGAGCGCGCCAAGAGGCGCGTTCTTTTTTATGCCCTGTGTCCATGGGTGCCACCCGTCGCAATTGCTATTCGTCCTTTTCAGGGACGTGTGTTTTTGAGAGATAGAGAACCTTGAAAGGGTTCAATGTGAATAGCCGCCGGTGAAACCGGCAGACAATAAGCAAACGATGGAAGAACCCCGAAGGGGTTCAACACGCAAAATGCTTTCACAGCGAATGTGGGTTCAACCCCTTCGGGGTTGCGTTTCCTATGATCGTCGTGTTCCGCCGGTGAAACCGACGGCTATTCACATTCAAGCCCTTCGGACTTGCTGTCCCGATATGGCTTAATACCTGATGCTTCCCAACGCTTCCGCAATTTTCCGGTCATTGCTCAAGCGGGGGACTTTGTTTTGACCGCCCAGTTTTCCTTCGCTTTTCATGTAGCGGATGAAGGCGTCGGGGGGGAGTGGAATGACTCTGAGCGGTTGCAGGATGCCACCGCGTAAAAGGTCGTCGTAATAGATGTTGCGCTCGCGCAGGGCGGTGTCTATAGCTCCGGAAAAAGCGGCAAGATTTTCGGGAATTTCTTCAAAGGCGATGTACCACTCGTGGTGGGGCAAACCACCGTCGGCGGGGGAAATGTTGGGCGCGACGGTGAACTCAACTACGTGGCCGCTGTGCCGCTCTACGGCTTCGCTCAAGGCGGCTTCTACTTCTTCGCCAATCACGTGTTCGCCAAAGGCGGAGATGAAATGTTTGATGCGCCCGGTAACTAAAAGGCGATAGGGATTGGTGCTGACGAAGCGTACCGTGTCGCCCGTGTTGTAACCCCAAAGGCCCGCGTTGGAATTGACGATGAGCGCGTAGTTCTCGCCCGTTTTTACGTCGTGGAGCGAAAGACGGGTGGGAGCCTCCGAGAAAATTTCTCCGGCAGGAATAAACTCAAAGAAGATGCCGGAGTTCGTATTTAGCAGCAGGCCCTCTTCATCCAGCGTATCCTGCCACGCGAAAAAACCTTCCGAAGCAGGGAAGGTTTCCACCGTATCCACCGCGCTGCCGAGGCTTTGAAAAAGCTTTTTCCGGTACGGCTCAAAGGCCACGCCGCCATGCACCAGCACTTGCAGATTGGGGAATAGTTCCTTTATTTTTTTACCGCCGCTCCGCTCCTGTAGCCAGTCAAAATACATCTGCATCCACGGCGGAATACCGGAGATAAGCGTCATGTTCTGACCCAACGTTTCCCCCACGATTTCCCCCAGCTTTTCTTCCCAGTCTTCCATGCAATTGGTAGGGTAGGAAGGTAGTTGGTTTTTGCGGAGATAAGCGGGAATGAAATGATTCACAATGCCTGAAAGCCGCCCGGTGGGAATACCGCCGACGCGCTCCAATTCCGGCGAGCCGGAAAGGAAAATCATGCGCCCGTCCACAAACTGAGAGTTGCCGCTGTTGGCCGCGTAGCACAAGAGCGCGTTGCGCGCCGAGTCAATGTGGTTGGGAATAGAATCGGTTGTGATAGGGATGTATTTCACGCCCGAAGTGGTGCCGGAAGTCTTGGCGAGATACAGCGGTTTTCCTGTCCACAGCACGTTTTCTTTTCCCTCTTTAATCAGGTCAATGTAAGACCGGAATGCCTCGTAGTCACGGAGCGGAATCGCTTCTTTAAAGGTTTCGTAACCAGCTGCGTCTTTGAGGTGATGGTCTTTCCCGAAGGTGGTGTGTTTGCCTTTTTTCAGCAGGTTTTCCAGAATGGAATCCTGATGAAAAAGGGCCGTTTCGGCAATGCTGTCCCTCGCGATTTTATTCCGCACAAATGTGGCGTAGGGGCGCGCCAACAGCGATTTCAGTTTCATAACCGGGACGGGGAAAGACTAAAGGTAGGGGCGGAAGCGAGGCGTTGGAATGTTGGACAGCCCTTGGGGCGTTGGACGCTTCGCGTTGGATAGACTAAAGCCGTTGGAGTGTTGGAAAGAATCAAAGCTGTGCAACACCTTCCGGGTAAACAAAACATTCCAACCCTCCAACGCACGAAGTGCATCCAACTCAAAAATTCTTCCGCAGATTTGCCACACATCTTTTACCTTCGCGCAAATATTTTTGAGAAGTTATGTTCGCAATAGTAACGATTGCCGGTCAGCAGTACCGTGTACGCAAAGATCAGGAGATTTTTGTGCATCGTCTTTCCGGCAACCCCGGTGACAAAGTTTCCTTTGCCGACGTCTTGATGACGAACGCGGAAGGCAATACCAAATTCACCGACATGCCTGCCGTGCAGGCCGAAATCCTTGACCACCTGAAAGGCGACAAGGTCATCGTGTTTAAAAAGAAGCGCCGCAAGGGCTATCAGAAAATGAACGGCCACCGCCAGTATCTGACCAAAATCCGCATCCACGAAATCGCGTAAAAGACGCTTTTTATCTAACCACTTTTTTCCACCGAAAAAAATTCTACCTTAGTACTATGGCACACAAAAAAGGCGAAGGCAGCGTAAGAAACAACCGGGACTCGCGCAGTAAACGATTGGGCGTAAAAATCTTTGGCGGCCAGCCCGCCATTTCCGGTAACATCATCGTGCGGCAGCGCGGAACAGTCTATCATCCCGGCACCAATGTGGGTGTTGGTAAAGACTTCACCATTTTCGCACTGACCGACGGTATCGTTCAGTTTCGCAAAACCAGAAACAAGACGCTTATCTCTGTAGAGAGCGTAGCCGCTTCCAACACAACAACCGAAACAGCCGAGGCCTAACCCCCTCCGGCTGTTTTGCCTTTAAGACGAACCCATTTCTTCACCCCCATAAATTCACAACCTTATGGCAACAACCAAGAAAGCGGATACCGGCAGCAAAGCGACTGCCGATTCCAAAAAGGCGGCTCCTGCAAAAGCAGCAGTTAAAGCGCCAGCTGCGAAAGCGGCTCCGGCTAAGAAAGAAGCTGTGAAAGCAGCGCCTGCCCAAAAAGAAACCCCAAAGGCGGCAACGAAAGGCAACGGAAAGGACGCTAAAGCAGCTCCGGCGAAAGCATCTGCTGCAAAGGCGGCTCCAGCCAAAAAAGGAGCTCCTAAAGCAGTTCCTTCCAAGAGGGAAGTTGCTAAAGCTGCACCCGCTGTAAAAGTGGCTGTTCCGGCTAAAAAATCTGCTGCTCTGGCTGCGAAAGCTGCACCTGCGAAAGCGGCTCCGGCTAAAAAAGAGGCACCAAAAGCAGCGGCAAAAGCGCCTGCTGCAAAGGCGGCACCGGCGAAAGCAGCGCCTGCTAAGAAAGAAGCGGCCAAAGTAGCTGCTCCTGCAAAAGCAACTGCGGCGAAAGCGGCTCCGGCAAAGAAGGACGCAGCGCCTAAGAAGGAAGCAGCCAAAGCAGCGCCTGCTAAGAAAGACGCGGCTCCGGCAAAGAAATCTGCTGCCCCGGCCAAGTCGGCTACGCCTGCCAAAAAAGGCAAGAAGTAAGAATCCCACAACTAACCCACGAAAAAGGACGCTGTTCACAACCAGCGTCCTTTTTTATTTGGCGGCGGGTGTGAAATTTGCAACCGTTTTGCGTCTTAGCCTTAACCCCCGGCCCTTCTCCGAAAGAGAGGAGTGACATGTTATGACAACGGCTTACAAACATCTTTTCTGCTCTGAAGACTTTCTCCCAAAAAAGGGTATGTGGAAACCAAAATGCTGTTTTAGAGCATAAATCCTTTTTTTAAAACGCAATGACCAATCCTTCCCAAACACCCGACTTCCGGGCCTCACGCAAAGAAGCTGCCGGAAACCGTTTTCGCGCTTGGCTGAACCTTGCGATGGGTGTGATTTACATTCTGCTCGGTGGCGGGGTGATGTACCTGAAATACTTTGGGACGATCGAATTGGGCGCAGTGCTGGCGTATTTTCTGGGCGCGCTGTTTATGGTGTATGGTTTGTTCCGGATCTGGCGTGGCTGGCAGGATTTGAAGATGATGGGGGAAGAGTAGAAAGTTTTTAGCAGCAAGCGGTTTACGCCCTTAATTTTTTTGTCTAAAATATTTTGTCATCCTCAAAGGCTCTTAGCGGATGCAAGCCGGCAAGTTCCCGTTCCGGGATGACAAAAGATTTCCACGATTTTTCCTTTCCCAAAAAAAATCATGACGCGCATCTTCTCCAAAGTTTTCCCTTTTTTCCAGCGCTGGGCGGCTGTGCTTTTGCTGCCCGGAATAGTTGCCTGCGAAAGTGGCAAAGACCCAAACGCGCCGACGGACACGCTTTCTTCCGGGACGATTGAAATATCGGCGGATGAGACGTACAAGCCCGTGATTGAGGAGCAGAAAAAGGTGTTTGATTCCTCTTTTCCGCAGGCACATATCACGATCCACTACAAGTCGGAAACGGCGTGCTTTGAGGATTTGCTGAACAAGAAAGCGCGGATTATTCTGGTGACACGTCCGCTTTCTAAAGGAGAAAAAGAGGATTTTCTGGCCCGAAAAATCGCGACCAACTCGCTGGATCTGGCGCGTGACGGCGTGGCGCTGGTAACGAGCCGGGAATCCAAAGATTCGGTGTTTGTGCTGCCGCAGTTGAAAGGTATTCTTACTGGAACGTACAAAGACAAAATCACGGTGGTTTTTGATGATCCCGGCTCTTCTACGGTGCGTTTTATTCAGGATTCCATTCTGCGCGGCGCGAAACTGGGTCCGAATGTTTTTGCGGCGAAAACAGCAGATTCGGTGATTGCCTACGTAAAGAAAAATCCGGCGGCTCTTGGGTTTGTGGGGATGCCGTATGTGTTTACGGGCGACGAAGATTTCCGGCAGGACGTGCGCGTAGGCGCGATTAAAAACGACACGACGGGCGAGTTTCTGAAACCCTTTCAGGCGTATGTAGCGCTCCAAACTTATCCGCTGACCCGGACGTTATATTACATCTCCCGCGAGGCATATCCCGGCCTTGGAACGGGTTTTGCAAACTTCCTCGCCAAAGAGCGCGGGCAGTTGATTTTCCGCTCTTTCGGGCTATTTCCACTCCGCATGAACGTGATTATCCGCGACGCCAACGTAAACAGTTCCCCTCTTTAAGAAAATATTTCCAAACCAAAAGGCGTTCTTCGCGTCTGAAATTTTCGCCGGAAAAAAAGTCCGGCTTTTCCCCAAAAAACGATGACCCTACCCAAATTGAGAAAGCCTTTTTTTGCGGTTGCTACCGCGCTGGCATTGACTGCCGGAAGCCTTACCGCACAAGCGCAAACCACGCTGAATGATGGCATCAAGATGTTGCAATACGAGCGTTACGAAAGCGCCCGCCGCATCCTAACACCGCTGGCGACGGACGCCCGCGCAAACTACTATCTCGGCCTTGCGCAGTTGGGCGACGAAGACTACGAAACTGCTCGCGCCACCTTCGCCAAATACCCGGATGACGCGGCGAACATCGCCGGAATGGCGCAGCTTGCCTTCGCGCAACGCGACGCTACCAATGGCAACCGCTTGGCAGAACAAGCCGCTTCTAAAGGAAGCAAAAAAGACGTGGAACCGTTGCGCTTCGCCGCGGATGCTTTTTTGAAAGGTGGCGACGCCCAGCGTGCGGTGGATCTCTACAATAAATTCTTAGAGAAAAAAGATGACCCGACCGTACGGATTGCGCTCGGTGACGCATATTTGAAGCTGCCTGGTGGTGGCGGACAAGCGATGACGACCTACGAAGGCGTGGTGGCAAAAGACCCGAAAAACTCGCTGGCGTATTCGCGGATTGGCTCGGTATGGTACTCGGCGCGAAACTACGAGCTGGCGCTGAAAAACTACGGGGAGGCGAAGAACACGGATATGGAAAACCCGCTTCCTTACCGCGACCTTTCCAATGCGTATTTCTACAGCGGCAGCTATCAGAACGCCCGGAAAAACATTGAAGAATACCTGAAGTATTCCGACAAATCGCCGGCAAACGACCAGCAATACCTGAACCTGCTGTATCTGACAAAGGACTATCCGGCCACGATTTCCAAAGCGAATGAGCTGATGGCAGGCGGCAAGAAAAGTCCGGGCTTGTATGGGATGCTGGCGTATAGCCAAATGGAAACAAAGGACGCGGCGAATGCCCTGACCAACGCGCGCAGCTATTTTGCCACACAAAAAAGCGGAAAATTGTTTCCGGCAGACTATATGAACATGGGCCGCATCATGCTGATGAACGGCATGACCGATAGTGCGAACTATTATTATCAAATGGCGGCCACAAAAGATACTTCCGCTAACAAATCGGTAACGTACAAGCAATTGGGCGAGACTTTTAAGGACGCGAAAGATTATCCCCGAGCGGCAGAATGGTATGGTAAGCTGGTGAAAGAGTACCCGCAAAGCCCGGCGATTGATTACTTCTGGGCAGGCGCAATGGGCTACTATTCCAAAGACTATCTGGGCGCGGAAAAAATCTTCACACAGATGGAAACGAAGTATCCTGATCAACCGTCAGCTACTTACTGGCGCGGACGGGTAGCAGCGGCGATGGATGAAGATGGAAAGTCGGGCATTGGCGTACCGTTCTACGAAAAATGGCTGGGAACAACAGCGGAAAAGAAAAACGGCGACCTGATGCAGGCGTATCAATATCTGACGCTTTTTTACTACAACAAAGGTGACAAGGCGAAAATGAACATGTACTTGGATAAAATCACCACGCTGGAGCCGGACAATGCATTTGCAAAGCAGATTAAAGATGCGGGCGCGAAGAAAAAGTGATTTTCGGACGGGAACTCCTAAGAGTATGACAAGAAAGAGCACACCGAAGAGCGTGGTGCCATTGAGCCGGTGATTCCTCCCCGGGCAAACAGAAAGCAACCCAGAGCATATGATAAGACTGCTTACCGGGACAGAAATGTCATTGAACGGGTCTTTGGCAGGCTAAAGAGTACAAGAAAATAGCCACCCGATACGAAAAAACAATCCTTCGCCAGTCTTGCTTTTCTCGCCGCTACGCTCCTGAACCTAAATGTCACACAACCTAGAAGCAGGTGTTGCGTTGTTGTCGGATTTCTTACAGGCGGCCAGCCATAGAAAGGTGGCGGCGAAGAGTAGGTGTTTGGTACGCATGGTTGAGTGATGGATTGAAAGAGGTGACAACTATTTACAGACGCCGCACGTCTAGGGGCGCAGGTTTTAGCCAAACATGCGCCCCTACAAGGCTTAAATCCATTATGTCAAGACAATCTAAGTGAGCGCCTCTCTTATCCTGGCAGCATCTGCACCACAACATCAGCGCGCTCGCCGTCCACAATAATTACCTGCTCGGTATGGGTCGTGTAGCCACCCCGCACCAGCTTTAGGCTGTAATTGCCGGCGGCCAGCGTCTGCACACGAACCTGCCCCGACGGGCCGGTGGTTTTGGCAACGCCGCCCGGCATAATGGTGATGCTCACGTTGGCCAGCGGCATGCCTGTGTGCGTATCCGTAACGCTTATCTGCAAGGCGCGCGGCGTGGTGGCCTCGTCCTCTATCTCGCGGGCCACCCAGTATTCCGTATAAAAGCCGGGCTGCGTTGCCTTCAAAAGCTCTGTGCCCGGGTCCATGCGATCTTCCATCACGGCATCGTTTTCGGCAAGAAGGCGGGCCAGTTCCGCCGTGCCGCGCATTTGCTCGGCCTCAGCGTGGCGCGGGTCGTCGATAGCCGTGCGGTACATGTCCAGCGCCCGGGCAAAAGCACCCAGAAAGGCCGCATCGACGCCAAAAGGCGTTAGCCCTGCTGCGCCAATAACATTGGCCGCGCCCAGGATGCGCGTCGCCAGGCCAAGGAACGCATTATCGCCCATCACATCAATGCCCGAAGGCGTAATGGTGGCCTCGCGCGCGCCTTTCTCGTTTCCGCTCAGGCTGCTGCTTACGCGCACGGCGGCTGCAAGTCGCAACAGGTCGGTTTCCACGCCGTTGCGGTAAATTTCTTTTTGCGTGGTGGCGCCTTCCGTTCCAGTGTTTTGCAGGCCAATGGCGGCGGTGATGTTTGCCAGATTAAGCGAAAACTGCGCTTTGGCTGCTACAAAAAACGGTAAGCCGCGCAACACAGTGCTGTGCGCGTCGCAAACACCCTCCACAGCGCGTTGCATATTAGTCCGGGCAGATTGACGTGCATTCATACAGGAAAAGATTTAAGCGGATAGGGAAGGAAATGAATGCTAAAGTAGGCCCGGAGACTTGTGTAAAACAGCACTTTGAAGCAAGGGCAAATAAATTTAACAATCATTTACCAAAGCAAGAAATCGGTTCCTGAAACCAAATATGCGGCTGCGTTATGCATAACGTGTTGATTAGCAGCCCTTTCTGTGACAACAAAGCTCTTTTTAGCGTCTGCCGTGCCCTGCATTTCGTCTGCTTTTTGCGGAGCCTTGTCTGGTGGTTGCTGGCCTTCGTGTGCTGCTCTCTGGCCGTTGTCTGTTGGTTGCCTGGATGTGTCCGTTGGTTGCTGGGCGTTGTGTGCTGTGTGCTGGCTATGGTATGCCCGGCGCTGGCATTTGTTTGACGGAGGCCGGGCCTTGTGCGTTGTTTGCTGGCTATGGGAAGCGGTGTGCTGGCGCAAAAAGCAGGCATCAGACGCGCTTTCCGGGCGGCGCTGGCCGTTTTCAGGAAAGGCATTGGTGTGCATTCCCTACAGGACTTCCCGTTACTTCATCTCCTTCATCGTCGTCAGGTTACTTTCCACCACAAAGCGCACAATCACCGGCAGTGTGCCCGGTGTGCCGCTCGTCAGGCGCGCCTCGTAAGTGCCGGGTTGCAGCCGGATTTTCTGCTCCGCAAGGTCGCCCGTCAGCTCCACTTTGTGGAAAGACGCGAAGCCGTCGCCCAGCGGCTGATACAGCACCAGCTTGCTGCCCACCGGCAGGGTGTTGGTAAACTGCACCCAGCCCGGCTCGGCAATCTGCACATCGGTGATCGAGCCGAATTCAATATCCAGGTTGCGGCGCGTGATGGGCAGGGTGTTTATCTCCGCAAAATAAGTTCCCGGCTCGTAAGACAGTTCTTCCGTGCCCTTTTGCTTCACGTCGGTAAAATCATCGGCAAAGCGGCGGCGCACCAAAGCCGTAAACTCCGTCATCGGGCGGGTCACGTTGCTGCTGTAGGAAAAGCGCAGCGAGCCGTTGGTCACCACCAGTTGCAGGTTCATCGTCTCGTTGGCGCCAATAGGAATGTTGCGCGCCATCACATTGCTTTTCCCCGGCACCACCACGTCATACGTCCCCGGCGGCACGGCCTGCAAATCCGGTTCGCCATTGGGGCCTGTGGTGCGGAAGAAACGCTTCACCACCTTGCCCGTCTTGCTTTCGCGTACTTCTACTTGCGGAGAAGATTTATAGTATTTCCCTTTGCCGTTCGTAAAAAACACCATAATGCCCGAAGCCTCGGCGCGCTCCGTGCGAGCGTTGAATTCTATCGGTTCCGGTTTATCGTTGGGCTTAGGTTTAGGTGTTGGCGGCTTCGGGTCTTCTATCTGCTTTGGGCGCGGCAGCGTTGGGATAGCGCGGAGGCGGGCTGCAAAAACCGGGGCCGTCATTTCCTGAATGCGCTGGCGGCGCAGGATAAACGACAGCGGCTCCACCGCAACTGGCTCTTCTTCCGGCGCAGGGCGGTTCAGGGCAGGGATAAGAAGGACGCGCGCAACGGGGGGAGCTTTGGGCGCTTCTGCCGAAGGGCCGCGCGCAAGGAAACGCAACGGCTCCACAGGCGTTGGCACTTCCTCCGGTGCCGGAAGTTTCAGGGCGGAAATAATCAGCGTGCGCGCAGCAGGAGCTTTGGGTGCTTCTACCACAAAAGGACGGATGGCATTACGGAAAGGCAGCGCAGCGATTTCTGTCCGCACGGGCGGCGAAGGCGGCGGAGTCACCACCACCACCGGCTCGTCGGGAGTGCGGGATGGAAGTTTTAGGGAAGGAACGATGCGCCGTGCAGCGACGACCAAAGGCGAAAACTGCACTGCAAAGGGCCGCTCCGAATGGAGGAAAAGCAAAACGGCCATTGCTTTTTCCCCTACAATAACCGGCAGCGTTGGAACGGGCTTCGGTGGGGAAACCACAACTGGTGGCTTGGAGCGCGGGGCTTCTACCGGCGTTTCGGAAACGGCGCGCAGCAAGGGGCGGTAGGCATCCAGAATGGTTTTTATCGTGGGCTTCACCTCTGCCTGCTTGGCGGTGGTCAGGTATTCGCCGAGGCACTGATACTGTTCTTTCAGGGGCGCATAATCCACCAGGCTCACAATGTAGGGGTGGAAAAAAATAGCGCGTTGCTCCAGTACTTTAGAGACCGCACACAAGTCGCCGCCGCAGCTTTCGCCGCCGTCGGTAATCAGGATAATGCTGTAGCTGTAGAGATGCTCGTCGGTAAGGTCTTCCTCCGCCGCACGTTGCAGGCTATAAGCAATAGGCGATACGCCGTAGGGATGGAGCGAGGCGAGGCGCAGGCCCATCTGGTCACGGTTGTTCTTGGAGAACATCACCTCGCGCTTCGTGTCGTAGCAATTATTGTCCTGCGCCGGCGATTGCTGTCCATACATCCGCAGTGCAAACGCCACGTCTGGGTTGATGCGGTACATGGAGTCCATCAGGGCATCAATGAAGCGGGTGGCGGTTTGGAAGCGGTTTTCTTTTCCGTCCCAAGCCTGAAGCATAGAGGAAGAGCCGTCCACCAACAGCAAAATGCGTGGCTCTTTATAAACCACCGGCTTTTGCGCAACGGCTATGACCGGGGCGGCAGACAGGCACAGGGAAAACAGGAAACGACGCGGGGACATAAGGGCGTTCAAACACGCAGGAAGGCGGCAAATAAATGTGTCGCCAAAACGGGTGCAAGCTACCGAAAAGTACGGGAAGCGATTCCGTCAACCCATTTACAGGAACGCTACAAGAGACGCATTCACTTTCTTTTTTGGAGGGAACCAGCTTCGGACAACAAAACGGGAAAAGAGAATGTTTCCTTGTCTGGAAAGAGGTGGCCCTGCGCCGTTTCGTCCTAACTTTAAATCATGGAAGCAGCCTCTTCATTTACCGCCGAAAAAGTGCTTCACTTGCTGGAGCAGGTGAGCGACCCGGAAGTGCCGGTGCTCAGCGTTCTTGATTTGGGCATTGTGCGCGGCGTGGTTATTGACCCTGCGGGCGACGTGATTATCACCATCACGCCTACTTATAGCGGCTGCCCGGCGATGGACGTGATTGCGATGCAGATTCGCATGGTGCTGGCCTCCTACGGCCTCCGGAAAGTGCGCATTGAGCAGCAGCTTTCTCCCGCCTGGACAACTGACTGGATGACGGAAAGCGGTAAACAGAAACTGAAGGAGTATGGCATTGCGCCGCCGCAATATTCTTCTTCCCGGAAGAAAGAATTGTTTGAAGAAGACCTTGTCCCTTGTCCCAAATGCAACTCCGAAAACACGCAACTCATCTCCGGCTTCGGGGCTACTTCCTGCAAGGCACAATACCAATGCCGCAGTTGCTTAGAGCCTTTTGAGCACTTTAAATGCCACTAGACGGCAATTAATAATTGATAATGAACAATGGACAATTTAATCTACAATCATCGATCAGACGGTTGAAAGCTCCTTTTCCTTGCGGAAAGGCTTTAAAACCAATCCCTGAAAGAAGGTACGCACCAGGTAGCTCATGGCCATAATCTGGGAATAGCTTTTCAGTTCATGATTAAGTTGAAGTTCCTGAATGCAGACGTTAGAATATTCAATCCGCACAGTTTCGGCTTTCTGGATGGCGACGTTGCGGTTCAGGTCGGCGTCTTTATACTTGTCTTTAATGTCGTACTCCAGCTTTTGTTTTTCCTTCACCATATCCACATAAATGGTTTCCATCTCCTTCTTCACTACCGTCTCATTCGGGATATAATTGAATTTCTGCACCAATGAACGGTGCCATTCCACAAGGCTTTGCTGGATGTAAGGTGCAAGTCCGCGAATCGTGAGGCCCCGTAGGCGGGGAATGTCGTTTGCAGTCTTAATACCATGCCTTATAAGCAGGTTTTTACTTACGTCGGCAATATTGATGAGCTTATAGTCGGCAATAGTATAGGCTTCCAAATGCTGACGCATCAGGTTACTATAAACCTTTTCCTCGGCACGGGTCTGGATTTTCAGGGAGCGGTCATACAGCTTTTTGTAGTCCTCTACGTGCTTTTTAATCTCTATTACCAGCTTGTTGAACTCGTTCAGCTCGTGGATAAGGCCGTATTTCTCCGCAATCTGTCGCCGTGTATTCCGGGCGTGGGCAGCGTTGTAGCGAGCCACGTTCAGGTGCTTGCGCACCTTTAGGCTCATCTGATTATTCTTTATAAGCGCCAAAAACAAAGGCACGGCCAGCAGCGCATAAACAGAATAGAAAGCGACTCCCAGCGCAGCAAAAGCACAGAACAGGAAGATGTGATTCGTTAGCAGCGTTTTGGAAATCAACTTGTGGTCCAGGTTTTCCGACAGGTCGGAAGGCGGCACTACATTGGCCGGAAGGGTCGGCAAGTGCAGAAATTGCAACTCCAGACCATAGATGTAGCGATCAATATCCTGAATAAACTTCGTTTCCTTACTGACCGTTCCGCTGTGGAAGTAGTCAATCCCCAGCGTGTTGTTCAGCGCACACCACGGGCACTCGTGCATGTGGCTGGGGTAGGAGTGGGTCTTCAGGTTCTGGCAATGGCTGAGGCTTTTGGCAAGGCCATCAAGCGTGACTGCCCACTCGGCAGAAGAAGGCCGGCTGTCCTGCGTCTCAAACGATTCATGGAAGCAGGAGACAATCTTTTTAGGCAGGGCCGTAATGGGCAGGCTGCCTTTGGGCGGTGCTATCTTCTTGTCTTTGTTGCGCAGCGAGTAGGCAAACTGATTGTGCTTTATCGCCGTTTCCTCGTCGTCAATGGTTTTTTCGCCCCCAAGTGGCGCCCCCGCAAAGGGGTGCTTGCCTAGAAAAAGCAACTGGAAAATAAGAACCGCCAGCGAGAAATTATCGGTATTAAAGTTGCGGACAGCGTTTTTGAAGCTTCCGGCATTCAGGATTTCCGGTGGGGTATAGCGCGGAACACCCACATCACAGGGGAAAAACGCATTTCCCTTTTTGAGTTGAAAAGAATCACAGTCGATGAAATAAACAAAGCCCTGCTTATTAACAAGAATATTTCCCTCATTAATGTCTCCTACCACCAGATTCATCTCGTGGATTTTATGGAGTGCAACGGCGAGGTTGCGGGCAATATGTATGAGAAAGGAATAACTCTTGTCCGGGAAAATCTTTTTCCGGTCCATCGGCGAGATTACCTGATGGAGCGCCACACAGCTTACTAATTTCTTGATAACAATTGCCTGCCTGCCAGTAGATTCATCCGTGCAGAAATCGCTGGGCCAGGAAATATATCTTTCCATCTCCAGATTCCACATACCCACCATGGTGCGCAGTTTTTCTTCCTTCTGCTGACCCAGTTTATCATGATAAACTTTTGCCAGCAGGCGGTCATCGCCTAATACTTCAAATACCTCCCCCTCGCCGCCGCGGCCAACGCTTTTGCCCAACTGGTAGGTATTCTTATGAATTCCCGTGAGTGTCATAGCTGATAACGACTGGCCAGGATTAGAGTTTTGTCATCATCTGTTCTGGAATTCACCTGTTCGCCGTTGAGGAATTTCAAAAGCTTCTGATTGAACCCATCGATCGATTCGGATGTTTGTGCATTTTCCAGATGGAACAACATGTTCATGAAAAAAGGCTGATGGACGCTCTTTGTTTCATTGGCGAGCGCCAGTGCCTGCAAGCCATCCGTGAAAACCGCTACTTTTGAGGTTTTGTCAGATGTGGTTTTGATCCAAAGGTTTGACAGCGACTTGTCCTGCACCAGAAAATTCGTGGTGTTGTAATACTCGCCTGTTTGCGGCCAGTAAACCGGTACCAGATTCGGTTCGCCGTCCACGCAGCGCACGATAGCGCCATCGCCGATTTGAAAGAAAATACCGGAATCTTCAAAAAGTACAAATCCCAGAAAAGTGCAGGAAAAATCCCGCAGGCTGGAACGGTTTTCGCGGGCGATTTCTTCCAACTCGTCATGCAGCTGTTCTGCCACGCCGTAGATGTCCTCCTCCGTCAGCGTCTGATTTTGTTCCAGCAGCGTTCTGATTTTCAGGACGGCATTGGAGGTCACGTATTCTGCTGCCAGCCCGCCATACCGAGCACTGCCCGCACCATCCGAGACACAGGCCAGAAACACCTCCTGGCCTTTTTCATCTTTTACGATTTCATAGGTAAAGGCATCTTCGCAAGGAACCTGTCGCCTGATGTGTGAAGTACCGGTCGCTTTTTGAGCAATGACTTTCCAGCGTCCCATAAGCTGTGTTTTTTGGAGATTAAATAGACTCCCAGCCAGATGCCCAGGTAGAAGGTGGAAGCAGTGGCACAGCGGTTCCCGGAATGCTGCTGGAGACGTTGCCGAGGGAACCAGACAGCCAGACGAAAAACTCCTTGAACATCAGTCCCTGCAGCTTTAACGGCTCCCGGACGGAAATCGTACGCAGGAACTCCATATTCGCATTATTCACGCCTATGGCGAAAAAGCAAAATTTCTTGTTTTCTTCGCCTTCGCGCACGAGCTGCGTGATGCCTTCGGTCGAGTCCGTTGGCGCGCCGTCGGTGATGAGGATAATCCACGGGCGATACACCCCCACACCGTTGTCGCGAATGGTTTTCTTCCGCTGATTCACCATTGCAATTCCCTGCCGGATGGCATCGCCCATGGGCGTGGCCCCGCTCGGCGCAAGATTAGTAGGATAAAAGTGCGTAGCGGTGGTGAAATCATTTTCCACCGTTACGCTGCCGCCAAAGCTGATCATGGCAATCTCCACACGCTTCGTCGCCAGGCTGTCCTGCGTCAGCTCCTCTTTAAAGAGTTTAATGCCCTCGTTGAGTTGGTGAATCGGCGCGCCGGCCATCGACCCAGAAACGTCTAACAACAACACACAGGGACAACGCGGGTCTGGGTTTTCGGCAAAGCTCTCAGCCCCAAAGGGCACCTGTTCAAAATCAATGTATTGGCTCATCCAGTAAGGTTATTGGAACCCAAATTTAACAACCCGGTGACCAAAGGACAAAAAGAAATCCACTCCGGCCCGCAAGAGGTCAGAAGAGACTTGAAATCGCAGTAAGTAGACGCAGCTTTTGCTGCTAGAACTTGGGGGATTTCCTAAACCGGATAAGACTTCGTTTTTTAGAAAGCGAAAAAAACCGCAACGCCTGATTTTCAAAAAGCGTGGCTCAAAAGTAGCTTTATTTCTTCATTATCCGGTACAGCTTTCCGCCGTCCGCAACGGCATATACCGCACCGTCCAGCCCTTCGGCTACATCGCGGAAACGCTCCCCTTCACCAGCCAGTAAACGCTCCTCTCCCACCACCTTATTTCCGTTCAAAACAAGGCGCGCAATATGCTGTCCGCTGAGGCAGGCAAGGAGCAGATTGTTCTTCCATTCCGGTATTCCTTTTCCACTGTAGAAAATCATCCCGCTCGGCGACACCACCGGATCCCAGTAATACACCGGCTGCTCCAGTCCGGCCTTCTGCGTAAGGCCTTCGCCCACTTTTTCGCCGCTGTATTCCAGCCCATAGCCAATGGTGGGCCAGCCATAGTTTTTCCCCGCTTCGATGCGGTTGATTTCGTCGCCGCCGCGCGGGCCGAATTCGCCTTCCCACAGGTCGCCGGTTTCGGGATGAAGCGCAAGGCTTTGCACGTTGCGGTGTCCGTAGGAATAAATCTGTGGCAGTGCTGCGCTGTTGGAAATAAAAGGGTTGGAAGCCACAGGCTGACCGTTTTTGGTGAGGTGCAAAACTTTGCCCAATCCCGTTTTCAAGTCTTGTGCCAGTGGCCTTGTCTCTATATCGGAACGCTCGCCGGTGCTGACGAACAGATTTCCCGCGCGGTCAAAAAGAATGCGCCCGCCGAAGTGTAATGCACCGTCGTGGGCCGGTGTAGCGCGGAAAATCACCTGCGGATTCTCCACCGTTTTTTCGTTGTTAGAAAGTCGGCCTTTTGCAACGGAGGTAAGGTTGCCACCTGCCCCCGGCTCCGAAAACGTCCAGTACAACATCCGGTTATCCCCAAAGTCCGGGTCGGCTACAATATCCAAAAGGCCACCCTGACTGCGTGCATCCACTGTTGGCAATCCGGTGATGGCGGCAGAAAGCGTTCCGTCCGATTGGGCAATGCGCAATGTGCCTTCTTTCTCCGTTATCAGGAGCCGACCGTCGGGCAGGCAGATGATGCCCCAGGGTTTGGAGAGGCTGCTGCTAAGAATTTTCACGTCCAGCGTGGTTTCTGTCCGTGTGCCCGGTGCGCGGGTCTGTCCGGCAAAGGCGGGTGCATAGCTGCTGTTAGGCGCTTTGGTCTCTACGGGTGGATAAATGTTTACGTTCTCCGCATCCGGCTCCGCTGCTTTTTTGCGGCATCCGGCACTCATCAAAAGCAAGGAAAGAAGGACAGCCAACAGTAGTTTCATGAGGTTTGCTTGAAGGAAAAAAGAAAACAAAAGAAATAATGCCGACGCGGAATGATTCTTGCATTTCCCGCGCTATCCTTGCCTCCGTTTCATGAAACGTCTCTCCGCTCTTTTCCGTCACTCCGCTGTCCGTTCTTTTCTGCTCTTTTGGGGATGCTGTGCTGTCCTTGCCTGCAACAGCAACACCCAAACCCAAACAACGGAAAAAACCACGTCCACTTCCCAAACCGATACTGCAAACGGCGGTAAAACCGCGCTTGTGGACACGGCAGACACCACGCCTTTCAAACCCACCGGCATGACCTTTCCGGTGCTGGATGCGCTGGTGTACGACAAGGATTTTGTGAGCGAAATGAAATCCCGCCTTCAGCTTACAGACGAAGAACTAACGAAGCTGAAAGGCGCCGCACAGGCTTGCGTAAAAGACCTCGACGAACACGGCGACGGCACGGCTTACCTGAGTGACGCAGAAGCCGTAGCCAAACGCTCGGAAGGGCAAATAAAAACCATCCTCGGCAGCGCCCGCGCCAACGCGCTTCAACAATTGGTGGCCGAACGCTACGCCAACGGCAACATCTCCGGGCTGCTGCCGGATAAGCCCAACACCATTCCTACGGATACGCGCGTCATCGTGAATGCGCCCGCTTTCCGCATGGATATTTTCAAGAGCGGCGAGCTGGTGAAAAGCTATCTCGTAGGCATCGGACAGCAGAAATATCCCCTCCCTGCCGGAATGCGCCACGCCGAAAACATCATCTTCAACCCCACCTGGACACCGCCTAATGAACCTTGGGTGAAAGGCAAATTCGCACCCGGAAAAGTGGTGGCCGCAGGCAGCAAAGACAATCCGCTGGGCCCGGTGAAAATCCCCATCGGCGCGCCCTCCCTTATCCACGGCGGCAAGCAGCCCTACAAGCTGGGAAACTATGCCTCGCATGGCTGCGTGGGCCTCACCAACGACGGCATCCGCGACTTTACCGCCACGCTGGCGCAGGTGCTGGGCAGCGAAGGATTAACGGTAGATTCCGTAGAATCTTACGGCAAGGCAAAGACCCGAACCAAGTACCAAAAGCTGCCCCAATCGGTTCCGGTGGAGCTGCGCTACGAAACCATTGTGGCCGAAAAAGGAAGCCTCGTGATTTACCGCGACGTGTATACGCGGGGAACCAACACGGTGGAAAATGCCCGGAAAGTATTAGCCGCCTACAACCTGAATTACAATGACCTTCCGGCGGGTGAGAAAGCGGCTTTGCATGCAGCCTTGGAAACCATGAACCGCGACGCTGCCGGCAAGCCTATTGCCGAAGACCTCGGCCCGCGCCCGGCAGGAAATTCTGTAGCTGAAGCATCTTCTCCGACAGATACATCCACTTCCAAAAAGGCAAAAAAGGCGAAGAAAGGACCATCAAAAGAAATGCGCGTTTTCATCTCTGGTCTGGATGGACGCGGCTATCCCGAGGCAGTCGTGATGGTGGGTCGCCTAGAGCCGAAAGAAGATACGGCGGGTAAGTAAATTGTAGCAGTTAGCAACCGGGAATACCTGACAGGAAGCAGCCTCCTAAACAGGAGTGAGCACTCGTTAGAAATCTTTTGTCACCCCGGAACGTGGACTTAGCATATAGGAGCCGATAAGATCCCCTTTGGGGATGACAAAAGATTATCACCAAAACTGCTTCTTCTGATTTAGGAGATCAAGTCAGGCCCGCGCAGAGTAAGGACAAGGTCTGTCAGGTCAGAAGTAAAAGGCAGCGAAAATCCGGTGTGTAAATCAACTTGTCAGGAGCTTCCAGAGTTCATCCTTTAACTGTTGCAAACCCATTTGCGCAGCAGCAGAAATAAAAACGTGCGGCAGTGTTTTGGGCAATGTGGCACGAATAGCTTCCTGCAACTCTTCGTCCAGCAAATCGCTTTTAGAAACAGCAATCAGAGCTTTTTTGTCTAACAGTTCCGGGTTGTATTCTTCCAGTTCCCGGTGGAGAATGGCAAACTCTTTGGCGAGGTCGGGACTGTCTGCAGGAATCACAAACAATAGCACCGCGTTGCGCTCAATATGGCGCAGAAAGCGGTGACCCAACCCGCGTCCTTCTGCCGCGCCTTCAATAATACCTGGTAAATCGGCCAATGCAAACGAGCGGTTGTTGCGGTATTCCACCATGCCCAACTGCGGCACGAGCGTAGTAAAAGCGTAATCGGCAATCTTGGGTTTGGCAGCAGAAAGCACCGAGAGCAAAGTGCTTTTCCCGGCGTTGGGAAAGCCCACCATTCCTACATCGGCCAGAATTTTTAGCTCCAGAAATTTCCAGCCTTCCATGCCCGGTTCGCCGGGTTGCGCGTGGTCGGGTGCCTGGTTGGTCGGTGTCGCGAAGTTGACATTGCCCAGTCCGCCGCGTCCGCCGGGCAGCCAGATAACTTCCTGCCCGTCTTCCAGAACCTCGGCCTCGGCCATGTCTGATTCTTCATCAATCGCCACGGTTCCGAGCGGCACCTCAATAATGATGTCTTTGCCGTCCCGCCCGGTCATGTTGGATTTGTCACCGGGCTTGCCATCTTCGGCGTGGATGTTTTTCTGATAGCGAAGGTGCAGCAGCGTCCATAGCTGTGCGTTTCCGCGCAGGATGATGTGCGCGCCACGTCCGCCGTTGCCGCCGTCGGGGCCACCCTTCGCGGTGAGCTTGTTGCGCAGGAAATGCGAAGCGCCGCGTCCGCCGTTGCCGCTACGACAAAATACACGGATGTAATCTACAAAATTGCCTTTCTCCATAAAAAACGCCTCTTAGAAAGGCGCTGCAAAGATGCACAGTAGAAGGCGGTTGTAGGAAAGGTTTCCTATTGCCTATGTACTCCACTCGCAGACAGAGAGCAAGAAATCTACTCCTGCTTCCGCTTCTTCACCATCGTCAAAATCGTGGCGATTGCAACTGTTTCGCCGGTCTGGTCATAGACGTCCACAAGCCAGCGCACGATGCCTTTTGCAATGTCGTTCTCGTCGCGTTTTTCGGTGTCGGTTTTCTCCTTCACGGTCAGCTTCACGCCAATCGTTGTGCCGGGATAAACGGGTTTTGTGAAGCGGCATTCGTCAATGCCATAGTTCAACAACACCGGGCCTTTTTTCGCGTCCACAAACATGCCCGCCGCTTTGGAGAGAATGTAGTAGCCGTGCGCCACGCGGCCTTCAAAAATGGTTCCTTCCAAGGAAGTTGTGTCCACGTGGGCGTAAAAATGGTCGCCGGAGACGTTGGCAAAATTGGTGATGTCGGCCTCGGTTACGGTGTGCTTTGCGGTAATCAGCGTGTCGCCGATTTGAAGGTCTTCAAAGTGCTTGCGGAAAGGATGCACCTCGGTTTCGCGTTGTGCGCCGCCTTGCTGATAGACGTTGGTAATGGCTGTAAGAGTAGTGGGAGAACCTTGCACCGCCGTGCGTTGCAGGTAGTGCATCACGCCGCGCATCCCGCCCATTTCTTCGCCGCCGCCTGCGCGTCCCGGCCCACCATGAGTCAGCATCGGCAGGGGCGAGCCATGACCGGTGCTTTCCTTCGCGCAATCGCGGTTCAACACCATGATGCGTCCGTGCATCACGGCTGCTTCCAGCACAAAATTGCGGGCAACAGTATCGTCTGCGGTAACGATAGAACAGACGAGAGAGCCTTTGCCCATTTTGGCCAGCGTAATTGCGTCGTCCAGTGTGTTGTAAGGAAGAATCGTGCTGACCGGGCCGAAAGCTTCAATGTCGTGAACGCCAGTGTTTTGGAACGGATCGGTGTTGAGGAAAACGAGTGGCGAGAAGAACGCGCCTTTCTCTTTATCTGCGCCAATCACTTCAAAATCCGTCAGACTGCCAATCACGATTTTCTGCGTTTGCGAAAGCTCTTCCACACGGGCTTTCACTTCCTCGCGCTGGCTTTGGCCGGCGAGTGGCCCCATGCGCACGCCTTCCACGCGCGGGTCGCCCACGGTGGTGGTCTTTAGACGTTTGCCCAGCGCAATCTGCACGTCTTCCACCTTGTCTGCCGGAACCATGATGCGGCGAATGGCGGTGCATTTCTGGCCTGCTTTGGTGGTCATCTCGCGCACCACTTCTTTGATGAACAAATCCCACTCCGGCATGTCGGGCGTTACGTCGGGGCCGAGAACGCAGCAGTTGAGGGAGTCGGCTTCCAGATTGAACGGAACGGCTTCACGTAGCACGCGCGGGGAGCTTTTGAGCATCAATCCGGTGGATGCCGAGCCGGTGAAAGTTACGATGTCGCCGTTCTGCACATGTTCGGTAATACCGCGTGCGGAGCCGCAAATAAGCTGCAAGGAACCTTCGGGGAAAATGCCGCTGGCAATGATTTCTTTAAAAACCGTTTCGGTGAGAAAGGAGGTGAGCGTGGCCGGCTTCACAATCGCTGGGACGCCTGCAAGCAAGTTCACCGCGATTTTCTCCAGCATCCCCCACACCGGAAAATTGAAGGCGTTGATGTGGATGGCAACGCCCTGCAGCGGAACCATGATGTGCTGCCCGACAAAAGTGCCTCCTTTGGAAATTTTGGCCTGCTGTCCGTCCACATAAAAACGCTCGTTGGGGAACTGGCGGCGCAACGAAGCGTAGGAAAAAAGGTTGCCGATGCCGCCCTCAATATCCACCCAGGAATCGGCGCGCGTGGCTCCGGTGAGGGCGGAGATTTGGTAAAACGTTTCCTTCCGCTCCATCAGGTGAAAGGCTAGTGCCTTCAGCATCCGTCCGCGCTCGTGGAAGGTGAGCTTGCGCAGGGCCGGGCCACCCACTTTGCGGGCATAATCCATCATGGCCGCGAAGTCCAAGCCGTCGGAAGAAGCGGTGTAAATGGCTTCGCCGGTGATGGCGTTGTGGAGGGTTTCGCCGGTTTTAGAAGCGGTGTGCCAGTTGCCTTCGGCGTAGTTCTGAAGTTGGAGGAGGGACATGGAAATCGGTAGAAAATTTTCTTCAAAAATAGGCTGTGGTGGAAACCTATAAGGTGCCAGAGGTCTTGGGCTTTAGAGGTGATTGGAAGGATTTCCAAAACTTTGAACTAAAGGCTATCTTTACAAGCGTCCAACCCAAACTTTTTGTGCCTTATGAAACCTTTTCTTACGTGCGTCCAGTTGTTGGTTTCCTGCTACTTGCCTCAGTGTTCTTCTTCTCCGGAAAGGCCAATGGGCAGTCGATTACCCAAATGGCTAAACTTATTGGTAGCGGAACCAGTGGCCGCATGGCAGACGATTCCTTTGGCTACTCTGTAAATATCTACGGCGATTATGCGATTGTGGGCGCTCCTTACCAAGACTATGATGATACCGGAGGCAATAGCATCACCGATGCCGGAGCAGCCTATATTTTTCACCAAAGCGGTGGCGTATGGACTCTTCAGCAAAAGGTAGTAGCTACAGACCGGCAGGCAAACGACCATTTCGGGTATTCTGTAGCTATGTCTGGCAATTATGTGACTGTAGGTGCGCCTGGTCAAGGATATGATGTTAGCGGAGCTAATCTGGTATTTAAGGCCGGAGCGGCGTACATGTTTACTCGTAGTGGCACCTTTTGGAGTCAGACACAGAAGCTGGTAGCTACAGACCGGCAGGCTGATGACAACTTCGGTTATTCGGTAGATATAGACTACGCATACGGTGCTTATTATGTGGTTGTAGGTGCTCCCCGTCAAGACTACGATACGGTTGGAAGTACAGCTATCAATGATGCCGGTGCGGCATATGGATTTAGCCATAGCGGTAGTAGCGTATGGACATTCCAAGCAAAGTTGGTAGCCGCAGACCGTCAGGTAAATGACAACCTTGGCTATTCGGTAGCTATATCTGGCTATTATGCGATTGCGGATGCTCCCTATCAAGACTATGATGCAGCTGGAGGGAGTACAGCTATGAATGATGCAGGTGCAGCGTATATATTCACTGGTCCCAGTAACTCACAGCGAAAAAAAATAGTAGCCACAGACCGTCAGGCTGATGACCATTTCGGGGCTTCAGTGGCTATTTCTATAGATCTTCTTAGCTCCGTCTCTCCGGATTATGCGATTGTAGGCGCTCCCCGTCAAGATTACGATGCCGCTGGAGGCGGCACGAGTGTTAATGATGCCGGCGCAGCGTATGTATTTTATTTTAACTCTTGGAGCCAATCGGGAAAGTTGATAGCTATAGACCGTCAAGCAGGTGACAACTTCGGTTCTTCAGTAGCTTTCTCCGGCTCTTATCCGGTTGTAGGTGCTCCCGGTCAAGACTACAATGCCTCTGGAAACGATAGTCTTACCAACTCCGGAGCAGCCTATGTATTTGGTGGTCCCAATGCTGGGAAAGTGGTAGCCGCAGACCGGCAGGCTGATGACAATTTCGGTTATTCGGTAGCTATTGGTGGTTCTTATGTCCTCGCGAGTTCTCCTAAGCAAGATTACAACGTTAACGGAATTGATAGCGTTACGAGTGCTGGCGCGGTATATGTGTTTGAGGGTACATTCTTATCCGTGTCACAACTCGCAACGCAGGCGGAAAATGGTGTTGCCCTTGCACCGCAGCCAGTGCGGGAGCTTTTTACAATTACCAATAGCAATGTCTCTCTGGAGGGCACGGTAGCGAAGGTGCTGGATATACAAGGCCGGGAAATAGTGCGCTTTGTGATGAGGAACGGTGTTAGTGTAGATGCAAGCAACTGGCCGACGGGTCTGTACATACTGCGTCTGGCTGATGGCAGTGCACTGCGTGTGGTAAAGGAGTAAAGCGTAATCAAGCAGCCTTACCTTCGCGCCTTCCCTTATGAACCGCGACAAAAAAGTCTTCGACAACATTCTGCAAACCATTGGCGACACGCCGCTGGTGAAGCTCAACCGCGTGACGGCCCCGCTGCCCTGCCCGGTCTATGCCAAGATTGAATACGGAAATCCCGGAAATTCCATCAAAGACCGTATGGCGCTGAAGATGATTGAAGTGGCGGAAATGGAAGGGAAAATAAAGCCCGGCAGCACCATCATTGAAGGCACGAGCGGCAACACCGGTATGGGCCTCGCCATTGCGGCGATTATCAAAGGTTACAAGTGCATTTTCACCACCACCGACAAGCAATCCAAAGAGAAAGCCGACATCCTGAAAGCGATGGGCGCGGAGGTGATTGTGTGCCCCACGGACGTGGAGCCGGAAGACCCGCGCTCCTACTACAGCGTGTCTAAAAGGCTGGCGAAGGAAGTGCCTAATAGCTGGTACGTGAACCAATACGACAACCTCGCGAACCGCCTCGCGCACTATGAAAGCACCGCTCCGGAAATCTGGGAACAGACCGAAGGAAAGGTTACGCACGTGGTGGTGGCTTCCGGCACGGGCGGCACGATTACCGGCATTGGGCAGTATCTGAAGGAGCGGAACCCGGATATTCAGATGTGGGCGATAGACTCCTACGGCTCCCTCTTGAAGAAATGGCACGAGACGGGTGAACTGGATATGAAGGAAGTGTATCCTTACATCTCCGAAGGTTTTGGCGAAGATTTTCTGCCGCAGAACTACGTCCGCGAAACGATTGACCGCTTTGAGAAAGTAACCGACAAAGACGGTGCAGTAATGGCCCGCCGCATTGCAAAGGAAGAAGGCATTTTTGTGGGTTACAGTGCCGGTTCGGTTATCGCCGGGCTGCTGCAACTGAAAGCGGAATTGAAACCAACGGACCTTGTGGTGGTGATTTTCCACGACCACGGCTCGCGCTATGTGGGCAAGGTTTACAACGACGAATGGATGCTGCAACGCGGTTTCTTGGACGTAAACACGGTAAAGGATTTACTGGGCGGATTGGGCCGCCGTCGGTTGGTAACGGTGAAAAAAGACGAGAAAGTGAGCGACGCAATGGCGTTGATGAAGAAGTACGACATTGAGCAGATTCCGGTGTTGGAAGGAACGGAAATGGTGGGCGCAATCACGCAGTCGGGCTTGTTTAAGAAGATGATGCAGCACGCCGACCTGCCGGAGAAAACCGTTGCCGAAGTAATGGAATCGCCCCTGCCAATGGTGCCGATGGACATGCCAATTGACCGGCTGGGCAGTGCGCTGGGCAAAGAACTCGGCGCTGTTCTCACCCGCGACGACAGCGGTGAATACCACATCCTCACGCAGTTTGACGTGCTGGACGCGCTGAGCAAATCATAAGTCATAGGTCATGGGTCATAAGTCATGACCTGTGACCTATGGCCCATGACTCATGACCTATAAAAAGCTGCCCATCGCTCTGCCCATCATTGCCGTATTTCATGGCGTGTGGCTGCTGTGGAGTGCCTGGCAATTCCATACCGAGCCGCTAAGCGATAAAATCTGGTTGCAGGTGGTATGGATGCTGCTTTATGCGGTGTGTTGGGTATTGCTCACGCTGCGCCACAGCAAGTGGGCAGCGAACGGCTACATTCTGCTCACGGCGCTCAACCTCGTGCTGCGCTTCACGCTCAAAGACGAAAGCTGGCGCAACGCCGCTACCGACGCGCTCTTCCCGATAGACTTGTTGTGCAGCTTCGTGTTGCTGGTGTTTTACCGCAAGTTGTTTCCGAAAGAGGAAGCCGGGAAACTTGTGTAGCTAAATTTGGGCGTGCCCCTTCGGGTCGGGCTTTCGGCTCTGCTTCGCGCCGCCTCTATCCCTCACGCGGCTGTTGTGCGGCCCGTATTTTTTTACCCCGATTTTCACTCGTGGCTATTGTTATTCTTTCCTTTCCCGGACATAGAGTTTCCTAAAAAAGGAGGATTGAACTCTGAAAGAGTTCAATAGAAATTGCCACGAGTGAAACTCGTGGTACAAGGGCTTTTCTGCTGTCTACAACTTGCAAGTCATGGCCATTGCTATCAGGGACGTAAATTTCTAAGAAAGAACCGGGAAAGGGAAGACGAAAGCTGTTGGGCTTCCACATGAAACATAAACACATGATCCATGAAACATCCCTACGGCACCGGGTCATACCCACTTCCGCCACCGGGCCTACACCGCCCAATCCTTTTCAACGAGAGCCACATTCCTTTCAATGGCCCATACTTCCGAATGGCTTCCGCAGCATATGCGCTGCACGTAGGCGTAAACCGGCATTTCGGTCCTAGAAACGGCGAAATGCCGCCTTGGTAAACCTTTATCAGCAGCAGAAAAGGGAAAGCAAAAACCTTACGCATCGGGCGCTTTTAACGAAGATGCTACAAACTGGATTAAAACCGGAATTGCCTTCTCCACCGCCCCGGAAACTGTTTCCAAATCGGGCAGTTCTTTGCCGGAAAAAATCAGCATCAGGTGAAGTTGCTTCTCCGGGGGAACAGCTTCGTAAAGTGCGCTTTTGCGCACCCGCCATGCCTCACGCAACAGTCTCTTAATCCGATTCCTATCATGCGCGCGGCGGAACTTTTTCTTTGGCGCAGACACACAGACGCGCACGGGTGAATCTTCTCCTTCTCTTCTTTCCGCCAAAACAAACACAGCACGCAACGGGAAAAAAGAATGCGCCTTCCCCGAAAGGAAAAGCGCATTCAAATCTTTTTCGCGCTTCAGGCGCTCAGTGGCTCCAAGCGTAGGGCGCATAAAGGGGAAAGCCGGAAATTTTTTACTTCAGGCGACGCTCGTCGGACACGGTGAGCTTGTGGCGGCCTTTGGCACGGCGTGAAGCCAGCACTTTGCGGCCATTGGCGGTTTGCATCCGCTGGCGGAAGCCATGCACACTCTTACGGCTGCGGCGGGAAGGTTGATAAGTACGTTTCATAATCGCTGTTCAGAAAAAGGCCACTCTTCAGAAAAGCGGCGGTTGATTTTTTAAAAAGGACGGCAAAAGTAGGGGATTACCCTATAATTACGCACGTCCCGCTCCCAAAAAAATTCCTTCACTCCCGTAACGCCTACTTTTGAAGCGGTATTCCTGCTAACCCCGGCGCGGTTTTTCCGTTTCCTTTCGTTCCTTCTTCCCTTTATTCTTCGCTTCCTTCCATAAATGTCTTCCGTGCGTCCCGGTGGGTTTCAGGTGCTGCCGCCCGTTGTCAAAAACCTGATTATCATCAACGTCCTGATGGCCGCCGTGCAAATGGTACTCGGCAGCCGGAATATTGACCTCGCCGACTACTTGGGCCTGCACTACTGGCGCTCGTTTTACTTCCGCCCGTGGCAGTACGTGACGCACATGTTTATGCATGGCAGCGCATACAGTCTCAACGCAACGGTGATTCACTTGTTCACCAATATGCTTGCCTTGTGGATGTTCGGCTCGGTGCTGGAAAACCTGTGGGGGCCGAAGCGGTTTCTCACTTTCTATTTCCTGTGCGGATTGGGTGCAGCGGCCTGCCATCTTGCGGTGCTGGGCTATAATTTCCACGTCCTGGAAAGCAATGTCCTCAACTTCTACCACAACCCCACGGCAGACCAGTTTAACCGCCTGCTCCAGCAAAACGATTGGAGCCAATTCGGGCCTTTCGCGAACCTGAACGCTATGTGGCAATCTGACCCCGGCGGTGGTTTCCGCACCGAAGCCGTGAGCCTTATTAATCAGTCGCTATATGGTTTTACTGATGTGGCTTCGGGCAAGCACTATGATGGCTATTTCGACCAGGTAACCGTCGGCGCTTCGGGTGCAGTATTTGGTATCCTGCTGGCCTTCGGTTACCTGTTTCCCAACATGCGGCTATACTTCTACTTCCTCGTACCCGTCAAGGCCAAGTGGTTTGTCTTGTTCTACGCCGCTTTTGAATTGTATTCTGGCCTGCGCGCCAATCCGGGCGACAATGTTGCGCACTTTGCGCACCTCGGCGGGATGCTTTTCGGCTTTATTCTGTTGCGCTTGTGGCGTATGAAGCCAGACAGATATGCGTGATATCCGTAGAGACGCCCGAGTCGGGCGTCTCTACACCGCAAACGATGCAATCCAACCCTGCTTCCCTGCTGCTGTTACCCCATAGTCATTCCCACTTACCTTTCCCTTCTATTTCCCCCAAGATGAACCGATATTCTACGCGTCCTTCCATCCGGCCTTTCCTGCCGTCCTATAACCAAAACGCGGTCATCCACCTTATCATCGCCACCGGCGTCTGCTTTGTCTCCTTCTTCTTTGTGGCGGTTTGCTTTCAGGCGTTCAGCCACTGGCAATACGAAGTGGCTAAAGGCGAGATGCTGCAATACATCGCGCTTGGCCCGGTAAGGAGTTATCCCCAAAAGTTCTGGACGCTGCTTACCTACGGCTTTTTCCATAGGGACTTCATGGGCTGGGTAGGCAATGCCATCTGGATTTTCACTTGGGGCGGCGTGTTGCAAATGCTCGTAGGTTACCGACAGGTGATTCCGGTTTTTATACTCGGAAACGTGCTGGGCGGCGCACTCGTACTCTTATCGCAGCTGATTCCCGGTGCGGGCGCTGGCGGCTATCTAGTGGGTTCCCACGCAGGCGTAATGGCGCTGGCGGCGGCGGCTTTGATGTTTGCGCCAAGCTATCGTTTCTGGCTCACGCCCACGTTTTCTATCTCTATCAAAATCGTGTTCGTCATCTTCGTACTGCTTCATTTTGGCGGCGTGCTTCAAGGCATGGCCGGCGTGGGCTGGATGGTAGGCGGCGCGCTTGGCGGGGTACTTTCCGTAGTACTGTTGCGCAAAGGCTACCGCATTGCAGACCGCATTTATGACGGCATGGGCGCAATTAGCGAAAAGCTTACGCCTGCGCCCCCGAAGGTGACAGCGGGCCGGCGCGGGCAGACTGGTTTTGGCGGGAAAAACACTGTTACACGTGTGCAACCACCGCAGGCGCGTGTGGACACACTGCTGGAAAAAATTCATGCGAAAGGCTACAATGCGCTGTCGCAGGAAGAGAAAGATTTTCTGAAAAACGCAGGTGGAAACATCTGACACATGACGGAAGCGAAGCGAAACGCCCGGCAGCGTTGGGGAACCGTTTTTAAATGGCTCTTCACGCTCGCGCTTGCCTTGTGGCTCGTGGGGTGTCAGGTGGCGGCGCTCCTTTCGCCTTTAGATAAACCGCTGCTGGCTTTTCTGCCGTTCACCACTGCCTTTGCCGTTACAACCAATCTCGTTTCCTTTATCTTTCTGCTTTTTCGTCGCCGTCGTTTGCGGGCGATGCTGCCGCTTATTGCTTTAATTGCTGCCTTCCCGGCGGTTCGCGCGGTTTTCGGAAATCCTTTTCACTGGTCGGCGCAATCACTGGCGGCGAGGCCGCAGATAAAAGTGCTGCTCTGGAACGTTCACGGCTTGGGCATCTACGACCTGCCGGAAGACCCTGCCGTGCCGCGCAAAATGTTGCAGTTCATCAAGGAGCAAGACCCCGATGTGGCCTGCCTCGTGGAGTTCCACACCAAGTATGAAGACATCACCAAGCCGCATTCCACCAGATTTCTGACGGAAGGTGGCTTCCGGGATTTCCGGTTTGTGTGGGACAATACGCTGGGTGCGCAGTACTACGTAGGCCTCGCCCTTTTCTCCAAGCTGCCGGTGAGCGCGGTGGAGGAGCGTTGGATTGCCCGCAATATCAACCTGCTGCAAACCGACGTGAGCTTGGACAGCACCACCAAAATCCGCATCGTTACGCTGCATCTGGAGTCCTTCAACCTAAGAGACAAGGAAAAAGCAACGCTTGACTCTGCCCGCCAAAACATACCCGGTGTGAAAAACAGTTACCGGATGGCGCGCAAGTTTATGGCGCGTGCCGTGGGGCCTTTTCAGCGGCGCGCCCGCGAGGCCGACAGCGTGAGGAGCATCCTGGCCGAAAGCCCTTATCCGCTCCTCATTTGCGGAGACCTCAACGACCTGCCTGGCTCTTATGCCTACAACACCGTGCGCGGGGAGCGGAGTGATGCGTTTGTGGACTACGGAAAACCTTTTGGCCGCACCTACAACCGCCTGTCGCCCACCCTGCGCATCGACAATATCTTCTACGACCCCGACTTTTTTCAATGCGTGGATTTCAAAACCTTCCGCACCGCGCTTTCCGACCATAACCCGGTGGTGGCGACGTTTGAGCTGAAAGCAGGGCGGTAGAAGTAGAAAGAAAAAAACTGAATACGCGAAAAGCGGGCATCAATGGCGGCGGCAAGGCTTTTTACCACCAGCGTTTTGGCCAGTCCGGGAACACCTTCCAACAATACGTGGCCGCCGGCAAGCAGGCCGCTAACATTGCTTCTGGTGTGTACTTTTACAGCCTCTCCCTGAACGGTAAGCAAATCGTTAGGAAAAGCTATAAAGATCTAGTACCTCAGCCACCAACAGCCACTCCTCTCCATGCGGTTAAGACTGATTAAATTCTTCAAAGATGCCCTTCTTCGTTTTCCGGTAACGCTTCTTTTAAGTCCTTTCACCCGTTTTTTCCATTTTCTCTTTTACTTCAACAAGCTTATCCGTTGGATTCACAAGCATAAAAAGTCTATGGCTTTTCATGATTTTTATGAACCAAAAAGGGATTATGATAAACGGTATCGCTTGTATGAATACGTAATGAGTGAATACGGGCTTGCGCAGTCCAAAATTGCTTACCTGGAATTCGGCGTAGCACAAGGAGCTTCGTTCCGCTGGTGGATGAAAAACACCCTATACAGGGAAAGCGCTTTTTGGGGATTTGATACGTTTGAAGGGCTGCCCGAAGATTGGGCAGATGGCTACAACAAGGGGGCAATGGCCGCACCTGTTCCTTCTATAGAAGATAGCCGGGGAAAGTTTATAAAAGGTCTTTTCCAAGACACTTTATCCAACTTCTTAAAAGAAAACGGAACCATTCTGACTCAGAGTGAAAGAAGGGTTATCCATATGGATGCAGATTTGTACAGTGCCACGGCTTTTGCCTTGAGCCAGTTATACCCCTTCCTACGTCCAGGAGATGTTATCTTTTTCGATGAGTTTAGCGTTCCACTTCATGAGTTTAAGGCATATGATGAATTTGTGTCCAACTTCTATATTAGTCTAAAGCCGATAGGGGCAGTAAACAATTTTTATCAAACTGCTTTCATCGTAGAAGAAACGGCTTGAGGCCATAGCACATATTCTCCTAAAGAAAAACAGCTACCGAGTAAGTAGCTGTTTTTCTTTAAAGCGATTTTGATACCTTGATATCCAAAACAAGGTGCAATCATTCTTTGCGCCAGCACACAACCTTTCTGCGCCAGCGCAATTTATTTCTACCTCAGCGCACAAACTTTTTGCGCCAGCGCAATCTTCTTCTGCGCCAGCGCAAAAAATATTTTGCCTCGCCCTACATTGCCACTTTTGACGGCGCCGATGCCGGAAAGCCGGTGTGGTATATCCTGCGCTAGGTGAATACGCGCGGGCAGGCTGGCCCGTGGAGCGCGCCCATCATGGGCACCATTACCGGGTAGGGAAAGCATCTCCAACGAAAACCCCCACCTGACAGGTTTTTAAAAACCTGTCAGGTGGGGGTTTTCGTTTTACGTCCCTACGCCTTATAAAACTCCGTCAAATACGGATACCGCTCCCGATATTGCTGCTGTACTTTCTCCAGAATGGTTTCGCGCAGCACGTCCATATTTCTCTTTTGAAGGGCGGAGATAAACACACACGCGCCGCCGGTTTCGTGCTGCCAGCGTTGCTCCAAATCGCGGAGGAGTTCGGTCTTCACCTCGTCGGTGAGGAAGTCGTCAAAGGTGTTTTTCTCGTACAAGTCCATCTTGTTGAAAATGGTCAGCATCGGTTTTTCACCCGCGCCAATTTCCTGCAAGGTCTTTTTCACCGTCGCCATCTGGTCTTCATAGGCCGGGTGGGAAATGTCCACCACGTGGAGCAGGCAATCGGCTTCGCGCACTTCGTCCAGCGTGCTTTTAAAGCTCTCCACAAGGTGGTGGGGCAGCTTGCGGATAAAGCCTACCGTATCGCTCAGCAGGAAAGGCGTTTGTTCATACACCACCTTACGCGTTGTGGTGTCCAGCGTCGCGAAAAGCTTGTTTTCCGCAAACACTTCGCTTTTGGAAAGCAGCGTCATCAAGGTGCTTTTGCCCACATTGGTGTAGCCCACCAGCGCCACGCGGATAAACGTGCCGCGCTCCTGCCGCTGCGTTTGCGACTGCTTGTCTATCTCGCCGAGGCGCTTGCGCAGAAGGGAGATTTTGTCTTTCACAATCCGCCTGTCCGTTTCAATTTCCGTTTCGCCCGGCCCCCGGCTGCCGATGCCCGCGCCCTGCCGCTCCAAGTGGCTCCACATGCCGCGCAGGCGGGGAAGAATGTATTGATACTGCGCCAACTCTACCTGCACTTTGGCCTGTGCCGTCTTGGCACGCCGCGCAAAAATGTCCAGAATCAGGTCGGAGCGGTCAATGGTTTTCACGCCCGTGGCCTTCTCAATGTTCTGGATTTGGGAGCCGGTCAGCTCGTCGTCAAAAATAATCAGGTTGGCTTCTTTTGCGCGCGCATACTCCGCGATTTCTTCAATCTTGCCTTTGCCCACAAACGTCTTGGCGTCACGGTGGGGGAGCTTCTGCATGAATTTGCGCAGCGTCTCCGCGCCCGCTGTTTCTGCCAGAAAAGCCAACTCTTCCAGGTATTCTACCGTCTGGACTTCTGTCTGGTTCTTATGAATGAGGCCCACGAGAATGGCGCGTTCGTCTTCGTGGTTTGTCTTGAGATCTATCACAGTCTTTGTTTTCGGGAGACGGTAAAGATACCGTACCGCGACACGCTTATATTTGCAGGCCCCTTTACGCAATCCGCCCTTTTTCGTCTCTTCTTTGTCCATGTTCAACCTTGTTCTTTTTGGCCCTCCCGGATGCGGAAAGGGCACGCAGTCGGAAAGACTTATCGCCCGCTACGACCTGCGCCACCTTTCCACCGGCGACCTGCTGCGCAACGAAGTGGCGCGCGCCACGCCGCTTGGGCTGGAAGCGAAAAAGTTTATGGACAACGGCATGTTGGTTCCCGACGAAGTGGTGATTGGCATGATTGGCAGCCGGTTGGAAGAAGAGCCGGATGTACGAGGCTACATTTTTGACGGATTCCCCCGCACTGTAGCGCAGGCCGCGGCGCTGGACAGATTGCTCAGCTTCAAGCAAGCGCCTATTCGTCTGGTACTCACGCTGGAAGTGCCGGAAGATGAACTGGTGCGCCGCTTGATTGAGCGGGGCCGCATCTCTGGCCGTACCGACGACAATGAAGACGTGATTCACAAACGAACCAAAGAATACTTCGTCAAAACGGAGCCGGTGGCCAAATACTACGCCGAGCAGGGCAAGCTCCAACGCATCAAAGGCGACGATGCGATTGAAGTTATCAGCACCGCGCTGAGCAAGGAAATTGAGAAGTATATAGACCCGGTGGTGGCGTAGGAAACCCTTCCTTCTTGAGTTTTAGCCGCACTTTTTCCTTGGGAGGAAGCGCGGTTTTTTGTCGGAAATCTTTTGTCATCCCGAAGGGAATCTTAGAGCCTATCCCAAAAATAACGGATTGTGAAAAGCGGAGATTTTTGTTGCCCTGCGTTTGTTGCCCCCGAAGGGGGTCTCGCAAGCGCACTTCTCCTGCATGGTTGCGAGATTCCCTTCGGGAATGACAAAACATTATAACCACCCAATGCGCACCATTTGTCCGGGTTTCACCCGTGGACAAAAATCTCACCAAAATAACCCCATTCCCTCCCCCACAAAGCCCGCATCCTGCGCTTTCTGCTGCAATACCGCAATTGCTTTTTCCCCTTCCGTGCCGAGGTTTGTAGTAAAGTCATTCACGTACAGATTGATGTGGCTGCGCATCACGTCTTCCTCCATTTCCTGCGCGTTGTCGGTGATGAAATCGCTCAACGTTGGGTAGCGCCGCCACGCGTAGCCGATGCTTTGCGCCAGCAGGGTATTCAGCTTTTCATAAACCTCCTTGCCGTATTTCCGCTTCACCGCAATGCCGCCAAGTGGAATGGGTGCGCCGCTTATTTGCTCCCACCATTCGCCTAAATCCAGCAGCTTTTTCAGGCCGCGTTTTTCGTAGGTAAAGCGTCCTTCGTGAATCATCAGTCCCGCATCGAACTGCCCGGAAAGAATGCCGTCCGCAACGTCGGAAAACACGACTTCGGTTTTGTTCTTTGCCTGTGGAAAAGCAAGAGAGAACAGCAAATTCGCGGTGGTTTTTTCGCCGGGAATGGCAATGCTTTTGGTGGAAACTTCCTCCAATGGAAAAGCTTCTTTCGATACCAGAAGCGGCCCAACGCCGCGCCCTAATGCCGCGCCACTTTGCAACAGCGCGTATGTCTGCGAGAGTGGCAAAAGCGCGCTAAAAGAAATCTTGGTCACGTCTAATTTTCCTTCCGCAGCCATGCGGTTCAGCGTCTCCACGTCTTCCATGACCACGTCAAATTCCAAGCCCTGTGAGGGAATCAATCTGTTCACCAGCGCGTCAAAAATAAAGGTATCGTTGGGGCAGGGCGAGAAGCCGAGGGAGAGTTTCATGGAGGACGGTAGGGGCGACCCTAAGTGGTCGTCCTTTTAAACAGGAGATGATGTAGAAGAAGAGAAAAACGCCCTTACAGCAAAACACTTTCCGGCGTAAACAATTTCTCCAAAGAACGCACCAAAGCCGCCGTTGGTTTAGCCGTAAAAACACCACTCTCTTTTCCTTCCCGCGCGCCGCGCACAAAAAGGTAAATCGCGCCGCCGAAATCGCGCTCATAGTCAAAGCCGGGCACGCGCCGCTCCAAGTATTTCTTCGCCGCCACGGTGTAAATCAGGTACTGCAAATGGTAGTTCGCGTTGGTCATCGCGTCGGTCAGGGTTTGGCCGGTATATTCGTCCGGCACGTCGCCCAGGTAGTTAGACTTCCAGTCAAGGACGTAGAACTTTCCGCCGTGCTCAAACAAGAGGTCCATCTTGCCGTTCATCACGCCGCTTGCTTCGCCGTCTTTGTTGCGCAACGAAACAGAAATGCCCGCTGCCTTTGCCACTTCACACAGCTCTTCCAACCGGAACGGCGACACTGGAAAATCAAACTCCAACTCCGCCATGCGCTGCTCGTGCTTCACCTGCGACAGCGAAAAAGAAGCGTTTTGCGGAAAAGAAATCTGTGCCCCGGAAATGTGCGTCATCAGCGTTTTCAACAGGGGTGTGTAGGCTTCTTTTTTTGCCGGAGAGAAGCGCGTGAGCGTCTGACTGATTGCCCAGTTCCAGTTGGTCGGTTGGTCGGGCAGCGCGCGCTCCAAAAGGTAGTGGAGCATCTCACCGGTCTTGCTGTTGCGGGCCAGCGTTTCAAAAATAAAAGTGGCGTAATCGTCGGTTTGCGGCGCTGCACGACGCAGGCGGAAATGCGCGTTCCAACCGCCCAAACCGGAATAACTTAAGCGTCCCCATTTATCATCGGGCAGCGCGAAGCCGGCAATTCCCGGCAGCACTTCGTATTCTTCGCGCCTGGCTTTTTCTTTTTCTTCCGGCGGGGGCGGAACGGGGAGCGGCGCACCGAAAACAATCTGCGGATGTTGCAATGTCTTGAGCGCGGACAGAAGTTTTCTTTCTGTTTCGCCCATGGATTGGGAATAGACAGAGGAGAAGAGATAGCAGCCATATACCGCGCGGGTAACGGCCACATACAGCAAGCGGCGGGCTTCCTGTTCTTCCTGCGCTGTGTACAAACCTTTTTGTTCCTGCGTAAAACGCTTCTGTTCCAGGAAGAAATATTGTCCGTCCGGCGCGCGATAGCTCAGGGTTGGATAATGGTCTTTGCCAAGACTGGTAGGAAAATTAAAATCCGCCGCAATCACCACGTTGTATTCCAGACCCTTGCTTTTGTGAATCGTGAGAATTTCCACTGCCTCATCGTCGCGCTCCATGCGTTGCTGAAACGCGCCGTTCTCCGTTCGCTCGGTGTCGCTAATGGTGCGTTGCAGCCACGAGAGCGTTTCGTTTTCGCTCCATTTCCGGCGCGACTGCGTAGCATGAAGAAGCTCTGCCAGTTGCAGGTAATTGGCGTACACACGGTGGCCGCCTTCGCGCTGAAGCAGGAAGGTGCGCAGGTCAAAATCGCGTGCCATTTCAGAGAGGGCGGGCAGGAGGCCGTCGCGTGCCCACAAGCGGCGGTATTTGTCAAAATGCGCCACCACTTCCTCGTCGTTCAGGCGCAGCAGAATTTCGTTGGTGAAGGGCAGCAGCGTGTTCAGCAGCGCACGGTTTATCGTGGCCGCCGACGGCTCCAGCAGCGCATGAAGAATCCACACCAGTTCTTTTGCCTGCGGCGTATCCAGCACACGCACCTCGTCGCGATACACGGCAGGAATGCCCATTTTGCACAGCCGGTCACGGATGCTTTGTCCGTTCTTTCCTTTCCGCACCAGCACACCGACATCCGAGGGGCGCAAAGGGCGCTCCACACCGTCTTCTGTCAGCGTGTAGCCCATGCGCAACAGTGCCGCTATCTGCATCGCCGCTTTCTCCTCCACATTGTTCTTGTCTTTCTCTTCAAAAACGCCCATGCACGGCTGCGATTCACCGTTCAGAAACAAGCCTTGCTTTTTCTCTTTTACCCCGCTTTCCACCGGAATGTATTGGAATCCTTCTTCACCTTCGGCAAAGGCAAACGTGTTGAAATCCGGCTGCGGTTTAAAGAAGACATTCATCGTCTCAATCATCTGCGCCGTGGAGCGGAAGTTCCGGTTCATGCCATACACGCGCGCCACGCGGCTGCGGGCCATGAAGTAGGTATTCACGTCGGCGGAGCGAAAACCGTAGATGCTTTGCTTCGGGTCGCCAATCAGAAAGAGAATGGTTTCCTCGCCAAAAGCTGCGTCAAAAAGCTCGTATTGCCGCCGGTCGGTGTCCTGGAATTCGTCAATGAAAGCGGCCTTGTATTTAGCGCGCATCGCCTGCACCAGCTCTTCCTTTCCGGGCTTCGTCAGGGCCGCGTGCAGGTGCGTAATCATGTCGGAATAGGTGATGACATTCGCCCGCTTTTTGTGCGCCGCAATGCTTTTGAGAATTTCCGAAATAGCCCAGTAGCGCAGGTGCTGTTGCAGTTCCTCAAAAGTAGCCAATGATTTTTCTGCGGCTTCCAACATGCGGTCAATCAGCGGCAAAACTTCCGGGAAATACTTCTCTAAAAATTTCCGGTCATCCGCCGCTGTTTTCAAAAACGCGCTTTTAGGATGTTTGTAGGCGCGGGAGGCCGCATCTAAATGGGTGATTTTCCGCCCTTCGCCCTTCGCTTCTTTATACGCTTTTTGCAGTGCGTCATACGCTTCGTCTATCAGCGGTTGCACGTCTTCGTTCTCCTTGATTTTTCGCAGCCAATCCTGTGCTTCTTCCGGCGTGAGCGCATAAGCTTTTTCTTCCTCAAAACCGTAGTAAAGTCGTCCGTCAAGGTGGCTGTCAATGGTTTTGGTGAGCGTCTCGCGCAGAACCTCCACGTCTAATTTCCGGAGCAGTGCGGGCGGCAGTGTGTTAATATTTCGCCGCCAGAATTTGTGGAAATAATCCTTCACAATCGGCTTCAGCGTTGGAATCATATCCGGCGCAAATGCCTGTGCGGTTTCAAAAGCAAACTCGCTCAGTGTGTTCTGGCAAAAGCTGTGAATGGTCATTACCTGCAACTCGTCTAACAGCAGCACCGCGCGGCGCAACGTGTCCTCCACCTCGGCACCGGTTTTCTCCTGCGCGATCTGCACAATCTCCGCTATCACCGCATCGTCGCACTTCTCTCCGCGACTGCATTTATAGGCCATGCGCAGAAACAGGCGTACGCGCTCGGCCAACTCCGCCACGGCAGCGCGCGTAAATGTTACCATCAGAATTTCCTTTGGCGGCAGATGCACCTCCACCACCAGCCGCAGTACCATAATGGCAATGGAATAGGTCTTGCCAGTGCCCGCGCTTGCTTCTATTAGATTGCTGCCTTCAAGGGGTACTTCGCGGGCGTTGAAGGGGAGATAATGGGTGGAGGACATAAGGACCAAACCTGCGCCCCTACGGGGCTTGTGTGAGTGAAGGGAATTGCACTGCTACCAAACCTGCGTTTCTACGGGACTTCATCTATTGTTGTGCCTTTCTGCGAAAGGCTTTTCTCTATCCCGCCTCAAACAACGCTTCCGTTCCTTCATAAAACACCTCGTACATCCTGCGAAAACCTTGTAGCGCGCCGGATGCCGTACACAGTTCCTGCCGGTGGTGATTGCGAAAACAATCTTCCATGCCGATTCCGTTTTCCATGTAGCGGCCTACCAATTCACAGAAGTTGTCCTCGGTCATGGCAGACGGTGGCGGGTCTTTCTTTCGGATGCACGAAACCATGCCCGCCGAAAACACCAGCGGCTGCTCGCGGCCTTCCAGAAACAAGGTCGTCATCTGCGTTAGAAGTGCTCGCGCCTCTTCCTTGGAAATGCTCACCGTGCGGAAGATTTTCTCCTGCTGCGCCGACACAAAATAAAGCTCGTTGCCCACGCCTGCCGCCACCGCCGCGAGGTATAAAATGCCGGCTTCCATGCGATGTTTCACTTCGTCTTTGGAAAGGCAAACATGGCACAGCAAGCCGCCTTCATACACGTCCAAAATGCCGGAAAGCGCAATGCCGTTCTCCAATAAAATCTCTACCGGCACGCGCGCGGGCTTGCCAAAACCGGGCACGTTGCGCAGCAGGGCTTTCACTTCCCGCACTTCCTCTTCCAACTCTTCCACCACCACGGTGGACATGCTGCTAAGCGGCAAAAGCCCGTTGCGCACCTTCCGAATCCGCCATTCCTCGCCGCCGTCCGGCTCTACGGAAAGGCTTTCTTTTTTCAGGATAGCGCGTTGCAGATTATTCAGGTGAAGCAGCTCCATATCCGCCAGCGCGGCCTCGGTGTCTTCGTAGCGGATGCCCAGCTTTTGGCCGTACCAAAACCGCAGCGTATTGGCACAAAATCCGCTCAGGCTTTTCAGGGAAATCTTCGTCAGCAGCGGCTTGGCTTCTTCTTTCTCCACCACCGTCCACGACTTTAAACGCTCTTTCCTTTGGCGCAGAAAATCGCGCAGGCGCGGGTTGTCGCAGTTGTATTGTCCGCTGAAATTGTGGAGCGGATGCACGGCCACAAAATCCTTCAAGGGCTGCTTGGTTTCCAGTCCTTCTTCCACATAGTCCAGCAGCTCTTCCACCAGCGGGCTTGGCGGCTGCGGCGTATTGTCCTGCGCGGCGCGGCCCAGGTAGCTGATGTAGAGGTGTTCTTCGGCGGAGAGAATCGTCTCCAGAAAAAGGTGGCGGTCATTGTCCCGCACGTTGCGGTCGCCCACCTCGCGGCGCTCGTTCAGCTTGCTGAACGATGTCACCGTTTCGCGGCGCGGAAACTTGTCGGCATCCATGCCCAGCATCGCCACAATCTTAAAGGGTACGCTGCGCATCGGCACCATAGAGCAGAACGTAATGCCCCCATACCCAAAACAGCCCGACTGCGACGCGCCTTTTAATCCCTGCAAAAAACTGCGGCTGAAAACTTCGTAGGAAATGGCTTCCTTCATGTACTCGTGAGCGTTGTTGTAGCTGTTCAGTTGCGCCAGCAATCCCTGCAATTCCTCCGTTACTTCCTCGCCCGTGTCGGCCAGCAAATCATTGATGATGCGTTCAACGTACTCCACCCATTTCGCGATGTCGCGCGGGCGGTAACGCTCCTCTAAATGTTGCATCAGCAAGCCCGCGAAATGCGCAAAGCGAATAGCTGTTTCCGCATCTTGTCCTTCCACACAATCCAGCGGGTGAAAAGGCTCGTCGCTTTCGGAAAGGCACAGTTCTTCACCGCTCATGCACGCGCCGTAAACAATGCGTTGCAGGCCGTAGCGCCAGCTCACAAAGCGTGTATCGTCGGCCACGTCGCCATCTAATCCAAAGCGGATATTGGCCGCGTCAATCAGGCGGCGCACAAGGGCCGTGTCGTGCAGCACAAATCGCTCGCGGACAGCGGAAAAGTCCAGCAACTGCGCCACTTCTTCGGGCTTGAAATTATCGGCATTGAGGGCCAGAATCGCCGACAGCGCATCGGTGAGTGTATCGCCGCCCTGCGGGTTTTCGTCGGAGACGTTGAAGCGGAATTCGTAGGGTGCGTTCTGGAAAACAGCTTTGATGTAAGGCGCGTAAGTATTGATGTCGGACACCATAACCAACACATCCTGCGGCGAAAAACGCTTTCCTTTTTCATACAGACAAAGAAGGTGATTGTACAACGCCTCTACCTCGCGTAACGGCGTATAGCAGGCATTCATCACCAGCGAGCCGTCGTTCAATTCTGTTTCGGAAATCGGGTTCCGGCTGTGGCGGTCATAGCCGTTGTGGATGTCATCCTGAATCTTTTCCAACAAGGTTTGCGGCGTCTTTTCCGGAGCCAGAAGCACGTCGTAATTGTTCAGAAATGCCTCGTGGCGAAACAGCAGTTTGAAGGTATCCTGCACCACGCGGCCCCAACTTGTGAGCAGCGGATTGCCCAGCAGCGAGCCGCTTGTGTCAATGCCTTTGCTCTGGAGAATAGCCAGTTGTTTTTCGTTGCGGTCTTCATACCAATACATGCCCGCCGCCGGGTCTAAGAGGTAGAAGTGAATATCAATCGCTCCGGCCAGCGCGTGGAGCAGCGAGATGTGGTAATCAGTGAGAATGGAGATGCCAAAGACGTGAACCACCGGCATGTGGCGGCACAGGTGGCGCACGTTGTCTTCGCTTTTGAGGGCATAGAGAATGGCGTCGCTGATGCGCGCTTTGTCGGAAAGGCGGCCTGCGGAAAGGCGTGTTACTTCTTGCCACAGATATTGCTGCCAGTCGGTTGGGGCGGCCTGCGGGCGGTTCCACTGCCGGATGATTTGCGGGCGGTAAATCTGGTACTGGTCAAAAAGTACGGCCACTTTTTCGGCCAGTTCCAGGCGTTTCAGGTCGCTGCTGCCGTCGGGGTTCTGGTAGTAGGAAACGACGTTTGGAAAGCGGGTTTGGAAATCTTCTTTCCCCAGAATTCCATAAATCTGCCAGCGCATTTGCGGCACCGAAACGGCATGGCTGTTCTCGTCGGAAAGCAAGCGGAAGGCCTGCTGGATGATTTCGTTTGGCCCCAGAAATTTGCAGTTGGCCGTGATGCCCGCGTGGTGGGCAATTTGCAGGCGCAAAAAATTGTTCATCCCTTCCGTTTGCGTCACTACGTAGTCCGGCTCAAAAACGCCGCGCGGGCGCGAAGAAAGGTCGCGGGTAAAACGTTGGGCAAGGGTGCGCAGCGAGGACGATACCTGAAGCGTAACGGGCATAGCGGGAAGGGGTTTCTGGTGGGGTAAATTTCGGGGGAAAGAGCGGGTTTGCGAGGGTGCGGGAGTCGTTTTTCTTTCGTTTTCGGCTTTTTAAAAGACGCGCGCGCCCGTTTTTAACTCCCGTTTGCCGGGACGGGGCCTATATTCCGTGGGACGGACGGTCTGTTCGGCGAATATGCGCTCCGTCCCGTAGGACGGACGCCCTGTCCGGCGAATATGCTCCCTGTTCCGCGAATATCTCATCTGTCCCGTGGGACGGATGACCTGTCCGGCGAATATGCGCCCCGTCCCACGTGATACGGCTCCCGTCCCGGCAATCATAAGCCAAAAATGGGGGCGCAGCACCTGTATTTTTCCGGCAAAGGAAGGATTGAGGAGGGATGAAGACCCCTGCCCAGCCGCAGGTCTTTTTCCCCTCCACTTTCCAAAACGGGAAAACCTTTTCCCCTTCAACCCTGCCGCGCGAAAGGGCGTTTTACCTTTGATTCTTTAAAAGAAATTTCTCCCCTCTGCCTGCCTTTCCTCAAATAGCCCTCGTGGGCAATCCCAATGCCGGGAAAAGCTCGCTTTTTAATGCGCTCACGGGGCTGCGGCAAAAGGTGGGCAATTTTCCGGGCGTGACGGTGGACAAAAAGGCAGGCATTTGCCGCCTGTCGGAAACGCTTTCGGTGCGCGTGCTCGACTTGCCGGGAACCTACTCCCTCTATCCCAAAAGCAACGATGAGCAGGTAGCCACAAGCGTCTTGCTTCATCCCACCGGAACGGACGTGCCCGACGCGATTGTGGCGATTGTGGATGCGGCAAACCTGAAAAGAAATCTCCTTTTCGCGTCGCAGATTATGGATTTGGGAAAGCCGGTGGTATTGGCCCTGACGATGATGGATATTGCGGCCACAAAAGGCATTCGCATTAACCTTGCCGAGCTGGAACGGCAGATGGGCGCGCCGGTGGTGAGCATTAATCCGCGCAGCGGAAAAGGAATTGTAGCACTGCGCAAAACCCTCGCAACGCTCCTGACCGCAACCGTAGAAATGGCGCCGCGCCCTTTTATAGACAGCCGGAAGCTGGCAGGCGAATGGATAAGCGAAGTGCGGGAAATAACAGACGCTTCGTCCGATTATGCTGCGCTTCAAATTGCCTGTTCCATGCCGGATGTGCCGTATTTGCAAGCCGCGCAGCGCATCCAACTGCTGGCATTATTAGACACCGAGAGGTTCCTCAAAGCCCGCACGCAGGCGGCAGAAGTGGTAGCTCGCTATGCACGGATTGATAAAGTGATGGCCGCCGCCGTAGTCGCTGAAACGCCTGCGCAAAAGAGTTTACGGGCAGAGCGGATAGACAAGATTCTGCTGCATCCGTTGTGGGGGAATCTCGTGTTGCTCTTCGTTTTGTTCCTGCTTTTCCAAAGCATTTTCTGGCTCGCCGAGTATCCTATGAACTGGGTAGAAAGCGGCTTTGGCTGGCTCAGTGGGATGCTTTCGCAGCAGCTGCCGTCCAATGCTTTCACAGATTTATTGATTAATGGCGTGCTGGCCGGGCTGTCGGGAATAGCGGTTTTCATTCCCCAAATTGCCATTCTTTTCGGGGCGATAACCATTCTGGAAGACACCGGATACATGGCGCGCATTTCCTTTTTAACGGATAGATTGATGCGCTCCGTAGGGATGAATGGACGCTCGGTGATGCCCCTCATTTCCGGGATGGCCTGCGCCGTTCCCGCCGTAATGGCAGCGCGCACGATTGCGAATAAGAAAGAAAGATTGATAACGATTCTGGTTACGCCCCTGATGAGTTGCTCGGCGCGGCTGCCGGTTTATACCATTCTCATCGGCCTCGTGATTCCCGACCACCGCTTCGGGCCTATCACCCTTCACGGGCTGGTTTTGATGGGGTTGTATCTGTTGGGCTTCGTGGGCGCGCTGGTGGTGAGCAAGGTTTTAAGCCTTTTTATAAAGGCAAAAGAGCGCAGCTTTTTCCTCTTAGAACTTCCACATTACCGGATGCCGCGCTGGAAAAACGTAGGCCAAACGATGGTGGAAAAGTCTTCGGTTTTTGTGCGCGACGCGGGCAAGGTGATTCTGATTATCGCCGTCGTGTTGTGGGGACTGGCTTCTTACGGGCCGTCTGCGGAAAAAGGAAAGTTCGTGGAGCCTGCGCCTTTGTCGGCGTCTTTTGCGGGAAGGATGGGGAAGTGGATTGAACCGGCTATTCGTCCGTTGGGCTACGACTGGAAAATCGGCGTGGCCCTGATTACGTCTTTTGCCGCGCGCGAAGTATTTGTGGGAACGATGGCGACGCTCTACAGCGTGGACAACAAAGCCGCGCACCCCGACGAAACACTGCGCCAAAAACTGGCTGCGGCCCGCACGCCGGAAGGAACGCCGGTTTATACGCTGGCAACGGGCGTTTCCTTGTTACTCTTCTATGTTTTTGCCATGCAGTGCATGAGCACAATGGCCATTGTGAAGCGCGAAACGCGCAGTTGGTGGCTACCCGTTTTGCAGTTTTTGTACATGGGGCTGATGGCCTATGGCGCGGCGTGGGTAGCGTATGTGGGGCTGCGGTAGCGTCAGGAAGCCCCGTAGGGGCGCAGGTTTGGTAGAAAAGTGGTTTCTTTTCCAAAAGAAGTCCTGTAGGGATGCAGGTTCGGTTTGGCCAAACCTGCATCCCTACGGGACTTGAAATTAATTGGTGAGAAGCGCGCCCTTACGCCGCCTTAAAAACCAACTGCGGCGGCACGTTCAGCGTCCGCAGTGCGGCCTTTGCCGAGCCGAGGGAATAGGCTTCGGCGAGAGCTTTTTCCAACACCTGCCACGCACTTTCATCGGCTTCTAAAGGATTGGAAATGTGGGCGAAGGCGCGCTCCAGAATAACAGTTAGCTCGTCGGTATCGGTGAGGATGAAACGGGTTTTCATGGTAGGGTTTGGTAGGGAACAGGTGTTGGATAAATAGGGATTCGGGGAAATAGAAAAGAACGTGCCACAGCAACAAACAGAAGGCACGGTTTTGTCAGTTTCAGGGAAACCCAAAATCCCCCATTTCCCAATTATGGAACATAATCTGCAAGGCGCCGAGGCGCTCCAAAAAATCAAAGAGCTGGCCCAATCCATTGACTTCTGCATGTTGACCACCCGCGACGCGGACGGCCTGATGAGTGCCCGCCCGATGAGTACGCAAGAAGTGGACGAAGCCGGAACGGTTTGGTTCTTCACCAGCGACGACCAGTTTGGCGCGCTGTCGGCTCATGGCGATGACGTGTTGCTTTCCTATTCTTCCCCGGCAAAGCATTCTTACCTGACGATTAACGGCAAGGCGCTGCTGGTGAAGGACAAAGCCAAGATGCAGGAACTGTGGAAAGACATCCTGAAAGCGTGGTTTCCGCAAGGCTTGGAAACGCCCGGCATTGCGCTTCTGAAAATAACGCCCGACAACGCCCACTACTGGGATGCCGATGCGAGCCGCGTGATGCAACTGGTGCAATACGCCTACGCCAAAGCCACCGGCAACTACAAGGAAATGACCGGAAAATCCGGCGAACTGACGGTGTAAACAGCAATGCGGTAAGGGCTTTTGGGCTTTTACCGCATTTTTTATTGAATTGTGATTTCAGAGGCCCGGAAGTCAATACAGACCTTGTGGTCACTGAAGAAATCAATTCCCAGAACGCCGTCAAACTCGCTCAAGACGTTGTGGGCGAAGAAGTTGTAAGCGCATATCTCCAAGTCGCGCTTCTCTATTCCCAAAGCAGTGAACAGCGGCACTTTGAAAACATAAGCCTCTATCAATCCGCTGGCCGTTTCCAGCTTCTCCATCCTCAAGGATTCTTCCAAACCAATACCCGCAATCAGAAGCGCCGTGAGGTCAATCGTGGTGTGGGAAGCGCCCGTATCAATCGCCAGTGCCACTTCGTGATGAAGCAGTTCGCACTGAACAATTACCAGACTTTCTTCTGACGCACGGCTGAATTTCTCCACCCCCATAGGAGAAACAGTCTGTTCTTCGGGATTTCTCCCGTGTAAATGCAAGCAGTCTTGGAAACCGTTTTCCGCAGGTCTGCTGCTTTGTGAGCCAGTTCTCTTTTGTCCTTGCTGGCGAAGAGAACGATACCCCGAAGCAGCTTGCTCAAGATAGAACCGTTGATTTCCGGCTCGGAGAGTTCTGGATTTCCGACGAGTATCCATTGGTCAGGATACTGCGTTTTCATCTGCGATAAAGAAAGGGTTTGCATCGTGAAGCAGGTTTTACAATGCGAATTTAAGAAGCAGCGGAAAAAGCTTTCCTCCTACCCCGCCCACCCTTCCCGATCCAAACTCCGGTACTGAATGGCTTCGGCCAGATGCTCCGGGCGGATTTCGTCTGTGCCAGCAAGGTCGGCGATGGTGCGGCTCACTTTCAGGATGCGGTCAAAGGCGCGGGCCGAGAGATTTAATCTTTCCATCGCCACTTTCAAGAGGTTCATCCCCACCGGCGCAACGACGCAGATTTCCTTCAACAGCTTGCTGCCCATCTGCGCGTTGCAATACACGCCCGGATGGTTTTTAAAACGTTCCGCCTGCCGCTCCCGCGCCGCTATCACCCGCGCACGCACCGACTCGCTTTTCTCGGAGCGTCCTTCCGAAGCCAGCTCGCCAAACGGCACGGGCGTTACTTCTACGTGCAAATCAATCCGGTCCAGCAGCGGCCCGGAAACCTTGTTGAGGTAGCGCGACACCATCTGCGGCGAGCAGCTACAGTCGCGCTCCGGGTGGTTGTAGTAGCCGCAGGGACAGGGATTCATAGACGCCAGCAACATAAACGAAGCCGGAAAATCAATGCTCAGCCGCGCGCGGGAAATCGTTACGCGGCGCTCTTCCATCGGTTGGCGCATCACTTCCAGAACGGTGCGCTTAAACTCCGGCAGCTCATCCAGAAACAACACGCCGTTGTGGGCCAGCGAGATTTCGCCCGGCTGTGGCATCCCGCCGCCGCCCACAAGCGCCGCGTCGGAAACGGTGTGGTGCGGCGAGCGGAAAGGCCGCTGCGCCACCAGCGAGGAATTGCCCGGCAACTTCCCGGCCACGGAGTGAATCTTGGTGGTCTCCAACGCTTCCTGCAACGTAAGCGGCGGCAGAATGGTGGGCAGCCGCTTGGCGAGCATCGTTTTTCCGGCGCCGGGCGGGCCAATCAGAATGGCGTTGTGGCCACCGGCAGCGGCAATTTCCAGCGCGCGCTTTACGTTTTCCTGTCCTTTTACGTCGTTGAAGTCGAGGTCGTATTGCGTTTGGGCATGAGCAAATTCCTCGCGGGTATCCACGAAAGTGGGCTTCAGCGTGCTGCGGCCTTCCAGAATCGCAATCACGTCTTTGAGGTGCGCTGCGCCATACACTTCCAGATTATTCACCAGCGCACCTTCGCGGGCGTTTTCGGCGGGGAGAAGAAGGGCTTTAAATTTTTCCTTCCGCGCCTGAATGGCAATGGGCAAAGAGCCTTTGATGCCTTTGAGTGTGCCGTCCAGCGACAGTTCGCCCATCATCACATAGGTTTCCAAATCAGCACATTTCACCTGTCCCGAAGCGGTGAGCATCGCAATGGCAATGGGCAAATCATAGGCTGCGCCTTCCTTGCGGATGTCGGCGGGGGCCATATTTATGACCACTTTTTGGCGTGGGCGGCTGTAGCCGTTGTTTTTCAGGGCAGAGAAAATGCGCTCCAAGCTTTCCTTCACGGCATTGTCGGGCAGGCCCACAATGGGATACGACGGCGTTTCCACAATCACAGCATCCGCTTCTATCGTAATGGTAATGGCATCCACGCCCATCACCGCCGAGCCAAAAACTTTTACAAGCATAGTGGGGCGAAAATAATGTGGGAAGCGGTTAATTGCGCAATAGTAGAAAGGTTTTTAGTAAAAGAAGAGCGGTTATAAAAAGGTTATGGCGTGTTATGCTGTTGAATTTTGAGATAGGCTTTGGAAAAGACCTTCTATCGCTTTGCTGGAAACGGATGAAACTGATACACTTTCTTATTAGCAAAAGCATCTGCGCTGTACGGAAAAACTAAAATTACTTCCAACACAGCCAGCGCGTCTGGGAAGACAAAACCTACACAATGTGTCATAGGTATCCCATTGGTGGAAACATCATAAGAAAAATAACGCCCGTCCCAAGTTCGCACATTAATAAGTTTGCTACTCTGGAAAGGTTCGCCGCGTTGCGCGGCTTCAAAACCTGATATAATACGCGCTTCGGTAGCAGAATCACGCTGACCGGAATTGGCTATTACGCCAGTAGAATCGCTTGTAAAAAACAAATAGCGGAGAGTCGGACTCCCCTCTCCTGGAATTACGCCGCCGGGCATTTTCTTCGCCATAGAATCCACGCCGGAATCTGCTGGGTCAATCACTTTTAAAATCCCGTCCAACTTTTTCATTTCTTCTTTTTCCATTGGAATCACTTTCGTTGCACCGTTGTCATATTTATAGTATCCATCTTTGCGGATAAAAGGAAAAGACGTGGAGTGCTGCCCGCTTGCTTGGTACAAAGCAATAGTAAAGAAGAATAGTAAAAAGATTCTTTTCATAAATATTTATTAAACAAAAACGAAGATATGCTGAGCTTGAACTCAGCATATCTTCAATGGAACTTGCCTGCAACAAGGCTTACCAGCGAAGAAACTGACGTACTCTTGAAGTAAGTTTCTCTGGGTTAACGTAGCTGGTTCCAATTTTGTTAGCCTCGTAGTCTACATCAAGGCTTCTGACTAGTTCCTCAGAAGGGGAAGAGGCTTCAGCCTCACCAGCTGTATTTACGATTTGCTCGGTACCTGCGTCTGGTTCAAAAGGAAGATTCGGGCTTATCCGAGCTAATTGCACATACCAATTTCCACCGTTGCAGTAGGAAGTTGGTGCGTGCATAAACCCGTTAACATTGCCATTGGCATCTGTTGTAAGAAGAAATGCCTCTCCCATGGAACAGCCAACAAAGGTTGCATTTGGTGGTAGTGCCTTGGCCGCGAAACTTACAAGCGCAAAGCTAATTCCTAAGACGAGCGTTTTGAATAAATTCTTCATAAAAAAAGAGTGGTTTGGGGTTTTGCCTACTCTATTCGCTTTTCGGCTTCCGCGTTTTTGCCCTTTGGCCAAAGACAGCGCAAAGATGGTTTCCTCATAGAGCGGAGAACAAGACAATTTTTGGAGAAGAGGTGGCAATTTTTGTCATTATCTTTACCAAAAATTGTCATTCTATGCAAACGCTATTTATTCGCCAGCGGATTAAGGAATTACGTCAAAAAGTAGAGCTATCGTCTTTGGATATGGCAGAAGAGTTAGGAATGGATGAGCGGAACTATAAACGAATTGAAAGCGGCGAACGGAAAAAGATAGACGTAGAGCTACTGATAGATATTGCTCGTGTATTGAAGGTACCTTATACAGACTTATTTCCTACCGAGCAAGCCGTTCAAAACCGTATAGAAATCCGCTCGGCAGAGTTAGCGCAAGTAGGGATAACAGTACTTGGAAGCAATAAAGAACTGACACCGGAAGCGACTCGGATACGTAATGATAATCGGGAGTTACTAATTGAACAGGCAGCCATTATTCGCCAACAGGCGCAACATCATTGAGAAGTTACAGACGCTTCTTGCTCAAGGCTCTTGATAGAATATATTTAAGGGGTGAAACTGTTTTCCCAGCCTGCTATCATCCCCAAAAAAATGCCCCACAAAATGCGGGGCATTCCTATCTAAAATCCCCGCTCGCCGTAGCAGTCTCGCGGCTGGGCGAAGGCTCCTGCCTTCGTCGTAACACACGTTTTAGGTAAAAAAAGAATAAGAATAGAGGACGAAGGTGGGAGCCTTCGCCCAGTCCGGGCTGCAATCCATTGCGCCCAGTTGTTCGTTCCGCGCCGACTGCAACGCATTTCTAACGGGCTGCAATACGTTCCGAGCCAACAGTTAGACATTTTTTGCCGACAGTAGCCCATTTCTAACCGGCGGTAGCCCATTCCGAGCCGACGGTAAAACAGCCCTAATAATATGTTGGCCTTCCGGGCGTTCCGAATTAATTATCCGAGTGTTTATTTGCAAAACAGATAACAGGGGAAGATTCTTGTCTGATATATTTTCTTCCAAACGCTTCGACTGCCAAAAGACATACCGCAAAAAACCTCAACACTGGCTCTTGTGATAAGATATTAATTGGGAAACAGGCAAGCAGGAGCCGGGGTTTTAAAAGCCTCTGCGTTCCCGGCAAAAAGCGCCGCTACCCAGCCAATGGCATGCCTTTAGAGGGAGAACCGTTTCCCTACAAACCCCCAATCCCTATGTTCTTCCACACCCAGAACCTCATTCACCCCATCGTATCCGATGAGCCGGATCCTTCTGCCGCCAACGCGCTTCAGGAAGGTCTCGGCGGTCAGTTTGGCGAGATGCGCACCATGATGCAGTATCTCTTCCAGAGCTTCAACTTTCGCGGCAAAGCCACGCCCTATATGGACCTTATCCAAGGCGTAGGCATTGAAGAAATCAGCCACGTAGAGCTTATCACCAAAACCATTTCTCAACTGCTCGACGGCTCGCCACGCTACCAGGGCAAAAAGTTTGAAACGCCCAGTGCCGGCGGCGGCACGGCCTTAGACATGGCCAAAGAGCAGCAAAATCCCCACCACTTTATTGTTGGCGCACAGGCGGCGCTGCCGGTGGATGCTGCCGGAAATCCATGGAGCGGTTCTTACGTTCACGGCCACGGCAACCTCATTCTGGATTTGATGGACAACCTCGTGGTAGAGGCCACCGGGCGTTTGCAGAAATGCCGCATCTACCAGATGAGCGCCAACAAAACCCTGCGCGCTACGGTCGCCTTTTTAATTGTGCGCGACGAAGCACACCAAGCCGCTTTTGCTAAAGCGTTGGAAACACTGGGCGTGGATTGGGGTGCGGTGCTGCCCGTCCCGAAATTTGACGCTACGCAATTCCCGGAAGTGCGTGCACTGATGGAAGCGGGCATCCACCGCGAGCAATACACTATGCGCTTAGATTCGTCGCTGCTGGGAGATATTTTCCAAGGGTCTTCGCCTTTCAACGATGGCACGGAGCTGACTACGCTGAAGGAGCCACGTCAGAGTTTCCCCATTCCCGTTGCACCGGAGCGTCCCGAAGAGTTTGCGCCGGGCCTTGACAAAGATTTGCAGGCGCTGGCGGATGCTTTTACAGAGTTTAAAGAAAGCGGCGGGAAAGTGACGAAAAGCATTCCCGTGAAAAAGAAAGGGTAAGAGAAACGCCTTTTCCCACAACTGCATTTCCATTTTGGACACCTTGAAAAGGGTGTCCTTTTTGTTTTAGAGAGGAGCAGTTTCCTGACCCGGTTTGTCACTTACAATACCTTGTTTTAAGTATAGAAATCAAACACGACTCTCGGTCATAATCTTTTGTCATCCCGAAGGGATCTTGCCGGCTTGTGTCCGCAAAGGCCCCTGTCATTCTGAGCTTGCCGAAGAACGGGGTGACAAAAGATTTTCGGCAAAAGCATCTTCTTACAAGCAAGTTTCCTTGCGACAAGCTGTTAGCCTACTGCCCACAATTTATCCCACTTCAATGCCCGCTCACCACCAAAACAATCTCTCCTTTCGGCGGATGCGCTTCATAAAAAGCAGCGAGTTCGGCCAGCGTTCCGTTCCGTGTTTCTTCAAACTTTTTGCTTAGCTCCCGGCACACGCAGGCGGGGCGTTCTGCACCGAAGTGAACAGCCAACTCGGAAAGCGTTTTCACCAGCCGGTGCGGCGACTCGTAAAGCACAATCGTGCGCGTCTCTTCGGCAAGCATTTTCATCGCTGTTTGACGGCCTTTTTTCTGCGGCAAGAATCCTTCAAAAACAAACGCAGTCGCAGGCAATCCGCTTTGCACCAGCGCCGGAACAAAAGCCGTTGCGCCGGGCAAACATTCCACCCGCAAATCCATGCGGCGACACGCGCGGGCCAGCAGAAAACCGGGATCGGAAATGCCGGGCGTTCCGGCATCGGTAATCAGCGCAATCGTTGCACCTTCAGCGATTTTTTGGGCAAATTTTTCGGTGAGTAAATGCTCGTTGTGGAGATGGTAGGAAGCCAGCGGACGCGCGATTTCATAGTGCTTCAACAGGACGCCTGATGTACGGGTATCTTCACACAAAATCAGGTCGGCGCTTTTGAGGACTGCTACCGCGCGAAAAGTCATGTCGCCGAGATTGCCGATGGGCGTAGGGACGAGGTAAAGGATTCCGGGTTTTTCAGTCATGGCTTTTCTGTTCTTAAATTTTTCTCGCAGAGACGCAAAGATTCTATCCAACTTTCCAACGCGAAGCGTCCAACCTTCCAACGCCCAGAGGGCTTCCAACCTTCCAACGGCTTTAGCCTTTCGCGCCTTCCACAATCAACCGTGCCGCTTCTTTCGAAGCGTCTTTGCTGCCCAGCAACGTCCACAGGTTTTGGTATTGTTGCATCATTTTTTCGCGGGCGGGATTTGCTTTCTCTACCAGCGATTGCAAGTGCTGCGTGAGGGTTTTTTCGTTCAACGCATCCTGAATTAATTCCGGCACAACGGGCGCATCCAGAATGAGATTCACCAGCGAGATGTACTTCACTTTTATCAGCCGCTTTGCCAGTTGGTAGGAGATGGGATTTCCCCGGTAACACACAATTTGCGGCACACCAAAAAGGGCTGTTTCCAACGTCGCTGTTCCGCTTGTTACCAATGCTGCTTCGGCAATTTGCAGGATTTCATAGGTCTTTCCGGCAATGATTTTTACGGGCAGCTTTCCCACCAGTTCTTCATACAGCGAAAGCGGTTGCGCAGGCGCGGCGGCTACCACAAACTGATGCCCCGGAAAGTGTTTCACAACAGAAAGCATCACGGGTAGCTTCTGCCGGATTTCCTGCTTGCGCGAACCGGGAAGGAGCGCAATTATGGGCTTCTCAAAACGCAGCGAAACGTCCACCGGCTTTTCCTTTTGCGCCGCAACGGCTTGTATCAACGGATGGCCCACATAGCTTACTTCCATGCCGTGCTTTCCGTAAAAATTCTTCTCAAAAGGCAGGATAACCAGCATCTGATCCACGTCGCGGCGCAACGCGTTTACGCGGCCTTCTTTCCATGCCCAAATCTGCGGGGAGATGTAATAGACCACGCGGATTCCCTGCGCCTTTGCCCACTTCGCAATGCGCATGTTAAAGCCCGGATAATCAATTAGAATCAGCACGTCGGGGCGGTAAGCGAGGATATCTTCTTTGGCGAGGCGGATGTTGCGCAGAATGGTTCCGAGATGTTTCACCACTTCCACAAAACCCATAAACGCGAGGTCGCGGAAGTGCTTCACCAACACGGCTCCGGCGGCTTCCATGCGATCGCCACCCCACGCGCGGAAATCGGCTTGGGGATCTTGCCGTTTGAGGGCTTTTAGCAGCGCCGCGCCGTGCAGGTCGCCGGAGGCTTCGCCGGCAAGAAGGTAGTAGCGCATGGGGCAATGAAGAGTTGATAATGAACAATGAATAATGGGTTGGGGGCTTCCCCCCACGTCCTTTAGGGCGTGGGGGGAAGCCCCCAACCCACAGCGGAGGGCTTTAGCCCTTTAGCACAGAAAACACGAGGAAGGAACCACTCGGCGAAGGTAAAAGCAGAACGCCGCCGGGCAGGTGGCGCGTGTACTTTTGCGCTCCTTATGTTTCCCGATGTCGCCGTTACCGAGAAAAGCATTCTGATTGCCGGGCCTTGCAGTGCCGAATCGCGCGAACAGGTGTTGGCTACGGCGGCTGGACTGGCGGGCTTGTCCCTACGCTACTTCCGGGCGGGCGTGTGGAAGCCGCGCACGCGGCCCGGTGCTTTTGAAGGCGCAGGTGTGGAAGCCCTGTCGTGGCTGCGCGAGGTGAAGGAACAATATGGCTTTGCGGCGGCGGTGGAAGTGGCCGATGCAAGCCATGTAGTAGTCGCGTTGAAAGCGGGCGTAGAAGCAGTGTGGATTGGCGCGCGCACCACCGTGAATCCCTTCGCAGTGCAGGTGCTGGCCGATGCTTTGCGCGGCGCGCCGATGCAGGTGATGGTTAAAAATCCGGTGATTCCCGATGCCGATTTGTGGCTCGGTGGTGTGGAGCGGATGGAGCGCGCGGGCTTTACGGATGTGTGGGCCGTGCATCGCGGGTTTCCGGCTTATGGCGGTGCTTCGCCGTATCGCAATCCGCCGTCGTGGGCCGTGCCGATTGAGCTGCGTCGCCGCCGTCCCGACCTGAAAATCATCTGCGACCCCAGCCATATTTCCGGCAAAAGAGACGGCGTTGGGCCGGTAGCGCAAAAAGCCTTGAACTTGGGCTTTGACGGGCTGATGATAGAAACCCACATCCACCCCGAAGCGGCTTTGAGTGATGCGGCGCAACAGCTTACGCCGGATGCCTTGCGCGCGTTGTTGGAAGAACTGGTGGTGCGTCAATCGCGCAGCACCGATGCGCGCTTAGAGCTTTTGCGCGGACAGATGGATGCGATAGATGCCGAAGTGATTCATCTGCTGGGCCGCCGCGCCGACCTAACAGCGCAAATCGGTGCGCTCAAAAAAGAGTTGGGCCTGACGGCTTATCAGCCGGAACGCTGGCGCGAGATATTGGAGACACGCAGCGAATGGGCCGCGAAGCACGGCCTGGAACCGGCAGAAGTGGCAGATTTGTTCCGGCTCATTCACCTCAGCAGCGTGAAGAAGCAGTTGCGGATATTGGGGAAGTAAGGGAGGAGAGCTTCAGGATGTCTTACTCGCCTTATGATTCCTGGAAAAGGAATTGCTATGCGGCAGCCGTCGCTATCCATCGCAGGATTTGCTACATAGCGTTTAGCTGGTGCCAACCTTAATTCGTTTACAACGGATGCTTCATCGCTTATAAAAAAACTGTGTTTTCCGCCCCGCCGATGGCCGGGAAGCTTACAACAGGTGTGTTTTCCTTCCCGCAGATGTGCAGGACGATGTAAACAGGTATTTTCCCTTCCCTGCAGGTGTGCAGGAGGACATCAACAGGTGTTTTTCCCTTCCTGCGGATGTGCAGGAGGTCATCAACAGGTGTTTTTTATTATTGGTTGAAAGGATGGAGGGATAACGGCGAAGAAATGTTCTTCCAAAATGTAGCAGCGCCCCTTGTGCTAATTTCGCGGCCCACTTTCGCCGGCTGTTCCTCCAACCTTATCCAACGCCGCAGGCATCCAACTTTCCAACACTCCAACAGCGAAGCGTCCCACTTTTCCATGCAGCTCTACAACTCCTACACCCGCCAGAAAGAAACTTTTAGCCCCATCACGCCCGGCTATGTGGGACTCTACGTCTGCGGCCCAACGGTGAACGGCGAAAGCCATCTGGGACACGCACGGCCCTACGTGACGTTTGATGTGGTGAACCGCTGGTTGCAACACTTGGGATACCGCGTGCGCTATGTGCGCAACATCACCGACGCGGGCCATTTTGAGGAAAACGACCGTACCGATAACGACCGGATTGGCGAGAAAGCAAAGCTGGAAAAGCTGGAGCCGATGGAGTTGGTGCATAAATACACGAGCATTTTCCACCGCCTCATGGCGGCCTTCAACAACATAGAGCCGAGCATTGAGCCAACCGCTACCGGCCACATCACGGAGCAGATTGCGATGATTGAGAAAATCATTTCAGAAGGCTACGCGTATGAGGTGAACGGCTCGGTGTATTTTGATGTGAAGAAGTATGCGGCAAGCTATCCGTATGGAACGCTTTCGGGAAGAATTCTGGATGACCTTTTGGAGACTACCCGCGAATTGGAAGGACAGGAAGAGAAGCGCGAAAAGGTGGATTTTGCGCTTTGGAAAGCTGCGCCGCCGCAGCATATTCAGCGTTGGCCTTCGCCGTGGGGAGAAGGCTTTCCGGGCTGGCATATTGAATGCTCGGCGATGAGCGCGAAGTATCTCGGCGATGCGTTTGACATTCACGGCGGCGGGATGGACTTGCAGTTTCCACACCACGAATCGGAGATTGCGCAAAGCACCATTGCCCACGGCCACGCGCCGGTAAAGTACTGGATGCACAACAACATGATCACCATCAACGGCAAGAAGATGGGCCGCAGCTACAACAACATCATCAAGCTGACGGAGCTTTTTTCCGGCAATCACCCGCTGTTGGAGCAAGGCTATCACCCAATGGTGGTGCGCTTCAACATCCTGCAAACCCACTACCGCAGCACGCTGGATTTTTCCAACGAAGCCTTGCAGGGGAGCGAGCGCGCACTGAAGCGTTTGTGGGAAGCCTATGAGGTTTTGAAGGAGCTTTCTTCCACCACAGAAAGCGGCACGATGGACGAAGAAATCGCGAAGCTTTGCGAAGAATGCACCGATTTCATGAACGATGATTTCAACACCGCGAAAGTGGTTGCGAACCTGTTTGAACTCGCGCCGGTTATCAATGGCATCAAAGGCGGGCAGGTGGATGCGAATGCGCTTTCCGCGCAAACGCTTTCACTCCTGCAAGCCACTTTCAAAACTTTTCTGGAAGAGATTCTGGGCCTGCAACCGATGACCCAAACCGAGAACACCGACGCGCTGGCTAAAGTCCTTTCTGTATTGATAGACATCCGCAAGGAAGCGAAGCTGCGTAAAGACTGGGCCACGTCTGATGCCATCCGCGACAAGCTTTTGGCCGCTGGCGTACAGCTTAAAGACGGCAAGGACGGAACGGTTTCCTACACCCTTGAAAACGCCTAAGACGGGCGCACTATGAAAGGCATTTCCAGACTCGTCGCCTACCTGAAAGATTACAAGCTAAAGGTCTTTCTGTTCTTCCTAACCGTGGTGCTATACACGGTGTTTTCGGCGTTTTCGCTGGCGATGCTTGCGCCTTCCCTGCAGGTGCTTTTTTCCGGTGGCAGTTCCTGGTCGTCGGCAACAGGTTCCGGCATTTTGAGCAGCATCACAAATGCCACCAACGACTTGGTACGTCACTACAACAAGACGACGGCGCTGGCCATTCTCATCGGCATCATCGTTGGGTTTTCGGTGTTGAAAAACCTGTTTTTCTATCTCTCGCAGTGCCTGTTACATCCCATGCGCCATGCCCTTATCATGCGGCTGCGGGAAAAGCTCTTTGGGAAAATTCTGGAACTACCGGTGGGCTTTTTTACGGAGGAAAGCAAAGGAGACCTTATCTCGCGCATGACCAACGACGTGACGGAGATTCAGCAGTCTATCGTCTCTACGATGGAGGTATTCGTCAAGGAGATTTTCACCATCATTTTCTTTATTGCCTCACTCCTCATCATCAATTACAAGCTGACGCTGTTTCTGCTTTTGATGCTGCCGGTGATGGCTTTAATCGGGCGCATCGGGCGCTCCTTACGCCGCCACTCCAACGCCGTGCAGGAAAAAACGGCGCAGATGCTGAACGTGATGGATGAAACCATTGCGGGGATGCGCGTAGTGAAATCCTTTAACGCCGAAGCGGCCCAAAAGCACCGTTTTGACGCGATAAACGAATCCGACTTACGAATCCGCAACACCATTGCTTACCGGCGCGAATTAGGCTCCCCGCTGTCAGAAACAATGGGTATTATCGTGGTGGGAGTTGTGCTGTGGTATGGTGGCAATCTCATCTTCCGGCAACAGGCTTCGCCGGAGTGGCTGTTCACGTTCATCGCCATGCTTTCGCAGGTCATCAATCCATTTAAGAATCTGGCTTCGGCCTTTATGAACATCCGCAAAGGACAGGCAGCACTTGACCGTGTGAATCATATTCTGGACCAGCCCAACCCGCTTTCTCAAAAGCCCGACGCCCTTCCGGTTGGAGATTTCAAGAGCGAACTCGTTTTCGAGAACGTCTCTTTTGGGTATGGCAATACACCTGTTCTTTCCGACATCAGCTTGCGCATCGGGAAAGGAAAAACGGTGGCGCTTGTAGGTGCAAGCGGCGCGGGAAAAAGCACGCTGGCCGACCTTATTCCGCGCTTCTACGACGTAACCGGCGGGCGCATTTTATTGGACGGCGTGGACATCCGCGACTATGTGATTGCCGACCTGCGCAACCTCATCGGCATTGTGAACCAAGACCCCATTCTCTTCAACGACACGCTGGAAGCCAACATCCGCATGGGCAGACCCGAAGGCACGCAGCAGCAGGTGGAAGAGGCGGTGATGGTGGCCCACGCCGGGCATTTTATTGAGGAGAAAACAGAAGGCTTGCAAACCTTTGCAGGCGATAGGGGAAACCGCTTGAGTGGGGGAGAAAGACAGCGTATCACCATTGCCCGCGCTATCCTGAAAAACCCGCCGATTTTGATTCTGGATGAAGCCACTTCTTCGCTGGATACTTACAGCGAGCGCATCGTGCAGGACGCGATTAACAAGCTGATGGCCAACCGGACATGCATCGTAATTGCGCACCGGCTTTCTACCGTGCAGAATGCCGACGAGATTATTGTGCTGGAAAAGGGCCGCATCAAAGAACGCGGAACGCATGAAGCTTTGCTGGCGCAGGGAGGCGAATACCACAAGCTGATTCAGATGCAACAGGTACGGTAGGGGCGCCCCTATGTGGTCGCCCGCGAGACAAAAGACAAAAGGGGATTCCCGGTATGGACACGTTGCGCATGTCCGCCCATCTGATTGTGTAGGAATGCGCCAAGAGGCGCGTTCTCTCTGTGGCGATAATCTTTTGTCCTCCCGAAGGGATCTTAGCTGACACCAGCTGGCAAGACCCCTTTGGGGTAACAAAAGATTTCCGACAAAAAACTTTCCTTTCCGCGCTGTTCCGTTTCTTTGTCTCTTAAACTATCAAGACTGCATGAAAAAAATTCTCGTCACCGGCGGCTGTGGCTACATCGGCGGGCACACCATTGTAGACCTCATCAACAAAGGCTTTGAGGTCATCTCGGTGGACAATCTCTCGCGTGGCTCCCTGCGCATGAATGCGGGCATCGAAAAGCTTTTGGGCCGCCCCATTCAGAACTATGTGGTGGACTTGCGCGACGAAAACGCCACGCGCAAAATTTTTGAAGAACACCGCGACATTGAAGGCATTATCCACTTCGCCGCCTACAAGAGCGTACCGGAAAGCGTGGCCGAGCCGCTGAAGTATTTTGACAACAACCTGCGCTCCCTCATCAACATGCTGCAATGCGCGGTGGATTTTGGCGTGAAGAGCTTTGTGTTTTCCTCTTCCTGCTCCGTGTATGGAAACGTGGACGAGCTGCCGGTGGTAGAAACCACGCCGCTGGCCGAAGCACAATGTGCCTATGCCCGCACGAAGGTGATGGGCGAGCAGATTTGTCAGGACGTGTCCCGCGCGTATCCGAATCTGGCGATTACGCTCCTGCGCTACTTCAACCCGGTGGGCGCGCACACAACCACCATCATTGGCGAGTTGCAGGAAAAGCCGGAAAATCTGGTTCCGGTGATTACGCAAACCGGCATTGGCAAGCGCGGAAAAATGACCGTCTTCGGCAACGACTACGACACGCGCGACGGCTCCTGCATCCGCGATTATATCCACGTGATGGACATTGCCGACGCGCACACCAAAGCCCTCCAGCAAACGCTGGCTGGCAACTACCAAAGCAACTGCGAGGTCTATAACCTCGGCACGGGCAATGGCGTTACGACGCTGGAAATGATTCAGGCTTTTGAAAAGGTGAGCGGCGTAAAGCTGAACTATGAAATCGGCCCGCGCCGCGAAGGCGATGTGATTGCTGTGTATGCCAACAACGACAAGGCCCGCACCGCCCTGGGCTGGAATACCCAATACACGCTGGACGATTCTATGCGCACGGCTTGGGAGTGGGAGCAAAAACTGTAGGGGCAACCTATTTTACGTCTTTCGCCCCCCATTCCTTCAACCAGACGATGCATTTTTCGCGCACGTCGCCCTGAATCAGAATCAGTCCTTCTTTGGCGGAGCCGCCCGTTCCGGCTTTGGTTTTCAGATGTTTTGCAAGGGCTTCTAATGCACTGTCCGGCCCCGTAAATCCGGCGATGACGGTGGTGGGTTTGCCGTTGCGCTTTTCTAAGCGCAGGCGCAGCTTTTGGGTGCTGTTCGGGATCTCGGCAGTGGCCTTTTGCGTTGCCGGTCGGTAGTTGGGATCGGTGCTGTAAACAAGGCCGCCGCTTTTGGGTTTCGCCATAAAAATGCTTTCCAGAAGTAGAAAGCGCAAAGATACCGGCACCGACTTTCGGCTGTTTGCATGGTCACTCCGGATTTTGCGCCTTCAACTTCCCACCGCAATTTGCTACCTTTTCCCTTTTTATGCACCTGCCCCCGCTGCTTCACAAGATCCTTCATCCTTTTGACTTAAAGGCTGCCGGCAAGCACTGGAAAGTTCACAAAGAAGCGCCTCTAACTTCTACGTGGCCTTTCTCCGGGCTTGAAGAAATGCAGTGGGGCCATTACAGCGACAACAATCGCACGCCGGAGCAAAAAGCGTTGTGGGGCGAAGCAGACGTGCTTTTCAACGAAGAGAAATACGCAGAAGCGTTGGAGACTTTCCTACACTATCTCCGGGATGAAGAAGGATCTGTTTCTTGGCATAAAGACGAAACGGACGGGAAGCTGCATTTTCAAATCGCGCAAGGCTCCAGCTTTATTGAAGGCGTTTTTGACGGTGCTTTCATTCATGCTTGTGTACCGCTTGCTTCTTCGCCGAATCCCGGAACAGCCGTGATGCGCCGTCTTTTAGAATTGAATTACGAGTTGCGCTACACCAGTGTGGGGCTGGATGAAAAAAGTGTTTTCCATTTTGTTTTTGATACTGACGCAGCCACCGCATCGCCGCACAAGTTGTTTGAGGGCTTGCAAGAGTTGGCTCTTAAGTCAGACCGGCAGGACGATAGTTTGACAACTGATTTCCGCGACCTGGAAGCCGTGCCGCACGCGCCTGTGGACGTGATGCCAGAACGGGAGCTGGCTGCCAAATGGAAGGCTTTTCAACGCTGGACGGAGCGGGCGTTGCAACTCGCCGACACGTTGGACAGAGACCTGTACGCCGAGGCCATTGCGCGCATCTACCTCTGCGCGGTGTACCGGCTGGACTTTCTGCTTTCGCCCGAGGGGCGGCTGATGTTGGAACTGGAAAAGATTTCCGGCTATTATCGCAAACAGCCTGACAAGCCTCTGATACAACGCAATCAGCAGATGCGGACGGCGTTGCAAGGATTGCTTTCGTGGTCACGGGAAGAAGTGACCCAATGCCTGCACCGGACGCGCAGCACCTTCTCCGTTACCGACCCGCCAAAGGCCGACCGGATGCGCGAAAACATTCTTTCTGCCTTGCGAGACGCGGCGGTTTATGAAGCGCGAAAGCAGCCGGAACTGGTGTTGCAGATGATTGAATTCGGGCCGCTTTATGACCGCTATCTATTCACGCTGCCTGATGCGGTGAGTGGACTTACGCTCTTGCTTTGCGCCGTGCTACACCCGCGCTTTTTCACCGACCTCGGCCTGCGGGATGACTTCTACGATATTGGCACCCAGAAGCTGAATGAGCCACTGATTAAGGCTACTGTCGGAGAACTGATTTCTTCCGGGAAGGCCGTTTCTCCGACGCTGTCCTTTGATCTTTCCAAAGTGGATTTCAGCAGCCGAGCGGCTTTTGGCGCGAGCTATGCGGCGCAGTTGGCGGTGGTGGTGATTTAGCTTCTTGTGTTCCACGACTTGCGAGTCGTGGAACACAAGGCAAGTTGATATCAAACTGTTTCAGAGTGCTTTCCCTTTGCAGGTAAAAACGTCCCTGAAAGGGACGAATAGCAATTGCCACGACTCGCAAGTCGTGGAACAAAAAGTGCCCCCTATCCCCTTACCCACTTATCAAAATCCGCCTTCCTCCAACTGCTTCGCTACGCTCTGCGACAGCGTCTTCCATTCCGCCACGTTTTCGTCCCGGCTAAAGGACGCGGTTTGTAAAGACACCTGCTGCTGCATCGCCCAGCGCAGCACCTCGCGGGCATTAAAAGGCGCCGTCCCCGGCACACGCACCTTACGTGGCATACCTACCACTTCTGCCGTCTCTGCCAGAAAACGCATCAGGGCGGCTTCCCCGGCTGTGCCTTCCGTTTGCGAGATAAATACAACGCCGAGGCCTGCATTGTCCGCGCTGTCCACCGCGAAAAGCACTTGTCCTTTTGTGGTTTCGGTGATGCCCATGAGCCACACTGCATCAGGGCGCTGTCGGCGTTGCGGCGCGCTTGAAGAAAGAACTTTTTCTGGTTCGGCTTCGGTGGGGGTTTGTGGTATTGGAACCGGCGGCGGAGTACGCTTGCGCGAACGAAGTTGGTAGAGCCGTGCTTCCTTGTAGATGCGACGGATTTGTTTGCGCGGCCACGAAGGCTCCATTTTACGCAGCAACAAAATCAACTCTTCAAACTGCCGGGAAGCATCTTCTTCCAACAAGCGGCAAAGGGCTTCATACACCTCGCGGTCTTCGGCTTCGGGCTTGCGGGCTTTGTGTTCAAAGGCGTCTTCCGAAAGACCGGCAATGGCGCAGGCTTGGGCAATGGAAAGGGTGTGTTTGCGCACCAGCTGGCGCACCAAAGATTGACGCACCGTTGTGTCGGTATCCACCACGGCGAGCGCATCCTGCAACATTTGCCAGCGGGCGGTTCCGCTTCTTTGAAGTTCAATTTTCGGCGGCGTGGGCGCTTCGGCAACGGCTACTTCCAGCGCTTCCTCTTGTTCAGGAAATTCCGCCAGCCAGTTGTAGAGCGTGGCGCGGGAAATGCCCGCCTGCTGCATCACTTCCTTTACGCTGAGCGCACCACTGCGGCGCTGCTTCACCCATTGCAGGCGCTGTTCTTCGTCAAACCTGTGGACGTTCATTCGGGAAAGCGGAGCTTAAAAAAGTTGTTTTTGAAAGAAAATTCTTAAGAGCCTATCTCAAAAATAAAGGGTTGTGAATTTTGGGACCAAGCGTATGCTTTTGTACGCCCGGCGCTACCGCACCTGGTACTGTTCTCGCAGGTTGCGCACTCAGCAGTGGTCAGTACCCGGTGCGGTAGCGCCGGGCATTTTTGGGTTAGACTCTACGGCACCTCCACGGCGTTCAATACCGCATCCAGCACCTGCTGAATACCAATGCCTTCCGCTTCCGCCTCGTAGCTGAGGCCAATGCGGTGGCGCATCACGTCGGGGAAAATAGCGCGTATGTCTTCGGGAATCACATAGGCACGGCGCTTCAGAAACGCGCGGGCTTTGGCGGCATGGGCAAGACCGATAGACGCGCGCGGCGATGCGCCGTAGGTGATGTACGGCTTCCATTTCTCCAGGCGATGCTCGGCGGGAAAGCGCGTGGCGAAAACGAGGTTCACGATGTAATTCTCAATCTTCTCGTCCATGTACAGCTCCCGAATCGTGAGGCGTGCCTGCAGAATCGTCTGCCGCGAAACCACCGGCCCAATCGGCGGAAATCCCGACGGCGAAAGCGACTGCCGGATGATTTGTTTCTCCTCGTCTTTGGCCGGATAGCCCACCACTACTTTCAGCAAAAAGCGGTCGGCCTGCGCTTCGGGAAGCTCGTAGGTTCCTTCCTGCTCAATGGGGTTTTGGGTGGCCAGCACCAGGAAAGGTTCTTCCAGCGGAAAGGTGCTGTCGCCAATAGTTACCTGCCTTTCCTGCATGGCTTCCAGCAGGGCACTTTGCACTTTGGCGGGCGCGCGGTTGATTTCATCCGCCAGAATGAGGTTGGCAAAAATGGGGCCTTTGCGAACGGAAAAGGAATGCTCCTGCGGGTTGTAAATCGTGGTTCCTATCACGTCGGCGGGCAAGAGGTCGGGCGTAAACTGAATGCGCGAAAAGCGGGCATCAATGGCGGCGGCAAGGCTTTTCACCACCAGCGTTTTGGCCAGTCCGGGAACGCCTTCCAGCAACACGTGGCCGCCGGCGAGCAGGCCAATCAGGAGGCGCTCCACAAGAGCGTGCTGACCGACGATATTGGTGGCGAGCGTGCCGGTGAGCGTGTCCACAAAAGCCGATTCCCGCTCAATGCGGGCAGACAACTGGGCTAAATCCATAGGGAGGCAAAGCTAAAGACGGGGGCGGGAGATAGCGGGAGGAAAGTGTTTTCTACAGAAGCCGGGAAAACGGTTGCGTGAAGGCGCAGAGAAATTCCTCCTTTGAGTTGCCTTCGGAGTCATCTCCTAAACAAAGTGAGTGGCAACGGATAGCTTTGCCAGAATCATAAACAAGACGATAAGCAGGACAAAGCCTTTCCTACCTTTTTTAGCGAAATTCAAAGCAGTGAAGGGAACGCAGCAGATGGATGCGATAGATGCCGAGGTGATTCACTTGCTGGGCCGCCGCGCCGACCTGACCGCGCAAATCGGCGGACTGAAAAAAGAGCTGGGCCTCACGGCCTATCAGCCGGAACGTTGGCGCGAGATACTGGAGACGCGCAGTGCATGGGCCACAAAGCACGGACTGGAACCGGCAGAAGTGGCTGACCTTTTCCGGCTTATTCACTTGAGCAGCGTGAAAAAGCAGCTAAGGATATTGGGGAAGTGAGTATTGCCTACGAGGCTTCTGATGTTTCGTCTGCAACGGGTAGTCTGTCTAATTCATGAAGGAACAATCCAAGGCTCTCATTGGCTTTGCTGTATGCGACGATTTCCTTCTTCCGCCTAAAGTGCCGTACCAGAATATAGTAGGGATCTGTCTTTTTACTACCCTTTTCGGGAATGAAGACCGTTTCGCCAGCTTTTTTGAGTCCCTTATTAAGCCGGTGAATACAGTTCTGGATGTTTTTCGCAGGTTCTTTATCATACTGATTATAGGGTGCTAAAAACCAGCATTCAATCTCACTTACTGCAATTGCAAATAAAATCCGACTTGCGAGGGCTTCATAAAAGGGCTGCGTTATTTGGCGTATCAGAAGTGCGCGGATATTCTCCACAAGCTCTGGAGCCGATAGATTAGAAGCGTCCGAAATCAAGAACTCCTGCGAAACCTGACCGCTACGGAAAATGTCTGCGTCTATCTGAATGACAACAAAAAGGTCTGGGTTGGCAAAGGCATTTCTAAAGTCTGCATCCGCGCAGTAACTCAATACCTTAGACCATGTACCTTGGTCGCCGGGCTTTGGTTGAAGCGGCACGGTGTCTAAATTCTTTGAACAATAGCCTTTGAGTAGGGCATCAATCACAACGATGTCCGTTGGACCTTCGCCAATAATGCCTACCAGAATATCCTGTGCCGCCATTGCCTAAAAGTTTTTAGGAAGTCCACCCAAATAACCCCGTACAAAAGCCTCTGAAAGTCGCACCGGCTCTACACCGGGAAGAGATTGTAAAGGCTTTATGCGTCGCGCCTGCGTAGCGCCATCAGCATTCCGGTAAATCACAAACAGCCGCTGCTCATCGTCATTCAGGTCTAACCCGTCCAGAATAGCCGGGTTGTGCGTGGTGAGAATAGCCTGCTTGTCCTGTTCTTTGGAAAGTTTGGCAAGCACTTCTACCAGTTTGGAACAAAGGCGCGGATTGAGCGCATTGTCCACATTGTCAATCGCGAAGAATTTGGGCGTCCACTTGCTGAGGAAGAGCGTGAAGTAGAACAGCAAATACAGAAATCCTTCGTTGGCGCTGCGCTGATCAAAATCCTTAATCGTATCCGCAATAAAACGGTCGGTAATAGCGATGCGCCGCTCGGTGAATTGCAGGTCGTTGGGAATGGCAAAGCCGCCGTACCAATCTATAAGGGAAAGGTTATCGGCGATGGCTTTGAAAGTTTCTGGGGCTTCTTTGGAAAGTTCTACAAGGTGGCGGAAAAGTCCTTCGCCGCGAATACCAAGCGGGCTAATCTGGCCCTCTTCTTCAAAACGACGGAGAAAGTAGTTTTCAGGAGCAAAAAGAAGAAAGGAGCTAATAGATTTTTCAAAAAATATTTTTGACAATTTACTCGGATCGCTAGCAGTCGCATCCTCTAATGCCTTTTTAAATACCGAGTCTAACACCATTTGCACCGCCACTTCATTGTATATGTTTTTTTCTATGTTCACAGCACCACTATCGAGAACACCTTTGACAATTTGGTCTGAAAGCTGTTTAGAAAAAGTAGGGTCTTTTATATTTAGGAGTGACCTAACTGCCTCTTCACCACTAAAATTTGAGGTGTATTTCCATTCTTCTTGTAAACCCGCAGTTTTGTCAATATGAAAATATGCTTTGAAAGGCTCGTCAGAAGAAAATTCAACAAATATTTCTTTGTAATATTGAGCAGATGAAAACGCAGACTTCATTAAGGCGGAATCGGACACCCTTATTCCCCTGCTCACTAAAAATTCATTATCCAACTTGTCCTGTGCTGCCGCGCTCCCCATCGCAATTCCTTCCAAAATACTCGTCTTCCCACAGCCATTTTCCCCAATGAAAACATTCAGCCGTCCAAGTTCTATTTCCAAATCCTGCACCGACTTGAAGTTGGATATTTTTACGGTCTTAATCATGGCTTAAACAATTGGCTTGGCTGGAAACAAAAGTAGCGAACAGCGTGAACAGCGTTCTCCCAAATTCCCCGTCCCACAAAAGCTTGTCTTCCCAACGCAGCAGGAATCTGGTAGGAGATAGTTGCCTACGGCGTAAAACAGCTCTTTATTCAGAGGATTTCTTTATGACGAAAGCGGGAGCCTTCGCCGAGCGGGAACATTCCTTTTATACTGGCGCGAAGCATTTCCGCACGGTGCTACAAGATTCTGCACGGTGCGGAGTGCGTCTGCACCGTGCGGAGCGCATCTGCACGGTGCGGAAAGATTTTCCACGGTGCTAAACACCTCCGCACGGTGCAGAAAGATTTTCCACCGTGCTAAGGGTTTCCGCACGGTGCGGGAAGATTCTGCACCGTGCGGAAACCCTTAGCACGGTGCGGGAAGCGTGCACACGGGGCCTAAAAGGTGTTGCGCTTTGGTTTGTAAGGCGTTTCGCCCTATCAATGCCCGTCTTTCCAGCCAAAGGGAGAAAGCTGTGGGGGAGCGCGTTGCCTACGGCGGAAAACAGCTATTCATTCATGGAGTTTCTTTACGACGAAGGCGGGAGCCCTTAACCGAGCCGCGAGACCGCTACGCTGAGCAGGGGAAATCTCGCATTTTCCGTTCTCGGCGGCTGTGAGATTCCTCCTTCGTCGGAAGGACCCATTTTTTGTAGGGGATAAGAAGAAACAGGCCTCGCACGGCTATTATGAAAGTACATTCGCACCCAAAACAATAAAGATCAATGCTCAAGTACGCTTATTTAGTCCTTCTGTTGCTCGCTCCTTTCTTCGCTTTTGGGCAGGATAATGAGGAATTGGATGAAGTGAAGGCATTCCAGGAAAACTTGTGCGATTTCATTCCTGACACAAATGGTGTCGCGAAAGGGTTGGACATAAAATTTAGATTTCCGTGCGTGTGGAACGCGAAAGATGGAGAAAGACCGGGTGTATTAAAGACGTTTGAGTACAACATGGGTCGTGCTGCATATTTTATAGTTGTAAGTATCATTAAGAATCCAACCCCCTTTTCGCAAAAGGAAATAGATTTCTTTCATACCCCCAAAGCAATAAGGGATGTTGCTGCGTCAATGGGCAAGTATGTAAGCAACAGAACCGTAAAAATTGACGGTATAAAAACAGGGGAAATAGAGGTTCTTATAGAAAGAGACCCACCTACAGGTAAAATTCATGGACATGGGCTTGCGTATTTCGTCCCATACAAAAACTATATTATAAGCATGTTCTACGGTGTTTGCGGAGGTGAGCAAGAGTTCGCAGATTTTCTGTTTAATAATTCTACGACGCTTTTTAAAGTATTGGCTACAAAAACTATTGTTTTAGATCAGTGGAAATTGGATAGGTAGAAATAGTGTACCCTATATTGTTCTCAAGAATAAACATACACCATTCCCCCACAAAAAATCCCCCGTCGTTCTTCAACAACAGGGGATTTTTCTTCCGCAAAAAGCTTCTTACTTCTCTTCTTCCTTCTCCTCGCCTTTCTCCTCAATTTCCTTCACTTCCGCAGGCGCAATGTCAAACACCATCTTCTCTGTTTCCTTGTCGTAGCGGGCCGTTACCACGCTGCCTTCCTTCACGGTTTGCGACAGGATTTCTTCGGCCAGCGGGTCTTCCAGATATTTCTGGATGGCGCGGTGGAGCGGGCGCGCACCAAATTGCACATCGTAGCCTTTGTCGGCAAGGAACGCGCGGGCCGACTCATCAATCGTCAGGTTGAAGCCCAGCGTGGTGAGGCGTTTCAGCACGTCGCGCATCACGATGTCAATGATGACGTTGATGTTTTCCTGTGTCAGGGAATTGAAGATGATTACATCGTCAATCCGGTTGAGGAATTCCGGCGCGAAAGTGCGTTTCAGGGCCTTCTCAATCACGCCCCGGCTCACGTCTTCCGAAGCCGCTGTTTTGGCACTCGTGGTAAAGCCTACGCCCTCCCCAAAGTCCTTCAACTGCCGCGCACCGATGTTGCTCGTCATCACAATGATGGTGTTCTTGAAGTCCACCTTGCGGCCCAGCCCGTCGGTCAGTTGGCCGTCGTCCAGCACCTGCAACAGGATGTTGAAGATGTCCGGGTGGGCCTTCTCAATCTCGTCCAGCAGGATAACGGAGTACGGCTTGCGGCGCACTTTTTCGGTCAGTTGGCCGCCTTCTTCATAGCCCACATATCCCGGAGGCGCACCAATCAACCGGCTCACGGAGAACTTCTCCATGTACTCGGTCATGTCAATACGAATCAGCGAGTCTTCAGAGTCAAACAGGTAGCGGGACAGCGTGCGCGCCAGTTCGGTTTTGCCCACGCCCGTCGGGCCGAGGAAAATGAAGGAGCCAATTGGTTTTTTCGGGTCTTTGAGGCCCACGCGGTTGCGCTGAATAGACTTCACCACCTTGTTGATGGCGTCGTCCTGACCCACCACCGAGCCTCTCATATCGTCGCCCATACGGCGCAGCTTTTGCTGCTCGGCTTCCACCATGCGCGTTACCGGAATGCCGGTCATCATGCTCACCACCTCGGCCACGTCTTCCTCGCGGATGGGATAACGCTTGCTTTTGCTTTCTTCCTCCCAGTCGGCTTTGGCTTTTTCCAGTTCCTTGCCTACGCGCACTTCCTTGTCGCGCAGCGCAGCGGCTTCTTCAAAACGCTGGCTTTTCACCACGCGGTTTTTCTCGCCTTTGATTTCCTCAATCTTCTTCTCCAAATCCAGCACCGCCTGCGGCACGTTGATGTTTTTGATGTGCATCCGCGCGCCCACTTCGTCCATCACGTCAATCGCTTTGTCGGGCAGGAGGCGGTCCGTCATGTAGCGATCGCTGAGCTTCACGCAGGCATCAATCGCCGCTTCGTCGTAGGCTACGTTGTGGAACTCCTCGTACTTGGGCCGGATGTTGTTGAGGATAATAATCGCCTCGTCCACGCTCGGCTGCTCAATCAAAACCTTTTGAAAACGGCGGTCAAGCGCGCCGTCTTTCTCAATGTGCATCCGGTATTCGTCCAGCGTACTCGCGCCGATGCATTGCAATTCGCCACGTGCCAGAGCCGGCTTAAAGATGTTGCTTGCATCCAGCGAACCGCTTGCGCCGCCCGCGCCCACGATGGTGTGAATCTCGTCGATGAACAGAATTACGTCGCGGTTCTTTTCCAGCTCGCCCATGATGGCTTTCATGCGCTCCTCAAACTGTCCGCGGTATTTTGTACCTGCCACCAGCGCCGCAAGGTCCAAGGAAATCACGCGCTTGTCAAACAACACACGGCTCACTTTGCGTTGCACAATGCGTAGCGCCAAGCCTTCCACAATCGCTGTTTTACCCACGCCCGGCTCGCCAATCAGAATCGGGTTGTTCTTTTTGCGGCGGGAAAGGATTTGGCTCACGCGCTCAATTTCTTCTTCGCGGCCCACGATGGGATCCAGCGTTCCCTGCTCCGCCATTTTGGTGATGTCGCGGCCAAAATTGTCCAGTACCGGCGTTTTGCTTTTCGCATTTCCGGCTTGCTGTTTGCGTTGTTGGGAAGAAGAGCGGCGCTCGTCATCATCGTCATATTCTTCGCCGGGGTCGTTGCCGTAGTCGGAAGAAGGAAGGTCGCCTTGCAGAATGGCGAGTTCACTGCGGAAGCGTTCGTAGTCCACCTGGTATTGGGCGAGGATTTGCGTCGCCACGTTTTCTTTGTTTTTAAGGATGGAAAGCATCAGATGCTCGGTCTCTACCGTCGGGCTTTTGAGGGCTTTCGCTTCCAGAACCGTGATGCGGATCACGCGCTCGGCTTGTCTTGTGAGGGGAAGAGAATTGACGTTAGCCTGTGGTTTTCCGGCTTTGTCTTTGATGGCCGTTTCCAGTTCCTGCCGCAGCCCGAAGAGGTCAATCTCCATGGTTTGCAACAGGCGGATGGCCACGCCTTCGCCATCGCGCAAGAGGCCCAGCAAGAGGTGTTCGGTTCCTATAAAATCGTTCCCCAGTCGCAGGGCTTCTTCGCGGCTGTAGGAAATGATTTCCTTTACTTTCGGTGAGAAATTAGAGTCCATTATCGGAAGTTCTTTGTTTTTTAGAGAAAAGCACTTTTCTTTAAAACAGAAAGCGGACATTTAAGTTTTCGGTAAGACCCACGGGCGCTTTTGTGCGGCGGGATTTTTAAGAAAAAAAGGATGCTGCTCTTTATCTAAAAGATTTCTTTTGCTCCTCATGAAGTTCAAAATTGATACCAACGCCTCTTACACCCGCATTTTGCCAGAAGGCGAAGCTTTAAGTGCCACTATGGCGGACGGGCTTTTTCAGCAATGCCGTGCGCAACAATACACCGCCGAAGCGCCGCGCTTTATCGTGGATTTTTCCGGCCTGCCCGATGCCGAAGCTACGGACGCGGAAAGCGTTTTTGAGAAATTCGCCCTGCTGCACGAAGACGTGTACACCGCGTCCGGCTCGCTTATCTTCACCGGCATTGGCCCCGCCCTGCTCCAGCAGATAAAGCGCGAAGATTTACACCACATCCTCAACATTACGCCCACGCTGCAAGAAGCGATAGACATGGTGAACATGGAGCTTCTGGAGCGCGACCTTTTCAACGAAGACGAATCGTGAAGCTCACCATTCTGGGAAACAATTCCGCCCTGCCGGCCTACGACCGCCACCCCACTTCGCAGTTCCTCAGCCTCACCACGAGCGACCTGATGCTGGATTGTGGCGAAGGCACGCAAATGCAAATGGCGCGCTTCGGAATAAAGTGGCGCAAGCTGTCCCACATCTTTATCTCCCACCTGCACGGCGATCACTATCTCGGCTTGCCGGGCCTGCTCAACTCCATGAGTTTGCTGGGTCGCACCGCGCCGATTTATGTGTTTGGCCCGGCGGCTTTGGGGGAATTCCTGCTTTTTCTGAAAGAAATGGCTGGCGGCCACCCTTACGGCTACGAAGTGAAGTTCACGGCCATTGCGCCCGAAGGCGAAAAGCTGGTGGACAACGCGGAATTTTCGGTTCACGCGTTTCCGGTAGAGCATCGCATTGCGTGCTATGGTTTCCGCGTAAACGAAAAATCCAAAGGCCGGAAATTATTGGTGGAGAAAGCGGTGGAGGCAGGTGTGCCGGTTTCTTTTTACAGCCATTTGAAAGCCGGAGAAGATTTCGTGCACGAAGACGGAACAGTGATTCCCGCGCTGTCGCTGACGGAAGACGGCCCCGCGCCACACACCTATGCCTACTGCGCCGACACGCGCTACACGGATTCTTTTTTGGAAAGCATTCGCGGCGTGGATATCCTCTACCACGAAAGCACTTATTTAGAAGAAGACGTGGAAAAAGCCATTCTCCGCTATCACAGCACCGCAAAACAGGCGGCGGCGCTGGCGCAAAAAGCAGGTGTGAAAAAGCTGCTCTTGGGTCATTACTCTTCCCGCTACCCGGATGTTTCGCCCTTTGCAGAAGAGGCGGCAGAAGTCTTCTCCAACGTAACCGCTACGGCAGAGGGAGATAGCTACGAGGTTTAAGTATTTTGGTAGGGACGCCCAATTTGGGCATCTTCTTTCCAAGTCGGACATCTTCTATAATCCCGTCAGGCAAATCCCGATGGAATACGGAACTACCGCCGGGCCGAGGCCGTCCTGGAAAACATTGTTGAAGCTATACGCCCCGAACAGCGAGAAATTGCCGTAGCCGATTCGCGCCGTCGCCCCGAAACGCCATTTGTTCAAAAACTCTTTGGACTGCACTTTCTCCGTCAGATTCGCGCCGTTTTCCGTGCGGTTGCCTTTGGTATGGGCGGCGAGTAGGTATCCCACACGCGCACCGATGGCCATTTTAAACCCCCGGTTCCGATTCTCTTTGTTGGCAAAGAAGCGCAGCTCAAAAGGCGCTTCCATATACGCGGTCATCAGCTTGAATTTACTATATTTCTCGCGCTGTGGAACGAAGTGCGCGGCCTTCTGTCCACTATCCGTCAGCACCAGTTGCTGCCCGTCCTGAAAAAACATGCTCGACGTGCCAATGCCAATGCCGGTGGCAAAGGAGAAATGCGAGGTTTTAATTGGGAAATCGTAGCACAGGTACATGTTGAAGCCCCGGCTGAAGCCGCCCACTTTCACGCTGTCGGGTTTGTTGGCCCAGCCGTCGTAGGTGAATTGCATCATCACAAAATCGCGGCTTGGCTTTTTAGCGGTTTGCTGCGCGGGCGTTTCCGGGGTTTGGGAAAAGCCTTGAAGGGAAAGAAAACTCATCGCCAACAAAAGCAGCGAAGCACGCAGGGAGAGATTACGAAAAAGCATTGGGGCGCAAAGATGCGGGAACCACCGGGAAAATGGAAGGCGCAAAATCGTTAAAACGTCGCCGAGAGCATGACAGGCGTACCGCCGCGCAGCACCACGAGCGGTACGGTTTGCCCGGCTTTCAGGCCGCTGAGGGCTTCCATATAACTCTGCATTCCGCCGATTTTCTGGTCGCCGAGTTGGATGATGATGTCGCCTGCTTTCACGCCCGCATTCGCCGCCGGACGGTCTTCGGTCACGCCGTCTACCTTTACGCCACTTTCGCCAAAAGAATAGTCGGGCAGGATGCCGAGTGTGACTTTAAAACGTACCCGTCCGGCTGCCGATTGCTTTGTGGCGGTGAAGCGCGGCTTCGGCTCTTTATCCATCTTCTGCAGCATCGTGTCCAGCGTGGCGATGATGTCGTGGATGCCGGGGTAATTGATTTTATCCGCGTCGTCCGTGGGCTTGTGGTAGTCGCTGTGTGCGCCGGTGAAAAAGAACAAAACCGGGATGCCCGCCGTGTAAAAAGAAGTGTGATCGCTCGGCCCGATGCCGGAAGAATCCAACGCGATTTTGTAACCCGTTTTTGGCAACAAAGAAGCCCACGCCGGCGACGTCCCTACGCCCCCAATTTGCAGCGCGCGGGTGCTGTCAGAGAGCCTTCCAATCATGTCCAGATTGATCATCGCCGCTGTGTTGGTGCTGTCCAGGCCGTATTGTTTCACGAAAGCTTTGGAACCAAGCAGGCCCAGTTCTTCGCCGCTGAAGTGCAGGAAGAGGTAGTTATAGTTCTTCTTGCCCTCGTTGCGGATGCGCTGCGCCAGCATCATCAAGCCCGCCGTGCCCGACGCATTGTCATCGGCACCGTTGTGGATTTGGTGGAGTTTTTCGGCGTTGGCCAGAAGGCTGTTTCCGTCTTCGCCGTAGCCCAGATGGTCATAGTGGGCGCCGATGATAATCGTGTATTTCGCGCCGTGATTCAGGTACGCGGCGAAGTTTGCAGCGGGCGCTTCTTTCTTCTTTAATTCTACGAGAAGCCGGTCTGTTTTGGTGGGCAGAAATTCACTTTCGGTGAAGTAAACGGCCACGGGAATTTGAAGAGATTCCAGTTCTGATTTAGGATTGAAATGCACGGTTTCTTTCGCGCTTTCGGGTGCTGTAAAAACAATGCCTTTCACGCTTTTTTTCGCAGCTTCCTGCGCGCGCTCGTAGGCCGCTTTTGCCCACTCAAAATGCGGATTGGAAATGTCCGCTGTATCCTTGAAAAGCGGTAACACTTCATAGCTTCCGGCTTCGCCGTTTCCCGACCACGGCAACGGAAAATACCGGCTTGTATCCGTCAGTTTTTTGCCGTTAATGGAAAGGAAATTCCCGCCCGAAACTTCTTTTCCCACTACAAACGTAAACGGCTGCGTGTAGCTTTTTTTCCACGCCGGAATGTCCATTTGCGCGTAGCGTTTCTCCAGATACTGCCGCGCCAATTCTTCGCCTTTGGTGCCCGTCCGGCGGCCTTCCAATGCGTCGGAAGCGAGGTAGTTGATGTCTCTTTTCAGCATCTGCATTTCAAACACAAAAGCGCCGCCCTGCGCTTGCGCGGTGTGTGCTAAAAGAAGGATTCCCAAGAGCGCGAAAACGCTTTTTTTCATAGGGGCGAAGGTAGGGGCGACCCTGCGTGGTCGCCCAATTGTGGAACGAAGCAAAAGACAATGTCACGGGATTTTCAAGGGCGAACACAAGGGTAGCCCTTACAGAAACAACCACGCAGGCACCCGTAATTTCGCCCGACTTTTTAAAGACAACGAATGACCCGCTTTTATCCGCTTCCGGTGCTGCAAGTGCGCCGAGAACTTTCCGATTGTGTATCGGTGGTGTTTGGCATTCCGCCCGAAGCGGCAGAGGCATTTCGCTTTAAGGCCGGGCAATACCTCACGCTCCGCGCCCACATCGACGGTGAAGAAGTGCGCCGTTCCTACTCCATTTGCTCCGCGCCCACAAACGGCGAATTGCGCGTGGCCATTAAGCAAGTGGCCGATGGGAAATTCTCTTCGTGGGCGAATGTTCACCTTAAAGAAGGCGACACGATTGAAGTGATGCCGCCCGATGGCCGCTTCACGGTTCGGCACCCGCAGAAGGCGCACAAACAGTACCTCGCCATTGCGGCAGGTTCGGGCATTACGCCGGTTCTGTCCCTGATTACAGAGGTTTTGAACACGGAACCGGGCAGTTCTTTCACCTTGATTTACGGCAACCGGAATCGCGGCGGCATTCTGTTTCGCGAGGCGCTGGAAGGACTGAAAAATACTTTTATGCAGCGGCTGCGCATTTACCATGTTTTGAGTCGCGAGGCCATGGACGTACCGCTTTTTCATGGCCGGATAAACGGGGAGAAAGTAACGTCTTTTCTCCGCACACTGGTGAATCCCAAAACGCTGGACGAAGCGTTTATCTGCGGGCCGGAAGAGATGATTTTATCCGCGCGCGAGGCGTTGCAAACCGCTGGACTTTCTGATGACCGCATTCACTTTGAACTGTTCACCGCCACAGGCGCGGCCACTGCTTTCCGCAAGGAGAAACCCGTTGTGCTTTCGCAAGAAGCGGCTGCGGCTCAAAGTCGGGTGCGCATCACGATTGACGGACTGACAACGGAATTAAACCTCGCGTATGGCGGCGATAACATTCTGGACGCGGCGTTGCGGGCGGGCGCGGATTTGCCGTATGCCTGCAAAGGCGGCGTGTGCGCGACGTGTCGCGCGCGCCTGACGGAAGGCGAAGTGGAAATGGAATTTTCCTACGGCCTGGAGAAAGACGAGATTGCGAAGGGCTTTGTGCTGACCTGCCAGAGCCATCCCCGCACGCCGTTTGTAGCGGTGGATTTTGACCAACGGTAAAAACGATGTTTCATGAATTCATGCTTCATGAGTTCATGACCCCGTGAAACATGACTTTAGAACAAGCCCAAACCGAGGTGGATAATTGGATACGCACGATTGGCGTGCGCTATTTTGGCGAGCTGACCAACTTAGGGATTTTGATGGAAGAAGTGGGCGAGCTTTCGCGGCTGGTGGTGCGCCGCTACGGCGAGCAAAGCAGCAAGCCTTCTGACGAGGGAAAGGAGATTGCCGACGAGATGGCCGACGTGCTGTGGGTGTTGCTTGCGCTGGCCAATCAAACGGGCGTGAACCTGACGGAAGCGTTGGAGAAGAATATCCAAAAGAAGACCCAACGGGACGCGACGCGGCACAAGGAAAACAAGAAGTTAAAATAAATTCTTAATTTTAAGAATTTATTTTAACTTCGAATGATAATAATCAAAAATTATATTATGCAAATCAATCTGGGGTGAATCCATCTCATGAAAGTCTTCTATTTTTAAGCGCCATGTCGAATGCTCTGGATTAGGGACACGTCCTAGTAGTTTAGAGCCAAAGCTAATAGGAGAGAAATTATCACTTACTTCATATGATTTTAATTGCGCATGCCCATTGCTGTTTAATTCAAAACGAGAAGTGATAATTAATTGGTTCACGGATTTTTCTTTTAAAGCCGAGTCTAATGTATGCATTGATGTGGCAAAGGAGTTTTTGGAGTTTTCATATTGCGCTGTGGATATTTCAATAGCGCCGTTTTGGACAAACATGGGAGTCCAATTTTGTCTGTTTATAATTAGATAATAGAAATCAACAACTACAGTTGGGGTATCTCTATCTTCTTTTATGCCCTCATTTTGTTTGTTCCATATTATTTTTCTATCCGTAAACCATAATAAATTTATATGTCCACCGGAAGTATCTTGTTCATAAAAGAAATAACCTTCTTGGTCTCTGTATCTATCTAAATAGGTCAAAATGCTTTTTGTTGGATTTTCAAGAATAGAATAAAACACGCTCACACCACGCATTCTCTGTTTCTTTTCGGTGTTGTCGATTTGGGGAATAGGTCTTTTGCCTATTGGGTAAGAGAAGACGTACCCTTCATATTTCCAACCTTTGTAAGTTGTAAAATAGTTCATATAAAATGAGTCGGATAATAAGTAGTACGTAGTATCCAATCCTACTAGACTCACCGTGCTTTTTATCCTTGCACAAGAGGGAATAGTGTATTTATCGAATAAGCCATTTTTAATAGAATCTACTATCCGGGATATATTTACTTTTTGAGCTGTCGTTACTACTTCTTTTAAAGAAAGAGTATCTTGAGAAATAACGGCTGAACTTTGGCATAAAAAAAACAGTATCCAGTACAAGAAAAAGAAAAATTTCTTATACTGGATACACTGTTTGTAAGTTGATGATTTCATACTCCTATGATCACATTGCAGCGTCATTAGAAGCAAGCTCAGCCGATGCCGCCGCCCGCCCAAGGTCCACAGAAAGTCCCAGGCTTGCATCAACTTTTACTTGTCTACACCAGCCCTTGATATCCGCCCAAATCTCGCGCAGGGGCCGCATAGCAGGCTCTCCCCAAGTGTTTCCGCCATTAGGAGGCATCGCTACATACCAAGGGCTTTGAGGATTGGCTTCCACCGCCATCCAATAAGCATAGCTGCTTTTCAAAATAGCAGCAGTGCCCAAGAGCCAAGCCGCTTTTCCGGCATCGGTATTAAGAGAAATCTCTTTACTTGCGTCGGCAGGCGGCATACCGTATTTCGCCATTACGCTATCCTCCCAGTTTTCTGTAGTGGCAACGGCTTCTGAAATAGTTAGGATGCCGCCTGCGGTCATGTCTGCCCTAAAGCCGACTGTATTGAACAATGCTTGAAGGTCTTGTATGGCATCCGAAGGCACACCTTGCTGGCTAAGGCTCTCTAATACGGAGAAAGACGCAGGAACGGGCGCGAAAGCCTCTTGTCCTATCTCCGTGAATTCTTCATAGCTCATACTTACTCCCGGCAGAGCAGTACTGTTGAAGTTCACCCATAGATCATACCTGTCCTGTGAGGACATGCTACGGAAATCTGGTTGCCCGCCTACAGCATCCAGATACTGATTATGGATAGCGCCAAGGTAATCCAATGGGTTACCTGCAGTGTTTCGCGCCAATGCACCTTTAGAAGGGACTTTGTTGGGAGCTGTAGATTGGCTTGCAGATTCTTTTTTACAGGCATAAAAGCCAAGGATAAGAATGGCGATAGCCCCGACGGAGAAGCGAAGTTTTTTCATGGTTTTGAAAACTTGTTCTGTTTGGTGATGCCTACTTTGGGAGAGCGGTGTTCGGCAAAATCCGCAGAAAGAAAAAAGTGTATCGGGCCCTGATAAACGGCTTCTCCTTCTGGCCGCTAAATGAAAAAAAAAAAAACGCAAACAGTCAAATTTTTCTTTAAAACCTTTTAACTAATTTCGCGCCCTGTTAGCGAGGTGGGCCGTTCCGATTTTCTGCTTTAAATTAGCCTTCATGGAAACGCAACCAGTCACGCTGAACGAGCCGGACTTCAACTATTCCGGCCTCTACACTTACGCCGATTATCTGCGCTGGACGATTGAGGAGCGCGTGGAACTGATACGCGGCAAAATCTTCAAAATGAGTCCTGCGCCGAGGTACGGACATCAGGAGCTTTCGGGAAACATTTACGGCCCCATGCGCAACTTCTTGCTACAACATCCGTGTCAGGTGATGATAGCGCCGTTTGATGTGTGCTTCCCGCGAAAAAGCAAAAAAGACGAGGACATCACCACCATTTTGCAGCCCGACATTTGCGTGATTTGCGACCCGGATAAGATAAGTGACCGGGGTACCTGCATGGGCGCGCCGGATCTGATTGTGGAGGTTCTCTCTCCCGGAAATTCCAAAAAAGAAATGAAGCTGAAGTACGAAGTGTATGAGGAAAGCGGCGTGCGGGAATACTGGATTATTGACCCGGAACGGAAGGTGTGCCATGTCTATTTTCTGGAAGAGAATTTGTTTGTTTCGCGCCGCCCTTTGATAGAAGGTGACGTTTTGAAAAGCCGTGTGCTTTCGGGCTTTGAGCTGCCGGTGGACGATGTTTTCTTTCAGAAATTTCCGGGAAAATATTGAGGCGGAAACCTGCATTTTTCCAACAAAACACCCCGAAAAGCGTTATTTAATGCGCCTCAAAAAGGCTCCATCTCCTTTTAAAAAACTCTTCTTTTTTTGAACTTTCCTTCCAAGCTGCTTGAAGATGCCGTAGGCGCTTTTTCCCGCCTGCCGGGCATCGGTAAAAAAACGGCGCTGCGCCTTGTGCTTCACCTTCTGAAGCAAGAGAAGGGCGACGTCCACGCTTTCGTAAACGCGATTAGCCGGATGCGCAACGACGTGGTTTTCTGCACCATCTGCCACAACGTTTCCGACGCGCAGGTGTGCGGGATTTGTTCCTCGCCCAACCGCCAGAAAGAGCAGATTTGCGTGGTGGAATCCCTGCGCGATGTGATTGCGATTGAATCCACCAATCAGTACCACGGACTCTACCACGTACTCGGCGGCATATTGTCTCCGATTGACGGCATCGGGCCGGAACAACTGCAGATTGAAAGCTTGCGCGAGCGTGTGAAGGCCACTGACGCGGAGGAAATCATCATGGCGCTTTCACCTACGATTGAGGGCGACACAACGGTCTATTACATTGCCCGGCAGGTAGCGCCTTTTAACGTGAAAATCACCACCATCGCGCGCGGCATTTCTTTTGGTGGTGAGCTGGAATACGCCGATGAAATGACGCTGGCGCGTTCCATTGCCAAGCGGCTGCCGATAGAGAATTACGTGTCGGTTTCCGGGAAATAAACCGGCGTGTTCATTGCTTCATCACATAGCCGCTGCCTACAACAGTCTGAAGGATTTTTCCTTCAAAACCTTTCTCCAGTTTGTTGCGCAGGTAGTTTACGTACACGTCAATGACGTTGCTGTTGGGATCGAAATCTTCGCCCCACACGCGCTCGCCGATTTGGCGGCGGGAAAGAACACGGCCTGTGTTTCTGATGAACAGCTCCAGCAGCGCAAATTCCTTGGCAGTCAGACGAATTTCCCTGCCGTCGCGCCGCACCGTTTTGCCCGATACATCCACCTGTACGTCGCAGAAAGTGAGCACTTCGTTTTGCGGCGGCAGTCCGCTGCTGTTGCCGCCCCGGCGGGTGAGCGCGCCCATGCGGGCCAGCAGTTCTTTGGTGTGAAAAGGCTTCACCAGATAGTCGTCCGCGCCTTCGTCGAGGCCCTGCACGCGGTCTTCCACTCCGCCCAATGCGGAGAGCATGAGCACTGGTGTTCCAACACCTTTCTGACGTAGCGTGCGCACGACTTCCCGCCCGTTCAAATGAGGCAGCATTACGTCAAGCAGGATGAGGTTGTAAGGTTGCGACAGCGCCGCTGCAAGGCCGGTGGGGCCATCGTAAGCGCAGGTCACGCTCATGCCGGCCTCTTCCAGACATTGCCGGATAAAAGCCACGATTTTAGGCTCGTCCTCTATAAGAAGGATATTCATGGGTGGCGGGGATGAAGAATGCATTTTGCAAGTAATTCCGACTCAGACGAAGCTTATACCGAATGGCAGAAAAACAGGTGCAAATCTGTAGAGAAAAGGGAAAGAAGCTACAGTTTCTGCTGCCAGATTTTGAAGCTTTCTTCCGCCTGAATGCAAAGCATCTGAAGGCCGTTTTTCACGCGGCAATCTCTCCGAATTCCTTCTTCCAGAAACGCCGTAATTCCAGGATTGTACACCAAATCGTAAAGCGTATTTCCGCTCGTAAGGAGATTATAGTCTAAAGGTGGTTTTGAGGAAACATCGGGCCAGGTGCCAAGTGGTGTTGTGTTGATGATTAAGGGAAATTGGCGCAGGATTTCTGCTGTCAAATCCTCATAGCGGAGCGCATTATCCAAAGTCATCCGGGAAACAAAACGATGCGGAATGCCGAGGCTTTGAAGCGCATAAGCTACAGCTTTGGAAGCGCCACCGGTGCCGAGGATCAGCGCGCTTTTTGGAAGCGGGAAAAGCCAATCCAACAAGCTTTCCCGGAACCCTGTCCAATCGGTATTGTAGCCGGTAAGAACGCCGGAGGAAATGGAAATGCAGTTCACTGCGCCAATGGCTGCGGCGTGTGTATCCAGGTGATGAAGAAAGGGTAGGGCGGCCTCCTTGTGCGGAATCGTAACGTTGAGTCCAAGGAGATTTTCTTCCAGAATCAACGCGGGCAAATCCTCTATTTCCGGCAGCGGAAAAGCGGTGTAGGAAGCATCTTGGATGCCTTCTTCCCGGAATTTCTTTTCAAAAAAACCAGGCGAGAAAGAGTGGTGAAGCGGATAGCCAACAAGGCCGTAATAGCGCACAAAAAAGAATTCCTTTTTTACCGCCGCCGGAAGATCTTTTCTACCTTCAACAACACGCCTTTTTCATCCGTAAGCTGCACGAAATACACGCCTTCGCTCAACGCGGAAAGTTCTATTTCGTGCGCATTTTCCACACGCAGCAATTCCCGTCCGGCCAGGTCGCGTAGTGAGGCATTCACCCGCACAGGCGCAGCAATTTTGAGCACCGTTGTTGCCGGATTGGGATAGAGCTTTATCTCGTCTGCCGACACATCGTTTACGCCAGTAGTGTTGAAAAATTCCGTCGCGCTGTTTCCTACACAGCCATTGGCATCGGTTACCAGCACGTAGTAGGAGCCAATTGCCGTAACTGTATAAGAGCGATAAAGTTCATTCGGGATGGGTATGCCGTCCTTATACCATTGGTAGTTGAATTGCTGACTATTGGAGACACGCAACGTGAGTCCGGTACGGGTAATAACGGGTTGCGGCGAAGGGAACACGGTAACCGTAACCGGTGCAGAAAGGGTCGAGCAGCCGTAGGAGTTGCTGGTTTTGATGCGGAACGTACCAGACGTAGAGACGGTTTTAATCGGCGCGTTGTCCTGCGGGTTTAGCAAGCCGTTGATGCTCCACTGAATGGCATTTCCCGCTTCGGTCTGCGTGTTCAGCACAAGAGAGCTTCCCTGACAAAAACTGAGTCCGCCAGCGTACGCAATATTGGCCGTGGGGGAGGGATTAACCAGGACGGTTACCGGCGCGCTCGTATCGCTTTGACAGCCGTTGTTGTCCAGAATCCGCACGCGGTATTCGCCGGAGAAAGTGCGGGCACCGTAGCGTCCGGCTGTAGCACCGGGAATAATCGTGTTGTTGAGAAACCACTGTCCCTGCAGGACACCTGTAGCCGAAACCGCTTGCAGCAGAAGCGAATCGTTGGAACAAATAGTGGCACTCCCGGCGGGCGAAAGACTTACCGTAGGCGGCGTGGAAAAAACCTGCACATTCCGGGGCGTGGAAGTGTCGCTGCAACTGTTGGCCGTATTGGTAAGCAGCACGCTGTAAATGCCCGGATTTTTAATGACGTAACTGGCCGACGTAGCGCCTGTAATTGGAGCATTGTTCAGCAGCCACTGATAGGTATAACCGCTGGCCGGGCCACTAAGTGTAATGCTGTCTGTTCCGGGGCAGAAATTAGTAGGCCCGGCAGGTGTAACAGTGGGTACAAAAGGCTTTACAGTCACTACAGTACCCATTGCCAAAGTATCGGAGCGTCCGGGGGGAATTGATGATGACTTTATAGGTGCCGGCTGTTTTGGCGATAAAGGCCGGGCCGTTGGCACCAATGATAACGGAAGTTCCGCGCAGCCACAGATAGCTATAAGAGGCCGCTTGCGGCGCGGCGGTAAGCACAACCGAGTCCCCGTTGCAAATAGCGGTTGGGCCGCTTGCGGTAATAGTCGGTGTGATTTGTGCAAAGCAGGAAGGCACATTCCACCCAAAAAGGCCCAGCAGAAAAACAGCTTTATAGAGGAGGAGTCGTGTTGGCATTGTATCTCTTAAACGTCTTTCAAAAGTAAGAAGTTCATACGGGGATAATTCTTACAGGTCGTGTAAAATTTTTGGGGCGCTTTCAAGAGCGTTTAAGTTTTTATTTCCTCCTTAATTTCTTTATACTCTATATTTTTTATCTCTGCTTCAATACGTTCCAGCTTCAATCCTTGGCGCAATAAGCCAAATAAAGACATGTATGTATTGGCAATCCATATCCAGGAAAAGCCTGCCAACACATAGCCACGCCAACCAGGGTAAAACAGTTGGTATCGGGTTATAAACAAGAAGATTGCCGTTACATAGTGGCTAAAGCAGTATTCGCAGGTGAAAAGATAGAAGAACTTGCGTTGCAGTAGCCATTTGCATACTTTGGATTTATCGGCACACCATTCGCGTGGCTCCCGGAAAATCTCTTCGTGTGTAACCGTCCATGCCACGCAGGCGATGGCTAACGGAATCAGAAACAGGTGGGCGAGTGTTTCAGAAAGTGGCATGTGGAAAGAGGCAGGGAGAAAAGCTTTTCCAAAAGAAAAAGAATTGTACCGGCGATGCAAAACAAATTAAGAATAAAAGTTTTTATTTTAGCGAGGTTACCTTTTTCCCCTTTGGAGATAAACAGCAATTCCAATCTTTTTTCTCAAAAAAAACAAACCATGAAACTGGTAAAATTCAGCATCCTCGCTCTGGCTCTCGGCGTTTTCGCAACTTCTTGCTCCGGCAACAAAACAGAGGAAAGCACAACTGTAACTACAGATTCTACAGTGATGGCTCCTGAAGCAACAACTGTCGTAACAGACACAGTTATGGCTGCTCCTGCTGCTACAAATACAGACAGCATGAGCACGATGACTCCTGCCGGCTCTGCTACTACAACCACTTCTATGCACACAGAAGAAGGTCACACAGGTGCTGCTCATCACTCTACTACTAAAGAGACCAAGTCTACCGAGAAAAAGACCAACTAATTCTCTCTTCTAATCTTTCTTCTCTCAGAAAGTAAAAACCACCTTTTTTAAGGTGGTTTTTTTATTTAATGCTATCGACCGAAAAGCATTATGCTGCTTTTTAAAGAAATTTCTGCCGTGCGTTTGGCGCTTTTATTTTTCCAACCTTTGCTTTTGTTATTCTCCCTTTGAAAGCTATGCTGTCTTCCGTCATCTCCCTCTCCGGCATTGAAAAATCCTACGTCATGGGCAGCCAGACGCTGCAAGTGCTAAAGGGCATTGACCTCACGATTGAGCGGGGGGAATATGTGGCGCTCATGGGGCCTTCCGGCTCCGGAAAAAGCACGCTGATGAACATCATCGGCTGCCTCGACACGCCCGAAGCCGGAACCTACATCCTCAACGGACAACCCGTAAAAACACTGGTGGACGATGAACTGGCTGCTATCCGCAACCGCGAAATCGGGTTTGTGTTTCAGCAGTTCAATTTGCTGCCGCGTCTTTCTGCTTGGGAGAATGTGGCCGTGCCGCTCCTCTACGCCGGCGTGAACGCCAAAGAGCGCGAAGCACGGGCGCGGGAAGGACTTTTCAAAGTAGGATTGGCGGAACGCGCGCACCACCGGCCCAACGAGCTTTCCGGCGGACAAAGCCAGCGCGTAGCCATCGCCCGCGCGCTTATCAACAATCCGGCCCTTATCCTCGCCGACGAGCCAACCGGAAACTTGGACACTAAAACGAGCATTGAAATCATGGAGCTATTCAGCGCCATCCATGCGGGCGGAAATACGGTTGTCCTCGTCACCCACGAAGAAGACATTGCCGAGCGCACGCGCCGTATCGTCCGCATCCGCGATGGCGTGGTGGAAAGCGACCAGAGAAAGGATTGATTATGCCGTAGAGACGCGATAAATCGCGTCTCCTGAAAAGCGTATCTTCTGTATAGCGGCGGTAAGCTTTTAAGAAGACGCTGTGTCTTTCGTTTTCCAAAAGCCTTTCTTTTTAAGGAAAGAGGAAAACAATTCCGCTCCCAAGCCGGAGCTTCCTGTAACAACACTTATGCGCCACGCCGTAGCAGACGAACCGCCAAACAAGATAACAAGCCAATAGCAGGCCGCCATTATCAGCGCCGTAGCAAACAGCAGAAGAAATCATTTTCTAAAAGCTTCGGTGCGCAGGAGACAAGTGTTTGGGGGAGTCAAAAATAGGGGAAATCTTTCTTCCTGTGCCTCATCAGTACTGCGCTATAAAATTTCTCATTGCAGTTTTCCACGCTTCTGTGCAAGTGCTTAGAAAACCAACATGACCTGTTTCGGGACATTCCAGAAGCGCCTTTGGGCCACGTAGATTTTGGTAGATATGCTGTATTTCAGCCTTGCTCACCAAGTGATCTTTCGCGCCGTGAATCAGAAGCACCGGACAGGAAATTTTCTGCGCGTAATCTGCCGGGTTGTGGCTAAAAGCATTGAAGCCATTGAGCGCGCCGCCCCAGAAAGTGAGCAGGGCAGCCATAGGTATCTCCGGGATATTTATTAACCGGAAACGCCCGCAAACCGTTTCATACATCGTTCCAAACGGACACTCCAATACAAGGCCATCGGCCTTTACGCCCAAATTCGCCACCGCCCGCATCGTGGCCGCCGCGCCCATAGAGCATCCAAAAAGAAACAACCTGCCGCCTTGCCGGCCCCGCGCGTAAGCCGCTGCTTCGGCTATCTGCGTGGCTTCTTTGTAACCAATTGTTGTCGTCAGGCTGCCCGATGCACCCGCGCCGGAAAGGTCTATCGCAAAGGCGTTGTAGCCCCATTCCCGGAAGGCCATCGCGCTGCCGAGCATAGAAGATTTTTCGCCGCCGTAGCCGTGGCTCAAAACCACTGTTCCCTTAGCTTCTGCCACCGGCATCCACCAGCCGGTTGTGCCGTCCGGGAGCGTCACGTTTTCATACGCGCAGGAAGGCATAACGTGCGACACCGGCTTTACCGGACTAACGCCTGTGAACAGCACTTTGATTTTTTGGGAAAAAGAAATCGCCTCCGGTGCGGGCGGACGCGGACTTCCTGGCGGTGCAAAATGCGTGAACTTCCACGCATGAAAAGCGGCTACAGTATTGAGCAGCAGAAACAACATTAGCAAACTCCGGCCTATCCGCCGAAGCCAGCGACGACGCTTGTGGGAAGGAATGACTGCCGCTTGGGAGAACACAATTTTGGAAGCGTGCATTTTGGTCGGAGAAAATGCTTTTTCGTGGGAAATCAACGCCTCCGGCTGTTGCGTGTTACAAGGCTTTCTGCATCCTCAATAAAAAAGGCGTTATAATGAGGGAAAGCAGCCCCGCAGTAATGCCGGTTACGATAACGTTCCCGTGTTCCTCAATGGCCAGTCCATTCAGAAGTCTCGCAGTCACTATAAGGGTCGTCAATCCCAAAACAGCGGGCCAGTACAAAACACTCTTCTTTCGGACAGGTGCCTGGTGGTGGGGCAACCGGTAGATAACCCAAACGATGATGCCCGCTCCAACGAGCGTGGATGCATGTTGAAGCACTTTGAAAGGCCGTACTTCCGTCCACCCAAAAATAAAATTATGTTTTAAAACAGGAAACGTCTGCACAAAGAAGCCACTCTTATGGGTAAATCCATCCCAGAAAATATGCGATGCAGCACCAACGAGAAGGGAAATAAGCACCACAGGCCAATACTTTCGGAAATGCTTTCCCCAGTTAAAAGTTTTGTAGGGCACAAGCCTTGCATATAAGGGCGCAGGCAAATTGTCGATAAAACAATTCCTGATGAGGAGGTGGAAAATAAAAGCGAGCAACAATCCCAAAGGCACATCAAACCAAAACAACCCACTAAGTGTGTGACTGTATTGGCTGCCTACGTGCATTTTCAGAAAATACTCAAAATCGGGGGTAAGGCTGCCAATCACAAGGCCTGTCAGCGAAACCCGGCGCTTGGGCAAAAGAGCCAGCGGAAGGACGAGGGCGGGATGAGAGAACGTAAAAGGCATTCTTTATATAGGCTTGAGGTGCCTGGCAATAAAGTTTTTTCTTCTACCGCCGCGTCGCACCCGCCGAAATATCCGCGCGGCTCCAGGCTTCCAGGCTCGGACAGGTGCGGTATTCGGGTGCAAGGCGAATGTAATAGGTGGGCAGTTTGCGTTGCAGCCATTTCTCCATTTCCTGCTGCTTTTTCTGCTCCAGCGCCACGTCCTGAATACGTGCGTAGTCGTCTATCAGGTTGGCTTTGTGCGGCTCCGTGCGGGTGCGCATAAACACGATGCGCGTAGATTTTTCGCCCGTCTCTTTGGTGAAGACCTGCGGCTGCGAAAATGCGCCCGGTCCGAGGCTGTCCACCATCAGGGCAAGGACTGGTTCCAGCTTTTCAATTTCCATCCGTGTAGAGCCGCTCGTCGGGTCCTGAATCATGCCGCCGGTCATCTTCGCCGCATCGTCGGTGGAATATTTCGCCACGGCTTCCGAGAACTTCAGCGTCCCGGTAATCAAGAGTGCGCGCACGCTGTCCAGCTTGCTTAGCGAGGCTTTAAAATCAGCACTGCTGCGCTCCGGGCGAATGAGAATGTGGCGCAAATGTGCCTGTTCTCCCTGCCGGCTCACCATCTGAATAATGTGGTAGCCAAAGCGCGTTTTCACGATGGGAGAAACCTCGCCGTTTTGCAGTCGCCACGCCGCGGCGGAAAATTCCGGTACAAAATCGCCGCGCCGCATCGTACCCAAATCGCCGCCGTTGTCGCGCCCGCTGTTGTCGTCGCTGTACAGGCCCGCCAGCGTCTCAAAGCTTTTCCCTTCCTTCACCACCTGGTTGCGGATGTCCTCCAGTTTCTGCCGCGCGTAGGCGTCCAGTTCCGGGCTAACGGGTGGGTCAACCACAATCTGCCCCATCTCCACCGTTGCCGGGAAAAACGGCAGGCTGTCTTTGGGTTGCTTGTCATAGAAGGCACGCACTTCGGCGGGCGTCACGTGAATGCTGTTCATCAGCGTGCCCTGCATTTTGTCGGCAATCATCTGCTCGCCAATCGCATCTCGAAAATCTTCTTTGATTTGATAAATCGTCTTCCCGGCCACTTCTTCCAGCTTTTCCTTGGAGCCGTAGGCGCGGATATAGTGGCGCATCCGGTTCTCGATATTGGCGTCAATTTCTTCGGCAGAAACCAATACGGAGTCGCGCTCGGCCTGCTCTACCAAAAGCTTACGAAGCGCCATTTGTTGCAGCAACATACAGCGCATAGAGTCATTGAAAGCAGGATTGTCGGCCCGTTGACGCGCCACTTCCACCTCAAAATCCGAGGCGAGGATAATGCGGCTTTTGCCGATGGCCATGATGATTTTATCGGCGGCGGCTTTGTCTTGGGAAAAAACAGGAACGGCCATGCCCAGCAAGGCCCACAGAAACAGAAAACGCATTGAAAAAGGGGAATAAAAAGCCCCGCGAAAGTACGGCATTCAAAGAGGGCAGGGTTTTGAGGTTTTGGGGGAATTAACCTTTTGGGCAAAATACAGGTGCGTCGCTGACCGGAGCGTGAAAGGCTGGCAAGAAGTCGGGACGTTTAAAGATCGACCTATCGCTTAGCCTAATTAAAAAATTGTGAAAAAATTTTTGCCCTCTTGCGTCATTCAAAATCCCGTTTTTATCTTCGCACCCGTTTCTTTTAAAAACCGAATACGCTTCTCCTATGGCCGCCTCTAACATGAACAACACCCACCTGACCACCGCGCAGGCAACGGCCATCACCAACGCCATTAATGCTTTAGAGGCAACCATGGCCCCGCTTACAGTGAACCTTACGCCGAGAGAGCGCAAAGAGTATGGCCGCATCAACGAGCAAAACAAACTGATTGTGGACAAGGCGCAGAGCTTCTACACCAGCAGCCCGCAACTGGCCCGCCCCGACATCAACTGGCCCGAATTCCTCAACGATTACAACAGCCGCGAACTGATGGAGAAATTCATTAACCGCATAGATGGCCTTAAAGACCGCTTTGTGGACGCCAAAACGCTGCACGATTTTGACAATTACAACGCGGCGGTAGAAGATTACGGCTATGCGTCCTTTATGGCTGCTTCCAACACGCCAGGCTATAAGGCCAAGTTTGCCGAAATGAAGCAATTCTTCACCCGCCGCCGCAACGATCCCCCAACGCCAACGGGCGGCGGCAATGCAGGCGACCCAGCGCAACCCGACAACCCCGCCGCATAGCGGATTTCTTCCGCAATCAAACTTCTCAAAATGCCTTTCCTATATCTGGGAAAGGCATTTTTTTGGATAAAAAAAGCAGCCGACCCCTTAATTTAAGGGGTCACACCCCTTAAATTAAGGGGTCGGCGGGTTAATTTAAGGGGTAGTACCCCTTGATTTAAGGGGTCAGCGGGTTAATTTAAGGGGTATGACCCCCTGATTTAAGGGGTCAGTGGGTTAAATCAAGGGGTGAGACCCCTTAATTTAAGGGGTCGGTGGGAAAAAGGAAGCCATTTTAGGGCTGTACATACTTTTTGTGTATTTATTTGCCCATCTGGTTCCATCATCCGGCGTGGCATCAGAAGAAAAGTTCTTGTACGCTTGCCCATTCGGGCTTTTTTGAGCGCCAGGGGATTTTGTTTTTGGCATCAAAAACTGACCCCGGAATGACCAAAGTGGCTTTGTTAAAACTTTCTTACTTTTAGTGTTTGCTCTTGTTTATGTAGAATTCGGATTACCTTCACACCTCCTTTTTTAACCCCCAAACATTTTTCAATCATGAAAAAGCTATCTCTCCTGCTGGTTCTGCTGGTGTTGGTGTCGGTTCAGGTCGGTTTTGCGCAGCCTTATTCCTCTGCGAAGTACTTTGAAATAACTAACTTGGAAATGCGCGGTAAGGGCGCTCTTCCACTCGCCAATGGAGACCTCCTTGCTTATGGTCGGCAGGTAACATCGGGTACGCCTTTAAGCGAAGCCGGAGATTGTTTCCTTATACGGGTGGATAAGAATACCGGATTCACAGTAGCTAATTCCAGAAGACTTAATTACCCTGCCGAAGACATAGCGGCTGTATCTGCAGACAATCCTAGCAACGTTGTTATCGCTGTTATGTACCGCGACAATCCCACCGCTAACAGGGAGCATTTGCTGGTTGCAGAATTTGACCCGGCCAACAATGTGGTGTGGAGCTACGAAAAAGATTTTCTGCTGGAGGTAAAGCCCAGCACACCCAAAATCTCCGCCTACAACATCGCACTCGTAAAAGACGAAACGCCGGGAAATCCTACTTCTTACTACATCACCCATCCGGTAAACAGCAAAACCTTCCCGGGACACGTAGACTGCGATGTGCTGAAGCTAGACCAAAACGGCAGTGTTCTTTGGGACAATCAGGTAGAATACAACAACACCACCGCCGACTACTATAGCTTACCTACCACCATCTGCATGAACGATATTGGGACTGAAATTCTGGTAGGCGGTGTAACACACGAGCCTGCAATCGGAGTTAATGACATTCCTAAGCCTTTCTTCGTCGCCGTTGAAAATACGGGCGGGATTCTGCAAAGTCATACATTCATTACTACGAATGCAGTTGCTATGCCAAGTTTTAGTGGTATATTTAACTTAGATTATACAGTTCCAAGCGTCTTTGTTGCTTTTGACAAAAGAAACGGGGTTTACGCAATGGCGATCAATGAGTTGAATACCAAGATACCATATGGTACTGCTGCCGGTATTATTTCACTTGTAAGCATTGACGCAGCTTTACAGCCGAAGCCTGCTGGCGCATACGTTTTTGGTGGAACGTTCTTTACCTCTGCTTCCGATTTCATTTGGTCGGATTTCCATCAAGACTTTCTCTTGCACGGATACGAGACGCCCAATATAAATAGCACTACTGCTGCTGACGTAGAGCTTATTGCTGAAATAGGCAATAGCTTTATCCCTAATAATTTAAGGGTATTCTATTTGACCAAGGATGTGCTCCAACATTATCCTTCTAAAATTCATATGGATGGGGTGGGTAATTCTTACTGTGGCGCCTCCAGTCTTTTCACATGGTTTGGATTCCCGAATCAAAACTTTTTTCGGGTGACACAGAACGACGTGACCCTAAGAAACGCTTGTTATTTACTTAGTAGTGGTTTACGGGATAATAGTCAGCCTATTGTTTACAATATAGAGCCAGCAGTTTTCGCCCCCGGTAATCCTTTCCATAATACCAACGCTCGCATGGTGTTTATAGATTATGTCGAGGAATATTGTCCCAGCCCGGGTGTGGCTTATCGCCCTTCTCCTTCAGGAGTCGAAAACGCAACAGCCTCCACCTCTTTCGTTATCGGTAACATCTCCATCAAAATTCCTGCGGATGAAGCTGTGGCAAGCTATCGTGTATTAGACATGAACGGGCGGATGTTGCGCTCCGGAAATTCAGACGAACTTGCACAAGGCAAAGCCGCTTTGCAAGCATTGCCCGCAGGCATGTACCTCGTTAATCTGATTACCCAAAAAGGGGCTTCTATTGCTCAAAAAGTAGTGGTAGGCAACTAAGCCCGTTATTCCGGGATACGCTATCCTTCCCGGATTAATTTTGCCGAAAATCTTTTGTCACCCCGTTCTTCGGCAAGCTCAGAATGACAGGGGCCTTAGCGGCCCTTGTCTGGCAAGATCCCTTCGGGATGACAAAAGATTATTACGAATTCCTTTTGCAAACAGGCCCTAAGCCTTTTATAATACCTCATTCCCTATGACCCGTTTGATGAAAAGCTTCCTACTGCTGCTCGTGCTTGCCGGGGTGGCGCACCCGGCCAGAGCGGGGCGGATACTCTCGGCAGAGTTGATGTATAAATGGCTTGGGGGAAATAACTACGAGCTGATACTGAAGACCAGCATTGCTTATAAGAACATTCCCCCCTTCCCGCCAAGTGGGGTGAAGGGGTTTTTCTATAGCGATTGTGGTCATGCAAAACAGCGTATCTTCTACACACCCATGAATGGACCATTGCCGCAGAATATAGGGGGAAGTGGTAATAACGGGGATGTGCTGATAAATAATACTATATGCAATTATACACCAGATCCTACCTACAATTCTGCTGTAGGTATTCGTTCCCAGCATTGGTATCATGCTTTTGTTACGCTGCCCGTTGCTTGCAGCGTTTGGCATTTTACCGCCAATATGGACAGGATTGGCGGACAGGGCGAGGTAGATTCTACACAGTTGTTAGCTCCTGCTACCATTGTAAGATCGAATCTACAATATTCTAAAAACATGCAGTTCTTTGTAGAAGCTACCTTAAATAATGCTGCTTTTTCTGGAAACAATTCTGTTTTTCTGACAGGCGGCGAAATTATTCCTACTTTTAGTAGTGTAGGTTGGTCCAGCCTTGCTCCAAACAATTATGTCCCCGGAGCCATTGATAGGGAAAATGATTCTCTTGTATTTGAGCTTATGCGCCCTCAAGATATAAAGCGTACAATCCCTTATGACAGCAGCAAGGGAATAGATATTCCTTTGAGATCATGGGTAACTGATTACAACAGATATCCTATCTCTGTATTTAGGAGCGGTAGCTCTAGTCCCCCTCCAATACCAATTGACACTTTCTTTATAGACCCCACTACAGGAGAATTTAAATATAATATTAGAGATAATTTTTACCAGTTTATTGCCTTCCGGATAAAGGAATATCGAAATGGGGTATTGGTAGGTACTACGATGCGTGATAGTCGTACAGATGGCTTCTTTTTTAATTACATTAATTTTGGTGCCAAGGCTTATTATGACACACTCAATGTTCATAAAACGTTACTGCTATCTTCAGTCATCGGGGGCATTTTTGCAACCAACCGCGTAGAAGTCTGTGCGGGCAAACCGCTCTCCTTTGCACTAAAGGTGGTAAGTGATTCCGCTAACGCCCAACTCCGCCTTTCCGATAATGCGCAATATGCCACGCCCGGCGGGGGCTTTACCTATATTGGGCAAGGAACAGACTCCGTGCGCGCCAATTTTTCGTGGACGCCAACTCCTATTGATACCGGCCTGCGGCAACTTATCATCCGTGTAATAGATACGGGCTGTACTCTTATTGCTTCCAATTTCGCAGGTATTAGGTCTTACTTCGACCACCAGTACATTTCCTACGCTGTTCCTATTCGTGTTTATCCTTCAACCACCATCCTACAAGCAGATACTACTTTCTGCGCCGCAGATTCGGTAAAGTTGCGGGTAATTGGTGGCGGTAATTTCTCGTGGAGCGTACTTCCCGGTGGCTCCAGTACGGCCTCGCTTTCCTGCACCGCCTGTGATAGCCCCGTAGCCCGTCCTACAGTTACGACCTCCTACCTGGTCACATCCGGCGTTCCCTCCCCCTTAGGCTGCAAAACCCGCGATACGGTTACCATTACCGTTCTGCCCCGTGCCCAAATCACCCCCCTGCGCGATACAGCCTTCTGCGGGGGGGGCAGTGTGCTCTTAGACCTGCATCTCCAACAGCCCGCCTCGCTGTTCAACATTCGCTGGTCGCCCGCTGCGGGCCTTTCGGACTCCACCATTCCCGCACCCATAGCCGTCCCCAATGCGCCTACTACCTACACCGTTTCCATAGTACCCATCGGCAGCACCGGTGCCTGCGCGGTGCGCGATACGGTAGCGGTAGCCGTCGTTGGCGGCTCGCAGTTTCTGTCCCGCGACACGGCCCTGTGCCTCGGCGGAAAAGTCGTTATCCGCGCCACCACCGACCCGCGCCGCCAATGGCGCTGGACGCCCGGTACAGCCCTGTCTGATTCCACAATTATCAACCCCACCATCACGCCCACTACAGCCGGAACGGTGGTTTACATCGTGCGCGGCACCTACCCCGGCTGCCCCGATTCCACCATTCGTCTCTCGGTCAGCGCCGAGCCTAATCCCCGCATCATCGCTTTCCCCAAAGACACCGCCCTGTGTACCGGCGATACCCTGCGCCTTTCGCCTACGGTCTCTCCCGCCTTCTCCGGTTACGACTACCGCTGGATCCTTCCGGCAGGGAGCCGCGTTTCTTCGGCCACGGCGCTCCGTCCGCGCTTCACAGCAGGCCCAGCGGGGGGAGAAGTGTTCTTCGTCGTCTCCACTCCGCAGGCAGGTTGCAGCGCCATGGATTCCTTTGCCTTTAGCCTGCTGCCTCCCGCGGCGGTCTCCGTCTCCCCGGCAGACACCGAAATCTGTCCGGGCAAAACGGTTGTGCTGACGGCTACCGGGCAGCGCATCCGAAAAGTCCTTTGGTCGCCCGCCGCTTCCCTATCCGACACCGTAGGCGTGCGCGTAACCGCCAGCCCGGCGGGCGCAACGATTTACACCGCCATTGCCACCACCACCGACGGCTGCCGCGACACCGCCACGGCCACCGTGCGCCTCAGCGATGTTTCGCTCTACCTGCCCGATACGCAGGTCATCTATAATGGCGACACGGCTTTGCTGCGGCCAGAACCCTCTACGCCCACGGTGGGCAACTACTTGTGGAGGCCGGATGTATGGATAAACGACGCAACCGCCAGGGAGCCTTTTGTATGGCCTCGCCAAAGCACACTCTACACCGCAAGCGTGTTGTTGCAATCGGGTTGCCGGGCCACGGGGCAGGTGTTTATAAAAGTGCTGGAGCGGGCCGAAATTCCGGTTCCCAACGGCTTTGCGCCGGGGGTAGAAATCGCGTGGAAGATTGCGCAGATAGGCGGCTACACGCTGAAAAGCTTGCGGGTGTACAACCGGTGGGGCACATTGCTGTTCGAGACCACGAATGCGAATCTGGGCTGGGACGGAACCTATGGCGACACGCCGCAGCCACAGGGCGTGTATGTGTATGTGCTGGAAGCCCTGACGCCCACCGGGAAGCCTTATACGCAAAAGGGAACCATAACGCTCGTGCGGTAAGGATATCAGGCAGGGGAAAGGGGGCTTTTTTAAGAGTGGGGCAGCCTGACACTGAACAGCACATTTCTCAACCTCATTCCTTCTTAAACGGAATGTCTTTTGTCCGCTTGCTGTTGTAGAACTGCCCCATTGCCACGCGGAACGGGTGTGCGCCTGCCCAAGTGGCAAATTCCGGGATGGCTTTAGCGTTCATCTGGTTCCAGGCCTCAAAGCCATTGCCCGGCTCGGCGCGCCCCAAAAGTTGCTGGTTGTAGGCATCAAAAATGCCCATGCGTAGCATGGAATCCTGCCGTTGGAAAAGCGTGTAGGGATATTGCCGGTTGTAGGTCTCCATCCACTCCGCCAAAAAACGTGCGCGCAGCATAATCAGGTTTTCCGTTGTGGTGCCGTCGGAGACCACAGGTGCTTGGCGGCGTAACGTTTGCACCACCGCTTCCTCAAAATTGCCGGGCTTTCCGGTTTGGATGCGCGTGCTGCCGGGGTTCAGGCGCTCGTCTTCGGCATTGGGGAAAAAGAAGCGTTTATAGGCGGAAAAAAGCAGGTTGCGCACATCAGCAGCACGCGGCGTCTGGTGTTCGTAGAGGAGAAAGGTTTCAGCGTAGAGAATCGCCCAGAGAAGCTTTTTAGAGAAGATATAAATTCCGGCGGCCTTGTAGTAATTGAGGTAAAAATTCGGGTCGCGTTCAATGCCTTCCAGATACGCGGCCAGCGCATCTTCGGGATGATTTGCCGCGTCTTCCATGTCGCCGAGCACGCCATACAGTTCGCCCGATTCCGGGTTGCGCCGGATGCCTTCGCGAAGAAGTTTCATCGCCGCCTCGGGCTTCTTTTGGGCCGCGTATGCTTGTACGCCAATGCGGTACACCGAAGCATCGGCCTGCCGGGCCTTAAACAACGGCTCCAACGTGCGAAGTGCGCCTTCCGGGTCACCCGTCAAGACCTGCGCCTGCGCCAAATCGCGCTGTCCCTGCGGCACTTCCGGCGCGAGGTCGGCCACCTGCCGGAAAAGTGTAAGAGCCGTGCTGGCATCGCCCTTCGCCAGTGCCTCTCTCCCTTGTTGGTATACGCGTTCCATCTCCGGCGAAGGCCACTCCACCATCTGCGCCTGCGCGGCAGCAACCCCAACTCCAAACAAAAAAACGAGAAACAGAAAACGACGCATAAGAAGGGCGCAAAAATACGGGTTGGGTGTAGAGTGCATTTCACAAGAAAAATCGTTGCTTCTCTGCGTCGTTGCGCCTCTGCGAGAGAAAAATATTTCCTCCTGGCTCGCAGCTTATTTTCGTGCGGTGCCCAGTCCCCGTTCCGCTACGCTTTCGCCCGTTGCTGCCTTGCAGCTTCTGCAGGAAGGTAATGTCCGTTTTGTAGAGGCCCACTGTTTGCAACACAACCTGCTGGAGCAGGCCCGCCGGAAGCGCGAGGCCGACCCACCCTTTGCCGTTGTCCTTTCCTGCATCGACGAGCGCGTGGCGGCGCAACTGATTTTTGACCAAGGCCTGAGCCACATCCTTTCCATCCGGATTGTTGGAAACGTTGTTACGCCGGCTATTCTCGGCTCTATGGAGTACGCAGTAGAAGTAGCGGGCGTATCACTTATCCTCGTGTTGGGCCACACAGATTGTGGCGCGATTGCCGGAGCGATTCAATGTTTGGAACTGGGCCACCTCACGGAGTTGATGCACAGCATCCGCCCCGCTATTGCCTACGAAGAAGCGCGCCGCGAGTTGTCTGAAACAGAAGATTTCCCCCGCAACGTAGCCCGTCGCAACGCCATTCTGAACGCGCAACGTGTCTATGCGGAAAGTACTATTGTGCAGGCGGCGGTGGAGAGAGGAACGGCAATCATCGTCCCGGCCCTGTATGACTTGCGGACAGGCGCGGTGCATTTTGATGACGCAGTAGGAGCGGAGATTTGAACGTAAACTTTCCCCTTGAAAATGAATTCCAACATCAGGCGCATCGGCATCCTCACCTCTGGCGGCGACGCGCCCGGCATGAACGCGGCCATTCGCGCTGCGGTGCGCACGGCCCTCTTTCACGGCTGCGAATTGTGGGGCATCCGGCGCGGTTATCAAGGTATGGTAGAAGGTGATTTCGTGGAGATGTATTCCGGCAGTGTTGCCAACATTATCAACACCGGCGGAACCATTTTAAAGACCGCACGCAGCGAAGATTTTAAGACGGAAGAAGGTCGGAAACGCGCATTTGAAAACCTGCAAAAACACGGTATTGACGGCCTCATTCTGATTGGCGGGGATGGTACATTCCGGGGCGCAACAGTCTTTTTCAAAGAGTACGACATTCCTGCTATTGGCCTGCCCGGAACCATCGACAAAGACCTTTCCGGCACCGATGCCACAATTGGTTTTGACACGGCAGTTAACACTGCCATTGAGGCCATTGACCGACTGCGCGACACCGCCACAGCGCATGATCGTGTTTTTGTGGTGGAAGTCATGGGCCGTGATGCGGGATACATTGCCCTCCACAGCGGCGTTAGTTGTGGCGCTGAAGACATTCTGATTCCTGAACAGCACACCAATGTGGAGGCTGTTCTGCGGCGTATCTACCACGACGAAGCGCGCCACAAAAGCGTTCATATTCTGGTGGTGGCCGAGGGCGACGACGCAGGCGGCGCGGTGAAGATTACAGAGGCGATAAAGAAAAGCTTTCCGAAGTTGGACGTCCGCGAATGCATCCTAGGCCATATTCAGCGCGGTGGCCGCCCGTCCGCTGCGGACCGTGTGCTGGCAAGCCGTTTGGGATTTGCCGCCATTGAGGCGTTGCTGCGCGGCGAGGCGCAAAAGATGGTGGGCATCATGAACAACGCCGTTTGCCTCACACCTTTTGACCAGGTGGGAAAAACACACCCCGAAATGGACGAGGATTTATTGCGGATGATTCGGGTGCTGGCGACATAGGTATTCGCTCGCACCTAAACAAGCTTTCTACTTTTTACTAACAGCTTTCTACTTCTCGTGCAAGCGCCCATTGGCATTTTTGACTCCGGCTACGGTGGACTGACAGTCTTCCGCAACATCTATGAGCGGCTGCCGCAATACGACTATCTCTACCTCGGCGACAATGCCCGCACACCCTACGGAAGTCGTTCTTTTGAGACGGTGTACGAGTACACACTTCAGTGCGTGGAGTGGATGTTCCGGCAGGGCTGCCCGCTCGTGATTTTAGCGTGCAACACCGCTTCAGCGCGCGCACTCCGCAGCATTCAGCAAAACGATTTAGAGCGCATCGCGCCAGGCAAAAGAGTACTCGGTATTATCCGGCCAACGGCAGAGGTGATGGGCCGCTATTCCAAGACCGGCGCAGTGGGTGTGCTGGCAACAAAAGGCACCATTCAGTCCGGCTCCTACGAGGTGGAAATCGCCTACCAGTTTCCCCACCTGAAAGTCTATGGACAGGCGTGTCCGCTGTGGGTGCCGCTTGTGGAAGCAGGCGAACATGAAAGCGCGGGCGCCGATTTTTTTGTGGAGAAATACACGCGGGAATTGCTGGCGCAAGACCCCCAAATAGACGCCGTTCTGCTGGCCTGCACCCACTACCCGTTGCTCCGGGAAAAAATTGAAGAATACCTGCCCCAAAACGTAGCCATTATCTCGCAAGGCCCCATTGTAGCCGGGAGTTTAAAGGACTATCTCCACCGCCACCCGGAAATAGAAAATCAAATCACGCGCGGCTCGCTGCCCTTGTTTTACACCACCGACCAGCCCGAAAATTTTGACGGCCCGGCCAGCCGTTTTTTTGGTGCAGAAGTGTTTTCCCGCTTTGTGGACTTGTAAGCCTCATACGCCTTTCTCCGCCATCAGTGCCCGCACGAAATCCTTTGCTGCCTCGCGCGTATTGGGAATGTCGCCATCCAGAATCGCGTCGCGCACGGCTTGCTTAAGCGTGCCCACTTCGCGGCCCGGCGGGAGACCGAAAAGCTGCATGATATCATCGCCACTGAGCGGCGGCTGCCACGCGCGCATCGCGTCATTTTCTTCCACTTCAATCAGCCGCTCTTTCACCAGCGCGAAGTTTTGCAGGTAGCGACGCACTTTGGTTTCGTTCTTGCTTGTGATGTCGCTTTCGCAGAGCATCATCAGGTCTTCCAAGTCTTCGCCCGAGTCCACAAGCAGGCGGCGCATCGCCGAGTCGGTGATGTCTTCTTTGCTCAAAGAAATGGGGCGCAGATGCAGGCCCACCAGCTTCGCCACATAGCGCATCTGCTCGCCAAGTGGCAGCTTCAAGGCTTTGAAAATCTTCGGAACCATGCGCTCGCCTACAGCGTCATGGCCGTGAAACGTCCAGCCTTTGCCTGGCTCAAATTTCTTCGTTGCGGGCTTGGCAATATCATGGAGAATAGCCGCCCAACGGAGCCACAGATTTTCGCTACGCACGGCCACGTTGTCCAGCACTTGCAGCGTGTGGTAGAAGTTGTCTTTATGGCCCTTTCCTTCCATCATTTCTACGCCTGCCAATGCCGGAAGTTGCGGAAAAAACCGGTGCAGCAATCCCGCGTCATACAGCGGAATAAACCCGACAGAAGGTTTTGGAGAAAGGATAATTTTGTTCAGCTCATCCGTGATGCGCTCCTGCGAGATAATAGACAGGCGCGATGCCGTGCGCTTCATCGCGGCGCGGGTTTCTCCTTCTATCTCAAAGCCCAACTGTGCTGCAAAACGGGCGGCGCGCATCGCCCGTAGCGGGTCGTCGGAAAAAATAACGTCCGGCTCCTGCGTTGCGCGGATGATTTTCTGCGCTAAATCCTGGAGGCCGCCGAAAGGGTCATGAACTTCCAAAACCGCGTCTTTACCCAGCGGTATGGACAGCGCATTAATCGTGAAATCGCGGCGCGCTTCGTCTTCTTCAAAAGTCCCGGCTTCTACGTCCGGCTTGCGGCTTTCTCCGCGATAGCTTTCTTTCCGCGCACCTACAAACTCCACCTCAAAACCGTTTGCCAGCCGGATTTGCGCCGTTCCAAACGCCTTGAAAAAAGCGACGGTCGGGCGGGGCGAAAACGCTTTTGCTACTTCGTGCGCCAATAAAATGCCGTCGCCTTCACACACAATGTCGGCGTCTTTGGTAGGACGCTCTAAAACCTTGTCGCGCACATAGCCGCCTACCACGCGGGCGCGAATGCCCAGCGTATCGGCAGCGCGGCCAATGGTTTGCAGCAGCCGGGATTCTTCTTCGGTAAAATGGAGTTTTTCGGGAATCACTTTTCTTTTTTGATTAAGCAGAAAGTCCCTTCAAAAGGCTTTCCAACGAAATTTCCTTTGCGCAGCGGAAATGACCTTCCGGACAGGAGCGGTAGCCGTGCAGCCCGCAGGGACGGCAGGGAAGCGGGAAATCTATCTCGGCCACGCGACCATTCCGGCCTGCCGGGCCAAAGCCGAATTGCGGAATCGTGGAGCAGAAAACCGCCGTTACGCGCGCTCCGGTAGCGGTGCAAAGATGCAGCGGTGCCGAGTCGTTTGTCCATGTGTGAAGTGCGTCGCGCATCAAGGCCGCCGAAGCCAGTAGGGAAAGCTTTCCGGCCAGATTTTGCACACGCGGATTTCCGGCAAGCGCCTTGATTTCTTCTCCCAGAAAAACGTCGCTTTTTCCACCCAACAAATACACCGGACCGTTTCCGGGAAGCGCGTTTATCAAAGCCGCAAAGCCTTCCTTCGGATACTGCTTCGTGGCCCAGACAGACGCGGGCGCGACGCAGTAATAAGAGCTGTTTTTAAGGGGAGATATCGAGGCTTCGTCGGCGGCGGAAGGATACACTTTTGGCATAGCCGGAGCGTCGTCTGTAAGTGCTGCAATCAGCGACTGGTTGCGCTGCAATTCGTGCACTGGCTGTGGGTCGTTGTTGGGGGAAATAATGTGGGGAAACGCAGTTGTGAAAAAACGCGAGAGAGGATTTTTATCAAAACCAATCCGCACCGGCGCACCGGAAAAAACCGTGAGAAAGCCAGAGGTGAAAAACCGCTGCAGGTTCACCACGTGCGTGTATTTTTCGTCGCGAATGGCTCCTGCCAGCTTGAGCAGATTAAACCCTTTGTTGTGCGCTTTGTCCCACGTCCACGTTTTTCGCAGGTGAGGATTATTGGACAAAATGCCTTCCGCGCCTTTCCGTACCAGAAAGTCGATAGCGGCGTTGGGGTAGTATTGGTAGAGTTTTTCTACCACCGCCGTTGCCAGCACCACATCGCCCAGAAAGGCCGTTTGTATCAGAAGAAAGCGGGATTCCAAAGCAGAGCAAAATTAACAACCTTAAAAGCCTGCCGCGCCCCACTTTTTTAACGAAATGGCTGTCTTTTGTTTATCCGCAGAAAACTAAATTTGTAAGCCTAAAATTTTCAACATAACCCCAATAGCACCCATGAAAAAGTACGCATTCGCGCTTGGCATCCTTGCCCTAACTTCTGCATCCGCTCTGGCTCAAAACAAAGCAAAAGAAACAAAGCTGCCGCAGACCGTTGCCACCAAAACCAGTGCCGCTGCCGTAGCGCCTGTAACAGCAACTTCTGCTACAAAGCTGACGCCGGAAAACCTTGCCTTTAAAGAGGATGTCCACAATTTTGGCAACGTAGCCGAAGGTGACAAAGCGGATTTTGACTTCGTATTTACCAACACCGGCAAAGAGCCGATCCTTATTGAGCGTGCCCAGCCTTCCTGCGGCTGTACGGCTTCGGAGTGGACAAGAGAGCCGATTTTGCCTGGCAAAACCGGCTTTGTTCGTGCTTCCTATCACACGCAGGGCCGCCCCGGTCCGTTCACTAAAAACGTAACGGTGCTGAGCAATGCAGGTGCAAAAGTGCTGACCTTTAAAGGCGAAGTAGAGAAGGCGCCTTCTTCTTCCGTTCCTGAATCGCAGTCTATCATCAAAACCAATTAAACCCCGGAAAGGCTGCGCCGTCTGTAGGCCGTTCTTCTTTTAAAAAAATCCCCGGAAAATTTCCCCTCAACACACCCCATGAAAAAAGTTTTTCTCGCCTGCTTCCTCGCCCTCGCTTCTGCAGGAGCAGCATCCGCACAAACAACGGAGACTGCCGCTCCAATGGACTCCACCAAAGCACCGCGTTTTAAGTTCGAAGAAGAGATGCACGACTTCGGTACGGTGAAGGAAGGACCACAGGCGGAGCACGTTTTTACCTTCAAGAATACGGGTAAAACGCCGCTCATCATCAGCAATGTAAGTGCTTCCTGCGGCTGCACCACGCCGGAGTGGTCTAAAGAGCCTATCGCGCCGAAGAAGTCTGGCAAAATCACCGTTCGCTACAACACGCAGGGCCGCGTAGGGCCGATTGACAAGGCGGTTTACATCCAGTCTAACGCGTACATGCCAAAGTATAAAGGCGACCGTTACGAGCTGAAAATCAAAGGCACAGTAGCGCCTGCAGAAAAGAAATAAGTCTGTTTTTAGACGTTGAGAAAACGGCTTCCTTTTCGGGAAGCCGTTTTTGTTTTTTTAGAAAAGCAAATCCACCGTCGCCGGGCCGTTGCAAAACAAGGCATCCAACATACTCATTCCCCGCAAAAAACCCGTGCGCTCTTCAAAGGGCTGGACGTAGTTTTTGGCAGGAAAATCCTCAAAATGGAGCCATCGCTCGCGGCGGTCTTCGGCATTGGGCGAAACGGAATTTGACCTTTCAAAAACGGTAGAAACCCGCAACGCCTTCCGGCTCCATTCAATAGATTGAAGATTGAAATCCGCCAGCGAAGAAAAAGGCGTTTGAAAAAGGTTTTGCAGCGAAGGCGCGTAATGCTCAAAGAAGGGCGTGCGCCGGTAGATGCTTTCCAGACTGCGCCAGTGATTGCGTTGCCACGGTAGGCGGTTGTCAATCTCAATTTCGGAGACGGGCGCGCGTTGTTCCCTTCCGCCAACGATAGGAATCGTGAGCCAGAGCGCGCCGTTGGAAGACGCCAGCCGGTAACGGTTGCGGCGACCCATTTTGGACAAATATTCCCCGGCATCCAACAAACACAGCGGCGAATGAACGGCTTCTTTACACCACAATAAGGGCGGGAAAGGCAAAAGCGAAAGAACCTTCACAGGATAGATTTATTTTGCGGAAAATAAAACACAAAGAAATGCGGATGCGGTTTAGGATTTTGACGTTGTTGCTACTGGTTTCCGGCACGGCGGTGGCCCAGCAGGGCAACGTGAACGTAAGCGTTTTCCGGGCCTCGGCCACGCGGGGAAAAGCCCTTATTTGCTGGCAAATTGAGCCGACGGTACTCCACTACCAACGCGTGAACACAACGGACTCCACCATCGCCGCAAGCTACGAAACCGAGTTGCGCATCTACAAAGACACGACGCTGGTGAAGACTGACCGCTGGCTCACCAAAACGCCCACCGTAATGCCCCGGCAAGCTACATCGCTCAACCTCCTGGACGGCTATGTGCAAAGCATTCCGCCGGGCAGCTACCGCGTGGAAATCCAATGCACCGAACCGCTGTCGCTACAGACGGCCTTTACGCTTCGCAAAAGCTTTGAGGTGGACACTTTCACCTTGAAAGAAATGGCACAGCCGCAACTGCTGGATACTTTCTACCGGAGCGCAGAATCGAAAGGCATTTTTGCGCAGGCAGGAATGATGGCCCTGCCGCTATCGACGGATTTTCTGGGAGACGAAAGGCCGCTTCTGCATTTCTATACCGAGGCTTACGAACGTCCCGAAATACGCGCCGCCAAAAAGCCGCTGCACATGGAAACGGTCATCCTGAAAGGAAGCGCGCCTTTTGGAAAGCTCACGCGCATTGATACCTGCACTTTCCGAAACGGCGTGGCCCGGCTGTTCTCCAACATGCCACTGGCGAAGCTGCCCTCCGGGAATTTTGTGTTGGAAACAAAGCTGACCGACGCGAACGGAAAAGTATGGGCGACGAGCAGGCGACCCTTCCAACGCAGCAACGCCTCGCCCGCGCCCGACACGGTAACAGTAGCCGAGATGGATTCCATCAATAAAGGCCAGAAACTGGACGCCTATGTGGACATCAGCAAGACTTTTGTGCAGGGCTACAAGCCGCAACAACTGCGCGCCATTCTGCGCATGATTCAGCCCATTGCCAAGCCGGAAGAAGGGCTTTCCATCAAAGCACTTTCGGCGCGGGGAATTGATGTGGAGTATATCCGCACGTTCCTCTACACCTTCTTCCTGACCCGCAATCCCAAAGACGCTGACGGCGAATGGCGCGCCTATTCCGAGAAGGTACGCACCGTAAACCGCCTGTTCAACCTCGGCAGCCGCGCAGGCTACGAAACGGAGCGCGGGCGCGTGTATCTGCAATATGGCCCGCCAACGGAGCGTACCACGATTCACCAGGAAGCCGGCTCGCGACCTTATGAAGTGTGGCGTTACGATGGCCTTGCAGGCAGCGACAAAAGCGGCTCTTTCCTGTTTTTTCAGCCCGGCAGTCAGTTAGATGATTACCTGCTTCTGCATAGCACTATGCCCGGCGAAGCGCGCAACCGTGCCTGGCGTTCCGGCCTCTACACGAACGGCACAAACGAACGCTCGCGGGCAGAAATGCTTTTTCCGGAGCGGTAATAAAACAGTCCCCACTTTTTATGAAAAACACGCAGACCATCGCCTTCGCCAAATACCACGGTACGGGCAATGATTTCATTCTGATAGACAACCGGCAAGCGCGATTTTCCTTCTCCAAAGAAGAAGTAGCCGCGCTCTGCCACCGGCGTTTTGGCATTGGTGCAGATGGATTGATGCTGTTGGAAAATGCGAAAGCCGCCGACTTTAAAATGGTGTATTACAACGCCGACGGCGGCATCAGCACTTTGTGTGGAAACGGCAGCCGCTGCATCGTGGCTTTTGCACAGCATCTTGGCATGCTGCAAGGCGAAGAGGCCGTTTTTGAGGCTGCCGACGGCCTGCACCAGGCGCAGCTTTTACCCGACGGAAACATCACCATTGAAATGCAAAATGTGGACGAGATTCTCCCTGACGAAGAAGGCGTTTTCCTCGACACCGGCTCGCCGCATTTAGTTATTCGTACGCCCGATGCGCGGGGCGAAAACGTGTGTGCGCAAGGCCGGGAATTGCGCAATGTAGCACGCTTTGCGCCGGGCGGAACGAACGTGAATTTTGTGGAGAAAAGAAGCGATGGCTCCCTTTATGTGCGCACCTACGAGCGCGGCGTGGAAGATGAGACGCTAAGCTGCGGAACAGGGGTAACGGCGGCGGCGATTGCGTCTGTCGGAGACCACACCGGCGGCTTCCACATCCCCGTAGAAACGCCCGGCGGAATGCTGGGCGTGCGCTTTCAAAAAACCGACGCGGGAAAGGCAACAAATATCTACCTCACCGGCCCGGCGCAATTTGTGTTTGAAGGACGATGCAGGTATAGGACCAGTAGAATGGAGGGAAATGCTTGTTGTTCTGGATGAAAACTTTGTTGTGTAAGCAGAAAACGTCGTTCGCTGATCATCCAACAACCTTCGCAGGGCGGCGAAGCATCTTCGCACACGAGAAAAGAATCTTCGCTGGTCATCCAACAATCTTCGCTTGCCTGCGAAGATGCTTCGCGCCTTATCCAACATGCTTCGCACATGGGCCAATCATCTTTGCACGAGGGCGAAAGTTCTTCGCCGGTCATCCAACATGCTTCGCACATCATCCATTTAAACAAAAAACCTTCCCCAAAAAGAGGAAGGTTTTTCTAAAAAGGAAGTCTGAGGATTACCACTTCGTCCAGCCCTTAAACCAAGTGTCGCCCGCGCCTACCGCGCCGCGATAAGAGGTAGTGGTGAAGAAGCTGCCAGCGAGTTTGGAAGAGGTGAAGGATGCGCCGGAAAGGGCCAGGCCACCCGTTGGGGTCGGGTCAAAGGAAGCACCCATAGCTAGGTTGCTGAGCATCGCGCCGCTCAACAGCGTATCCACGTTGTTGCCCATGCCCGGATAGAAGAAATCGGACGGGTTGATAGGGTTGGAAGAAGCAGAAGCGTTGTCGGCAGTGTCTGCAATTTTGGTGTTGTTGATGAGGATGTTGTACATGAACTGCGCCTCATTCGCCCGGAAGTGGTCGCTGGTCAGCGCGCCGCTTACGCGGATGCCTACTTTCCAGCCTACAAACATGGAGTTCAGGATAGACTCCGAGCTGTTGCGGCGGATGTGCGCGCCACGGGCGAAGTTGGAAGCTGGCGTAGCACTGTTAGCTTTCGGGCCAATCAGCGTCATGTTGGAGAACACCGCCATTGTGGTCGGCGTGCCCGTCGTGCCCGAGGCATCATTGTCGGATTCAAAACCGTTGGAAGCACCGCCAGCGATTTGGTCAGCTACCTGCGGGTCGCGCAGGCCGATGCCGAACTGCACCTTACCAGAAAAGCCGTTGTCGGTATCAAAATCGTCGTCCGTACCGTAAGCCGCAATCAGGTGTTTGGCATTTACCGTTCCGCCAAACCACTCATAAGAATCATCGCCGGAGCGGTATACTTCAATGTAGTCAATCTTTGTGCCTTCACCTACAGAGCCGAAGGTGAGGCCGTTGATTTCGTTGTTGGGCTGGAAGGCAACACCCGGATACTCGATGCGCACATACTTCATCGTGCCGGAGTTGTCGTTTACGTCTGTTCCACCGTGAATGGCATAGTTCTGGTCGTTGTTCACGCCGCCTTCAATCACTTGCAAGCCTGTTGTCTGTAAACCCGATGTGTTGGTGAAGTTGCCATTGTTTTTAGAATTACCCAGCAGGATAATGCCGCCCCAATCGCCGGCAGCCGGAGAAGCCTGTGCTGATGTAAAAACAATCGGAGAAGCTGCCGTTCCCTGAGCGTCAATCATGCCGTTACGGGTAACAATGAGGGTGCCTTTAGTGTCTTTGTCACCTTTGATGATAACGCCCGGCTCAATCTTCAGCGTAGCGCCGCCAATGATATACACAAAGCCCTTCAAAGAATAGGTCTTGCCCGTCTTCAGAATCGTGTTGGTTTTGATGGTGCCAGAAAGTTCATTGTTGGCAGGCTCTGCGTAGGGAGTGTTGTTAGTGGTTGTGCGAGCCGAAGTCAGATTGCTGTAACTGAAGTTGTCGGTGGAATCTACCGTTGTCGTGGTGTTGTCGTCTTTCTTGCAAGACGTGATTGTGGCCGTGTAGGCCATCAGCGCGAAGGAAACGAGAAGAATCTTTTTCATGGGGTTGATTTTAGAATCGGGTGCGAAGGTGTGAAGAGGGCGTTACGCCTGTTTTAATCCGGCGTTACGGAATTGTTACCGAACCAACGGGCTGCTTTTTCTCGTGCGGAAATTTGTAGGCAAAGCTGATGCCGAAGGCCGTTCCGAAGCGCGTCTGGATGCGCAGAAAATCCTTTCCGCCTGCTTCGTATTTCCCGCTGCCGTCGGTGTCTTCATAGAAGCGCGCGTATTGGTTGAGAATGTCGGAGACAGAAATCTTCACTTCGCCGTTGCGGAAGAGGCGCTGCGTAAACTGCGCGTCGAGCAGCGTGCGCGGCGCTTCCCAGATGTCCAACTGGTCAACGCCGTTACCCACGATGAAAATGCGGCGGCCAATGCGGTTCACAAGGAGCGAGAAGTTGCTGCCCGTCTTCTTGTAGTCCATAGAGATACCCGCGTTAATCACGTAGTTACTCTGGCCCTGCATCGGGCGCGTTTTCAGCGTAGAGCCTGTGGCGAAGGACACCTCGTTTTTAATGAGCGCGACGTTGGAGAACAGGTACGTGTTGGCTAGCAGGCTGTTCTCGCCGCTGTTTTTATTTAGGAAGCCCAGCGACTTGCGGAACTCTGCTTCTGCTCCGTAAGAATAAGCACTCGGCGTGTTGCCATAATCCAGCGATTGGGAGCCTGCGCCGGTGGAGTTGAAGAAACGCTCAATGGGGTTGGCGAAATGCTTGTAGAACACGCCCACTGTGGCAAACTCGCCGGGCGCCGGATAGATTTCATAGCGCAAATCCGCGTTGCTTACTTTGGTGCGCTTGAGGTTGGAATTGCCTTGCTCCACCGATAAAAGTTCAAAGTTGTAAAAGGCAAAAGGAGCCAACTCGCGGAACTCCGGGCGGATAACCGACTGGAAGGCGGCGAGGCGCAGGTTTGTTTTGTCATTCAGCGAATACTTCAGATTGGCCGAAGGCAAGGGGTCTGTTACGGTTGTGGTTTTGTCCTGCGCCGCGCCAATGGAGTTGGCATAGCTGATCGTCTGCTGGTAGCTTTCCACGCGTACGCCCAAGGTGGCTTGCAGCTTTGGCAGCACCTGATTTTCAAACTGCAGGTAGCCCGCGTTCAACAGGCTGTTTGCCTTGTACTTGTCCTGCGGGTTGGTGGTCTCGTTCAGGTACAGCTTGTTTGTTCCGATGTTGGGCGCGCCAAACAACGTGCTGATATCCTGGTGAAGCATCGCGTTTGTTTCCGGGTTGCTGCGGTCGGCCACATAGCCCAGCGCGCGCGGCGTGAAGTCGCGGTTCTTTGTTTGCACCAGGTAGCCCGCTTTTACGGTGTGCTGCGCGCCGCCGAGGCGGTAAGGACGTGCCGCATCCACCGAGCCGCTCACTACATTGTCGTTGAGGCGGGAAAAAAAGCGTCCCGAAGACGTGAGCGAAGCCGAGCCTTGCGGTACGTTAGCCTCAAAGGAATCTTTGGTGTTACTCTCCCGCTGATAGCTCACGCGGCGCAGGTCGGGGATGTTCTGGTTCAGGTTGGTGTAGCTGCCGTTCCAACGCAGTTTCAAGCCCGCGCCTTTCAGCAAAAAACCCGCGCCTTTCAGAACATGCTCGCCGCTCAGCTGTGAAGAGAAGAAGCGGTTGGTGGTGAAGGCCAGCTCGTAAGCACGCACATCGTAAGGACCGTTCTCGTCCCGGCCATCGCGCAGCGTTACCTGATTGTTGCTGTTGATGCTGAACAGGTTCTTCCAGCTAATCTTGTTGGTGCCTGCTGTGTAGGCTACGTTGCCCAACGCGCCCCAGAGAATGTTTTGCTGGCTGCGCTGCTCGTTGTAGGTATAGATCGCAGAGCCGTCGTCGTTAAAATCATAGCGTTGCGTCTCGGAGATGCGGTTGTTCTTGGCATAGTTCAGCGCGCCCACAAAGCCAATGCGCCCTTTGCCCAGCTTACGGCTCAGACCGCCGGAAAGCTGCCCGCCCGCGTTCAGCGGCGCAGTGTTCTTGCTGATGTTGAAGTTGTTCTTGAAATCCGCGGAAAGCGCCGCCCGGTTGGTCAGCGACTGGTTTTCGAAGGCAGACTTATTGCCGGGAAAGCCGGAAGGAAGGCCACGCGTTCCGTCGTCTATGCCGAGGAAATCCGTTTTGCCTACGTTGTTGGAAGAAAACTGTTTCCCCAGCGTCTGGCTGTTGCTGCCACTGCCCAGTTGGATGTTCAGGAAGTCTTGGGTAGGAATGTCGCGCGTGTTCACCTGCACCAGTCCGCCCGCAAACTCTCCCGGCAGTTCCGGCACGGCAGCTTTGTTGATAACGATGTTGTCCACAATCGCCGACGGAAACAGGTCAAACGAAAAAGTCTTGCGGTCGGGTTCGGTAGAAGAAAGGAGCGCGCCGTTCAGCATCGCCGCATTGTAGCGGTCGGCAAGGCCGCGCACCACCAGGTATTTCCCTTCCTGAATAGACGCACCGGAAACGCGTTTCAAAACCTCGCCCGTGTTGCGGTCGGGCGAGCGGCGAATGGCTTCGGCGCTCACCACCTGCGCCACGGTGTTGGTGGTTTTCTGAAGCAGAATCATAGAGTTGATGTTCTCCTTCTTCAGCGTGGCGCGTATCACCACTTCGCCCAGGTCTTTGCTTTTCCTAGTCTCCGCCAGCGTGCTGTTCAGCGTGATGGTTGCTTCGTCCTTCACGTCCACGTCGCCTATTTCTTTGGTTTGGTAGCCGAGGTATTTAATCTCCAGCTCGTACTTCCCGGCGGGAACTTTCAGTTGGAAGTTGCCGTCAATATCGGTTGCTGTGCCCAGCGCGCCGTTGCCTTTCACGCTCACCACTACGCCTATCAGCGGCTCCGAAGTCTTTGCGTCGGTTATCTTTCCGGTAACCGTGCCGTCTGCGAAAGCGGCGGTAGAAAGGGCTAAGCCCGTGGCCAACAGTAAAAAATGTTTCATAAGAAAATTTGAGTACAAAATTCCCTTATGTATATTGCTGCAATGTTACCGCAGTATTACCGCAATGTTAAGCGCCGGACTTTCCCTTCCTAATGAACTTTGCACCTAATGAACGTCCGTCAGCTTGCGCAAGCCCATCTTGCGCCCACTTCCTTTGCGCCTACCGGCCTGCACATCACGAATGCGAAAGGCTGTTTTTTGGAAGACGAGGCCGGGAAGAAATACTTAGACCTCATTGGCGGCATCTCGGTGTGTAATATGGGCCACAGTCACCCGCGCGTAATCGCTGCTATTGAGGCGCAGGCCCGGAAATACCTGCACATCATGGTCTATGGCGAAGTGGTGCAAACGCCGCAGGCCGAATACGCCGCTGCGCTGGCGGCGTATCTGCCACCTGCGCTCCGCTGTGTGTATTTCACCAATTCCGGCGCCGAAGCGGTGGAAGGCGCGATAAAACTTTGCCGCCGCGCAACGGGTCGTCCCAACATCATTGGCGCCCACAAAAGCTACCACGGAGCCACCACCGGCGCGCTCGCGCTGATGGGCGATGAATACTGGAAAGCACCTTTCCGGCCCCTGCTGCCGGGCGTCTATCAATACGATTACAACTCGCAGGCGCTGATAGACGGCATTGATGAGCAAACGGCCTGCGTGGTTTTAGAGCCGGTGCAGGCAGAGCGCGGAATCCACAAGCCGCAGGTAGGTTGGTTGAAAGCGGTTGCGGAGAAATGCCGAGAAGTAGGCACGCTGCTGGTTTTTGATGAAATCCAAACCGGCTTTGGCCGCACCGGAACGCTCTGGGCATTTGAACAAACGGAAGTTATCCCGGATGTGCTGCTTTTAGGGAAAGCTTTGGGCGGCGGCCTTCCGATGGGCGCGTTTCTTTCTTCTCAAAAACTCATGCACCAACTGGCCGAGAATCCCATCCTCGGTCATCTCACCACTTTCGGCGGCCATCCGCTGTGCTGCGCTGCCGGAAAAGCTGCTTTCGGGGCGTTGCTGGAAGAAGGCCACATGGCTCGGGTCGCGGAGAAGGAAAACCTGTTTCACGCGCTCTTGCAGCATCCTTCCATCAAAGCCGTTCGCAGTGCCGGGCTGCTGATGGCCGTGCAGTTGGAAAGCGCCGAAGCGGTGCAGGCCTGCCTGCGCCGCTGCCTGGAAAAGGGGCTGTTCTCCGACTGGTTTCTCTTCGCGCCCGACTGTATCCGCATTGCGCCGCCGCTCCTTATTTCGGAAGCAGAAATCCGGCAGGGCTGCGCGGTACTGTTGGCGTGTCTGGATGCGGACGATTGAGGGGCCGCCCGGCTTAAAAACGTGTCGCCTGGTAGTGTAAGAGGGTTCCCTCCTGCTCTAAAAACGGTTCATACTACTGTTGGGCATATTCCCACACATCTTGGGAGTGTGCCCACATGTTTTGGGAACTTGCCCCAAAGTTGTGGGCAAGTTCCCAAATAGTATGGGCATATTCCCAAGTGTCGTGGGAATATGCCCAAATGTTGTGGGAACATCTTTTTAAGGTTAGGACATCCCTGCCAGAAGTGGGGAAACGTCCCCTGGCTTCTGGCAGGAAATGTAATCTTTGTGTTCCCTTCTTCGCAATACGCCAAGTGTGTTTCCCGAAAAACAAAAGAGCCGCTGCCCACGCGGGGCAGCGGCTCTTTTGTCTGGAGGAAGGAAATGTAGAAGGGCGGCGGCGGGTTATCTGTCGCTGCTGCTGCTACCGGCCTCTGTAGTGTTGTTATTGCTGCGCAGCTTGTCCACGTCAAACGAAAGTGTGAAGCGCAACGTGTTGGCCAGCGGGTTGCGCACGACGCCGGAATTGGACGCGATGAGGTAGGAGAAATGGAGCGTGAAGATGTTGTACTTCGCGCTGCCGCCGAGGGTGAAATACTTGCGGTCGCCTTTGGTTTTGTCTTCGTAGAAATAACCCGCGCGCAGTCCAAACTGATTCTGATACCAGTATTCCGCGCCTGCCGAAATCTGAATCTCTTTAAGTTCCTCGCTAAAGCCGCCCGGCGCGTCGCCGAAAGAACCCAGCATCCCGGAGACTACGGTTTTGTCGGAGATTACATACCTCACGTTGCCAGCGCTGTCGGTGGTGTATTGCGGCGTAGGAATGAGCAGCTTATTGAAGTCGAGGGCAACGGTGACTTTGTTGAACTCATCCAGATTCCACGTATTGGCCACGCCGAGGCCGAGGTTGATGGGGATGAAATCCCGGCGAGTAGAGTTGTAGGCGATTTTGGTACCCACGTTGGAAAGCACCGCACCGGCGCTGAAAGTGCGGGTGCGCGGGCCGTCAATTTCCTTGCTGCGCGTGTAGAAGAATCCTACGTCGGCAGATAGCGCATTACCCGGTTTGTAGTCCGTTCCGTTCTGACCAGCGGCCAGTCCGTTGGCAATGGCTGAGTGGATGTAGCGCAACGAGATGCCGGTGCTCAGATAAGGCGACAGGCGGCGGGAATAGCCCACGTCAAACGAATACTCGCGGGGCTTGCCCGTGCCCACCGGCGACCCTATATTGTCGGTGTAATTGATGTCTCCGAGGTTGAAGTAGCGCAGCGAGGCCGAAATCGCCTGATTGTCGTCCTGTCCGAATTTTCCGTAGGCCGACACATAGATGAGGGCAATATCGGGAACCAGCTCCTTCAGCCAAGGTGTATAGGAAAGCGAGAGGCCGTATTTCTTGGGCGCGAAAGGCAGCTTTCCCACGTTCCAGAATTGCGCGTTTGCGTCGGCTTCGGTAGCAATGCCTACGTCGCCCATGCCGCCCGCGCGGGCATCCGGGGAAATGCGTAGAAAAGGAACCGCGCTGGTGATGGTGTTCACGCGACCATCAATCTGGGTTTGTTGACCAAAAGCTACGCCGCTTACGGCACAGGCAGAAAGCAGCAGCGCGGACTTAAAAAGGTTTAAAGACATTCGGGGGATTTGATTGCTTTTACGGAAAAAAGCGGCGTAAAGATAAGGGCCTCGTGGAAAGCGGCGGTTTTAGAAGAGCACTTCTTTAACGGGCGATGACCAGCTTTTGGTATCCAAGTCCTTCTGTTTTTTGCGCGGTGGTGATGGTTACGCGGTAAACATAAACGCCGGACGGTACTAAAGCACCTACATCATTCGTGCCGTCCCACATCATTTCGCTGCTGTGGGAGCCGGTGGGCGTGAAAGTCTGGCTCAAGGTGCGCACCCGTGCGCCTTCGGTACTGTAAATCTGGATTTCGCCTGTCATCGTTTCATCCGGGTGGTTATGCTCAAAGCGGAAGCGCGTCTGGTCTTTGAAAGGATTAGGGTAGTTCATGAGGTTCTGAATCTCTGTTACCGCCCCGTCGCCCACGCGGAAGCGAATGCTGCCTTCGCCGGAATTGTTGGCCACGTCCCAAGCCGTGATTTTCAGCACGTGCATCCCATCGCTCAGCCCAGTTACCGGAAAGCTCACGTAGCCGCGTTTGTAGGTGTTGGGGGCGTTTTGGTAATAGTCGTTCAGCACATAAGGCTCCGACTCGTTGCCATCCAGCACAGCCACCAGATCATGGCCAATGGAGTTGCCCGAAACATTGATGCCAGACTCATCCTCCAAAACGCCGTAGAGCACCGTGTTGCTGCCCGTCAATCCGCCGTCGCGGAACAGCGTATCGCCGATAAAAGCGCGCACTACCGGCGATTGATTATCCGTTACCGGAAAGCGGGAAGAGCTCCCTACCCGCACGCTTGTATCCACTCCGGCGACATCAGTGGTGCCATTCTCCGCATAGTATTGAATCTGCCCGCTGCCCATCTCGTAGTTCAGGTCTTTGGGCACTACAAACGGAACAGAAAACTGACCATTTACTACATTGGCGCGGCCCTTGAAAACTACGTTGTCCCGGGTGTCATACTCTCGCCTGCCATTCTGAACACCAACGCTGATGTGACGGGTCTTGTCATAAAGCACCATATACACCCGGCCATTAAAGGAAGCATCGCGTGTACCGTTGCCATCTGTCACGCTGCCGTTTAAGGTGTATGCACCCAGCGCAGATACAGAATCTGTACGCCGTCCGGTGGCCGCCTCCACAATGGAATCAGTGGAGATAGCGTTAAGTTTAGCCGGTATATTCGGAGAAAGACCCGGATCGCCCAGAAGCGAAAATTTGCGGTAATTAAGCAGATTTATCCAACCAGCTGCGCCCGGAAAATCTTGAATTGTACTTATGTATGTATCGTTTTTGCCTTTGCGGATAGCTTCGCCAAACGGCGTCCAGATGCCGTTTTTCTGCGCAAATTGTCTTTGGATATAATTCTCATTTAGTACCCGGCTGCTGGAGGAATAAACAGCTTGGGTCGTAGTCAGCAGCGCAATCATGCCGCCATCCGGTTTTAAGAGCAGTGCCTCACCCGCAGAAACAAAATCGGGACGATCATACTGGGCGAAATCGCAGGTAGCGGTTACGATGAACGGCAGTTTGTCCAGGTTTTTCCAGCGATTAAAGTCATCAAAAGTCAGCACCCGCTCCTGCGCCAACTCGCGCACGCCCCCATGGCCTGCGTAGTTCATGAACAACATCCCCTTGTAGATATCATTGTTGATTTGCGCATTCACTTCCGGCATCCGGCCACCGGCAGGCGTGGAGATGACCGGATAGTTGTTGAGATAAATCTTGTTTTGGTTGAACACCGGGCTGATGTCCGTCACCAGCCTGCTGATTTCCTCTGTGTTGGCCAGGTGCGGCCCTGCGTTATCTTCCTGATCCGCTACCAGCATACCGGAGAGCCGCCACGGGCCAAGTGTTGCGGGTGATTTGTAGTACATGATTTTATCCACCACCTGCCGCATTTCATCGGCTGATTTAGCCGGTATGCGCCCGACGCCAATGTCCAGTACGTTGTACAGGTTCCGGCCTTCTATATCCTCTCCCGCGTCCAGAAAACCGTAAAAATCATCTGCCGTGTAAGCCTGCAACGTAGCATTGCTTTCACCCGATTCAAAAACAGGAACAAAGTTTGTGTTGGAGGAAATGCGGTCTTTATAATCGTAAGAAGCATCGCCCACCAAAAGCAGAAAGCGGGGCATATCTGCCGTATCGCTGCCCGCACGGTCATAGAAATAACGGGCGTAGTTGCGGATAGCACCGATGTCCTGGCTGCCGCTGCCAAACTCATTGTACACCTGCTCCGTTGTTACCACCTGCACGCGGTAGCCGTTGGTCTTGCGGTGCCATTCCGCCAGCCTGTTGGCTTCGCTCAAAAAGTCTTTGTAGGAGACAAGGAGATAATCGGCTGCGGGCATGCCCATGATGTCCTGATTATCCACTTTGCCCACTACCCCAGGCGTGTTATAGCTGCTGCCATCAAAAGCGGCATACTCCCGCAACTGGTCCGCATAGTTGCTGAACACGTAGCTGCCGTTTTGGAGTCTGCCATCCATGCACACGGCATTCCACGGCTCGGTCACGTCCCACACCTGCGTGTTGGTGTTTGCATTCTGGAGCGTGAATTGTGCTGTGTTTCCCGCGCCCACGCTCATCACATCGCGGAACGCGAAAACGCTTCCGTTGAAGATAAGGCTGCGCCGCCCGGTAACCTCCAGAAAATCCAAGTAGCCCCGGCTGCTGTTGATGTAAGGCGTAAAGCTGATGGTAACCGCTGCCTGTCCACCGCCGATAGAAACCTGTTTGTCAATCAGGCTGCTGTAGGCAGGCAGGTCGCCCTGATCTGATCCCGTCAGATCCATAAAGGCGTTGCCCACCGGAGTTCCGTTGAGCGTTACATCGAAACGCTCCGCGCCGCCATTGTTGCGCACTGCCAGATTGGTACGCACCTGCACGGGTGAAACAGCATTGGAAAAGTCGAAAGAATACGTCTTGGAGCCACCCGTAAACTCATCGCCTACCCATCGTTTGCCAAATTTAGCAAGGTTCACCAGGTCGTCATCTATTACGTTAAGGCAATCGTAGGCAGTCACCTGCATATTGGCTGTAGCCGGCGCACCAGAAATAAGGGGAACCGTTTTGCCGCCATCGCCATTGGCGCTCAGGAAGTAATAGCTTTTGTCTGCGTAGAGATTCTTGCGGTGGTAAAAACGCTTCGCCGCCGTGTCAGCATCCCAACTTTGCGGCCCCGGTGCCCAGAACACCACGTAGTCGCTGGCGTCTATCGTACCGTCGCCGCCGTCCACAATCCACAGATTATTTTCCGGCAGCCCGGGCTTCATCGCGGCGTTGTTGGCTTCGTCCATCATCGCGCCGCCGTTTCCCAAAAGATGCAGCGAAGCAGAAGAGATGCTGCCCGACTTTTTAAGCGTACCGCTCAGAAAGGAATAGTCCATCTTGTAAAAACCCGCTTTCTCCACACTGATTTTGAACCAGTCGCCGGTTGCCAGCGGACTTGCTGCGGAAGCACTTTTACGTTGCGGTTTCCCGGCGGTCAGCAGTGCAGATTGCTCCTTCACCACAACCGTAAAAGACTGAAGAGCTTCTGTGCCTTTACCCTTGCGAACCGGAACGGCAAGAAGCAAAAACGGTTTTTTACGCTCATTACCCAGCACCATTTTTACGGCTAAATCCACAGAGTCGGCAGGGCGGGGAAGCGCCGTTTGGAAAATCTTTGACCCGATTTCCACCTCGGGTATCACCGCCTGTTGCAGCGGAATTTTGCGCACCACATATGCCTGCTGCGTTTCCTGTGCAGACACGGTTTGCGGCAAAGTGCGGACAGCGTTTTCCTGCGCAGAAAGAGGCAGGCAGAAAAGAAGGGCTGCGCCTGCTGCGAGGATTTTTTTGGGGGAAAAGACCATTCTTTGGGAAGATGATTTTAGCGCGTTGGGAGAGGAACTATACTTTAAAACGCCTTACGGGTAAAGATACTGTTTTAATGATAAAACGGGTTTACACAACGACGTTCTTTGGGAAATTCATAACGCGGCGGCAAGGTCTTTTCGTATGCGGAATCTGTTTTTAAAGCCCTTAATCGAAAAAAATTTTTCCCGAAAAAGTCGGAAGCTTGTCTTTTCCCGGAATTCACCCTATCATTGTATCCGATCTACCGGGATCTTCTCTTTCTACACAAGAAGCAATTACTCTCGAATTCACCACAATGAAAAGAACGCTTTTGGGCCTCAGCCTGATGAGTATTGGCGCGGTCGCAGGCCTTTCCTCCTGCTCTTCACAGTCGTCGGGCGGAGGCCGCTCGGACAAAACAGGCTGGGAATACAACAACTCCAAGCTGGGTGGCTTTACCGTTCCAACCAATTTCGCCGGGCAGCAAACCGGGCCGGGACTGACGTTTGTAGAAGGAGGCCGCTTCACGATGGGGCAGGTTGCCGAAGACCTGACATTGGAGCGCAACAACATTCCGCGTACGGTTTCGGTGTCCTCCTTTTACATGGACGAGACGGAAGTGGCCAACGTGGACTACCGCGAGTACACCTACTGGTTGCGCCGCGCCTACGGCTCCGATTATCCCAATCTTATCACCGATGCCCAACCCGACCAAACAGTTTGGCGGCAGGCAATGGCTTACAACGAACCACTGGTTCAATACTATTTCAACCACGCTTCCTACAACAAATATCCCGTTGTGGGCGTGAACTGGTATCAGGCCAACGAATACTGCAAATGGCGCTCTGACCGGGTGAATGAGTATATCCTGCAACGCAGCGGCGCACTTAAGAAAAACCCGAATCAGGTAAACGAGGACGTCTTCACCACCGAGACTTATGTAAACGGACAGTATGAAGGTTTGGCTGGTGCAAACCGTCCGCGTGATTTTGATCCGTCCGGCTCTGGCCGCCGCAACGCAGGTTATGCCGATGGTGTGTTGTTGCCCAACTACCGTCTGCCAACAGAAGCGGAGTGGGAATATGCAGCCCTCGGCCTTGTAGCCAATAACCCGGAGCCTGCTACCAAGCGCCGCCGTGGGGAGGAAGTAATCACCGACCGCAACACCTATCCGTGGGGTGATGCCAACTCTACCCGCTACGGCTTGCGTAATGAGCAGCAGGGAGAATTCTACGGCAACTTCAAGCGTGGCAAAGGCGACGCGATGGGCGTAGCCGGTGGCCTCAACGACAACGCCGACATTCCGGCACCGGTAATGAGCTATAAGGCCAACGCCTTCGGCCTCTACAACATGGCCGGCAATGTGAGCGAATGGACGCTGGACACCTACCGCCCGACTTCCTACGAAGACGTGTCTGATTTCCGTCCTTTCCGTGGTAACGTGTATGAAACGTACCGCCGCGTAGCCGAAGACAATTCCATTGAAGAAAAAGACTCGCTCGGCCACCTGCCGCGCCGTCTGCAAACCACAGGAGAAGTCGTCGGTAAAAACCGCTTTGAATCCCGCACGCCTGACCTGCGCGACTATAAAGACGGCGACAGCACTTCGCAGTTCGCCTATCAGTTTGGCGCTACATCGCTTGTTTCCAACGAAGCCAAAGTGATTAAAGGCGGTAGCTGGAACGACCGTGCTTATTGGATGTCACCCGGAACACGCCGCCTTATGCAGGCCGGTGACGCTTCCTCTACGGTGGGCTTCCGCTGCGTGATGGATCGCCTTGGCTCGCCCAATGGCGTGAACAGCGACAAAGCTGGTAACTACTTTAGCAACGATAAAGGGGCCACCCGCCGCCGCTAAGGGAAAAATCCTTTCTCCCAAAATTCTGAACCCCTTTCCACTCTCGGAGAGGGGTTTATTTTTAGCGCCAATAACCATGAACATAAAAGCTCTCCACGCCCTTTTTCTCCGCTATCCACATATCTCTACGGATACCCGGAAAATCACGCCCGGCAGTCTTTTTTTTGCGCTCAAAGGTCCCAGTTTTAACGGCAATCTTTTTGCCGCCGAAGCACTGGAAAAAGGCGCGGCGTATGCGGTGGTAGATGACGAAAGCGTAGTAGAAAATGAACGTTTCCTGCTGTTAGATGATGTGCTTTCTGCACTTCAAAATCTGGCCCGCCATCACCGGATAACTATGGATATCCCGATCATTGCTATCACGGGTTCCAACGGGAAAACAACCACCAAAGAATTGCTGACCGCCGTATGTCGCACCCGCTACGAAACGCTGGCTACAGAAGGGAATCTGAACAACCACATCGGCGTTCCGCTGACGCTTCTGCGCCTGCGCCCGGAGCATCAGGTGGCCATCATTGAGATGGGCGCGAATCATCAGCAGGAGATTGCGCAATATTGCCGGATTGCAGCGCCTACGCACGGCCTGATTACCAACGTGGGCAAGGCGCATCTGGAAGGCTTCGGCGGCGAAGAAGGAGTGCGGAAAGGGAAAGGCGAGTTGTATGATTTTCTGCGTGGCGACGGCGGAAAAATCTTCCTTTACAGCGACGCTCCCTATCTCGTGGAAATGGCTGTCGGAATGCCGCAGGTCGTGCGCTACGGAACGAACGAAAGCTGCGAAGTGCGTGGAACACTTCTGCCGCAGCAGGCCGGGTTTCTGTGCTTCCGCGCAAGCACGAACAATGAAGAAGCAGACGTGCAGACGCAGCTTGTGGGCGACTACAATTTGCCCAATGCGCTGGCCGCGCTGGCGGTGGGTTTTGAGCTGAATATTCCGCTGGCCGAAGGGGCAAAAGCTATTGCGGATTACGCGCCCGACAACAGCCGTTCCCAACAAATTTCCTGGGCCGGAAACACGCTGATTCTGGATGCCTACAACGCCAATCCCAGCAGTATGCGCGCGGCCATCGGTGCGTTTGCGGCGCGCACCGGCGGCAAGGGATTTCTGTGGTTAGGCGCGATGAAGGAGATGGGCACGGAAAGCGAAGGAGAACACCGCGCGCTGGTGCATTTTCTGCGGCAGTGGTCGTGGGAAAACGTGGTGCTGGTAGGCAAAGAATTTGAAGGGCTGACGGAGGGCGAAACGTGGTTCCCGGATGTAGAAACGGCGCTCCAGTTCCTGCAACAAAAGCCGCTGCCTGAAGGAAAAAATATTCTCCTTAAAGGCTCGCGCGGCAGCCGCATGGAGCGCTTGCTAACCTTGGCAGAAGGCATTGCGAAAGATACCTGAACCAGATGGCTTTATCCCTGTAAAAGCGCCGAAGGCTTGTAGTAAAATGCCGCAATCGCTCCTGCTGGTTGGTATTCCGCAGAAACATCCGCCGCCGCTAAAAGCTGCGCCATCCGATGTTCGCTGAACGCAACAGAAGAGAATCCGCCAGCCGCCTGAAACAGCACGCCTGTTTCGCTCCCGCTGCGCCGGAGATTGCAAAGACCGGCAGAAGCATAATAGCGGCTGCGCGCGTTTGTTGCTTCCCGGCCCGTCCGGAAAAGGCTGATGAAAAGTCCCCAGCCGCCTGCTGTCTGCGAAAACGATTCTACGAAGGCAGCCGCATCGGGTAGGATGCCAAGCAGGTTGAAAGGCAGCACCAGCAGCACTCGTGTCCCGCCGTATAGCGGATACAGGCGATGAAGCAGCGCCGCATCCACAGTGCTTTTCAGCAGGTGCACCTTGGGATAACGCCGCCGTGCACGGCGCAGGTACTTCGCCTCTTTATCCACGCCCACATAGCGCAGCCCCAGCCGCCGCGCAAGGGACGCATAGCGCCCCGCCGAGCAGCCAAACTCCACAAGCACTTCATAACCCGCAGCCACCTGCGCTATCTGCCTGGCCTCTGCGCGTAAATAACCCTTGATGGCTTCCGGGTGGCGACGCTCATCGAGAAGTCTGCCGCCCTGCGGACGTTTATACACACAGCGCATAGGATACTAAAACGGAGAAAAGTACGCGAAGCGTATGAGACGTTTAAAAGAAATAAAAAAGAGATTTTCCACTTTCCTCTGGCAGTTTTCCAAAAGAAAAACACCGGAACAGAGATGCCTTGAAAACATTGTCCTTAAGAGAATCTACTCCCTTTATTGTTCTAATTCTTTATTCCAAAGGCAAAAAAAGGCTCTTTTCAGCCAAAAAATGCGTAGATCTACGCTTGTTTTGGCCAAAATGCGTTTCCAACTTTGTGCGCTTGCACTGCTCCATCCTGTATTGATTGCACAACCCATAGACCCAAATCATACACATACACATACAATCAAATGAGTGTACTTCGCAGTCTTGAACAGGGAACAAGACGCAGAATGCGAAAAAGGGGAGGGCCGGTGAGAACTATTTCTCACCGGCCTTTTTTAATGGAAACAAGGCACTGCTTCTCAACAGAAAAAGCGCCGAATTTAGCGCCACCTAAAGCCGCCAAGACCTATGCTTTCTTCTCTTCGCCTCACCCTTCTCCAGCCTGATGTTCTGTGGGAAGCGCCTGCTGAAAACCTTGCCCGTTACGAACGCCTGATAGCCGCAGAAGCAGCCGCTCAAAAACCCCATATCGTGCTGCTGCCGGAGCTTTTCGCCACGGGTTTCAGTATGAATACCGCGCTGGCCGAACTCATGAGCGGCGACACCGTAAAGTGGATGCGCCATATAGCCCAGCAGCATCGCTGCATCGTGGGCGGCTCGGTTATGATTCGGGAGGAAGAACGGGTTTACAACCGGTTTGTCTGGATGCAGCCTGACGGCATGGCCCACCACTACGACAAGCGCCACCGCTTTGCCTACGGCGGCGAAGAGAAGCACTTTGAAGCCGGCGACCGCCGCGTGATTGTGCAGGTAATGGGCTGGAAAATCTGCCTTCAGATCTGCTATGATTTGCGCTTCCCGGTGTGGAGTCGCAACACGCCGGGAGCAGCGCAGTACGACGCGCTTTTCTACATCGCCTCCTGGCCTGCCCGCCGCGCCCAAGCGTGGAAAACGCTGCTGCCCGCGCGTGCCATTGAAAACCAGGCCTACGTGGTGGGCCTTAACCGCACCGGAACTGATGGCAACAACTTGCTCCACAGCGGCGACAGCGCCGTGTATGGCCCCGATGGAACGCCCCTTTGGGAAGGCGGCGAGGCAGCGCACATCCACACGATTACGCTGGATTATAACACGCTCCACGACTTCCGCCAGCAGTTTCCGTTTTTGCGGGATGCGGATGGGTTTTCATTGCTGTAAGGAAGAAAAAAGCCTCTAATCCTGACTTTCGATTTCCAGATTTCATACTTATCGTATCGGTCCACTCACTTTTCGTTCCAGATTTCATACTTACCATATCCGTTCACCCGCTTTTAGATCCAGATTTATTTTTTATCATATAAATAACCTGTTTTGCCTCTCCGAATTTCGGTTTTATGGTATGTACAAGGCAATTCGATTCTTCAATGCTTTCCAGCGCGCATTCCAAGCCAGTTTTCCTTGCTCAAAAATCCGTCCCGAAGCTTAAATACCAAAGCGGCTTGCGGATACCTTCAATATTCCACGCCGCATCCAGCCGCACAAAATAACCCAGCAGCGTCGTGCGCATTCCAAGTCCGTAGCCCACCGCTACGCCGGAACTATTCGGGTCTTCAATCATCAGCGAAACCGGATTGCCGGGCGACTGCACCACAATAGGCCGAGACATGTTGTTGCCCGTCGGGAACAAGCCGTTCCACGCAGCCCCCACATCGGTGAACGCAACCAATTGAAGCGTCTGAAGTAAGGCACTTTTCGTGGGGCGCTTCACCAGCGTATTCCACACCGGCAGCCGCAGCTCTTCGTTCAGCACCGCATAGCTGTTGCCATTGCGCGCCATGCGGTCGTAGCCCCGCAGATTGGTCACCAGCGCTTGAAAAGCATAAGATTCCTGACCGATGCCCACACCCGTTGCATTGCGCGCATTCAGCCAGTTATCCACCCCGCCCAGAAAATACAAAACCTTCTGCTTGCCGCCCGAATGCGCACCCGCCAGCCGTGTTGCCAGTGTGAGCGTGCGATACAGCTTTTGATAAAGGCGGAAGTCGAAGCCGATGTTGTACATCGAGCCTTTGTTGGTCTCGCTCAACCCCATCAACCCTTCCGCATACACCTTCGCGCGGATGCCCCGGCGCACGTTCAGCGCGGGCATAATGCTGTTGTCATACACGTACTCCGCGCGGCTGATGGCCCAGTTGCTGCGCTGGTCGGGCAGGTATCCGAGGCTGATGCTGTCCTGCGCTTTCCAGTCCACCCGGTCAAAGCGCGCGCCGCCCGTAAGGCTGATGCGCCGCACCCGGTCAAACGGGTAAGAAGCCGTTCCCTGAAACAGATAAGTCACATTGCGCGAAACCTCATCGCGGGCAAAAACAAGGCGGCCACTCCGGTCATAAAACCCCACCGGCGTCTGGAAAACATTGCCGTCGCGATACGCCAGCAAGCTCCAGTCCCAGCGGCGCGTGAAGTTTTCATACTGAAGGAAATACGTGCCGCCTTTCAGGTTCGTGGGAATGCGCACGCCGCCCGTAAAACGGTGATTCTCCAGCGCATCATGCAGGCTGATGGTTACCAGTCCGCCCAGCGGCGGCGGCGTAAAGCCCACACCATTCGTCGCTACGTTTTGGTAGCGCGTAAAAAGAACCGTATTGTCGAAGCGCGCCGACACAAAATCGGGCTTAAATGAAAGGCGGTATGGCTGCGCTTTCAGTTTCAGGTACGTGCTGTCTTTGTTGAAAGGATTCAGCAGCGCGTTGGTGTCTATTTTCCGGCCCGAAGCAGTCGTAATGAACGTAGAAGTCGTATCCTGCTCAAACTCCGACTGATAGATTTTTTTCTGCGCCTTGCGCCGTTCAGCGCGTTCCTGTCGGGCCGTTTTGGCGCGCGTTGCGGTGCGCTGCAAAACAACATTGGCCGCGCGCAACTCTTCTTCTTTTTGCTGCAAACGCGTGAGCGGCAAAAAAGGCAGGCGCGGCGTGTCGGTTCCCGGAATTTTGATGTCCTGCTGATAGACCGCAAATCCATCGGCGCGCTCCAGCGCATAGCTCACGCGGTTGCTCGCCAGCGTGTATTGCTGGTAAAGGATGCTTTGCGGCAGATTGGTGGCCGGAATGCCATAGGCAGAATCCATGTTCCGCACGTCGCGCCCGTCAATCACCACATACTGATTGCGGACGCCGTTGCTGTCGTCGAGGTATGCAAAATGATCGGTGCCGAATTGAATCGGCTGGATAACGCCGCCTGTGTTTTGGCTGTGGCTAAGCTGAATTAAATCCGGGCTTTGCGTAACGGTGTTGTAGAAAAAAGCGTTCATCGGCCCGGTGGGCAGCACGTTCACTTCCGCCGGGACGCTCTTGTGGGGCGCGGGCCGGTTCGAGAGAAAAAGCAGCCCTTTCCGGAAGCCACCGCTCGCGTAGGAAGGCTGAATATCATCCCACACGTCGTCGGTGATATTGGTAAGCCGGGTGTTTTTGATGCGGAATTCATACAAGTCCGTCTGGCTCTTTTTTATCGCCGAAAAAACCAGCTTCGTGTTGTCTTCAATGAAAGACATTCCCAGCACCCGGTCAAAGCGGTTGTCGGGGATTTTAAGGTCTTGCGTGCGGTTCTTAAAAGAGTTGTAAAGCTTCAGTCTCGTCTTGCCGTTTCTTTTGTAAAGAATGGCAATGTTGAAGCCGTCGTTGCTCCAGCAAAGCAAGGGATAATCCGGGTCGGGGGAAAGTTCGTTGTAATCGCTTTGTCCGGTGCTAAGGATTGTAAAGCTCGTTGCCTGTCCGGAGTTGCGTTGCAGAATTACTTCAAAAACACCGTGGTTCCAGCGCGTGTAAGCCACATCCCGTCCGCTGGGCGAAACCCGTATGTCGCGGATAACACCGCCGTCCTTCGGACGCTTTATCAGGGCAATCTGCGCTGCCTTTTCAGGTGCCTGTTGCGTGGTTGAATCTGCCGTGTATTGCCGCCGGAAATACGCCAGACACGAGTCCTCAGCGCGGCGCTCTTTCATTCCCAAAACCGCTTTGATGCCGCCATTGGCCGAGCCGCGCGTCCGCATCAGGTACAACAGAGTTCTTACTTCCTGAAGGCCGCGTGTATCCGCCACCCATTTCCAGAATGCCTTTCCCGCAAGCGCCGGATTGGCCTCTGCCAACAGGTAAAAATTCGGTTTCCGCTGCGCTGCCGTCAGGGCTTTCCACTTCGCATTTGCCTCGCTGTTCCAGCCGTCGGTGAGGTATGTGATAAAGCCTTCAATCACCCACGGCGGCAGGTTCAGGTTCACGTAGTTGCGCACCATTTCGCGCGCCGATTCGCCAAACAGCATTCTTTCCATCACCGCCCGCCCCATGCCGAGGCGAAGCTGCCGTTGCAGGTCGGTGTGTACGCCCGTGAAGTACACCACCAACTGGTCGCCCACAAGGTTCACCGTTCCGGTAGGCACGTCGCGCAGTTGCGACTCCCAGCGCAAGCCGGTATTGGTCTGGCGGTAATCATCGTACTGATTGTAGAGAATAATGTTGAAACGCTTGGGAAAACGTCCTTCCAGTTTTTTCTCTACCACCGAAATGTCGCTTTCGGCCTGCTCGGCCACGTAGCGCGCAAGGCTGCGTCCGGAGCGGTCGTAGTGATAGATGCGGAAGTGTTCGGTGTCGAAGAATTTCCACTCAAACGTGCGGCGCTGCACGCGGTTTTGACCGAAAACCTCCGTGTTGGTCTGCGCCTGCGAGCGGGAAAAAATACCCGCTGTCGTCAGCAGCAGAAGCAGTAAAAAAGTCTTTTGAAAAGCCGCATCAAAAGGCCGTTTGGAAGGAATCATAAACACAAACAGAATAACGCAGAAGGAGCGTGCCAGGTTGTTTGGGCAGCACGCTTCCGGCATCCTAAATTACTGCCCAAAACCCTACGCGCAATGCTTCATCTTCAGTCTTTCACTTTCAACCCTTTTGGGGAAAACACCTACCTGCTGTCCGACGAGGATTCCAACTGCTGGATTATAGACCCCGGTATGGCCGATGCGCGCGAGGTGACGCAGCTTCAGCAGACGATAGAGAAGGGCGGATTGCGCCCACGAGGCATCCTCAATACCCACGCGCACATCGACCATATTCTGGGCGTCGCGTCACTGGTGGAGAAATATAAAATTCCCTTCGCGCTCCACCCGTTGGAAGCTCCGGTACTGGCCGCAGCAACAACAAGCGCCCTTATGTTCGGCATGGGAAATTTTACACCGCCCTTGGCTACGCAATCGCTTTCGGAAGGCGAAGTCTTGTCCCTTGGAAAGCACCGTTTGCGCGTCCTGTTCACGCCCGGTCATTCGCCCGGCTCCGTTTGTTTTTATTGCGAAGAAGCAGCTTGGATAGTCGGCGGCGATGTACTTTTCAATGGCTCCATTGGCCGCACAGACCTGCCCGGCGGAAATATGGAAACGCTGCTGCAAAGCATCCGCACGCAGCTTTATACACTGCCCGATGGCGTGGTGGTATATCCCGGTCATGGCCCGGCCACAACGATTGGGGCGGAGAAAAGAAGCAATCCATTTGTGCGGGGATACTGAAGATTTTTGTATTCCCCGGACAGCGCGTTTGTGGATTTAGCCAGGTTAGAGCCGCGCACTTTTAACCTGAAATTTACCCCATTACCTGCTCATTTAACGCACTCTTGAAAACAACATCTCCCTCTGTTTTTTAGATTTGCGTCCACAAAAAACAACCTTAGAAAATGACGAGAAAAATTTGTGTGGCTTTGCTTTTCCCGATAGCAATTATCGGTGGATTTTCCGCCGATGCGCAGAAAGTAACCGTGCTGAAGCAAGGCGCAGACCAGCCGCAAACCGTGGTGGAAATAGACAAAGACTACGTGATTGTGAACGGCGACACGGTGGCACGCCCCGGTGAACGGAGCTACCGCAAAATCGTGATTGACCGCGAAGAAGACGCGCCGGGAATGCAGATGCGCAGCTTCGGAATGGGCAAGCCCAGCGCGCAGAAGGCCCGGCTCGGCGTCCTCACCGACCCGAAAGAATCTAAAAGTGGCGCGTATATCCGCGAGGTGCAGCCCGGCTCGCCCGCGCAGGCTGCGGGCTTGAAAGCAGGTGACGTGATTACGGCAGTGGACGGCGCTTCCATTGCCGACCCGCAGGCACTTGTAGAAACCATCAGCGCCCATGCCCCCGATGACACGGTGAAAATTGCCTACGAGCGCGACGGAAAAAAACGCACGGCAACGGCGTATCTGGAAGGCGTGGCTTCAGAAGAAGGGAATGCGCAAAGCCGCATGTTTGGCTTCCCCAACGACCCTTTTGGGGGCGGCGGTTTAGGGAAGATGTTTGAAGGCATGATGGGCGGTAACAGAGGCAATGTGGAAACGCCCAAAATCGGTGTTACGGTAGAAGAGCGGATGGACGGCAATGGTGTGGAAGCAACCGCAATTGCATCCGGCGGCGTAGCTGAGAAAGCAGGTCTGCGCAAAGGCGACATTATCACCCAACTCGGCGACACGAAAATTGACGCACCGGAAACGCTTCAACAAGCCCTTCGCGAAGACCAGGGAAAAGAAGTAACGCTGCGCTATCAGCGGGCCGGGAAGACGATGAACACTAAAATCAGCCTTCCCAAGACGCTGAAAAAGATGGACATGTAGCCTAGGATTTTCTGTAAAAACAGGCGCTGTTTAATACGGGTCATTCCGACGAAGGAGGAATCTCACAGCAGGTATGAGATTCCTCTTTCGTCGGAATGACCCACATTGGATATTTAGGAAGATAATTCCCGCTTTTCTCAGGAACCAGCAATCACCAATTTCTGCCCTTGCAAAACCGGCACGACGGGATGCAAATCCGCCGTTGCGCAATAGGCCATATCTGCTTCTAAACCGTAGGCGGAAAGCCGCTTGTAGTGCGCAGAGTCTTTGAGGAATTCCAGATACTCTCCCGCCACTTTTTCGGCCAGATGCACGGCGTTGCGGGTGCTGTCGTCGTTGGTGAAAAAGCCTTTCGCTAAAAGCCTCCGCGCTACCTCGCCCGCAAAAAGCGTGTCTTCCAGATTGAACTTGTCTTTCCACGCCGCGCAGCCCAAAAGCACGTCGCGGTTGCTTTGGAGAAGATAGTTTGTAAGCGCCGTCAGGTTCAAAAAAGCGCCGGTCAGGATTTGGTGCGCGCCGGAAATCATGTGGAGCAGCTTGGTGCCGTTCGTGGTTGTCAGCACCAGCGTTTTCCCTTGGACAAAATCGCGCGGATACTCCGAAGGCGAATTGCCGTGTTCCAGTCCGGGGGCAATGCGTCCGTCGCGCTCGCCTGCGGTGAGGCTGTTGGGCGTGGCTTTTCCTATCTGGATAGCTTCTTCTACACTCGCTACCGGAATGATTTCCTTCGCGCCGTTGTGCAACGCCGCCGCCATGGTGGACGTGGCCCGGAAAACGTCAATAATGACCACATTTTTGTCGCGGGTATCGTAGAGATGTAACAGCGCGGGCGAAAGACAAACTTCTACTTGAGGCATAAGCACGGCAAAGGTAGGCCGATGATAATCCTCGCGTTTCCTCACTTTCATTCAATATGCACACAATGGAAATTGCCTAAGAGGGCGCGAAAGTAGTTAATGAGACTTAAAGAAAAAATTTGGACAACTTGGTTTTTTTTGTTTGTTTAGCGGTCAGAAAGAAAAGAGTATATCAGGGCCCGATATACAATTTCCTCTCTGCGGAATTTCTGCTGAACACCGCTTCTGTAAAGGAGAAACAAAGTAAGCATCATCTTCCAAACCAATTTTCCCATGAAGAAAATTCTATTGTCCTTGGCGTTATGCGTATTGAGCTATGCATCTCAAGCCATGATCTATTGCTACGGTTGTCACAATGGGGTTGCGTATGTTGCTGTCTTCTGGAATGACGGCTCATTTAATTATGGATGGACTGATGGGGGGCAGTACAATTGTTCACCAAACGAGTATCACTACTACCAGTACAGAGTAATCTCAACACCTCTTGACCCCGCTGGTAATTCTACGAACTCCTATCACGAGCAGTACCTCAATGAAAACTTTTTCCCCGACAAACTCTCCAAAGAGAATTTTCCGGCGGATTTGAGAACTCAGCTCACTGATGTTGTTCGAGAGGATCCTTCGCCTGATGGTGTAACATACGTGTACATCGGGAACCTCCGTCCAGACCTTCAAGAGTACTTTAGGGAAAACTAAAACCAATACGGCAGCTTCATGAAACATCATGAGGCTGCCGTTTTCTTATGAAAAACATTATCTTATTCCTTCTGCTTTTACCCAATTTGTGCTCGGGTCAAAAAACAAACACATTCTTGCGAAGCGATGGTGTATATGTATTTGATAATGGTATTCGCACTTACACACCTGCAACGGGTGCTATGATGGACACGCTAAAAAATCTTTTTAGGAAAGGAGAAAGCCTACTTTCTCAACTTTACCCCCAAACCTGTCTTTCTAAAGGAATGGTGGGTGCTGGTATAGATGAATGCTCTTCCGTCGTCGTTTTAATGTTTTCCAAAACAGGAGAGTCTCTTGAGTACGTAACTGCTTGTCGGGATGAAAAGGCATGGGAGAGCGTGAAGAAACTTTATGCTCAATTTCAACAGAATTCAAAAAGCGCAATCGCAGCAGAATTTGGTGTACGGAAGGTGAAGTACATAGACGATATTGCATTTGTAACTGTTGGGAAGAATATGGAAGCGCCAAAAGGGGTTTATCAAAGTTCTTCTTTCTTTCGTATTTATAAAGACAGTTTGGTGGAGAAAATAAATATGCCCCCGCAAGCACTTCAAAATGCTAATGAAAAATTCATAGAAAAATTCAGACGCTTCCTCGCCACCCCCAGAGTATTTCACTTTACCTCTCTTGACAAAACACCCGACGCCTTCAAAGGTGGTATTCAAATTCTGGAAGCTGTAAAATACTGACCTTCTTAGCTCGTCGCAGTCCCGTAATTGCGGCAAAACCATTTTGCCAACCGCCCAAACCATTTTGCCCTTCGCCCAACTCCTTTTGCCGACCGGCAAAATCATTTCGCCACCCGCCCAAACCATTCTGCCAATCGGCAAAATCATTCTGCCGCCCGCCCAAACCCCGTTGCCACCCGGCAAAATGATTTCGCCCCTCGGCAGAATCATTTTGCCGTCTCAAAAAGGCTTTTTCTTGTAGGAATCCCTTCTTTTTTCACCCAAACATCTTTCCCCTTATGGCCAACAATTTCACACCCCGCACCGATGCCCAAAAAACGCCGTGGTTCAAGAATCTCGCTGCTAAGCTCCCGGCCTATGCCGCCAAATACGGCATCACCGCCGCAGAGGTAGCCGATGTGGTGGCTATTGCCACCGACTGGGACTACCGCATGGACGTGATTAATAAAGTAACTGCCTACAAAGAGGCGATGGTGAAATGGAAAAACTATGTGCTGAACGGTGCACCTGCCGGAGCGGTGGTTACCATGCCTGCGCCGCCCATGCTGGGAACGCCCCCCGCGGCTTCGGCCCCCGGCGGGCTGGCCCGCGTGTCGGCGCTGGCGCAAGACATTAAGCGTCATAAATCCTACTCCGAAGCCGATGGCCGCGACCTCGGCATTGAAGGGCCGGATGCGGTGATGCTGGACATGGACGCGCAGAAGCCGCAGATAACCTTGAAAACCGGCACGGCAGGCCGCCCCAAATTGGGCTGGTTGCTGGCCGGGATGGGCGGATTAAACATCTACAAAGACTCCGACGACGGGAGGGGCTATGTCTTTTATGCCCGAGACAACCACCCCGATTATGAAGACACCGCCCCGCTCCCCGCAACGGCCAAGACGTGGAAATACAAGTGCATTTACGTAATAGGCGATGAGGAAGTAGGCCAGTTCTCCGACCCTGTTACTGTGAAAGTATAAGGACACGATGCCGCGCGTGTTCGCACACAAAACACCTGTCCGGTTTTGGAAGCCTGACAGGTGTTTTTTATTGCGGAAAACTAAAAATGTGGGTCATTCCGAGCGCGGAGCGAGGAATCTCACTCGCGTTGTTCCTTCCTTTCTGTTCCTCATCTCCTGTGTTTTTGATGTTGTGAGATTCCTCGCTCCGCGCTCGGAATGACCCGCCTTTTGTAACCGGGAGAATAATCAGGAGAAATTACACGCCCTTCTTTCGCGCGTTCTTCCTGCCAACCCCGCGCCTGTGGGTTATTTTCGCGCCTCTCCCCAAAGCCCGTCCCTCTCCCTCTTGCGGCTCAAATCCCTCGATATAAAAGGCTTCAAGTCTTTTGCTGACAAAACCCAGATACTGCTCGACCATGCCATTACCGGCGTGGTAGGCCCCAACGGTTGCGGCAAAAGCAATATCGTAGATGCCATTCGCTGGGTCATCGGCGAGCATAAAATCAAGTCGCTGCGCTCGGATAATCTGGAAGACCTCATCTTCAACGGCTCGCGCACCCGCGCCCGCTCCGGCATGGCCGAGGTGAGCCTTACGTTTGAGAATACACGCGGCCTGCTGCCCACCGAGTTCACCACCGTTACCATCACCCGCCGCTTCTACAAAAACGGCGAAAGCGAATACCGCCTCAACGACGTTGCCTGCCGCCTCAAAGACATCCACAACCTCTTTCTGGATACCGGCGTCTCCAACGACTCCTACGCCATCATTGAGCTGGGCATGGTGGACGACATCATCAAAGACAAAGAAGGCAGCCGCCGCCGGATGCTGGAACAGGCCGCCGGCATCTCCATCTACAAAACGCGGAAGAAAGAAGCCCGCCAAAAACTGGAAGGAACCGAGGGCGATTTGGCGCGCATCGACGACCTGCTTTTTGAGATCGGCAACAACCTGCGCACGCTGGAGGCCCAGGCGAAAAAGGCCGAGCGTTACCTGCAAATCCGCGCCGAATACAAAAGCGTCAGCATTGAGCTGGCAAAGGCCTCGCTGGAGCATTTCAACGAGCAATACAAAACGTTGAATGCACAAAGCACCGCCGAAACCGAGCGCCGTGCCGCGTTGGAAACCGCCGTGATTTCTGGGGAAGAAGCCTTACAAAAAGACAAGGCGCTGCTGGCGGAAAACGAAGCAGAACTCGCCACGCTTCAACGTGCTTTCAACGAGCGCGTCGCCGACATCCGCCACCGCGAAAGCGACTACAAACTGGCGGCGCAGAAGAAAAGCCATTTGGAAGAGCGCGCCCAAAGTCTGCAACGTTTTTTGGCAGGCGCAGATGCGCAAATGCGCGATCTGGAAACTGCTCTTTCGCAGTCGGGGAGCCGTCGGCAGGAAGAAGAGGAAATGCTTCTTTCGCTGCGCACCGAACTGGATACGTTGCGCGAAACTTTAGACACCACGCGCGCCGTTTTTGACGAGCAGAAAGCGGCCCTGCAAACCCTGCGCGACGAGCAGAACAAAACACAACGCAGCGGCTTTGAAGCGGAGAAATCTGCCGCACTGGCCGAGGCTTCTTTAAGCAATTTTCAACGCAGCATCAGCCATGTGCGGGAAGAAAGTACCGCCCGTGCCGCGCAGATAGAAAAGCTGCAGGCCGAAGAGTCCGCCGCCGCGCAAAGGGAAGCGCAAAAGCGCGAAGAACTGGCCAATCTTTTGGTGCAGCAGGAGGCGCTGAAAGAGAAAATAAAAGCTAGTCAGGAAACGCTGGAAACCTTACGTGCAAAACTGGCAGAAGAGAACCGGACACTGGACGCACGCCGCAACGAATACGACCTTTTAAAGAGCCTCGTGGACTCCTTGGAAGGCTATCCCGACTCCATAAAATTCCTCAAGAAAAACAAAGATTGGAACAGCAATGCGCCGCTCTTGTCGGATGTTTTTATGGCCGATGCTGCCTACCGCAAAGCGCTGGAAAGCGTGCTGGAGCCGTATCTGTCTTACTACGTGGTGGCCGGAATGGAAGAAGCCGTTTCCGCGATTTCCTTACTGGAAAAAGCAAAGAAGGGAAAGGCCAATTTCTTTCTCTTAAACCGCATGAACGCCGCCGCAGACGACGCGGAAAACGAGCCCCAAAATCTGCCCGAAGGGAGCGTTGCCGCGCTGGAAGTGGTAGAAGTAGAATACCAATACGCGCCGGTGGTGTCGGAGCTTCTACGGGGCGTTTATATCTGCCCCGACGGCAGCTTGCCGGTGGACATTCCGGGCATCACGCTGGTAGAGCAAAGCGGACGACTGCGCACCTCGCCGATAGCGATGAACGGCGGCTCGTCGGGCGCATTTGAAGGCAATAAAATCGGACGTGCAAAAAACCTGGAAAGGCTGGCCGAAGAAGTAACATCCCGCACCGAAAAAACAGGTGCTTTGCGTACTGAAATCAGCGCCGCGCAACAACAGCTTTCGGCGCATCAGTCGGCGCTGAATGACCGCGCCGTCGGGCAGCTTCAGGGAGAAATCAATCAGGCGCACAACGCCGTTTCCAACGCCGCCGCGCGCGCCGGACAGTTGGAGCAGATGGGGCAGTCGGCGGAACATCGCATCGCCGATTTGGAGCGGCAGATGGAAGGCGTAAATACCACATTAGAAAGTGCCCGTACGGACGTGGCGCAGGTGCGCGCTGTTCTCCAAAACCTGGCGGAGAAAACAGCAGCATCAGGCGAACATTTCGCGCTCGTGGAAGCCGATTACAACAAGGCCAGCAGCGCCTACAACGCCCACAACATTCGCCTCTACCAACAGCAAAGCCGCATTGAAAACCTGAAGCAGGAAACGGGCTTCCGGCAGTCGCAGTTGGAGACCTTGCGCGGGCAGATTATGAAGAGCAAAGCCGAGCAGGAAGAAAGCGAAATGCGGATTGCAGAGATGGAAAATCTCTTGGCAGAAAGTGAGGAAAGCCTGTCGGAACTGAACGCCACAAAAGCTTCCGACGAAGCCGCGCTGAAAGAAAAGGAGAAAGCCTACTACGCCTTGCGCAACAGTGTGGGCGATGCAGAAAAGGCGCTTTCCCAAACCCGCCGCGACAAAGAAGCCACCGATACTTTGCTGAACGCCGTGCGGGAAAAGCTGACGGAAATGAAGCTGAAACTCGCCGGAATGAAAGAGCGGATGCTGGTGGAGTTCAAGGTGGATTTAGACGCGATTCTGGAAGAATCGCGCACTACAACTTCTACGTTGGAAGAAATAACTGCCGAAACAGAGCGCCTGAAAAAACGGCTGGATTCTATGGGCGAAATCAACCCGACGGCCATTGAAGCGTACACCGAAATGAAGGCCCGCCACGATTTTATTGCGGAGCAAAAAGGAGACTTGGTGAGCGCCCGCGACGCACTGCTCGCTACGATTGAAGAAGTAGAAAGTACCGCCAACAGCAAGTTCAGAGAAACTTTTGACCGCGTGCGCGAAAATTTTATTACGGTCTTCAAAGCCCTCTTCACCGAAGCCGACAACGCCGACTTGCGCCTCACCGACGAAAGCAATATTGCCGAGAGTGCCATTGAGATTTACGCGCAGCCCAAAGGCAAAAAACCAAGCACGCTCACGCAGCTTTCCGGTGGCGAAAAAACGCTGACTTCCACCGCTTTTCTCTTCGCTATTTATCTCATCAAGCCTGCGCCGTTCTGTATTCTGGATGAAGTGGACGCTCCGCTGGACGATGCCAACGTGGGCAAGTTCACCAACATGATTCGCCAGTTTTCCGACAAATCGCAGTTCATCATCGTCACCCACAACAAGCAAACGATGGCCGCCGTGGACGTGATTTATGGCGTTACCATGCAGGAGCCGGGGGTCAGCAAGCTCGTGCCGGTGGATTTCAGGAGTTTGGCAGACTAGGGACACGCGCAGCGTGTCCCTACCATTTTACGCCTATCAAAAAACACAAGGCTAGTGTGAGCAGGATGACCAGCCAAGGCAGCAGCCGTTCCTGTTTCTGCCTTCGTTTTTGCCGGGCCATTTCCGCCGTGAGTTTCTCCACAAAATCCACCGAAACCACCGAAACCAACCGAAGCCGTTCCAACACGGTCGCAGCACTTTTTAGAGGCAAATAACCCACAGACCGAAGAATATTTTCCGCAAAAGCCGTATTGACTTCCACCTGCTTTTCTTCCGCCACAATTGCCAGATGTTTGTCTTGCAGCAAATAGAAAAGTAGGTTTTGCAGCGCCGCAGGCGCTACCGAAGAAGCACCAATGCGCTTTAAGTGAGTCAACAGTTTTTCCGAATCGGCCAGCAGTCCGGCAGCGTCTTTCACTTTTGTTTGCGCGCGCGTTATGCCGCGCAGCCAGCGCTCTTCGTCATAACGGCGACGCTTCTGTGGGGTAGAAAGCACTTCATACGCTTCCTTCAACGCGCGAAACTGCGCGGGCGCGAAAGGATTGTCGGGCGCGGCGTCGGGATGGTATTTCCGGGCCTGAGAACGGTACGCTTTGCGAATGGCTTCTTCGTCCGCGCCGGGCGCTATGCCCAGTGTCTGGTAGTGGTCGGGGAAGGAAACAGCAGTGAACATCCGCAAAAACAGGAGTGGCTATAAAAGGAAAACCCGCCTGGAAATTTCCGGCGGGCTTTCCCCTCTCTCTTCTCTCATGGCGTATGGAGTAAGACTACTTCTCGCCTTCCTGATTACCTCAACTTATCTAACACAAAACGACGCAGGCAGGAAGGCTGAAGGCGCCCGTTTTAAAATTACGAAACGCAGCCAAACACAAACGCATTCTATCAAAGGACTAACAAAAAATTAGCAGCGGCTCCGGCGTCCAAAGATAGAAGAAGAACGCGGAAATAGCAACAAGGTTGTGCAGGCGTATTAAATCTTTGTGTCTTTTACACAAAGACGACAAACAAAACCATACCGGCATAAATTTTGAGGACTTTTTGCGCGCAACTGTTTCTGCATCCAAGATTTTCCTACTCATGCTTTCTATTCATCCCTTTCCAAAGACCTTGGTGTGCTTTTCTGGTATTCGCTGGAACACGCTGCATCGCCGCCCACAGCATCTTTTGCGCCGCTTTGCCGCTGCCGGAATGCAGGTTGTGTATGTAGAATCCCCCGTGGCTAACGGAGTGGCTGGAGCATCCTTTGAAAAGGAATGGATGGAGGGCGTACAGGTTATCCGGCCTTCGCTGCCCGAAGGGCTTTCGGACGCGGAAACCACCGACCGGATGCGTGCGATGCTGGAAGGAATCCCCGAAATCCACGATGAGCAAAAGGCCATCTTCTGGTATTACGACCCGGCGGCGATTCGTTACACGAAAGGACTGCATCCGGCGTTGGTGGTGTATGATTGTATGGACGAGCCGGAGGCTTTGCCCAACGCCCACAAAGACATTAAATGGCTGGAGCAGCAACTGCTGGACAGCGCAGATGTGGTGTTCACTTCCGGCCCCGGCCTGATGAAAAGCCGCAGAAAAGACAACGCCAATATCCATGTTTTTCCCAGCGCCGTTGACCGGGAGCATTTTGCGTATGTACGTCAGGAAGCGCATCATGTGCCTGCCGACCAGGCGCCTGCTTCTGCCCCCCGCCTCGGTTTTTATGGCTTGCTGAATGAACACTTAGACACGCGCCTGATTCAGCAAATGGCGGCCTTGCGGCCTGACTGGAATTTTGTGTTCATCGGCCCGATGGTGAACATTACGGAAGCCGATTTACCCAGGGCAGCGAATATTCATTACCTCGGACCCAAGAATTATGAAGAGCTCCCGGCTTATCTGCGCGGCTGGGATTTGGCGCTTGTTCCGCTAAAAGTGGAGCCGGGCACAGCAACGATTCTACCCGCCAAGGTGCCGGAATATCTCGCTGCCGGGGTGCGCGTGCTTTCTACGCCATTAGAGGATTTGGTGGCCACTTACAGCCGCAAAGGACTGGTGCATGTAGCAAGCGGCCCGGAGATTTTTATCAACGTCGCGCAGTCGCTGCTGGACGATACCGAAGAGGAGAAAGCCTCTTGGCGCAGGCAGGTGGACGCCGAACTGGCAAAAACTTCCTGGGACAGCACCTATGCGCAGATTGAGGCACAACTGCGGTTGAGCTTTAAGCAAAAACGCCCCGACCGGCGAATGCTGCGCAATGTGAGTACTGCATTAGGACAGTTTTTCAAAGGAACGACTTCTTTGTTGCGCCTGCCTTCACGAAACACAGATTCTGGTTCGGCAACGGTTGTAACGAGTGAAGGGTAAATAATGTTTCTTGTTGTAAGAACGCCCCGCAAATGCGGGGCGTTCTTGTTTTTGATGGAATGCGTTTCCCCTTACTTCCGCATAATCTTTTGTCATCCCCGAAGGGGAACTTGTCGGCTTGCATCCGCTAAGATCCTTTCCCGATGACAAAAGATTTTCGACAAAAAACCTTTTACACCTGCTTTTCCACATCCACTTCCCGCCGGTGCAGCAACAGGAAATACAGCACCACACCCGTTCCGATCACCGCCAGTGAACCGAGAATAAAATTTCTCTCCGCCGTCAAAAACAGAAATCCCCAGATGATGATGGAGAGAATGGCAGGCAAGGGAAAGAAGGGCATTTTCCACGGACGCGCATCTGTTGGATTTCGTTTGCGATAAAGAATCAGCCCCACCGCCTGCGAAATAAACTGCACCAGAATCCGCATTACTACAATAGCTTTAATAACGAAGTGCGGCTTTTCTGTGAAGATGATACTCAATAGAAAGCCGATGCCGCCGATAGTCAGCAGCGAGATGTGTGGGAAATTCTTGGTGGGATGAAGCCGGGCAAAAACGGGAAAATAATCGCCGCCTTTGGCCGCCGCGTAGGGGATGCGCGAGTAGCCTAAAAGCACCGAAAACAAAGACGCCAGCGCAATAACGAGAATCAATCCCGTAGCGATTTTGGCAACGCCTGCGTTGTAGAGTTTTTCAAAATACAGGCTCACCACAAACTTGGATTCCGCAATTTCCGCCGCCGGGAGAACGCCCGCAACTGCTGTTTGCATCGCCAGATACAAGACCGCGATAAGGATAATGGAGATGAAAATAGCGCGGGGAATATTGCGCTCCGGCTTCTGGATTTCGCCGCCCAAATGACAGACATTATAGTAGCCGAGATAGGAATAAACCGTACTCGTTGTAGCATTTCCCAACGCAGCAAAGAACAACGCAGATGTTGGAAATCCACCCCAGCCGGTAGGAAAAGCCATGGCGGCATTAAAAGACGGTCCGGCAGAAAGAATCAGCCACAGCAGTGTCCCTACCGTAACAATGCCCAGCAATACACTCAGCTTTCCAATGCTTTTAATGTCGCGATACAGTAAGAGAATCATCCCCAGCACCAATCCGCCCGCTACAAAACGCGCTTCTAAAGTCGTGAGCGGAACGAGATAGCGGACGTATCCGGCAAAGCCAATCGCCGCCGAAGCCACCACGAGCGGGGCCTGCAAAGTGGTTTGCCACACGAAGAGAAAAGCCATCAGCCGCCCGCCTTTCTCTCTCGGAAACAGCTTTTGGAGAAACACATAGCTGCCGCCCGCCTGCGGCCAGCGCGCGCCCAACTCGGCCCACACTGTTCCATCCACCAGCGCCAGCAACGCACCTAAAAGCCACGCATAAATGCTTCCGCTTCCGCCCATCGCCGCTGCCACGCCGGAGAGCGTGATGAACGGCCCAATGCCCACCATGTCAATGGCGTTGATAGCAGTGGCTTGCAGGAGAGAAAGGTCGCGGCGAAGGGTGGGGGTATTGCTCACAGCCGGAAAAGTACGAAACGATAGAATCTGCTTTTTCGTGAAAAGAGCGGCGTGCCAGGCGCCATCGTTTCCCTGCGCTTGGAAGATGTAAGAAGCAGGTGGCAATGCGCTTATAGAAACCAGATTTCCGGCAAGAATATTTCCTTCCAGCAACACTTTGCCCTGCATGTACACAGTTTTCCCCTCAAATCGCATCCGGGCAAGAAGCAACCAGCGCCTTGATAAACGCCGTTTCTTGGTAATGGCTGCGCAGCCGTTGCAGATAAGGCGAAGGTGGCAGGGGTTTTTGCGCTCCATAGTTATACCAGCGGTTCCGGTAAATGCCGGTGGGCAAATGTCGCTCCGGCTTCAAAGGTGCTTCTACATAACAGCGGTTTAGCATCAGCAGTGCGACGGCAGCCGCCTCCTTATCCGTTTTTTCGCTCCGCCGGAAAGCGCGTTGATAGGCAGCGGTAGCGGCTTGCAAATCGTAGTACGCGCTGCCGTAGCGCCTGCTGCCACCGCCGCCAAAATACGCCCATTCATAAGGGTCAGAACCGCGCTCTTCCAATTCTCTATCCGAGCGCCCGTAGCTAAAAAGCATCCAGCCTTTTCCCCAATACGTGAGGTTGTATTGTACATGCCCCCACTGAAGCAATTGCCGGTTGCGCTCCTGCGCCGTTGCCGGACGCGCCAGTTCCGCTTGAAGTGCAATGATTTCGCGCAGCAAGGCCTTCTTGCTCTCGTAGGGATGGATTTTCTGCGTGTCGCTGCCGGGCAGCCAATGAGAGGGAATTTTCAGGGAAGTGCGGGGCAGGTTATATCTATAGCCATCCTCCTTCACCCAAAACGAATCAGGCATTGTTTCAAACACTGCCAGCGCCTCCGGGTAACGGCTTTGCCGGAGAAGCATCGTAGCCTTTAAGTCTCTATAGTAATCCTCCTGCGGCCAGCGATGGGGAAGGAGGTATGTGTCAAAAGGCGTATGGTTTTGGGCGTTGCGGAATGCAATCACTGCATCCACATCCGCTACCGTACCATGACAGTCGTAAAAAGCAATGTCGTGATAGTGCAAAGAAGAATCCTCATCGCCGTACCACTTGGTGGAAGCATACGCCGCCGTCTGAACAGAGGCTTTATTCCAAAGCAATCCAGCGCGTACCACATCGCCCGCTTCGTAAAAACGGCGGCTGAGCAACAGCAACAATTCCGAAAGGTCGTCGCTTCTTTCATCCGAATAGGCCCACTCCTCCACATTGTTTCTTAGAGCGCCAACAGGTTTCAACCCGTCCTTCTCCAAGCCTTCTAAAAAGTGGAGCAGTTTCCTTTGGGTTTGGGGCTGCCGCACGTCTTCCAGATTCATTTCCGCCACCGCGCCGTCTATCGCCCATTGAATGCGAAGGGCTTTATTGCTTCTTTCTTTTGGGGAAATTTGGTGTAGCACCCGACGGGCATCGGCAAAGCGCCGCTCCACGATATACAAGTGCGCCACCGCCAAGAGCAGATACGCCCGATTGACACCGCTATGGGGCGCAAGGCTTTCCAGATAACTGCGAACTGCTGATGCGTATTCCCCATCCTTGCGGCGGTTGAGATGTGCGTAGTAGCGGTCTGTAGTGTCGTAAGGATACTTGTCGTAGGAATCCCAACTGCTGCTTGGCCAATATCGCAGATTGCTTTCAAAGCCCAGCACCTGCGGCGAGAGAATCCAGTCTTCTATCTTGGCAACTTCGCGCCCTATGAGCAAGGGCAAATACCGGCTTTTGGGATTAACGGCTGCCAGCGCTTTGATGTTGGGGAGGGCGCGGTCTATCCGTTGCGTGCCTTGCATAACCAGCGCCGCTTCCCGCAGAAAAGGAACATTTTTAGTTTGGAGAAAACGTGCCAGATTCCGCTCTGAAACCTGCTGAAAAGCAATCACCTTCTTCTCGTCCGAAAGCGCAAAAGCCTTTACAAAAGCCCGCGTGCGCGCCATTGTATCCGTTTGTGCCAGCCCATAGAACCAAACCGCCCAGCCCTCCAAAACCGACTGTTTCCCGGGATGGCGATTGCGTGCAGAAGGAGCGAATATTTTGGTGTAAATCCTGTTCACGTGCTGCCGGGCCGTGTCGGTGAGGGTGGAATCCCGGCTTCCGGCGTAGTGCCACGCGCGCATAGCCTGAAAACCGTAGCGGGCTTTTAGGAAAGCAGAAGGCTCTGCTTCACCTCTCTGTTCGGCCTCCACGGCAAGGCTTTTCCGGTCAGCAGCCGTAACCAGCGTTCCTTCGTCCCACGGGTCGGTGTTTCCGGTCTGTATCCACTCCGACTGCTTGGCCAGCGCCATGTAATCAAGGGCGTCGCGGTGCGCGGGCTGCCGAAGCCACTGCACAAAGCGGTTTGCCTCCAAACTATCCCAAGCGCCTTTGTTGTAGCCGTTCAGAAAAGCATCCGGCTCGGTGGCGTAGAGCAGATTATACACATCCGCTTCGGGGATTTCAGTTCCGGCAAAAGTGTGCCACTCTTCAACATTGCGCTCACGGTCTTTATCCGTCAAATCCTCTCCGCCCTGTTCGTTGAGAAAATACTCGGTGTAGTAGAAGGGTTCCAGCGCCGCTGACTCTGCGCCCAGACGAAAAAGGTTAAAGCGCGTTTCATCCTGACTAAGTTGCGGCCCACAGCCAAGGCCGGTTTTGCGGGGCAGCCAAATGAACATTACGCTCAGGCTAAGGGCGACGATAAATTTTTTGAAGCGTGGGCTCATGAGTAGCAACGGTGGTATCCCAGTGAAAAAAAGAAAGCCGGTGGATGTGCGGGCGCAGTAGTTCGGCAGCCGCTTCTACGTCTTCCGGCGCTACGGCTTCGTCGCGCAGCACGTCTCCGGTACGCAGGTAATTGTCGCTCAGTGCCGTGTCGCGCAGCACCCGGTATTGCACCCCTGCGCCGGGTATGCGCGCTACATAATCCTGCCCAAGCGTTTCGGGCTTTAGCTCGTGCATGATGCCTTTCATTCGGCCCGCGCGCAGCCACACACTCCAGCCAAAGAGCGGCAGCGCACCATCCAGCGGCAACGGATAACCAGAAGCGCCCTGAAGATAACGCTTCAACTCGGTGACTTCCAAAATAGAATTTGCGGTAGCCACACTGCCTGCGGGCGAAAGATTATAGGCCATCAGCAGGCCTCTGTCCACCGGCGGAACGCCCATCTTCTGGCGGTATTTGTAAGGATAAAGCCGGATGGTAGCCGACAGCGTTTTGCCCGGCATCCGTGCTTTCAGCGCCTTCAGAAATTTGAAGTAGCGGTCGCGCGTGGACAGTGTCCAGTCGCAATCTATCTGGATTTCGGTGGGGCGGGTCGTGCGTTTTGCGGTAGCCTTTATCTCCACATAATCCCGTGCCTGGCACAGGGAGTCGTAGTTGATGCCTTCTCCGCAACTCCATAGCGGTGCGGTCATCAGGCCCACATAATCGTTTTCCAAGTCCACGCATTGCCGCGCTATTTTCCGGGAAATGTGGGCGGCGAGCGAATCCACGTCAGCATCCGTCTTCATATGCGCGAAGCTGCGCGGCGTGATAAAAACAACCGGCGTGTAATCCTGCCGGGCATAGAAAGGATGGTAGAAGTTCTCTGCGCTGAAAACCGGAACGGGTTCGCCTGCGGCCTCGCTCCAGTCAATGTCTAAGAAGTGGATGTAGAAGTGTTCAATCCCCAGCACCTGCGCCAGCGAGTCGTCGCCTTCGTTGTGGCTGCTTCCCGTGCTTTCCCAATTGTTTCCTGTGTTTTTCCAGTAGTAAAAAGAGCGCGTAAGCGGTGCTTTCTGTTGGCAGGAAGCCAGCAGCAGCAACAAAACAAAGCCAGCAAAGCAGCGCATAAAAAAAGGAAAGCCTCGTAAAGCTAAGACACTCTTCAGTGCTTTTTGCGGAAAATATAAAAGCGTTGTTCCGGCCTTACCGTCCCAACCAAGCCAGCGCATTTCCCGCCAACAACTTCTCCGTCATCGCCTTCCCATACCCCATCTCCTCAATCAACTTGCCGGGATGATGCTCGCCGAGCGGAAAAGGATAGTCGCTTCCGCAGCAGATTTTGTCTTCGCCCACCGTCTTCATCACGTAGCGCAGCGCGTCAGAGTCGTGGAGCAAACTGTCAATCCAGAAGTGGCCGAGATAATCGCGCGGGTTCACGTCGTTGTCCACCGCGCAGAGGTCGGGGCGCACGTTAAAACCGTGTTCAATGCGGCCAACCGTGAAGGGAAACGAGCCGCCGCCATGCGCAAACGCCACGCGCAGTTTGGGGAAGCGCAGGAACACGCCACCAAAAATCATAGACGCAATGGCGCGTGCTGTTTCGGCGGGCATTCCTACCAGCCAGGGCAGCCAGTATTTGGTCATTTGGTCTTCGCCCATCATCTCCCACGGATGCACGAAAATGGCGCAGCCCAGTTCTTCCGCCGCCTGCCAGAAAGGAAAGAATTTCGGGTCGCTCAGGTTCGCGCCGTTGATGTTGGAACCAATTTCCAAGCCCGGAAAATGGAGTTCCTTCACGCATCGTTCCATCTCCCGAATGGCAAGGTCTATGTCTTGCAGCGGAACCGTTCCGAGGCCGATAAAACGCTGTGGAAACTGCGTTACGCACGAGGCGATGTGGTCGTTAAAGAAGCACGCCGTTTCCAGTCCGTCCTGCGGCTTTGCCCAATAATTGAAGAGAACGGGAATGGTGGAAAGCACCTGCACATTTACGTCCGCCGCGTCCATTTCCAGAATGCGCGTCGGCGCGTCCCAGCAGTTCGGCTCTATCTCCCGGAAAACTTTGTCGCCCTTAATCATCCGCGCACAGCCGGGACAATGATGCTCTAAATGAATAAACTCCCCATAGCCGAATTTCTGGAAATAGTTCGGGATGTTTTCGGGGAGAATGTGGGTGTGGATGTCAATTTTCATGGCGCGGTAGGGCGAAGGTAGGAATGGAGGGAAGGGCGTATTTTTAGCGGAAAAATACAACGTCCATGAAAGAGACAAACAGCTTGTCGGGCTACACGGACAGCCCAGTGGAAAAGACGCCCGCAACGTCTGACTTGTCGAAAGGGATGCACCTACTCATGGCAGGTATGCGTCAGGATTTTGCAGAAGCAAGGGAGCGTCTTGTCGCGGACATGCGCAAGGATACCAGAGAAATTATCCGGTGGATGTTTGTCTTCGCGGTTGCGCAGGTTCTTACGACCAGCGCGCTTTTGATACTGCTTTTGAGGAAATAGAGATTACGAAAACGACCTGTCCCGTTTTGGAAACAGGACAGGTCGTTTTCAAAAAGCGAGCTTCTCAATAATGACCTCGCAAGGAGTGAACCTGAACATGTGTTTCCGTTACGCTGTACACAATCCGGTGTTCACCGTTGATTCTTCGCGACCATTTGCCGGACAAACCCCACTTCAACAGTTCCGGTTTTCCCTCCCCGGAAAAAGGCGTTTGAGAGATGTTTTCCAACAGGGAAGAAATCTTTTTTTGGACGCTTTTATTGCCGGATGCTTTCCAGAATTTCAGGTCATCCAAGGCTTCTTCGTCGTAGGCTATTTCCACAAGTCCTCCGTCTTAATCACCTGAAATTTTCCTTCCGAAAAGTTCTTTTCGGAACGTTTGATTTTAGCCACAAACGCCGGGTCGTAGGAACTTTCGCCTACTTCTTCGTAAGGGATATTCAGGGCAGCCAGAACAGCTTTAATGGCATTGGCTTGGGCTTCGTTTTGTGGGTGGGCGAGTACGGCTTCCATAGCTACGAATTTACGGTAACCCGCTCATAGACAATCGCCGCGCCTTGCCCGACGCCGACGCACATACTCGCCGCGCCGTAGCGCCCGCCAGTTTTCTCCAACGCATGAAGCAGCGTGGTAGAAATGCGCGCACCGGAGCAACCCAGCGGATGACCGAGCGCAATCGCGCCGCCGTGGATGTTCACCTTTTCTTCGTCTAAACCCAACTCCTGCATACAGGGAATCGCCTGCGCAGCGAAGGCTTCGTTCAACTCCACAAGGTCTAAATCCTTCGCCTTCAGTCCTGCGCGCTTTAATGCTTTCTGCATTGCCGGAACCGGCCCCATGCCCATGTACTTCGGCTCCACGCCCGCCACCGCCATCGATACGATTCTGGCCAGCGGTTGGAGGTTGTGTTTCTTCACGAATTCCTCGGAGGCCAACAGCAGCACACTCGCGCCGTCGTTGATACCACTGCTGTTACCCGCCGTTACGCTGCCATCTTTGGTGAAGGCAGGCTTCAATCCCGCAAGCTGTTCTGTGGTGGAAAGGCGTGGATGTTCGTCTTTATCCATCTCCGTAAATGTGCCTTTTTTGCCGGGAATTTTTACGGAAACAAGCTCTTTTTCAAACGCGCCGCTTTCATGTGCACGGGCGTATTTCTTTTGCGTCTTGGCAGCAAAAACATCCTGCGCTTCGCGGGAAACGTTGTACTTCGCGGCGACGTTTTCTGCGGTTTGGCCCATCGTATCTGTATAGCCCGCCTTTTCCATTTCGGGGTTGGTGAAACGCCAGCCCATTGTGGTGTCAAATAGTTGCTGTGTGCGGCCAAAAGACGTGTCTGATTTGCCCATCACAAACGGCGCGCGGCTCATGCTTTCCACCCCGCCCGCAATGTAGAGGTCACCGTCGCCACACTGCAACGCGCGGGCAGCGGTCATGATGGCATCCAAACCGGAAGCGCATAAACGGTTCACCGTTGTGCCACCTGCCGTTTGCGGAAGTCCGGCCAAGAGAGAAGCCATGCGCGCTACATTGCGGTTGTCTTCACCCGCCTGGTTTGCCGCGCCAATTATCACGTCTTCCAGCACCGAAAAATCCACTTGCGGATTGCGCTCTTGCACCGCTTTTAGCAGTCCGGCAAGCAGGTCGTCAGGGCGAACATTAGCGAGCGCGCCGCCGTATTTACCAATGGGGGTACGAATGGCGTCAAGAACGTAAGCGGTCATTTTAGGAGAATGCGGGAATGTGATAGAATGTGGAAAATGCGGCAATGGGCCTGATTAAAAGAACCATTTTCACGGCTGCAAAAATAACCTTGATTACCCTTGAAAGTTTGCCACAAACCTGCTCTACCTTATATCATTCTATCACTGCAAAAGCGCTCATTACCGCATTCTCCTCGTTGCCGCATTCTCACATTTTCTCCACATTTCCACATTCTTCACAAGTACTGCACTTCAAAGAACTCCACCCCTTTCAACTCGTCAAAAATCGGGTCGGTAGCCAAGAGAATGCCCTTCTCTCGGATGGTGAGCGCGGCGGAAAAAGCATCCACATAGGAGATGGCGTAAGTTGCTTTCAGCTTCGCGGCTTCAATAGAAAGTTCCAAATCGGCGGGAACGATTTGCACCGGAAGGCTCGTCAATGCCCGCAAGGCGCGTAGCGCGGTTTGCTCGTTTTTGCGGCGCATCACCATGTGATACACCTCGCCGGCGGCCAGCGCGCTCACCCAGCCTTTCATCTCCGTTTGGCCCACAAGGCGGTTCAGCCATTCTTCTACGATTTCGCCGCCCGGCAGGTCGGCCAGATAAGAAAGAAGGGCGCTGCTGTCGAAAATAAGTTTGTTCATCAGGGGTGCAAAGAAGAAATCCGGTGGAGCTTTTGTTCTTCAAAAGCGCGTTGCGTCAGCTTGTTTTCGCGGATGGTTTCGGCGTTGATATCCTCGCTTGAAAGCATGCCGCGCAATGAGGTAAAATACGCTTCATTCAGAGGTTGCAACACCAACCGGTTGTCTTCCACAAACACAAGCATCGGCATGGCCGCCCGCAAAGAAAGTTCTTTAGCAGCTTCGGAGGGAACAGCGATTTTACCATCGCTTTGGAAAAGGGTTTTCAAGGATTGAAGGGGAGGAGGATTGAGGGATTGAAGGGGCGATTCCCCTCATGGAACATGACACATAAAACATCAGTTGTGCGCCGCAGCCAACGCCTGCTCCACATCCGCAAGAATGTCTTCCACATTTTCCAGCCCGACGCTCACGCGAATCAGGCCGTCAGTAACGCCCGCACGATGGCGGATGTCCGGCTCTACGCCCCGGTGGGTGGAAGAAGCGGGATGGGAAATCAGCGTGTCCGTTGTGCCGAGCGAGACGGCGAAAGTGCAGAGTTTCAGTGCGTCCAGAAAGCTTGTCGCTGCTTCAAAACCGCCGCGCAATTCAAAGGAAAGCATGGAGCCGGAAGCGCGCATCTGCGTCTTGGCCAGCGCGTGTTGCGGATGAGTGGAAAGGCCCGGAAAATGCACCGCTGTTACGTCCGGGTGTTGGGTCAGGTATTCCGCAATGGCCTGTGCGTTCTTGCAGTGCTGATCCACGCGGAGCGGCAGGGTGCGCATTCCATTCACCAACAAGAAAGCATCAAAAGCACTGGCGCAGCCGCCCATCAGCCGGAAGGTTTTCACGATGCGCGTGGTCATAAGCTCCGCCGTGCGGGCCACGAGCGCGCCGCCAATGGCCGTGCCGTGGCCATTGAGGAATTTGGTGGTGGAATGAATAACGTAATCTGCGCCAAAGCGGAAAGGCTGTTGCAGATACGGCGTGCAAAACGTGTTGTCCACCGCCAAGAGCAAGCTATTCTTCTTGCAGAAAGCGCCCACTTTTTCCAAATCAATTAGCCGCAACGTGGGATTGTCGGGCGTTTCGGCATACACAAGCTTTATTTCCGGGTGGGCAGCGAGCGTTTCCGCCATCTGTGCTTCGTTGCTAAAATCCACCACGTGATACGCAATACCAAGCGGCGGCAGGATGCGGTCAAAAGCTTCCTGCGTGCCGCCGTAAAGCGAGCCTTGCGTCAGAATCGCGTCGCCGCTGTTGAGTGTTCCAAAAATCAGCGTTTGAATCGCTGCCATGCCGGAGGCGTGGAGAATTGTCTTTGGCAGGAGCGGATTTCCGTTTTCCTCAAAGAGTCCGAAACCTTCCATCTGCGCGATTTTTTCTTCCGCCTCGCGAACAGTGGGGTTGCCGAAGCGGGCGTAGAGATAACCTTCCTCTGTACCGTTGAAAAGGGCCGCGCCCTGCGCGGTGTTCTCAAAAGTGTAGGTAGAAGAGGCGTAAATCGGGGTGAGGTGCGCGCGGTGGCCGTCGGGGCGATGGCCGCCGTGAATGCAGAGCGTGTTGAAGCCTTGCGAAGAGGTTTTTTCCGTTGCCATAAAGGGGACGGCAAAGGTAGGGTTGTAAAGTACGGGCGACATGACAGAAGCGTTCGGCGTCTCTACCAAAAGAAAACGCCCCACAATTTGCGGGGCGTTTTCTTTTGGTACAAATCGTATTTGATTACTTCACTTCTTCATATTCCGCATCGGCCACACTGCCTTCCTGGCCGGGGCTCTGGCTGGCATTTTCGCCAGTGGCGTTCTCGCCACCCATGCCTTCTTCGCCTGCTTTGTACATATCCTCGCTTGCAGACTGCCAAGCGGCGTTCAGAGCTTCAACAGCGCCGTCGATAGCGGCAATATCCTCGGCCTTGTGCGCGTCGCGCAGGGTAGAAACGGCCTTCTCGATGGCCTCTTTCTTTTCGGCGGGAATCTTGTCGCCATACTCCTTGAGTTGTTTCTCGGAGTTGAAGATAAGGCCGTCGGCCATGTTGAGCTTTTCCACGCGCTCGCGCACTTCTTTGTCCGTCGCTTCGTTGGCTTTCGCCTCGTTCTTCATCCGTTCTACCTCTTCTTTTGAAAGGCCGGAACCGGCTTCAATGCGGATGTTCTGCTGCTTGCCCGTGCCTTTGTCTTTGGCCGTCACGTGGAGGATGCCGTTGGCATCAATGTCAAAGGTGACCTCCACCTGCGGAACACCGCGCGGCGCGGGAGGAATACCGTCGAGGTTAAAGCGGCCCAACGATTTATTGTCTTTTGCCATCGGGCGCTCGCCTTGAAGAACGACCAGGTCAACGCTCGGCTGATTGTCCGCAGCGGTTGAAAAGGTCTCTGTTTTGCGTGTCGGGATGGTGGTGTTGCTTTCAATGAGCTTCGTCATCACGCCGCCCATCGTTTCAATGCCGAGGGAGAGCGGCGTAACGTCCAAAAGGAGAACGTCTTTCACGTCGCCGGTCAAGACGCCGCCCTGAATGGCTGCGCCAATGGCCACTACTTCGTCCGGGTTTACGGAGCGGTTGGGCTTTTTTCCAAAGAACTTCTCCACTACTTCGCCAATCTTGGGAATGCGCGTAGAGCCGCCCACCATAATCACTTCGTCGATTTGCGAAGCGTCCATACCGGCGTCTTTAAGGGCCTTGCGGCAAGGCTCCAGCGTGCGCTCGATGAGCTTGTCGGCAAGGCTTTCAAACTTGGCGCGGGTAAGCTTTTTCACAAGGTGCTTCGGCACGCCATCAACGGCAGTGATGTAGGGTAAATTGATTTCCGTTTCCTGCGAAGAAGAAAGCTCAATCTTCGCTTTCTCGGCGGCTTCCTTCAGGCGCTGCCAGGCCATCGGGTCTTTGCGCAAGTCCATCGCTTCATCGGCCTTAAACTCGTCGGCCAGCCAGTCCATCACCACTTTATCAAAGTCGTCGCCGCCGAGGTGGGTGTCGCCGTTGGTGGATTTCACTTCAAACACGCCGTCGCCCAGCTCCAGAACGGAAATATCAAACGTACCGCCGCCCAAATCGAAGACCGCGATTTTAGAATCTTTATCCTGCTTGTCAAGGCCGTAAGCAAGGGCCGCTGCGGTGGGTTCATTGATGATACGGCGCACGGTAAGGCCCGCAATTTCTCCGGCTTCTTTGGTCGCCTGGCGCTGCGCGTCGTTAAAGTAAGCGGGAACAGTAATCACGGCTTCCTTCACTTCTTGTCCGAGGAAATCTTCCGCCGTCTTTTTCATCTTCTGGAGAATCATGGCGGAGAGTTCCTGCGGCGTGTACTGCCGGTCGTCAATCTGAACGCGGGGCGTGTTGTTGTCGCCCTTCACAATCTTGTAGGAATTGTGTTCCATCTCGCCTGTTACTTCATCAAAGCGGCGGCCCATGAAGCGCTTGATGGACATAATGGTCGCGCTTGGGTTGGTAATCGCCTGGCGCTTGGCCGGGTCGCCCACTTTGCGCTCACCGTTCTTCAGGAAGGCAACCACGGAAGGCGTCGTGCGACGGCCTTCGTCGTTAGCGATTACCGTAGGCTCTGCGCCTTCCATCACGGCCACGCAGGAGTTGGTGGTACCGAGGTCAATGCCGATTATTTTGCTCATATAAGGATGTGGAATTTTAAAGTGGAAGAGAGCAGGGGGAGAAATGCCCGCCTGCAATGCTTTTGGATGTAATCAAATGCTGCACCAAACAAAAAGGCTTGAAGAAATGGCAGACTTTGACGATTATTTGGCAGAAAAAAGCCTTCTGCGCTGACGCAGAAGGCAGAAAGTTTTACTGGAGAACCTCTCTAAGGCGTAACCCGTCCGGTAATGTTGCAGGATTTTGTGTTCGGGTTGGTCTTTAACTCCGCTACCGTCCGGTCGGTCAGCGGAACGCCGCGCCGCATCAGCTTGCCGCGCGAGGCGAAGATGCCAATCACGCTTTTGCCCCGGATATTGGTGTATCGGTATTGAATCTGGTCGCCGCCGAGGCCGCCGCTACTGGTTTGGTTTTGCTGGAAGAGATACAGTTCCGGCGATCCGAAGTAGGCCACCAGCGTAGAGCTGTCCACAAGGCGTTCCGTACCTGCGGGAGCGGCACCCAGGCCGTTTACAATAGCGGTGTAGAAGTTGTTGAATTTATCGGTAGCAAAAGTTCTGGGGGTCCATTGGTTGTTTCCGGCGTTCACCGGGGTGCTGAAAACATAGTCCACTGCTTTCCCTGTTCGTGCGCCGCTGCTAATTAGCTTCTCCACAAAATTGAACCGCATAATGGCGTTCATGAACTTGACCGTGTTGCTGTTGGGATAGCTCACTATCTGCCAGCTATAGGTGCCATCATTCTTGTCATCCACATTGCTTGTAGGAGTCAGTTCCACTTTTTGGTCGGGCCGGGCCACTAAGTCAAACTCGGCGATGCGCGCGTTATTCAAATCCACTATTGCGGTCTCTGCTGTGTCCACATTGCCGTTGTCGTTGTGTTTAATCAGGAGGCGGTAGGTAGCGCCTGGCGTTAGCGTTATAGATTTAGGGATTTTGTAGGCCCAGTTGGGCATTGTGAAGAAATCTCCGGGCGCTTTGGCGTAGCCTTCGTCGGACATTTTCACACGACCAAGCATTCGCCTTGTTGTGGTGTCGCCCACCTTCTCAAACGTAACGGTGATGCTAGATTCAGGAAAGAAAGAAGAATCCGACAGCTTTGAAAGGTCAAGTGCACTTTGCGTTTCGTTGCCAAAGGCACGTTGGATGCGCACATAATTGGCGCTGTCTCCGGCGTCCAGAACGCCATAAACAATCGTAAAAGGCCGTGCAGGAGCCATCACGTCAAATTTTTCGGAGCAGGAAGAAAAAACCGTCAAAACAACCAGCGCAGAAAGGAGCGCACGAACTTTAGAATGCATAGAAAAAGTGGGGAAAAACAAGCGAAGCTGCTGGCCTCGCAGGAGCGCGAAGATAAATGTTTGAGGTAGATGGCGAACGGGAAAAGCCGAAGTCCTTTCACCAGCAACTTTAGATTTTACTCTTTCTTTGCCCAATGAATCTTGTTGGTCAAATCAAAAGTGCCACCGCCGACGCGCTGCGCGCGCTTTTCCCGGAAGAAACCTTTGAGGCTGCCGCTGTAACCGTGAGCGAAACAAAGCCGGAGTTTGAAGGCGATTACACCGTCGTGTTGTTTCCCTACGTGAAAGCGTTGAAGCAAAAACCAACCGAACTGGGCGCGAAAATCGGCGACTGGCTGACACAAAACACAAGCCTTTTCTCTGGCCACAAAACCGTTGGTGGCTTCCTCAACCTGAGCATCCAAGACGATTATTGGGAAGCTTTTCTCCTTAATCATTTCAACGACAGCCTGTGGGGCCAAAAACCGAAAAGCGCCTACCGCGTGATGGTGGAATATTCCTCTCCCAACACCAACAAGCCGCTCCACTTCGGCCACCTGCGCAACAACTTTCTGGGCTTCGCCGTGAGCGAAATCCTCAAAGCTGACGGCAAGCAGGTTATCAAAGCCAATTTGGTGAATGACCGGGGCATCCACATTTGCAAGAGCATGATTGCGTGGCAACGCTACGCTAACGGCGCAACGCCGGAAAGCACCTGCACAAAGGGCGACCACCTCGTAGGCGACTACTACGTGAAGTACAACGACATCTACAAAGAAGAAGTAGCGCAGTTGATGGCCAGCGGCATGGACGCGAAAAAGGCTGAAGCCGAAGCGCCGATTTTTAAGGAAGCGCAGGAAATGCTGCGCGGCTGGGAAAGGGGCGACAAGGAGATTTATTCTTTGTGGGAGCGGATGAACGGCTGGGTCTATAAAGGCTTTGAAGAAACCTACCGCCGCCTCGGTGTGGACTTTGACAAGATGTACTACGAAAGCGAAACCTACCTTTTGGGCAAGCAACTGGTGGAAGAAGGCCTGAGCAAAGGTGTGTTGTTTCGCAAAGAAGACAGCTCCGTTTGGATAGACCTTACCGACGAGGGCCTCGACCAGAAACTCCTTCTGCGCGGCGACGGAACAAGCGTGTACATGACGCAGGACTTGGGCACCGCGCGCCTCAAATACAACGACTACAAGCTGGACGAAAGCATCTACGTTATCGCCGACGAACAGAACTACCACATGGACGTGCTGAAGCGCATTCTGACGCGTCTTTGCGAGCCATGCGCGGATGGTATTCACCACCTCAGCTACGGCATGGTGGAGCTACCAACCGGCAAGATGAAAAGCCGAGAAGGAACCGTGGTGGACGCCGACGACATGATAGACGAGATGATCGCTCTGGCGAAGGCGCAAACCGAAGCAGCAGGAAAAACCGACGGCTTTTCCGGGTCGGAATTGGAAGCCCTCTACAAGATGATCGGTACCGGCGCGCTAAAGTTTTATCTCCTGCGCGTGGAGCCTAAAAAGAAGATGATTTTCAACCCGGCGGAGAGCATTGATTTGCACGGCTTCACCGCCACTTTTGTGCAGTATGCCCACGCCCGCATCCACTCCATTCTGCGCAAGGCAAACGTCTCTCCTTTCACCGACAGAACCCACTTCCAAACCTTCGACCTTACCGCGCCGGTGTTGCCGTTGGAGAAGGAAATTCTCCTCCAATTAGAGCAATACCCCGACACGATTACCGCCGCTGCCGCCGACTACAATCCGTCCCTTATCTGCCAATACGCGTTCGGACTGGCGCAGAAATTCAACTCCTTTTACGCCCAGCATTCCGTCTCCGATGCGGAAAGTGAAGAGAAGCGCGACCTGCGGCTGATGCTGTGCATCATGACCGCTACGGTGTTGAAGCACGCGATGAATTTGCTGGGGATACAGGTGCCCGAGAAAATGTAAACGGCAATGAATAAGGAGCAATGATTAATGAATAATGGGGAAGAAGAATGACCATTGGGTCTGCCTTTCTTCTTCCCTGTTCAACGCTCAATTATTCCGGTAATCCACCCCTTTCTGAAAGGAAATTCTGTTGCGCCTGCGCCATCCTCAATACCGCACCACCTCATACACCTCTGCCCCAAAAGGCTCCAACCGCTCCCGTCCTTTCAACGCTTCCAAGCCAATCAGAAAAGAGAACTGCACCGCCCGTGCACCCTGCGCTTCTATCAGTCGCGCCGCCGCTTCCGTTGTGCCGCCCGTGGCCAGTAAATCATCGTGAACCAACACCCGCTGGCCGGGAGAAATCGCACCGGTGCGCATCTCAATCTTCGCCGTCCCGTACTCCAGCGCATAGTGTTCGCCCACCACCGGCGGCGGCAGTTTCCCGGCTTTCCGAATCAAGACAAAAGGAACATTCAGCGCCACCGCAATGGCAATGCCAAAAAGATAACCCCGGCTTTCAATGCCGCATACAACATCCACTTTCCCCCGGCTGAAATGAGCCAGATCTTCCACCACCTCCGTGTACAAATCCGGGTGCTGAAAAATGGGCGAGATGTCGCGGAAGAGAACACCGGGAATAGGAAAGTCTTGGACTTTTTCAATCGTGCTTTCAAGGCGGCGCAGCAGTTCGGAAGAAGCCATAGCGAATAGAGAAAAGAAGCGGCGAAGATGCACCCCTTCCAACATTTTTCCGCCGAAAGAAACACGCCTTTCGCGCTCGGCACATAAAGAATGATTGTCAGGCACCGTCCTTCCAGGTCTAGTACATAAAAAATAATTTCCCGGCGCTGTCCTTTCGGGTCTCGCACATAGGAAATGATTGCCCGGCATCCTTCTCCTCCTGCCTCCCCATCCCCCATTCCCTAATTTCGTGCCCTTCCCACCATGTCTGACGCGATAAAGCACGAGTGCGGACTGGCGTTCATCCGCCTCCGAAAGCCCCTTTCCTTCTACCACCGCAAATACGGAACCGCCTTCTACGGGCTGAACAAACTGTATCTGCTGATGGAAAAACAGCACAACCGCGGGCAAGACGGCGCAGGCATCGCCACCCTCAAATTGGGCGTAGAGCCGGGCTATCAGTTCATGCACCGCCTCCGCCTTTCCGGCTCCGGCGCCATCGCCCGAATCTTTGCAGAAATTCAGGAAGAAGTCGCCGAGATTGAGAAGTCCTACCCCGACATCCGGCAGTATCCCGCGCTGCTCAAAGGCTATTTGCGCTTCATGGGCGAAGCCATGCTGGGCCACCTTCGCTATGGCACGCAAGGCCGCAACAACATCGCCTTTTGCCACCCCTTCATCAAGGCCCACATCAACCCGGCGCGCACCCTCACGATGGCCGGAAATTTCAACCTCGTCAATACCGAAGAAATCTTCTCCACCATCAAAAACCTCTCGGTGAACGCTATGCGCGAAAGCGACCTGAGCGCGATGATGGAAGCGGTGCATCAATGCCTCAGCGCCGAAGAAGAAATCCGCCCCGATGCGCCCGATCTGGAAAAGGTTTTGCGCGAAGCCACGCGCCATTTTGACGGCGGCTACGTGGTAGGCGGATTGGTGGGAACGGGCGATGCCTTCGTGATACGCGATGCCCACGGCATCCGCCCGGCGTTTTTCTATGAAGATGAAGAGATTGTAGCCGCCGCTTCCGAGCGCCCGGCGCTGATGACGGCGTTCAATTTAAAGGAAGAAGATGTGCAGGAACTGCGGCCCGGAAGCGCGCTTTTGGTAAGCGCGAAAGGGCAGGTTTCCAATCCACAAATTCAAGAGGAAAAGACACGCTTTGCCTGTTCCTTTGAGCGCATTTACTTCTCGCGCGGCTCCGACACCGACATCTACAAAGAGCGCAAACAACTGGGCAGAAATCTGGCGGAAGCCGTGCTTCAGAAAGTAGGGCGCAACCTGAAAGATACTATCGTTTCCTACATCCCCAACACCGCAGAAACAGCTTTTTACGGCCTCATAAAAGGCATGGAAGCCTGGCTCAACGAGGTGAAACTGCAACGCATCCGCGAGCGGCAAGGCAGCATGACCGACGAAGAAATGCTGGAGCTGATTAGTCGCCGCGTCCGCATCGAGAAGATAGCAATCAAGGACGTGAAGATGCGCACCTTCATCACCGAAGATTCCGCGCGGAACGAGATGGTGCAGCACGTCTATGACATCACTTACGGAACCGTTCGCGCGGGCATTGACACGCTGGTTATCATCGACGATTCCATCGTACGCGGCACCACGCTGCGCGAAAGCATCATCAAAATGCTGGACCGCCTGGGGCCAAAAAAAATCATCATCGTCTCTTCTTCCCCCCAAATCCGCTACCCCGATTGCTACGGCATCGACATGAGCCGGATGGGCGATTTTATTGCCTTTCAGGCCGCTGTGGCGCTGCTTAAAGACCGGGGCGAAGAAGCCCTTTTAGACACCATTTACCAGCAGTGCAAAGAGGCCGAAACCGACGGAAAACTGACGGCGCAAAACTTCGTAAAACAGCTTTACGAGCCTTTCCGGTTTGAAGAAGTAAGCCACAAGATTGCCGAGCTTCTCCGCGCAGAAGAAATCGGCGCAGAAGTGGACGTGATTTATCAAACCTTAGAGGGACTTTACAGCGCCTGCCCAAACAACACCGGCGACTGGTATTTTACCGGCAACTACCCTACACCCGGCGGCAACCGCGTCGCCAACAAAGCCTTCATGAACTGGGTGGAAGGCCGGGAAGGAAGAGGGTATTGAGCGATGAATAATTTACAATGAACAATGAATAATGGAGTAGTCCTGACCTACTCTTTTTGCCTGTAGATTTTGGTTTGAGAGCTTTCTACTTTCTACTAACCGCTTTCTACTCCTCGCTTTCTACTTTCGCCCTCATGAAGCACGCACTGATTTTTCCGGGGCAAGGCGCGCAGTCGCCGGGCATGGGCAAAGCGCTCTACGAAGGCAGCCCGATGGCAAAAGACCTTTTTGAAAACGCAAACGAGATTCTCGGCTTCCGCATTACCGACGTGATGTTCAGCGGAACGGAAGAAGATTTGAAGCAAACGCGCGTAACGCAGCCCGCCGTTTTCCTGCACTCCGTCATCAAGTTTGAAACTACGCCCGGCCTGAAACCCGATGCCGTTGCCGGTCACTCTTTAGGCGAATTTTCGGCCCTCGTCGCAAGTCGTGTCCTGACGTTTGAAGACGGCTTGCGCCTCGTAGCTGCCCGTGCCAATGCCATGCAGCGCGCCTGCGAAATAGAGCCTTCCACGATGGGCGCCGTGCTGGGACTGGAAGACGAAAAAGTAGAAGAAATCTGCGCCGGAATTACCGACGATATCGTGGTAGCCGCCAACTACAACTGCCCCGGCCAACTCGTGATTTCCGGCACGAAAACCGGCGTGGAAGAAGCCTGCAACCGATTGAAAGCCGCAGGTGCAAAACGCGCTTTAATTCTGCCCGTGGGCGGCGCTTTCCACAGCCCGCTGATGGAGCCTGCGCGGGAAGAATTAGCAGCAGCAATTGAAGCCACCGACTTCTCCAACCCAACCTGCCCGATTTATCAGAACGTAGATGCCCACCCCTACATCACGCCTGCCGAAATCCGCCGCAACCTGATTGCCCAACTCACCGCGCCCGTTCGCTGGACACAAACCATCCGCAAAATGGTGGAAAACGGCGTTACGCAGTTCACCGAAATCGGCCCCGGAACGGTACTTGCGGGATTGGTGAAAAAGATTGCCAAGGACGTTCCGGTGGAGTCTGTTTCGTAGGCGGTAGGGGCGACTAAGCCACCATATTTATTGGAACACAACTAATGTTCGTAGTTTGCAGCGATTGTCTCTCCACGTCAGACCTCACAAAATCTCATGAAAAAAAGATACCTCGTCCTGACTTCTGTTTTTCTTACGACAATAATCTTTTCCTGCGCCCCCTCCAGCAGTGACGAAATATCCAACACAGAAACAGCAGCGCCGACTGAAACAACTGCACCTTCGGGAACCATTGCGGTAACAGCACCAAAAGTTAAGTTCGTTCCTTTTGGCAATGTGGATGAAGTCAGACAAAAGCTTTCATCCGTTGGAATTGGTGAACTCGGCATGTGGAAAGATGATGGTATGGGGGGCTACATGAGCATTACGCCTTATCATGAATTTGGCGGTGAAACTCCTCAAAACAACATTGCTTACTATTTAGAGAGCGACAACTCTAGCTACATTAAAACCTTAAAACTTGTCCTCAATATCAATAACGGGGACAAGAAGCCCGCGCTTGAAAAGTTTGCAGATATAATAGGCAAAACCTTTACTGCGCTTGGCATGTCGTCCGATGCCAAGATGATTGCATCTGCTAAAACTGGCAAAGAGCTTAAGACAGCGGAGGACACCTATACAGCGAGTGTAAAACTGGATAAATCACGGATTGAGACTTGGAAATTCGTGATGGAAACTAAGTAACCCCCCGTTCGGCAAAGCCTGTCGCCCAAGCCCTCTCGAACAAGGACTTCGTCGCATCGGCGCGCAGTCTTCAACTGCAAATAAAAAAGGGTTGGCCCTATGCGCCAACCCTTTTCCTATTATCCTTGCGCCCGTCCCAACCGCCCGTGCGTCCGCTTCCTCCATCCGTGCGCCTGCCAGTTTTATCCATGCGCTCGCAAGTTTCATTCATGCGTTCGCCCCAATTATCCATGCGCTCGCAACTATTACTCATGCGTACGCCTCAATCATCCGTGCGCTCGTAAGTTTTAACCATGCGTGCGCCTCATTTGGTCGTGCGCCCGCCCCAACTACTCGTTTTATTTCCCCACATAAAAGTATTCCCTACTTTATTTGTCCTTTATCGTCCGAAACGGAATCCCGCTAAACACCTTATACTCCGGCGCATTCGCCTTATACACCCCCTTCACATACTTCTTCACCAGCGCCGCCACCCGCACCAGCCCCGTTTGCGGGTCATAAAAAGCCACATTGCGCGCAATCAGCGCATTCTGGTAGGCCGTTTCCACCGGGTTCATCGCCGCATTCGTGGCCTGCATCCGCGCCAGCTCCGCCTGCATCGCCGCCACCGTCAGGTTCGCCTCATTCGGCACATACGTCGGGTACTGCTGCAAAAACGCAATCAAATCCTTCATGTGCTGCACCTGCTGGTCAAAAGATTGCTGCGAAGCCGAAATCGTCTTCTGCGTCAGACCCGCCGCCACCACCTTCTTCGTTCTGGAACCTTGTATCTTGGCATTCAACGCGCGCAAATCCGCAATCGCCCGCGTATCATTCGGCAGCATAACCTCAAACATATTTGTTACCTGCGTCGCCGTCGGCTTAAAATCCTCAAACTCCACCTGCCGCCCGTTAATCGCCACGGCCACGGCATATCTGGTATCTCCCACATTTTTGTGCAGCGCCGCCGCCGCCGTGTATTGGGTTTGCATGTTCGCCACCTTCAGCGCCGCGTTGGCAGGCACATACTTCGTGCCCATGCCCTTCGCCTTGCTCGTCAGGTCGTCAAAATTGCCCAGGTTAATCGCGTGTCCGGTTTCCGCAGTAGAGGCCATAAGGAAAAGTTTTTGAAAAGAGGAAAGTGAAAGTCAAAAATAGGAAAGAAAGGAAATTTCCACCCTATCCTTTTTTGAACCGTTGCCCTGCTTCTCCCAACCTCCAAAGGGCCTGCTTAGAGCAGGTTTACAACCCACGTAGGGACACGCTGCGCGTGTCCGCAGATAATCCCCGACTCTTTTGCGTTTCTTGTGGATGGACATACATTTTGTGCGGATACGCGCAGCGTGTCCCTACGGGTTTTCCAAAAAGCAAAACACCCGTCCGGTTTTGGAAACCAGGCGGGTGTTTTTCATTAAAAGCCAAAGTACTTACCGCAAATCCACCACTTCCACGCCCTTATACTTCTTCGCGTCAAACGTAAAAGCCGCGTCCGAAACCGGCGCATTCGGCGTGTAGCCGCTCACGGCGTATTGATAGACTGTTCCGTTTTTCTCCGTAAAAGTCCCGCCCACCAGCGTGTTCGCTTTCGCATCCACCGCAAGCTCTACTTTCTTGAATTGCTTCGCGGTTTTCGGGGTGAGTTCCACTACGTTCGCTGCCTTGCCGTTCACGGTTTTTGCACCCACAAAACGGTAGTTGTATTCCTTGTCGTAGAAATTGCTGAACAGCTTCGTCGGCGACAGCGTTTGCTCCGAAGGATTGTAGTTGCTCACCTGCACTTCGCCCGCGTCTCTGAGGTACGTCCACACCGTTTTTCCGTCGCAGAAAATCTCTTGTGTCCCCAGCGCCACGTGGTATTTGGGGCCTTTCATCTGGAGGCTGCCTTTCTTGTTCTCTTTGGTCTTGCCATTGGCCGATGCCAGCGAGAGGGAGAAATTGGTTTTCAGGGATTTCAGTGCCGAAACATTCCTGCTCAGATTGTCCAGAATGGTCTTGGCTTTTGCGTCGGTTTGCGCAGATGCAGAAAGGGAAATTCCGGCAAAGAGGAAAAGGGAAAACAGCTTTTTCATAGGGGGTGCAAAGGTGCGTTGGTAAGGGCGTTTCAGACCCAGCGCAAGGCGCATTGTTTAACCGAGGCGCTGCAAAAATTCTTCCAGCTCGGCTTCGGTATGATACAGTACGTCGCGCGGTTTAGAGCCGCTTGCTGCGCCCACAATGCCCGCAGCTTCCAGTTGGTCCATAATGCGGCCCGCGCGATTATAGCCCAGGTTAAAACGCCGTTGCAGCATTGATGTAGAGCCGCTTTGCGTCTGCACCACCACGTGCGCGCAGTCGCTGAAAAGCTTGTCGCGGTTGCTCAAATCAACGGCCTCTTTGCTGCCGCCATCATCGTCGGCGCCTTCATATTCCGGCAACTCAAACGCACTCGGATAACCGCGTTGCGCGCCAATGAACTCCACGATGTTTTCCACCTCCGGCGTGTCCACAAAAGCACACTGCAACCGCAGCAGTTCCGAGCCGTGGGAAACCAGCATGTCGCCGCGCCCCACAAGCTGCTCTGCGCCGCCCGTGTCCAGAATCGTGCGGCTGTCCACCTTCGCCGAAACCTTGAAAGCCATGCGGGCCGGGAAGTTGGCTTTGATGGTTCCGGTAATCACGTTTACGCTCGGTCTTTGCGTGGCGATAATCAGGTGAATCCCCACCGCGCGCGCAAGCTGCGCCAGCCGCGCAATCGGCATTTCCACTTCCTTCCCGGCGGTCATAATCAGGTCGGCAAATTCATCTACCACCAGCACAATGAACGGCAGATATTTGTGTCCGCGTTCCGGGTTCAGGCGGCGCGCCATAAACTTGTCGTTGTACTCCTTAATGTTCCGCGTGCCTGCTTCTTTCAGCAGCTCGTAGCGGTTATCCATCTCAATACACAAAGCATTGAGGGTGTAAATCACCTTCTTCGTGTCGGTGATAATCGCTTCCTCTTCGTTGGGCAGTTTGGCGAGGAAGTGCTTCTCAATCATCTTGTAAATGGAAAGCTCCACCTTCTTCGGATCCACCATCACAAACTTCAACTGGCTCGGGTGCTTTTTGTAGAGCAGCGAAACCAGAATCGCGTTGATGCCCACCGACTTTCCCTGCCCGGTTGCGCCCGCCATCAAGAGGTGCGGCATCGTGGCCAAATCCACAATGTAGTTCTCGTTGGAAATGGTTTTCCCCAGCGCCACCGGCAGGCTCATTTTCGCATTTACAAACTTCTCCGACGCCAGCAGCGCGCGCATCGGAACCATTTGTTTATGCGCATTCGGCACCTCAATCCCAATCGTTCCTTTCCCCGGAATCGGCGCAATAATCCGAATGCCAAGCGCCGCAAGATTCAAGGCGATATCATCCTCCAGGTTTCTGATTTTGGAGATGCGCACACCCTCCGCCGGAACGATTTCATAGAGCGTAACCGTTGGCCCGACGGTAGCGGAAATCCGCTGGATTTCTATCCCGAAAGAGCGCAGCGTCTGAATAATCTGGCTTTTGTTTTTCTCCAGTTCTTCGGTGTCTAAAGAAACCGTTTGCTGCCCGCGTTCCTGCAACAAATCCAGTGTCGGGAATTTATAGTCCGGCAAGTCCAGCTCCGGCGCGTACGGCTCGTTCTGCGCCACGGAAATATGCGCGCCGTGCTTAATGGTAATCGCGGCGGGTTTTTCGTGTACCTGCACCACTTCCAACGAAGGTTCTTCTTCAACCAGTTTGGGAGAAGATTCTGCGGAAAGAATCTCCACCGGCGGCTCCATTTCCAACACGTCCGGCGTGGCAGAAAAAGCACTTCTTTCTTCTTTTTCAGGATGCACGCGCGGCATTGGGAAAACAGCCATTTTTTCCTCCACTGGCGGAACCGTATGGAGTTTCAACGGGTTTTCTTTTTCCGGCGTTTGGGGAAGATTTTGGAGCGGTTTTATGTACGAATTGTCTGGCACCGCGCGCGTCGGGTCGGCCACAATTACCGTGTCCATCGCCGAAGGATTTTGAGGGACTTTTTCCGCTACCGGAAGCGGATTTTCCGGCGCAACGGGTGCGTTGCCACTACCGGGCGTAGGAGCCACTTTTTTGTACGCTGCCTGCGTCGTGAGATGCACACGGCGCAACAGCGGACGGACATCCAGCGCGAAGACCAGAAACACCGTGAGCAGACCAAGCGCCAGCAGCGCCATCCCCGTTCCCGCAAAACCAATCAAACCGTTGGAAAAAGAAACCGCCGCCGTTCCCAGCGCGCCGCCCCACGGAAAAGCACTGTCGGGGAAAACATACGCCAGCACCGGCGCGGCCAGCAAAATCAAAAGCGAACCCCAGCGCAGGTAGCGCATCACGGGCAGCGCGCGCTTGCCATACAGCATCTGCACCCCGGCAATCAAGAGCCACAATCCGATAGCCACCGAGGCAATGCCGAAGCGCCGAAACACCAGTGCATGGGCCAGCATCGCACCGAGCCGTCCGCCCCAGTTTTCCACTTCGTTGTGGTCGCGAAGCAGGTAATCCGTTGTGCTTTCGCCGCCGGAAATCAGGTTCTGGTCAGCCTGCCACGTAAAGAAATAAGACACGATTGCCAGGAGCAGAAACGCACCCGAAAGAAGCAGCGCGGTGCCGAGAATCAGGCGCGGGCGACGGCGCGTAATACCGCCCACGGGCCGGGGCGCAACAGGCGTTTGCGGAGACGGCGCTGCCGGGCGCGGCGCGGGGTTCCGGTAGAAAGTTTTTTTGGAAGCCGACATGGAAATAGGGCGGGAAGAAGCGAAGCTACGCCAATGAAGCGGGCAGGCGGATACAGAAAAGACGGCTTTCTGTTGCCGGAAGCCCAACGGTTTCTCCGGGAAAGCCTGTCTTTCTTACAAAGGTATTTTGAACCGTTTCTTTTGCGGTAAAAAGTGCTGTCGGGAAGGGGTGCTTCAGGAGCTTAAAACGCGCTTTTGTATCTTTAAAAAAGACCTATCATGCAGATTTTTTACCCGGCTATTGCAGCGTTCAATTCCTTCCGTATTTTTAGCCGTTCAGAAGCATTCATCAGCAAACATCAAAGCGTCTTTCTCAAAGCATTTTTATAGCGCCGCAGGGCCTGTAATTTTTCTTTGAAAAATCAACTCCCGACGCACTCCCGACCCGTCTTTTCCCCATCGCTCAAAAGCTCTCTTTCAATAGAACGCAGTTCATCCGCGCATATGACTTCCAACAGATTTTTACTTCGCCTTGCCACTGTAGCGACGCTCTCGCTTTCGTCTGCCGCTGCCTTTGCACAGGACGTTCACTTCACGCAGTTTGACGCCACGCCGCTGCTCGTGAACCCGGCTTTTACCGGCGCTTTTGATGGCCGTTTGCGGGCATCTGCTATTTACCGCGACCAGTGGCGCGATGCGATGGGCGGCAATGCTGCTTTTAAAACCGTAGCCGCTTCCGTGGATGCACCTATCGTCCATGACCTTTCGGTGGACGATTATCTTGCAGCGGGCATTCAGTTTTATAATGACCGGGCCGGTTCTGCCAATCTTTCCAACAACAGCGTGCTGGCTTCTATTGCCTATCACAAGTTTCTGGGCAACGGTATTAATGGGCCGAACACTTCTTTGAGTATTGGTCTGCAGGGCGGATACACGCAAAAAAGTCTGGACATCAGCAAATTGTATTTCGGCAACGAGTTTCAGAACAACGTTTTCCAGCAAGGCACAAGCGGCATCGGGCTGGATAACCGCGTGAACTATTTCACGGTGAATGTAGGCCTCGCTTTTGCGCATGCTTTCAGCGAGAATTTCGGCATTACGCTTGGCGGCGGAGCCAATAACCTCAACCAGCCGCAGGAGTCTTTCCAGCAAAAGAAAAACAGCCAGGTAGGTCTCAACCGTCGCTACACAGGCCAACTGGGCGCGATTATCTACACGGGCGAGCGATTCGCTATTAAGCCCGGCGTGTTGTATCAGCAGCAGGCTTCTACCTATGAACTGGTGGCCGGTTCGGAGTTCAGCTATATCGTGGGCAACCCGGAATTCCGCACCTACGCGACCAAGATTTTTGCGGGTGGCTGGTGGCGGAAGGATGACGCCTTTATGTTCACGGCAGGCGCGGAAGTGAAGGGTGTACGCATCGGCGCGAGCTATGATTACAACACTTCTTCGCTGAACACTGCTACTGGCGGCAACGGTGGTTTTGAGCTTTCCGTTCGCTTCGCAGCCCCTAATCCAATTGATTTTGCACGCCGTTTGATTTACCCCTGCGCGCGTTTTTAAGCACTCCGAAAAAGGCTAAAATACAGGAGCCGGAAAAAATTTTTTCCGGCTCCTTCTTTTTTTACCGCGCGGCGGCTACTTTTATACCCATTCAAACGATGCACACGCACATGAAGAAACTCGGGCTGGCCCTTGCTATAACAGGCTTTATTGCTGCGGGAACAACACCCGCAGAAGCGCAGCAGCAAAAGGAACGATATCGCAACAAAGCGAACGATCCGGTAGCCGCGCTCCCTTACTACAAAAAGCTTCGCTGGGCGGATGGCCTTTTCCGCGCGGGCTCTTACTTCAGCGCCATTGAGTATTACGGGCAGCTCAAGGAGGCCGAGCCGCGTAATCCATACCTTACGTATCAGCTTGCGGAAAGCCACTTGTTTACCCGCGACTACGTGCCGGCAGCCAAATACTTTGGGGAAGTGTACGGACTCACACCCAAACTGTATCCGGAGGCGATTTACAAAGAAGCCATAATGCTGAAAATGCAGGGCCGCTACGATGAATCAATCCAGCGTTTTCAGAAGTTTATTGCCGACAACCCGAAGGCATATAAGAAGCTGAAAATCCAGGCGCAGAAAGAAATTGACGGTGCGCGCATGGCTACTATCTCGGTGAACGACCCGGTTGCGGTGACCATTCTGAACGCAGGCCCGAACGTGAACTCGGCTTACACAGAATCCAGTCCGATGCCAATGGGTGACAGCGCGTTACTCTACTCGTCAATGCGGCAGAACAGCCCGGTGACAGTAGACAAGCGCGAGCGCGAAAACTACCTCAGCCGCTTCCTTATCAGCAAAAAGCAGGACGAGGTGCCGCAGGTAGATTCCTTCCAGTGGCCGCTCGATTACCGCGACGGTGGCTTTAATGATGCCCGTGGCCATATCGGCAACGGTGCGTTCTCGCCAGGCGGCGAGCGTTTTTACTTTACCAAGTGCGACGAGACGGGTGATTCTCTCGGCGTGAAGTGCCGCATCTTTGTTTCCAGTTTTAAAGGCAGCGAATGGACTGCCCCACAAATGCTGGGCGAAGGCATCAACGAAGAAGGAAGCAACACGCAACCTTACGTGGCGCTGGTGGGCAAAAAGGAAATCCTGTTTTTCTCTTCCAACCGCAAACTGCAAAGCCGGGGCGGATATGATATCTGGTACTCGGTAATCGACCCGCGCACCGGAACGTATCGCCGTCCGCAGAATGCCGGTAAAAGCATCAACACATCCGGCAATGAGATTACGCCGTACTACGACTCGCGCGTGGGTAAGCTGTATTTCGCCTCCGATGGCTGGGTAACAATGGGCGGCTTTGATATTTTCAGCGCCGATGGTGGACCTTCCCGCTACACCAACCTCGCCAATTTGGGCTATCCAATCAACACCTCTGCTGATGAGCTTTACTTTATTAAAGACCCCGTTGGCAAGCCGGATGCGTATCTCGTTTCTAACCGCATTGGCTCTATCTCCCTGAAGAATCCAACCTGTTGCGACGACATCTGGCGCATTCAGTATGAGCCGAAGCTTCGCGCTGTGGGCCGTGTGCTGAACCGCCGTACCAATCAGCCTGTTTCCAACGTGGTGGTGCGCATCGTGGATGAAACCGGCACACAGCGTACTTATAACAGCACGGACGGTACTTTCTCCTTTGCTACGGCGCGCGGACACAACTACGTAATTACCGGCGACAAGCCAAGCTATTTCAGCAGCCGTGCCACGGTGAGCACCACCAGCATCAAGCGGAGCGATCCGGACGGCGATATTGCTGCCACAATTTTGTTGGACAGCGTGGACATGGCTTTCCGCGTGAACAACATTTACTACGATTACGACAAGGCGGATTTGCGTTCTGAATCTGTAGCTGCGCTGGATACACTTGTTTCGTTTATGCGCGATAACCCGGCGCTTTCGGTGGACATCTACAGCCATGCCGACGCGATTGGTACAAGTGATTACAACCGTGAGTTGAGCCGTCGCCGTGCGGAAAGCGTGCTGGGATACCTGCAAACCAAAGGAATTAATGCAGACCGCATGAAGGCCCGTGGTTTTGGTTCCGAAATTCCGGCAGCACCGAATGAAGTAAACGGTGAAGACAACCCACGGGGACGCCAAGCCAATCGCCGCACTGAGTTCCGTATTGTAGGCGACGAAGCAGGCCGCCGTGTACAGTTCAATTCTGCCCGCCCTGGCTCTATCGATGCGCAGTCTAAAAACCTGCAACAAGACGAAAGCACCAACCCGGAAAAGCCAGAGCCTGCGGATGCAGAAAGCGAATCGGCAAAACCCGGCGGTCGCGTGAATAAGCAGTAGTGTTTTCCTTCAAATTCTTCTTAAAAAATGGCTGCCTCTAAAAAGGACGGCCATTTTTTATAAACAGCAATTCTTAAAAAAATGACAGCAGACACGCGCCAACAGGAATGGACTATCGCCACACACAACGCGCAAGAAAGGGAAATCCTGATTGCACATCTTGTGGAGGTGGGTTTTGATGGTTTTGAGGAAAACGAATACTCTCTCAAGGCTTACGGATTTACCGGAACGATTAGCGAAGCCGAAGCGCGGCGCGTGTTGGAAGGCTTGGAAGTAAGCATTTCCGACGTTGCGCCCCAAAACTGGAATGCGCTTTGGGAGAGCAGCTTTGAGCCGGTGGAAATCGGGATGTTCTGCCGCATCCGCGCACATTTCCACGCGCCGGAAAAAGGTTTTCAACACGAAATCTGCATCACGCCGAAAATGTCTTTCGGGACGGGCCATCACGCCACCACACGGATGATGGTGATGATGATGGAAGTGCTGGATTTTAAGGGGAAAAAAGTGCTGGATTTTGGCGCGGGAACGGGCGTGCTGGCGATTCTGGCAGAGAGGCTGGGCGCGGAGGCAGTAATAGCGATAGAGAACGACGGCGGCGCAGTGGAGAACGCGCAGGAAAATGCGAAAGCAAACAACTGCCAACGATTGCGGATTGAAGAAGATTCTCTTGAAAAAACGGAAGGCGAGTCTTTCGACGTGATTCTCGCCAACATCAACCGCAACATTCTGCTGCATTACGCCGACGGTCTGGCGGAGAAATTAAATCCCGGCGGGAGCCTCTTGCTAAGCGGGATTCTGGTAGAAGACGAGCCGCTTTTGCGCGAAGCTTTTGAAGGGAGAAAGTTGCTTTTGTCCGTTGCGCTGCATGAGGGGAACTGGGCGTGTCTGCGTTTTGAAAAAGACAACCTTTACCTAAGGTCTTCTGCTGTTCGTTCTCAAAAAGGAGCGAAACGGCAGTTTTTTGTGCTTTAGAAATCCCGGTTTCCATTTCTGGACCTATATTTACAGTCTCTCTTTTCAGAACTGTGTTTTTATGAATATAGTGATCCTGATTGTACTGGCCTATCTTATTGGTTCTATACCCACTGCTGTGTGGGTGAGTAAGAGGCTATATGGCTTGGATATCCGCGAACATGGTAGTGGCAACGCAGGCGCGACCAACACCTTCCGCGTCTTGGGGCCAAAAGCCGGAACGGGCGTAATGATTGTGGACATGCTCAAAGGTCTTGCGGCGGTAAAGCTTTCTTTTCTGTCGCAGTATAACGGACTCCCGGAAGCGACAACCAATATTCAAATCTTTCTCGGCCTTGCGGCGGTGATTGGACACATCTTTCCTGTTTGGGCGGATTTCCGGGGCGGAAAAGGGATCGCCACGCTGTTCGGGATGATATTGGCGATTCAGTCGTTGGTAGCACTTAGTCTGGTGGCCGTGTTTCTGTTCATGCTGTTCCTCACGCGCTACGTTTCGCTTTCCTCTATCGTAGCGAGCATTGCTTTTCCAGTGCTTATTTTCTTCATCTTCCGCGAGCCAGAACTGACCTACAAGATTTTCGCCGTAGCGACGGCCTTGATGGTTATCCTGACGCATCACAAAAATATTAATCGCCTCATACAAGGTAATGAAAGCAAAGTGAAACTTGGAAAACGCAACCGGAAATAAGGTTGCGTTTTTCTTTCCGCTGGTACGCAAATTGCTTACACGCCTTTTTCACGCTTTTTCATCCCTCCAAAAATGAACCGAAAATTTTCTTTTGCCGCGCTTGCGCTCTCTGCAACTCTTTCTCTTTCGGCCTGCTATACCAATCCCGTAACGGGTCGGCGCGGGCTTTCGCTGGTGGATGAAGGCCAGATGGTGCAAATGGCCAACCAGCAATACACCTCTTTCCTGTCGGAAAACCGCCCTGTACCCGCTGCACAGCGAGATGCGGCTATGGTGAAACGCGTTGGAACACGCCTCCAGGGGGCCGTGCAATCGTATCTCGCAAGTATCGGCCAGCAGTCGGCGATAGAAGGCTATCAGTGGGAGTTTAACCTCGTGACCAGCAATGAAGCCAATGCATGGTGTATGCCCGGCGGCAAGGTGGTGGTGTATAGCGGATTACTTCCGCTGACGCAAAACGAAGCCGGACTTTCCATCGTGATGGGCCATGAAATAGGCCATGCCGTGGCGCGCCACAGCGCCGAGCGCATGAGCCAGCAACTGGCGCTGCAGGCGGGCAGTCAGACGCTCGGTGCCATTATCTCTACCAAGCCTTCGCAGGCGGCCAATCTTTTCAACATGGCGGTGGGTATTGGCGGCCAGTTGGGAACGCTCAAATTTGCTCGGAATCAGGAATCGGAAGCGGATAGAATGGGCCTTATTTTCGCGGCGCTCGGCGGGTATAATCCTAACGAAGCCATTCCGTTCTGGCAGCGCATGGCGGCGGCAAGCGGCAACAACAAGCCACCCGAAATCTTGAGTACACACCCCTCCGACGCTACGCGGATTGCTAATATCCAACGGCTGCTGCCGGAAGCCATGAAATATTACCGCCCGCAAGGCCGGTAAGAAGCTGCACTTCTTTTGCCTCGCTTAAACTTTCTTCAACGCGCGCTGAGCCTTTTGGTTCCAGTGCGCGTTTTCAATACGCAAAGCCCCCAACACGCACGTCTGGAATTGCTGCGCTATCAAGGTCGTTGGCAGCTTTCTACAGAGGATGCTTATTATTCTGATGGTGTAGCTTACGCACCGCTGCTTAAGGCTTTTGGGGCTTTAAAAAAAGAAATTTCCGGTTGGAAGGCCGTGCTGATTTTGGGTGCAGGTTTGGGCAGTGCGGTCTCTGTGCTGGATAAAAAGCACCGCGCGCGCCCGCAGATAACACTGGTGGATTTAGACGAGGAAATCCTTTCGCTGGCCGCAGAAATCCTTGCCGAGGACGGCCACGCCGATCACGTAGAACTGATTTGCGAAGACGCTGCCGACTACGTGACGCGCGAAGACCGGACGTTTGACTGTTTGGTGATTGATATTTTCCGGGGCCGGGTGGTGCCGCCGTTTGCGGTAGGGCTTCCGTTTTTAAAACAATGTCTTTTCCTGCTGCGCCCGCACGGAAATATGGTAATGAACTTCATCATTAATCAGCCGGAGGAATGGGTGAGACTGGAAGAGACGCTTGGTGTGGTGGTTCCCGGTTACAAGGTGTTGGCGCATGGGATAAACCGGATTGTGGTTTGGAAAAGCGAACACATGGACGCGCTAAAGAGTTGAAGCCTTCCGCTGTGGGCTGTGCCTCATCCACTCCCTAAAGGGCGTGGCAATTAGTTTTCCCAGAGGGCTTAATACACGGTACGCCCGGCATTCTATTACAACCGCGCGCTCTGAATACGCAACACTTTGCGGCCTTTTTTGTGGGTGCGCATCTTTTCTGGCACAAGGTTGGATATCGTCTTGGTCAGGCTTTCCAGAAAGCTTTTGTGGACGAAATAATCGGTGGTTACCAGCCCTACTTCGCGCACCGGCTCCGGGGTTTCAAAATAGCGCACGCGGTCCAGCATGTCTTCGTTAAACGATTGCAGAGACATCTCCGGCAACACCGTGAGCGTGCCCGGATTGGCGTCCACCATGCGGTGAAGCGTTTCCACATTGCTGCTGTCGTAGCGGAAGGCCATGTCCTGCTTCAACTTGTCCAGATAGTCGCTGCACAGGTCGAAAATCTGGTTGCGCAGGCAATGGCCTTCGTTCAAGAGCCACACTTTCTCTAGGTCGATATCGGCGGGCGTGATGTGCTTTTTGGCAAGTGCTTCTTCGCAACCTTGCGCCGAAAAATACACCACGAGCGGCTCCTCAAAAATCGGGTATTCGCGGATGCCGTTCTCCTCTACAGGCATACTCAGAAGGCCCACGTCTATCTCATTATCGCGCAGGGCGCGCAGCAAAACGCGGGTTTCCATCTCGTGCACTTGAAGGCGCAGGTCGGGGTGTGTTTCGGCAAAACGCGGCAGCAACAAAGGCAAAATCGTGGGTGCCAGCGTGGGGATAACTGCCAGCCGGAAACGGCCAGTCATCTTGCCTTCTTTGTCTTGAATAATGGTGTGGATTTTCCGGATTTCGGCCAGTGCTTCTTTGGCCTGTGCTACCACCACGGTGCCAATTTCGGTAACGGCAATCGGGTGCTTACTGCGGTCAAAAAGCTTGATGCCCAGTTCTTCTTCCAGCTTCTGAATCTGCATACTCAGCGTGGGCTGTGTCACAAAACATTTCTCGGCGGCGGCTACAAAACTTTGGTAGGTGGCCACGCCAACGATATACTCCAACTGGGTGATAGTCATGATTTTCCGGGGAAGAAAGAGAGAACGAAAGTAACCTGCAATGGCCCTTTACACTTGCATTCCCAAAGTTCTTGCCCGCAATTTTGCGCCAAAATCTCTTTTCTCTTGAACAATCCTCTTTCTGAACCGGTGTCGCCTTCCATTCTGGAGCAGATGCGCGCGCGTTTTCTGGGCCGGAAAATTTCCGATACGCCTTCGCCTACGGGCAACTGGCTGGGCATCACGCTGGTGCGCGCCGAAGCAGGCAATATTGTGCTTTCCATGCCCGTGCGCCCGGAAATGACCAATCCCTATGGCGGCATCCACGGCGGCATGATGGCCACGCTTGCCGACGAAGCGATTGGCTGGGCGATTCTCAGTTTGGGATTGGAACAGCACTACACAACGGTAAACCTGAACACCGATTTCCTTTACACCGCAATGGTGGGCGAAGTGTTGGAGGCGCACGGGAAAATCGTTCGCCAAGGAAAGAAAATGCTGAATGCCGAAGTGCATGTTTACAATGAAAAGCAGCAACTGCTGGCGCGCACGACGAGCAATCTGGTAGTAACGGGTATGAAGCTGACAGCGGAAGCTGTGTTTCAGAAAGGGATTCGGATTTGAACCTCTGGCGCTAAAGGGCTAAAGCACTCCGCTGTGTGCTGCATCCTTCTTCCACGCCCTAAAGGGCGTGGCAATTAGAAACCATCAACCCCTAATTCTTACTTTCGCACTTCTTATGCTCAATGGCAAAAAAGTTGTCGTCGTGTTGCCTGCTTACCGCGCAGCACTGACGCTGGAACGCACCTATCGCGAAATCCCTTTTGATATTGTGGACGACGTGGTGCTGGTGGATGATAAAAGCCCCGACAACACCGCCGAAGTTGCCGAAGGACTCGGCATCCGCCATGTGGTGCGCCACACCGTCAATCGCGGCTATGGCGGCAACCAGAAAAGCTGCTACGCCAAGGCGATGGAACTGGGTGCCGACATTGTGGTGATGCTTCACCCCGACTATCAATACACGCCGCTACTCGTGCATTCAATGGCGGCGATGATTGCCTATGAAGTGTATCCTGTTTCCTTCGGCTCGCGCATTTTGGGTAAAGGCGCTTTGAAGGGCGGAATGCCCATGTACAAATATATCGCCAACCGCTTCCTGACGATGTTTCAGAACATTCTGATTGGACAAAAGCTCTCGGAATATCACACAGGCTACCGCGCGTTTTCCAAAGAAGTGATTCAAAGCATCGACTTCACCCACAACTCCGACGACTTTGTTTTTGATAACGAGATGATTTCGCAGATTTTCATGAACGGCTTTGAAATCGGGGAGGTTACCTGCCCGACAAAGTATTTTGAGGAGGCTTCTTCCATCAATTTCTCGCGCAGCATGAAGTATGGCATGGGCGTTTTGCGCGTGAGCCTCGTTCACCTACTGCACAAGTGGGGGCTGCTGAAAAGCCCGCTTTACCGCCGGAATAAGTAGAAAATACAACCGTGCAGGGCATTTTATGGGCAAGTAGGAAGTCCTTTAAGTGGGTATGGGTATCCTGCCTGTTTACCCACAGAGCTTCTCCAGAAGCAACATTTATATGTAAAATATTATTTTTATGTCGAAAAAGGGAATCTGGTATTTTTGATCAGATAGTGGAAACTTTGGCCCAAGATTTTAGTGCGACGTGGTGGTTGAATAAAACCCCAAAACTTTAAAGCCATCTTTCTTTTTACCTGCGCAGTCATCCCGACGAAGTCTTACCTCCATTTAGGAAACCAATTCTTGTCTCTCCTCAGCAGCGAAACGTCTTCCGGTGTTCTTCGCAAAAACCATACGCCGCAATGGCTTGGCGGTGGGCTTTTGTGGGGTAGCCTTTATGCTGCTTAAAATTGTATTGAGAAAATTTTTCTGCGAGATAGAGCATGTATTCGTCGCGGTGCGTTTTCGCTAAAATGCTCGCGGCAGCGATGGAAGCAAACAGGCTGTCCCCCTTCACAAAGCACTGGTGTGGAATGCCCCAATATGGCTTGAAGCGGTTGCCGTCTATCAACAGTAGTCCGGGCTTTTGCGCCAGCGCATCTACCGCGCGGTGCATCGCCAGAAACGTAGCCTGCAAAATATTCACCGCATCAATTTCCTCTGCTGTTGCAGATGCCACGGCCCAGGCAATCGCTTCTTTTTCAATTACGGGCCGCAACGTGTCGCGGTCTTTCTCCGAAAGCAATTTGCTATCCGTCAGGCGTGAATGGTAAAAGTCTGGGGGAAGTATCACCGCAGCCGCAAACACCGGCCCGGCAAGGCAACCCCGCCCGGCCTCGTCCACACCCGCTTCGGGAACAGCGGTTTGGTAGAAGGATTGAAGGGAAGAAGGGAACGCGCGCATTTGGAAATGCCTCAAAAATAATGGGTCATAAGCCACCGGAGATGACTTATGACCCATTACAATGACCTATGTATTACAGTCCGAGGAAGCGCACACCAATCGCAAACGGGTACTGTTCTACACCGCTTTTGGCAAGCGGTGTAAGTTGGTATGTTGCGTAGAGGCGGATGATATGATCCACGCCGATTTCGCCGTACACACCCGCGTTGAAATCCCGGAAATTAAAAGGGTCGTGGTTTTTCTCTTTGCCAAACTCGTCGGTTTTCAGCTTTGTCCAGGATGCGATGCGCAGGCCGCCCATCACGCCGCCGCCATATACCAGCCATTTGTTGCCCACGCGCGTTTTGCCCAGCAATCCAAGCGGAATAGACGCATAAGTGAAGCCCAGTTTGTTCTTCTCAAAAGACTTGTATTTCGGGTCTAAGGTGACGGGATAATTGGGACTTGCGGAGGTGTACTGATAAGCCTCTGAGAAGCGGAAATTGTACATCTGTAAGCCCAGTCCAGACGTAACATACCACTTCTGGCGGCGCGTTTCATTGAGGCGGAGTCTGCCGTTCATAATCCACACGTTCACGTTCACGCTCTTGGCTTCGTTGAGCTTAAAGCGGTTGTCGTGGTCGGCCTGTGTTACACCCAGCGCATTTAGTGTGGCAGCGGAGGTTTTGTCGTTTAAGCGGTTAAAGCCTAAATCTACCATGCCCCACTGGAGTTTGAAACGCGGATTGGGCTTGGCGCGCACCGAATCGGAACCGAGCGTGTCGGCTTTCTTTGTGCGAATAGAAATACCGTCGGAACCAATGCTGAAATCATAGCTTTTTTTGCGCTTGGATTTTATGGTGCTGTCAGTAATAATGGTTGTTTTTTCCACCTCGCCGTTTCTTTCTTTGACGATAATGGTGGTGGTTTTTTCCTGCGCGTGGGCAGCGAAGGCGGCGCAAAGCAGCAGGCCGCTGAGGAGAGTCGTGATGCGTTTCATGACGTTTGTTTGGGGGGATTTTAGAGAGAAAAAAGGTGTTTAAAAGCGGATGGTAAAAAGCTCGCGGTTGCCGATGGAAACGGTGGCTTCAGTTTCTTTCAGGGAGCGGCGTGCGTCGCGCAGGGCCATTACCTTTTCGGCAGCGGCAGTGCGCAGTTCTTGAAAGACCGGCAGGTTGATTTCAAGGCCCGGAACGGGTGTTTCGTGCGAAACCGGAAGCGTTACGGTAACCGCTTTCGCAACTTCCGGCATGACGATATTGAGCGGTAGCAGCGCGAGCGGCCTTTGTTGGAAGGGCAGGGGAGAAATGCTCTCTCTAACGGACACAGCAACGATGACCGTTTCCTGCGGCGGCGCGGGAGAAGGCTGTTTTTGGGGAAGAGAGAAAACGGGTTTTGGAGAAGTTTTTTCCGCTGTTTTTCCGGGTTTGGAAGAAACAATTGGAGAAGGAATTTCTTCTGGCTTCCGGGGTTGTGGCAAAACGGTTTTTACGGGTGTCCTTCCGATAGCTACTTGTGGTATTTCTTCTCCGCTAGGAAGGAAACGAACACCCATCCATAGCAACAGCAGCGCGGCAGCAGCCCACAGAAAAGGACGAAAGGAACGGGTTTTGGGGGAAGCCTCCACTTCCGGTTTTAGCAAAGCTTCTTTTCCTTCAAAAAGAGGCAGCATTTGCGGCAGCGGAATCTTCACTACTTCGTAGCCGGCAACGCTTTCCGCCAGCGACGGATGCATGTGGAGAAAGGCTTGCAGCGCGGTTTCTTCCTCGTTGCTCAACTCGCCATCAAGGGAGAGCAGGAAGTAGTCTTCGTAATTTTCCGGGGTGATTTCCGGCGTGTTCTTCGTTTTCATGACAGCACGTTTTCAACAGAAATTAAATCGGCCTTTAACTGGCGGCGGGCGCGGTGCAGATACACTTTCACCTGACTTTCATTCAGCCCGGTAATCCGCCCGATTTCTTCGTAGGAATAGCCTTCCCAATCCTTCAACAGCACGAGCGCGCGGCTTTGCTCATCTAATTTGTCCAGTGCCTCGTCCAGCGTGCGGCGCAGTTGCCGGGAACCGGACGGCGCCATTTCTTCTTCCAAAACCTCTACCCCCGCCAGCCGCGCGCGCCGCCGGAAGTGATTCACCGACTGCCGGTAGGCCACTTGAAAAAGCCACGCTTTGGCCTTTTCTGCCGGCACAGCTTCGCGGGCTTCCCATAAAGCTGCAAAGGCCGTCTGCACCGCATCGCGGGCTTCTTCTCCATCCGACAAACAGCGCAGCGCAAACCGATAGAGCGGGTCGCTCCATTGCTGCACGCAGTTGTTGTATTCGCGGATGTCCATCGGGTTTCTATAAAGCTGTATCGGCGGTAAAGGGAAAAAGTTACAGCGGAGCGGGAAATTTTTTGGGAGGGGGTTCAAGACTTGGTAAGTCTTTGCTGTTATATTCGAGGAGCTTTTTACGAACCGTTTCTACTTTCTACGCTCCCTGCGTACTTTCGCCCCACGTTAAAAAACACCAACACTGCATATGGCCACCGTTGACCTCGTGATGCCCAAAATGGGCGAAAGTATCATGGAAGCGACTATCCTGAAATGGCATAAAAAGCCGGGGGATACCGTGAAGATGGACGAAACAGTGCTGGAAATTGCCACCGACAAAGTGGACTCGGAAGTGCCTTCCACCGGCGCAGGCACGCTGACCGAAATTCTGTTTAAAGAAAACGACGTGGTTCCCGTTGGAACCGTCATTGCCCGCATTTCTTCGGAAGCCGGTGCTGCCGCTGCGCCCGCGCCTGCTGCTACGCCCGTACCCGTCGCCGCTGCGCCGCAACCGCCTGTGTTTGAAGCCGCTGCAAGCGCCGCGCCTGCTGTTACCGGCGGCAACCGTTTCTACTCACCGCTGGTGCTGAACATTGCCGCCAAAGAAGGTATCTCCATGACGGAACTGGAAAATATTCCGGGAACGGGCGGAGAAGGCCGTTTGAGCAAAAAAGACATCCTCGCGTATGTGGCAGGCGGACGGAAATCTGCTGCTGCACCAGCGCCGGTTGCACCCACACCGTCAGCATCTGCACCACAAGCAGCCCCCGCTCCGCAACCTGCCACGCCACAAGCAGAATCCCCGAAAGCCGCGCCTGCGCCGGTCTCCGGTAATGTAGAAGTGGTGGAGATGGACCGGATGCGCAAGCTGATTGCCGACCACATGGTGCGGTCTAAAGCTACTTCACCGCACGTTACGTCCTTCACGGAATGCGACGTGACGACCCTCGTGAAATGGCGCGAAAAAAACAAAGGCGTGTTTGAAAAAACCTACGGCGAGAAGATTACCTACACGCCCATTTTCATTGAGGCGCTCGTGGCCTGCATCCGCAAGTTCCCGATGATTAACAGCAGTATCGACGGTGACCGCATCCTCGTGAAAAAGGACATCAACATCGGAATGGCAACGGCCTTGCCGAGCGGCAACCTCATTGTGCCGGTAATTAAAGGCGCGGACACCAAAAACCTCATCGGCATTACCAAAGACGTAAACGGTCTTGCCAACGCCGCGCGCAACGGCAAGCTGAAAGCCGATGACACACAGGGCGGAACTTTTACGCTGACCAACGTGGGTACGTTTGGCTCTCTGATGGGTACGCCAATCATCAACCAGCCGCAGGTCGCGATTCTGGCCGTCGGCGCGATTAAAAAGCGTCCGATGGTGCTGGAAACAAAAGACGGCGACGTGATTGCTATCCGCCATATGATGTACCTCTCCATGAGCTACGACCACCGCATTGTGGACGGCTCGCTCGGCGCGTCGTTCTTGACGGCAGTGGCGAATTATTTAGAGAATTTTGACGGAAACCGCGCGATTTAAGAGTCGGTAAACGATAGGATTTTAAAAGCCGGGACGGAAACGTTCCGGCTTTTTCTTGTATAAAATGTACGGGCAGATTACCTTGTGAAAAATCTCCTTTGCCATGCGTCCGCTTCTGCTCCTTTTGCTTCTTTTTTTCTCCCAAAACCTGCACGCTCAAACCCGCGATTGGAGTACGATTCGGGAGAACGACACGCCGTATTCGCGGGTGGGGTTTTCCAGACAAATTCGGTGATTACCGGGTATTACCACACCATTAGTGGTCGTCTTATCCGGCGCATTACAGTAGACAGCATTCAGCAAACGGGAGCTGAAAAAGTGCTTTTCTTCCCGCTGGTATGGCGCGCGCTTGATAGCATGTTTGTGTTCGGTCACGCTGCGCAACTCACCTCTGGCTGGCAAGGAAGTTTTTGCCGGCAGCTTGGCGACAGTGTGGACGAGTTCTACAACTTTCTGGGCGACACCATTCGCGTTCATATCCGTGCAACACCTGTGGATAGCTGGATAGTGGTAACAGATAGTTCGGGCGTAGAAGTTCGCGCGACCATTACCGCTATGGGAGCCACAAGGCTCAACGGCATAACCGACAGTTTCCGGGAAGTAACGCTTCAAGCATATCAGAACAATATGGTGACGGCGCACTACGTGAACGGCAAAAAGTTGCGGTGGACAAAGGCGCAGGGTTGGGTGAAAACGCTGGACTGGTACATCTTTCCCTATGGAGAAACAGGGAGTATATACGGCCATTACTATGGCACAAAAGAAGATAGTGCCTCTTACGACCGGATAGACGATACAATTGACCTCTCTAAAGGACGTTCAATAGCGGATGTGCAAGCACGCTATGCACCCGGAAATGCCTGGCGTACATACGGCGAGGATGGAAGGGACATTCGATTGGATTTGTCCCACTATTTCTATTTTCACGACTCGGTGATAAACGTCTTCCAACTAGGGCATACATACATCGCGCAAATGCAAAGAGATAGTTGCGATTTTCAGTTTGTTCGTTCTAGCCCGACGATGAGTTGGGTTGGATATTGGCAAGCGACACCATACAGCGGCATTCTTCACACAGAAACGATTACTGCCGATTCCGCAAGGCTAAACAGAAGGCAATGGATTTTTCCGGACGGAGAAACATACGGGAGGTTTGGGTATCAGGGAGTGCAAACCTTTTTGCTTACAGATACTTTTTGCGGAAGGCCACAGGTATGCGCCGATTTTGATTTTAGTATTGGCCCTGATGGACTTGGTCATAACATCATCTACTCCGATAACGGAGGGGGATCTTACTACCAAAACGCTGCCGGATTGGGTAACACCGCAAACATGTATTGCAGTTCGTTTAGCGAAGACTTCATGCCTTTTAATTATTCCCGCTTAGAATACCTCAAAACCGCCGCCTGCACTTACGGCACATACATCAACGTCCCGGCGCTTTCCGTGTCGCAAACAACAGCTTCCACGTTTTCCCTCTTCCCCAACCCCACGCAAGATCTGCTTTATATCCGCCTGCCCGACGGCCTTTTTAGCGCGGAAATCACGCTCTCCAACGTGCAGGGCAGCACCGTTAAGAAGCAGAACCTGAACAACAATGAGGAAAGTGTTGTTGTAGGCGATTTGCCCGCCGGATTGTACTTGGTGCGCGTGGTGGGGAAAGGATTTTCCGGGACGCAGAAGGTGGTGATTGCGCGGTAATTCTGGCGCGTTATGTTTCCTCAAAAAACCGCTCTATTTTGCCGGGCGTAAGAAAACCACATGCGGTTTTAAAAGTCCTGCGGTTTTTTTGCAGCAAATCTCTCCGCGTTCTCTCCCGCAAATATGAACACCCGAACGGCGGCCATTCCGCGCAGCAACAACTTTGATCTCATCCGGCTGGTAGCGGCGCTGCAGGTGGTGTACGGTCATGCGCTGGAACACCTGAAAATAGAAAATCCTATTTTGCAGGGCTTCTACGATTACTTTCTCATTTACCTGCCCGGCGTTCCGATTTTCTTTTTCATCAGCGGCTTTCTCATTTTCTGGTCTTTTGAACGCAATGCTGACCAGGTGAGGCAATATTCCGTCAATCGCTTTCTGCGCATCTACCCCGCGCTATGGGTGTGCGTATTGCTCTCGGTAGGGCTTTTGTTGCTGGATGCGCCGCCCGGCGGCATTCCGCTCAAACCTTTTGGCATCTGGCTCTTCGGGCAGCTCACGCTGTTTCAGTTCTACACGCCCGATGCCCTGCGTTTCTGGGGCGTGGGAACACCCAACGGCAGCCTCTGGACGATTCCCGTAGAGCTTCAATACTACGCTGTTGTTCCGCTGGTGTATTTCCTGCTTAGAAAATCTAAAAACCGCTGGGCGTGGACGCTGGCTGCGCTGATGCTTGCTTCTATGGCCTGCAACTTCTTCCTGAACCGCGCTGATGACAACAAAACATGGGTGAAGCTGGGCGGCGTAACGGTGGTTCCCTACCTCTACTACTTTCTGGCGGGCACGCTGGTGTATAAAATCTGGGACCGGATAGCGCATTTTTTCATCGGGAAGTTCTGGTGGTGGCTCCTTGCTTTCGGCGTGTTCGTCGCCGTTGTAGGTGTTATGTGGGGCTACAAACCCTATTCCTACTGGATAGAAAATCCCTTCAACCTGCTCTCCACTTTCCTGCTCTTGGGCCTCACGTTCTCCACTGCCTTCACTAATACTTCGCTGGGCCACAAGCTCTTGAAAGGAAACGATATCTCCTACGGCGTGTACATCTACCACATGCTGGTGGTGAACTATCTGGTGCATCATCGCTACACGGGCAGCGGGCGGTATTTCCTGCTGGCTTGCGCGGTTGTGGTGCTGTTGGCGCTCCTGTCGTGGCGGCTGGTAGAGAAAAAAGCACTCGCGCTGAAGCGGCATTTTAAGTGAAATTCCTAAAACCCTTTTCCAACTCCCTAATCCCCTTTACCTTGTCTCTCTATGAAAAGGGTTTTGCTCTTCCTGATTCCGGCCTTACTGTCCGCCTGTTCCGGGCCGAAGAAAACGCTTGTCGCCGAGCCGCCGCAAAGCCGTTTCTACGCGGTTGATTCCACTGTGGGCCGCTCCGAAAAGATGACCGCTTTCCTCGCGCCTTACAAGCGGGGCGTGGACACGCAGATGCAAGTTCCGGTGGGATTTTTAGACGCGCCGCTTACCAAAGCGCAGCCGGAAAGCACGATGGGAAACCTTGTGGCCGACGCGCAATTAGAAGCTGCCAAAAAAATTGACCCGAAGGTGGTGGCTGCCGTTTCCAACTACGGCGGACTGCGCCTTCCCATCATCCCGAAAGGCGTTATCACGCGCGGAAAAGTCTATGAGCTGATGCCGTTTGACAACACCATTTGCATTGTGGAAATGTCAGGCGCGGTGTTGCAGCAATATTGCAACACAATGGCCAAACGAAAGGGCTGGCCGGTGTCGGGAATCACCTTCACCATCAAAGACACCGCGGCTACGGACATTCTTATCGGCGGACAGAAATTAGACCCGGCGCGGCTATACAAGCTTTCCCTCAACGATTACAACGCGCGCGGCGGCGACAACTGCGACTTCCTTACGACGCTGAAAAAACGCTACACCACGGTCTTTATCCGCGACGCGATTATGACGCACATCAGCACCGCAAGCGCAGACGGAAAAGCCTATCATCCCTACCTTGACAACCGCGTCCGCCATGCTGAATAGACGAACCTTTCTCACCCGCACTGTGCAGGCTTCCGGCTTGCTTTTGGCAGGCGGATTTCCCTTTGATGCGCTGGCGGCAACGGGCGGCGGGACAAAGCTCACCATCCTCCACACCAACGACGTTCACAGCCGCATGGAGCCGTTCCCAAATGCCGAAGGCGAGAAATTCCCGGGGCAGGGTGGGGTCGTGGCGCGCGCGGCGCTGATAGACAAAATCCGAAACGAGGAAGCACAGGTTTTGCTCCTGGACTGCGGCGATATTTTTCAGGGAACGCCCTATTTCAACCTCTACAAAGGAGAGCCGGAAATCACCGCGATGAGCCTTATGGGCTACGACGCAGCCACGATGGGCAACCACGATTTTGACGCAGGCGTAGAAGGTTTTGCAACGCAACTTCCGCACGCTACGTTTCCCATTCTAACGGCCAACTACGAGTTCAATCGCACGGCGCTGGAAGGGAAAACGCAGCCCTACAAAGTGTTTCAGAAAGGGCCGGTTAAAGTGGGCGTGTTCGGGCTGGGTATTGAATTGAAAGGGCTGGTTCCCGACGATGCCTGCAAAGGTGTAGTGTATCTGGAGCCACTGCAACGCGCGCAAATGATGGCCGACAAACTGACGAAAGAAGAAGGCTGCCACCTTGTGATTTGCCTTTCCCACCTGGGCTATGACTACAACTACCGCAAAGTGAGCGACAAGGTTTTGGCGAAAGAAACGAGCGGAATAGACCTCATTCTGGGCGGCCACACGCATACTTTTCTGGACGAGCCGACGCTCTTGCGCAACAAGGAAGGAAAAGAAGTTTTAATCAATCAGGTGGGTTGGGCGGGCCTTCGGCTGGGCAGAATAGATATTCTTTTTGATAAGAAATTAGCGCCTAAAGGCACTTCTTCCGCCGCAATCCCGATTGGCAAATAAACAAGAGGCAAGAGACTTTTTTTTTACCCTTTCCGGCTACAATTTCGTGGCCCTCTTTGGGAAAAGACAAAAGACGATAGACAAAAGATAAAAGAGGATGTGCGGTAGAGACGTCCATTTATGGCGTCTCTCCAAAAACCAAACGTCAAGACCTCAGAGCCCCCAAACCAATCATCTCCAGAACCCCAAACCAAACACCAGAAGTCAAGTCCAGCCCGTTTCCGTCAGTGTCTTTCCACAAAGCCTGCCATCCCGAAAATTTTCCGGGTTTGCAGGCTTTTCCGCCCCCAAGAGACAAAAGAGAAGAGCCAAGTATCAAAGCCCGGAAGTAAGATTCAAAGTCCCTACAACAGAGGCAACAATTCCTCGCCCCTCACTCCTCACCCCTGCAAATGCCCACGCCCAAAACACCCAAAGAATCCGCTCCGGCCCCGCGCCCGGCAGCGCCTTCTGCGGCTGCAACGGCGTGGAATAACTGCCTCACGCTGATCCGTGCGGCGGTGGACGAGCGGGCCTTTGACACTTGGTTTGCGCCCATCAAAGCGGTTAACCTCAACGGCTACGAGCTGACCCTGCAAGTGCCGACAGCCTTCTTCTACGAGTGGCTGGAAGACCATTACTTAGAGCTGCTCATCAAGACCATCCGCAAGGTGCTGGGCAAAGAAGGCCGCCTGGCCTACCAGATGCCGGTGGTGAAGCCCACCAAGCAGCAGGAAGGCAGCGAAGTCCACATGACGGCTTCGCAAACCAAAAAGCCTTCGGCGCGCAGCAACTACGTTCCCTATACTGAAGATTTCAAAAACCCGTTCAACCCCAACCCCTACGCCATTCCGGGGTTGAAGCGCATTCAGATAGACCCGCAGCTCAACGCGGGCTACACCTTTGAAGCCTGCGTGGAAGGCGAGTTCAACCGCGTGGCGCGCAGTGCGGGCATGGCCATTGCCCAGAAGCCCGGCGCAACGGCTTTTAACCCCATGATTGTGTTTGGCCCCACGGGCTGCGGCAAAACCCACCTGGCGCAGGCCATCGGCAATCAGGTGCGCGTGGCGCATCCCAGCAAGACGGTTCTTTACGTGTCGGCGGAGAAGTTTATCAACCAGTTTTCGGAGCATTCCCGCAACGGCAATGTGGGCGATTTTGTGCACTTCTACCAGCTGATAGACGTCCTGATTGTGGACGACATCCACTTCTTTGTGCCGGCGGTGAAAACGCAGAAAGTGTTCTTCTCCATCTTTAACCACCTGCACCAAAACGGCAAGCAAATCATCCTTACTTCCGACACGCCGCTAAAGGATTTGGAAGGGGTGGAAGAGCGTCTCCTCTCGCGCTTTCGCTGGGGATTGACGGCAGAGATGACGGAGCCGGACGTGGCTACGCGGCAGAACATCCTGATGAAGATGATTAAGCGCGACGGCCTGCAGATTCTGCCGGAAGTGGTGAACTACATCGCCCAGAATGTGCAGAACAACATCCGCGATCTGGAAGGCGCGCTGATTTCCTTGCTGGCCCAATCCACGCTCAACAAAAAGGACATTGACCTGGACCTGGCGCGCAACGTGCTGAAAGCCTTCGTAAAAGCCCCGCCGGTAGAACTCACGCTGGAGCATATCCAAAAGACGGTTGCCAAGTTTTTTGAGCTTCCCTACGAGCGCATCACCACCCGCACCCGCCAGCGTGATGCGGTGCGTGCGCGGCAGGTGTCTATGTACCTCGCCAAGCAGTTCACGGAGCATTCCCTTAAAGCCATCGGCCACTACTTTGGCGGCTACGACCACAGCACCGTTCTCCACTCGTTGCAAACGGTGGAAAACATGCTGCACACCGATGCGGAATTCCGGGTGCAGATGCAGGAGTTGCGGGGATTGGTGCAGGAGATATAGGTCATGGGCCATCGGTCATGAGTCATAGACCCCATAGCCCATAGGCCATGTTTCAAGAAGTCATGCCTTACAAAAGCGGGTCATTCCGACGAAGGAGGAATCTCACTCGTTCTGTGCCTCATTTGCTATGCCTCGCGTGCCAAGTCCTACCTGCTGTGAGATTCCTCCTTCGTCGGAATGACATACATGTTTAGAGCGGGCTGAACGTAATAACGCGAGTCATTCCGACGAAGGAGGAATCTCACTTGCACTGTGCCTCGCGTGCTCTGAGATTAACTGCGTTGCTGCTTCGCGGTGCCTTCGGCGAGTGCTTCGCAGTTCCTCGCTCTGCGCTCGGAATGACCCGTGTGGTGTAGCGTACCTTCAAAACGCGGGTCCTTCCGACGAAGGAGGAATCTCACTCTTGCTATTCTCCCTTTCGTGAGATTAACTGCGTTGCTGCTTCGCGGTGCCTTCGGCGAGTGCTTCGCAGTTCCTCATTCTGCGCTCGGAATGACACCCATTTTTAACCCTTTCCCTCTTTTGTCTTTCGTCTTGATACTTTTGTCTAAAACTCGTTTGGAAGTTTGCGATTTGCGTCTTTATCTTCGCGCTCCTTTTTAGAGAGGAAGTTCTTCAACACCGGTTCAAAAAAATCCCCCCTTTGGTGAGGTGGGTGAGTGGCTTAAACCAATAGTTTGCTAAACTGTCGTGCGGGTTAAACTGCACCGGGGGTTCGAATCCCCCCCTCACCGCTGGTTAAGTTCTTAAGAGTACGAGTATAGTGATAGGGAAGTAGCGCAGATGGTAGCGCACCTGGTTTGGGACCAGGGGGTCGCAGGTTCGATCCCTGTCTTCCCTACAAAAGCTCCGGCAGAAATGCCGGGGCTTTTTTGTTTTTGGTCTATTCTCAGAGGAATAAACACGTTGAAATCTTCCAAACTGGTTTCGAAAGGGCAGGAGGCAAATATCTCCTTTGTACCAAAAAGCGTTTTATCATTGCTTAATACCTTTAACGGGTCTTGCTACAACTCGCCTGGTATCCCAACCATCATGAAAAAGCTACTCCTACTTTTCTTTCTAAACTTAGCAGGCCTTAAAATCTGCGCTTGTGATTGTTATACCGGGGATGATTTCTTGAAATTCGTTGATGTTGCTTTTAGAGCCCATGTAATAGCAATCAGAGAACATGTACTGCCTATCAAAGAACGGATTGTTACAGACTCTTTTTCCGTGGACTCTTTTCATATCTATGAAATCGAAGTCAAAGTATATAAATGGATGAAAGGACACATGCAGACAGATACTTGTAAAATTTATGAACCTAATATGGAGACAGCTTTTTGCAACGTTCTATTTGAACTAAATGACTCTTTTAAAGTATATGCATTTTATGTAAGAACCCCCTTATTAGATACAGATACACCTTTGTATACAGACGCCTGTTCGCGCACCCACAACATAAAATATAACCCTAAGTATTAGTCTGAACTCTAGAATTAGTGAATATATACCCTTTACTTCCTATGAAAAAGCTACTTCTCCTTTTCTTTTTAAACGTAGCAGGTCTTAAAATCTGCGCCTGTGATTGTTGGATAGAGCCCAAATATTTGGAGTACGCGGATGTTGCTTTTAGAGGACGTGTAATCGCAATCAATATGCAAAACTCCTATCCCCCTTATGAAATTATATTGGAGGCATATAAATGGATAAAGGGGGAAGTGCGACAAGACACTTGCAAATTATATCAATGGGGCATGGATGGCTGTGACGTTCCCTTTAAGGTGAATGACTCTTTCTTAGTGTATGCAAAGTATAGACCTAGGCGCATTTATTTTAATAATGACACTTCATCGGCTAAGTGTTTGTTTACAGATGCATGCTGCGGTACATATAATCTCAACTACCAATAGTTAGTTCAGGCTTCGGGATGACCAGATACTTGCTCTAACAATCTTCTATAAAACACAATTCTTTTCATGAAAAAGCTACTCTTCTTTTTCCTTCTAAACCTAGCAGGTCTCAAAATCTGCGCTTGTGATTGCAACACAGGGATAAATTACTTGGCTAATGCGGATGTTGTTTTTAAAGGACGTGTAATAGCAATCAGACCGCCAATTAAAGATTGTATTTCATCTTACGAAATTGAATTTAAGGCATATAAATGGATAAAAGGAAGAATGCAAACAGATACTTGCAAAGTTTATGCACGTGGGGTATCAGCCGAACCCTGTGACATCCTATTTGAAGTAAATGACTCTTTTGAAGTGTATGCAGTTTATCATGGTTACACTTCATCACCAGCTCCGTATTTGTATACACACTTATGCTTCGGTACACATAATTTAAAATAGTCTCATTCCCCGTTCGGCGAAGTCCGAGGCGTAGTCTTTGCGCGTCAGCCGACTTCGTCGCACCGGCTTGCCGTCTTCGAACAGCATTCCCGATTTGGCAATAGGCGCTTACTTTAGCCCCGTGCCAGCGTCCCCCTTCAACAATTCTCTCCAACACTACAGCGCGGCTTTCAGCAAGCTCAACAGGGGCTATGTAGGCGGCGAACGTGCACCGCATAAGCCAGTGCTTTTGCTGGCAGTAATAGACAGTATAGAGGCCGGTGAAGCGTTTGAGAACCGGATTTGCATCACGCCGGAACTGGTTGCGCGCTTTAAGGATGTGTGGTCGCGGTATGTGGATAGCGCCGGGTTCTCCCCCAATTTCACCAATCCCTTTTACCATCTTACAGGCGATCGGTTCTGGCACCTGCAAACAAGATCCAGCGAAGCCGCAAGGCTTACCTCTTCGCGCTCGCCCAAAAGTTTTTCGGGGTTACAGGCGTGGGTGGAGTATGCCTATCTGGATGAGGCGCTGTTTAAATTGCTGGTGCAACGAGAAACTCGCGAAGTATTGCGAGGCGTATTGCTGCAAACTTATTTTCCCGGAAAAACAGGTGCGCAAACGGGCTACATCGCAATCGTTGAACAACAGATCTTGCACGAAGACAGTGTTGCTTATCGGAAGTTGGCAACGGGCCTGGACGAAGAAGAGATTATCAGTCGCAGTGCGGTGTTTAAGCGCGTTGTGCCGCGTGTGTATAACTATACATGCTGTATAAGCGGAATGCGGTTAATAAGCACTACACCTGTGCAAATGGTAGATGCCTGCCACATCGTTCCTTTCGCGGAAAGCCATGATGACACCATCGCCAATGGCATTTCTCTATGTCCAAACCTGCACCGCGCATTTGATCGCGGCCTGCTTCGGATTGATGAGGAATACCGGGTGCGCGTGTCGGACGTATTTACCGAAGCGGAAAGTTCATATACTCTGCGCGGCCTTGAGGGAAAACCAATTTTGCTGCCGCAACAAAGGGAATGGTGGCCGGGAAAAGAAAATTTAGCCGCACATGGTGAGCGGTGGCGCAGCAACTTTTAAAGATGATATTGTGACAGAAACAGTAAGCACAATTAATGTAAAGTGAAATTGAATACCTCAAATTTTTACGTTCCGAACCTAAAAGTTTACCCTTACCTACCTAAAGTTTTAGGTTAAAGAACATGGGTTGGGGAGAATTGTCAGTAGCATATAAAAAGTTTTCGTTCCAATGCGGAGTAAGCGACCAGAGCAGCAAAAGTGCTTAGGTGCCTGTTTGTGGGAGAGCGGTGTCTGGATTGTTCTATGTCGCAGTCGTCCATTTGGCAGAACATTGCTACTAATTTTGGGGGCTGCTCTGCATAAGGCGAAAGGGTTGGACAAAACAATTGACTGTTGTTTCCAACCCTTTTTTCATAAGAAAGAAATCCAACTCCCCTTATATCAACAGCTTCACCCCGAACTTACGTTAAAAAAGGAAGTTTGAAAAGGAATGGAAAAGGCTTTGGGGGTTTACCCCCAAAGGCTGGGGGCAAACCCCGAGGAGTTGGAGGCAAACCCCGAGGAGCTGGGGGCAAACCCCCGAAGGTTGGGGGCAAACCCCGGAGAGTTGGGGGCAAACCCCCGAAGGCTGGGGGCAAACCCCGAAGGATTGGGGGCAAACCCCCGAAGGCTGGGGGCAAACCCCGAGGAGTTGGGGGTTAACCCCGAGGAGCTGGGGGCAAACCCCCAAAGCTGCTTTAAGGGACGGAAAAGTTGAACTTTATTTAAACAGGAATGTAATCTGTTCTCCTTAAAGCCTCTTCCAAGAATCAGTAGTTGGGTTTTAATTAACGTGAGTTCGGGAAGTTCTGTAGTTGATTTTGAAGGCTTCAATTGCTTTTGAAGCAAGGGAATAAAGCATGCAGCAAGTATTTTCAGGCATCTTCAAGCAAGACAATTATCAGCATCTCGCAAAAAGCGGTAAGCGGCTATTTAAGGCAAAAGAAAAAGTCCAGACGCTGGTATTACTTTGCCCCCGCAATCTCTCCCCCATGCGCCGTTCCCTTTTCCTCCTCGCGCTCCTGTTCCCCGTCCTCGCCTCCGCCCAATCCCCCCTCCGCTCCTTCGCCGAAATTCTCTCCGCCCTTAAAGCCGGCCAATCCGTGAAAACCGTTATCTACTACGGCCAGTGCAAGCTCTTCACCGACGGCAAGGAACAGGAGAAATCCCCCAACGCCATCGGCGGCATGAAGCTGGACACCTACGAGTATTTTGACAGCAGCATCTTTAAAGGCAAGATGCCGTCCTTTATCTCTACTTCCCAAACGCTGCTCATCAACCACCCGCGCCACGGCTACGTCTATAACTACGTGAAGCTGCGCATCAAAGCCGACGGCAAAGTAGAAATCACCGCCCGCTACCTCAAGCCCCGCCGCTTCTCCGCCAAGTACAAAACCGTGATGGACGAGATGTTTAAAACCGCCATTGGCGAAGAAGGAATCAAGTTCTTTGCGGAGTAGAACATGGGTCATGAGTCATAAGTCATGGGTCATAAAGCGGAGTTCCGCGCAATTCAGCAGGAAAAGTCTGTGGGGAAATAAAAACACCCAACCACTACATTCGTCTATACCATTCCAACCACCTTTTAGATAATCCCGTCACCCATCTCTGTCATCCTGAGCTTGCCGAAGGACGGAGAGGGGCCGGGGGAGAGGCCATCATGAAAAAACTCCTTACCCTCCTGCTCTGCGCGTTCTCCCTCACCGCATCCGCGCAATACACCACTACCTACAACAGCACGTCCTACACTTCGCCCAAGCCCTACAACTTAGACATCTACTACTTCAAAGCCGCCGACGTTCCGCTTGACCCCACCTACCGCAAGCGCGTCTCGGCCATGTTCCTCTGGCTGCAAAATTTTTATAAGCAGCAGATGGTGGCCAACGGCTATGGCACAAAAACATTCGGCCTGTGGACGGCGCAAGGCCAGCCCGATTCGGTGCGGATTGTCCTCGTAAACGGCGCGCACAATCTGGACTATTACCGCAGCACCACGCCCGGCGGCAACGACTCATTGATTAGCGAAATGGATGCTTTTCGCGCCGCAAATCCGGCGCTTGTGACCAGCGAACACCGCATCATTCTCACCGCCACGCCGTCCTTCGCGGCCATGACCGACCTGCCGTATTACGGCATCGGGCGAAGCTGCTACGCCACCGATTATCCCCAACTGGACACCCAATACATCGGCCAGACCGACACCAACGGAACACGCTTCGTTACCTACTTCGGCGGCATTGCCCACGAACTGGGACACGGCCTCAATCTGCCGCATTCCCACCAAACCGCCACCGAAAACGCAGCCCCCGCGCAAGGCGAAAGCCTTATGGCCGCAGGCAACTACACGCTTACCGCACAGCCCACCTTCATCAACCGCGCAGGCAGCGCCATTCTCGCCAACTGCCAGTTGTTTTCGCCGGTGGTGAACACCGGATTTTACAACGGCCACCTCGCGGGCCTCACCGCCTTGCACAGCGTCGTGCGCGGCGACACGCTGATTGTTTCCGGGCGCTTTCAAAGCAACCGCACCGTTACCGACATCAACTTCTACCAAGACCCCGGCGCAACGCCCACCGCTGGATATTCCCGCGTCGCTTTTTCCACACCGCCCGTGGGCGTTGCAGGAGATAGCTTTTGGGTAGCGATGCCTGCAACAGAAGTGTTGCAAGGCGCATCTACCTATCCGCCTACCGGGCCGTACAATCTGGAGATAGAGCTGGTACTCGCCAACGGCGAAACCTCAGAAGAAATCTTTCCCTTTTCCTACGCAAACAGCATTCCCGTCGGCCCCGCAGGCTTTGACGACAACGTGTGCGACCCAACATCCGCAGGCTGGACGCTCACCGACATTGGCGCAACGCCGCCTTTTCCGGGACAAGCCTGCTGGACGGCTGCCACGCAAAGCCTGCGCCTGAAATCCTGGGGAACCGGCCTTGCCGACAACGCCGATGCCGCAACTTTTTTCTACGTGCCACTTCTTGGAGATGATACCCTCGTGGCGCGGGTAACGGCGACTCCTTCCGATTGGAATTCGCTGGCCGGATTGATGCTGCGCACCGACCTCACGCCGGGCAGTCCGTTCACTACGATTTCTTCGCTGGACACGCGCGGCGTGTTTGATTATTGGCGGACGGGTGCGGGTGGAAATACTTCCTACAACCTCGTAACCACTTTTGCACTGCCGATGTGGTTGCGCTTGGCGCGCACGGGCAACATGGTGAACACGTGGTATTCGGCAGATGGTCTTTCGTGGACGGCATATGCTATCCACGCTCAACCTATGGGTGCAACAGCGTATGTGGGTCTCGTGGCTTCCGGGCCGGGCGCGCAAGGCGTGTTTGACAACATCCGGTTGGGAGGTCGTGCGCTGGGCATCAATGATTTGGAAATTCCGGCGCAGTTGAGCGTCTCTCCTAATCCGGCGGCGGATGTGCTGTCGGTTTTGTTTGAAGGAAAAACAACCGGAAAGGCGGAAATTTCCCTTACCGACGTGCAGGGAAAAACCGTGCGCCGGGAAACCCTTGCGCAACAGCCGGGCAGCAATGAGGTAAAGCTGGATGTCCGCCATCTGGCCGCCGGTTTGTATCTGCTGCGGGTGCAGGGTGGAAGGGAAGCCGCGCAGGTGGTGAAGGTGATTGTGGCGCGGTAGCTTTTTGGGGAATGATGGAAGCCGGGAAAGGGCTTCTGGCACGGGCTTTTTGAGTTTCTCGCTACCTTACAGAAATGGCTTTCATTGATTACTACCAAACACTCGGCATCTCCAAAACGGCTTCCACCGACGAGATTAAAAAAGCCTACCGGAAACTGGCCCGGAAATTCCACCCCGACGTAAACCCCGACAACCCGGAGGCGAAGCAAAAGTTTCAGCAGATAGCCGAAGCCAACGAAGTGTTGAGCGACCCGGAAAAGCGCAAGAAATACGATGCCTACGGTGAACACTGGATGCACGCCGACCAGATAGAAGCCCAAAAACGGCAACAGGCACAAAGCGGCGGCGGAAATCCCTTTGGCGGAAGTGGCAACCGTCAGGACTATACTTATAGCAACGACGCGGACGGCGGCGAAGATTTCTCCGATTTCTTTAGCTCTCTTTTTGGAAATCGGGGAGGAGGGAAAAAGCAATCCCAATTCCGGGGCAGCGACGTGGAAGCGCAGCTTCAAATCTCTCTCCGCGAAGCCGCCAAAACCCATCCGCAAACCTTCACCATCGGTGGAAAACAAGTACGTATCACCATCCACGCAGGCGTGGCCGACGGACAAAAGATAAAGCTCAAAGGCTACGGTAATCCCGGTGCCAACGGCGGCCCGGCAGGCGACCTCTACATCACGCTTCGCATTGCGCCCGACCCGCATTTTCGCCGCGATGGCGACGACCTCCACACCGAAGTGCCGCTGGATTTATACACCGCCGTTCTGGGCGGTGAGGTAGAAGTAAAAACGCTGGAAAGTCCCGTGAAACTGAAAGTAAAAGGGGGCACACAGCCCGGCGAAAAAGTGCGCCTGCGCGGCAAAGGCTTTCCGGTTTATAAGAAAGACGGCACTTTCGGCGACTTGTACGTCACGTTCAAAGTCTCCCTTCCCACCAACCTCACCGACGAGCAGCGTGCGCTGTTTGAAAAGTTGGCTACCAGCAAATAGCAAGTATCAAGAGCCAAAATTCAAGCTGCAAGTTCCAACACTATCCAACGGCGAAGCCTTCCAACTTTCCAACGCCCAAAGGGCATCCAACGCGAAGCATTTATGGAACACATCACCATCCGCGAATACTGCACTTACCACGAGCCGGTAGCGCCGGATTTTATTCAGTCGCTTATCCATTCCGGCCTTATCCGGCAGGCAGAAGAAGAAAGCGAGCCGGCCATTTATTTTGAGGAATTAAGCGACGTAGAACGCTTCACCCGTCTGCACTACGAACTGGAAATCAACCTGCCCGGCATTGAGACCATTGCGCATTTGCTTCAGCGGATAGGGGCTTTGCAGGAAGAGGTTTCGCGGCTGCGCGGGCGGCAGGGGCTTCCGGCCTGAAAAGGGAAAAATACACAACGGCACGAAATTTTTCCGGCTTTTTCTCTAAACCTCTCTCCCATGAAAAAGACTCTTCTGCCGCTCCTGCTTTTGGTTTTGACCATGACCAGTTGCGATGCCATTGCCGGTATTTTTGGTGCCGGTTTTAAGGTGGGCATCATTGTTGCAGTGCTCGTCGTAGTGGTCGTTATCTGGCTGTTGGCGCGCATGTTTGGCCGCCGCCGCTAATCACGCTTTCTTCTTTCGTAAATAACCTTTCCAATCCCTTTTCAACCCCCTTTCCAAACCATGTCAAAATTCACTGTAGGCCTGCTCGCAGGCGTCGCCATCGGACTTCTCGTTGCTCCAGAGCCGGGCGAAGAAACCCGCCAAAACCTTGCTGACACTGCATCCAAGTGGCGCGATCAATTCAACAAACTGCTGGGCCGCGCCGGTGCCGGTATTGACGACCTGCGCACGATGCTGGAATCTAAAATTGAAGGACTGGACGACGATGCCAAAGGCAAAATCGCTTCCATTCTGGACGACGTAGATACCGCTGCCGGAAAAGGCAAGCGCGAACTTCAGGACACCGCCAACAACGTTAAGAACAGCGCGAAAGACGCTGCTCACGACCTGAAAAACGGCGCTAAAGACATGGCCACCGACGTAAAAAACGGCCTGAAAGACGCGAAGTCGGATGTAAAGTCCGCATTGTCTTAGAAAGACCTTTTTGAGCAATAGAAAAGCCCCTGACGTTCACTCATCGTCGGGGGCTTTTTTTATGTCTTGAGAAATGCGTTTTCCTGTTGGAAATCTTTTGTTACCGGGAAAAGGTCTTTGCGGCTTGCATCCGACAAGATTCCCTTCGAGAATGACAAAAGATTTCCGACAAGAAATTGACCTAACCCTATTGAATTCTTCTACATTTTTTGTACTTCCCGCCGGCTTGCACTCCACCAGGCGTTCAACAGCGAAAGGAGGACGCGCAGCGCGGAGGGGCTTTTCTGCCTCTTTTTCGGAGGAAATGTTGATGAGGCGGAATAAGCTTGTAGCGCAAGCGGCATCCGGTCCGAAGGATTCGCCTTTGAACGCCTTGATCTTTTGCTTCTTTTGCATCAAGGCAAAAGAAGAGAATGAAAACACTCCTACATCTTCTGCACCAACACCACCGCCGTCGCTACCACGCCTTCCTCCCGGCCAATAAAGCTGAGCTGCTCCGTAGTCGTTGCTTTGATGGAAACATCGCTTCGCTCTACCTGCAGGATGCGGGCGATTTCTATCTGCATCAATTCTATATAGGGCGCAATCTTCGGCGCTTGCAACAGCAGGGTCGTGTCCACGTTCACCACAGTGTAGCCTTTCTCCCGCAGCTTGCCATAACTGCGTTGGAGCAGCACTTTAGAATCAATGCCCTTGAACTGCACATCCGTGTCGGGGAAATGCTTTCCAATATCGCCGAGGCCGAGCGCACCGAGCAGCGCATCGCAAAGTGCATGAAGCAAAACGTCGCCGTCGGAGTGCGCCACAGCGCCTTTGGTGTGGGGAATCTGAACGCCGCCAATCCATAAATCCCGTCCTTCTTCTAACTGGTGAAAATCAATACCTTGTCCGATACGGTACATAAAGTGGGTTTTGGTGAGAAAATCCTTTCAGAGTGCAATGATAAAGCCAACAGAAAATCCGGGAAAAGAAGTTTCTGTTGGCTTTGGAAAATATGGGTCATTCCGACGAAGGAGGAATCTTACTCGCGTTGTGCCTTGCATCATCTGGGATTCCTCCTTCGTCGGAATGACCACCAGATAAAAAGCTTAGGAGGTGAGAACTACCGCAATCTCGTCCCGGAAACACAGGGATTTTACACGCCCACCACCAGTTTCTTCTGCAAAGGATGAATCCGCAGGTTCATGTCCCGCAAGGGGATTTCGCCCAGCAAAACCTCTTCTCCCAACACCAGCGCGCCGGTAATGCACACCCGGTTGAGGCAATGAATCTCCACCGGCCCCACATACGCACAGCTTTTCAGCGTACCGTTCGGAAACACAATTGTGCGCTCTTCCAACGTTTGGAGCCGGAGTTGCTGCGCAATGTGTTCCGGGATACACAGGTAATGAAAGCCCGTGTTGGCCAGCGCGTCGGTTTCCAAAAGCTGCGGACTTGATGCTGCCGGGTTGGAAAGCAGCACGGACGCCTTCACCTTCCCCATGTGCTTAATCATTCAGCCCGAATTTTCGCCCGGTTTCGCTTGCCAGTTCATAACCCGCATCGTGGTGGCGCAGCACGCCCATTGCCGGGTCGTTGTGGAGTACGCGGCGCAGGCGGCGCTCGGCATCTTCCGTTCCGTCCGCCACAATCACCATTCCGGCGTGCAGGGAGTAGCCCATGCCTACGCCGCCGCCGTGGTGGAAACTCACCCAGCTTGCACCGCCTGCCGTGTTAATCAGCGCGTTCAGGATCGGCCAGTCGGCAACGGCGTCGGAGCCGTCTTTCATCGCTTCGGTTTCGCGGTTGGGGGAGGCTACAGAGCCGCAGTCTAAGTGGTCGCGGCCAATCACGATGGGCGCTTTCACCTTGCCAGTGCGCACCAGCTCGTTAAACAGAAGGCCCGCTTTTTCGCGCTCGCCCATGCCCAGCCAGCAGATGCGCGCGGGCAATCCCTGAAACGCAATTTTCTCCTGCGCCATTTTGAGCCAGCGATTGAGACCCACGTTGTCGGGAAACAGTTCCATCAGTGCCTCGTCGGTAACGCGGATGTCTTCCGGGTCGCCGCTCAACGCCACCCAGCGGAACGGCCCTTTCCCTTCGCAAAACAGCGGACGGATATACGCCGGAACAAAGCCCGGAAAATCAAAGGCATTGTCCACACCACGCTTGTCATGGGCTTGTCCGCGCAGGTTGTTGCCGTAGTCAAACGTAATAGCGCCGCGCTTTTGGAGTTCCAACATCAGCTTCACGTGGTGCGCCATCGTGTCTAACGAACGGGAAACGTATTCTTCGCCGTTTACCTCGCGCAACGCGTTGGCTTCTTCCACGCTCATGTTTTCGGGGAAATACCCAATGAGCGGGTCGTGGGCAGACGTTTGGTCAGTGAGCGTGTCGGGCGTGATGTTGCGGTCAAGAAGGCGCTGGAGCAAGTCCACCACATTGCAGCACACGCCGATAGACACTGCTTCGCCGTTCTTCTTGGCTTCCAACGCACGGTCAATCGCCGCGTCTATGCCCTCCTTCACATACTCGTCTAAGTAGCGCGTTTCCAGCCGCTTTTCTATCCGCCACTCTTCAATCTCGGCGACCAGCGCCACGCCTTCGTTCATCGTTATCGCCAGCGGCTGTGCGCCACCCATGCCGCCCAGTCCGGCGGTTACGTTGAGTGTGCCCTTTAGGCTTCCGTTGTAGTGTTTTTCGGCCAGCGAGAGATACGTTTCGTAAGTTCCTTGCACAATGCCCTGCGAGCCGATATAAATCCAGCTTCCGGCGGTCATTTGCCCGTACATCATCAGGCCCTTCGCGTCCAGTTCCCGGAAGTGTTCCCACGTCGCCCAGCGGCCTACAAGGTTGGAGTTGGCAATGATGACGCGCGGCGCGTCTTTGTGGGAACGCAACACACCCACCGGCTTGCCACTTTGCACCAGCAAAGTTTCGTCTTCTTCTAAGTTTTTCAGCGCGGCCAGAATGCCGTCAAAAGCTTCCCAGTTGCGGGCTGCTTTTCCGATGCCGCCATACACCACAAGGTCTTCGGGGCGCTCGGCCACTTCCGGGTCCAGGTTGTTCTGAATCATGCGGAAGGCCGCTTCCGTAACCCAGTTTTTACAGTTCAGCGTATTGCCTTTTGGCGAGCGGATTACGCGCTGGCCGGTAGCAGGAGTGGTCATAAAAAAGCAGTGTGTAAGGGAGGGGTTAAAGGTAATAGGTAATAGGGAATAGGGAATAGGGAATAGGGAATAGGTAATAGGGAATAGGGAATAGGTGGGTCATTCCGAGCGCGGAGCGAGGAATCTCACGATAGATGATGACAGCACATAAGACACAACACAAGTGAGATCTCTCCCTAGCGGTCGAGATGACCCACATTTTACAAGCCCAATTAACACGGGTCATTCCGAGCGCGGAGCGAGGAATCTCACAGCAGGCGAGCCACAGCAGGTGAGTCTTAGCAAACGTGAGATCTCTCCCTAGCGGTCGAGATGACCTCCCTATTCCCTAATCAACCTTTGCACCCCCAAGCGGGTTTTTCCCACGTGTATTTTCACCCCAAAATGAAGCGCCTCTTTTCCCTGTTTCTATTATTCCTTTCCTTCCGCGCCATCGCCGCTCCGCGCCCGGAAGTGGTGGTAAAAGTGGTTTGGGATACCGCCGCGCGTACCGATGGGGCCATTCCCTACAACCGCTTGCAGCCCCTGCATTATGAGGATTTCCGCGCTCCCATTCCGCCGGATGTGCGCATCAACAACGTGGCCCGCACGGTGACGGTGATAGACTACAAGATGAAATACCGCCGGGTGGGCGAGCGCACCGAAGTGATGGTGATACTTGCTATTGCCATGGTTCCAAAAGCTTCGTGGATGAAGCTGGCGGGCCGCGAGCCGGATGTGCTGCGCCACGAGCAGTTTCACTTTCACTTGGCCGCGCTCTGGGCCTGCGAGATGGGGCGGCGGATGAAGGTCACGTCCTTCCAGCCGGAGGGAATCAAAGAGCAGCTTGCGGAAGTTTATCAGGCGGTGAACCGCAGCGCCGCCGAAGAGCAGGCTCGCTATGACCGCGAAACCATCCACGGAACGGAGCTCGACGTGCAGGAACAATGGGAGAAGAACATCGCCGGGCGGCTGCGGCAAATGACGTACTTATAAGGAAAAAGTACTAGAAAGAGTGTTGGGAAGAGGAAAATACCTTATGCAAAATCATAAATGCACCTCCCAACTTGTGGGGATACCCCTTATGATATCATCAGTGCCATTCCCAACTTGTGGACATACCGTTTATGGTATCATCAGTACCATCCCCAACTTGTGGATATGCCGTTTATGGTATCATCAGTGCCGTTCCCAACTTGTGGGGATACCCCTTATGATATCATCAGTGCCATCCCCACAGTGCGGATATGCCGCTTATGATATCATCAGTGCAAGCCCCACTTTTTAGATACACCCTTCGCCCTATTGCATAAGGTATTATTGGCTTAATACTGCCTCAATACGTCTTTGCGTTTCTTCTTCGCTCAGGATTTCCGCTTCAAACGCCTCGCCGGTAATGGCTTCGTATAACTCCAGATAGCGGGCGGAAATGCGGGCCACCACCGCGTCGGTCATTTCGGGAATCTGCTGTCCGTCCTTCCCGGAAAAGCCATTTTCCATCAGCCATTCGCGCACAAATTCTTTGGAAAGTTGGCGTTGCGCTTCGCCGCGCGATAGTCGCTCGCCGAAGCCGTCGGCATAGAAGAAGCGGGAAGAATCGGGCGTGTGGATTTCGTCTATAAGGTAAATCTGCCCGTCGCGGTGGCCGAACTCGTATTTCGTGTCCACCAGTATCAGGCCCTGCTGCTGGGCCAGTTCGCCGCCGCGCCGGAAAAGCTCTCCCGCGTAGATTTCCAGTTGCTCATACTCCGTTTGGGAAACAAGGCCGCGCCGGATGATTTCTTCGCGGGAGATGTCTTCATCGTGGCCTTCGTGGGCTTTGGTGGTGGGGGTGAGGATGGGGCTGGGGAAAGGCTCGTTTTCCTTCATGCCTTCCGGCAAAGCCACGCCGCATAACACGCGCCCGCCCGCTTTATACGTCCGCCACGCGTGGCCGGTGAGGTAGCCGCGCACCACCATTTCCACCGGATAGGTCGTGCAGCGTTTGCCAATCGTGGCGTTGGGCGCGGGAACGGTTTCCTTCCAGTTGGGCAGGATGTCGGCGGTAGCGTCCAGCATCCGGGAGGCAATGCCGTTCAGCACGGCGCCTTTGTGGGGAATGGGGCGGGGTAGCACCACGTCAAACGCCGATATGCGGTCGGAGACAATCATCACCAGCCGGTCGTCGCCGATGGAATACACGTCGCGCACTTTGCCCTGGTAGAAGCCGGTTTGGTTGGGGAAGTTCATTGGGGAGTGGGTAGCAAGTATCAAGACGGATTTTGAAGACAGGTGAAAGGGCGTGTCTCTTCTGCAAAGAAAGGATTCCTCTGCGGCTCTGCGGCTCTGTGAGAGAACAGATTTTTCGAAAAGAAAAAAGGAACGGCGCTTTTACACACCGTTCCTTCTGGAATCTCCTCTTTCTACTTGATACTTATCACCGCCTTGCGTGAACTTTTCCGATGTCGTCGATGCGCTGCTGGGCGATGCGCATAGCGGCCTGTTGGGTGTGGATGTTGTCGCGCTCGCTGAGGGCGAAGATTTCCAGCGTGCGGTCGTAGATTTTCTCCACGTTGCCTTTCACGCGCTCTACGTTGTAGGTCTGAAGCTCTGCCGCCACGTTGATGAGGCCGCCGGCGTTGATAAGGAAGTCGGGGGCGTAGAGGATGCCTTTTTCAATCAGCATAGGGCCGTGTACGTTTTCATCGGCAAGCTGGTTGTTGGCCGCGCCCGCCACGATGCCTGCTTTCATCTTGGAGATGGAATCATCGTTCAGTGTCGCACCGAGGGCGCAGGGCGCGTAGATGTCCATGTCTTCGGAGAAGATGTCGTTGTTCTCCACGATGGTGATGGACGGAAAGTCGCTCTTCGCTTTCTCCAGATTCTCGTCTTTGATGTCCGAGATTTTCACCTTCGCGCCCGCGTTCACCAGATGCCCGACAAGGTAGTGGCCCACATGGCCCACGCCTTGCACCAGCACCGTTTTCCCGGCGAGGCTGTCATTTCCCCAACGCTTGCAGGCGGCGGCTTTCATCCCTACAAAAACGCCGTAGGCCGTGAAGGGCGAAGGATCGCCGGAGCCGCCCATGTATTCAGGGACGCCGGTAACACTTTTGGTTTCCAGCGCAATGAATTCCATGTCGCGCGCGGAAGTGTTCACGTCTTCGGCGGTGATGTATTTGCCGCCGAGCGAGTCCACAAACTTGCCGTAGCGCCGCCAAAGCGCCTCAGACTTTTGCTTTGGGTCGGCGATGATGACCGCCTTGCCGCCGCCGAGGTTAAGCCCGGAAATTGCTGCCTTGTAAGTCATGCCGCGCGAGAGGCGCAAGGCATCCACAACGGCTTCGCCGTGTGTTTTATAGGGCCACAGCCGCGTGCCGCCGAGGGCCGGGCCGAGGGTGGTGTTGTGGATGGCGATGATGGCTTTGAGGCCGGATGCGGGATCCTGGCAAAACACGAGCTGCTCGTGTTCCATATCCTGCATCTGCTGAAGAACGGAGGACTCCATAAGGGGAGAAAGGAATTTTGGCTACAAACGTACAGCAAGGGCGGTGGATTTCTAAAGGGCGCAAAAAGAAAAAGAGCCGCCCAAATGGGACGGCTCTCTTTTTTACGCTTTACTTGTTCCGCAATGCTTACTGGGTGATTTGGAGTCTGCGCACGACGATAGCGCCGCCGTCAAACTCAATACGCACCATGTAAGTAGCAGCCGCCAGACCTGAAAGGTCTATGCTTTGCTCTTTACCATTCTGTGCGTTCAATTCGCGAACCACAGCGCCAACGGCATTCAGCACGGTGATGTGCTTCATAGCTTGTGCGTTATTGTTGCGAATCAGTACGCGGTCAGAAGCCGGGTTCGGAGCCAGCGTTACTTCGCCATTCAGCGTTACCGTATTCACGCCTATGTTGGTAACCGTGACGGTTGTAGTTGCTGTATCGGAGCCGCAAGGATTTCTTACAACATAGCTTACGGTATAAGTACCGTTTGCTGTGTAGGTATGCGTTGGCGTTGCAGCCGTATCAAAAGTACCGTCGCCGAAGCTCCAGCCGTGCATTCCCGGTGAGCCGCCCATAGAGGAGAAGCTAAAGGTCGGAGATGCATTGGTGAAGTTGATGGTACCCGCGTTTGGCATCATGCCCGGCATTACGTTGATAGTGTCGCCACCAACACAACCCGACGTGTTTGTTACGCTTACAGAGTAGATACCCGGTGTGTTTACCGTAATGCTGGATGTAGTTGCACCCGTGCTCCAGGCATAACTGCCGCCTGCGTTACCGGCGTTCAGTGCAAGGCTGCTGCCTATGCAAAGCATGGTGTCGCGGCCCAGATTCACCACCGGTACCGGAGCGTTCATCACTATGATTGTATCGCGGCCTGTGCAGCCCGTGCTGCTCATAACCGCTACACTATAGGTTCCGGCATTGGCCACAACAAGAGATTGTGTGTTTGCGCCGGTGCTCCACATGTAAGTAGCACCTGTACCCATGTTACCTGCATTGAGCGTTACGGTGCTGCCCGGGCAGATGGCAGTGTCGTTGCCGAGCATTACCGTTGGCGCAGGAGTAGTCATCACCATAATGGTGTCGGTATCACTACAGCCAGCTGCGTTGGTTACGGTTACGCTATAAGTTCCGGCAGCGTTTACGGAAATCGTCTGGCTGTTTGCGCCTGTGTTCCAGGAATAGCTCGCACCCGGGTTGCCGGCATCGAGTGTGAGGCTGCTGCCTGCACAGATCGTGGTGTCATTACCCAGATTTACCGGAGAACCTGTGCCTACTGTTGCCACAACGGCTACGCGCGGCGAAGCGCAAAGGGAAGTAGCAGAGATGTTGTGGAAGTAGTTGTAAGTAGTTGTAGAAGGACCAAAATCATAGCCACCAATGATAGTACCCAAAGGGCCGAGATTATTGAAAGCAGGTGTGGTATAATCTGCAACGCCACCGGCAAAACCGTCAATTCGCCGTACACTATTGCCACTAAAGGTAGCCATCAAGCGATAGGTATTACCACCTGTCAGGTTCCAACCTAGGTTCATCGTATACCATTGTGGACCATTGGCTGGAATGCTGAAAGTAGTAGTCGTGATAATTGTGCCTGTAGCGTCATCTACCAACGTAGCTGTTCCGGAAACAAAGCCCGTAGTGCCATCACTATATACTTGCGCGCTATCCAAAGAGAAACTTTGGGTTGTCTGAACCACAATACCGCGATTTGCGGAGAAGTTACTACTCCCACCTGGAATCTGCGTATTTCCCAGACCCGTATAAACAGTTGTGTTTGCTGTTGCTACGTAATAGGTACTCGTTGCGCTGATAGAAGGCGTCGTGAAAGAAGCACCTGTTCCTGCAACGGTATCCGTTGTGTTGTTATTGTACCAATAGAAGCTGTTACCTGTGCCGGTAGCCGTAAGCGTTACCGAACCAGCACTGCAACGGGAAGCGCCTGTTGTACCCGTAACCGTAGGTGGAATGCACGGCGTGTAGAAGTTAGTTGCTCCTGTCCACAGGCTTGTATCGCCCGAACCGCAGATGCTGCGCACATACACAGAATAGGTAGTGGAAGCACTCAAGCCGGTTTCTGTGGCTGTTGTGGTGCCCGCTGCAGTAGAATTAGCAACAAACAAGCCGGTAGCGCCAGAACCCGGTGCGCCGGAAGTGCGGATTTCATACTGATAGCCGCTTCCCGGAGGAGCAGTAGGTGATGTCCAGTTCAAATCCACCGAAGTCGTCGTTACGTTGGTAGCGGTTACGCTAGTTGGCTGGAAGCAGGAAATCGTCGTAGTGAAGGTATCTGCGAAGCTCCATGCGGAAGAATCTGTCAGGCTGCACAATGCACGAACATACACGCTATAAAACGTAGAAGCCGTAAGGCCGCTTTCGGTAGCAGTGGTAAATCCTGGCTGCGTCGTATTGGAAACCACTAAGCCGGTAGCGCCGGAACCCGGTGCGCCGGAAGTACGGATTTCATACAGATAGCCCAAGGCAGGCGGCGTAATAGAAGCATTCCAGCTCAAATCTACGCTGTTCGCTGTAATGTTGGAGGTTGTCAGGCCTGTTGGCGCTGCACAGGAAGGAATGTCCATTACTGTAAACTCGTCAATTCCCTGATTGGTAATGTTATTACCATAGTTGGATTGGGAAAGGAATTGGAATATTACTGTCTGTCCTGCATAAGCAGAAAGGTCAATGATATTCTGAGTCCAGAAAGAAGGGCTGTTACTGGTGGCAATGGTAGAGTTAGCAGAACTATGCTGATACAGCGTGTCCCATGTAGTACCATTATTCGCACTTACCAATACCTGTAGAGGATAGGGATCGGAACCTGTAGCGCCCGATGTACCCTGATAACCTCCACTACCAAGGAAATAATAGTACTCCAACTGCTTGGGAGCACCAGTCAGGTCAAAACTTGGTGCATTCAAGACATATGGATTGCTACTGGTCTGGGCGTTATAAACATTAAGAAAAGCAAATCCTGAACCAGCAAAAGGAGCACTTACCCCATGGGTAACATCAGAAGCAGTTCCGGTCCAGTTGTAGAAACCACCACCTGCGTTAGAAGCACTCCAGCAAGAAGGAAGACCTGTTGAAGGGAAGCTTTCTACAAAAGGATAGGTGTTTACAGGTGAACAAAGTGTTGTGAAACCTATTGCATACGTCCAAGTACTGGAGTCTGTAGCACTACACAGAGACATAATATATACGGTATCTGTAGTGTTTGGCGTAAGGCCAGTAAGGTTCACTGTAGTTGATCCTGCCGCTACCGTACCGGTTGATACCAAACCCGTGTTGCCGGAACCAGCCGCACCCGAAGAGCGCACCTCATAACGATATCCATTGGCAGGAGTCGAAATAGAAGCCGTCCAGTTGACTGTTGCGCCTGTAGAGCTGATATTCGTAACTGCTACCTGTGTTGGTGCAGAACAGGAAGGCGTAGCACTCACTATGAAGTCATCAAAGCTGAAACCATTCCCGCCATTAGGACTATTTAAGAACAGGTCAAAATAGTAAGCACCTGTTGTTGCAGGGGTAAATGTGTACGTAATCAGTTGATACCCACTCGGCGTTGCAGTGCCGGAAGTAGCGAACTTGCCCAGTATAGTGGCTCCTGTTGTATCTGTTGAAGTATTATAAGATGCGGATCCATCCCAAGTGTTAGCGCCATCGCCTTTCCACCAGAAAGAGAAATCATAAGATGTACCTGCGGTAAGGCTAAATCCCGGTGTCCATAACAAAGCATCAGCCACAAACCCATAAGTGAAAAGATAATTAGCTCCACTGTGCGGCGCGCCAGGTCCAAAAGCACCCGTGTACCAGCTGCTGTTGTTTTGCAGCGTCCAGCAATTTGGAAGGACTTGATAGCCCGTAGTTGCCATGCCGTCAAAATTTTCTGACCACGGCAAGCTAGTTACCGGAAGACATGCCGTTGTAAAGGTCGTTACTGCTGTCCATGCACTTGTATCGCCGGGGCCACAGACGCTACGTACCCACCAGTTATAAGTGGTTGCGGATGTGAGACCCATAGCCATATAAGAATTAGCAGAAGCGATAACACGACTGTTTCCCGGATCACCCAGCGTAGCACTTGTACCGTATTCTACCTGATAGCTAGCTGCTGTTCCCGTCCATCCAAATGTTGCGTCCGTTGTATTGACGAGCGTAGTGGCGGGCGCAGTTGGCGTAACACAGGTGGAAATGCTAAATGTTGCTGGACACGGACTGGCCGGGGAAGGCCAGGTATCAAACATAAGGTAGTATGTCGTACCTGCTGTCAGCGTCACAATGAGCGAACCTGTATAGCCAAAGCTTGTGTTGGAGGCACCCATGCAGTTTGTTCCGGTTGTAGTCGGACAACCGTCAAAAACAAACAAACCAATGTAATTGGTCGTTGTGCCGCCGTCCACAGAAATCTGCACCTGCCCACTCGTCGTTGCCGTGTAGGTGTAGAGGGCTTCAAGTCCACCGTAGTAAAACGTACTGCCACAGGTTGAGGTGACATTAGACGACGTAATGTCATTAGTCGTGCCGCAGACAATTGCCTGATTACTCACCGGGACCGACGTAATGGAAATGGCATTGGGACAGACCGTCGCGTCTGCCCGCGTTATGGAGAAGAGCATTGCCAGTGCTGTCCCCATGCTTAAGAGTACTTGTCTAAGTCTCATAAAGTTGGAAAATGCCTACTCGTTTAACGGGTTTTCGGCTTACCCCCGGTGGTGAAAAAATTGTGTGAAAAAAGCCCCGACCTTCTCCAACAAAATCATTCCGTTGGAAAGCTAAAGTTACGGAAGAAGTTCCCGGAAAACGGCATCGGAAAGAAAAAACACCGTCTGCGCGCAAATTAATTCTCCGCTCCCGTTTTCCCAGACAATTTTAAAACAAAAAAAGGAAGGCCGCTTTTAAAAGCGGCCTTCCTTTTTTTACTTAACTCTTTTTGCAGCGGCTTTACTGCGTGATTTGCAGTCGGCGAACCATAATTGCGCCGCCGTCAAACTCAATACGCACCATGTAGGTAGCCGCCGCCAGACCTGAAAGGTCTATGCTTTACTCCTGACCGTTTTGCGGTTTCAGGTCGCGGACCACAGCACCAACGGCGTTCAACACAGTGATGTGCTTCATGGCCTGCGCGTTGGTATTGCGAATCAAAACGTAAGTTGGTTGCCGGGTTTGGGGAAAGCATTACCTCGCCGTTCATTGTAACGGTGTTCACGCCTGCGTTGGTGACATCAACCGTGTCCTTCACGCTGTCTATACCGCAAGGGTTGGCTATGTAGCAGGTTACAATGTAAGTACCGTTTGCGGTGTAAGTATGCGTGGAAGTGCTAGGGCTGCCAGCGGTATCAATAGCGCCGTCACCGAAGCTAAAGCCGCGCATTATACTATTCTGGCTACCCGTTACGGTGAAAGTGAACGTCGGAGACGAGCCGTTTGTGGTTATCGTACCCGCAACAGGCATCAGACCCGGCATTATGTTGATGGCATCCGTGCCAATGCAACCGGCATTATTGGTAACCATTACGGAGTAGTTGCCCGGTGTGGTTACGTCAATATCCGGCGTGGTAGCACCGTTGCTCCATGCAAAAGTGTTGATGCCAATCATGACGCCGGTGGACAAGGAGAGCGTGTCACCCATGCAAAGGGCTGTATCGCGACCCAGATTCACAAACGGCAGCGGGCTGACGTTCACATTGATTGTGTCGCGGCCCACGCAACCTGCCGCGTTGGCAACTTTTACGCTGTAGTTTCCGGCGGTGTTCACGATGATGCTTTGCGTGGTTGAACCAGTGTTCCAAACGAAAGAAGCGCCTGTATTGGACGTGAGTGTTACGTTGTTGCCATCGCAGATGGTCGTGTCGTTGCCGATCATCACTATTGGCGCGGCGGTTGTGGTTACATTAATTGTATCGCGACCCACGCAACCGGCAGCGTTGGTTACCATTACAGCGTACACGGCTGTGCCCACCGTGGTGGAGCCAGCGTTAATCGTTTGGTTTGTTCCGCCGTTGCTCCATTGATAGGAAACACCTCCTCCTGCGTCCAGCAGGAGCGGAGCGCCTGCGCAAATGGCCGTGTCGTTGCCCAGCATTGGCATCGGAGCAGGAAAGGTGGATACAATAATGGTGTCATAATCTACACAACCTGTTGCGCTGGTTACGGCCACGTTGTAGGTTCCGGCGGTGTTCACGGTAATGGTTTGCGTCATTGTGCCGCCTGTACTCCACATATACATGGCAGCACCCAAGTTACCCGCATCAAGCGTTAAGCTGTTGCCAGCGCAGATCGTAGTGTCGTTGCCCAGGTTTACGGGCGAAGCGGTGTTCACCGTTGCTACCACAGCTACACGAGGAGAGGCGCAAAGCGTTGTAGCCGATATGTTGTGGAAATAACTATAGGCAGTAGTGGAAGGACCAGTAGGCAAGGCTTCATAGCCACTTAGGATTGTACCCAATGGGCCGAGGTTGTTAAATGCGGGAGTAGTATAGTCTGCACCTGCATTAAAATGACGCACATACCCAAGGCTGAAAGAGGCCAGCAGGCGGTAAGTCTTCCCTGCGGTTAGGTTCCAGCCGAGAGGCATCGTCAACCATTGAGGAGCACTCCCTGCCGGGATGGAGAAAGGCGTTGTAACAAGCACATTACCTGTAACATCGTCCACCAGCTTCGCTGTTCCATCAAGCGTTCCAGTGGTAAGATCGCTATATACTTGCGCGCTGTTCAGGATAAAGCTTTGTGTTGCTTGAACCACAATCCCACGTTCAATAGTCCAACCTGAGCTAGTCGGAATCTGCGTATTTCCCAAGCCTGTATAACGCGATGTATCCGCATTCAACACATAGTAAGTGGTTGTATTGCTGATGGCCGGTGTAGTAAAGGAACTGCCCATGCCCGCCACGGTGTCCGTAGTGGCGTTGTTATACCAATAAAAAGCATTGCCGGTTCCGGTAGCGTTCAAGGTTACCGAGCCAATACCGCAACGCGAAGCACCTGTAGTGCCGCTCAAAGTAGGCGGGATGCAAGGCGTAGCAAAATTGCCCATTGCCCACAAGCTCGTATCGCCCACACCGCAAAGCGCCCGCACGTAGATGGTGTAGCCCATTGCAGCGGAAAGGCCCGGAACAATAATAGAACCAGTCGAACTAGTGTTGCCGGAAGCAATCAGGCCAGTCATGCCAGAACCTGCTGCGCCGGAAGAGCGCACTTCATAATCATAACCATTGGCTGGAATAGTAGCAGAAGCCGTCCAGTTGATGTTTGCCGAAGAAGGGGTGATATTGGTCGCATTCACCGCCGTAGGTGCAACGCAACTGCTGGCAGGCGTTGTAAAAGACCCCATTACCCAGGTGCTGCCAACAGGATACAGACAAACGGAACTTACCCAAAAATTATAAGTGGTATTGGGCACTAAACCCGAAATCGCATACGGAGAGCTAACATTTGACACAGTCGTATTAGCCGGGTCGTTCATCGTAGCACCCGTTCCATACACAAGGTCATAGTTACCAGGCGTGCCGCCGCCACCGCCGCCGCTGAACACTGCACCTTGAGGACTCCCTATGGGGTTCGTCCACTCCAAAACGGCACTCGTTGCATTCACACTTGTTGCGGTCAAGCCCAGAGGCGCAAAACAGATAGGAGCCACCCACAGAAAGGTGAAGCCGGAAGGCGGAGACACAGTGGAACTAAGCGTAACAGCATCGGTATTGTTAACACCCGGTGCAGTGTTCAACCAGCCCGTTGTGGTTGTCCGGTTGTTGAAATCAGACGTTGTTGCACCGCTAATACCTACCTCACCTGCTAAGGCGTTCCCCGCAGTTGCCGACATGTTTCCGTACGAAACTGTTATGTCACTGGTATATTGATACAATGAAATTTGAAAGTTAATGTTCTGATTAGTCGTCCCGGAAGAAGATTTGGCAGCCATATCCGTCCACTGAAAGGTGATAACAGTGTCGGTAGGGTTGAGTCCCAATGCCATTTCCCAACTCAGAGAAGAGGTGGTTGAACCACCAGCCAGATTTCCCGAAAAGCCCGAAACGCCTCCATCAAGTGTGACAGACCTGCTCAGAAAAGAACGTGTGCCGGTTCCCGGGTCTGTTGTGCCAAAAGAAATATACCCATTTTAACTAACATACATACTGGTATAAGTAATTCCATTGTATACAAATGCGGGAATGGAAACAGCAAAAGTTGCGTCATCCATCCCCGGACCGGAGGACAAGATGGTCGGTGTATTTATTATGGGATGATAGACCCGCAACTGTGTAGTTAAGGCATAGCTCGCCGCTTGTGCAAATGCCTTGTTGCCGCTTATGGCCAGGAAGAGGATAAGCAGCAGCTTTTTTAAAGAATTCGCTTGAAGCATAATGATGAAGAATGCCTACTCGCTTAACGGGTTTTCGGCTTAACCCCGGGGGTGAAAAAGACTGTGTGAAAGCGGACTTTCCAATAGAATCATTTCGCTAAAAAGCCAAAGCGGTACCTGCTTCTCCCAAAAAAATGCGCAAGAAAAAACAAACGCTCTGCAAATTAATTATTCCTTTTGAGCTGTTCAGGAAATTTTTTGAGGCTTCCTGCTTCTGAGAATACGGACGTCTCCTTCTGAAAAATGCGTCCCTTACCGAAAATGCGCCCCTTGGCGCGCTCCTACACCACCGCAACAAAAATCTTTCCCCATTGTCGTCGCAAAAGATTTCCCCAGCAAAATTTCCCGCCCGGAAAATTAGAATTTAGACTCTGGCCTTTGGATTCTGCCGCCACTGGAAGGCCTTCTACTTTCTGCAAACCGCTTTGGGCTAATCCGCTACTTTTGCAGCCCAAACCCGTCTTTTCCCACTCTTCCCCATGGCTTTTGATTTAGATCTTATCCGCCGCGTGTATGCCCAGATGCCTTCCCGCATCGCCGCCGCCCGCAAGCTCGTTGGCCGCCCGCTCACGCTGGCCGAAAAAATCCTCTACGCTCACACTACCGAAGCGGCCCACACCGCCTACGAGCGCGGAAAAGACTACGTGAACTTCGCCCCCGACCGTGTGGCGATGCAGGACGCAACTGCCCAAATGGCGCTCTTGCAATTTATGACCTGCGGACGCGCAACAGTAGCTGTTCCCTCCACCGTTCACTGCGACCACCTCATTCAGGCCAAAGTCGGCGCGGTAGAAGATCTGGCAACGGCGGAAGACACCAACAAGGAAGTCTATGATTTCCTTGCTTCCATTTCCAATAAATACGGCATCGGTTTCTGGAAGCCCGGCGCGGGCATTATCCACCAAGTCGTTTTGGAAAACTATGCATTTCCAGGCGGCATGATGATTGGCACCGACTCGCACACACCCAACGCAGGCGGCCTCGGCATGATTGCCATTGGCGTAGGCGGCGCGGATGCAGTGGACGTAATGGCAGGCCTGCCGTGGGAACTGAAAATGCCGAAGCTCATTGGCGTGAAACTGACCGGCAAAATGAGCGGCTGGACAAGCGCAAAAGACGTGATTCTGAAAGTAGCGGGTATCCTTACGGTGAAAGGCGGAACGGGCGCGATTGTAGAGTATTTCGGGGAAGGCGCAGACTCGCTTTCCTGCACCGGAAAAGCCACGATTTGCAACATGGGCGCGGAAATCGGGGCCACCACTTCGGTGTTTGCTTACGATGGAAAAATGAGTTCTTACCTGCGCGGCACTTCCCGCCAGGACATCGCCGAACTGGCCGACGGCATCATGGAGCATCTGCGCGCCGACAGAGAAGTTCACGACGCGCCGGAAACCTACTACGACCAACTGATTGAGATTGACCTAAACGAACTGGAGCCGTATGTAAACGGCCCGTTCACGCCGGATTTGGCGACGCCGATTTCCCAAATGGCGGAAGCGGTGAAGGCCAACAACTGGCCCGATACGATTGAAGTGGCGCTCATCGGCTCCTGCACCAACTCTTCCTACGAAGACATTTCCCGCTCGGCTTCTATTGCGGAAGATGCGCTGGCAAAAGGACTGAAAGCGCGTAGCGAATACACCATTACGCCCGGCTCCGAAATGGTGCGTTTCACGGTGGAGCGCGACGGTTTCCTCAACACTTTTGACAAGATGGGCGGCGTGGTTCTCGCCAATGCATGCGGGCCGTGCATCGGTCAGTGGGCGCGCCATATCGACGACCCGGCGCGCAAAAACACGATTGTAACTTCCTTCAACCGAAACTTCGCCAAGCGCAACGATTCCTACGCCGGAACCCACGCTTTTGTAGCTTCCCCCGAAATCGTAACAGCATACGCTATTGCCGGAAGTCTGTCTTTCAACCCGCTGACCGACACGCTTCCCAACGAAAAAGGCGAGCAGGTAAAACTGAATGAGCCAACTGGTTTTGAGCTTCCGCCCAAAGGTTTTGACGTGGACGATCCCGGCTATCAGGCACCAGCAAAAGACGGCAGTCATGTTCAGGTGGTCGTAGCGCCCGACAGCCAGCGGCTGGAACTCCTTGCGCCTTTTGCAGGTTGGGAAGGAACGGATTTGAAGGGCTTAAAGCTCCTGATTAAAGCCTTTGGAAAATGCACCACCGACCACATTTCTATGGCCGGGCCGTGGCTGAAATTCCGGGGACATCTGGACAACATTTCCAACAACATGCTGATTGGTGCGATTAACGCCTTCAACATGCAAACCAACACCGTAAAAAACCAGCTCACCGGCGCACACGGTGGCGTTCCCGACACGGCGCGGGCATACAAAGCAGAAGGCCTCGGCTCGGTGGTAATTGGCGATGAAAACTACGGCGAAGGCTCGTCCCGCGAACACGCTGCGATGGAGCCGCGCCACCTCGGTGTCCGCGCGATTCTGGTAAAATCCTTTGCCCGCATCCACGAAACGAACCTCAAAAAGCAAGGTATGCTGGCCCTCACCTTCAACGACAAGGCCGACTACGACAAGGTGATGGAAGACGACGTGATTGACATCCTCGGCCTGACGGATTTTGCGCCAGGAAAACAACTGACCGTCGTCCTGAACCACGCCCACGGCAACACCGACGAAATCCTCGTGAACCACACCTACAACACGCAGCAGATTGAGTGGTTCCGCGCAGGCGGCGCGCTGAACGTGATTCGGCAGGAATTCGCAAAAGGCAGCACCGACAAGCAAATGACCGAAGCCATTGGGCCGGAACACAGCGCCAGCGGCGTGGAGAACTTCGCCGATCAGGGCAAGCAGGCGCGGACGAGCAATGAATAATGAACAATAATTAGTGAATAAGGAATCGCCCGGGAAGAGATTTTCCGGGCGGTTTTTTAGCCTCTCCCCCGGCCCCTCTCTGAAAGAGAGGGGTGACGGTTTTTGACTTCCCTCTCTTGGAATGTGTTTCAAGGAAAAGGATGGAAAATGGGAGTTTTTACCGCAAATCTTTTGTCATCGGGAAAGGATCTTAGCGGCTTGCATCTGCTTAGGTCCTTTCAGGATGACAAAAGATTATGACAGAAGCGCGTTCGCAATTGACTTTAAGCTCCGGGATTTTGAAATTTCCTTCCCGGCATTTCTTTTGCAGGAAATCTTTTCTGGCGCTTCTCTTTTGTCTTTTATCTTTCTACTTTTGTCTGGTTATGAAAAATGCCCTTTCCCGCTTTCGGGATTTTATTGAGCTAAACCTGTTTGGGGTCTGCACCCAACTGGGAGACCGCATGGGCATTGCCACGAGCCGCATTCGCATGTGGTTTGTGTATATCAGCTTTCTCACCTTCGGTTCGCCCATTATTCTTTACATGATTTTGGCGTTCTGGATGAATATGAAAAGATATATTGGATTGGGGCGGCGGAATCCGGTGCGATATTGGTGAGGAAATTCTCAAAGAAAAACAAAGCCTTTCTTTTTTGAAGAAAGGCTTTTTACTGCTCTGCAATTCCCTTTTCAGGAAGAAAAGCTTGCGGAGAACATTCCCAGGCAATCGCCAGTTTGTTCAAATGATTAAGGTTGTATTTGCTGGCATGATGCGCCACTTCCACCTGACCGATAAAACTGGAAGAAGTATCCAGAATCACCGCAACATCATATTGCGACAAGCCGTGTGAAAGGCGCATCTCCCGAACCCTGTCGGCAACTGCGATTTCAAACTTGGATTTGCCACGCGCCATGAAGGCTCTAAGAAGCAATAATTTCCAAAACCTATTGCCAAGTTATTACTTGGTATTTCGTAGGTTTGCCCAAAATCTTTTTTTATGAAGAAAACACTCTTCGCTGTTTTGGGCGTTTGTATGCTACTTGGAACTTCTTGCAAGAAGGACGACAATAGTAGCAGCTCGGGGAATACCGGCACTTTGAATGCTACCGAGCAGAAACTTATCGGAACATGGTATTTGAAGAAAGAGCATTTTACACACAAGACAAGTACGATGACTGTTGCAGATTCCACATGGGCGAGTTTTTCAAATAATCCTTACGTGAAGTTTACTTCTACAAAGTATGCCTACGCTGGAACCAACTATAATGCAGCAGGGAAAGTGATGACTGACAAAGCCGCTCTAAGTTCTATTGCAACTACTTCAATCGGGCCAATAAGAGGAATCTCTTCGGGCGATCTACCTTGGTATTTTGATGGGACAAGCAACTCGCTTACAGCTAATCAGTACAGCTATTCGTTTACTCAACTGAATGGTAATAATTTAATTCTTGTCTCTTCAATTGATGCTGGGGCTAGTAGTGGTGTAGTTACTGACACTCTTTGGTTTCAAAAGTAAGTCGCACGAAATCTTCTTATACCATTAAACGCCAATACTTATGTGGATAATTATTACGGCCGTAGTCCTTTTCATCCTTTTCAAATTCTTTTCTGATTGGGGTTCTGAAAGAAATAAAGTCTCCAGTCAAGGGGGCGTTGTTGTCAAATACAGTGGGCTTATTGGGATGTTGATGCGAGACCATGAAGAGCTAAAAATCACACAGCAAAATAAGGATACTGTTGTCCTTGGTGTCACAGGGAACACAGGAGCAGTTGCTTTCTTTCTGACGCACAGCTTTGGTAATCTGGTTGTTCAGTGGAAAACGAAAAGCATCTTCTTTGGAGAACACAAGTTAGAATGGTCTTTTTCTGAAAATATGGAGCAGGCAACGATGTACAGAAAAATTGGAGAAGGGTTGGAGAAATACCACACCGATGTGCTAGGCTTGAGTGGGGACGATCTGAACAACTTATAGCACCGTTGCGCTAACACTCGGGCCAGCAAACCCCACCTGTCAGGTTTTCAAAAACCTGACAGGTGGAGTTTGCCGCTTTGCCTTTGATTTCCGGCACTTGAAATCTGCCTTTTGGAATTTGGCTTTTGGAATTTGACTTTTGCACCCTTATGCGCCAGTTCTTCAAAACCTTTTTCGCTTCCCTGCTGGCCCTTTTTGTCGGCATCGCCATTCTCGTGGGTGTGCTTATCGGCGGCATTCGCTCGCTCGTAAATTCCGCCAAAAAAGTCAATGTGGAAGTAACCGTCAAAGACGGTTCCATGCTGCTCCTTGACCTGCGTAAAACCATCCATGAGCAGCGCGAAACCTCTTCTTTCCCCGCCATTACCGGCGGCGCAGACGACGAAAACGCGGGCCTTTACGACATCACCCGTGCCCTCGCCGATGCAGCGAAAGACAGCCGTGTTCCGGGCGTGATGATCCGCACGGGCGGCACAAGCGCAGGCTGGGCTACGCTCCAAGCCATCCGCCAATCGCTGCTCCAATTCAAAAAGATTTCCAACAAGCCGGTGTATGCTTACGGCGAAGATTTTTCGCAGAAAGATTATTACGTGGCTTCCGCCGCCGACTCTGTTTTCCTCAATCCTGCCGGCGATTTTGATTTAAAGGGCATGGCCGCGCAGTTGCAGTTTTTCCGGGGAACGCTGGAGAAAATCGGCGTGAAACCCGAGATTTTCTACGCCGGAAGATTCAAGAGCGCTACCGAGCCGTTCCGCGAATACAAAATGACGGACGCCAACCGCTTGCAGCTTTCTGTCCTCATCAACCGCATGTGGAGCGAATACCTGGAAGCCGCTGCGGCCCACGCCAAAACCGACACGGCGACGGTGGCCACCTGGGCGCGCGAAGGAACCGTTTTGCTGCCCGAAGACGCACAACGCCTCGGTCTCGTGAACCGCCTTGCCTATTGGGATGAAGTGGAAAGCCTTATCCGCAAAAAAACTGGAAAAGATGCCGACGAAAAAATTTCCTTTACCAAAATCGGTGACTATTCCCGCGACAAGGCCAACGCCACGCTCAAAGACGGACGCATCGCCGTGCTTTTTGCCGAAGGCGAAATCTCCGACGGCAAAAGCGAGAACGAATACCAGATTGCGAGCGAAAGTTTTGTGGCCCAAATCCGCCGCATCAGGGCCAACGACCGCATCAAGGCCGTTGTCTTGCGAGTAAACAGTCCCGGCGGCTCGGCGCGCGCTTCGGAGGTGATTTTGCGGGAGCTGCAACTGCTGAAAGAAAAGAAAAAGCTCGTCGTTTCTATGGGCGACCTCGCAGCTTCGGGCGGCTACTACATTGCCGCAGCGGCAGACAGCATTTTTGCGCAGCCCACCACGCTTACCGGCTCCATCGGTGTGTTCGGATTGATGTTCAACGCAAACGAACTCCTCACCCAAAAACTGGGCGTGACGTTTGACGCCGTAAAGACCGGCCCTTTTGCCGATTTTCCTACCGCTACGCGGCCCTTTACGGAAGCCGAAAAAGCGCGGATGCAGCGCGGTGTGGATGCCATTTACGCGCTCTTCAAATCGCGCGTGGTGGCGGGCCGGAAGCTGGATGCCGGACAAGTGGATTCCATTGCGCAGGGCCGCGTGTGGACGGGCCGCGATGCCATTGATATTGGCTTGGTAGATCGTCTCGGCGGACTGGATGATGCGATTAAAAGCGCCGCCAAGCTGGCCGGGATAAATGATTACAGCATCGTTACCTACCCGGAGCCGGTGGATAAGTTCCAGTACATGCTGGGCCAGTTGAAGAACACACCCGGCGCACAGTTACAACAAGCGGCTGGCGCTATTGGCGGACAAAAAGCAGGCAGCGCCGTGGAGAAACTCCGCAAACTGCAACAGCAAAACCGCAAGGTGCAAATGGCGCTGCCGTTCGAGTTGGTGGTGGAGTAGGCATGCCTCCGGGAGCTATGTGTGTCCTGCCTTTCTCAAACTTTATGAACAGCAGCAAGCCCGAAGGGCTTGAAGGTGAATAGCCCCGGGTGAAACCCGGGGAAGAAGGGATTAAGATTCACGCAACCCCGGAGGGGTTGAACCCACATTCGGCGTGTCTGCAAAAGCAGTGTGCGTGTTGAACCCCTTCGGGGTTCCGATTATTATTGTTCCTGTTTCCCCGGGTTTCACCTGGGGCTATTGAAATTGAAGCCCTTCGGATTTCGGCACGGGCTTCTTTTCCCACCCGTTGGGTTTTTCTCCCAATCCGCCGCACCTTTGCGCTTCCTTTTTTCCCTTCCATGACTTCCAAAAAACATCTGCTGCGCCGCGCGGCTTTTGCGGCCATTTTCACGGGTATCGCTTCCGGTTCGGTTCTCGCCGGCGGCAACGCGCCCTCCAAAGTGCTGGATCCTGCCAACATCGACAAGAGCGTTTCGCCCGGCGACAACTTCTTTTATTTCGCCAACGGCAACTGGCTGAAAACCAATCCGATTCCCGGAACGGAAACGCGCTGGGGGTCTTTCAACGAGCTTCAGGACAACAACTACACCGTGCTGCGCGGATTGTTGGAAGAAGCTGCGGCTTCCAAAGCACCCAAAGGAAGCGCAAAGCAGATGGTGGGCGATTTCTACCGCTCCGGCATGGACAGCGCGCGCATTGAAAAGCTGGGCATCAGCCCGCTACGCGAAGACCTCGCACGCATCAACGCGCTGAAAACGCCGATGGACGTGCAGCATGAAATTGCGTATCAGCACACGCGCGGCAATGGCATGGGCTTTGCCTTCTACATCTCGCCCGACGACAAGGACGTGAAGCGCCAGATTGCGCAGTTTGGGCAAGGTGGATTGGGCCTGCCTGACCGCGATTATTACTTTAAAACCGACGCCCGCACGGTGCGCATCCGCGACGCTTACAAGTTGTATCTGCGGCAGGTGCTGACCTTGAGCGGACTGTCAGAAGAGAAGGTAAATGCCGCTGCGGAGAACATCTTTAATCTGGAAAGCAAACTCGCTGATGCCTCTATGAGCCGCGTGGAAATGCGCGACCCGTACAAGACTTACAACAAGTTTGCAGTAGCGCAGATTGCTCAAAAAGCACCCGGCCTTGACTGGACGAAACTGCTTTCCGACCTGAAAATCGGGCGGGAAAACACCATTCTCGTGGCGCAGCCAAACTTCTTTGGTGCCTTCGGCGATTTGTTGAAGAGAACGCCCGTCAGTGTGTGGCAGGATTACCTGCGCTTCCACCTCGTACGCAACGCTTCGCCGTATCTGAGTGAGGCTTTCGGCAATGCGCGCTTTGATTTCTACGGAAAAACGCTACGCGGACAGCAGGAGCAAACGCCGCGCTGGAAGCGGATGATGAATACGGTGGACGGCAGCGTGGGCGAGCTTTTGGGCAAGATGTACGTGGACAAAACCTTTAAGCCCGAAGCCAAAGAGCGGATGCTCAAAATGGTGAACAACCTGCAGGAAACCTACGCCGCGCGCATCAAAAAGCTGGACTGGATGAGCGCCGAAACCAAGACGCGCGCGCTCCAAAAGCTGAATACCTTTATGAAGAAAATCGGCTACCCCGACAAGATGAAGGACTATAAAGGGGTGGAAGTGAATGCGGAGACTTTCTACAAGAACTTGGAAAGCGCGTCGGCCTACGAGTACAACTTCATGATAAGCAAACTGGGCAAGCCTGTGGACCGGATGGAGTGGGGCATGACGCCGCCAACGGTAAATGCCTATTACAACCCGTCCTTCAACGAGATTGTGTTTCCGGCGGGCATTCTGCAATATCCTTTCTTTAGCGACAAGGCCGACGACGCGGTGAACTACGGCGGCATTGGCTCCGTAATCGGCCATGAAATGACGCACGGCTTTGACGACCAGGGCCGGCAATACGACGCGGAAGGCAACCTGAAAGATTGGTGGACGGAAGCGGACGCGAAGCAATTCAATGACAAGACAGCCGTGGTGGTGAAGCAATACAACGCCTACACCGTGCTGGATACCGTACACGTGAACGGCGAATTGACGCTGGGTGAAAACCTAGCCGATCTTGGCGGGCTGGCGATTGCCTATGACGCGTTCCAAAAAACAGCGGAGGCAAAGGCCGGAAAAAAGATTGACGGCTTCACGCCCAACCAGCGTTTTTTCCTCAGCTGGGCACAGGTGTGGCGCGCCAATATCCGCCCCGAAGAAGCCGCCTCGCGCATCGTTACTGACCCGCACTCGCCCGGCGAACACCGAACCAACGGTCCGTTGAGCAACATCCAGGAATGGTACGAAGCGTTTGACGTAAAGCCCGGCGCGAAAATGTATCGCCCGGTAAGCGAGCGCGCGAAAGTTTGGTAGAAGTTTTTAGACAGGAAATGAAAAAATCCGGTTGCGGGAGCGCAGCTGGATTTTTTGTTTGGAGATAGATTCTAGTCTCCTGCTATCCTCAATGCTTTTTAGGTGGAAGCTTGGCCGTCTTGAGCATCTTATTTGCCTTCTCCAACTTTTCCGGGAATAGGATTTTGTCTTCGTACTTGTCCAGTGAAGGGTCAATCGTTACAAGGGAAATTTTCCGTTTGGTAAGTTCCTGTGCGTTTTTCATAGTCTGCAAGTTAGGAAGTTTTGCGTTGCGCAAGAAAGCCGTCGTATTCTTTGCCGGGTTCGAAAAGCACGAAACCGTCGCCCACCTGTCCGTACAAATAAAAGTCCTGCCGTATTTCCAATAGGTGCTTTGTAATCCCCATCCGGTAAAGCCTTGTTCTGGCGGTGGTGCTGCCAGAGGCATAAACGTAAGCCTCCGGAAATTGTGTGCAAAAAGCGTAAACCGCTGCTACGACTGTTGCTAGTACCTTTTCCGTATCGCCATTGTTGGAAACACGGAGGTCGTCTATTTCGCCCGTTTCAGAATTCTTATCACCAAACGCCAAATTGAAAAATCCGGGTTCCCGGGTGTCTTGAAATTCAATCAGCTTACGGATAGCTCCTCTCCAGCCTTCACTTATGAATTCATAGCGCCTTCCTTGTGTACTGGTTTTAAGGTTGTACTTGTCGAGTTTCATGCAGAAGCTTTCGCGTTTTTCCCCCGCAAATAATCATCCACATTTCCAAACAAAAATTCGGGATACTCCGCGCAAAACTTGGCGCGGATAAAGCCGCCATTCAAGGGGCGCGCGGCGGGCTGATTTAAAGAAGCGGTGGAAATGGGTTCCAGTTTGTACTCCGCATTCGGATAGTGTTTCAGGATGCGCAAGGCTAATTCCACACGGTTCATGTAGTCCGTTCCGCCAAGGTGATAGACTCCGCGCTTGCCGTCGCGCAGGAGGAGGAAAAGTGCCCGCGCCAGATCGGCAGCATTGGTGGGATGCGCGAATTGGTCGTAAGGGAGTTTCAGCGTCAGTTCCTTCCCTTCCTCAATCTGCGAAACAATGCGGGCCACAAAGTTTTTGCCCCGCGCTTCGTCGCCGTAAATGTTGGTCACGCGCAGTACCAAAGCGTTCTCTATTTCTTGCAAAACCAACTGCTCTCCCTCTAATTTGTGACGGCCATAGACGCTGAGCGGATTCACCGCGTCGTTCTCTTTATACGGCCCGGAAATGCCATCAAAAACATAATCGGTGGAGAAATACACAAAGCCCGCGCCGGTTTCTTTGGCCAGATTCACCAGCGTCTCCGTGCTGCGAACGGTTTTCAGGTAGCTTTCCTCTTCGTTGCTTTCGCAATAATCCACGTGCGTCAGGGCGCCGCAATGCACAATCACATCCGGCTTCCACGCCGCAAGGTCAAAGTTTTTCTCGTCCCTTTCCAGCGTGTTGAAATACACCAGCCCTTCAACCGGGTAGGAAAAATAAGAGCCGATTACGTCCCAGCCTTGTGCGGAAAAATGTTGGAGGCATTGCCCGCCGACGAGGCCGGAAGCACCAGCGATAAAGATTTTCATGAGAAAGGCCCCTCCCCGGCCCTCCCCGAAGGGGGGGAGACATGAGAGACAGTGGGCTGAATAAACTGTGGTAAGAAGATGGGGAGGGGTTTGGGGAGGAGGCCTACGCAAACACCGGCATCTCCTGCGGATAGGCTTTCTCTTCAATCTTACTCCTTACTGCGCGGAAAGCTTCCAAAGTCGCGCGGATATCTTCTTCCGTGTGTGCGGCAGTAGGGATAAGACGCAAAATAATCTGTCCTTTCGGAATCACCGGATACACCACTACGGAGCAAAAAATGCCGTAGTTCTCGCGCAGGTCTTTAATCAGTTGCACCGCGTCAAACAAGCCACCTGCCATGCGCACCGGCGTTACCGGGCTGTTGGTGGTGCCGATGTCAAAGCCTGTTTCGCGGAGGCCGCTTTGGAGCATGTTTACGTTGCGCCACAGCTTGGCTTTCAGTTCTGGGTTGCTGCGGAGAAGCTCTAAGCGCTTTTGGTTTCCAATCACAATCGGCATCGGCAAACTCTTCGCAAAAATCTGGGAGCGCATGTTGTAGCGCAGATACGTCAAGACCTTTTTGTCCGCTGCCAGAAAGCCGCCGATAGAGGCCATGCTTTTGGCAAAAGTGGAGAAGTAAACGTCAATCTCCTTCATGCAGCCCTGCGCTTCGCCCACGCCCGCGCCCGTCTCGCCAATGGTTCCGAAGCCGTGTGCATCATCCACAAAGAGCCGGAAGTCGTAGTCTTTTTTCAGGGCTGCAATTTCCTTCACCTTGCCTTGGTTGCCGCTCATGCCAAACACGCCTTCGGTAATCAGCAGAATACCGCCGCCGCTTTCTTCAGCAATGGCCTTGGCGCGCGCCAGTTGCTTTTCGCAGTCGGCCACGTCGTTGTGCTTAAACACAAAGCGTTTTCCGGGATGCAGGCGCAGGCCGTCGATGATGCAGGCGTGGCTTTCAGCGTCATACACAATCACGTCGCGGCGGCCACAAAGCGCATCAATCGCACTCACCATCCCTTGATAACCGAAGTTGAAGAGCATGGCGTCCTGCGTTCCCACAAATTCCGCCAGCGACTTCTCCAACGCTTCGTGTTGGGCCGAATTGCCGCTCATCATGCGCGCGCCCATCGGGTAGGCCATGCCGTAGGCAGCGGCTGCGTCGGCGTCGGCCTTGCGTACTTCCGGGTGGTTGGCGAGACCGAGGTAGTTGTTCAGGCTCCACACAATCACGTCTTTGCCCCGAAACTTCATGCGGTTGCCGATTTCGCCTTCCAGCTTCGGAAAGGCGAAGTAGCCAGGCGCTTTTTCGGCATAGTCGCCGATAGGGCCGAGGCGGGTTTTAAACTTGGCAAAAAGGTCGGTCTGGGGCATGCGGAAATGTTGGATTTTGGGGGTGAAATTACGGGAACAAAAAAACACCCGTCCGGTTTTGGAAACGAGACGGGCGTTTTGTGCAGTTCTGTTTGTTTAGCGCGCTATCGTCAGCCGCAGTGTTGCCACATTCCCTTCGCTGTCCGCCACCGTTACCAGATACACGCCCGGAGCAAAGCCTTTTGTGTCCAGCACCGTTTCCGCACCTGTTGGCTTTATTTCCAGAAGCAGCTTGCCGGTAATGTCGCGCACCAGAATGTTTTTCGCTACCACGCTGCCCGTTTGCAGCGTCGCGCTGCCGTTGGTGGGGTTGGGATAAAGCTCCAGCCGCCCCGCAGAAATGCTGGAAACCCCCGTCACAACTACCGGGTAGCACGCACTCCGCAAACTACAGGCACTGTTCGTTACCTCCACGCAATAGCTGCCATTCAGCCGGGCCGTAAACGTGCGTCCGTTGTAGCCAATCGCCGTCCGCGTGCCGTTGGCGTTGCACCGGAACCACGCATACGTGCCGTTTGCTTCGGCAGCCGTCAGGTCGTTTCCGCTGCGTATCACCCCGGTATCCGGTCCCACTCGTGTGTAGGTCATCGATACAATAGAGTCGCAGCCATAATAGGTCTGAAACGTGTCTATATAAACCCCCGCCGCGGTAATCAGCCGCCCGTTGAAAACCAGCGTGCCGGTATCGCAGAAGACATCCGAAATCTGTCTACTTTTCGGCCCGCCCGTAACCACGGCCAAAGACGTATAGTTTGCGCACCCCGTCGCTGGGTCTGTGTAGGTGTAAAAGATATTGTCTGTCACCTGCCCCCATGCTGGCCCCGCCGTATATACGCCCGCCGGTGTAATACTGCCGGTGTCGAAACCAAACGGGTTCTGCGTGGCAACCACGCTCCACGTACCGCCCGGCGTGGCGTTGGTGTAGGTCGCTGACTGGCTATAACATACAATCCCCGGCCCCAGAATCGGCGGAATCACCGGCAGCGGATTCACTGAGACAAGCACACTGTCCTTCCCCACACAACCCTGCGCGTCTGTTACGGTATAAGTAATCCAGTCGCTCCCCAGATTATAGGCCACAACGCTCCCGGCTCTTGTAACGCCCATAACGCTGGAGATGAGGGTCATGCCCCACGCGCCGCCCGGCGGCGTGCTGGAAAGGTGAAGCGAATCATAGAGGCAAACCGTGTTGCCCCCTGTAATGGCCACTACCGGCAGGGGGTTTATGGTAAGCGCATAAGTATCTGTAGAGGGACAACCGTTGAAATCTAATATGGTATAATACAAAGGCGTTGTACCGGCTGCTTTGGAAAAAAAGGAACCCATGTTGCCACTGGCAGAAGTGATAACGGCAAGGTTCGTGTCGCCTATTGCCCAGGTGCCGTTGCTGGTAAAATTACTCGCTCCATACGTCGGATACATCACGCCCTCACACACAGGCGCGCCACTATTAACGCTAATGGTTGGTTGTTGGTAATAGAACTGTAGCACCGCTGCTGTGTCTTGTATCATCACCGGGCAGCCATTGGAGACCACGGTGTAACGAATAAAAACGGTCCCTGGAGAAAGGCCTGTTACCACACCCGTCGTCGCGTTCACCGACGCATTTGCCGATGGAGAAACGCTCCAGGTGCCGCCACTCACGGAAGAAGTGAATGTTGCCTGCTGCCCTTCACACACCCTAGCCGGGCCCGAAATCACGCCCGTTACCTGCTCCAGCGGAAACTCATAAGCCCCCATATCCACCGCGTTTCCGGCCAGCCGTGGGTTGCCGGCAAAGTCCAGCACACCGGCGTAAGACCCCGTGTTCTGCCCGGAATCTATGGCCTTGCTACAGGTCGTCAGGCTGTAATCGCCCGCCGCCGTTGGCGCGGCGGTTGGCGGTTGCGGCGCCGCAAAACCCGGAGGGCCGCTGCTGTTCCGCGTTCCCGCAAAACCGCCTTCCAACAGGCTGTACATCACCGTCGGGAAGCTGTTGTTCACCGTGTAAAAGCTGTTCAGCGCCCCTTCCCACACAATGCTGTTCTCCACCAGCGGAGACGAAGCGTCGCAATATATCCCGTTCCCGTTCGCCGCGCTATCGCCTGCCAAGGTGCAGTTTTCCAGCGTCAGCGCGCTGGTATTGCTCAGGTCCATCGCCCCGCCCTGCTGCCCCGCCCGGTTCCCGGAAAGCACCGAATTAGTGAGCGTAGAGATGCTGTTGCAGGCGTTGATGCAAAGCGCACCACCCGCCGTGTCGGCCTTGTTGCCGCTCATCCGCAGGAGCGAAAGCGTGTGTGTCGCTCCGGTCGTGTACATTGCCCCGCCCCGCCCCGAAGCGTAGTTACCCGTAAAAACACTATTGGTGGAAGAAAAGTACTGACTCCCGAACACCGCGCCGCCTCAGAGGGCTGAGTCGGCACTAAAAGTGCAGGTGTCCAGGCTGGTGGAAAAAGAAGCCACCGCCCCGCCCTTTCCCAAGAGCGCCGTGTTGGCGTTGAAAACCGTGTTCTTGCAATACACCCCCGTGAAAGTGGCGTTCGTACCGTTCACCGCGCCGCCGTCGCCTGCCAGCGCCCGGTTACCTATAAAGCTGCACGTGTCTGTAGCAATATAGGCCCCGCCCGTCACGAACACCGCACCGCCCGTGCGCGAAGTGTTCTGGCTGAACGTGCACACCTTGCAGTAAAAATTAGTGTAGAAGCTATACACCGCGCCGCCGCCTGCGCCCGCCGCGTTAGACGTCGCGTTCTGGTTAAACGCGCAGCCCCGAAACGTGGGGTACCCATTGCCGTTCATGTACACCGCCCCGCCGTTCACCACCGCGTAGTTTTGGGTAAAGGTGCAGTTGGTCAGGAAGTGAATATACGGGCGATATTGGTAAATCGCCCCGCCCGACTGGGCCCGGTTTCCTGAAAAAACGGTGTTCTCAAAGCCCGTGTTAGCCTCGGTATAATAAATCCCGCCGCCGTTGTAGCCCGTGTTGTTGCGCACTGCGCAGTTGCGCAGCAGGGTGTTTATTCCTGTAAAACCAATCCACACGCCGCCGCCGTCCGAGTTGTTGGCCGTCTTCCCGCCATATACTTTGCTGCCGCTGCCCAATGGGGCTTGTCCATTAATAATACTCAACCCATCCAGAATCGCGCTGTCGCCCGCACCCGAAATATTGGCCATCACCACCACGTGGTAAGCGTTGTCCGTGCTGTCGCCTGCTACTCCGATGTCTCCGCTCAAAACCGTTGCGTTTGCCGCTACGTTTCGCACGCTGCCGCCGCTCTGATATCCGCCATATACCCGCAAGCCATTCCGCAAAAATGCAAACGCACTGTCCCGGGCCGTCGCGCTCTGTGTGCCCGGCGGGTAATACGTTCCCTTCGCAACAAAGACATTGTAGGAAATCGTGGTGCTGCCGCCGTTCGCCGCGTTCAGCGTTTTATACGCCGTGGCCCAGCTTGTTCCCGCACCGCTCGCCGCCACGCTGCTGTCCACGTAAAGGTTCGTTTGGGGCTGCGCCTGCGCCTGCCGGGAATGAAAAAACAGAAACAGAAAAGGAAGAAGTAAAAGCGTGCGCATAATGATTAAGTTTGTTTGCAAAAATAAATACTGCCTCTCAAGAAAGGAGAATTTCGTGAAATTATTTTTCTCTTAAAAGAAACAATGCTTTCTAACTCAATTACCTTCCTTCCAGCCGCAGTATATAACAGGCTATTGCCCGGAATCGCGAAAAAAGCCTTGGTACATAACAATTTACACTCAGTCATTGCCTTTTCAGACCCGGTACATAAGAAAAAAGCTTTGGTACATAACAAAAAAGACCCTGACATCACGAAGAAAAGCCTTGTACATAACAATCTATTGCCCGGCATAGCAAAAAAAGCTCCATAAATAACAATGTATTGTCATGCATGATGAAAAATGTCTCCTTACATAACAAATAATCTTTAGGCATCCAATTTCCTGTCCCCGCTAAAAACATAATCCCCACTTTCTCTGTCCTTCCTTTCTTTGCACCTCCATGAAAAAGCGCCTCCACAGCCTGTTTTTCCTGCTCTTCTCTCTTTCCGCTCACGCCCAAAAGCCCTCAGGAACAATCCCCCGCCCTAAAATCATCGTCGGCATCGTCGTCGATCAAATGCGCTGGGATTATCTCTACCGCTACTACGACCGCTACGGCAAAGGCGGCTTCAAACGCCTGCTCAACGGCGGCTTCTCCTTTGAGCAAACGATGGTAAATTATTTGCCTACCTACACCGGCCCCGGCCACGCCTGCATCTGGACCGGCAGCGTCCCCGCCATCCACGGTATCGCAGGCAACGAATGGATAGAAACCGCCTCCGGTAAGCCCGTTTATTGCGTCTCCGATTCCTTTGCCAAATCCGTCGGCGGCAGCCTCAAAGCCGGACGCATGAGTCCGCGCAACCTCCTGACCACCACCGTCGGCGACGAGCTAAAACTGGCCACCAATGGCCGCTCCCGCGCCTTCGCCATTTCCCTCAAAGACCGCGCTTCCATCCTGCCCGGCGGGCGCATGGCCGACGGCGTTTATTGGTATGACGACAGCACCGGCGCCTTCATTACCTCCGACTGGTATCGTAATAATCTTCCCCAATGGGTGGAGGATTTCAACGCCCGCCACCTGCCCGATGCTTATTTAAAGAAAGGCTGGACGCTGGCAAGAAATCCCAAAACCTACCGCCACAGCACGAAGGACAGCACCCGCTATGAAGGTCTTTTTAAAGGAGAAAAAACGCCCACTTTTCCGCACAATTCTTTTGCCCCCAATGATTATGGCTCTCTGCGCGCCCTGCCTGCCGGAAACACCCTCACGCTGGAACTGGCCAAAACCCTGTTGCGCGCCGAAAACGTAGGGAAAGGAAGCGACCCCGACCTGCTGGCAATCAACCTCGCCTCCACCGACTATGCCGGCCACCAGTTCGGCCCCAACGCGCTGGAACTGGAAGACGTTTATATCCGCCTGGATGAAGAAATCAGCCGTTTCCTTTCTTTTCTGGATGCCCGGTATGGAAAGGGAAATGTCCTGCTTTTCCTCACCGCCGACCACGGCGGCGCGCACAATCCGCAGTTCCTTAAAGACCGCAAAGGAGCCGCCGGAGCCTTCACCGAAACCGGCATCGGCACCAACCTCCGCCGCTTCGTCGATTCCACTTTTGCCGTCAACCCACCTGGCACTCCCGAGGCCGAAAAACGATCTCTTCTTCGCGGCTTCGACAACTATTTCGTGTACCTCAATCAGCCTCTTATCCGCCGCCGCGGCCTCAACCGCAACACCGTCATCAGCCGCATCCGCCGCCACCTGATGGGCATCCCCGGCATTGCCGATGTGGTGCGTATGGACGACGGCTCCGTGCAGGACCTGCCCGAACCCATCCGCACGCGCATCCTCAACGGCTACCACAAAAAGCGCAGCGGCGACCTCCTCATCCTTCCCGAACCCGGCTGGTTTGCGGGCTACGGCATGACCGGCACTTCCCATGGCACGTGGAATCCCTACGATGCTCACATTCCGCTGCTCTTCTACGGCTGGAACATCCCCCACGGCGCAACAAACGAGCCTTGCAACATGACCGACATCGCTGCCACAATTTGCGCACTTCTCAGAATCCAGATGCCAAATGGCTGTGTAGGGAAGGTGTTGGATTTTGAGGATTGAAAGACGTACCCAAAGACCGGAAGAAAATGATTGTCGTAAAAACTTTTGTCACCCCGAAGGGGCCTTAGCGGACGCAAGCTGGCAAGATCCCTTCGAGATGACAAAAGATTGTTCCCCAAAAAAGCCCCAACAATCATTGCCGGGGCTTTTTCCTTGAATAAGAACGCGCCTCTTGGCACGTTCCTACAAAATCCTCTTTTGTCTTTTTATCTATCGTCTTTTGTCTCAAAAGGCTTACATCACCCGTCCCGCGCCGGCATACGTCCGTGCCCAATATTTCTCTTCCAGCGAAGAAACCGTAACGCCTTTGCTGGAGCAGGAATGCACGAACTTCTTGTTGGTAATATACACGCCCACGTGCGAAATACGCGTGCCAGTGGTGCGGAAGAAAACAAGGTCGCCTTCTTTCAGGCTGTCTTCCACAAACAAACGGCGCACATACCCAAACTGCTCCACAGCCGTGCGCACAAGGTTGGTTTGGAACACATTGGTATAAAGCTGCTGCACGAAAGAGGAGCAGTCAATGCCGCTTTTTCCGGTGCCACCGAAGCGGTAAGGCGTGCCCATCCAAGAGTCAATAAAACGATAGAGACTCGTGTTGGTCAGAAGTTGCGGAGCCACGTTCAGCATCGCCGAAAAACGCTCTTTCAAAGTGTTTCCCGTGGCCGGATTGATAACAGCAGAAGCCATAGGGGTGGCCGATGCGGAAATCGTTTTAAGGGAAATACCGGTAATGGCAGGCTTTTTTAATTGAGGAGCATTAACGCCCGTAAGGGTGTGCGAGGCAGAAATGGTAGAAGCAGTTGCGCGGACGCCCTTAGGCGTGGAACAGCTTGCAAAGGAGAACACACTCGCTACGGCGAGGGCAGCAACAATCGTTTGGATACGCTTCATCGGCAGGAGGTTAGGGACGGCTGTCGGAAGGTGGGGCTTTCAACCCCGGGTTTAGGAAAAATAAAAATATTCCGCTATTCCAGAATAGCGGCGGGCCGCAAAAATAGGCATTTTGGTCAAAGAACCAAGTTCTTTCCGGCTTTTGGCACGGTTTTACAAGTTGAACAAACCTTTTTTAGCGTCGAAACGACCATCCCAAATTTCTTTTGGTCTTTTCAGAAAAAGCGCCTTACATTTGCACCCACATCGCGAGGTAGAGCAGCGGTAGCTCGTTGGGCTCATAACCCAAAGGTCCTAGGTTCGATCCCTAGCCTCGCTACACCCAAAACCGGTTTCGTAATACACGAGCCGGTTTTTTCTTTTTAACCCATTCCGGAAACAGAATCCTACGGCCTCCCGGCCGATTGCAGACTACTTTTGGCCCATGCCCGAATTCAAAGCTGGTTTCGTCAACATCTTCGGCCCGCCCAACGCCGGAAAAAGTACGCTGCTGAACGCGCTCCTTGGTGAACCGCTCGTGGCTGTTTCTCACAAGGTGCAGACCACGCGCCACCGCATCGTGGGAATCCTCAACGAGCCGGACTACCAGATTATTTTCTCCGATACGCCGGGCATTATTGAGCCGAAATACAAGCTTCACCAAAAGATGATGAGCAGCGTGAAATCGGCGTTGGAAGATGCCGATGTGGCGCTCCTGATGACCGACATCACTACCAACCCGACGGAATATGAGTTTATCCGCGACAGCCTGAAACTGAAAGCGCCGGTGATTTTCCTACTCAACAAAACAGATTTAATCAAGTCGCCCGCCGACTTGGAAGCGCGTGTAAAACTTTACGCGGAACATTTCCCCAACTGGAAATTGCATCCGGTTTCCGCCACAAAAGGCAGCGGCTTAAAGGAGTTGGTTTCGCTTATTCTGGAACGCCTACCCGAAGCGCCGCCGTATTATCCCGACGACAGCATCAGCGACAGACCCGTACGCTTCTTTGTTTCGGAAATCATCCGCGAGCAGATTTTCCATCAGTACGGCGACGAGATTCCTTACCACGCTGCCGTACTGATTCAGGCTTTTGAAGAGAAGTCCACACTCACCGTCATCAAAGCCGACATTATCGTGAGTCGCGAAACGCAGAAGATGATTCTCCTCGGCAAAAGCGGCTCCATGATTAAACAACTTGGCATCCGCAGCCGCGAAAAAACAGAAGCTTTTTTAGACCGGAAAGTGCATCTGGAACTGTTCGTAAAAGTGCGCCCGAAATGGCGGGACAATGAAACGTATTTGCGGGAATACGGCTACAACTAATGATTAGTGAATAATGAATAATGAATAATGGAGCGTCCTAGAATGATTCAAAAACAGCGCATTCCACATTAACCACATTCTCTAATTGACATGGCTCATTCTTCTTTTCCACAGAAAAAAAACCGCCTCACGTTCTATATTTTCCTTGCGCTGCTGCTAGGTATCGGGCTGGGAACAGTCTTGAATCTTACGTGGCTTGCCCCGGAAAATACGCAGTTTACAACGCTGAAAGAAAAGAGCGCGTTGTATGGACAGAAGCTTGCGGCACTGGATTCTACCACAATAGCCTACCATTCCACCAAAGCGCAACACGCGCTGATTGACGCGGAAGCAATGGAAGTTTCCACGCGAATTGAAAAGAAGGTTGCGCCCTTTTTGCTGCTCGCCGAACTGTTTCTGCGGCTGATAAAAATGATTGTCGCGCCGCTGGTTTTTTCTACGCTTGTCGTGGGTGTAGCAAAGCTGGGAGACATCCGCGCGGTGGGGCGTATCGGCGGGAAAACGCTGCTTTGGTTTCTGGGCGCTTCGCTGTTGAGTTTGCTTTTGGGAATGGTGCTGGTGAATGTTTTTCAGCCCGGCAGCCGCCTGCATTTACCGCTTCCTGCTGCGGATGCAACAACGGGCGTAGCCGCTACGGCGCTCAATCTGCGCGACTTTCTTTTCCACGTTATTCCGGCTTCGGTGATAGAGGCCATGGCCAAAAACGAGATTCTGCAAATCGTGGTTTTCTCCGTGCTTTTCGGGATTGCCACAGCAGCAATTGGCGAGAAAGGAGCGGTGGTAATCAAAGCTTTTGACGCGATTTCGCACGTGATCCTCAAGATGACCGGCTATATCATGAACGCCGCGCCGGTGGCCGTTTTCGGGGCGATGGTTGCAGTGATTGCGCGGCAGGGCCCTTCTATTCTCAAAACCTATTCGCTCTTCATCGGCGAGTTTTATTTCAGCCTCGCCTTGCTGTGGGCGGTGCTAATTGGAATTGGATTTCTGGTGATTGGAAAGCGCGTTTTCACCCTGCTGCGGCGCGTGCGCGAACCGGCGATTCTGGCCTTTTCTACCTCCTCTTCCGAAGCTGCTTTTCCGCAAACCATGACGGCGCTGGAACGCTTTGGCTGTCCGCCCAAAATCGTGTCTTTCGTCCTGCCGCTGGGCTATTCCTTCAACCTGGATGGCTCCATGATGTACATGACTTTCGCCACGCTTTTCATTGCGCAGAGCTATGGAATCCACCTGCCGCTGGCCACGCAACTTTCCATGCTTTTGGTCTTGCTGCTTACGTCCAAAGGCATTGCCGGCGTACCGCGTGCGTCGCTGGTAGTAATCGCCGGAACACTGGCGACGTTCAAGATTCCTGAAGCCGGATTGGCCTTGCTTTTGGGCATCGACCCGTTGCTGGACATGGGCCGCTCGGCGACGAATGTGGTTGGAAATTCCATTGCCGCCGCCGCCGTTACGCGCTGGGAAAAAGCGGACTTAACAAGTGAAGTGCCCGAAACGGACTAATTTGCCGCCGTTATGGAAAAGGGCTTTATTCAGCAGTTCATTGAGTGGATTATTCACAACGGCGGCATCTACATGCTGCTGTTGATTGTCTTTGCCGAAACGGGCCTTTTCATCGGTTTTTTCCTGCCGGGCGATTCGCTGCTTTTTGCTGCCGGTATTTATGCAGAAGAAATGGCTGGCGCTTTTTTCCATTCCCACTGGAGCGTGGTAATGATGCTGGTGGCGCTGGCTTCCATTTTGGGGAGTCAGATGGGCTACTGGTTTGGAAACAAATACGGCGCTAAGCTGTATCAGCGTCCCGATTCGCTGCTCTTTAGAAAGAAGCACCTGCAAAGCGCAGAAGACTTCTACCACAAGTACGGAAAAGCAACGGTCATTCTTTCCAAATTTCTGCCGATTGTCCGCACTTTTGCGCCGATTGTAGCGGGTATGGTGAAGATGGATAAAAATGCGTTTCTGCTTTCCAACATCGTTGGCTCAGTGCTGTGGGTCGGCTCTATGATGATAAGCGGATTTTTTCTGCAAACCTGGGTGCTCGACAAATTCGGCTATTCGCTGAAAGACCATATTGAGGCGATTGCGATTGGCATTATCCTTATCACCACGCTGCCGGTGCTGTATAAAATGTTTTTTGGGAAGGCGAAAAATCCGGTACTGGAAGTATCGGAAGACATTCTGGAAGACCGGCTGAAAGTGAAGTTGCCCCACACCGACGACCCCAATAACAACAAGGCCTAACGGGCGCACATGGAAAGTGCAGCGAAGTCCAAAAGTCTGTGGAGCCTGCCGGTGATTATTGCCGCGCTGGGCTATTTCGTGGACGTTTACGACCTCTTGCTTTTTGCAATTGTGCGCGTCCCGTCGTTGAAGGAATTGGGATTGAGCGATGCGGCGATTCGCGATGAAGGTTTGGGTATCCTGAACGGGCAAATGATAGGCCTGCTTATTGGCGGCATTCTCTGGGGCGTTCTGGGCGATAAAAAAGGGCGGCTTTCGGTGCTTTTCGGCTCTATTCTTCTTTACTCGCTGGCGAACATTGCGAATGGTTTTGTGACCACTGCGCCGCAGTATTTGTGGTGTCGTTTTATTGCCGGAATCGGGCTGGCAGGCGAGCTGGGCGCGGGCGTTACGCTCGTAAGTGAGTTGTTGCCCAAAGAAAAGCGTGGCATTGCGACTTCGCTCGTCGCGGGCATTGGATTGACGGGAGCCGTAGCAGCGTATTTTATTGCCAAACAATTCCACTGGACGACCTGCTATTTCATTGGTGGCGGTGCGGGCTTGCTGCTGCTTTTGATGCGCGTTTCGGTGTTTGAAAGTGGTATGTTCCACGCCGTGAAAGAGAGTGGGGTGCAGCGCGGAAATTTCTTTCTTTTCTTCACGAAATGGCCCCGGCTGCGGCGCTATTTGCTGTGCATCCTGATTGGCTTGCCGACGTGGTTTGTGATTGGCATTTTGGTTACGTTTTCCAAAGAATACGGCGAAGAAATGCACCTTTCCGGGCCGGTGGAGCCTTCGCAAGCGATATTGTGGGCGTATATTGGAATCGCGCTGGGAGATGTATGCAGCGGCTTGATTTCCAACCTCTTGAAAAGCCGGAAAAAAGCACTTTTTCTGTTCTACACGCTCACGTCTGTTTTTCTTTTTCTGTGGTTGGGTCAGCGCGGCGGAAGTCCGCAGAATATGTATTTGCTTAGCGGGCTTTTGGGTTTCGGCTGTGGTTTCTGGGCGATTTTCGTAACCGTTGCGGCGGAAAGTTTTGGCACGAATATGCGCGCTACGGCGGCCACGACGGTCCCCAATATGGTGCGCGGAACGCTGCCGCTTTTTACCCTTTATCTGGCCGCTTTGAAGCCAGAATTTGGCTTGCTGCAAGGCGCTTCCATTGTGGCCGCTACGACGATGGTTATCACCTTTGCTGCTGCCTTTTTTTCGGAAGAAACATATGGACGGGACTTGGGGTTTTTGGAAGAGTAGCGGTTGAAATTTGTGGAGTATTCAGATGTATAGGAAGTAGCCTTAAAGCGGTTTCGCAAACGGTCGGGTATATTTCTGGGGCTGCATTTGGGAGTCAAGGAGAGCATAATTAGGGGATTAATTTCTGGCGGAGGGTTCCGGCGAATGGTCGTAGCTGTCCCTGGGCTCGTAATGGTAAGCGGGGCGTATGGGAAGGTGTTTTTTGCATCGTAAAAAAGCGGCGCCTGCCGGAAAGACTTGCCGGGCAGGTATGTCCGCTTCATCAGACCTGTCACCATTGTTTTTAGAAGCGGACGAAAAAGAGAATCCGGTGTTAGAAGATTTGGCCAAGACTTGGGCAGCGAGGTAAGGAGGTTTAATAAAATCCCCCAAAACTTTAAAGCCATCGTCTTTTTCACCTGCGCAGTTATGCTAACAACTCTTACCTACATTCAGGAAAACAATTCTTGTCAAAAAGGAAGGAAGCCGATCGAAAACAGAGGTAAAACTATCCTAAAGGAGGGTATGAATTTCCAAATAGAGAGATTAACCTCTCAAAAGGAGGCTCACTACTTTTTTGAAGATAGTTATTAAATGTTTTGGGAATCCCCCCGCTATTTCGAAAACTTCAAAACAGATCCGGTTAAGACGGGATATTGAAGAAGAAACTACCGTCGCCCAAAGTAAAGGAAGCTATCGCGCGTCTGTCCGCGCCATACTCGCTTCCTTTTGGAATGTCTTCCCCATAAACCGCTTCTGGAACAGGAGCAGCGTGATGACGCCAACGGAAATCGCCGCATCGGCCACGTTAAAAACCGGCTCAAAAAAGCTGATGCGCTTGCCGCCTATAATGGGAAATCCGACGGGAAGTTTTGCGTCCACAATCGGGAAGTAAAACATATCCACCACGCGGCCATACAGGAATTTTCCATAGCCTTGTCCGGCAGGAACCATTTTGGCCACGTGGAAAGAACTTTCCGTGAAAACAAGTCCGTAGAACATGGAGTCTATTAGGTTGCCGAGCGCCCCGGCCAGAATCAGCGCGCTGCACGCAATAAGCCCCGTAGAGTATCCTTTCTTCACGAAGCGGTAGATCAGGTTGAAGCCAAAAATCACCGCGCCCAGCCGGAACAAGGTCAGCACCAGTTTCCCAACCGGCGTGTTGCTGATTTTTAGCCCAAAGGCCATGCCTTCATTTTCCAGAAAATGCAGCCGTGCCCACGAGCCGATATAGTCCACTTCCTCGCCGTAATAGAAATGGGTTTTCACGTAAATCTTGCTCCACTGGTCAATCAGCAGCACAATCAAAATCAGCAACAGGGCAGAACGGTATTTCAAAAGAGTAGAAAGCCTTTAGTAGAAAGTAGAAAGCCGGGTGGTTTCCGGTAGGGACGACCCTATGTGGTCGCCCTGTATCAAGACAAAAAGTTCAGGTCAGGAATGACCCATGACTTATGAAGCCGGTTGCCGCAGAAACGCCAGCAACGTATTTCCTACTGCGCCCAGCGTTGCGCGGTCTATCACGCTCATGTTGTCGCCGTGGGTGTGCCAGTGGGGAGGAAATCCGCTTGGCGTGGCGCGCGTCAAGTGAATAATGTCGATGGTCGGAACCCCGGCAATTTTGTTCACAAATGTGTGATCGTCGGTTACGCTGCCCGCGCTTTCTTCATAGAAAAAAAAGGAAGAAAAGCCCGCTGCATTGGCCGTTTGCCACAATTTTTCCAGCAAGGCCTGCGCATACATTCTGGACGACTGCTCCATCGGGAAACGCGCGCCTGCTTCCCCTACCATGTCCAACAAAATACCGCCTTCTGCCGTGTAGCCTGCCACGTGTGGATTTTTGGCCCAGTACTGTGTTCCTAACCCGTAAGAATCCTCACCCCATTCGTTCTTCCCATAATCCTCCACGTCCACCAGCAGAATATCCACGCCTAAATCTGCGGGGAGCGGAGAGGCTTTCAACTGCCGGGCAATTTCCAGCAGAACGCCCACGCCGCTTCCGCCATCGTCGGCTGCGTCAATGGGTTTGTCTTTGTCTTTCGTGTCCATATCGGCCCACAGGCGGCTGTCCCAGTGGGCCAGCAGCAGGTAGCGGCGCTTCGCTTGGGGGTGGAAAATGCCCACCAAGTTGATGCAGGGAAGCATCTTGTTATCCCCGCCTTTTACCGAAACATTCTGCACCACCACTGTGTCGCAGGTCTGCCGCAATAAAGCTTCCATCCACGCTGCACAATCTTTCTGTGCCTTGCTGCCGGGCGTGCGCGGCCCAAAAGCCACCTGCCGGGCTACATAGTTATATGCCGTATCAGCATTGAAGGAAAGTGCTGATGCAGGAATCGCAGGCGCGGCAGTCACGGTGTCCTGCGTATGGGCAACGTCTTCCGTGTTGGCTGGTTTACAGCCGGCGAAAAGGCAAAGTCCAAACAGGGGCAACCAAAATTTCTTTGCGTTTTCTATCATGGCTTCACCGCTTTTTCAGTTACCTGTAAAACCGCTTTTTGCGTGCCGTCTTCGTTATGAATAAATCCAATCACCACGCAGTTCTTTTCGTTCCATGCGCTGTTAAGCTTTATTCTGTAAGCGCGCTCATACACCCGTCCGGGCCGCTTGGTAGCAATAGAATCCAGCACATTGTCGCCCGTGGTGAGTGTCAGAAAATCCCGGAAGACATGCTCGTGAACGTAATCGTGATGCGTAATAATATCAGAGCCAATCACCTCTTCCTGCGCATCTATCAGACTGTCTTCCGTAAGTGCCAGCGTCAGGCGGTGTTTGGTGGTCACTTCCGCCGTGTAAGCCATTCGCACGGTCACCGTCAATTCCCGGCTGCTGTCCACGTATTTTGTAGTCATCGTCATGTTAAGCGGTGCCGGTTCAGCCAGGCGGTTAGTGAGCATAGAGGCCCAGACAGGTGTTGCCTGTAAAAGGTCGTTGGCCTGCGGCGTCATTGATGTACGACTAAACGTAGCCGAGGGAAGAAACACAATCCCACCAAAACTGCTGCCGAGGTCGGTAGCTTTCTGACTGCGGTTGTCGGTGCGTGTTTCGGGTGACGGGTTTGCCTGCGCGATGTTGAACACCTGATATCCGATAGCCGATATCCGTCCGGGGTTTGCGTCTATCATGCCTTTGATTTTCTGGTGGCCCGATGGACAGTTGGTGCAGGTTACACCCGTAAATTCTTCAATCAGCACCCGCTTCGGCGTAGCAGTTTCCACAGCCGCTTCGTAGGTGGTGTCTATAAGTTTAGCGGCGCCGGAATCCACTAGAGGCGGTGTGAAATTGATGACCGGCCCAAGCTCTTTCTCGCAGGAAGCCCACAGCAGGGAGGCAAAAACCAGAAGCGTCAGACGAAGTGCTTTCATGGAGGAATGAAAAATGGAAAAATGGAATGCCCGAAGGTAAGGCATCCGGCTAACCTTCGCTGTTGCCCGTACCTTTAGCGCCCTTGCGCCGCGCAAAAAGCGGAGGATTATGAGCACGAATTTTTTCCCCAAAAGGAAAACAGAAATCATGGAAGAAACAAAACGACAAAAACAGGTAGGCCAGTTGGTTCAGGAAGAGTTGAGCGATATTTTTTTGCGGGAAGGCCTCACGATGATTAATGGCGGGATGGTATCCATTGCCGGGGTCAGCATCACGCCCGATCTGATGGAAGCGCGGGTACAGTTGTCTTTTTTCCAAACCCAAAAGCCCGACGAACTGCTCAAAGACATCCGCGATCGCACGCCCGAACTGCGCAACCAACTGGGGCGTCGGGTGAAAAACCAATTGCGCCGTGTGCCGGAACTTTCCTTTTTTATAGACGATTCGCTGGAGCGTTCTTTTAAAATGGAATCCCTTTTCGACCAGATACGCAAAGAGCGTGAAGACCGCGAGGGTGGCGATAAGGATACAGAATTGTAGGTGTTTTCAAAGACTACCTTCCAAACATCTTTTGCACACGCCCGGCACTACCGCACCGGGTACCGTGCATCCCGCGTTGTGGTCAGTACCCGGTGCGGTAGCGCCGGGCGTGTGTAAGCAGAAAAAAATACAGAAGACAAGGCATGAACGGTTGGCTTTCCGCACGCATTGCCGGGCGCTATTTGTGGGGAAAAGGCTCGGCCAATGCCGTTCCCATTCTTTCACGCATCAGCATGGCCGCTATTGCTGTGGGTTGCGGCGCGCTGCTTATTTTGTTCTCGGTTTTCAACGGCTTCAACGAAGTCATTGACCACTTCTACACCGCCTTCTACACCGACCTGCGCATCCGCCCCGCCGCCGGAAAAACTTTTGAATTTTCGCCTGCGCAGTGGCAGTTGTTGCGCAGCAATAAAAACATCCTCACCGCCGCTCCCGTTTTGGAAGACCGGATGCTGGCTGCCGGGGAAGGCGAGGCTACGGTGGCAACCGTGCGCGGCGTAGGAGAAGGCTATTTCCGGGTGGCTCCGTTGAAGGGATACATCCGCTACGGCAGCGATACAGTCTCCGACATTCACGGCGTGCCGACGTCACTCGTAGGCATTGGGCTTGCCTCGCGTCTCGGCATTTCTTCAGGCAATGTTTTCAGCCAGCTTCATCTTTATGCGCCCAATGCTGAAGCGCCCGTAGGCGACTTGCCCGACCCCGCCGAAGCCTTCCGCCAGGAGACGCTGCAACCCGCCGGAATCTTTGCGGTAGAAAACGATTTTGACGAGCACTAATATTCTTGCTCCACTATCTACAGTACAGGCGCTCCTGAGTGCGGGAAAAAGCCTTTCGCAGATAGAAATGCAGCTCCGGCCCGGTACGGAAAAACAGACGGCAAACACTTTGCGGACGGCGTTGGGAAAAGATTTTGTCGTAGAAACCCGGAGGCAGCAAAACGCCACTTTCTACAGCATCATGGCGGCGGAGAAATGGACGATGTACCTCATCCTGCTGCTCGTGTTGCTCATCGCTTCTTTCAACCTCGTCGGTGCGCTTTCCATGCTGATTCTGGAGAAAGAAAAAGACACGGCAATTCTGCAGGCGATGGGCGCAGAAGCAAAAACGGTGCGCGGCATTTTCCTGTTGGAAAGCGTTTTCTGGAGTCTTCTCGGTGGCGGCGTGGGGATTGTTTTGGGCGTACTGCTCTGCCTTGGTCAGCAGCGTTTTGGCTGGATAAAAATGGACGGTGGATTCCTGATAGATGCCTATCCGGTGGCGTTGCGAGTGGGCGATATCGGAGTGGTTTTCCTCACTGCCCTGGGCCTCGGATTGCTGGCGGGCGTGTTGCCTTCATGGCGCGCCGGGCGGCGGCAGTATGGGATTCTGCGGTAAGAGATTATTTCTTCTTTTCTCGCAGAGGCGCAAAGACGCAGAGGAAAAAATTGGTTTCTCTGTGCCTCTGCGAGCGTAAACGCTCACAATCCTCCCCACCCAAACGTCGCGGCCAGCACCAGAAACAATCCAAAGCCGAAAAGTATCAGCGCACTCCCTTTTTGCAGGTACAGAATGCGGCGCAATGTCAATTTCCGGCGAATGCTGTCGGCAGCAAAGACCTTGAGAAAATCAATACCCAGCACCAGCAACAGGCAGGAACTGAAAAACAAAATCCGGAATCCCACTTCGCGGTTGGCAACGAAAGTGGCTGCGCCTACCCAGTTGAGAACCACGCCTGGATTGATGGTGTTTATCAGGAAGCCGGAGCCAAAAATGCGGGCGTAATGGCTGCCGCTGATAATGGGGATTTCCTTCCGGGGTCGCCTAGGTTTGTGCTTTTTCAGAAGGCCCATTCCGCCAAACATCAGAAGCAAAGCGCCCCCGCCATAAGCCAACCACTTCTCAAAATGATGCAACGTCTCTAACCACGGCGCGGCTATGTTGGCAACCGTTACGTACAGAATATCGCTGAGGGAAACGCCGAGGACGAAAGCCAGTCCGGTTTTGTAGCTGTGACTCAGGCTATAGCGGATAATAGCAAAAAGCGTCGGCCCCACCGAGATGGCCATGAACAGGCCCAGCGACAATCCGCTGACAAGGGCGCTGATGAGATCCATAGCAAGTGAGGGGCGGGGTATGTAAGAAGAGGTAAGCTACGGCGTGGCGTAAAAAAATGATTCCCGGTGTGGCTACTACGGTGTCCGGCGGGTAGCTCGTAGCAGGCGCGTGCCGTCCTCTGTGGCCGTGATTTCTAGGTCAGTTCTTGTCGCAGGAAGGAATTCCTCCGCACGGCTGGGCCACTCCACAAATACGCGCGCGCCGGATTCTGTCAGCAACTCGTCAAGGCCCGCTTCGTAGCCTTCCGCCGCGTCGCGCAGCCGGTAGAAATCCATGTGGTAAACAGGCTGCCCGTCCGCAGTACGATATTCATTCACCAGCGAAAATGTAGGACTGCTCACCGAATCTTCTACGCCTATTTGCCGACACCATTCCCGGATGAAAGTGGTTTTGCCCGCGCCCAAATCGCCGGAAAACGTACAAACCAAAACGCTATCTGCCCATTGCCGGAATTGAAGCACTGCGTTTGGCAGTGCTGCCAGATCAAAGGAAATTTGTAGGACCTGTGGCTTCATTTGTGCAAAGAAACAAAAGACGCCGCCGAACTTATTTCCCGGCTCTTGCCTAAAGAAAGCGGTCTTCCCCTTATGAATCAATCACACACCCTTGAAGTACAAGGTATGACCTGCGCCTCCTGCGCCCAGACCATCCGCAAAACACTGCAAAACCAGGGTCTCGCCAACGTCTCCGTAAACCACGCAAGCGGGGAGGTGCGCTTTGAAACCATAGCGGAAACACCGCTTGCGCCGGTGTACGATGCCATTGACAATCTGGGCTATAAAAGCATCCGCCCAAACGACGGTACACACCCGGAAAACCACGCCGAACATCATCACGACCACGGTGGAAACCTCGCTGATAAACTCCTGCCTTTCTGCGTGGCGCTCACGGTTCCGCTGTTGGCGCACATGGTGCTTTCTTGGCTGCTGCTTCACAATGTCTGGTTTCAACTGGCGCTTTCCACGCCCGTTTTCCTGATAGGCTGGAAGGTATTCGGACGAAGCAGTATCCAGTCTTTGCGCAACGGCGCCCCCAATATGAACGTGCTGATTTTACTGGGTGCAACGGCGGCTTACGGCTACTCCCTGCGCAGCCTTTTTGGGCATGGACACGATTTTATGTTCTTCGAGACGGCGGCTTCCATTATCACGCTCGTGATCGGTGGCAACTGGCTGGAACATCGTACGGCGCAGGCCACCAACCGAAGCATTGACGCGCTCACAAAGCTGCAACCGCAAACCGCCCGGCTGGTGCAGCGCGACAGCCTGGGGCGCGAGTCGGTGATGGAAGTGGAAACCAAATACCTGCGCGTGGGCGACCTGGTGCGCGTGGCCGAAGGCGAAGCCATTCCGGTGGATGGTGTGATAGCAGAAGGGGCGTTGCAGGTGGACGAAAAAATGATTACCGGCGAAGCCCTTCCGGCGCAACGTGAAAGGGAAGAAGCTGTTACGGGCGGTACATTGGTGGTGAGCGGCTCGGCGCTGGTGCGAACTACAGAGGTGGGCAAAAACAGTGTGCTTTCCCGCATAGTGGAGCTGGTGCGACAGGCACAGGCTTCCAAGCCGCCATTGCAAAAGCTGGCTGATAGAATCGCTGCCGTTTTTGTTCCGGCAGTGCTAGGGATTTCGCTTCTCACGCTGCTCCTCAATCTCTTTCTCCTTCATCATCCTTTTGGAGAAAGCATGTCGCGCGCTATTGCCGTGCTGGTAATTTCCTGTCCGTGCGCGATGGGCATTGCCACGCCTGCTGCCATTGCTGTGGGTCTGGGCCGCGCGGCCCGTATGGGCATTCTGGTGAAAGGCGGCGACGTGCTGGAGCGCATCAAAACCATCAAAACCATCGTCTTTGACAAAACCGGAACGCTCACTACCGGCAACCTGCGTATTGCGGCTTTTGAGGCAGCAGGAATAGAAGAAGAAACGCTCCGCAACCTGGTCGTGAATCTGGAAAAATACTCCGCCCATCCGATAGCGAAATCCGTGTTAGCGCAGTGGAAAAGCACGGCAGAAATCCCCTTTACAGAGATAGCGGAACAGAAAGGTTTTGGGATGGAAGCGCGTCTAGGAGGAGACGTCTGGAAATTGGGAAAGCGGAGCTGGGCTGCTGCGGGAAAGGGGCCGGAGGACGCTGATTTATATCTCTCGGAAAACGGTGTTTTTCGCGGCGCGTTGCGTTTGGAAGATGAGTTGCGGCCCGATGCGGCAGAGGCATTGCGCGTGTTGCAGGAACAAGGTTATCACACCGTTTTGCTTTCCGGCGACCGGCAGGAAAAAGCAGAAGCTGTGGCCCAGCAGGTGGGCATTAAGGAGGTATATGCCGGCCAAACGCCCGAAGGCAAAGCGGCTGTGTTGGATCGTCTGTTGCAGGGCGGCGGCGTGGCGATGGTGGGCGATGGCATCAACGATGCGCCTTCACTGGCGCGCGCCACAGTGGGCATTTCTCTCAGCGAAGCCTCGCAGATAGCGGTGCAGTCGGCGCAGATGATTCTTTCCGCAAATCGCTTTAGCGTGTTGCCGAAAGCACTGCGGCTGGGCATCTATACGGAGCGCACGATTAAGAGCAATCTTTTCTGGGCTTTCCTCTATAACGTCATTGCCATTCCGGTGGCGGCAGCAGGATATTTAAGCCCTACCTGGGGCGCAGGCGTGATGGCGCTTTCGGATGTGGTGTTGGTGCTGAACAGCTTGTATCTGGGCGTGCGGCGGCTGCGGTAAAGGATAGCTCCATTAACGAGATATAATTAATAAAAAATACTATCGCCTTTCCAGAATTTCCTTTATCACCTTTTCCTGTCCATAACCACCATAGAGCGGCAGGCGTGTACGGTCGGGCGGAGCGAAGAAATAATTGCCCACGCGCGGCGGTTCCTGGAACAATCCTTCTTCGTCCGGGTCAAGAGCAAAATAATCCGCCGGCCACCAGCCTTTATTCCAGTAGTGGTCGCCCCCATCACAGGTATATTCTCTGTATTTATTCAAACCGGCAGCTACTGTTCGCTTAATAGGTGGAGCAAAGTACAACGCTGGGTCCAGCGCACGTACCCGCGCGTCGGCATAGCGCAAGAAAGAATCCCGGTAAGCTTTTGTTTGCAGTGCAAACCACGAGATTTCATCCAGGAAATAAGGGGACCAACAGTTCCATTGCTGTCGGCGCGCTACTTTATGCGGCTGCCCGAAGAAATGAACTTCTGATGCAGGATCATCTTCATTGGCCCACTGATAATTATCGAAAAAAACCAGCCCCGGATTGCGCTCGCAAAACCAGCCGTTCGGGTTGATGCCGCCGAGGCCGTTACCATAAATCGTAGGACAGCTTTTTACGGCATCTACTACACAGGCACCGCCATTGGGACCGGGCGGATAAACCTTGTTTTTGGGATCTTCCGTAGGGCGTAGCGGTTCTATATGAAAGTCGTAAAGCAAGCGGCCACTCGTGTCGGAAAAGCCTGTGGCGCTGTGGCCTGTTACCAGCACAAAGCGCACCTGCGGGCAGGTATCTGCATAGCGGCGAACAAGATGTACCAAGCGCGTCCACTCGGCAGGTAGCCCGTCAAGAGAACCATTGGCCGAGGTGGCCGAAAAGCTGATGGCCTCGCAGCCCATGGCGATGTACATGGTAGAAAGCCAGTAGTAGTACATCTGCGATTCCAGATGCTTCATCTGCGCCGCAAATCCGTTGTTACGCAGCTCTTCCGTCATGTCGTCGCGCATTTTGTTGCAGTCGAAGGGGCGGTTTTGGTTGGGAAGCCCAAAAGCGTCCCACACATACTGCGGGATATTTCGCCAGCGCACGATGCCCTCATTCACCCATTCGTTGGGCGTAGCCATCACCACCATCTCCGGGGAAATCTTTTTCAGATCCGCCACCAGGTAACGGCAGCGATGCAGATGTTCCGTCATTTCCCAGGTGCCCCACATCGTAGCCGCGTCTATCAGCATGGCAGGCTTCAAACGGGCTATTTGAAGAAGCATTTTCTGGTATCGCTGCCAGGTGCGCCCGGTGCGGATGTCGTCATTCCAGCGGGCAGCTATGGAGCAGGGCGGCTCTTGTCTTGTAAAGCTTTCAGCAGGCACAAGGCGGTCTGCCGTGCCGGGATAGAGGCCGGAGGGATACTTCACCAGGTCGCAGATATTTTGTGCGTCGAGCGTGTGGGAAAGGATAGTGTCCAACTGCGCGCGGGAAACAGTTTTGGTGCGCTGTGGCTGCGCGAAAGCAGGAATGCAAAGCAGCAGGAAGAAAGAAAGAACAGCGAAGCCGGATTTCATTTTTTTGGAGAAAGGGAAAAGCCTTTTCCAAAAGTAAAAGGTTAAGAGTAGCAGCGAGGGACGTTTTCCTAATCTTCGCTCTCCTCCTGCTCCTCGTCATCTGGCTGTACGCCGGGCAGCGAAATTTCTCCCGGCGTTCTATCGGCGCGGTGCAATATGCCATCTGTTTCCATCCGGTACGTAACAGACGTTTGAGGCAGTATTTGCCGGCGTTCGCGGTAGCGCAAATGTCCGTTGGAATAGCGCATCTCCGTGTTCAGGAAGGCGTTGTCGGGAAGCGTGTTTTGCAAGGAGCGGTCAAAGCGCACGGTGCGCCCCACAGGAACCTGCAATTCCACTGCTACCTGCTGTCCCCGGAAATAATCGTTTTGCGGAACGACGTAGCCCGCCGGAAGACGCAACACATTGGCCTGCTGCGCTCCTTTTGATGCAGGATAGAAAATGCTCGTTGCACGCCGAAACGCATCTTCCCGGCTTGGTCCCCGGCTGCTGCGAACAATCACTGCATGATACAGGCTATCAGGCGAAGGCGTTACCCGAAGTGACGTCCATGCCAGCCGTAGCGAGTCCTCGTCAATATCAAACCCCTGAATGGAACCCTGAAGACCGGAAATGGTATTCCGGTAGCGCACCGGCCTGCCCACCGTTTGCACCAATAATGCGTTAGAATCGGCCACCTGCACGGGCAGCACCTCACGAATCGCACCACCGCTCTGGAAGCTGCGGCCCAGCAGCGCAATAAGTCCCAGAAGGCTGAGAAATCCACAGAACCAGAGAATGTTGAAGGTGCGTTGTGCCAGCCGGACGCCTGCCGGTATGGGTGTGGTGCCGCTCAGGAGCGTAGTGAGTGCCGACATAAGCGGCATTCCCAACAACAGAACCGCCGTGGAAAAGCCCAGTATTTTCTGCTTCGGCGTCTCGAAAAGATAGAAGTTGGCCATCTTGGAAAAGTCGCCAAAGAAATAGCCGATGAGTAGCACGAAAAGCAGCACCGCAACGAAGGTGGTGATGGCGAAAAAAATGAAGCGCAGCACCCGTTTCAGAAAAGGACGCGTTCTGCGGGGGCGGGGGGAGAAAACCGTGCGGGCCGGGCCGCTAAGTCGCTCTGCGGCTTCGCGGGCTTCCTGCGCAAAGCTTTGCGAACGGTTTTTAAGGTCGCTGAAGACATTGTTGCGGATGGTGTGGAGGTCTATATTCTCGCCCCGCAATTCCATCTTCTGAAAATCAGTGTAGGCCATGGGCAAAGCAATCCACAAGAGGATGTAGATAAGCACCGCCGCCGAGGATAAGGAGCCGACAACAAAAGTGAAGTCGTAGAGCAGAAAGTCGAACTTCCGCAGAAAACCCGCGCCGAAGAGCAGCGGAATGGCCAGCACCAGCCGGAAAAACCACGGCTCGCGGTCAAAGTACGTAGCCAGTCCGCCGCAGACGCCCCCAATCCAGCGGTCTTCGTTGCTGCGATAAAGCCGCCGTCCGTGGTAAGGATGCTGCGCCGACTGCGGCACGGCGAACCAGAGAAACACATACAGCAGAATGCCGGTTCCCCAACCGGCCAATCCCAGTACGCCAAAGATGATGCGTATGAGTGCGGGATCCACGTTGAAATAGGCCGCCAGTCCGGCACAAACACCGCCCCCAATCTTGTCGTTGGCATCGCGGGTAAAACGGCGTCGTGCAGGCGCGTCTCTGCGGTCTTGTTCCACTTCCTCCCGGATGCTTTCGCCATGCTCTGCAGCCCGGAAATCTTCTACACTTCCCAACTGTTTCTCCACTGCCGCCACATGTTGCGCATGGATGGCCGGTGAACCGCTACGAATCTGTGCCATCAGTAACTCCGCTACGCGACTCTCAATATCGGAGAATACTTCATCGCCGCCTTCTTGTGTATGGAGATAGGTGCGCAGACCGTCGAGGTATGTTTTAAGCTGGTTGTAGGCCGATTCTTCAATCGGCACAATTTGCCCGGCAAGCCGGATGTTGATAATCTTTTCCATGGTGCGGAAAATTTGAAAAAACTAGGTGGGAGAGAACTGGAATTAAGGAGCGATAAGCCGGTTTACGGCATCGGAGAGTGCCTGCCATTGGGAGCGCATTTCCTGATAGTGTCGCTCGCCTGTTTTAGTAAGGGAGAAGTATTTCCGGGGCGGCCCACCGGTGCTCTCCACCCAGCGATAGGATAGAACACCTGCTTTCTTGAGCCGCGTCAGAAGCGGGTAAAGCGTGCCTTCCAACACAATCAAATCCGCCTCGCGCATTTGCTCTACGATTTCGGCTGGGTAAGCCTCTTCACGCCGCAGGATAGAAAGGATGCAGAACTCGTGGATGCCCTTGCGCATCTGCGCCTGCATATTGTCGGTATCAACTTTGGGTGGCATAGGCTAGAACTTGACGACGCAAAGATAATGGCGAGAAATGGTACTGTGCAATACAAAGTAGCTGGCAAGGTTTTTCAGGCGGCAAAAGACAATAGATGAAAGACAAAAGAGGCGTGTTCTTCGGACGCCAAAAGACACGTTCTCTATGGCGCGCATCTGGTTTTTTATCTCCCTAAAAACAGTAAATCCTCTTAGCGTCTGCAACCATTCTCCGGTGTGGCTTTATCTTTAGTTCCCATTCTCCTGCCCTAAATTTTTATGCTTCCAAAACGACGCACCGCTGCGACCTTATTTTTCATAACGGCTGCCGCGCTCTCCACCCAACCTGTTATGGCTCAAACCAAGAAAAAAACGGCTCCTAAACCACTACCTGTAACCGCTCAGACACCTGCTCCCGAAAAACCCGTTGTGGCTTCCAATTTCAACGTCATGGCGGAAGCCTTCGGGGATTTGCAGGTGTTGCGCTATCAGGTTCCGGGCTTTGAAACCCTTACGCCGAAGCAAAAGGAACTTGCCTATTACCTCTACGAAGCTGCCCTCTGTGGCCGCGATATTATCTGGGACCAGAAAAGCAAATACGGCCTTACGTTGCGCCGCACGCTGGAAGCGATTTACAACACGTACGACGGCCCGCGCGACGACCAGAACTGGACGGATTTCCAAGACTATTTTGGCCGTGTGATGTTCTCCCACGGAACGCACCACCATTACGGCAACGAGAAATTTTTCCCTGCTTTGGAGGAGGATGCTTTCGAAAGGCTGGTAAAAAGAAGCGATTTTGAAGCCCTTCCTTTTGCTTATCGCGGCGAGACGATAAAGCAATTCTGGAATCGCATTCGACCTGTTATTTATGACCCGAATGTGGAGCCGAAACTCGTGGATTTGCGCCCGGATATTGACAATATTCAAGCCTCTTCGGTGAACTTTTATGAAGGCGTTACGCAGGCAGAAGTAGAAACTTTTTACAGTCAGTTCAACAGCACAGGTGACGCGCCTTCTTGGGGGTTGAACAGCAAGGTGACGAAGGAAAACGGAAAAGTAACGGAGCGCCTGTGGCGGAGCGGCGGTATGTACGGCGCGGCGATTGACCACATCATTATGTGGCTGCAAAAAGCCGTTCCGGTGGCGGAAAACGCACAGCAACGCAAGGCGCTGGAAAAGTTGATTCAGTTTTACGAAAGCGGCAATCTCGCCATCTTCGACGAGTACAGCATTGCGTGGGCAGCAGACACAGCTTCGCGCATTGATGTGGTGAATGGTTTTATTGAAGTCTATATGGATCCTATCGGGAAGAAAGGCTCTTATGAAAGTGTGGTAAGCCTGAAAGATCTGGAAGCGACGAAGCGCATCTCCGCCATCGCCAAAGAAGCGCAGTGGTTTGAAGACAACAGTCCGCTGATGCCGGCACACAAAAAGAAATCGGTAAAAGGTATCACCGCAAAGGCTATCACCGTAATTGTGGAAAGCGGCGACGCAGCGCCAAGCACGCCCATTGGCGTGAACCTGCCCAACGCCGACTGGATTCGGAAAGACCACGGCTCTAAATCAGTTTCCCTTTCCAACATCATCTACTCCTACAACGTGGCCTCGGCCAACAGCGGCATGTTGGAAGAGTTTGCCTACGACAAAGCCGCTATTGACCGCGCAAAAAAATACGGTGCGCTGGCCTCTGACCTGCACACCGATATGCACGAGTGTATCGGTCACGCTTCGGGGCAGATAAATCCCGGCGTGGACGTACCGGAAAAAACGCTGAAAAACTACGCAAGCACGTTGGAAGAAGCCCGCGCCGACCTTGTAGGATTGTATTACGCGCTGGACCCAAAACTGGTGCAGATTGGCGTTGCGCCGTCTGTGGAAGTAGGGAAGGCGGAATACGACAGCTACATGATGAATGGCCTGATGACGCAACTCACGCGCCTGAAACTGGGCGACAATATTGAGGAGGCCCACATGCGCAACCGCCAACTAAACGCGGGTTGGGCTTTCGAAAAAGGGAAGAAGGATAAGGTGGTGGAACTGGTGCAGCGCGACGGCAAAACCTATGTCCGCATCAACGATTACAACAAACTGCGCACCCTCTTCGGTCAGCTTCTGCGCGAGCTACAACGCATCAAAAGTGAGGGCGATTTTGAAGCCGGAAAAGCACTGGTGGAAAACTATGGTGTGAAGGTGGATAGAGCTATTCACGAGGAAGTTTTGCAACGCTATGCGAAGCTGAATCAGAAGCCGTATCGCGGGTTTATTCAGCCGCGCCTGGTGGCCGTCAAATCGGGTGGGAAGATTACCGACGTGAAGGTGGAGTACCCAGAATCCTTCTTTGAGCAGATGATGGAGTACGGCAAGAAATACTCGCTGCTGCCGAATGAGAATTAGAAGGCGAAAATGCTTTTAAAAAACGGGCTTTGTTTTTAAGAACAAAGCCCGTTTTTTGTTTGGAGAACATCCTTGTTTCCGCAAGGCAGATTTCCTAAAAATTCCGGTTCAGCAAGTAGCCCGTCAACTCTCGTAACATCTCTTTTCGTGTGCCCATCACTGCCACTTCTTCCAGCGCCTGCGCGGCTTTTGCGGAATAGATTTCTACCTGCTCCCGACATGCCGCTTTCGCACCGGAGTCTTCAAAAATGCGTAGCACAGAAGTTACTTTTTCCGGGGAAGATTCTTCCGCGTACACTGTCGCGTATTCCTCCTTTGCCCGCTCCATCGCCGTCAGGTGGAGGAAGGTTTTTTTACCACTGCGGATATCGCCGCCCGGCTGTTTGCCTGTAACCGCGCCGTCGCCAAAAGCATCTAAGTAATCATCCTGAAGTTGGAAGGCAATGCCGAGTGCCTGCCCAAACTGATAGAGTTTATCTGCAGAGTGCATGGAAGCGCCGCCGATGAGCGCGCCGAGCTTCAACGCGCAGCCCAGTAACACCGATGTCTTCAGCCGGATCATCTCTATATAGTCCGCTACCGCCACATCATTTCGATGCTCAAAGTCCATATCCAACTGCTGGCCTTCACACACTTCCAAGGCCGTCTGATTAAACACGCGTAATAGTGGTTGCAACGGCACTTTTACTTCGCTCAATTGCTCGTAAGCCAGAATGCACAGCGCATCGCCGCTAAGAATCCCCGTTGTGAGGTTATACTTCTCGTGCATTGTCGCCTGTCCCCGGCGCAACGGAGAGGCATCCATAATATCGTCATGTGCAAGGGTGAAGTTGTGAAAAAGCTCTACCGCCAGTGCCGCACGCCACGCATCTTCCGTCAGCGTCCCAAACAGCTCCGCCGCCATCAGACACAGCACCGGCCTTACCCGCTTGCCGCCAATGGAAAGGAAATACCGGATGGGCTCATAAAGGCTTTGGGGCTGTGCCGTCGTCAGTTGGGGAAGCGAAAGACGCTTTTCAAAATCGGCAACGAGGGTGGCAAAAGACTGCATCGGATGCGAAGGTAATTCTACGGTAGAGACGCGATTTATCGCGTCTCCTGCAATAGGTCTTTTTAATGAAAAACATTCGCAACACAGACGCGATGAATCGCGTCTCTATGCCCCCTTCTTCCTACCCTTCGCCTTCTTCTCCTCACGCGGCTTTTCCTCCTGCACCACGGCCACTAATCCATAGTCTATCGTGCGCTTTTCCAGGCTTGCGGCCAGCACCTTCACGCGCACTTTGTCGCCCACGCGGAAGGTCATGCGCGTGTGGCGGCCTACGAGTGCGTATTCGCCTTCTGGAAGCTCAAACTGGTCAATCCCGGCCAGCTCCTGAATGCCTACCATCCCTTCGCATTTGTGCGCCACCGTCTCGGCCCAAAAACCAAAAGCCGATACGCCGCTCACTACGGCGTCAAATTCCTCGCCCATAAACTGGCGCATAAACTCTACCTGCTTATACTTGTTGGCGTCGCGCTCGGCCTGCATGGCGGCGCGCTCACGATCAGAGCAATGGCGGCTTTTCTGTTCCAATCCTTTAATGGGAATGGGGTTTCCTTCCAAAACCTCCGCCAAGATGCGGTGCACTAATACGTCGGGGTAGCGGCGAATGGGCGAGGTGAAGTGGCAGTAATGCTCAAAGCCCAGCCCGTAGTGGCCGATGTTTTCTGTCGTATAAACGGCCTTCGCCATCGTGCGGATGCCGAGGCTTTCCAGTACGTGTTGTTCCGGTTTCCCTTCCGCCAGCTTCAGCATCTGGTTAAAGGATTTGGCAATGCCCGCAGGCGTACCGAGGTCAAACTTATAACCGTAGCGCGCCGTAAAAGCGGCATAAACACTCAGCTTCGCCTCGTCGGGCTGGTCGTGGACGCGGTAAGGGAAAGGCAAGGTTTTTTCCTTGTACACCACGTCGCCCACGTGTTTCGCCACCGTGCGGTTTGCCAGCAACATAAACTCCTCAATCAGTTGGTGAGCTTCCTTGCTTTCCTTCACCACCACGTCAATCGGGCGCGCCATTTCATCCAGCACAAAGCGCACTTCCTGCGAAGAGAAATTAATCGCACCTTTCTTAAAGCGTTCCCCGCGCAGGCTTTGGCCGATGCTGTTCAGCGTGCGCAAAACGTCCTCGTGGTCACCACTCGCGCCTTCCAGAATTTCCTGCACTTCTTCATAGGAAAAACGCCGCGCACTGCGAATCACCGTGCGGCCCAGCCAGTAACTTTTTACCTTTCCTTTCTTGTCCATTTGGAAGACGGCGGAGAAGGCGTATTTGTCTTCGTCGGGACGCAGGGAGCACAGGCCGTTGCTCAAATGCTCCGGCAGCATCGGCAGCACGCGGTCGGGGAGATACACAGACGTCGCTCGGTTATATGCTTCCTTGTCCAGCGCGGAATCGGCTTCAATGAAATGCGCCACATCTGCAATGTGGATGCCTATCTCAAACGTCCCGTCTTTGTGCGCCACAAACGACAGCGCATCGTCAAAATCCTTTGCATCCACCGGGTCAATCGTCAGCGTCAGTACTTCCCTGAAATCACGGCGTTTGCGCAGTTCTTTCGCATCAATATAGTCAGTGTATCGGGCCGCTTCTTCCACCACTTCATCAGGGAAAGAAAGCGGAAATCCGGCTTCCATCAGGATGCCCTGCATCGCCCGCTCGTTCAGCGATTCGCCCGTGGTTACGCGTACCACTTCGCCCACCGGATTCTTCTTTTTCTCCGCCCAGTCCACCACTTTCACCACCACCCGGTCGCCGTCCACCGCGCTGTTCAGCAGGTGGAGCGGCACGTAGATATCCACACTCATTTCCGCCGCATCGGCGATGAAAAAGGCGAAGTGTTCCTTCACCTCTATCCGTCCGCTAAACTCGTTTTGCTTGCGGCGCGTAACCTCTTTAATCGTGCCTTCCTGCCGTCCGCTTTTGCCCACTTTGGTAATGGCTACCACCACTTCGTCGCCGCTCATGGCGCTGTGGAAATTCTCGCGATAAACAAGCACGTCGCGGTCTTTGCCTTCTATGGCCACGAAGCCCATGCCGCTACGCGTGATTTCCAGCTTGCCTTTGTAGGTGTTGAAGGAATGGGAGGAAGAAGCGGAGCCGCTTTTCTTGCCGCCGCTGTGTTTTTCTTTTTTGGAATGATTTCTGCCGGGCATAAGGGATGTTTCATAGGTCATGTTTCATGTTTCATGAAGCATGATTGGAGTAGAGAGAAGGAAAGGACGGGAAAATTAGAAGGGAAATGTGACTTGCGCGTAATGAAGAAAAAGAACGTGCCGCTTGCCGGAATCGCTGCGTGGTTGCGCCTCTGCGAGAAATTTTTATGGATAATACTGCGGTGGCGTTTCTACTTCCGGCACACCAAAGAACGCGCGATTTTCCGCTACTTCCGCTTCCACATAAGAGAGAATCGCCTCGTCAAAAGCCGCCTCTCCTTCTAACAGAAATCGCACGCGGATAGGCAGCACCGCCACCTGCCAGCCGTCTTTTTGAAGCCGCTCCCGGTGAAGCAACAGGCGGGCCGCGTCCTTTTCGGTCGTGAGAATAATCTTCTCCGGCGCCGACCAATCGCGCAGGGTGCTTTCTATTTCGTCAAGGTCTTTGGAAAGAAAATAGTGGTGGTCGGGGTAAGAAAGGAGATGGGTTTGCGCAGCCACCTGTTGCGCATGGGTCACGAGCGGGCCGGGCTTCGCAATGCCGGCCACAAGCAGCACGCTTTTTCCCACCAGCGAAAGGCGCGCGCGGCTCAACAAATCATAAGCTTCACCATACTCAATGGCCGAGAAAAAAACCTGTTGCTCCGGCGTGGGGTGGATGCGCGTGCGAATGGCATTGGCTTCTGCTTCCGTCAGCGTGGGCGGGCATTTAGAGATGATGATAATGTGCGCGCGGCGGGCGGCCTTGCGGCTTTCGCGCAGGGTTCCGAGAGGCAGGATATAATCGGTGTAGAAAGGCTTTGCGTAGTCGGTAATCAGCACAGCGCGGCCCGGCTTCACGCTACGGTGCTGAAAGGCATCGTCCAGAATCACGGCCTCAATTTCCGGGCGGCGTTGCAACAGGGCGGGAATGCCAGTCATGCGCTCCTCAGCTACGCTCACCGCTACATCGGGGAAAGCAAGGTGGTATTGCATCGGCTCGTCGCCAATGCGAAGGGCGTTAGCTTTTTCATCGGCCAAGAGAAAGCCGCTTGTGTGGCGCTTGTAGCCCCGGCTCATCGTCGCCAATCGGTAGCGGTCTTTCAGGAGGCGCAGGAGGTATTCCACGTGCGGCGTTTTGCCCGTTCCACCTACGGAAAGATTCCCCACCACAATTACCGGAACGGAGAAAGAAACGGAGGAGAAAATGCCGCCCTCATACAGCCGGTTGCGCAGCCACACCACCGCGCCATAGAGCAGTGCCAGCGGATACAGCAGGATACGCACAAGGCTGAAAGCGTGGTAGAGTGCGTTGCGGGCCATTTGGGTTTTTGGGCGAAAGGTAACGCGCGTAGAGACGCCCAATTTGGGCGTCTCTATAACTTGGCTTCCTTGCAACAGTAATGCTTGTGAGTGGGGGCGCTTTTGAGAAGACGCCCAATTTGGGCGTCTCTACGGGAAAATCCTTTCTCCTTTTCCCAAAAGCCCCACCGTCCGCAGGCGATTTTCCAGCACCTGCACGTCGGGCGAAAAAGATCGCAACGCGTCCAACTTCAATTGGCGGATGCCCGCTTCTTCCAGCGAAAGTGCCGCGCTGTTTTGGGAGAGAAAATGTTTTCCGGCTTCTGCCAAACAGCTTTTCGGCATCAGCCCAATCAGCTCCGAGCCAATGATTTCGCCGCCATATTCCTCCGCCATTTTTTCCGCAGCAAGGAGGGCAACCAGCGGCGAAGTGATGCGATAATCTAACAGGTTCATAGAAAGCTGCGCCGTGTCGTAATCCGCTTGGTGCCAGCCAATAACGCGCGTGGCAGGAAGTAGTCCGCGTGGCAATTCGCCGGAGAGAAGTTGCTTGCCACTAACGCCTGTTTCCCGCAGGCGCGCCGCCATTTCCCGCACCTCTTTCATCCCCATGCCGCGCAGCGAAAGATTAAAGGCTACCAGCACGCCGCGTACGCCCATCACTGTTGCGCCGCTTCGGGCATTGAAAGTTCCAAGGCCATAATCGGGCGTCCAAAGCGGGTTCTTCATCTTCGCTTCCAGTCCTTCGTATTCGCCGCGCCGGATTTGTGGCAGCGCCCGCCGGTGGGGTTGCGTGGCATTTTGTTCATAGAGGTAAACAGGAACTCCCAACTCTTTTCCCACGCGCTTTCCCAGTGCATTCACCAACGCTACTACCTCCGTCGCTTCCATTCCCCACAGCGGCACAAACGGGCACACATCCGTTGCGCCGATGCGCGGATGAACGCCTTCCTGCGTGCGCATATCTATCCTTTCTGACGCCACTTTTATTGCGCGAAAGGCGGCTTCTGTAACCGCTTCCGGCGCGCCGGCAAAAGTCATCACTGTGCGGTTAGCTCCGGCACTCACATCCTGATGAAGCAAGGCAACGTCTTGTACCGATTCAATCGCTTCGGCCAGTGCGGCTATTGTTTTCCCGTTGCGGCCTTCGCTGAAGTTGGGGATGCACTGGAGAAGCGGCAACATGGGAATAAAGGCGAGATACGAGAGATGTGTGCAGCGAGTGTTTTATCTGCTATCAAAACAACGCTTTTTTCTTCCGGAAAAATTTATTTTCCCAACGCCGCCAGCTTTTGCGACAAGGTTTCCGAGGCTTCTACAAGCGGCAGGCGCAGGATGTTTTCACACAATCCCATCTGGCTCATGACCGCCTTCACGCCCGTGGGGTTACCTTCTGCAAAAAGCAGTTTGATAGCGGGTAGGAGTTTGTATTGAAGGGAACGCGCAGTTTCAAAATCACCTTTCAATGCCGCGTTCACCATCTGGGTAAAATCCCCTGTGTAGCAGTTGGCCGCTACAGAAATCACGCCCTGCATTCCGCAGGCAATTTGCGGCAGCACGAGGTCGTCATCGCCGCTCAAAACGGCAAAATTTTCCGGTGCACCGGCCACTAGTTCCATGCACTGTGGCAGCGAGCCGGAGGCTTCTTTAATCGCTACGATGTTGGAAAATTCGCGCGCCAGCCGGAGCGATGTTTCGGGGAGCATATTCGCCACCGTGCGGCCCGGTACATTGTAAAGAATGATGGGCAGTTTGGTTGCTTCTGCAATCGTAGAGAAGTGACGATACAAACCCTCTTGTGATGGCTTATTGTAGTAGGGAACCACCGACAGCAGGCCGGCAATTTTGAGGGAGGAAACGTCTTCTACCCAATGCAATACTTCCTTTGTGTCGTTGCCGCCTGCGCCACAAACCACCGGCACACGGCCCGCAGTCTTCGCCAGAATCGCGCGCAAAACGGATGCTTTTTCGCCGTGCGAAAGGGTAGGGGTTTCGCCGGTTGTGCCGAGCGCCACGATGTAGTTTACGCCGCCGGAAATCACATGCTCTACAATGCGGTCAAGGGCTGGAAAATCTACTTCATTTTCACTGTTAAAGGGCGTGATAAGGGCTACGCCGGTGCCGGAAAAAGGGTGCATGGGGGAGTAGTTGGAATGTTGGACAGCCCTTTGGGCGTTGGACAGGCTAAAGCCGTTGGAATGTTGGAAATCTTCTTTCAACTTTTGTCTTTAGACTTTTGTCTCTTCACCCGTCTCCACAAACCGGCCCATGCGGCTGTACTTTTCAATGCGCGCGTCAATGCGGGCTTCAGCATTCATGGGCATCAGTTCCGCCAGGGTTTTGAGGAGGTATTCTTTCAGCGTAGCGGCCATTTCTTCGGGGGCGTTGTGGGCACCGCCAATGGGTTCGCGCAGCACGTCGTCTACGAGGTTAAAGCCTTTCATGTCCTCGCTCGTGAGGCGCAGTTGGGTGGCTGCCTGTTCTTTATGGTTCCAGTCGCGCCACAGGATAGAGGAGCAGCTTTCGGGGGAAATAACGGTGTACCACGTGTTTTCCAGCATCGTTACGCGGTCGCCAATGCCGATGCCGAGCGCGCCGCCGGAAGCGCCTTCGCCGATGATAACGCAGATAACCGGCACGGTAAGGTTCACCATCTCAAACAGGTTGCGGGCAATGGCCTCGCCTTGTCCGCGCTCTTCTGCTTCGATGCCGGGATACGCGCCGGGCGTGTCAATAAAAGTGATGACGGGGCGGTTGAATTTCTCCGCCATCTTCATCAGGCGCAGCGCCTTGCGGTAGCCTTCGGGATTGGCCATGCCAAAATTGCGCATCTGCCGCGTTTTGGTGTTGGTTCCTTTCTGCTGACCGATAACCATCACCGGCATTCCGTCCAGTTCGGCCATGCCGCCCACCATGGCTTTGTCGTCGCCCATTTGGCGGTCGCCGTGCAATTCTGTGAAGTTTTGGAAGATGCGCTCCATGTAGTAAAGCGTATAAGGGCGCTCCGGGTGGCGGCTCACCTGCACACGCTGCCACGGGGTGAGGTTGTTGTAAAGCGCCACGCGCTTTTCCTCAATGGTGGCTTCCAGTTCGGCGATGGAAGCGCTCACGTCGAGCTTGTTTTTTTCCGACACTTCGCGCAGCTTGGCGATTTGCTGGTAAAGCTCTTCAAGCGGCTTTTCGAATTCTAAGAATTGCATAAGGGCAAAAGTAGGGAGTGGGGGTTGTCTCTCGCGGCGGCGCGGAGATGTATAGGGTAAATGAAAAAGCCCCGACGGCTATCGTCGGGGCTTTTTACTTGCGGACTTGAACCCGTCCCAACTTACGGTCTGGACCGTGACAGGGGCATTCTATTCTGGATCAATGAACCGCGTAGCAATGTTTTTCGCTGAAACGATTAGCTGCTCAATCTGGCTGTGGCCATATTTCTTGAGTGCTTTCTCCCGTAGCAAGGCGCTTTTTTTATCGTCCATCTCTTCCGCATAAACGAGTTTCCAAGGCGTCTTGCTACGGGTATAGCTGGAAAAGCCTTCGTTATGCATTTGCACTCTCCGAACAGGGTCTTCCGTAAAACCCTTGTAGAAAGAGCTGTCCTTTCCACTTTGCAGGACGTAAACGTAGAAAGCCATACACAAAAAAAAGCCCCTCCAAAAGAAGGGGCTTGCGGACTGGACGGGACTCGAACCCGCGACCTCCGCCGTGACAGGGCGGCATTCTAACCAACTGAACTACCAATCCAATATTTACCAACAAGAACTTTTTTGCGGACCGGACGGGTCTCGAACCCGTCCCAACCTACGGTCGGGACCGTGACAGGGCGGCATTCTAACCAACTGAACTACCAATCCAAACTTCCCTTTTGCTTGCGCTTTAGGGAGGGCAAATGTAAAGGCAGGCCTTCCAAACTTCCAAATTCTGCAGGGGATTTTTTGGCGGCGAAGAGAAAAATCGGCTTTGGCGGGAAAGCTTCGCGATTTCCTTCCCCCCAAAAACCTGGCACGCTTTTACACCGCGCCCGGCTCAACATGAACTTTCATACCCACACCTTTACTTCTGCCGACGGCCTGCAACTCTATGTGCGCGACAGCGGCCCCGCCGAAGGCAAACCTACCCTGGTCCTCCTGCATTCCCTTTCCGACAATGGCCGCGTGTTTGACGCCGTTATTGCCGCCGGACTGGAACAGCATTTCCGCCTCGTGCTGCCCGACGGGCGCGGACGCGGCAAGAGCGCCCGCCCTGAAACCGGCTATGAACTGGACCGCCACGCCGAAGACCTGCGCTGCCTTCTCGACGAGCTGAACATCCGGCAGGCTATCATTGCCGGTCACTCTTTTGGCGCATTCCTCGCCCTTCATTTCGCGGCGAAATACCCACAGCGCACGGCGGGCCTCGCCATGATAGACGCGGCGGCAGAACTGAACCCGCTGACGCCGATGTTTATTCTGGCAATGACCGACCGGCTGGGTCGCTGGTATCCGTCGGTAGAAACCTACATCTCCTCCCTGCGCGCCGCGCCGTTCATGACGCTTTGGGACGAAAGAATGCGCGCTGCTTTCTTGGAAGACACCCACACGCTGCCCAACGGCGCTTTGTATGTCCTGACGCAGAAGCACCACATGACGCAGGCATCTGCCGATATTATGCGTTACCGCAAGCACGACTGGCGGACGCGGGCGCTGGCCTATGCCGGCCCGGCGCTGGTGCTGGTGGCCCAAGAGCCGTTCCTGATGGGCAACCACATTTGCGAAGCTCAAAAGGCGCTGGAGACTACCGTTCTCCTCTCCGGAGGCGTACAGGAAATGATTCCCGGAAACCACATTACAATGCTCTACGGCGCAGGCGCGGTAGCAATTGCCGCAACCCTGATAGCCCGCTTTACGGGAACGGAAAAAGTGCTTCCGGTGGTGGAGGAAATCGCCCTGACCGAGACCTATAAGGTTTTGGAAACCGTGTAGGTCTTCGGAAACTGTTTTTAAAGAAAAAAAGCCACTCTGGAAGGAGTGGCTTTTTGTGTTTTGGGGGAGAATCGGCTATTGCACAAAATGCTTTGGCTTCATACTTTGCCGAACGGGGAAGCGCAAAGAGGCCAGCCTTTGGGAAGCGCAGCTGGTGAATATTGTTTCGGGCTTTTCCTTGCCTTTGTTTGAAGGGAAAGAAGTGGGCGCGGAATGGACGGCGATTGGGGAAAAGCAAAAGGCACGGAAAGAATTTCTGACAGAGAAATAAATGGGGCCAGATACATAAGCCAGCACTGGTTACGACCTGTTAAGCGCGGTTGCTACGACGAAAGAAGCGAGCGTGGATAACGGCCCTACGCAGTAGGGAAAGGATTTTTTAAAAAAGAAAAAGCCGCTCTGGAAGGGAGTGGCTTTTATTTTGCTTCTAATAGTCTGGAAAAATTACTTTGTATTCTTGAATAAAAAAGAGACTGAGAATAGCCTTTAGCCTTAGCTAATCTTAAGACCAACTCTCCAACCATCATTGGGCTAAAAACTTTCTCTCCCATTTTTACATAAGGTCCATCTGTCTCCAGCAAGATTCTTTCTTCAGGGATACTATTAATGATCTTTCGTCCATTCGGAGATTGCAACATTGCATAATTAACTGAAAAATAAAATCCATAATGAATAGCTCGTTCAAGCTCTTTTGTACTTCCTGAATACCAATGCAAGATTACTTTGCCCTTGAATGATTGGCCAATTATGGAAATAACATCTTTCTCCGCACGTCTTGAATGTACAGTTAGAATCTTACCTCCAACATCATCACAGCATTGAATGATCTGCTCAAACACTTTTTTCTGCTCGGCGTAATCAGAGGGCGATTTATAAAAATTATCTAGTCCTACCTCACCAATATAACGAGTGCGTGAGACTAAGCTCTTGAACTGTTCTATCTGTGCTTTCCGTGCCGCTACAAGTTCTGGATGAAAACCTAATGCAGCCCTGATAAATTTGCAATGAGATACAAGATTGTGAGTGTGCATAAACAATGCGGGCAAGGTTGTTACCGCAATCGTATAAACTTGCTGCCGCTCAATTTCTTCTAAAATTGTCTGTGGCGCTTGAAATAAATCAAGATGAAAATGAGTATCATGTAGTTGCACTTTAGCTGATAAATTGCTTTACTTCTTCCATACCTTGCTCATATACCCGAAGATAACTTTCTAATTCTTCTAAGTCAGCGAATGGCAATGGACCTGGACGCAAAAGTCCAAAAATTTTTGATTGGCGCGACAACCCTTCTAGATTCTTTAGCGCAAGCATAATTGCTCGGAGGTCTCTCCCTGACTTCTTTTGAGGTGGAGGGGGTGCGGTTCTAATTTGATGGTGATAATCTGTTGAAGCAATACCCGCTTTTTTCTCTGCCCCTTGCCTAATAATACATGGCAGACAATATCCACAATTCATACCTGAGCGGCTGCCTCTTTGCCATCGGCTTTGTTCTGGATGAGAACAAGAAAGAGTGTTAGCATGGTGTACATTCAGAAAAGTAGGATTTGCACACTCAGACATCATTTCTCCTTTTGTTTTAAACTGGTATGGATTACCAATCGGGTTCCTAATGCCAAGTCCGTGTAGCATTTCCCTAAAAAGTTTGAAATAGTAAGGATGGGTAGTTCTTGTACTGTGGCTACTTAAACGAGAGTGTGTAAGTGGGATGTTCAAAGCAATAAGACCATTTTCTGGCACAATTAGCGGAATATCAGGTCCTATAGCATTTGCAAAAACAATCCCTAAGCATAAAAACAAAAATGATCTTGCGCGTGAACTTGATTCCCTTGTTATGTTTAAATCTTTGTGATTTGGCTGTACATAGCACTTGAAGGAAGTAAATCTATTATCGCCATATTGTGTGCGCAAGGCATCTTGTAGTTTTACTTGAGCACTACTTTCAGAAGACCCTTTTTTATAGTGGCTAACAAAAAGTGGATGTTCGCCAGCCTCTAATAAATCAATGGCAGAGATGAATGAATCAAGTCCACCTGAAAAAAGAGCGACTTTCGTGATTGGGAGATTGTGTGCTATCAGAGGTACAACTACTGTAGAGGATAAATGCTCCCTAAAATGCAACTCCCATTTATCCCCACTCAAAAAAGAAAGGAGTTTTTCTAGAGTATCTTTCACCAAAGACCATTTTGCAAATTCCCGAACTGGCATATATACCTTTAGATGCCGGCTCCAACCTTGAAAGCCAAATATACTGCGTGAGACTACTTGGTCTGTAGTATAAACGGCAAGAGTGAGATTGAGTAAATCTTCTAAAGTAGGAGTGAGTACTAGATCGTGTTTCCCGAAGAAATTATATATTTCTTCTGCACTCACCCAACTCCTTTTGTTATGTAGCGGAAAGTCCACATAGCGTTCAGACGTGCTTCTATCTGTTGTTGCAAAAGTATCCGCACTTCCCATCTTCACAATGATATTCCAGGGTGTCATAGTTCTAAGGCTGAATAGGCTATTTGAAAAATGTTTTGGATTAATTGGTGGTTGTTCGCATCGCTAGGGTCAAGTTGCTCTGCAGGAATTGTACTCATACTTACCCTTACTTCTTCCCGGACAAACTCTTTAATATCCTTCTCTAGTTTTATCGCCTCAGCTTCTGAAATCAAGCTCTTCTCAATTGCAATTCCTAGCTCGTGAAGCCACTTAATGAAAATGAAGTTACTGACGTAGGTTAGTACAACATCCCTCATGGTTGTTTCTGTAAGATGCTCTAAAGCTGTATCGTCCCCGTCCTCCGCTGCTTTGGTATACAACTCATCCAATGTGGAAATCATCGCGTCTCTCGCTATTGCGTCGTCGGATGTATCGCCTACTGGAGCCAGCTTGTCTGCCAATCTGGCTAATACTATTTCTGGTGGCTGACCTATGCAGTCGCCAAGACCAATTTCTTCAAGTGCTCGGTTAAATCCCTTAGCAGAGGCACTACCGAAAAAGGAAAATAGACCTCTTGAAGCGACAACTCCACGCTTGGCAGCCTTAGCCGCTTTTCTTGCTCCTCCATGTGCTTTTACATAGCTCTTTGCAGCCTTTTTGATTCTTCCGGTTGCTGTACCACCAGCAGCACGAGTAAGTCCACCTTTGGCGTTTCTCCAATTATCTGTCTGGTTTGGGTGCGGGTCTGTGTCAGGTGATGCTTCAGGCTGTACTTCATTTGGAATCGCTGGCAGGTTTGCACCATCTGCGGTTACATCATCAAGCAGATCATTATACCAAGATGGCAATAAGTCACTCTTGGACTTAGGGCCACGATTAGAAGAAGATGTTCCCATTAGCTGAAGTCATTTAATTTTTGTTTGCTGATTCTTGCTAGAACTTTATTATCAGAGTTTTCACTCCAAGACTTGACCAAGTCATAAGCAACAGCACGAAAGGTAGTTGAAGCAGCTACATCTTGCAACAGCGTAATGGAGACAATTGGTATTTGGTTTACCGGAAGAGATTGAAGAAAAGCAAGAAGTTGGGATAACAAGTCGATTCTTGGCTTACAAAAAGCGAATAAGTGTTGAAGCAAATCGCCTTCTGGTTTCTCTCTGACCTTCTGAGCTAATGCCTCAAATATTGCCGCCGCATCGGACGGTGAAAGGGCAGCCGCATTATCTAAAGCGTTTTTTTGCTTAGCTTTTGATTCGCTCATCAGTTTTTGAAAATACTCTTGTGCTTGTGCTGACATTCGCTGAAGGCTAAATCCGATAACGGATAACTTATCACGCGAAAAGAAGTAGTAGGGTTGCAAACTCTGCCCTACTAACGATGGTTCCGATGCAAACCAACTTTTCAGCCACTCATCTTTCAAATACACATCAAATTCACCCAATGTTTTTCCATCAACTTCTTTACCGTTTGCTTGCTGCTCCACCTTTTCCAAGGCGGGAATTTGCCCGTTTTCAGCAACTTGCAAGCGATTAAGAGAATTGAATGTCTCCGGCTTGAAGTATTCTAACATCATCAACTTTGCCAGTATCCGCTTATTCAATTCAATGCCCTTTGATGCCGCCATTTGATGCCTCAATAGGAGAGTATTCAAAAACCGTTTAGACTGCCGTGGATTTCCATTCAGGCCACCAGTTAACACAGGAATTATCTGGGCGGAAAGTGACAGCGACTCTTTCAATTCATTAGGAACCTTATTCAGCATTTGACTAGCATTATTCCCGTCAAACATGAACTCATACCCACCTTGCTCATTCTTCCTCTGCATGATTTTTTCACGAACAAGGTCATATTCTCCTGCATCCGTATGAAGTTCAGCAAACAGAAGATTGATGTATGTCGTAAGCTCCATCGCATTTAGTGGTGGAATACGAATGGGGTACTGTATCAACTTCTCCAAGTAGTCTCTACCTACTTCTGTATTATCACCAGGAATTTCCGGAAATCTTCTGCGTACCGCATACTTGATAAGGCGCTCGTCAGCACCGATCACGAATGCAGTGTGTTTAGTAAACAGGAATAGCTTAATTGCCTCCAATGTACCGATAATAGTATCGGGGGAGCATCGGTCTAAGTCATCAATAAAAACAATGACTTTCTTTAGTCCCGATTCTTCAATGAGTTCATTAAAGTTGGAATGAAAATCTTGTATATTGCTCCTGTATGCTTCTTCTGCGTCCTCACCTGCCTTCTTACTAGTAATATACTTTTCATAGTCTGTGTCTGCAATTCGCTTAAGTATATCTAAACTCCCTACTGCTGCTAAACCAGCAGGACCAGCTACAGCAGTAGCAATTGCATACTTACCAAGCGCCATTCCAGCTTTGAGGATGTCAATGCGTTTGAGCAACTTAGCAGCAGCTTTAATTGCTTTTTGTCCTAAGCTCCTTTTGGCAATGATTTCATCTACGATTCTTCCCATCAGAACTGTCTTAGCATCCTCGTAGCCCTCAAACAGCCATCCATTGAATTTGATTACCAGAGTATCATCTTGTTGTTCGTACTGTTTTTCAACCATCCGCATAAGGCTGGACTTTCCACTGCCCCAGTCACCATAAATGCCGATGCTGCAAGGTAGCAAGCTTCTGTTATCAATAATTGATTTAACTGCACCAACAAGATGTGTATAGTCAATACAGTCAGAAAGGGTTTCGTTATCGCTCCACATAAATTTTATCAAGCAAAGGGGTTTACATGCCCTCTGTAAATAAATGGTTTTTTGCCTACTCTAAAACTTCCGTTTTCGGCTACCCGGTCCTGCCTTTCGCCCCCCGCTGGCGTGGGCGTGTCGCCCGTGCCTCACCCCACCACCCAATCCCAAACCACCACCGTCCCCAGTTTCAGCCGCAGTTCCTTCGTCGCCTTCACCGCCCCGGCCCCGTCCACCAGTTCAAACAGCACATCCCCGCTCCGCATCCCCTTAATGCTATACGCCCCCGCCGTGTCCACCACGCCCGCTTTCGTATGGTCATCCGCCCGGCGCACCGTATAGCCCCGCAGCGCCGCCGTCCGCGACTTTGCCGTCCCCTCAATTCCCGTATATCGTTTTCCCGTATCCCCGCGCAACTCATACTCCACCATCAGCGCCCGGTCAAAGTCCGCATTCGTATACCGAAACTCCGCGTGCAGCGTATTCACCACATCCTCCAGTTCCAACTCCAGCGCCGCATCCCCCGCCGCCAGCGCCGCCCGCTTCGTCTCCAAATCATTCCCCGCCTGCGCAGGCCGAGTCAGCAGCGCACCCGCCGCATTAATCTTCGCGTCAATATCCGCAATCACCGACGCCGTCACCCCCTGCCCCGCCAACGCCGCTATATTATCATTCAACACCTTGCGGATCCCCTTCGCCATATCAATCGCCGCAGCCCCCTCTATCCCATAAAAATCCGACGGTTGATGGTTCACCACCGACATCTCAATCACCAGCCCCAGCCGCCGCAGCTTCACCATCACCCGCTGTCCCCAGCGCGTCACCACCTCCACCATCGCCTTCATCGCCGTCTTCTTCACCACCGCGTTCGGGTTCCCCTCCAGCGTCTCAATCTCCACCGCCTTCACTTCCCACGCCGCCGAGTCGCTCGTAAACGTCACCACATCCGCCGCCACATCCGCCTGCGTTCGGATAATCGTCGCATTTGCTGGCTTCGCAAAAAAAGCATTCATCCGTTGGCGGCGCTCGCGGTGCCGCTTAATTTGATTGTCCATAAAAGGAAAGTTTTAAAGAAATGATTGTTTAAAGAAAAATCCCCCTACCTCCGCCCAAAATTCCAACACCTCCCTCACCTGCCCCCCTACTTCCCCCACTTACGCCCTTAGTTCCGACACTTACTCCCTTAGATTGCGCACTTGCTTCGTTAGTTCCCGTACTTGCAGCATTAGTTCAGCTACTGGCTCCGTTAGATTGCGTACTTGCTATGTTAGTTTGGCTACTGGCGACAATAGTTCCCTTACTTGCTTCATTAGATTGCTTACTTGCTCCGTTAGATTGGCTACTTGCTTCACTAGTTCGGTCACTTGCTACGTTAGTTCAGCTACTTGCTCCATTAGTTTGGTCACTTGCTCCATTAGATTGCGTACTTGCTTCGTTAGATTGGTTACTGGCGACAATAGTTCGGTCACTTGCTCCATTAGATTGCGTACTTGCTACGTTAGTTCGCCCATAGCACAAAATGGTTTAATGATTTACTCCTTTACCGCATCCCCAATCCAAAAACCTTCCTGCCTTTCCCGCCTTCTGGGAAACCCCGCAAAGATTAATCGCATTTTCTTCTTAAAAAGCGTAGAAATACGGTTTTTTAAGAAAAAAGTGCGTTGTATAATACGCGCGCCTTGATCCACTTTCTCCAATCCTTCCTAACCAAAAGTCTTTTGTCCTTCCCGTTCGGCCAAGTCTGAAGCAGAGCCTTTCTGTGCGCTGGCCGACTTGGTCGCCCCGGCCCACAGTCTTCAGACTGCCTCAAATATCCCTTCGCCAACCCGCTTACAGCGCGTCCCCCCTCTCCTCCGGAGAGGGGCCGGGGGAGAGGCCGAGGTAGCCGGGGGAGAGGCCATCCACCTCCAGTATCTCCACAAAATGGTCCAGCTCGCCCACCTTCACAATCGTCCCGGCCCCGTGGCCCAGGAGCGCCATGCCAAGCGGTGATTGCAGATACACCTGCTGCACCCCATCTACCATCTTATCGGCGTCTTCGGGCTGCCCGGTCAGCTTCACCGTAACTGCTTTGCCACTGCGGACGTAGCGGATGCGGACAACACTGCCGGGCGCTGTTTTTCCGGAAACCGCTGCTGCCTGCGGCGCCTCTGTTTTCTCGTCGGGCGAAAGCACCATTTGCGCCGTCTGCGCGTCCTCCGAAAGGGCAGTTTGCGGAAGCGTTTCCGTCGGCAAGACCACCTCGTGGCCAAAGGCAGTTTCCGTCGTGTCGTCGGCTTGCCGGGGCGCTTCGGCGCGGGCTTCCTGCGCCTCTATAAACCGGAGCAACGCTTCCAGCTCGCGGTTGCTGTTGCGCCACCAGTGCGTACTCCAGATGCGGTGAAAAACAAAACCGTGGCCTTCCAGAATCCGCTGCCGGTGGCGGTCGTGGAGATAGGCTTCACGGGAGGAATGGTACTTCGCGCCGTCGCACTCAATGGCAATCGGCGGCACGCCCGGCTTGGCGGAGTGATACACGAGGTCTATCCTGAAACCGGCAAACGCCTGCTGAAGCGTAATCCGCGCGGCACCCACACGGGCCACCAGCCGCTGGTACACTTCTTCCTCAAACGGCGACTCCAGCAAACCGAGGTGTTCTGTGTCGGCAGAAACGCCTTTGCTTCCATTCTCCGAAAGCGCCTGCAGCACGGCCTGCCGCGCTTCCCCGTTGCCCTCGCTCACGGCCTTGCAGTAGGCGAGATAGGCATAGAGGGCCGCCTTTTTGTTGTTGCCTTCCGTGGCCAGATAGTCGCGGTAGTTGAGCAAATAGTTTTCCGGGATAGAGCAGCAGCAATAGACTTTGTACTTCGCCCGCGTCACGATAACGTTCAGCAGCTTGTAGCCCTTGCTGTGGTTTACGGGGCCAAAATTCTGCGTAAAGCTGCCGTCCGGCTTTTTGCCGTAAGTAGTGGAAAGGATAATCACGTCGCGCTCGTCGCCCTGAATATTCTCCAGATTTTTCACGAAAAAACCGGCGGCTTCCAGTTCCTCAATCTTTGCGTTGAAGGCGCTGTACCGCTCGTGTTTCCGGCGGTCGTTGATTTTTGCTTTGATGAAATCGCGCTGGTCGCCGTTGAAAGTTGCCACGCCCACCGTCGGGTATTTTCCGCCGGGCAGCCGCTGAATGGTATGCTCCAGAAGCGAAAGCACCACCTCCGCTTCGGCTTCATTGGTGCGGTTCACGAAGGTGCCGTTTACGGGGATGTATTTCATCGGAACATAGTCCAGCGTGTTGGGCAGCGGCTTGAGGCGGCGGTTGTAAAAGGCGTGGTTGGAGAAGTCAATCAGGTGCGGATGCCGCGAGCGGTAGTGAAAGTCGAGGTAGCGTTTGTGGAAGGAAAGCTCCGCCCCGAAATCCAGCAGCGAATCGCAGGAAAGCAGCACCTCCTGCTGCGTAGCGTCCATCGTCAAAGCCGGTTCTGTTTCCGCCGTTTCTTCCGGCCCTTCCGCGTCCCAATCTTCGTCCTCCTCATCCTGCGCTGTGCCGTCTGTTGGCTGGTTTGTGCGCCGCGTTTTAAACACGTCGGAAGGGGGCATCTGGTGTTCGTCGCCCGCAATAATCACCTGCTTTCCTTTCAGGACCGAAGGGATGTTTTCTTCCAGCCGCAACTGGCTGGCCTCGTCGAAAATCACAAGGTCGAAGTAGCCGTTCCTTCCCCGGAAAAGCAGGCTGGCCACTTCGGGTGAAGTGAGCACCACCGGGAAAAAAGTAGTGAACAGGTCTAAGTCTTTTTCCACAATCTGCCGCAGCGATTTGCGGGCGTTAGTCGCCGTGCTGCGCAGGTTGTAGAGGTTGCGCACCAGCAGCCCGCCGTTCTCTTTTTCAAACCGTTGCGTGCTTTGCTGTTGGCGGTGCGGCCAGTCTTTTTGGATGAATTTTAACTGCTCCGGCCTGATGGCTTCCAGCGCGCTGTTGAGGTCTTCGTAAGCGGCGGCGTCTTTGGTAAGAATGGTAGAGGCCGACTGGGCGAGAAGTCCATTCAGATACGCGCGGGTGAAGCGGGTTTGCCATTGATTGCCGGAGCGAAGCGCATCCAGAATCTGTTGCTTCTCCGGGGGCAAATGGTTGTAGAAGGAATGCCACTCAAAGGCGGGGAGGAAAGCGTCTTTTTCGCCGTCCAGAAACGCTTTTGTCCGCGCCAGAAGCCCTTGTAGCGCCGACAGGAAAAGAGATAAATCCCCGTTGGGCAACGCCGTGTGCGTCCACTGGTCTTTGCGGAATTTCTCCCGCAGTTGCGCTACGGTTGTTTGCAGTTCCGGCAGGTGCGCCATGCCTTCCTGCGCCGACGAAGAGAGGAGTTGAAGTGCTTCAAATTCCCCGGCCATTTTCGCTTCCAAACCAAGCGCGATAAGCTCCGCTTTCGCTCCAAGACCTTTTAAAAGCACCCTGCTTTCCGCGTAGGATTTCCCGATAAAAGAGACTGGGATTTTCAGGTCGCGCTGCGTGGACAGCAGTTCCTGCAACTGCACCAAAAGCGTTTGCGTGTTGGCCAGAAAAGTTTCAAACTGGTTTTGGATTTGGTGAAGAACGGGGCGAAGAGCTTCCGGCGCGCTTTCCTTTTGCTGCGCGAAAACATCCAGATGCCCGCGCTCTTTCTGAAGCAGATTCTCCAACCCTAAAGCCGCAAAAGCGCGCTGTGTTTCGCTTTCAGAATTCCGGCTTGTTTCCAATAAAGCCGCTTCCATTGCGGGAAGTGCGGATTGCTTTTGAGACAAGGAACCTTCAGGCATTGCCAATTTCAAAAACTGCGCTTGAGCGAGGCGGTTTTGAAGCGAAGAAAGCTTTTCGCTGATGACTTTATGGTGGTGAATACTCTGCTTTTTGTTTCCGGAAAAAAGCGCCCCGAGGCGGTACATAAATCCATTTACCCGTGCCTCTTCCAGTGCGTCCGGGAAAGCGGATGTAGCTTCAAAAGCGGCTTTCAATTCCCCGACAGCCGCCCCGGTAATTTGAAGCTCTGCGGCAGCAATTTCTTTCCGCGTTTGGGAAAAAGTATCCTTCGCCTGCGCGCACAAGTCCTCAAAAATCTTTTCCCTGCCCAGAATCTCCGCAACCCGTTTCTCCACTTTCTGCTCCTCCTCCGCAAATGCTTTTCGCCGGAAAGAAAAGTACTCTTCCCGACTTGTGGAAAGCAGCTTCTGCACGTCCGCAAAAGTCTTTTCGTAAGCGGCAAAGTCCGCCTTCATCGCCGCTTCTATCGGGTAGGGATTGTCGCCCGTAAGCCTTGCGCCGTTGAGGAAATCCCTGTCCTCTACAGCCGCGTAAGCGCCATAAAGCGTTTCTCCTTTGGCAATCATTTGCAGTAATCCGGCAAGCTCTTCTTCGGTGTAGGCAAAGAGGATGTTGGGAAGTGTTACATCGCCCGTTCCTGTTTCCGGCTGTGTTTCTGCTGCCAGAAATTCGCCGGTGAGCCACGTCCGGTTTTTGTCGCCTATCAGCCGCTCGCTCAGCTTTTGGTGCGTTGCGTTGATGCCACTGATGGCCGCGCGCGCGCGCAATGTCAGCCGGTCTAAAGTGCTTTTAAGCATCGCGGTGTCGTCGCCTTTCTGGCTACTGCTTTGCGCGGCGTCGATGCGGTCACGCACGGAGCGTACCACCATTTGCCGGTCTTGCGAAGCATCGCGAATCAACACGCAGTGCGGCCCCAGTCCACGGGCTTTCAGTGCCTCGTGCAATACCTCCAGCGCGGTGCGCTTCTCACACACCACCAGTGCTTTCTTGCCGTTCTCCAGCGCGTTCAGCAGCACGGCGGTCAGCGTCTGGCTTTTGCCGGTTCCGGGCGGGCCTTGAATCAGGATATTGCGCTTGTCTTCCAGCGCGTGAAGCACACCCTGCTGCGTCGGGTCGGTATCCACTGAGGAGAGCGACTGGAAAACGTTCCCCGCCAAATCGTCCGACAAGAGCTGCTGTCCGCCCGCCGAAATCAGCGTGGTGTAGTCGTCAATAATGCTCTGCTTCTGCACCTCAAAAATGGAGAACAGTCCGCCTGCTTCTATGCGCGTAAGGGGGGGGTTCCGGGGAATTTGCTCGTAGAATTTTGCGTCGTCAATGGCGGTTACAGCCAGCGGCTGCGTGGGGAAATCCCCGGCCTTCCCACCGTTTACTTTTTGGAGAAAATCGTTGCAGATTTGCGCCAGTTCGGCTGCGTCAATAATGCCGTCTTCGCGCATCGTTTCCGGGATGCTGTCTATCGTTACACCGCTGTCTTCCAGCAAGTGGTTTTGAAGCACCTCGTTAAGGTAAATCGGGTCGTCTTCGCTGCGCAGGATTTCCCACGTATCAAACTGCCGGGTGCGTTGCAGGCGCAGATGCCAGATAAGGAGCGGGGCCACCGTTACCTTTCCGTCTTTCCGGTCGCGCCGCGAGATAATCGGGTAGCCGAAACCAAAAGCATTGGTGCCTTTTTCCGACGCAATCGTTTCGCTTGCGCCAATCAGATTTTCAAAAGCTTTGGAGAGTTTGACGAGGCGCATTTGGTCTTCGTCGGAGAGCATTTCCGGCGCTTGCATCCGCTCCTGAAACGAAAGGGGGAACCGGAACTTTTTTCGGGTCAGCAGCGTTTGCAAAAAATCGTCGGGCAGCGTGGGGCTTATCTCCGAGAGGCGGTGCAGGTCCAGCTTGAGCCGGGCTTTTCCGGGAATGGCATTTAGGTGAACGCCCCGGCGGTTACCGGTTTTGAGCCGGTTTTGAAGTTCGGAGAGAAAGGATTTTTCGAGAATGATATGGGCCATGCCTGCTACTAAGGTTTCCTGCTGAAATGGGATAAAGCAGTTGGGGAGAATGCAGGCGTAAAACGTGTGTTTTCCTGCTTCGCAAATGTGCGGCCCTTTATCCCAAAAAGCACGGTTGGCGAAAGGCTTAGAATCTCAACCTGCGACCCGTGCCTGCCCCGTTGGGCAAATATCCAGCAGCACACAGTGCCTGCATTCCGGCGCGCGCCAGTGGCAGATTTTTTGGCCGTGGCGCATCAGGAGCTGGTGATGGTCATAGACGTCCTGCGCGGAAAAATCTTCGGGCAGCAGATTTTCCAAAACACGGTTGGCCTTGCCTTCGCCAATTTTTTCCAGGATAATTCCCAGCCGCCACGCCACGCGGAAATGGTGGGAATCCACCGGCAACGCTTTGGCGCGCAGGGAAGAAAACGACAGTACCGCCGCGCTTGTTTTCGGCCCCACGCCGGGTAATGTTTCTAACCAATCGCGCGCTTCAGACACGGGCATTCCGCCCAGAAATTCTAAAGAGAGACTTCCTTTTATCTCGCCGATGTTCTGGAGAATCTGCTGGAGGCGCGGGGCTTTTTGTTCCGGCCACGTACAGGGATTGATGGCTTCCTGCACCGCCGCCACCGGCGCGTCGCGCACGGCTTCCCAAGTGGGAAACGCGGCTACGAGTTGATGGTAGGCTTTGGCCGACTGGCTGTTTTTGGTGCGGTGGGAAAGCACCGAAGAAACCAACTCGCTCAGCGGGTCAAGATCGTGGAAATAGGAAAGACTGCTGCCATAAACTTCCGCCAGCCGCCGGTGGACTTCCAAGACGAAAGCGGTATTTTGGTTGGGAGCAGGTAAGGGAGCGGGCGGCATGGCGGAAGGGGAACTGAAAAAGATGTGCCGACGAACTTGCCGATAAATTTCCCTCCCAAATCATCGCCCGGAATTTAAAAGGACCGACATGGAAAATAAAGCTAGCGGAGTAAGGAGGAGAAACAGATTTTCCAAACAATGGTATGGTTATCGGCTGAGAATTTTAGCAGCCAAAGAAGGTAATAAGGTTCCCTTCTTTTGGTTTACTGCTTGCTACTAAAGTTTCCTTTTTGGGCTGTAATTTTTGCCTGCAATGGAATAAACCTGCGCGTAAAAACCGGCTATTTTCATTCTTCCTTTTTTCTCCACAAAAAAGTCCGAAACCACAGAGGCTTCGGACTTTACTTTTTATTTTGAAGAAAAATCGCTTTACGCAGTCGCTTCGTCCAGCACGCCATTCATGCTGCGTACGGCTTCGGCGCTCTTGTTCATCAGTGCTTTTTCCTCGTCATTCAGTTTCAGGTCGATGATGCGCTCCCAGCCGTTCTTGCCAATCACTACCGGCACGCCGAGGCAAATGTCATTGAGGCCATATTCGCCTTCTAACGCTACGCAACATGGGAATACTTTTTTCTCATCGCGCACGATGCTTTCCACCAGTGCCGCGCCTGCCGCGCCCGGTGCATACCACGCCGAAGTGCCGAGGTATTTCGTTAGCGTAGCGCCGCCTACCATCGTGTCGGCAGCTACTTTTTTCAGGCCTTCCTCGTCCAGCAATTCCGAAACCGGAACGCCCTGCACGGTTGCAAGGCGCGTGAGCGGAATCATTGTTGTGTCGCCGTGGCCGCCGATGACATTGGCTTGCAGGTCATGCTGCGAGCAGCCAAGCGCCATTTGTAGATAAGTCTTGAAGCGGGCAGAATCCAGAATGCCGCCCATGCCAATGACGCGCTCTTTGGGAAGACCTGTTGCTCTCAGCGTGAGGTAGGTCATGGTGTCCATCGGGTTGGAGATGACTACCAGAATAGTGTTGGGGGAATGCGCCAAAAGACTTTTCGCCACGCCTTCTACAATCTTGGCGTTGGTTCCAATCAGCTCTTCGCGGGTCATGCCGGGCTTGCGCGGAATGCCGGAGGTAATCACGCACACGTCTGAGCCAGCGGTCTTGGTATAGTCGTTTGTGGAGCCGGTGATGATGGTGTCAAAGCCCAGTAGAGAAGCCGTTTGGGTAAGGTCGAGGGCTTTGCCTTCGGCAAAACCTTCTTTGATGTCCACGAGAACGAGTTCGGTGCAAAGCTCTTTGCGGACAATGTTATCAGCACAGGTAGCGCCCACGGCGCCCGCGCCTACGACGGTGATTTTCATACAGAAAGAATGGGATTTTAAAAAGTCGCGCAAAAATAGGGAATAGGGAACAGGTACCAGGGAATAGGTGTGATCTCAAAACCCCTCTCTATACGGTTTATCCTTGTTCTCTATGCCCTATTACCTATTCCCTACTTTCGCGCCCCTATGCGCTTGCTTTTACCGCTTTCCGCTTGTTTGTTTTTCGCGTCCTGCACGTCGTCGGGAATCAAATCCCCTTCCGCACCGATTGTGATGGGCGATTCTTCTACCATTGTTACGGAGACTGACACAAAGTACCTTAAATCTGCCTTTGCTGATTACACGTCTTCAGTATCAGAAGAGCAAGAGGCGCTCCCGGAAATCCCGCAGCCCGCAGCATCTGCCCCGGAGAAAAAGCTTCTTTCAGGCGGAGGCGTAACGGCAGATTTTGGGGAGATGCAGGTGTTTATTTCCAACCTGAAAGTGCGCAATGCTGATGCGGATGGCAAAGGGAAAAGCAGCCTTTCCTACAGCAGCGACGGAAGTGCGTTCAACGCCAGAAACCTGACCGTGGCTGGTGCTTCGCGCGCGGCGGTAAAGCAGAAAACGGACTATCAGATTTCTCTTGTGGCCGATGACGAAAAGCTGCTGCTGACGGCGCTCGGAAAGCAAAGCACCGGCTGGAAAACGCTTTCCGGCGATGGAGAAACATTTACGGTTACTTCCCTGCAAGGCCCGGAAATCTCCCTTAACAACAGTGCTTTGCGCCGCGCCGCGCAGCAGGCGTTGCGCACCGCAAACACGGACAGGCAAACAGAGAAAGAAATCCTCCGTAAGCTGAACAACGCGAACAAAACCGACGGCGAAACGCTCTTGGCAAAACCCATGGCGACGATTTGGCAAATCACTGCGAAAGGCGCGAAAGGCAAGACAGAGACGCGGGAGATTCGGGTGGATTGGTGAGAGGCGCTTTTTTAAGTAAAAGAGCCCTTTAAGAAGCCCCTGCTTTTAACAACGGCAACTCTATCGGGCTTTCCTTTTTTGGGGGACAGATACGGGTATTTTGTGCGCATCATGTTCAGGATTTCACGGAATGCGATGCTTAGGGCCGCTCCGGCCCCGGACGCTCCTCGCGCGGCGGCGGCGGGCCGCACAGCACCTCTGCGAGGCGTGGAATCATTTGCGGGAAACGCTGCTGCTGCTCCGGCGTGCAAATGGCTTTCAGCTCCTCAAAATGCGCAAACGTAATCCGCAATTTCTGCCGTTCTATGCCGGTCATCTCTGCCTCCAGTGCCGCCTTTTGCAAGGTGTCTGGCGCAGGACTTTGTAGCAGGGAAAGATAAGGCCGCAGCCGCTCCTGATAGTCTGCGGTAAGGCGGTTCATCTGCGCGCGGTGCCGGTTGCGCATCTGTGTGTAAACCTCCTGCTGTTGGGGCGAAAGCGCGAGTGTGCTGTTCACGTAGCGCCACAATCCGCCCTCACCGTTGCGCGGATGCTTTCCCGATGAAGGACGGAGCACGAAGCCGATAGTAGCAAGATTGAGCAGCAGCAGCCCGATGATAGCGGCCCAGAGAAGTCGGGTTTTTTTCATGAAGAAGCACTGTAAGCGTCCAGGACGGAAGTGCCCAAAATCTCCCTGTCTGGTGTGGAACTACTGGGCGTGCGTTGGGAAAGTTGCTGCCACGCCGCCACATTGAGCAACACCAAAAGCACCGCTGCCGCCGATACCCACGCCAGCCTGCGCGGCGACACGGACTGCAGGTGTTCCGTCGCGGCATGCAACCGCGCTTCTATGCGCGTAAACAGAAACGGCGGCGCTTCGGCGCGCGGACTTCGGCGCAGGGGCTGAAGAAAATCTTCTTCGTCGGGAGTGGGCCTGTTCATGGGAAAAAGGGTTCAAAGAATTAGACGAAGCAGCGCGCCCGCTTCCTTCGCCGGCGACAGCCGCTGCCGTAGCGTTGCCTTGGCGCGCGAAAGCAGGGATTCCAGTGCTTTGAGATTAAGGGAAAGAATGGCGGCTACTTCGCGTTGCGGTAATCCTTCCAGATACGTCAGCACCACGGCGGTACGTTGCTTTTCGGGCAGGTGTTGGATTTCTGCATAGAGCGCGGCATCAGGAGAATCAGTGTGTGCGGCGGGGTGCTCCAGTTCTTCTGTTCCAAAACCTTCCGGCGCGGTACCAAAGAGGCGGGCAATGATGGATTGCTTCTTGCCTTTGCGCTGGCGCAAGCGGTCAAGGCTGCGATTGACGGCAATGCGGTATATCCATGTGCTGACTTGTGAATCGCCCTTAAAACCTGCTGCTGCGTGGTGAACTTGGAGAAACACATCCTGCGTTACTTCTTCAGCGTCTTCGCGGTGTTGAAGGAGATGAAGAACAGTGTTGAAAACGGCGTCGCAATGGCGGTCATAGAGGGTGCGGAAAGCCGCCGTGTCACCTTCAGCCATGCAGCGCAGCAGATGGGCATCATCGGGAAGTGGCAGGTCTTTCCTCACCCCGTAAAGAAAAGGCGGTTTGGAGGAACTGTCAAGTAGTTAAGACACAAGTAGCAGACTGGGTTGGATTAAAGCAGAGACCTTAGTAGCAGGGAGCGGCGCCCCTTATTTTTACGGGCCAATCCGGAATGCTTTCCCTTCCGGTACGTTTCTCTCCTTTTATGCCCAATTCTATCTCTGGCGTGGCGGCACTTGCGGGCGCTTCCAAACTGACCCGTTTCCTGCATCACCCGGCGCGCTATGGGGAATTTATCCTTAAAAGCAAGCTCCTTCCCAAAACCGGATTGCGCAAAAGCTCGCTAGTGGAAGCGCAGACTTTTTGGGGAGAAAAGATGCACGTTTCGCTGCCGTCTTCGTCGGATATTTTTCTCAACGGCGGCAAGACGCATTCCTCTGAAATTCGGCTGGCAAAGTGGCTGATAGAGAACATCGGGCACTACGAGAAATTCATAGACATCGGCGCGCACGTGGGGTATTTCTCCCTCTTGGCGTCGCATATTTCGCAGGGAAAGCTATCCATTCAGTGCTTTGAGCCGTCGCGTTCCGCCTTTGCCTTGCTACGGGAAAACACGTCTGCGCATTCAAATATCACTGTTCACCAAGTTGCCGTAGGAGCCGCTGACGGCGAAGCTACCTTCCATGAATTTCCCCACCAACACGCGGAATACAGCAGCCTCGTTATGGACAACTACGAAGGCAATCTGCGGGAGACGCTGCAAAAGGAAAGCATGGATTATGCCGTTCCGGTGCGCACGCTGAAAGACATTGTTTCCGGGCGGAAAACACTCCTCAAAATAGATACCGAAGGCAACGAACTGGCCGTGCTGGAAGGGGCAGGCGAACTGCTCCAAAAAGGCAACTGCGACTTTGTGATAGAGTTTCTCTCCAACGGCAACGAGACGTATCCGCAGGCAGAAAAGCTGCTGCGGAAGGCGGGTTTCCGGGGCTTTTTGTTGGATGAAAAGGGAGACGCCGTTGCGCACGAGTCCGTCGTAGGATACATGGCGGCGCAGGGATTGGAATCGGAGAATGTGCTTTGGAAGAAGTAGCCTACCACGCCGGAATTCTGCTTTTTCTTTGCAGGCTTCATGCGCTTTTCTCTGTTCGCTTTTATAAGTCTGGCCGCCTGCCATGCCGCCCCGGAAAAACCGTCTTCCGAAGGAGATTGGAAGAGCACCGAAGCGCCTGCGCCGGGAACGGTGGTGGCCGAGCGGGTGATGGAGCACACGACGGTAGACGGGTTGAACACGTTTAGGTTCCGGGTGAAGGTTACTAAGGCAGCGGCACGCGGGGTGTATAACGTGTTGGCGCAGGACGGGCCGAACAAGGGCGAGACCCGGTTTACGCTTCCGAAGGGGGGCGAAGACTACATGGTGATGCTACGCCAGATAGATGAGACCACACGCATGGAGATTGGCTTTCGCGCACCGGGGAATACGACTATCTATCCCTATTACGAAGTGGTTGCAGAAGGGAAAACCATTCGGGCAGGATACACGCACGCGTACCGGTTTGAGTGAGGGACGAACCTGACAGGTCAAGCCCTGAAAGGTTGAAGCGCCTATCAGGGCTTCCCGCTTGACAGAAGACAAAAGCTGATTTCCGGGAAGCACCTTATCCAACGCTATCCAACGCGAAGCATCCAACTTTATCCAACGGCTTTAGCCATCCCAACATTTCCCCCCCGACCTTCGCGCCATGATAAACAGAAGGAGGAAAGCGCCGAAACCCGTCCACGACGATGGCTCGGTATCGCTGAACAAATACATTTCGGCATCGGGCTTCTGCTCCCGCCGCGAGGCAGATACCTACATTGAAGCGGGCCGCGTAACCATCAACGACGAACCCGCCGCGACGGGTAACCGTGTGCAGGACGGCGACGTGGTGGAAATAGACGGCGAGCCACTGAAGAAGACCGCGAAAACGATTTACATCGCCTACCACAAACCGAAGGGAATTACCTCCACTACCGACCCGGCAGACAAGACGAACATCCTCGGAGCCATCCGTCACCCGCAGCGCATTTTTCCTGTTGGCCGTTTAGATAAGAATTCAGAAGGACTGATTTTCCTCACCAACAACGGCGACATTGTAAACAAGATTCTGCGCGCCGGAAACCGCCATGAGAAGGAATATCTTGTCTCCGTTTCGCCCGACCCGACCGGAGAGTTTCTGCGCAAAATGGCGGCAGGTGTGCGCCTTATTCCCGAAGGAAAAACGCTGCCGTGCAAGGCCGTAGCGAGCGGCAAACACAGCTTCAGAATTACGTTGGTGCAGGGATACAACCGGCAGATACGGCGTATGTGCAGCGCACTGGAACACAAGGTAACCGGCCTACGGCGCATCCGGGTAATGAACGTGTTGCTGGGCGATTTGCCGGTGGGGAGCTGGCGCTACCTGACGGCGGAAGAAATAGCCTTGATAGAAGCCGCTGTGGCGGATAGTTCGGGCGCGGAAAGCGCTTCGCGGGTGCGGGTTGCGCGCGCGCCGAAGCCAATAGTGAAAGTCGAAAAACCCGCAACGCTGAAGAAAGAAACGCCTGCGAAAGAAGTTGTGCCAAAGCCCAAAACAGCAGACAAGAGCTATAAAACTTTCCGGGAGAAGGGACGGGGACGGTAAGCAAATACGCTAAAAGGCAAAGGCTATGAAAGCACTTCAATGGTTCTTGACGCTGACTATTTTCTTCCAAATAAGCTGCAACCCAAGTGTGCCCAAGATTGCGGAAACGCCTGTAGTGAATGCGATTCCAGAATTGGGAATTGGCCAAATGGAAATGATAATGAAGGCGCAAGATTTGGCCCACGACCTCCCTTTGGGCGCTCTTGGTTTTGATATGTACCAATACTACCGCGACAGTAACCAAATGGGCATCAAGGTTCCGTTAAGCTGGCGTACAAACTTGTGTCTTTATGCATTTAGAAGCCTCAAAAAGCCATCAACCCTACGGCTTTACATCGCACAGGTTTATCCGCAACTCCCTTACCGCGATAGTGCTTTTTACGGCGAAATCCGTTGGCTGAACTTACAAGACTATACGCTTTATTGGGCAAAGTATGCAAATGGAGAGGGCATCGCCGGTTATCCGTTTGGCAGACTGGATTTTTTGCAGAAGCAGTATGACAGCTATCATGAAGGCCGTCCACCGATACCGCCCCATTATCCTTTCAACGACACAACTATTGAAAGATGCGAAGAATGCAACGAGACAGGGACATACAGGATAGAAACAGAGAAAGGCTTCCGCAAATGCCTTTTCTCCATAAAAGAGGAGAAGAAACAGGCAGGCTTTTACGTGTATGTGTTTCCCAATGGAGTCTCATCCACATTTATTCCAGAAGCTGCGCCCAGTGGCGCTTTATGGAAAACGCCTTTGACTTGGGAATGGCAGGTGTTGGAAGATGATATGGGCATGAATGCTACTCGCTTCCTAAGCACCGGAGGCCGGACTTTTTATCCACCGCTGGCAGCTTTTTAAAAGAATCCTTCTTTTAAAAAACAGAAAAGCAGCGACATTTTTGTCGCTGCTTTTTGCTGTTGTAGAAGTTGTAAAACCTAAATCATCACTTCCTTCACCACCACCGTCGCAGGCCGTTTCATGATGGCGTAAATCTGCAAACAGAAGCCAATCATCATCATCACCGGAGCCAGTGTTACGCGGCGAAAAGAGAAAATATCGTCGTAGCGAAACACGTGCGGGTCGGCGCTTTTTCCGCCTGCCATCAGCACCAGTCCGAGCAGAATCAAACCCAGCCCGCCCAGCATAACGCGGTAGTTGGACTTGTCAAAAAGAAAAGGGCGAATCGGCCCTTTAACTGTCGCTGTGGTAACGCGCGTCGTGGTAGTAGCCGTTGCACCGGCATTGACAGAAGGCGTCGGCAGCGTGCGCGGCGTGGGCTTTATCACATTTCCGGGATTGTTTCCGGGGCGGGGATTATTGGGCTGTGCCATGGGGAAAAAGCTTTTTAGAAAAGGGGAAAATTAGTACAAATCGTCGAGCCGCACCTTCAGGTATTTATTCACGCTGCGGTGCGTGCTAACCAAAGATATCAAAATGCCTACCACCAGCATTGCCACAAACAGGGCCACCAGCGCGGGCGTGTTGTTCAGGATTCTTAAATCAGGAATCTGCGCCTCGGCAAAAACCTTCACGCCCCATAATCCGGCAATGGCAATACCGGCGGAGATAAGACCATTCACAACGGCGCGCGTATCAAAGGGGCGGGCGATAAACCAGCGCGTCGCGCCCACCATTTGCATGGTTTTAATAAGGAAGCGGTTGGAGAACATGGCGAGGCGCACAGTATTGTCAATCAATACAATCACGGTGATGAAAAGCAGCAGGGAAAGTACGCCTATAACGTAGCCGATGCGCCGGAAATTGCTGTCAATATTCTTCGCCACCGTTACCGGGTATTCCACTGAGGCCACGATGTTGCTTTGCTTGATGAAAGCGCTGATTTTTTCTAAAGAATCGGGCGCTACATAGTCGCTTTGCAGGTTCAGAATTATCTGCGGCCACAACGGATTGACGCCCGCGTTCGCCACAATATCTTTCCCTTCCACGGCGGTCAGTTCCTTCAGCGCATCCTCTTTAGACACGTAGCGTGTCTTGCGGACGAAGGGTTGTTTATTCAGAATCCCCTCTAACTTCTGCGCCATTTCGGGGCGTGTGTTGTCGTGCAAGTTCACGTTCACGTCCATGTTCTCCTTGAACTTCCCGGAGAGCGCATGGCCGTTAATCACCACCCAGCCCAATGTTCCCAGCAGAAATAACACCAGCGAAATCCCGATAATCGCCGACGCATATGAAGGCGACTTTTTCCCGTTTGCCATAGCGGCAAAAGTAGGGACGAGGGACAGGAGACAAAAGTCTTTAGAAAAAAGACAAAAGAGTGTTTTGAAAGACAGTACAGACAAGTCTTGTTTCTATTTTTTTGGGCGATGCCTTCGGCCTGGGCTTTCGGCTATGCTTCGCGCTGCCTCTGTCCCTATCGCGATGGGTTGCTGCTCGCAGAAACGCACCAAAAAGGAGGACCGTCTTTCCAAAATCCAGAAACCAAATTTCCAAACCCCATGAACCATGAACCATGAAACATAGCTTTGCCGCACCATGGAAGACTTCCTTTCGTTCCTTTCGCCGGTTCATTTCCTGGATACCCAGTTGCCGGAGCTTTACAACCGCCAGCAGTGGGGCGCTGTTTTGTGGCAGGCGCGCCAATCGCCCACTGGCCTTGCCGATGCCGACCTCGTGATTCTGGGCTGCGGAGAATTGCGTAGCGGAGACCCCGACGCGCTGTACAGCAACGCCCCCGACGCCGCGCGCCGCGCCTTCTGCCAACATTACTGCTGGCACCCCGATATCTCCATCTACGACCTCGGAAATATCATTGAAGGAACGACCCCGGAAGATACCCGCGCGGCCCTACGCATCGTGCTTCACGAACTGTACCGGCAGGGGAAAACGGTGCTGCTTCTCGGCGGAAGCCACGACCTGATGATGCAGCAATACGAGGTGTATAAAATGGAAATGCTGCGCGCCACCGTTGTGGTTGCCGACATGCGCATCGACCTGGAAGAGGACGCCGAAGAAGCCGTTGCGCCCCACAATTTTCTGTACGAATTGCTCACCGGGCAACCCAACTACGTGCGCCACTACAGCCACCTCGGCTTCCAGAGCTACGCCACACACCCACATACTTTGGAGACGCTGGACAAACTGCGGTTCGACTGTTTCCGGCTGGGCTGGCTGCGCGAATCCATTGAAGAAGCAGAGCCGGTTTTGCGCAGTGCCGATGTTTTTGGCTTTGATATAGAAGCTGTGCGCTTTGGTGACGCGCCCGCCAACGTGGGCGGTTCACCCAATGGTTTTTCCGGTGAGGAAGCCTGCGCGCTGGCGCGGTATGCGGGCACAAGCAGCCGTTTGGGTTCGTTCGGGATTTACGGCTTTGACGCCGACAAAGACCGCAACGGCATGACGGCGCAACTTCTGGCGCAGATGATGTGGTACTTCATCGACGGATTGTCTTTGGCCAAGACCGAGCCACCGCTGACAGACCGCGCGCAGTTCGCCGAGTTTCCCGTAGTTTTCGGGGACGATGTGCATACCCTATTCCTCAAAAGCCGCCGCACAGGCCGCTGGTGGATGCAGCTTCCCAACGAGAAGCTGATGCCCTGCTCCTACACCGATTACAAAACCGCCCTTGCCGGCAATATCCCCGAACGCTGGCTGCGCGAGCAGGAAAGAAGCTTTTGAGGGGAGGGGCTTGAACGGCCTAATCTGTAATCCCTAACACCATGTCGTACCGGTGCATATCCGGCGCGTAACCATCGGGCGTGTACTTCACGGTTTGGAAGCCGTATTTCTCAAAAAAGCCCACGGAATGCTGTGTGGTATCCAATCGCAACGGCAATCCGGGGAAAAGAATAGCCGACTGTTGAAGCCGATATTGAAGCAGCATTTCGCCAAAGCCCTGTTTGTGAAAATCGCGGTGAACCATGCCCCACGTAAAGGAAACCGTTCCATTCTCATTTCGCCCCAGTCCACCGCAGCCAATGATTTCTCTTTCCAGAATCAAGACGTAGTAGGGCATCAATTGCGGATCAGTTGGCATTCGCTCCTGAAGAAAATCTTCAAACGGCGCTTGCTCTTCTTCCAGAAAAAAGAGCGGCACATTGCTCACAAAACAACGGCGGCAACCTTCCAAATCAGTCGGCTCGTAAAGGCGGATAAAAGGTTGCGGGGATTGCATGGGTTGGACTTTTGACAGAGAAGCTACTTCCACACAAAGATGGCTTCCTAAAACCCAAACCGGATCTTCTTCGGATTGGCTTCTTTGCAGCTTACGGGCGGATAAAGTCTGCCAAAAATCACTCTTCCACGCCGCTTCCGTTCCAAAATAGCGGCATTGGAATTTCCCGGCAGCCGCAGTGCTTCTAAGTAGCCGTTCAGCGTGTGATAGTTCAGGATTTTGCGCAGCCCAAGTTCGCCTTTTATCCAGCCCACATAACGCTCCCGCTCGCGGTAGAGAAGGCGTTGTTTTTTGGAAATGCGGTAGAAGTTGCCGATGTGCTTCATGTGGCGGCGCAGGTATGAGGAGGCGCGCGTTACATAGTCTTTGTAGTTCACAATGTCATACACCTTCCCGCCGTATTTCTGCGCAATGACGTCTGCCTCCGGGCAATACACCGTGAGCGGCGGCGCAAAGTTGTAGCCCCCACCCAGCTTGAAACGGCGGGCAATGGGCTGCACAAAAAGAGAAGCATAGCCGGCTCCCATAGAGTGACCCGTGAGATAGATAGGCAGCTTTCCTTCTTGACTGTATTTCGCCAGCGTGTCAAACAAAAACTGGTTTTGGATAAGCTCTGCAGCGCCTTTGCGGAAACCGCGATGGCCGCCCGGCACGTCGCGCAAAATCTCATTCACCGTGTCGCTGTTCACAAACAAACGCCGGTTCACGTCTGTAAGAATGTCTTTGAACTTGGTGAAATCCGTTCCGCGAAAAGCGATAATGATGTGGCGGGGATAGATGCACAAGAGCGCGCGGGTATTGGTGCGGCCAGACTCCATATTCAGAAAGCGGACGTTCTCTTTTTTGTAGTGCGTATTGAGACTGTCTTGCAACAGCGCAATTTGTTTTTCCGGGAAATAGGCCACTTCCGAGAGCTGTCCGCAGAAGCTCGCCGTGCGCTGGTCGAAGGCCGAGAAATCGGTCTTGAAATGGGCCGGATTCAGTTCCGCAATTAGGAGCGAATCAAAAGCCGCAGAAGCAGAAGTGGTGGTGAAAAAGGAGAAGAGAAACAGCAGGAAGGCGCGCATAGCGTGCATGGTTTTTTCGCGGAAATGTTTTGCAAAAATGCCGCCATGGTTTTATTCAAAGCAGAAATGAATTTGAATCTACTGCCCTGCCGCCGGGATAGCCTGCGCCCGCTCTATTTCTTTCCCGATTCCTGCCAGCCGCAGATACACTTTGGCCGTTGCCAGCACGTCTTTTTCGCAATAGCGCACAATGCGCGGCAGGTCTTTCTCTTCCCAAAAAACACGCGTTACGTCTTCCCCGGAAATATCGTCTTTCGGAACCGGGACGCCCAGAATCTCGCAAAGCAACGACAGCCGGATAAAGGCTTTGGCATCGCCGAAACGCCACAGGTGCAGCGTGTCCTGATGCGGAATTTCCCACGGCTTTTTGTCCTGCATCTTCAGGCAATGAGGCAGGCTCAGGCCGTGGATAATCATGCGCCGCGCGATGTAAGGAATGTCGAACTCGCGGATGTTGTGGCCTACCAGCGTCGGCTCGCCGCGCTTGTCGGCAAAAGCGCCCACAGCGTGGCAAAAAGAATCCAGAAGCACTTTTTCATCCTCACCGGAAAAGGATTTTAAGTGAAGTTGAAGCGGCTCTTTTTCATCCTGAATCCAGCCAATGGAAATGCACACGATACGCCCGAACTCCGCAAGGATTGCGGCTTTGCCGTAGTATAATCCCTCTACGTCCGCTTCGGCTTCTTCGCGCCATTTATAGCCCGCTTTGTGCTTCCATTCACGCTGCATTCCTTCGGAAAGCTCCGCAAAGCTTTGCTTGTCGCAGACCGTCTCAATGTCTATAAACAAAAGGCGTTTGAGGTTTTCCATCGGAAAGGAAATTGAAGGGCGGAGGAGAAGAGGGACAAACGAAAGTAGAACGGTTTTGCGCAGAAAGTAAAAGAGGCCTTTACCAGCAAAAAATCAGCGCCGCAGACGGAAGGGTTTTTCCACCAAAACATAAAACACGGCACAGCCCAGCAATACCGGAACGAGGGTTAAAAGCATTTGCGCACCCAGCGTCAGGAGATAGCTGTTTCCCACTTGCAGCGCCCGCACATGGTTTCCGAAAAAGGAAATGAGCGGATAATGCACGAGATAAATAGAGTAGCAGATGTGGCCCAAAAAAGGAAAGATGCCCCACGTGAAAGCGCGCCGCAGAAAGCCGCTCCTGAAAACCGTGTAGCAAAAGGCGGCGATGATAATCGGATGCAGTGCCTTGTTGAAAAGATGAAGCACCGTTCGGGAAAGCTGCGGGGCCACCACCAACCAGCACAGCATAAAAGCGAAAAGCAGAAGCCCCAACAAGAGCGGTCCTGCTTTGCGTGTTGGTTCAGGTAAATCGTCGGGCACAAAAACCGCCAGCCCTACACCCGCGAGGAAATACGGCAGCCAGCTATAGAGCGTGGTAAACGGCGGCTGCCACAGCAAATTAAGTCCTGCGAAAACCGCGTACAATCCGGCCAGCGTGGCTATGCGACGCGGGTGGGAAAGGCGCAGCAAAGGCAAAAGCAAGAGCGGCGCCAGCAGGTAAAACTGAATCTCTACCTCCAAAGACCAGACGCCGATGTTGAGGCTGTCGGCGTGGCGGGGAAAAACGATGTTGTGAACGTAGAAAAGCGAAGAAAACAGATGCGGAAGCTGCTCCCGCGCAACGCGCGCGGCTTCCGGCGCAAGGAGAATAAGCAGGCCAAAGTTGAGCAACAACGCAACCACATAAGGCGGCTCAATGCGCGTAAAACGGCGGCGGAAATAAGGCCGGAGGCTCATCTTTTCGCCGCGCTGCTGCTTTTGCAAAAAGCCCCTGAAAATGAGAAAGCCGCTCAGCACGAAAAACACCTGAACGCCAAATCCACCGTTCAGAAAAAAGGCGCGCAGCAAGGGATATCCGGTTCCCTTTCCGGTAAAAACGGCAGGCATCTTCTTCTCCACAAATCCGTAGAGATGCAGCAACAGCACATAGAGAATGGCGAAGGCGCGCAGGCCGTCTATCTCCGGGAGACTCTTGCGGTTTTCGCCTTGGGCGTTGCCGCTTTTAAAAGGAAGCTGCATCAGGAAGCTTTGCGTGGGCGGTGGCTTTGGCGGGCACTTTGCAGATGCTGTGCGGCGCGGCGGTAATACACTTTCCAGCCTGCAACGTCTTTCATCACCGTCAGCAACTTCAAAAAAGCACTCACCGACTTCTCCAACCCTATACGTTCCCGCGTGGCGGTGGACTGAAGCCTGAGCTGCGCATTGTCCGTAGCCTGCGCGCCGTAAATGTTCGCAAAATCGTCGTGGGCAGTATGCAGCGCGGCGACGGTAGTGGTTAGTTGCAACGGCGCGGCAAGCGCCAAACTCGTGGGTGTTTCCAGCGCATCCAATAAAGACACAAACTGCGCTGACTTAGCTACATAGGGTTGCCGCGCCAGTCCCTTGCCATAGATTTTCAGGAGGCTGCTTAGCTGCTTGGCCTCCGCCTGATTGGGCAGCAAGTCCATGCGGCTGCGCGCATTCAGGTAGGCTTTCAGGTTGCGGAAGAGCGTTGTCCGCCACTGATCTGCTGCCCGCACTTCGTTGCCTTTTCCGCTGGTTCTGGGCTTTTCATAAACCACTTCGTAGGCCGCGAAGGCAGCCTGCATTTGCGTTACCAGTGGATGGCCCTGCAAAGGCGAGTTGGGGTTTTTAAGCGCCATTCGGATAAGGCTATCCGTCAGCGTGTATAAAACACCGGTAGAAAACCGCGAGAGCGTAACTTTCATAAAAGCAAATCCTGTTGGAAAAAGAAAAGAAAAACGCGAAAGAAAAAAGCGCGAAAGGAGCTTAAAAATGATTTACGTTCTACTGGTATCGCTTGCACAAAACAAACGTGGTTTTACCTTCAACTTGTTCTACTTGCACAAAGCAAATGTAAAACTACATTTTGACTTTGCATTCATAACAAAGCAAATAAAAAACTACATTCAATTTAAACAAACGAAACAAGCCAAAATAAAAGCACTGATTAATCCAAATCTTCTCTGCATCTTCCATGCACATGGTTTGTGTGTGAATCCTAAGCGTATTTACGTTTACCTGCCAGCGCATTTCTGACAATATTTCGGAAATAGCTTTTCTGTTGTAAGGATATCCTTAAAACCCTGTAGCGGGTAAGTAGCAAACGAAAAAAGCCGAAGCAAAATGCTCCGGCTTTTTCAGTGCGGACACGCGCAGCGTGTCCCTACGCTTCTACCGCCATCTCCGTCTTCGGCGCAGCGCTCTTGATTTCTGCGCTCGTGCCTTCGGCGTACTTCTCAAAATTCTTTACAAACAGCTTTGCCAACTCCACCGCTTTGCGGTCATAGGCGTCTTTGTCGGCCCAGGTTCCGCGTGGGTTCAGCACTTCGGCAGGAACGCCCGGCACGCTTTGCGGCATGTGGAAACCAAAGGTCGCGTGCGGCTTAAATTCCACGTTGTCCAGCTCGCCTTTCATTGCAGCCGTAATCATGGCGCGGGTATAAGACAGCTTCATGCGGGAGCCGGTACCGTAAGCGCCGCCCGTCCAGCCGGTGTTGATGAGCCATACGTTCACGTCGGTATGCTGCTCCAGTTTCTTACCCAGAAGCTCGGCATATTTCGCCGGGTGCAAAGGCAGAAACACGCGGCCAAAGCAAGCCGAAAACGTCGGCTGCGGCTCGGTAACACCTACTTCCGTACCCGCTACTTTCGCGGTATAGCCGCTCATAAACTGGTACATCGCCTGCTCCTTGGTGAGCTTCGAAATCGGCGGCAGAATGCCAAACGCATCGGCGGTGAGGAAGAAAATATTTTTCGGGTCGCCGCCGTAAGAATGCTCTTTCGCGTTGGGGATAAAGTCAATCGGGTAGGCTACGCGCGTATTCTCCGTAGTAGAGCAATCGGTGTAGTCCACCGTGTTGGTACCTGCGTGAAACTTGATGTTTTCCAGCAGCGCGCCGGGCTTCACGGCGGCCCAGATTTGCGGCTCTTTCTCTTCGCTCAGGTCAATGCACTTGGCATAGCAGCCGCCTTCAAAGTTGAATACCGAGCCGTCCGCCCAGCCGTGTTCGTCGTCGCCAATGAGGGCGCGGTTCGGGTCGGCAGAAAGCGTTGTTTTTCCGGTGCCGGAAAGACCAAAGAACAAGGCCACATCACCGTCTTTGCCTTCGTTGGCCGAGCAGTGCATGGAAAGCACTTTATGGTCGTGGGGCAGCACAAAATTCAGCACGCCGAAAATGCCTTTCTTCATCTCGCCGGTGTAAGCCGAACCACCAATGAGAATCACCTTACGCGTGAAATTCACGATGGTGAAATTGCTCTGGCGTGTGCCATCCACCGCTGGGTCAGCCTGAAAACCGGGGGCTTGCAGAATCAGCCAGTCGTGTTGCTGGGATTGGATTTCTTCCGCAGTCGGGCGCAGGAAAAGGTCGTTGCAAAACAGGTTGGCCCACGGGGTCTCGTTCACCACGCGCACGTTGAGGCGGAACTTCGGATCGGCACAGGCATAGGCATCGCGCACCCACACTTCTTTTCCGGAGAGATAGGCAGCTACCTTGTCGTAGAGCTTATCAAAAGCGGCTGGCTCAAAGGGAAAGTTTGGTTCTCCCCAGCTCACGCTGTTTTCCGTGATGGCGTCCTTTACGGTAAACTTGTCCTTCGGCGAGCGACCCGTAAATTTTCCGGTGCTTACGCAGAGTGCGCCCGTGTCGTTAAGCGTTCCCTGCCCCAGTTCCAACGTCTTTTGCGTCAATTCTTCGGGGGTCAGGTTCCAGTAGGCGGTAGCTGGGTTTATTCCGAGGTCTGCGAGGCGAGCCTGCGGATTTTTAGTGCCAAATTCCTGCATGGTTTGCGGTTTCTTGGTAAAATAAAAAAGTGGCCGCGAAGATAATACGGCAATGTGGGAATGCGGCAATGTGAGAATGCGGGAATGTGGGAATGAGAGGGGAATGCGATAATGTGGGAATGTGGTAACATGGACTGGTATCATCTGACAAAACCAGTCTCCGAATTATCGCATTACCGCATTCTCACATTGCCGCATTTGCTTACTCTTCGCGTTCAGCACAATCAGCAGCGAGAGACTGAGGTAATAAAACGCGCCCACTTTGTGCGTTTCAATCAGTTCGGAGAAGAAGTTGTTGATGAAACCTGCGGCGAACATGCCTGCCACAGCCAGCGTTACAGTGCGCCAGTAGGGGTCTTTAAATCGGTGATACACTTTTTGCGCCTGCGCGAAATACGCCACCACCATCAACGCATACAAGAGCATCGCAGGCCAGCCCTGCTCTACCAACATAAAGAGGAAGTAGTTGTGCGTGGTGCTGCGCTCTGGATTGCGGCTTACCCAAGTTACGAAACTCGTTACCGCATACGGCTTATAGAAATCGTAGAACGCATTTGGCCCCACGCCCGTCCAGGGACGATCGTTGCTCATTCGAATCGCCGCTATCCAGCGATACAACCGCTCCGCGCTGCTCATGTCCTGCCCCTTGAAAGTGGCAATCATGTGGTCGCTGAAAGTGGTGTGGGAATAGGTGCGGTCATAATCCGGATAGAAGTCCAGATAACGGGAATTGTGCGCCAGCAGGAACACCACCGTTATCACGCCGCCATAGAAAAGCGGCATCACGAAATTCACCAGCCGGAAGCGAATTGCCAATGCCACCACGCCAGCAAAAATGGCTGCTAATACTGCGCCGCGCGCAAAGGAAAAATAGATGGCCGCCAGCCAGAAAAGAATCACGAAGAGCAGAAACAACCGCGTGCGTGTCCTCCCCTTACTGAGCGCAAAAGCACCTATAATCGGCGGCAAAATCATGGAGAGAATCGTGCCGTAATCCACATGGTTGTAGAATACATCAGGAATAGCATGTTCGATCTCCCGAAAGCCGAGGTGATACTTTACGGCGTGGACAAGGAAGATATATCCTACCAGAATCAACAACGGGAAAAATACCAATCGGAAGGCACGGCGAAAGTCTTTCTTTTCCCGGATAAGCACCAGCGGCATTAGGAAGAAGGACGCCATAAACCAGCTTTTCGCCAGCAAAAACTTGACGGCAATTAAGGGCTCTTCCGCATAAATCACGGCCACCAGCAACCAAACGTATTGCAGCGCCTGAATGAGGAAAAGTGTATCGCGCAGATAGCTCTCCGGAATAAAGTTTTTCCGGGCCGCAATCAGGAGAATTGTAAGTACCAGAAACAGCGCCATTAGGGGCTCGTCGGGCAGCGAAGTGGCAAGCGTGCGCGAAAGTTCTACGTCGTAGGACACCACCATCCCGAACAAGAGCAGCCACCACACCTTTCGCCAGTCAAACAGCAGCAACAATCCAAAGCAGAGGGCAAAAGGCAGCAGCGCAACTACGAAATTGCCGGAGTATGCGCCATAGAACAGGCACAGCAGAAAACCCACCGCCACAGCGATGTTTCCCCTGCGGGAGCCTATCCAGGAAAAAAGAGGCGCGTGGAGTTGCATAAATCAGGCAGTGGTTCCCCTACTCCGGATTTTGGAAAGAATTACGCTTCAATGCGATTGCGCATTGCTGCTGAAAGCCGCCCGTACCAACCTGAAAACACAGCCCAGAGAACGCCGAAAAATAGCCCGGCAAGCGCGTAGGTAATCAGCGTAAAAGGTAAGCTCAGTCCGTCTCTTTTACCCGGAATTTCGGCGGCGGAAATTACCTGCAACACTGGCAGCTCTTTGTCGTCGATACCCGTGCTGGATTCGGCGGCAGTCGCTATATAGCGCGAGCGGTCAATCACATACTGGTCTTTTATGGACTCCAGATTCTGAAGCTCCTCAATCGCGCGGGCATTCGTGCTTCGTATGGATCCCAACAATAAACCTTGGCGATTGGGCGAGATAATTTCATAGATACCAGTGCGCTCGCGCAGGGCGACCAGCGAGTCGGTCAGCACACGGATGGCACTGTCGCTTTGGGCAATGCGCTTGCGCACTGCGTCACGGGCACTGACGCGCATCCCGGAGAGGTAGTGGCTGAAGGCTTCGTTGATGATGGCCGCTGTACTGTTTGTAACGCTGGCTGCCAGTTCGGGCTTTTTGTTTTTAAAGGAAATCTGAATCGTGCCGAATTCTGTGCGGCGGATCTCCAGACTGCCTTGCAGCCGCTTTATGGCAGTCTCCATTGCGCCGGATACTTCCGGCGTTATCTTGTAGAGGCGCATCAGGCCGTTGCGGCGGATGATTTCGCGGGCTACGTAGTCGCTGTTGGCAATGGCCAGTGCCCGGTCATTTATCTGCTCCGTAGCAAAGTAATCCACGTAAGCACCTTGTGAAAAAAGGCGCGTACGGTCAGTCGCCATCGGGTTGCCCAGCATCATCTCGGCTTTGGCGGCATACTGCGCCGGGGAGATGAAATAAACGGCCAGCCCCACGAGCATCGATAAGCCTGTCAGCAGTAGGATGAATCCCCGCCGCTTCAACAGCGTACTCAGAATGTCCAGAAGGTCGTAACGAACAGGGGGCGTATCCGCCACAGTATCGGTGTATTGCATGAAAATGGAAACGGGCGGCAAAAGTATGTTTCATGTTTCGTGTTTCATAATCCCGCTTTCCAGGGTTTTTTTCTTGTTCTGTCGCTAAAAGCTTTCTACTTTCTGACAACTGCTTTTTACCTCCTTACACCGATTCTCCCGCCTGCATTTTCTCGGCGTTTTCAGCAAATTGCAGGGCTTCTACCATCTCACTGATATCGCCGTTGAGAAAAGCATCTAACGCATAGACGGTCATGTTTATTCTGTGGTCGGTAATTCTTCCCTGCGGAAAATTGTAAGTGCGGATTTTGGCACTCCGGTCGCCGGTACTTACAAGGCTTTTACGGCGGTTCGCAATCTCCTCTTCATGTTTCCGAACCTGCTCTTCATACAGTTTGGTGCGCATCATTTGCGTTGCCTTGTCGCGGTTGCCAAGCTGCGTTCTTTCCGTCTGGCAGGTAATTACCGTCCCGGTGGGCACGTGGGTGAGAATCACTTTTGTCTCCACCTTGTTCACGTTCTGGCCGCCTGCACCACCGCTACGTGCGGTTTCCATTTTCAGGTCGCTTTCTTTTAGCTCAAAATCTATTTCCTCCGCTTCGGGCATCACCGCCACGGTAGCGGCGCTGGTGTGTACGCGCCCGCTGGCCTCTGTTGCCGGTACGCGCTGCACACGGTGAACGCCGCTTTCAAACTTGAGGGCGCCGTACACATCCTCTCCGGTTACTTCAAACTGCACGTCTTTATAGCCGCCTGCTGTGCCTTCGTTTTCAAAAAGCAGCGCTACTTTCCAGCCTTGTTTTTCGCAATAGCGCATGTACATCCGCGCCAGGTCGCCCGCAAAAAGTGCTGCCTCGTCGCCGCCCGTTCCGCCCCGGATTTCCAGGATGGCGTTCTTCTCGTCCTGCGGGTCTTTGGGGATAAGCAGCTGGCGGATGTGCGCCTCCAATTCCCCGCGGCGGGCTTCAGCACTGGTTACCTCTTCCTGCGCCATCTGGCGTAAGTCGGCGTCACTTTCTGTTTGCAACACTTCCTTGCCAAAGGCAATGGAATCCAGCAGCGCGCGGTAATCTTTATAGGCATTGTGGAGTGGCTCCAGTTTGCGGTATTCTTTGCTCACCGCCGTGAAGCGCTTGTTGTCGGCCACCACTTCGGGATTGGTCAGCGTTACGCCCAAATTGGTGAAGCGGGCTTCTATGGCTTCGAGTTTGTCGAGCATTTTTGAAGAGAGAAAAAGGCGGGCGAAGGTAAGAAGGTGCAGGCGCAGCCGGGAGATACCGCAACGTCCTGCAAGGCAGGCGAAGAGCAGCAGAAAACCGGGCATCGCCAGACAGATAAAAGGGTGCTTTTTGGAGCGCACGCAAATTTTCCCCTCCTCCCCAAAACTTTTTTTTGAAACGCTTCGTAAAGCCCTCCTTTTTGCGAGAGAAAAGGCTTTTTCCGTAAAGATTTCTGCGCTGAAAAAACCCGTTCAAGCCCGTGAGACAAGGCTTTTTGGGAATTTTTGCTCTTGGTGTTTTCACAGTGCTGCGCGCTTTAAAAAAGGTATTTTCAGGACGGCAAAAACAAGGAAAAACGGCGTTTTTACGCAGAAAAAGGAGCTGAAAAACCCTTCTTTTTGTCACCCGGTGGCAAGATTTTTCCTAGCTCAAAAACGACCCCGTGCCGACTACTTCTTCCGTGTTTCACATACATAAGGGCTTGATACTCACACTATTCGTGGCTGAGCGTGCTGTTGCCGGGGGATGTTCTTCCTGAAAAAATCCACTCCATGTAAACCTCTTTTAAATCTCCCGTGAGCCATGACTACTGTTGAGCGCCAAGCGCATCCCCAACGCCTGCTAATCGAAGTCTTCGATTATTATTTGCCCGAAGCCCGCATTGCCTCTCGCCCGCTGCCGGAGCGCGAAGACGCCAAAATGCTGTGCTGGCAAAAAGACGGCATCATTACAGATCGCCACTTTTCTGACCTGCCGCAGGTGCTTCCACAAAATTCCCTTCTCGTGCGGAACGAAAGCCGCGTGCTTCCCGCAAAGCTGTGCTTCCCCGCATCTTTGGGCCGGGTGGTGGAAATCTTTTGTATAGAGCCGGATGAGTTCTACAACAGCATGGCACTGGCGCTGTCTCAAAAAGGTTATGTCTATTGGCAGTGCATCGGAAGCAGCACCAACAAATGGCCCGCCGGGGAAACCTTGTGCATGAGTGACGGCAGCCTGACGCTGACCGCAGAGATGCAGGGAAAATCGGGCGGCAACTTCACGATTCTCTTCCGCTGGTCAGACAAGACACTGGATTTTGGCCAAGTACTAGATCGCTTCGGTGCCATCGTGCTTCCGCCTCACATCAACCGTCTGCCAGATGCCAATGACCGGGTGCGTTACCAGAGTGTTTTTGCCCGCAACAACGGCAGCCTCACTGCCCCGGCTGCTTCGCTGCATTTTTCCGAAAACCTGATGGCTCATATTGCCGATAAAGGCCATCGCTTTGCCAACAGCACCCTCCACCTGAGTGCCGACGCTTTTGAGCCGCTGGACCCCGGCCCCATCTACAACCACCATACGCACAGCGAATGGATTGAAGCCGACCTGCCGCTCATCAATTCTTTGCGCAAAAATCTGGGTGGAACCATTGTGGCCGTAGGCACAACTGTAATGCGCACTATAGAAAGCCTTTACTGGATAGGCTGCAAGCTGGCGCAAGGCGTTCCTGTTAACTGGGAAGGCGACGCTGTGGAGCAGTGGGAGCCTTATGAGCCGCGCTACAACGAAGTGTCCGTAAACGAAGCATTAGACGCGCTGTACCTGTGTATCGACAACGCAGGCGCGCCGCTTCGTACCCGCACCCGGATGATGATAACGCCGGGCTACAAAATGAAGCTGACTCACGCGTTGATTACCAATTTCCACCAGCCGCGCTCTACCCTGCTACCGCTGATAGCCGCCTGCGTAGGCAAGGATTGGCACCGCATTTATAACCACGCAATCACCTACGGCTATCGCTTCTTGAGCTATGGCGACGGCAGCTATCTGGCCTTTGCGTGAGGAAGGCAGGGAGGATAAAACAACCATCAGGCTGTTTTTGTCTGTTGCTTTTAGATGGTGTGTTGGGCTATATTATGCGTGATTTCTTATTAAGTCTGCAGCCTGCGTTAGATATCCGGTGCGGAAAAAACTTCTATATCGCGGAAGATTACCACCTGCCGAAAAGGCGCAATGGCCGAATTTTGCGCTGTGTACACACTTAAGAAAAGTCTGGGGCAGCACTTCCTGACCGACGAAAACATCTGCCGAGAAGTAGTGGCCTCCGTCTCCCGCATGCCGCAGATGCGCCTGCTGGAAATCGGCCCCGGCGGCGGCGCTATCACTAAATACTTTGCCGGCTGGAAAGACGTGGATTACAAAGCGTATGAAGTGGACGCGGAGAAGGTGATTTTCCTCCAAAAAAATTATCCCCATTTGCAGGGAAAAATACTGTTGCAGGACATCCTTTCTGCACCTGCGCCGTGGATAGAACCGTTCGCTGTGGTGGGCAATTTCCCTTACAACATTTCTTCGCCTATTCTCTTTAAAATGCTCGAGTGGGAGCCGCTGGTGACTGAGGTCACGGGCATGTTTCAGAAGGAAGTGGCGCGCCGCGTGGCGTCCGGGCCGGGCAGCAAAGACTATGGCATTCTGAGTGTGCTGATGGGCGCTTTTTTTACGGCGGAATACCTGTTTGACGTGCCGCCAACAGCCTTTAATCCGCCGCCGAGAGTGATGAGCGGCGTGGTGCGTTTTCGCAACAGCGGTAACCCGTTTGGAATTGAAGACCGTAAGGGATTTACGCGCCTTGTGAAGGCCGCTTTCGGGCAAAGAAGAAAGACGCTGCGCAACGCGCTGAAGGGCACGCTGTCGCCGGAAGCACTGGCAGCAGAAGAAAAAATGAGCCTGCGCGCCGAACAGTTGTCTGTTGCTGATTTTGTTTTTCTCCACCAAAAATGGATGGCGAAATGAACGGCGCAAATCCCGTGCTGATTGCCGCGCCGGTGCATTCTGTATTGACAGAAGGATTGGAGAAGCTGGGCTATACATTAAGGCTGCATCCGGGGATAAAACAAGCGCAGGCCGACGAACTGCTGCGTGATTGTGTAGGCGTGATTACGAGTACGCGGCTGCAACTTTCGCGGGAATTGCTCTTCCAGAATCCGCAACTGCGCTGGATTGGCCGTATGGGGTCGGGGATGGAAGTGATAGACGTAGAGGCCGCGCGGGAAGCGGGCATCGCTGTTTTTGCATCGCCGGAAGGCAACTGCAACGCCGTGGCCGAACACGCTTTGGGAATGCTGCTTTCGCTGCAAAAAAAAATTGCCTCTTCGGCGGAAGAAGTGCGGAACGGCCTGTGGCGGCGTGAGGAAAACCGGGGCGAAGAACTGGAAGGAAAAACAGTGGGCCTTATCGGCTTCGGACACACCGGACGCGCTTTTGCGAAGCTGCTGCGTGGCTTTGACATAACTGTTTTGGCCTATGATCCACACAATCAGGAACCTTATCCAAGCCATGTGCAGCGCGCTTCTTTAGCCCAGATTCAGGCGGCGGCGGACGTGCTGAGCTTTCATGTTCCTATTGGCCTTAAAACACGACATTATTTTGACGAAACTTTTTTGGAAGTCCTGCAAAAACCTGTACTTTTACTTAACACCTCGCGCGGAGAAGTAGTAAAGAGCAGTGCACTGGAAGCGGGGATTCTTTCCGGAAAAATACGCGCGGCGGGTCTGGATGTGTGGGAAGAAGAGCCTTTGGAAAAGATGGGAGACGAGGAGAAAAGCCGCCTTTTGCGACTGGCACAACTGCCGCAGGTATTGGTCACACCGCACATTGCCGGATATAGTGCAGCGGCCCTTTACAAAATGAGTGTTGCACTGCTGGAAAAAATTCAGCAGCACAACAAAAGCGTACAAAAAAAATTTTTCTAAAACCCGCCCCTATGTGAGGGGCTTTTAACGGCGTGTTGTATCTTCACGCTCTTTTTGGTTACCAAAACAACAGCAAATTCTTAAAGATGGTACGTAGTCTACGTTATTTATTCCTGCTGCTGAGCACCGTGATTACCACAAATGTGCTTGCTCAAACTGGTGGGATTGAAGGTCTGGTTCAGGATGAGAAAGGGGAGCCGCTCATCAATGTATCTGTGAAGGCAACTGAAGGCAGCATCCTGAAAAGCGGTGGTGTATCTGATCTAGACGGAAAATTCCTGTTGAAGCCGCTCAACGCCGGAAGTTATGATGTTACAGTAACTTTTGATGGCTACACTACACAAGCTATTGAGGGTGTACAGGTGGTGAATGATCAGAACGCTACTCTTACTGTAGTGTTGAAAAAAGTATCCAAAACCACAGGTACTGTTGGCGGTGGCAAAGTCACAGATAACCAAACTCTTGGCACCGTTAACATTACACGCACGCGTTATGAAAAGCCACTCATTGAGCCGTCGCAACCGGGTTCCCGCTCTGTGTTGACTTCAATAGAAATTGAGAAGATGGCGGTGCGTGATCTTGCTTCACAGGTGGCTACAACCGCAGGGGTGCTGAAAGGCCGGGATGCCGGCCTGAACATTTCCGGTGGACGTGAGGAAAACACGCTTATCATTATTGATGGTATCCTGCAAACGGGCAACCGTGCCTCCAACCTGCCTCCTGGTTCCATCGGAACTATTTCTGTATATTCCGGGGGCCTTCCGGCCCGCTACGGCGATGCTACGGGGGGTGTTGTTTCTATTACTACCAAAGGCGTAACCTCTAAACTTCAGGGCAGTGTAGGTGCCGAGCAGAATATCAATGGATATAATAATACGCGCGCTTACTTCAACTTGAGTGGCCCGATTATCCGCCGCAAGGATGCCGATGGAAACAAGCGTTCGATTATGGGCTTTAACCTTAATGGTGATTATCAAAATGTGCTGGATGATGCTCCAAGCTATTATTCTAACTATGTAGTGAAGTCGGATGTGCTGGCCCGGATTCAGGCACGTCCGTTGGTAGCCGTTACCGACGTGAACGGAACTTCCTACAAGAGCGCAGGGGAATTTGTGACTAAATCAGACTTGGAAACCCGCAAGCGCAGATTGAATTCCGGTTATCAGAGAGGTATGGTGCTGGGTAAACTGGATTTTCAGTTATCCGATAATGTTAACCTTACCCTTGGTGGTCAATATCAGGATGTAAGAAACAAAAACTACAGCCGCAGTGCTACGTTGTTTGCACCCGAAAGTATTGGGACGCTGAACAGCACAACGCTCCGGGGTTATCTGCGCTTCACACAACGGTTCGCCAATAAAGCTGCCGATAAGGACAATGTTATTTCAAATGCTTTCTATACGGTTCAGGCGGATTATCAGAAGGAGATAACCAGCTTAACGGATCCCCGTTTCGGAGAAGACATCTTTAAGTATGGATATGTAGGTAAGTTCTATCAAGATGTTACGCAGCAATATACTTTGGTAACGGATCCGTCAACCGGAAAAACCGGTTTTGGAATTAGTCCCGGCATTGGTATTTTGAGCAATGCCCGTTTTGTGCGCTCCGAGTTGAATCCGATTCTGGCTAATTATAACAGTGCTTTGGTAGGCGAATATGGTTTCCGTCCCTCAAGCATTCTTGGCTTCCGTGGTTTGAATGGTGCTTTATTGAATGGTGACCGTCCGGCGAATGTTTATACCGATTGGTCGAATGTAGGTCTTGGCCTGCAAGGTTTTAGCAAGTCAAACAACGATCAGTTGAGTATTGGTATTGATGCCTCTTTTGACCTGAAGCCCGGTAAAAATCGTCACGCGATTGAGTTTGGTATGTATTATCAACAGCGCACAGAGCGTTCTTATGGTGTTTCCAGCAATCAGAGCGGACAAGCCGGGGGCACCAACTCCATTTGGGAGCGTGCACGTCTGTTGACTAACAGCCACATTACTAACTATGATTATAGCAATCCGATCTTTGTAGTGAACGGGCAACGTTATAACAAAGCTGATGTAGCTGCCGGTCGTATCAATCCTGGCCCGACAGACACTATCTTGTATAACTATTTATATGTGGATAGTGCACAATCTACTTTTGACCGCAACCTGCGTCAGCGCCTCGGATTAACAGCTGACAACACTTCTTATATCAACGTGGACTCGGTGGATGTAAATAAATTGTCCATAAATATGTTTGCGCCGGATGAGCTTTTCAATAACGGTAGTCCATTTGTGAATTATTCTGGTTATGACTATACGGGCAAGATTCAAAGTGGTACGTCTTCCTTCAATGATTTCTTTACCAAGCAAGATGCCAACAAGCGTTATACCCGGCCCATTGGTGCTTTTACGCCTAATTACGTTTCCGGGTATATTCAGGATAACTTTGAGCTTGGCCGTGCCCGCTTTAATATGGGGGTGCGTGTAGATCGCTACGACGCCAACACGCGCGTACTGAAAGACCCTTATTCCTTGTATGAAACCGTGAAAGTGGATGGCGTAGGTAAAAACGGTTACAATGCAAAATTGCCTAACGATGCATCTATTCCTTCTAATATAGGTAGTGATTATGTTGTGTATGTGGATAATAACAGTCTTCGTACACCGCGCATCGTGGGTTTCCGCAGTGGCGACCAATGGTATGACCCAACCGGAAAACTAATTGATGACCCAACGGTATTAAAGCAATACACCGGCGGTTCCAATCCTCAGCCTTATCAGATAAAGGATGCTACGCTGGGACGTACAATCGACATCAAAGACACAAAATACAATCCAAACTCATCTTTCACCGATTATACGCCACAGGTGAATGTAATGCCGCGCTTGTCTATGTCGTTCCCGATTCAGGATCAGACCTTATTCTATGCGCACTACGACGTAATCGTGCAGCGTCCGCGCAGCTATGTTTTTACTTCTCCGCTGGATTATTACTTCCTGGCCAACCAAACAGGTAACCCAATCATCAATAACCCGAACCTGAAACCGGAGAAACTGGTGGATTATGAATTTGGTTTCCAACAAGCCATCACCAAGCGTACAGCAGTAACCCTCAGCCTTTTCTATAAAGAGCGCCGTGACCAGATTCAGGTGCGTCCTTACCTGTACGCTTCTCCGCAGACATACTATACTTTCGGCAATCGGGACTTCTCAACCACCAAAGGTCTGCGTGTGAAATATGACTTCCGCCGTACGGGTCCGCTGCAATTCAACTTGGCTTACACCCTGCAATTTGCAGAAGGTACTGGTTCCGGTGTTGCTTCCAGCAACCGTGGCCGCACAGACGTTTTTGTATCGGACGGCCAGCAAAGTGGACTCATTGCCGCTTCTTTGCCGAATATCCGCACGCCTTATGCACTGGATTATGACGCTCGTCACAATATTGTGCTGAACGCCGACTACCGTTATTTTGATGGGGATGATGCTGGCCCAATGATTTTTGGGTACCGTCCTTTCCGCAATGCGGGCCTGAACTTGATTGCTACGGCTATCTCTGGTACCCCTTACACCCGCTATCAGGATGCAATTTCTACAACGACTGTCGGACAGCCATTTAGCTCCCGCCTGCCTTGGCGCTTCCAGTTGGATTTGTCTATTGACAAAGACGTAGCGGTGAAGAATTTCGGCAAGAGAATATCTGATCAGACTGGTCTGAGTGGCAAGCGTGCACCTTTGGTAATGAATTTCTTTATGAATATTCGCAACCTGATCAACACAAAGCAGATTCTGGGCGTTTATGGTTATACGCAAGACCCCCGCGACGACGGTTTCCTTCGCAGTCCACAAGGGGTATTGGCGACAGCTAACCAAACTTTCGGGCCTTCCTATACTTCCCTTTATGGCCTCTTCCGCGACAACCCGAACAATTTTTCGCTTCCGCGCATGATTGATGTAGGCTTCCGCTTTAACTTCTAATTCACCCCATTCACTTTTTTTGAGAATGAAGAACCGATTTCAAATTCCGGTGCGCACCCTGACACTTGTATTCGCTACATTGGTAGGAGCTGCTACAGAGTCCGCAGCACGTGGGCCGGAAAGAACGCTTAACAGCCAGGAGAAAAAAATCCTGCTGAAGTCGGCTGCCGATTGTACGGCACCGGAAGCCAAAATTGATCTGGACATCAACAATGTGCGGGCGCAAATCATGACCGCTGGCAACCAGTGGTATGATCCCGGAACCAGTGAGGCACGCTATGAAATTCCTAAAGGCAGCCGCAAAAACTCGCTGTATGCAGGCGCTTTATGGGTAGGCGGCTATGACACGCAGGGCAACTTGAAGATAACTGCCCAGACCTATCGGTCAGAAGGTAAAAATGACTATTGGACGGGTCCGCTTGACCAAAACAACAATATAGATGCGGCTACCTGTAATCTATGGGATCGTTTCTGGAAAGTGAATGCTTCCGACGTAGCTCGTTTTAAGGAGTTGGTAAAGCAATATCCCGGCGACCCGCAGGGATTAGATAATGCCATGTCTGATCCAGCTTTTGATGTTATTAAGGAATGGCCTGCTAAAGGCAGCATCACGGCGAAAGGTACCAACGACCAGCCGATCACTTCTTTGGCTGCAACGACCCGTAATTATGCCCCTTTTGTAGATGTGGATGGTGACGGTAAATACGACTACACCAAAGGAGATTATCCCGGTGAGACGGAACTTCAGGGTATCCGGGGCGACCAGTTTATCTGGCGCATCTACAATGATATGGGCAGCCAAAAAACGCAGACCAATACGCCCGGCATCGGACTGGAGATTCAGGCATCTGCTTTTGCGTATACCACCAAGGATTATCTGAACGATGCGTCTTTTTATAATTACCGGCTTATTAACCGGGGAACGCTGACGCTTGACTCTTGTTATACGGCTACCTGGACAGATGCTGATCTTGGATTTGCTACGGATGACTTTATTGGCTCAGATACAGCGCGTGGTCTTGGTATTCTTTATAATGCTAAAGCTATAGATGGTAACGGTAGCCCGCAACATTATGGCAATCAGGTCCCAATGGTGGGGGTTGACTTTTTTATCGGTCCCCGTAAATTTTATCCGGGGCTGAAAGATAAGGACGGCAACGACTCCTCCCGGCTGTTGAAGATGTCTAACTTTACCTATTTCTCTCAAGGAAGCGGTACGCCGCAGGCTATTTTAGACCCCCAAACGGGTATAGAGTTTTATAGGTATATGACTGGTTCTAACAAACTGGGTCAGCCTTTCACCAATGATTTTACCGGTGTTAGCGGCGTGCCTACAGTAGGCTATGGAAAAGGTCCTAAATCCACCTTTGTGTTTACGGGAGATCCGGGAATCAGTGGAACCTGGTCGGAATGCTTTAGCAACAACCCTCCTGGTGACCGCCGCTTTGTTCACTCTGCCGGTCCTTTCCAACTTACAGGTGGTGGTGTGACCAACGACATTACCATTGGTGCCTGCTGGGTAGCCGATGTAGGTGGCTGTCCGAATACAAACTTTGGTCGTATCAAACTGGCGGATGACGCCATTCAAGCTTTGTTTGATAACAACTTCCGCCTGATTCAAGGGCCGGAAGCGCCACGCGTAACGGTGCGTGAGTTGGATCGCCGTATTATTCTGTATCTCTCTAACGACAGTAACAGCAATAACTTTCAGGAAGGCTTCGGCTTTAATCTTACCGACAGCCGCTTTCGCGTAAGTACAGCCAAAACCCGCCGCTTTGGTGGAACAGACAGCTTGTATAAATTTGAAGGGTATCGGGTTTTCCAATTAAAGAACAGTACAAACAACGCCGCAGACATTTTCGGTGAAGATGGCAAAGTAAATACGGCTGTTGCTGCCGAAGTGTTTCAGGTAGACATTCAAAACGGCATTAAAGCCCTTGTTAACAACACGATTGATAACGATATTTCGGGCATTAAAGCGATTAAATCGGTAAAGAAAGTGAATGGTACCGATGCGGGAATCCGCCACTCTTTTGTGGTTACGCAGGATGCCTTTGCAAGCGGAAATGACAAGCAACTGGTGAACTACAAAACGTATTATTTTGTAGCAATTGCATATGCATATAATAACTTCCGCAATTTTGACCCGGATAATTTTGAAGGAACGCAGGACGTTACGTATCTGGAATCCGTTAAAGGTCAGGGTGGCGTTCCGATCTCGGTGACTGCTGTTATGCCTAACCCGGCAAATACAGATATGGGCACGGTGATCAACTCTGATTATGGTTCGGGTGTAAAAATCACCCGTATTGAAGGGACAGGTAACGGCGGAACAGCTTTACAACTGACGCCTGCTTCAGAAGATTCTGCAATGACGGCGGGCGTAAACTTTGTTACACATCCCCAATATGTTGAAGGCGCAGGTCCTATTAATGTGAAAGTGGTAGATCCTGTTCTTCTGAAAGAAGCAGATTGGGAACTCTCTATTACAGGGTATCTTCCAACAGGTAAAACCACGGACAGCGTGGACAGCCTGCGTCAGTTAGGTATTCAAGGGGGTAAGTGGGCTTTGACGATGAAAGATGGCTCAACCCCACTGACAATCTACAGCGAGCGGAATATTGATGTGTTGAACGAGCAAATTCTGGCTAAGTATGGCTTGAGCATTAATGTTCAGCAAGTGGCCGCGCCTGGTTTTGAAAAAGACGCAACCAATGGTCTTATCACTTCCGACGTAACTTTTACGGACCCGACGCAAACTTGGCTGACAGGGGTATCAGATGGGGGAGTAGATGGCGCAAGCTACCTGAACTGGATACGTTCTGGTTCTTTTGCGGGAGGAAATGATTATTCAACGTCTGCGACAACCCGCGACTGGATTAGGGGTAGTGGATTTGGTAATTCTTATGATCCTGCCAAAGTGTATGAAAGGCTCCTTAGTAATAACTCTGCGGTAGCAGGTACGTGGGCGCCTTTCATGTTGACAGCCAATGCTGAGAAAAATGACAGTCTACTACATGCAATGATGCCATTAGAGCTAAAGGGACCTCAAACCAATAAGATGGCTACGCTGCCAAGCGTAGATGTTGTCTTCACTTCGGACAAAAGCAAATGGACGCGCTGCGTGGTCGTTGAGACCAATCCTAACACCAATCCAGGCCAGACACCTACGAATGATTTCTCGGAAGGAGGCGCAGTTAAATTTGCCTTGCGCGCTCATAAAGGATGGAATAAAGACGATTTGGATGGAGGTGGAAGCCCGGTTTACAATGATACCATTGGCATGTCTTGGTTCCCCGGATATGCAGTCAATCAGGAGACAGGCGAACGTTTGAACATCTTCTTTGGAGAAGACTCCTACCTGCGGCAGGATAACGGTGCAGATATGATCTGGAATCCAACAAACAACCTGTTTTCCTCTTTTAGCAATAACTCACCTTTGTTTGGTGGTCGCCATTTTGTATGGGTATTGGGTACCCGCTACGACAGTTGCCGCGCGGTTTACAACCTTCTCAAAACAGGAACGCGCCTTAACAGAGTTCCTGTTTATAACCAGGCCATATGGTGTGGTATGCCAATGGCTTCCCGCCTCCTGTCTCCAAAGGATGGCCTGATTCCTACAACAACGCGCCTGCGCTTCCGGGTATCTAAACCGTATGCGCCTTATGTTGCACCCGGTGTGAATCCCCTGACATCCAACAACGGTTTCCCGCTTTACAACTTTAGTACGAAAGGTCTGGGTGCCAAGTCTTTGACTGATGCCACAAACAAGACAGACAAGCAATCTCTGCTGGATATGATTACGGTGGTTCCGAATCCTTACTATGCTTACGCAGAAGGCTATGAATCTAACCGTCTTGATACCCGGGTGCGCATTACCAATTTGCCGCATAAAGCCGAAATCAGCATTTACAGCATTGATGGTGCGATGGTTCGCCGTTTGTCCAAAGACAATGCACAGCAGTCTTATATCGACTGGGATTTGCGCAATGCGAAAGGCTTACCGGTAGCCAGTGGTATGTATCTCTTCCACATAAAGGCAGAAGGTATTGGAGAAACAATTGTTCGCTTCTTTGGCGCACTTCGTCCACTTGATACCAGGAACTATTAATTCACTCTTTTTCCGGGGCATAAATGTTCTACATTACGCCCCGGATTTATCTTTTATATCTGATAAGACGACATGAAGTTTTTTAACTCTACCCGTTTTCTGGCTTTGTGTGCGTTAAGTACACTGGCTGTTTCAGCACAAGCCGGAAACAAAGACCGTACGGGACAAGCAGGCGCTGCAGAGCTACTGGTGAACCCTTGGGGACGCAGCAGTGGCGTTTTTGGTCAGGATGCAGCACACATAAGCGGCGTGGAAGCTATGCGCGTGAACATTGCTGGTCTAGCGTCTTCGCCCAATATTGAAATTGGCGCTTCTTACAACCGTTTTTTTAACTCTGCTGATATTGGTGCTGCCAACCTAGCTTTTGCCAAAAAACTGGGGAGTGCAGGCGTGTTGGGCGTAAACCTGTTCTCCATGAATTATGGAAATATTCCTGTCACAACCGTTCCAAATCCTTCAGGAGGCATCGGTACTTACCAGCCTTCTTTCATCAATGCCACAGTTGGATTCGCGCGGGAGTTCCGGGATGGTATTAAGGCAGGCGCTTCCGTAACCTTTATTAATCAGCAGGTTTCCAGCATAAGCGCCAGCGGTATGTGCTTTGATGCGGGTGTGCAATACAGCACTGGCAAGCGCGATAATTTCCACTTTGGTGTTGCGCTGCGCAATGTAGGAACAAACATGAAGTTCAGTGGCGAGGGTCTTACTTATGACGCCCAGTCGCTGACCAACGATCAGATCACCCGGACGGTCTCCAGCCCGTCGGAAGGCTTCCAGTTACCAACCTACCTGCAGCTTTCTACCTCTTACGATTTTTATCTCGACGAGCGCCGCTACACAGGCGACAGCAACGACGTGCCCAAGCACCGCCTGACGCCCATGTTTGCTTTCACCTCCAATTCCTTCCTGAACGATTATATCGGCGGCGGTATAGAGTATGCTTTTAAAGAAACATTTATGCTTCGTGGTTCCTACCGTCATGAACAGGGTATCCTAGATAACAGCTTCTACACCGGCTTTAGTGGCGGTGCCACAGTGGGCACTGATTTGGGGAAAGGCAAACGCTCGCCGCGCCTGATGCTGGACTATTCCTTCCGACCTACACAACGCCCGGCCAATGGCGTTCATGCCGTTTCTTTGCGCTTCCAACTGCGTTGAGAAATATCTGAAAATCGTTCCCGGTTTTCCACTTTTAACTTCAAAACAATCGCGGAACAACGCTTTCTCTCCCGAAAGCGTTGTTCTTTTTATATCCCCTAAACCCCCAAAAATATTTATAGATGAGCACAGTGAACTACGTTTCCAAAGAAACACTGGAGCAGATGAAGGAAGAACTGAACACACTTCGTACCACAGGCCGCGCGGAAATTGCCCATGCCATTGCTGAAGCCCGCGAAAAAGGTGACCTGAAGGAAAACGCCGAGTATGACGCAGCCAAGGAAGCCCAAGGACTCCACGAAGCCCGCATTGCGCAATTGGAAGGCCAGATTGGCAATGCCCGGATTCTGGAACTTAAAGATGTAGATACGAGCAAAGTCTCCGTTCTGAGCAAAGTGAAACTGACCAACCTCAACACCCAAAAAGCGGTGGAATACCATCTTGTTTCAGAGAAAGAGGCTGATTTGAAATTAGGAAAAATCTCCGTCACAAGCCCGATCGGCAAAGGTCTTTTGGGCAAAGCTCCCGGCGAAATCGCTGAAATACAGGTGCCCGCCGGAACCCTGAAATTCCGGGTGGAAAGCATTACCGTCTAATTAATAATTAACAATGAATAATTATCAATGAGTGGTGGAGAAAATATCATTTCATTACCCAAGCTCCTTTGCTCAATTATTACTTATTAATTACTCGTTATTCATTAAAAATGACCATTTTTAGTCGCATTATCGACGGTGAAATACCGGCTTATAAAATTGCCGAGGACTCGCAGTTTCTCGCTTTCCTAGACATTCATCCGCAAGTGCCAGGCCACACGCTGGTGATTCCAAAGGCGGAAATTGACCGCATCTGGGACTTAAACGAGGAGTTGCTGCGCGACATTCTGCTCTTCGCCCGGCCCATCGCTTTGGCGCTGGAAAAGGCTTTTGATTGCGAACGCTGCGCCCTATCGGTAGTGGGATTGGATGTTCCGCACGCGCATGTGCATCTGCTACCTATCCAGAAAGCGGCAGACATGCACCACCGGAGCGGCAGTGCGTTGGAGCGTATTTCTTTGGAAGACGCACAGAAACGTATTCTGGCGGCGTTGCAGGGCTAAAAGAAAACGCAGCCAATCCTTGTATTTGGGATTCTGGTCAGGGAGAATGCCCCGCCAACGGCGGGGCTCCTACACTGGCATTCCGCTAAAAGCCTGCGCTTTCTCCGCAAAAAGGCTTTTCGTAAATGCCCACGTCTCCCGGAAAAATTCCGAATAGCGGTAACGGTCTAAGTGCGCTTCACTTTCCCACTCGCTGAGCGTGTAATACACGTCCGGCTCTTTTGTATTGCGCAGCAAATCCGTCCGGTAGCAGCCCTCAAACGCCTCAATTAACAGCTTCCGTTCCCGGAAAAACGCTTCAAAACGCGCCGTTTCTTCCCGGCGCAAATGCAGCCTCACGACCCGGTAAATCATTGAAACGTGATTTTTACGTGCCGGTATAAAAGATGGCCTTCGTCATAGAGCTTCATGCCCAAAAGCTGCGAAGCATTGGCTCCCCGAATCGCAATCTCTAAGTAGCCCGCCTGATTAAAGCGGCACATCTTGTCGTTGTTGTCCACCTCGTAATAGTTGTTGCTGATTTGGCTCACTTCCTCGATGCCCCGGAAGCCGATGCGGAACGCCCGTCCGTTGGAAATAGCCTCAAACTGTTGCCGCGTAATGTCCAGCACCACGTTCCCGAAATGGTCGATATGCAGCACCGTACAATCCACCGATGGCAACGGAATAGCGGCGTGTTGCGACAGAATCCGGGCTTTCGCCGTCACTGGCTTGCGGGCCGCTATGTCGGTGGGTATCGTGCCGTTCAGAAGCGTGTGGCAGATGCTGGCGGCCTTGTGTATCCACTGCTGAAAACGCACCGGATGTTCCGGCTCGTAGCAGACATGGCAGGCGGTAAGCTCTTTCTTCAACACCAGCGGCAGCAGCCCGTTGTCGGGAAACAGAAAATGGTAGCCCTCCTGCTGTACATGCAGCATCTGCGGCGCGCTTTGCGAAAAAACATCGTAGAGGATAAAGTGCACCGTTTCGCGCGGAAAATGGCGGTAGGCACGCTCAATGGCGTAAGCCGCTGCGGCATAATAATCGGCGCTCAGCGCGTGCGTCAGGTCAATAACCGGCGTGGCGGGCACATGCTGCATCAGAATGCCTTTTACCATGCCCACAGAAGTATCCTGAAGGCCAAGGTCGGTGGAAAGGGTAATGCAGGGCATAAACGGGAAAAAAATCAGCGGCGGGGCTGCAAAAGTAGGGAAGCGGAAGAAGGCGTAGGAGATGATAAATGAGGCGACTCCCTTTTTCCGGCACCCCTTCTTTAAGCGGAAACCACGTGATTGCCGCAGAAATCAAACTTTTCCCTTTCCTGTTTGTCTTTATTTCACTATGCCCAAAATCCCTTTTCTATGCACTTTGAATCGCATTCGCGGCTTTAGCGGTCTGTGGAAACACCGTCAGGAACTGCGCCGGATGATAGCCGACGCCCGCGCGGGCCGGTACCGCATTTCCCTTCTCACCCTGCTTGCTGTTCTCGGCGCGGCACTCTATGTGATTTCCCCTTTTGATGTTATCCCTGACTTTCTGGTCATTTTCGGCTGGACGGACGATGTAGCCATTATCTACTTCCTCAGCAACCGCATCGGCAGAGAACTGGAACGCTATCGCAGTCAGCAGCGCGGGGTGCTAAAGGTGGTTCAGCTTTAAGTAAAGGAATATTCCTTCCAGACCTGCGCGCCGGAAAAGCCCCATAGGGTAACTTGCGGGGCTTTTTGCTGCTCCTCTTATACGATTGAAGCGGCGGCGCGCGTTTTTTACCCCCTAAACGATTCCCAATTTATGCTTCAGATAGGCTTGCTCGGCACCGGACATCTTGGCAAAATTCATTTGCAACAATGGCTCGACATTCCGGGCATCCGCGTCGTGGGCTTCTACGAGCCAGATGATGTACAGGCTGCCACGGCGATTGCTGCTTTTCAGGTGCCCCGCTACGCAAGTGTGGACGCGCTCATTGCCGCTTGCGATGCAATTGATATCGTTACCACGACCACGAGCCACTACGAAATGGCCCTGAAGGTGATAGCTGCCGGAAAACATCTTTTCATCGAAAAACCGCTGGCGCAAAGCCTGGAGGAGGCCCGCGAAATCGTGCGCCGCGTGACGGAGAAGGGCGTGAAATGCCAAGTAGGCCATGTGGAGCGTTATAACCCCGCACTGCGCGCCCTCGGCGATGCCACGGCGGTGCAGCCTGTTTTTATAGAAACCCACCGGCTGGCGCAGTTCAATCCAAGAGGCGCAGATGTTTCAGTGATTCACGACCTGATGATTCACGACATAGATGTGGTGCTACACTTGGTGAAAAGCCCGGTAAAGTCAGTGAATGCTTCGGGTGTGGCCGTGGTGTCGCCGACGGTAGACATTGTCTCGGCGCGGATAGAATTCGAGAACGGCTGCGTGGCAAATCTTACGACCTCGCGTATTTCCCTAAAAAAGATGCGGAAGATGCGCCTTTTCCGTAAGGATGCCTATATCGGGATTGATTTTTTAGACAAAAAAGCGGAAGTGATTCGCATGAAGGAAATGGGTGCTGCACCGGGCATGATGGATTTTCCTATAGAACTGCCAGGCGGCGAAAGCCGGATGATTTCTGTACAGATGCCCGAAGTAAAACATTCCAATGCTATCCGCGATGAACTGGCCGATTTTGCCGATTCCATTCGCCACGATCTGCCCGTGCGCGTTCCAGCTACCGACGGACTTGCGGCGATGGAAGTAGCACATCTGGTGCTCCAACAAGTAGAGCTTCATCTGGCGCAGCAAACGATGATTTCTTAAGCAGTAGAAAGCAATGCGATTAGCGTTTCTCCTTTAAATCCAAACCCATTTCCGTCTCCCCGACGGGCCTTTTAAATCCCAATGTCCTTTCGTTCCGGCTTTTCTTTGCTGCTTTTTATGTTGTATTTTTTTTGTATAAGTGGCTGCAATGTCATTAATCCAAAAGAAGAAATTCCTACCTATGTGCAGGTGGATTCATTTCAGATGATAGATAGCAATAGCATGGGAGGAATTACGCATAAAATTAGATCTATATTTACTGTATATAATGGGCAAAACGTGGGTAGTTTTGATCTACCCGCCAAAATTCCGATTTTAGCTTCCGGTACAAAAGAACTTCTTTTATATGCGGGTGTAGACAACAGCGGATTGTATAGCTATCAGATACAGTATCCGCACTATGAAGCTTACAAAACCAACCTGACAGCTATGCCGGGAAAAGTGGTGACCGTTATGCCGCAAACGAGATACACAAGTCTTTCCAAGTTTTATTATGTAGAGACTTTTGAAAACGGCAACGATTTTATTGCGCTGCAAGGTGCTGCGCCGGGTCTCACAAATCCGGGAGAAGAACTAAATGGAGGTAAGTCGGGAAAATTTCTAGTGGATTCTGGTGGCAGGTCTACCGTAGTAGCAACTACAAAAAAATATGTTTATGTTAACACTAACAGCGACCCTTTTCTGGAGTTAGACTATCAAAGCACGGCTTACCTCCAAGTAGGTGTTTATGCAGAAAATGGCGGCTCAACAAATCCTTATTTTTTCCTGACAATTTTGCCCAGTGCTCAACGAAATAAATTATATATGGGCTTGCGACAGGGAATGGCAGCATTGGGAAACAGCGCCGCTAATTTTCATCTGGTTTTCCAAATCTATCCGGCAGAGGGGCAAACAACTGGCTCGGTGATTTTGGACAACTTGAAAGTAGTGGTGTTTTAAGGGAGCGCGCGTTTTCTGTCTGGAATCTATGCCTACGGTAAAGGAAAAATACAGTGCGTTGCAACGCTGGGTGATCGCCGATTATGCGGCGGCGGGAGTGGCGTGGCTACTGGCCTTTGCCTACCGGTATGATGCGCTGGGGAAATCGGGCTTTTGGGAAGCCTGGAACCTCCTTCTGCCTCGCGACTGGCTCTTGGGATTGCTGCTCATTCCGGCTATCTGGCTGGCTTGGTACACACTTTGCGGAACCTATTTTGACCCTTACCGGAAATCGCGGCTGCATGAAGTAAACCGCACCCTTGTAAGCTGCATGATAGGCGCTTTGGGCGTTTCGCTCCTGATTTTTGGCGATGATGCCGACAATTTTAGATATTTTATAAATATTACGGGGCGTTACCTGGTTCTCCATACCTCGCTCACACTGGTGCTGCGCCTGTTGGTGATGCGCGGCGTAAAACGCGATCTAGTGCGCGGAAAGACTGGCTACAATACGCTGGTCGTAGGCGGCAACAGCGAAGCCATCAGTTTGTATAAACAAATCCACGAAAGTCCGGTGGTGCTGGGAAATCTCTTTAAAGGCTTTGTCTATTCCGGCAAGGAAAAAGGCAACGGCATGACGTCGTATCTGCCGCAGTTGGGGAGTATCAACGCGCTGGAAACAATCATTGACGCCAACGAAATTGAAGAGGTCATTGTGGCAGTGGATTCTTCTGAACATCACCTCCTCGACAACCTTCTGACACGCCTTTCCAACAAGCCGGTAACGGTGAAAATGCTGCCCGATCTGCACGACATTATATCGGGTTTTGTGAAGACGAGCAACGTCTATGACGCGGTGCTGATTACCATTGAACCCAACCTGATGCCCGACTGGCAACGGGTGTGCAAGCGGGTAATTGACGTGGTTATTTCCGGGCTGGCAATCCTTATTCTAAGTCCGTTTCTCTTGTTCTCTGCGCTCAAAGTGCGGCTTTCTTCCTCCGGCCCCATATTCTACAAGCAGTCGCGCATCGGGCTGCACGGAAAGCCGTTTTTCATTTACAAGTTCCGCTCTATGTTCCTGGATGCGGAGTCGGGCGGCCCGGCCCTTAGCAGCAAAGGCGACCCGCGCATCACACCTTGGGGCCGCGTCATGCGCAAGTGGCGGATAGATGAACTGCCGCAGTTTTTCAACATCCTTAAAGGTGACATGAGCCTCGTTGGCCCGCGCCCGGAACGACAGCATTTTATAGACATTATCACTCAAACCCACCCGCACTACCGCTATCTCCACAAGGTAAAGCCCGGCCTCACATCTTGGGGCATGGTGCAGTTTGGCTACGCCGAAAACGTGGATGAGATGATTCAGCGGATGCGCTACGACCTGCTCTACATCGAGAACTGCTCTCTCGCGCTGGATATCAAGATTATGCTTTATACTTTCCGGGTGTTGTTTCAGGGTAGAGGGAAGTGAGGTGGTAGAAAGTAAAAAACTGAACAGTGTGGCCTGTACAAAGCGTTTTGTAGTGTATGCTTCCAGATAACAGCCTTAAATTTGTAACCATGACGCAGACCCTTACTGTTCACGCCAGCCCGGATAAAATGGAAGCCTTAATGGCTTTCCTCAAAGCTCTGAAAATTCCTTTTGAAACGGAAAATGCCGGACAGAAAGGAGTGATAAAAGACCCGGAACTCCTACGCCGGATAGAGGATTATGAAAATGGGAAAGCTTCGTTGAAGACGGTTTCTCTGGAAGAACTTCAAAAAATGACTCGTGCATAATTTCCAGTTCTACGCCAAAGCGTGGGAAGATTTGGGCTGGTGGATGAAGGAAGATTTGAAAACGGTTCGGAAGATTTATACGCTGCTGGAAAGCATTTCCAAAAACCCCTTTGAAGGTATTGGAAAGCCAGAACCACTAAAGGGAAATTACAGCGGCTATTGGAGTAGAAGAATAAATGCAGAACACCGTTTGGTGTACAAAATCATTGAGAACGGAATTGTCATTCTGAAAATGAAAGGACACTATTGAACACCTGACGTTTTAAGATATTGCAGGAGCGCCCCGCCATTGGCGGGGCGCTCCTGCAATATCTCCTTTTGTCTTTTGTCTATCGTTTTTTGTCTAAAGATACCCCAACATCTCCTCCAACAATTTCCGCTCGTTGTTCAGGCGCGGAATCTTATGTTGTCCGCCCAGTTTGCCTTTGTCTTTCAGCCAGCGATTGAAGCCGCCGGGCGGCATTTGATGCACAACCGGCATCCGCAACGCAATGCTTTTATGGCGCTTCGCTTCGTAATCGGAGTTGATGCGCTGAAGGGCTTGGTCCATTTCGCGGGTAAATTCTTCCAACGAAACCGGCAGCTTTTCAAACTCAATAATCCACTCGTGCGCGCCGTTGCTGTCGCCCGTCATATACACCGGTGCGGCACTGTAATCGGTTACAATCGCGCCGGTGCGCTCGCAGGCTTCGTTAATCGCCGCGTCGGAGTTGTCCACAATCACTTCCTCGCCAAAGGCGTTCATAAACGATTTCACCCGCCCGGTAACCCGAATGCGGAAAGGCGCGAGCGACGTGAACTGCACCGTATCGCCCACCGCGTAGCGCCACAAACCGCCGTTAGTGGAAACAATCAGCGCGTAGGACTTGCCCAATTCCACTTCCTTCAAAGACAGCGTTTGCGCGTCTTCCTTGCCCCATTCCTCCATTGGCAAAAACTCGTAGTAGATGCCGTGATTGAGGAATAGAAGCATTCCTTCTTCATTCACATCATCCTGCGCCGCAAAAAATCCCTCTGAGGCGTTGTACGTCTCCAGGTAATGCATTCCCGCTGACGGAATCAACTTCTTAAACTGTTGCCGGTAAGGCTTAAAGGAAACGCCGCCGTGAATGTAAAGCTCTAACTCAGGCCAGATTTCGTGCGGATTGTCTGTCCCGGCAATCTGGAAAATGCGCTTCAAAAGCACCACTGTCCACGTCGGCACACCCGCGATAAACGTCACGTTTTCGCGCATCGTTGCCTCGGCCATCGCGTCAATCTTCGCTTCCCACTCGTTCATTAAAGCCACCGATAAATCCGGTGTGCGCACCATCCGCCCAATACCCGGCATGTTTTCCAGCATCACCGCCGACAAGTCGCCGTAAAAAGAATCCGCCGCCAGTTGGTTTACTTGATGCGACCCGCCAATCACCAAGCACTTGCCGTTCATAATTCCCGATTCCGGGAACTGCCGCAGATACAGCGCCAGCACGTCGCGCCCGCTTTTAAAATGGTTGTCTTCTAAAGATTCTTTGGAGACCGGAATAAACTTAGACTTGTCCGACGTGGTGCCGGAGCTTTTCGCAAACCAGTTGATTTCCGACGGCCACAGCACGTTTTGCTCACCATTCATGCTGCGCTCAATCCACGGTTTCATCGTGTCATAGTCGCCGATGGGAACTGCTTTTTTGAAGTCGTCAATGCCGTTGATGTGCGTAAAACCATGCGCCTTCCCAAATTCCGTAAACTGCGCCGAGCCAAGCAAATCATTAAAGACCTGCTGCTGCGTATCCACCGGATTGAGCGCAAAATTGTCAATCGAGGAAATCCGCAGTCGGAAAATGCTTTTCAGCGCAGGAGAGATAATGCCCATGGTGTTGTAAGGTGCTGATGTGCCAATAGGTCAAGGTACTATTACTATTAGGCGAAGATGCATGTGCTTCGCCGGCAAAGGGGGAAAGCGAAAGAGAGAAAAAAGAAGGTAAAAATACGGCCAGAATTTAACGGCCCGGAAAAGCGGAATTCATACCGGTAAGCACGGCGAAAAAGATTGCGCCAAATCAAGTTCATGCGCCACTCAGAAATTAAGAACCTTCCTTTTCAACTCAAACTGCTGTCCCAGATACACCTTCCGCACCTGCTCGTCCGAAGCCAGTTCTTCCGCCGTTCCTGCCTTCAAGATTTTCCCTTCAAAAAGGAGATACGCGCGGTCGGTAATAGACAGCGTTTCCTGCACGTTGTGGTCGGTAATCAGGATGCCAATGTTCTTGAACTTCAGCTTTGCCACAATAATTTGGATGTCCTCCACCGCAATCGGGTCAATGCCTGCAAACGGCTCGTCTAAGAGGATAAACTTTGGGTCCACCGACAGCGCCCGCGCAATCTCCGTTCGCCGCCGTTCGCCGCCGCTCAATACATCCCCAAAGCTCTTGCGCACATGCGTCAGCCGGAATTCCTCCAACAGCGAATCCCGCTTTTTCAGTTGCTCTGCCCGCGTCAGCTTTGTCATTTCCAGCACCGCGCCGATGTTGTCTTCCACACTCAGTTTCCGGAAAATCGACGCCTCCTGCGGCAGGTAGCCGATGCCCAGTTGCGCGCGCTTGTACATCGGCAGTTTTGTGATGTCCAGCCCATCCAGAAACACCCGGCCTTCGTCGGGTTTTATCAGGCCCACCACTTGATAGAACGACGTGGTTTTGCCCGCGCCATTCGGCCCCAGCAGCCCTACAATCTCGCCTTGCGACACCTCAAAAGACACGTTGTTCACCACCGTGCGCTTGCCGTAGCGTTTTACCAGATTTTCCGTATGAATTCTCACAAGCGCAAAAATACGCAGCCCAATGCCCGACGTACTTTCGCGCCGTCCTAAAAAAAGCCTTTCTCGTGCGCTTCTCTTCCCGCTTTCTCCATCTTTGGTTTCTGGCCTTTGGCCTTTGTTTTCTGCTGACCGCTTGCCGCGATACGCGCCTCCACGAAGAGCCATCGTGGGGAAAAATCTACGAAGTCCCCGGCATCAAAAACGCCGCCTTTATCCTCCGCGACCACACGCATGAGTCTGTGCATTTCATGAACAAAGACGAGTGCCTGCGCCGCACCTTACCTGCGTCCACCTTCAAGATTTTCAACAGCCTCGTAGCCCTGGAAACCGGCATTGCGCCCGACGACAACCTGTTGATAAAATGGGACGGCGTAACGCGCTTCAAGCCGGAATGGAACAAAGACCTCACCCTGCGCGAAGCCTTCAAAGTATCCGCCGTCTGGTATTTTCAGGAAATCGCCCGGCGCATCGGCCTCCCCACCATGCAACGCTATCTCGACACGGCCCAGTACGGCAACAAAACCATCTCCAGAATAGACCAGTTCTGGCTGGATAATTCCCTCCAAATCTCCCCCGATGAACAAGTGGGATTGCTCAAAAAAATCTACTTCTACGAACTGCCCTTCTCCGAGCGCACGCAGCGCATCGTCAAAAGCATGATGCTCTGGGAAGACTCCACCAAATACCGACTTTATTACAAAACCGGCTGGGGAAACCTCACCGCCACCACCGACGTTCTCTGGGTCGTAGGCTTCACGGAAAGGCTGGAAAAAGTAAAGGAAATGGAAGGCTCCATGAATAATAGCAACCTGCGCGCCTATCCCTATTTCTTCGCCCAACGCTTCGAAATCCCGCACGACGACAGCACCCGCGACTGGGCAGCTTTCCGCATTGAATTGTTGAAGAAAACCCTGAAAGAAGCAGGCGCGCTGTAACGATGTTTCATGGCATGTAACTCCTGGACTTTGGACTTTCGTGGGGAGCATTTTCTTAACATGCCTGGAGGGAAGGCAGGAAATGACTCCCAAACCCAAATAACAAGCCCTTTGGCCCCGGGGACGCGCCATTTTGCCCTGGGAATAAATGCCTCGTCCCCAGGGCAAAACGCCTTGTCCCTAGGGCAAAACGCCTTGTCCCCGGGGACGAATGACTTATTCCCGGGAACGCGACTTCCGTCCCCGGGGCAAAATGCCTCGTCCCCGGGAATAAATGCCTCGTCCCCCGGGCAGCTCGGCAAAAGATCCCGCCTTTGTTGCAAAAAACCGCCGCACTCAGAAAATTTCCACTTAAAATATGCATCCCCGCCTTCCCCTTTCCCGTCCCGTCGTCTTTTTTGATTTGGAAACCACCGGCGTGGATGTTGCCCGCGACCGCATCATAGAGCTTGCTCTCGTCCGCGTCCATCCCGATGGCGCGCGCGAAACGCTGGTGCGCCGCGTCAATCCCGGAATGCCCATTTCCCCCGGCGCGCAGGCCGTCCACGGCATCTGCGACGATGATGTGAAGGACAGCCCCCGTTTTGAGGCCCTTGCAGAAGCCGTCTTTCGCTATTTCGAAGGCTGCGACATCGGCGGCTACAACATCACCAACTTCGACCTGCCCGTATTGGCCGAAGAGTTTTTGCGCGCCGGAATTTCGCCCGATTTCTCCGCCTGCCACATCATCGACGCGCAGCAGATTTTCTTTAAAAAAGAAAAGCGCACCCTCGAAGCCGCCGTACATTTCTACTGCGGAAGAGCTTTGGACAACGCCCATTCCGCCGAGGCCGACACCCAAGCCACGATTGACGTTCTCCTCGGCCAGCTCGATCGCTACGAAGACCTGTGCAACTGCGTGGAAGACCTCCACCATTTCTGCAAAAGCGAACATGCCTTCATCGACTATGCCCGTCGCCTTGTGTGGGTTGGAAAAGACGCCTGCTACAACTTTGGGAAGCACAAGGGGAAATCCGTGCGCGACGTGTTAAAGAAAGAACCTGGCTACCACCAATGGATGCTGGACAATGATTTTCCGCTTTATACCAAACACTGCCTGCAAAAAGTGATAGATGGCCTGAGAAACACCATTCCTGCGTAGCCAAAAATCTATTTCTTTAACCCCCCGCCTGCACACTACTTTCGCCCCACTTCCCGTTTCTCCTTTTCTGTGGATAAACTCGTCATCATTCCCACGTACAACGAAAAAGAAAACGCCGAAAAAATCGTTCGCGCCGTTTTCGCGTTGCCGGGAGATTTTCACGTCCTCATTATCGACGATGGCTCGCCCGACGGCACGGCCACCATCATCCGGCAGCTTCAGAAAGAGGTTTTCCCCAAAAACCTCCACCTCGTAGAGCGCAGCGGAAAACTGGGTTTGGGAACGGCCTACATCGCTGGTTTCAAGTGGGGCTTGGAGCGCGGCTACGAGTTTCTGTTTGAAATGGATGCCGACTTTTCCCACAACCCCAAAGACCTTCTCCGCCTCCACGAAGCCGTGGCTCACGAGAAAGCTGATGTTGCCGTTGGCTCGCGCTACGTGCCCGGTGGCAGCATTGTGAACTGGCCCGCAGACCGCATTTTCATCTCCAAAGGCGGCGCGCTCTATACCCAACTTATCACCCGGATGCCCGTGAAAGACCCTACCGCAGGTTTCATTTGCTACCACCGCCGCGTGCTGGAGAAGCTGGACTTAGACGACATCCGGTTCGTAGGCTACGCCTTCCAGATCGGCATGAAATACCGCGCATGGAAAGCCGGTTTCAAGATTGTGGAGATTCCCATCCGCTTTGTGGATCGGGTAGAAGGCGTTTCCAAAATGAGCAAAAGCATCGTGAGGGAAGCCATGCTCGGCGTGTTTAAGATGCGGTTCGGGAAGTAATTTTTATTAGGCGGCTTATCTTAAATGGCCACGTGTCTGGGCGACATTTCCATGCGGAGATAAGACCTTCCCACGTGGTTGGGATGATATTTCCATGCGGCAAAATGAAAATGCCGACCAGCAGAATGATGGGTACGCGGTGGTTCAGATGCTTTTTCCCCTCCACTTTCCCCTCAGCAAGTACGCCACGCTGAACGTTAATAATCCGCTCCAGTACGCAAACTCTGCGCCCCACGCCCAATGCAGCGGCACGCCCGGACGGCGCACCACAATGGAGCAATACAGCAGATAGCTGCCCACGCAGGCAATCTCGATAAACAAAGAGATGCGCGTATTGCCCGTGCCCACCACGCCGTTGAAACACACCGTGGCTACTGACAACACCAGCGCCGCTATCAGAATCACATACAGGCTCGGCATGGCGTAGGAAATCAGCGTCGGGTCTTTGGTGTAAAGCAAGAGAAAAGGCTTTCCAAAGAACAGCAGCAGCGCCGAAAGCAAAGCCGTAAGCGCGAGGCTGATGGTAGCGATTTTGCGCACCAGGAGCAACACTTCTTCCTGTCGCTTCTGTCCGATAAGATTGCTCACCATAGAGCTGGTGACGGAAGAAAAAGCCCACGTCGTAAGCCCCATCAGCCCGAAAACCGAGCGCAGAATCTGCGAAGCCGCCAGCGCCCGCGTGCCCAGATGCTCCACCATCAGAAAGAAAATTTCCCAGCCGCCAATGCTGAATGCATATTGCAACATCAGCGGCGCACCCACGGCCAGCGAACTTTGCATGAGGCGTTTATCAGGCCGGAAAGCCGACAGCCGCAGCCCGTATTTCCGGTGCTGATGCTGTGCAAAAAACAAGGCCGCCAGTACCAATAACTCCACGCATTCAGCCCCTACACTTGCCAGTGCTGCGCCTTTAAGTCCCATCTCCGGAAACGGCCCATGCCCGAAAATCAGCGCGTAATCCAGCCCCACATTCGCAGTTACAAAAACTGCCGAGCCGATAATCAGCGTTTTGGTTTGGCCGGTTGCCAGAAAGAAAGCCTGAAATACTTCCAACAGGAGCAAGGGCAGCAATCCATACATCCGCACGCCCAAAAAATCCGTCGCCAGCCCGATGTGCGCCGGGTCTTCCATCCCCAGCCGGAACACCACCGGCGCAAGCGAAAAAGCGAATAGAAAAAGCACGACTGACAGCCCGCCGCTCACCAGAAAACCATTGGCCAGCGTGCGGCCTAATTGTTCCGGGGCTTCCTCGCCGCTGCGCCGCGAAAGCTGCGTTTGCAGGCCCGTAGCAAAGCCATAGCCCATCATTTGCAACAAGAGGTAGAAGATGCCCGCTACGCCGTTCACGCCCAACTCCTGCTCGCCCAACCGTCCCAGAAAAGCAGTATTAGTGAAGAAGCTGATTTGGGGCAGAAACAGCGACAAAGAGACCGGCGCAGCCAGCTTCAGAATAGCACGGTAAGAAACCGAAACGCGGTGAGACAAACGGGAAATGCTTTTTTGGAAGAGCGCAAAGTTGCGCCGTTCCGGCGCGTGCGTAAGTTTGCTTTGCCCAAAATATTCTATCATTGCTTTCCGATCTCCTCATGTCTTCCGTTGCACCTTCCGCTCCCATTATCTATTCTCATCCCGCTGCAGCGGGCGATCCGTCGCGCGTGGTGATTTCCGTTGTTTGCGTGCTCGGCCCGCGCGCCTGTGTTTTTGCAGGATTGGACAAAGCAGGGGAGTTAATGACTTTTGAAAAGCACGTTTCCTCACCGGAAGCACCAGACTGGGACGAGGCTTTCCTTCAAAAACATTTTGACAGTCACAGGCTTTTCACTACCAAAGCGCAGAGCAGCATTCTACTTTGCGACCCGCGCCAAATGGTGGTTCCTGAGCCGCTTTATAAAGAAGGTAACCTCGATGACTGGATGCGTACCTGCTACTTTGTGGAGCCGGGCGAAGACTTGGTAGTAACCTCCGTTTCGGGCGCGCCGTATCGCGTGGCCATGGTGTGTGCCGCGCCACTTGTGGCGCGCGTGGCGGCAGGAAAAGTGGGAAAGGGCGTGTTCGCTGCCGGTGCGGCTTTGCTATACGAGGCGCCGCAACAAGAAGGCGTTTGCGCACGACTTTTACTCACGGCAGACAGCGTAGGCATAGCCATCTGGAAAAACGGCAAGCTCTTGGAATCGCTTTTTTTCAGCGAGACGGACGCACAGTCAATTGCGTTCCGGCTGCACAGTTTGTTGCACAAAACCGGGCTGAACGGCAACGAGGTTTCACTTTTTGTAGAGACGCTTTCTCCGGCCCCGGAAACGGTGGCGCTGCTGAATGATTACTGGAAAGTAGTGCGCAGCAATGAACCCGCAAATGCGGAGTCTGAGGCAGCAATGTGGCAAGATGTTGGCCATGCTTTTTCCCGTGTGCGCTCATGCGTGTCGTAGGCGGCAGCATTGGCGGGCGGCGTTATGAGCTTCCCCAAAAACTGCCGGCGCGGCCCACAACAGACCGCGCGAAAGAAGGGCTTTTTAATATCCTCCACAACCTGATTGACCTTGACAGCATTGCGGCACTAGACCTTTTCAGCGGCAGCGGTGGCGTAAGCTATGAGCTTCTTTCGCGCGGCGCGGCAAGTGTTACGGCGGTGGAAACAGACCGGCATTCCGTAGTTTTTATTCAGAAAACAGCGGCAGAATTTGGGATTGTTTCGCGTCTCAAAATCGTGGCGGAAGACGTGTTTAAATTTCTGCGAAACGCTACCGGCAGCTATAATTTTATCTTCGCCGACCCGCCGTATGCGCTGCCACAAATGGCACAGTTTCCGCAGACTATTTTAGGGGGAGATTTGCTTCTTCCCGGCGGTTTTTTCGTGTTGGAGCACCGCACCAGAACGCCGCTCCTTCCGCATCCACAATTTTTCCGGGAAGCCATATACGGTGACTCTACTTTTTCTTTTTTCCGGAAAGAATCTCTTTAAAACCACTCGCTTCCTATGCAGCGCATTTGTCTTTTTCCCGGCACTTTTGACCCGCTCACCGAAGGACACGTAGACGTTATCCGCCGCGCCGCCGGGATGTTTGACAAGCTCGTGGTGGGTGTGGGCGTGAATGCCTCCAAACAGACGATGTTCTCCATTGAACAGCGCACCGACTGGATACGAAAAATTTTTGAAGCCGACCCACACATTGAAGCCGCCTCCTACGAAGGTTTGACAGTGGACTATTGCCAAAAAATCGGCGCGCGCTTTATTCTGCGCGGCATTCGCTACGTTTCGGATTTTGAATACGAAAAAGCCATTGCCGACATGAACCGCGCGCTTGTGCCGGATGTGGAAACGGTGTTTCTCACTACTTCGCCGCAGTACAGCACCATCTCTTCTACGCTCGTCCGCGACGTGATTCGCAACGGCGGCCCGGCGCATAAATTCCTCCACAAGGCACTTCACAAGGATATTCGGGCGTACCAGAAGGGATTGAAGGATTGAGGTCGTGTCTGCATTTTAAAGCAGCCCTTCATCCGCAAAACTGAGGTAGCGGTTGCCCGCCACAATTAAATGGTCCAGCAGTGTGATGTCCATGTGTGCGGCAGCGGTTTTCAGTTGCTGCGTCAGCTTTTTATCGGCTTCCGAAGGCGTTAGGTTTCCGCTTGGGTGATTGTGGGCCACGATGATGCGCGGGCAGCCAGAGAGCAAAGCAGCCTGCAAAATCACGCGGATGTCGGCCACCGTTCCGGTGATGCCGCCGGTACTCAGAATCTCGTGGCGCACAAGGCGCTGCGCCTGGTTGAGAAATAGCACGAGAAACGCTTCCGTAGCGCGGTCGCGAAGGATAGGAACCACCACTTCCGCTACCTCCTCGCTGCCTTTCAGCGTGGGCCTTTCCAACGCTTCGCCCAGTTGTCGCCTGCGGCCCAGTTCCAGCGCGGCGGCCAGCGTAATGGCCTTCGCCGGGCCAATGCCTTTCACGGTGCAAAGTCCCTTCAATCCCAGCCGCCCAAGTTCGTGGAGGTTGCCGCTGGCCAGTGCCAGCACATCGCGCGCAAGGTCAAGGGCAGAGCGTCGGGGCGTTCCGGTGTTTATAAGAATCGCCAACAGTTCCGCATCGGAAAGCGCAGCGGCTCCTTTGGCTTCAAGTTTTTCGCGCGGGCGATCATCTTCGGCCCACTGTTTAATGCTGTTTGGCGTTTCTGAATACATGTCTTAAAGCGTTTTGGGCGAAAGATAATCGGCAGTCCGCATCCGCACCAGCTTTTGCCCGGCGCGTACCTTTGGCCCCGCTTTTCGCTCTCCCCGTTTTGACTTCTGCCTCTTACCTGTCGTACGCCGACACCAAGCGTTTTTCGCCGCTCGTGCTTCAATATATAAAAGACCCGGCAGCCTTTGCGGATTTCATTTCCCATGCGCCGGATTACGCCGGAATAGAAGCGGCAATAAAGGCGCGGCGCGCATTCTCTACTGACCGCAAAGGACTGTACGAAGAGTTGCTCCGGCAGTATGGAAACGAAGAAATCCCGACGGCGGTGCAGCAAAATTTAAAGGCCCTGCGAAGCGAAAACACCTTCACCATTTGCACCGCGCACCAACCGGCAATTTTTACCGGCGCGCTGTATTTTGTCTATAAAATCATCCACGCTGCGAAGCTGGCGGCAGACTTAAAAACGCACTTTCCAGACTGCGATTTTGTGCCCGTTTTTTACATTGGCAGCGAAGACAACGACTTGGAAGAACTGGGGCATTTCCAGCTTGGGAAGGACGCTTTTCAGTGGGATGGCGGCGGACAAACGGGCGCAGTGGGCCGGATGAAAACTGACGGTTTAAAAACCCTGTTGAACACGGTTTTAAAGCGCATTGGCCCTCCGGGAAACAACGCGGAAATGCTGGCCGAAATGCTGCAAAATGCTTACCGCCCCAGTAGAACAGTTGCCGAAGCCACGCGCATTTTAGTAACGCAATTGCTGGGCGATTTTGGCCTCGTGGTAATTGATGGCGACAGTTCTTTTTTCAAAGGAGAAATGAAGGCCGTTTTTGAAGACGACCTCTTCCGTCACACGCCTTTTGAGCTGGTGAAAGCGCAAACAGAAAAGCTCTCCGCGTGTTATTCCGTGCAGGCTTTCCCACGCCCAATCAATCTCTTTTATCTCGCCGACGGCATCCGGCAGCGGATAGAAAAAGTGGACAAACATTGGGAAGTGATGGGCACGGATATTCGTTGGAATGAAGTTCAGTTGCGCACCCTTTTAGAAGAAAATCCCGAAAATTTTTCGCCCAACGTGGTGCTGCGCGGACTGTATCAGGAGACCATTCTGCCCAACATTTCCTTTATTGGCGGCGGTGCGGAAGTGGCGTATTGGATGCAGTTTAAAACCCTGTTTGAACACTACGAAGTGCCTTTTCCGGTGATTGTTTTGCGGCAGTCGGTGCAGTGGATAGATGCGCCTGCGGCGGCCTTGTTGGAGAAGACGGAACTGGATGAAAAAGCACTTTTTGAAGATGCGGAGATTTTACTTCGGGAATACACCAAAACCCACGCAACGGAAGGTCTTTCGTTAGACAGTGCGCGCCGGGAAATCGCCGCTCAACTCGCACCTGTTCTGTCCCACGCTGCGGTTTTGGATAAAAGCCTCCAAGCATATGGCGAAGCCCAACAACTCCGTGCGCAAAAGCTGATTGACCACATCGAGCAAAAGATTTTCCGGGCAGAGAAAAAGAAGCACGGTGTGTGGCACGAGCGCGTCCTACGGCTTCAGGAAAAGCTGCTGCTCCATAAAGGTTTGCAGGAACGAAAGGTGACTTTTCTGGACTTCTATCCGATACTTGGCAAGGCTTTTGCCGAAACACTTTTCGATCATACCCGGACCTTCGGCGATGCATTTTTACTTCTAAAAACCGACGCTTCTCTTTTCTAAAAAAAATCCATTCCTTACTTTGCAGCCATGAAAAAACTTTTCCTTTCCGCACTTGCTGCTTTTTCCTTGTGCAGCACCACTTCCGCACAAAATGTTTACGCCGGTCTGAAACTCGGTGCGAACCTTTCGCAACTAAATGGCACAACTTGGGACGATGGCTACAAAGCCAATATTCTTGGTGGCCTTTTTGCGGGTGTAACGGCCATTCGCATTGGTGTGCAGGCCGAAGCGTTTTTCACGCAATCCACCTACACGATTGGGAAGACTGCTAAAGACTTCGCAGATGCTAATTATAAAGCCGGGGTTGATTCTGCAAAAGGCGGCAGCTTTCGTCTTAACCAGCTTTCGGTGCCCATTTTGTTCCAGCTTAAAGTAGCCGGGCCGTTGTGGCTGCAAGCCGGGCCACAGTTTACCGCTACGCTCAGCGCCACCGACAAAGACAATATTCTGGCCAAACCCGATGATTTCTTTAAAAAAGCATCGCTTGACGGTGTAGTCGGCGCGCAGGCCAATCTGCCTTTCAAAATCTCAGCAGGTGTGCGTTACATCTTCGGCCTGTCCAGCATCAACAATGCCCAAAGCGCGCAGGAAAGCTGGCGGCAGCGCAGCTTTCAGATTCACATCGGATACCGCTTTCTGTAAGGGAAATTCTCCACAAAACACCCGTCAAGTTTCCCAAACCTGACGGGTGTTTTTTTAAATGACTCCCTTTTGGACTGTAATTTCAGCCCTTTTTCAAACGCAAATATCCCGCTAGCAACTTGGCAAAGAATATCTGGACTCACTTGCGCGCGATGTGGCCGCTTCTGCTGTTGTTAGTCGTCTTTGTTGTCTTGAAATTTTCGCATCTTTCCTACCCTTATTACTGGGATGAAAGCTGGTCTTATGCACCGGGTGTCCGCCTGATGTACCTACATGGGCCAACGCTTTTGCCGGGCGAGATAGATACCTTTTACAGCCGCGGCCACCCGCTGTTTTTTTATGCTTCTATTGCTTCCTGGCTCAAAGTATTTGGAGACGGGCATTTTGCCCGGCACGCTTTTGCGCTTTTTGTTTCCTGCCTCACACTGGGAATGCTTTACGCGTTTTGTCAGCGATTTATCAGTCGGCCTGTTGCCATCTTCACCACAGTATTACTGGCGGCGCAAGTCGTTTTTTTCGTGCAGGCCTCTTATGTGTTGCCGGAGGTGATGGTGGCGTTGTTTAGCTTCGCCTCGCTCGCTTTTTTCGCTATGCGCCGCTATGGGTGGTGTAGTCTCTCGCTGGCGGCGCTGCTGCTGACCAAAGAAAGTGGCCTAGCGATTGGATTTGTAGTTGGGTGTGCAGCACTTATGAATATGCTTTCACGCGAAGAACTTTCCTGGGAAGCACGTTTCACGCCTATAGGTATGGTGCTTCTTGCCACGCTCCCGGTGGTTGCTTTTTTTGGGTTGCAGCGGATGCGGTTGGGTTGGTTTTTCTACCCGGAGCATACAGCAATGATGCAATTGCGGTGGGATTATTTCTACAGTTATTTCCGGGGTTCCCTGGAGTTGATTTTTCGGGAAGAGCGCCTTTATCTGCCCGCTTTTTTGTTGCCTGCGATTATTTACGCCTTTCTTCAAAAACAATACAGCGCGGCCATTCTACTGCTTCCTGCGGGCACCACCGCTTTAATTCTTTTAGGTCCGGAAAAGGGTGCTGTTTTGTGGTTCGTCCTGTGGCTCGCATCAATTGTCGGTACAGCAGCTCTGGTGCTGTACCGACAATTGATGCGAAGAGGCCACCCCGTGCTCGCGCGGATGATAGCGCTGACTACACCGGCGTTTGTGGTTTACCTGTGCTTTTGCGCGCTTAATTTCTTTACGACGCGCTACCTGATGCCGGCATTTGTAATCGTTGTGTTCTGGATCGGGTTGACGCTCTGGCTGATGGCTAAGGAATCGCGTCCGGTGTTCATATCCTGCGCCGTATTAGGCGTTGTCGCTGCGGTATTTTCCTTCCGCAGTTCTACCGGGTTGGGAGACGTGGAAATGGGTTCTTTCCATGCCATGCGCGTTCAAAAGGCGATGGTGAATTTTCTGGAAAATGGAAACCGTTACCAATCTGTTATCGGAGGAGGATCGTTTCAGGACCGGGAACACCTTACCAAACCTGCAACCGGTTTCCTGAAAAGCGAACAGGCATTTTCAAAGGTTCGCTGGGAAATAGATGACAGTACGCAACTGACGTTCTTCAACAACATTGAACCGGATGACCGCTACAAAGACCTTGTTGCCAATCCTTCTTTCAAAAGAATCTACCGCTACGAAGAAGGGAAAGCGTGGACAGAAGTTTATGAAAGAGTGCGGTAAACGGCTTTTTTGTAAGAGAAAATCTGCCCAACAAAAACACCCGTCCGGTTTGGGAAACCGGACGGGTGTTTTTGTCTAAAAACCTATAAGATTTTGGAAACCTTATAGGTTTAGAACATCGCCCTTAGTGCGCGTACCTGCTTCCCTGATTTACCGCGCCGGGACAGCCGTATTTAGGGCCGGAAGTGGCACAGGAAGTCGCGAGTACACTGCACACAGTAGTAACAATAACGAGCGTCAGAAAACGGCGAAAAGAAGCAACAGTGCGCATGGGTCTGGGAATGGTGGAAGATGGGCAACCGGCAGCGGCTACATTTGCGCCGGTCCTGAAAATTTACAACGCGAAACTAATGAAAAGAGTTCATTTCATCGCCATCGGCGGCGCCATTATGCATCAATTAGCACTGGCTTTGCAACGCAGTGGCGCAACCGTCACCGGCTCCGACGATGCCATTCACGACCCGGCAAAGACGGTTTTAGCAGAAGCCGGATTGCTGCCCGAATCTTTCGGCTGGCATCCCGGAAAAATAACGGCAGACATAGATGAAGTGGTATTGGGAATGCACGCCAAAGGCGACAACCCGGAATTGCTCCGCGCGCAGGAATTGGGCTTGAAAATCTACTCTTTCCCCGAATACATCTATCAGGTTTCCAAAGAAAAAACGCGCGTCGCCATTGCTGGTTCCCACGGCAAAACCACCATCACGAGTATGGTGATGCACGTGCTGCAAAAGATGGGAAAAGCCTTTGATTATCTGGTTGGTGCGCGGCTGGCGGGTTTCGAACATTCCGTACAGCTTTCTGATGCGCCGCTCATGATTCTGGAAGGCGATGAATACCCGGCAAGTGTGATTGAAAAGCGCCCGAAAATCTTCTTTTATCACCCGCAGATTACGCTGCTTTCCGGCATTGCATGGGATCATATCAACGTGTTCCCGACCTACGAAAATTACGTTTCGCAGTTCCAGATTTATCTCCAGAATCTGGAAGCGGGCGCAACGCTGGTGTACAATGCCGAAGACGCAGAAGTCGTGCGCATAGTAACGTCTCACGGCAGCCATTTAAAAGCGATTCCGTACCGTGCGCCACAGTATCGCTACGACGATGGAAAAGCTTTTTTGGAGACACCAACGGGCGAAATTTCGCTCTCGGTTTTTGGTCGCCACAACTTCCTGAACCTCATGGGTGCAAAGGAAATCTGCGCCGCTTTGGGTGTGGAGGAAAGGGATTTTTATAACGCTATTGCCGATTTCAGCGGCGCAGCGAAGCGGTTGGAGAAAGCGTTTGAAACAGAAAACGTCGTTGCCTTCCGCGACTTTGCCCATGCACCTTCCAAGCTAAAAGCCACGCTGGACGCGGTGCGCGAAGCGTATCCGGCCCGGAAACTGATTGCGCTTTTTGAACTGCACACGTATAGCAGCCTGAACAAAGAATTTCTGGCGCAGTACGTCGATAGCATGAACGCCGCTGATGACGCGCTGATATATTTCAGCGGTCATGCGTTGCAGTTAAAGGGTTTAGAACCGTTGAATCCGCAAACCGTTCATGAAGGTTTTGGCCGCCCGGATTTGGAAGTGTTTGACGAGGCAAGCGCGTTGCAAAATCGCGTTCGGGAATTGGTGAAAAATGCTGCGGAGCCGGTGTGTTTGCTTCTGATGAGTTCCGGGACCTTTGAGGGAACAAACTGGGAAGCGCAATTGGGTTTATAATGGAACACGGATGAAACGGATAACTGCGGATTGCCACGGATGAATCTGTGTAAATCCGTCCAAATCCGCGTTATCCGTGTTCCAATTCCAACGCGAAACATCCAACGTAATTTCGCTCCCATGCAGCCGTATTTGTTGTACTCCGATGAGAAGGGAAAGATTTTTGAGGACACCTCGCTGTATGTGGTGGGGCGCACGGGTTGGGATGCCATTCCGGTGGAGGAAGAGGCGTGGATTACGCTGCCCAACGGCGGCAATCTCTACACCCTTCCCGGACGGCGCGGCATCGGCATTGACGTGCGTACCGGCGAGATGCGGCTTTGCGAAAAAGGGGCTGCCGTAGCGGCTTTTATCCCGCCCGCACACACGGGCTTTTACCTCGCCGCTTATGAAACCGGCCCCGACGCGCCCACACTTCCGCTGTTTTGCTATACGGCGGCGGGCTGGGCCAATGGCGGATTTGTGGTTCCGGCGCGGCGCATTGAGCGCGACATCCGGCAGGAAGCAGCAGGTTATGATGAGGCGCTGGTAGCAAGCGGAATCCAAGAACTTACGGCGCATTATCCACACAACCGGCTGGTGCAGCACCTAGCGCATACCTGCGCGGAGAAGTATGAATGCCCTGCGGCGCGCAACTATTTTCTGCACCGCTGGGAATGTCCTATTCCGGCTTCACCGGCGTGCAATTCCAACTGTGTGGGCTGCATTTCTTTCCAGCCGGAAGAAGAAAGCATTACTTCGCCGCATGACCGGATTTCCTTCAAGCCAACGGCGATAGAAATTGCAGAGTACACCGTTCCGCACCTGGAAACCGCGCCCTATCCGATTGTGTCTTTCGGGCAAGGCTGCGAAGGGGAGCCGCTGCTGATGGGGTCGGTTTTGGAAGAAAGCATCCGCGAAATCCGGCGACATACCGCGCGCGGCAGCATCAATATCAACACCAACGGCTCCAAGCCCGACGTGGTGGCAAGGCTGATGAAAGCGGGACTGAACAGCATCCGCGTGAGTACGAACTCGCTGCAACCGGAGCTTTACACGAAATACTACCGGCCCAACAACTATGTTTTTGAGGACATTGTGGAGAGTCTGCGCGTGGTGAAACGGCATGGCGGCTGGACATCCATCAACTACTTTGTTTTTCCCGGCGTAACGGACAGTGTGGCGGAATATGAGGCGTTGCGCACGGTGATTGCGGAAACGAGTCTGAATATGATTCAGTGGCGCAATTTCAACATTGACCCGGACTGGTATCTGGGCCGGATGGGCCTGGTGGATACGGGTGAATGTCTGGGTATGGGACAGCTTTTGGATGTGCTGCAAGAAGAATTTCCCCACCTGAAATACGGCTACTTCAACCCGCCGCGCGAACGGATGGCGGACTATGAAAACGCTTTTGCGCATTAGCGGGCGGAATTGAATCGGCAGGTTTACAGGTCAGTTGGTTTATGGAATTAAGCAGATCGGGCGTCCTTAACCTATTAGGCTACTAAGGTTTTTATTTAACTAATGAAGCAAGTGAGGGAACTATTGTCGCTAGTAAGCAATCTAACGGAGCAAGTAGCCAATCTAACGTAGCAAGTACGCGAACTAATGAAGCAAGTAGCCGAACTAATGGAGCAAGTGAGCGAACTAATGAAGCAAGTAGCTGAACTAACGGAGCAAGTAGCCAATCTAATGAAGCAAGTAGCCGAACTAACGTAGCAAGTACGCAATCTAACGGAGCAAGTAGCCAATCTAATGAAGTGAGTGAGCGAACTAAGGGAGCAAGTAGCCAATCTAATGAAGCAAGTAGCCGAACTAACGTAGCAAGTGGCCAATCTAATGGAGCGAGTGAGCGAACTACGGGCGCATTTCCCGGAACTAAGGAATCATTAAACTATGACAACTACAATTTTTTCTGAGGAGCGCCGTCCCCGACAGTTAAAGGCACTAGGGCTTACGCTCGGCATTCACGCGCTGTTGCTGCTCGTCTTTTTCACGGTAAAATACGCCGCGCCTGCGCCCGTTCCGCCGCCGGTGGAAGAGTTGGGCATGGAGGTGAATCTGGGCAGCAGCGCGGATGGTTTTGGAACCGAGCAGCCGGAAATCACCGGAGACCCGGCCCCGGAAGTAGCGGAGGCTTCTCCAGCCGCAGAAGAAGCAACAGAACCCATAACAGCAGCGCCTTCCAACGACCCTGACGCGGCAGAGATTCCACCGAAAAAAGAAACGGTGAAGCCACAACCGCCGAAGCCGGTAACGCCCAAAACAGCGACGACTTCGCCGGTTAAGGCTACAACTCCGGTAACCGCCGTAACGAAACCTGCCGAAGTGCCGCGCCGTCCGAAAGTGCTTTTTCCGGGAAGCCGGGGAACGGGCGGAAATGGCGCAACCCGCGACGTAGCAGGCAGCAGTGAAGGCAATACTTTTGGCTCCGGTGACCGGGGCGTACCGGGCGGCACACCGGGCGCGAAGAATTATGAAGGCAGTCCGGGACGCGGGACGGGCGGCGTAAACCATACGCTTTCGGGACGGACGATTATTGCGCCGCGATTGGAAGGAAATTTCCGCAACGGCGGCTCTGTGAAGATGCGCGTAACGGTGAATCGTGCGGGCGCGATCGTAAATAGCTCCGTGCTTTCCGGCAGTGGTGAACTAACAGCGATTGCAAAGGACAAGCTGCGGCAGGTGCGTTTTTCCGCTGCGCCTGACGGGCCGGTAGAGCAGTTTGGAACGGTGACGTTTGTGTTTAAGACGCAGTAGGGACACGCCGCGCGTGTCCGCATAAAAAACGCGGCTTACAAAATGGGTGTCATCTCGACCGCTAGGGTGAGATCTCACTCGCGCTGTTTCTCACTTGTTGTGTCTTACCTACTGTGAGATGGCCTTCGGCGAGTGCTTCGCAGTTCCTCGCTCTGCGCTCGGAATGACCCACGTTTTGTAACGCACACAACACGCATTTTCTGCGGACACGCGCGGCGTGTCCCTACGGAATTGCCATCTTCGCGCTTTCTAAAAAACGATTCTCGTGGCTTCTCACCCGCGCTACGCGCAAACATTGGACTTCCTTTTCGCGCAGTTGCCCATGTTTTCCCGCATCGGCGCGGCGGCGTATAAAGCGGATTTGACGAACACGATTGCGCTTTGCGAAGCACTCGGGAATCCACACCAGAAATTTAAGAGCATTCACATTGCCGGAACAAATGGAAAGGGCAGTACAAGTGCGGCAATAGCGGCTTTTCTGCAAACAGCGGGCTACAAAACGGGCCTTTATACGTCGCCACATCTGGTGGATTTCCGGGAGCGGATTCGCATCAATGGGGAGATGGTTTCGGAAGATTTTGTGGTGGACTTTACGCAGCGCATGAAGCCGTTAATGGAGGCGATTCAGCCGTCGTTTTTTGAGCTGACGGTGGCGATGGCTTTTGAGTGGTTTGCGCAGGAAGCGGTGGACGTTGTGGTGATAGAAACTGGCCTCGGCGGACGCTTAGACAGCACCAATGTGATTACGCCGGTGCTATCGGTGATTACCAATATTGCCTACGACCACACCGCATTTTTAGGAGATACGCTGGAACTGATTGCAGGCGAAAAAGCGGGCATTATCAAGCGTGGCATTCCGGTGGTGATTGGCGCGAGGCACGGGGAAACGGAAAGCGTTTTCCGGGAGAAAGCAGGGGCGGAAAAGAGCGAGATGGTTTTTGCGGAAGATTGCTGGGAACTTATTCCCGGCGCGGTCGGCCTCTCCCCGCAGGAGAGGAGTGACAGCAGAGAAGCGTTTTCAGATGAACAGCAATACACGGCGCGGCACTTGACGGACGGAAGGGAAATTTCTTTTTCTACCTCGCTGCGCGGCGATTATCAGCGGCAGAATCTGGCGACGGTTTTTATGGTGGTGGATATGCTTTCAGAGATGGGTTTGGCCGTGCAAGTGGAAGATGCACCGCAGGCACTGGAGGATTTACAGGTGCAGGGCTTGCGCGGGCGTTATGAAGTGCTGCAACGCGCGCCGCTGATTGTGGCGGATGTGGCGCACAACCCGCAGGGATTGGAAGCGGTTTTGGCGCAGTGGACGCGCGAGGTTTCCGGGAAAAGGCATATCGTGTTGGGCTTTGTGCGTGACAAAGACGTGGCCGCCGCACTGGCACTTTTCCCGAAAGATGCGGTATATTATTTCTGTCAAGCGGCGATTCCCCGCGCACTGCCGGTAGCGGAATTAGCCGAGATGGGAAAGGAAGTGGGACTTGTGGGAAATGTCTATAAAAGCGTTGCGGAGGCAGTGGAAGTGGCGCGGAAAGCGTTGGTTGAAAAAGATTCGCTGCTGATTACCGGAAGCTTTTTTGTAGTGGGGGAAGCAGTCGCCTCTGAAAAAGTTTCAAGTAGATATACGCAATAGGATTTTGGGCAAAGAGCTGCGTATATTCACCCCAAATAAGGAGTATCACGTAGTTTTCTGGATGGGGAGTTGCGTATAATTTTGAGTTGGCTGCAAGTTATGACTGCGTTTAGAACAATATGGATACTCTATATATTATACTGATTTTAGCGAGTATTGCAATTCCCATTGCTCTGCATGCTAAGCTCAAAAGAAAAATCAGAAGAAAACGACTTCTGCTTTTTACTGAATTAACTATTGGCGTGACAATTTTAGTTGCGGCTCTTGTAGTTCCGTCTTTTTCTTTTTTCTCAATGCCAGAATATCCTAAAATTACAAAAATCATAGATCGACAATATTATTTTACTCAAGAAGAATATGGTTGGGCTGGTAATATGCCGGGTAAGCATTTAGATTTTTTCAAAAGCCGAAAGTTTTGGTTTGACGAAAAGGTCGGACATATTCAATGGTTAATGGGAACCGGAGATATTGACGCCAAAATATTTGACCAAAATTCTAATAAGTTGAAAAGACTCGTTCTTACAGAAAATAAAAAATTGGTTCTGGACACCACAGTAGTTTTTGACAACAACTTTGACTATCGTTACCTGACCTGGCGTAATTAACCTGACAGCCAACAGTAGCATTGGCATTATGGCGGCAGCAGGAAAAACATCACCTTCAGTTCTTTATTCAGCAGCAGTTCCAGCCTGACGGAATTCTATTCAGCGGAAGTAGTATACTTGATCAATTAGTTATAAATTTAGCTTCAGTTCCAGGCTGTCGGATCACGGAAGCCCGCCACAACGCCAATGCTTGAACGTTACCTGCAAGCCTTAATCAAGCGTAAAAAAAGAACTCATGAATTGGAAAGATACTGTAACCGTCATCACCGGTGCTAGTTCCGGGATTGGTAAATCCACCCTTGAACTCTTAAGGAGTGAAGGAAGCGTAGTGTACAACCTTGATATTGTGCCCTCTCAAGAGGCTGATCCATATTTTATTCACTGCGATGTAAGTAATCGCATCCATGTTGAGCAAGCCGTCAACACCATTTTTGACAAAGAAAAAAGAATCGACTTTCTGTTTTCAAACGCGGGGCGACACCTGTTCGCAAATATTGAAGACACCAGTTACGAACAACTTGATTCACTGGTCTCCATTAATTTAATGGGTACCTTCTATCTGTTAAAGACCGTAATCCCGCTTATGAAACGGCAACAAAAAGGCAGTATCGTACTCATGGGTTCCGACCAATCTTTTGTCGGCAAAGCTAGCAGTGCCGTGTATGGAATGACCAAAGGTGCCGTTGCTCAGCTCGCCAAAAGCACAGCTATCGACTACGCCCCCTTCAACATACGGGTGAATTGCATATGCCCGGGAACGATTCAAACCCCGCTGCTTGATCATGCGGTAAAGCAATTTGTAAGCCAGTCCCGGCAAGAAGCAGGTGCTGTATACGCTTCCTTAGATAGCGCTCAACCAATTGGACGCATTGGTCAACCAGATGAAATCGCCAAAACGGTTCGGTTCCTCCTCTCCGATGATAGCTCTTTCATTACAGGTGCATCGATTGCCGCAGATGGCGGTTATACGTGCCAGTAAGTAAACACGCCCTACTCGCTACGCAAATGAATTGAAACAGCGTATGCATATTCAAATAGCAAACTCAAGGACGTTGCAAAGGATATTGCTCAATTCTCTCCTTCCGGCACCTGAAATTCTCCATTCAATTCCTCTATATACCCCAAAATATCCTTCCGCCCCAAAAACTTCGCCGATGACTTTCCAACAAGACAGAAATAGTCGGTCTAGTTATATATAGCTATTTCAGAAGTTCAGCACTGCTTTAAGGGATCTTGATCACTAAACAACTTACTTTTACAGTTTAGACATGAGGATGCCAAATTCACAAATAGATTGGGTTAAAATAGCTATTTTTTACGCGCTAGCCTTTAGCTTGTCAGGAATCTTCAACTCTGGCCTTCTTACGACGTACTACGAAAACTGGACAAATGGAATTTTAATTCAAAAATGGCCCTTTCTACCCGCTGGTTTTGGAACACTTATAGCGGCTCTGCTGTCGTTTAAATTTGACCGAAATCTTAAGCGCACAGTTACATTGTTGGGAAATAACATCCTTAAAAATATCTCAATCTGTTTAGTGCCTGTTTTGGTTTTTACAGTAATTGGTGTGTCTAATAATAATGCAATTAACGTTCACTACTACGGACTTTCCTTCTCTTTTGTAGCGCTTCTTTATGGCCTTTCAGAGGAGATATTTTGGAGAAGCTATCTGCTGGATTCCTTGAGACCTTTAAAGAAAAGTTCCTACAGTTTAGTCATTGGCATTCTTTGGTGGGCTTGGCATTTCAGATTTGCTAATGGCTTTGATTTCACAGGATTTCTTTTCATCTGCGTTGCCAGTTCTTTTCTGCTATGCCAGTTTGCCAACGAAACGAAATCTTACTTAACTGCTGCGGGATTACATTCTCTAATAATTGTTACAACATCCGAAGGGGAAATGACATTAGCTAAAACTTTAAGCATGTGCATCTGTATCGCGCTTTGGCTGTTAATTGGAAAGCTTTGGAAGACAAAAGACACTTTAATGGAAAGTGGGAGTGTTTCTCTGTAATAAACTTAGCCCTTCTCCGCCGCATTATTCTCCGGCAACTGAAACCCCTCATTCAATTCCTCTATATATCCCAAAATATCCTTCCGGCCTAAAAACTTTATCGCTGAGGTCATAAACGAGCGGGGAATAAATTCCCATTCCTCGCGCATTTTGTTGATGAAGGCTCGGGCATTCATGTTCGCTTCGCGCTGCGTCACCTTGTCGGCTTTGGTGAAAATCATGTTGAACGGCACTTCCCATTGGCCCAACTGCGCCAGAAAATCCAGGTCAAGCTGCTGCGGGCGCAAACGGCTGTCGAGCAACACAAAAATGGTCAGCAGGTTGGGCCGCTCTTTCAAATAGCCGGCAATCATATTCTGCCAGTTGGCGCGCTGTGCCTGGCTCACTTTGGCATAGCCGTAGCCGGGAAGATCCACGAGATACCACTGTTTCCGAATGCCTTTTGCATTTTCGCTTTCAATCTCAAAATGGTTGATAAGCTGCGTTTTTCCGGGCGCGGCAGACGTTTTGGCCAACTTTGCATGACGCGTCAGCATGTTTATCAGCGAGGATTTGCCCACGTTGGAGCGCCCGATAAACGCATATTCCGGGCGGTCGGGCTTGGGGCAGAGCGCGGCGTTGGGCGCAGAAATAAGATAGCGCGCGGTACGGATTTCCATAAATGCGGGAGGCGGGTTTTGTACTTTTGAGGCCGATGCAGAATTCCCCCCAAAACGGACACGACGGGATTGTGCCCGACGAATCGTCAAAGCTAAGCAAGACCGAACAGGTAGCCGGAATGTTTGACGACATTGCGCCGAAATACGACTTTCTGAACCACACGCTGAGCATGGGCATTGACCGCGGCTGGCGCAAAAAAGCAATTGAAAGTCTGAAGATTTGCAACCCGAAAACCATTCTGGATATGGCCACCGGAACGGGCGATTTGGCGCTCGCGGCAGCTACCGCAACAGGCGCAGAAGTAATGGGCGTGGATATTTCGGAGGGAATGATGGACGTGGGCCGAGTAAAGGCGAAAGACAAAAATCTGGACGGAAAAGTGTCGTTTCAATATGGCGACAGCGCGAAAATGAGCTATACCGACGGGCAATTTGACGCGGTGATGTGTGCCTACGGCGTGCGCAATTTTGAATACTTAGAGCGCGGTCTTTCGGAGATGGCGCGGGTGATGCGCAGCGGCGGACGGTTGGCAATTCTGGAATTTTCCAAACCCAAAACGCCGGTGATTAAAGAGGTTTTTGGCTTTTATTTCAAGCACGTTTTGCCGCGCTTGGGCAATCTTGTTTCCAAACACGGACGGGCTTATACGTATCTCAACCAGAGCGCCATGGCTTTTCCAGAGGGCGCGGATTTCGTGCGCATTTTGGAGCGTTGCGGATTTAAGGAAGCGAAAGCAAGGCCCTTGACGTTTGGCATCACCACACTTTACACGGCGACGAAATAGCAGGCTCTTGGTTCTGTCGGAAATCTTTTTTACCGAAAATCTTTTGTCATCCCGGAACGGGATCTTGCCGGCTCCTGTCCGCTAAGTTCCCCTTCGGGGGTGACAAAAGATTTCCGACAATTTTCTTCTGCTGGTTTTTTTGAGACAAGCACTCAATTCAAGCAAACTACCGGCGTTTTTCCGGGTCGGCGCAACAGCAGGCGGCATACCGAAAGCATGCGCAGCCAAGCCATTTCCGCTACCGCATCTCCACGAAGGGCGGCTCCTTCGTAGCCGGTATATTGCTCGTAGCTGCGCTCACCGAGAAGACTGTACACCATCATGCGCGCCGGAACGAGAAGCTCTTGACTCGTATCGGCACCTTTGCGCAAATTTGCAAGGAGCTTCTGGGCGCGCACCGGAAAACGCTCGCTCACGAGATTGAGCAAAGCCTGAATGGCCTCTCTGGAAAGTGCCCGGCGGGGTGCTGAACTTTTCATCTTCGGGGAATCTTTTTTCTAAAAAACGCCCGCAGCGGAACGTTTATTTTAAAGCCTGTCAAATACTATACCAAGTCTTTTTCCGTTTCTCCTGATACGTTCTTATGTCCTACCTTTCAGCGTTACATGCTTCAATGAAAAAAGTCTTTTTGCTTCTTCTGCTTTTTTGCACAGCCATTGCCGGATATGCGCAACGCAAGGCGCTGAACCTTGCCGACCATGACGACAAGCCCTATTATTTCGGGCTGACTTTTGCTTTTAATACCTCGCAATACCGTGTGGATTATGACAAGTCTTTCGCGATGACGGATACATTCAAACGCATTGAACCGTACTGGTCGCCGGGCTTTGCACTGGGATTGATGGGAAATCTGCGGCTCAATAACCGCTTTGATTTGCGCTTTATTCCCGCTATTTCTTTTGCCGGAAAACGCCTGCAATTCACCTCGCTCACCGACCCTACGAAAACCGAAGACAAGACAACGGAAAGCGTGTATCTCACGATGCCGCTCCAACTGAAATTCAAGAGTGACCGAATCAACAACTTCCGGTTTTACGCCATCGGTGGTGGTAAATTTGATCTTGACCTTGCTGCCAACGCCCGCTCGCGCCGCCGCGACGAGTACCTGAAAGTGCTGCCCGTTGACGCGGGTTTTGAGATTGGTTTTGGCTTTGAGTGGTACTACCCCAACTTCATTTTTGCGCCCGAAATCAAACTCAGTCAGGGCCTTACCAATCAGCTTTTTCGGGGCGACCGCAGCCTGCCGCTTTCCAACGCGCTGGAAAGCCTGAATACGCGCAGCATCGTGTTCTCCATCCACCTGCAAGGGTGACAGGCAATGAATCATTAGTAATGAGCAGTGAATAATGGAGACGTTGAATAATGCCTGTTACAACGTTTTCTACATTTACACCAAGTCCATTTCCGCCAGCAAAACACTTTCACCCGCAGCGTTCACGCCATACCATTTGCGGTCTTTCACTTCAAAGCCGGAGAACTGTTCCTGAAGCATATTGGCTCCAAACTCGCGGCGCACTTCGTCGGCAAATTCTTCGCGGTCTTCTTCTTCGGTGAGGCTTTGCAGCTCTTCCTGATATTCCGCGTCGGTGTGCAGGGCTTCGTCAATGGCGTGTACCATTTTTTGAAGCGCCGGGGAATGTTTGCCCAATTCAAAGTCAAAGAGGGTTTCCAAAAGCGTATCGCGGTCAGAGAAGGTTTGGTTTTTGATAAACATGGTGTTGGGGAGTAGAAAGCGGTTGGTATAAAGCAGAAAGCCCGGCGAGGCAAAAGAGAATTTCCGGTAGAGACGGCCATTTATGGCGTCTCCCCCAAACAGCAAAGAAGGTGTGCCTGTAGGACTCCCACCGTTGGCGGGGCGTTCTGCATCAGAACGTCCCGGCTTTCATTTTTCGGAGTGTTTTTTCATAGCTCGCGGCTTCTTCTTTTTCGGCTGTATCCTTCAAGGCTTTCACGGCTTTCTCTTCCGTTTGAATGGCCTCTTCTTTCTTTCCGGTGCGGTATAGAAGCGCAGCGTAGGTATCAGCGTTTGCAGCCCATTGCGCCGGATGCGGAGCGGTCAGTTCCATTGCTTTTCCCGACCAGCGCAAAGCTTCCTGCAAGTCAGCGGACGTCGCTTTTTTGTCTTCGTAGGTTTTCCATTTTCAAGGGGAAAATGTTTTTTGCCAACACCTGACACGGCGCGCACCATGTGGCGTACATGTCCATATAGACCAGCCGGTTCTCCTTTTTCGCCTTCGCCAGAACAGCTTTCCAGTTGCCGGTTTCAAAATGAATTCCCTGTGCGGAAGAGAAGAAGGGAAGGGGCAACAAGATGAGAAGCAAACGCATGAGCAGGGAGGAATTCGCCTTCCAAAATACAACGCGCCCGTGAAAAATCCCTTGAAATGGGAAAGCGCAGCAAATGCCGCGCTTTTTGAAATTTTTGTTTTGGAAAAAGGAAAGATCAGGACAGCTTTTCCACCTGCATGTAGGTCAGTTCTACCGGCGTGGAGCGGCCAAAGATTTTCACCACCACCTTCAGCTTTTTCTTTTCTTCGTTCACTTCTTCCACCACGCCGTTGAAGTCGTTGAACGGGCCGTCGATGATTTTCACGGTCTCGCCCATCGTGAACGGATCGGAATAGCCAAAGCCCGCTTCTGCCACTTCGTCCACCGTGCCAAACATTTTGTTCACCTCGCTTTTGCGCAGCGCGGTTGGATTTTCACGGCCCAGAAAGTGAATTACGTTGGACACGCTTGTGATGACCTGCACCATGTCATCGGTCATTTTCGCATTGGTCACTTCCAGCATCAGGTAGCCGGGGAAGAGGGTTTTTTCGCGGAGCGTTTTCTTGCCGCCGGTAATTTTCACCACTTTTTCCACCGGACACAACACTTGTGTGATGGTGTTGCTCCAGCCCGAAAGGCGGATTTCCTTGTCCAGATGCTCTTTAATTTTCCTCTCTTTTCCGCTTACCACGCGCAGCACATACCATTTGGTATTTACTTCGGCCTGTGGTGCCGGGGCGACAATCGGGATGTTTTCTTCGCTCATAATCTTATTGGCGCTGCCGTTATCCCAGAATGTTGTAAATCAACTTCAGTATGCGCTCGGCCACCTGATCCATACCGAGGAAAAGAATGGTGACCACAAGCAGCGAAACCAGCACGATAACGGTGGTTTGTTGCAGCTCTTCCCATGTCGGCCAGGTGACCTTGTGGACGAGTTCGTCGTATGCTTCCTGAACGTAGGTGCCTAGTTTGGCCATGATGGAGTAAAAAGTGGTTAGTAGAAAGTAGAAAGCTTTCCATTCGCAGGGGGAAAAAGTAACCGCTTCCCTTTTGGAGAAAACAAAACGGTGGGGACTTTTTACTTTCTACTTAAAGCTTTCTACTAAAAATTAGCACGGGCACGCGGATTCGAACCACGATCAAAGGTTTTGGAGACCTCTATTCTACCGTTGAACTATGCCCGTAAAAAAGAACGCCCGCCGGAAGCGGGAGTGCAAATATAGGGCGTGAGGCGTATTAAGACAAAAGCATCAAGACAAAAGGCGAAAGAGAATCTGACTGGAACCGTTAACGGCAAGAAGCAGCGCAAAAAATTCCGGGCCTTCCCGCTACGACGGCATCGGCACAACATCTGCGTCGGCCAGCAAGACTCTACTGATGTTCTGACAATTGCTGTGTCTTCCCGCCGACAGGAAACCTTTTAATTCACCCGGTAACAGCCAATATCCCACTGCCCGGCACGCGGCGCTTCGTCCAGGTCATTTTGCAGGTCGAGTTCGGTGAGCGGCGTTCCGGCGGCCTTTGCGGGCGAGGCGCTTTGCAGGTGAAAGTCGGTTTTGTCGGGGGATACAAACTGCGGGTCCTTATTCAGCAGCAAGGATGTTTGCGCCGTAGCTGCGTTGTAGTTTGCCGCATCCTTCGCTTTCAGAAGGCAATTCTGAAGCGTGGCGCTGTAGGCTGAAGCCGTTCTTTTGTCTAAGAAAAGTTCGTTGTCCAGCGTACCCCAGATAATGCAGTTGCGGAAAACAACGTTCAGGTTGCGGTCAAAAAACTGGCCTTGCGCATACTCAAAATAGTTGAGCGCCACCACAGCCGGCTGGTCTACATGGCGCAGCGCGTAGGTTCCCTGCAAATGAAACGTGCAATTGCTGAACGCATATTCCCCGCCCTGCAAAAGCGCAACGGCATTGGCCCCGCAGCTATGCACCAGCACATTGTTCGCCACCACGCTTCCGCCAAAACTCAGGATGCCATAGCCAATGCTGTTTTGCACAATCACCTTGTCCAGGTAGAGCTGCGGCGTGCCGTTCTGCACCGAGTCCACGTTCACCTGAATGAGCGCAGGCAGCGCGCCGAGCGCCGTGTTACCGCCATTTTGGAGGATGACATGGCGCAGGCGACTACCGTTGCTGCGCGAATCAAAATACAGGCCGCCCCACTCGCCCGGATAGCCGCGAAAGCCGAAATAAGCGCGGTCAAGCCGGTCTCCCCCAAAAATAATGCTGTCTTTTACCGTGCCTTCTGCCAGCAACTTTCCCTGCACAATCAAGCGCGAGTCGGCGTGCATATACACCCGTGTGCCGGGCGCAATCGTGAGCGTAGCACCGGGATTTACCAGCGCGCTGCTGATAATAACGTAGGGCTTTTTGTCCGCCGCACCCCAGGTTTGGGTGCTCAGCAGTTCGCCGCGCACATAATGGGCGTTCTGTCCATAGGCCATGAACGGCAGGCGAAATTGTTTGCCGTTCACCGTTGCCAGCAAGCTGTCTTCCACCACAAAAGGTGCGTCCGTTGTGTCGGGATTGATGCGGACAGTAGCAAACACAAAAGCACTGTCTTCGGCGGCGATTTCTACGTTGGTCACTTCCGGACCGGGAACGCCGTCCACATTGATGCGGAAGGGCGACACCGCCCCGCCGCCCATGCGCACCGAAGAAAGCGTGATGGCGGAGGAAGAAGGATTGAAGATTTTAAAGGACAGCGTGAAGGAGCCGGTCTCCGTAAAAACGGTGTCAAACGTAAGCGTGTCGGTGGAGAAACGTAGCGCCGTGTTGCTAGTTGTCGTCGCATCCTTTTTGCAGGAAAAAAGACCGCAGCAAAGCAGTGCGAGAAGAAGGGGAAACCGCATGGGGAGACAAAAGTCTAAAGACAAAAGAGGATTGTGTAGGAACGCGCCATGAGGCGCGTTATGCATGAAAGGCAAAAGAGCGCGTTGTAGTCCCGTTGCCGTTGGCAGGTCGTTCTCCCGAAAAACCCACTTTGATTGCTGTTTCGCAAAGCTAAACCGACCATTTTTAGAACGCTTTTTTTGGGAGGAAAAGTATGAGCGAACATTCCTGCACCACAATTGCAATTCCGGCGGTGGAATTGTCTTCTTTCACGCTCCTGACAGCTATTGGGGAGGAGCAGACTTGCGGGTGAATTTCCACTCAATAAGGAGATACCACTAAGGTGGATTTAGCTGCTTATAGCAACTACTTCCCGAATCGCTGCATAACTCTTTGCCGCAATGCGCGCCACGTCCGCCGGAAGAACCCAGCGTGCTTCTTCAATGTCTTCGTCGGCCTGCGGAAGGAGCGTTTCACGCCCGCTCGCGCCCATTGCATACCACGCCGTGTGTTTCAACATTTCCTTTCCGCCCTGTCCATATACGTGGTAGGTGTCGCATAAAAAATTCCCTAAAACCAAACGTTTTAGGCCCGTTTCTTCCTGCACTTCGCGAATGGCGCATTCTTCCATCGTCTCGCCCTTGTCCAACTTGCCTTTGGGTAAATCCCAGCGTCCGCGCCGGAAAATAAACAACGTTGCGCCGTCTTCGTTTTGCACCAGCCCGCCGCCTGCGTCCACCTGTTTGTAGCGTTTTGCCAAGGCTTCTAATAGCTTGTTGGGGTAGGCGTCGCTAAGGAGAATGCCCGGTGCATCGCCGTTTTCCAGTTGCTCCGCCGCTGCCTTAAAATGTTTGGAAGAAGCGCCTTCATAATGCGCAAAATCGCCCGCTTCGGGGTGTTGCAACAGATACGCCGCAGGCCGGGTGGTGAGAATCAGCGGGCAGTCGTTGAGAAAAATTTTGCGTAGAAACACCAGGTGGAGAAAAAGAGGAAAAGGTTTTAGAGAAAATACCGGCACAGGCTGTTGTAGGTTTGCCCGCCATGACTACGCCGAAATATTTTGCGCAAAAGCTGTTGCAAATTAGTGCCGTCAAAATTGACGCACAAAACCCGTTTACGTGGGCCTCGGGCTGGAAGTCGCCCGTGTATTGCGACAACCGCACACTGCTCGCCCATCCGCACCTGCGCGACTTTGTAAAAAGTGAATTGGCCAACCGCATTCTGGAGCATTTCCCCGACGCCGATTGCATCGCGGGCGTCGCCACGGCGGGCATTCCGCATGGCATGTTGGCGGCAGATTTGTTGAAGTTGCCTTTTGTGTATGTGCGCTCCAAACCTAAAGAACACGGACGCGGCAACCGCATTGAAGGCGGATTGGAAAAGGGCTGGAAAGTGGTAGTGGTAGAGGATCTTATCAGCACCGGCGGCAGCAGTTTGCAAGCAGTAGAAGCCCTGCGCGAGGCAGGCGCAGAAGTGATTGGCATGTGTGCGTTGTTTACTTATGGATTTCCACTTTCCGAAGAAGCCTTTAAAAATGCGGGCGTTCCGCTCCAGACCATCAGTAATTACGCGTCATTATTAGAAACCGCATTGGAAGAAGGCCGCATTTCCGCCGATGATATGGAGACCTTGCAGACGTGGCGCGAAGCGCCGGAGAAGTGGGGGAAATAAATGTTTCATGTTTCATGGGTCATGTTTCATGCCCTATGAAACATGACCCATGAAACATGAAACATCTTCGAACCTTAAACCTCCTCATGCTGGCGCTTACACAGGGCGTTTGCTGTTGGTATTTGTTTCGGTATGAGATAGGAATTCCTTTCCTCTCGCTGGCGCTGTTGATTTTCTCTACGGTCTGCATCACCGCAGCGGGCTATATTATCAACGACTATTATGACCGTGCGATTGACATCCGCAACAAGCCCCAAAAAGCCCTGCCCGATACGCCGGAAGCAAAGAAAAATGTACTGATATTGTATGCGGGATTGAATGTTCTGGGATTTCTCGCGGCTATTCCGCCCGCTATTAACGCCGGAAAACCTTCTTTACTTTCTATTCAGACCGGAACCATTGCGCTGCTTTGGATATATTCTAAATGGTGGAAGCGCCTGCCCGTGATTGGAAACGTAACGGTGGCCGCGCTCACGGCGTTAAGTATTGTGATATTTTATGGATACTATCCGCAAATACACGAAAGCGAGTACAGCATTCTTTTCTTTCTCGCCGGTTTTGCCTTCCTTCTCACTTGGATGCGCGAGATGGTGAAAGACATAGAAGATATGGAAGGCGACCGCGCCGAAGGCTGCCGGACGTTGTCCATTGTGTGGGGGAAAAAACCTGTGATAATCTTCGTATCGGTGCTGTCTCTTTTGGTCATCCTTCCTTTGATTTATGGAATGTTATTAGCCTCCGGTGATGCCACGTTTTACATCGGAATTCCCTTGTTCCTACTTGTTACATCCCTTTCAGCATGGGCGGGATGCCTGTTGAAAGCCCAAACACCCCAAAACTTTCACAGCCTTTCCAACGCGCTGAAGCTGATTATGCTCGGCGGATTACTGTGTTTGCTATTGATTTAAAAGAGATGCGTTCTCTTTTTCCCTCCCACCAATCGGTGACGCACTGGCAGCATATCCGAAAAGCGTCCCACCAAATGGTGGGGCGCTTTTCGGCTTCCTTTTTCCTTCCCACCAAATGGTAGGACGCTTCTTGGATCCCTTTTTTCTTCCCACCATTTGGTTGCAGCCTTCCAAGCGCCTTTTTCCCTTCCCACCAAATGGTGGAACGCTTTTCAATATGCTTCTCCCTTCCCGCCAGAAATCATAACCTAATAAACACTGCGTTTTTGCTTTCCCAATAAGGCAATCTGCTTCCATCCTTACCAATACTTTTACCCATCCAAGGCCGAAGGCATCCAACGGCTTTAGCCATTCCAACGCGAAGCCTCCAACTTTCCAACTTTCCCCCCTTATGCTCCTCCTCGCTTCCCAATCGCCCCGCCGCCAGCAACTGCTCATCCAGGCCGGCTACTTTTTTGACATCTGCATTCCCGGTGTGGACGAAACCGCCCCGGAAGGCATGGAGCCGGAACGCGTAGCCGAATTTCTCGCTCGCAAAAAAGCCGATGCCGTTCCCCTTACCGCCGGAAACGTGGTAGTAGCCGCCGATACCATTGTACTGCTTCAGGGAGAAATGCTGAACAAGCCCGAAAACGCCGAAGACGCCGCCCGGATGCTGCGCCGCCTTTCCGGGAAAACGCACACTGTAGCCACCGGCGTTTGCCTGCGCAGTCTCGAAAAAGAAGATGCCTTTACGGTGCTGACGAACGTAACCTTCCGGGAATTAAGCAACGAGCAGATTCAGCACTACGTCCACACCCAGCCGCCGCTGGACAAAGCCGGGTCTTACGCCATTCACGAGTGGATTGGCCTTGTCGCCATTGAGCGCATTGACGGCGATTATTACAGCGTGATGGGCCTGCCGATTGGCGAAGTGGTGCGGCGGTTAGAAAGGGATTTTGGCGTGGTGCTGCCGTTGCAAAGCGCGGATTAGGTGCGCCTATCTTTGCGGCCCTTATGGAATACGCATTCCGCGACATTGAGCAGAAATGGCAGCAATTCTGGGCTGACCACCACACCTACGCCGTTACTGAAGACCCCACGCGGGAGAAGTATTACGTCCTCGACATGTTCCCATACCCAAGCGGTGCAGGGCTGCACGTGGGCCATCCGCTCGGCTATATCGCAAGCGATGTCCACGCCCGCTACAAGCGCCTGCGCGGCTTCAACGTGCTGCACCCGATGGGCTACGATGCCTTCGGACTTCCGGCAGAACAATATGCCATAGAAACCGGACAGCATCCCGCCAAAACCACCACCGAAAACATCGCCCGCTACCGGCAGCAGCTGGACGCCATCGGCTTTTCCTACGACTGGAGCCGCGCCGTCCGCACCAGCGACCCCGACTACTATAAATGGACGCAGTGGGCCTTCCTCCAACTCTTCCATTCGTGGTATGACCGCAAGTTGCAAAAGGCGCGCCCGCTGGCGGAACTGGTGAAGATTTTGGAGAAGGAAGGAAACGTGCATCACCCCGCGCCGGGCAATCCAAAGCTGCGTTTTGAAGCGGCAGGCTGGGCAAAAAAATCGGGCGAAGAGCGCCGTGCGGTGTTGATGGAATACCGGCTGGCGTACCTGGCCTTGACGGACGTGTGGTGGTGCGAAGCGTTGGGAACCGTGCTGGCCAACGACGAGGTGATCAACGGCGTGAGCGAGCGCGGCGGACATCCCTGTGTGCGGAAAAAGATGCGGCAATGGAGCCTGCGGATTACCGAATATGCTGACCGGCTTTTGAGCGGATTGGACACGCTGGACTGGAGCCTGGCAGTGAAGGAAATGCAGCGCAACTGGATTGGCAAAAGCACCGGCGCGCTGGTGGAATTTGCCGTTGAAGACGGCGAGGGCCGCACGATAAAAGTATTCACCACACGCCCCGACACGCTTTTTGGCGTGGACTTTCTGGTGCTGGCCCCGGAGCATGAAGCAGTGGGTGCGATCACCACAAGCGCGCAGCGCGAAGCCGTAGCTGAATACGTGCAGCAAGCCGCCGCACGCAGCGAGCGCGAGCGCATGGCAGACGTGAAGAAAGTAACCGGTGTCTTTACCGGTGCGTATGCGGTGCATCCGTTTACGCGCAAGTCTATTCCCATCTACATTGCCGACTATGTGCTGGCGGGCTATGGCACCGGCGCGATTATGGCGGTGCCTTCGGGCGACGAGCGCGACTTTGCTTTTGCACGGGAAATGGGCCTGACGGTAACTAATATTTTCGGTGCGCAGTTCACCGGCCACGAGGCGTGTAGCACCAAAGAAGCGGTGATAGAATCCAGCGGTTTTTTAAGCGGACTGCCGGTGGAGAAAGCAGCCGCTGCGGCCATTCGTGCATTGGAAGACGGCGGCGTGGGTCATGCACAAACCACCTACCGTTTGCGCGATGCGGGCTTTAGCCGCCAGCGTTATTGGGGCGAGCCTTTCCCGATCGTTTACCGCAACGGAACGCCCTATGCGATTGATGAAGAAGAGATTTCCCTGCCCGACGAAATGCGCCAACTTCCCGTGGTTTTGCCCGATGTGGAAAGCTACCGCCCGGGGCCGGAAGGGCAGGGGCCGCTGGCGAATTTGGAAGACTGGGTGAAGACCGACGCCGGGATGCGCGAGACCAACACGATGCCGGGCTATGCAGGCTCTTCCTGGTATTTTCTGCGCTACGCCGACCCGCACAACAAGGAAGAATTTGCCTCGTCCGAAGCCGTGAATTATTGGGGACAGGTGGATGTGTATATAGGCGGAACGGAACACGCCGTAGGCCATTTGCTGTACGCGCGCTTCTTCACCAAAGTCTTGTTTGACTTGGGTCTTATTCCTTTTGACGAGCCGTTTAAAAAGTTGGTGAATCAGGGGATGATTCAGGGGAGTTCGCGCTTTGTAAATGTTCTGCGTTTCCGCTCAAAAGAATTTGATGGATTTAATACATTTTTGGTTTCGGAAAAGCTCTTTGAGGATTTTGATACATCGGCTTCAAAAGTTCACGAAGCAATAAAGCGACAGTATTCTACTATTGATGACGTTCATATGGGTTCGGCTGCATTAGTAACTCACGTTCGTGTTCCTGTAGAATGTGTAGATGGAATTGAACTTCAAGAGAAACAATTCAGAGTGTCTAAATCCCCTTTTAAAGAAGCTCTTCTTTTACGGGAAAATGATGGAAGATTTCTGTGTTCATCGGAGGTGGAAAAAATGTCCAAGTCCAAGTACAACGTTGTAAATCCCGACGACATTATTACGCAATACGGCGCGGATACCTTCCGCATGTACGAGATGTTTTTGGGGCCGTTGGAAGCGAGCAAGCCGTGGGATACGCAGGGCATTGAAGGCGTGCACCGTTTCCTTAAAAAGCTGTGGCGGCTGTTTTATGATGCGGATGGAAACTGGCGCGTAACTGAAGAGCCCGCCACCGAAGCGCAGCTTCGCATCCTGCACAAAACGGTGAAGAAAGTGGGCACGGATATGGAGACCTTCTCCATGAACACCGCCGTTTCCGCCCTGATGATTTGCGTGAACGAACTGACGGCAAGCGGCTGCCATTCCGGCGAAATTTTGGAAAAGCTGTTGGTCATTCTTGCGCCGCTTGCGCCGCATATTTCGGAAGAATTGTGGGCCGCTTTAGGTCACCAAAACACCATCGCCACCGCCGACTGGCCGCAATACGACGAGCGTTATTTGGTGGAAACCGAAAAGACCTATCCCGTAGCTGTGAACGGCAAAACCCGCACCGAATTGACGCTCTCCGTAGAGGCTACACAAACGCAGGTGCAAGCCGCCGTCCTCGCCAACGAAATCGTTCAGAAATGGTTAGAAGGAAAGCCGCCGAAGAAAGTGATTTTCGTTCCCGGAAAGATGATCAACGTCGTTATTTAGGCTAAAGTTGTTGGAAGGTTGGACAGCCCTTCGGGCGTTGGAATGTTCCCTCCTAACCCAATTAGAAAACGTGGGTCATTCCGACCGCGAGGGAGGAATCTCACTCGCGGCAGACACAGCAAAAGCGAGATTCCTCCTTCGTCGGAATGACCCACATTTTGTAGCATTTTCATCCCTCATTCCTCGCCCCTCACCCCTAAAGATGTCCCGCAAGTCCGTCACCATCATCCTCGTTTCCTTTTTCATCCTGCTGTCTGCGGGTTTCTTTCTCTACTACAACAAAGAATACAAGCAGCGCCCGCAACGCCTCACTGTTATCGGGCAGCCCGGTCACCGTGTGGATACGTTTTCGTTTATTGACCAGAACGGAAAAATCATCACCCAGAAAGACCTCGCTGGGAAGATTTACGTGGTGGAATATTTCTTCACCACCTGCCAGAGCATCTGCCCCAAAATGAACGACAACATGGCCAAAGTGTATGCCGCTTTCCGGGGCAACGACCTGGTGAAAATCATGAGCCACACCGTGGATCCGGAAATAGACAGCCCGGCGGCGATGAAAGCCTACAGCCTGAAGTTTGACGCCGACCCGAACCAGTGGCACTTCGTTACCGGCGAGAAAAAGCGCCTCTACGAAATGGCGGTGAACAGCTACCTGCTGGCTTTTGACGACAGTGCTGCGAACCGCAAAGTGCTACCCGATTTTATCCACACGCCCAACTTCGTGCTGGTGGACAGCAAAGGAAACCTGCGCGGCAGAGGCGGATACGACGGAACCAACCCCGCAGAAGTGGCGGAGTTGATTTCCGACATGAAGTTGTTGCTGAAGGAAGAGGAAGCGGAGAAGTAGGCGGGTGTGCCATTGGGATTGCGCTTTTGAATGTTGCTGAAGAGAGCGCAAGCAGAGCTGTAGCAAGGGAAATCTACAGAGATGGTATGGCTTTAACGGGAGTGGGCAGCGCAAACAGGGGATGGAAATAGGGATGCGGGTGAGTAAATAATGCAAAACCAAAATACGGAACGATAAACTGGCTTGTGGATACAATAAAACAACAATACGGAAGCGTAAATGACCTATTGGATAAAATAAAACAACAATACGGAGACGTAAATGACCTGTTGGATACGATAAAACCACAATGTGGAGGAATAAAACCACAATATGGAGGCGTAAATGGCCTTGTGGATATAATAAAACAGAAATACGGAGATTTAAAACGCTCAAAGAATTCCTGCGTTCCTTTCCCTTTTCTGTGAAAAAAATCATCCTGCGGAAACCAGAAGAAGACATCTCCTGGCAGGTTCCCACGGTGGTTTGTAATCCTTGCAGGGCGCGGGGAATTTTTTTTGGGGAGAGCAGAACACACGCAGCTACCGGAAACCCTTCCAACTTCTCAGCAAAACACCGCGCCCGCAACAATACAAATCCCCACAATCACCGGCGCGGGAACGCGGGTGAATTTGAGCAGGGAAAAAGTAGCGACTGCTACCAGCGCAGAAAGCGCCGCAGGCCCTTCCAAATGCGTAAACAACAGGATTCCCGATGCCCAGATAACGCCCACAATCGCCGCGAAAATGCCTTCCAAAGCGCGGTAAACAGCCGTGTGGCTTTTCAGGTTTTGATAGACCGGAAAAAGGAAAAGGAGTAGCAGCGTGCTGGGCAGGAAAACGCCCACCGTAGCCACCAGTGCGCCCACCATTTGCCAGCCCATTCCCTCGCCTGCCATCACCAGCGAGCCGACGTAGGCGCTCAGCGAAAACACCGGCCCTGGTACGGCCTGCACCAGTCCGTAGCCCGTCAAAAGGTCGCTGGTGGAGAGCAGGGGAGCGAGGCCGCGCTCGGTGCGCAGGTTCACGAACTGGAAGAGCATCATCGGCAAAAGCACCTGTCCACCACCGAAAACAATGGTTCCAAAGCGATAGAAATTCTCAAACAGGTTGAAGGCCCACGCATGTGCCCAACCGTTTACGCGCGCCACTTCCGACAATACACCGGCCCCGATGAAAAGCAAGGCAAAAAGCCAGAGATTGGTCCAATGAACCGGGCGCGGCTTGCTGGCGGGTTTGGGAATGCGCTTGCTGGAAAAATTGGCGACTACGCCTGATACAATCATCACCACCGGAAACACCCACGGCGAGCGAATGAGTAGGGTTGCGATTCCGCCGCCCAGCATAATCATCCACGTTGCCCGGTGACGGACGGCAGTCTTCATCATGCGCACGGCGGCATAGGCCACAAAGCCCAGCGACATGGGCGCGAGCAGCGCGAAAAGCCCTTTGGGGAGCGCGCCCTTGTTGAGATGCGAAACAAAAAGGGAAGCCGCCGTCATCAAAACCACAGCAGGCAAAATCCACAGCAGCAGCGTGATGACCGCCAGCGGAATGCCGCCTCTTTTATAGGCAATCAGCATGACAGTCTGCGTGCTGGAAGGGCCGGGCAGCATGTGGCAAAAGGCGTTGTACTCCATCAGCTCTTCCTGCGTCACGTCGCGGCGCTTCTGCACGAAAGTGCGCGTCATCATGCCCAAATGACCGTGCGGCCCGCCAAAAGCCGTTACTGCGTAGAGCAGCACAGACTTCAGAAAGGGAATGTGACGGTGGAAAAGCATAGACGAAAAGTAAGGCAGGCGCTACACAAAATTCCGCCTCTGCGCAGCATCCTCAAAAACACCCCGCCAAACCGTACCTTGCGGCTCCAAAAAAACCTTCTTTTCTTATGACGCTACATGCGCTCCCGCTCGGTGCTTTCTACGACATGGGCAACAAAATCGGCGGCTTTTCAGCTACGCTCTGCATTCTGCTGATGGTAATCGCAATGGTTTTTGTGATGGCGAAATACCTGTTTGGCAAAGACGAGCGCGACAACCAGAATGCAGCCTGAGGAACTGGCTTCCCTGCGGCAGGACTATCAGAAAGCGGCGCTGGACGTAGCTGACGCGGGCGATTCTCCCTTTTCTTTCTTTCAGAAATGGCTGGACGAGGCCGCAACTGCCGGAATAAAAGAGCCAAACGCCATGACGCTGGCAACAGTGGACGCGGAAGGTTCGCCGCACGCGCGCACGGTTTTGCTGAAAGGGATGGAAGCCGGTCAGTTCGTTTTCTATACCAATTACGAGAGCGATAAGGCTGCGCAAATCAGTGCCAATAGCAAGGCTGCGCTTTTGTTTTTCTGGCCGGAGTTGGAGCGGCAGGTGCGCGTGGAAGGTTCCATAGAAAAAGTAGCGGAGGCAGTGAGTGATGCGTATTTCTCCGTGCGTCCGCGCGGCAGTCAGTTGGGGGCATGGGCTTCGCCGCAGAGCCGGGAAGTGAGGAGCCGCGCGGCGCTGGAGGAGGCTTTCCGGGAGGCGGAGGCGCGATTTGAGGGAACAGAAAACATCCCGCGTCCGCTGCATTGGGGCGGCTATGGTGTGGAGGCGATGCGCATAGAATTCTGGCAGGGCCGCAGCAGCCGGATGCATGACCGGGTGGTGTTTGAAAAGAGTGGGGCAGGGTGGAAAAAGTTCCGGCTCGCGCCGTGACATGGGTCATTCCGGCTTAATCGTTGACCTTGGAAAGAACGTGTCTTCTGGCACGTTCTTGTGAAAGCCTTTTTTGCAAAAGGCCTTTTACTTTCTACTAAAAGCTTTCTACTAATCGCTGTGTTCGGATTTTTTAAGAAAAAAGAAAAAACGCCGGACTACGGCCCCGCTCCGGAAAACTTTGCTTTTCTGGGTGTGGATTTTCACAGCCACCTGATTCCCGGCGTGGACGACGGTGCGCAGGAAATGGCGCACTCGTGCGACTTTGTGCAGGCGCTTGAGCGGCTGGGTTTTCAGAAGATTATCACCACGCCACACGTGCATGGCGACTTCTACCGTAATACGACGGAGGGATTGCAGGAGGGACTGGCGAATGTGCAAAAAGAACTTCAGGGTCTGAGTTGTTCTCTGCCAGTGGAAGTGGCGGCAGAATACTATCTGGATGGGTATTTCCTCGACGAAGTGTTGCCCAACGGGCTGCTGACTTTTGGTAAAAATCAGGTGTTGGTAGAAGTAGCCATCGTAGGCTGGCCGCGCAATTTTGACCAGATTCTGTTTGCCGTGCAAACGGCTGGATACAGCCCTGTTCTCGCCCACCCGGAACGTTATTCACCACCGGAAGACGGCGTCAGGTTTTTCAAAGAAATCAAAGACCGCGGCGTGGAGATGCAGATGAACCTGCTGTCGCCCACGGGCTATTACGGCCCCGAAGTGAAGCGGCTGGCGCTAGATCTTTTAGATGCGGGCGTTTACGATTATGCAGCTTCCGACCTGCATCACGAGCGCCATTTGATGAATCTGGAGAAGATGCTCCAACTTCAAAAGCCGCTTATGGCGCGGTTGGCAACTTACGGATTTAAGAACAAAAATCTGCTCTCCGCATAATCCCGCAAAACCAATACTTTTGCTTTTCATGATAAAGTGCTCTTTTCGAAGCCTCGCACCAGTTGCGCTGGCTTTGCTCTTTAGTGCCTGCGCTTCTTCGCGGCAAACTATTTATTTTGTCGAAGACAGTCCTAAAATGGACAGCGGCAGCTTGGTGATCGATATGCCGGCTGCGCCGGTGGTGCATATTCAGCCCAACGACATTCTGGCTATCAGCGTAACGAGCGTCAGCAGTCTGCAAATGGGCGCCGACCCGGTGTCTATCTACCGGGAAGGGGGCGTAGTTCAGAGCGTGGTGGAAACCCGTGTTTCTGTCGGTGGTGGCGGACAAGCATTAATGACGCCGGGATTTTTAGTGGATGAGGAAGGAAATATTTCTTTCCCGGTAGTGGGTAAAGTGCAGGTTGGAGCCCAAACCATTCAACAGGTAAAAACGCAACTTTCCAGTCTGCTGAGCAGCTATGTGAAATCGCCGGTGGTGGATGTGCGAATTACTAATTTCAAGGTGTCTGTAGTGGGGGAGGTCTCTTCTCCGGGTGCGGTATTGGCTGCTAATCAGCGTATAACGGTGCTGGAAGCGATTGCCGCCGCAGGCGATATCCGTATTGGCGGACGCAAGGACAACGTGATGGTTGTGCGCCAGCAAAATGGCCGGAAAGAGATCGGCTATATAGATCTGACTAAAAAAACCGCTTTCAACAGTCCTTATTTTTACCTAAAGCAAAACGACATTGTAAATGTCTCACCTGCAGTCGTGCGTCAGCAGGAGGTGAATGTTTTTACCCGCGTGTACCTGCCAACCATAACAACCGTTATTTCTGCTGCACTGGCCGCTTATGCACTGGTTCAGATTACACGGAAATAAGTTTTAGGCAATAGAAAATTGACAATTAATGGATACTGATATCACCTCGAGTTCGTTAAAGAGCGCAGCCAGTGCTGCCAAAGCCCGTGTTACGCAAAATTTCGACTATCGCCGTCTGGTAGCAAATATTTTGCTGAACTGGTATTGGATTCTGGGATCTACTACCGTTACCCTGTTGTGTGGCTTTATGTATCTCCGCTATAGCGAGCCGATGTACTCTGTAACGACGACCCTTCAGGTAGAGGAGCAAAATGAAATCCAATCACAGGTATTGAGCAATATGCCAGGTGCCAGTATGACAAGTGCGAATATGGAAAAGAAAATGTATAACGAGATATTTATACTGACTTCTCCAGATATTATGCACAAAGTCGTGGATTCCCTTCACAGTAATGTTCATATCTGGGTGAAAGGTCGTGTGCGTGAAAATGAGGTTTATGAGGAGCGCCCTTATCGAATTATTTTTGATTCTGTTGGGTATGTTCCTTTATACTCCCTAGAGTTGATGATAAAGCAAGATAAAAAAAATTATGTTGTTACGGAAGGAAACAAAAGCTATAAAATTGAACCTAACAAATGGGTACAAAAATCATGGGGCACTTTCATGCTGGAAGAGCTTCATGGCGGCCAGGTAAAGGAAACCTACAGAACAGAACCACTAAGGATTCTGATTAATCCGGTGGGGGCCGAAGCGGCCCGGATGAACAATGCACTCACCGTTGGCCGGGCAGACAACCGTACCTCCATGCTGCTCATAGAAGTGCGGGATAATAACCGGATGCGGGGTCTGGACTACCTAGCGGTATTAACAGCTATTTATTTTGATCAAGGTCTTAACGGCATTACTCAATCAGGTTTGCGGATCCGCGGCTTTATAAACAACCTAAAAAGCGAACAATTAGAGCAACTTAAGAATAAGGATGCTCGCATAGAATCAATTCGTAAAAGTTCTGATGTATCTGATCCATCGCAATCGGCGGCGCTGATGACCGGCAAGGTGACGACCGAGCAAAAAGTAACCGATTATGTGGTTCAAAAACAAGCACTGCAACAGTTTCGCGATGCAGTTGCTTCTTCTAATACCAATAACAGCCGCGCTTTTGGCAGCCTTGGTGCACTGGTAGACCCGGAATTGGCCACTCTGTTGAGTGATTACAATAAAGCCATGCAACTAAAGCAAGCACTGGAAGAACGGTTGGGAACAGGTAGTCAAAACCCTATGTTGGAAGCGGCAGAAAACGACTTAATTCGCCGCCGTCGGCAAATGGTGGCTGTTGCGGATCGCGGGATTACTGCCATAGACCTTTATCTGCGTTCCTCCAATCAACAACTTGCTGATCTTACACATCAAATCAGTGGCTTCCCTTCGGTGGACCGCAGCATGACCGATGTGAAACGAGAATATGATGTTACGCAAAGTTCTTATTTGTTGCTTTTTCAGAAAGGTATTGAGAACGAGATTTCCCTGAATTCTGCCGATACGCCGGGCCGTGTGATTGTAGCACCCAACGGCTCCCGCAGTCCTATCTCACCGATATCCCGAAACATTTATGCGATTGCCCTTGCTTTCGGACTGATGATTCCGATAATCTTCTTTGCAATGAAAGAATTATTTAATACAAAGGTTATCAATGAAAGTGATATTGCCAGCATGAGTGATTTACCCATTATCGGAGCCATCTCTAAAGCGCCGCAAGAAGTGGATATCGTGGTGGGTGACCGGGTGCGTACCGGTATTGCCGAGCAATTCCGCCTGATTCGTACCAACCTCGATTTTATGACGGCATCCGGTCAGGAAGGCAAGGTGATTATGATTACTTCCAGCATGAGTGGTGAAGGAAAAACATTTATTTCCATCAACCTGGCGCTTACTATGGCATTGGCCGGCAAGAAGGTTGCCTTGTTGGAATTTGACCTTCGGAAGCCGAAAATCACCGAACGCCTGAAGTTGCCCCGCACGGGTGGAATCAGCGGCTATCTGGCAGCTATGAACGGTTTTGACCAGCTGCTTCAACCTTCGGGCATTCATCCAAACCTGATGATTGCCAGCAGTGGCCCTGTGCCTCCTAACCCCGGAGAACTTATCCTATCGCCGCGAACCAAAGAAATGTTTGACCAATTAAATCAAATGTTTGATGTGATTGTCATAGATACGCCGCCGGTGGGCCTTGTATCAGATGCACTGGTGCTTTCGCAACACGCCGCTACCAATATCGCCGTAACCCGGCAAGCTTATACAGAAAAAGGACAAGTAGCCTTCCTGACAGGTGTGCGCCGCCAAGGCAAGCTCAAAAATCTTGCTTTCGTATTTAACGGCGTTCAATATACCAAACGTTATGGCTACGGTTATGGATACGGCTATGGCTATGGCTATGGCTATGGTTACGGCTATGGTTACGGCTATGGCTACGGAAGCGCCGGAGATGGCGGCTACTATGACAATGGTACGCCTGCCGGTAAGGGTAAAGGCAAAAGCAAAAAGGCGAATAAAGCTTAAAACCTCTTCCTGAATAAGGATTTTAAGAAGGAAAACCCGCTCTTGTGATCATAAACGGAAGCATGAGGTTTTCTACCCGGACTTTTGTAAGGACTGACGAGCCAATCCTTTTTTATTCCCAAAAGCTTCAGGCAGATTATGGCTGCTCATAAAGTATTATTTTTGTTTCAATGATCACTCTAAGTCATTTGCATGGATTTTCTTTTCTGCATCTAAAAAACGGTAAGTTGCTTTAGACTATTTAGTCTGTATGAAGTTTTTCAACAACGTATTAGTATACACTTTTGTTGGGTTCTTTGGTCCCGGCGTCAATTTTCTTTTGATGCCGGTGCTTTCGCATTATCTGTCCCCAAGCGATTATGGTATTGCTGTATTGCTGAGTACCTATGTGGCATTTCTTGCGCCCTTAATGAGCTTTATGGCGCATGGACTTATTCCTGTTTCTTACTTCCAGATAACCGACAAAAAAGAATTTGCTTCCGCCTTTTCTTCTATATCTTTCATTCCGCTTTTACCCACGATAGTACTTTTTCTTCTCTTCTGGCTTTCTTTCAACAGTTTAGAAGGATTGCTTGAACTGCCGCCCCATACAAAATGGTGGGTTTTAACCATTTTCCCGGTTTCTTTGATGGCAACCATATCGGATACGACCGTTTACTATCTGATAAATGCCAATCGGACAAAGGTTTTTGCTATTTATAACATTATGAAAACAGTGGTTGAGGTAGGTCTTACGCTGCTTTTCGTAATCCACCTGCACATGGGGTGGAAAGGGCGCATCCTTGCCGGACTTATTTCCATGGTTGTTTTTAGTTTATTTAGTCTTGTTTATTTCCGTTACCGGGGACTGCTTACCACAGATATTCGCTGGACATACATTCGACAAGGGCTGCTTTTTGGCGCGCCGCTTATCCTGCATACGATTGGAAAAGTGTTTGTCCACCAGGCCGACCGACTGTTTATCTCCAAAATGATATCAGTGAGTGAAGCAGGCGTCTACAGTGTGGGCTATACCATAGGTACTGTAGTGATGATTGCCGGCACGGCGCTGGCAAATGTGGTGAGTCCACGCATTATGGCAAATCTGGAAAATCCTGGCCCTCAGGAGCAAAAATACATACGTCGTATAACCTATGCTGCTATTGGCGGCCTTGCGGTATTGGTGTTGATTATGAGCCTTACAGGGCCGCTCTTTTTCCGGTATTTTATGGACGCTCGCTATGCTGCAGGAAGCCAATATGTTTCTTGGGTAAGCCTGGCTTTTCTATTTTATGATATTTTTATAATATTTTCGCCCGCCGTTTATTTCTACAAAAAAAATGGATTGTTTGCCAGGCTGGCCATTATCAGTATTATAAATAATTTTATATTTAATTACGTTTTAATCAAGTATTGCGGGGCAATTGGCGCTGCTTACGCCACAGCACTTTCCTTTTTTATAAGCATGTCTCTACTGGTTATAAGAGTTTATCGTATGCTGCCATGGATGCGCTTTCAGCTAGCCGATTTCCGCCGGGAGCAACATTCATAATACAAAATAAGCATTTTATACCTCAAAAAAATATGGCCGCAAATAAGCTTCTTCATGTCATCGACTCGCTTGGGCGCGGTGGGGCAGAGATGCTTCTGACAAATACGCTTAAGCTACTGCCTGAATATGAACACGTCTTGGTGACGCTTACGCCTAGTACTGATCTGCTACCCCAAATATCCCCCTTAATACAAAAACATTATTGCCTCCACACAAAAACGATAGCACACTGGCCCGCTGCTGTTTGGAAACTTCGCAAAATCATCGGGGTACACAAGCCGCTCTTGGTTCATGCGCACCTGCAGCTAAGCGGCTGGATTACCAAGATGGCTTGCCCGCCACAGATATCGCTGTTTTACTCCATACATAATTGTTATAGCAGAGATGCTTTCGCCCACAACCGACTGGCTTTGCCTTTGGAGCGCCTCACGGCCCGTCGTCACCATCATCTGATTGGCGTTTCCGGCGAAGTATTGATTGATTATCAGCAGTACGTCCCCAATGCTGGAACACATGATGTAATTTACAATATGGTGGGCGAAGAATTCTTTCGAAGCCCGCCACCGCCGATTTATACACCGAGAACAGCACCCTTAAAGCTCATTTCCGTAGGGACGCTTAACCTGAACAAAAATTACCCTTACACGTTAAAAGCTTTGTCACGGGTGAAACACTTGCCCATAACGCTTGACATCTACGGAGCCGGACAGAAAGAAGACGAGCTTAAAGCACTGGCACAGCAGTATGAGCTAAACAATGTCCGCTTTATGGGCACTTCGCGGGAAATTCCCAAAATACTGCCTCAATACCACGCCTATCTGATTTCTTCTGCCTTTGAAGGTTTTGGCATTGCGCCGCTGGAAGCTATGGCCACAGGTCTGCCGGTACTGGCTTCCGATATACCCGTCTTCCGGGAAGTAGCGGGGGATAAAGTTCTTTACTTTAACCTGACAGACCCGAATTCACTTGCCCAACTGCTCGGCGCTATCTTTGACGGGAAAACCCTTCTTCCCCCAGTGGCAGAAGCGGGCCGAAAACACGCTCATGCACTGTATAAGCCCCAATCTTACAAGGAAACGCTCTTGCGTACCTATTCCAAATATATATGATTAAAATATTAATACATAATCTTCTTCATGAATAAAGGCGTTGTTGTTATCGATTATGGCATGGGAAATATTTTTTCCGTTGGCAAGCTCGTGGAGCGGCTCGGACATCAATATCAGATTTCGGGCGACCGCGAGGTTATTCTGAAAGCCGATAAAATCATCCTGCCAGGCGTGGGCCATTTCGGCAAGGCTATGAGCAATCTCCAAAAAACAAACCTCGTGGAAACGCTCCACGAAGTGGCTTTGGTGCAGAAAAAACCTGTGTTAGGCATTTGCCTTGGAATGCAGCTTATGGCAAGCTTTAGCGAAGAGGGCGATGCAGAAGGGCTGGGCTGGTTCGATGCGCGGGTGAATCGCTTTCAGATTCAGAACGAAGGGCTTTACAAAGTACCCCACATGGGCTGGAACACTTTGATGAGCCACAAGCCCAACGCTGCTGTGCTTGAAGGCGTTAGTGCTGACGCGCCTTTTTATTTTGTTCATTCCTACCATGTAGAAGTTCAAAATGCGTCGGATGTTCTCACGACTACGCCCTACGAGACTACCTTTGTGTCGGCCATTCAAAAGGAAAACCTGATTGGCGTGCAATTCCACCCGGAAAAAAGCCACGAAGCAGGGCAACAACTCATCCAAAATTTTTTAGCGCAATAAAGCAATGTTTAGCCCACGCGTTATTCCGGTTCTGCTTTTTAAAGGCGGAGGATTGGTGAAGTCTGTCCGGTTCAAAGACCCAAAATATATTGGCGACCCGATAAACGCGGTTCGTATTTTTAATGAATGTTTTGCGGATGAAATAATAATTTTGGATATTGATGCATCTAAGAAAGGCAGCACCATAGACCTGCAACTGGTAAAAGAGGTGGGCGAAGAAGCCAATATGCCTTTCGCGGTGGGCGGTGGAATTGATTCTATTCAGAAAATTTATGAACGACTAAAAGGTGGCGCAGAAAAGGTGGTGCTCAACAGTTCGGCGCTTCAAAATCCGGCTTTTGTGAAAGAAGCCGCCGATGAGTTTGGCTCTTCCACCATCACCGTCTGCGTGGATATTAAGAAAAGTCTGCTGGGAAAATATGGGGTTTACAATCACAAGCTTCAAAAGGCGGCAAGCGTTCCATATCTCGATTATATCCGGCAGATAGAAGACTGTGGCGCAGGGGAAATTATTATTCAAAGTGTGGATGAAGATGGGCTTATGAAGGGCTACGACGCCAAGCTTTACAGCGCGCTCTCCAAGGAAGTGCGCATTCCTATTGTGGCCCTCGGCGGTGCAGGAAGCACGGCGGATATTCTTCATTTGTGGAATACCACGTCCGTCAATAGCTTTGCCGCCGGTAGCCTGTTTGTTTACTACGGAAAAATGAAAGGGGTTCTCATTAACTACCCCAAAATAAATAGAAATGAGTTCGCCAAAAAGTTTGAATTCTAAACGGCCCTACCAGATTTGCACGCGTTGCGTGATGGATACCACTGACCCCGACATCGTTTTTGATGCGCAGGGCATCTGTAACCATTGCACCGCCTTTCTGGAAAGACTCCAAAGCAGGGGCTACGTAAAAGGAAAATCTGAAGCTCTTTTTCAGGAGTATGCCGAGGTGATAAAAAGCTACGGAAAAGGGAAACCTTATGACTGCATCGTCGGGATTAGCGGCGGGGTGGACAGCTCTTATGTGGCGTATATGTGTAAGCAATATGGCCTGCGTGCCTTGCTGATGCACATGGATAACGGCTGGGACACCGAAATAGCGGTGAGCAATATTAAATCTGTAGCTAAAGCACTTGGCTTCGACTATCAGAGTTACGTGCTAGACTGGGAAGAATTCCGCGAAATCCAACTGGCTTTCCTTAAGTCTTCTTCGGTGGACTTGGAAATGCCTACGGATATTGCCATCCCGGCAGCTATTTTTGAAGTGGCCGCCCGCCATGACATTAGATACATTATATCTGGTGGAAATCTTACGTCGGAAGGTATTTTGCCTTTGCAATGGGGCTACCATCCGTATAAGGATATGAAGCTTTATGAACACATTGTGCGTAAATACGGCAAGATGCGTATCAAAAAAGTACCCACTATTGGTCTTCTGAAGGAATCCAAATACCGGTTCGTCAATAAAATCAAGAACCTCAGTATTCTGAATTATCTGAACTATGATAAGGATGCCGCAAAAAAGTTTTTGATGGAACATCTGGGCTGGAAAGATTACGGCGGTAAACACCACGAGTCTAAAATTACAGCTTTCTGGCAGGGATATGTAATGAACAAGAAGTTCAATATGGACTATCGCCGGGCCACGTATTCTTCGCAAATCTGCACTAACCAATTGACACGAGACGAGGCATTGGAAAAGCTGAAATTACCGCCCTACGACGAGGAGAAGATAAAAGAAGACAAAAAATACGTAGCCAAAAAGCTGGGTATTAAGGTGGAAGAGCTGGAAAAGTATTTGAGCCTGCCGCCCAAAACCTATGTAGATTTTCCCAACAATAAAACGCTGATAGAGCGTTGTTATAAGTTCTACAACGATTACTTCAACAAAAAACGTGTTTAGGCGCCCCGGAAAAGCGCACCCTTAATGGTGTTGGAAGCCGGACAAGAAAGGCAGGGGTTTGCAAAAGCGACCTAACCTTTCCACCTCAAAAGCGTTCAAAATCAACCAGTAACGAATTAATTTTTAAAACTTCAACATGATAATCAGTCTCTGTTGCTGATTTCGGGAAAAAATTCCAGAAAAGAAAAAGCTTACTTTCAGTGTAAGGCTCTTCTTTGGGAACAAAGCGTATGAAGAAAAAGAGAATTCTACATGTAATCAATTCTTTTGGGCGTGGCGGCGCAGAAGTATTGCTTAGCAATACCATAAAACTATTGCCCGAATATGAGCATGTAGTAGTTACCCTTGCGCCCCCCCGCGATTTGCTGAAGGAAATAGAGCCATATATAAAGTCTCATTATTGCCTTCATGCATTATCGCCCAAAAAATGGCTTTCAGGAACGCTTCATTTACGGAAAATCATTCGCAGCTATCAGCCCACGCTTGTGCATGCACATCTGCAAACCGCCGGTTTATTGACCCGCTTTGCTTGTCCGTCTTCCATACCTCTTTTTTATTCATTACATAATCCGTATAGTGTTGATGCTTTCGACGCCAATCGGTTTGCCTTGCCGATGGAGCGAATTACGGCAAGAAGTTATCATCATTTAATTGGCGTTTCTAAACTTGCATTAGAAGATTATCAAAAACACGTGCACCATTCCGGCACGGGCGATGTGGTTTATAACGTAGTGGGCGAGGCTTTTTTTAATACCAAAGCCAACAGCCATTACAAACCGGGAGATACTTTAAAATGTGTTTCGGTGGGCAAATTGAAGGCGCAAAAAAATTATATCCATACATTGGTGGCTTTTAGTCAGCTAAAAGACCTTCCAATAACATTAGATATTTATGGAAATGGTCATGAGGAAAGAATGCTGAAAGATTTTGTGGCGAAACATGACTTAAAGAACGTCCGGTTTATGGGCGTTGCGCAAGAAGTGGACCGCATTCTTCCCGACTATGATTTGTATTTGATTTCGTCTAATTATGAGGGTTTTGGTATTGCGCCTTTGGAGGCAATGGCGATAGGGCTGCCTGTTCTGGCATCTAATATTCCTGTTTTTCAAGAGGTTGCCGGTGATACAATTTATTATTTCGATTTGGCAAGAAAAGAAGCACTTGCAGAAAAGCTAAAAGATATTTATGATGGAAAACTGCTTTTGCCTCAAATGGCGGACGCTGGAAAAATTAAAGCACGTTCCATATCTCATCCCAGTGTTTATCGGCAAAGATTGATAGAAGTGTATGATAAATATACCGCAATTAAAAATCATGTGCCCTAAACTACTGTAGGAAACACAATAAAATTATTTTAATTCTATTTGCCCGTGTTCGTAGATTCTGTTTCAGAAAGCGTTTTTGGTTTCTGCAATTTTTCTGTCCGGAAAACATCCATTCTTATTTCTTCGTCGTATCAATAACACTGTTTCCGACGGATATTTGCAGAAGCAGCGCGCCCGGTCTATCTTTCGCATCTTCTCAACCGGGTTAAAGTCCTGACTTCCATAAGCCTATGTGCGGAATAGCCGGCTTTGCCGACTTTAAAAAACGAAGTGCCGAGACGCATTTGCGCGCCATGTCGGCCTGTATGAGCCATCGCGGACCAGACGGCCACGGCGAGTTTCTCACCGAAGCAGGAAAAGCACAAGTCGGCTTTTCCCACGCCCGCCTTTCCATTATTGACCTCAGCCACGCCGCCGATCAGCCCATGCACTTCGAAGGGCTAAGCCTTGTGTTTAACGGAGAGATTTACAACTACGCCGAAATCCGGAAGGAACTGATTGCACTTGGCCATACCTTCCAAACCCACAGCGACACGGAGGTGATTCTCCACGGCTGGAAACAGTGGGGCGAAGCGTCTATCCACAAATGGCGCGGCATGTTTGCCATCACGCTGCTGGATACGCACAAGGGAGAGCTGATTTGCATTCGCGACCGGCCCGGCGTGAAGCCCTTGTATTATTCCCTTCAGGACGACCTCTTCCTTTTCGGCTCGGAGCTGAAAAACCTGATGGCACACCCGCGCTTCAAGAAGGAAATTGACCCCGAAGCGGTAGCCTCTTTCCTGCAATATGGCTACGTTTCGGCCCCGCACGCCATCTTCCAGAACACGTGGAAACTGCTGCCCGGCCACATTCTGCGCTTGAACCTGAACAGCGGCAAAATCACGGTGGAGCAATACTGGAACGTGTATGACGCCTACAACGCGCCGAAGCTCAAGATTTCTTTGCCGGAAGCGATAGAAGAAACCGAGCGCATCCTGAAAAAATCTTTCGAGTACCGCATGGTGGCCGACGTGCCGGTGGGTGTCTTCCTCAGCGGCGGCTACGACAGCACCTGCGTAACGGCTTTGCTTCAAAGCAACCGCACCGAAAAGCTCAAAACGTTCACCATCGGCACGACGGACAACAAGCTGGACGAAGCGCCGTTTGCGCGCGAAATTGCCCAGCGTCTCGGAACCGACCACACGGAGTATTACTGCACCGTAAAAGAAGCGATGGACATCGCGCCCACGCTGCCGCAGTATTATGACGAGCCGTTCGCCGACAGCAGCGCCATTCCGACCATTCTGGTAAGCAAGATGGCGCGTGAGAAAGTGACGGTGGCCCTTTCTGCGGACGCAGGCGACGAGATTTTTGCGGGCTACAACCGCTACGATTACATCAGCCGCTACGGCAAAAAACTGTCTTCCATCCCCATGCCCCTGCGCAAAATGGCGGCTGCTGCGATGGGCGCCATTTCCTCGGAGCGTATTCCGGTGTTGAAGCACAAAGCCAATTTCCACAGCCGCTACGACAAGCTGCGCAACCTGCTCCGCGACCCGTCGCCGGCAGAACTGCTCAAAAATCTGAGTCAGGTTTTTAATGACAGAGACATCCGCGAACTGATGGCCCGGCCTACTCGCCTGTTACGCACTTCGCATACAAGCACAGAGCTGAAGAAGGAAAACTACGACGCGCTTTCGTTCATGATGGCGGTGGACTATCAGACCTACATGGCTGACGATATTTTGCAGAAAGTAGACCGTGCCACCATGAGCGTTTCGCTGGAAGGGCGAGAACCTTTTCTGGACCAAAACATCGTGGAATTTGCTGCACGCCTTCCTTCGGATTACAAGTATCACAAGGGTATTAAAAAATATCCGTTGCGTCAGATTGTGCATAAGTATATTCCCAAAGAGATGATGGACCGGCCCAAAATGGGTTTTGGTGTTCCGATAGACAGTTGGATGCACGGCGAACTGGAGCCGCTGGTGCGCGAACATTTGAGTGGAAAAGCCTTGTCGCACGGGCTGTTTAAAAGAGAAGCGGTGGAAAAACTGCTGCGCGATTACTATGGCGGGCGCACGGAAATGCACGTGAAAGTCTGGTATCTACTTCAATTTCAGATGTGGTATCAAAAATGGATGTCCTGATTCCTAATCATTTTGCATTTTAGTATTACTCTGTAAATATGAGAAGAAAGTTTTCTGTCTTCCTCTTTATCCTAAGCTTTCTGCTGCTGCTGCCGAATTTTCTTCCGGTGCATCTGGTTTTTCCACACACTATAAAGGCAAGTTGGGATACCTATGACCCCGGTTTGGTACAACGTGTCAGAAGTGTAGACGATTTGCTTCGGGTAACGGATTCTACGATTGGTTCGAAAGGAGACGACACAGGGAAATTGCAGTACGCCGTTGAACTGGATACGATTGTAAGAAAAAGATTCTATCACGAATACAGCCACTACGCGCTATCCGAAAACTGGATTGCTGCACTCGCTGGTTATTTTGTCTCCGAAGACCTTTCCGCTATTGTTTTGACGGATGATATTTTGAAATATTCCCGCGCCGCCTGCAGCCAGCAAAGCATGGTGATGATGGAAGCTTTAAAAAGAAAAGGAATCAGCTCCCGGAAAGTGGGTTTTGAAGGACATTACGCACTGGAGGCTTCTATAGAAGGAAAATGGTATTATTTTGACACCAATCTGGAACCTGTTTACGTTAATAACAGAAGGATTAGCTTTGATTCTATAAAGAACAATAATCTTATTCCTGTTATGTATAAAGGACGGCTGGACTCCTCCTATCTATCAAAACAACTGGTGTTTAAAGAATACGGAGTGGTTGATGCGCCTCCCGCGCCTAATGCCAGTCTTTTTCATACGGCTACCAAATGGGGTTCGCGCCTGCTTTGGATTCTGCCACTTTCGCTCGCTGTTTTTTTGTGGAGAAGAAGGCCGTAAAATAGATTACCGGAGCAAAATCAGGCTATAAAGTCTTGTATTCCTTATAAAGGAAGCAATCAACACATACAGAAACAGCTTTTTTAATGGGGAATCAGCCTAAAACAAATATTCTTATTCTGGTGGAACACGCCGGACAAGGAGGAGCAGAAAAAGTGGCAGCAACCTTGGCAGAATCGCTGGCCGGTCAGGGAGTGTATGAAGTGTATTACTGTGCGCTGTATCAGCCTGCTGCGCTTCCCCATCTTCCAGGCGTAAATGTAAATTCTTTGGGACTTTCCACTGGAGGCGGCTTTCGGGGACGACTGAAACGCTACAGAGGCGCTGTTTCCAGATTAAGTCGGTTTAAAAAAGAAAATAATATATATGTTACTATCAGCAACTTGTGGCCTACGGACTGGGTAAATCGCTTGGCAGGAGACGAAAAAAAAATCGCCGTTATTCATACTACGATTCTGCACAGCCATCACAACTGGATGATGCTCAAAGCGCGTCGCTTGGTATCTTTTGTTTACACCGGCCTGCATAAAGTGGTGGTGGTGAGTAGCAACTTGGTACCAGAATTGACGGATTTTTTTAAAATCCCCGCATCCAAAATTCAGGTTATCTCCAATCCCGTGGATAATCAGCGCGCGGCCCTGCTTGCAACGGAAGCGCCCGCCGAAGCACTGCAAAAACTCTTCTCCCAAAAACGGGTGCTTACAGCTGTCGGTCGGCTGTCGCATGAAAAAAATACAGCATCACTTGTTCGCATCTTCCGGTTAATAAAACCAACGGGCGCAAAACTGCTTTATGTAGGTGAAGGTCCGGAAAAAGCCGCTCTGCAAGTCCAAGTTCTGAAGGCTGGTCTCACTCTCGCCGACTTGTCTGAAGGTTATCCAAAAGACGAAAAAGACGTTTATTTTGCACCTTTTCAGCAAAACGTATTTCCTGTTTTCAGGAACACCTCTCTCCTTTTGTTTCCAAGCCGGGGAGAAGGCGTTCCGCTTGTGCTATTAGAGGCTATGAGCTGCGGCTGCCCGGTGCTTGCAAGCGATTGTCCAAACGGCGGCGTCTCGGAGGTTATGCAGGGGAAAACACCTTTCAACATCCAACAGCCCCGCACTAAAGCCGAAGCCGCAACCGGCGGCTACCTGATGCCCATTCCCGACGACGCGGCTACCGACGCGCTGTGGGCGGAAAAAATAGAGGAAATGCTTTCGCTTGGAGAAGAAGAGTGGGGAAAGATTTCCCGCACCGCGCAGGAACGGGCCGCCGACTATGATATCCATCATTTTAGCCGCGAGTGGCACGAGATGATACAAAATACTTTGAATGAATAACACGGAACGCACGACGGACACAAAGTCTGTTATGTATCTTTCTTATGATGGACTTACAGACCCGATTGGCCAGTCGCAAGTACTGCCTTACCTGCGCGCCTGCCGGGCCAAAGGCATTCTGCTGCATCTGGTAACATTCGAGAAAGTGAGCCATATGCCCAAAATAATGCAAACACAGGTAATGTTGGATGCCGAAGGAATTATATGGCATCGGTTGCAGTTCACCGAAGGCCGGGGAATACATCTAAAAATGCTTGATTTTGGACGTTTTGTTGTCCGGGCTTTCCAAGTATCTGTTCGGAATAAGTGTGCTGTGATTCATGGGCGCAGCTATTTCGCGTCGATGGTTGGGCTGCTCATCAAGCGCATGACAGGCAAAAAACTTATTTTTGATAAACGCGATTTCTGGGTAGATTCCGCCATTGAAACCGGACGGCTGAACCTGAAAAACCGCGCTCACCGGGTGACTTACGCACTGCTACGGCGTTTTGAGAAAAGCCTTTTTAAGCGCGCCGATCATGTGATAAGTCTTACGTATGCCGCCCGCGAAATTGTAGAACAGAAATACCCGCAGCAAACTGACGATACCGTAACGGTGATTCCCTGCTGCGCCGACCTCCAACATTACAATCCGGCGGTCATTGTGCCGGAAGAAAAAACAGCCTTGCGGGAAAAATACGGACTTACCGGCGCAACCGTTTTGGGCTATGTAGGGAGCATTGGCAGGACTTATAAGCTGCCAGAGTATTTTGAGTGTTTTAAGGTGATCGCAGCGCACATTCCCAACGCAAAGCTTTTGTTTATGGTGAACAACGACCCGGAAGAAGTTTTCCGGGTAGCCGATGCGCAAGGTGTTTCCCGCGACCGGGTAGTGGTTACCCGCTCTCCGCGTGAAAAAATGCCGCTACACATTTCTATTATAGACTACGGCTTTTTCTTTATCACGCCTACTTTTGCCAAACAGGCCTGCTCGCCCACCAAGCAATACGAAATGCTGGCGATGGGGAAACCTGTTATTACCAACACGGGTGTGGGCGATGCAGAAAGGGTTTTTGGAGAACTCAATTGCGGCTTTCTGTTGAACGACTTTAACGCGGAGAACTACCGGGCGGCGGCGGAGTGGCTCGTTCAGCATCCGCCCAAAGACATGCACTACGACCTGAGCCATTATTCCCTGACTTACGGGGCAGACAAATATTATAACGTTTATCGCCGGTTCCTTCATGGCAAAGACTAAGCGGATCCTTTTTGTGGTGCCTTATCCGTTTGATAAAGCGCCCAGCCAAAGACTGAAGTTTGAGCAATACTACGCGCAGTTCCGCGAAGCGGGCTACGAGGTGGAGTGGTCGTCTTTTTACGATGAGGAAGCGTGGCGCGTAATGTATAAACCCGGTCACACTTGGGGAAAGCTAACGGCGATGTTGCGGGGCTATCTCAGGCGGACGCGCGACTTGTTCCGGCTGGGGAAATATGACGTTGTTTATACGCATTTATGGATTACACCCGTCGGCCCGGCTATTTTTGAATGGCTTTTTGGAAAGCTCGCCGGCAGGAAGATGATTTACGACATAGACGATCTGATTTTCCTTAAAAACGCCTCGCACATCACCGGCTGGAAACAGATTCTGAAAGGCCGGAAAAAGCCGATTGTTTTAATGAAAGCGGCACAACATGTCATCACATGTACGCCTTTCTTAGACGAATTTGTGCGGCAATACAACCCCAACACAACTGATATTTCTTCTACGATAGATACGGAGCGATATCAGCCGGTGAATCCTTACAGCAATAACCAGAAACTGACTCTGGGTTGGAGTGGGAGCCACAGCACCGCGCCCTACCTGCTACTGCTCCAAGATGTGTTACAGGAACTTTATAAGGAACAGCCTTTCCGCCTGCTGGTGATGGGCGACAAGGAATTTCAGATGGAAGGCGTGGAAGTGGAAGCGCACCCGTGGACGGCAGCAGGCGAGATTCCAAACCTGCAACAAATAGACATCGGCTTATACCCGTTGCCCGACGAGCAGTGGGTTTTGGGCAAAAGCGGACTAAAAGCGTTGCAATATATGAGTCTCGGCATTCCAACGGTGGCAACTGCGCTTGGCGCAAATCACCGCATCATGGAGGACGGCGTTTCCGGCTTTCTAGTGAAAACGCCGCAGGAATGGAAGGAGAGGCTGCGTCTGTTGATGAAAGATGCCCAATTGCGCGCCCGCATTGGTATTGCAGCCCGGAAACGGGTGGAGGAGCAATATTCTATCAAGAGCGTTGCGCCGGTTTACATCGCGGTTCTTAACGCTGTTTCTGCCGGTTCCGGCTCTTCTTCTTCAGGCGTTTCCTGAACGATGCGGGAAACCTCCGGGTCATTTGGAAAATAGCGTTGATAAAGCAAAGCCAGAAACAGGGTATAAAATGGCAGAATGGGAATCTTGTACCGAACCAGTGTTCCGAAGTTGGAAGAGGAGATACCTACCATGAACGCAAAGAGAAAACTAAACAGAAGACCAAACTGAATCGTCGGGTCTTGGCCAATTGCGCTAAAAAGTTTTTTCAAACCAATTGCCCGAAATATTTTTACAGTGTAATAGAGTATCACCATGCTTTCTAAAGAAGCGAACAGTGTAAAGGGTTTCAGATATTCCCAAGGATAGGGTCGGAAGAGTGTTACATTGATACCAGCAGGTATGGACTTCAACATACCAGAGAGAGACCCGTAATCTACATTCAAGTTATAAGCGGAGCCGGCAGTAAGCTCAGAGATATATCCATAGGTAGTGCCGGCTGTTTCTGCTACGTTCTCCAAAGAATAATTGCCTAAAACGCTTCCTAGGTTCTGCATAATACCCAAGATAGAGCCAATAGCCACAACAGAAATGATGGGCGTAACCAAGTTGCGCACCGCCTTGTTCTTGATGCGCGTTTTGAGGGACGAGAATATATAAAATATATAGAGCGGCATAAACGCCCCAAGAATGTACACCTTCACAGCAATGATGAGTGAAGCAGATATTATGGCACCGGCTACATTATTTACAAGATTGCTGGGCTTGATAAAAATGTGGTACCCGCATATATAAAGCCAGCACAGCGCCGTGAATGTTATTGTGTCTTTAAAAATAGAGGAATCCCACATGAGGATCGAAGGAATGTAGATGGTGCAATAGGCAGCAACCTTAAAAGTAACGTTGTAATTCTTTATAATGAAAATAAACAAATTCCATATTCCAAAGTAGGCAAAGGTGCAGAACAACAGCGAACAAGGCAGAAAGGCATTGAAGCTCACTAGGTTCAATAAACCTGCTATCTTGGCTACATTGAAAGAAGATTGCGCAAAAATGTTCGCATCAAACGTATTCAGCCCATCTAAATTCCTGGCGTTGAAGTCCTTCATGTCCAGGAAGGATACCCGAAATATCTCCGACGGATGCCGGAAGTAATACTTACTTAGCATCTTCCCCCCTTCAAAAAAGAAACGCCCGTCATACGCCCCGTTGTAATAATACTCGTAAATCATCCCAATAGCAATACACCCAACAAACTTTAGCCACATCCCCCGGATAAAATAGCGCTTCAGTTCGGGCGAGGAAGAATAAGAACGGGTAGAAAAATAACCATTCAGCAGCAACAGACACCCCCCTAAATAAATAGGCAGCAGCGCATAATCGTACCAGTATATAAAGTAATTCACCTGATTTCTACACTACGGCCTTAAAATAATCCAGCGTCCGCGCCAATCCCTCCGCCCGGTCCACCTTTGGCAGCCAGCCCAGAATCTCTTTTGCCTTCGTGATGTTTGGCTGCCGTTGCTTCGGATCATCCTGCGGCAAGGGGCGATATACGATTTTTACATCCGCGCCCGTCAAAGCCAGCACTTCTTCCGCAAACTGCTTCAACGTAATCTCCACCGGATTGCCAATGTTCACCGGCATATGGTAGTCGGAGAGCAACAAACGATAGATGCCATCCACTAAATCATCTACATAGCAGAAAGAGCGTGTTTGTGAGCCGTCGCCAAAAACCGTAATGTCCTGCCCGTGCAGCGCCTGATTCACAAACGTGGGCAGCGCGCGGCCATCATCCAGTCGCATCCGCGGCCCATAGGTGTTGAAGATGCGAATAATGCGCGTCTCTACACCATGGAAATTATGATACGCCATCGTAATGGCTTCCATATAACGCTTCGCCTCATCATAAACGCCGCGCGGGCCAATCGGATTCACATTTCCCCAATATTCTTCGGTCTGTGGATGCACGAGCGGGTCACCGTAGATTTCTGAGGTAGAAGCTACCAGAATGCGCGCGCCCTTTGCCTTTGCCAGTCCCAGCAGATTGTGCGTTCCCAAAGCGCCCACTTTCAAGGTCTGAATCGGCATTTTCAGGTAATCTATCGGCGAAGCGGGCGAAGCAAAATGCAGGATATAATCTATCTCCTCCGGCACATGCACAAATTTCGTGATGTCGTGATGATAGAACGTAAAATCCGGGCGCGGAAAAAGATGCTCAATATTGCGGATATTTCCCGTCAAGAGATTATCCATTCCAATCACTTCATAGCCTTCCGCCAAAAAACGGTCGCACAAATGAGAACCAAGAAATCCGGCGGCGCCGACAATAAGAATTCTTTTAGCCATAAATATTGGGGGAAATCAGGAACTAGGAACCAGAACTTAATGGTCAGGAACCGGGAGAGAAAAAGAGAAGTGTTGAAGAAAGAAATCTTAGGCAGGCACGGCAGCCGCAATCACCGGGCGGCCAATGCTTTCGTAGTAAAAGCCCAGTTCTTCCATCTTGGAGAGGGCATATACGTTGCGGCCATCAAAAACGGTGCGGCTTTTCAGCAATTCGGCCATGCGCTCAAAACGCGGGTTCCGAAACTCGGCCCACTCGGTCACAATCACCAGCGCGTCTGCGTTTTCCAACGCGTCATACGGGTCGGTAGCGTAATAAATGTTTTCTTCGCCCATCTGCCTGCGCACGTTCTCCATCGCTTCGGGGTCAAAAGTGCGCACTTTCGCGCCCGCTTCTATCAACTCGGCTATCAACTCCAGTGCTGGTGCTTCGCGGATATCGTCGGTTTCGGGCTTAAAGGCCAGTCCCCAGACGGCAAAGGTTTTTCCGGCGAGTTGACCGTCGTAGTATTTTTTTAGCTTCGCGCCCAGAATGGTTTTCTGCCGCGCATTCACGTCCACCACCGTCTTTACAATGCGGAAATCATAGTTGTATTCGGCAGCGGTTTGCGCCAGCGCCTGCACGTCCTTCGGAAAGCACGAGCCGCCATAGCCCACGCCCGGAAACAAAAACCGCTTCCCAATCCGGCTGTCCGAACCCATCCCAATCCGCACGGAATCCACATCCGCACCGGCTCGCTCACAAAGGTTGGCCATCTCGTTCATAAAGGAAATGCGCATCGCCAGGTACGCATTCGCGGCGTATTTGGTCATCTCCGAAGACCGCTCGTCCATGAAGTGAATGGGATTTCCCTGCCGTACAAACGGCGTGTAGAGTTCCTCCATAATCTTGCGCGCACGCTCCGAGCGCGTTCCCAGCACCACGCGGTCGGGCTTCAGAAAGTCTTCAATCGCCACGCCTTCGCGCAGAAATTCGGGGTTGGAAACCACGTCAAACATCTCCGCCGAAAGCGTCTCGCCCAACACTGCGGCCACCTTTTCTGCCGTGCCCACCGGAACGGTGCTTTTGTTCACCACAACGGTGTAGGAAGTGAGAATTTTACTTAAATCGCGCGCCGCGCTCAACACGTATTGCAGGTCGGCTTCGCCGCCTTTCCCCGGAGGCGTAGGCAGGGCCAGGAAAATAACCTTTGCATCCTGAATCCCTTCCTCCAGAGACGTGGTAAAAGTGATGCGCTTCTCCTTGATGTTGCGCTCCAGCAGCAGGTCGAGGCCCGGCTCGTAAATCGGCGATTTTCCGGCCCGAAGGCTCTCCACTTTCGCCTCGTTTACATCCACACAAACAACGTCGTTGCCCATCTCGGCAAAACAAACCCCACTAACAAGGCCAACGTATCCGGTGCCAATAATCGCAAGCTGCATAAGAAAGAAAAAGAAAGGTCTTTAGAAACGAAGAACGCAAAGATAGGCGCAGGCTGCTAACAAATTATTAGCTTGCAGCCCCGTCGCTGTTCTTCTCAAAAGCGCTGTTTCCCAATGCCCCGCGTGCTTCGCATTCTCAACCGCCTTATCATCGGCGGCCCGGCCCTTAACGCCACTTACCTCACCCGCTACATGGCCCCCGACTGGGAAACGATGCTGGTAATAGGCGGCAAGGACGACCACGAGCAGGACGCCGACCACCTGACCCAGCGCCTCGGCATTACACCCGTTGTGGTTCCCGAAATGAAGCGCGCCATCAACATTTCCGAAGACCGGAAAGCGTACGGGAAACTCAAGAAACTGATGCAGGATTTCCGGCCCGATGTGGTGCATACCCACGCGGCCAAAAGCGGTGCACTGGGTCGCCTCGCGGCCCACGCCTGCAAGGTTCCGGTCATCGTCCACACCTTCCACGGCCATGTTTTCCACTCCTATTTCAGCAAGGCCAAAACGCGCTTCTTCTTAGAGACGGAACGTTACCTCGCGCGCCGCTCCTCCGGCATCATCGCCATCAGCGACATCCAGAAAGCGGAGCTGGCCGATACCTACCGCATCTGCCCGGCAGAGAAAATGACGGTCATTCCACTGGGGCTGGATTTAGACGCTTTCGGGGCGGAGAAAGAAGCGAAACGCACCTCTTTCCGGGAGCAATTTGGCTTCGCGGAGGATGATTTGGTTATCACGATTGTGGGCCGCATTGTGCCGGTGAAAAACCACACGCTCTTCGTGAAAATGGCTGCCCAGGTAGCCGCCGCCGCGCCCGGTAAAAAGCTGCGCTTCCTCATCGTGGGCGATGGCGACAGCCGCCCGGCAATGGAAGAAGCATTCCGGCAAACCGGGGTTTCCTACAACTATTTTCCGCAGCAGAAAACGCCCGCGCAGGCCACTTGTATTTCGTGGTCAAAGGAGGTAGACCGCGTGTTTGCCGCGTCGGACATCGTGGTGCTCACGTCCTTCAACGAAGGCACGCCCGTTTCCATGATTGAGGCGCAGGCGGCGGGCAAGCCGGTGGTGTGTACCAACGTGGGCGGCGTGGCCGATATTATTGCGGAAGGAAAAGCGGGCTTTATTGTTCCGTCGGAGGATGCAGAGGCTTTCTCCGGGGCGGTTTTGAAATTGGTGGAAGACGAAAACCTGCGCCGCACGATGGGCATTGCAGGCCGCGAATCTGTGCTTCAAAAATTCTCCTACCAGCGTCTTGTTGGCGATATGGACGGGTATTACCGGCGGCTGTTGGCGCGGTAGGGACACGCCGCGCGTGTCCGCACATCCCACGTTTCCGGAGGCATCCAATGCCGCACATCCCGCATTTCCGGCGGATACGCGCAGCGTGTCCCTACCGGATGGTCGCGCTTTTTACGAGAGCAAGCTGCCAACGCGCAGGTGTTCCGCAATTCTGCAAAACGGTAAATGTCCAATGCGCAGGTGTTCCGCTAATCTGAAAAATGGTAAACGAACAACGCGCAAGCGTTCCGCTAATCTGGAAAATGGTAAATGACCAACGTGCAGGTGTTCCGCAATTCTGCGAAACGGTAAACACACAAGGCGCAGGCGCTCCCGTAATCGCGGAAACGCCTGCGCATGTCGGTTTTGTACTAAAACACGTCGGTTTCGTACAAAATCGCGTCGGCTTCTTTATTTTTGGGGAGAATAAATCCGCCTTTTTATGCTCTACTTCAATGTCAAAATCATGTGTCGCCTGCGCGGCATTCCGGTTCCGTATTCGTGGATGACGCGCAACGGTATTTCGCCCGGCACCGCCCAAAAACTCCTCAATGGGATGCACCGCAGCCTGCCGCTTGATGTGGTGGAAAAGCTCTGCGACCTCTTGCGCTGCACGCCCAACGACTTGCTTTCGTGGAAACCCAATGGCAACGAAGCCGCAGACTATCCCCTGCAAGCCCTGAAAGAAGCCGACCACGACGGGCTGGGAAACCTGATGAACGACCTCTCGCAGATGAGCGTGGAGGAACTGAAAATCCTGAGCGAAAAAGCGGCGGAACTGCGGAAGGGGGAGGAGTAGGGGCGATTTTCTCCTGCTATCCCTTTATGACCGACACGAGCGACGCATAAAGGGGAAAATGTTCGTCGGCAGAGACAATAGGCATATCCTCCGCCAGGGCAGTAGCCAGGAGCAGGCGGTCAAACGGGTCGCGATGTTCCGGCAAGAGCGGAATGCGGGCGTAGGCCGCGATGTGGGCAGATGTAAATAGGCAACAAAGTAAAGCGCAACGCTGCGAGTTCTATTATCTGCACAGTGGGCAATTGGAACTGCGGCAGCTTGCCAATCTTTTGCTTAATGACAATTTCAAACAGCGAAATGTGCGAGAGAAAAATGCTGTTTGCTGGGTCATCCATCAGAAGGCGCGTTTCTGTTTTCAAACTTGTGTGTTTGAGGGCGTGCCAAATGAACATCTGGGTATCTAAAAGCAGGCGCATTACATGTAGTCTTTCAGGTCGTCCAGCGGCTCGTTAAAATCGTCGGGTATATCGAAAGTGAGGCCGTGCTGCTCCCCCCATTTCTTCAGCCAACCTGCTTCCCGTACAATTCCTTTTGGGGAAGATGACTCCTGCGGTTCGCTCAAAAACGTTACCATCACTTCCGACATCTGGATGCTTGGCGGTGCAGGTTCTGTAATGGTTACCTGTCCATTTTTGTAGTAGCCTTTTACGGTGGTGTACATCGGTGTTTTTATTTCTCTCAAAGATACACGCCTACTCCGGCCTGGAGATTCGCGGTAGGGTTGCCCCTACGGTTTCTCCGCAAAAAACTCCACCGTCTTCTTCAGCCCGTCCAGGAAGCGGTCTGTCGGTGCGTAGCCCAGCAGATTTTGCGCCAGCGAAATATCGGCCAGCGAGGCGCGGATGTCGCCTGCGCGCGGCTCGCGGTAGGTCGGCTGGTGGTCTTTTTGAAGCAAATCGCGGATGGCTTCAAAAAGGAAATTCACCGTAAAATTCTCGCCCACTGCCACGTTATACACTTTGCCGTAGGCATCTTCATTGTCCGTCAGCATTCCCCGGATATTGGCCTGCACGGCGTTGTCCACATACGTAAAGTCGCGGTTCTGCTCGCCGTCGCCGTTGATATACACAGGCGTTTTCTCCAGAATACCCTGTACGAAAAGCGGAATCACCGCCGCATAAGGCCCGTTTGGATCCTGACGCGGCCCAAAAACATTGAAGTAGCGGAAGCCCAGAATCTTCATGCCGTGCAGCTTGTGAAACACGTCGGCGTACAACTCGTTGGTTTTCTTCGTCACGGCATACGGCGACAGCGGATTGCCCACGCGCTCCTCCTTTTTGGGCAGGTTCGGCTCGTCGCCATACACCGACGAAGAGGACGCATAGACCAGGGATCTCACGCCTGCTTGCCGCGCTTTTTCAAACACCATCAGCGTGCCGCTCACGTTCACGTCATTGCTTGTCACCGGATCTTTCACCGAGCGCGGAACGGAGCCGAGCGCGGCCTGATGACACACATGGTCAATGCCTTCCAAGGCTTTTTCGCAGTCCTGCGCGTTGCGGATGTCTCCCAGAAGAAACTCATAAGCCGGGTGGTCGCGGAACAAGTCTACATTGCTTTGCAACCCCGTCAGCAGACTGTCCAGCACCCGCACTTTTTTCGCGCCGTGGTGGAGCAGATACGCCACAATATGAGAGCCGATAAAGCCCGCGCCGCCAGTTACGAGAAAAGATTTTTGGGAAAGCGAACCGCTGTGGAAAAGGTGCATGCAAGAGAATGTGGTAATGTGAAAAGTTTGGAAAATGCGGTAATGAAAATAACCCGGCAGTGGGAAGCAGCAGATATTTTTTGGTCAGGTAGCTTATTGCCACATTAAATTGTATTACCGCATTTTCACATTGTCGGTTACAGGCTCCAGTATTGCCGGCTTTGAATCTTGTTGCGGTAGCTGCCTTTCAGGTCGGCAATCATCGCGGCGGGCTTGGTGATAGAGGCAAAGTACGCGTCGTCCAGATCCGTATATTCTGCGTGGTTCACTGCTACAATCACCGCGTCGTATTCGGTGCCGATTTCCGGGGCAAGGCCGAAGCCGTATTCGTGGTGCAGTTCCTCGCTGTCGGCGTGCGGGTCCACCACGTCCACATGAACGCTGTAGCTTTTCAGTTCCTTCACCACGTCGGCCACCTTAGAGTTGCGGATGTCGGAAACGTTCTCCTTAAACGTCGCGCCCATCACCAGCACTTTCGCCTGGCTCATGTTGGCGCCGCTCTTTATCAGCGCCTGCACCGTCTTCTTCGCTACATAGGCTGCCATCTCGTCGTTAATCACGCGGCCTGCCAGAATTACGCGGCTGCCATAGCCCAGCTTTGCCGATTTGTAAGTAAGGTAATACGGATCCACGCCAATGCAGTGGCCACCTACCAATCCGGGGAAAAACTTGAGGAAGTTCCACTTCGTGCCCGCCGCTTCCAGCACCTCGTAGGTGTTGATGCCCATGCGGTCAAAAATGATAGACAGCTCGTTCATCAGGGCAATGTTCAGGTCGCGCTGCGTGTTCTCAATAATCTTCGCTGCTTCGGCCACGCGCACGGATGAAGCGCGGTGAACGCCTGCGTCAATCACCATTTCATACACGTTGGCCACCAGTTCCAGAATCTCCGGGTTGTTGCCGCTCACCACCTTCACCACGTTCTCCAGCGTGTGCACTTTGTCGCCCGGATTAATGCGCTCCGGCGAGTAGCCATAGGAGAAATCCACGTCTGCTTTCAGGCCGCTGATTTTCTCAATCACCGGCAGGCAATCCTCCTCCGTACAACCCGGATACACCGTACTTTCAAACACCACGCAGTCGCCCTTCTTAATCACTTTTCCAATCGTCTCCGAAGCCTTGATAACCGGCGTCAAGTCGGGCACGTTGTGTACATCCACCGGCGTGGGTACGGCCACAATAAAAAAGCGTGCTTCGCGCAGTTTGTCAAGCGAAGTTGTGAACTCAATGTCCGTTCCGTCGAACGCTCCAGACTCCAGTTCGTTGCTTGGGTCAATGCGGTTGCGCATCATTTTCACGCGCTTCTCGTTGATGTCGAAACCAATCACCCGCATTTTGCGGGCAAAGGCCAGCGCGATAGGCAGGCCTACATAACCGAGGCCGATGACGGCGAGTTTTTCTTCTTTGTTGCGGAGCGCAGAGAGCATGTGGGATGTTTAAAATCGGGCGCGAAAATAATCCGCAGAAAAGGGTTTCCCCGGAAAATTGCGGTTTTTCGTAGAAATAAAAAAGGAACCGTCCGGCTTGGTGCAGAACGGTTCCTTTTTGGAAATTTAAAGAAGGAGCGCGTCTTAGGCTTTTTTGTCCGTTGCTGCTTCTGTGGTTTTGGTTTTAGCGGCCCGTGCAGGACGGATTTTGCCGAAAGAACCCATTGTGATTTTACCGCGCTTGGTGCGCTTGTCGCCACGACCCATAATTGATGTTGTTTTAGAAGAAGAATTTTAGAAAGCGCAAAAGTAGAAAAAGCAGCGACAACAAGCCGCTGCTTTTTCAGAAATAAATTTGCCCGGTTGTTTCAAAAGAAAAAGCCCGGAGCCGAAGCCTTATTTTTTCTTGGCCGGGGCTGCTTTTTTAGCCGGAGCTGCTGCTTTCACAGCACCTTTATCGGCTTTGTCTGCCTTATCGGCTTTCTTGTCAGCACTTTTTGCACTTGCTTTTGCGACTGCCTTCTTGCCGGTATCGCCTGATACAGCAGTGGAGAAGCCTTTGCCAGCCTTGAAGCGGGCCACTTTGCGCGCAGCGATGTTGATGGATTCGCCGGTTTGCGGGTTGCGGCCTGTGCGGGCGCTGCGATCCGAAACAGAGAAAGTACCAAAACCAATGAGCGTTACGCTGTCGCCTTTCTGAAGCGAAGAAGTGATGCCGGAAGTAAATGCTTCCATAGCCGCGCCGGCTTGGGCTTTGGAGATGCCGGCCTGCTCTGCGATGTGGTCGATGAGTTCAGTCTTGTTCATAAAAGAACGGTTTTAGAAGAGGGGTTTGGGGGAAGAATTAAGAGGTTGGAACCGTGACAAATATAGGCGCAAACCGAAGCGCAAAGAAAAAGGGCGCAAATTTTTTTGAAAAAAACCGCGCCTTACTTTTCGGGGGGTGAAATACTGATTCTAGAGAAGCGCCGTTTTCTCAAGCTTTTTTATGAATGGAAAGCACCTCCAGCACCGTCCGGAAAGCTACAAAGCGGGTGCCAAAACGGTCAATTCCGTGCTGCCGCATCGCGGGCGCAAAGTCTGCGATATAGCCCTCGTATTGCGCACGGGAAGCGAAAAGATACTGGGCTGCAAACGTCGGCGCGCTGTCGTTTTCCTGGCCCGTCATCCGGCACAGGCGTGCTTCCTCAAAAAGCCCCGTTTCCAACAGTTGCGGGATGTGTTCTTCTTCCATCCACCTCACCCATTCCGCCTCGATTTCAGGCTCTGTTTGCACCGTTACGTTGTAGAGAATCATGGCGGCGAAAATAGGTACTAGGTATTAGGGACTAAGCATTAGGGCAATGATACCGGGAACTGTTCCTTTTTAGAAAGACAGTACCTAATCCCTGTTACCGCCGCTGATGATTCCCCAAATCGTCCAGAATCGTGCGGTAGGAAACGTAGCGGTCTTCGGAGATTTCGCCGTCAGAAACCTTTTCCAGAACGGCGCAGCCCGGCTCGGCGATGTGCAGGCAATTGTTGTAGCGGCAGTGCTCCATCGCCGCGCGCAGTTCCGGGAAGTAGTGCGCCAAATCCCACTTGTCCACGTCTATCAATCCAAACTCCTTCACGCCCGGCGTATCAATGATTTTTCCGCCCGACGGGGTATCAAACATTTCGGCGAAAGTGGTCGTGTGCTGTCCCTTTCCACTGTAGCCGGAAACCGCGCCCGTGCGCAGTTTCAGGCCCGGCAAAAGCGCGTTGATAAGGGTGCTTTTGCCCACGCCGCTGTGTCCGCTGAAGAGTGCTGTTTTTCCGGCCAGAACTTCCTCTAGTTCCCGCAAACTTTCTTCTGAAAAAGCGTTGGTGAAAAACACCGGGTAGCCCGCGCGGCGATAATTTTCTGCAAAGTTTTCTGCGTTTTCCACGTCCTCAATTTCATCCGCTTTGTTGAATACTACCACCGCCGGTATGTGGTACATCTCTGCGGTCAAAAGAAAGCGGTCAATAAAGCCCGCTGAGGTGCGCGGCGCGGCCAGCGTAGCTACCAGCACAGCCATGTCCAGGTTGGAAGCCACAATATGCTTTTGGTACCGGTTGTGTGGCGAGACGCGCACGATGTAATTGCGCCGGTCTGCCACGCCGTTAATCATCGCGTGGGTTTCGCCTTCTTTGTCTTCCGGTTGGAAGAATACCACATCGCCCACCGCCACCGGGTTTGTGGAAGAAATATCGGCATCAATTTTCAGCCTGCCTTTGATGCGACCTTTGCGGAAAACGCCTTCCTCATCGCGCAGGTCATACCAGCTGCCTGTGGATTTATATACCAGTGCTTTATTCATACCGCAACGCCGTAATCGGGTTTAACCGGGACGCTTTTATCGCCGGGTAAATGCCGGAAATAATGCCCGCAAAAATGCACAACGCAATGCCCAGTCCCATCCAGAGCCACGGCACCACAAAAGGCGCGCCGAGGCCAAGGCCCAACAGATTTCCCACGCCCAATCCCAACACCGCACCTAGCACGCCGCCCATCACGCCAATCAACACCGACTCCAGCAAAAACTGCCGCCGAATGGTAGAAGCCTTCGCACCCAGCGCCTTGCTCACCCCAATCTCCCGTGTGCGCTCCGCCACCGAAACCAACAGGATATTCATCAGCCCGATGACCGAGCCAAGCAGCGTGATAGAGGCCACTACTACCGCCGCGCCCAACAGATAGCCCAACACCTGAAACAAGGTCTCCATCATCGTCTCGTTGCTGCTCACCGAAAAATTGGCGTCTTCGTCTAACCGCAGTTTCCGAATGACGCGCATCTGGCCTTCGGCTTCTTCCGCCAGAAAGATTTTGCTTTTCGGGTCTTTGGCGGCCACGCTAATGGCGTAATCCGTCTGCGAAGTGCCGTGCAGCATCCGCGCATTTTCCAGCGGAACCAACACCAGATTGTCGGCGTTCATCCGCATCGTGCCGCCCTGTTCTGCCGCAATGCCGATAACGCGATAGCTCACGTTGTTTACCAGAATGTTTTGGTCCAGCAGCGCCATCGGTTTGCGCGGCGAAAGCTTGCGCGCAATGCCGAAGCCGGGAATGCAGACGTAGCGCCCTTCGGAAAGCTCTGTGTTGGAGAAAGTGCGTCCGGCCAAAAGCTTCGTGTCGGTAATGGTGAAATAGGCGCTCTCCACACCTGTTTTGGTAATGTTGGGATTGGATTTTACAGCGCCGTATTGCGCCACCGCAGCTGGGCTGGCCGTGAAGGAAATACCCACTTGTCCCAGCCCCGAAAAATGACCTGCAAACATCCGCGCCTGATCATAGGTAATGGGCTTCGCTTCTGCTGTCCGCATCCGCCGCCGATTGCCGTGACTGCGTTTTTTCTTCACCACTTCTGAGGTGATTTGGAAAGAGTTTGCGCCCAAGCTGCTAAAGCTTTGTGTCACGTTGGACTTCAAAATCTCGAAGGCCGTCAGGATGCCCACGAGCGCCATGATGCCCACCGCGATGATAAGCACCGTCAGCACCGAGCGCAGCCCATTGGCACGAATCGCGCGCAGGGCAAGGGCGGTTTCAAAGCGAAGCTGCATGGAGAAGGGTAGGGGCGACCCTATGTGGCCGCCCGCAGACAAAAGTCGGAAGACAAAAGACAAAAGAGGACAAGATTCAGATTTCAATTATCAAAGAGCCTATTCTAATTCTAAAATCAAAGAGGTGTGGAGGAGATAGTCTTTCTCGTCGGAAATCTTTTGTCATCGGCAAAGGATCTTAGCGGCTTACATCCGGCAAGACCCCGTTCCGGGGTGACAAAAGATTATCGACGATATTTCCTTTTGATTTTTAGGACAGGCTTTAAGAATCTTGTCGCATTCATAGCAACATGAAATGCGGCCCATGAAAAAAGCGACCCATCGCCGTGATGAATCGCTTCTTATCCAGAGGATTTAGCCAAGAATTATTTCGCTAACTCCTGAATCTTTTTGAACACTTCGTTCTCTGCGCCTTCCTCATAGCCGCTGTGCATATAGGCTACTTTCCCGTCCTTGCCGACGATGATGGTAAAAGGTACGTTCTGGAAATTGAGCGTGCGCTTCAGGTCGGAATTCGGGTCAATGAAGTAAGGGAAATCCCAGCCTTGAGACACAGCGTAAGAGCGCACCAGTCCTTCGGCGCGGCTTTCGTCGATGGAAACAGTCATGTAGTCAAAGTCAGCAGTTTGCTTCCACTCGGCCAGCTTGGCGCGCACGTTTTTGATTTCTTTTTTGCAGGGAACACACCACGTAGCCCAGAAGCTGATCATCGTGACGCGGCCCGGCTTGACGGCACTGTTGAACGCCACTTTGCTGCCGGTGGCCATGTTCTTGACGGTGGTTGTAGGCAGTGCGGCTTGCGCCATAGCGGCAACGGAAGCAAAGGAAAGTGCGAGGGCGAAAAGGATTTTTTTCATAGGGGGTGGGAAGGTAGGAAAGCCAGGATTGCCCGCGCAAACGGAAAGACCTAATTTCGGGCTTTCACACAAACAGCAGCAAACTTTAACTTTCCCGGATGAGACAGGCTCTACTCGCCTTTGGTTTAATTACACTTTCTTTTTCGGCCCGCGCGCAGGGCACTATCAGCGGCGACCTACAGGCCAACGTCAATTTTTTTAACCGCGACACGGCCATCTCGGCATCGGGTACACCGCAGTACGACAACCAGCGCAGCGGCTCCGAAAGCTGGCTGTCCCTGCGTTATTCGCAGAACGACTTCTCGGCTTTTCTGCGGCTCGACGGCTTTTATAATTCCAACCTCTACAATCCCAAAGCGTCCTACAACGGCGTGGGCCTTGGCGCGCTCACGCTCACCAAAAACGTGGGCGAACTGACCATCACCGGCGGCACCATTTACGACCAGATTGGCTCCGGCATTCTGTACCGCGCTTATGAAGACCGGGGCCTGCTGATTGATAACGCGCTGATTGGTTTCCGCCTGGCCTACAAGCCGTCTGACCACTTTTTTGTGAAGGGAATGATGGGGAACCAAAAAAGTACAGCACTTTTTGGAACGTCTTTTTTTCCGCATTACAGCCCGGCCATTAAAGCCTTGAATGCCGAAGGTGATTTTCAGGTAGCCGGAAATAAAAACTTCGCTCCCGGTATAGGTCTTCTTAACCGTACACTGGATGAGACATCCATGACGGCAGTTGCCGGAACCATCAACGGCCAGAACTTAAGTGATCGTTTCGTGCCGAAGTACAACATGTATGCGGCTTCAGTGTATAACACATTCACCACCGGCGCGGTTTCCATTTACACCGAAGCGGTTTACAAAACGGAGGAAGCGATTGTGCGCGATGGGAAGCTGCAAAGCCTGCCCGGAAATGTGCTTTTCGGAACACTGAGCTATGCCCACAAAGGCTATTCTATCAACCTACAGGCTAAGCGCACGCAGAACTTTGAGATGCGCACTTCGCCCAACGAAGTGCTGCTGGCAGGGCTGATGAACTGGCAACCCGTGATTGCCCGGCTGCGTCCGCAACGCCTGCTGGCACGCTATGGCCCGGCTTCGCAAAACCTCTCGGAAATGGCTTATGGCAGCGACGTGATGCTTGCGCCCAACGACGATGTGACGATGACCTTTAACTACACTCGCATCAACACGCTGGAAGGCATTGGGCTGTACCGGGAAGCGTATGGCGAGTTGGAATGGCGGAATCTGGGGAAAATAAACATTCAGATTGGGGTGCAGTATCTGGAGTATAACCGCAGGGTGTATCAGGTAAATCCGGCGGCCAAAACGCTCTTCGCCACAACGCCTTTCGGGGAAATTACCTATCGCTTCAACGAGAAGAAATCCCTGCGCGTGGAAGCGGAGTACATGATTACTGATTTTGACCTCGGCCCGCAGGCTTTTTTACTGGTTGAATACAACGTAGCGCCGCGCTGGAGCATCGCTGTTTCCGACATGTACCTCGTAAAACCTTCCAGCGAAAGCGCGGTGAAAACCAACCAGCATTTCTACCAGTTCTTTGGGGCTTATACGCGCGGCCCGCACCGCTTCACGGCGGCTTATGTGCGGCAGGTAGAAGGCATCAACTGTACGGGTGGTGTTTGCCGTTATGAACCGGCTTTTAATGGTGCTCGCTTCTCGGTTACGTCTTCTTTCTAAGGAAAACGGCCTTCGTAGATTTGTCCATTATGAGAAAGGAAGCCTTTGTGTCGCTCGCTTTGTTGCTATTGGGAATGGCTTCCTGCAAGCCGACGGATAACAAGTATAACACCACCGACCCGCGCCTGCAAACTAATACATTCTGCAACGACCCGGCAGCGGTGAACTTCAACTGGGGTTTCCCCGGCAGGCCCGACAGCTCGGTGTGCGTCTATCCTTCCGACTTGTACAAGGGGAGATTTTCTTTCCGCGATTCTGTCTATGATCAGGATGGCTATTTAGACAGCGCCGCTTCTCAAAACACCTATGCGCTCGTTATTTCCACCGCCGGCAAAAACGCCATCCGCATTTCCGGTTTCTGCGCCACTACTTTGACCCTCACCGCGCCGCGCACTGGCTTTCAGGCCACGCTGGATACTAACGCCGTTACCGGCCAGATTTTCTGCCGTCCGCAGGATACGGTGAGCGGCACGATCACCCGCGCTTTTTCCGACACCACGCAACTGCAAATCCAGTTCACCGTTTACGCCGATACCAGCGTCCGCACACATCGCGGCACGGCGGTTCACCAACCCTAATCTCTGCTATGTTCACTGGAATTGTAGAAACGCTCGGACGCATCCACCACATTGCCGACGAAGGCACAAACCGCCGCTTTCAAGTGGAAGTGCCTGTCTACGAAGGCAGCCTCAAAATAGACCAATCGGTGGCCCACAACGGCGTGTGCCTGACGGTGGTGAACATCAAAGGGCCGCTTTATGAAGTGGTGGCCGTAGCCGAGACGCTGGCAAAAACCACACTGGGAAATTGGAAGGAAGGAATGCCTTTAAATCTGGAGCGCGGCCTGCGCCTCGGAGACCGGCTGGACGGACACTTTGTGCAAGGCCATGTGGACGCGGTTTGTAGTTGCACAGCGTGCGAAGAGAAAGAAGGAAGTTGGGTATTTCGCTTCCGCTTTCCGGGGGAATTTGCGCCGTTGCTGATAGAGAAGGGGAGCGTGTGTCTGAACGGGGTCTCGCTCACCGTTTTTGATGTGGCGGAGGAAAATTTTGCTGTTACGATTATCCCCTACACATGGGAGCATACGACTTTCAAGACTCTGCAACCGGGCGACGACCTGAATATTGAGTTTGACGTGCTAGGCAAGTATTTTCTGCGCAGTCAAAGTCTGCAAAGGGGATAGTGTTCCGCTTTTGGGACTGAAATCCCTTTGTGAAGCATACTGGATGCAGTACACACCTGCATTTTACTGGTACCTCCTCCCATTTCAGTGGTACATCATCGCATTTAGGCGGTACGCTGCCGCGTTTTAGCGGTACTATGTCATTTTTTACTGTTACATCATCCTGTTTTAGTGGTACTATGTGGTATTTTAGTGGTACATAGCCCCATTTAGGTGGTACTATATCATTTTTTGCTGGTACGTAGGCTTTAAAAAATTGTACCTACTATTTTTGTCATGCAATTGGGTGTGGCTTAAAGCCTGCCTACATCAATCAGCAGGCGTCTTTTCTTCACGCGCTTCCTCCGCATGCTCTTGCAGTTTGGGCAGCGGGCGTTTTTCCAAGTAATGCTGGTAGCGCAGTCCATCGCGGAGCATCGTATTGCGCCGTCCTTGTAGCTTTTGGAAAAGCTTTTGTCCGCTAAAAGAAGTGGTTTCTCCTGGCATTTGCGCCACGGCTTCGCGCAGCACGCTATCCGTCACTTTTTCTTGAAAATACAGGATGCCCGCCTCCCATTCCGCTTTGGAAAGCTGCCCGATGAAAACCTTGTCAAAATCCCATTCCTTGCGGTTCAGTTTTCGGATACGGCGCAGGCTCGGTTTAAAGCCCACGAGGTGCTTCATGGTAAAAGGCCGCACCAGCGTCACAAGTGTGCCGTTGGAATGGAAAAACGCCTGGTCGTGGTCTTCGGGAACGGGATACACATAGGTGGCGTCGCCCGTCTTGCGGTAGCCCCATTGCCACTGTCCGCCGTGGCGGTCCCAGTCGCCGATGAGCATGTCCACGAGCCGCGCCTGCAGGAGCATCGGCAGGTCTAAGCGGATGGCTTTTTTCCCTTTCTCCAAATCCTTCAAAAGTTCTTTCGTGTCGTGCAGTTTGTCGCCGGGAAGAAGGGTGGGTTTACGCTTTTCCAGCAACACCATCTGACCGCTGAAAATGCTTTGGTACTCACCCGGCACGCCACTGTTCCTGATGTAGTACAGCTTGGGTTCCGTAGAAATAACGCCTACCGCGCGGGCAATGGGCGGCACGGCGAGCGCGCCATAAGGGTTAGCCGCTGAAATCATGTCCTGCGTGATGTTGGCGATGAATTTGCTCTTGATTTTCTTTGCTTCCAGTGCTTTTTTCACCGTCTTGTCCACTGTGCGCAGCACAAACTCATTCCCGCTTTTGTCCACTATTTGCAGGCTCTTTGTTTGCTGTCCGCCGCCCAGTTTTTTGGCCGTGTAGCCGCCGTTGGTTTTCGCTATTTGGAAAAGCGGAACGCGCACTGGTGTTTCCCACGTTTTGCGGTAATTCCCGCCAATAAAAATTCGGCGTATCAGGCCCGGACGTTCATAGCGCAGGCTTGCGGGCGCAAGGGTGTCTTGGGCTGTGGCGGTGGTGGAAAGAAGCGCGCAAAAAGGCAGCAGGAAAAGGCGCATGGGGAGCAGAGAATTTTTCGGCGGGGCTTCCAAAAATAATGCCGCTTTTTTGTCCACGACTTGCGAGTCGTGGCAATTGCTATACGTCCCTGAAAGGGACGTAAGGTTTTCCTCAGAAGAGGATGAACCCTGAGAGGGTTCAATAGCAATTGCCACGATTGAAACTCGTGGGACAAAAGAAATGAAGGCGCACAAGCCCCGTTTCCGTTAGCCAAAATGTCGCGGCTTATTTTTGCGCTTCTCCCAAAACCTCCTCTCTTTTTTATGAGCATCATTGCCTCTGTATTTGCCCGCCAGATTCTGGACTCGCGCGGAAACCCTACCGTAGAAGCTGAAGTCATCACCACCGACGGCGATTTTGGCCGCGCTGCCGTTCCTTCCGGCGCTTCCACCGGCAAGCACGAAGCCGTGGAGCTGCGCGACGGTGACAAAGGAAAATACCTGGGCAAGAGCGTGGAGAAGGCCGTAGAACACGTAAACACCACGCTGGCAAAAGCTTTGGAAGGCATGGACGTAACCGACCAGCGTGCCATTGATGCAGCCATGTTGGAAGCCGACGGCACCGAGAATAAAGGCAAGCTGGGAGCGAATGGCATTCTGGCGGTGAGCATGGCGGCGGCAAAGGCGGCTGCCGAAGCAACGAACCTTTCCTTGTATCGCTACATTGGCGGAACCAATGCCCGTACGCTGCCCGTGCCGATGATGAATATCCTGAACGGCGGCGCACATGCCGATAATAAGATTGACTTTCAGGAGTTTATGGTGATGCCTGTGGGTGCGGCTACTTTTTCGGAAGGATTGCGCTGGGGCGTGGAAATTTTCCACTCGCTGAAAGCGGTGCTGAAAAGCAAAGGCATGAATACCAACATCGGCGACGAAGGCGGCTTTGCCCCCCCGGAAATTCAAAGCAACGAAGAGGCGATTGAGACCGTGTTGCTGGCGATTGAGAAAGCAGGCTACAAGCCCGGCGAGCAAGTAACCATTGCGATGGACGCGGCCAACTCTGAACTCTTTAGCGACAAGACCGGACGCTATACTTTCCACAAAAGCTCCGGCAAGGAAATGAGCTCCGACGAGCTCGTTGCGTACTGGGTGGAGTGGTGCAAGAAGTACCCGATTACGTCTATTGAAGACGGTATGGCTGAAGATGATTGGGCAGGATGGAAATCCCTCACTGATGCGCTTGGAAACAAGGTGCAGCTCGTGGGCGACGACCTGTTTGTGACCAACGTAAAACGCCTTGCCGAAGGTTTTGAAAAAGGCGTTGCGAATGGCCTCTTGGTGAAGGTGAACCAGATTGGTACGCTGAGCGAAACGATTGACGCTGTGACGCTGGCGCAGAGCCGCCGCTACAACACCATCATGAGCCACCGCTCCGGCGAAACGGAGGACAACACGATTGCCGACCTCGCGGTGGCGCTCAACTGCGGTCAAATCAAGACCGGCTCGGCGTCGCGCTCCGACCGGATGGCGAAGTACAATCAGCTTTTGCGCATTGAGGAAGAACTCGGCGCAGCGGCGTACTATCCCGGAAAGGCACTGCAATTCGGGAAGTAGAAAGCTTCTGGCTGGCAGAAATGAAAGGGAGCAGCGGTGGAAAAACCGACTGCTCCTTTTTCTTTTTGGAAGGCTCACAAAGCATCCCCCGGGACGCGGTTCATGCGGGCGTTTCTTTCTACCTACAAAGCGTCCCTGCGGGACGCGGATAATCTTCACCGACAAAGGCAAGTAATGCACGCGATTTCAGCAAGGTTATACCTGCGGGACGCGGATAATCATCTCTCTTCTCCTTCCATTTAGGAAGCGTCTTTCCGGCAGCTTTTTGGATAGAAGAAAGCGGGCCGTACTTTTAACGCAATAACCGCTACTTCCCGTGAAACTCCTGCGCAAAATCTTCAACAAATACGTTATCGCCCTGTCGCTTTTCGTGGTGTGGATGCTGTTTTTTGACCGAAACGACTACATGAGTCAGCAGCGGGCGAAGGCACAACTGGCGGGCCTGAGGCAGAGCATTGCGCACCTGAACGGCGAGATTGCAGCGATGGACAGCGAGCGTAACGCGCTGCTGAACAAACCGGAAGCACTGGAGAAATTTGCCCGCGAAAAATACCGGATGAAGCGCGACGGCGAGGACTTATACGTGTTGCAGCCGTAGGGGCTGACCCTATGTGGTCACCCTCCAGACAGAAGACCATAGATAAAAGAGGATTTTGGAAGAACGTCCCGCAGATGCGGGACGTTCTTTTTTTGCCTCACGCCAGAAAAGGTTTCCTCGCAGAGGCGCAAAGAGCCGCAGAGAAAAAAGTCCTGTAGAGACGTTTCGTGGATAGAACAGGAACGTACACTATCCGCGTCCCGTAAGGACGCTTTGTGAGTAGAAAAAAGCACCCGGATTATCCGCGTTCCGTAGGAACGCTTTGTGGGTTGCGGAAATCGGATTACTGCTTGCTGACGGCTTCCTTCGGCAATTTCAGCGCCTTCAAAAAGCCTTCCGTATCTACCGGCGAAATGATTATCTGCCTTCCATCTGCGGTGCGGAGCAGAATGAATTTGTTGCGGTCTGTGGCATATACCTGCGCCTTGCCAATGTTTTTGTAGAGGAAGGTTCCGAACCAGCCGCCCCAACCGCCGGAGCCAAACAGACGAATGCCGAAGCCCAGTTCTTTAGTGGTTACCGGCGTGGCGCTTTTGATGTTTTTTCTCTCAAAAGAGCGGCTGCCGAGCGGACGAATCACTTGAAGCGCATCGGCTGTGAGCGAATAACTTTTCACCCGGTAGAACAGCGCGACAACCAGAACGATAATGACGATTGCCAGCGGAATCAACACTTCAGGCGTGCCGTGTGCCGCAATGTTTCCCAGCAGCAACAGCATCACAACCATAGAGAAAGCCACGATGGAGGTGATAATTTTGGACAGGTCATCCAGTTTGGCTTCAAAAGTCTGTTGCATCCTTATTTCTTTTTGGCGCGGCGGGAAAGCTCTTGTTTAATCAACCCAAGTTCGCGGCTCGTTTGACCTGCTACGGAGGTGTTTTCCTGGGCGCGGCGCATGAGGTAGGGCATCACGTCTTCCACTGGGCCGTAGGGCAGGTATTTCACCGCGTTGTAGCCCGCAGCGGCAAGATTAAAAGTGATGTTGTCGCTCATGCCGTAAAGCTGCGAAAACCATAGGTTCGGGTGGTTGTGGACGATGCCTTTTTCTTCCGCCAGTTGCGCGCCCAGCAGGCAGCTTTTCTCGTTGTGGGTGCCGATGAAGACTGCGCCTTTGTCGAGCCGGTCAAGGCAATAGCGCACGGCAGCGTCGTAGTCGCGGTCAGTAGCGGTTTTGTCGGGCTGGATAGGGGAAGAGTAGCCGTGTTCACCGGCGCGCCTGCGCTCCTTTTCCATGTAGGCGCCGCGCACCAGTTTGGCTCCCAATAGAAATCCTTTTTCTGCTGCCAGTGCAAACGACGTGTGCAAATAACCGAGGCGGCTGTGGGTGTACATCTGGAAGGTGTTGTAAACAATCACCCGCTCTTTGTTGAAGCGCGCCATAGCTTCGTTTGCCAGCGTGTCCACGGGATTCTGAATCCATGTCTCTTCCGCATCCACCAACACGCGAATGCCCGCTTTGTGTGCCGCTTCGCAAACCGTGAGAATGCGGTTTCGGACGCGTTCAAAAGCAGCGGTTTCTTCCGGGGAGAGCGTCGCGCCGAGGTGTATTTTTTCCAACAGCGGAAAGGACGCGAAGCCCGTTACTTTCAGCGCGATGAATGGCACATTCGGTTGCGCAGCGGCGAAGTCAATGGCTTTGATAAACTCCGGGACGGCCTTTTCGAAAGCAACTTCTTCCTGTGCGCCTTCCACGCCGTAATCCAGCACCACGCCGACTTTAAATTTCGCAAGGGCAGCAGCAGCTTGGGCGGCTTCGGTCATGTCTTCGCCACCTACAAACTGCTGGAAGAGGGTTTTCTTGATTAAGCCTTTTACAGGCAGTTTCGCTTTCAGGGCAAAGTCGGTGAGCGCGATGCCGATTTTGGTAAGCAGCGGCGAGCCGATGGCGCTGAAAAGAAACGATGCACGCCGGAGCGCCGGGGTAGGCATGTGGCGGAAAGCAATCTCGGTATCGTTGAACTGCGGGAGCGGCATGGGGAGATTTAAGGGCGCGAATTTCCCTCCAGAAAAGCGTTTGACAAAAGGCTGTGGAAGAACGTCTTTCTGGCATGAATGTTTTGGGTGAAGACCCTTTCGCCGCCCTCCAAAATTCTAACAAGATTTTTTAGCCGCGAAGGCGCGGGGAACGCGGAAAAATCCTACTTTTACCACGCAAAAATTCTTTTTCAAAAACACCATGAACAAACTCTTACTCTTGGGTGCTGTAAGCATCCTTTCCGTCTCTGCGACGGCGCAGACCGGTTCGAAAGTTTCCACAGCACCCAAAAACGTGCAGAAGAATATTGCCCGGGCTATATCCACGTCAGCTGCGTCTTTAAGCCGCAACGCTACACCGGCTACTCCAGTCACAACTGGATCCAACAAAGGAACCGCTGGTACTATGAGCCGTTGGTATGTGGCTCCCGAAGCTCTGGCTAATTACGCTGGAGTACCGATAGCAGACATCTACGGTTCTGCCCTTGCCACTTTTAAGCCTATGTGGCAGGATTCTTCTGTTCGTTACGTTGACCCTAGTCTGACAGACAGTATTTCTGCAAGCGGTATTGCTTACCAGTCTATTGCCCAGACATTCCACCCGCAATCCTCCCTTTACAATGACCTGAATACGCCACAGAATGTGGGACAGCAGGAAATAAAAGCCGGAGATAGCTATACCATCGACTCCATACGGATTCGTGGTTCTTATAGCCGGATTGCAGGTACCACAACCGTGGATACGCTTATTTTCGCTACCGTGACGGAAACTGCCACGAAGAAGTTTTCCAATTTCTCTTTTGGCGCTGGTGTAAACACAAACCACGGAATTGACACCTTCAGCTTTATTGCCTGGGACAGTTCTGATTATCAGGTTGCTCCGATTACGCAGATCAGCTACGGATCCCAGACTGGCGGTTTTCTTAATACGCCTGTTATCTACAAGCTTCCTATGACTGCTACTACGTTTGCGGATTCTAACTTAGATGGAACCCACACGCTGACTGTTCCCGCCGGAATATCTGTAGTAGCAGGTGCAAAAGCAGCCGTGAGCATCACGTTTAAATCTGGTGCTCCTTATACGCCTGGTACAAGGATTGACAAATACAACTTCTTCTCTTTCCTTTCCCATGAAACTTTGGCCGGCGGATATATAGTATATCCTGTGGGCGATAAAAACATGTCTTCTGTGGTTCTCAGTGATACAACTAATGCTACTGTTGGCAATGGTTTGAATTACTATTATCCTACAATCGGTTTCACTGCTCCTTTCGATGCAGAGGCTCACAACATCTCCTTCCTGGCAAGTTGTACAACTTGTAGCCCTGTAAGCGTGAAAAATACCGAGGCTGCTGTTGAAGAAGTGGTTGCTCGTCCGAACCCGGCTAACAACGAGCTGTTTGTTCCGGTAACGCTGAAATCTACTGCTGCTGATGTAGCTGTGACCCTCACCAATCCAATGGGCCAATTGGTTGCTAAGCAAAATCTCGGTAAAGTTGCTGCTGGTCAAACGGCTACTGCGACCTTCAACACGGCTGCCCTGTCTTCCGGCGTTTATTTCTACACCGTAGAAGCCGCTGGTACACGTACAACCAACCGCGTGGTAGTTGCTCACTAAGCTCTTTTATCATCCCGGCTTTTTGCTGGTGTGATTTCCCAAAACCGCTCCGACAAAATCGGGGCGGTTTTGTTTTTTGAGAAGGTCTTTCCAAATGCTTCTACCAGAAACCCCCTATTATTGCACCGCTTCCGGCATCTATTTCGCCCCGGAATTGTTGTTCCCGTCTTAGTCTCCTTCCCCGATAGCTGAACCCCCATGGCCAAGAACCTTTTGATTGTAGAGTCTCCGGCGAAAGCCAAAACCATTGAGAAAATTCTCGGCGCCGATTTTCAGGTGCGGTCCTGCTTTGGCCATATCCGCGACCTTGCCAAGGCGGGAAAAGAAGGGATGGGCATCGATATCCGCCACGGCTATGAACCGCATTACGTTATCAGCGAAGACAAGCAGCGCGTGGTTTCCGAGTTGCGCAGCCTGGCCAAAAAGTCGGATGAAGTATGGCTGGCGACGGATGAGGACCGCGAAGGCGAGGCCATCTCCTGGCATCTGTGCGAAGTCTTAGACCTGGACCCAAGAAGCACCAAGCGCATCGTTTTTCATGAAATCACCAAGCCCGCCATTAAAAAAGCGGTGGAAAAGCCACGCACGGTGAACATGGATTTGGTAAACGCCCAGCAGGCACGCCGCGTGCTGGATCGTCTTGTAGGCTTTGAAATGTCGCCGGTATTGTGGCGGAAAATTCAGGGTAAGCTCTCCGCCGGGCGGGTGCAAAGCGTGGCGGTGCGCATCCTCGTGGAGCGGGAGCGCGAAATCAACCAGTTCGAGACGACAGCAACTTTCAAGATTGAAGCGGCTTTTATCGCGCCGGATATTGCGCAGCGCCCCGTTGTTTTTAAAGCGGACGGCCCGGATAAATTTCCAACGCAGAAAGACGCAATGGCTTTTTTGGAGCGTTGCAAAGGTGCTGTTTATACGGTGAATGACGTGCAGGTGAAGCCCGCCAAGCGCACGCCCGCCGCGCCGTTTACCACTTCTACCCTCCAACAGGAAGCGAGCCGCAAGTTGGGATACTCTGTGACCCGCACCATGCGCGTGGCGCAAACGCTCTACGAAAATGGCTACATTACCTATATGCGGACGGATTCGGTGAATCTTTCCGAGACAGCGATAGAAGGCGCGCAGCAGGCCATTTACGCCCAATACGGCGAGAAATACCACCAGCAACGGCGCTTCAAAAATAAAAACGAATCGGCGCAGGAAGCCCACGAAGCCATCCGCCCGACGGACATGATGCAGCAGCGCATCCCCGATGCCGACGGTCAGCGCCTCTATGAGCTTATCTGGAAGCGCACGATGGCCTCGCAAATGGCGGACGCACAATTAGAGCGCACGATTGCAAAAATTGACATCTCTACTACGCCCGACGTAACGCTCACCGCTACCGGCGAAGTGATTCGCTTTGACGGCTTTTTGCGCGTTTATTCCGAAGGCCGCGACGACGAAGACGGCGATGAAACCAAAGAAGGCATGTTGCCGCCGCTGAAACCGGGTCAGAAGTTGGACTTCAAAGAACTGCGGGCAACGGAGCGTTTTACCCGTCCGCAGCCGCGTTATACGGAAGCTTCGCTGGTGAAGAAACTGGAAGAGTTGGGCATTGGCCGGCCTTCTACCTATGCCGCCACCATCACCACTGTGCAGCAACGCGGTTATGTAGAGCGCCGCGACAAAGAAGGTGTGGAGCGCGAATACCGGCAATTGGTTTTGCATGGCAAGAGCGACTTAAGAGAGAATGCTCTAGCGCGCCCTCCTGCAGAAGGTGAAATAACGATGGTGACGCTGAAAGAAAACACCGGCGCGGAAAAGGCAAAACTGTTCCCGACCGATCTCGGCATTGTGGTTACGGACTTTTTGCTGGCGCATTTTGAGCGCGTGATGGACTACAAGTTCACTGCCAAGATTGAACAAGAATTCGACGAGATTGCGCAGGGCCGCATGGAATGGCAATCCATGATTGACGATTTCTACCAGCCTTTCCACCACACGGTGGAGCAGGTGATGGAAACGGGTGGCCGCGCGGCTGGAGAACGGGCGCTGGGCAAAGACCCCCAAACCGGAAAGCAAGTAATTGCCCGGCTTGGTCGCTTTGGCCCAATGGTGCAGATTGGCAGCAGCGAAGACGCCGACGAAAAACCGCGCTACGCCCGCCTGCGCGAAGGGCAGCGCATTGAAACCATTACCTACGAAGAAGCCCTTGACCTCTTTAAACTGCCGCTCACGTTGGGAGAACACGAAGGACTGGAAGTAGCTGTGAACGTAGGTCGCTTCGGGCCGTATGTGCGCTGGGGCGAGAAGTTTATTTCCCTGCCCAAAGGCACCGACCCGATAACAGTGGATTTTGACACCGCGCTCTCCGTGATTGCCGAGAAAGAGCGCGCCGACGCGCCGGTAGCTTTCTTCCAGGAAAAGCCGGTTACCAAAGGCACGGGCCGCTTCGGGCCTTTCCTGAAATGGGGCGATTACTACATCAACGTGCCGCGCCAGTATGATTTCAACAACCTCTCAGAAAGCGACGTCCACACGCTGATTTCCCAAAAAGTAGAGAAGGAAGCGGGCCGGTTTATCCAGCAATGGGAGGTCGAAAAAATCTCTTTGGAGAATGGCCGTTGGGGACCGTTCATCCGCTTTGGGAAGAAGATGCTGAACCTGGACCGTCGCCCCGACGGCGCGCGCATGACTGCCGAAGAAGCCGCTGTTCTTTCGCTGGAAGACGTGAAGCGTATGGTGGAGGTGCAGGTGCCGGGCGCATTTGAGAAGAAAAGCCGGAGCACTGCCGCGAAGGATTCCGCCGATGGCAAAACAGCCAAAGCAACTGCAAACAAAGCTGCTACCGCCAAAGCCCCTTCAAAGAAACCAGCGGCGAAAAAGCCCGCTGCTAAAACGGCGACAAAAGCACCGGCGAAGAAGAAATAAAAGCGTGTTTGAGCGTGTTGTTTTAGCGTTGTTTCCATGATTCCCGAAAAGCAATTGCAGGCGCTGCTTCGCCTTTTAGACGACCCCGACGACGAGGTGGCGCACGCAGTGATTGCCCGGCTGATAGCCTACGGCGCGGAGGTGGTTCCGCAGTTGGAAAAAGCGTGGGAAAGCAGCCGGAGCGAAGCATTGCAGGAGCAGATAGAAACGCTGATCCATCGGGTACATTTTGCTGCCCTGCGCGAAGATTTCCGGCGGTGGAATGCGGAAGCGACTCCCGGCCTTTTACAGGGTGCGATTCTCCTGAGCCGTTATGCCTATCCCGGATTACGCACCGAAGCAGTGCTGGCCCAGTTTGAACGTATCCGGCTGAATGTGTGGCTGGAAATAAATACGTACCTCTCGCCGATAGAGCAGGTGAACGCCTTCAACAGCATTCTTTATGGCTATTGCCGGTTGAGTGGTACTTCGCTTTCCCGGCAAACGCCCGCGCCGTTTTTTATCAACACGCTGCTGGACAGCCGGCAGGGAAATGTTTTTACGCTGGGTGTTTTGTATCTCGCGCTCTGCGAGCGGCTAGACGTTCCGCTTTTCGCCGTGAGCATTCCGCAGCAGTTTTTGCTGGCCTACATGGATGCTTATCAGCCCGCTTTCTCCGACGACGTGGACGACAATCCGGCGCGGCATATCCGCTTCTATGTGGATCCGCTGAACGGGCAGATTTATTCACCTTTAGAAGTAGAAAATTACCTGCGGAAGATTGGCGCGACGCCTTCGCTGAAGCACTATATGCCGCTTTCCGCAAGGCAGATTCTGGGGCAAATGATGGACGGCCTTGCTTCGGCTTATGAGCACAGCAAAAAGCCCGAAAAAGCAGCGGAAATCCGGGTGTTGCTCCAAAGTATTTCGGAGGGAAGGGGAGAAGAAATTTAATCCTGCATTTCGCGTAGAAGAAAAAACCATCAAGTTTTTGAAACCTTGATGGTGAAGTTCAGTCTGTTTTCCTGGGCTGTGTTGCCAGAAGGGATTTAAGCCCTGTAGGGGCGAAGGTTTGGTCTGGACAACATCAACAGGCACCCCTAAGGGGCTTGAATTTTCTAAAACAAGGTTCTGTTGCTACCAAACCGGCGCCCCTGTCATTCTGAGCTTGCCGAAGAACAGGGCTTCAAAAACGCATTTAAGGGCACGAAATCCAAGTGTCCCAATTAATTAGATAGAAAAAAGCCTAAAAAGCCTTTGTTTATGCGGCTTCCCAGACCTTTTTAGAGAAAATGGCCGAAAAACGAAACGTCCCGAAACTTGAAAAAGCTTTGAAACCGACTTGAAAAAGTAGCCCGCCACCAGTGCGGGCTTTTTAATGCGCTTTGAAAGGCTGTGGAAGGTGCTTTAAAAGCCCGTGTGGCGCGGGTTTGTGGCGTTCTGGCCTCTTTTGCAGCAGGGCTTTAAATAAGGCTGAAAACGGCCTGAAAAGCAGTCCTTCAAAAAGAACGAAAATGACCGAAAAAAGGGGGTTTGGAGGGCTGGGCGAACGGCTGGGCGAACATCTGGACGAACAAAACCCGGTTTTAAAGTACTGATTGAACTACGGATAAGGACACAAAAAGGCGGTTTGATGCATGATTTTGAACGATTGCCCCCCCGTTAAGGACGCGCTAAATAATTAATACATAGCGCGTGAAGCCTTACAGGACGCGGGTTTGCGCCCATTTTCCGGGAAAGCGGGTTTTGAAAACCCTATTCGCTCCCTGCTTTTGCGGACATTTCACTTTCCCACTTCTTCCGTTGTGCATCCATTTTGTCGCTTAACGCTTGTAAGCGTTTTGCGCCCTGCGCATTAATCATTGCATTCCTCAGTTCGGGTGTGCCGTGAAAAATGATGCTTTCCAAATGTTGGCATTTCTGCTTTGTCTCTTCAAGTTGGGTTTGCAAAAACCGGCAGAACGCTTCCCACCCTTTTTCAGCGGGTTGAACTTCCTGATTGCTTGGGCGCAGCATTTGACCTTCCTCCAGCAACAGCCATGCGGGACTGAGTTGTGGATATTCTGTCAAAATCTTGACGATTTTATCGCCGCCCAATTCACTTTTACCACCCGGATTGCTGAAATTAGTCCGTGTAATACCGGTTTGCTTGTAGAAAGTAGTCTCCTTAATCCCTTGATTTTCAAGGAATTGAACTATCCTTTGTTTGATGGGGGACAAAATTTTTTCGGGTTGTGGCATTTTGTTTCAAAATTTTGACGTTCTTTGCAGTTTTAAACGCTGCAACAATGAAAGCAACCCGTAAAAGTAATCAACCAGTTTATGACGGCAAGCGCGCAATAGTGGTGAAAATCATTGCCGCCGAATTTTTGGTGACAGAAGCCTATGTGCGCATGGCGATTAAAGGCGACCGCACCAGCGAGAAAGCAGAAAGTATCAATCGCGCTTACAACGCCCGCTATCAGGCTCTCACCCAAGCAATCGCCTAATGCCATGGAAAACACAGAACTCACAATGGTGGAAGCGGAAATGGCTGCAAGCGTACTGGGCAAAGTCCTGGACGCAATGGAATGGGCGGAAGACATGGATGCCTACACCGAAGGCGGACGCATTACGCTGGCTCTTACGAAGGAGCAAATCGTTCATGTGGCCCGCGCGGCCATTAAGCTTCTAAAACAAGCCTAACGCCATGCCGCACATCTGGGAACAAAACGGCAAGCTGGTTGTAACGAAGGAAGAACTGATTCCGGCGTGGTTTCCTTCTTATGACGCGCTCCGTATGGCTATTGCCCGCGATGCCAAAAACAGCTTCGGCATCAAGCGCGTTCAGAAAGGCGGTGGCGGTCATCCGCTGCTTATCTGCTACGATTCCCTTCCGCGCGAAATTCAGAATGCGCTGGGCGACCCGCGCAAGGAGGGCCATGTTTTGATGCCGCGTTATGAGGCCGACGCGGTGGCGGTGCGGTTTTACGCCAAATTCACGTTTGAGGATGGCGGCTACCTGGGCTGGAAGCACCAGCAGGAATACATCGTAAACGCGCGGGTGCTGCAGGCGGTGGCGCGGCTCCAGGGGGAGCGCTCTGGCGGCGCGGCGCAGCCAGAGCGGCAGCCTCAAAGGCATCCTGGCCACGCTTTGCAAAGACGTGAAGACGTTTGGCCCTTTCCTGAAAAAAGCGCATGACGAAGAACACACGCTGCCGGAATCGGAAAAGCGTTTTAAAGAAGTGTACCGGGAGTTTTTCAAGCGCATTGAAAACCCCTATGAGGGCGGGGCGCACACCTGGAATTATCCTTCGCTGATTTCGGGCAGGATCCGCAACCAGAACCGCCGCAAGGTGACGGGCGATGTGATGACGCTGCTCAATGACTTGTTTGCGGGCCAGGGCCACAAGCCCAGCCGCACGGAAGTGAAGCGCCAATACGACGGTTTTCTGGACGGCTACATACAGGTGGTGAAATCGGACGGGAGCGGCGAATACTACGAGCCCGCCCATTATCCGAAGCTCTCGGAGGCTACGGTGGTGAACTATCTGGAGGATTGGGACAACACGATTGGCAGCCATACCCGGCGCAGCGCCGCCGACAACCGCCAGAAGCTGATGACCAAATTCCAGCCCTATCATAAGCTCCGGCGCCCGGCTTTTGCGGGAAGCATCCTGAGCATTGATGACCGCAACCCGCCGTTTTTGTTTGAAAAGGGAAAACGCCTCTGGCTCTACGCCGGGATGGACGTGGCCTCGGACGCGATTGTGACGGTGGTGTGTGGGAAAGAGAAGAAGGACATCATTCTGGATTTCTACAAGCAACTGGTGCGCGACCATGCGGGCCGGGGCCTGTGCCTGCCGGCGGAGCTGGAATGCGAAAGCAGCCTGAACAGCAGCTTTAAGGATACTTTTCTGGTGCCGGGGGCCATGTTTTCGGAGAACGTGCACATTGTGGCCAACAAGGCGCAAAGCAAGTGGATAGAGCGGCGGTGGGGCATGTTCCGGTATGACGACAGCACGGGCGGCGAGAAAGCGCACCCGGCGTATCAGGGCCGCCCCCATGCGCGGCGCGAAGACCAGCAGATGGGGGCCGGGGCGAAGGATAATTACATACCCTATGCGCAGTTGGAGCAGGACACCCTCCGGCGCATTGAGGACTGGAACAACAGCCCCCACGACCTGTACCCGGAGAAGAGCCGGTGGGAGGTGTATCTGGAGAATCAGCAGCCGGGCCTGCACCCCATAAACTGGCCCGCCATTTTGCCGCACCTCGGCTATTGCAGCCGGAGCATAGAGATGCCGCTGAACGGGGTGCTGACGTTTCAGAAGCAGAACTTTTTGCTGGGCCGCGACGGCAAGGTGGCCACCGGCGAAGGGCTGATACAGCTGATGAAGCAGGTAGCCGGGGAGTACATTGATATTTATTGGATAGACGGTAACGACGGCCTGCTGCTGAAGGCGCTTATCTACCAGGATGACCGGCTGATATGCGAGGCCGTGCCACAGCCGGAGTATCACCGCGCTACCATTGAGCGGCGGGCAGCCGGGCCACAGGAAGAAGCGGCGCGGGCGCTGATGAGTGCTTACACAAACACCGTTATCGCGTACCAGAACCGGCGCAGGGCGGCGATAAACGACGTGCTGGTGATTGACGGGCGCGAGAAGACGCTGAACAGAAAGTTTGTGATGCCCGGCCTTGCCCCGCGCTACGTGGCTGGTGATGCTCCGGTGCAGGCGCTGGATGACGTGCCGGAAGATGACTTCTTACCGCTTCCCAATCCTGCCGGAAACGGCTTTCACAAACCACTTATTGACCGCGTTTAATCCCTCTTTAAAAACCAAACAAACCAATGGACGCTACCCGCCAACTACAACTACTCTGCGAACGCTTGGAAGATGATATCAATCGTTCCGACAAAAGCGCCATTATCACTTGTTATGATGATGCGCTATTGTTTAACCTAAATGCTGCTGATTACAAAGTCTTTCAGCAATACCAGTCTTTGGTCTCCAAAGGCAACACCCTTCTTCGCAGCTTAGCCAACAGCATCCCAACCCCGCCGCCCACACCTTTTGAAAAGGCAGCAATGATGCTCCAACAACTGGCCGGGCACTGTAAGGAAAATGATATTCCGACACTGCTAATGATAGGTAACGAAGTGCCTTCTAGTGTTGAAATCGCGCCCTGCGCCATTAATTCAAATTTGTATGTGTATGGAAATTTGGAGCAGGTGGATGTGCTGCGGGAAGCGCTTCAAAACTCCATTTCTAAAAATCTGGAAGCCCAACAACATTAAAAAACAGCCGCACGGCTGGAACCCGTGCGGCTGAAAACGCAAACAACTAAAACAACGCAAAGCGCAAAACTATGACACCGCTCACAAACGATTTAAAAATCAAAATTGCCGAAGCCCTGCTGGTGCAACGGAAAAATTTTGACGGCACGGACAATCAGTATGCCCGGCAGTTTGGCATTTCCGGCTCCGTCTTTTCTCAAATCAAAAACGGCAAGCCGCTGGACGGGCTTCTGAAAGATGCCCTTTGGCTGAATGCCGGGCGGCTGCTGAATGTTTCCATAAAGCAGCGCGAATGGAAAGCGGCCCGCACCGAGGTTTTTTCCGCCATTGAGGAAGACGTTCACTTCTGCCAAGCCCACAGCAAGGCCATGATGTTTGTGGACGATTGCGGGATTGGGAAAAGCTTCACCGCGAAGTATCTGGCCCGCACACTGAAAAACTGCTTCTACGTGGATGCGCGCCAAGCCACCACAAAACAGGCTTTTGTGCGGCTGATAGCCCGCACGGTGGGCGTGGATGATACCGGCAAATACCTGACCGTAAAAGCCAACCTGAAATATGCCCTAAGCATACTTCCGCAGCCCGTCGTCATCATTGACGAGGCGGGTGCGCCCGAATATCCGGCGCTGATGGAACTGCTGGAGTTCTGGAATGCGACGGAAGGAATGTGTGGCTGGTATCTCGTTGGTGCGGACGGATTGAGAGACAAAGTAGAGCGCGGCATCGCTGGGAAAAAGGTGGGCTTCGCGGAGCTATTCAGCCGGTTCAACGAGCGATACAACCGCGTGATTCCAACGGAGCGCGGCGAGAAGATAGCCTTCTACAAAAAGCTCATCACGGACGTGCTGGACGTGAATCTGGCGGACAAAAAAGACATCCCCGACATCGTGCGGAAGTGCCTGAGCAACGACAGCAACCGCATCTCCGGCTTGCGCCGTGCTGAGAGCCTTGCCATCCTTTACAACCAACAAACAGCGGCTTGAAAATGCGTGTAAAGACGCTTCAAAACCTGTATGAAAAGACGTTCACCACGTTTCCGTTGCCGGGCCTTTGGGCGGCGGCCATGGGAACGCCGGAGACGGGCGGCTGCTGGCTGGTGTATGGCGCAGAAAAGAACGGCAAAACCTGGTTTGCGCTGATGCTGGCCGGGATGCTCTCCGGCTTTGGGCGGACGCTTTACGTGAGCGCCGAAGAAGGCACTGGGAAAAACTTCGTGGATGCCTGTCGCCGGGCGGGATTAGAGCCGAAAAGCAGCCGGAACCTGCACTTTGAAGAGTACCTGACGATTGAGGAACTGGAAGCGAAGCTGCGCCCCCGCAAAGCGCCGCGCATCGTGTTCCTGGATAACCTCACGATGTATGCGGACGAGTTGCGCGCGGCGGAATTGCGCGCGCTGCTGCTAAAATACCCGGAAAAGCTTTTCGTGTTTCTGGCGCACGAAGAAAAGGGCCAGCCCTACGGCGCGGTGGGCAAGCTCGCCCGCAAGCTCGCCGCGCTGATACTGCATGTGAAGGGCCTGACGGCTTTTGTGAGCGGGCGCTGTCCGGGCGGCGCGCTGACGATTGACGAAACAAAGGCGGCGCTCTATTGGGGAAGCCCCTCCCCGGCCCTCCCCCAGGGGGAGGGAGAAAAAACCGAAAACCAACCTTCTTAAAACCCCCTCCCAAAATGCCAACCACAAAACAACAAACAAACGTTTCCCGCGCCGTATTTGGGGCATGGCCCAAGAGCCACACCGCGCAGCAGGCGATGAAGCACCTGCTGCAAACCGAGGCGCTTTGCCACATGATCGGCATCACGATTGACCAGTGGCGGATGCTGCTTTTTGAGGCAGGCTGCCGGTGGGCGGAAGCGAAGCACGCGGACAATCCTGAATGGGCCGCCATCCAGCTTCAAAGCGCGGAATGGGGCTATTGGGCGGTGTGGATGCAGGACTGGTTGGAAAACGACGCGAAACTGCTGCAAAAGGCCTTCATGACCAGCGCGGAAGATTACTGCGCGCTGAAAGAAGAGCACCTGAAAAAGACCGACATCATTTGGTAAAAGCCTCTCCCCGGCCCTCCCCCAAGGGGAGGGTGACGGGTTACACCCCCAATCCTTCAATCTTTCAACCCTTTTCCCCCCCAATGAACAACCTACATCTTTCTACGCTGCCCCACGAAGAGCGTTTTGGCGTGATAACCGAAATGGCGCGCCTGGTGATTCCCGAACCTGCTTCCACCGCCAGCCTTTCCGGCATGGAGCAAAAGATAGACAGCGCGGTGCTGGCTGCGGCGGTGGCGCTGCTGTTTTTCCCGGAGCTAAGCCCGGCCTGGGGCGAGCGGCTGGTGAACGATACGGGCTTTTTTATTCCCATCAGCGATGTGGAAGACTGCATCCGGGGCACGGCGGCGCTGTACCGGGAAGGCGGCGACATGCAATGGACGGCGCGGGTGAACGCCTGCGCCTATTTCCTGCGCGATTGGCGACCCGGTCTGGATGCGTATCTGCAAACCCTTAAACCCCGCGTGGCGGCGCTATGAAAAAGCTATCCTTCCGTTGGGATTACCTCGAAGCGCAGGCGCTGGACACGATTCTTTCGCACCTGCTAAAGAGCCGCGACGATGCCGGTGCGGAAGAACGCTGTATCGTCTCGGTGTTGCTGATTTGGCAGGCAAAGAAGCTCCGCGCTTCCCTTCCCTTCCCAGACTACGAAAAGGGCCACAAGCTGACGATAGACGCGCCGGTTGCGTATGCGCTGTGCGCGCTGATAGACTTTAATACGCTTGACCCTAAAACCCTTATCGGAACGCGGATGCTTCAGCTCTTCGCTTCCATTGAACAAACATTCTTTTCACCCATTTATTAAACCCCAATCTCAGTGGAAAAAACAACACCCCTTGACGTGGGCCTGCGCTCCCTACTAGCCTGTCATTTTCACTTCCCCCGCCCCGCTGAAATCCTTGATGAATGTGTGGAGCTTGTGAAAGACTGGCAGGAAGAATGCGAAGATGCCAACGCTTTGCATGTCGCCGGTGACTTGTGCGCAATCTCGGGATTGAGCATGGAGAAACACCGCTACCCAATTGCCTGTGCGCTGGTAAAATATGGCTATTTCCGCCCGTTTGATGACCCGTATCAGATGCTCCCCTGTCACCCTAAAAATCTTTAACCCCCTCTTTTTTATGACACCCAAAACCAAAGCCCCGACGCGGGCACAATTTGACAAGGCAATCGCCGATTACGAAACCGAAAGCGCGAAGCTGGCACGCCTGGAAGCCGACCGGCAGCGCGACATGGATAAGATTTCCAAAAAGTACGCGCAGCCTATTTCGGAAACGAAGGCGGTAATTGAAAACGCCGAGGCGATAGCCAAAGGCTATGCCGAAGCCTGCGAAGGGGAACTGATTCCTTTCGGCAAAAGCAGCGTGCTGATTGGCCAGGTGCAAGTGGGCAAGCGCAAGCTTCCCGCCTCCCTGGTGCTGTGTGAAAACCGAAGCTGGGAAGAAGCCACCGAGGCGCTTCAAAAGTCGCTTCCGCACTTCGTGGAGCAGGTTCCGACACCGGACAAAGCGGCGCTGAAAGATGCGCTTCAGGATAAGGACACCGGGCCGGGCGTGCTGAAGAAGATTGCCGCTGCCGGTGTAGAGCTGAAGACCGGATTCAAGTTCTACGTGGAAATCAAAAAGGCATCCTGATTCTCTTAAAGCCCCGACAGGCCACCTTTCCGGTGTGCCTGCCGGGGCTTTTTAATTCCTCTAAAAAACACTTTTTAAGATGGCAGAAATCAAGTTCACGCATAACTGGAACAACAAGCTGGCTTGCACCTTCTTCACCACCATTCGGTTGCGCAACGACCCAAAATATCGCATGGGCCACACCTATGAAATTTTCCTGAGCGGGAAGCGGCTTTTTAACGCCGCAATTGTGGACATCCGGCATTTTAAGCTGGACAAGCTGAATGACTTTATCGCCGGGCTGGACACCGGCTATAACGCGCAAGAGTGCGAAAAAATCATCCGGCGCATGTACCCCAAAGTGGACTTTTTGCGTAACGAGCTTTCGCTGATTCTGCTGCAAAAAGACACGATTAAATAACCCTCAAAACCCTTTTCAAGATGCGCTATTTTTCTACGGTTCGCTGTCAGCGCGACCCTACCAACAGCCTCCAGCAACACCTCAAAGATTATCTGGATGGCCGGTTTGACCGGCGCATCCTGGAGAGCGAAGAAGACCTTACCAACGCCCAAAGATTTATCCGGGAGAGTGTGGTACAGGCCAACCTGAATCACAAGCGTTGCAAGCCGCTATCCGTTGCTTGGCGTGATGAGGATTTTCGCCTTTTCTGCGTCACCTGCTATATCAGCGTCCCCAGCCAAGACGTTAGCTTTCTTACGATTCACTTCGCCCAGGAGAACACCAATCCATGACTACGCAGCTTGAAATCTTCGCCACCGGCATCCACTGCTCTATCTGCCTTAAAGACCCCGGACGGAAGCAGGGCTGCGTAAGCATCTGGTACGGCTTCCGGGACGCGGATACGGGCCATTACTGCTGTTGGCAATGCCGGGCAGGTCATTACCATAGAAAATTCCAAAACAAGGCACTAAAAGGGCTTTTTAGCGAAATGCCGGTGGTGCTGTAAATCATTCAAACACCCATGAACTACGCCAATTTTTTCTCGGCTTATAACGCTGCAAAAAAAGCAGGAAGCCGACTTTCACACGAAGAAGTGATAAGTGATTTCACGAAAGGCCGCACCATCAGCCTGAAGGAATGCGACGCTTTGGAGATAGGCCAAATGGCAGCGCTGTTGCGCCAACAGGCTGGCCCGAAAGCACCACCAGCGGAACCGCCAGGCGGGGAGCGCGCAGACAAGATGCGCAAGGCGATTATTGCCATTTTTAAGAGCATCGGCCACAGCGTGCAACACGCCAAAGCCTGGGCGGAAAAGCAGGGCGTGGAAGGCGTGAAAAAAGGCTTCAACGAATACACCACGCAGGAACTTTTTGTACTGATACAGGTAGCGGAAAAGGTGAAGGCGGATTACCAGGCAAGCGTGCGAAAAACGATTAGCAGGATATGAAAACCGAAACCTACCTGCTGACCTCGGACGCTTTTTCCGGCGACGTTCTTTTTGAGTTTGACGAGGCCGGGCTGCTGGTGCGCTACGACATTACCCATGCGAAGCTGACGGAAGAACAAAAGGTTTTCATTCTGCAAAAGCTGCCGCGCTCTATCAAGACCATTGAGGAAGTGCTGGGCAAAAGCAAAACCGCGAAACTGACCAGGCAGGCGCGCACGGCAGTAACTTTTGAAGACTTCTGGAACCGCTATGATGACAAGACAACCAGCAGCAAAAAGAAAACGGAAACCATTTGGAAGCGCATGAGCCAGACGGAGCGCGACAAAGCTTTTAACTACATCCCCACCTACTTCCGAAACATCCCGAATGGCGTAGCGAAGAAATACGCCAACACGTATCTGAACGCCGAGCAGTGGAATAATTAGAGTTTGCCGCCGCGAAGTGCTTTGAGTTCTTCCAGATAAAAAGATACAACGCTATGCTTTTTAGCGGCTCTGGCATCTTCTATTTTTTGAAGCAGTTCTTCTTCATTTTGTTTATTCACCGTGCGGATAAAGCGATTAATCCACCGGTTAAAATAATCGTAACACACCATGAGTACCAACACCGAAAAACACGCGGCTATAAGCACCGAAAACAGCTTGCCCGATTCCACGTTTACCCAAACCAACACCACGCTGCCCAAAATACTCAGGTATCTGATAGCATACCCAATGGCGCGCCACGTTTTGCTTGCCCTGGGCATTGCTTTGTCCAGCGCCGGTTTTATCCTTGCATCCCATATGTATGTTCCTGCCAGCGTACCCAACAAGGCCGCTACAGGGCTTATAATCTGTTTGATGATTTCGTCCATTGTGGGCATTATTGCGCTCCACGCAAAACTACTTCGCAGCATCCGGCGCTGGAAGGCTTTTTGCCGGGAACAGGAGGCGCAGGTAAAGGCCCCGGTTTCTTAAAAAAAAAGGGTGCGAAGTTTTCCAACGCCCCGGCAGCCGTGCCGGGGCTTTTTTGTGCGCAGTGGGTAAAAAACAAACGCATAAAAAAAGATAGTAACGCCCCGATTGGTAATCGCCCCCTTGTTGTTTATATTTTTGTGGCATGGCTTACAATGCTCAAAATCACCGGAAGGCTGTTGAGCGTGTTGTTACGCTTTACAGAAGCGTGAAGGAGAAGGAGTATGATGTGCCGGACACGTACATCGTGCGCCATGTTTTGCCCAAACACGGCATTTATATTTCCTACCGGACGCTGATGAACTACAAAGCCATGAAACTGGCCGCAACGCCCCAAATGCAACTCTTTTGATGGAAAAGGTATTGACTGATATTCAGGCCCAAATGGCCACCGTTGCGGGCCTGAAATACACCGACCAGGATTGGGGCCAGTTGGATTATTACAGCGCGCACCCACCCGCCGTTTGGCCTGCTGCTGTGGTGGGGCTGGAAAGCGTTCAATGGAGCAATTTGGGGAAGCTCCGGCAAGAGGGGCTGGCGACCATTCGCGTCCGGGTGGCCGACCTGCGCCTGACCCCATCCAGCTCCAAAGCCAGCGCCACACAAAAGGCGGCGGCTATGGAGATTATCCGCACGGTGGACGCGGTTACGAAGGCGCTGCATGGCTGGTGTGATAATCCACCGCTTGCGGGGCCGGTGGCCGGGCAAATCACTTATAGCCGGTTAATTCGCACGGCGACGCGGCGCCTCCCGCGCGAAGACGGGCTTCAGGTGTACGAGATTCTTTTCACGACGAGCGTAAACGAAGATTTGAATGTGCCCCCGGTAGCGGTGGCAGGTGTAACGCCGGTGCTTATTAGCCCGTGATGGGGCCTCACCCCCCGGCCCCTCTCCGAAGGAGAGGGGTGGTGAGCGTAGAAAGCCCTGGCAATGTTTGCCAGGGCTTTTTTGTGGTGTTTTCAACCTGCTTTAAAGCGGGGTGAAAGCTGCTGTAATTCGGCTTTCAGGTCTTGGATGACTTCCTGCGCATTGTCGTCAATGATGGCGCGCACGTTGGTATTTACGGCCTCATGCCAGCCGATAAACTGGCGTTTGGGAATGGTAAGCTTCGCCCCTGCTTTCATCAGCGCGAGGGCTTTCCAGTACATAGCTTCTGCCGAAAGCGCAGCGTTCTTTTTGCTTTTGCTGGCTGCGCCGGATTTCTTCGTGGTTATGGCTCCGCTGGTCTTGTAGTACATAGCCCAGAAGAATTTTTTCATTTTGGGCGTAACGGTAAGCACCCCGCCTTCGTTGTGAAGTGCGGCATAGGGAAGCGAAGAAGAAAAGGCGATGCTGTTGTTATCCACGCGGCTTTGGATGCTGCTGCGCAGCGCGCCGGTGCGCAGCAGCAGGGAGCCTTTGGAGATGGCACGTTTGGGCATAGCCCAGGGCACATTAAAGAAGGCTTTGCGTTCAAAATTGCGGTCAAATTCATCGGTGAGTTCTACGCGCAGGTCGGAAAGGACGTTGTGGAGAAAGCGGTTGAAATCCGGCATAGTTTTCGTACTTTTGGGGCGGGATACAAAGAACTGACCTGCGTGGCCTGACAACCAACCTTCTTAGGTTGGTTTCCCTATTTTATGACATACTTGTTTGCTTTCTGAAGTACTTTTTCGGCTTCTTTCAAGAAGGTTTTGTCGTCCAGAATCAAGACTACGTTATCTGCCTGTGCAAGTCCGTCTAAACATCGCTGTTTCACGGTGCGCTCTTTTTTTCCGGCAGTTCTTTCTACTTCCCAATACTCTTTTTCCTCTTTCTGATAAAGGTCAGGGTTGGAAGTAGGTCGGGTATATCCAGGCAAAAGCTTCGCCCGTGCGGCGGTTTCGCTGGCGTGAATTTCGGGAAGCATACTCATTGTCTTGCCCTTATTTGCGCGTGAAATCGCTTCTTCCAGAACGTCTTTAAAATCGCTACTCAAGGGATTTACAAGCTCGTGAATGAAGACTTTTCCACCCGTTTTCGGGTCGTTGTATTGAAGCTGGTATTGGTCTGCGACCTGCTTTGCATAGATGGCCTGTTTTTGAGGAACAGAAAATTTGCCGGTGGCGTTTGCAGCCATTTGGGTAGCAATAGCCAGCGCCCGGCATTTGTCGTTTCCGCTGCTTAATTGGGTGCTGCAATTTCCCCCGTAAGTATAGGGATGATCGGGCGGGAAAAGCTTTTTATCTGCGCCAGGATTGAAGCGGAACATAGCCATCTTATTCTTCCCGTCCTTGCCGATTTGGGTGGTGGCTTCTTCGCCCGCTTTATTGGCGATGTCGCTATCGGAAGCCGGATATTTACCCTTGCGTACCTGTTGCACGGTGCAACGGCAGCGCCAGCCGTTGGGCGGATAATACTGGCTCCAAAACGGGTCGGACGGCGGAAGGGTTACGTTATGCAGCACCTGATGGGAGGCGCGCACGCGGTCATCGCTGGCCGTGCGGTATTGCAGGTCGTAGCGGTCTCCATCCTGCGCGTACTGTTGCCATTGGGCGGCCATGCGGGCGCTGTGGGTGGCGAACTGATACTCGGCTTCTAAATAATTCTGGTTGTAGGTTTTATCCAGGCGCAGCACGTCGGCTTTGAAGGCTTCAAAGGGGCGCGGCCTGCCCTGCGCATCGGTGAGGAGCGCGGCGGTTTCCCGGAGCGCGGTGTAGGTTTTCATGCCGGAGAAAACGTGGGCGCTTTGCTGCAAAGAAGCGGTGAGCGAGGCCGGGATTTTCTCGGTGATGCCGGTGTTGATGGCCCTGCTCAGGGCGTTGTAGGTGGCGTCGGTGAGGGCCTGCATTTCGGGGCGGCGCAGGTCTTCGGCCTTGAAGCTGCCTTTGTTGGCCACTACGGCAACAGCCTTGCGATAGGCATCGCTACACTTTTTGAAAATCGCCTTGAGGTCGTCGCCGATACTCAAATTTTGGGTTTCGGGCGCAGCTTGGTTTTCCCCAAAGTAGAGCCTGCTGATGTGGTGATGAAGGTGGGCAAACAGCCCCGGAGCCTCACCCCCCGGCCCCCGCTCCGAAAGAGCGGGGGAGGAAGTAGGAACGGGGCTTAGGCGAAAAAATCTTCTGCGCTGAGCTTTTTCCCTTTGGTGTTGTCGCCGGAGGTACTGGCAGAAGGTTCGCGCTCGGCGGTAATTTCAATACCGAACTTGCTTTTCACCCACGCCGGATCCACCTTGAAATAGTCGAGGCTTTCTTTGGTAAACTTCCAAAGCTGTTCCAGGTCTTCTGCGCCCTCAAAAGCAAAGCGCAGGCCTGCGGGTACAATACCAATGGCTGCCAATGCCGGAAGTGCAATGCTGTTCCACCAATCTTCCACCAGCGCCATATCCGCCTTTACCAGGTTTTGCAGCATTTGCTGCAAAGCTTCTTCTTTGGAGCGATTGCCGTGCTGGGTATCCTGGCCGATTACAGCGCCCGACAGCAGCAGGCTGATTTCGTTGGAACACAGGCTTATCAGGTTTTTGTACACCGCGCCGTCCGTGGCCGTGCCGGTGGCAAAATTCAGCTTCTCGGTATCGTCAATAATGAACCAGGCGGCAGCGCCCGTGTCGGACATCATTTTCTCCGCCCGGCGCAGCATACCATTATCCTGTGTGTTGGTGGAAAGCACCCGTGGCGGGATGCCGTAGATTTCGCACAATTCCGACCAGCACGACTGCGCGAAGCGCTTAAAAAGGACGTGTGGAATGGCTTTGTTCACCAGCCCGCGTGTGGCGGTGTTGAACTCTAAAATCCATGTTCCAAACTCTTTCATTTCCCGATAAGGAATCTTCTCGTCGCCGCTATAATCCGGATAGAAAAAGCCTGTTTGCGGCACCACGTTAGGGCGCGGAATGGGAAAGGTCTGGAATAGCAGTTTCCCGGTGGCGTCTGTGGCGAGGCCGATTTCTACCAGGTTGTAGCCAAAGAAGATGGCTTCCATCATGAGCGCTGTCAGCGCGCGGGTGGCAGCGTTTGCGGCCAGCAATTTGGTGGCTTCTTCGTCTGCCGTACCGTCTTCCTTCACCAACTGAAAAGGGCGTCCCAGCACCATTTGGGTGCGGTTTTGAATTTGGGAGGTAAGCAGCGCATCCAGTTCCACATCGTCAAAGAGAAGCTGAAGGGCAAAGTTTTTAGGATCGTATGCATGGGACATGGCCTGTGCGGTGTTCCATTTGGCGATGTCCTGCCGGGTGCGGGCGGTTGCCTTTTCTACGTACTCCAAGTAACGTTTCGTTTTTTCTTTGGTGGACGTGTCGGCGGCAAGCTTGCGCGTTTCGGATTGCTTTGCGAAATAGCCGGAAATACTTTTTATCAGGTTCATTTTGAGGGAAAGGGGCTACTCGTGATTGAATTTGGGACGGCTGCCCATGCGCGCGATTTGGTAGTCGTTGGGCGTTTGGGCAATGGTGGCGCTGCTGCCGGTTCCGGTGGTGGTGGCCGAGGTTCCGGCATCGGAAAGCAGCGGAAGATTGGGCATTATGTCTCCGCGAGATACTTGCTTCAGCCAGTTAATCGCGCGGTCGTAACGGTCTTTTACCTGCTCGTAAATCATGTCCACATTGGCAAGCTGAATGATGTGCCAGAGCGCAACGGTTTTCACATGCTGCAACAGCAGCGGGCTTCTGTCTGTGCCGGTGCGGCTGAAGATGTAGCCGGTATCGTAGGATTGTGCAAGGCCTTTGGGGCCGGGTCGCAGATAGCCCAAAACTTCGTCTTCGGCGGCGGCAATGGCATCATCCACAATGCCGGGGTCGTTGTCGGTGATTTGGTCGAGTTGGTATTGGTAAGCAACGGTTTTAAGCTCGGCGGCGGTAATGAACATGAGAAGGGGAATTAGCTTTGAGGCATGAATACAGAAGAAGAATTGCTTTTAGACTGGCATCAGTCTTGCGTGTATCTGTTGCAGGATAAAGGCGCTGAGGCGGCAGAAATTGTCCGGGATTACGTGCTGATACTATCGGCACATCCCGACAAGCTTTCGCAACCCATAGCGCAGGCAGCGCGCCACATGCTTCGGGAAGGGAAGCAGGGACTGTGTCTTTCTTTTGAGGCTTTTAAAGCGTTGGTACGGGGTTTTGTGGACGCAAGCAATGAAGGACGGATTGTGGACATCGGCCCTCGCTTCAACTAACTGTCGGATGTGTTCAACGCGGGCGCTTTGGGCAGCGGTAAGGGGTTGCCCGTTGCGAATGGCGGCGGCTATCTGCTGGCGGGAAAGATTTGTGTTCATCGTTTTTAGAAAGAAAGGGTTTAGAATCGGCGGCTTTCGCGCTTGCCGAAGGAGTAAGGAGCGGCTTCGTTGTGGGTGCGCTGATTGAGAAGAAAGACGGCTCCTTCCAAAGCGTCGGGTGCATCGTCGTTGATGCGCGAGCCTTTCTCAAACATCAGAAGCTGCTGTTTCAGAATCTGCATTCCGGGGCTATTGCGCTCGGCTTCATTGAGCATGAAAAGGCCCCGTTCAAAAAGCGGCTGCATGGCTTCAATACGGGCGAATTTGTCGGGCTTCTTCCTGCTGTCGCCCCGGACGGGAACGTGGTGGCCGACGGCGTTGCCATAGGTGCGGAACTCGTCGAGAAGCAAGTCCTGAATGAAGTTGCTTTCCATGTAGTACTGGCATGGCACACGGCCATCTATCCACCGCTCTATTTCGTAGTGGCTGCGCACCATTTCCGCGACGGAATACTGACCGGCGTACATCTTCAGCAGGTGATATTCCCCGGTGGGCGACTTACCCAAAAGCGCAGTGGCTTTGTAGTCGTTGGTGCTGCTGTCTTTAAAAGAAGGATCGGTGTAGCACACCAGCGAACGGTACAGCTTCAGGTCTAAAATCTTTCCCCACCGAATGTCTTTTTCCAGGAAAACAGAACCTTCCACGATGGGGTTATTCATGTACTCTTTTTGGAAGCGCCGTTCACCGATAAGCTGCCGGATGGAATCCACTTCGGCAAGGGTATAGTTCTCGCTCCATGAGGGCTTTCCGCGCTCGTCCAGCATGTTTACACGCCGCTGATAGATGCCTTCTAACTCCGCAAAACGGGAAAGAACGCTTTCTTTGGCGATGCGGTTACCGATGAAAACAAAGCGGCCACGCCCGCCTTCCATTGTGCCGAAAAGCGCCGTCAGAATCCACTCCAAAACTTCCTTCACGCGGCGCGGATTGCGCACCAGTTCGTCGTCGTCGATATCGTCGATAACAATGTAGTCCGGGCGCTTGCCCCGGTTCTTCAAACCGCGCGGCGATTGCCCTCGACCCAGGGCTACAAACATGGCCCCGCTTTTGGTGATAAATTCTCCTTCCGCCCACGTGCCTGCGCCTACCTGATGGCCGAAGTCGCGGGTAAGGATTTCGTTGTATTGTAACTCGGCCTGGATATCGGACAGCAGGCGAATGGCCATATCCTGGCTTTTGGAAACCAGCACCATGAAGTGGATTTCCGGCACTTCCTGGAAATACAACCACAACGGAATCAGCAGCGAAGCATGGGAACTTTTGGCGTGACCGCGCGCCCACTCCAAAAGCGCCCGGATGTTGCCGTTTAGCTTGATTATCTGCGCCGCTTCTATCTGGAATTTGGCGCAGGGTTTGGAAGCCAGGTGCAGGAAATAATGCGAGACGAAGAAGGCATAATCGCGGCGTGCGCGGGCGATGCGGATGGCTTTCGTTTGCTCGTTTTCGCGCAGGGAAAAATTGGTGCTTTGAATCCACTGGATTCTATCCCGCCAGCGTTGTTCCAGTTCCTTATTGACCTTGTTTTTAAACATTGCCGAGGCGGTGTTTTACGAAAGCGTCCTGAAATTTTACCAGTGTTTTGATGAAGCCTTCATCCACGCCGTCTGTGTGGCGGCGCTCCATCAGGAAGTTTTGGAAGTCGAGAAAGCAGTTGATTTCATCATCCACGGTGTTGCGCACTTTGAGGGATTTGAGGCCCGCGACGGCTTTGGAGAAAGCATCGGCGTTTAAGTTGCCGCTTTCCAGCATCTCGTTTATTTTCTGCAACGCGGTTACCATCAGCGTGTCGATGCTGATGTTGCGGGAAGCGCGTTTTGCTTCCCAATTATCGGCCTGTTTCCAGTTGGTAATTGTTTGTTGGGAAACACCGCAACGGGTGGAGATTTCGCCTTGTGGCAGCTTTTGCAGAAAAAGCATGAAGGCGTATTCCCGGTTGCCGTCTGCGCTTTTTTGACCGGCCTTTTTTCGTACCGGGGCAGCGGCCTTTTTCACCCCTTTTGTGCCTGTTTTCCCTGTTGCCATTGGGCAAAACTGCCTGCCACTGCGGTGCTTCTTTAAATTTCTGCGCAAGGTTTGCACACTTATTTCCCCCTGCTTTGCAGGACTGCCATTTTTGCCCTCACGACCCCCGAAGAAAGCAAATGGCCACGTTCGTACTGAATGATGAGAATGTAGTAAACTGCTACGGTTTCCGTATCCGTAATGCAGGCATTGACCTCGCGCGATTCAAAGCAAACCCGGTGATGCTGGATGACCATCAAAACAGTACGGACGCGGTGCTGGGGCGTTGGAAAAACATTCGGGTAGAAGGCGCTTTCCTGAAGGCGGACGATGACTTTGATGTGGAAGATGACCGCGCCAAAAGAATACAAGGCAAGGTGGAACGCGGCATGATTCGGGGCTGTTCGCTGGGCATCTCTTTTGACCCGGCCAACATGGAGCGCCAGCCAGACGGCAGCTATGACCTGATGAAGTGCGAAGTAGGCGAGGCCTCTATCGTGGCCGTTCCGGGCAATGCAAATGCCCTGCGCCTGTATGCGGCGGACGGCAGCCTGATGACGGAAGAAGCGGTGAAGCTTTCGCTTTCCGCGCTTTCCCCCAACAACACAAACCCTTCTTTTTCTAAAACAGACACCCCAAAACCAGCAATGAAAAAACTCTTGCTTTCTTTTACCGCGCTTCAGCTGATGGGCTTTACAAAGCCTTTGGATGAGGGCGATGAGGCCGCCGCCGCGCGGGGCATTGAAACAATGGCAACCGACCTGACGGCAGCTAAAACCGAAAACGCCACCCTGAAGGCGGAAAAGGAAAAGCTGGAAAAGCAGCTTTCCGAAACGCAAAAAGCGGTTTCAAAAGGAATGCTCGACCGTGCGGTTTTGAGCGGCCAGATTCTGGAAACGGAGCGCCCGCACTATGAAGCGCTTGCAACCACAAACATGGACTTGTGTATCGCCACCCTGGCGAAGCTTCCGGCCAAAATCACGCTGTCCGATCAGGTGACCAGCCCGGCAGGCGGCGCTACGGAAGTGAAGACGATGGAAGACTTCCAGAAGCTTACAACCGAGCAGCAGTTGGCCTTTAAAGCCAGCAATCCGGCAGGCTACAAAAAGATTGTTGAATAGCCCTGTAAAGACGCTTTCAACAGGCTTTAAAACTGCTTTCATTTCCCCCAAAAACCTTTTCCAAAAAGACTTTTTATGCCCGCTAATTTTCCTGAAATCTGGTCGTCCCGCGTCCGGGAGCGCATTACCACTCAAAACGTAGCGCCGTGGCTGGACGGCATCCCCGAAATTGACGGGGAGCTGCAAGTGAACAACATGGGCGACATGAGTGAATCCAACACGATTCACGTGCCGATTTCCACGTTTGCTGTGGACGTGTTGGTGAACAACACGACGTATCCGATTCCGGTGCAGGCCTACAGCGACACCGAGTCGCTGCTGACGCTGGATAAGCTTCAAACGAAGGTGACGACGCTAACGGATGACCAGGTGATTGGCGCGAGCTATAACCGGATTGATACGGCAACTCGCTCGCACGTAGTGGCGATTACCAGCAAGAAGTACAAAAAGGCGCTTCACGCGATGGCCCCGGCATCCAACACATCGGATACGCCGGTGCTGATACCTACGGGGGCGGTAGTGGCGGGCCGGAAAACCCTGACCTATGGCGACCTGATCGCGCTGAAGCTGGCCTTTGACAATATGGAGTGCCCGGCGGACGGACGGCGTTTGGTGCTGTGTGCGGAGCATTGGGCCGACCTGGCAAACGCTGGCGGGGTGAACGCGCAGCAACTGATGAATTTTAAAACCGGCGACCCGGCTCCGGTGCTTGCGGGCTTTGAAATGTATCAGTATGTGGTATCACCGAAGTACACCACCGGGGGGGCGAAGGTTGCGTTTGACGCTGCTCTGCCTGCGGGTGCTGTGAATGCTTCGGTGGCTTTCTGGACGGGCAACATCGGCAAGAAAACCGGCATCACAAAGCAGTACTTCAAACGCGCAATTGACGACCCGGACACGCAGACAAACCGCATCGCGTACCGGCACTATTACATCAATATGCCGCTGCAAAACAAGTACATCGGCGCTATCCTGGCCGCGTAGTTTATTCCCTTCGGTTTCTTCCTAAAAAAGTCGGCCCCGGTGAAATCGGGAGTTCCGGGGCTGACTTTTCTTTTTTAAAGCAAGTGCCGTGCGGCTTCCAAAACCTTACCCTACCAGCGAGATACAGAAGAAGCCGTGGGCGGTGATTATTTCGCTTTTGATAGGCTTGCTGCTGATAACGGCAGGTGGCTGGATAACAGAAGGGCGTATTGCAAAGCGCGATTTGAAGGAGTGTAATGACAAAGCTGCCGCCGAATCTCACGACCGCCTGCGGCTCTATGAGGAGCTTCTTTTTCTGCGACGCGAAAACAACCAGTTGAAAAGCGACCAGCAGGAAACCGATAGCAGCTTCCGCGCCCGCACCGCGCCTTCTGTAAACAAACTTCTCCGACGCTCTTAATTCCTTTTTTTCAACACCCTTACGCCATGCGTATTTCTCTTTTCACTGCCGTTTGTGTACTGCTGCTGGGCATCAGCCTCTTTGGTAATTTCTTTCAATGGCGTGCGGCGCAGGATTTCAAACCTGAAACCCAATATGTGCCGGTGGCGACAGCCGCACCCGCACAACCGGCGCAGGTGATTGTGGGCCGTTACGTTGCTAAAGACAGCACTCGGCACGCGCTGGTAGCTGAGCAGGTGCGCACGCGCAAAACAGCGGAAAAACAGACGGCGGTGGGCAAAGCGTATCTGGATAGCGTGGCGGCGGCTTTGGCCGTGAGCGTGAAGCAGGTGGACGAAGTGAGCCGCACAAACGCGACGCTTTTGGCAGAAAACATACAGCTAAAGGCGACGGTAGCGAATCCAAAAAAGCAGGAATACCGGGACCGGTGGTTGCGTATTGTGTACGACGCGGACAGCAACCAGATTGACAGCCTGGCGTATGATGTGGAACTGACGCACGCGCGCTACTGGAACAGGCCGTGGCTGCTGGGGGATAAGCGTTATTACAACGATGTTTTTTCGCCCGACCCGCGCGTAACGATAAACGCGGCGCGGCGCTTTACGCTGCCGGAGCCGCGCCCGCGAAAGTTTGGGATTGGTATTCAGGCGGGGTATGGCTTCACGTTTGACCCGTCCGCGCCGTTTGCATTGCCGCCGACATGGCCTTATCTGGGGGTTGGATTGTCTTACAATTTCATCCGCTTTTAATCTGCCATGATTTACATTTCTGCTGGCCACAACAGCAAAAGCACGAAGGTTAAGCAAGATCCCGGCGTAGTGGGCAACGGCTACAAAGAAGGCGACCTTACGATTGACTTCCGCGACCGGGTCTGTAAAGAGCTTGACCGCCTGAAAGCCCGTTATACGAAGGATTCAGACGAAGAAACCCTCGCCCAATATTTGGCCCGGATTCAGACGCGGGCCGGTGATGTGGTGATTGAATACCACTTTGATGCGGCGGAGACGGCCACGGCCACCGGCACAACGGCGCTGATTGAAACAGAAGCTGACCGCCTCGACCGTGCTTTTGCGAAAGAGCTTTCTGATAGCACGGCTGCCGTGCTGTGCGTGCGCAATCGCGGCGTTATGGGTGAAGCTGACAGCCATCGCGGACGCCTCGGCCTGATGCGCGAGGAAGGTATCATTTGCCTGGTGGAACTGTGCTTTATCAGCAACGAGAAAGACGTAGCGGCCTATCTGCAAAAGCGTGATGAACTGGCCCGCGCGCACGCTGCCATCATTATTCGTTACGAGGCTCTTTTGGCGTAACAATCCCTTCCTTTTTCACCTTCTTTTAAACCCCCTTTTTTCAAAATGAAAGAGCACCAGAAGTATTACTTCGACACGCATCCAAAGAGCAACGAAGTTTTTGAAACGGCGGACGAAAACCTGTTTCACGAAGACCATGCAGCGAAGGCGCACGCGCGGAACCTGGACAACAAAACGGTGGTGCGGATTGCGCGCCCGGAAGCATCCGACGAAATGGCTAAAGAAGTTGTACAAACTGCAACTGTTACTGTTCCAACAAAAGGCGTGGATGCTATTGCGCCGGTGGTGGCAGAGCAAGATGGAACGGTGATTTCTCCCGGCGTTGGCGAAACATCCACCAGCCCCGTAGCTGCGCCGCAGGTAGTGGACGAAGACACCGGCAAAGTGATTGACCCCGGAACGGTGGACGTGAACGCGAAGATGGGAACCGTGGTAACGGTGGAAAAGCCGATGACGACCGATGTGCCGGAAGAAGCGCCGGTGGAGCTGACGGCATCTAAAGCAGCAGAGAAAGCAGAAAAAGCCGCCGCAAAGAAAGCCGAAAAGGCAGCAGCGAAAGCTAAAGAATAGAATACCCGAATGGTGGCCTTCCGCAAGGATGTAAGTCCCGCACAGCAAAATCCTGAACCGCATAAGACGGCCACGACGAACGTGTAAGGTCTGCCCGCCCCGCCTTTGATAAAGGCGGGGTTTGGCGGCAAAAAGCCTTTCCTTTTCCCCATGAATACTCCCCGGATTAAAATCTATTTTGAAAGCGGCGCGCTCGGCCAGGTAATAGCTGATGCAGACGGCGTTTTTGGCATTCTTTGCACGGCGGCAACGGTGGCCGGTACGTTTGCGCTGAATACAGCTTACGTGTTGCGCTCGTTGGACAGCCTTGTGCCGCTGGGCGTTACGGCTGGTAACAACCCGGCGCTTTACAAAGTCGTAAGCGAGTTTTACGCCGAGGCGGGCGCGGGTACGGAGGTGTGGATTATGGGCTTTGTGGACACCGTGAAAATGAGCGACATGGTGGACGTAACGATTGCTACCAATGGCAAGGCGCTGATTAGTGCTGCAAACGGACGGCTGCGCGCGCTTTTTGTAACGCGCACTCCGGCAGTGGGCTATGTGCCTACTATTGCGAATGGCCTTGATAACGATGTGCCTACGGCGCGCACCAAAGCGCAGGCGCTGGCGCTGTGGGCCACCAGTAGCCTGTATGCGCCGCTATTTGTGATCATTGACGGCTATGCCTACAACGGCAACCCGGTGAGCCTGACAGACCTGACGACCGGCTCGGATAACCGGGTGGGCATTATGATCGGCAGCAGCAACGCGGCCTCTCCAAACGCGGCTGTTGGGTTGGTTGGTGGCCGTCTTGCGCGGTTGCCGTTGCCTCAAAAAATTGCTGCGCCTGCTTTCGGTTCGCTGAATACGGCGGGCGCGTTCCTGAATGGCGTTGCGGTGGAGCGCGCCGATTGGGACAGCGTACACGCGAAGGGTTACATCACCTTCCGCACGCACGTGGGCCGAAGCGGTTACTTTTTTGTGGACGATCCGCTGGCGACGTTACCGACCGACGATTACAACTTCATTACAGCGCGGCGCACGATTGACAAGGCGTTCCGTATTGCCTACGATACGATGCTGAACAAGCTGCTGACGCCGGTTCCGGTAACAGCAAGCGGCCAGCTTCAACCCGCAATGGCGAAGGCGTGGGAAGCGGATGTGGAAAACGCCATTGCTACGGGAATGACGGTGCGCGGCGAATTGAGCGCGGATGTAACAGACCCACGCGACAAGGGTGTGGAATGCTACATCAATCCGGCGCAGCCGCTTCTTTCCACCAGCCAGATGAGCGTCCGCCTGCGCATCCGGCCTTTCGGGTATCCGCGCTTTATTGACGTGTATCTGGGCTTTCAGGTGGTAAGCGCGTAAGGCATTTTTCCGGGCTTCGGCCTATCTCTCAACCCCTACAATTCTCAAAGCATCATGGCTTTTACAATCAACAACCGCGAGTATGAATTTGCGGACTTGCAACTGCTCCTGAACGGCACGGATATCACCGGCATCCGGGGCATCAAATACTCCGAATCAATTGAGCGCGATGTGCTGTATGCGAAAGGTCGGCACGGCCACAGCGTTCAAAGCGGCAACGTGAAAGTGGAAGGTGAAATCACGTGTACGCAAACAGAACTGGAATCGCTTATTGTAGCCGGTGGCGGCAGCATTCTAAACCTGAAAGGCATCACGGCGCTGGTGAGCTATGGCGACGGAACGGCTATTAGCCAGGTAAATGACCGGATTGAGGGCATTGCCTTCACGAAAAGCGAAAAGGAGATGAAGCAGGGGGATAAGCACATGGACGTGAAGATTCCGTTCATTGGCCTGCGCATTTACAATCAGGTATAGCACACAGCCGCTTCCCTGTTTTCCAAAAAAAGCCCGCCCCGACAAGGCGGGCTTTTGGGGCGAAAACCTTTTTCAAAAAACTTCACCTTCCCAATGGAAAACAACGAATTGCAAAACGCGGAATTGCCGCAAAACGAAGGCAACGGCGCGCAGGCCGAAGAAACTACAAAGCCGCTGATTGGCGAGGTAACAGCCGAACAGATTGCAGCGTGGAAGGCGAAGTACGGCAAGATTTTCAAGGCGGTGGTGGACGGCCACATGGGGTATCTGCGCCCGCCGAACCGCAACGAGGTGGCGTATGCGACGCAAATGCAAAACAACCCGATCCGCTCCAACGAGTATATCCTGAAAAGCTGCTGGCTCGGTGGCTCTATGGTGATTCAGACAGACGATGCCCTTTTCTTCGGCATACAGGGCCAGTTGGGTAGGCTGGTGCAAGTGAAGGCCGGTGAAGTATCGGAACTCTAAAGGCTGTTGAAGTGGATGAAGAGCGCGATTGGCTGTCTATACAAAACGCCTTTCTGCGCTACTATCTACACATCGCCGACCCGGACAGCCTGAGCGATGAAGAATGGGCGGTACAAGTGAGACTGTTGGAGTGGATTCGCAGGAAAGAATCCGGCAAATAGAGCCACAGAAAAGCAATGAATCAGCAAGTCAATTTTGGCATCAATTTCTCGGTGAACGGCCAGCAGGTAACTGCTGCCGTTTCCGGTATTGGGCCGGTGTGGCGCGGATTGATGCGGGCGTGAACAATATTCAGCGCCGGATGAGTGCGCTGAATTTTAATGCTGCCGTGCAGCAGATTAACGGCGTGGCGGACGGGTTGAAAGACCTTTCGGGGCCGGGCGCGGCAGTATCTAACAACTTGTATGACCTGCAAGCTATCACCGGCGTGGCGGGTGCGAAGCTGGAAGAAATAGGCGGTTATGCGCGGGAGACGGCTTTGCAGTTTGGCGGCTCGGCGGTGGACAATATTGAGAGCTACAAGCTTATCCTTTCGCAGCTTTCGCCGGAGATTGCGCAGACGCCAGCGGCGCTGAAGGCGATGGGCGAAAGCGTGGCTACGACCAGCAAGCTGCTGGGCGGCGATAGCGTGGCGGCAACGGAATTGCTGACGACGGCCATGAACCAATATGGCGTTAGCACGAAAGACCCGATAGCGGCCAGCAAGGTGATGGCGCAGATGATGAACGTGATGGCGGCGGGCGCGAAGGAAGGCTCGGCAGAATTACCACAAGTAAAAAGCGCGCTGGAACAGGCGGGCATGGCGGCTTCGGCGGCGGGCGTGAGCTTTGAAGAAACGAATGCGGCCATTCAGGTTCTGGACAAAAGCGGGAAGAAAGGCGCGGAAGGGGCGTGGCGCTTCGGAATGTACTGGCGACGCTTTCGGAAGGCCGTTTTTTGCCGAAAGAAGTGAAGGCGGAACTGGCAGCGGTGGGCGTGAATATTGACAAGATGAGCGACAAAAGCCTGCCGTTGGCAGCGCGGCTTTCGCAGCTTACGCCTATCCTGAATGACAGTGCGCTGGTGACAAAGCTTTTCGGGAAGGAAAACAGCAATGCGGCACTGGCGCTGTTACAGAATGGCGACCTGTTGAAACAATACACGGAAGCCGTTACCGGAACGGCGACGGCGACGGAGCAGGCGGCCATTATCATGGAAAGCCCGGCAGAAAAAGCAAAGCGGCTTCAGGCGCAGGTGGATGATTTGAAGATTTCGCTTTTCAACGGCACGAACGGCTGGCTGGGCTATGCGGGTGTGTTGGGCGATGCAACGCGCGACCTGACGAACCTGTGGCCGGCCTTTGGGCTGGTGGGCAAGGCGCTGGGCATCAACACGATTGCCAATGCGCTGAATGCAGCTTCCACGGATATTGCGAGCGGGGCGACAACGCGGGCAACGGTGGTGCAAGCGGCTTTCAATACAACGCTGCTGGGCAATCCTATTTTCCTGGTTATAGCTGCTGTGGCGGCGCTGGTGGCGGGTGTGATTTACGCCTACAATCATTTTGAGACGTTCCGGGGATTCGTGTTTGCGGCGTGGGAAGGACTTAAAGGATTTATGAACATCCTTTACGACCTGACCATTGGGCCTATTGTGAACCTGATGAAGGGGCTGTGGGGGATTGGGGAGACGCTGGTGCAAGTGTTTTCCGGGGATTTTTCGGAAGCGGCGGATACGGCGAAGCAGGCTTTGATGGACATCACTGGCGTGAGCAATGCAAAGGCGTTTTATGAAGACGGCAAGGCAATGGCGGACGGCATGGCGCAGGGATATGAAGACGGTGTGGCGGACTTCCGGGGCGAGGCACTTTCGGAGGCGGCGAAGAACGGCGTGCAAGTGGGCGATTTGGGCGGATTGAGCCTGAAGGATGCGTTTGTGAATCAGTTGAGCAATGGCGCGGAAACACAGCTTGCGATAGCGAAAGCGATTGACCCGGAGGCGACGATGCAAAGCGTACTGCCGAAGTATTATGAGATGGGCGCGAACGCTGCGCAGATGATAGCGGACGGGCTGCTGGCGGGCATTGCAGCGGTAACGGCGGCGGCTTCGCAAATGGCCAATGCGATGGCGGGGCCGCTGGCCGGAATTTCCGGGATGCTGGGCGTGAAAGCCGCTGTCAATACCACGCCGGGAGCGCCGGGAGCGATAGCGTTGCCGGGAAAGGGCGGCGGTGGCGGGGCCGGAGGTGGAGGAGATAAAAAGAAGCACGCTAAAACCAACGAAGCGATAGCAACGGGCGGCACGCGCAACACAACGATTAACGTACACATTGGGAAGCAGATTGAAAAGCTGGTGATAGAGGGCGGAAATGTGGCCGGTGGAATAGAGAACCTGAAGGCGATGATTCTGGATGAAATGACCCGTGTATTTGCTATGGCCGGGAGCATGAGCGGCGTGTAATGGCGAACCTTTTTGACCCGCGGGCACTGGCATTTCTGCCGAACCGCTTTGATGTGGTTTTCCCGCCCCAACCGCATCCTGGCATGGAGCCGGTGGACAGGGAGCGGACGGACGAAACTTTTGTTTCGCTTTTTGGCACGCCGATGTATTTCCCGCTGCGCCTGAAGCTTACCGGCAGCAGCGATGACTTTTGGCTGTTGCCGACCGAGCCGCTGATTTCGGTGAGCGGCGGGAACCAGATAACGCGGCGCACGGTGGCCAAAGCTTCGGCGAATGGCGACCGCCTGAAAGGGACGATAAAAGAGCGTTGGAGTGCGGACGATTACAACATCAGCATTGAAGGGCTGCTTACCCGGAAAGAAAGTATTTCCTACCCCAAAGAAGACGTGGCCCGGCTGCGTGCACTGCTGGAAGCGCGCGACACGATTGACGTGATTTGCCCGCTTTTTGAAACGATGGGCATCGCGCGGATGGTGGTGGAGAAGTATGAGTTTCCTTTCAGCAAGGGCGAAGAAAATCAGACGTACAGCATCAGCGCCTTTAGCGACAGCGATTGGGATTTGTTTATTCCGCTCAAAAAGTAGAAAGTATCAAGTAGCAAGTATCAAGTATCAAGTAGAAAGACCCTGCGAACTATGTATTTTAACCTCGACTGGCAGATAACGATAGGCGATTATCAGCTTGCGCTTTTGGAAAGCTGCGAGGTTCATAGCAGTGTGGATTTGCTGGCCGATACGTGTACGATTACGCTGCCGGGAGCAACTTATAAAAAGGCATTTGCGCCGGACGGACAGCCACAGGCCGGAAGCAAAGCAGCGCCGCAAATGAAGGTGAAGCGCGGGGATAAGGTGCTGGTGCGGCTGGGCTACAACAGGAAGCTGGAAGAAGAATTTAACGGCTTTCTGTTGCGGATAGACAGCGACGGCGACAGCATTGTGCTGGTGTGTGAAGACGCGCTTTTCCTGATGCGGAAAGCGGTGAAGGATAAGCAGTTTAAGACTGCAACGGTGAAGGCCATTGCGCAGTACCTGATAGACGGAACGGGCATCGACGCGGTGTTGAATGAAAGCACGGGCATCACCTACGACAAGTTTGTGATTCACCAGGCGACGGGCTACGATGTGCTGAAAAAGCTTCAGGAAGAAACGGGCGGGAATATCTACCTGAAGTGGCTGGCGGACGCGAAGAAATGGCAGCTTAATATTCATCCGCCCTACATTGAGCCGCACGGTGAAGTCCGCTACTCTTTCCAGCAAAACATAGAAAGCGCCGATCTGAAGTATGTGACGGCGCAGGATAAGAAATTAGAAGTAACGGTGGAGCGCATCGGCGCGGACGGCAAGGTGGTGAAGGCGCAATTTGGAACCACGGGCGGCGACAGCATTACGCTGAAGCGCGGCACGATGGACGCGGGAAGCGCGGCGGCGACGGCGAAAACGGAGTACCTGAAGCGCATGTCGGACGGCTATGAAGGCAGCATTACAACCTGGCTGATTCCGGCAGTTGCGCCGGGCTATTCTGCCGAAGTGGTGGACGAAGATTTTCCGTACAAGGACGGCAGTTATTACGTTACCGCCGTAACGACTTCTTTCTCCCAAAACGGCGGGGAAAGGAAGGTGCAACTCGGCTTAAAAGTGGGAGGGCAACGTGGCGGATAAATACGCAAAGCTGCGCCAGAGCATGGCGGCGCTTTTCCCGGCGATGCCCGTGCCGCTGCTGGTGTGCGAGGTAATGGCCGTGGAAGCGGAGACGTGTACCGTGAAGGTGGCGGGCGGTTTGGAGCTGGAAGGGGTGCGGCTTCGGCCCACCCTGGCCGGGGCGGCGGAAAAGGCGCTGCTTTATCCTAAAAAGGGAAGCAATGTGCTGGTGGGAAGCCTGACGGGAACGGTGGAAGATTTGTGTGTGCTGGTGGTGGACATGGCCGAGGAGGCGGAATACGCTTTCGGGGATTTGAAGCTGGTGATAGACGGCAAAAGCGGGAAGGTGAAGGTGGCCAACAGCAGCACCAGCGCGATGCAGCTTTTCGCGGATTTGGTGGCCATTATCCGGGGCCTGAAAGTGAACACACCTGCCGGGCCGAGCGCGGGCATTTTGCCCGATACGGAAGCCGCTTTACAGCAGTTTGAAACATCCTTTAAAACCCTTTTCAACTAACACAAAATGCCTTTAGATACACCCGGATTGAAGGCGGATATTATGACGGCGCTGACCGACATGGAAAGCCGCAACAGCGATTCTAAAAGCGATTTGGCGGGCGCGCTGGCGAATGCTTTTGAGAAGTTTGTAAAAAGCGGTGACTTGCCTATCGGGCTGGCGGTGGCAACCCCGGCAGGTGCAGGCTCGACATCGGCAATCGGTAAAATCATTTGACACTATGCGCGGCAAAGGAATCCTTCTTAACGACAACATGGAGCTGATAGTAGTGCCACAACGAGGCGCTGCCGGACAGATTGTTTCCGGGCTTCAGGTTGGCAATACGCTTTATCAGAATCAGGCGCTGATACTGATGCTGCGCCCCGGTGCGCTGAAGCTGGCTCCAACGGTGGGCGTGGGGATTTCGGACGTGCTGATGACGACGGATTTCGCGCTTTGGCGCAGAAAAATAAAGCTGCAAATGGAAGCGGACAGCCAGCGGGTGGCGTCTGTTTCTTTCTCTCTTTCTCAAAAGCTTACGATTGATGCGAACTACTAAGGCACAACAGGGACAGACGGCACTGGATGTGGCGCTGGCGGAATGCGGCGCGTTGGAAGCGGCTTGGGACGTGGCGGCGTTGAACGGTCTGGCGCTTACCGATGCGCTGGTGGCCGGGACGGACGTGATAGTGCCCCAATGGCCACAGAATCCGGTAGCGGCTTTCTACAAGGCCAACGGCATCAGCAGCGCGACGCTTTCCACAGGCAGCGATTGGCTGGCGGAAGGGATAGGGGCGTGGGAAATCGGGTTTGACTTTATCATTTCATAACGGACACAATGGCGCAGACGATAGCACAAATCAAAAAGGACATGACCGACCGCTTTATAGCGTCGCCGGACGTTGTTGCGCAATACCAACTCGTGCCGGGAAAGACGTTTGCGGACGAATTTTCGGCGGTTTCTTTGGAAAGCATCCTGTTTGATGTTTTTGCGTTTTGCGCCTGGGTGTTGCAGAAGATGTTTGACCAGCACCGGGTGGATGTGGATGCGGCGCTGCTGGCCATGAAGGCACACACGCTGCGCTGGTATGTGTGGAAGGCGCTGCTTTTTCAGTTTGGCGGCAACCTGCTGCCGGACGATGATGTGTATGACAACACGGGCCTGACGGCGGCGCAGGTAGCGGCGCAGAAGGTGGTGAAATATGCGGCGGCAATAGAAGTGCCAAAGGGGCTACGATTGAAGGTGGCAGGGGAAGCGAACGGCGACCTGGTGCCGCTGACAGCGGCGCAGCTCTCGGCGCTGAATACCTACGTGCAACGGATAAAAGACGCGGGCGTGAAGGTGTATTGCGAGAGCAACGCGGCGGACAGTCTGAAGTTGGACATGACGGTGTATTACGACCCGCTGATTCTGGATGTTGCGGGCGCACGGCTGGACGGCACGGACGCGACGCCGGTGCAAAATGCAGTGCGCGATTTCCTACAAACCGGGATGCCCTTTTCCGGGCTTTTTGTGCGGGAAAAACTGGTGGATGCGTTGCAGGCGGTGGACGGCGTGGTAATACCGGATGTGAACGCGATTGCAGCGCGCTATGGTGCGCTGGCTTGGGCGGCGGTGGATGCGCAGTACCTGCCGGATGCGGGCTGGCTGCGCATTGCTCCGGCTGATTTAACCCTTCAATTCCTTCCACATGAGCCTCTTTAATACCGACCTGATCCGGCTGGCCCGGCAGATGGTTCCGGCTGTGCTGCAAATGCCCCGGTTGCGGGTGTGGGTGGACGCGGTGGCGATGCAGATGGAACTGTTGCGCCAGGTGCTGGCAGTAAAGCGCGCGGAAGACCAACGGGAGCTAAAACGCAACGGGCAGGTGTGCCGGTTGGAAGGGACACTGAACGATGTTTTTGACCCTGTGCAAAGGCGGATTTATATCCAGGATGCTTTCCCGGCTGACCCGCTTTGGTTGCGGCGCAGGGCGGAGGCGCAGCCGGTTTTTGTTTACAGGCGTTCGGAAACGGCGGTGCAAGTGAATTTGACGCGTTACGTCTATACCCAACCGGAGATTCTGAGCCGTGGCTTTGTGGTGTTTGTACCGGTGGCCTTGACTTACGACGCGGCGCGGATGCGGGCGCTGGTGAACAAATACCGCATTCCTTCTTCCAAGTTTATCACTTTAAATTACTAAGCAATGAACTACACAGATTTTACGCAGACGGGCGGGTTTCCTTTGGATACCGACGTGCTGGACTTTAACCAGAAGGCGCTGGCCGAGGTACTGAAATGGCCTGCGCTTCAGGATGATGGCACGTACCCGTCGCTAATGATTTTGAGCGGTTGCGTGGATGACGGCGGCGACATTTTTTCGGACGGCTGGCTGTTGTATAACGGCGAAGTGCTTCCGTTTAGAACGTCTTCTGCTGCTGGCGTAAATGCGCACAAATTGTATTTGGTGGAAACCCGACAGCAAGCGGTTTTCCAAAATTCACAGACCTACAATGTGTTGGAGGTAACGCGCTGGGCGATTCTGGGCGGCCCGGTGGGTGGCACACTGATTGCAAACGATGTACAGGTGTTGCCGAGGTTGGAAAGCATCGCCGGACAGCGGGCGGCGGCGCAGGATTCCTGGCGTTCACTGTCAAACACCTTTTCTACCTATGGTTTTGGCGCTTTCAATATTGAGGTTCGACGCAACTTCCTGACGCGCATGATTCATCTGCGCGGCGAGTTGGTGGTGGTGAATGCGCAAAGCATTTCGGCCCCGCCTGTGCGCTATATAATCGTCGCGGCGCTGCCAGCTAATATTTCCCCTACGGCAAACCTGTCTTTTCCGGCAATGTGCGACTATCACGGCATCACAAAACCGGATGACCCGGCCATTCGCGCGCAATCCATGCATATTTGGCGGCAGGCAAACAACCAGCCTTTTATGCTGCAAATCGGGCTGGTGAAGCCTCCGGTTTCCAGCATCACCGGCTACACGCTTCGTTTTCACACTTCATACCCAATGGACTAATGGCTATCAAACTAAGGGCCGCGCTGAAGGCGTTGTTTTCAGCAGGAAAAAAACCGAGTGCGCAGGATTTTGCGGACTTGGTGGACAGTGTAGTGCATGTGCAGGAGTCGGATGTAAACGGCCCTGGAGAAGGCATTCCGTACTATTCTGGCGGCTACCGTAATATCTCGCCTGAGGGACTGAATTACAGCGCAAGTTCCGGCGCTTTTGCGGCAGGCTACAACGTAACGGCCAGTGGAGATAACGGCCCTTCTGCGTTTGGAACCGGGACGGCAGCCACGCATGATTCTTCGCAGGCGGGTGGGATGCTGAGCCGGACGCGACGCGCGGCGGAGCGGGTATGGGGTGGTGGTTGTATTTCAGAACCCGGTGATGCGCAAAATGTGGAGTTGGCGCTGGTCGTGAGTGAGCTGACGGACAATAGAGCGGTTCTTCAGCTTGCGCCTTTTGAAACGCTGGTGGCGCATTGCACCTACGCTGATGTAACCGGCGCGGGTTGCACGTTTACATTGATGGCCACGTCAAACAGTGCAGGCGACGTTGAAATACAGGTAAGGAACAAAGAACTGATGAACGGCTGGAAAGCGCTGCATGAGTTCACGGTGTATTCGCCGGACGATTTCCTGATTGTCTTTGCACCGGAACGGGAAGACAGCACCAACGCAGTGGGAAACATCAGCGTGGTGGGAAGCTCTGTGTTGCAATAAGAGCAACGGTTGCGGGAAGGGAGGCAATTCTTTTAAAAGAAACCTTTTCCAAAAACCAATAAATGAGAGCAAGGCTCAAGACCCCCATATCGTATTATGGCGGTAAACAAAAGCTGGTCAGTACCATTCTTCCGCTGATTCCAGCGCACCGGCTTTATACGGAAGCATTCGTCGGTGGCGGTGCAATCTTCTGGGCAAAAGACCCTTCGCCGGTGGAAGTGGTAAACGATGCAAACGGGGAAATCGTGAACTTTTACAGGGTGCTGCAAAGCCGTTTCCCGGAGCTTCAGCAGATGGTGGAAGAAACGTTACACAGCCGGGAACTACACCGCGATGCGGGCGTGATTTACACTTACCCGCATCTGTTTTCAGAAGTGCAAAGGGCATGGGCGGTGTGGATTCAGACGAACATGAGCTTTAGTAGCAAGATTCTGTCGGGGTGGGCTTATTGCCGGAAAAAAGACACCTGCGAAAAGAGTACACGAAACAAGATAGATGCCTTCCGGGAGGCTTACCGCGACCGTCTGCTGCGCGTGCAAGTGGAAAACAACGACGCGCTTCAGGTCATCAAAAGCCGCGACTGCGCGGACGCTTTCCACTATCAAGACCCGCCGTATCCGGGGACATGTTTAGGGCATTACAAGGGCTATACAATGGCGCATTTTCTGGAACTGCTGGAAGGGAATACCACGCTGGAAGGGAAGTTTCTTTTAAGCAGCTTTCCCTATCCAGAGCTAACCGAATACGCGCAACGGCACGGCTGGCATCAGAAGGAGATTGTACAAAATACCCTGGCTGCTGGTGGCACGCGGACGGACAAAAAGAAGGTGGAAGTGCTGACCGCGAATTATGCGATTTAGAGAAAGTAAAAAGCCCGGCGAGTTGCCGGGCTTTTGTAGTAAAGGAAGGTGCGGACGGGATGCGACTCACACGGCCCGAAAACCGTAGGGCTACTGAAAGCCCTCGCCCAGCAGCCTTCCAGGAAGGGAGGCCAATGGTTGAGGGTTTTCGGGTAATAAAGTGTGAGTCGCGGTGCGAAGGTACGGGCGTGAATGCCTACTTTTGGAGTATGAAACAGAAGAGCAAATCAGACCTTTATCAAAGCAAAAGCCCAGCAGAATAGCCGGGCTTTTTACTTTTAAAAGACGTTTGAAAGCGGTTTTAATTCCGCTGAAAAATGGACATTTAGTTTTTAAAATCGGACATTTCGTTTTCGCGTTTATACATTCTACAAAAACTGACAACACAGCCTAGAACGATTTTATGGCCGGAAACTCCGAAGAGAAAGCGGCAGGCGCACCTTTCTTTTACGAAGATGACCAATTGAATTCCAACGGAAATGGGGTACTTCTTTTCCTTGACAAAGCCGGGCGCAACCTCGTGCTTATGACAGGTGGAACCACTTGCACGCTCGTCCACCTCCAGGGTAGTATTGCTGATTTTTCCGATAAATACAGAAGCATTGGAAAATGCTTTTGGTTGGGAAAGAATGGGTAGCCTGTGGGGGCCAGAATCGCCACGTAGTGTGTTATTGGAAATCCGGGATTACCTGCGAAAGGTTACCGGCGCATGGCTAGAGATTCCCCACAACGTAAACGCACCTTATGGCCGGTTTTGGTGGGAAGCGTATGTGCCGGTGGAGATTGATGGCGTGCTGTACATTTTTACGTGGGGAAATTCGGATTAAGGAAGACGCGTTAGGATACCTTCGTCGCTCAAGGTCTTCTATTTTTCAAAACTGCTTTCCATCTAAAAAAGCATCCGCCAGCGCAATTGCCGCCGCTGCTTCCACCACCACCGGCACACGCAGCGCGATGCACAAATCATGGCGGCCCCGCACCGCGAGCGGAACCATTTTGCCTTCTTTGTGGCTCCAGCTTTGTTGCGGCGCGGGCGTACTGGAAGTAGGCTTCACGGCGACCTGAAAGAAGATTTCATTGCCGTTGGAAAGCCCGCCGTTGATGCCGCCTGCGTGGTTGGTAATCGTTCTGCCGTCGGCGTCTGCAATCGCGTCGTTGTGTTGGCTGCCGGTCATTTTTGTCGCCTCAAAACCGGCTCCAAAAGCAATACCTTTTATGGCCGGGATGGAAAAAACCACGTGCGCAATCGTAGATTCCAGAGAATCAAAAAAAGGACTTCCCCAGCCAACCGGAACGCCGGAAACGTGGCATTGAACAATGCCACCGATGCTGTCCTGTTGCGCAATTGCTTTCTGCAAGGCGCGCTCAATATCCGCGTCGCCACCTGCCTCAACCAGTCTGGCTTCTATGCGAATAGAAGCGAGGATTCTCTTCGCTACCACACCCGCTGCTACCAACGCCGTCGTAAGTCTGCCGGAGGAATGGCCGCCGCCGCGCGGGTCGTTAAAGCCCTTCCATTTTTGGTGGAGCACAAAGTCGGCGTGGCCGGGGCGGGGCGTGTCGCGCAGGTGTTCGTAGTCTTCGCTACGTGTGTTCTGGTTGGGGAAAAGAATCGTGAGCGGCGCGCCTGTTGTATGTCCGTTGTAAACGCCGGAAAGGAATTGCGGAACATCAGCCTCTACGCGCGCCGTGGTACCTGCCGCACCGGGGCGACGACGCGCCATATCCGGCTCAAAACCGGCTTCGGAAAGAAGGATTCCGGCGGGCACGCCATCCAGCGTAATGCCCACTGCCGGGCCGTGGCTTTCGCCGAAAATATGCACCCGAAAAATCCGACCGAAAGTGTTCACCCGACGAAGCTACACTGCGCCCAAATCAAACGCGCCGCCCAGTGTTTTCAGGTCTTCAAAAAAGACGGGATAAGACTTTTTCACTGCTTCTGCCCCGGAAATAATTACCGGCCCGTCGGCGCGTAGCGCAGCGAGCGTCGCGGCCATTACAAGACGGTGGTCGTTGTAGGAAGAAACCGTACAAGCTTGGAAAATCTGCCCGCCGGGAATGCGGATTTCATCGTCTGAAATGGAGAAAGAAATTCCGCCTTGTTGCAGCATTTCCGTCACCGACAGAAGCCGGTCACTTTCCTTGTGGCGCAACCGGTGAAGCCCGGAAATGTGGCTTTCGCCGGGCGCGGAAAGGGCCAGCACCGCCAGCACCGGAAAGAGGTCGGGCATGTGCGTAAGGTCGGCGGAAAAGCCTTTTTGCGGTGTTCCTTCTACCACTAAATTTTCTTCTTCCCAAAAAACAGCCATGCCTGTCTGCCGCAGAATTTCTACCAGTGCTTCATCCGCCTGAAGGCTCTTGGGGGAAAGCCCCGACACGGAAATTTCTGCGCCCAAAGCCGCAGCTATTAACCACACGGCGGCGCTGCTCCAGTCGCCGGCGATGGTGTAATTAATTTCCTCCGGAAAGACATTTGGGGGTGCAATCTGATAACCTTCAGCTACCGGCCAGACGGCTTTGCCGAATGCCTGCAAAGTAGCCACCGACATATCCAGATAAGGCTGCGAAACGGCGTTCTCTACTTCCAGAATAAGGGGCGTTTCCACCGCAGCAGAAAAAGCAAAAAGCAGTCCGCTGAGGAACTGGGAAGAAACGCTGCCGTCCACGGTGAGCGGGCGCGGACGCAATGGGCCTTTAACGCTGACAGGAAGCGTCGCGCCATTGCCTTCCACTTTTACGCCCAATTTGGGGAGCACTTTGTAGTAGAAATGCAACGGGCGCTGAAGTAAAGAGCCGTTTCCACTAAAGGAAATTTCTTCTCCGCTCAGGGCAGCAATAGGAATAAAAAGCCGTGCAGCCAGTCCGCTTTCGCCGCAGAGAACGGCCTTGGTACGGGGAAGGATTTTTCCGGTGCTCTCTACTTGTAAAAAGTCTTTTTCTTGCGCCAGAATACGAAGGCCCAAGTCCATTGCCATTTCCAGAGCTGCATGGTCATCGGCGGAGTTTCCGGGGTTGTGGATGGTGGTTTTGCCGTCATGGAGCAACGCCGCCGCACAGGCGCGCTGAAAATCGCTTTTGGAAGGCGGCGCGTGCAAGCGGCCTTGCAGTTGGGCCGGGAAAACAGTTACGTCCATCGGGTATCTTTTTGAATAAAGAAACGAATTTTCTCCAAAGAAAGTATCTGCGTTAATGCTGCGCCCGGAGCGGATAGCAACACAAAGCGCACGCCGCCGGTTTCACGTTTTTTATCGCCCTGCATCACCTGCAAGGTTTGGTCCACATCCAGCGTTTGGCGGATGGGCAAATTATAGCGTTGAAGCAGAGCTTCTATACGCGTTTCCATTTGGGGAGAAAGACCCACAAGCTGCGCCGAAATCCGCGCGGCAAACAGCATTCCAAGCCCAACCGCTGCGCCGTGTGAAACATCACATTGCCGCTCCATGGCGTGGCCCAGCGTGTGCCCAAAATTGAGGTAGCGGCGGATGCCGGTTTCGTGTTCGTCGGCTTGTACAAAACGGCTTTTATGTTCTACGCACTGCGCTGACAGCGACGCGGTAGCTGCCGGATTTTGTTGGAAGAAATGCAGGTCGTGAGCTTCTAAAAAAGACAGTATTTCCGGGGCGCAGATGCAGCCGTATTTGATGATTTCCGCGAAGCCACTAGCCCATTCGGCATCGGGCAGGGTAGCGAGTGTTTCGGGCAGGTGCATCACAAACTGCGGCTGCCGGATAACGCCCAACACATTCTTTACCTCGCCGAAATTGATACCGTTTTTTCCGCCCCAAGCGGCATCCACCATTGCCAGCAAAGTGGTGGGCGCAAAGGCGAAGGGAATCCCGCGCATAAAGACGGAAGCAACAAAGCCCGTGAGGTCGGTGACTACGCCGCCGCCTACGCCGAGCAGCAGCGTTTGCCGGTCGGCACCAAGCCGCAAACATTCCTCCGCCACATAGGCCAGCGTCTCTAAGCTTTTTGCTTTTTCCCCCGCCGGAACTACAATCGTCCGGTAGCTTTCAAACAGCGGTGCGTGGAGCCTGAAGACGTTTTCGTCGGTAAGGAGAATTGTGGTTTGGGGCGGCGCTTCTTGGCGGAGTTGTTGTGCGTTTCCTCCGGCGAAAAACTGTACCTGTGCGGAGCCGAAACGGATGGGTTGTTTCAAGGAGTGAACCAGGGTTTAGATGGATGTTCTTGTCTTAAAAGGTTAGCATTACCGGATTTGGTAAATGGATGCCCGCTGCTATGCTATTCTCCCCTTTTTTAATCCCCACGCACTCAACTCAGGACACTTTAACCTCCAAATGATACACCCATACAGGTCGCTACTTAATCACCCCCATCTCCCGGCCCACTTTCGTGAATGCGGCGATGGCGTGATCGAGATGTTCGCGCTCGTGACCGGCAGAAATCTGTACCCGAATGCGGGCTTTTCCTTTCGGCACGACGGGGAAGAAAAAGCCAATGACGTACACGCCTTCATCCAACAAGCGCGCGGCCATTTCCTGCGCTACCGTGGCTTCGTAAAGCATGATCGGCACAATCGGGTGTTCGCCCGGCTTGATGTCAAAACCGGCTACCGTCATTTTTTCGCGGAAGTACAGCGTGTTCTCTTCCAGCTTGTCGCGCAGTGCCGTGCTCTCCGAAATCAAATCCAATACAGCGATAGACGCGCCCACCACCACCGGCGCAACCGTGTTGGAGAACAGATACGGACGGCTCCGCTGCCGCAGCATCTGCACAATCTCTTTCTTCCCCGAAGTGAATCCGCCCGACGCGCCGCCCAGTGCTTTGCCCAGCGTTCCGGTAATGATGTCAATGCGCCCCATTACGCCGCAACGCTCATGTACGCCGCGTCCCGTCGCGCCCATAAAGCCGGAGGAATGGCTTTCGTCAATCATCACCAGCGCGTCGTACTTATCGGCGAGGTCGCAGATTTTATCCAGTTGCGCAATCGTGCCGTCCATCGAGAATACCGAATCCGTTACAATCATCCGCGTGCGCTTGTCGGCGTGTGCTTGTAGCTGCGCTTCCAAATCGGTAAGGTCGTTGTGCTTGTAACGTGCGCGGACAGCCTTACAAAGACGCACGCCGTCGATGATAGACGCGTGGTTCAACTCGTCGGAGATAATGACGTCTTCTTCGCCAATCAAGGGCTCAAACACACCGCCGTTGGCGTCAAAACAAGCTACGTAGAGAATCGTGTCGTCCGTGCCGAGAAAGGTGGACAGCTTTTCTTCCAGTTCTTTATGGATGTCCTGCGTGCCGCAGATAAAGCGCACGGAGGAAAGGCCATAGCCGCGCGTGTCCAGCGTTTGCCGGGCGGCTTCCAACACTTTGGGGTGCGAGGAAAGGCCGAGGTAATTGTTGGCGCAGAAGTTCAGGACGCGCTTGCCGTTCACGGTGATTTCGGGGCCTTGCTCGGAAGCGATGACGCGCTCTTTTTTGAAAAGACCGGCACTTTCAATTTCGGCGAGTTCGGTTTGGATGCGGCTGTAAAAGGCGGGGCTGGACATGGGGAGGATTTTTGGGAAGAAGGCGCAAATTTAGGCGCTTTGCCCTTCCGCGTTTGCGGCGTGTGGAATCGTCGAGTGCTTTTGTATGCCCGGCGCTACCGCACCGGGTACTGACCTCCATGGGCTGCAATGCGTGAGAACCCGGTGCGGTAGCGCCGGGCATTTGTAGCGTAGACCTCAAGCCAACTTTCTTTCTCAGCGTTTGCGGCGTGCCGACTTGTCGTAAAACTCCGGCGGGCGGCTGCTGACCCAGCGGATAAAAGCCGCGATTTCTTCCTGCTGTTGCAAGGCTTCAATGGTGAAGTAGCTGCGCTTGATTTCTGCTTCCGTCAGGACGGAGTGAATTTTATCGTGGCAGATTTTGTGCATCAAAACCGTTGTGGTTCCTCTCCCGCCGCGGCTTAATGGAATCAGGTGGTGTTTGTTAGCGGGTGCAGCCAGCGGGCGCTCGCAGAGCGGACACAACGCGCCTTCTTCCAAGAGAAGGACGTCTGGGCTTTCGGGTGAATTTTTGGTTTTTTTGCGGCGCGGCATGGATAGAACACTCCATAAAAAAATCCGGCGACCTTTTTGTTCTAAAAGGCTGCCGGATTTCTGAGGAAGTTTTCCGAAAGAGAAGAAAAAATCCTTAGCTCGCGAAACGCTGATTCAGTTGGCTCAGCGTAACATGAATGTCGCGCTTCACAATGTGGCTGCGGGAGAGAGCCAGTCCGGCTTTGAGCATGGAGCGCAAATCGGTGAAGTTGAAGAAATTGCGGAGGGCTTTTTTGCGGGTCAGGTACTGTTTGTTGCGGAGTTTCATGAGGTGTGTTTTTTAAAAGAGGTTTTGGGGAATTTAACGGGAAGGGATAAAACACCGTGCCAGCCTTTAAGAAAGCGCGGCTCATCTTTGCGTACTCCACGCCTATGAAACGCTTTTGGTTCCCGCTGCTCCTGGTCGCATCCGCTGCTTTCGGTGCGGAAAACGCGCCGTCTGAAAGTCATTCCCGGCTCACCATCACCACCAACACGCCTTCCGGAAACGGGCTGGTGTACCTTACTGTTTTCCGCAGCGAAAAAGGCTTTCCCGACCAGCCCAAAGCCGCCGTGCAGGCGTTGAAAATTCCGGTGAAAAACGGCGTCGCGCAAACGGCGATTGAGCTTCCGAAAGGCACCTATGCCATCGGCGCTTTTTACGACGCCGACGCGAATGGGGAACTGACAAAAAACTTTTTTGGCGTGCCCGCAGAGCCGTATGGATTCAGCAATAAAGTCCGCAGCCGGTTTCGTGCGCCGCGTTTCTCGGAAGCCGCGTTTACGGTTTCCGGGGCGCAGGAAAGGGTGGTGCTGGAGTTGAGGTAGATGCCGCTGTATCTGCAACGGATTTCTCGCAGAGGCGCAGAGGTGGGGTTAAAAACCTTTGTTATCCCAAAGGGGCTGGCCGGTTCCTGTCCGCACATGTTCTCTCTGGGAGTGACAAAAGATTGTGACTGCCCCCCAATCCCCCCCCGTTCCTGCCGGATTTCCAGATAGGGCCTCTAAACCCCAATAAGCGGAGCAACCCAATGGGAAGCGGAGGGGGAAGCAAGAATGCTCGCTGCTTTGAATAAAGTTTAACTTTTGGCCTCCATACGAAAATGGAAGCCTGCGGCGTTTTCCTATCTGCAAGCACATTCGCTTCCAGATATGAAAGTCCACGCATCCACCCAGCAGTACGCAAAACCGCCGCCCGGAAAGGCTTTCGCGCTTTCGGGAAAGACGTCCCAACGATTGGGAAAGACGTCCCAACAACTGGGAAAGACGTTCCAACGATTGGGAAAGACTTCCCAAAGACGCGGAAGCCTTTCCGCACTTTCGGGGAAGGCTTCCTAAGAACGCGGAAAGGCTTCCCAATCATTGGGAAAGACCTCCCAAGAATGCGGAAAGGCTTCCGCACTTGCGGGAAAGGCTTCCGCAAACAAGATTCCACTTGTTTTTTCTGTTTCTCCTTTTTAAAAAACCAATTTATTTTATGGGCACCTTCCCACGTCAAGAAGCTCTTTATTTCGGCTTCGTCAAAATAGCGGTGGCTTACCTCATTGCCAACGCTACGCGCTTTGGCATCACCGCCGCCCGGCAAGCGGCGCTTACCACCGCACTGAATACCTACACGTCGGCCTTCAACAAAACTTCTAACCTGGCCACCCGCACCAAAAGCGACACCGCAGACCGAAAGGCCGCAAAGGCGATCTTAAGCGACTTGCTGCGCGACACCTTCGACGGTCTTTCCGGTTCGCTGCTGAACCCCACCGACCGCAACACGCTGAACCTGCCGGAGCGCGCTAAGGGCACGCCCAACCCCGTGCCGACCACGCGTCCGGTGGCAGTGGTGAACACGACTAACCGCCTGCAGCACACCATTTTTTTCGCCGACGAAGCCACTCCCAACGCGAAAGGCAAGCCCAAAGGCGTGATGGGCTGCGAGATTTGGTATGCCATTGGAGGGGCATCAGCCCCTGCCGACCCGAAGGGTTATAAGTACATGGCTACAGATACCGCTTCGCCTTACATCGCCACTTTTGACGGGGCGGATGCGAACAAAGTGGTATACTACATCTTTCGCTGGATAAACACACGCGGACAAGCCGGGCCGTGGAGTGCGACGGTGATGGCGACGATTACGGCTTAGAAGAATTGCCGGGGATTAAAAAAGGGACTGCTTGAATGGGCAGTCCCTTTTTTGTTTTCCTTACGCAGTCTTTCTTCTCCGGTCTTAATGGGTATCGGTAATCTTTTGTCATCCCCGAAGGGGAACTTGTCGGCTCCTGTCTGCTAAGACCCCGTTCCGGGGTGACAAAAGTCGCTGTCCGTAAGAAGCGTGACTACCGCTGAATGGACAAGGCTTTGTGTAATACGGTTTTTCCTTCGCTGCTGCGCAAGACCACTTGATAGACACCTGGCGCGTAGCCAGATATGTCCACATTCCAGCTGTTTATACCTCCTTGTACTTTTTGAGAAGCGATGCGGCGGCCCAGCACATCGTAGATTTCCAAGCTGCTGCTGGACATGGTGCGATAGCTTATTTGCACCATCTGCGAAGCGGGATTGGGCATAAGCGTGAACATATCCCCGCCTGCTACGGCGTCTTCCACGCTCATAGCTACCTGTACCCACTGACATTTGTGGCTGCTGCCGCAGGGCGTGAAGATTTCTACACAGACGCCGTAGCTGTCTGCGGCGGCGTAGCTGTGGGAAATGGGTTGGGTAAAATTAGATGTTACTACTTGCCGCTGCCCATCACCGAAAATCCACGCTACCGAGTCTATGCCGGTGGTGGGGCTGGTGAGGGCGAAGGAAGCCGAGCCACCGGAGAGGGGGATAGCGGCGGAGAAGGTAGGCGGAGGCGGGGTGTTGGTGCAGCCGCAGTTGGGGGCGCCGTATTTGGCGACAAACCAATCGGAAGTACCACCGATACTATAAATGGTGTTGGAGTCAAATGAAAGATCATACAGTACTCTACCACCCACATAAAAATTGCCTTTGTTGTCAGCGGTCATGGCCGAAGAATAGTCCTCCGTACTCAACGAGCTTTTAGCAGAATCCAGACTTAATAGGGCGCCTGTTGCAGCATCAAAGCGCGTCATAAAAATATCTCTACCAGTGCTATTGTAAAAGTTAAGGAGGTGAAGATTGTCAAAAGTAACAGGACCGGAATAGTCTCCTAAACCCCCTAACACGCCTTCGGAATAGGCAACAGATGCAAATGCGTTTGTCGTTGTTGATGTTTTGCCATTAAATATCTTGACAAGGCTTCCATTGGAATCCAACTTAATCCAGAAAGGAAAGGTACTGTAACTGCTATTGTTGGTGAATACGTAACCCTGAAAGGTATCGCCCGGAAGATTGCCGCCGGCGATATAAACATTGCCCTGCTCATCGTAGCATGGACGAGAGCCTACACTCCCGAAGGTGTCTGTTCCTTCTCGGAACCAAAGCATATTTCCTGTTTGGGAATAGGCCGTTACATAGTAGCTTCCTTTAGGCATAATCCCGCCAAAGGTTATGGAATTACGTGTAAAAAGGTTACTTGTACCTCCAAAATGGTACACTTTCCTTTTACTATTGTATCGAAAAAAAATACTGTTGAGGCTTAAATTGGTTAGCGGTTGTATTTGTGGTTTCATCAGGCTTTGGTAGTTGCCAAACCGGTCATAGCGCAGCATATACAAATCAAAAGGCAATACCCCTGTAGGTTGCCCGATGACAAACTGCCCGTTAGCAAAGGCTCCCGGTGGTAAGACCGTTAGCCAATGTATTGTGCCATCCGGCTCTACATCCATATCTATTACACCAGTGGTAGAATAGCTAAATGGATTTACCGTATCGGCCTGTGGTAAGCGCGCCCATTGATAATTCCCGGCACTATCCAGCTTAATAAGTGTTATACATTTATTGGTATAGCCAAAATTGGTGTCGACCCCAATGCTGAAATAGCCTGCGCTCCCCAATGTCCCCGGATTGGTCGAACTCATGTGTCCTGTCAGATACAACCCGCCGAGCGTATCTGTGCGTAGGACGTTAGGTTTCCATCCTTCGGTGGAGCCAATGAACTTAGCCCAGCGATAGGCTCCATTGCAGTCCCAGGAAGCTACCACCACATTGTCAAAACCATTTCCGTCGGGCAGCAGATGCCCGTCAATGTCAATGTCGGTGGCATTAGTCAGGGCGACCACATACACATTACCCCATTTGTCGGTTGTCATGTCATACACCTCTTCATAGTTGTTGTTGATAGAGGTGCTGGTGGTACCACCGCGCTTGGCCCACTGCCAGCTTTGGGCGTTGGTAGAGAGGGAAAGGAGAAATGCGGCGAGGAGGAGAAGAGTGTTTTTCATGAGATTCAGCCTCACCCCCAGTCCCTCTCCGGGCGGAGAGGGGTGACGGGAGAAAAGCGGGTTAAAAGATTTAAAGAAAAACTGTTCGGGGAAAATCTTTTGTCATCCCCGAATGAAGATTGTGAACAATGCATTTCCAGCGAGGCATTATCTGCAGATCCCCTTCGGGGATGACAAAAAGATTATGTCCCAATTAGACTAATTAGAGAAGCTATCGCTGAACGGATAATGCTTTGTGCAGCACGGCTTTACCGTCGCTGCTGCGCAGGACAACCTGATAGATGCCCGGTTCATAGGCCGATACGTCCACATTCCAGCTATCTGTACTGGCGGGTAAGGCTTTGGAAGCGATTTGACGGCCCAGTACGTCGTAGATTTCCAAACTGCTGTTAGTTAAGGCGCGGTAGCCGATTTGAACCGTTTGCGTCGCCGGGTTGGGTGCAAGGGAAAGCACGCTTTTTTGCACCAGTGCGTCTTCTACGCTCATCGCTATCTGTAGCCACCGGCAGGCGTGGTTACTGCCGCAGGGTGTAAAGATTTCAACGCATACGTTATAGCTGTCTGCGGCGGCATAGCTGTGCGAAACCGGCGCGGTGAAGTTGGCGATAACCACCTGCCTTTGCCCGTCGCCGAAAAGCCACACCAGGGAGTCTATGCCCGCTGTAGAACTGGTAAAGGAAAAGGAGGCCGGCCCGCCCGAAAGCGGTGCCGTAGCGGTAAAGGTGGGCGGGGGCGGCGGCATGGCGCAGCCACAATGAACCCACTGACATTTGTGGCTGCTGCCGCAGGGGGTAAAGATTAACACGCACACCGCATAGCTATTTGCGGCGGCATAGCTGTGCGAAACCGGTGCCGTGAAGTTGGAGGTAACCACCTGCCGCTGCCCGTCGCCGAAAAGCCACACGACGGAGTCTATGCCCGCTGTAGAACTGGTAAAGGAAAAGGAGGCCGGCCCGCCCGAAAGGGGAACAGCAGCGGTGAAAGTGGGCGGCAGCGGTGTGGAAATACAACCGCAGTTGGGCGAGCCGTATTTAGCTACAAACCAGTTGGAAGTCCAGCCTATGCTGGTAACGGAATAGGAGCCGAAGGACAGTTGGTCTCCCATGTTGCCGCCCACATAAAAGTTGCTTTTAGCGTCAGCGGCGACATTATTAATATCATCGGCATAGCCGAAGGCACTCTTAGCGGAGTCTAAGCCAAGGGCGGCTCCGGTAGCCGCATCCAAACGAACCAAATAGCCGTCACTGAGGGTGTTCATTGGAACATCTACTTTGAAATTATCAAAGGCTAAATACCCGGGATATGCTCCACAAACGGCCACTACGCCTTTGGAGTAAACAGAACCGGCAGAACCAATGCCAGCATTGATGACTTGCCCCTTCTTGACCCACTGAATAGCTCCGTTCTCATCCAGTTTCATTGCAAAAGGAAAACCATGGGGGGTTGTTGTGAGTGGATTGGTGAAGACATAGTTTTGGAACGTGTCTCCCGGGTAAGTAGTGCCGCTGAGATAGAGATTGCCGGAACTGTCATAATCCGCCTTATTGATGAGCGTAAAAGGTAGCGCGTTCTGTTTTACCCATTGCAAAGTTCCTGTGGAAGTATAAGAGGCAATATAAAAAGCGGCGCGGTTAGGAGTTCCGTTGAATGATACCTTACCCGCGCTATCCATACCGGTGAAATAGTAGCGACCTAATTGGTAGTTATATGCCATGCGGATACCATAACCACCCGCATATCCAATAGAACTTAGCTGCGGCTTAAAGTTGGTGAGAAATTGCCCCTGCCGGTCGTATTTCATGATGTAGAGGTCTTGGGAGGTTATTACGGCTCCACCATTCGCATACGCACCGGGGCCAAGCTGGTTCAGCATATGCACTGTGCCATTTGGCTCTACGTCTATGCTCACATTGCCGGTGCGGTTGTAAGAGTACTGGGTAACCGTATCGGACTGCGGCAGCCGCGCCCATTGATAGTTGCCCGCCGTGTCTAATTTTATCAGCACCACACTCTTCCAGGTAGTACTGAAGGTCGTGTCGCTACCAATACTAAAGAGTCCGGTACTGTTCGCAGAAACAGAGATAAATGTCCCGGAAAAATAAACACCGCCCAGCGTATCCACTGCAATGGCTTTGGGCTGCCAAGACGAAATAGCGCCAATCGGCTTAGCCCACCGGTAGCCGCCGTTGCAGTCAAAGGAAGCGACCACCATGCAGCCGTCGCCAAAGAGCGTTCCCAGGCTGTGTCCGTCCACATCGGCCCCATACTTGTTGGTGCGGCCAATGACGTAGGTGTTGCCTTCGCGGTCAGCGGTCATCTCCACCACGGTCTCTATGTCGTTATTGGCGGAACTGCTGGTGCTGCCGCCCCGCTTGGCCCATTGCCACGATTGGGCATGGGTGGTGAGGGTAAGGAGAAGAAGCAGGAAAAGAAAAAGGGTCTTTTTCATTAGGAAAGAGGGCTTTTAGAAAATCTTTTGTCACCCCGGCACGGGGTCTGTGTGGCTCCTGTCCGGCAAGTTCCCGTTCCGGGATGACAAAAGGAGAGGGGCTTAGTGCTGAACCGACAAGGCTTGGTGGAGCACAACCCTGCCTTCGCCGTTGCGCAGGATGACCCGATAAGTACCCGGCACATAAGAAGCTACGTCCAGCTTCCAGACGCCTGTTCCGGCACGCACGGTCTGCACTGCTGCTTTGCGGCCCAATACGTCATAGACTTCTACGGTGCCGTCGCCCGTGCTTGTGTAGCTGATAGATACTGTTTGCGTAGCTGGGTTAGGAGCCAGCACAAGGGCATTGCTTTGGTCGGCAGTGAGGTTTGCTATTGTGCTATCCTTGCCGCTGCCCGGAGGAGCCATTTTGCCCCAGGGGATGCCGCCTCCGCAGGGCGTTACGTTAAACCGCACCTGCTTGGTGCAATACTGCCCTTTACCCAAATCAAAGGTTAGGGTCAGCGTTACCACCCCGCCGGTAAAGCTGGTGGGGAACACCATCCGATACGTTCCGCCGAAAGTACCCACGCCCGTCAACACACCGCTGAACGGAACCGCAAATCCTACGCTGCTGTTGATTTGGTAGGGTATCGTCATCCCGTAGGGGTTGTTGATAGCAAGTTCTACATACCATTTGCAGCTTTCGTCTTCTACCCGGCCATAGGCGTTCGTTACGCTCACGGGGATGTCGCAGGACACAGAGTCTGTTTTCTCGCAGCCTGAATTGTCTATTTTTACGTTCATGTCGCCGCTCATTACAGCGCAGAGGTCGTTCTTAAGAAACAGGTTGTACAGCCCGTCCCGGGTAATGCTGTAGGGAGCCACAAAGCTGTTGGCGCCGTCCAAATCAGTGTTGCCGTTGTACATCCAGCTCCAGTAGTCAAACTGCGCCTGCGGGCCGACCAACTGGAACGGCAGGTCTTTGGGACAAAGTACATAGCAGCCGGTGGGGAATATCCACAGATACGCATTCGGGTCGCGCGGTATCAGTGTGTCGGTCTTGCTGGAACAGCCGAAGGCATCGGTGAAATAGACACGGTAGTCGCCGCCCGCGTACACCGTAATGGGGTTGCCACTCATTCCGTTGCTCCAGTTGAAGGTTCCGGGAACCGAGGCGTTCGCAGAAAGCTCCAGCGTGTAGGGCTGGCAGGAAATGGAGGTAGGCGGGTCTATCCGCAGCGCGGGCAGGCCATGCACCACAACCACAAGCGGCGCACTTTGCTTCTGGCAGGTGCCTGCCGGTGCGTTGGAAGCAACCACCGTCAGGGTGTAGGTATAGGTTCCGGCAGGAAGCCCGGCAATTTCCACCCACTCAGCAGACGGGCCGGACTGCACAAAGCTGCCGTTGCGGAACCAGTTGTAGGTGTAGTTACCCGGGCCTGCATTGTTGCTCAGGGTAAAGGCCTTTTGTTCACACTGGTCGGTGTCGCCGGTAATGACCGGCGTGGGGATGCGCACGAAGTTCACTTTGGCGACGTTCGTGGGGTGTGTACAGCCGAAGGCATCTTCCACCTTCACAAAGAAGCCGCCGGGGTCGGTCACGTTCAAACTGCTGCCCGATGCCGTAAGCGGTGTTTTGTTCAGCGGCTGATACCAAGTGTAGGAAAGGGGCGTGGTAGAGCCGAGAGCAGGGGCGTAATAAACATTCACAATCTGCCCGTCGCAGGGGTATGGAGGTGTACTGAGAGCACTGCCGCTCAAGTTATCCGGCACAACAACTACTGTTGTAGAATCTGTTGCCGTACAGCCGTAAGAGTTGGTAATGGTGAGTTTAACCGTTTTGGTTGGAGGAGCCAACTCACTGTAAACTTTAGAGACGATTTCCTGCTTGTTACCCGTTCCGTCTCCAAAATCCCAGAGGTAGCCATGATAATAAGCACCGGCAGGCGTTACAGTAGGCGTAAACTGCGTTACCGCATCATTGATGCAGGCTGTTGTCCGCGAAGCCGTAAGGCTCGTTATGGCGGGTATAGGCGGCAGCAGAAGGTTGGTGGTAGTGGTGCAGGCCGCATACCCGGTCCTTTGAATCACCAGCGTATAGGTGTAGGTCCCCGGTGCCATGTTCGTCTGTGTCACGTTGGTTGGGGTCGTGCTGGTGTTTACCGGCAGCAGCAGCGGGCCAATGTTTCGGTACAATTGATACGATGTGATCGGCGTTCCCGGGTAATAGGGCGAGTTGTCATAGAGGTTTACGGTGTAGCCGCTGCCCACACAGGTAACCTCAGACCGTAGATTCGCCAGATACGGTACCGTTACCTGTATGGACTTAGAGGCCAGGCATGTATCGCCCCCGCCGCCCGCCGCCGGAAACCAAAGCACCGAGCTAACGGTAAAAACACCGGGTCGGGTAAACGTATAGGAGGCCGTGCTGCTGTTGGTGCCGGAGGCAATATTCACCGAGGACTGCCCGGAAGGCTCGCTCCACCACTGGCTCCTGCCGCCCGCTGTCCAACTACTACTCAGCCCCACTGTACCACAGCCAGAGTCTGTTTGGGAAATGCTCACCGTATAGCCGGGGGCTACCGTGCACGTGCCGCATTCCGACATCACTTCCGTCGGGTCGGTGCTCACAGAGCAGCCGTTACTGCCGGTCAGCACCGCGTAGTACGCTCCAAACTGCGACACCGTGCCGTAGGAAAAAGACGGCTGCGCACTGCCCGAAGGCGGCGTTGTCGGCAGACCATTCTGGTACCATTGCACGGTTGTTACCGGCCCGCCAAAGCCCGGTTGCGCGTTGGCCGTAAGCGGTGCAGGCAGGCTGATGTTCGCCGCACCGCAGAAATAGTATCTTCCTGCGGGTGTAAGATTGCCCACCGGCGCGGGTTTCACCGTGATGTTGGTCGCAACCGTAGCCGTTGCGCCGGGGCAACCATTGACGTTGGTAATGGTTACCGACACCGGATAGGTAACATTGGCGGAGCCGGTGGTGGTGTAGGCATAAACGGGAAACCTGGTATTGGAGGTGATCTGCCTCTGCCCTAAGTCCCAACTGTAGATGGCTGCCGTGTCCGCTGGCGTGGCGCTGAAGGCTACCGGGTCATTGGCACACACCGTTGCATTAGCCGGAACAATCGTAACCGCCGGAACGCCATTAACCACAACCGAAAGCGTGGCAAAATAGAGGCTGTCGCAGCGGCGGGCTTTCAGCCGAACCGTTGCATTGCCGCCCGCATTGTTCCACAAAATGGTCGCGTTGGGTGTTCCCTGACCAGAAGAAATACTGCCCATGCCGGGGCTTGCAATACTCCACTCATAGTAGTCCGCATCTGTGAAAGACGCGCCTGCGTTGTAAGACTCGTATTTGTTGGTACAAGGATTTATTTTACCTGTTATAAAAGGCGAACCCGGCGGGCGGGTAATGGTGCGGGTAAGCGGCGCAGAAATGCAGCCCGGCAAATCGCTCCACGCGCGCTGCACAGAGATAACGTTAGATGTACTGCCGCTGAAGGTGGCATAGGTGCTGTTTCCGGTAGCCAGGTTGAAGGACGTGTTGGCAGGAACGCTTGCCGACCATGTGAAGAACGCACCCGACATGCTGTTCTTAGCCCTGTAAAGCACCGGCGTATTGGTACAGGCAGAGGCGGGGCCCAGCAAACTATCAGGCGCGGCAGGCGGGGCTTTTACCGCTACCACCAGCGGCTCCGGCGAACAAAAAGAGCCGGTAAGCCGGATGCGGTGAATACCTGCTACGGTGAAGTTGGGCGTCCAGGAAGTAGCGCCCGATGGGCCGGTAACGGCGCCGCCGCCCGGCGTGGTCATCGACCAGTCGCCCGGCGCAGAAGCCGTGTAGGTAACGGGCATAGAATTTCCCGTACACGCTTTGGCTGGCCCGGTGATGACAGGCGGTGCGGAAATGGTGACGGTCATTGTTGCCTGACCGCCACACTTAAGCAGGGTGTTGTAATAGTTGCAATGCAAAAGGACGGTACCTGCGCCCACCGTGTTGAGCAGAATTTCGTTTCGCTGGTCGGTAGTGGAAAGCGTAGCACCTGTGCTGCCGGAAACCGTCCAGTTGAAAGTTGTTGTGGGCCATTGCGGCAGGCGATAGAGCACCGATTTATTGGCGCAGACCGTAGGAGGCCCGTCAATCGTTCCGGTTTTTTGAATCACCGGCACTTTGATAACCGTAATACTGGGGCAGCCGACCCCGCAACTGCCGCTGTTGTTGAAATAAACATAGCCGAAGCCGGAGGCGTCCACCTGATTCCAGACAACCATAATAGAAGCGCTATTCAGGCTGCCGATAATGGAGCCGCCATCTACCGACCAATCATACTGACTGCAATTTGCATTGACAGTGTAGGTGTTACGCGCACCTTCACAAACAACCGAAGGACACGCTATTTCCACACCCTGGTCGGGGTTTACATGCACCTGCATCTCAAAAGTGCTTCTACAGTTGCATTGGTTAATTACCGTAAGCTGCACCGTGTAATCGCCCGCTGCGTTGTAGCTGTGGGTAATAGGCGCGCCGCTGGTAGCGGTTGTTGTGTTGCCATCGCCAAAATCCCAAAGCCAGGTAACGATGGGGGAACCACTGCCCGCCGTAGAGCGGTCTACAAAAACAATAGCCTGATTGAGGCATACTTCTACCCCTCCCCGGTTGCTGTCGGGCAGGGCAAAAAAGCGCGCTGTGGGCGAAGGAATCACTTCAATACAGTTGGTCCTGGTGCCGGTGCAACCGTTATCTGTTGTTTCGGTAACGCTGATGCTTCCCGGCCCGGCGGCACCCCAGTTTACGGTGCAGGTTGCGCCGCTGGTAGCTGCAATCGTTCCGCCGGTTACGCTCCAGTTGTAGGTACTGCCCGCAGCACCGTGCGCCGTAAACGTGGTTTGGCTAAACGCGCAGGTCTTGATGCAATTTTCCGGTTCGTCAGGCACTGTGGGGAGGGGTTCCGGAACAGGTGTATCTCTTTGCAGATTCTGGCAGCCTACCCGTGTGTCAAGGGTGATATAAGGTGTGGGTCTTGGCAGCACCGTTGTGTTCAGTGTACCCAACTCCGTCAGGGCATTACTGCTGTTGAAGCCTTGTACGGTTACCGTAGCCGCGCCGGCAGCAACCCAGTTTACGGGAATGCCGGTGGTGGTCGGCGTCAGGGTCATCGGGCCGGCGTTGCCTTGGGTCGTAACCGTCCATACATACGTTACTCCGTTCGTTCGCGGGGCACTGTATTGAGCGGTAGCGTCTCGGCATACGGGGTCTATGCTCGCCGTTATGGAAATAGGCGCCTGCCCGCGCGCGGCAAAAACGCTGCACAAAAACAGCAAAAGCGTTAGCGCCGAAGCGAAGGGGGGGGGGGATTGTTTACGCGCATAAGAGAGTCGCATAAAATGGGGTTTGGGGGATTATAAAAGAAACCGGCAATTACCTGCGTTCTGTATCCATCTGAACCAAACTGACCTGACACCTGCTTTTTAAAAGAGCTACTCTATGTACTCACATCTTTGTAACAAACTGTTACAATCCCTTTTCGCAACGCTAAGTTAGAAATAACTTTTGTTTTTACAAAAAACTGACAAAAATTTTTTGGAAAGAAATCTTCCCTCAAAACACCGGACACGAAACATGCTCCCCATCCTTTCCCGCACCGCTCAAAACACCGGAAAATACAAGGCTCATTTCATAGCCGCCCCGCAGGTTGGTTCCCGCTTTTAAAGGAGAAGTATTGATGTCATAAGCCGCCGTCAGCGAGAGAGAATTGTAGCGCACCCGCACCATCGGAATTAAGGCATCCTCATATCGATAAAACACGCCGCCGCCGAGGCTAAAGCGCGCATCATCAAACCTGCCGGGCCGCCGCTGCCAGGTAGTCAATACGCCCACGATGGCTTCGCTTGCTTTTCCCTGCTGCATATAGTTGGCCGAGGCATCTATCCGGCACACTTCAGAAACCCGGAACGTCGCGCCCGCGCCTGCACTTATCCGCATCGGACGGTTCACGGGCGGGGTCGTTGGGATTGTGGGTAGAAGTGATAGGGACGTTATAGACCAGCGGATTACTTAACACACCGCTGCACCTATCAAAATCGGCTACAAATACCTTCCCCGCGCCCCGACAAGTAGTAGCATAGCGCGTACCGTCAAGGGTAAAACACGACTGACCGCCATAGCTTATCCCACCAAACCCCGGAGCCGGGAAACGTTGAATAAATGGCCCCAGCACAGTATCCTGCTGAAACAGGAATTTATAGACCACATTGGCATCAAAGCCTTGCTTGAGCAACCACCAGTCTCTGCCGTTGGCGTGGCGACAAGCCATCATCTGTACCCGACTTAATTTCGTATTATATGATACCATCTGCACCTTGCGGCGTACCACCTTTCCCGCGCCACCGTTGGCGTTCATATCTACTACATGATACGCTAAACGATCCATAAAGTCCTGTGGAAGGCCAGCAAACAGCGAATCCGAAAAATAGCTGTTCACAAGATAATACTTCTGGTTCTGAAATGGCATGATAATAGATGTCTGGGAAAGGGTAATAAACCCCAGTGCATCAGCATACCAGGCAGAATCCACCAAACTATCACCATCTTCAATGGTATCGCAAACTGCATTATAGAGGTTCATCCCATTGGAACACAACAGCAGATTACCCGCAGAGTCACAAATATTAGAGTGACCATGCCAAAAGCCGGGAGCATACAATGTGGTATCCAGAAAAGTGCAAGAGGGTGGATTCGTTTGGAAGTTAGTCAAATAAGCTACTCCAGTGCCGCTCACCCATTGTTTGCCAAAATTAGCCGCACTGTTCACCTGCGCAACTGCTTGCGTTATGGTGAACAGTACAGCTACAAGAAATAACTTTCGCATGGCTTTACGGGTTTAAGATGAGCTTACCTGAAAACACCACCACGCCACCATCCCGGCATTGGTAATAGTAAACCCCTGCGGAATTTCCCGTGAGGTTGAACTGCACAGAAGAACTGCCCTTTAGAGAAACCGTTTGAACCTTCTGACCCAAAAGGTTGAACACTTCCAGTGTGCCGTCTGTCAATGCTTTGCCCACAACTTCAACCGTAAACAAGCCTGTTCCTGGATTGGGAGAAATAACGATGCCTTGCTGCTGCGGTTCTATTTCTATTTGATCTGCGCTTCCGTCGTCTTCGCCTAAAACAAAGCTGTTGAGCATCGCGTTTTGCTCGGCCAGCGGGTTTTTGCCGCCTTTGTACAAGCCCGCAGCATTGCAAAGGTCCAGGTCGGTGTAGGTCTCCGCAGGAACCCAATAGCTGTAGAGCATCCGAGCCTTGTACACGGCGCTGCCATTGACGAACGGACAACTTAGCGCAAGGGAGGCAATCAGGGTGCTATCCGTTTCATTGTTCAGCGTATCAAATCCACCTTCCAGATAACGCATATACGCATCATTGATGTAGGATTCGTTCTGCTCCTGCACCTCGTTGGAAACAATCTGACCGTTCGCGCCTTGCGCGGCAGCCAGCCATTGCTCCCAGGTGGCTTCGTTGTTCCAAACGGCAGAATCGCTCATGCCCGCCAGAATAGAGTCGGTATTTTGCAGCCGCTCAAAAAGGGTTGTTTCTTTTTGGGTGTAGAAGGATTGTTGCATGAGAAGGTTTTTTGTGGAAAATCTTTTGTCATCCCGAAGGGATCTAAGCGGCTTGCGTCCGGCAAGGCCCCTTCGGGATGACAAAAGTTTATGTCCGACAATAGATTCTAAGGTGCAAGTACAATCTTCCCGCTTTGCAACGCCTTTCCTTCCACCACCCAGCGGTAATAGTAAACGCCCGCTGCGTTCCCGCTTAGATTAAGCGTTGTGGAATAACTGCTTAGCACTTCCCGCAAAACCTGCTGCCCCAGCAAATTATACACTTCTATGCTGCCCTTCGGCTGCGCTGTTTCCACTGTTATAATACCGTTTGTTGGATTGGGAAACACTTTTAGTTGTGGCGAAACAACTACCTCTTCCACCCCCGTAACCTCACACGGCGGGTTGGTAGCGCCCAGCGCATAGTTAGGCATGTTCGGCGGGTCGGTTGCAACATAATACGGATTGCCCTGCGCATTATAAATAAGCGGGAAACGCAGCCCGCGCGGCGTAAACCCACAACCTGCACCTTTTACATCGGGTGTGGCAATGTAGCTCATCTGTCCGCTCAACGCGTTCCAATTGCCTACGTACAGCTTGCCATCCGGCCCTAGATAAATACTGCTGTATTTCATAAAATCGTCAAAAGTAGTGTCTATGCCTGCTACATGCGCCCACTGCGTAGCTGCTACATTGTCCTGCAAATCCAACTGCTGGACGTTGTAAGCTTGTCCTACATACAGAAACTGCCCGCTGGGTGAAAACTGACAACTCTCTGACCATTGCTCCATTGAAGTAGGGACATTAGGACTATGAATGGAAGCTACCGGCACCTCGTAAACAAGTGGATTGGAGAGTATCCCGCTGCACCGGTCAAAATCAGCCACAAACACTTTTCCCGCTCCCCGGCAGGTGGTGGCATAGCGCGTTCCATCTGCGGTGAATGCCGATTGGCCGCCATGGTTATAGATAGTGAACCTCGGCGCGGGGAAACGCTGGATGAAGGGGCCAAGCACGGTGTCTTGCTGAAACAGAAATTTGTACACTACATTGCTGTCAAAACCTTGCTTCACCAGCCACCAATCCCGCCCGTTGGCATGGCGGCAGGCCGTCATCTGCACCACACTAAGCGGTGTACCGGGTGTTACCATTTGCACTTTGCGGCGCACCACTTTTCCCGCTCCGCCATTGGCTTTCATGTCCACTACGTGATAGGCCAAACGGTCTTCGTAGTTTCTGGGGGGCCAATAAACATACTGGGTATCGGAGAAATAGCTGTTTACAAGATAGTATTTCCCGTTCTGGAAAGGCAGAATAATAGACGTTTGCGCTTGGCCCGAGAAACCAAAATTATCATCATACCAAGCGGAATCTACTAACCGCCCCCCATCCTCAAGGGTATCGCAAGATGCATTGTAGAGGTTCATCCCATCCGACAGCAAGAGTAGGTTACCCGAAGAATCGCAAATACTGGAATGGCCATGCCACAAATACAAGCCTTTGATGGAATCTTGCATAGATGTAACCGCTATGCCCCCCTGAAAATCTACTTTGTAGGTTGCCCCTCCGCCTAATGCCCATTGTTTGCCGAAGTTTGCAGCACTGTTCATCTGCGCAAAACAACACTGTACAGCAGCCAGCATGGCGGTAATCAAAAACAGCTTTCGCATGGTACTAAGGGTTGAGGATGAGCTTACCAGAAGATACTACCACGCCTGCTTCTTTACATTGATAATAGTACACGCCCGCTGCGTTGCCCGACAAATTGAACTGCACGGAACTGCTTTTCAGAGCAACGGATGTCACTTTCTGGCCTAATAAATTGTACACTTCCAGCACACCGTCTTTCAGGCCTTTGCCTATTATTTCAACGGTAAAAAGTCCTGTTCCGGGATTGGGAGCAATAACAATGTTTTGCGGTTGTTCCATTTCTGCCGACTCCACGCTTCCGTCGTCTCCGCCCAACTGATAGCTGTTGAGCAATTCGTTTTGCTCTGCTAACCAGCTTCTGCCACCCTTGTAATAACCAGCGGAATTACACAATTCCAAGTCCGAGCAGGCTTCGGCAGGAACCCAATAGCTGTAAAGCATCCGCGCTTTGTACACCGCACTGCCGTTGATGAAAGGACAGCTTAACGCCAAAGAAGCTATCAGCGTACTGTCCGTTTCATTGTTCAGCGTGTCAAAACCGCCCTCTAAATACCGCATATACGCGTCGTTGATGAGGTTTTCGTTTTGCTCCTGTACATCAGGAGAAACTATTTGGTCGTTCGCACCTTGCGCGGCGGACAGCCACACTTCCCAAGTGGTTTGGTCGCTCCAAACCGCAGGGTCGCTCATGCCTGCCAAGAATGAATCGGTATTCTGAACGTACTTCATGATTGTGCCGTCTTGTTGCGCATAGAAAACGGTGAACTCGGGTTGAGAGAAGAGCGCCGCCGGGTTTTGTTGCATAAAAAAGGGTTTTGTCGTAAAATCTTTTGTCTCCCCGAAGGGGCCTTGCCAGACGCAAGCCGGCAAGATCCTTTCAGGATGACAAAAGTTTATGACCGAACATAGATTCTAAAGAGCCAAAACGATCTTGCCGCTTTGCACGGCTTTTCCTTCCACCACCCAACGATAATAATAAACACCCGCCGCATGGCCGCTTAAATTGAGCGTTGTGGAAAAACTGCTTAGCGCTTCCCGCAAAATCTGCTGCCCCAGCAAATTATACACCTCTACACTTCCTTTTGCCTGCGCAGTTTCTACGGTTATGATGCCGTTTGTAGGATTGGGATAAACCTTGAGTTGGGGCGCTACTGTTACCTTTTCCTCCACCCCCAGCCCACAGGGCGGATTAGTAGCCCCAAGCGCATAATTGGGCATGTTGGGCGGGTCGCTCACAGCGTAGTAAGGATTGCCCTGCGCGTTATAAATAAGTGGAAAGCGCAAACCGCGCGGTGTAAAACCGCAACCCGCGCCTTTTACATCGGGCATGGCAAAATAGCTCATCTGCCCGCTCAACCCATTCCAATTGCCTACGTACAGCTTTCCATCCGGCCCCGGGTAAATACTGCTGTATTTCATAAAATCATCAAAAGTGGTGTCTAAGCCCGCCACATGTGCCCATTGTGTAGCCGCTACATTGTCCTGCAAATCTAACTGATGCACATTGTAGTATTGACCCACATAAAGAAAACGTCCATTGGGCGAAAACTGGCAACTCTCTGACCATTGCTCAGTTACGGTAGTATCAAAGGGATTGTGAGTAGAAGCTACCGGAACGTTATAGACCAGCGGATTGAAGAGTATCCCGCTGCACCGGTCAAAATCGGCTACAAATACTTTTCCCGCTCCCCGACATGTAGTCGCATAACGCGTACCGTCAAGGGAGAAAGCAGACTGGCCGTTGTGGTTGAGGTTAGTGAACCTCGGCGCGGGGAAACGCTGGATGAAGGGGCCAAGCACGGTGTCTTGCTGAAACAGAAATTTATAGACCACATTGCTGTCAAAGCCTTGTTTTACCAGCCACCAATCCCGCCCGTTGGCGTGGCGGCAGGCGGTCATCTGTACTACACTAAGCGGTGTGCCGGGTGTTACCATTTGCACTTTGCGGCGCACCACCTTTCCGGCCCCGCCATTGGCATTCATGTCCACCACATGATAGGCCAAACGGTCTTCGTAGTTTCTGGGGGGCCAATAAACATACTGTGTGTCGGAGAAATAGCTGTTTACTAAATAGTATTTCCCGTTCTGGAAAGGTAGAATGATAGAGGTTTGGGCTTCGTTAGAAGTGCCTTGCGCATCATAATACCAAACCGAATCCACCAACATACCCCCGTCTTGAATCGTATCGCAAAGGGCATTGTATAAATTCATTCCATCTGAACACAATAACAGATTACCCGCAGAATCGCAAATGTTAGAGTGCCCCCCACCAAAATAAGGGCTTGTAGTTGTGGTGTCCAAAAAAATGTGTGATGGTGAGTTCGTTTGGAAGGAGGTTAAGTACACAACACCAACTCCGCTCACCCACTTTATTCTAAAATTAGCAGCACTGTTTTGAGCATTTGCATTTGCAAATACCCAAAACAGCAGTGCTGACAGCAGCGGTAGTGTCTTTCTCATTGCTGCAATACTAAGGATTTAGAATAAGCTTACCCGAAGAGATGACTACACCCGCATCCCGACATTGGTAATAGTACACACCCGCCGCGCTGCCCGTAAGATTAAACTGCGCAGAACTGCCTTTCAGAGCAACGGTCTTCACTTTTTGGCCTAACAGGTTATACAATACACTTCCAACACACCGTCTTTCAGGCCTCTGCCCAGCACTTCAACAGTAAAGAGTCCTGTTCCCGGATTTGGCGCAATAACAATGTTCTGTGGTTGCTCCACTTCTACATCTCCAACCGTCCCATCATCTTCACCCAACTGATAGCTATTGAGTATTTCGTTTTGCTCCGCCAGCCAGCTTCTGCCGCCTTTGTAGTAGCCAGCGGAGTTGCAAAGTTCAAGGTCTGAGTAAGCTTCCGCCGGAACCCAATAGCTATAAAGCATCCGCGCTTTGTACACCGCACTGCCATTAATGAATGGACAGCTAAGGGCCAGCGAAGCAATCATGGCACTATCCACGTCGTTGTTCAACGTATCAAAACCACCCTCTAAATACCGCATATACGCGTCGTTGATAAGGTTTTCGTTCTGCTCTTGTACGTCTGTAGAAACTATTTGGTCGTTCGCACCTTGCGCGGCAGCCAGCCATTGCTCCCAGGTGGCTTCGTTGTTCCAAACGGCAGAATCGCTCATGCCCGCCAAGATAGAGTCGGTATTTTGCAGCCGCTCAAAAAGGGTTGTTTCTTTTTGGGTGTAGAACATTGTTTCCAAAAAAATAGGTTTTAAGGGTTTATAGAAGGTGGGTTTTGTCATCCCGGAACGGGAACCTGTCGGCTTGCGCCCGCTTAGGCCCCGTTCCGGGGTGACAAAAGATTATTGCCGAAAACAGGTTTTTAAGGAGCCAAAACAAGCTTCCCGCTCTGCACGGCTTTTCCTTCTACCACCCAGCGATAATAATAAACGCCCGCCGCATTCCTGCTAAGGTTAAGCGTTGTGGAAAAACCGCTTAGCACTTCCCGCAAAACCTGCTGCCCCAGCAGATTATACACTTCTACGCTGCCTTTTGCCTGCGCGGTTTCTACGGTTACGATGCCGTTTGTAGGATTGGGATAAACCTTGATTTGCGGCGAAGCAACCACCTCCTCCACCCCCAACCCACAGGGCGGGTTGGTAGCGCCCAGCGCGTAGTTGGGCATGTTGGGCGGGTCGGTTGCGACGTAATACGGATTACCCTGCGCGTTATAAATAAGTGGAAAACGCAACCCACGCGGGGTAAAACCACAGCCTGCGCCCTTCACATCGGGTGTGGCAAAATAGCTCATCTGCCCGCTCAATGCGTTCCAGTTGCCTACATACAGCTTGCCGTCCGGCCCCGGATAGATGGTACTGTAATTCATAAAGGCATCAAAAGTGGTATCCAAACCTGCAACATGCGCCCACTGCGTAGCAGCCACATTGTCCTGTAGATCTAACTGATGCACGTTGTAAAATTGGCCAACATACAGAAAGCGCCCGTTTGGTGAGAACTGACAGCTTTCTGAGAAGTATTCGGTTGAGGTAGGGACAGAAGGGCTATGAATAGAAGTAACCGGCATATTATAGACGAGCGGATTGGTGAGCATTCCGCTACAGCGGTCAAAATCGGCTACAAACACTTTACCCGCGCCCCTACACGTAGTCGCATAGCGCGTTCCGTCTGCAGTAAAACACGACTGTCCATTATGGTTAAGATTGGTGAATCTGGGCGCGGGGAATCGTTGGATGAAGGGGCCGAGTACGGTGTCTTGCTGAAACAGAAATTTATAGACCACGTTGCTGTCAAAGCCCTGCTTTACCAACCACCAATCCCGCCCGTTGGCATGGCGGCAGGCCGTCATCTGCACCACACTAAGCGGTGTGCCGGGTGTTACCATCTGCACTTTACGGCGCACCACTTTTCCGGCTCCGCCATTGGCGTTCATGTCCACTACATGATAAGCCAAGCGGTCTTCGTAGTTTCTGGGGGGCCAAAAGACAAACTGCGTATCCGAGAAATAGCTGTTCACCAAATAGTATTTCCCGTTCTGAAACGGCAGGATAATAGACGTTTGGGCTTGGACCGAGTAACCGAAGTTGTCGGCGTACCAAGCCGAATCTACCAATCGCCCCCCATCCTCAAGGGTATCCAAGGCAGCATTGTAGAGGTTCATCCCATCGCACAGCAACAACAAATTTCCCGCAGAGTCACAAATATTGGAATGACCATGCGCAAGACACGAGCCCTTGACGGAATCTTGCATAGATATAACCGCTACGCCCCCTTGAAAATCTACTTTATAGGTTGCACCACAGCCTAATGCCCAAGCTCTACCAAAGTTTGCAGCATTATTTACCTGTGCATAACAGCACTGTACCGCAGCCAGCATAGCGGTAATCAAAAACAGTTTTCGCATGATACTAAGGATTTAGGATGAGTTTACCCGAAGAAACCACCACGCCTGCTTCTTTACATTGATAATAGTACACGCCCGCTGCGTTGCCCGACAAATTGAACTGCACGGAACTGCTTTTCAGAGCAATGGATGTTACTTTCTGGCCTAATAAATTGTACACTTCCAGCACACCGTCTTTCAGGTCTTTGCCCAGCACTTCAGCAGTAAAAAGTCCTGTTCCGGGATTAGGAGCAATAATAATATTGTGCGGCTGTTCTATTGCTGCCGACTCCACGCTTCCATTATCTCCGCCCAACTGATAGCTGTTGAGCAATTCGTTCTGTTCCGCCAGCCAGCTTCTGCCGCCTTTGTAATAACCAGCGGAGTTGCACAATTCAAGGTCTGAGTAGGCCTCTGCCGGAACCCAATAAGAATAGAGCATCCGCGCTTTGTATACCGCGCTGCCATTAATGAACGGACAGCTAAGGGCAAGCGATGCAATAAGTGCGCTGTCATTTTCATTGTTCAGCGTATCAAAGCCCCCTTCCAGATACCGCATATACGCATCATTGATGTAGGCTTCGTTTTGCTCCTGAACCTCAGGAGAAACAATTTGGCCGTTCGCCCCTTGCGCCGCTGCCAACCACGCTTCCCAAACGGTTTCATCGCTCCACACCGCAGGGTCACCCATACCGGCCAAAAAGGAATCAGTATTCTGGACATACTTCATCACCGTGCCGTCTTGCTGTGCATAGAAAACGGTGAACTCGGGTTGCGAAAACAGGGCCGCCGGGTTGTTGCTCAGAACCTCATAAAGCTCTTTGTCCGCCAGCCATTTGGCTACATCCTGAAAGTAAGGGTAAATAACCGAATCCCGTGCCACGTCCAACGCCGCCGATGTATCAAAAAACATCAGCCCCCAATTACCGCCCACGCTTGTAAGGACGGGTGTGAGGTTGCAGGCGGGAATAACATTGGCTCTTGGATTGGGTTGCCTTACGAAATACGCACCGCCCGCTATATTAGAGGTGCTTTGGCTTTGATTGAGGTTAATGGGGACAGTGAACTGGTCGGTAAAGATAGTAGGCGCTGTGTTTCCCACCATCGTCATCACGGTATGCACCTTCATTCGCTGCCCTGTTATCGGGTCAAGGTTGTAAACCGTGCCGTTGAAGCGGTTATTGTTGTCATTGTTTGGCGTGCCAATATTACCAAAAGCCCCGGAGCTTCCCAGTTGGCGGAACAGCATTGCGCTTTGGTGGTAGAGGAAGCAGTTTCCGGCTACGGCATCAGCGGCGGTGCCACAATCGCCCACCACTAAAAAGCCGTATTTGAGGAAAGAGATTGAGTTGTTTTTTACCTCCAAGCCCTTGCTCGCCGACATAGAAATTCCCACTACATCGCGCTGTGGCTTAATGGTGGGGTGGTTCAAGAAACTCATGCTGGTATTTCCCTTTATGTTATTTCCCAGCAGTTTGGTATTCATGCAGTCGTTCAGGGAAATGCCCAGCAAGGGGTTTGTGCTGTTCGGATTCGCTACCGTCATCGGGCTTAGGCGAATGGTATTGCTGTTGGCCTGCGCGCCTCTACCGGCGTTTTGCAGCACAATGCCCGTGCCGCCTACGGAGTTGATGGTAAGGTCGTTGCTGTCTATCGTGATAGAGCTATTGTTTAGGGCCAGGAAGTTGGTCAGCGAGATGCCCACCGGGTCGCCGTTAATAGGGCCTATCAGCGTACCGTTAAACCTGCCATTTCCATTAAGGGGCAAAACGCGGGAAGAGAAAGTATCCTTGTTTACTGTCGCTATGTTAGGCGTACCTACGATGTCAATGCCCCGGTAGTTGTTCGTGAATTTGTTGTTCCGAAGGGTATAATTATTTTTTTCCGGTTGGCCTATGGAGATTCCCCAGATGCCATCTCTTACTTTCATATTGTTGGCATTGGTGGAGAGGTTGGAAACCGTAACCGCCTTTTCGCAGCCCGTAAAGCCGGCAGGGTTGCCGCTGGCGTAGTCTACTTGCAGCAGGCTGGCGGCGTTGTTGGACTTGTTGGCGTTTTTCACGAAGATAGCTGTGCCAAAGGCGTCATTATATACGGTTCTTGTTCCGCTCGGGCTGACGGGCATACCGAATTGGCTGCCCGTAATGTTATTGAAGTTGTTGTTGAACAGCCGGTAGTCTAAAGCTACTGGATTAAGGAAGCCACCGTCTATGTTGATGTTTACACCCGTTTTCAGGTTGTCAAAGGTGTTGCTGACGTTGGTACCTGTAGCGTTTGGCGGCCCAACGTATAGCTTTTGGCAGTTATAGGCGGAAATGCCTACCAACCCTATTTGACCTGTAAAAGGCGGCAACAGCCCCGCAGGGGTTGTCTGGAAGTTGTTACCGGTGATGGTGGGGGGAATGCTGAGCGTGTTTTGCGTCAGTTGGATGCTATTCAGATTATTCAGGAACTGGTTGTTGTTTGTGAAGCTGGCTATTACGTTGCCGTTTATAATAACACCCCGTTCCATATCCCGGATGACACTGCCGCTGATGGTGACAGCGCCGGTTCCGGTCAGGGCGTTTATGCCGTCCCACATATAGTTGCAGCCTGCCTGCAGCGTAGAATTGGTTATATTCAGGGTTCTGCCGGGGTCCACTTCCATACCGGAAAAACCTCCGCCCGATGGAGATTTCGCAAAGCGGATGTTGCTGCCGTTGAAGATAATGTCGCGGTCTACTTTGAATTTACCCTCTATGATGATGGGCGTGGTGGTGGAGACAGTGTTGATGCTGGGATTGTTGGGGTTCAGGTAGGTAAGGAGGGCGGAAGCGGTGGCGGGGAGAAGTTTTCCGCAGGGAGTATTTATTCCTTCCCGCAAAACAGCGGCAGCATTTGTTGTATCACAAAGGGGCGGCAGTTTACGTTTAAGGGAAACATTGTCTATAGCTGCATAAGAGAGAAAATAATAATTGGGGAATGTACCAGCAAACTTCACTTGCAAAACCAATATGTCCGCTGGGGCTACATTGCCATATTGAAATTCAAGTTTGTAGTGTTTCCAAACTCCTGTTCCTGAACGAACAGGCGCAAAGCATGGAACGCTGTAAATAGGGTTAAGTGCAATTCTTACGGATTGTTGCCGGGTTGTAATAGAACTTAATCCTGCAGATGTCGCTGTTATAAAAGATACTCCACTAAGAGGGGTATCAATATTAGTACTGTCTGTATAAGCATCAAACTCCAGTACATAGTATGCGTTAGGCTCAACAGGTTTAACCAATTGGATAAATCCATGACTATATGCCAATGATTTATAACGCTGTCCATTCTGCGGTTCAACGGGAGGTGCCCCACCGCCATAGATCGCTCCAGGAATTGCAGGTACACAAGAGAAGGAAGAAAAATAGGTATAGGGTACCGTAGTTGTGTTGTTACAAGTTTTGCTTGTCTGATTTATATAAGTCCCGCCTCCTGCTTCATTTCCATTTGAAAGAAAATCCAACGGGTGCGAATCAGAAAAATGTATGTCTTGAAACCTACCCCCATAAGTACCACCTGCTACCATGGAGTTGTCTATCTGTTCATCAGTGCCGTAACCATAACGTTTTACTTCTGTTCCCTCTTCAAAGTCTCCGTTTAGCACCATTTCTCCATTTGCAAGAAGAGAAACATTGGTGCCGGCGTTTACCTTTATAGTAAAGAGAACAAAAGTACCCTTTTCTTTGCCGTCCCAGAGTGTAAAGCCAAATTGAGCAAGTCCCACAAAATTTGGTCGGGGCTTGTAGTTAATTACTCGCTTGTTCTGAGAGAGTGTGAGTGAGGCATGATTATTCCCACCAATTCCACATCCCCTAAAATTGATGAAGCTACTGTCCTTCACGTATATTGTATCACCATCAAGGTCAATAAATTCTGGCCGCAAACTTAAATCAATAGCGCATGTTTGGCCGTTGTTCACGATAATAGTGTCCGGTGTAATGTTATCTGGGTGATTATCCTGCCATATGCGAAAGTAATTGTTCATGGCAGGGCTAATCATTTTTGTAGAATAAGGAATCCTATTGGTTGGGGCAGGGTTTGTGCTAAGGAACAATGTGTTATAGCTATACCCAAGAATATTGCCCAAAGCTTTTATTTCAGGTTTTGAATAAGTTCTATTTGATATGCCTACAGGCAGGGATGGCCCCATTACAAAATAATGTTGCACTCCGGGGGATACACGATTGCGAATAGGCCAGTCGGTGTCTAAATGGCTTCCATAGGAATGCATCTCCGTCGAGTCAACACTCGGCCATATTATAGTTGGTGGCCAGAAAGAATATGGCAATCCTGAAAATACGGGTACATTTTCTGGAGGAGCACTTCCATTGAGCCACATATCTCCTGTAGGAAAGTACGAAGGGTTGGCGAGGGTGTTATTAGTATTATTTATGAAAGGGGTTAAGGGTAAAGGATTTGGATTGCTGAAGTTGCGATTAGGATTGCCAATATGAATAGATTTATCTATTGAACTGAATGGACCACTGGTACTAATTGTGCTTGGTGAGCCGTAGTCCACCCAAGAAAACCATCCCATAAAATGGGTGCATTCATGCAATAGAAGGGAATACAAATCCGTATTACACTTTGGAATTGAAGTAGCAGTGTCATTGTAGAAGGGCGTATATTGTCTTGCTCCATTAGGTAAGTACCAATAGTCAAAGTTTATCAGAACGAATCCATGATATTCATTAGCTGATGCTGGATTTACCCCTGACACTGTATAATCTCTTACATAACCATTTACGGGTGTCGTCGGCATGATGGATGTGTTGGCTGCTGCTGCCCCAATAAAGCGTGTAGTTGTTGGAGCTGGATATTGCCAAGAGTATGATCTTTGCACCAAGATCCTTATGGGTGCACCGCTAGGTATTCTATTAAAGTTCAAAACGTTTTGAATATAATTCAACACGGCGCAAAAAGTATTCCTTCTTGCAAGACCATAATTAGGATCCGCGAAACCAGTAACTGAACCCGGAATTAATAGATCTTCATAGTAAAGCTCGAACTTTCCACAACGTGCTTTAGCACTTGGTTGAAAAGAAGAAGGTATCGGAAGACTAAGAGAGGTGCTAGAACTAAGAGGCGTAAATCCTCCTTGATTTGAATTCGCCGTAAAGGACTTAAAATAAGAAGCAGTTGCACCGCAAGTCGGAAGTCTGGCATCTTGGCTATCAAGTGCTCGCCTTAAAGAATCGTTGAAAATCGGATTTTGCCCCGAAGCGGGCGAAGCCGCACAAAAGAACAGTAGAAAAGCAATTCCAAAGGAGACAATTTCTCCTTTCAATAGACGGCAAAATCTTTGCGTGTGCATGGGAAATGGTTGTTTGAAAAGAGGGGAGAAAAAGCACTTTAAACCGCCCGACCAGCAACTACCAACAAAACCAAAGAACAACTCTTCACTGCACCCTAACAAGCCGTTACAGTCTTGTTAGGTGAGGCTAAGGTAGAGAACAGCTTTTTGTTTTTCAACAAACTGACAAAAAATTTTTGGAAAGAAATTTCCCCTCAAAACACCGGGCACATCACATGCTCGCCATCCTTTCCCGCACCGCTCAAAACACCGGAAAATACAAGGCTCATTTCATAGCCGCCCCGCAGGTTGGTTCCCGCTTTTAAAGGAGAAGTATTGATGTCATAAGCCGCCGTCAGCGAGAGGGAATTGTAGCGCACTCGCACCATCGGAATTAAGGCATCCTCATATCGATAAAACACGCCGCCGCCGAGGCTAAACCGCGCATCATCAAACCTGCCGGGCCGCCGCTGCCAGGTAGTCAATACGCCCACGATGGCTTCGCTTGCTTTTCCCTGCTGCATATAGTTTGCCGAGGCATCTATCCGGCACACTTCAGAAACCCGGAACGTCGCACCCGCGCTTGCACTTATTCGCATCGGACGGTTCACCGGCGGGTCGCTCTGCATAAAATTCCAGCGGGGCCGCGTCAGGTTATAAATCGCCCCCCCGAAGTACAGCGCGTGCTGATTGTCCTGCCCGGTGTGCATAGAATACGCCAGTCCCGCGCCCAAATCCCAAGCCTGCACATTGGGGTTCGGAATGTTTTCCCGCGCCGCTGCGGTGGATACAAAACTGCTGTTCACCCATTGGTTGTCCACCGTCATCTGCGACACGTCGAACGTGCGCAACAAGTAGCCGCCCGTGATGCCGAAAGCTAAGTACGCGCCATGCATTCCACCCAGCCGCTTGTTCAGCGCCACCGCGCCGTAAGCCGCCGTCGTGCGCAGCCCGATAGAGCCTGCCTTGTCGCTGTAGGCCGCCAGCGCGAAGCTGATATAATCTTCCCCTTCGGCACTCAACTTCAGCGGCCTGCGCATACTCGCGTGCAGGAAAGCCGTAGAAAAAGCGTTGCCGATGCTTTGCCACTGCTGGCGATACATCGCCGCTGCTTCATAGTCGCCCGCCGAAGTGCCTACAAGCGCGGGATTGCGCAAAACAGGCGCCTGCCAGAACTGCGAAAAACGCACGTCCTGTGCAGCGGTTTTTTCGCCGTGGAAAAGACAGAAAAGCAGGAAGGCGAGGAGAAATTTTTGGTTCATCGGATAAGGGTTACGTCGCCTTTAGAAATAAGAGGTTGGCCGGTGATGCAGGTGGCTTCCAGCACATACACAAACGCATCTGCCGGAAGCTTTTCGCCGCCCTGCATGCCGTCCCAGCCAGCAGATTTATCGTTCACCTGGAAGTTCCGCGCTTCAAAAACCAGCCCGCCCCAGCGGTTGTAGATGCGGAAGGAACGGACGCGGTCAATGCCGGCCCCATGCACATAAAAAACATCGTTTTCGCCGTCGCCATTGGGCGTAAAGCTATTGGGAACAAAAAGCTGCCCGTCGCGGCAATCCACATATACCAGTACGTCATCCTCATTGGTGCAACCCCGGTCGCTCACCGCCGTTACGGTGTAAAGCGTGTTCTTCTTCGGCGCTGCCTGTGGACTTGCACAGCTGTTACAACTCAGCCCTTCTGTGGGTGTCCAGCGAATGTTCACGGCCCCGGAGATCTGCGTTTCCAGCAAAACACTTTCGCCATTTACAACGCCTTTGTCGGGCCCGGCGCGTACCACCGGCGCAGGATAAATTTCTACCTCTACATAATGGCTGTCGGGCACACAAGTGCCGTCGCGGATAATGACCAGATAGCGTGTGCTGGAATCGGGACGGGCAAGGGGAGCAGCCATACTGCTGTCCTCCAACCCTGTTGCCGGAATCCATAAATAGCTCGTTCCGCCGCCTGCCTGCAACCGGATGGAAGTGCCCACACACACGCTGTCATCGCCCTTTGCATTTCCGGTGGTTTTGAATTTTATCCGCACCCATACGCTGTCGCTGTTGGGACAACCAAAGCTATCCGTTCCGGTAACCGTGTAAAGCGTTGCAATCTGCGGAGAAGCTGATGGCGAAGCAACTGTGGTATCGTTCAATCCTGCCGACGGCGACCAGCTATACCGCACGCCCCCCGTAGCGCCCAGCGCCACCGCGCTTCCCGGACAAACTGCCGTGTCTTTGCCCGCGCTGATAACCGGAATGGAACGCACGGTTACTGTCTGCATAATCGTGTCCTTACAGCCATTGCTGTTGGTAGCCATAAGCTGTACGGAATAATCTCCCGAAGGCCCCAGCACGTAGGCGGGATTGGTGGCGTTAGAGGTATTTCCACCGGGGAAAATCCACTGTTGCGCTGCCGTGCCGGAAAACAGGCTCTGGCTGCTGTCGGTGAACAAAACAGGCTGCCCGCTACACGCTCCTGCGGTTGTGAATCTCGCTGTAATCCCGTCTGCCTTCACTGTATCTACACCGCTGCTGCTTGTGGCACAGCCTTGTCCATCGGCGACCACCAAGAGGGGTATATACGCGCCGGGCGTTTGATAAACATGCGTAACAGCCGTATCTGTAGAAGCCAGCGTTACGCCGTCGCCAAAGTCCCAGATAACCGAAGGAATGTTTTGCAGGTTGGTGGTCAGATTCACGGTCATGGGCGTGCAGCCCAGCAGCGGGGTGTAATGGAGCGCACTGGAGTACCCCAACACCCGTATGGTTTTTTGCGCGGTGTCTTTGCAGCCTTCTGCATCCGTAACCACCAGTGCAGCCGTATAGACACCGGTATCTGTGTAGGCCGTCCCGCCGTTGCGAAGGGTGGAAGAACGACCGTTTCCATAATTCCACAAAGAGGAAATAATGCTTTGGCTGGCATTCTGGAAAGTAACCACGAAAGGCGCGGGACATACCGTTTGCGAGTCGGAAGCCGTGAAGGAAGCCGTGGGTTTCTGAACGCGAATCAGACCCTGCCGAAGCACCGTATCGCGGCAGCCGATGGAGTCGGTTGTTACGAGCCAGACGTTGTACACGCCTGTGTCGCGGTAGGTGTGCGTAGCAGAACCAATGCTGCTGGAATCGCCGTCGCCAAAAGCCCAGCGCGAGTTTTGGAAAAGGCCGCCGCCACTGGCGTTGTTAAGAACCACCGGCGCGCCGGGACAAATCACTGTGTCGGAAGGATTGATGCCCGCAATGGGTTTCAGGCTTTTAATGAAGCCCGTTTTGCGCAAGGTATCCGTGCAGCCATAGCCATTGGCTACCGCCAGAATCACGTCATAATTTCCCCGAACCGGATAAACCGCCGTAGCACTTGTACCGCCCGTCTGCGTTTGCCCGTTTCCAAAAATCCAGTTCCGGGAGGTAAGCGGCACGCCGGAAAGATCGGCACTGAAATCGGTGAAATTCACCGTCAGCGGCGCACAGCCTGCCGAGTCGGAAACGATGAACTGCGCTCTTGGCTGCGTCACCAGAATGTAGCTGTTCTTCACAACTGAATCCCTGCAGCCATTGCTGTTTTCCACCACAAACTTTACGCCCCAGCGGCCCGCATTGGAATAAGGTAAGGTCAGCGTGTTGCTGGTAGAAGTATGCGGGATCCATCCTGCCGGTGACTGATACGTCCACTCCCACGATTGCGCCGTATTCCCTGCATAATTGCCCGTGAAAACTACGCTGTCGCCCCGGCAGATAGTCGTGTCATTTGCCGTAATAGAAACCGCACCGGGCAAGAGGTTTATCTGTCTGGTCAGCGTATCAATGCAGCCGGAAGTCGCATTACTCACCAGCAGCTTCACGTTGTAGATGCCTGCAACATTGTATGTGTGGGTGGGCTGTGCCTGATTGGAAGTATTGCCGTCGCCAAAAGTCCAGCTATACGTCTGCACGCCAAGCGAAGTGTTTTGAAAACGGACCAGCAACGGCGTATCGCAATCGGGGAAAGGCTTGAAGCTAACGCTTGGTGGATTGATGGTAACTCTGCGTTGTGCGGTATCCAGACAGCCATTGTGGAAAGCATTCAGTACCACTACGAAACTTCCGGGCGTGAAATACATATAAGGCGGACTTTGCCCGCCGCTACTGCCGCCATCGCCATAAGACCAGAAATATGACTGCGCGCCGGTCGTGGTATTGTTGAAGTAAATAAGGTTTTTCACACAAGCCGTTGCAGGCGTATTCGTAAACGCCGCATTGGGCGGACGGCCTGCCTGAATCCGAATACTGTCCTTTACCACACAGCCGTTGGTGGTCGTCATCGTCACCACCACCCAGAATTTTCCGGTGTCGGTGAAAGTGTGCGTCGGCTGTGCTTGCGTGGACGTAAAGCCGTCGCCGAAATTCCAGCTCCACGACGATACGCCGGGCGGATAAAGCAGGGTTGTATCAATCGAACCAATACTCGTTGTAAGGGAGTCTTTAAAGGAAACTACCAGCGGAATGCAGCCTTCTGTTTTGGACACTTCCATCTTCGGCCATTTGTCGTAGATGCGCACATTTCCGGGGTTGATGATATAGCTTGTACAGCCGTTGGCCGCAGTAGCAATCAGCGTATCGGTGTAGATGCCGTATTGGGAAAGCACCCGCGAAGGATTTGCACCCGTGGCTGTTCCGCCACCGCTGAATTTCCACAGATAAGTGCTTCCCGGAGGGCCACTTGCGGCATAATTTATCGTTGCCGGAATCGCACAGGGACTCGGGGGCGTGCTGGTAAAAACCGCCGCCGGGGAAGCAAAAATCTGCACGTTTTGCGTAACCGTATCGCTGCATCCGTTGCTGGTGGAAACAAGCGTCACCGGATACGTTCCTGCCGTATTAAAAACCGGCATGGGCGTGGATAAAGTGCTGGTTGACGGAGCGGCGGCTGTGCCAAAGTTCCAGGAAACGGAAGTGCTTGCCGGACTGCTGGCATCCAGAAAAACAAGCGGCAGTCCGGTGCAGCCCGTCGTAACGGTGAAGGCTGCGTTTGGAATGGATGTGGTAATATAATTCGGCAGTAAAAGCGTATCCGTACAACCGAGCGAATCCGTCACGATAAGCCGGACGGAGAAAGGCCCTGCGCTGTTATAAGTATGCAGCGGCGTGGATCCCGTAGCCGTTCCGCCATCGCCAAAAGACCAGTTGTACGTGTAAGGCGCTACGCCGCCTGTGGCCACCCCGGTGAAGTTTACGGCGTTGTTAGACGTGCGGCAGAACATGGTATTGGTCGCGCTGAAAACGGCTGATGGTTTGTTGTATATCGTTATCTGCAACGGGCGCGAAGCGGCGGCAATACAGCCAAAAGAATTGGTGACCCGCAACGAGACCGCATAATTTCCGGAGTTCGGGAAAGTCTGTGAGGAAAAGGATTGCGTAGCCGTATTGCCGTTCCCAAAGCTCCACAAATACGTTCCGCTGCCGGGTGCGTTTAAAGCTGTTGTGCTATTGAAAAGAGCCGTGTGTGGCGGACAGCCTGTGGAGTCACTTACTGTCCACGAAACAGTTGGGGCGGGGTGAATTGTGATAAAAGCCGTTGCCGTTTTGGTGTTGCTGCCGCCGCCCGGATTGGTCGCCGTGAGCGTAATGGTGTACGTGCCGGGTTGAACGAATGTGGTGGACGGATTCTGCAACACAGAAGTTGCGCTGCTGCCAAAACTCCAGCGCCAAGTTGTTCCGCTTCCGGTGCCGGATGACGTGTTGGTGAATTGCACCAAAAGCGGCGCGCAGCCACTCGTGACTGAAGCCGTAAAATCAGCCACCGGCGCTTGTCCGAAGCAGTGGACGGAAAGCAGTAAAAGACAAAGTAGAAAGGTCTTTTTCATGAAAGAAAGAGGCTCGGTTTCCCGAGGTGGGGAACGCTTGTGTTAAAGCAAGGTAAAGATTTTTCGGATTCCTAAAAGGTTCTGTGTGGAAATCTTCCTTTTCCTTCCCGATGGACCTCAACCCTACAGCACATTTGTTGTTCTTTCTTCCGAACAAAAAAGCCTTTTCCGGTTCTTCCCTTTCTCCCCATGCCTTCCAACCATCCCGATATTTCTACGCTAGGCGCACTGCGCGCTTCCGGTTATGCGTCCCGCTCTGTAAAAGAGGAAGTTCGCCAGAATCTTATCCGCTCTATCTCCCAGAAAGAACAGCCTTTCCAAACTGTGATTGGTTTTGAAGACACGGTTGTTCCCGATGTGGAACGTGCGCTTCTTTCCCGCCACAACATTCTGTTTCTCGGCCTGCGCGGACAAGCCAAAACCCGCATGGCGCGCGAAATGACGCACCTGCTGGACGAGTGGATTCCGGCCATTGAAGGTTCCGAAATTAATGACGACCCAATGAATCCCATTTCCTCCTCCGCCCGGAAAATGGTGGAAGAAAAAGGCGACGAAACGCCCATCCGCTGGATTCACCGCTCGGAGCGCTACAGCGAAAAACTGGCGACGCCCGACGTGAGCGTAGCCGACCTGATTGGCGATATTGACCCGATTAAAGCCGCTAACCTGCGCGTGGCACTGAGCGACGACCGCGCGCTTCATTACGGTATTATTCCACGCTCCCACCGGGGCATTTTCGTTATCAACGAATTGCCCGATTTGCAGGCCCGCATTCAGGTTGCGCTCTTCAATATTTTGCAGGAAGGCGATATCCAGATTCGCGGTTTCAAGCTGCGGATGCCGTTAGACATTCTTTTCGTTTTCACCGCTAACCCGGAAGATTACACCAACCGTGGCTCCATTGTGACGCCGCTGAAGGACCGGATTGAAAGCCAGATTATCACCCACTATCCCAAGACGGTGGAAATCTCCAAAGCCATCACGGCGCAGGAAGCCAACATCTTGCCGGAACAGGACGCCCGCGTGAACGTTCCCGACCTGTTGAAAACACTGGTGGAAGAACTCGCGATGCAGGCGCGTCGCAGCGAGTATGTAGATCAGAAAAGCGGCGTGAGTGCGCGCCTGACGATTGCGGCTTACGAGAATCTGGTGAGCACTGCTGAACGCCGCGCATTGCGCCAGGGCACAAAACATACCATGGCGCGCATTGCCGATTTTGCAGGCGTTGTGAGTGCCGTTACCGGTAAGATTGAACTCGTGTATGAGGGTGAAGTAGAAGGCCCGGCTGTGGTGGCGCAGCGCCTGTTAGGACTGGCCATTCGCGCGGTATTCACACAGTATTTCCCCGACCCGGCGGAGTTCAAGAAAAGCAGCAAGCCGCAGAAAGGAAAAACAGCGCCGAAGCCTAATCCGTATCAACCTGTTATTGATTGGTTCAGTCGTGGAAATGAGCTGGCGCTTGGGGCAGATGTTGCCGACGACGCTTACCGCGACAAGCTGTTTTCGGTGGACGGATTGTACGCGGCGGTAAAGACTTTTTACCCGCAGGCCGACAAGGCCCAAACGGCGCTCCTGATGGAGTTTATGCTCCACGCGCTGTCGGAGTTTTCGCTCATCGCGCGGCGCAACGCCGAGGTGGGCAGCTATGCCTTCGGCGACCTGCTTTCCGGAATGCTGAACATGAATTTTGACGACGCGGAAGACGAGGAAAACGATTTTTAAAGAAGACGATTTTTGTAGGAACGCCCCGCATTTGCGGGGCGTTTTTCTTGCCTTTAATAGGGCCACCAAAACTGCGAAGTCCATAGGTTTTCAAAAAGAAAGAATAGCAGTATGGACAGCAAAGCTCCCCAGTGCATCCGTTTATCGGTGCGGGTAAGAGGAGTTCTGGTAAAAAGCAGGTGGAAGGTCAGGAGAGACCATGCGACAAAAGCGGGAACGGAAAATAAGAAGATAAACAAGCTCACAAGTTGAACGACCTTCAAGGGCCCAGAATGGAGCGAAATAAAGTCACCATCTATGCCGCAAACGAGCAGGTAACAGAAATGAATAGTACGAATGCCAACCGACAGCACAAACGTGGCTCCCCATGCAATTAAAACGATTGCAGCTAGCTTGGCGAACAGTCGTGTGCCGTCATCATGATGGGGACTTTCGGGGTACATAAAAGAAGGTTTTTCTGCGTGAAAAACTCTGCCGGGGTCGGCGAGAGGTAACCTTTAAACAGAAAAAGGAGGTTCCTCCGCTCAATCCTCCAGCACATACAGCTCTGGCGTGTTCCGCCCGTAGCCATCATAATCCAGCCCGTAGCCCAGCACGAATTTGTTCGGAATTTCAAAGCCTACATAATCTGCTTTCAGGCCGGGGACAAGCAGCGCGTCGGGTTTGGAAAGAAAGGTGGCGATACGCACCGAAGCCGGGCCTTGCCGCTCCACTTCTTTCAGGAAAGAAGCCATCGTGCGGCCCGTGTCCACAATGTCCTCCACAATCACAATGTGGCGATCGTGCAACGATTCTTCCAGCCCAATCGCCGTCACCACATTCCCCGTAGAACTAACGCCCTTGTAGGAAGCAAGCTTCACAAACGAGATTTCCGCTTCCATCGTTAGCTGCCGGAAAAGGTCGGCGGCGAAGATGAATGAGCCGTTGAGAATACCCAGAAAAAGTGGCTTCTTTCCGGCGTAATCCGCAGAAATCTGCGCGGCCATTTCCGCTACCCGCGCGGCTATTTTTTCGGCGGAGAAATACGGAACGAAAGTCTTGTCGAGAACGGTCAGCAAAGCAATGAATAAGGAGTAATGAACAATGAATAATGCGGTCTTTTAAAGAACGCGCCTATTGGCGTGTTCCTACGTATGGTCTGTAAAATCCTCTTTTGTCTATCGTTTTTTGTCTGAGCGCGCGCCGCGTTTACGGTTTCAGCTTCAGCTTCTGGCCCACCTTCATTGCGCTGAAATCCATGCCGTTCCACTTGCGGAGCTGCGTCACGGAGACGCCGTATTTCTTCGCAATGCTGAACACGGTTTCGCCTTTCAGGACCGTGTGAACAGCCGGGCGGTTTCCGGCAGCAGGAGTGGGTACTTCCACCGGCGCAGGAACGGTTGATTCCGGCGCAGGTTCCTGCTTTTCGCGTTTGGCATAAACGGCGCGGTCCATCTTCGCTTTCAGCCGGCCCATTGGCGTGTCGTCGTATTCCGGCAAGGGCTTGTCGGGCGTTTCCACAGCTTTTTCGGAAGGCACGGCGGGCGCATCGGGCGTGCTGGTATTTACCACCAGCGCGCTCACCGGAGACAGCGGCGTAGGGTCGGGCATAGCGGTGGAAACCGGCTCGTTGTCTTCTTCCTTTTTCGCTGTTGCCTGCGGTGCATCAGCAATGTCGGCTTTGGCAATCAGCGTGCCTTTCTCGGTTCTGGAAGCCGGTATTTTCACCGCTGCTTCCGGTACTTGGATTCTGGATTTTGGGTTTTTGGATTTCCGCACCGGAACGGACGGAATCACCGGCTCCGTTACCGCAGATGTTTCCGGTTCCACTACCTGCGCCATGGTGTTGGCCGGCGGTGCCTGCGCAGGCTGCATGGTTTCCTGCGGCGTTACGACTACCGGCATTTCGGGCTGTACTTCCGTTTTTATCACCGGCCGCTGCTGCACCACTTCCACCACCACTTCGGGCGCTTTCACCTGTGATGGCAAATACACAGCGGGACGGTTGGTAACGGCTCTTTGCAGTTGCAGCGTAACGCCCGGTTGCGGCTCCTCGGTAAAGTCAATCATGTTGAGCTGCCGCAGGCTGCCTACCTGCATGGCCTCTGCCTGCGCAATCTTGTGCATCGTCTCGCCGGGCTTCACTACGTGCGTCACGCTGCCGCCGCGCGCAGCTTTTTTCTCCAGAAAAACAAACATATCGTAAGGCACCGGCGCATCGGCCAGCTCGTTCCATTCCAGCAGCTTGGCGTAGCGCACATTGTAGCGCGTAGCGGCTTCCAAAAGACTCTGTCCTTTGCGGGCATAAAATCCCTGCAAGCCTTTGTAGGTTTCTAACCGGCCATCGCCTGCGGGCTGCGGCACCACGGCCATGTTCACTTCGCCCGGCGACGGCGCAACGTCGCGGCGTACCGGTGGTTGGGCGGCAATGGCGGGCGCACTTGTAGGAACCGGCAGGTTTTGCGGGGCGGCTTTCCCTTCGGCCATCAGCGTGAATTGTTGGAGGCCGTAATCCTCCACGGTCTTGGTGATTTTGTCGGCGTATTTCGGGTTGGTGGCGTAGCCCGCGCGGCGCAGTTCGGCGGCCCAGCGGCGATAATCTTCCACGTCGGTCGCAAAGCAGGCGGCATAGCGCGGATTGGAGCGCAGGTAATTTCCCTGATCGCGGAAGGAAGCTTCGGCGTTGGGATACTTGCGGAAGCATTCGTTGGGCGCGTCGTCGGTATGGGCAAACGTTTCGCCCGTCCAGCCTTTCTTGCACTTCATGCCGAAGTGGTTATTCGCGCCTGTTGCCAGTTCGGAAGTTCCGGCGGCGGTTTCATAAATGCCCTGCGCCAGCTTGATGGCCGCCGGGATGCCGGTGCGTTTCTGCTCCGAAATCGCGAGGTCTTTGTAGTGGGCGATGTAGGCGCGCGCCGCCTCGTCGTACTTCGTTTGGGCGTGGAGGGAAAAGGGGAAAATAAGGAGCAATAGCAAGGCCGGAAGGCGCGTTGCGCTTCGCATCAAAAACATACAGAACAAGGGAAAGAAGGACGAAAGATAAACGCTCTAAACTACAAAGTTCCGTCGGAGATTTTACGAATCACGTTCAATCCGTCGCGGATGGGAAGCAGCACGTTCTCCACGCGCCAGTCGGTGCGGATTTTGTGGTTGAACTGCGCCATGTGGCGCGCCGTCGTTCCCTGCTGTTCTACCTCCTGCAACACTTCTCCCCGAAACAAAACATTGTCGGCCACGAGGATTCCGCCCACGCGCATCTTCGGAAAAAGCGCGTCGTAGTAGGCTGCGTAACCGCCCTTGTCAGCGTCGATAAAGGCGAAGTCAAATGGCCCTTCCAAGGATTGCAACAGTTCCAGCCCGCGACCGAGCAATGGAAATATGCGGCTCCCAATAGGCGACTGGTCAAAATAGCGTTGCGCAAAAGCGGCGTGGCCCGCGTCGGTTTCCAGCGTATAAAGCTGTCCGCCTTCGGGCAATCCTTCCGCCATCCACAGCGTGGCGTAGCCGGTAAAAGTGCCGATTTCTATCGCCCGCCGTGCGCCGCTCATCGCCACAAGCATTTTCAGCAAAGCGCCCTGCAAAGGCCCGGAAAGCATGTGTGGCCGCGCTACCGTCCGCTCGGTGTCTTCGCGCAAGGTGCGTAGCAAGTCGGGTTCCGGGGCGGAGAAGCGGGAAGCGTAGTCTTCATGGGTCATAAGTCATGGGTCATAAGTCATGGGTTATGAAATGTGACGGGGCGAAGTTCCCGAAAAGAAAAGGCAAACCGGCTGCTCCTATATTTGCGCCCTATGAAAAAACTTCTCTACGCAGGGCTGCTCCTCCTGAGCCTGCCTGCCGCCGCGCAATCCATCCGCATCATCCCCGAAATAGGGTTGCAGATGAGTAATCAGACGTGGAAGGAATATCTCTATAGCTCTCCATCCGGGCCGGTTGTGGGTACGGCCAAAGTAGTTGGAAATGTGCGTCCCGGTTTGCGCGCAGGCATTTCTATTGATGCACCGCTCTCCCGCTTCTTCTTTGTTCAGCCGGGTATCTTTTATTCACAACGAGGAATGGATGATTTGGGAAGCACTTTTAGCGCCCGTGTGGATTATGTGGAAATACCTGTGAACCTCTTGCTGAAAGCGCCACTTGGTAAAGGGCGGCTCTTTATTGGGGGCGGGCCGTTCGTAGCTTTCGGAGTGGGCGGAAAGTTTACCCAAAGAGGCGTTTCAACAGACATCGTTTTCGGCGACAATATTCCCTCAAACTACAAACGCTTTGATGCCGGGCTTAATTTCTGCGGCGGCTTTCAAGCGGCTAACGGCGTCATCCTGCGAGGCTTTGTCCATACCGGACTGACGAATATAAGACCTGCGGGAACCAGCGATCAAGGCATCCGCAACTGGGGCTACGGCTTTAGCATCGGCTATCTGATCCGCTAAAGCAAGGAAGAGGAAGGCCGCAGGCATTCTTTTCCGCCAAAAGAAAAACACGGGAAGGGCTGGGTAATACGCTACCCGGCCCTTCCTGCGCTTGCCCAAAACACCCGCCCGCCTGCTTCCCCCACAAGCCTTCCGGCAGCGCAACCAGCGCAGGGCCACGGGGGAAAAGGGGAAAAGCACAAACCCCGAAGCGCACTTCTAATGCCGACAGAATGAATCCCAACATAAATAGGATTCATTCTGACAACATCGGGATTGCTTTTATTTTGAAGAAAATCAAACCTGATATAAACAGGATTAATCCTAACAATTATGGTCTTAATCCTGCTTTCCAAAAAATAATGTTTCTTAAGCGCAGGATTAATTTTAAAAACACAAGGATTACTTGCAGTGAAAAAAGAATTACCTTTGAAGCCGTAGAAATCTCCTTTCACGCAATGGCAAAGCCGGTAGATTATATTCCGAAGCGCGACGACGAGCGCGCTATTTTCCTCCATTCCTTCAATGCAGCACTCCCGGCGGCGGCGGCCATACTGGGCCTTTCGGCGCAGGAAGTGGCCGATATGGTGGCCGATAACAACCGCGTTGTGGCGGCCATTCAGCAGATGGACGATGCGAAAAAAACCCTGAAATCGGTGGCGGCGGCCAAGCGGGCCGTGCTGACGGAAGTGGAGAAAAAGCTGCGCCGGAAAGTGGCCCGCCTCAAGGCCAAAGACACCTATACCGAGGCCGTGGGGAGATCGCTGGGCGTGGTGGGGCGCGGCCCGGAGTGGGACGCGCAAACGGCGCAGCCGGTGCTAAAGGTGCTGCTTACTGCCGGGGAGGTGCGCCTCAGATTCCGGAAGGCGCAGAGCAATGGCATTCATATCTGGAGCCGCCGGGGTGGGGAAGAGGCGTTTTCTTTCCTGGCCCAGTGTTCGCGCTCGCCCTTCCGCGACCGGCGGCCCAACCTGGTGGAAGGCGTGCCGGAGCGGCGGGAATATTACGCCTTCTATATCCTGGCCGACGACACGCTGGTGGGGCAGCAGAGCGCGGTGGTAGAGGCCGTGGTGTAGGCGCGCCGCGCGTATCTGCTTGTTGTTTTGCCCTCCGCGTTTTGTCATTCCGCCGAAAGGCGGAATCTGAGAAGCCGGGTGGTGAGGCCCTGCCTTTCGGCGGGGTGACAAAACGTGCGCCCATCCACCAGACGCGCCCCTAAAAATTCGGTTGCAGCTTGTTGCGGGTATAAAAGTCGCAGATATACTCCACTACTTCCTCCGCCGTGTCGTAGACCTGAATCATCTCCAGATCGCCGGGCGAGATATTACCTTCTTTTTGAAGCATCGTGGTGCGCATCCAATCGAACAGGCCTTGCCAGTATTCCTTGCCTACGCACACCATCGGCGTTTGGGTGAATTTCTGGGTTTGGATGAGCGTCGCGATTTCAAAAAACTCGTCCATCGTGCCCCAGCCACCGGGCATCATCACAAAGCCCTGCGAGTATTTGGTAAACACCACCTTGCGCACGAAAAAATAGTCAAAATTCAGATTCGCTTCGCGCGTCAGAAACGGATTGGAATGCTGCTCAAAAGGCAGCTCAATATTCAGTCCCACCGACTTGCCGCCGGCCATGTGTGCGCCCTTGTTTCCGGCTTCCATAATGCCCGGCCCGCCGCCCGTGATGATGCCGAAACCTTCCAGCGAAAGCAGCCGGGCAATCTCCACCGCCAGCTCATAATACTTGCTGCCCGGCTTTGTCCGCGCCGAGCCGAAGACGGAGATACACGGCCCGATTTTAGCCATCGCCTCAAAGCCCTGCACGAACTCCGCCATGATTTTAAAAATCTGCCAGCTCGAGGAGGCGCGTGTCTCCGTCCAGTGGCGCATGTTGAGGTTGGAGAACGCACCGCGCGCGGCTGCCGGGGCGGGCACCACCACTTTGGCGGGTTGCTCTAAAGGCGTCTGGGAATTGGGGCTGGTTTCGTTTGTTTGGTCTTCCATGGGAGGATGTTTTTGGAGGAGATGGTTTTTGGGAGATGCGCCGATAAAGGGCGTTCTGGCAGCCCCGTAGGGGCGGTGGTTTGGTAGCGAAAAGGAGTTTTTATTGGAAGGGAGTCCCGTAGGGGCGCAGGTTTGGTCTGACCAAACCTGCGCCCCTACGGGGCTGAATCATCTTTCCGCTTGTAACGCCTAAGCACGCGCCCTTTCCTGCGCCACCGCAACCGGCACTGCGGCGGGCATTTTCCTAGTTGAAATAACCGCCAGTCCAACGTACGTAAGCGCCGCGTTTATCAGCAGCAGTTCCGTACCGATGACGTAGCCGCCCAGGAGGTTCTTCTCCGCCATTTTAAGGAAATAACACACCACCGGCGCGAGGATACACACGATGGGAAGCAGCGTTTTATGCGGTTGTCTTTTCGTCGTCAGGCCAAAGGCAAAGAGCGCCAGCAGCGGCCCGTAGGTATAGCCTGCCACCGTGAGCAGCGTGCTAATCAGCGAGCCGTTGTCGATCTCCCGGAACACGAAAACAAAGGCGAGGAACACCACCGCGAAAGTGTAGTGCACCTGCAACCGCGTCTTTTTTTGCGCCGCCTCGCTCAGGGCTTTTTCGGCCCGGCGAATGCCCAGAATATCAATGCAGAAAGACGATGTGAGCGCCGTGAGCGCGCCGTCTGCGGAAGGAAAAAGCGCGGAAATAAGGCCAATGAGAAAGCACACCGTTATCCAAAACGGCGCACCGTTTACAGCGAAGGTGGGAAACAGGTCGTCGCCCTTCGTGATGGCTGCGCCGGTGCTTTGCGCATGAAGCGCCAGCAGCCCGCCCAGCAGGAGGAAAATAAACACCACCGCGCCCTGCAACACCGACAGCACGAGTACGTTTTTCTGCGAGTCGCCGAGCGTGCGCACCGAGATGTTTTTCTGCATCATCTCTTGGTCAAGGCCCGTCATCGCCACGGTTATCGCCGCGCCGCCAATAATTTGTTTCAGGAAGAAAGTGCCCGATTGCGGGTTGTAATCAAACAGCTTTGTGAGGCCATAATCACTCATGGTTTTCCAGCCCGCTCCCACCGACGGAAATTCCAACTTCCCGAACAGAAACCACACACACGCGCCGAGGGCGAGGAGCATAAAAGTGGTTTGCAGCGTGTCTGTCCACACAATTGTTTTCACGCCGCCGCGATAGGTATAGAGGAGAATCAGCAGGAGAATCGCAATCGCCGTGGCTTCAAAGGGAATGCCCATTTGCGCCAGCACAAAATGCTGCAACACCTTGATGACGAGATAGAGCCGCAGCGTCGCACCAAGCGTGCGGGAGAGGATGAAAAACATCGCCCCTGTCTTGTAGGCGCTGTTTCCAAAACGCCCGTCTAAGTAGGTGTAGATAGACGTGAGCCGCAAGCGGTAATACAGCGGCAGCAACACAAACGCCACCACCAGATAGCCCAGCATGTAGCCGATAACGACCTGAAAATACCCCAGTCCACCCGCCGCCACCGTGCCCGGAACAGAGATGAACGTCATTCCGCTTAAGGAAGTTCCAATCATCCCGAAGGCTACGAGCGCCCAGTGCGAAGAGCGGTTGCCGATGAAGAAAGATTCGTTGGTTGCGTTGCGGGACGTGTAGAAAGCGATGCCGAGGAGCAGCGCGAAATAGCCGAGAACAATGGCCAGCAGAAAGCCGTGGTGCATGAAAACGTAGGGCCGTGGAGAGCGGAGAAAAGCGGCTTAGTAGCCGATGCTGATACCGGTGCGGAAAACGACATTTCCGGGGTAAGGATTGAACTCCTGATTTTTATTTCCCAGCACGTTGTAGAAAATACCCACCAAAATGGAACTGCGCTCGGAGATACGCTGCCGGAGGCCGCCGCCCAGCAGCAGGGTGGAAACAGAGGCGGTAGAATAGCTTTTGATTACATTGCCACTGCCTGAAGGGTCGTAGCGGAGGTAGTTGTAGAACAGCGAATTGTAGGCATATTCAGCCTGCACAAAAATGTTCTCAAACACGGTATAGCGCGCCCAGATGTTTGGATACACCAATGATTTCTTTGCGGCGATGTTTGGCTGGTTTGCGGATTAAAAAGCCCCTCGCTCACGCTTTGATAGGTGTATCCCAAACCCACGCCGGCCATAAAATCTTCCGTAAAACGATACCCTACCGTGGGCGATGCGCCGATTACAAAGGACGTCCCTGCCGACATGCCGTTGCTGTAATAAATATTCCCGTAGTTCAACTGAATGTTTCCGCCGTAAATCATCTTGTCTTTGTCGAAGCCGGAACGGGTGTTCATGGCAGCCTTGCGGTTGCGGTTTACGGGCTTGCCGGAAGAAGTGTACACGTCCTGCGCAAAGATTTTTTGGGTACTTAACAGGAGCGTGAAAAGGAAAAGCAGGCGAAGGTTTTTCATGAAGAAGGCAAAAAGGGCGCGCAGATTTTGCGACGCAAAAATAACCCGAAAGGCGGTGGTGATGTTCGCCCACGAAAAAGCCGCTTTCTTTTTGGAGAAAGCGGCTTTAAGCACTTTTCGGTTTCCGCTTTAAGCCGTTGTGCGGCCACGGGTTGCCATGCGGTAGAGCCACAAAAAGATGATTGCGCCGAGTGTAGCGACCACCACGTTTCCGATAAGGCTGTTATTGCCGAAGAGGTGAATCACGTTGTTGTTGAGAAAGCCACCGATGATACTGCCGATGATACCAATGATGATGGTAATAATCCAGCCGCCGGGGTCTTTTCCGGGGTGAATGGCTTTTGCCAGTGCACCGGCAACAAGGCCGATGATAATCCAGTAGATGATGCCGTGTTCCATGGGGAGAAAAAGGGGGTTGAGGGGTTAAGGAGAACGGATGTCTTTAGGAAAGGATAAAAAACTGTGCCGGGGAGAAAGTAGAAAGCTTTTAGGAGAAAGTAGAAAGCGCGAAAAGCTTTTTGCAAAACGCGGGTTATTACGAGCGGAAGAGATGTACAAGCCGCTGCTTCTTTTGTCCACGGGTTTCACCCGTGGCAATTGCTATTGAACCCTTTCCCGGTTCTTTTTCATGCGAGAAATTCACGTCCCTGAAAGGGACGAATAGCAATTGCCACGACTTGTAAGTCGTGGACAAAAGATGCCAAAGAAAAAGCGTTGGGCAAAGGGGATTTAAAATCCTTCTGCCCAACGCTTTTCAATGCCTAATCCTTAACTCAATGCTGGTGGTGTGCCGCACCCGGACTTGGCAGCGCGAAAAACTCCTTCTCGCTCACTTCTTTTTCTTCCGTCGCCACCGTGCCGCGCAACTTTTGGAACAGCCGTGCAAAAAGCAGGTTCTGGTAAGTTTCGTTCATCATCTTTTCATCCTTTTCCATGCTCTTCACGTAGCTGTCCATCCATGGCGCGTCTTCCAGATCTTCCACGCCAAAATAGCCCATCACACGGCCTTTAATGTCGTTGCGGATGTCTTCAATGCCCACGTTCACGCCATGCTCGCTAATGAGTTTGTCGGAAATGAGCGACCAGCGGAGTTGGTGTTCAAACTGCGGGAATTCGGCTTCCACTTGCTCCAGGCTTTTCGGTTTGTCTTCCGTTCCGCCTTGTTGCATCCAGCGTTTGAGGAAGTCGCGCGGAAGCTCTATCGGCGTGGTGTGTACCAGCGTTTCAAAAATCTCGTTATCCATGCGCTCGCCCGCAATGCGGTCGTATTCACGTTGCAGGTCTTCGCGCACTTTGTTGCGGAAGGCCGTGCCGTCGGCGGGCGTGTCTTTCGGATACACCTGCGCAAACAGGTTCTCGTCAATCGGCGCGGCGTTGATGCGGCCTGCTTTTGCAATTTTCGCGATGTGCGTTCCTGCGAGGTCTTCGGTGTTTAGAATTTCCCGTGCAAAAGCGCGGCGCTCGTTGTCCTCCTTAAAATCGCCTGCGATATCTACGGAAACTTCGTCGCCTGCTTTTCCGCCAATCAATTTTTTGCGCAGAGCCTCGGGCAGACGGCTCACCAATACGGAGCGGTCTTTGCTGCCGTTCTGGTCGGCTACGTCGTTGTCAAAAAATACCACGTCTTCTTCGGTTTCCAGCGTTTCCAGGTCTTCCATCTTGCCAAAGCGTTGTGTCATACGCTTCAGCTCGTCGTCAATCATTTCTTCCGTTACCGGTACTTTGTAGCGAGTCAGCACGTTGCCGTTTTTCAGCGCGTTCACCTGAATTTCCGGTTTCAATCCCACTTCAAAATCAAAGGTGAATTCGCCAGGGTTGGTCATGTCAATCGTTTGCTGCGTTTCGGGCGGCAGAGCCATGGGTTGTGCAAAAACCCGAAGTTTTTCGGCGCGCATATAATTCTCCAGTTCCTGGCTTGCTACGCGCAGAACCTCATCCTGGTAAATGGTCGGGCCATACATTTTTCTTCACCATAGCCGCCGGCACATGGCCTTTGCGGAAGCCGGGAATATTGGCGTTTTTGGCTTGCTGCTTCAGCGTTTTTTCAAAGGCGGGCAGGTAATCTTCCTTAGAAATTTTAACGGAAATCTTGTCGTGCAGAGGCGCAATCGTGCTGCGGGATACTTGGGCCATAAAGAGTCTTGTGGTGAAACCTGTGGTAAAAGGAGCGCAAAAGTAGGGAAAGAGGCACTTGGCAATTGATAATTGATAACTGATAATTAGTGAGTTTTCCAATTGTCAATTATCAATTCTTAATTATCCATTGTTTGTACACATCCTTTATCCACATTTTGATTTCCAAATCCGAAGCGGCACGGGAGAATTCGTAGGGCATCGGGTTTTCGTTCATGAAATGGGCCAGCGTGTCGCCGGAAAGTTTGGTCATTTCCGCCGTCAGTTCGGGCGTGTAGCGGCTGTCAATAAATTTTTGGTCTTCCGCCCGGTGGAATTCTTTCTGGAACGCAAAGAGGCGTTTTTGTTTTTTTAAGAGCTTTTCCGCCAGCATGGAAACCGGACTCATCGCGCCGGATTTTCCCCGAACTAATGTCCGCTCGTAGGTTTTGGAACGCTCAAAAGAATCGCGCTGATAGCCTTCCCGGAACTGCTTTACGCGCACCTCGCCGAGCGAAAAAGAAAAGCTTTGCATTTGCACCCGCCACGGCACATTTCCCACATAATCGGGCGCTTTGCGAAGTTGCTGCGTATAGCCGGGCGCGGTGAAAAGAAAGGTCTCGCCGCCCTTGCCGGAAACCGTAAAACGACCTTGTCCGTCTGTGCTGTCCAAGGCAATTCCGTTTGACATCGCCACGCGCACACCTTTCAGCGGTGCGCCCGTTTCCTTGTCCACCACCGTGCCCGTTACCGACTGCGCGCGCAACGCTACTGGCAACAAAAGCAAAAGAAGAATCGGGAGAATCCGCATGAAATGGAAGGTGCAAATTTCGCCCTAACGACGGAAGGGAGAATGTTAATCTGTTGCGCGTGTAGGGGCGACCCTGTGTGGCCGCCCTTTTGTGAATTAGCAAGCGGGCAGACACATAGATATGCCCCTACATTTGCCTCCTTGTGAAGAGCCTTGCCGCGCTGAATCCCTATCTCCTTCGCTATAAAAAGCACCTGATTTCCGGGCTGTTTTTCGTAGCTATTTCCAACGTCTTTGCTGTGTTGCCTCCGGTGATTGTGCGCACCGTCATTGACCGCGTAACGGGCGAAGCAGCGAGCTTTTCTTTCTTTAAAAATACAGGTCTGGAAAGCGCCGCGCAGAGCTATGTTTTTTCGCTCGTGCTGTGGAATGGGCTGCTGCTTTTGGGGTTGGCGCTGTTGCGCGGCGTGTTTATGTTTCTGATGCGCCAAACGCTGATTGTGATGAGCCGCCACATTGAATACGCGCAGAAAGCGGCCATTTATAAACACTACCAACAGCTTGACGCAGGTTTCTTCAAAACCCATTTCACGGGCGATTTGATGAACCGCATTTCCGAGGACGTGAGCCGCGTGCGGATGTACACCGGCCCGGCCCTGATGTACAGCGTGAACATGCTGGTGCTGACGGTTTTGTGCTTTTGGGGCATGAGCCGCGTGGATGGAAAACTGACGCTGCTTGTGGTTGCGCCCTTGCCATTGCTGGCGCTCGCTATCTATTTCGTAAACAAAATCGTGGCCCGGAAAAGCGAGAAAATTCAGTCGCAGCTTTCCGGCCTTACCACTACGGCGCAGGAATCCTACAGTGGCATCCGCGTGATTAAATCATTTGTACAGGAAAATGCGATGCTTTCCTTCTTCCGCAAAACAGCCGAGGATTACCGCCAAAGCGCCGTCAATCTCTCGCTGACGGAAAGCGTTTGGTTTCCGTCGATGACCTTTTTTGTAGGTCTCAGCTTGTTGCTTACCATCGTTGCGGGCGGCTATTTGTCTATCCACGGCGGCGCGTCACCGGGAAATATCGCCGAGTTCGTGATTTACCTCAACCTCCTGATGTTTCCCATTTCGTCGCTCGGCTGGGTGGCGTCTATGATTCAGCGGGCCGCCGTATCGCAGACGCGCATCAATGAGTTTTTGCACACCGTGCCGGCCATTCAAAATCCCGCCGTTCTGCAAACGCCAATGGTGCGCGGCGAAGTGGATTTTCGGGACGTGCGCTTTGTTTATCCGCACACCGGAATTGTGGCGTTGCGGGATTTTAATCTCCACCTTGCGCCGGGTGAAAAAGTCTGTATCATCGGCAAAACCGGCAGTGGAAAAAGCACGCTGGCGCAACTGCTTCTGCGCATGTACGACCCGGCAAACGGCGTGGTGGAATTAGACGGTATTTCCCTTAAAAACTACGACCTCCACCACCTGCGCCGCAACATGGCCTATGCTCCGCAAGAGGCGTATTTATTCAGCGACAGCATCTACAACAACATCAAATTTGGGCGCGACGAAGCGACGCACGAAGACGTATTGGAAGCCGCCCGGCTGGCCGATTTAGCGAAAGATGTAGAAGGATTCCCAGAAGGCTATGAAACCCTGATTGGCGAGCGCGGCGTGATGCTTTCCGGCGGGCAAAAACAGCGCCTGGTGCTGGCCCGCGCGCTGCTCAAAAATGCGCCGGTTTTGTTGTTGGATGAAAGCCTTTCGGCGGTGGACACGCAGACGGAACAGCGCATTCTGGGCAACCTGAAAACCGCTTTGCAAAACACCACGGTCATCGTCATCACGCACCGCTTGTACGCGGGCTGGGATTTTGACAAAATCCTGGTGCTGGACGACGGCGCGGTGGTGGAAAACGGCACGCACGCAGTGCTGTTGGCTCAGAACGGGCGTTATGCTGCTTTGTGGCAACACCAGACGGGGAAGCCAATGAACAATGAGTAATGAGGATTGCTTTATGGCTGGCGCGGGCGTGCCGCTCATGTTTTTCAAAAAATATCCTTTAAACATTCCTTCCTGACACCCGTCTCAAACCGCTCCATGAAAAAGACCCTTTTCTCCGCCACTTTCTGTACCGCGCTTGCTTTTCCCGCATTAGCACAGTCGGGAAATACCCAACAAGGCAACAGCACTTTCGGTCAGATTATCAACGTGCTGGACGGCATCCTCGGCGACTCCAACCGGACGAATAACGGAAGCCAGCAGACGCCTTCGCAAGGAGGAAATACCAACGGCAGAAACACCCCTTCCGGCACCAATAACGGCGGTAGTATTTTCGGGAACAGCACGCTTGGCGGCATTCTTGGCGGCGCAACCGGCAACAGTGGATTGAACTCCTTAAGCTCCGGTGACATTGCCCGTGGCCTGCGCGAGGCGCTGACGGTGGGCGCGCAAAATGCGTCTAACCGGCTGTCGGCGGCCAACGGCTTTTTCGGCGATGCACTGGTGAAAATTCTTCTTCCGCCCGAAGCACAAAAAGTAGAGCGCACACTGCGCAATATCGGCATGGGCAAGGTAGTGGACAAGGCCGTGCTTTCCATGAACCGCGCGGCAGAAGACGCATCTAAAAAAGCGGTTCCGATTTTCGTGAACGCCATTACGTCCATGTCCATTCAGGACGGGCTGAACATCCTGCAAGGCGGGCGCGACGCGGCGACGCAATACCTCAAAATGAAAACCACGCTGGCTCTCACCAACGCTTTCCGCCCGGTAATTTCTTCGTCGCTGGATAAGGTGAACGCGACGGCGTTATGGGGAAGGGTTTTTAACACTTATAACGCGCTGCCGACAACGATGACCCCGGTAAATCCCGACCTTTCCGGCTACGTCACGGAGCGTGCACTAAGCGGTCTTTTCCTTAAAATTGCAGATGAAGAAGGGAAAATCCGCACCAACCCTGCGGCGCGCGTGAGCAGCATTTTGCAACGGGTTTTTGGCGCAGCGGCGGGAGGAAGATAACGTAGGAAACCGGATATTTTGGGTTTAAATTTCTTATGTGTCATCCCAATTCAAGCAGTGCTTGAGTATTTGCAGAAGACGTATTTGCAACCCCACAGGGGTGCAGATTTGGTAGAAAAAGAATTGTTCTCTTAAGGAAGAAGTCCCGTAGGGACGCAGGTTCGGTGAGACCAAACCTGCGTCCCTACGGGACTTTATCTTCTATATTTCAAACAAATGACTGCCAAACCGCCGCCCATACAGGGCTAAAATTCTCTCTGTCATTCTGGCTAAACAACGCGGGTATGGTTTGTACACCATTTGAACTTCCTTCCCTATCATTCCTTGTTCATTACTCATTGTTCATTAGAAATGCTTTCCTCCCTGCTGCAACCCTATCTACGGCGTGAAGCGGCGCAGCCTTATTCCGGCGAGCCGCTCCTTTTCACCCTCCTGCTGCATCCCGATTTTGGCAACGACCCGGTGGATATTGCGTTGTTACTCTTGCACCGGCGCAGCGCGGCAGGTCGCAAAGGCGTGGAATCTATTCCGCTGTTGAGTCTGCTGGAGAATCCGCTGCTGCTGTATTCGCTTGGCCTTTCGCGCGTGGAAAATCTGATGCTGACTGCCAATTTGCTTCAGGAGTGGACGGGAAAAACCCGGAAAGGCGAAGAAATTATTCCAGAAAAATTACCGCTGGCCGCGTTGCGCACCCGCGAGGTGCAGAACCCGCACTCCGGTCCGGTGACGATTGCACTGCCCGACGAAAAGTACTTTAAAAACTTTCTGCGGCAGATGTCGTTAAGCGTCAGTACGCTGAATAAATTTCTGCGCTGCCCGTTGCAGTTTTACTACGAAAACATCCTGAAAGTGGTGAGCGGCGAGCCGGTGCAGTTTACGTTTGGCAAGGTGATGCACACGGTTTTGGAAAAAGCTCTTATCCAGAGAAAAGAGACGGGGAACTGGCCTTCGGAAGACGAAATTCTCCTTGTTTTTGAGGAAGAAATGGTTCCCTCCAAAGCGGCAATGAGCGGAGAAATCTATACGGGCTACGACGCGCGTGGAAAGGCGATTTTGAGACGCTATTATGCGGAGATGATTCCGCTGGTTCATACCAATGCAGCGATTGAATACAGCGTGCCGCGCGTACTCCTTGATCGGAAAATTCCGCTTACCGGGCGCATCGACAAGCTGGAATTTTACCCCGATGGCGCAAAAGTGGTGGACTATAAAACCGGCAATCCGGAAAGCGCGTTTCGCAAAGCCGGGCGACCTTCAGAGGAGAATATTCTGGGCGGCGATTATTGGCGGCAAATGGTGTTCTACAAGATTCTGGTAGAAGCCGAAACGGGCCAGCACGGGCTGGTAAAAACCGGCGCGGTGGAGTTTCTGGAAAGAGAAGTAGGGAAGAATGTGCGCGAGGAATTTCCGCTTACCGAAGAGGACGGCCACATGGTGCGCGGACAGGTAAAAGAAGCATGGAAAAAAATCCAGAGCGGGCAGTTCCAAACCGGCTGCGGGCGGGAGCATTGCGAGTGGTGCAGCCTGGCGCGGGAGAATGGCTTGGGGCTGTAAAAGATTCTGGGCCGGGAATTCTTTTTTAAGGAAAAGCCCTTACTTTTGCGCTCCCTTTTACGAGGAAAACAATCATTACGGAGGCATTAGCTCAGTTGGTTAGAGCGTCGGATTGTGATTCCGAAGGTCGTGGGTTCGAAACCCATATGCCTCCCAAGAAGAAAGCTTCGCAGTGATGCGGGGCTTTTTTGTGCTTAGGAAAATGGCAGGCCGTATTTTTAAAGAGTTATGATAACCGACTTCAACCAACTTGACCTTTCCCGGCAATACACCTATGCCGACTACCTGACGTGGCATTTCAAAGACCGTGTGGAGTTGCTTTATGGCTGGGTTGCACGTAAGGGCTTTGGCGAGCCGACGCGCCATCAGTTGATTTCCGGGCAGCTGCTACACCAACTTTATCTCTTTGAGCAGTCTGGCGGAGCTACTGCTTACCGCGCGCCTTTTGACGTGGTATTGCCGTTTGGCGCAGCTACGCCGGAAGAATCCCACACCGTCGTGCAGCCGGATATCTGCGTTATCGCCGACCCCGGAAAGTTGAACGAAAGAGGCGCTTTTGGCGCGCCCGACTGGATTATAGAAATTCTGGCACCCGGAAATGCGCGAAAAGAAGCGCGAACGAAAATGACTTTGTATGCCGAGGCAAGCGTACGGGAATATTGGTTGGTGGACTGCAGCCACTACCTGACCACCGTTTTTGATCTTCAAAACGGCGCGTATCAGTTTCGGAAAATCTACAGCTACGACGAAGAAATTCCTTCCTCTGTTTTCCCCGATTGTCGGTTAAATCTGGAGGAAATTTTCGCCGTATTCATCGCCGACGACTTAAGCGAAGAAGCGGCTTACGAAGCGCGCGTGGTGCGGATTTAAATCTACTTCCCTTCTCCCAGCAATTCCTGCAAAAACAACATCGTGTGGCTCCACGCCCGCTTCGCCATCAAGGCGTTGTATTCCGGCGATTGCGGATTGGTAAAAGTGTGGCCGCAGTGCGCGTAGGTAATCAGCTGCCAGTCCGCTTTGCCTTCGTTCAACTCGCGCATCAGCCCTTGTAAATGCTCTGGCGCAACGGTCTTGTCTTCCGCCGGGTGTTCCACCAAAACCTTTGCGGAAATAGCACCGTTGGGCCGTGCCGCGTCCTTCGCCAGTCCGCCGTGAATGGAGACCACACCGCGCACCGGCATCTGTGCCCGTGCTGCTTCCAGCGCACCCGCTCCGCCAAAACAGAATCCAATGACCGCAATTTTATCCGCCACCGCGCCGCTCTTTTTCAGTGCCTCCAGCGCCAGCGAAATCCGCTTTTGATACAAGGCGAAATCGCCTTTAAAACGGCCTGCAATCTGCGCCGCTTCGCTGTTGTCTTTGGGGATATTTCCGTCGCCGTAAATGTCGGCGATAAAGGCCACGTAACCTGCCTTTTCCAGCAGACGCGCCGCGTCTTTCGCTTCGTCGTCAATGCCTTTCCATGCGGGGAGAATCAACACGCCCGGCAGCTTTTTCCCGGCGTTAGACGTCACCATTCCGGTGAGCTTTTGCGGGCCGTCAGCGTAGGAAACAGGACTTGGATTTTGGGCAGAAACGGAAGTGCTCATAAAAGCGAGAAAGAGGGACAGAAAGAAGATTTTCACGCGGCAAGGTAAGCGGGGATTACGCAGCCTGTGAAAAGAAATGGATTCTCAAAAGTGCGCCCCGCTGGTGGCGGGTTCCTACACAACTGAAGGGTGCCTAAAAGAAAACGCGCCTCCTGGCGCTTTTCTACACCGCATTTCTACAAAATCCGCTTTTGTCTTTTATCTATCGTCTTTTGTCTCTCTTACCGGTTCATCGTTACCAGAAACTCCTCGTTGGTGCGCGTGCCTTTCATTTGTTGCAGAAGGAAGTTCATTGCCTCGTCGGGGTTCATGTCGGCAATGTGTTTGCGCAGGATCCACATCTTATTCTGCACCGCTTCGTTCAGCAGCAAATCATCGCGGCGGGTAGAAGAGCCAATCAGGTCAATGGCCGGGAAAATGCGGCGGTTGGCCAGCTTGCGGTCCAAGGCGAGCTCCATATTTCCGGTGCCTTTAAATTCCTCAAAAATCACCTCGTCCATCCGCGAGCCGGTGTCTATCAGGGCCGTTGCCAGAATGGTGAGTGAGCCGCCGTTTTCAATTTTGCGGGCTGCGCCAAAAAACTGTTTCGGCTTTTGCATCGCAGTCGCTTCCACACCGCCGGAAAGCACTTTTCCGCTTCCGGGCGCAACCGTGTTGTGGGCGCGTGCAAGGCGGGTAATGGAGTCCAGAAGAATCACCACATCGTGGCCCACTTCGGCCAGCCGCTTGGCTTTCGCAAGGGCCATGGTAGAGACTTTTACGTGTTTGTCTGCCGGCTCGTCAAAAGTGGAGGCAATCACTTCCGCGCGCACCGAACGCTGCATGTCCGTTACTTCTTCGGGGCGCTCGTCTATCAGAACCACCATCAGATACACCTCCGGGTGGTTGCGCGCAATGGCGTTGGCCACTTCTTTCAGAAGCATTGTTTTGCCCGTTTTGGGCTGAGCCACAATCAGGCCGCGCTGTCCTTTGCCGAGCGGCGTAAACAAGTCCATGATGCGCGTGCTGTAGGACGAGCTCATGCCGCTGCTCAGGTCTAATTTCTCGTACGGATTCAGTGGCGTGAGATATTCAAATGGAACGCGGTCACGTAGCTCTTCCGGTTTTTTGCCGTTAATCGTGTCCAGCTTCGTGAGCGTGAAATATTTTTCGCCCTCGCGCGGCGGACGGCATTGGCCCACAACGGTATCACCGGCCTTTAAACCAAGTGCTTTTATCTGGCGCGGCTCCAAGAAAACATCGTCGGGTGAGGAGAGGTAGTTGTAGTCGGAAGACCGCAAAAAACCGTAGCCGTCGGGCATGATTTCCACCACCCCTTCGGCGTTCACGATACCGTCAAATTCTACCGGCGGCGGTTGTGGCGGGCGCTGCTGCGGCGGCGGGCGTTGTTCGCGGGGAACAAAACCTTCACGCTGCGGCGCGTTTTGCGGCGTGGCAGGTGATGTGGGCTGTTGCGGATTGCCTCCGGGCGTTGCAGGAGCAGCACCTTGTTGCTGTTGGCGCTGTTCGCGGGGAATAAACTCGCGTTGCGGCCCTGTGCCCTGCTGTTGTGGTGGACGCGGCTCACCGCCTTGCTGTTGTTGCGGACGCTGACCGTCTTGCGGGCGCTGCTCTTGTTGCCGTTGTTCGCGGGGAACAAAGCCTTCGCGTTGTTGTTGCGGATATTGTTGTCCTTCGCGCGGCTGCCGGTTATCGGGGCGCGGTGGGAACTCTCTTTGTCCGGTTTGCGGGTTCGGCACTCCTTCGCGGGGAAAGCCGTTTTCGCGCGTGGGCGGCGTTTGTTGCGGCGGACGTTGCTGCTGTTGCTGTTGTGGGCGTTGTTGTTGCGGGTCCTGCGGACGCGGTTCACGCGGTTGCTGCTGTCCTTCCTGCGGACGCTGTTCGCGTGGTTGTTGTCCGTCCTGCGGACGTTGTTCGCGGGCTTGCTGTTGTTGCGGTGTCGGATTGTTCTCCGGGCGGCGTTGGTCACCGTTTTCCCGTGGACGTTGTTGGTCACGCGGCTGTTGTTGCTGTTGCGGACGCGGGCCACGTTGTTCCGGCATGTCGCGCGGCGCGCGCTCCCGGTTTTCGGGCGCTGGAACGGCGGGCGTTTCTGGTGTGGGAACAGGCGTGGAAACCGGCGTTTCTGCTGCGGCAGCCGGTACGTTGTCAGCGGCTTTATCGGCATGCTGCATGTTCCCTTTTTCCTGCTCGCGCGACACAGCAGCCCAGTCGGCGGCAACAGCAGCATCTACTCCTTGCGCTTTCGGAAGCGGTGCTTCTTCGGGCTTTGCAGAGGCAGGTTGCGCTTCGGTTTTTGTCTCTGCTGGAGATACAATTTCCGGGATTGCCGCTTCCGTTCCTTTCGCTTTCGGCGCGCGTCCCCGGCGTTTTTTAATCGGCCCGGCTTCTGCGGCATCATCCGTGATCACTACCGGCCCGTCGGGCGATGGTGACGGAATAGCGGCTTCCATTGCAGGCGGCACTTCTACGACCGGAGCAGGGGTTTCCGGCGCATCCGTTTTGGCTTTAGCAGGCCGTCCCCGGCGCTTTTTTATCGGTGCGGCTTCTTCTTCGGGTGCGGCGTTTTCCGCAGGGTTTTCGGGCATTTGACGGGCTTGGGGTTCCGGCGCTTTGGGCGCAACGGTTTTGGGTGCAGGGCGCAGGGCCTGCTGGTCCAGAATTTTGTAAATAAGGGTTTGTTTTTCTAGGGCTTCAACATCGGAAATGCCCATTTCGCGGGCTGTGGAAGCCAGCGACTCAGGCGTCATCGCGCTGAGCTTGGAATAATCGTACGGCATGAAAAAATGACGTCGGAAAAAGGAATAAAAAAGGAAGTTTCAGGGAACCCCTGTTAAGGTTCCTAACGGAAAAAAGAACGGCGTCTTTTCTCCTTAAAATAGAGACAAGCGGTACTTCTAAAAAAGGAAAGGGGAAATAATCAGGGTGAAGCGACTCGCTTCCAAAAGGCCCACGGCCACAGATAAATAGAGGGCAATGTTACGACGGAAACATTTTCGGGAATGAAAAAATTGTGCCGCGCTATCTTAGCCCAATGAAAATGCTTTCCGGAAAAACAGCCCTTATCACCGGCGGCTCGCGTGGCATCGGCGAAGCCATTGCAACGCTTTTTGCCGAACACGGTGCACACGTGGCCTTTACCTACGTCTCTTCCGAAGAAAAGGCAAACGCGCTTGCACAAAAGCTGTCGGAGAACGGCGTGAAAGCGAAAGCCTACAAAAGCGACGCGGGTGATTTTGGCGCCGCCGAAAAGCTGGCCAATGAAGTGCTGGCCGACTTTGGCACGATTGACATCTGCGTGAACAACGCGGGCATTTCGCGGGACAATTTGCTCTTGCGTCTTTCGCAAGAACAGTGGGATGAGGTAATGGCCGCCAATCTAAAATCAGTGTTTAACCTCACCAAGCAAGTTATCCGCCCGATGATGAAAGCGCGCGCTGGATCTATCATCAACATGAGTTCCATCGTAGGCCTTAAAGGCAACGCCGGCCAGTCAGCCTACGCGGCATCTAAAGCGGGAATCATCGGCTTTACCAAAAGCATTGCGGCAGAAATCGGCTCGCGCGGCATTCGCTGCAACGTGATTGCGCCGGGCTTTGTAGAGACGGATATGACGCACTACCTCAAAGACGGCGGCGCAGAAAAATGGACAGAGAAAATTCCACTGGGCCGCTTCGGCAAAACAGAGGACATCGCCAACGCCGCGCTTTTTCTGGCCTCAGATATGAGCACGTACATCACGGGGCAGATTTTGAGTGTGGATGGGGGGATGAATCTTTGAGGCTGGCTAGATAAAAGACGATAGACAAAAGGGGATATTGTAAGAATGCGCCGAAAGGCGTGTTCTGCATTATTTCAACCACCATCGCACTCCTTCCAAAAAATCACACAACCATGCTGGGATTACGTACCGTTATTTACAAGGTTCCGGATTTAGAGCAGGCGAAGATTTGGTATGCGCAGGCATTCCGGACAGAGCCTTATTTTAATGAGCCATTTTACGTGGGATTCAATATTGCAGGCTATGAATTAGGCTTGCAACCGGAAGAAGGCGGCGGAGCGAACGCGGAAAATGTAGAGACGTATTGGGGCGTTGAGGACATAGAGAAGGAGTATAAACGCTTATTGGCGTTGGGCGCAACAGGCCACAACCCGCCGCAAAACGTGGGCGGAGACATCACGGTGGCAACAGTGAAAGACCCTTTCGGGAATCTTATCGGGCTGATTTGCAATCCGCATTTCAAGCTTTAGCGCAAGGCTGCAAATGGGGTCTTCTAACTCCCGTAGGGACGAAATGTGGATAGAAAGATTTATGGTCTCTCATCCGCGTTCCGTAGGAAAGCTTTGCAGGTGTTTTTCGCCGTTTCAGCATGATGAGAACGCGCCTCTTGGCGCGTTCCTACACAACTTTCTTTTGTCTTTCGTCTCCAAAAAAACACCCGATTCTCCCAACGAAAACCGCTGTTTTTTGTTCTTTAGAGACTATGAACTTTGGCTGGTTAGAACCCGATGAACTGGCGGGAAAATCCTTCCTGCTGCCTGCCGAACCGGCAGCAAACAAGATGCTTCTGCGCCGTGCGCAATCCGCGCAGCCGTTGAAAATTCAGGTCGGTTTGGCGGAGTGGAACGTGAAGGAATGGAAGGGCCGTTTGTACTCCGCACGCACCCGCGAAGCCGACGTGATGACGGCCTACATGGAGCGGTATCACTGCATAGAATTCAACGGCACGCACTACCGCATTTATCCGCCCGCGACCATTAAAAAATGGGGCGAGAAAGCAGTACACGACGACTTCCTTTTTCTGCCCAAATTCCCCCAGCAGATTTCCCACCACAGTCACTTTATCAACGTCGCGCGCGACACTACTTTGTTCCTGCAAAGCGTAGAAGCTTTTGGTCAGCATCTGGGGCCAATGTTCCTGCAAACGGGAGAGGCTTTTGCGCCTACGCGGATAGCTCAGGAGAACCTGTATCGCTACCTCGGTACGTTGCCGCGCAACCACACCTACTTTGTGGAATTCCGTCATCCCGACTGGTTCAAAGAGCCGGTTCTGAACGTGTGGACAGAAGCGCTCCGCGACCTAGGCATTGGCGCGGTGATTACCGATACGCCGGGCCGCCGCGACGCTTGCCATATGCAACTCACCATTCCGAAAGTGCTGATTCGGTTTGTGGGCAAAAGTCGCGTGAAGAGTACTTACGAGCGCATTGAAGACTGGATGCTGCGCCTGAAAAGTTGGGAGAAAGATGGGTTGGAAGAAGCACATTTCATTACCCACTGCGGACTGTCAGCGCCGGAGATGTCGCGCTACACGATTGCCCGTATAAACGCCGTTTTGGGGAAAAATATTCCTGATTCACAACTGGCGCATCCGCTGTTTAATCCTTTCGCTGATGCCGTCCAGTATGGCGTTTTGGCGGAAGAAAAAGCGCCGTCCTTTACCTTAGAGCCGGTTGCGGTGCAAACGAGTCTGTTCTAAACGCGCCGCCGCCTTCTCTCTATGAAAAAACTGCTTCTTCCAGCGCTTTCTGTCGCTTTGCTTTTCTCTCTTAATAGCTGTAAATCAGGCTCTTCAGATACGGGCAAAGAAGACCCGGAAATCACAACGGTATATGCGCAGGGCGACAGCAGCGGCGCAGACGCAAAATTTGTGGACAAGGTGCTGGTTATGGGCATGTTCATTGGAAAGGCAAGCGACTACGCACGTATTAACGCCAGTCGTCCGGAAGTACGGGCTTTTGCGCAGCAACTCATGGACGAGCATTTTCGTACTGACGATTCGCTGGCGCGGATGGCCACAGAAAAAGGCCTTGTGGTGCCCGGCGGGCTGCCTGAAACGGACATGAACGCCATGCGCACGATGATGGACACAAAGGGCGCGGCATTGGATACTGCTTACTTGGGACGGATGGTTTTTTTTCTGAAAAACAGTCTGGAAACCGTTCGGGCGACGGCTCAAAAGAGCACCGACGAAAAACTGAAAGCTTGGGCGAAAGCAAAAGAGCAGACTTTGAAAATGCGCCTGGATAAAACCGAGCAAATGCTGGACGATCTGAACTGATTTCTGCGTTCCTTCAAAGTAGTGCGTCCCTACCCGGTAATGACGTTTTCTTTTGGGAAAACCTATCCTTATTCTACCTAAAAACGTCTCTTAAATTTCCCCATGATTTTCCAACACAATCAAGACGGCGAGCGCAGCTTTTTCCGGGCGCAGGAGGACACACAAAACGCTGGTGAAGTCTCTTATTTTCAACAAGGAGAAAAGATGCTTGTGCTGGACCATACCCGCGTAGAAGATGCTTTTCAGGGGCGACATCTGGGTCAAAAGCTGGTGAATAAAGTAGTGGATTATGCCCGCGAAAACGGCTTTAAAATCATCCCGCAGTGCCCTTTTGCAGCGCACCTCTTTGAGAAGGACGCGCGCTACGCCGACGTCTGGCAAAAGGAAGCGGGATAGCAGAAGAAGCTACCTTCGCCGCTATGTCTTACGCCACTTCTTTTGAGCGCCTGCAAATCATTCTTGCCGACCTGCGGACGCAGTGTCCTTGGGACAGGAAGCAGACCATACACAGCCTGCGCCCGCTGACGATTGAGGAAACCTATGAGCTGGCCGATGCCATTGACCGCGAAGACTGGGACGGCATTTGCGAGGAAGCGGGCGACATTCTGCTCCACCTGCTTTTCTACGCCTTGATAGCAAACGAGCAGGGGAAATTTTCTGTGGAAGATGTGATTGCCCGCGTGTGCAACAAGCTGGTGATGCGCCATCCGCACATCTACGGCAGCGTTCAGGTAAAGGACGATGAAGACGTGAAGCGCAACTGGGAAGCGTTGAAATTGAAGGAAGGGAAAAAGAGCATTTTGGCAGGCGTTCCCGAAGCGTTTCCGGCTTTGCCCAAAGCAGCGCGCTTACAAGAAAAAGCACGGCAGGCAGGCTTTGATTGGGAACGGAAAGAAGACGTGCGGGAAAAGCTTTCGGAAGAACTTTCGGAGCTGGACGAAGCCGTTATTTCCGGCGACAAAGACGCGATGCAGGACGAACTGGGCGACCTGCTTTTCTCGGTGGTGAACTATGCTCGTTTTCTCGGCCTTGACCCGGAAGCGGCGCTGGAGCGCACCAACCGGAAATTTAAAAAGCGCTTTGAAAAAGTAGAAGAACTGGCGCGCGCCAACGGAAATCCGATGCCGGGAACGCCGCTGGCGGTGCTGGATGCATATTGGAATGAAGCGAAAAGCAATGAACAATGAATAATAGTGGATTGTAGGAGCCTCGCAGCTAGCGGGGGATTCTATGCGTAGGAACCCTCCGCGTCTCCGTGCCCCTACGAGAGAAAAATTACTGCGTTAAACCGTTGCGGGTTTCCCTTCTCCAAACGCCCCGGAAAAGCCGTAATTTTCCGCATTAACAGAGACCATGAAAAAACTTTTTACCCCGCTCCTGTTGTTGAGTGCGCTGGGCACGCAGGCGCAGCAGCTTTCCCCGCAGTCCGAGATTTTTTTACGCAAAGCCGAAGGCAAAATGCATCCTGTTGAAGGCTATAGCTACCGGCAGGACGGCAGCGGATCTTTCTATTTGCCTGCAATGATTCTGACCGATGGCACGGTGAAACCCGCAACGCTGCAACAACGCGGCATCCGCATAAACACGCAGGCTGGAAAGGTGTGGACGGTGGAATTTCCGGCGGCCAATTTCCAACAGCTTTGCCGCAATTTACCCGGCGTGCAGTACATTGAACTGGACGTGCCGCTTGCGCTTTCTATGGACTCTGCCCGACGCACAACGCGCGTGGACAGTGTTCATGCTGGCATTGGGTTGCCGAAGCGTTACTCCGGAAAAGGCGTAGTGGTCGGTGTGTTGGATGTGGGTTTTGAATACAACCACCCGGCGTTCTACGATACGGCTTATAGTGCGTATCGGGTTAAGCGTGTTTGGGAGCAGAAATCTACGAGTGGTACGCCACCCACGGGTTTTACCTATGGCCGCGAAATCACGGACACGGCGCTGATGAAAACCGCCGGAACGGACAATGCTGACAACACACACGGAATGCACGTGGCGGGCATCGCTGCCGGTTCGGGCGCAGGTGCAGGGGACTCTACTAACCGGAAATACCGGGGCATGGCTTTCGCCTCCGACATGGTTTTGGTAGGCATTACGCCTGCTCAAAACGCCTGGACAAGCACGGGCATGAGCGACATTATTGACGGGATGAACTACGTGTACTCCTATGCTGCATCCGTTCAGAAACCCTCAGTAGTGAATCTTAGCTGGGGCTGCCCGGTTGGGCCGCACGATGGCCAATCGCTCTTTAGCCAGGCTTGTGATGGACTTACCGGGCCGGGGAAAATTTTTGTCCTCAGCGGCGGCAACAATGGCCGAAATAAAATCCACCACAATAAAACCTTTACGCCCGCCGACACAATGCTGAACACCTTGTTCGATTTTCCGGTAACGCCGGTTGGAAAGAAAAGCTGGATAGACATCTGGGGCGAAACAGGGCAGAACATCAGCGTGCAACTTTCGCTTTACGATGGCAGAACCATCAAGGACAGCACGGGCTGGATTTCGCTTGGAACAACTGCCCAACCTGTCTATCTGCACCGGGGCGCAACTGACACTTTAGACGGCTATATCTCTGCTACCGTGGCTGCTTTCAACAATAAGCCGCGCATCCTGCTTGACCTGCGTTCCCTGACGCCTTCCCGCCTGATGATTTCCGTTAAAGGCAACAGTGGAACGGTCAATGTCTGGGCCGGTTATGTTTATAAATCCAGTGGCTATTACGGGGCTTTCAGTGCCGGGCCAAATGGCGCTGTTGCCGGTGACAGCATGATGACCGTGAGCGATATGGTAACAACCCGTAGCGCGCTTGCGGTGGCGGCCTATGCCTCCAAGCCTGTTTACACCAATCTTGCTGGCGGTACGGGCAGTTCTGGTTACAATGTAAGTTATGGCAGCCTTGCACCTTTTTCCAGTTCGGGCCCTGCGGCAGATGGCCGGATGAAGCCCGATATTGCCGGGCCTGGACTGATGGTAACATCTTCACTCAGCAGCTTTGACAGTGGCTTTATGGCGGGCGGGCCTGAGCGGGGAAGCGTGGTTACAGAATGGATGGCACCCAATGGACACACCTACCGCTATGGCGCACTGATGGGTACGTCTATGTCGTCGCCTGCTGTGGCCGGTATTGCCGCACTGCTGCTAGAAGCTGATTCTTCCCTCAATCCTTACCGGATGAAAGAGCTTTTGCAGGAAACCGCTATCACCGATTCCGGAACGGGCATTATTCCGCCCGGCGGCTCGCCTAAGTGGGGAGCAGGGAAGGTGAACGCTTACGGCGCGCTGCAAAGAACACTGGCGACACTGGGTGTATCAGAAGTGGTGAAAAATCCCGCCGCTCTTCCGGTGCTGATTTATCCAAACCCAACAGAAGACGTGGCAACATTGGAATATCACAGTCCCAAAACGGACGTTGCACAGATTACACTGACGGACGCTTCCGGTAAAACATTGCGGCAGGCCCGCTGGAATCTTTCTGCCGGGCAAAACACAATGCCGGTAGATTGGAGCGGACTTCCTGCGGGGTTGTATTTTGTAGGACTGCACACTTCAATAGGCGAAGTACAGTTGAAGGTCATGCGCAAATAGCAGCGAGATGCTAAGTAGATTTTCGATAAGTGTGTGAAAGTAGGGGATCAAAAGCATGATTTTACTAACGCATTATTTGTTTTTGGCGTTCTGTAAAGCTTCCCCAATGTTTGGTTCTCCTTCCCCAAAGTCTGGGGAAGCAGAACCAAAGTCTCGTTCTCCTTCCCCAATGTTTGGTTTTGCTTCCCCAAAGTCTGGGGAAGCAGAACCAAAGTCTCGTTCTCCTTCCCCAATGTTTGGTTTTGCTTCCCCAAAGTCTGGGGAAGCAGAACCAAAGTCTCGTTCTCCTTCCCCTGACTTCCGTTCTCCTTCCCCAGGGTTTGGTTCTGCTTCCCCAAACCCTGGGGAAGGAGAACCAAACCTTCGAAAGCCCCTTCTTCTCAAAAGGCAAAGTATCCTTATTGTAAATGAGAGGGAGTATGTTTTAAGTAGTTCAGGAACCGGAAAAAGATTATTCTTCTCTCCAGCAGGTTTTTTGTTTTGGAAGCAACAAACGCCCAACGCCTACATTTGCGCTGCCATTTTCCACCCTTATGAAGAATACGCCTTTTACGCACAAGCACCTTGCACTCGGCGCCAAGATGGCCGAATTTGCCGGCTATAACATGCCTATTTCCTACACGGGCATCAACGACGAGCACGCTGCGGTGCGCGCTAACGCAGGCGTGTTTGATGTAAGCCATATGGGCGAGTTCATCCTTTCCGGCTCCGGTGCGCTCGACCTGATTCAACGCGTGACGACCAACGACGCTTCCAAACTGACTGCCGGAAAAGCACAGTATTCCTGCCTGCCCAATCTCGATGGTGGAATCGTAGACGACCTGATTGTATATTGCCTTGAGGAGAACAGCAAATACATGCTGGTGGTGAATGCTTCCAATATTGAAAAAGACTGGAATTGGATTCAGTCTTTTAACACCGAAGGAGTAGAGATGGAAGACATTTCTGAGCGCACGGCGCTGCTCGCGGTGCAGGGCCCGAATGCCACACGCATTTTGCAGGAACTAACAGACGTTGATCTCGGCTCCATGAAATACTACACTTTTGAGCGTGGACGTTTTGCGGGTGTGGACAATGTGATTATCAGCGCAACAGGCTACACCGGATCGGGTGGGGTGGAGATTTACTTTGAAGACAAAGGCGACGATGCGGAGAAAATCTGGAATGAAATCTTTCGGGTCGGCACGCCTAAAGGGCTGAAGCCGATTGGCCTTGCTGCCCGCGATACACTGCGTCTGGAAAAAGGTTTTTGCCTTTACGGAAACGATATTGACGACACGACTTCGCCCCTGGAAGCCGGACTGGGCTGGATTACCAAGTTCACCAAAGATTTTACGAACCGCGAAGCTTTGGAAGCCCAAAAAGCAGAAGGCGTAAAGCGCAAGCTGGTAGGGCTGGAGATGATAGATAAAGGCATCCCGCGCCACGGCTATAAAATCCAGAATGCGGAAGGTGTAGAAATCGGCTATGTTACGAGTGGCACACAAAGCCCCACCCTGGGCAGGGCCATTGGCATGGCGATGATGGACAAAAGCGCGGCGGCGGAAGGCACGGAAATATTCGTTGTCGTGCGCGAAAAACCGCTGAAAGCGAAGGTGGTGAAAATGCCGTTTGTGGGATAGGAGCGGAAATCTGCTTTGGATGAAAACGCGCGTCCTTCTTTGGATCATCACTGCAGGCGCATTTCTGCTGCGCTGGTGGGCGGTCCACCTTGATCCCTTTCTCCATGAATGGGATGAGCGTTTTCATGCGCTTGTGGCGCGCAACCTGATGGATCATCCTCTGGTGCCACGCCTGCGCACGCTCTCGCTGGTGCCCTATGATTTTACGACATGGACCTGCAACGAAATATGGCTTCATAAGCAGCCACTTTTCTTGTGGCAAATGGCCCTGAGCATGAAGCTTTTTGGCGTGTCGGAATTTACGATTCGCTATCCAAGTATGCTGATGGGGACGCTGATGGTTCCCTTGATTTATCAGTTGGGGAAATGGTTCTCCGGCGGCGATAAACGCGTGGGGCTGATGGCTGCGCTGTTTCAGGCGTGTTCCTACTTTCAATTGATACTGACAAGCGGTCGGGAAGGCATGGATCACAACGATGTGGCGATGGCATTTTACACGCTGTCTTCATTTTGGGCGTTGAGTAAATACACGGAAGCGAAAGGCAGAAGAGCACTTTCTTGGGCAGCACTTATCGGTGTTTTTGCCGGTTGTGCTATTTTGAATAAATGGTTGCCTGGATTGCTGGTTTTCGGTGGCTGGGCCGTGTACCTGCTGGTAGCGCATCTGCAAAAAGCCGACCGGAAATTGCGGAGAGACGTCTCCCATTTCGCACTGGGGCTGCTGTGTTGCGTTTTTGTTTTTCTGCCGTGGCAGCTTTATATTTTCCACGCTTTTCCCAAAGAAGCTGCCTATGAATTTGCTTACAACAACCGCCACCTTACGGAGGTAGTAGAAGGCCATAAAGGCAATATAGATTTCTTCTGGTCGCGCTTCCCGGATTATTTCGGGCCGCTCGTGTGGATGCTCCTGCCGGTAGGGTTTTTCGTTTTCCTGCGGAAGCATGTGATAGCCCGTCCAAGCCCGGCGCAGATAGCCTTAATGAGCAGTTTGCTGGTGGTTTTCTTGTTTTATTCTTTTATCGTGGCAACCAAGGTTCAGTCGCACTTTATGTTCGTTGCGCCGCTGGGATTGGTGTTGATGGCAGCAGTCTTGGCAGAAGCCGGAAAAGGAATGCGTTACGCCGTCAGTTTTTTGACGGTAGTGTCCTGCCTTGTGGCATTTCTGCAACTCCAACATGTGCGCATCCTTAAAATGCACAACCCGAAAGACGCTCATTGGCAGGCAAGAGCCTTTAATACCCGGCTTTATAAATCACTGCCCAAAATGCTGCGTCCCGGCACCCGCGTGGTACTCAATACGCCTGCTTTTGAAGACGTGGAGGTCATGTTTTTTAACAGAGGCATCCTGGCTCACCACTGGAGTCCGCAGGAAACAAAGATGCAGCCCATCTTCCGTAAAAATTTGAAAGTTGCTTACTTCCCTGACCGTCCGGGATTCAACCTTGGCTCCTATATATTGCGCTATCCCAATGGATATGCGCTGCCTATTGCGCCCCGCTAAAAATGGAAATTGCAAACTTAGTCATGCTTGTTTGTCCAAAATTTCTACAAAGACGTGAGCCATTCACGTCTTTTTGTTTTTAGAAACTTCACAGGTTGGCACTGCTTTGGTAACATTTGCTCCTAACTCCAACCCTACCATGAACATCTCCCTCGAAAAAGCCCACAAAGCCCTGCTGGCCAGCCTGCAAAAAGCCGACCATATGGGCAAGAAAATGAACATTGCTGTTGTGGACGGCGGTGCAAACCTCGTAGCTTTTGTGCGCATGGATAACGCTTGGCTTGGCTCTGCGGACATTGCTATCAAGAAAGCCAAAACCGCTGTTTTCTTCCAGATGGACAGTGCAATGCTCGGAAAAATGTCGCAACCCGGCGAGCCGCTTTATGGCATTGAGGTAAGCAACGATGGCCTTATTTCTTTCGGCGGCGGACTGGTAGTGAAAGATACTGACGGCAATACCATTGGTGCGATTGGCGTGAGCGGCGGCACGGTGGACGAAGACCTCAAAGTAGCAAAAGCGGCCCACGAAGCGGCAACAGAAGGGTAGGGAAGAAAGAAGAAGGAATCGCCCGCCGCCTTGTGCCTTATTTTCGCGGCCAAATCTTTCCCCTCTCCTCCGTGCTTCCAAAATATAACCGCATCCTGTTGAAGCTTTCGGGCGAAAGCCTGATGGGCGACCGCGTCTTCGGTATTGACCCTAAAATGTTGGTGCTTTATGCTCAGGAAATCAAAACCGTAACTGATATCGGCGTACAGGTAGCGGTCGTCATCGGCGGCGGCAACATCTACCGCGGCATGAACGAAGGCGAAACGGGCATTGAGCGCGCACAAGGCGACTACATGGGTATGTTGGCCACTGTCATCAACGGCATGGCCTTGCAGGCAGCACTGGAGCGCACGGGCGTAAAAACGCGATTGCAAAGCGCCATCAAAATGGAGCAAATTGCCGAGCCGTATATCCGCCGCCGCGCCATCCGCCACCTGGAAAAAGGCCGCGTCGTCATCTTTGGTGCCGGCACCGGAAATCCCTACTTCACCACCGACACCGCAGGCTCGTTGCGCGCAATTGAAATCGGGGCCGACGTGATTCTGAAAGGAACCCGCGTGGACGGCATCTACACCGCAGACCCGGAAAAAGACCCAACCGCTACGCGCTATGAAACGCTTTCCTTCGCCCAGGTTATCGCCGACAACCTGAAGGTGATGGACATGACGGCCTTCACGCTTTGCCAGGAAAATTCTTTGCCCATCATCGTCTTCAACATGCACCGCCACGGAAATCTGCTGGACGTGATTGAAGGCAAGAATATCGGAACGCTGGTGAATTGAGGTGTGGAAAGTAAAAAGAATCTTTCTTCTTAGAAAGGCATTGCTTGTTTCGCTTCTTCTTTACTTAAATGAAATAAAAAACGCGCTCCCTGTAAGGAAGCGCGTTTTTTATTGTCTTTCTACTTGATAATGCTTACCCCTGCAACGCCGCTGCGCCGCTCACAATCTCCGTCAGCTCTGTGGTGATGGCCGCCTGACGGGCGCGGTTGTAGGAGATTTTCAGGTTTTTGAGGATTTCGTTGGCGTTCTCGCTGGCTTTGTCCATCGCCGTCATGCGCGCGCCATGCTCCGAAGCAGTTGCGTCCAGAACGGCTTTAAACACCTGAGTGTTCAGGATTTTGGGCATCAGTTCGGCAATCAAAACTTCTTTGGAAGGCTCGTAAATAAAGTCGGTTTTTAAGGTACTACCTGTGTTTTCCGCGTGTGGAATAGGCAGATAAGCCTCGGTAACAAATTGCTGTGTAGCCGCGTTTTTAAACTGGCTATACACCAGCTCCACACGGTCATATTCTTTCCGCAAAAACGCTTCCTGCGCGTAGCGGGCCACTTCCTTTACGTTCTCAAACGACTGGTTGCCCATGAGCGTCCAGTAGGTGTCAATCATGCGGGCGTTAGCGCGCTGAAAAGCCTCGTAAGCTTTCTTGCCAATGGGCAAAATGGTGACGTTTCCGGCAGCTTGCTGCGACGCATATTTCGCGCGGATGGCCTCACGGGTGAGCTTAATAATATTGGCGTTATACGCACCTGCAAGCCCCCGGTCAGAGGTAATAGGAATCAGCAAAACCCGCTCCGGCGCGCGTTCTTCGGCCAGCGGTAAAGCCATATCGCCGCTTTGACTACTCACGATGTTGCTCAGCATTTCTTGGAGCTTCTGGGCGTAAGGCCGCATCTGCTGAATGGCGTCCTGTGCGCGACGCAGTTTGGCGGCACTCACCATCTTCATGGCTTTGGTAATCTGCTGCGTAGACTGCACCGATTTAATCCGGTTGCGTACTTCTTTAAGCTGGCCCGACATAAGGTATATTCGTTAAAATGCGGCGCGAAAGTACGACCCGGAAACCGCATTTTTCAGGCGTCGGCGCGGAAGGCTTCGTGGGCAATCTCCTTCATGTCGATGCCGTTGTGGCTTTCGTCATATATGCACTCGCCGTTGCGGAGCAGGATCACCTGCGGGCTTTCGTGATGCACGTCAAAAACCTCGGCGACTTTATTAGAGAGCAAGCGGTTATTGATAAGGTCAAGGTAATAGAAATCAACGCCATCGGGCATCTGCGCGCGCTCCAGCCGACTCTTCGCCATAGACGAAATGCTGCACCGGATGCTGTGCTTGAAGATGACGACAGGCCGCTCGTGGCTTTCGGTTTCTATTTCGTCAAGTTGCGAAAGATCGCTGAGGATTTTCCAGTTCATAAGAATTTGGAGGGAACAAAAGAGATGCCGGGAAGGTTGATGGAAAACCATAAGAGGCATGACACGCTTAACGCCTTAAGCAAGAAGTAAAAATATTTTTTTATTAAGCGGCACAGCTTTATTAGCAGCAGGAATGCACCTTAAAAACTGCTCCCCATGCTCGAGAAAAAGTTTAAACAGTTTGGCGTCTGGATGGACACCCAACATGCTACCATCATCGGCGTGAGCCACGACAACGAAGCCGACGGCTTTAAAGTGCTGGCCCACGTGAAAGCGACTGGCAACCTGCCCAACAGCAATGAACACACCTTCAACAACGACCGCGAGCGCAACGAAACAGCTTTCTTTAAAGACATTGCCGCGCACCTGCAAAACGCCGAGGAAGTATATGTAACCGGCCACGGCACGTCGCAGGAAACGTTCTCTCATTTCCTGCAAGAAACGCCGCAGTTCAAGAACGTGAAAACCACGCTGGATACCGCGCAGCAAATGAGTGACGAGGCACTGGTAGAAAAAGTCCGGGCACAATACCACGGATAGTTTGTTTCAAAACAACAGACAGTAAAAAGGCTCTTTCCTTGTGGGGAAGAGCCTTTTTACTTTTGGGGTGGGCTTGCTTACTTAAGGCGGAAACCGTAGGCAGATACAAAGCCGTTCTTGCCGTCTTTGGTGCTCAGGCTTTGCCCTGTAGAATCCGTTAGCGTAATGACGCTCTCTGAGAAAGTAACGGGAGGAACATTCAAAACAGTGCCGGTGCCTTTGAACTTTCCCCACGCAAAAACTTTGGCAAAAGCGCTGTCGGTGCTGCGGTAGCGCCGCGCGGGTGAATTCCAAGTGTAGGCACTCTTGCTGCGGAAAGCAGAATCTTTAAGTACGGTAGAATCCAGAATGCCTGTCGCATTGAGGAAGTACGTGCGCATGGAGTCAATCCGGAAGCGCGTTGTGTCGTAGCTCACCGAGAAAAAACCGTTGACGGTAGTGGTTGTGTTGTTGTCCGGAGGTGTTATAATGCTGTCTTTAGAACAAGAGATAAACAGCAGACAGGCAAAGGCGGTGAACAGGAGAAGGCGTTGCATTGGGAGCACGAAAATGCGGAATTTTTAGGGATAATAAAAGCGCCGTGCTGCTAATGGCGTTGAGGTTCCGGTTTTTCCGGCTCACTTTTACAAGTCTATGAAAATTGCGACCTACAATGTCAATAGCATTCACGCCCGTTTGCCGGTGCTTTTGCGCTGGCTGGAAGAAACACAACCCGACGTGGCCTGCCTGCAGGAACTGAAAACGCCCGACGAAAAATTTCCGCAGGAAGCCTTGCAGGAAGCAGGCTACGAATGCCTGTGGCACGGACAAAAAAGCTGGAACGGCGTAGCCATTCTTTTTAAAACCGGAACGCCGGTGGAAGTGGCGCGCGGGCTGCCCGGCGACCCGGAAGACCTTCAAAGCCGCTTTCTGGCAGCGGAGATAAACGGCGTGCTCATTGCCTGCCTGTATCTCCCCAACGGCAACCCCGCGCCCGGCCCCAAATACGATTACAAACTGCGCTGGATGGAACGTTTTGCGGAGCGCGTGGCGGAGTGGGCTACAGCAGAAAAACCGGTGGTGCTGACGGGTGATTTTAATGTGATTCCTACTGGTCAGGATGTATACAAACCGGAGCGCTGGACGGAAGATGCCTTATTCCGCACCGAGACGCGCGAGGCTTTCCACAAGCTCCTTTCGCAGGGCTGGACAGATGCCTTGCGCAGCCTGTTTCCGGAGGAAACCTTCTACACTTACTGGGATTATTTCCGGGGCGCTTTCGGGCGCAATGCCGGATTGCGGATAGACCATTTCCTCCTGAATCCTGCGGCGCAAAAAAGGATCCAAAGGGGAGGCGTGGATAAAGCGGTTCGCGGCTGGGAAAAGACAAGCGACCACGCGCCGGTGTGGATAACGCTGGAATAGAGACGAGGCAGGTAAAAAAGGCGGAAACAAAAATGCTGGAATGCTTTTTCCATGCAGAAAGGCAGCTTTACTGCGCTCCCCAATCCCATGCTCCGCAACCTCCCCCAAATACCCAACCGCGTTCTGGCGCAAATCATCCTCGCATCCCTGCTGCTGCTGCTTATCTACGCTGCTATCACCGGACTGGCCTATTTCCTGCCCGGCTTTCTGGGCGCGGTTACGCTGTTTGTTTTGTTCCGGAATAAGTATGAATGGCTGACGGAGAAAAAAGGCTGGAAAACGTGGGCCGCAAGCCTGTTTTTCATTCTCGCGTCGCTGTTGCTGATTGTGGTGCCGCTCTGGTTTCTGGGCGATTACATGGTGCGCCAGATTCAGGGCATCCTTTCCAACCGCCCGCTTTTGGAGCAGAAAACGGCGCAGGTGCAGGCCTTTATCGCGTCGCAGAAATACCTGAAAGAGATTGATTTTTCCCGCGAAAAACTCATGGGCTTCATCCAGAAAGGCGTTGCCTACCTGCCCATGTTGCTTGGCGGACTGGGCGCGCTGGTTGCCAATGTAGTAGTGGCGTTTTTCGTCCTGTATTTTATGCAAACCAGTCAGGAGCATCTGGAACGTATTGTGAAGGTGGTTTTGCCGTTCTCAGAGCGCAGCAAAAAAGAGCTTTGGAACGATACCTACATGATGATTCGCTCCAACGCTATCGGCATTCCGGTGCTGGGCTTTTTTCAGGGCATCGTGGCGATGATTGGCTACTTCATTTTCGGCGTGGACAACGCCATTTTGTGGGGACTGGTAACGGGCGCGGCCACCATTATTCCAGTCGTCGGGACGATGGTTGTCTGGGTTCCGGTGTGCCTTATTTTAGCCGCTTCGGGCAACACGTCGGGCGCGCTGGGGCTGTCGGTTTATTCGCTCGTGGTGGTGGGCGGAATTGACAATGTGCTGCGTTTCACCATCCTCAAAAAGCTGGGCGATGTGCACCCGCTTGTGACGGTTTTCGGTGTGCTGCTGGGCCTGCATTATCTCGGCGTGATGGGACTGGTCTTCGGGCCGCTGCTCTTGTCTGCTATCGGCAGTTTGTTCAAGGTTTACCGCAATGAATACGGCCTCAAAAGACTGCTTTTGGAGCGCGCGGGGCTGGAAGGAAAAGTGCCGAAGGATGAAGCGGATAAAGCGTAGTTGGTTTTTGCCTGAAATTGGTATTTGGTTGCAGCCGCGCACTCTTTGAGTGTACGCAGGAACTCTTTGAGTGCAGCCGCGCACTCTCTAAGTACACGCAAGAACTCTTTGAGTGCAGCCGCGCACTCTTTGAGTGTGAGCAAGAACTCTTTAAGTGTAAGCAAGAACTCAAAGAGTGCATGCATGTTCCTTTTCGTTGCACGCGTGCACTCCTTTGTTACACGCATGTTCCCTTTCGTTGCACCCCATCCACCAATGGTAGCACGCCATCCACTTTTTGTTGCTTACCGGCGACTATGGGTGGCGAAAAAGAAAAGGTTTTTTCCTCACCGTCTCTACTTGTCCAAATAGAGATGAAACGTATCGCCGCGCAATCCAATCCGCATCGCTTCCAGCGGAATGATTTCGCTTGGCGCGATGTTGCCCAGGTTTACGTTGGCGCCGAGCAGTTCCAGAAAATACATCTGCTGTGCTTTCTGCGGGGCTTCCCACAGGATTTTCTCTGCCGGAATCTGCGTCAGGATTTCCTGCACAAGGCCTTCGCGCACCTCACCGCTGCCGCGATAGATGCCCACGTTTCCGGCTTCTCGGGCTTCGGCAATCACGTAGGAAGAACCGGCGGCCAGCTCGGCGCGCATCAGTTCAATCCATTTGTAGGGCGGAATAATGTGCGCCGCATCCTTGGAGCCGACTTCCGAAAAAACCGTGAATCCCCGCGCGGCCAACTGCTCAATATAGCCGCATTTTTCGGCGTGCGGAATGGTGATGGAGCCGTCTGAAACTTCTACGTGGCGCACGTTATACTGCTTCATAAACGCGATGTAGTCCTCAAACTGATTGCGCACCAGAAACGCTTCAAACAAGGTTCCGCCGAAGTACACCGGAATGTTTGCCGCCTGATAGAGCGCGATTTTCTCGGTGAGATTTGGGGAGACGAGGGCCGTTCCAAATCCGAGCTTAATAATGTCTACATGCGGCGTTCCTACCGAGAGAAAATTGCGGGCTTCTTCCGTGCCCATGCCTTTGTCCATAATCATCGTCAGGCCATTGGTGCGGGGCACGGTGGTGCGTTCGGGAATCTGGCGGAGCGGGAAAGGGTTCATCATTGTTTTGCTAAAAGCGGGTCTTCTGAGGGAAAGAGGGCGCGAAGGTACAGGCCGCCGTATCTTGCCCCGTCATGACTCATCGCTCTCCGTTGCCCGGCGTGTTGCTGGGACTGGCGCTGCCCCTGCTCTTCGCGCTGCTGCTTAAAATGTTGCTGCTGCCCGACGTGAGCTATGCGCAATACCCGCGCCTGCTGGCGGTTAATCCGCGCGTGGCGTCCAAAGTGCTTTCCCTTGCCGTGCTGCCCAATATGGGGGCCCTGATGTACTTCAACCGCCGCAAGCAGACGCATCTGGTGCGCGGGCTGATGGTGATCAACGTTCTCTGGATTGTGCTGTTTGTGTTGCAGCGTTTTGTGTGGAGTTGAAAGGAGCGCACTTCCGGCATACTTTTCCGTTGCTTCTTCGCGTTTTTGTTCTGCGGTCTGGCCGCTGTTTTTTATGAATCTCCGAATCATGCGCATCCTCTGTTTGTTGCTTTTGCTCTGCGGCTTTTCGGCCTCTGCTCAAAGCTATTATGGCGCAAACGAGCTGGGCATTACGGCGGGCGGCAGCCAGTATTTCGGCGACCTCAACGACCATTACGGTTTCAGATTCGTGCGTCCGGCAGTGGGCATTTTTGCGCGTCATCACATGACGCCCTACATCGCGGTGCGCGCCAACCTGATGTGGACAGAAGTGGGCTACGCGGATTCCTACAACAGCAATGATTTCCAGAAGCTGCGCAATCTTTCTTTTAAATCCAACGTAGTGGAGCTATCCGCGGCGGCGGAGTTCAACTTTTTCCGCTACGCCACCGGCGAAATCGGCAATCGCTGGACGCCTTATCTCACGGGCGGCGTGGGCGTTTTTTATTACAACCCGACGGCGGAGATAAACGGCAGCACGTATGCATTGCGCAGCCTCGGAACGGAAGGACAGAACGCGGGCTTTGCTGACCGCAAATACAGTTCTTATTCGGTATGCTTTCCCATCGGCATGGGCGTTAAATACTGGATTCGTCCGGGCCTGAACCTCGGCTTTGAAATCGCGGACCGGCTTACAACAACGGACTATCTGGACGACGTGAGCCGGACTTATGTAGGAATGGATCGTTTCCCCAATACCGACCCGCTCGTGCCCAATCCGGCGGCGCTGTTGCAGGATAGGAGCGGCGAGGTTTCGCCTGTGCTTTTAGGCCGCAACGGCAAGCAGCGCGGCAACAGCACCACCTTTGACCAGTATCTGGTTTTCGCGTTCCACTTGAGTATTCTTGAGTATTCAGTTAAAGACGTACCGCTGTCCGAACTATCTGAAGGAAGGGTATTTGTATTGAGGAGGCCTGCTGCAACCCCCGGCCCGTTTTTTGAGAAGCAAAAGGACTTCTCTCCTTTCCATGTCCACAGATATTGTCCTTATCGGCGCAGGTATCATGAGCGCTACGCTCGGTACGCTGCTTCAGGAACTGAACCCCAATCTCCGCATCCGCATCTATGAGCGCTTGGGACGCGCCGCCGCCGAATCTTCCGATGCCTGGAACAACGCCGGTACCGGCCACTCCGGTTTCTGCGAACTGAACTATACCCCGCAGCTCCCAGACGGAACCGTAGAAACAGAGAAGGCTGAAAACGTAGCCGAGGCCTTTGAAATCTCCCGGCAGTTCTGGGCCGCGCTGGTGAAGGAAGGCGCGCTCTCGCCGTCGTTTATCCGTTCTGTTCCGCACTGCGCTTTTGTGTGGGGACCGGATAATGTGCAGTTTCTCCGTGCCCGCTACGAGGCGATGAAGAAGCGCCCGCTGTTTGCGGAAATGCAATACGCGGAAGACGGCGAAACCATTCGTCGCTGGATGCCGCTCGTGATGGAAGACCGTGACCCGACGGAGCGCGTCGCCGCCACCTATATGCCGATTGGCACGGACGTGGATTTTGGAACGCTCACCCGCGCACTCATCGCCCGCATGGAATCACGCGGCGCAGAAGTGTTCTACAACTACGAAGTGCGCGACCTGCACCGTTTTGCCGCCGACCCGGAAAATCCCGGCGAAGGCGCTTTCTGGCAGGTGCGCGTAAAAAATCTGGAAGAAGATTACCAGGAAAATATCCAGTCGCCGTTTGTCTTTATTGGCGCGGGTGGCGGTGCGCTCCATCTCCTTCAGGATGCCGACATTCCCGAAGGAAAACACTTCGGCGGCTTCCCCGTTTCGGGACAATGGCTGCGTTGCAAGAATGAGGAAGTGATTGCCCGCCATGCCGTGAAAGTGTATGGAAAAGCGTCTGTTGGTGCGCCGCCGATGAGCGTTCCGCACTTGGATACGCGCAAAATTGAAGGCAAAGATGCACTGCTCTTTGGCCCCTATGCAGGCTTCTCCACCAAGTTTTTAAAAAGCGGTTCTTACACCGATTTGCCCGCTTCTTTACACTTAGACAACCTCGTGCCGATGCTCAGCGCGGGAGTTCACAATATTCCCCTCACGCGCTACCTGATTAAGCAAGTGGCGCAATCCGATGCTGACCGATTCCACGCTTTGCAGGAATATTTTCCCGACGCGCGCCCCGAAGATTGGGAACTCGTGATTGCCGGACAGCGTGTGCAGGTCATCAAGGCCGACGAAAAAACCGGCGGCGTGCTGGAGTTTGGAACAGAAGTGATTAGCAGTGCCGATGGCAGCATCGCTGCATTATTGGGCGCTTCGCCCGGCGCGAGTACCGCAGCTTTCATCATGCTGGACGTACTCCAAAAATGCTTTCCCGCGCAAATGGAGACTGCGGACTGGCAACAGAAACTAAAAGCCCTGATGCCTTCTTACGGACAGAAGTTAGCCGATAATCCGGAACTGCTTCACAAGCTGCGGCAGGAGACGGCACAGGTTTTGGAGCTGGAAGGATAGACAATAGAATGAACACGGATGACGCGGATTCAGACGGATTTGCACAGGTTTATTCGTAGCAATCCGCTTTATCCGTGTTCTATTCTCAAAACACAATCCTTATGGAAAACAACCCTCAAAACGCCGCTTCGGAAAAAGACCAGCGCCCTGTTCACCTCAACGACCGCCGCGAAATGACCAACGGTGCAGACGGCAATTATCCCAACAAGCTGGCCGACAAAAACGGCCTTGGCTCGCCCTACGGCGGTACGCAAAGCCCCGATTCCAAAGCGCCCGACGGCAACCAATCCCCCGCCAATCCCGACGCGGAAGGCAAGTCCACAAAACACCCAGACCTCGGCGAAGAATACGAAGACCCTTCCTCCTACGGCGAGCCACAAAGCGGCGGCAAGGAAGGAGATCAGAATGGCGGAACAGACGCAGCGGGAAGTCCGATACGATGAGAAATACCAAGAATCAAATTCCAAAAGCCAAGCGCGCATAACCCTCAGAAATCATGATTGAACTTGGCCTTTGCACCTTCGCCGATCTCGGCGATCTAACCGCGCAAGAGCGCTTTCAAAACCTGTTGGAAGAAGCCCGGCTGGCCGACCAACTGGGTTTGGATGTATTTGCCGTAGGCGAACATCACCGCGCCGATTATGCCGTGAGCGCGCCCGCTGTGACACTCGCTGCCATCGCAACCATCACCCAAAAAATCCGGCTTTCTTCCGGCGTAACAGTGCTGAGCAGTGATGACCCGGTGCGCGTGTTTCAGCAGTTTTCCACGCTGGACAATCTCAGCAACGGACGCGCCGAAATCATGGCCGGGCGTGGCTCTTTCACCGAAAGCTTTCCGCTTTTTGGCTACGAGTTAAATGACTACGAGTCGCTGTTTTCGGAGAAGTTGGACTTAATGGCGAAGCTTTGCCGGGACGAAAAAGTGAGCGCGAAAGGCAGGCACTTGCAAACCCTGAAAGACATAACCGTTTATCCGCGACCCGTGCAAAATCCGTTACCGTTGTGGGTGGCCGTGGGCGGAACGCCGCAGTCGGTGGTGCGTGCAGCGCAATATAATCTGCCGCTCACGCTGGCGATTATTGGTGGAAGCTGGCAGCAATTTATTCCCTTTGTAGAACTCTATCGCAAAGCACTGGCGCAACTTGATCACGGCGGCGTGCAACTCTGCATTAACCAGCATTGCTATATAGCGGAAGATTCGCAGCAGGCAGCGGATGAATTTTATCCCGTACATCACCGCATTTTTGCGCGTATTGGGCAGGAGCGCGGTTGGAAACCCGGAGGGCGTGAGGAGTTTGATGCCGGACTGCGCCCGCAAGGCCATCTGCTTGTAGGCAGCCCGCAGCAGGTAGTTGACAAGCTCTGCGCGGAGTTTGATGCTTTCGGGAATACGCGCTTTCTGGCGCAAATGACGGTAGGCCATCTCCCGCACCAAAAGGCGATGAAGTCCATAGAATTGTTTGCAACGCAGGTGGCTCCGGCGGTGCGGAAATATGCTACAGCGAAGGCGGAGAGATAAAATCCTGTTGTGGAAGAACGCGGCTTTTGGCGCACTCTCCTACGAAGTTTTACAAAAATCCTCTTTTGCCTATAGTCTTTTGTCTCAAAAAAGGCTTTACTTTCGCCACTCTTTACGCTCCTTTACATCCTGAAAGTGTTATCCAGAAAGGCGGAGGGATTAGACCCTACGATGCCTTAGCAACCCTTTGCTTGCTTCTTTAGAAGCCACAAAAGAAGGTGCTACATTCTACCGATTTCCCAAAAAGAAGCCGGAAAAATAACCGCAGAACTTTCCCTCCCTTTTTGAGCGATAGCATTTTCAGTTTTGAATCCCCACGTTTCAAAATTGAAAACCCGTACCGATTTACTCCACCAAGCCCTGTCCCAAAGAATTCTCATTCTGGACGGCGCGATGGGCACGATGATTCAGCGTTACAAGCTGGACGAGGCTGACTATCGCGGCGCGCGCTTTGCCAACTGGCCTTCTTCCCTCAAAGGCAATAACGACCTGCTTTCTCTTACCCGCCCCGATATTATTGAGGCGATTCACCGGGAATATCTGGAAGCAGGCGCGGACATCCTAGAGACCAATACTTTTTCCGGGACGACCATCGCTATGGCCGATTACGGCATGGAAGAATTGGTGACGGAAATGAACTACGAGTCGGCGCGCATTGCCCGGAAAGTGTGCGATGAAATCACCGCGCAGAATCCCGGTAAACCACGTTTTGTGGCTGGCTCTATTGGCCCGACGAACCGCACGGCTTCCCTCTCGCCCGATGTGAACGACCCCGGTTTCCGGGCCGTTACGTTTGAGGATTTGCGCGTGGCCTATAAGCAACAAGCGACGGCGCTTCTAGACGGCGGCGCGGATATTCTCCTGGTAGAAACGGTGTTTGATACGCTCAATGCGAAGGCTGCTCTTTTCGCAATTGACGAACTGCGCGAGGAGCGAAACCAAGAAATTCCCATCATGGTTTCCGGCACGATTACCGACGCTTCGGGACGCACCTTGAGCGGCCAAACGGCAGAAGCATTTCTGATTTCGGTGTCGCATTTGCCGCTGTTAAGTGTGGGCTTCAACTGTGCACTCGGCGCGGCGCAACTGCTGCCGTATCTGGAAACGCTCGCCCACAAATCCGACTTCTACATTTCCGCTTATCCCAACGCCGGATTGCCTAACGCATTCGGTCAATACGACGAAAGCCCGGAAGACATGGCTCTGCAAGTGCGTGAATACTTAGAGCGCGGACTGATAAATATTATCGGCGGCTGCTGCGGCACCACGCCTGCGCATATCCAAGCAATTGCGGAGGAAGCCCGTGCTTACAAACCACGCAACATCCACCACGATTCTTGGGTTGAAAACTAATAGATACTACGTGGGTCATTGCGAGCGCAGCGAAGCAACCTGCACAATATGCTGGGTATATTATTTAAGTGGTGGATGGTGCAGGTTGCTTCGTCGTTCCTCCTCGCAATGACCCACTTTTTAAAGTAGATCAACCAATAGCTCCACATTATCCAACATTCCCCAACGGCGAAGCCATCCAACATTCCAACGCTGAAAGCATCCAACGCCGCAGGCATCCAACCCATGAAGTACCTCAAACTCTCCGGCCTTGAACCGCTCGTCGTGACGCCGGAATCCAATTTTATCAACGTCGGGGAGCGCACCAATGTGGCAGGTTCCAAGAAGTTTTTGCGCCTCATTAAAGACGGCCAATTCACCGAAGCACTGGCTATTGCCCGCGACCAGGTAGAAGGCGGGGCGCAGATTCTGGACGTGAATTTTGACGACGGCCTGCTGGACGGAAAGGCGTGCATGACGCGCTTCCTCAACCTCATCGCCGCCGAGCCGGATATCTCCCGCATCCCCATTATGATTGACTCTTCCAAATGGGAAATCTTGGAAGCGGGCCTGCAGGTGGTGCAGGGAAAATGCGTGGTAAACTCCATTAGCCTCAAGGAGGGCGAGGACGTTTTCCTGCGGCAGGCACGCGCGGTTCGGCGGTATGGCGCGGCGGTGATTGTAATGGCTTTTGACGAAGACGGCCAAGCCGATTCCTACGAGCGGCGGATTGAAATCGCGAAGCGTTCTTACGATTTACTCCTGGAGAAAATAGGTTTCCCGCCGGAAGACATCATCCTTGACCTCAACATTTTTCCCGTCGCAACGGGCATGGAAGAACACCGGAAAAACGCGGTGGATTTCATTGAAGCCACGCGCTGGGTGCGGCAAAATCTGCCTTATGCTTCGGTCAGCGGCGGGGTCAGCAATGTGTCGTTTTCGTTCCGGGGAAATGATGCCGTGCGCGAGGCGATGCACTCGGCGTTCCTCTACCACGCCATTCGTGCGGGGATGAACATGGGCATCGTGAACCCGTCGATGCTGGAAGTCTATGACGATATTTCGAAGGAATTATTAGGGCTGGTGGAAGATGTGCTTTTGGATAGAAGAGACGATGCGACGGAGCGGTTGTTGGAGTTTTCCGAAAGAAATAAATCCACCAAAAAGGAAAAGGTGGAAGACCTTGCGTGGCGCGACCAGCCGCTGCAAGGGCGCATGACACACGCGCTGGTGCGGGGCGATGACCGCTTTATAGAGGTGGATACGGAAGAAGCACGGGCAATGTCCACGCGCCCGTTGGACGTGATTGAAGGGCCACTTATGACCGGCATGGGCGTAGTGGGCGATTTGTTTGGAAGCGGGAAAATGTTCCTGCCGCAAGTGGTGAAATCGGCGCGGGTGATGAAGAAGGCAGTGGCTTATCTCCAACCTTTTATTGAAGCGCAGAAAGACGCGAAACGCCAGGCCGCCGGAAAGATTTTATTGGCGACGGTGAAGGGCGATGTCCACGACATCGGGAAGAATATTGTGAGCGTGGTGCTGGGCTGCAACAACTACGAAATCATTGACCTCGGCGTGATGGTTCCGGCAGAAAAAATCATTCAGACGGCGATTGATGAACAAGTGGACTTGATAGGATTGAGCGGGCTGATAACGCCGAGTTTGGACGAAATGGTGTATCTCGCTGAAGAGCTTCAGCGCCGGAATTTGCCGTTCCCGCTCTTGATTGGCGGAGCAACCACTTCGCGGGTGCATACTGCCGTGAAGATTTCTCCCAAGTACGGAAATGGCGTGATTCACGTGGCCGACGCGAGCCGCGCGGTGAATGTAGTGAGTGCGTTGATAGGCGAGGGGCGGGACGCGTATCTGGCGCAGGTAGCGGGCGAATACAAAAGTCTGGCGGAAGGCTTTCAGCGCGGGCTGCGGGCAAAGGAATATCTGCCGCTTTCGGAAGCGCGCGCGAACCGTTACCGGCCCGACTGGAACGCTGCGCCGCCCGTTGCGCCCCGCAAGCCGGGCATCCACGTGATAGAAGCGCAGAACCTGGAAGAACTCGTTCCCTTCATAGACTGGACGCCGTTCTTTAAAAGCTGGGATTTGCACGGCAAATACCCCGCCATTCTGCGCGACGAAAAGGTGGGCACAGACGCGACTGCACTCTTTGATGATGCGCAGGCAATGCTGAAGAGGCTGATTCGGGAGAAGTGGATTACGGCCAAAGCGGTGTGGGGCATTTTCTCGGCGCATTCCACCGAAACCGACGATATAGAAGTAGAGGATGGCGATAAGAAATTCACCTTCCATGCGTTGCGCCAACAGGTGCGCAAAGCGGCAGGGCAACCAAGCATTGCGCTCTCTGATTTTATCGCGCCGAAGGATGATTACATCGGTGCGTTTTGCATCTCCACCGGTTTTGGCGCAGATGAAAAAGCAGCGGAATTCATGCAAGACCACGACGACTACAACGCCATCATGATAAAGGCGCTGGCGGATAGATTGGCGGAAGCGTTTGCGGAATATCTCCACCACAAAGTGCGCACCGATTCCTGGGGCTACGCCGCGAATGAGCAGCTTCCAACTGAAGACCTGATTGCCGAAAAATACGTGGGCATCCGTCCTGCGCCGGGTTATCCAGCCTGTCCGGACCACCAGGAAAAACGTACGCTCTGGCACCTGTTGGAAGTGGAGGAAAGGATTGGTGTGGAGCTTACCGAAAGTCTCGCGATGTGGCCGGCAGCGAGCGTTTCCGGTTACTATCTGGCGCACCCGGAAGCGAAGTATTTTGGTGTGGGCCGCATCACCGGAGAACAACTCTCTGACTATGCCGCGCGCAAGGGCGTGGAAGTGGAAACGGCGGAAAAGTGGCTGCGACCTAATCTGCTGGAGAATGGATGATAGATACTGCGGGTCATCTCGACCGCTAGGGAGAGATCTCACGTTTGCTATTCCCAACTTATCGTGTCTTGTGTATCGTGAGATTCCTCCCTCTGCGGTCGGAATGACCCAGAAAATGTAGGCAACAATCCAAATTATCCCCGTGAAAATAACCGACCACATTGCCCGCGCGAAGGGCAAAACACTTTTCTCGCTGGAAGTGATTCCGCCGCAAAAAGGCATTGGCATTAAAGACCTCTACGCCAATATTGATCCCCTGATGGAGTTCAAACCGCCTTTTATAGATGTAACGACTTCGCGGGAAGAATACGTTTATCTGGACAAAGGCAACGGCCTGATGGAGCGCAAGATTACGCGGATGCGCCCCGGCACGCTGGGCATCTGCGCGTCTATCCAACACAAATACGGCGTGGATACGGTACCCCACGTTTTGTGTGGCGGCTTCACGAAGGAGGAGACGGAATACCTGCTCGTGGATTGCCTTTACCTCGGCATCGAGAACATCATGGCCCTGCGCGGCGACCCGATGAAAGGGCAGTCGCACTTTGAGCCAAGCGACGGCGGCCACCACCGCGCCGTTGACCTTGTTGGCCACATCAACGATATTGGCCGGGGCGTGTATCTGAGCGGCGAAATCCCGCAGGACGATAAGGAAAACCGCTTCTGCATCGGCATTGCGGGCTATCCGGAAAAGCATATGGAAGCCCCGTCCTTCAACTACGATATCCAGAAAATGAAGGAGAAAATCGCCGCCGGGGCCGACTACATCGTGACGCAAATGTTCTTCGACAACAAGCGGTACTTCGACTTCGTAGCGCAGGTGCGGGCCATGGGCATCACCATTCCCATCATTCCCGGCATCAAGCCGCTGGCCGTTAAGAATCATCTTTCCATGCTTCCCAAAACCTTTAAGATAGACCTGCCGGAAGACCTGATTCACGCCGTAGACGCGGCGAAAGACAACGCGGCGGTGCGGCAGATAGGCGTGGAGTGGGCCATTGCGCAATGCCGCGAACTGATGGCGGCAGGCGTGCCGGTGCTGCACTTCTACTCCATGGGCAAGAGCGGAAATATCCGGCAGGTGGCGGCGGAGATATTTTAAGGGAAGAAGACTCCGGATTCCGGGTTTCTGAATTCAGACGTTAACAGGCGAAATGATTTTATTCACCCACTCCCTGCATTCATTCTTATGGCTCGCATCCACTTCCCCGAAGACTTCGCCAAACAGCAAAAGCTGCTCACCGACCTCAACGCGAAGCACATAGCCGACGGCGCGGCCTCTGATCTGATTCCTTATCTCACGCAGCAAGGCATCAATCTTGCTGCCGACGTGGCCACAGGCGCGCAAGCTGCCCTCCACGAAAAGGCACACGCCCAAAACAGCAAGGCTACCGAGGACTTCCGCCAACTCCGCGACAATCATTTCTCCCTGCTGTTCGCCTCTTTTAAGGGCATGGTGCAGTTCCTCAAAAGCCTTTTCAAAGGAAACGAAAGAGCACTGGGCGCTTGGGGCGTTGCCGTAGATGGAAAAGCGAAAATCTCTTATCCCACCGATTTTGACGGACAGGCTAAGCTTCTCGATGCCTTCTTTCAAAAGCACAAGGCGCTCGCTGCAGCTTCTCCTCTTCTTCCCTACCTGGCCAAACAAAGCATTTCCATCGCCAACTTTCTTGCGGAGCTATCCATTGCCACTACCCACCACACGGCCATGAAGGCAGCGGCCAAAAATGCAGAAGAAGAGCGGGTGGAGCGCGATAATCTTTGGCTTCCGGTGGCGAAACGCCTGCGCGGCACGGTGGGCTTCCTGAAAAAACTGAACGCCGACAACCCCAAAGCGTTGGGCGCATATGGCGTAATGGTGAACGACACACCGCGCCCGCCCAGACTGCGCACCACTACCCTTAAGCCGGGCGCGCAAATCACCATTCAAAACGCCACCATTGGCGGAACGCTGACAAACACAGGCGCAGTAGACTTGCGCCTGCATAGGGGAAGGAATGCGAAGGGCATAGCGGTGATTCTGCCCGTCGGGGCACAGCTGGGAATCATGAAAGGTTGGAGTATCGTTACGGTAGTGAATACTTCCCGGTTGGAGGCAGCAAAATTTACGGTGTTAGCGAGTCATAACTGGACCTGAATATTGGTTTCGCCGCCGAGAATTTCAGCTTTGCCGCCGAGAATAGAGTTATTTCTGCTGAAAAAAAAGACTCTGCCGCCGAAAATTCTTGTTGTTCCGCCGAGAATAAATGTTTTGTCGCCGAGAAAAGAAGCTTTGTCGCTGAATATACTTGTTCTGCCGCTGAGAAATTTGCCTCTTCTGCTGAGTTTTAAGGCAAGAGCCTTTGCATCCTGGCCAACAGCGTCGTTGCGGCCCGCAGCCTTCATGCCGCGTCTCCATCCAGTTATATCGCAAACCTTCCTGCCCGCTGTACTTTTACGCCTTCCCAAAAAGTCCCTTCTTCCATGTCCTTCCAGCCCAAGCATAAAATCCGCATCGTTACCGCCGCTTCGCTTTTTGACGGCCACGACGCGAGCATCAACATCATGCGCCGCATCATGCAGGCCAACGGCGCGGAGGTGATTCACCTGGGCCACGACCGCTCGGTGCAGGAAGTGGTGGACTGCGCCATTCAGGAAGACGCCAATGCCATTGCCATTACGAGCTATCAGGGCGGGCACGTGGAGTATTTCAAGTACATGCACGACCTGTTGAAAGAGCGCGGCTGCGGCCACATCAAGCTTTTTGGCGGCGGCGGCGGCGTGATTCTGCCCAGCGAAATTGAAGAGCTTCATAATTACGGGATCACCCGCATTTACTCTCCCGACGATGGCCGCGCAATGGGATTGGAAGGAATGATTCAGGACTTACTGGAGCAAAGCGATTATGCGGTTGGAGATAATCTGAACGGTGAGCTTTCCCACCTGAAAGACCACGACGCGAAAAGCATTGCCCGCCTTATTTCCGCTGCCGAAAACTACCCGGAAAGCGCGGAGACAAAAGCGATGCTGGAAGAAGTGCGCGCCTTCTCCACCAACGCTCCAACGCCGAAGGCATCCAACGCCGAAGGCATCCAACCTTCCAACGGCACAACGCCCGTCCTCGGCATTACCGGCACGGGCGGCGCGGGAAAATCTTCTTTGGTGGATGAAATCGTCCGCCGCTTTCTGTTGGATTTCCCCGATAAAAAACTCGGCATTATTTCCGTTGACCCCAGCAAGCGCAAGACCGGCGGCGCGCTCCTCGGAGACCGCATCCGCATGAACGCCATTGGCAACCCGCGCGTGTATATGCGCAGCATGGCCACGCGGCAAAGCAACCTCGCCGTGAGCAAGCACATCAAAGACGCGGTGGACATCCTCAAAGCCGCGCACTTTGACCTCATTATTTTAGAGACTTCCGGCATCGGGCAGAGCGATACGCAAATCACCGACTACTGCGACGCAAGCCTTTACGTGATGACGCCCGAATACGGCGCGGCTACGCAGCTGGAGAAGATAGACATGCTGGATTTTGCCGACCTCGTGTGCATCAACAAAGCCGACAAACGCGGTGCGTTGGATGCCCTGCGCGACGTGAAAAAGCAGTATCAGCGCAACCACAAGCTGTTTGAAAAAGACGCGGACACGATGCCGGTTTATGGCACGATTGCCAGCCAGTTCAACGACCCCGGCACCAACAATATGTACCACGCGCTGATGGAAATGCTGGTGGCGAAAACCGGCGTGGATTTGGCGTCCACCTTCGTGCCGAGCCAGGAGCAAAGCGAGAAAATATTCATTATCCCGCCTGCCCGCACGCGCTATTTGAGCGAGATTTCGGAGAACAACCGGGGCTATGACCGCCGCGCCAAAGCACAGGCCGAAGTGGCGCAAAAACTGTTCGGCATTCAGAAGACGATAGAGACGCTGGAAGCATCTGGTATTGAAGACCGTGACCGCCTTATCAAAACCCTTCAGGAAGTTTATGGGAAAGTATCGTTGGAGATAGACCCGAAAAATCTGGCGCTGCTTCAGAACTGGGAAGCGAAGAAGCGCCACTATCAGGACGAGTTCTACGTCTTCCGCGTGCGCGACAAAGAGTTGAAAATCAGAACCCACACCGAGAGCCTTTCGCACAGCCAGATTCCGAAGGTGGCCGTGCCGAAGTTTGAGGCTTGGGGGGAGATTTTGAAGTGGGCCTTAACGGAGAATTTTCCGGGAGAATTTCCTTACGCCGCAGGCATCTATCCCTTCAAGCGTGAAGGCGAAGACCCGACGCGGATGTTTGCCGGCGAAGGCGGCCCGGAGCGCACTAACAAACGCTTTCACTACGTGAGCAAAGGCCTTCCGGCGAAGCGTCTTTCCACCGCTTTTGATTCGGTAACCCTCTACGGTCAAGACCCCGAACACCGCCTTGACATCTACGGCAAAATCGGGAACTCCGGCGTGAGCGTTCCGACGCTGGACGACGCGAAAAAGCTGTATTCCGGCTTCAACCTCGCCGACCCGAAGACGAGCGTTTCCATGACCATCAACGGCCCCGCGCCAACGATTGCCGCCTTCTTCATGAACGCTGCGATTGACCAGCAGTGCGAGCTGTACATCAAGGCAAATGGACTGGAAGAAGAAGTGGAGCAGAAGATTGCGGAACTGTATCGGGATAAGGGAATGGCGCGGCCTTCTTACGGTGTTCCGGTGCAGGACAGCGGAGAATTGCCGGAAGGAAATAACGGTCTTGGCTTGATGCTTCTCGGCGTTACCGGCGACCAGGTTTTGCCCGCCGACGTTTATGCCAAAATCAAAAAGGACACACTAAAGCAAGTGCGCGGTACGGTGCAGGCCGACATCCTCAAAGAAGACCAGGCGCAGAATACCTGCATCTTCTCTACCGAGTTTTCGCTCCGCGTGATGGGCGATGTGCAGCAGTATTTCATCAACGAGGGCGTGCGGAATTTCTACTCCGTTTCCATCTCTGGCTACCATATTGCTGAGGCGGGCGCGAACCCGATTTCACAGTTGGCTTTCACACTGAGCAACGGCTTTACGTTTGTGGAATACTACCTCAGCCGGGGCATGAACATCGACGATTTTGCACCCAATCTGAGCTTCTTTTTCTCCAACGGCGTGGACCCGGAATACTCCGTGATTGGCCGCGTGTCGCGCCGCATCTGGGCAAAGGCGATGAAGTTTAAGTACGGCGGCAACGAGCGCAGCCAGATGCTGAAGTACCACATCCAGACTTCGGGCCGCTCCCTCCACGCGCAGGAGATTGACTTCAACGACATCCGCACAACGCTGCAAGCCCTCTACGCGATTTACGACAACTGCAACTCCCTCCACACCAACGCATACGACGAGGCCATTACCACGCCGACGGAAGGAAGCGTGCGCCGCGCGATGGCCATTCAGCTGATCATCAACCGCGAGCTGGGTCTGGCGAAAAACGAGAATCCGCTGCAAGGCTCTTTCATCATTGAAGAGCTGACTGACCTCGTGGAAGAAGCCGTGCTGGCCGAGTTTGACCGGATTACCGAGCGCGGCGGCGTGCTGGGCGCGATGGAGACGATGTATCAGCGCGGGAAAATTCAGGAAGAAAGCCTGTACTACGAAACGCTGAAACACACCGGTGAATACCCGATTATCGGCGTGAATACTTTCCTGTCTTCTACCGGCTCGCCGACGGTAACGCCGGGAGAAGTCATCCGCTCTACCACCGAAGAAAAAGAAGCCCAGATTACCAACCTGCAAGCCGTTTGGCAGCGCAGCGGCGATAAGGGAACGGAAGCCCTGCGGAAGCTGCAAACCGTGGCGGTTCACGGCGGGAATGTGTTTGAGGAATTGATGGAAACGGTGAAGTGGTGCAGCCTGGGGCAGATTACGAAGGCGCTGTTTGAGGTGGGTGGGCAGTATAGAAGAAATATGTAGAAAATGAAATGGTATCTTCTCCTTTTATGCTTTTCTTTGTTTGCATGTTCTATGCAAGCACAAGATTTTGAGCGTAAAACGCAAGCAATCGTTGATTCTCTTTGCGCCAACACTTCACTTTGCATTGGAGACACAGAAGAGCAAACCAATGCTAACCGTATGCGCGTCTATGATTCTGTAGAACTTGCGTTGGTTTCAGATTATCTAAAGAGAGAATTAGCAGAAGGAGAATACTCTTGGCCGGGATGGTACATTCAACTGAAGGACTTACAGCCAATGGACCCCGATGCCGCAGCACTTTCTGAAACGGCTAGGTATTTATTAGAACACAAGTACCGCATCAGTATGGATGGAGTCTCTAATGGCTGTGTATGGCAAAGTGCTTTTGTTCTGCATGATAGCTTGATGGCGATGGCTATTAAAAAAAAGCATGGTAAAGACTTTTTTAAAAGGTTCATCGTTGAGGCAGCAGAGCTCGACAAGCGTGGCACAGGACTTACTTTGCCATTTATCAAAAGCAAGAGAGAAACCGCATTGGCACTTGACAATGCCTATGGGTTTGTAAAAGACCTACCTTCTAAAGAGAGAGGCGCTGATGAAAGCTGTTATCTCATGTTTCGCTTTGAAAAGGGCGTAGTAAAGGAGGTTTTTGTTTGTAGGAGAGTGTTTTATGTCCAGCAGGATTTATCGCTTATGGACCAGTCAGAGAGGCTGACAAAAATTGCTCAAAAACTTAATTGGGTGCCGCCTAAGTTTAAAGGTTCATCAGTAGATGCTACTGTTATTTACAACATGGAGCAGAAGGAACTCACTTTTTATCGCGGTGCTTCTTTTTACTGAACGGAACTGACCTCATTCAAAAAATGCTTAAAAATACAGAACCTCAAAGAGGTTTCAAGTACACCATTACCGAGGCGCAGTTGGCCGAATACGCCACCTAGACTTTGGAAGAAAAGATGCGTTGGGTTTTTAAAACCGCGCGCTTCACGCAAGGCCTGCAAACCCGCGAAGAGCGCGTCCGGTCCTACCGGCTCAAGGGCGGCGAGAACGTCCGCTACTACGATGCGCACGGCTGGCCGGAATATTTTTGAAACGCTATGGTTGCGTAACTTTCAGAAAAATTTTCCACCATGATTTTCACCAGAATTTGCGAGGTACAAAACCACCAGCTCGTTATCCCCATGCCGAAGGAATACGAACACAAGAAGGTGCGGGTCATTATTGAGGACGCGCCAAAGACGAAAGAAGAGAAAATCAGGCTTATGATGCAGGCGGCAAACGACCCTTTGTTTCAGGCCGATGTGGCGGAGATTATGGAAGATTTCAAGTACGTTGACCGTGAACATCTTGGCGAAGATGAAGATCAGTAAATGGATGGTCATCCACGCGGCACTTGATCCGATTGTAGGTTCGGAGCAAGCAAAGTCAAGACCTGTTTTAGTAGTGAGTGAAGACTTTGTAAACGATGTGATGAATGTTGTGACAGTTGCGCCGCTTACAACACGCAAAGCCGGACGAATCATTTATCCGAATGAGGTTCTTGTACCTGCCGGCACGGCCAGTCTCAAGGCAGATTCTGTTTTGCTTTTCCACCAGTTACGCGCTGTGGACAAACAACGCTTCTCACGCTTTTACGGACTTCTGAACGACGAGCGGTTAAAAGCCGAAATTGCTGAAGCTTTAAAATTCCACTTTGGTATTGGATAGCTTTTCAACTGCTGGCCGGAACATTTCTAAATCCATGCAAACAGACCTTACCCAAAACATCACCGCCGCCATCACCGGCCTGCTTTACATCAGCGAAAGCGAAGCGCCTGTAGAACTACTTCAATGGCCGGACATCAAAACCATAGAAGCCGCGCAGCAAAAAGCCGCCGACCTAAACAACACCAAACCGGAAGCACAAACGCTGCAATCGCCGGAAGACTTTCTAAAACCTATTCTGCAAATGGCAACGCCGGAAGACCCGGTGATGGAAGACCTTGCCAAACGTTGGAAAAGCCTGTTCAGCTTGCTTCAAAAAACACTGTGCGACGTGCAGGTTATCGTTGGGCCGGTGGAGGATGCACACCAGCAGATGTACATTGTAGGCTTTACGGAAGACGGCGCGCTGGCACTGCATACTTCGGCGGTGATTACCTAACGCTGCCCATCCTGCTTTTGCTTTAACGCGGCCTGCACATCTGGTGGCAGGTTGGAGAAGAAGCGATAGCCCGTTGCGCTTTCAATTGTACTCACCGTGGTCTGGTAGAAATTCCACGTGCGGGCGTTCACTTCCGGCACATTGGGCATGTCCACCGCAATCACGCGCGTGTCCTTCGTGATGCGCTGCAAATCATTCTCTCCCTGCGGCAGCACGACAATGATTTTCCAGAAATGTGCAGGCACGTTTATCGCGCCGTTGCCTATCGTTTTTGCATCGCTGTTGCTGCCCACGCCGCCTTGTCCGTAGCCGCCTGCAATGATGTACATCTCCATTCCGCGCTCCGCCAGTTTCCGGCAATAATCTTCTAACCGCATCCACGTCTGCTGATTCAAGTGCGGACTCTGCGGGGTCATGTTGTCCATTAAAAACGTGGCTTCATTATCCGCCGCGCTTGCTGAGCGATCCGCTGATGGGCAAAGATGTCCCCGGTCAAAACCGGAGCCGGTATAGTGCGAAGGCAGTGCTTTGAAGAGATTTTCGGGCAGCGCGGCATCTGGCGCAAAACAATTGCAGCGGTCTGCGTCGCCCATCCACGCCGCGCTCAGATGCCAGCTCACCCAGTTGGAATTTCCTTTGCCGCTGTTGTAGGAAAGCGCGTATTGCGGCTTCGCCATTAAGTAGTTGTCCTTGCTTTTGGCCGCGCTGCTTGGATTGCCCAACGCCATATTATCATCACGACCCGCTGTTGTTTGCGTTGGATTTTTGGTAGAAACGGTGGGCGAAGAAGTACTTCCCACAAGGACTTTTCCAGCCAGTTCAATGTCGTCCAGATTCAATCGTCCTGTGCCGGTATTTTCAAAGCGCAGGCGCAGATTTTTCCCTGTTGGAAGCGAGAAAGAAAAGCGTTGGAGACCTTGCGCCGCAGCCATTTCTTTGCCTGCTGTTTTCCAATGTGCGCCACCATCTGTGCTGTAAGAAACCGTCACCGCCGCGCCTTCGTCGTTGCCGTAATCCGCGCCTTGCGCAGCCACTTCTGCCGACGATAAACTTAGGTCAAAGCGCGTTTCTACCGTGCCGTCAGGCTTAAGGCGGAAGGCTGCGTTTCCGGCTTTGATGTCTTGGGGTGAATGTCCAATCAACGCGTTATTTAAGAGCCATTCGCCACTGCCGAGGCTCACTTCTGCGGCGGCATAATTGCCTTTGCTGCCGCGCTCCACATTTTCAAAAACAGCATCGGTGTTGTGAGCCGATTGCCCGCTGTTGTAGGAGTGACAAGAAAGCAGAAGAAATACAGACAGCAGAAGTTTTGCAGAGGGTGACATGATACGCACAAACCTAAGCACCACGAAATTTCCGGACAGCAAAAAACCTATAAGGCCTTGGAGACCTTATAGGTTTTAGAGAAGAGAGCCGCGCTGGTGACTTACGACACCGACACCGTTACCGGCTTTGTGTTCGTGTCGGGATTTTTAGGAAGCGTGATGCTCAGTACACCGTCCGTATAGCTCGCGGAGATGTTTTCGGTCAGCACCTTGCCATTGAGACGGAAGCCGCGCTTCCAAGCATTATCACTGTGTTCGCGGCTTGCCATCTCTGGTGCGTTTGTTTCGTCGGGTTTGTAGCTCACTTCCAGCACGTCGTTTTTCACGTGGATGTGGACGGCTTCCTTGCGGATACCTGCGGCGTAGAGGGAAATCACGAAAGCTTCGTCGGTCTCCTCAATGTTGGCTGCCGGCCCGGCCCATTCGCCGAAGCGTTGCGCCATTGCGGCCTTCCAGCGGGCTTTCATTGGATGACCGCCGCAGCGGCTCATGCGCGGGCCACAGGCCCACGGATTTTGGTATTCGGATTGCGGTTGTTGTTGGTTGGAAAACATGGTTTTGATTGGTTTGAAGATTTGGATTTTGTGCGGACACGCGCGGCGTGTCCCTACGGGTTTTTCGTTCTTCCTTTTTGGAGGAGAATACGATTAATAAAGCGGGACAATTCCCTGCGAAGCCCACTGTTGTTCACGTTGCGGTTGCGTGTAGGAAGCAGCGGTTCCGAGTGCCGGATAATCGTAAGCATTGTGGTGGAAACGCTCGCGCCGCATCGCGCGTCCGCCGTGCATCCACAGCCGCATCAGGCCGCGACCAGCGAAGAAGATAAGGGCGAGGCCGAGGGCCGCTTTCAGCAGGTGTACCAGCGTGAAGAGTGCCACAAAGCCCAGCAGGATGGTGCCGGTAAGGGCGAAGGCTTTTTGTTTCATGGGGTTGGTTGAGATTGGTTTGAAAAAAGGGTGTTTGACAACGTTGTATAAAGGAGAAGACGGGCAACGCGGACTTTTACTTTAAGCAGCGCGAAAAACTTTTTCTTCCGGTTTCGCCAAAAGAAAAAACGGTCAAGAATTAATCCTGACCGTTTCCTGTCTCCCTCCCTTTCGGGGAGGGTTGGGGAGGGGCTTTTTTGCAGCGCGCGCGCCACATTTCTTTAAGCCTTTCCCGCTCTTCCGGCGACGGTGGTTTCCTGCCCCGCCAGCCTTCTTTTCCGCGCTTTCCGCCCCAGCCGCCAAAGAGAATTCTGCACAAGGCAAACAAGCCCAGCGCGGGCCAGAACTGAATTCTTTTCAATCCCAGCAAATCGGGCAGAATAGCATTCCAAAGCATCATCACCACGCCGCCTGCAAGCGCCCCAAAAGCAACTACGGCGAAGGGAATGAAAATCCATTTCTTATTGTGTCTCATGGTCGGAGAAGGTGTTTTTTTATTGGGGCCGGATAAATTCGGTGTAAAGGCTTTGCAGGCGGCGGCGCAGGTGTTTTACGGCGTAGCCTTTCCGGGAAATCAGCGTTTTAATGTTCTCACCCGTTGCGGCAGCAATCTCCGCAAAGGTCTTTTCTTCAATCTCGTTTTGAATAAAAACATCGCGTTGGGCAGGTGGCAATTCTTCCAGCGCATCCGTCAGTTGTTGCCAGAAAAGGCGCTTCATTTCCGGGGCATCTTCGTCTTCTTCAATCGCTGCCAAAAGGTCGCCGAGATAATGGCTTTCGCCGTCTTCATCTTCAAAGGCAAAATCGTCTAAAAGCTCTTCGCGCTTCTTGCGACTGCGGTCTGTAAGCCGGTTGCGCGCCACGCGATACAGCCAGCCGGAAATGGAATCTATCGTGTCTATCGCGGGCACATTGCTCAGCTGATACCACACGTCCTGCAACACGTCTTCTGCGTCCTCATCCGTCGCCACCCGCTTGCGGATAAACGCGGCAAGGCGGCGGCCATAATCGGCTACCACCTGCACAATACCGGTCTTGCGGGTTTCGGTTGCTGCCACGCGCGCGCCTCTTTCGTAAGGCAATGTAGGCTCCATTCAAAGAAGGAAGACGCGCGGGCGGGCGTTTTACTTTAAAGGGGTTGGAAGGTTGGAGGCTTCGCGTTGAAAGGTTGGAGTGTTGGATGCCTTCGGCGTTGGAGCAATCGTCCTTTTTAAGTTCGGGGAAATGTCTTTTAGAACGTATCTTGTTCTTGCAAAATCTCTTCGCAAATGACAACCACACCGGAGCAACTTTTTGAAGAAACCAAAACCATTCACTATGAAGGCAGCGGGATGAAGCCCATTCCTTCGATGAAGAAAATTGGCTTTTTCCCGGGTGGAAATGGCATGTGGAATGGCCAAGGAACTTTGGCAGAAAAGGATGTTTTGATTCTGGGACAGGATTTCAACAATGAAACAGCTTACCTAAAGTTTGAGGAAGACGACCAGCGGAGCGAAGACCCACTGTCCCGGAAAAATGCGACGTGGTGGAATCTGCGTGCTTTGTTAGGAGCCTTGCACATAGAGCTTGACCGCTGTTTTTTTAGCAATGTTTTTATGGGGATGCGCAGTGGCAGTCAATCTGCTACAGGCGCTTGTCCGGGCATTTCAAATACTGCTTACTATCAGTCAAACATCGCCTTTCTGAAAGTTCAAATAGCGGCTATTCAGCCCAATTTGATTTTACTTTTAGGTGAACAGCCTGTGCGGGCCTTACAAGCCGGTTTCCCGGAAATCCTCACCGATTGGAGTGGTTTTAAGACGATGACTGAACTGCTGACAGCTCCACACAGAAGTCCGATTCTAGAAGCAGAAATACTGAACCAGAAAGTAATTGTTGCGGCTGTGCTTCATCCCAGCTTTGCACCTTCTAACCGGCCACGCATTTTCAAGAATCACTCTCAGGGAGAAGTAGAACAACTATCAGAAGGTCTGAAGACACTTTCGTTTCAGTGAGCAATATCTATTGTCCTTCATACAACTGAGAAAATCCTACCCCTGACATTTCTCACACCAAAAGCTCACCCGCTTCCCTTCGCCTGTCTCTGCTTTCTGCACCGCGCTGCCACAGTCGGGACAGACTTTCCGCCGGAAAATGCGCGTCCACGGATAACCGTATTCATGCGTCATCTGTCGGCGCTCTTCGGCGAAAAGAAGGGACTGTTGCTGCGTTTCTTCAATCAATTTTTCCAGCGCTTCTTCCGAGATAGAAGACACGGTTCGTTGCGGCAAAATATGGCAGGCGAAAAGCGCTTCGTTCTTAATCGCATTTCCTACACCGGCGAGGATTTCCTGGTTCATCAGCGCGTCGCAAATCCCTGTTTCAGGCGGCAGGGCGCGCAGTTTCTCTATCGCTTTTTGGGGAGAGAAATGTGCGTTCATAATATCCGCTTCCGGGTCATATTGCGCGGCATCAGGCACGCCTTCTACCAATCGCAAAGACACACTGTAAAGCCGTAAAACCGTTTCATCCGCAAAGAAGATTTCCGCCGTCGGCGCTTTGTCGGGACGGTCTTTGTCCAGTAAGTAGAAGCCGAACATTCCCCAGTGAATGCGCAGGTAAAAATCACCGTTTCCAAAAACAAAAAACAGGTATTTTCCCCAGCTACGCACGTCGGTTATTTGCGCACCGGAAAGCGTTTCCAACGAAACGGTTTTGAGCTTCGTGGTTGCTTCTAACACGTGCTTCCTCACCAGCGCCGACAACCGCTCGCGGTAAAGAAAAACCATTGGACCTTCGGGCACAGAAATAATGATTAATGATTAGTGAACAATGAATAATGGGGAGGCATCTCAAAATCCAAGCCGAAGGCATCCAACCTTCCAGCCCTTAATCTTCCTTGCTTCCATCGTCCGCCATGCGCACCATTTTGGGCTGAAATTTTGCCACCACATCCACCAAATCCGTTTGCGCGGCCATCACCTTGTGGATGTCTTTGTAGGCCATCGGTGCTTCGTCCAAGCCTGCGCCGATCAGCGTAACGCCGTGATCAGCAAGTGCATTTTTGAGGTCGCTGCGGGAAAGAGATTTTACGGCTTGCGTGCGGCTCATTTGCCGGCCTGCACCGTGTGAGGCGGAGTTGATAGACGCTTCTTCTCCGCGCCCGCGCACAAGAAAACCGGGAGCCGTCATAGAGCCGGGAATAATACCCATAACCCCACGTCCGGCGGGCGTTGCGCCCTTGCGGTGAACAATCACGGGCTTGCTGTTCAGCGTTTCTTTCCACGCAAAATTGTGGTGATTTTCCACCCGCGCCAGCACGTTTCCGCCAATGGCTTTCACCAGCTTGTTGTGGATGATTTCGTGGCAGGCAGAGGCGTAATCGCCTGCTAGGTTCATGGCCAGCCAATACTCTTGTCCGGCTTCGCTGTCCAGCGAGAGATAGGCGAGGTTGGCGGCTTCTTTAGGCAGGCGGCAAAGGTCTTTGGCAAGGCGGGTGAAATGCCCGGCGATCGTTGCGCCCAGCCCGCGCGAGCCGCTGTGCGTGAGGAGCGCCACGTAGCGCCCAGCGTCCACGTTCAACGCTGCGTCGCGCTGCGGAAATTCCAGGATGCCCCATTCCACGAAATGGTTTCCGCCGCCGGACGTGCCAAGCTGCGAAGCGGCCCGGTCATAAAGAGAACGCACGAGGCTGCTGGTGCGGAAAAGCGGGTTGTTCAGTATGGCGTGGTCGGTCATTTGCGCGCCTTTAAAACCGTGGCCCGCGCCGAATTTGGTATGCGCCACCAGCTCGCGTTTGTAGTGGGATTGGGCGTGGAGGAAATGACTTTCCGGGATGTCAAAAACGGTGAGGGCCATGCGGCAGCCAATGTCCACGCCTACGCCGTAGGGAATCACCGCGTTGTCCGTCGCCAGTACGCCGCCAATGGGCAGGCCGTAGCCTTGGTGGGCGTCGGGCATCAGCGCGCCGCCGACGGTAACAGGGAGTTTCATGGCTACATCCATTTGCGCCCGCGCGCCCGGCTCTATGTAGTCTGCGCCGTAGATTTTGTAATCGTCGGCGTTGTGGGTGAGGGGAATTTCGGCTTCTGCGGCGGGAGTTTCCACGGGTTGCAGAGCTTGTGCAAGCGGTTTTAGAACGGGGTCTTCCAAAAAGCTTTCGGGGTATTGCACTACTTTCTTCAACAGGGCCAGCGTCTCTTGCTTTGGCTCTTCACTGTAATAGTGTAGCAGGCTAAGAGCAATGCCCATCGCTTTTCCTTCCTTGTAGCCAATGCCTTTAAGGTCTTTGCCGGTGATTTTGGGATGCTTCATAGTGGAAGGAAGGACGTAAAAAGCGTTCCTCCTGATTGGAAGCGATTGGCTTCTTTAGAAATCAAAGTTCTCCGGCTCGCCTGCCAGCCGCCGGCCTTCCAGAATCATCTTCCGGACACTTTCCACAATTCCTTCGCGGCGGTGGGCGTCGTCTTCGGAGGCGCGCAGGCCGAGGCTTAGGTTCAGTTGGTATTCTTCATAGGCCATCGGCAGGTGTTCGCTAATCTTATGCAGCCGGTGGCGGGTTTCGGCTTCGTAGAGGGCTGTCCGGAAATCGGGGTGGCTTTCTATGGGAATCGGCTCGTCGGCATTCAACAAAAACTGAAGAACGCCATATAGATCGGAGTGTTCGTCGGAATGGCGGGAGTCGTGGGTATAGGCTTCATAAAGGGCGCGCGTTTCGGCGCTTTCACAATCGTTCACGATGGCGCGCATCAGTTCGGCGTCCCGGTAAGGAAGCATGGGCCGCTTGTCGCGGGTGCGCTCGTATTCTTCCGCTTCTGCGGCGTGCTCCTCCCGTTCTTTCTGCCGGACGAGTTCCAGGTAGCGTTCTTCTTTCTCTCCCCGGATGTCGGGCAGGGCCATGTAGGTGTTGGCGCCCGTATGGCTGTTGTGGAATTCATACCAAGCCGGGATGCTCCATTCGCTGTTTTCCTCGTGGTAGGCATCTTTGATGTATTCGTATTCCTGCCAGTCCACGTAAGGCAGTTCGCTTAAGTCTGCGTCTTTGCTTTCTAAGAATTGTTGGTAAAGCGCCACTTCGACTTCCGTTACAGGCTCCAGAAAAGGGCAATTCAGGATGTGTGTTTCCCAATAATAGAAGTCGGTGGAGATTTCCACGCCTTCATAAACAACCTGTTCGGCCCGCCAAAGGCATTGCGCATCAAAAAGCTTTTTTTGCAAGATATATGTTAGATGCTCGGCAGCTTCATCCATCCATTGCGTCTCGGCAGCTTCGTTGCGCTCTTTTGCGTTTTCCCCAAATCGTAGCCACATCACCTTCTTAAAAGCGTATTGTTGGATGAAAGAATCTGTTGAGATGGGGTTATACGGCTCCAAATGGCGCAGGAAGCGCGGGTCGGCGCGCAGGGCCGCCTCTATCTGCTCTTTAGCAAGCGTAAATTCGTCTTTGGGTTGCTCTTCGGGCGTGTTGGGAAGAAGTTCTTCGGACATGGGAGATGGTTTTTGGGAGAAAAAAGACTCCCCGAAAATAAGAACATTTAGGAAGCAAAGGGGCGCCGCACCTGTTTGTGTCACTTGGGCGATATTATTAGACAGTAGTCCACCTAAATTCCCCTTCCAACAGCGAAAACAAAGGTTTTAAAGCACGTTACTCATCATCAAATTTATGTTTCATTGTATTTAATAGGCGTTTTTTCGTATTAAGCAGTCGTTTTACTATATTTGTTAGTCGTTTTTCGACAATTTGTGAGTGTTTTATTTTATTTGTAAGGCATTTTTAATAATAATTGGCCGTTTTAAATTATTTGTTAGTCGTTTTAAATCATTTGTTAGCCATTTTTAGGCGCTAGTCAATCGTTTTAAGATATTTGTTAGCCGTTTTTTAACGATAATTAGTTGTTTTAAATCACTTGTCAGTCGTTTTTTGGCATAGAAGAGACATTTTCGGCCTTTGGCTCAAGGCTGGGGCGGCGTGTCGTCCCCACCGCCGCCGCCGCGCCGGTCTATTTTCACCCGCGTATTAATGTATGTCCGCACGAATTCGGGGTGCGTCTTTTCAAAGTAGGTTATCAGCTTGTCTATTATTGCCAACGCCGCGCGGGCCATGCGCTCCGCAACCAGGATGCCCTGGCGGGCGGTTTTCTTTTTATTCACCACCTTTCGCGGCGCATTCAGCACGTCTTCTGCCGCATCTATTGCCGTCTGTGCGGTTGTCAGGTCTGCCGCTGTTACGCCATACGGAATCAACGCTGCTGCGTGTGGCGTAATGGTCAACAGCATTTGCCGCATCACCGCTATCCCCTGCGCGTCGGGCAGGTTTTGCAGGTGGCCCTTGCTTCTGTTGGTCTGTATGGAAAGGTCGGCATCTTCCTGGGTGAGGGCATAGGCATTCGCCAGTTTGCTCACCTGTAACGTCGCCTCTATGGCAGCCTGCTGTGCAAGAATCTTTCCGGCGGTTGCCCCCTTGCTGTTGATTTGCTGCGTAACCAAGGCGCTTTTGCGGGTTTGGATGGAAAGGCCCAAGTCGCGCACCGGATTTGCCAACGGCGCGTAACCTTGCCAGAGAACCGCGTTATCGGTCAAAAAGTCAAAGCTGCGCTCGTGGGTTTCTAGAAGATTTAGTTGGCCTTGATTCATGGGAACGGAAAAGAAGGTACTTCCCTTTTAAACAGCAAAGCCTCACCCCTGCCGCTTCAGCCCAAACGCCAAATCCCCGGCATCGCCCAAGCCGGGAACGATATAGCTTTTGGCGGTCATTTCCTCATCCACATCGCCCGTCCAAATGGTTACCTGCGGATATTTCCGCTCCACGTGCGCAATGCCTTCAGTAGTAGAGATGGCCGCTACGAGGTGAATGCTGGAAGGCACACCGTTTTCCAAAAGAGAATCCAGCGCCAGCACGAGCGACGCGCCGGTGGCCAGCATCGGGTCGGCCACAATCAAAGGCCGTCCGTCCAAGTCGGGGCAAGTGGTGTAGTGGCTGGAAATCTCAAAACTGCCGTCGGGATGGTGCTTGCGGTAAGAAGCTACAAAGGCGCTGTCGGCATGGTCAAAACACTGAAGCAGGCCCTGGTGCATCGGCATTCCGGCACGCAAGATGGTAGCAATTACCGGCTGCGCCTTTAGGGTATAGGTTGTAGCCGTGCCGAGGGGCGTTTGCACAGAGCCTTTCTGATAGGAAAGCGTCTTGCTGATTTCGCAGCCCGCCGCAAAGCCGATGCGTTCCAGATTGTGGCGGAAACGCATCCGGTCATTCTGAATATTGATGTCGCGCAGTTCGCGCATCCACAGGCTGACAGCGCCCGGTTTCTGGCTTAAATTCTTGACCATAAAGACGCGAAAATTAGGACTTGCGAAGCGAGTGACAAAACAACTCTAAAAAGCACAAGACCTTTGAAGATGTCGTCACGCTGCTGCTAAAAGCCATAGCCCTGTAGGGGCGACGGTTTGGTAGCTATTTGTTTGGGATAAAAGGAGGACAAAGTCCCGTAGGGACGCAGGTTCGGTCTGACCAACCCCGCGTCCCTACGGGACTTCCTTTTCTAAAAAAGACTTTTTGTTCTACCAAACCTGCGCCCCTACAGGGCTGCAAGTGTCCCACAAAACCCTTGGGAGGTCTTCGGTATGGGTAAGAAAGCGAATAACATTGAGCGTGACAAAGTGTTCCGCAAAACCTATAAGGTTTCTAAAACCTTATAGGTTTGCCTGCCTGTTTAACCCTTTTTAACGCCGCTACTTTCCCATACGCGAAAGGCATTTTCGTACCTTCGCCCCTTTCCGCAAAAAGTGTCCTCCGGCAGTCCTTCTTCCTCTCCTTTGAATTCCCATTCTCAACAGCCTTCTCCGGAGCGCGGACGGCTGCCGCAGCATGTGGCTATCATTATGGATGGCAACGGGCGCTGGGCTAAAGAGCGCGGCAAAGACCGTGTTCACGGTCACTACGAAGGTGTGCTGAGCGTGCGCGAAATCGTAAACGCCTGCGGCGAGATTGGTATTCCCTATCTCACGCTTTACGCCTTTTCCACCGAGAACTGGAACCGCCCGCAAGCCGAGGTAAATGCGCTGATGGAGTTGCTGGTAAACACGCTTCGCAAAGAGGTGGAAGAGTTGCGCCACAAAGGCGTGCGCCTGCAGGTGATTGGCGATGTGGAATCCTTGCCCGCAATGTGTCAGCGCGAGCTGGACGAGGCGATGGAGATTACCAAAGACAACACGCGCGTGACATTGATTCTGGCGCTTAGCTATTCAGGTCGGCAGGAAATCACCCGCGCCGCGCGGCGACTGGCCGAAGACGTGGTGGCAGGAAAAATCCTTTCCGAAAACATTACTGAGGCGTTGTTGGAGAAAGAGCTTTACACAGCCCGTTTTCCCGACCCGGAACTGATGATACGCACCTCCGGCGAACACCGGATTTCTAACTTTTTGCTTTATCAGCTCGCCTACGCCGAGCTTTATTTTACGCCTGTTCACTGGCCGGATTTCCGCAAGCCACACCTGTTAGAGGCCCTTGCCGACTACGGACAGCGCGAGCGCCGCTTTGGTAAAACAAGCGAGCAAATCCAATCTTTTTAAGCGCGCACATGCGACTGAAGTTTTCTGTTTTATACATCGGGCTGATGGTGGCCCTCGGAATGCTGGGCGCGCCCCTGCAAAGCCATGCACAACTGGGCGGCGGTATGGGTAGGCCCCAAGCACCACGCGTTCAGGAGTATACCATCGGCGGCATCACCGTGACGGGCATACAATACCTGGACGCCGACCTGCTGCAATCCGTAGCGGGCCTTTCGGTGGGCACGAAAGTGAAGCTGCCCAATGACCCGACGATTTCCCGCGCCATCCGCAACCTGTGGAAGCAAGACCTGTTCAGCGATGTGCAGATTCTGATTGACCGCTACGTGGGCGACCGCATTTTTCTCATCATTTCGGTGGAAGAGCGCCCGCGCCTTTCCAAAAAGAATTTTGCCGGCATCAAGAAGTCGGAGGGCGATGAGCTGGACAAAAGAATCGGCCTTGTGCGCTCCAAAGTGGTGACGGAAGGCATAAAGAAAGACGCGGTGGTGCGCATCCAGAAATACTTTGCCGACAAAGGCTACGGGCAGGTGAAAGTGAACGTGATTGAGCGCCCCGACCCGGACGTGAAAAACAGCGTTATCCTCACGTTTGATATCGACAAAGGCACTAAAACGCGCATCAACCAAATCAACATTTCCGGGAACAATCAGGTAGGCGATTCGCGGCTGAAAAAAGGCTTTAAGAGTACGAAGGAAATGGCGCGCATTACGCTGCATCCGGCAGATGAAAACAGCGTGTATGAGAAGGACGAGCGGTCGTTTAACAGCTATATCCGGGAGAAGAATTTCCTTTCCCTTTCCAAGACTTTAGAAGCTCTCGACCCGTATTTCCGTTACCAGTTCTGGCGCTCCTCCAAATACAACCCGGAGAAATTTGCCGAAGACCGCGAAAGCATTCTGGCGGCCTACAACGCACTCGGTTATCGCGACGCAAGCATCGTGGGCGATACGGTGTACATGCTGCCCTCCGGCAACATCAATATTGACCTGAAGGTGAATGAAGGACGGCGCTATTACTTTGGCGACATCACGTGGAAAGGCAACACCAAATACACAAACGAGCGGCTCTCTCAAATCCTGAACATCAAGAAGGGCGAAGTGTATAGCCAGGAACTGCTTGACCGCAGAATCGGGCGCATTCCGTCGATGGATGGCGGGGAGGAAATCACGTCTGCCTACATGGACGACGGCTACCTGTTTTTCCAGATTGAGCCGGTGGAGAAGAGCATTGTGGGCGACACGATTAACTACGAAATCCGCATCACCGAAGGCACGCAGGCAACGATTAAGAACGTGACCATCACCGGAAACGACCGCACGAGTGAGCATGTGATTCGCCGGGAGATTTATACCGTTCCGGGAAGCAAGTTTTCCCGCGCCGACATCATCCGTTCGCAACGCCAGATTTCTACACTGGGCTTCTTTGACCCGGAGAAAACCGTTCCGATTCCAAAGCCCAATCCCGAAGATGGCACGGTGGATATTGAGTATCAGGTGGCCGAAAAATCCAGCGACCAATTGCAGCTTTCGCTTGGTTTTGGCGGCGGTGTAAAGCTGTATGGAAACATCGGGATTCAGTTCAACAACTTCTCCTTGCGCAACGTCTTTAAGCCTAAGCTTTGGGACCCGCTGCCGGTGGGCGATGGCCAAAAATTGTCCCTGAACTTCCAGTCGAACGGTATTCTTTATAACTCGCTCAACTTCTCGTTTACCGAGCCGTGGCTGGGCGGCAGAAAGCCCAATGCGCTGACGACGAGCATTCTGTATTCCAAATTCTCCAACATCGCTGCCTACCCGGATTCTTCTTATCTGCGCGTGATTGGCGGCGGTGTTTCCCTGTCGCGTCGCCTGAAATGGCCCGACGACAACTTTGTCTTGACGACAGGCGTGAACTACCAACGCTTTAACCTGAAAAGCTATAACCTGCTGGAAGGCTTCAACACCGGCGTGGCCAACAACCTGTATTTCCGCATCGGCCTTTCGCGCTACAGTGTGGACCAGCCGTTGTATCCGCGCAGTGGCTCTGATATCAACTTTACGTTCCAGTTTACGCCTCCTTACAGCGCGTTTTCCGACAAAGACATTTCCACGCAGACACCGCAGGAGAAGTTTAAGTTTGTAGAGTATCACCGCTACCGTTTTAACGCCAACTGGTATCAGCGCGTGGTGGGCAATCTGGTGTTGAAAATGGGTGCGAAATACGGCTTTCTGGGCTACTACAATTCCCAAATCGGCTACTCGCCTTTTGAGCGTTTCCAGGTGGGCGGCGACGGTCTGACGGGGCAGAACTTCTTTGTGGGCCGCGACATTATTGCGCACCGGGGCTACGAGATTTATGCACAGAACGCCACGGTTTTCAACAAGTACCAACTGGAGCTGCGCTATCCGTTTTCCCTCTCGCCGACAAGCACCATTTACGGCCTTGCGTTCTTTGACATGGCGAATGGCTGGGCAACCTTCAAGGACTATAATCCGTTTCAACTTCGCCGCTCGGCGGGCGTGGGCATCCGCTTGTTCCTGCCGATGTTTGGCCTGATGGGACTGGACTATGGGATTGGATTTGACCGCTACGACCCCGCAAACGGCGTGACGAGCTTGAAGGATATGGGTAAATTTAACTTCATGTTGGGCTTCGAGCCGGAATAAGAATTAAGCCCCTTTGCCCTCTTTTCGTCTATATCTCCCACAACGAAAAAAACTGATTCTCCTCCATGAAATCCCTTCTCTTGGTCGCCGCGCTCTTTGCCGCTACCGCCACCACAGCCACCGCGCAACGCTATTGCATCATTGATTCCAAATACATTCTGGACCGTGTGCCGGAATACAAAACCTCGCAGGAACAGCTTGACCGCCTTTCCAAAGGCTGGCAAACGGAGATTGACAACAAGATGAGCGACGTGGACAAGATGTATAAGAGCTACACCGCCGAGCGCGCCATGCTGAACGACGAGATGCGCAAGAAGCGCGAAGACGAAATTGTGGTGAAAGAGCGCGCGGCCAAAGACCTGCAAAAGCAACGCTTTGGCTACGAAGGCGACCTTTTTAAACAACGCCAGACGCTGGTGAAGCCTATTCAAGACCGCGTGTACAATGCGGTGCAGAAAATGGCTTCGCAGAAGAGCTACGATATGGTGCTGGACAAGGCCGGTGGCGTAACGCTTTTTTATGCCGACCCGAAGCTGGACCGCTCCGACGACGTGTTGAAGCAACTGGGCGTGAACAAATAAATCTTCTCAAAAAACCAACCCCTCTATTTTTACCGAATGAAGAAAATCACCCTGACGCTGGCTGCTTGCTTTGCGCTCACCGCCGCCGTATTTGCCCAAAGCCCGAAACTGGGTTACATCAACTCTGCTGAATTGCTGCAAAGCCTGCCCGACGTAACCAAGGCTGACAACGACCTGAAAACTTTCGCCAAAGCGTATCAGGATCAGTTGGAGACGATGAGCAAAGAGTATGAGAAAAAGGTGAAGGACTATCAGGCCGGCCAAGCCGCGATGAGCGACGCCGTGAAGGAAGTGAAAGCCAAAGAAATCCAAGACTTGCAGGCGCGGATGGAAAGCACCAACCAAAGCGCGACGGAGAAAGTGCAGAAGAAAAAAGAAGACCTCTACAAACCGATTCTGGAGAAAGCCGACAAGGCAATTAAATCCGTTGCGGCAGAAAAAGGCTACGACTACGTGTTTGATTCTTCCGGCGGTGGGCTGCTGTACGCGAAGGAAACCGAGAACATTATGGAAGCCGTGAAGGCGAAACTTGGTGTGAAAGGCGGCGCTACGGCGACTGCGCCGGTGAAGCCATAGTTCAGAAGCTTGTTTTTAGAAAAAGCCCCGGAAATTTCCCGGGGCTTTTTTGTGAGAGAAACTCACACTGGTATATTTGCAATCCTCAAAATCTCCATGAAAAAGGTTCTCCTCTCCGCCGCCTGCGCAATCGCTCTTTTTGCCTCCTGTAATAAGGACACGCCCAACCCCGCTTCCTACATCATCGGCAAATGGAAAACCGAGAAAACCATTTCCACTTATACCGTTCCAATTATCAATATTACTTACACGGATACACTTTATCCAAGTGCTTGCCAGGGAGACAATTTCACCTTTTACGGGCTGAATGGAAAGGGTTACAACAATGGTGGCGACAGTCTTTGCGCAGGCGAAGTTCCGGTTGATTCTTTTCAATATACCCATTCGATGCAGGAATCGCGCATCTTTCAGATCAATCTTCAGGCAGGTACCATAGATACGCTGACGGTGAAAACGCTGACAGAAAACACCCTTATTCACACCCGCCGGAGCATAGGAGTGCTGGGGATAAGCACGCTTAACGAAACACATTTGACCAAGCTGCCGTGATCTTTTAACATGCGTATTGCTATGAAAAAGGCGTCCTTTTTGCTGTTTGCATTTCCACTGTGTTCGCCTCCTGCAACAAAGACACCATTAACCCGCCGGGCGCTATTCTGGGCAAGTGGCAGTTGGAAAAACGAGTCCTGACAAATACCGACGCGACGGGAGAAACCCAAATCTCTACTGCTTTCTCCCGTGACCTTGAAGCATGTTTGCAAGACGATTTTACGCTTTACAAAGCAAACGGATTTTTTTACTACAACAAGGGAAATAGCTTGTGTCGTGGCGAAACGAATGCGGTGGATTCTTTTCAATATGCCTTCCTGAATAGTTCCAAAATTATATGGGGCAGGAGTCTTCAGGTTAATATTTGGGATACGCTCAACATAAAAAGCATAGATAATGACTTGCTCGTTTTTAAGAAGTGCTGGCTCGTCAATTCAGCAGGCATAAGTCAGACTCTGGAGAGCTATTATAGAAAAACTCCTTGAACGTATAGCAATCTAAAAAGCCCCCGGCATTTCTGTCAGGGGCTTCTCCTTTATTTCAACAAGAACATGTGATTTAGGCGGACACACGCGGCGTGTTCCTACGAATTCTCGGGCCGCATCTGCGGGAAGAGCAGCACATCCTGAATGGAATGCTGCCCGGTGAGGAGCATCGCCAGCCGCTCAATGCCAATGCCGATGCCTGCGGTGGGCGGCATGCCATACTCCAGTGCGCGCAGGAAATCGTGGTCGATGTACATGGCCTCGTCGTCGCCGCGCTCCATCAGGCGCACCTGTTCTTCAAAACGCTCGCGCTGCTCTATCGGGTCGTTCAGTTCGGAGTAAGCATTGGCGATTTCTTTGCCCGCCACAATCAGTTCAAAACGCTCCACAAGACCTTCTTTTTCGCGGTGTTTCTTGGTCAGCGGACTCATCTCTACCGGATAGTCGGTGATGAACGTCGGCTGGATAAAATGCCCTTCGCAGAGATCGCCGAAAATCGTGTCAATCAGTTTGCCTTTGCCCATCGTTGCGTCCACGTCCAGCTTCAGGTCTTTGCAGGTTTGGAAAAGCGCGGCTTCGTCCATCCCGGAAACATCCACGCCAGTGTGGGTTTTTATCGCTTCATAAATAGGCACGCGCGGGTAGGGCGCTTTAAAGCTGATTTCTACACCGTTCACCTCTGAGACCGCACTGCCGTTGGTGGCAATCGCCGTTTCTTCCAACAACGCTTCTGTTGTTTCCATCATCCAGAAATAATCCTTGTAGGCCGTGTACCATTCCAGAATCGTGAACTCCGGGTTGTGCGTCCGGTCCATGCCTTCGTTGCGGAAGTTGCGGCTAAATTCATACACCCATTCAAAGCCGCCCACAATGAGACGCTTGAGGTACAATTCGTTGGCAATGCGCAGGTACAGGGGAATATCCAGCGCGTTGTGGTGCGTCACAAAGGGCCGTGCAATCGCCCCGCCAGGAATGGGTTGCAGCACCGGCGTATCCACTTCCAGCGCGCCGCGATCATCCAAGAAACGGCGGATAGCGCCTTTCATTTTGGTGATTTTGGTGAACGTATCGCGCACACCGGGGTTCACAATAAGGTCGGCATAACGCTGGCGATAACGGAATTCCGGGTCGGTAACGGCATCATAGACCTCTCCGTCTTTTTCCTTCACAATCGGCAGCGGGCGCAACGCTTTCCCCAGCAGCGTAAAGCTTTCTACGTGAATAGACGTCTCTCCGGTTTTGGTTTTAAAAACAAAACCTTTTACGCCCACGAAATCGCCGATGTCCAACAGCTTTTTGATGACGGTGGTGTAGAGGGTTTTGTCTTCGCCGGGACAGAGGTCGTCGCGGCGCAGGTAAATCTGGATGCGGCCCGAAGCGTCCTGCAAGACGGCAAAAGCCGCTTTCCCCATGTCGCGGATGCTCATGATGCGGCCTGCGAGCGACACGTTTTTGTAGGCGTCGGCGTCTTCTTCGCCCCGGAAATGTTCGCTTATTTCAGTGGCTTTGTGGGAGATGTCAAACGTGGGTGCGGGGTAGGGGTCAATGCCGAGGCGTTGCAGCTCGGCCAGCTTTTCGCGGCGTATGATTTCCTGCTCGCTAAGGGTATTTTGCATGGCGGCGAAATTACGGAGGTCACGGGGCTTGTAGGGGGCCGGCAGAGGGTGGCCGGGAGAGACGACCGAAGAGGCACCCGGCAGAAGCTTCTCCCGGAAAAAAATAAAGAGGTCCAACCATTATCCTTTACAGAAATAAAGGCCACACGAGAGATTCCAGATAGTAGGGGCAATTTCCCTTGAGTTGCGGGAAATTGCCCCTATTTTAGAGGGAAATACCCACGCTGTTTGGGCAGTTTCCCAAATTTCATGGGCAATTTCCCAAATTCTACGGGAAATTACCCAAAATTTACGGGAATTTGCCCTCAGATTATGGGGATTTCCCCACAGGTTCTGGGTAATTGCCCACAAGTCGGGGGCAATTACCCAAATGCTTTCAGAAAGACGCAAATCTGCTGGTGCTGCTCCATCTTAGCCGTTTGAATGCCCAGACAGAATGGTACAAACGGCGTGATGGAAAATGCTTTATTAAGAAACACCCGGCAGCGCGCATGTTTTTATGCGAAGCCTTTCAAGCGTTAGCTGTTATTTTGCTTCATGGCCCTGAAACATCATTCCGACCACCAACTTCGTTTTAATCAACAGGTAGAAAACAGCCGCGAATATGTGCTGCCTTTTATGGAGCAAACGATGACTATTGGTGAAAGCACGACGGTGTTGGAAGTAGGCTGCGGCGAAGGCGGTGTGTTGATTCCCTTTATAGAGAAAGGCGCCACCTGCGTGGGCGTGGATCTGGATCCGCCTCGCATCGAGCTGGCCGAAGAATTTCTGGCGAAAGAAATCGCCGTCGGCAAAGCTGTCTTTCTGCTGAAGAACATTTACGACGCCGATTTTGTGGAGAAATACCGGGGTGCTTTCGACCTGATTATCCTTAAAGACGTGATAGAACACGTGCCTGATCAGGAAGCATTTGTGCCGCACCTGAAAACTTTTCTGCGGCCCGGCGGGCAGATTTTTTTTGGATTTCCGCCGTGGATGATGCCCTTCGGCGGCCATCAGCAAACCTGCAAAACCAAATGGGCCAGCAAGTTGCCGTGGTACCATCTGCTGCCACGCCCGCTGTACAAGGCAGCGTTGAAAGCGATGGGCGAAAGCGACAACACCATTCGCGAGCTGATGGAAATAAAGGACACGCAAATCACCATTGAGCGTTTTGAGGCAATCATAAAGAAATCAGGGATGGAAGTGAAGGCACAGCAGCATTACCTGCTTAATCCTATCTACCGCTACAAGTTTGGCGTGCAGCCGCGTAAGCAACTTCCTCTCATTTCCGCACTGCCCTATGTGCGGGATTTTTTGACGACCTGCGTGTATTATACGGTGGGGTAAAACTGCCTGCATCAGAACCCGAAAACCAAAAGTCAAACCTGTACATGAAAAGGATTCTTTTATCGACGCTTCTCCTGCTGCTTGCTGTTTATTCCTGCAAGAAAAAAGAGTACGACTGCTTTTTTCCTTTCTATTATCTGCGCGGTTGCAAACTTGCTTTTGAGGGTTATTTGCCGCAAGAAGTGGATTCCATTCGTTGGTTTTCTTACAAGGCAGGTACGCATTTCTCGGAACCACCCATAGACTCGCAATGGGTTTACACAGACAGCTTTAAAGTGGACGGACAGCAGATGTATAAAAGCACAGCTATAGACAGCGCCGCTTCTTTTGTGGAACTAAAACTTGGGTTGGATTACCGGATAATCACGCCCCTTAAGATTCACACCATTACCGACATTCAAGTCGGTGATTCCGGCTATTACTACACCAGAGAAACCCCTTGCGGTGGGGGGCGATTTAGCGTGCGTCCTTTTGATAGCCTTACAGTGGATGGCATTAAGGTAGCACCTACCGGAAAGTGGAATCTACAGTACTATGCATGGCTTCAAAAGCCGTAGCCTTTTCTGCGGACACTCGTGACGACATACTGCTACGGTGTATTACACTCTTCGCTCTTCTCTTCGCGCCATAGCGCCATAGTCGGGGAGCAACGCTAACACGAAGGGTCTAAAACACTACAGGAGCATTTCCTCCCAAAAGAAAAGCTACGGACGCAGCAGCCGGAAGGCTTTCTCCACGCCTGTTACCCGGAAGAGATACAAACCCGCAGGCAGAGCTTGTGCCGGGATAGAAAGCGCATTGGTCGTGGTACGTCCGGCAGCGATTTCTTTACCGGCAAGGTCGGTGAGTTGCCACCGCGTCCGCAACGGCAGACCTTCTACGTGCCATGCATCGTCAGCAGGATTGGGATGGATAGAGATAGCTGAAGCTGCGCCGGCATCCGTTACCGAAAGCGTATTGTTCCGCGAAACAATGCCCCTGACTTTAATGATTTGGTCAGCGGGGTCTATGCGGATGGCGGTAACCGAGTCGGCGATGGGGAAAACAAAAAGCTGCGTGTCCTGGGTAGGATAAACGCGTTGCACCTGCGGGCCGGCAGGTGTAGTAAATCCAATCTCCACCGGTATCTCAAAAAACGGAACCGAGGCTGGAACAGACGTTCTTTGGCGGAGCTGCACATAAGCGTTACCACTTCGGTACGTCCACGAAACTGAATAGACAGGATAGCCTTCCCCCGCCACCCATTGCCGGAAAAAGCTGTCGAGCGACTGACCGTAAACAGCAGCAAAAACAGCCTTTAAATCATCAGTACTTGCGTTGCTGTACTGGTAGGCTTGCTGGTACTGCCGGCAGGCTTTAAAGAACAAGCTGTCGGCAGGCGCGATGTAGCGCAGCATGTTCACCACCATTGCGCCTTTGTCGTACACCAGGCGGCTGTCGAAGACAGCGTAAGGGTCGGTGGTATCGGCTACCAGCACGCTGCCGCCTACCAGCGACGTAACATTTACACTACGGGAGGCGCGGCTCGATTGCGTGACGACGGGGCCATCCACATGCTCCATAAAAAGCAACTCGCAAAACGAAGCAAAACCTTCTGAAAGCCAGATATCCTTCCAGCTTTTTTGCGACACACAATCGCCCCACCATTGATGGCCTAACTCGTGCATTGGCACGATGCGGCCAATGTTGTAGCCCAGCGAAGTCATGGTTTGGTGTTCCATGCCGCCGCTGAGCGGAACTACGCAATTGCCGTATTTCTCGCCATAAAAAGGATATCTTCCAAACAGCCCGGAGAACAGATTCAACGTGTAGCCGACAGAGTCCAACCCGTTGCGGCTTTCCGCGTTCATGCCAGCGAGATCGTACACAAAATTCCGGATGCGCATCGTGTCGCCGTTCGGGAATTGCATGGTGTAAGACCGCTCCGTGTAGGGCGCAACGGCGGCGCTGATGAGGTAGTATTTAATGGGGAAACGGTGCTTCCACTCATAGCGCGTTTCAGTGGGAGAAATGGTCATGATGTTTTTCAACATCCCGTTGCTGCCCGCCACTGCCGGGGCCGGAACGGTTATAGAGAAGTCGGTGGAGTCAATCTTGTCGCGGATGTCCTGCTTGCAGGGCCACCACTCTGAAGCATAGTACATATCGCCGAGTGTGTAGGTGACATTGGTGCCGGAAGGAAGGGAAAAATGATTCACTCCGCGCGTAAAAAAGCCGGTTCCGCTTGGAGGCTGGCCATGGTAAAATACCTGCGCCGTTAGCATCTGTCCCCCGGAAAGCGGCGTGGAAAGTGTAGCCTTCCGGATGTTTTTTCCGCTTGTTGCGATGGGGAGATTCTGGCCGTTTACGAATACAGAATCAATCGTGATGCTCGTGTCCAATTCGAACGCATACACCGGAAGTGTTGGCGCAGTCACAAGTGCGTGCGTGGTGACGTTGCCACTAATGGCGGTAGAAAGATGCGTGATGCGCAGGTCAAGGGCCACGTGTTTTACGTCGTACCATTCTTCTTCAGCAGTGGCAAGCGCGGCTTTATTCTGGCTTTGGAAAGAACGGATTTTCCCGGCTGCGCAGGGCGTTTGTGCTTGGGAGAAAAAAGGGATTATAAAGCAACAAAGGGACAGCCAGCGTTTCATGGAAAAGGAATTTTTTGGAAAGGCCCAAGTTACAGCATGTGGGCTGAAATGTTTTTGGAGAAAGGCGCTTTTAACCACGCCCGGCGCTATCGCGCCGGGTACCGAATACACCTATGCCCATCCCGCATTTGTACGGCTTTGCTTTGCGCGAGGATAGCGCGGAAGGTACCGAACATACCTATGTCCATCCTGAGCTGAGGTCAGTACCTGGTGCGATAGCACCAGACATTCGCTATTCTCCCAAAAAGCAAAATCACCGTCCTGTCAGTTGCCGCAGTGAAGAGACAGACACAAACCGGAACGGCACCAGCAACGCCGCCAAAACAGCACCCATCAGCGTGAGTTGAAAATACCAGACGAGGGGCAGCAGTGTACTCCCATAACCTACCGCTACGGACAGCATCCCGTACACCAAAAACCGGCTTATCCACTTTCCCCGAAACGACAGCCCCGACGTGTGGTTGGCAAATACCACATAGGCCGAAGAAACTACCCACTGCGTAAGGAACGTGGCCCAGGCACCACCCAGACTTTTGTAGTGGTGAATCAGAAATAAATTTGCAACAAGGCTCACAACGCAGGCTACGGCAGCAATCTGATTCATCTTCTTTAAATGGCCATTAGCAGCCATCAGTGTGGAGTAGATATGCGTGAGACAGAAAGCCGGAAAAGCCAGCATCAAAACCGTAAAGAGCGGTGCTTCGGCAGGGCCGTTTGCGCCGTAGAGAAGTTCCATAATCGGCCCGGCGAAGAACAGGCCAACAGCGGCTACGATACAGGAAATAGGTAACAGTAAACTCGCGCTCGTTTGCACCAGGGAAGCGACGGGTTTTTTTTCGGCAAACAGCCTGCCATAAAGCGGAAGCAACAAAGAGGCAAACGTCAGTCCGAACATCTGGCCCACATCCAACAGCCGGTAAGCCGCCGCATATTTTCCCGCTTCCGTAGGCCCGGAAATCCGCTCAATCAGCATCGCATCCAGCCGCAAGTAGAACGACATCAAAAAGGAGATAAGCGCGTAGGGCATACTCGCGCGCATGGCCTGCCACACGGGCTTTATCTCCAACCGAAAACGATACTTCACCGCCGAGAAATGCCGGACCAGCAACATCCCGAAAATCAATGCGACGGCATAGCACGCCACCTGCGCACCCACAAACCAACGCAAACTGAAATGCGGATTTTGCAACAGCACTGCACAAAGCACAATCAATAAAATCCGGTCGGCAACTGAGAGCAAACTGTCGGCTTTGAATTTGTGAAGCCCGGAAAGACAACTTCGAAAAAACAGGTGTGCCTGCGCCAGACACTGAATAAGCAGTATGCCGCTCAACAGCCACAGATAATTCTCCTGGTAGCCCAGTAGCACCGCCGTTCCAAAAACAACGCCGGAGAAAACTGCCGAAAGCAACAGCCGGGCTGTAAGTAGAGACCCCATTCGTTGCGGAAGCTGTTCAGGCGCGGCAGCTACCATCTTCACGTTGTAATTCGCCAGTCCGAAATCAAGCAGCACGTTGAAGATGAGGCCCAGGTTCACCAGCGCCTGATAAATGCCAAAAGACGCCGGGCCAACCCGCACCTGCACCGCGCGGTCAACGCCCAGGATATAAAGCGGCTTCACCAGCGCATTGACGGCAACGACAAAAAGCAGGTTGGTAACAAACAATCGGCGCACGGGCTGCAAAATAAGCTACAGCCCAAGGGCTTGGCCCTTTAATCAATTTGGCTTGATAGCCAAACACCCGTCCGGTTTCTGAAAACCGGACGGGTGTTTGGAGCTTTTTACTTTCTACTAAAAGCTTTCTACTCCTCAAAACCACCACGGCTTGCGGCGCAGATTGATTTTGTAGAAGAAGTTGATGGAGAAAGTGGAATACGCGTCGTTGTTGGATTTGTCTCCGCGCAATTCACCTGCGGCATGGTTGTAGGACTCTTTTCCAGTGATTTGCCAGGTTTTATCTGCCAGATCTATTGCTTTTCCTACTCTGTCCTGTGGAAGCTGTGCTGCGTAATACTCGGAGGGCAGGTAGGTAGCTGATACACCGTCGATATAATCGGTAAAGGTGTAGCGATAGAGGAACTCTGCGCCAAGGCTCAGGTTGTTTCCCAAATCCCAGCGAACGCCTACGCCCATCGGAATGGCCAGATTCCAGCGTTCGCTTAACTTGGGCGCGCCGGGAAATTGCCAGCCGTCGCCTTCCAGATGCAGGTCATAGATGTCTGTCCATTGTCCGTAACCACCGCCGTTTCCGTTGCGGCTTTTCCACGTTGTTTGCGGACGGTAGTTGAACGCGGCAACGCCTGCCAGCAGATAAGGCTGCATTCTTTTGCGCGCCAATCCGGTCTCCATGTTGAAGCGGAATGGCGTAATCTCAGCCAGCAAGGAGCCTTCCCAAGTATAGCTGCGCACGTCCTGATTGCGCAAGTAACGCTGCACATAATCGTCTGCAAGAGAAGCGGCCTTCAATGCTTTTGCCTGATTCCAGTTATCATTGGCATAAAGCGTACCGAAGTTGGCGCTCAGGCGCGCCGCAATGGCCGGATGAAACGCATAGCGCAGGTAAACGCCACCCATATAGTGAGTGCTGCCCCAGTATTTATCATTGGCATAGTGGTCTAAAGGCGAGCGGGTTCCAACATCGCTCCACAAGTCGGCCAGCCCGAGCGTCATACCCAGCGACCAGCCTACAGGCTCGCTCAGTTCCGGCTCGCGCCAGCCACGGTCATATCTTCTTTGCGCCTGCGCCGAAAGGGCAAATACGCCAAGCGAAAACAAAAGAAAGCTGCGTAAAAATATTTTCCGCATGAGCAGATACAGGAGTTTGGGGCTACAAGATAAGACGGGCGAAGGTAAAATTCCGGGAGACAAAAGACGGGAGACAAAAGACAAAAGAAGCCAGGCCCCGGAAATCAAGTGTTCCGGCTCAAAACCGTGAAAAATTTCAGCCGTTTTTTACTTTCAGTCAAAGGCTTTCTATCACACTATTTCCCGCTAAACTTCGCGGCGCGTTTTTCCATAAAAGCAGCGGTGCCTTCGCGCATGTCTTCGGTGGCAAAACTTTCGCCAAAGCGGGTGATTTCTTTACGGAAACCTTCGGCATCAGCAGCGGCAGCGTCGTTCACACAGGAAAGGATTTTCTCTACGGCCAGCGGCGCTTTGGAAATGATTTTGGTGAGAATTTTCCGGGTTTCTTCTACCAACTCTCCTACAGGATAAACGCGGTTCACCAGCCCGATTCTGTGTGCTTCTTCCGCGCCAATCATATCGCCGGTGAGGAGCAGTTCTGTTGCGCGACCTTTGCCCACAAGGCGCGTCAGGCGTTGCGTGCCGCCATAACCGGGAATCAATCCGAGGTTTACTTCCGGTTGTCCAAACTTCGCTTTCTCGCTTGCCGTGCGGAAATGACAGGCCATTGCCAGCTCGCAGCCGCCGCCGAGGGAGAAGCCATTTACAGCAGCCACGATGGGCTTTTTCGCGTGTTCTATTTTATCAAAAACAAGGTTTGCACCGCGCTGGGCCAAGGCCGAACCGCCCTGTGCATCCAGCGAAGAAAACTCCGAAATATCCGCGCCCGCCACAAAGGCTTTTTCGCCCGCGCCGGTAAGAAGAATGGCTTGCACATCAGGATTGGAAAGAGCTTCGTCCAGTGCCGCGCCTAATTCGTTGATAACGTCTTTGTTCAGCGCGTTCATCTTGTCGGGCCGGTTGATGGTGAGAGTGAGAATGCCGTCCTGATTTTCGGCGAGGAGTGTTTGGTAGGTAGCCATTTGGGGAGAGAAAAAAGTTTGGGATTGCAAAGTAAGGATTGGAACGGGTGTAGGGTACGCCCCTACCGTATTTCCTGACACAATTCCACCAGCACACCACCCACAGATTTTGGATGCAGAAATAGCACGAGCTTATTATCCGCACCGGGTTTCGGAACACCATCGCCAATGATTTGGAAGCCTTCTTTTTGAAGGCGCGCTGCTTCCGCCAAAATATCATCCACTGCAAAAGCGACATGGTGAAAACCCGGACCCTTTTTCTCCACAAACTTCGTAATCGCACTGTCGGGGCGAGTGCCTTGCACTAATTCTATTTTGCTTTCGCCGACCCGGAAAAATGCGGTTTCCACACCTTCGCGTTCTACAGTTTCGGTTTTGTAGCAGGGCACGTTCAGCAGCGTCTCCCACAGCGGAATAGCGTCTCCCAGATTGGATATGGCAATGCCGAGGTGTTCAATTTTAGTCATCGGGAACGGATAGTTTTTGAGAATGTGGTTATTTAAAAGAAGCGGAAAACGCTGCAAAGAACGGGCGGCTTTAAAACTTACCTTTGTGTTCTTTAAAATCCCTTTGAACCGGTATACCCAAACTGGTGTTCTCTTTTTTATGATGACCTCCGAATTTCCGATTTACCTCGATAACAACGCAACCACGCCACTCGACCCGCGCGTGCTGGAAGCGATGATGCCTTATTTTACGCAGCATTTTGGCAATGCCTCTTCCCGCTCCCACGCTTTTGGCTGGGTGGCCGAAGAAGCGGTGGACTATGCCCGCGAGCAGGTAGCAAAGCTCATTGGTGCTGACCCCAAAGAAATCATTTTCACTTCTGGCGCTACCGAAGCTGATAACTTGGCGCTGAAAGGCGTTTTTGAGATGTACGCTTCCAAAGGCAATCATATAATCACCGCTACAACGGAGCATAAAGCCGTTTTGGATGCCTGCAAGCACATTGAAAAGATGGGCGGCGAGGTGACGTATCTGGAAGTGGAAGCGGACGGTCTTGTGGACTTGGCGAAACTGGAAGCAGCTATCCGCCCGACTACGATTTTGATTTCCCTGATGTGGGGCAATAACGAGATTGGTGTGCTGCAACCGGTGCGTGAAATTTCAGCGATTGCCAAAAAACACGGTGTGCTGTTCTTCACCGATGGCACACAAGCCGTAGGCAAAGTTCCGGTGGACGTGATTGCTGATGGCATTGACCTGATGGCGTTTACGGCTCACAAAATGTATGGCCCCAAAGGCGTGGGCGCGCTGTATGTCCGCCGCAAAAATCCGCGTGTAAAAGTGACTTCCCAACTCGACGGCGGTGGTCACGAGCGCGGGATGCGCAGCGGGACGCTGAACGTACCGGGCATCGTAGGATTCGGCAAAGCCTGCGAACTGGCGATGGCGGAAATGGAGAGTGAAAGCAAGCGCCTCAGCGCCCTGCGCGATAAACTGGAAGCTGGTCTTTTGCACGTTGAAGAGGCTTACGTGAACGGCAACCGCGAACACCGTCTGCCGCACACGACCAACATATCGTTTAAATACGTGGAAGGCGAAGGCCTGATGATGGGCTTCAACAAAAACATTGCGCTGTCGTCTGGTTCGGCATGTACGTCAGCTTCTTTAGAACCTTCTTATGTACTGAAAGCATTGGGCCTCGGCGATGATTTGGCGCACTCTTCGCTTCGCTTCGGGCTGGGCCGTTTCACGACGGAGGACCAAGTGGATTATACCATTAAAGCCGTGAGCGAGACGGTGCTGAAACTGCGCGAGATGAGTCCGCTGTGGGAGATGTGGAAGGAAGGCATTGACCTGGACAAGATTGAGTGGGCACACCACTAAGAGCACTAAAGCCCTTTTCTCTATGACAACTTTAATCGTAGAAATCCCGGAAGGTGGAAATGTAAAGGCCGTAGAAAGCTTTTTGAAGGCGATGAAATATCCTTTCAGAAAGCCGAAGGCGAAAAAGGAAAAGTCATATAACCCAGAATTTGTAGCGAAGATTCTGGAGAGTAAGCGGCAGTACGAAGAAGGGAATTTCGTTGTGATAAAGACGGAAGACCTGTGGAGGTAGCCTATACGGAAAGAGCGCAGCGCGATAAAGCAAGACCCTTTTTTCAGGAATCGGCAAACCGGAAGCACTTAAACACCATTTGACTGGTTTCCTTTCCAGAAGAATTAATTCCGAACACCGGATGGTTTATGAAGTCACGGAGAACCATTTGGTTATCCACTCCCTCAAAGGCCATTACGAATAAACCAAACCCCAAAAACAATCCCCCAAACCATGGCATACTCAGAAAAACTGCTTGACCACTACAACAACCCGCAAAACGTGGGCACGCTGGACAAAAGCAAAAACAACGTAGGAACCGGCCTCGTAGGCGCGCCGGAATGCGGCGACGTAATGCGCCTGCAAATTGAAGTGGATGAAGAAAGCGGCGTGATTCGCGACGCTAAATTCAAAACCTTTGGCTGTGGCTCGGCAATTGCTTCTTCGTCCCTCGCTACCGAGTGGCTGAAAGGCAAAACCGTTGATCAAGCACTCTCCATTGACAACATGACGCTGGTGGAAGAACTGGCCCTGCCGCCGGTGAAAATCCACTGCTCGGTGCTGGCCGAAGACGCCATCAAAGCGGCTATCAACGACTACCGCGTGAAGAATGGACTGCCTGCGCTGGAAGAAGCCAAACACCACTAAGAAGCATCCAAGAACCAAAGGCCGGGATTTAATTTTGAGGCTTCTGTTTTTGGGATAAAAAAGACTCCCGTGCGTTATGATTTACATTAGTGACAAAGCCGTGGATAAGGTGCGGCAACTGAAGACCGACGCGTCGCTGACCGAAGATTATTTTCTGCGGGTGAGCGTGGTGGGCGGCGGCTGTTCGGGCCTTTCCTACAAGCTGGATTTTGACAATGAATCGCAGCCGAATGACCAGATTTTTGAGGAAAAAGGCGTGAAACTGGTGACCGACCTGAAAAGCTTTCTCTACCTCTGCGACACCACGCTGGACTTCACCGATGGGCTGAACGGAAAAGGTTTTCACTTTGAGAACCCCAACGCCTCGCGCTCCTGCGGTTGTGGCGAAAGCTTTGCGGTATAACTGGAATTTCTCGCAGAGATGCAGAGGCTTTTTCCCTCAGAATTCCCCGGGTTTTTTAAACACAAAAAATCCCATTCTGCTTTCCAGAATGGGATTTTTTGCGTCCGGAGTTTTCAGCATTAACGGCCATTATTCGGCGGCAGCGGAACACCTGTGTTGGAGTTCAGATTGCGGTGTTCCCCTTTTTCGTTCAAGCGGATTTCATCGCGGCCCATAACGCCTTCGGTTTCCTCATTAATGGTGCGGCTCCAGCCGCCGTAGCGGTGGCGCGTGATGAAGGAATAGGTGCTGTCATAGCGGCGGATTTGCGCCATTTGCTGCATCCGTTCCTGCGCCGTTTGGTCGCCTTCGTAGCCTTCAAAATTGGAGAAGTTCTGGGCATAGTCGTAACCGGGAACGGGCTTCTTTTTCATCACCATTTTCTTCCGGCGTTGCGCGTCGGCGGTGGGAATCACGAGAAGCAAAGCGAGGAAAAGCGAGAGCAGGTTTTTCATAACCAGAAGGAGAGATTTTTACGGGTGGAAAAGTACAGCAGCCGGAGCAGGTTTTTGAAAAAAAGGAAAACGTAAATTGTATGCGCCCGGCAATTGCCCTGCTGAAAAAGTAGTGCCAATACACGCCACGAAAGACTTTATCCTGGCATTGTTTTTCTCCATGAAGCGCAGGCGTGAAAGACCGTATTTTTGGCTCCTAAAATCCTCAAAAACCATGATGAAAACAGGCAGCCCGATTGTGAGCATCTACACCGAGATGACGCCTAACCCGGAGACGATGAAATTTGTGGCCAACAAGTTGCTTTACCCCGGAAAAAGCATTGATTTCCCCGACGAAGTTTCCTCAAAACCTTCGCCGCTTGCGGCAGAGCTTTTCGCTTTTCCGTTTATCCGCAGCGTGTTTATCGCTTCCAACTTTGTAACACTCACCAAAACGCCGGAAGCACAATGGGATGAGATCATCCCTACCTTACGCGGCTTTCTGAAAGAGTATCTGGAAGGCGGAAAAGTGGTGATTAACGAAGGTGAAATTGTCCAGCAAAAAGCCGACAACACGGTGAACGCCGATGACACCGACGTGGTGAAGCGCATCAAGGAATTGCTGGAAAACTACGTGAAGCCCGCAGTGGAAATGGATGGCGGAGCAATCAGCTTTCGCGGCTACGACAACGGCACGGTGAAGCTGATGATGCAAGGCTCGTGCAGCGGCTGTCCGTCTAGCATGATTACGCTGAAAAGCGGCATTGAAGGCATGATGAAGCGCATGATTCCCGAAGTGCAGGAAGTGGTGGCTGAGGCCGAATAATTCTGCCCGAAAATCCGTTGTGAATTACCTTTCAGCAGTCCGGCAACCGGGCTGCTGTTTTAATTTTAGCGCGCCGCACAACGGTTTTCCTTTTCCCCTTTTTAAATCCGCCCCGGCCCAAAGCCGTTTCTCTCTTCTGTGTCTTTTCAAAACAATTACGTCGGCATTATGGCCGGCGGCATCGGCTCCCGTTTCTGGCCCATCAGCCGCACGGCAAAACCCAAGCAGTTTCTGGATTTATTGGGCACGGGCCGCACGCTGATTCAGTGGACCTACAAGCGTTTCCAGCAGCTTTGTCCCCCGGAGAATATCTACTTCATCACCAACAAAGAATACAGCGACCTGTTGCGGGAACAACTTCCCGAAGTGCCGGAAGCGAACATTATCGCCGAGCCGAGCCGGAAAAACACCGCGCCCTGTGCTGCGTATTTCGCCCATAAAATCCACGCGCTGAATCCCGACGCGAACATCATTCTAAGCCCCGCCGACCACCTGATTCTGGACGAGCGTGCGTTTGAAAGCACGATGCAGGAGTCGCTGGAATTGGTGTCTAAAAACGATGTGCTGCTTACGTTGGGCATCCAACCGACCCGACCCGACACAGGCTATGGCTATATCCAATATGCCCAAAAGGAAATGCCGGAGCGCATGTACCGCGTAAAGATTTTCACGGAAAAACCGCCTTTGGAACTGGCAAAAACCTTTTTGGAGAGTGGCGATTTTTTGTGGAATTCCGGCTTGTTTATCTGGAACGCTCGTACCGTTCTGGCGGCGCTAAAGGAATTTATGCCCGATATGGACGAGCTTTTCCGGGCTGTGGGCGCCGACTATAATACGCCCAAAGAAGCGGAGTGGATGAAGACGATTTATCCGCAGTGCATCAATACGTCCATTGACTACGGTATCATGGAAAAAGCGGCCAACGTGTTTGTGATTCCGTCCAGTTTCGGTTGGTGCGACCTTGGTACGTGGCAGAGCGTGTATGACAATTCGGAGAAAGATTCTCTGGGCAACGCGGTCTATGGCGATCAGGTGATGGTTATGGATGCCAACGGTTGCATGGTGAAAACTGAAAACGGAAAGCTGGCGGTGCTGCAAGGCATCGAAAACCTGATTGTAATAGACACGCCTGACGTGCTGTTGATTTGCGAGCGCAACAAAGAGCAGCAACTGAGGGAATACGTGGCAGAAGTGAAGCGGAATAAGGGCGAGCGGTATTTATAGAAGCCAGCCACAAACTGCGGGTCATTGCGAGGAGAAACAACAAAGCAACCTGCACAATCTGCGGTGCTAATTGGAATCCCCAACATTATGCGCAGGTTGCTTCGCTTCGCTCCGCTCGCAATGACCCATGTTATTTATCAATTTCCCTAAAACCTCGTCTCTACTTTGAACATCTTCACCCGCATGTCGGCGCTGGCGTTGGAACACAGCGCCATCAATCTGGCGCAGGGGTTTCCCGATTTTCCGATAGACCCAAAGCTGGCGCAATTTGTAGCAGAAGCCATTCAATCGGGTGCAAATCAATACGCGCCGATGGGTGGGCTTCCTCTTTTCCAGCAAGCCATTGCGGAGAAAATTTTGCGGGAATACGGCGTTGTTATTTCCGGGAAAGAAGAGATTACCATTACGCCCGGCGCAACCTACGCGTTGTACGTGGCGGCCCAAACAATTCTGCGTCCCGGCGACGAATGCATCGTGTTGGAACCTGCTTATGATTCTTACGTTCCGGCGATTGAAGCCGCAGGCGCAAAGTCCGTTTTCGTGTCACTTTTGACGGGAAGTTTTCGCCCCGATTTTGACCGTATTTCCGACGCGATTTCCTCCCACACAAAGGCGATTTTCATCAACACGCCGCACAACCCAACGGGAACAGTTTGGGAGCCGGAAGATTGGAAAATGCTGGCGAAAATCGTGGAGGAACACGGTCTCTGCGTTATCTCCGATGAAGTCTATGACCAGCTCCTTTTTGACGGAAGAGCGCACCGCTCCGCACTGCAAAACGAGGGACTGCGAAGCCGCTCCTTTGTCTGTTTTTCCTACGGCAAATCCACGCACACAACCGGCTGGAAAATCGGTGCCTGCATTGCGCCAACGGCAATGACAGCAGACTATCGCAGGCTGCATCAATATCTCGCTTTTTCGGTGAATACGCCCATGCAGGCCGCGCTTGCCAACTACCTTTCGCCGGAGCATTTCGCGCCACCTGCCGCGCTCTTGCAGCCCCGCCGCGACCTGCTGATTTCGTTGTTGAAGGACACCCCTTTCCGCCTTTTGGAACCTGTTGCCGGAACCTATTTCCAACTCGCCGATTACAGCGCAATTTCCACGCTGCCGGAAGCCGAATTTGCCGAGTGGCTTACGCGAGAACACGGCGTAGCAACCATTCCCGTTTCGGCGTTTTACCACGATAACCGCAACCAGCATCTTGTGCGGTTTTGCTTCGCCAAAAAGGAAGAAACCCTGCGGGCAGCAGCGGAGAAATTGCAAGCGTTAAAAGCGTAGTCCCGGAAAAATCAGGTTTGCAATTTTAGAAACGATTGGGCCTCATACGCGAAACAAATCCGGCTAACCGGGTTGACCTCTGGTGCAGCAAGGCATAAGCGTAACGTACACTTCGCCGAATGCGCACCCGTGTGCGGATTTTAATCTTGTAGCGACTGATGTTGGTTAGGAAAACACCGCCCAGAATCAATACGAGCGCGCCACCCTGTGAAACAGTTATTTTCTCTTTCAAAAACAGCCTTTTCAGTGGAAAATGCACACAGTACTTCCGTACACGGCCCGTTTTCGATAGAAAATGCACACAGTCCGTCCGTACACAAGCCATTTGCGGTGGAAAACGCATACAGTACGGACGTACACTGCCCTTTTGGAAGAAAAAACGGCTTGTGTACGGTCGCAACGAAGCCAATTCCGTCAATAATCAATCACCTGCTCCTCCATCACCACCGGCATCTCCCGGAACTCGTACTGCTGGTTGCGGAGTTGGGGTTCAAAGCCTGCTTCGCGGATAGCGTCTTGAATGCCCTTTGCAGTGAAGCGGTGAGGGGCACCGGCGGCACTCACCACGTTCTCCTCAATCATGATAGAGCCGAAATCATTCGCACCTGCGTGGAGGCATAATTGCGCCGTTTGCTTGCCTACCGTGAGCCACGAAGCCTGAATGTTTTTCACGTTGGGCAGCATAATACGGCTCATCGCAATCATGCGGATATACTCGGCGGGCGTGGTGTCGTTTTTTGCGCGGCGGATTTTGCGCAGCAGCGTATCCACATCCTGAAATGTCCACGGAATGAAAGCCACAAAACCCTTTGCGCTTTCCGGTTTCCGGGCCTGTACATCTCGCAGTTTCACGAGGTGCTGGAAGCGTTCCAAGATCGTTTCTACGTGCCCGAACATCATCGTGGCGGAAGTGGTCAGTCCCACTTTGTGGGCCTCGTGCATAATGTCTAACCACTCCTGTGCGCCACATTTTCCTTTGGAAATCAGGCGGCGCACGCGGTCATCCAGAATTTCTGCGCCGGGGCCGGGCATAGAGTCCATACCTGCTTCTTTCAACGTTTGCAGTGTTACGGCGGGCGTTACGCCACTCACGCGGCAGATATGCGCAATCTCCGGCGGGCCAAGCGCGTGAAGCTTTAAAGCTGGAAATTCCACCTTCAATTCCCGGAAAAGGTCGGCATAGTAGTCCAGTCCTAAATCGGGGTGATGACCACCTTGTAGAAGGAGTTGTTCGCCGCCGTAACGAAAGGTCTCGGCAATCTTGCGTCGGTAGGTAGGCAGGTCAGTAATGTAGGCTTCGGGATGACCGGGAATGCGGTAGAAGTTGCAGAACTTACAGTTGGCCACACACACATTGGTGGTGTTCATGTTCCGGTCAATAATCCACGTCACCTTTCCGTGCGGAACCTGCGCCTTCCGCAGCTCGTTGGCGATTTCCATCAGCATCGGCAGTGGCGCGTTTTCAAAGAGAAAAACACCTTCTTCGGCGGAGAGAAAGTCAAAATCCAGCGCCCGGTGGTAAAGAGATTGGAGGTTCATTTGGAATGGCAAAATTAGTGTTGGAACGCGGCGCTGTTGGAATTGGCTAAAGCCGGTGGATGCTTTGCGTTGGATGCTTTGCGTTGGAATTGGCTAAAGCCGTTGAAATATTGGACAGCCTGCGGCGTTGGAATGTTGGAACGTTTTGCTTTTAAAATGGTTGAATCGGGAAGATGGCTTGCGTAACTTCTAAGGTCGCTTCAACGCGAAGCATCCAACACTCCAACGCACAAAGTGCATCCAACGTCATCCAACGCATTTGCGCACCGCTTTCCACAACACTTCCGCCGCGCGCTGCCACGTGTATTTCGCGGTCTGGATCGGCGCTTTTGCAATCAGCGCGTTGCGCAGCGTTTCGTCCTTGTAAAGTAACTGCATTTGATCAGAGATGCTTTGCGGGTCTTTCGGGTCGCAGAGCAGAACAGCCTCGCCGCCCACTTCAGGCATGGAAGAATTGGCCCCCACAACCGCCGGAACGCCGCACTGCAAGGCTTCCAGAATGGGAATGCCGAAGCCTTCAAACAAGGATGGATACACCAGCGCGTAAGCTCCACCTATAATCTCCGCCAGTTGTTCCACCGAGCAATAGCCCGGCCAGATAACGTCTTCCTTGAAAACCATGTGCTCGCGGTACTTCAGAATCTCGTCGTATTTCCAGCCCAGTTTTCCGGCCAGCACCAGCTTCATATCGCTGCGTTGCCGCTTCTTGAAACGGACGAATGCGCGAAGCAGATTCACCACGTTTTTCCGGGGTTGGAGCGCGCCGACATACACAAAATACTCGCAGCCGCCGGCCCAGCCTTCCTTTGCCGCTTCGCGTTGTTCGTAACTCAACGGGCGGTATTCTTCATGCGCGCCATTGCAGGCAACCGCTATTTTTTCGGGCGGAATGCCGTAACGGTTTACGAGGTCTGTTTTGGAGAATTCTGACACGGTCACCAATTGCGTTGCCTTGCGCGCCAGTCGCGGTGTCGCGTAGCGCAGGTAGCGCAAATGCGCGGTGGGAATGTGTTCCGGGAAATTCTCAAAAGCCAAGTCGTGAAACACGATGCACTGCGGCACGCGGGTGCGCAGGCTGCCCATTCCGTCGGGCGAAAGAAATACATCGGCTTTGTACTTTTTCAACAGGTGCGGAATCGTCCACTCAAACCATAAATACCACAGCACCGGGTGGCGCGACGGCGGCCCGGCATACACGCCGGTTACGTTGGGCGCGAAGAGGAAATCGGGGTCAAAAGGCCGGTCAAAAAGGAAGATGAAATGATGTTCCGGGTGTGCCAGCGCCATGTGCCGCAACGTCTGATACGTGAACCAGCCAATACCTTCCAGCTTGTTTTTCAGGAGCAGACGTGTATTGACAGCGATACGCATAAAGGACGGCAAAAAAAGGAAAAATTACTGCGCAATCCAGCCCGTTGGGTTCTGTGTGGCCGCACCTTTCCACACCTGAAATTTCAACACGTGGATGCCGTCTTCATTTGGGCCGACGGTGCCAATGGCCTGTTTGGTATGCACCTTTTGCCCCGCCGATACAGAGACGGTGGAAAGGCCATTGTACACGGTGAAATAATTGCCGTGATTGATGATGATGTTCTGTCCGAAACCCGCAATAAACAGCACTTTGGACACCGTTCCTTCAAACACAGCCCGCGCCGTGGCTCCCGCCGAAGTCTGAATATCCACGCCGTTGTTCTCCACCATCACCTTCTCTGCCACGGCATGTTTATGACGCCCGTAATTAGAGACGATAAAGCCTTTCTCCACCGGCCACGGCAGCCGTCCGCGGTTGGATTCAAACGAAGCCGAAAGAGCCGCTGCTTCCGGCGTAAGGCCGAGATTCACCGGGTCGCGGCGAACAGGGCGCGGCGGGCGGGGGAGCGGGGAAGTACCTTTCGAAGGCGTTGTTTCTACGTCTGCCGGCTCGTCGGGTGGGGGCGGATTGGTGGTGTTGGGATTGGAGACGGTACGGTTAGCGTTGTTGCCGCTGCCGGTATTAAGTGTTACGCCGCCGTAACTATTGCCTTTGTTTCCGTTTGCTGCTTTGTTGCGCGCGTCTTCGGCTGCTTTGGCCTTATTGGCGGCTGCGGCGCGGGCGGCAATCTCGCGGTCAGCAGCGGCGCGGTCAGCGGCAAGGCGCTGGCGCTCGGCTTCCTGCCTGCGCTGGAGCTCGGCTTGGCGGCGGGCTTCTTCCATCGCTTTTTTCCGGGCGATTTCTATCTCGCGGCGAATAGCGTCGGAAATGGCGCGCTCCAAGTTCTTTGCGTCGCGCTGGTTTTTCACTACGGACGCGGATAATTCCGACTCGCGGCCCCGCAGTTCGCGCACCGCTTTGTTGGTCTGTGCGGCTTCCTGCTGAAGCACTTTTTTCTGGCCTTCCTCGGCTTGGCGAAGCACGCTTTTCCGGGTCTTCTCGTTGTGGAGAACGCCTATCTTCTGGTGCAGATTTCCCTGTACCTCCCGGATTTCGTCGGCCTGTGCCATGCGGTAGTCCCTAAATTTCCGCAGATAGGAAAGCCGCCGGATGCCATCGTTAAAACCCGAAGCGGAGAACAGATATGCCATCATGCTTTGCGCGTTGCGGTTGCGATAGGCATAGCGAATAGACTGCGCATAACGGGCGCGCAAAAAAGCAACCTCGGCGGAAAGCTTGTCCACTTCTTCCTGCGAGTTGCGGATGTTGCCATCTATCTGGCCCAGTTCGGTGTTGATGGAGCCGATGAGTCGTTGTCGGGCGTCCACCTGTGCTTGCAGGGCCTGTAATTGGCCGAGCGTTACTTGCTTGTTTTGGCGTGTGGTGGCCAGTTCTGCCTGCGTTGCCTTGATGGCTTCCAACAGGCGCATCCGCCGCCGCTCCAGTTCTTCGCGCGACGCACCTTTCTGGGCCAGTGCCACAAAAGAGCAAGCCGAGAGAAGAAGGGCTAAAATGAATTTCTGCATGTTGTAGGGCGTCAAAAGTAACCCGAAAGGAAAAGGTGGAAAAGGGAAAGGAGCTGAGACTTTGTTGGGATTGGAAATGGCTACGCAAAACCGTAAACCATTGCGCTAGGGATAGAGGCGGCGCGAAGCACAGCCGAAAGCCCGGGCCGAAGGCAGCGCTCCAAAAAAACCACGAGCAATACGCCATTTAAAAACCCGCGCGAATCCCGCCCCGTTCCCGACTTTTGTCCGAAATCCTTTTATGGTGTATTCAATGACTGGTTTTGGCCGGGCGGAAGCAGTGGTGGAGCCTTATAGTTTAGCGGTGGAAGTGCGCTCGCTGAACGGCAAAGGGCTGGATCTTTCGCTGCGGCTGCCGTCGGCGCTGCGCGGAATAGAAGCGGCACTGCGCACGCTGGTGACCCAAAAACTGGGACGCGGTACGGTGGAGGTGAACGTGAGCCTGAAGACCGGCGGCAGCACGCGCCCGATGCGCATTAACCAAGAGCTGGCGGCGCATTACTACCAAAGCATTCAGCGGCTTTCGGCTACGCTGGGACTGACGCCGCAAAACGTGCTGCAAACAATTCTGACGCTGCCGGAAGTGGTTTCTGCCGAGGCCGAAACGCTGCCCGAAGAAGTAGCCAAAGCAGTTTTAAAACTGGCGGAAACGGCCTGCGACGCCCTGATGCAACACCGCGAAGCCGAGGGCGCAATGCTGCGGGAAGATTTGGTTGCCCGCATCCGCGCGATAGAAAATGGGCAGTCAGAAACGCTGCCGTTTGAAGCGCCGCGGACCGAGCGTGTGCGGCAAAAGCTGACGGCGGCGTTGGAAAAAATCGGCGAGACGGGCGACAAAATTGACGCCAACCGGCTGGAGCAGGAGCTGATTTACTACATCGAAAAACTGGACTTTACGGAAGAAAAAACGCGGCTGACGCAGCACTGTAGTTACTTTCTGGAGTTGATAGAAGACGGCGCGGAAAAATCCAAAGGCAAGAAGCTGGGCTTTGTGTTGCAGGAAATCGGGCGCGAAATAAATACGATGGGGTCTAAGGCGTCGGACGCGGCGATTCAAAAAATTGTAGTGGGGATGAAGGACGAACTGGAAAAAGCAAAAGAACAGGCACTGAATGTTTTGTAAGAATTTTCTCCCTCCGAAATCACTGTTTGCGCTGCTCCTTGCCGTTGTGTTTCTGTCAGCCTGCGAGCCGTCGTCGTCGGTATTTCAGCAGCAGGAAGCCATTCCGCAAACGCGCTGGCAATCGGCCTTCAAGCCGGTTTTCTACTTTGATATTTCCGACTCGCTGGCGACCTACAACCTGTTCTTTCTTATCCGCCACACCGAAGCCTATCCTTTCTCCAACATCTGGCTGCGCTTCTCTATCAAAGGCCCACACGACACGGTGGCGAAAAGCCAGCAGATAGAGATTCCGCTGGCGCAGGACAATGGGCGGTGGTATGGCCGCAACATGAACGAAATCTGGGAGCAGCGAATGCCGATTGCTACCGGAAAAGGCCCGAATATTCTGTTCCCCAAAACGGGTCGTTATAAGATTCAACTGGAACACCTGATGCGCACCAACCCACTGCCGGAAGTGCTGAACATCGGATTAAGGGTGGAGCGGAAAGGCGTGGCGAGATAGGTTGGAATGTTGGAATGGCTGAAGCCGTTGGACAGCCCTCTGGGCGTTGGAAGGCTAAAGCCGTTGGAGAGTTGGATGCCTTTTCTACTAAGGTTCCTCCTGTTGCCTGTTAATTTTTCAGCGTGAGGCGTTCCAAGTCCAACCTCCAACGCGAAGCTGTCACCTTGAGCCTGTCGAAGGGCAACCTTTCCAACAGCGAAGCGTTCCAACCTTCCAACGGCTTTCGCCTTCCAATATCCAAAGGGCTGTCCAACTTTTACAACCATGAAATCCCCCCGGCTTCCGCAAATCATCTACCTGTTGCTGCTGCTGTATGTAGTAGCGGCGTTGTTGTTCTGGGGATTCAGTCTGCAAAAGCAAAGCGTTATTATTTACGAGGCGGAGCGGCGCGCCCTGCCGTTCCAGATAGACAGCTTGCAACAGCCTGCGCTGTATCAACAGAAGCTGGCGGCAATTGAAACAAAGCGTGTTTCGCGTACCAAGCAATATTTTGGCGAGGGTGCAACCTTCCTGCTGATAATTCTTGCCGGTGCGGCGGTAGTGTACTCGGCTATCCGGCGGCGGTTGCGGCTTTCGCGGCAGCAGTCCAATTTTATGATGGCCGTTACGCACGAGCTGAAATCGCCGATTGCGGCCATGAAGCTGAACCTGCAAACCATGCAAAAACGCCGCCTTGCCGAAGCGCAGCAAAGTGTTCTTCTGGAGCGTTGCGTGGCAGAATCGGACCGGCTAAACGACTTGTGCAACAACCTGCTCGTGGCGTCGCAGTTAGAAGGGCAGCAGTACCAACAGGTTTTTGAGAAGCTCGATTTTCTGTTTTTGGTAGAAGAAGCGGTGCGCGATTACAGTGGCCGGCATCCGGGGCGTTTTGCGCCGCAACTGGACACGGAATGCGCTGTTCAGGGCGATGCGTTGCTGCTGCAAATGGCGGTGAACAATCTGCTGGAAAATGCCGTGAAATACAGCCCGGCAGACAAACAAATTCAGGTGACGTTGCGCTGTAAAAACAGAAATACTTTTCTGCAGGTGGCCGACGAAGGCGCAGGCATTCCGGCGGAGGAAAAAGAGCGGATTTTTGAGAAGTTTTACCGCGTGGGAAATGAAAGCACGCGCAATGCGAAAGGCACCGGCCTCGGGCTGTACATCACCAAGCGTATTATGAAGCAGCACGGCGGTAGTATAACGGTTCGCGACAATGCGCCGAAGGGAAGTGTTTTTGAGATGCAGTTGCCGATGGTGTGAGAAAAATAATTGACATGCCGCTTTAGCGGGTGCGATCTTGTCAAGCCCTCGGACAGATGTTGAAGACTCCACAATTCTGGAATTATTTCCCTTTAAAAAATCATTTTACATTAGATTTATCCAGTCTATATCTTTTCCTGTGAGGACTTGACAAGTCCCGAAAACGCTTTTTATGCTCCAACAATTCCAATCCACACCGGCCTTTTCTTTCCCCGAATTTCTGCGTTTTTGCGAAGAACTAGCCGCAGCCGGAAAAACAAGCGGGCCGGAACAATCCGAGTTTCTGGCGCACTTCACGAAGCTCAATTTTCAGCGGATGAAACGGTGGTATGGAACGCACGAACTCTCGGGAAAAACGGTTGCTATTGCGCAAAATGCCCGCCCGCAAAACTGGTTCGTAATTACCGAAGCGTGGTGCGGCGACAGTGCGCAAAACCTCCCCTTGCTGGCGAAAATAGGAGAAGCTTCTGCGGGTAAAATCTCGCTCTCCATTGTGCTGCGCGACGAACATCCGCACCTGATAGACGCCTATCTCACCAACGGCAGCCGCAGCATTCCGAAACTTGTTTCCTTTGACGCAGAAACGGGCGAGGAACTGTTCGTGTGGGGGCCACGGCCTGCCAGTGCAGAAGCCCTTTTGCAGGAGTGGAAGAAGAACCCTGCGGGCCGCGATTTTGAGGCTTTTGAAAAGGAACTGCACACGTGGTATGCGCGGAACAAAGGGCAGGAAACAGAAGTGGAGATAGGGAATCTTCTGGCGTAGAAACAAACGGGATTTCTGTCCGTATTTTTTGGGAACCCGGTTTCTCCTCCGCTACCTGAAAGCGTAAAAGCTGCTCTCGGTTCTTCTATTTTCGCGAAATTGTGTGGTGCAGGAAATATTTCCTTTTCGACTACGGTTGCGCTAAAAGAAGGGCTATTTTTAAAAGAAATGCGCCCTTTCGTAGATGGACGTTTGTGAAATTTCACTACAATTTAATATTGTGGCAATAAAATTGTTATAGCGGGCTTAAGGAAGGTTTGGAAATTTGGCAAAGGCGATTCTATTTTAGGCGGCGAATTCCTTTTTGTTTTCTCTAACCTTCTTTTTCCTGTTCAATGAAGAAGCATTCCCTTATTACCGCAGCTTTTCTGGCCGCAGGCGTTCATGCGGCTTTCGCCCAAACCCAACAAGTAACCGGCACGGTGGTGGACGAGAAGGCCCAACCTTATATTAGCGCGACGATTTTGATTAAAGGAACAACTACCGGAACACAGACGGATGCCGATGGCAAGTTCTCCCTGAATGCGCCGCAAGGAGCCACCCTAATTATCCGTGCGCTGGGCTACAACGACCAGGAAGCGAAGGTTACGAGTAATCTCATGGTTTTTAAGCTCAACAGCAGCGTAAAGGCACTGAACGAAACCGTGGTAACGGCGCTGGGCATCCGCAAAGAGAAAAAGCGCATTGGCTACACGGCAACGGAAGTGAGCGGTGAAACACTCGTCGGCTCCGGCGAACAAAATGTGGTGGAAGCACTGGCAGCCAAAGCGCCGGGCGCACAGGTTACCGGAAGCGGCGGCACACCGGGCGCTTCTTCCAAAATCCTGCTACGCGGCAATACTTCCCTTAGCGGCGACAACCAGCCGCTATTTGTGGTGGATGGTATTCCGTTTGACAACGGAACCTCGCAGCCTACTGCGGGAGACAATCCATTCAACCAAAACCTGACGGGCGTGAATGAATCCAACCGCGCCATTGATATTAACCCAAGCGATATTGAATCGGTGACGGTGCTGCGCGGCCCGGCAGCGGCGGCGCTTTATGGCGCACGCGGTGGTAACGGCGCCATTATTATCACTACCAAAAAAGGAAAATACGGGACGGGCAAGCGATTGGGCGTAACCGTGAGTACGGGCGTGAATTTCTTTGAGGTAAACAAACTACCGAAGTTCCAGAACAAATATATTCAGGGTTCCGGCGGTTTGTACTCCAACAGAACGCCGCAAAGCTGGGGGCCACGCGCCGACACAGCAGGCGTTCCGCTTTATGACAACAACAAGAAGTTTTTCCAGACAGGGGCAGAATGGACAAACAACGTAGCGATTGACGGAGGAAACGAAAGAGCCGTTTTCCGCTTGGGCATTGGCAATACTTCCAACAAAGGCGTGATTCCGAACAGCCGCTTTGACCGCTTTACGGTAAACTTCTCCGGGGAGACCAAACTGGCGGAATGGCTGAAGGTGGGCGTAGTGGCCAACTTCGCCAACTCAAACGCTACGCGGGTTCAGAACGGCTCTAATGTGGGTGGCGTCGCCCTTACTTTGTTCCGCGCACCCATCAATTATGATGTGGACTACTGGCGCGACTCTACCGGGCGGCAAACCCAATACTTCTCTGTTTACGACAATCCGCGCTTTACAGTAGAACGCAATCCCTACACCGACGTTACCAACCGCGTGTATGGAAGTTTCTACACCAACCTCAACTTTACACCATCGCTCAGCCTAAACTGGCGGCTGGGCGTGGACAATTACAACACCAACTCGCGTCAGATTTATGACATCGGCTCTAAAGCCAACGACGCTGCCGACCAGCTTGGACAAGTAAATCTAAATCAGTCTTACTACACGCAAGTGTATTCTGATCTGATTCTGCGTTATTCAAAGCAGCTTTCCGAAGATTTTGATGTGAATGCGCTGGTGGGCTATAATATTTGGGACAACAAATCCGGAAGCACTTTCGAGCGCGGACGCAACCTTCAGATTCCCAACCTCTACAACCTTGGTAATACCAGTTCCCTTTACGCCAGCAACCTAAGCTCGTTTTTGCAAACACAAGGCTTGTATAGTGAAGTAGCCTTGGGATATCGGAGTCGGCTGTTTTTGACTCTCTCAGGGCGCTCCGACTGGTCGACCGCCTTTGGACGCGGTGGCCGCTCGGTTTTCTACCCTAAGGCAGAAGGTGCTTGGGTATTCTCGGAGTCTATCCGCCACCGTCCTTCCTGGCTTTCTTACGGAAAAATCCGGGCGGCGTACGCGGATGTGGGCAACGGGGTGGATGTATATACCTACCGCGACCGTCCTTTCGCTTATTACACACAGCCTTTCATTACCGATGGAAATACCGATGGCAATAGCTTTCCTTACCTGGGGCAAGCGGGCTATGCGGTGAGCAATGTGAAATATCCCGGCGGCCTTGTTCCGGCACACACCGAAGGCATAGAGGCGGGCTTGGAACTCCGTTTATTTAAAAGCCGCGTGAACTTGGAAGCAACGGTTTATCGCCAACTTACCAGCGACAACCTCATCCAGAAACCCGTTGCCGGAAGCACAGGCTTCCAGGCCGAATATGTGAACGCGGGCGAAGTAGAAAACAAGGGGATTGAATTGGGACTGAATGTAGATGTGATTAAGAAGAAAGACCTTACTTGGAATGTGGGCGGTATTTTTTCTAAAAACGTGTCTAAAATCCTGAGCCTTACGCCGGGCGTTTCCGAGATTTCAATAGAGGAGGGCTTTACGCAACTGCAATCCTACGCCATCGTGGGCCAGCCCTATGGTGTTTTTTACGGAACAGCCTGGAAGCGCAACGGGCAGGGCCAACTGCTGCTGGACTCTAATGGACAAGCGCAGGTATCTTCCAAGACCAAAAATCTGGGTAATCCTAATCCGGACTGGCTGATGAACCTTTCCACGACCATCAATTACAAGGGGTTTTACGCGAGTGCCTTGTTTGACATACGACATGGTGGCTATATCTGGAACGGAACTTACGCCCGCCTCAACAACCTGGGCCGCACAGAAGAGTCGGCAAACCGCGAGCAGAACTACCTCATTCAAGGCGTGTTTGACTCTACAGCTTCCCGCAGGGACCAGTGGGGTAAGGAAAACACTACAGACTCCGTTTCTGCCAACTATTACTACCGCACATTCAAAGGTGATGCCGGTAATAATGCGGCGGAAAATGCGATTCAAAACGGCGGTTGGGTACGTCTCCGCACCCTTAATCTGGGCTATCGCTTCAACATTGCCAACAAAGGACGGTTGCGCCAATTCAATTATATTGATGTAAGCGTTACGGGTCGTAACCTATGGTTGCTGACCGACTACAAAGGCGTGGATCCGGAAACGAGCCTTACGGGTGCCGGCTCCAACATTGGCGGTTGGGATTATTTCAATAACCCAGGTACCCGGTCGTACTCCATCAACCTGCGGGTAGGCCTCTAATCCGTCTTCAGAACTCAAACGAAAAACAGCAATGAATACGATTTTAAAAAGAACCCTTTGGGGGAGTGCTTTGATCTTGAGCATAGCCTCTTGCCGAAAGTCGGAAGATTACTATACTAACCCGAATACACCTACACAAGGAACTGCTTCTACGCAACTCGCTGCGCTGGAAGTGTCCACCATGAACACTTATGAAAGTGACCTTCCCCGCACCGGCGGCATTTTCATTCAGCATGGGGTAGGCGTACAGGGAGCGTCGGACGTGCAGGTGTATAACCTCACCGAGAACGCTACCGACAACCAGTGGAACCAGATTTACCAAGCGCTCTATAATGGCGACCAGCTTCGGAAAAACTTTGGTGCGAAAAATCCCTGGTACGATGGCGTCACGCAGGTGTTGATGGCGATGAACTGGGGCGTGCTGGCGGATTATTGGGGCGATGTTCCATACAAAGAGGCTTTGAATCCCTTCACCATTTACCAGCCCAAGTTTGACGCACAGGCTGTGGTGATAGACGGCGTTATCAAGATGTTGGACAGCGCTGTCCTGAAGCTGAGCCAACCCGAAGCAGACAACATAGACCTGCCCGGAACTGATGACTTGATTTTCGGTGGTAGCCCTGACTCGTGGATTAAAACGGCGTACACCCTCAAAGCCCGTTACCTCAATCGTTACAGCAACAAAACTATCTACGACCCTGCCGCCGTTCTGGCTGCATTGGATAATGGCATTAGCTCCGCTGCTGAAGACTGCATGACGAAGCATGGAGACCCGGCCAACGAGCAAAATCAATGGTATGCTTACTTGAACAACCGTGCCTATGTGGTGGCTGCCGAGCCGCTGGTGGATTCCATGAAGTTGCGTCCGCAGGATTTGCGCCTTTATTCCTATTTCGACTCCAGTGGTTTCGGAGATGTGTATGGAAGTCCTATTGCGGAGCCGGATGAAAATGTATGCTACTGGGGCAGCTATCTGGCCGGAAGCGGTAGCAAATCCACGCCGTTAGTAACCTTTATGGAAGCTCAATTTCTGCGCGCCGAAGTGTATGTGCGTCAGGGCAGATTGGCAGAAGCGGCTGCCGCACTGAACGCCGGTATCAGAGAGTCTTGTCTGTTATCTACCGGAGGAGATTACAACGGTGCAGATATCGCCACCTACACGGCGACAGACGTTGATTTAGGTCGCGTGATGTATGAAAAATGGATTGCTATGTTCGGCCAGACGGAAGCGTATTCCGACTACCGCCGCACCAAGCTGCCCGCGCTCACGCCCAATCCGAATGGCGCTATCAACGTTATTCTGCAACGCTATCCGGTATCCCAGCAAGAGCGCAATACCAACCCCAATGTGATTTCCAAACCCATCTCTACACCCGTTTGGTGGGCACTTCCGTAAGCGAGACAGGCACATTTTCACAACTTTAAACCAGCACTCCTTGTGAACACGAAATATAAAACACTCCTTGCTGCGTTGATGCTCTCCGGCCTAACCAGTCAAGCCCAACACCTACATGGTATCGGCGTTCATTTTGGAGGAACCGACTTTTACGGTCCGCAAACCAGCGACTATTTCGCCACTAACCTATACCGCATTTCCTACAATCCAGAAAGCGGAAAAGACGACACTGCCAAAAGCACGATTTTCCAATGGAACCCCACGGTGCGCGTTTCTTATTGGTACCAGCTTAACCGTTGGCTAGATGTGAGCGCAGGCATCAACATAAGCAACATGGATATGCCCATGTCTAAGAAAGACGCGGCTTTCATCAACCGGAAAAAGTATGATTCCAGTACCCGGAATAATTTCTTTTTCGGCTCATTTGATGTACGCCTTAGCTTCAACATCCTGCCGCGCGACCAGTATATCATCTCTCCTTATGTATTTGGAGGGATTGCGGCTACAACATACAAAAAGGATTTTAACGCTGTGGCTCCCATTGGCGCGGGAGTGAACATAAGTCTAGCCAAAAACCTTTCGCTCAATCTGGAATCTGCCTACAAAGCGTCTCTTGGCGACCAAGTGCAGGCTCATCTTCAGCACGTGGTCGGTATCGTGTATTGGTTCAAGCCGGGCTACAAAAAGCCCGTTATAACCGAGGCACCGCCGTTTATCGACACCGACCGCGACGGCATCACCGATTCGCTGGATAAATGTCCGATGATTGCCGGACTGCCAAACTTTGACGGCTGCCCCGATTCCGATGGCGACGGCGTGCCCGACAAAGACGATGCTTGTCCGCTGGTAGCGGGCCTCGCCGCGCTGAAAGGCTGCCCGGATTCCGATGGCGATGGCATCAGCGACAAGGACGACAAATGCCCGTATGTGGCCGGAACGACGGTATATCAAGGATGCCCGCCACCCGATAAAGACGGCGACGGCTTTTTGGATAAAGATGACCGCTGCCCGGATGCTTACAGCAAAACCAACGGCGGCTGTCCGGAAATCCGCGAGGAAATTATCAATCAAGTATCCAAAGCAGCAAAGGCTATTTTCTTTGAAACCGGCAAAGCGACGCTGAAACCTATTTCTAATGCCTCGCTCGATGCGGTGGTAGCCGTACTGCAAACTGACCCATCGCTCTACGCCGATATTGAAGGCCACACGGATAACGTAGGCTCCGAGGAGCGCAACCTGATCTTGTCGCAGGAGCGCGCCGATGCGGTTCGTACCTACTTTATCTCCAAAGGCATCGCCGCCACCCGCCTCACGGCTACAGGCTTTGGCAAAACCCAGCCGGTAGCTACCAACGAAACCGCCGCTGGCCGCGCCCAAAACCGCCGCACCGAAATCCGGCTCCGCAACTACGCCAAGTAATCTTGGGGAATCCATTTGACCAAAACCGGCAGCGAGATTCTTCGTTGCCGGTTTTGCTTTTAGAAGGGATGGTCGTTCCTACTGCGTTTGGATTTTACTCAGGATCTTCCGGTCAATATAGAACGTGCCGAAAGGAATAAAGCAGGCTGCAATCACCTTCCACGTCGTTTGCCGGAAATCCCATTGCTGCTCTACGCCAACGCTCAACGCGTTAATCACAAAAAGCAGAAACAGCGCGCCATGCACCGGGCCGATTGCCTGCGTGAGCGAAGGGTTATTAAAGGCGTATTTCATAGGCACGGCAACGACGAGCAACAGCAGCAGAGAAACGCCTTCCAGCAAGCCGAGAATACGCAGCCTGCCGGTTTTGGTTTGGAGGAGGTTAGTCATCATTTTTTATCGGATAAGGGGTCGGGAAGCAAGGGGAGAGAAAGGCCACGGAATGGCAAGGAGAATAATCAGCAGCGCGCCACCATACCAAATGAGCATGGTTCGGAACTTGTCGCTGTCTGTTGTCCGGCGTTTGGTGAACGAGGAGCCGATGCTGAGAACCACAATTGCGGAAAGCATCAACAGCGGATGAATAAGGCCGAAGAAAGTCGTGTCTAACGAATCCACCGCTTCCCGGAAATGTGTGTGGAAATAGTGGATAATCGGGCTTTTGAAGTACAGCAACATCCCGATCAGCAGCTGAATCTGCGCGATGGTTGCCGTCCAGTGACGAACGGTGTTGTCTCTTTTCGTGAAAGGCTTTTTTTGCCAGAAACCTTTGCCCGCGCGGTAAATCGCAAACAGCAGCGCAACGAGTACCAGCCAACGGGTGAAAGAGTGTGCGGAAAGAAGTTCTTGATACATTTTGTCAGGATGCCTTTGGGGTAAAAATTTTTAGCGCAGCGAATCCAGGTATTGTTTCAAGCCTTTCAAATAAGACGTGTAAACGGCAGGGCTACCTTCCAGCTTCCCCAGCGTCCGCACACCCCAATAGCCGGAAAGAATAAACAGAACTGTTTGCTTGGCGGCCACCTGACGTCCCACAAAACCTTCTGCCTTTCCGCGCTCCAGAAGGGCAGCCATTTCATGCGTTAGCTCTTCGGTGAGCGCCCGTAGTGCCTCTGTAAACGGGCCGTTCCAAGGGGCCATTTCCCCGGCCAGATTCGCCACCGGACAGCCGCATTCCACCCGCAGAAAATTATCGTTTAGAAGCAGGTTTTCCATCAGGTTGTAGATGCCCTCCAACGGATTCTTTTCCGCCGCCAAAGCCTTGGCAAAACCGCCCAAGAACGTCGGTTTCAGAATCTCCTCAATGATGGCCACGCCCATTTCGTCTTTGTTTTTGAAATGGTAGTAGAACGCGCCTTTCGTTACCCCAATCTCCGCAATAATGGTATCAATGCTGGTGGGCCGGTAGCCGTGTGCATAGGAAAGCGCAAATGCTTTTTGCAGAATGGTTTTCCGGGTTTCTTCGGCCTTCTTCATAAAAACATACCAGTTGGTATTTTCTTGCAAAGAAAGGGTGGGAAGGCGAAATGCGCAAGAAAAATTGGCAGGCAGAAGTTTCAATCTCTGTTCTGCGAAGACTTCTTCCTTCGTCTCCTGTGCGTAATTATTTACGGCGATGGCGGGGCCTTCGCCGAGCCGCAAGACCACTATGGCAAGCAGGGTAACCCAACTTCCCTTTTACCCGACTGGAGTCTGTTTTTAGGCGACCCGAGTCGGTTGCGGCCCAAGTCGGGCCGGGTAAAAACCGACTCGGGTTGGTAAAAAGGCGACTCCGGTCAGTTCGCAGCCGAGTGGTGTTTGTTGCGAACCGACCGGAGTCGGGTAAAAGGGAAGACGAGTTGGGTAAAAACCGACCTGAGTCGGTTTTGAGGTGGGGGTACCCGCCTGTTGTGGGAACGACCCCACCTATGAGGTGGGGTAATGGGAAAACGAAGCCTTAAAAGAGGTGTTTTTGAGGCTTAAGTGGAAAATAGTGATTTTTGTATAATTATGTGAGGGGCGTTTTCTTGGGGTCTTATTTTGTGACGAATGTAGGAGCCTTCGCCGAGCCGCAGGTCTTGGGCTACTGCCCCACATTCTCAGGCGAGCGCCCCAAAGTTTTGGGTTACCGCCCCACGGTGTTGGGCAAGCCCCGACGGCTTCGGGCTGGAGCCCCACAGTCTTGGGCTGGAGCCCCAAAGCTTGGGTCACGACCCCAAAGTTTTGGGTTACCGCCCCATGGTCTCGGGCTGGAGCCCCAAAGCTCCGGGCACTAGCCCAAAAGGCTTGTCTTTTAGCCTTTTGCGCGGAATGCAGTAGGGTTTGTTCCTGCGACGAAGTCTCCTGCCCTTAACCTGTCCCACAACTTTTTGGTTGTCAAGCGTACATTAGCAGACATGTTTGAGTGTGATCATTTTTCCTCTATTAGCGCCGAGTTCTCGGGGCTGGATTTACCTGATGCCCGCTTTGGCAAGCGGGTTCAACAGATGGCAAGTCAAATGGCGGCTCATCCGGGAGCTTCTTTTTCGGCGGCTCTTGGAACAGCCCTTCGTAAAAGCGCCCATCGGCTCTTTGGCTATCAGGACCTGGATTTGGGCAGCACCCATCGCAGCCGTACCACCGCCCGCATCGCAGCAGAAAAAACGGTTTTGCTTGTGGAGGATACCACCGACTTGGTGTACCGCCAAAGTAACAAGACAGGCATGGGGCCTTTAGGCGGCAGGGCAGACGGCAAGACCCGTGGGCTGAACCTGCACAGTGCCCTGGCACTCAGTACCGGGGGACTGCCCTTAGGCATCGTATCCCATCATCTGTTCGCCCCTTCTGATAAGCACAAAGGCAGCCGCCGGGAACACATCCCTATTGAGGAGAAAGAATCTTATAAATGGATCCGAACAACAGCGGTTGCTAACGAACTGGCTGCCCGGCATCCGGGCGTCTGTTTTATCAAAGTGGGAGACCGGGAAGCCGACTTTTATCAGCATTACAGCCATCCCCGAAGCGCGGGCGTGGAACTGCTGGTCCGGCTTTCTCAGAAAAAGCGCACCGTATACTATGAAGGTCAGCCGGTCAAAGTAGGGGCTTTGTCCGAGGTGCTTCCTGTGGCCGCAGAAGGTCTTTTGTCTATCAAAGAGAAAGGAAAAGTGGTAGAGAGAAAGGTGTGCTACCGCTTCGGCCAGATCTGGTTGCCACCTAGCGGCACCGGCAAAGCAAAAGCAAATGCAAATGCGTTGTTGCCACAAGCCCCTGTCCGGGCGCAGGTGGTCACCATCACCACCCTGGAAGGGCCTGCAAAAGACGCTTTGGAGTGGTTGCTCTTAACGACTTTGCCCCTAAACGATGTGGAAGACTGTGTACGGCTGGGCCGTTACTACGCCTTGCGCTGGACGATGGAACGCTATCATTTTATCTTAAAATCAGGCTTAGGCATAGAACAGACCCAATTGCAGGACGCCCAAAGCATTGGTTATGCGTTGTGGATATGGGCAGTGGTAGGCTGGTGGGTGTTGTTACTCTACCGGCTCGGCAGGCTGGGGGCAGAGGAAGAGGCAAGTGCCTTCTTTGAAGCAGAAATTATAGAAGTACTCCAACTCACCAATCCCAAAATCATAAAAACAGTGGCCGATGTGGTCAGAGCAGTAGGCGTACTGGGCGGGTTCCAGCCTTCCAAAAAGCAGCCCATGCCTGGCGAAAAAACACTCTGGACAGGTGTCAGATTACTGGCTGCCCAAACCAAAATCTATCTGGCCGCTAAGCAAAAATACGGGACAGGTTAAGGGTAGGAGCCTTTGCCGAGCCGCGAGAGTGCTACGGTGAACGGAGCCTTCGCCGAGCCGCGAGACCGCTACGGCGAACGGGGGCATATTTTCTACATAATCTTCTTCTTTTTGTATTTCTCAAGCCTTTCTGCAATTTTATAATAGCCCCGTCTTTTCAAAATAACTATTATCTCAGTCAGCCATATAGAAATGCAACCCAATAATGGGAATATGCCAACTATCCATAAATATTTACCTATTTCTTTGTCTTCTCTGTCCAAGTAATTATTAATATTTGGATTATAGAAAACATTTTCCTCCTTTGCTAAAAAATACATCATGATTGTGCCCTGATTTAGATGTATATCTGTGAAAGTTCTTGGTTTCGTTCTAATTATATACTTATTGTAATCCTCTATAGATACACCAACCTTTAGCGCGTCATTAATCTCACAACTGTCCTCTATTGTTGTATTGTAATGAAGATATCTAGGATATTGAACCTCAAAAACGTATTTGGGAAATTCCTTGAAGTATATATTTAAGTAGGCAGATGATTTTCCACCAAGTTCAAACTTGGGTTTTTGCATTAAGGTAGCTTTAAAAAATATTAAATCACTTTCAGCTATATTTTCAGGTTTTACAAATAAGCCTACAAAAATGAAAAGCACCCCTAAAGACAAGAAAGCAAAAGTGCCTATAATTTTGAAGAAACACTTTATGCATTTAATAAAATTTTTATTTTCTTCAAGTTTATTGTACTGTTTTTCAAAAATTAAAATAGAATGCCCAAATATACCGAACAGAGTAAAAAAACCGCCTATTATTACTGCCGGCAGAGAGAAGTCATCTTTGCCAATTTCTTTAAAAAGAAAAAAGTAGCCGGGCAAATAAAACAGGCATAAGCAGACTGCCAACACCATTTTGGCTTTGAATGATAATTTCTGCTTCTGCTGCATATGCCGCGAAAATAGTAACTAAATCCTTTAATATTGTAACCCCATTTCCCCCAAACAAAAAAATGCCCGTCGGAAATCTCCGGCGGGCATTTTAAAAAACATCTTATCCCAAATACACTTTCAACGCATTGCTGTACCGCGCTTTTTGCAGCCGTTTAATCGCGCGCTCCTTAATCTGCCGGATACGCTCTTTGGTGAGGTCGTATTTCTCGCCGATTTCCTCAATGCTCGGCCCTTCGTCGCCTTCCAGGCCAAAGTACGCAGAAATAATTTCCGCCTCGCGCCCGGAAAGACTTTTCAGGATGCGCTTGATTTCGTTGCGCAGCGAATCTTTCATCACGTCCTCGTCGGTGTCGTTGGCGCCTTCCAGAAGGTCACCCATCGCCACGTCTTCGGCTTCGTGCACCGGCGCGTCCAAAGACGTGTGGCGCGTGTTGCTCGTGAAGATATTGGTGATTTCCGTCTCGCTCATTTCCAGAATGCCCGCCAGCTCTTCAGTGCTTGGCTCGCGCTCGTGTTCCTGCTCAAAAGCGATGTACGCTTTGTTGGCTTTGTTGTACGTGCCGATTTTGTTTTGCGGCAGGCGCACCAAACGTCCCTGCTCCGCCAGCGCCTGCAAAATGCTTTGGCGAATCCACCACACGGCGTAGGAAATGAACTTAAAACCTTTGGTTTCATCAAAACGCTGCGCGGCTTTGATAAGGCCGAGGTTGCCTTCGTTAATCAGATCAGACAAGGAAAGTCCCTGGTGCTGATACTGTTTTGCCACCGACACCACAAAGCGCAGGTTGGCCTGCACCAGCTTGTCCAGCGCGCGTCGCGCGTCAATGGCCGCACCGGCAATGTCAAAGCCTTTCGGGTCTTTAATGGGTTGTTTGATGCGCTGGGCGAGGGTGGTTTCCTCTTCCGGCGTAATCATGGAAATCTTGGAAATCTCCTGCAAATATTTCTCAACGGCCTGCGAGTCCCGGTTGGTAATCTGAGTGGCTATCTTGAGTTGTCTCATGTAGGTAGGAAAGGGCTTGTTTTAAGGTGATGAAATGGGCACATCTTCCAGACTTCTCTTTCCCTAAAAAGGTTTGGAAAGAAGGCCGGAAAGGGGTAAACAAAAAAGGACGGGCAATGTTTGTGTGGGGCAGCGTGGGGTGCAAATGCAGTGCGGTGTAGAAGAAAAACCGCCGCAGAATACGGCTCCATTTCACAAACGGGGTGCAAAATTAGCCGTATTTACGTAAAATCATAACTTCGCGCGCAATTCCACCCCTTTTTAACATTCCTACCTAATGGCACAAGACCTGTATCAGCATCCCGACTACTACCTCTTAGACGAGCTTCTGACCGACGAACACAAGATTATCCGCGATGCGGTGCGCGCTTTCGTGAAGAAGGAAGTGTCGCCGATTATTGAAGAATACGCGCAGAAAGGCGAAACTCCAAAGCACCTCATCAAAGGCCTCGGCGAGCTGGGCTGTTTCGGCCCAACGATTCCGGAAGAATACGGCGGCGCAGGGCTGGACTATATTTCCTACGGCATCATGATGCAGGAAATTGAGCGCGGCGACTCCGGTTTGCGCTCTATGGTTTCGGTGCAAGGCTCGCTGGTGATGTTCCCGATTTATAAGTTCGGAACGGAAGAGCAGCGGAAGCGCTTCCTGCCCAAACTAGCAACCGGCGAAATGATGGGCTGCTTTGGATTGACAGAACCTAATCACGGTTCCAATCCTGCCGGCATGGAAACGAAATTTGTGGACGCAGGCGACCACGTAATCCTGAACGGCGCGAAAATGTGGATTTCCAATTCGCCTTTTGCCGACGTAGCGGTGGTGTGGGCGAAAGACGAAGCGGGCGACATTCGCGGACTGATTGTGGAGCGCGGTATGGAAGGATTTACGACTCCAGAAACGCACGGCAAATGGAGCCTGCGCGCCTCTTCTACGGGCGAGCTGGTGTTTGACAATGTGAAGGTTCCGAAGGAAAACATTTTCCCCGACATCAAAGGCTTAAAAGGGCCGCTTTCCTGCCTGTCTTCGGCGCGCTATGGCATTGCGTGGGGCGCGCTCGGCTGCGCGATGGATGCCTACGATACGGCATTGCGCTATACGAAGCAGCGCGAGCAATTTGGCCGTCCGCTGGCGGGCTTCCAACTCCAGCAAAAGAAATTGGCCGAAATGATTACCGAAATCACGAAAGGGCAGTTGCTGGTGTGGCGCCTCGGCACGCTGAAAAACGAAGACCGCGCGACGCCTGCGCAAATCTCTATGGCGAAGCGCAATTCTTGCGAAACGGCGCTGGAAATTGTGCGCAACGCCCGCCAAATGCTCGGCGGCATGGGCATCACCGGCGAATACCCGATTATGCGCCACATGATGAATCTGGAAAGCGTGGTAACGTATGAAGGCACGCACGACATCCACCTGTTGATTACGGGTATGGATGTAACGGGGATCAATGCGTTTAAGTGAGAATCGTTTAACTTAATTGGAGCGCTTCGCGTTTGGGTGGAAAACTCAGGTGCGAAGCGCTTTTTTGTTCAGCGAATGGGACAACTTATTGTGCAGAATACCCAAAGCATAGTTCATTTTCCATACTATAATTCAAACACCATTCAAAATTTTCAGGAAATACGTAATTGTGTTGCGGAAAAGTCAATATTTCAGAAGCGAGTTCAATAAACAGCTCTATATTCATAGAGAAAGCTCCTCTATTATAGCCATCAAAAACAATAAAAACAGAAGAAGACTTGTCTAGATGTTTTAGAAGGTCTCCCACGTAGTGTTCTATGTGGGATTTGTTTTGTGGATATGATTCTTCTATCCAAATGCTTTTGTGAGGGATTTTCTCCCAGTCAATTCTATAAAAGCCAATGGGAAATTTTTGAACAAGTTTTTTAAAATAAGGACTACTATCATCAAAGTAGGCAATTTCTCCCGCCTTAACCAAATGCCATAAAAAATCAAAAGTTTCTTTATCCCGCTCTAAGTTACTCATATTCATGTTAGTTTTTTAGATTCCCTATGCCGCCCGCAACCGCTTCCGTAAAATCCTTTCTATCACTTCGAAATGCGCTTCTGTAAGCCCGATATACGGGCTGATTTGCACCCATTTTTCTTTCAGAAGGGGCGGAAGGTCGTTCAAAGAAGCATCATCATCCAAAATCACAAACGGCTCTTGAAAGGCATGTCGGTTTGGAGACAAGGCAGAAGCCCTTCCTGATACCCGACTATTGATTCTGGAGAAGCGGAGAAGGGTTCTGGCTTCCCGACTATCGATTCTTGGAAAGGGGACTACCGATTCCGGGCGACCGGAGAAGGGTTCTTGCCTTCCGACTATCGATTCTGGGAAGGGGACTACCGATTCTTGGAAAGGGAATACCGATTCTTGCTTCCCGACTATCGATTCTGGGAATTCGAGAAGGGTTCCGGGAGAGCAGCAAATTCAGGGTGGCTCCGAACAAATCCTGTCCATTCCCGAAAATCTGGCTTCTATTTCACCTGCCTTTCCCAAACCATCCTACTCACATCCCTTACCATCCCCGCATTCACTGAATCGCGCTCCCCGGAATCGTCGATAAAACCCGCGAGATCCACATCGCTCCTCTAAGGCATTATTTTGCAAGAGGCTTTTAAAAAACCTTTGTGCGCAAGAATGCGAATTCCTTTTGATTATTCCCTTGACTACAAAAACCTGAACCTGCGTCAGCAACCCGAATTGTATCGCGTGGGAAAAGGCGAGCAGGGCGTGCTGCTGGTGGAACCATACAAAGGTGAAATTCTGCCGCACTGGCGCTTTAAGTCACCTGGGATTGCGCAGGAATCAGCAGAGAAGATCTTTTCGCTTTTTGAGGAATACCGCAACGCAGATGATTTTGTAGGTATGGATATGTCCCGGAAGTTCCTGCAAATGGGTTACACCCGCGCGCGCCGCTACGCCAACCACAAGGGCGGCAAAAAATACAACGGCCCTGTGCCCGACGATAAAAAAGGCCAGAGTGGCGCGCATGGCCGCGAAGAACTGCCCCGCGCGCCCGAAGACCCCGAAAAAGCCCAATCCGCCCGCATCTTTTGGGGCTTTTGGAAGGCGGCAGAGGCGGATGAAAAATACGCAACGATGAAGAAGGCACACATCGCGCTATACGAGACGGCGTAAGGTCTAAATGACTTGACGGGAATTGATTTGCCAAAAAGAATTCGCTTTTTTATGACGATCTATTTATCTATTTATCTATTTATAAGACCTTTCGGGCTCCGTATAGCACGTTTCCAGACCCGGAGGGGTTTCCAAAACCTTATAGGTTTTTTAGGTCGTTCCCGGTCTTAATTTTATCCGCTTTTTTCCTTCCAAAACACAATGACCAAATACCTTTTTGCCGCACTTCTCGCGCTGCCGTTAGCCTCTTCCGCGCAAGACAATCTTATCAAAACCATTGAAGCCAACAAAACCGCAGACACGGGCAAGAAATGGCGCTTCACGCCGGTGATTGACCTCGGCTGTACGCCGGTAAAAAATCAAGGCTCTTCCGGCACCTGCTGGAGCTATAGCGGCAACTCGTTTGTGGAAAGCGAGATGATCAAAGCGGGTCGGCAACCGGTAGAGATAAGCCAGATTTTTACGGCCCGCAAAGTGTATGAGGACAAGGCTGACCGCTACGTGAAAATGCACGGCGAATTGCCGTGGGGCGACGGTGCGGAAGCGCACGACGTGATAAACATGTTCCGCAAATACGGCGCGGTGCCGCAAAGCGTTTATACCGGCCTTAACTACGGCACGAAGAAAAACCAGTTTGGCGAGATGCAGGCGATGCTGAAAGGCATGTTGGACGGCCTCGTGAAAAACCCCAACGGCAGGCTGACGCCGGTGTGGAAGAAAGCGTTTTCCGCCGTGCTGGATACTTACCTCGGTACTGACCCGAAACAGTTTACGTGGAAAGGCGAAAGCTATACACCGAAGAGTTTTGCGCGCGAAGTGATTGGGATTGACCCCAACGACTATGTGGAAGTTTCTTCCTTCAACGACGCGCCCTATTATTCCCTCACCGACTTCACCGTTCCCGACAACTGGAGCAACGACAAGGTCTATAACGTGAAGACTCGCGACCTGACCGACATTGTGGACAATGCACTGGAAAAAGGCTATTCCGTAGTGTGGGCAACAGACGTGAGCGAGAAGTATTTTTCGTGGAAAAACGGCGTGGCCTTCGTGCCGGAAAAAGACTGGGAAGACATGGAGGAGAGCGAGCAGAAGGCCCTCTTCAATGGCCCGCAAAAGGAGCGGAAAATCACTGCTGAAATGCGGCAGGCAGCGTTTGAAAATTATACCACAACTGACGATCACGGAATGCACATCGTAGGCATTTCCAAAGACCAGAACGGCGTGGAATATTACAAGGTGAAAAACTCTTGGGGCGACAAGAATGACAACAAAGGATTTATCTACGTCTCCAAGCCGTATGTGCAGTTCAAGACGACCGCGCTGCTTTTGAACAAAGCTGCACTGCCAAAGGATTTGCGGCGGACGATGGGGATTTAACGGCTACAAATGCGGTAATGTGGATAATGCGACAATGTGGTAATAGGAAAACAGTTCTTCACTCTCTCATTGCCTCCCACCTTCGCGAATTTCCATTACCGCATTCAATCACATTTTTCACATTGACGTCAATCGGTCTTCTCTCCGACACGCACGGCTGGCTCGACGAAGGCTTGGCGGGCCATTTTGCCATGTGCGATGAAATCTGGCACGCGGGCGATTTCGGAAAAGTGGAAGTAGTGGAGCAGTTGAAAGGGTGGGGCAAGCCCTTGCGCGGCGTGTGGGGCAATATTGACGGCGGCGCGCTCCGCTATGATTTCCCCGAAGAAAACCTCTTCCAGATAGAAGGCGTGAAGGTTGCCATGAAGCACATTGGCGGCTATCCGGGGCGATACGCGCCGGGCGTGAAAGCGTGGTTGCAACAGGAGAAACCGAAGTTGTTTATTTCCGGGCATTCCCACATTTTAAAGGCGCAGTATGACCCGGCGCTTTCGTGTCTGCATCTCAATCCAGGCGCGGCGGGCAAGCATGGTTGGCACCTGCTGCGCACGGCGATGCGCTTTGTGATTGACGGCGAAAATATCCGCGATCTGGACGTGATAGAATTGGGGAAGCGGGCAGCGATTTGAAAAGGGAGCGACTACTTTTGCCGACCTCGTTTCCCTGCTATTCTCCATGAGCGTTTTCTCTTTTTCCACACCGAAGTATGCTTTCCTTAAAAAAGCCGTAGGCAACAGCCCGTTTCGCCTCTTGGATGTGGGTTCCGGCAACCATTCGCCTTCCAAAACCCAAAGCCTGTTCCCAAATTGCGAGTATCACGGCATGGATATGACGATGGAATACGGCTACGACGCGCGGGATAAGGCGGTAATGAAAGGCTTTTACGACAACGACCTCACGAAGCTGGATTTCGCTTCTATCCCCGACAGCTTCTTTGATTTTATCATGATGGCCCACATCATTGAGCATCTCCACAACGGCGACGCGGTGATTGCAGCACTGACGAAAAAGCTAAAACCGGGCGGGCACATTTACATTGAATATCCCGGCGCGCGCAGCAAGGAATTGCCTTCCATGCGTGGCTCCTTAAACTTCCACGACGACAAAACGCATGTGCGGCTGTACAGCGTGGCGGAACTCTCCACATTGCTGACAGAAAATGGCTTGGAAGTGCTTTCCGGTGGCACACGCCGGAGCTGGCCTTATGTGATAACGACGCCGTTGCGGGCAGTTGCCTCACTCGCTAAAAGTGGCTACGTAGCCGGAAATGTGTTTTGGGATTTGATGGGCTTTGCGGAGTATGTATATGCGCGGAAGAAATAGGGGAGCGCGGGAATTTTAGCCTGCTAAATTTCTCTAAAAGGAAATGCTACATTTACATGCACTAATGCGCTTCCTGCCATGAAAAAAGCACTCCTTTTTCTGCTGCTCGTTTTCGGTTTTGGTCAAGGTTTTGCGCAGAACTACGCGCCTTTGCAGTTGGGCGTGAAGCGGTACTTTACCAATAACATTGGTTATCTGCGTGGTATCCGCGTGGATAGTGTGGTGCAGGAAGTGGGCTATGTGCGTTATAAAACCTTCCGAACACCGCGTATAACAAGTTCGAGTCCGGTTTTCGCAGACAGCAACGGCGCTTCTTGGATAGGGCAGGACATCCGGGAATATCCAAACGGGGAATGGCATTTCCCTACTAAAAACGGCCTATCGGTTAATCTGAAACCGCAAGCGATTCTCAATGATGCTTGGGCGTTTTACACAGATACATCTACCTTTTGGTACAGAGCAGAAGTGATTTCCATAGATACGGCAACGGTTTTTGGCGTGTTGGATACGGTGAAGAAGATTCAACTTACGGCAATGAGTGGAACCACTTCCTTGCCGAGTCATCGGGTGTCCGGCTTTCAGATTCTGCTTTCCAAAAACAACGGTGTGTGCCAGATGAATGATGTTTATGAATTTCCCTATGATGGCAATATGTATGATGCATGGGATATGTATGCAAATTATCCCAATCCTTCTTTTGTTGAAACGAGACTGTTTCGCCATGTAGTAAACTGGAACGTGCTACAAACGGAAATTTATAATTTTGACTTGAATGACTATTTTGGTGGAGAAGTTCGGGACGATCCTCATTACTGGCTGTATGGTCAATATATTGATAGTATTATAGGAAAAAGAGCTGCTGTGGATACAACATTTTACACCGTCAAAAGGTGGGAATGGGGACAAAGCGGGTCTAATCAGCCGTATCAAATTATATCTCTTACCAGACACTTGACGGTACTTCACAACCAAATGCTTTATAATGATACACTGTTTATGCCAGAAGAATACAGAGCAGGAGGGTATAGTTGCTTTTATTATCAGCCAAACGACACGATTTTATGCGCAGCAGGTCCTTTGTGGAAAAGCATCGGTGGTATAGGCTCAGGTACTTATGTTAGCCTCTCTGGTCTTGTTTATCCGACTACTTGCGTATTCCGAAAAGGATTGGGAATGACCTATTATTACCATTCAAATGGAGATGGTGACCAGTGGCGCGACAACATGAAATTCTTTCATAAAAACGGCGTCTCCTGTGGCACGCCGCTTCAAATCCCAACCGCTGTAAAAGAATTTGATTTCGCAGCCGGAATCACCCTTTACCCGCAACCGGCAAACGATGCTTTCTACCTTAAGGGCAAACTGCAATTTCCGGTAAAGGCCACGCTGCTCAATCTGCAACAAACAGGTGCTTTCTTCTCAAAACATTCAAGACGCAGCACAACCTGTAACAACCGCTTCTCTTCCCAACGGTTTGTACTTCCTTTCGGTGAAAGATGCTGCCGGAAACTCCGGCGTCTTGAAGGTGCTGGTCGCGCATTAAGGCAAAAGGTTAGGGCAAGGGCCTGCATTTCACTCCTCACTCCTCATCCCTCGCCCCTGACTTCCCTACCTTCGCGCCCACTATGCACAACGCGTATTTCCACTTCGCCGAACCCAAAAACGAACCCGTTCTTTCCTACGCGCCCGGCTCGCCGGAAGCCAAAGCCTTACAGGCTGCGCTCAAAGACTTAAAAAGCCAAACGCGCGACATTCCAGCCTGGATTGGCGGCCAAGAAATCCGTAGCGGAAAAAAAGTAGAAATCCGTCCGCCACACGAAACAGCGCACCTCCTCGGCCACTTCCACCAGAGCGACGAACAGCAGGTTCACGATGCCATTGCCGCCGCCTTGAAAGCGCGTAAAGACTGGGCCGAAATGCCGTGGGAACACCGTGCAGGCATCTTCCTCAAAGCCGCCGAACTGCTGGCCACCAAATACCGCTGGCGCATGAACGCCGCCACGATGCTGGGCCAAAGCAAAAACGCTTATCAGGCGGAGATTGACGCGGCCTGCGAGCTGATTGACTTCCTGCGCTTCAACGTGCATTTCCTCACGCAGATTTATGGCGGCCAACCCGTTTCCTCACCGGGCGTTCACAACCGCACCGAGTATCGCCCGCTGGAAGGATTTATCCTTGCCGTTACGCCGTTCAACTTCACTGCGATTGGTGGAAACCTGCCCACCGCCCCGGCTATGTGCGGCAATGTGGTGGTGTGGAAACCTGCCAACACGCAGGTCTATAGCGCGTCGGTGTTTATGGAAATTCTCATTGAGGCGGGACTTCCGGCAGGCGTTATCAACCTTATTTACCCGTCCGGCCCGGTGGTGGGCGACATCTGCGCGAAGCACCGCGACTTTGCAGGTGTGCATTTCACCGGCTCTACGGGCGTGTTCAACAGCCTGTGGAAAAGCATTGGCGAGAACGTTCCGAACCTGAAATCCTATCCGCGCATTGTGGGCGAAACAGGCGGTAAAGACTTTGTTTTCGTCCATCCCGATTCTCCGGTAGATGCGGTGGTGGCAGCCCTTGCGCGCGGTGCGTTTGAGTATCAGGGACAGAAATGCTCAGCAGCTTCGCGGGCGTATTTGCCTTCCAATCTGGCAGCAGAAATCAAAGAGAAATTGGTGGCCGAAGTAGGGACGATGAAGATGGGGCCGGTGGATGATTTCCGCAATTTTATCAATGCCGTGATTGACGAAAAGTCTTTCAAAAGCATCTCCAAATACATCGACGGTGTGAAGGACAGCAAAGACGCAGAAATCCTCTGCGGCGGCAAAGCCGATTCCTCCAAAGGCTGGTTCATTGAGCCAACCATTATTGAAGCCAAGCGCCCGGATTACGTTACGATGTGCGAAGAAATCTTCGGGCCGGTACTGACGATTTATGTTTATGATGAAGCGAAGTGGGAAGAAACGCTGGATGTGGTGGACAGCACTTCTCCTTACGCCCTCACTGGCGCTATCTTCTCCAACGACCGCTACGCAGTGGAACTGATGACGCGCAAGTTGGTGAACGCCGCTGGGAACTTCTACATCAACGACAAGCCCACCGGCGCAGTAGTAGGCCAACAACCTTTTGGCGGCGCGCGCGCTTCCGGCACAAACGACAAGGCAGGCTCTGCGCTCAACCTCTATCGTTGGCTCTCCGCGCGCACGGTAAAGGAAACGCTCGTGCCGGTGACGGATTACCGCTATCCGTTTCATGGCGAAGGGGCGATTTAAAAAGTAATGAACAATGAGTAATGAACAATGAATAATGGAACAGGGCTTTCTGATTCCTATTCTACACCTCTAAAAAGAAGGAGCGCGCGGTTAAGTGCGCTCCTTCTTTTTAGGAGTTTCATCTCTTGCTGCTTTCTGCTGACGCGTTTCTGTATCTGCTAACACCCGCTTTTGTCTTCCATCGCTCTACTTTTGTCTCCAAACGCTTTCTACTTTCTACTAAAAGCTTTCTACTCCTCTCCATGCCCGCCATCAACTTCAAAAGCTGGATTCCCCATCTCGTCATCATTGCCATCATGGCGCTTATCTCGCTGGCCGTATGTATGCCCGCACTTCAGGGACAGGTACTCACGCAGCACGACGTGCTTTCCTGGAAAGCCATGAGTCAGGAAGCCAAAACGTTCTACGAAAAAACCGGGCAGATTCCCCTTTGGTCGAACAGCATGTTTGGCGGCAACCCGACGTACCTCGTTTTCATGGGGACGACGAGCGCCTATTTCGCGAAGCTCTATGTCTTTCTCACCTATTTGCTGCCACAGCCCGCTAACTTCTTTTTCGTTGCGCTGCTCAGCTTCTATGTGCTCAGCCAGGTGCTGCGTATGAACCGCTGGCTGGGCCTTCTGGGTGCGTTGGGCTTTGCCTTTTCTGCTTACAATCCTATCATCCTTTCCGCCGGTCACAACACCAAGATGGTGGCCATTGCGTGGATGCCGCTCGTGATGGCGGGCTTCGTGCTGCTGTATCGCGGAAAATGGGTGGGCGGATGTGCGCTTTTTGCTCCGGCAATGGCGCTGATGACCCTCAGCGGCCACTACCAGATCGTCTATTACATGGGGTTGATACTCTTGTTTACGGGCATTGGCTATCTGGTGGATGCCATTCGCAAGGGCACGCTGCCGCGCTTTTTTAAGGCGAGCGTTCTGGCGGTGGTGATGGGTGTTCTGGGCGTCAGTGTAAATGCCGTTGGCATCCTGCCGACCCGCGAATACAACGAGTACACCATGCGCGGCGGCAAAAGCGAGCTGACCCTGAACAAAGCGAAAGGTGAGGAGAAAAAAGCAGATGGCGGGCTGGATAAAGAATACGCTTTCCGCTGGAGTCAGGGCTTAGGCGAAACCTTCACGCTGCTGGTTCCCGACCTCTATGGCGGTGGTTCCAGCGAGGCTGCTGAGCGCTTCCCCGAAACGTCCGCTGCCGTTGGCCCGCAATACGAAAAACTTCCCGGCTACTGGGGAGATCAACCTTATGTAACCGGAGCCGACCATTATCTGGGCGCTATCATCTGCTTTCTGGCGATTCTGGGGCTGGTGGTGATTCGCAATCCGATGAAGTGGGCGCTGGCCGCGGCGGCGCTGTTTGGAATCATTCTCGGCCTCGGAAGGAACCTGCCAAGCATCAACTATTTCCTGTTTGATCACCTGCCGATGCTCAAGAATTTCCGCACCCCATCTATGGCGCTGGTTATGCCGCAGTTGATATTTCCGGTGCTGGGCATCTGGGGCGTTCACCAATTAATGCAGGAGCCGGACGCTGCGAAAAAATGGAAAGCTATCAAGCTCTCGGCAGGCATCACGGCAGGTCTGGCTTTGCTGTTGGCGTTGGGTGGAAGTCTGTTTTTTGCTTTTACCAATCCTGCTACCGACGCACAGCTTCCACCACAACTCTTGAGCCTTATCCGCGAAGACCGCGCCGCTCTGGCGCGCAACAGCGGCCTGCGCTCGGCGTTCTTCATCCTTGCCGCTGCCGGTGTTTTGTGGGCGTTGGTGAAGGAAAAGCTCAACGCTATGACCGCGCTTATCGGGCTGGCTGTCCTCACCTTCGCCGACCTGCAAACGGTGGGCAGCCGCTATCTCAACAGCAGCAATTACGAGGAGCCAAGCGAGAACGAAGCCGCGTTTGCGCCGCGCCCGGTGGATGCGCAAATCCTGGCCGACAAAGACCCCTATTTCCGTGTGCTGGACATGAGCAGCGACCCCTATAACAACGCCGTCCCGGCCTATCACCACAAGCTCGTAGGCGGCTACAGCCCGGCCAAAATGGAAAGCTATCAGGATCTGATTGACATCCATCTGAACCCGCAAAAAGGGCTGAACGGTGCGGTGCTGAACATGCTGAATACGAAATACATCATTGGCCCGATGCCGGATGGACAACTTGCTGCGGAAGAACAAAAAGGGGCACTGGGCAACGCCTGGTTTGTGAGCAACGTGAAATATGTAAACACCGCCGACGAAGAAATGCTGGCGATGAATTCCGCCAAGTGGCACGACACCGCCGCGCCCAATCCGGCGCAGTGGAATCCGCGCCAGACGGCCATTGTCCGCGCGCAGCCTTTCCAGCAAACAATTGGAAAAAGCACTTTTTCCACCGACAGCGCCGCCGCTATCCGCCTCACCAAATACGGCCTCAACGAGCTTTCCTTTGAAAGCAAAAACGCCAATGAAGGCCTTGCCGTTTTCGCCGACATCTATTACGACAAAGGCTGGAAGGCGTTTGTGGACGGAAAAGAAACGCCGATTGTGCGGGCCAACTACATTCTGCGGGGGGTGAAACTCCCGGCAGGGCAGCACAAGATTGACTTCAAGTTTGAGCCACAATCCTTCAAAACCGGCAACACGATTTCCGCCGTTTCCTCACTGATTCTTTTCGCGCTCGTCGCTTTCGGATTGTTCTATGCATGGAAGCAATCGGGGAAAAGCACCAGCGAAATCCCTCCCAAAATCACCTGAAACAGCGGCCTTTAAACACGCGGATGGGCGCTCTTGACCTGAAGGGGGAAAAGCCTGTTTGGGCCGTCCTTTTCAAAGATGTCTATGGTGTTTCACAAATCTGCGAAGTGCTGTTTAGCCTTGAAATACCGTTTCGCAAATCTGGTATTCGCCGTTTTGGCTATATAGGGGCCTTCGCAAATCTGCGGAGCGCCGTTTCACCTCTAAATACCGTTTCGCAAGTCTGGTATACGGCGTTTTAGCTATTGGTGGGCGTTTCACAAATCTGCGAAGCCCTTTTTAGCCCTAAATACCGTTTCGCAGTTCTGGTATACGGCGTTTTAGCTATTGGTAGGCGTTTTACAAATCTGCGGGATGCCCGCGCACTTTAAAAATGGTCTTCCGCAGAACTGCGAAAAGAGAAACACAAGATTCAGACCGGTTTTCCCAACTTGCGTCATCGGCTCCAAAGCCTGTTTGAAGGCTCCACAAAAGGAAACATCGCCCGTCGCACGCATGGCCATTCAACCGGAAAATCCCCTCGCCAAACGCAGCCTTTACCTGCTGGTCGCGCGGCTGTTTCCGGCGCTGGCCTTGCTGGCGGTGATGATTGGCGCTTCCCGCACACTTCCTGTTGCCGACTATGGCCACTACCAAAACCTGTGGGTGCGTTATGGGTTGCTCAGCACCGTTGCCTGCATGGGGATTCCGGCATTGGTGCAGCTTTTGCGCCCGGCAGAAACGGCGGCGTGGTTGCGCGGAAAGGGTAGAGGGAAAGGCGTTTTCATCATGCTGTTATCCCTTTCTGCGGCGCTGTTTGCGTGGTGGAATGGGGGGTATTTGCCCTTCCTGACGGCGCTTGGATTCTTCGCTTTTTCCGTCTTCGCTACGCTGGCCGAAGGGCTGGCATTAGGGCTGCGCTGTTACCGGATGACGGCGGTTGTGAACACTATTGCGGCGCTCCTTTTTGTTGGATTGCACGTGCTGCTTCTCTCTTCGCCCACAACGCTTTTCAGCGCGCTGGCAGCCTTGTCTTTACTGCGGACAGGGGCTTTATTGCTGCCGGTCTGGAAGGAAATGTCTTCCTCTAAAAGCGCCGGAAATCCTTCTCCCCAAAGCCTCAAAACCGCGTGGCGCGACATGGCGCTTTACGACCTTGTGCAGCAAAGCGGGCGGTATCTGGACAAAGCGATTGTGGGGCTTCTCGTTTCGCCTGCGCTGTCGGCGGTGTATTTCAACGGTGCGCAGGAAGTGCCATTTCTGCCTTTGCTCCTGGGTGCGGCCAGCAGTGCATTCTTCCACAGCGCGGCAGATGTTTCGGAAGAGCCGGTGGAAGAAAAAGCCCGCCTGTTGCGTGCCACCGGACGCTTGCTCTCTGCTTTTGTGTTTCCGCTGTTCTGGTTTTTGATGCTGGGCAAGACGGAGATTTTTACGCTTGTTTTTGGCCCCAAATACGCAGCTTCCGTTTCCATTTTCGCCATGACGACGCTGATGCTGCCTTTGCGTGCCTATCCATTCTCCGCCATGCTCCAACACCTGCGGCAAGGCAAATGGGTGCTGTGGGGCGCTGTGGGAGATTTGTTGTTTGCAAGTACGCTGGGCTTGGGGCTTTACTACGTGTTGGGACTGCCTGGAATCGCGCTGGCATTCACCGTTTCCACTGCCTGCATGTGTGCCTTCTATACTTGGAAAACCATGTCGCTGACGGGCTTGAAGCTGACGCAGCTTTTCCCTTTGCGGGATTGGGCGATGAAGTTTTTCGTCTCCGCGCTGGTGCTTGGAGCAGGCAGCTTCTGTCTGTCCTTCGCGTCCTTTTCCTCCCTAACGAAGCTGGTGATTGTGGCGATTCTTGCAGCAGTCCTAACGGCGTTTTGGGGCTTCCGAAAGCCTGCGCGACAGGTCTGAAAAGATATAGAACTCCTTTTGTCGCGCTACCTTTACCGCATGACTTCCACGATGACGGAAAATACCCACAAAACGCAGCCATTTATAGACCGCGAAGCCCGCTATGGCGCGCATAATTATCACCCGCTGCCGGTAGTGATGGAGCGGGCCGAAGGCGTGTTTATGTGGGATGTGGAAGGTCGCCGCTACTACGATTTTCTGTCGGGATACTCGGCAGTGAATCAGGGTCATTGTCATCCGCGATTGGTGAGAGCGATGGTGGAGCAAGCGGGAAAGCTGACGCTCACTTCGCGGGCTTTCTACAACAACCTCTTGGGCGAATACGAAGAATACATTACTACGCTTTTCGGCTACGACAAAGTGCTGCCGATGAACACCGGCGTGGAAGCAGTGGAAACGGCGTTGAAGCTGGCGCGCCACTGGGCTTATCGCGTGAAGGGAACGCCGGAAGGCAAAGCCCGCACGATTACCTGTGCGCAGAATTTTCATGGCCGCACGCTGAACGTAATTTCATTCTCCACCGACCCAACAGCGAAGAAAGATTTCGGGCCGTTTATGCCCAACTACGACACGGTTCCCTACAACGATTTGGCGGCGTTGGAAAAGGCCCTGCAAGACCCGAATGTGTGTGCGTTCCTGGTGGAGCCGATTCAGGGCGAAGCGGGCGTTGTGGTTCCCGACGACGGCTATTTACGCGGTGCGGCAGAACTCTGCCGGAAGCACGACGTGCTTTTCCTTGCCGATGAAATCCAAACGGGCTTAGCGCGCACCGGCAAGATGCTGGCCTGCGACCACGAAGACGTTCATCCCGATATTCTTATTCTCGGCAAAGCCCTGAGCGGCGGCATGTTGCCCGTTTCTGCCGTGCTGGCCGACGACGAGATTATGATGACCATCCAACCCGGCGAACACGGCTCTACCTACGGCGGCAACCCGCTGGCCTGCGCGGTGGCGATAGCGGCGTTGCAAGTGTTGCAGGACGAAGACATGGCCGGAAATGCGGCGCGGCTGGGCGAATATTTTCGGGAATCTATCCGCGCCCTGAATCATCCGCTGGTGAAGCTGGTGCGCGGCAAAGGCCTTTTGAATGCCATTGTGATGAATACCCAAGACCCGGAAGCGGCGTGGCATCTCTGCCTTTTGATGAAGGACAAAGGCCTGCTGGCAAAGCCCACGCAGGGCGACAAAATCCGCTTCGCCCCGCCGCTGGTGATTACCCAAAAACAGATAGACGAGTGTGTAGGGATTATTGCGGAAGCGCTGGGGGAGATGGAGGGGGCTTAAAACCGGAAGAGCAGCTCAATCATTGTTCGTCATTCCGACGAAGGAGGAATCTGTTGAAATCAGCAGCATCGCTTTATCTGGGCAGATCCCTCCTTCGTCGGGATGACACCGTTACTGTGCTTCTCTACCGCACATCCTCCACCACCACCAGTTCGCCTTCCGGGAAGGAAATTTCTTCCAGATACAACCCATGACCCGGCACGGAAAAATCAGCCCGGCGACAATCGTTAGCGGCAAGAATTTCTTCTAAATCGCCGCCGTTTTTAGCAAGCCGCAGTTGCGTTCCCACCAGCCCGCGCACCATGCCGCGCAAAAAGCGGTTGGCCTTCACTACAAAATGCAGCTCTTCGCCGTGCTGTTCCCAGCGCGCTTCGTGAATGGTGCAGCGGAAGCTATGCATGTTCGTCGTGCGCTTGCAGAAGCTTTCAAAATGGGTGTGCTGCTTCAGAATTTCTGCCGTTCCCGCCAGTGCAGCAAGCGGTGCTTTGTAGGGATAGAAATACGCGCGGTCTTTCAGAAACGGATTTTTGCGCCCGTAAATCCGGTAGCGGTACTGGCGCGCCGTGGCGTCAAAGCGGCAATTAAAATCCGCGTTTTGCGCCCGGAAAACGCCGTTTATGGAAAGCGCGTGCGGCAAAATGGCGTTTAGCCGGTAGCCAAATTGCCGGGGAAAGCATTCCGCATCAAAATGATAGAAATTGGACAGTGCATGAACGCCTTCGTCTGTGCGGCTCGCGCCGAAAGTTTCTACCGGCTGCCGGAAAAGCGTGGAGAGCGCATCGTTCAGCGCCTTCTGTACCGTTGCTAAATCGCCCTGAATTTGAGAGCCATGAAAAGCAGTTCCATCATAGCGGACATCAAGGGCGAAGCGGGGCATGGGTGTAATGTGAAAATGGCTGAATGACTGCAAATATCGCGCGGTTGCGGGCCGGAAATTTTTAGTAGGGAAACGTACCTTCGGGTGAAAAATACAGATACCATGAAAACAGACTTCACCATAAATGTGGAAGAAAGCTTTGTTCAGCGGTTGAAAGAATACGCTGCTTTGAAACAGGAAAACGTATCGGCATTGATTGAAAAGCTGGTGGGCGTTTTCCTGCCAAATCTTGAACCAAAAGAACCGGAAATTTTAGATACAGAAGACGACATCCCGCCGCAAGTAAGAAGGCTTCGGGGTATCATTAAACTTCCGCCTGACTTTGACGAGAAGGAAGCACGGTATCAAGCCCTATGGGAAAAATACGAGAGCCTATGAAGCGGGCTTTTATAGATTCTGATGTTCTGCTTGATCATCTTACAAACAGACAGCCTTTTGGAAAAGTCGCAGAAAAGCTGTTGGCTCTTGCCTGCTCTGGAACATTTTAGGCTTGTACTTCTCCGGTGGTGATTTCAAACGTGTATTACATGCTAAGGCGACTTTCCGACGATAAAACAGTCAGAAATGCTCTGGAAGATTTGCTCGGTTACATTCACATTCTCCCCATGAACGAGTCTGCCGTCCGTGCCGCCCTGCAAAGTCCTTTCTCCGATTTTGAAGACGCGCTGCAACACGAAGCCGCCGCGCAGTCGGGCATAGTAGAGGTCATTCTGACGCGCAATTTGAAAGACTACAAAAACGCCACGCTTCCGGTGCTTACACCAGCGGATTTCTTGACGGTGGCGCAGTAGGAAGTAAATTCCTGCAACGGGGGCACATGAACTCATGAAACATGGCCCCATGAAACATAATTTCGCGGCCCGTTATGCTGCTTTCCCTTCAAAACCTGACCTTTTCTTTTGGTGCCCGCACGATGCTTGAAGACGTGTCGTGGCAAATTTCCACCGGCGAGCGCATCGGCCTCGTTGGCCCCAACGGCGCGGGAAAATCCACGCTGCTGCGGCTGATTACCGGCGCGTATGCACCCAGCGGCGGCTCCATCAACAAGCCCAAAGACGTTACCATCGGCTTCTTCAATCAGGACTTGCTTTCTTTCTCCACCGATGAAAGCATTCTCTCGGTGGGCATGACGGCGTTTGAGCGCGCGAAGGAATTGGAGGCGGAAATGGAAGCCGTGCTGCACAAGCTGGAAACAAAGCCCGACGACGCGGCGCTGCTGGATAAATACAGCCATCTGCTTCACGATTATGAAGTGGCGGGCGGCTATGAAATGGAGCATCGCAGCGCCGAAGTGCTGGAAGGATTGGGATTTTCTACCGCCGATCTTTCGCGGCCCTATAACCAGTTTTCCGGGGGCTGGCGGATGCGGGTTTTGCTGGCGAAGATGATGCTGCAAGCACCGGATTTGCTGCTCTTGGATGAACCGACCAACCACCTGGATTTGCCGTCGATTGAGTGGCTGGAACGCTACCTGATTGGCTATCCCGGTAGTGTGGTGATTGTGAGCCACGACCGCTATTTCCTGGACCGGATGGTAACCAAAATCGTGGAGGTTTTTCAGCGCGATTTGGTGCAGTACAGCGGCAACTACGCGTTTTTTGAGGAAGAGAAAGCGATGCGCATGGAACTCCAGCAGCGCTCTTTTGAAAACCAGCAGGAATACATCCGCCAGCAGGAACGTTTCATTGAGCGGTTCCGGGCCAAAGCCAGCAAAGCCGCGCAGGCGCAGAGCGCCGTTAAACGCCTGGACAAACTGGACCGCATTGAGGCCGTGGACAACAGCGTGGCGCGGATGAACATCAATTTTGACGTGGCTGTTACGCCCGGCAAAATCATTTCCGAGCTAAAGCACGTTTCCAAATCCTTTGGGCAAAACGCCATTCTCCAAAAAGCCTCTGCCGAAATTTTGCGCGGCGATAAAATTGCGCTTGTCGGGGCGAACGGAAAGGGGAAATCCACCTTGCTGCGCATTATTGCCGGAACGGAAAACTGCACCGGCGAGCGCAAGGATGGCCACAATGTGGAGGAAAGCTTTTACGCCCAGCACCAGTTGGAAAGCCTGCATATTGAAGACACGCTTTTGGAAGAACTAAAGGGCAGCGGCAGCGGCAAAACCGAGATGGAATTGCGCAACCTGCTGGGCTGTTTTCTGTTTGCGGGCGACGATGTTTTTAAGAAAATCAAAGTGCTGAGCGGCGGCGAAAAAGCGCGCGTGGCGCTGGCGAAAGTGATTGCCGCGCGCAGCAACTTCCTCCTCTTGGATGAGCCGACGAACCACTTGGATATGCAGAGCGTGGAGATGCTGATTGAGGCCCTGAATAAGTATGAAGGCACGTTCATTACCGTCAGCCACGACCGTTATTTCATCCAGCAGACGGCCAACAAAATCTGGGAGATTATTGACGGCGAAATCAAGGAGTTTATAGGCAACTACGACGAGTGGGTGATTTACAAGGCCGAGCGCGAAAAGCGTCTGCAGACCACCAAAGCTGCGCCGCCCGTGAAGGTGGAAAAGAAGGCCGAACCGAAGCCGGAAAAGCCGCGCCGCAGCGATGAAGAACTCCGCAACCTGCGCAAAGAGCAAAGCCGCCTGCAAAAAGCGTTGGAAAAAGCCGAAGCGCAGTTGGCGGATTTGAAAGGAAAAGTAGCCGCGCTGGAAACGCAGCTCAGCCTACCGGACACCTACGCCAACGCAGAAAAATTTGCAAAGCTTGATGCCGAATACCGCGCGCTGCAGCAAGGGCAGAAAACGGCGGAGGCGGAGTATGAAAAGGTGTTTGAGGGGTTGATGGAGGTGGAGGAGAGGTTGGGGTGAGACTTCTCTAAATCAATTCTACATCAAGAATAAAAATTCTGAAAATGGAAGAACTAACAAACAAACAACTTAAAACTCGTTGGGCTGACATAAGAAAGCAAATCAACGAAAGACAACTTTTAGCTTATAGGGTTGGAATACCAATAGAGAGATGGGATGACTATATGCATTCTACTCCAAGTATGTCCGAAATCAATCGGATATACGCTGCTATTCAAGATGATAGGAAGACTAAAACACTCCGGATACGGGAAGGCTTGACGAAAATTGTCGGCTATAGAGAAGCAAAGGAATTTAGTAGGAAAACCGGAGTTTCTGATACTTCTATTCGGGATATCATTGAGGGCAAAAAAGAAATGGCTGGCTACGATATGATAAACAAGTTGGAAATTCTATTGAACTCTGTATTAGATGACTTTGAATTGTCAGTAGAGAACCCTTTAACCATCAAGACCTACTCGCGAGAATATTTGGGTGAAATTGCAGTCGATATAAATCGAGTTGCGGATGATTTAAGGCGTTACTGCTTTAAATTGTCCGAAATGGCTCGCAATCAAGAACTTGAAAAAGATTGGTACGGAAATGCTATTCCTGCTTCTGAAAGCATCAAATATTCAATTCAATCGCTCACAGAATTAAAAAGCAAAGTAGATATTTTTTGGGAGACGTATATTGTAAGAAATAGTGGATAAGATCTCGCGGCTCGGCGAAGACTACTGCCTTCGCCGTATCCGTTCCAGCACCCCCCAAATCCGTTCTTCCAGACAATTCGCCGAAAGCTCGGGCTTAGTCCAAATTACAAGTATTACCCTTAATTACTCGTCTGGCACTGGTGCCCGACCATTTGAGGGGGGTGCCCGATGAACGGGCACCAGTGCCCAGTCTTTGGGCACCAGTGCCCATTCATCCGAGGTTGGTGCCCAGTCTTCGGGCACTGGTGCCCGGTCATTTGAGGTCAGTGCCCGATGGTTGGGCACCAGTGCCCGATCATCGGGCATTGGTGCCCGACGATATGTTTCCGGGAATATGCGGCCCATTCCTGAGACAGAGAAATGAATTTCTTCCCCTAAAATCCTATGTTTGTGTAACCCAAAATTCCTCCAAAGGCCATGAACAACGAAGACCAACTTCCTGAAGAATTTGAAGGAACGGAAGAGGAAAAGCTGCGCATGGAGAACGACATCCTGTGGCTAAGAGTACAGGCCGAACTGGGCGGCATATATAAGTTCAAGATAGGCGAGCCATTCAATTCGTTGGAAGTGGAGCATAAAATGCTTCAAAACCTCATAAAATTCAGAGAGCAGTTTGCTTCGCCCACCATTTCGGTGCGCGAACGTTTGGAATTTCCCGAATTCCTCCCATCGGCGGCGCTTTCCGATGAAGAACTAGCAGCAGAGTGGGCGCGCGTGAACGCTCTTTATGAGTCAAAAGGCTTGGGGATAGAGTTTCTGGCTTACTATCAACTCCACGTGCGCTACGATTTTATGGCCATAGAGGCTATGGATAAATCCGTGCTTCCCATTCCGGGTTGCTTCATTAGGTACGAACATTATCACCCCAACCACGACTTCGACCAGCGCAACCGCACCGAGGAATTTATGAAAAGCTTTTTCGAGGGAAGGCTGAATGAGGCCGTGCTGGCGCCGGAAATCGTTGTGCCGGAAGAAGGGCGGCAAATACCTTTGGAAGAAGTGCAGGGGCTCCTCCACCGCTTTCACGGGCTTTTTGCGGAGCTAAAAGACTGGAATCCCATCGATCTCTACATCGCCAAAACCAACGCCCAAACCGACGAAGAAATGGGCGAAAGCGGCGAGCGGCTGGGGTTTACGGAAGGCTTGGTGAGATACACCGTCGTCCTTGCCGACAGCACAGAGCAAACGGTGGAAGGCCCTTTTAAGCTGTATATGAGTTTGGCGTCTGAACTGTGGATGGTGACGTATTTCCACGTTCACGGCTTTTCGTGGAAGTAGAAAACAGGCTACCATTCTACCTTCGCCTTTCCTTAAAAATCTCCCCCCATGCCCTCCTTCGATATTGAATCCAAAGTAGATGCCCAAACCCTCGACAATGCCATCAACGTGGTGAAGAAAGAAATTGAGAATCGTTACGATTTTAAAGGCACCAATACCAAGATTGAGCTGAACAAAAAGGACATGACCATCTCGCTGGAAGTGCCCAGCGACATGCAGCTCCAGCAGGCCGAAGACATTATCCTTACCAAATCCATGCGGCAGGGCATTGAGGCCAACGCCTTTGACTTCTCCAAAGAAGCCGAGCCTTCCGGGAAAGTGCTGCGCAAAACCATCGCCGTGAAAAACGGACTGGATAAAGACGACGCGAAGAAAATCGTGAAGATTATCAAAGACAGCGGCCTGAAAGTGCAAGCCGCTATCATGGACACGGTGGTGCGCGTAACAGCGAAGAAGATTGACGACCTGCAGGCGGTGATTCAGCTTTGCAAAACCAGCGTGGATTTGCCGCTACAGTTCTCGAACATGAAAGCGTAGTGATGGAACGCGGATAAAACGGATTATTGCGGATTTTCACGGATGCATCTGCGCAAATCTGTTTGGATCCGCGTCATCCGCGTTCCATTAATTTTAGAAGATGCTCGCCAAAATTCTCACTCTTTCTCTCTCGCCGGAAGCCGCAGCAGACGACGAACAAATACGCGCCGCAGCCGGACTTTCGCCACAAAACACTCAAAGCTTTCGTGTTCTGAAACGCAGCTTGGATGCCCGTTCCCGCAGCGGTGTGAAAGTGATTTTGCAGGTGGTGGTTGGAGCGGAAAAGGAAATTCTTCCTCCAAAATTTGACCCGGAACTACAGCCCGTTTCTCCCCACAGCGAGCCGGTGGTGATCGTAGGCGCTGGCCCTGCCGGACTTTTCGCGGCTTTGAAACTGTTGCAACTTGGCATTCGGCCTATCGTTATTGAACGCGGAAAAGACGTGCGCGCCCGTCGCCGCGACTTGGCGCAGCTTACCCGCAACGCCATTGTAAATCCCGACAGCAACTATTGTTTTGGCGAAGGCGGGGCGGGAACGTACTCCGACGGCAAGCTCTACACCCGCAGCAACAAACGCGGCTCCATTGCGCGCATCCTCAACCTGTTCATTCATTTTGGAGCCGACCCGCGCATCGCGGTGGACGCGCATCCCCACATCGGAACCAACAAGCTGCCCGCCATTATCAGTGCCATGCGCGAAGCGATTGTGGACTGCGGCGGCGAAGTGCTTTTTGAGAAAAGGCTGACGGATATTTCTCTCAAAAACAACGCTGTTTCCGGCATCGTCATTCACGATGGTACGCGCATTTCTTGCCGCCAGCTTATCCTCGCCACTGGCCACAGCGCCCGCGATGTATTTCAATTGCTCCACCGGAAAGGTATTCTGATAGAAGCCAAACCTTACGCGCTCGGCGTGCGCATTGAGCATCCGCAAACCATCATCGACCGCGCCCAATACCACTGCGACGCGCGGGGAGAATATCTTCCACCTGCAAGCTATAGTTTGGTTTCGCAGGAAGCGGGTAGGGGTGTTTTCTCGTTCTGCATGTGTCCCGGCGGCATCATCGCCTCTGCTTCCACCGCGCCCGGCGAAGTAGTCGTGAATGGCTGGAGTCCGAGCAAGCGAAACAATCCTTTCGCCAACAGCGGCACGGTGGTAACGGTGGACGAGCGCGACTTTGCACGTTATGGATTTACGGGGCCTTTGGCGGGAATGGAATACCAACGAATAGTGGAGCAACGATGCTTTGTGGCGGCGGGAGAAAACCTTTCCGCACCCGCGCAGCGCATGACGGATTTCGCTGCCGGAAAGACCTCTTCCTCGCTTCCCATCTGCTCCTACACACCCGGAATTACGCCTGTTTCTTTAAAAGAAGTTTTGCCCCAAGAAGTCCACGATTCGCTGCGAAATGCCGTAGGAACTTTTGGGAAAAAGATGCGCGGCTACTTCACGCACGAAGCCGTTTTGGTAGCTACTGAAAGCCGCACCTCTTCGCCCGTGCGCATTCCCCGCGACGCCGAAACTTTGGAGCATCCGCAGATTCGCGGGCTGTTTCCCTGCGCGGAAGGCGCGGGCTACGCAGGCGGCATCGTGAGCGCGGCGATGGACGGTGAACGGTGTGCAGAAGCAGCGACGCGGGTGCATCTGCAACGTGCATGAAAAAAGCCCGCTTCGTAAGAAGCGGGCTTTTTTATGTTTCATGAGTTCATGTTTCATGAGTTCATGCCTTATGAAACATGAACTCATGAAACATGGCTCAGTCCACTGAGCCGAGACGCGCCAGATACTTGTCGATGTCCCGCGCCTGCGGACTTGTGGGATATGTGTCGCGCACTTTCTTGTAGGCTTTGATAGCGTCGGCAGGCTGGTTCGCTATTTCGTAAGCCATGCCCGCTCGTTGCAGATACAGCGGCGACAGCGCGCGATCTTCCGGATCGGAAGAGGCTTTCTCGTAGGCAGAAATCGCGTCTTTTGTGTTGCCTGTTTCCAGATACGCGTCGCCAAGCGCACCTTGCGCGGCGTGGGCTACGGGCGTGCCTTCGCCGTCAAAGTCTTTCAGGTGTTTGATGGCATCTTTATAGTTGCCATTTTTCAGATAGCAGATACCGGCGTAATAATGGCAGAGATTGGCGGTTTTGGTACCACTGAATTTCTTCATCACCTTCAGGAAACCCGCGTGCTGTCCATCGCCGTTGAGCGCCAAATTGGTGGAGTCCATGTCGAAATAGCGTTGCGCATAGGAAACCGCTGTGGACGCTTTTTCGTTCTGGCTGTTGGTGTAGAAACGATACGCCACGCCGCCGAGAATGGCGAGCGCCACAACAGCGATAATAGTGTTGATGCGCTTTTTGTTTTGCTCGTATTTATACTGAAGTTGATCCATGGCGGACACTTCCTGTTGAACAACTGGCGCTTTGGCTTGTGGGGTAGAAGGGGTTTGGGGAACGGACATTGTTGGTTAATGCGGTAATGAGGAAATATGGATAATGCGATAATGGGGAAGAGGGTGGGGCATGTGGGAAGAACTTATCAACCCATCATCCAACGTTTAATCCATTATATAAGGGTAATCGTCTTCGGCGTAGATGTCTTTATACACTTCGCTGTCGTCGGGCCAAGGGCTGTTTTCGGCAAATTCTACGGAGGCGGAAACTTCTTCCTTCACGTGCTCATTAATCGCTTCCAGCTCCTCTTCTGTCGCCCATTTTTCTTCCAGAATCTTCTTCTTAGCCATTTCCACCGGGTCTTTCTGGCGATATTCTTCCACTTCTTCTTTGGTGCGGTATTTCGCCGGGTCGCTCATGGAGTGTCCGCGATAGCGATAGGTTTTGATTTCCAAGAACGTGGGGCCGCCGCCTTCGCGGGCACGCTTCACGGCGCGCTCCATTGCGGTATGTACAGCTTCCGGACTCATGCCGTCCACCGTGTCGCCCGGCATGTCGTAGGCATCGGCCATGCGGTAAATATCCAGTGTTTTGCTGGTGCGCTCTACGGAAGTACCCATCGCGTAGTGGTTGTTTTCACAGATAAAAACCACCGGCAGATTCCACAGCATTGCCATGTTGTAGGTCTCGTGGAGAATGCCTTGCCGCGCTGCGCCGTCGCCGAAAAGGCAAACGGTTACTCGGTCATTTCCGTTGTATTGGTCGGCGAAAGCAATGCCCGCGCCGAGGCCGATTTGACCGCCCACAATGCCATGTCCGCCAAAGAAGCGATGCTCCGCAGAAAAGAAGTGCATGGAGCCGCCTTTGCCTTTGGAGCAGCCGGTAGCTTTGCCGTAAAGTTCTGCCATACACTCGTTGGAAGTCATGCCTTTTGCCAGTGCGAGGCCGTGGTCGCGGTAAGCGGTAATGAGGTTATCGTCGGGGCGAAGGGCAGAAATAATACCTGCCGAAACAGCTTCCTGACCAATATAGAGGTGGCAAAAGCCCCGGATTTTTTGCTGTCCGTAGAGCTGCCCGGCTTTTTCTTCAAAGCGCCGTTGCAGGAGCATACTCTCGTACCAGTTCAGATAAGTCTCTTTGCCAAAAGGGTTCTGCGCCATGCTGCAAAATTTGCGCGAAGATAACAGGAGAATGCGGGAATGTGGGGAATGCGGATAATGGGGAAATTGCTACCGCTGCTGCGCTTTCATGTCTTTGATAATCGTGTCTTTATCGGCGATGGTGATGTCCTTCTCTGCAATCACTTTTTCCAGGCGGGAGATAACGGATTCATACAGCGCCCGCACTTCAGCGAGGCTTTGGAAATTCACGGTGCCGGAGTTATAAACTGCGCCATTGTGATTGCAATGCTCAAAAACTAACTTTGGTTCGCCGAACAGCAGTTCTTCTGGTGTGAGTTCCAGTTCTTTTGCAATGGCGACTACTTCTTTGAGGTGAACATCGCGCTGATTGTTCTCTATTTTTTCCAGTGTACGCTTGTCCATGTCCAACTGTGCGGCAAGGTAGTCGCGGCCTAAGTTTTTGTTTTCACGTGCCTTGCGTATTTTGTCTCCGATTTCCATAAACAAAAAATTTCGGAGCAAGGTAATAATTTTTGCCTCAAAAGTGTCATTTTTGTTTGGGCTACGCTTTTGCAGAAGGCCAATTTTGCGTCTGTCAACTGGCCAGAAGACGCACGCGGAAGCCGAAAAGCGTGTTGAAAAAAGAGAGTAGGTATAACTCCAAATTTTTTAACTACCATGAAGAAATCTCTAGTTATGCTGTTTTTGCTTGGGTTGATGTCCTTTCAAGCACTCGCTTATAGGAAAAGTGTCAACACAACCATTACAACTGCTGATGGTGGTTGTACATTCACAGTGAAGGGCTACATTGATATTGGTTGTTGTCCCTCGCTTAGCGGATACGACATCACCTTAGATGGTCCCTGTGGTCATCTCCATTTCGTTGGAAGGATGGTGAACCCTACCGATGGTACACCTTGGCCTGAAGATCAAGAACCTTCAAACGCTTACATCATGAAGCTCATCGACTTAGATGGCAACAAAGATGTGACTAATGAGAATCCGCTCAGCCAAGAATTGCCGCCTATCCTTTTAGAATTGGGACAACGGCCTTAGTGCATACCTTTATTTCAGTTTTGCTCACCTTTAAAATACAAGCAAATGAAAAGTCAAATCGCCGCCTTAGGCTTCTTTGTTCTTCTGCTCGGTGCATCATCCTGTCAAAAAAGCCAGAACGTGGCAGGAATAACTTTTGGGAATTACAGAGTGGTCAACTCAGAAGTGCTTTCAAGCAACATGTCGGTAGAAAGCTTACTTCTTGTCATGGTCGGTAAGGAGACGACACTCAGTTCCTTAAAGCTTGACAAAAGAGGCGTAACGCTTTACAACGCAGATGGTGCTGTTCTGGAGCAGTTGCCCGTCGCTCCAACGGAAGAGGAAGTAATTCGCCTCACGCTTTCCAACAAAAAGACGGCTACCATCAGGAAAGTGGCAAAGAACGAATTGCAACTTACCGCAGGCGAGTTTCGCTATACGCTCCTTGCCGAAGACAAAGAGCCTTCCTGAGAAGAGTTTCTTTCAATAAAAAATCCAGCGTCTCGGCGCTGGATTTTTTATTTCAATCCCAATGTCTCGTACTTTTCACCAAAATATCACTCCTTTGAAGCAGTCCACTCTATGAAACAACTACTTTTTTCGCTGCTCCTCTGTGCATTTTCTACAGTCACTTTCGCGCAATTCAAGGTGACATGTAGTTGGGTAAAAAAAGCGGACGGAAAGGACGCATCCGTAATCTATTCCTCCGTTACGCAAACAAAAGAAGACGGCAATGAGTACTGGGTTGCGGGTGGTTATTCTTCTACGTCTAAAAGAAGCCTTAAACTAGCCTTACGCAACAAAGCAAAACGTCCTACTGGCAAATATAGTAACGAATTTTTTGCGGCTGAAAAAGAAAGTCTCGTTCCGCTGTCGCGCTATTTCAAAGAGAATCCGGAGGCCTACGGCGAATACGTGAAGCAGCGCAATAAAATGGTGGCTTCTGTTTCAACCCGTGTGTTGAAATAGGTGATATCTGCCCTGCTTTTATTCCGCTTCCGCGAAACCTTCCAAGGTTTTCAATTCAACAACTTCCGCAGCCGCTCCTGCGCAATCGGGTGATACCCGTTGTGGTACTTCCCGAAATAGCTTTTCGCCAAAGATGCCTGTCCTGTTTCTTTCAAAGCCGTGTAAAGCGGCGTCAGGAATTTCTGCCTTCCCACGCGGCTCAAAAACTTTTCCATTTGGGGGTAGGCCGTAGTGTATTTCGCATAAATCGCCGTCTCAAACCACAGGTCCGCAATCTCGCTGTTTTTGCTTTGGGTGAAGTGGTAGGTTTGGTCTAACGCAGCCATCTTCTCTTCCGGAAGTGGGCGTGGCATCTTTCTCAAGAAGTGTAGCCACTCATGTGTGGTCCAACCTTTTGTTTCAAGTTCTGGACACCGAATTCCCATTACGCCAGCGTCAACCCATCTGTCAAAAAATTTCCTTCGCTCAGCGTTCACCTGCACGAAGCGTGCGGAATCCGCGCGCGGCACGTTGGAAGGAATGCCGGGGCCATACACCCATTCTTTTACGCGCAAAGACTTTTCCAAACTGCTGTCCTTGTCAGAAAGCTCGCTGTGTAGTTCCGCTAAAAACTGCTCGGTGGTGATGCTGCCGAAAGCGTGGCGGTTGAAGTAATTCTTGAGGAAACTATCCCATTTTTCCCGTCCCACTTTCCGCTCAATCAGCCAGAGGAGCAAGGAGCCTTTCTCATACGGCACGTCCGAAAGACAGTCTTCCGGGTCTTTGCCCGTGAGGTCATTTTTCAGCCATGTCTCGCGGCTCGTGGGGCCAAATTCCGCCACCGTTTTCTCCAAATCCTGATAGCCCAGTTCCCACAGCATATCCACGTAGCTCTTGCCCATCATGGCCTCGGTAATGCGCCGCTCCAGATACACCGTAAAGCCTTCGTTCATCCAGATGTCGTCCCAGGTGGCGCTCGTTACCAGGTTGCCGCTCCAGTTGTGGGCCAGCTCGTGGGCAATGAGGTTAGCGAGGCTGCGGTCTCCGGCTAAGATGGTGGGCGTGGCAAAGGTGAGGCGCGGGTTTTCCATCCCGCCAATCGGGAAGCCGGGCGGCAGAATCAGCACGTCGTAACGCCCCCAGCGATACGGCCCAAACAGCTTCTCCGCTATCTGGACCATCTTGGGCATCTCGGCCAGTTCCCACGCCGCTTTAGAAAGCATAGAAGGCTCGGCATACACGCCGGTTCTTCCGTCCACTTTCCGGAACTCTATCTTGCCCACCGCCAAAGCCACGAGGTAGGCCGGGACAGCTTCTTCCATCTTAAAATGATACACGCCGGAATCGTTGGCGGCCTGCGGATTGGTGGCGCTCATCAGGGCCAATAATCCTTTCGGAACCTGAATGCGCGCGTCATACGTGAAGCGAATGCCGGGGCCGTCGGGCGCGGGAATCCACGAGCGGGTATGGATGGCTTCGCCTTGGGTGTAGAGAAATGGCGCGGCCTTTAAATCCGTCTGTTCGGGTTGGAGCCATTGCAGCGCCGAAGCGTCGGGCGCGGTGCGGTATTGGATGCGCACTTCGCGCGTCTGCGGCGTAATAGGAATGTGCAATCCTGTTCCCAGAAACGGTACTTCCTTCCCCACATAAAAAGCCACCGGCGTGCCGTCTGCAAAAGCTTTTTCTACCAGCAGTCCGGCGTTGTCTGTCACGAATTCTTTCGCGTCCTTGGTGTTCTCAATCGTCCACGTCGCCGCGCCGGAAAGCTGGTGTTTCTCAAAATCCACACTTAAATCCAGCGAAAGATGTTTGGGCTTTACGCTGTCGGTGTTGGAAAGCGTATGCGTGTCTTTGGCGGTAGGGATTTCCGTTGCGTGGGTGTTCTCTTCTTTGTTGGAAGGAGAGGAGCAGGCAGCGAAAAAAAGAGAAATAGAAAGTAAAGAGAAGAAGCGCATGGCTTCAAAAATAGAACGAGCGCAGCCTAATCGTATTCCGTCATTCCGACGAAGGAGAAATCTGTTGAGATGGAAAGAATAAGTTTCCCCGCGGCCATTCAGAAGGTTCCTCGCTACGCTTCGGAATAACGTGCCTTGATTAGGCGTACAGGTGTCTGATATCTGTGCGTTCAAAACCGCCGCATTATCTTGCCCAAATGAAAGTAGAAAGTACCCAACTTACCCAACTGGCCGAGCATCTGGTGCGCTTCACGCATCATTCCCTTTTCCTGACCGGGAAGGCCGGAACGGGCAAAACCACCTTCCTCCATACCCTGCGCAAGACGCTGCACAAGTCCTTTGTGATTGCCGCGCCAACGGGTGTGGCGGCGCTCAACGCGGGCGGCGTTACGCTGCATTCGCTGTTTGCGTTGCCACACGGGCCGTTCCTTCCAAAAGCGGGCTGGAATGAGAATCCGCGTGCGGGTTCGCAGAACCACGAATACCTGAAAGGCGTGAAGCTGTCGGCAGAAAAAAAGGAGATGCTGAAGTCGCTGGAGCTGTTGATTATTGATGAAATCTCGATGGTGCGCGCCGACCTGATGGACGCCATTGACCTTATTCTGCGCACCCACCGGACGGGCCACAAAAACGAGCCATTCGGTGGATTGCAACTCCTTTTGATTGGCGATTTGCATCAGCTGCCGCCGGTGGTAAAGGACGACGAATGGAGCCTGCTGTCGCGCCAATACGAAAGTCCTTTTTTCTTTGATGCGCAGGTGTTCAAGAACTTTCCGATGCTGAATCTGGAACTGACGCACATCTACCGGCAGGGCGACAAGGGCTTTATCTCCCTGCTCAACAACATCCGCAACAACACGCTGGAGCAGGAAGACATGGAGCGCATCAACAGTTTCTACAAGCCCGACTACAAAGCCGCCGAAGGGGAAATCACACTCACCACACACAATCATATTGCGGAGAGCATCAACAGCCGCGCCTTGCAGGATTTGGCCGGCGTGCCGGAAGTTTTTGAAGGGAAATTAGAAGGGGATTTCAACGAGAAAGTACTGCCGGTGGAAAAGGAATTACTCTTGAAAAAGGGTGCGCAGGTGATGTTCCTCAAAAACGACAAAGGCGAGGAGCGGCGCTACTACAATGGCAAGATTGGGAAGATTGAAAAGATAGACGGCGACAAAAACGTGTGGGTAGCTTTCCCCGAAGGCGGCGAGTCCATCAAGGTAGAAAAGGAAGTGTGGCGCTCCCTGAAATATCGTTACGACGAGGCCGAAGACCGCATTGAGGAAGAAGAAACCGGTTCCTACAAACAGCTTCCGCTGCGGCTGGCGTGGGCTGTTACAATTCATAAAAGTCAGGGAATGACCTTTGACAGCGCGGTGATTGATGCCGGAAAAGCCTTCGCCGCCGGGCAGGTATATGTGGCGCTCAGCCGCTTGCGCAGCCTGGATGGATTGACGTTGCGCAGCCGCATTTCTCCCGCCGCCGTGCGCACCGACGCGCGGATTGTGCAGTTCACCGAGAGCCGCAATTCTTCCGGCAGCATAGGCGCGGCGCTCCACGGCGGCATGCGCGAATACGCAGGCGCAAAGCTGGTAGAAGCCTTTGAGTGGAAGCCATTTTGGAAAGCCATTCAGAGCCATTCTGACCTGTACGCAAAGGAAAAAGTAGCCGACAAAGAAGCCGCGCAAATCTGGTTTGAGAACGAGATTTTCTCACCGCTCCGCGAGATGAAAAGCCACGCGGAATCCTTCGCCAAACAACTTTCCGCAGGCGTGAGCGGCAGAGCGGATTTAATGTTTGAAACGCTCCTGAATCGCGTGCCGAAAGCGCAGGAATACTTCGGGCCGAAGCTCCAAATGCTGTTGGAATCGGTGAACGCCCACGCGCTGGATTTCCGGTTTAAGAAGAACGGCAAAACATACCAACGTTCTTTGTCGGTGCTGCAAAACCACTTGGAAAAGCTGGTGCATTCCTTCCAGAAAGCCCACTATTGGACAGACGTATATCGCGGTGGCGCAAACGCATTAGAAGCGGCCCAAAAAGCAACTGAAATCCCACAGCGCGACCTGATGAAAGCGCCAGTGGAAAAGGAAGAAAAAGAACCTTCCGAGACGCGCCCAAAGCTGGCGAAAGGCGAGAGTTTTAAGGAGACTGTGACCTCTTTCCTAAGCGGTGAAGCACCAGAGCGAATCGCACAAAAACGCGGGTTGGCGGCTTCTACTATTGAAAGCCATTTGGCGCAGGGGGTAAAGGAAGGACTGCTGCCTTTATCCCTTCTCGTTCCACCCGATAAAGAAGATGCTATTCAGAAAGCACTGGCGCAAAACAAAGAGCCGGGCATCGGGCCGGTGAGAGCACTGCTCGGCGATGAGTTTTCTTTCGGCGATATCCGCGCGGTGATTGCGCATAATCAAAGAGGGAAATGATTATGATGTTTCCTCAGTGACTTTGATTAGCTTCTTCTCGCCTTCCAAATAAAAGGCGAACATTTACACCAATAAAAAGCCTCAAGCGCTCCAACATTTCCCTATGTCCGCTATTTCCCTTCGCAACCTCACTGCTGGCTACGGCGAAAAAACCGTTCTGGACAACCTCAATCTGGACATTCCCGCCGGTCAGATTCTGGGCTACATCGGCCCCAACGGTGCAGGGAAATCCACGACGGTGAAAATCCTCACGGGCTTGCTTCCGGGCTTTACTGGTGAAGCAACGGTAGCCGGAATTGACGTGCGCGAAAACCCGCTGGAAGTAAAGCGCCGCATTGGCTATGTGCCGGAAGTGGCGGAACTCTACGACCTGCTTACCCCGCACGAATACCTGCATTTTGTGGGCGCGCTGCAAAGCATGGAAAAGACACTGGTGGACGAACGGATGACGAAGATGCTTTCTGCCTTTGGCCTCAGTGAAAACCTACACCAGCGCATGGACACGTTCAGCAAGGGCATGAAGCAGAAAGTGTTGCTCACTTCCGGGCTGCTCCACAACCCGGAAATCGTGATTTTGGACGAGCCACTTTCCGGCTTGGATGCCAACGCGGTGATTGTGGTGAAGCAACTGATGCAGGTGCTAAAAGCGGAAGGGAAGACTATTTTCTACTGCTCTCACATGATGGACGTGGTGGAAAAAGTGAGCGATAGGATTGTCCTTATCAACGGCGGACGCATCATTGCCGACGGTACGATTGATACCCTGCGCGGCGGCGGAAACGCATCGTTGGAAGAGCTTTTTTCCCAACTCACTTCTGCGGGCAGCGCGGACGCGCAAGCGGCAGAAATCGCCTCTGCGATGCATAATCAAACGCCCAACACCTCCGCTTTATGAGCCGTTTCCTTCTTTGGATTTGTTTGTTGCCGTCGCGGTTGTGGACTTCAATGGGCGCGGACGTGGCGCAGCTCCGCGCGCTGTTGCAGGTGCGCCTGATGCTGGACAACCGGCAGCCGATGAACAGCATGGGCCGCAGCAGCCGAAAACCCACCAAATACCGCATCTGGGGCGTTTTCTTCTTGTCGGTATTCACGGGATTGCTCTACACCTTTCCGCTCTTTGTTTTCAACGATCTGATTGCGGGCTGGACGATTTACTATACCGCTTTTGGCTTCCTTTACGCCTTCACGCTCATCACCGATTTGAGCCACGTACTATTAGACACGAAGGAGAAATACATCGTGCAGACGCGGCCTGTGAATGACCGCACAATACTGCTGGCGCGGCTGCTGCATCTGTTCACCTATTTGTTTCGCACGGCGTTGCCGATGTCGCTCGGCGGGTGGGCGGCAGCAGTCTATTATTCGGGGTGGAAAGGCGCGCTGTGGTTTCCGATAACGGTGCTATTGCTGCTCTTGATGGTGGTGTTTGTGGTGAATCTCTTCTATATCGCCTTGCTGCGGCTGGTGCGTCCCGCGCGATTCTCTACTGTCCTCAGCTATTTCCAGATTGCCTTTGCTGTTATCCTGTTCGCAAGCTATCAGTTTCTGCCACGCCTTTTCGGCGCGTCTGCACCTCAAACCATGACGCTTGCAGCATATCCTGTCGCGCGCTTTTTCCCGGCCTACTGGATTGCCGGAACTTGGAGTTGGATGGGCGTTCCGCTGTCGCTTTCGGGCAGTGCGGTTACGGGCGCGCTGGCTTTCGCCGTGCCGTTGCTTTGTATGCTTCTGTTGGTGCGCGTACTGGCTCCGCAGTTCTCTAAAAGGCTGGCGCTGTTGGATGCACAAAACGAATCCGGCGCTGCTGTAACAGTAGAGAAAACACCTGTGGTGCGGACTGCGAAAAGGTCGGCTGGGATGGACTTGGCGCAAGTATTTACGCGCTCATCTGCCGCAGAAGCGGGCTTCCGATTGAGTTGGGCACTCACGGGCAGAAGCCGTTCTTTTCGGATGCGCATGATTACTTCGCTGGCGTATTTGCCGGTGTATTTCGTGTATCTTATTTCTTCTTCCAAAGACTCATTGATGGGCACAGTGCGCGATTTGCCGAACACGAATAAATACCTGATGCTGCTCTACATGGTTTCGTTTGTGGTGATGCAGTCTGTTGGGTATCTGGCGATGAGCGATAGCTACAAAGCGGCGTGGATTTACCGGGCCGCGCCGATAACATTTCCGGGACGCGTGATACTGGGCGGCGTCACGGCGGTGTGGGTGAAATACATTCTGCCTTTCTTTGCGATTATCAGCGTTGCGGTGGTGGCGGTGTGGGGATTGCGGACGCTGCCGGACATAATTCTGGCGGGTTTCAATATGCTGGGTTTCGGGCTGCTAAGCCTGCGGATGGGCAGTTTTTTCCTGCCGTTTTCCTTGCCGGAAAAGCCGGAGACAAAGGCGGGCGCAAAAAATATCCTGCGCGTCTTTTTCGCGCTGTCCATCCCGGTGGCGCTGGGCGGATTGCATTATTTGTCCCTGTCGCTGTGGTGGCTGAAGTTGTTGTTTATGGCCTTGAGCGGCGTGCTGTGCTGGCTGTTGTGGACGAGTCTGGAGGAGAAGGATTGGGCTTTTGTGGAGAGGAGTTACAAGGCGCTGGGGCAGGGGCTTTAAAGGGGAAATGCCAAGCGTCAAAAGCCAAGTTTCAAGGGATATTGTTGTTTGGCAGTATAGCCTCTTCTTTGGCGCTGGTTCCGAGCCTTTCGTGAGTCATTACGAGCCTCTCGTGATTACTCACAAGGCTTCCGTAAGTAATCACGAGAGGCTCGTGAGCAATAATGAGCGCCTCGTGATTGCTCCCAAATGGCTCGTGATTACTCACGAGCCTTCCGTTATTAATCACGGGGCTTCCGTTATTGCTTCCGAATGGCGCGTTACCAATAACGAATCGTTCGGGATTGGAGAGAAGGAAGATTTCCCCCAGGATTTCCTCTCTTTTTTCCTTCCAAAACCCAACTTCCAGCCCCTTCCGCTGTTATTTCTACACGCAAAAAGCAGCGTACAAAAAGGCTTTCCAAACGGCGGATTTTCTCCCCGAAAAATTGTTTGAAAGAAGACTTTTATCCCTGCTCCTCCAATCTTACATTTGTTTCTCCTTTTTTTATTTAACCCCCCAAAAGAACTGGCACAATGGCTACAGACGACAAAATGAAGGTACTCAAGCTCGCGCTTGACAAGATTGAAAAAGACTACGGAAAAGGCTCCGTAATGATGCTTGGCGACAAGCAACAAACCAATATCGAATCCATCAGCACCGGCTCCCTCGGGCTGGACGTGGCCCTCGGCATCGGCGGCTTTCCGCGTGGGCGGATTATTGAGATTTACGGGCCGGAATCGTCCGGTAAAACCACGATTGCCATCCACACGATTGCGGAAGCGCAAAAGAAAGGCGGTGTGTGCGCCATTATTGACGCGGAACACGCGTTTGACGCGGGGTACGCCAAAAAACTGGGCGTGGACGTGGACAATCTCCTGATTTCGCAACCCGACTACGGCGAACAGGCACTGGAAATTGCCGACCGGCTGATTTCTTCCGGCGCGGTGGATGTCGTGGTGGTGGATTCGGTGGCTGCCCTCGTGCCGAAAAGCGAACTGGAAGGCGATATGGGTGACTCCAAAATGGGTCTGCATGCCCGCCTGATGAGTCAGGCATTGCGGAAGCTCACGGCGACGATTTCCCGCACCGGAACCATCTGTATTTTCATCAACCAGCTTCGGGAGAAGATTGGCGTGGTGTTCGGTAACCCCGAAACAACGACTGGTGGTAATGCCTTGAAATTCTACGCCTCTGTGCGCTTGGATATTCGCCGTCCGGCGTCTGGTCAGATTAAAGACGGCGACAACGTTCTCGGTAGCCGCGTAAAGGTGAAAGTGGTGAAGAACAAAGTGGCCCCGCCTTTCCGCACGGTGGAATTTGACCTGATGTTTGGCGAAGGCATCTCCAAAGTGGGCGAAATCATTGACATGGGCATTGAGCTGGGCATCCTGCAAAAAAGCGGCTCGTGGTTCTCTTACAAAGACAACAAAATCGGGCAGGGCCGCGACAATGTGAAGCAGTTCCTGCACGACAACCCGGAATTGATGGACGAAATGGAAGGCCGCATTCGCGCGGAATTAAGCCAGGACGCCGCTGTTGGCGAGCCGGTTCATGACGGCGAGGACGCGTAAAATTTCTGTTTCTTTTTTAGATGAAAACAGCTATCCATTTTGGGTAGCTGTTTTTGTTTTGGGCCGCACAGAAACGAAAAAGTCAAGCTTTTCTTTCGTACATCAACAGCCGGATATAGCCGCCAAACCAACTGCGCGCAGATCGTTTTTGAAGGGTAGAAGGCAGCGATAATCCTTCCTCATAAAACACAGAGCGGAAGGCGAATAAACGACTGAACGGGGCGAAAATGCGGTCCGTGATTCCCCACCAATTCCGGGGCGTAAAATGGTTGAGCAGAAACAGTTTCCCACCCGGCTTCAGCACCCGCGCGGCTTCTGATAAGACCATTTCCGGGCGCGCAACCGTGGCCAGAACATGCGACAGGACAACGTAGTCAAAAGCGGCATCGGAGAAGGGAAGGTGATGAATATCGGCGAGCAGTAAAGTGGCATTTTCCGGGGCCTTCTCTTTTGCTTTCCGCAGCATCTGGGAAGAGATATCCACGCCCGTGACACGGTGTCTTTGGTAAGCTTGGAAATTGCTGCCGTTGCCGATTCCCATGTCTAAAAGTGCGCCGGAACTTTCCGCTTCCAACAGTGCCGCCAAAGCTTTTTTCTGCGTACGGAAAAAGGCGTCCACCAGCGGATAAAGCGGAGCGAAATGGTCGTAGAAAACCCGAATGCGCTTAGGGTGGGGCAAGGGGAAAGGAAATCAGTTTTCGGCAAAAAATGCCGTCTCGCTACCAGCGAACAACCACGTTTTTCGCTGACTCAAAATCCCGGCGTGTGTGGTATAGATCTAAAAATAACTGGGTGGGTATTTTCTGGATGAAAAACAAAAAAGGCTGCCAGAGAAGGCAGCCTTTTTACTAAAAATATGTTTTCTTACTTCTTCCGGTACTGAATGGCATCTTCAAAAAACTCCGCCGTGGCCTGTAGCGCCGGGTTCGCCAGCCGCTCATAAGTACGCGAAATTTCAATCTGCTCTTTGTTCTCGCTCAGCTCTTCCATGTGTTCCGAGAAAGTACTGAACTCCTCCAGTTTCTTCTGAAGTTCGCCTTTCATCTGCACCGAAATCTGGTTGGCGCGGCGGGAGATAATGGCGATAGATTCGTACAGGTTGCCGGTCTTGTCTTTCATCGCCACCACGTCGCGGGTAACGGCAATGGGGTTTACGTTTTTGCGTTGTGTGCTCATGATTTTTGTTTGCGAAGGTCGTTAATAGAAGCGTCGGAAAGTGCGGAAAATTGCCGGGCTTCTTTTAGGTAGTTAGACTTGGGATAAAGGTCAGCCATCTCGCGATACGCCGTAATAGCAGAAGCAAAACGTTCTTCCTGTTTTTCCGGGATGCTTTGGCGGGCGTAAAGGTACAACGAGCGCACAATCATGTACTGATAATAATCTGCCTGCGCGCTTTCGGGGTAGTTGCGGAGCAAACTTTTATACGCCACACTCGCCGCCCGGTGCTGCCCAATTTTGTAGTACAGGCCCGCCGCGTCGGCGTCTTTTTTCTCCAGTTTTGCGCGTGCTTCATCAATCTCCGCGTTGGCCTCTGCCAAGTGTTTGGAGCCGGGATATTTGTTGATGAACGACTGCAAGGCTTCCATAGCTTTCACCGTATTTGTTTGCTCCAGACTTGCCTTCGGCGACTCTTTGTAAAGGCACAGCGCGTGCATGTATTCACACTCTTCCGCGTCTTTGGAAGCCGGAAAATAATCCACAAAATTGCGGAACCAATACGAGGCCGTCAGATAGTCCTTCATGTTGTAGAAGGAATAGGCATAGCGCAATACGAGCGGCTCAAAACTGCGCGTGCCTTTCATCACGGATATCATTTGAGAATACAGCTCGTTGGCCTGCTGATACTTTTTCTTGTCGTAGTACTCGTTGGCTTTAGTGAGCTTGAAGTTCAGGTCATTGGACTTTACTACCTTTTCATAAGGATTGCAACCCACTGCCACGAGAAGCACAAAAGCCGGGACAAACACCCGGAAAACACGACAAAACATAGAGCTGCAAATGTACAGGTTGAGGAGGCCTGTGAGCGCAAAAAAACGCCTGCTAAAAATGTGGGAAAAAAGTCGCAGAGCGAGATGAATATCTCCACAGAATAAGCTCTTGTTCCACAGAATCGGGAAAATGTTCCACGCTGAACGCATAAAGCCACCTCCTTCCGAAATTTTTTTTTGCGCCCAAGAAGCTTTATGCAGCAAGGGTTTTAGCGTTTTTGGCCTTCTTTTTTCGGGTGAAAAAAAAATTCCCGAAATTATTTGGTGGTAAAAAGTGGGAATTCACGCTATTTTTGTGGAACATTCGTGGAACACTCTCCACAGCCCTTTTTTTGTGACCGGATTTCTTGGCGAATACGAGCTGACGCTCGACCAGAAAGGACGCTTCCTGATGCCCTCGGGCTTTAGGAAGCAGATGCCTGCCGGTGCCCCTTCTGATCGCTTTGTTCTGAGCCGCGGTTTTGAAACCTGCCTCACGCTGTACCCCATGAATTTCTGGGAAGAAGTTAGTTCCAAAATTGTCCGCCTCAACGACTTCAATCCCAAAGTCCGCGAATTTAAAAGACTGTTTCTGAACGGCGCGACCACCGTAGAGCTGGATGCCGCCGCGCGCATCAACGTCCCCAAACCCCTAATGGATTACGCCGGGCTTTCCAAAGACATGGTCTTCGCTGCACAGGGAAACAAGGTGGAAATCTGGGACAAACAAACTTACCACGCCTACCTGCGCGCGTCCGCCGCTTCCTTCTCCGACCTGGCCGCCGAAGTGGTGGGCAGCGACTTCCTCAACGACCTCTAAAAAACACCCTTCCCGCCGACTCCTTCTCTCTTCCATGTCCGCCACTGCATTTTACCACACAACCGTCCTCTTGCAGGAAGCCACCGATGCACTTGGCATCCGGCCCGGCGGCGTGTATGTGGACGCGACTTTCGGCGGCGGCGGGCACAGCAAAAGGATTCTGGCGCAGTTAGGTGAAGAAGGGAAATTGATTGCTTTTGACCAAGATGCAGATGCATGGCGCAACGCACCCGATGACCCACGCATCCTCCGCGTAAGCGAAAATTTCCGGTACCTTAAACGCTTTTTGCGGCTCCACGGATTTCCGCAGGTGGACGGTATTCTCGCCGACCTCGGTGTTTCTTCTTGGCAGTTTGACGAAAGCGAGCGCGGCTTTTCTACTCGCTTCGACGGCCCATTGGACATGCGCATGGACCGGCGAGGCGGACAAACGGCAGCCGACGTTTTGCGCGAAAAAACGGAGGCCGAACTCCACAGTCTTCTGGAGCAATACGGCGAGGTGCGAAATGCCCGCCAACTAGCCCGTCACTTGGTAAGCGTCCGCCAGAAATCGCCGATTACAACGGTGCAGGATTTGCACGCTGCCGTGTCGCCCGTTATCAAAGGCCGTCCCGATAAATACCTCGCGCAGCTTTTTCAGGCGTTGCGTATTGAAGTGAACGAAGAGTTGGGGGCGCTGAAAGAATTTCTCCAACAAACACCGGCCTGCCTTAAAGAAGGCGGACGGCTGAGCATCATTTCTTTTCATTCTCTGGAAGACCGTTTGGTAAAGCGTTTTATCCGCGCGGGCCGCTTTGACGAACCTTCTATGGGGGAACAACTTTCGCCCCTGCCCGTTGCGCTTCCGCCGCTGAAAGCCGTGAATGCAAAGCCCATTGAGCCAAGTGAGGAAGAAGTGGCCGAAAACCCACGTGCGCGCAGTGCCAAGTTGCGCGTAGCTGAAAAAACCATTGCCGCATGAGCCAGAGGAACGACACCCTGCTCATGAACAACGGTAACGGCGCGGCCAAAAGCGCGGCGCAGCCCGCGCATGTTCCGTGGAAAACGGCGCTCGCGCGGCTTTCCTACGGCACCATTGTGCGCAACATTCCGTTCTACGCTTTCGTAGCCCTGCTCGGTGTGGTGTACATCTCCTACAACACAACCGCCGTGGAGCGCCAACGCGACATTGAGAAAGAACAAACCTTTCTGAAAGAACTCCGCTGGCGGCACATGGATGCCCACACGCGCCTAATGAGCGTAGGTGTGGAAGCAGAAGTAATCCGCCGCGCGTCGAATATCGGATTGAAGCCGCTTATGCTGCCCGCCTACACCATTCCGAAAGCCGACGGAACGAAAAAGGATTCTCTTAACCCCGCCAAAACTGACACGCTATGAGCATCAAACGCGACATCCGTTTCCGGGTTTACATTGCCTTCTCGGCCATTTGCCTGCTGGGCGTTCTTATCGTGGCAAAGGCTGCGTGGATACAGGTGAAGGAAGGCCCGGAATTGCGCCGCCAAGCCCTGCACATGAACCTGCGCACCGACACACTGGCGGCGGAGCGCGGCAATATTTACAGCGAAGACGGCACCCTGCTTTCCAGCACCATTCCGCAGTTTGACATCCACCTGGACCTCACCATTGTAAAGCCCGACACCTTCGCCCGCTACGTGGACACACTGGCACGCGGAATAGCGGCGATTACGCAGAAAGGAAACGCGGCGGAGTGGAAGCAAAAACTGGTGGCGGGCCGCGACAAAGGAAGCCGCTATTTTGACGTGGGAAAAAATCTGGCGTACTACCAATATCAGGCGTTGCGCGGACTGCCGATTCTGAAGAAAGGACAACGCTTCGGCGGGCTGATTGTGGACGTTAAAAACAAGCGCGTGGCTCCGTATGGCGCACTCGCTTCGCGCACGATTGGCAAGAGCGGTTACGTGTGGAAAGGCGAAGGGAAGGCCGCCCGTTTGGTGAAAAGCGTAGCTGGCTTGGAAGCGACCTGCGATTCCATTCTTTCCGGTTTAGACGGAAGTTGCGTGCGGCAGCGCATAGTGGGCAACCGCTGGACAACGATTGACGGCTCCGTGGTGGAGCCGCAAAATGGCCGCGACATCGTAACGACGCTGGACATGCGCATTCAAGACGTGGCCCACCACGCGCTGCTTTCTGTTTTAGAGCAGTACAACTGCCAGCAAGGAACGTGCATTGTAATGGAAGTATCCACTGGAAAAATCCGCGCGCTTTCCAACCTCGGTCTGGATTCCGCCACGGGCCAATACGGCGAAGGCATCAACTACGCAACGGTGTTGGCCGAGCCGGGTTCCACTTTCAAAATGGCAACGCTGGCCTCGCTGCTCAAAGACGGCTACATTAATACCGAAGACCTCGTGAACTGCGAAGGCGGCGCCAAGACATTTGGCAACCGCACGATGCACGACTCGCACCACGGCTTGGGCACGATGCCGATTCGCGATGCTTTTGCGCATTCCAGCAACGTCGGTATGGCGAAACTGGCCTTTGAACACTACGCCAAAAACCCGGAAAAATTCATTCGGCACATTGAGGATTTGCATCTGCTTGACCGCACCGGAATTGAACTGGCGGGCGAGCCGAAACCTATTGTTATCCGCCCCAAATCCCAACACTGGAACAATACCATCTTGCCGTGGATGGCAACGGGCTATGGCGTGATGGTAACACCGCTGCACACCTGTATGCTCTACAATGCGGTCGCGAATGGCGGAAAGATGATGAAGCCCTATCTTATCCAGTCTGTCCGTGAATACGGAAAGGACGTGAAAGTGACGAAACCGGTGGTTTTGAACAAAGCGATTGTGGACTCGTCGGGCATTCGCCAACTGCGCGCCTGTGCGGAAGAAGTGGTGCTTTCCGGGACGGGCAAAAGCATTCAATCGCCCAATTACCGCATTGCTGGAAAAACCGGAACCGCGCAGGTGTACGATAAAGGCATTTCCTATAAAATGGGCGTGTATCAAGGGACGTTTGTAGGCTATTTCCCGGCAGACAAACCGCGCTACACCGTTTGCGTGGTTATCCGCACGCGGCCCAACGCGCGGACATACTACGGCGGCGCGCTGTCGGCCCCGGTTTTCCGGATGGTGGCCGACAAGATTTTTGCGTCCGACCTCGGCTCATGGGCTGGCCCATTAGATTCCTTTGCGCGCGTGGATGATGGCAGATTGATTTCCCGCCCTACAACTGCCGCCAACGTCGCCAAACTGATGAACGTGCTGGGTCGGAAAGCGGCGCTCGGTGCGGGTAAAGATGAGATGGTGGCTATGGGTACTGACTCGCTGAACCGTCACGCGCCAGTGAAAAGAATTTTACAGAGAGGTCTGATTCCCGACGTGGTGGACATGGGCCTGCGTGACGCCGTGTATCTCTTGGAAAAACAAGGTCTCAATGTACAAATTCAAGGCAGCGGACGTGTGCAAGCACAATCCTTACTACCTGGTATGCCTGCCGTGAAAGGCCAAACCATCATTCTTCAACTCCAATCCTGACCCGCCGAACTTCTTTATGCTTCTTAAAGATCTGCTCCTCTTCTTGCCGGATGCCCGCATCCACACCGGAAACACCGGCGTGGACGTGACAGCATTGTGCATGGACTCGCGTGTAGCAGGGGCGGGAAGCGGCTTTATTGCGGTACGTGGAACGGCAGTGGACGGACACGATTTTATTCCCAAAGCTCTCGCTCAAGGCGCGTCGGTTGTCTTCTGCGAGAACCTGCCGGAGGGTATTGCAGAAGGAGCGGCAACGATTGTTTTGGTGAAGGACGGTGCGGAAGCTGCCGGATTACTCTCTAGCGCGTTCTACGGACATCCGTCTTCACAAATGCGGGTAGTAGGCGTTACGGGAACAAACGGAAAAACCACTTGCGCGACTTTGCTGTATCAGCTTTTTAGCGCGCTGGGATATAAAGCCGGATTGCTTTCTACGGTAGAAAATAAAATCGGTGAAGAGACAGTCCCTGCCACGCACACCACGCCCGATGCCATCTCGCTTCACGCGCTTCTGCGCCGCATGGCCGATGCTGGTTGCACTCACACTTTTATGGAAGTAAGCTCTCACGCCGTCGTGCAGCAACGCATTTCCGGAGTGCAATTCGCGGGTGGCATTTTCACCAACATCACCCACGACCATTTAGATTATCACGGAACTTTTGACGCATACATCCGCGCCAAAAAAGGCTTTTTTGATGGCCTGAAAAAAGATTCTTTCGCCCTCACTAATGCCGACGACAAACGGGGTGGGGTAATGCTGCAAAACACGGCTGCGCAACGCTGCACATACAGCCTGCGCGAGCCCGCGACTTTCAAAGGGAAAGTATTGGAGAACGGTATTGCCGGACTGGTGCTGAACGTGGACGGACAGGAAGCGCATTTCCGTATGATTGGAACGTTCAACGCTTACAATTTGCTGGCTGTGTATGGCGCGGCTGTTTTGCTGGGCGAAGAAAAAACCGCTGTGCTTGTCGCGCTCACCGCCTTGAGCGGCGCACAAGGCCGTTTCGAAACCCTGCGCGCGCCACACAAAGGCATTCTTGGCATCGTGGATTATGCCCACACGCCCGACGCGCTGCTGAACGTGCTGGCAACGATTAACCAACTGAAAACTGCCGGTCAGGAAGTAATTACCGTCATCGGTTGTGGCGGTAATCGCGATGCGGCCAAGCGCCCGGTGATGGCTGCCGCTGCTTGCGAGCACAGCACCAAAGCCATCCTTACAAGCGACAACCCGCGCCACGAAAATCCCGAAGCCATTCTGGACGAAATGGAACGGGAGCTTTCTCCTGCGCAAAAACGAAAAGCCCTGCGCATTGCCGACCGCCGCGAAGCCATTCGCACGGCCTGTATGCTGGCCCGCGCAGGCGACATTATCCTTGTGGCAGGAAAAGGTCACGAGACCTATCAGGAGATTGCGGGCGTAAAGCATCCGTTTGACGACCGCCGGATTCTGGCTCAAACTTTTGAAGAACTCTCTCTCTAGTTCTCTACTCTCTCTTCTCTCTTTTTCCCAAATTTCTTCTCCCTCCCGTGCTGTATTATCTGTTCACTTACCTCCGCCAAACGACCGGACTTTTCGGCGCAGGGGTGTTCTACTACATCACCTTCCGAACCGCACTGGCCGTCATTCTCTCGCTGGTCATCTCGATGATTTTCGGCAAGCGCATCATCGCTTTTATCCGCCGCAAGCAGATTGGCGAAACCGTGCGCGACCTCGGCCTGCAAGGCGAAGCGCAAAAGCAGGGAACACCTACAATGGGTGGACTTATCATCCTCGCAGCCATTCTGATTCCAACGCTCCTCTTGGCGCGGGTGCTGAATGTGTATGTGATGCTGATGATTATCTCCACTATCTGGCTGGGGCTGGTGGGCTTTCTGGATGACTACATCAAGGTCTTTAAAAAGAACAAAGAAGGTCTTTCCGGGCGCTTCAAAATTCTGGGGCAAGTAGGGCTGGGCATCATCGTGGGCCTCACGATGTACTACAACAACTACGTGGTGGTGAGCCGCGACGTAACCAATGGCCAAGAGCCGGTACACTATGCCGTGGATAAGGTAGAGCCGGGTGTACGCACACGCCTTGATGGCGAGGGTAACCAACACCGCTATGTGCGGGTGCGCTCTGCCACCACAACCGTTCCTTTCGTGAAAGACCATGAGCTACACTACGCTGGTATTGCACGGATTTTTGGCGAGAAGGCGGTGGAAATCGCCACGCCGTTTATCTATATTCTCTTCGTCACGTTCATCATCGTAGCGGTGAGTAATGGGGCTAATATGACCGATGGCGTGGACGGATTGGCGGCGGGTGTTTCGGCAATTGCAGGCATTTGTCTTGGCGTGTTTGCATACGTAAGTGGCAACTACATTTTCGCCAATTACCTCGGCATCATGCACATTCCGAACCTCGGTGAACTGAGCATTTTCATTGGCGCTTTCGTGGGAGCTTGTGTAGGATTCCTTTGGTACAATGCGTATCCGGCGCAGGTTTTTATGGGCGATACCGGCTCTCTGGCACTGGGCGGCATCATTGCCTCGCTGGCAATTATCGTTCGGAAAGAACTTTTGATTCCCATTATCTGCGGCATTTTTCTAGCGGAAAATCTAAGCGTTTTGATGCAGGTTTCCTACTTCAAGTACACGAAGAAAAAGTACGGCGAAGGGCGGCGCATTCTGCTGATGTCGCCCCTGCACCACCACTACCAAAAGCTGGGCTACCACGAAAGCAAAATCGTTACCCGCTTCTGGATTGTGGCGATTCTGCTTTCCATTCTTTCCATTGTAACACTCAAACTTCAGTAGCGGCCAAAGGCCAGAGTCCAAAAGCCAAAATTCAAACACCCACCAATTCAAACCTCCTAACTCCTAAAATGGCACTCTCTCAGAAATTGCTGATTCTCGGCGCTGGCGAATCCGGCGTAGGTGCGGCACTTCTTGCTAAAAAAGAAGGCTGGGACGTTCTTGTGTCTGATGGCGGCGCAATCGGTGCGGGTTATCGGAAGGAACTGGAATCGGCAGGGATTACTTTTGAGGAAGGCGGACACAGCGAAAGAGCTTTTGAGAGCGTATCGCTGGTAGTAAAAAGTCCGGGAATTCCATCTACTGCGCCAGCGGTTCAAAGATTGATTGCGGCGGGTGTTCCCCTGATTTCAGAAATAGAATTTGCAGCGCGTTATATCGGTGATTCCTGCATCATCGCCATTACCGGGTCTAACGGAAAAAGCACAACAACAAAACTGGCTTTCCACCTTTTGAAAACCGGCGGATTGAACGTGAGCCTTACGGGAAATATCGGTTACAGCCTCGCGCGCCAAATAGCCGAAAAGCCAACTGATTGGTATGCACTGGAAATAAGCTCTTTTCAGTTGGACGACATCGCGCAGTTCCGTCCGCACATCGCTGTTGTCCTCAACATCACGCCCGACCACCTTGACCGCTACGAGTATTCTTTTGAGAAATATGCGGCGGCGAAAATGCGCATCACCGAGAATCAGGATGGAGGAGATTTCCTCCTTTTGAACGCCGACGATAAAGGATTGAAAGCGGCATTGGAAGCCGATGCTTCCGGCGCGCAAACGCTGTATTTTAGCGTGGAAAAAAATTGCGGCGAAGGCATTTCTGCCTGCAAAAACGGCGATGTTCTGCACATAGAAGCGGCGGGGAAAAGTCTTTCCATTCCCGTAAAAAATCTCCCGCTAAAAGGTCGTCACAACGAAGCGAATTGCCTCGCGGCTTCTCTCGCGGCGTTGCTCGCGGGCGTGTCGCCGGAACATATTTTGGGCGGACTGCAAACTTTTGAAGGCCTGCCGCACCGCTTGGAGAATGTGGGCGAAATCAACGGTGTGCGTTTTATCAACGACTCCAAAGCAACTAACGTGGACTCCGTTTGGTATGCGTTGGACAGCATGGACGCGCCCACGATTTTAATTCTCGGCGGGCAAGATAAAGGCAACGATTACAGCCAGATTCACGCACTGGTTTCCGGGAAAGTGAAAGCGATTGTGTGCTTGGGAATTGACAACACGCCGATTCATTCGGTCTTCGGAAATCTCAATATTCCCGTGGTGGAAACGCAAAGTGCGACAGCGGCGGTGGAAGCGTCTTTGTCGCTGGCAACAGCGGGCGACGTGGTGCTGCTTTCCCCGGCCTGTGCCTCTTTTGACCTCTTTAAAAACTACGAAGACCGTGGGCGACAATTCCGCAATGCGGTGCTTCAGCTCTCTTCTAAAATCATTCAACCCGCTTAGGCTATGCAACTGCTAGACCAATACCTGCGCCGGGTGAAAGGCGATAAAATTATTTGGGCCGTCGTGCTATTACTCAGCCTCGTGAGCTTGCTGGCTGTATTCAGTTCCACCGGCTCGTTGGCCTACCGCATGGACAAAAACGCAGATTTCTACATGAAGAAGCAGGTGTTTTTTCTCGGAGTCGGCGTACTGCTTATCTACCTCGTTCACCGCGTCAATTACACCCGGTTTGCGCGCTGGGCGGTCATCCTTTTTGGAATCAGTTTGCCGCTGTTGCTGTACACGCTCGTATTTGGTGCATCGCTCAACGACGGCTCGCGCTGGATTCGGCTGCCGGTTATCAACGTCACTTTCCAGACGTCCGACCTTGCCAAACTGGCATTGTTTATGTTTCTGGCGCGACTGCTCAGCAGTCGGCAAGATCGCATTAAAAAGCTGAAAGAAGGCTTTGTTCCGGTGCTGGTTCCGGTGCTGGCGGTGTGTGTTTTGATTGCTCCGGCCAATCTTTCCACGGCGCTGATGCTGGGCATGACCTGCTGCATTCTGTTTTACATTGGCCGCGTTCAAATCAAGCACATTCTGTTGCTCGCTGCCGCCGGAGTAGTTCTTATGGGCTGCGTGTATGGCATCTCCAAAGCTACCGGCATGGGCCGCGCCGCGACGTGGGAAAAGCGCATCGCGAACTTCATGGGGAAAGAAGATGCCGAGACTTCTAAGGACGATAATTTCCAGATGGAGCAAGGCAAAATCGCTATCGCAAACGGCGGGCTGATTGGCCGTGGCCCCGGAAATTCCTTGCAACGAAACTTCGTTCCCCACCCGTACTCCGATTGGATTTACTCTATCATTATTGAGGAATACGGCCTGCTCGGCGGCGCGGCGATGGTGGCGCTGTACCTGATTTTTCTTTGGCGCAGCATCCTGATTTTCCGGCGCTGTCCGTATGCCTTTGGCGCGTTTCTGGCGGTGGGGCTGAGCATCACGCTTGTGTTTCAGGCGATGCTGAATATGGCGGTTGTGGTACACCTTGTACCGACCACCGGCCTTACACTGCCACTCGTAAGTATGGGTGGTTCCTCTATCTGGTTTACGTCGCTGGCGATTGGTATTGTCTTGAGCGTGAGCCGCTATGTGGATGAAGAGGAAGGCCGCTCCAGAGCACTTCCCGAAGACGCGCCGAAGCCGGAAGCCTTACCCGAAACCGTAACCATGAAACCTAAAAAACCACAACAAGCTGCAACGGCGGCATAAACCATTTTTCCAAAAACAAAACGGCAGCCACATAGGGCAGCCCCTACACGAAACCCATGAATCCTTTACGCATCATCATAGCAGGCGGCGGCACCGGCGGGCACATCTTTCCGGCGGTGGCGATAGGTCATGCTTTGCAACGGATGGCGCCGGGCACAGAGCTTTTATTCGTGGGCGCGAAGGGAAAAATGGAGATGGAAAAGGTGCCGCAGGAAGGCTTCCGCATCATTGGGTTGGACATTGCCGGATTCAACCGGAGCAGCTTATTGAAGAACTTGCTTCTGCCGTTTAAGCTGGTGAAAAGTTTGTGGGATGCCCGCCAGATTTTGAAAGATTTCCGGCCTCAGGTTGTAGTTGGTGTGGGTGGATACGCGTCTTTCCCGGTCTTACGGACGGCGCAGATGATGGGCATTTCCACAGTGGTGCAGGAGCAGAATTCCTACGCCGGAAAATCCAACAAAATCCTCGGCAAAAAGGCGAAAGCGGTTTGCGTGGCCTACGAAAAAATGGACGCTTTTTTTCCGGCAGAAAAAGTAACGCTGACCGGAAATCCCGTGCGCAAAATGATTACTGACGCCCGCATTTCCCACGAAGAAGCGTGTGTGCATTTTGGCCTTTCTCCGCAGAAAACAACCTTGCTTGTAGTGGGCGGAAGTCTTGGCGCGCGCGCGGTAAACGAGGCTATGAAAGCTGCGCTTCCGGCGCTGGTGAAGCGGGACGTGCAGGTGCTTTGGCAGACTGGGAAATCGGGCTACACCAGCGCCTTTACGATGGCGAAAGCTTTTGAAGGAAAAGTAGTGGTGAAGGAATTTATCCGGGAAATGGACGCCGCTTACGCTGCTGCCGATATGGTGGTGAGCCGCGCGGGCGCGCTGGCAATTGCGGAACTGTGCATCGCAGCGAAGCCGGTGATTTTTGTGCCATATCCTTTTGCAGCGGAAGACCACCAAACGAGCAACGCGCGCTCGCTGGTGGAGAAGGGTGCGGCTTGCATGATTGCAGACGACAAAGCCCGCGAAGAACTGCTGCCGCAAATCCTTTCTCTGCTACAAAACGAAAGCGAGAAAGCAGAGATGCGCAGCGCGCTAAATGCAATGGCGGTACGGGATGCTGACGCGCGGATTGCGGAGAAAATCATCCTTCTTGTAAACCTAAAAACCGCTTCTGCAACATGAATATCGCAACGCTCAAAAGGGTTTATTTCGTAGGCATCGGCGGCATTGGTATGTCGGCGATTGCGCGGTATTTCCATTCGCACGGCGTGGCCGTAAGTGGTTATGACCGCACGTCCACGCCGCTCACGGATATGCTGCAGAAAGAAGGCATTGAGATTCATTTTGAGGACAGTTTGGAGTTGCTGGATAAAGAAGCCGAACTGGTGATTTACACGCCCGCCATTCCTGAAACGCAAAAGGAGATCACGTGGTACCGCGCTAACGGCTACAACGTAGTAAAGCGTAGCGACGCCTTGCAGTGGATTACGCAAAGTCTGGAAGCCGTAACCGTTGCAGGCACGCACGGCAAGACAACTATTTCCACGATGATTGCGTTTTTGCTGCGCGAAACGGGCTATGGCTGCAACGCTTTTCTGGGCGGCATTTCCCTCAACTACAACACGAATTATTGGAGCAGCCTCACGCCCACGGCGGTGATTGAAGCTGACGAATACGACCGCTCTTTCCTGAAACTGCATCCTGACCTTGCGCTGCTGACTTCTACCGATGCCGACCACCTAGACATCTACGGCACGCACGAAGAATTGGAAACTGCCTTCGCGACGTATACCGGAAATATTAAGCCTGGCGGGCTGCTTTTGTACAAATACGGCTTATCGCTGGCGAAGCGTTTCACGGCGGAAACCCAGAGGACATACAGCCTGCAAAACGACGCGGCGGACGTGTATGCGCAGAACATTGTGCAGCACGAAGGCACCTACACTTTTGACGTGTGCGGAAAGCTCGGAATGGTCTCCGATATTCACTTGCCTTTGGGTGGAATGCACAATGTAGAGAACGCGGTTGCGGCTACGGCAGCGGCTTTGCACCTCGGCGTGAAGCCCGAAGCAATTGTTGCCGCTTTCCCGAAATTCAAAGGCATCCGTCGCCGGTTTGAGTACGTGGTGCGCAACGAGGCACACGTTTATATTGATGACTACGCACACCACCCGGAAGAGCTTCGCGCCCTGATTGGAAGTGCGAAAAAACTTTTCTCCAATCGGCGTTGCGTGGTGGCTTTTCAGCCGCATCTTTTTTCCCGCACCCGCGATTTTGCGCAGGATTTTGCCGAGGCTTTAGATATGGCTGACGAGGTGCTGCTCCTGCCGATTTATCCGGCGCGCGAGCTGCCTATGGAAGGCGTTACATCTTCTCTGATTGCGGAAAAAATGACTACGCCGGTGACGCTGCTTTCCAAAGACGGCCTGACGGAATTTGTACGCCGCGCGCAGCCTGAACTTTTTATCACTGCCGGTGCGGGCGACATTGACGCGCTCGTTTCCATACTTAAAAACACCTTTCAACCCGCCTAAAAAATGGCTGCCTACCGCAATCTTTCTGCCCGCAAGGTGTTGCGCTTTCTGCTTACGGCAGTGGGTGTGACGGGTCTTGCTGTGGCCGTCAGCAGCGCGACGCACCAACAAGAGGCGCAGCGGTTGCGCGGCGTGGACATCCGCGTGGTGAACGCGCAGGAAGCGGGTTTTCTGAACCGGCAAAGCCTGAAGGAAATGCTGTTTACGCGGCGCCACCTTTCGCCTTCGGCGCTCACAATGGGCAAGGCCGACGTGCACCGGCTGGAAAATATTGCGCTCAGCAATCCGTGGGTGCAATCGGCGCAGGTGTATGTGGATCACCGCCGGGTGCTGCACGTGCAGGTGACGCAGCGCATTCCCTTTGTGCGCGTTTTTGAGACGTCGGGCGACTCTTATTATTTAGATACGGCGCTGCAACAACTGCCGCTCTCGGAAGACTTTGTGTATTACGCGCCTGTGGTGACCGGTGTGCCGCACATGCTGGACAGCACGGCGAAAAAAGCAGTGCAGGAAAAGATTTTGTGCGTAGCCGGAAAGCTTGGTGCCGACCCGTTCTGGAAGCAAGGCGTGGAAGAAATTGTGGTGCGCCCCGACGGCGAATTTGAACTGATTCCGGTTTTGGGAAACCACCGCGCACTGATTGGCGACACGTCCCATATTGATGCGAAGCTGCACACGCTTTTTCTGTTTTACCGCAATGTGCTGAACCGCATTGGCTGGGACAGATACACAGTGCTGGATGCGCGCTATAACAATCAAGTGGTGGCCTCACCTTCCTTGCCGTGGAAGCCGCCGACGGACAGGGCGCTGAGCAACATGAACTGGGTGAAAACTATTGTGAAGGAAGACATTCCCGACACGGTTTCCGGCCCGAAAAAAAGCGGGCTTTCAGCCAACGCGGCACCGCCCAAAATCATTCGGAAAACAACGGCTGCTTTCCCTTCCAAACCGCCACCGCAAAAGCCCAGACCAACTGCAACTTCGCAGCCCGCTGCCCGAAAAAATTCTTCTAAAATTCCCGCCCAACATGCTGCTCCAAAACAGAAAACCGGGCGTCCCTAAACCTTCCCTTCTCCCCATGAATTCCACAACCTCTTCTCTTCTCTCTTCTTTCCCCACTTCCCTCCAAAGCGATCTGCTCATGCCCCGCAATTCCAAACCCGTCATCGTTGGCCTTGACATCGGAACCACCAAAATCGTTGCCATCGCCGGGCGCAAAAACGAGTTTGGTAAGCTGGACCTCCTCGGCTTTGGCGAGGCCGAAAGCGCGGGCGTAAACCACGGCGTGGTGATGAATATTGAGCAGTGCATCCAGTCTATTGAACTGGCCGTCAGCCGCTGCATTGAAAGCAATCCCGAACTGGACATCCGCGAGGTGTACGTGGGCATTGCCGGGCAGCACATCAAAAGCCTGCAAACGCGCGGCGACCGGGTGCGCACCAATGTGGAAGAAGAAATCAGCAAGGAAGACATTGACCTGCTGATTCGCGACCAGCACAAAACATACATCCCGGCGGGCGACCGGATTATTGACATTATCCCGCAGGAATACACGGTGGACGCCACGCCTTATGTGACCGACCCGATTGGCATGAGCGGCGTGAAGATCGGCGCGAACTTCCACGTGATTACCGCTGACCGCAACGCGATTCGCAACATTCAGCGGTGTGTGGACAAAAGCCGCCTTGTAGCCAAAGACCTTGTTTTGCAACCGCTCGCTTCTGCAGCTGCGGTGATGAGCGATGAGGACTTGGAAGCGGGCGTGGCGATTGTGGACATCGGCGGCGGTACGACGGATATGGCTGTTTTCTACGACGGCATGTTGAAGCATACTGCCGTGATTCCCTACGCGGGCGTGAACGTGACGCAGGATATCCGCAGCGGCTTGGGCGTGTTGCGCACCTACGCGGAACTGCTGAAAACGCAGTATGGCGTGGCGATTGCTGACGAAGCGAGCGAGCGCGATTTTATTGAAATTCCAGGGCTGCGCGGACTGCCGCCCAAGGAGATTTCCGTGAAAATGCTGGCCCACATTATTCAGGCGCGCATGGACGAGATTCTGGATTACGTGGTCTATCACCTGAAGCAGGTGGACCTGGACAAGAAGCTTTATGGCGGATTGATTCTGACGGGCGGCGGCGCGCAGTTGAAGCACCTGATTCAGCTTACGGAGTACAAAACCGGCCTCACGACGCGCATGGGCTATACCGGCGAACACCTTGCGGGCGCACATGCCGACAAGGTGAACAACCCGAAATACGCTACGTGCATCGGCCTGATTCTGCGCGGTTACTATGACCTCGAAACAGGTCGTCCACGCTTCCTCAGCGATGCCACACCGGCAGGCGCTTCCGACACCATCATTATTCCGCCGCCCGCAAACATGATGGACGACAGCGACCTGTATATGGATCCGCTGCCCGACAGCATCCTGCACGCGGGCAAACGCAAAGAGCGCTTCAAAAAGCTGTTTGACGGCATGAAGGAGCGCATCATGAAGCTGTTTGAAGAAGAGCCGGATCGCGAACTGTAATCTCCCGCTTTTTCCTTCTCCCTAAAGAAGCAAAAAAACCTTCCTTAAATCAGCGACAGCCTGCACCTTTGCACGCGCTAAGGCCCGGAAATCTTTGCTTTCCCGACCCCTTATTTTCCTTCCGAACAAATCCTTCCCAAGTATCCCATGAACGCTTCAGATCCCTCTAAACCCCAGAACTCCATCATCAAGATTATTGGTGTGGGCGGCGGCGGCGGCAACGCCATCAATTACATGTACACCACGGGCGTGAACGGGGTGGACTTTATCATTTGCAACACCGATTCGCAGGCATTGGCTGAGTCGCCGGTGCCGAATAAAATCCAGCTTGGGCCACACCTGACGCAGGGCCTCGGCGCGGGTGCCAACCCGGAAATCGGGATGCAGGCATCCGAAGAAAGCGAGGAAGACATTGCCAAGATGCTGAAGACGGGCGCGAAAATGGCTTTTGTAACTGCCGGTATGGGCGGCGGAACAGGCACGGGCGGCGCGCCGGTTGTAGCGCGTCTTTGCCGCGAACTGGGCATCCTGACGGTGGGCATTGTGACCACGCCGTTTACCCACGAAGGCCCGCGCCGCATGAAGCAGGCGAAGGAAGGCATTGACCGTTTGCGCGAGCAGGTGGACACCATTCTGATTATTTCTAACGACAAATTGCGGCAGCAGTTTGGCTCTTTTAAATTCACCGAAGCGTTCTCCAAAGCCGACGACGTTTTGGCCACGGCGACGAAGTGTATTACCGAAGTGATTACCACTACGGGCCGCGCCAACGTGGATTTTGCCGACGTAAGCACGGTGATGAAAAACGGCGGCGTTGCCATCTTGGGTCACGCGTCTGCAAGTGGTGAAAACCGCGCGCTGGTGGCGGTGGAATCCGCGCTTAGCTCGCCGCTCTTGAACGACTCTGACATCCGGGGCGCGAAGTGGATTTTGCTGAACGTAACCTCTGCGCCGGGCGAGCACGAACACACGCTGGACGAACTGGACGCCATCAACGCCTACGTACAGCAACAAGCGGGCGAGAACTGCGATGTGATTCTGGGTATGGGCCACGACGAAGTACTGGAAGACCGGGTAGCGGTGACGATTATTGCCACCGGTTTTCAGCACAAGGAAGTGCGCTACGAAGCGAAGCCCGCTCCTAAAGCATCCACTGGCAGCAATGACGACGGACGCCGCGTGGTGGGTTCTATCGGCGACAATCCGTTCCGCTCACAGACCGCTTCGCAAGGGCAGGAACAGCCGCAAGTGGCGCAGTCTTTTTACGCCAACGGAATGCCGCAGCCTGCCACAACGCCGATAGCGCCCGCGCCTGCACAACCCCAGCAACCTTTTGGCGGAATGCCGCAGTCGCCGGTTCAGACGGTGGCTCCCGCCCGCGCATCTTTTGGAAACCCGCAGGCAGCGGCCCCGCAGCCCGGTTCGGAAACGAGAATTGTGGAAGAGCCTGCCGCACCGGCCCTGCGCCTGGTGACCAAGGAAGCGGAGCCGGAAACCACATTTGGCGGCCAACCGCGCAGCGCGGAAGAGACAGAAGAGCAACGCCAGTTTGAAGAGCAAAAGCGCGCATTGGAAGAGCGCGCCGAGCGCCTGCGCCGCCTTTCTTTTAACGTGAAAAGCGGAGAAGCCAACGACGATGTAGAGAATGTGCCCGCCTATATGCGCCGCACCAAAGCCGATGGTACACCGGAAGATGAAAAAACCCTGAGCGGCTACGGCGTGGGCTATAACAACCCGGAGCAGCAGGGCGGCCCGGCGGCTGTGCAAACGATTAATACGTTTCTGGACGGCAAGAAGCCGGACTAATTTTTGGACGAATAGTTTTTAAAAAGCCTCTTCTGCAAAGAAGGGGCTTTTTGGTTTTGGTGAGCGCATATGCGCTTATTTTACCCTTACAGACAGGTGATTTATTGAGCCTTGCTAACATGTTTTAGGGTAGGCTCTAAGCCCTTTTTTCGCTCGGATAAGACTGTACCACTGCGAAGTCCCACAGGATTTTGAAGATGTACTTAACAACTGCGTCTCAAAATAAAAACTGCGTCTTTACACAGTTGCAAAAGTGCATGGTTCAAAACTTACTTTGTGGAAATACGCAGTTTGCGGCTTTATGGAACGTACTCTATATTTCCTGGCGCATGAAAGCCGGCTGGCACTTCATTCCTTGGAGACGTTACTCAACGGCTACAAGCATCTGACTTGTGCAGGCAAGTTCTACTCTTTTGCAGATCTGCTTGCTGCCTTGCCTTTGGCCGGCGTAAAAGCGGTGGTGATAAACCGGCATTTGCCCAATGCAGCGAAAGGAGCAGCAGAAGACGAGGAGCTTGCCGCAAGCATAGAGACATTGTTATTGGTGCAACCCGACCTGCGCATCCTTATCGACGCGCCGACGCGAACCAAGAGCCTGAACCCGGTTCCCTTAATTGCGAGCGGCGCTATGGCGATATTAGGCTCCGATGCCACGAAGGAAGAGTATTACAAAGCCATTAGCAACGACGACTTGCACTGTAATACTTGGGTGAAGCCGGGTATGCAGCGCGATGCGACGCGCCACCTCAAAATGGCACCTGTGGAGCCTTTGTTCAACGCGCTGGAGATAGAGATTTTCCGGCTTATCTGCGAGGATAAAAGCAACAAGGAAATTGCCAAAATAGTGTGTAGAAGCGAGCGCACCGTAGAGGCCTACCGACAGCAGTTGCACGACAAAACCCACACTTCCAGCGCCCGCGCGATGGTGGCTGTAATGCTCACCAAGTTTGCAAAGTACCTGAAGAATTAAGAGGCAGACGGAAATCCATTCCCGGAAAATAGCCCAATCGCCTTTGCAGTTTTTACGTTGGCGGAGTTGCGGTTTTTACGCAGAAAAAATCACGTAAAAACCGCAACAAGATCGCGTAAAAACCACTTGAAAACCGCTTGTTAAAGCTTGTTCCTTTGTTGCGGACTTAAAACCGTCTTTTTTGTGAAACACTTTACTTCGCGTTCGGGGAACGCACAACACACAAATTTTGCCCTCCATGTAGGGTGGGGCTTTAGGCTAAGTCTGTTTGGGCTGATAATGCTGATGCTAGCGGGGCCTACGTGGAGCCAACTTCCTGCAGTTTGTGACCCAACGGCTGCATCTGCGGCGGTTATTTTAAGACAAGCGGTAACGACGCCAGTGGCAACAGGCTCCCTGCAAATGCCTCTTCCCTGCTTACTTACTATAACACGATAAATAGCCTTCCCACTACTAATACGACCGTTACCTTTCCCTCGCCCATCATCGTCGAAGGCAAATTTATAGTAGACCGCGACATTATCTTCAGCAACTGCGTTATCCGCTTTGCCGTTCCGCCGACGCCATCCGCCGGCTTTTCGGGTATGGAAGTGAATAACGGTGCTTCGCTAACCATCAATAACTCGCAGTTGCGGGCGGGTTGTGGAAACATGTGGACAGGCATTAACACACTCCCCACCACACTCCCCAACCCAGGCAGCATTACCATCACCAACAGTACCCTCCGGGACATGAACACGGGAGTGCAGGTGAATGGCGATAAACCCGCCACCTTTACCGGAAACCAGTTTGTGGACAATCGTTATGGCATTCAGCTTTCGGGCAACACGCTTGCGCACAATCTCCTCATCGACGGCAATACGTTTATCACTGCTTCTGCCAGCCTGCTTCCGCCACTCGCCGGACAGATTGGATTCGTGGGTATCGATGCTCAGAACTGCCAAAAGCTGCCCATCGGGATAAACGGGACAAGCACAATGCCCAGCAATACTTTTGACAACCTGCAAACAGGTGTAAAAATCTTCATAGACAACATCCCCAGTGTCGTTGCCATCGACTATAAGTTGATTAACAACGTCTTCCGCAATATCTACGGCGGCCAATACGGGCAACCCAATGGCCGGGGTGGCGTTACCAACGTGTATGCCGATGCGGTGGGCACGGCTGTATTCCTCATTAACAACAGCCCCGTCAACAACGTAAAAAGCCTTATGGAAATCAACACTATCGGCGTCAATGGCTCGGGCATTTTCAACTGCGAGAAGGCGGTAACTGCTACCAATCTTTCGGTAACCGTCAGCAACACCAAGGTTGTGGGCCAAAGGCAGGGCGTATGGGGCTTCTCCATGGCCAGCCCGGACAAAAACACATACAAGTTTTTAAGTAATAGCATGAGCGACCTTTACCGGGGTATTGACATTCCGAGCGCACCGGTAAAGGCAACCATTGATGGCAACGTTATCCGGTCGGCACCGACACCGATTGCTGCCGGGCGCTTCAACAATTACCCGATAGGCAGCCGCAACAACGACCCGGTGGGCATCTCGCTTACGTATCCGCTATCCACATTCTCCAACCCTGCGGACATAACGAGCAACATTGTTCAGATTCTTACCACAGGCGGCACGGGCATTGACCTGATGAACACCGGCAGCGGCGTGAAGTTGGGAAAAAACCTCATTGAGCTGTCCCCCTCCCAAACGGTCAACGCTTCTTCTGTGCTTTTGGGTGTTGCGCTCGTAAACTGCCAGCAAACCAGCCTACAGGAAAATACGATAAGGGGGAACATGAGCAATAACATCTCCGCTAACCTCACTATTGCCACTACGAGCATAAATGTGGCCGGAATCTCCATGTCGGCGAGCAAGGGATTAATACTCCAACAAAACCAGATTTCCTATCTCAAATACGGCTTTCTGGTGATTGGCGATTGCGGAACCGGCCCTACTTTGGTTGCCGGTAACTGCTTTAACTTCCACCGGAACGCGATGCTGTTCCGCGAACTAACGGTCCCCGGCTCTTTTGGGGATATTGGCAGCGCCGCAAACGACAATAACAACCGCTTTATCAACCTGTTTAACTCCGGTACCTACTATATCAACCCAATAACCAGGCAGCAAATGAAGGTTTATACAGAAGTGCTGGGACCTGGCCGTAGGCCATCAAATATTTATACAGCAAGTGGAATTAACCTCAATCAGCCCCAGAGCATTTCCGCATTCGCGGGTAGTGAGTATATATTGCGCCCACTAAATCCCAGTGCCGGTATATCTGCCTACTGTAACGTTCCCGGAGCGCCTACTATAGCGCCCCCCAACAATGGAGGTCTCGCTCTTTATGATACCGCATCTGCGTTGCAGGTAGCCCAGGATTCCGTTGTTTATTCTCTCTCTCCGGACGTGTCTAAATGGCTGGCCGACAAAGACCTCTACGAGCTTTTGAGTCGCGACCCGGCTGCCCTTGCTTCCAGGCCGGAGTTTGCCGCTTTCTTTGCGCAGCAAGACGCTACGCTGCTGAGATACATTCAGAATACCGACTCTCTTTTTGCGGATATGGGCGATTCGGCAGTCTGGAGTGACCAGGCAGTCTGGGAAGCACGACTGGCTGCGGCGCAGGCGGAGAATGCGCAGATTGTTTCCCCCGATGTGCAGGAGCAAAATGAGCAGTACATAAACGACGCGTATATGCGCTATCTGGACGGCGGCTTTGAGGTGTTGAACAACGAAATAGACAGTGCGCAGATTTCCTCGCTGGCCTTGAGCTGTCCCTACGTAAACGGCAGCGCAGTGTATAAAGCGCGGATGCTCTACGGCTATTGGGTTCCTGCCGAGACCTACACCGACCTGGAAATCTGCAATGCGGTTGGGGTGTACAAGGGCGGCAAAAGCCCGTTAGCTGAACGGAACGAATTGCTGAACAGTTTTCAACCGGGCAGCGATGACGGCAGTGTGGAATTGGCCGAAATAGCACAGCAACAAGAAGTGGTTATCTCTCCGAACCCCGGAACAGGCGTTTTTGCCCTTGAGATTAAAGGCAAAGCTCCGAAGGACGGCGTGCTGGAGGTGTTTAACCTGCTGGGCCAAAAAATAACGGCTGTTAGCCTGAACGGTAGTACGGCACAGTTCAACCTTGCGGGCAATGCTGCGGGCATGTACTACTACCAGTGCCGCGATGGCGGTGTAGTTATTTCTTCGGGCAAGTTGATTCTTAACCGTTAATTTACGGCCATGAAAAAGACACGTCTAATATTGGCAGTGCTGCTGTTTTGGGCTTGTGCAACTGCACAGGCCCAAAACGGCAATGCCAATTTCGGAATGCAATGGGTGCTGGGAAGTGGCGCGACCTACAAAGTGGACTTCAAAAGCGGCGTTGCTGTTACCTCCATGTACGACTCCGTAGATGGAGTTTATATGGGTAAAGGTCACTCCAGTATTTGCGACAATGAGGGCAACATGATTTTGTGTTCAGATGGGATGACCTTGTACAACTCAGTCTGTGATACGCTAGATGGTGGGGATACCTTGGTAGAATCAGTAGATTATGTGTCTGTAAATGGGGCGGGGTCTAATTTGGCCCAATCATCCATCTTTCTGCCGTTTCAGAACGGGAAATATTATCTGGTTAATCAAACCATAACCGATTCTCTCTGCTTACTTTCCGGTACCAGCTTCAGTGATAAGTTGCAGTATCATGTGGTGGACATGAACGCCAATGGCGGGGCCGGAAAAGTGGTGCGCAAAAAAGTGCAGATGGTTGTGCCCGGCACGAAGCTCAGCACGGTGCAGATGACAGCTTGCCGCCATGCCAACGGAGAGGACTGGTGGCTGGTGAAGCAAGGTTTTGACAGCAATGTGGTGTACACATTTCTGTTCCAGCAAGACACCGTGCTTGGTCCCTTTATCCAACGTTTCCCGGCCCCTATGTTTTCTAATCTGAATCACAATGGGCAGTCGGCTTTCAGTTTAGACGGCACACGCTACGCGACGACGTGCCGGGGAGCAAAAAATATATTTGTAGCTGATTTTGACCGCTGCACGGGAATATTCAGCAATCCGCTGGTCTATGGTGTACCGGTAGCTTCTACCAACGACCCAAACGTTCCCACGGCTACAGAGCAATGGTCAGAGAGTTGCCAGTTTTCGCCCAGCGGGCGCTTTTTGTACGTAGCGCAGTACTACAATGTGCAGCAGTTGGACTTACAGGACAACAATGTTGCCACGCAGTGGGTGCATGCGGCAGGTTTAGACACAACCTTTAATGATTTTATGAAGTATAGTACTATTTATTCGGGGGCAGATGGTAGGTTATATGTGGGTAATTGGAACGAGTTGAGTGGGCAGATGAGCTATTTTGCTACGCCGGATGTGAAAGGCGCAGGTTGTGGCTTTACGCCGCGCGGGCTGCGCTTCCCGGTTATTTACAATGCGCAAGGTCAGCCTTGGCGGGGTGTAAGCGATCCGCCGAACATGCCCAACTATGCGCTGGGGGCTACTAATCCGCCGTGTGGTGGGTTGGGGGTGGAGGAAGTGGTTGTTTCGCCGCAAATCCAGGTCTATCCCAACCCCGGTAGTGATGTATTCAAAATCACACTTACCGGCGGCAATGTTCTGGAAGGCAATTTAGAAGTCACTAATTTGCTGGGCCAACGGATAGTGAGTGTTCCGCTTGCCGGCAGCATTACCGAAGTGAACCTGAAAGGGCAACCGGCAGGCTTGTACTACTACCGCTGGCTGCGCAATGGCAAGACGATGGAGAGCGGTAAAATTGTTCTCATCCCTTAAATTTACGGCCATGAAACAATTACTGCTGATAGTAGCAGTATTGCTTTGGGCCTGTGCAGATGCACAGGCCCAAAACAATACTTTGGGGATGCAATGGGTGCTTGGGGGGGGGCAACATACAAGGTAGACTTCAAAAGTGGTATTGCAGTTACCTCCATGTACGACTCTTTAAGTGGTATCAGTCTGCGATTAGGTCATTCCAATATTTGCGACGATGAAGGCAACATGATTTTGTGTTCAGACGGGATGAATTTGTACAATGCCAATCTGGACACCCTGCAAGCCGGGGATAGCCTTGTGGATTCTGCGTGGTATGCGGATCAACAGGGCTCGTCTGCTGCATCTCAATCTTCCATCATTCTTCCGTTTGGGAACGGAAAGTATTATCTGGTCAATCAATCCCAATCCGATTCACTGTATCTGACCTTCAGTAGTAGCCACGCCGATAAACTGATGTACCATGTGGTGGACCTGAACGCCAATGGCGGTGCGGGTGAAGTAGTGCGCAGAAAAGTGGACATGGTTGGGCTGGGTACAAAGCTTAGCAACACGCAGATGACCGCCTGCCGCCACGCCAACGGGGTGGACTGGTGGCTCCTGAAGCAAGGCTTTGACAGCAATATCGTCTATAAATTTCTGTTTAAGCAGGACACCGTCCTTGGCCCCTTCATCCAACGTTTTCCCGCACCGAGGTTCATGGTTGGGAATCTTGTAGGGCAGTCGTGTTTTTCGCTGGATGGCACCCGCTATGCAACTACGGCCCAGTGGGCAGGAAAAGTGTTTGTGGCCGATTTTGACAGGTGTTTGGGAATGCTCACCAATCCGCTGGTGTACGACGTGCCTTTGGTTCCCAGTACCATAGGCCCACAGCCGTTGTCGGAATATTGTCAGTTTTCGCCCAGCGGTCGCTTTTTGTATGTGTTGCAGTCCATTCAGATACAGCAGTTAGACTTGCAGGACAACAACCCTACAACACAATGGGCGCAGGTGGCAGGATTAGACACCACTGTGGCTGCATTTGTGAAATACAGTACTGCCTATTTAGGCCCGGATGGTAAGTTGTATATAGGCAACTGGGATGGCGGACCCGCCCAGATGAGTTATTTTGCCACACCGGATGTGAAAGGCGCGGGTAGTGGCTTTACCCCGCGCGGGCTGCGTTTTCCGGTTATCTACGGGCCACAGGGCCAGGCGTGGTCTAACGTAAGCGGCCCGCCGAACATGCCCAACTATGCGCTTGGGGCTACTAATCCGCCGTGTGGTGGGTTGGGGGTGGAGGAAGTGGTAACAGCCGGGCCGCAGGTGCAGGTCTATCCCAACCCGACGACGGGCATTATCCGCGTGAGCATGACTATCGCGGCTGAAATGAGCGTAACAGACTTGGCGGGTAGAACGGTAGCTTCTATGTCTTTGCAAGCGGGAGCGCAGGAGTTAAACCTTTCTGCCTTACCAAGTGGCTTGTATCTGTACCGCATCCAGACAAGTTCTGGAACCATTTTCACTGGTAAACTCACCAAGCAATGAGGAGATTACGATTGCTTTTCTTGAGCCGCACACAATAATCTCAACCTCCACTCCGTTTCTCCTTCCGCAGTATTCAAAACCCAAAAACTTTTTTCACCCCAAACCCCCTCTTTCCCCATGCCCTCTGCATCTGGCAACCTTGCCAACATCACCGCCACCCCCGCCGAAGCCACTGCCCTCGACAACGCCACAAACGTTATCCGGCTATTCTTTGAAAGCCGCGGCATCGACGTGCTCACCGCCGACGAATTCTCGGAATACGACAAAGTGGACAACGAGCGCGTCGGCTTTGTGGGTACCGTTTTGTCGGACATTAAAGTGGAAACGCGCGCCGTTCCTGCTAACGTCAACGTAGCAGACCTCGCGGTGGACGAAACCGCCAAAAACCTGCTTTCGCCCCGCGAAGGCAGCCTCAACAATATCGCCAACCTCATTCGCAGCGCGCGGGTGCTGGTGTATTGGGATTTGTGGGTGGACGTGGGCCGCATCTACCGCTACGTCCGCTACCGCGCCAAAGAAGGCGATTCTTGGGCCGTTACGCTTTATGATAAATGGCGCGTGCAATACGATCGGCTGGGCAAAAAAGGCGGCACACCGCCTGCTGTTTAACTCTGGAACATATTAGGGTGGGAATCCCCCCAAGATTTCCGGGCATCCGATATGATGCGTTTTGCTCCAGTGAGGAAGCGAAACGCAGCGTTTAAGAAGCAAATCGCGCCGTTTATGGAGCAGCCCGCTTCGTTTACGGCGCAAAGTGCTTCATAAAGAATGCGAAAAGCACCGTGCAAGAAGAAAAAAGCACCGTTCAAGATGCGTTTTGCATCGGGAACGGTGCTTTTTGCCGGATAGAAAAAGCAAAGCGCAAGCGAAAAATGGCTCCACAGGTGTAACACAGATTTTTTAAAGATTTCCGTGCTGCTATTCTTTCCGCCTATAGCTTCTTTAGAAATAGGGAAGAAACAAAAAGCCGGAAAAGAGCACCTTTGCGTTCTAAAAACCGCTTTAAAAGCTATGAACCAAAAATTTGTTACCGTGGGTATGCCTTTCCCCGAATTCAAGAAGAAGGCTGTTGTTTCGCTGGAAAAAGGCAAAGAATTTGCCGATCTTTCTTCTGAAGACCTCAAAGGCAAATGGGCCGTGATGTTCTGGTGGCCAAAGGATTTCACCTTTGTATGCCCGACCGAAATCGCGGAGTTTGACAAAGCCTTTGGCGACTTCGCTGACCGCGATACGCTGCTGATTGGCGCTTCTACCGACAGCGAATTTGTGCACCTGGCATGGCGCAACGACCATAAAGACCTTAAAGGGCTGCGCCTGCCCATGCTGGCCGATACGTCCAAAAGCCTTGCCGAAGAGCTGGGCATCCTCAACGCCGACGAGCGCGTAGCTTATCGTGCAACATTCATCATTGACAACGATGGTATTGTGCGCTGGGTGAACGTAAACGACCTCGCCGTGGGCCGCAATGTGCAGGAAGTGCTGCGCGTGCTGGATGCCCTGCAAACCGACGAGCTTTGCCCTTGCAACTGGCAGAAAGGCGAAGAGACTTTGACCAGCAAACTGGCCGCCGAGACGGCTTAATCCACTGCTATTTCCACGACAAAGCTGCCTGCCGGTAAAAAGGTAGGCAGCTTTGTCGTTTTCCCTCCCTAACCTTTCCTTCAACTTATGTCCCTGACAAACGAAACCCTGCATTCCCTGCACACCGACCTGCGCATTACCGACGCGCCTGCTACGCTTCCTTCTGAAGCACTGGCCGCCGTGGACAGCCGCGCCTTGAAAGACCTGAAACTGAACCTGGCTGCCGTGCTAAAGAGCAACCACATCTCCCGCAAAGAAGCGTTGCTCCTGGCGCTGGCCGCTGCCGTGAACGAAAAGCACGCGGCCCTGACGGAAGGCTTTACGGCGCTCTGTAGCGAGGAAGGTGCATCGGAGGCGGAGGTGGCGGAAATCGTTGCCTGCGTGTCGGTGATGAACGCCAACAACGTGCTCTATCGTTTCCGGCACTATCTGCACGCGAACGAGACATACGCCAAAATGCCCGCCGGGCTGCGCATGAGCGTGATGATGAATCCGGTGTTGGGAAAGGAGTTTTTTGAGCTGGTAAGTCTGGGTGTTTCGGCGCTCAACGGCTGCGAGCGCTGTGTGCAAAGCCACGAGGAAAGCGTGAAGGCGCATGGCGCAACGGAAGCGCGCATTTTTGACGCCATCCGGCTGGTGTCGGTGGTGAAAAGTGCCTGCGTCGTGCTGTAGATAGGACTGGATTTATGAGGCAGGAAAGCCGTTGTGTTGGAAAGCACAGCGGCTTTCTCGTGTAGGAGAAGGCCCGCGCAAAAAGAAGTTTCGGTTAAGGGGTTGAAAGTGTGGGCAACGCCAAATAGCTTTGCAAAAATCCTTTCTATGATGAAGAAATACATAAACGCCCTCAAGGGGCTGGCGCTCGCTGCGGGTGTGGCAGGTGCGGCGCTCCCGGCAACGGCCCAACTGACCCCCGGAAACGTAGTGGTGTTGCAGGTAGGAAATGGCGTGGACACGCTGGCCACCACCGGCAACCCGGTGATGCTTCAGGAGTTCTTGCGCACCACTGCGGCGCAGGCAACGCCCGTGAGCACGGTGATGGTTCCCCAGACCGGCCCCACACGGCTGGTGATTTCCGGCAGGGCTACGAGTGAAGGGCTGATGACGCTTTCGGCAGACAGCTCCCGCCTGACTTTTGCAGGCTACGATACTTCGGTTACCAACACTTTTGCGCTGCCCGGCTCGGCCAGCAACGTTATCCCTCGCGTGGTGGACACGGTGGGCATCAGCGGCGTGGCAGGCCGCGCATCTGCTACGCAGTTTTTCAACGGCAACAACATTCGCAGCGCTGTGAGCGGCACGGGCGACGACTACTGGGCCATAGGCGCCAACAGCGGCGTGCAATATCTGGGCAACACCATGACCGCAGCGTCTTTGGGAACAACGGCGCAGAACATCCGCTCCATCCAAACCTTTAACGGCAACCTCTACTTCAGCTCTGGCTCCAGTGCCACGCTGGGCATCTCCAAAATTGCGGGTATGCCCATGACGGCGGGCGTTACCGAAACGCTGATTATCCCCACCGGAACGGGTTCCTCTCCTTTTGACTTTGCTGTCAATGCTGCGGAGACCATTGTCTACATAGCCGATGCCCGCGCTGTGGCAGGCGGCGGCATTCAGAAGTGGGTGCTGACGGGCGGCACCTGGACGGTAGCCGATACGCTGGTCGTAGGCGCAGGTGCGCGCGGATTGATTGTGGACTGGTCTGCCGCGCATCCTGAACTCTACGCCACAACCACCGACAACCGGCTGGTGATGGTGACAGACTCGGGCTATGCTTCGGGAATGGCGAACACTTGGACCACCCTAGCTACCGCACCGCTGAACACCCGATATGGCGGCGTGGCTTTCTCGCCCAAATCTTCCGTGGCCTGCACCTCGCCGACGCTTTCCACCACCACTACGCCTGTATCCTGTAGCGGAAACGGCAGCGTAACGCTTACGGTTACCGGCGGCAGCCCGGTTAGCTCTTATTTCTGGACGGGCGCCAACGGTTTCACGGCTTCTACCCCGAACCTCACCAACGTTTCAGCCGGAACCTACACTGTTGTGGTGAACGCTTCGGGCTGCACGGCAACCACTTCGGCAACGGTTACCAGCACGGCTACGGTTTCGGCTGCGGCAACGGCGCTGGGAATGACTACTTTTTGCTCCGGCGATAGCGTAATCCTGAAGGCCGACACGGGCACGGGCTATGCCTTCCAATGGTATGACGGCACAACGGCCATCGCGGGCGCAACCGACACGACCTATACTGTTACTACGAGCGGCAGCTACACGGTGCAAGTGGCCAACGGCGGATGCTCGGCTACTTCCAACGCCATTCCGGTAACGGTGAACCCTTCGGTGAACGTTACGGTTACGGCTGCCGGAAACACTACCTTCTGCCAGGGCGATTCGGTGATGCTGAACGCAACGGGCGTATCGGGCGTAACCTATCAGTGGTTCCGCAACGGCGCGCCGATTAATGGCGCCAACGGCGCTTCCATTTATGCCCGCAACAACGGCCAGTTCCGCGTGTATGTGACCAACGGTAGCTGCACCGATACTTCTGCTCCTATCCTGGTGACGGTGTACCGCATTCCCAACGCTACCATTGCCGCCAACACGCCTCTTTCCTTTTGCCTCGGCGACAGCGTAAAGCTGATGGCGATGCACGGCGCAGGCCCCGGCTTTACGGCCCTGACCTACCAGTGGAACCTGAACGGCAACCCGATTTCCAACTCCATAGACAGCACGCTGACCGTAACAAACGCAGGCAGCTACTCGGTTATTATTACCAACGGAACCTGCGGCGATACTTCTGCCCCGGCGCAGGTGACGGTGCACCGCACCCCAACGGCAACGATTGCCGCCAACGTGCCCATTCCTTTCTGCGCAGGCACCAGCCTGACGCTGATGGCGATGCACGGAACCGGAACCGGCTTCAATTTTCTCTCTTATCAGTGGACGCTGAACGGCAACCCAATCCCCGGCGCGATGGACAGCACGCTGATCACAACCGGCGGAGGCAACTACGCAGTGATTATTACCAATGCAGGCACCTGCGCCGATACATCAGCGGTTACTACCCTGATGGCAAATCCGCTGCCTGCGGCTACTGTTTCTGCTGCTTCCTCCACTACGTTTTGCGCTGGCGACAGCGTGATATTGATGGCGGCTACAACGGCCGGCGCGTCTTACAAATGGCTGATTGGCGGAACGCTCGTAGCGGGCGCTACCAACAGCAATTACCTCACGATGACGGCGGGCGCATACAGCGTAATCGTAACCAGCGCAGCAGGCTGCACCGATACTTCGGCTGCCACCACAGTGATGGTGAATCCGCTGCCTACGCCGACTGTGGCCTACAACGGCGCGGTGCTGACGGTGCCGAACGCAACGGGCTACACGAACTTTAAGTGGTTCCTGAACGGCAGCACTACGCCAATAGCAGGCGCTACCAGCGCCACCTATACCCCGGCGGTGAGTGGCAACTACACGGTGAGCGTGGATTCCAACGGCTGTCCGGGTACGAGCACGTTTACCAACGTGACGCTGGGCGTTTCCGGCGTGGCGCAGAGCCGCCTGACGGTGTCGCCAAACCCGGCGCAGAATGCGTTTGAAATCCTGCCCGCAGGCGCCTATCAGGTGCGCATCACCGACGTGCAGGGCCGCACGGTGCTGAACGCGGAAACCACTTCGCGGGTGGATATTTCTCTGCTTGCCGAAGGACTGTATCTGCTTCACATCCGCACGCCAAACGGCGAAGAAGCCGTGCCGGTGAAGCTGTTGAAGAAATAGGGTAGAGGCGCGCTGTGCGCGCGCTCTTCCAAAGCAAAATACGCCGGGAAAACACTTGGGTTTTCCCGGCGTATTTTTTATTCACGGGTGGAATTCGTGGACACGAAAGAAAGAGAAGCTTAGGTTGAGCATCTCTCTACGCTATCGGAAAAGACAGCACAAACAAAGAGCCTTTTCCCGGCGTGCTGTCCACCCGGATGCGACCTCCGTGCGCGTCTATCATGGCTTTTACATAAGAGAGGCCGAGGCCAAAGCCTTTCACGTTGTGCAGGTTGCCGGTGTGGGCGCGGTAGAATTTCTCAAACACACGCTTCGTGGTTTCCTTCGACATACCCACGCCGTTGTCGCCCACGCGGATGACGAGCATTTTGGCCGCCGATTTAGTCTCAATCGTTACCTGCAACGGCATGCCCGGACGGGCATATTTAATGGCGTTGTCGATGAGATTGAAGATGATGTTGGAGAAGTGCACTTCGTCAGCCAGAATCACCGGATTTTCGGCAGTCAGATGAAGGGAAAGTGCACCGTGGTTCTCGTTGATGCGCAGGGCCACCATGTCGGCTACCTTGTAGATAATCTGGTGCGCATCCAACACCACCCGGTCAAGCTGCACCTCGCCCTGCTCTTGTTTGGCAGCTTGCAGGATAGCTTCTATCTGCTTGTTCATCCGCTTGTTTTCTTCCAGAATCATCCCGCTGTAGTAGCGGATTTTTTCTTCGTCACACATCACTTTTTTATTGGTAAGCGCCGCCGCTGCAAGCGAGATGGTGGCGAGCGGGGTCTTAAACTCGTGGGTCATGTTGTTCATGAAATCGCTCTTGATTTCCGACAACTGCCGCTGCTGAATAAGCGTGCGGATAGTAAGCGCAAAAGCGGCGATAACTATCAGAATCAGCACGATAGCCGTGAAAACCATCAAACCCATTTTCCCGCCGTAGTGGCTGGGTCGTTCCAGGTAGAGGAACAACTTCTCCTCGGCTCCGCCCGGCGCGTCGGCGGCATACATTTCCGGCAACAAGGACACCTGCACACAGCGCGCAATCATGGTAGAATCAAAGCCGGAAGAAGAGACGATGGGGAAGTTGTAAACATTGATAATAGCGAACTCAAAGCCTTCATGAATGCCGTTGTCTTCCAGGTTTTTGTAGATGATGCGCTGAATGGTTTCCGGTTCCAGAGCCTGCGCCGTAAAGATTTTGGCCAGCGTTTGCTGCCGCCACGCTTCCACACCCAGCACATCCAGATAAGCCTGCTCTTCCAGGAAACGGTCCTGAATGCCCGTGCGGATGTGGCGCAGCGCCGTTTCCAAAGAGCGGTTATACTGTTCCTGCCGCACCTGCATCGCACTGCGAATCCACTGCACCTGCGTAAAAAGAATGCCCAGCACCGACAGGGAAATCAGAATGATGATGGCCGGAACAACACGTTTCATGGGCTAAAGAAAAGGCGGCTTTTCCTATTTATTACTCAAAAGGTTTTGGGGCCAACCAAACCGCCCGGCGGTTGTTGCTTTGCTTCTGCTATTCCCTCGCTTGTGAATCCCGTTCTCCAAGTCCGCAATCTCTCTAAAAAGTACAAGACCCACACCGCCGTGGACGACCTTTCGTTCCGCGTGATGCCCGGCGAGGTCTATGGATTTCTGGGAGAGAACGGCGCCGGAAAAAGTACCACTTTGCGTTGCGTTCTGGGCCTTATTCGTCCGACGGCAGGCGAGATTATTATTGGCGGAAAACTTTTTCCGCAGGCAGGGCGGCACCTGTTGCGCACGATTGGCGCAGTGGTGGAACGGCCCGATATGTACAGCTATTTTTCCGGGCGGGAAAACCTCACCCTTTTCGCCCGGCTCTGCGATAAGAAAATCCCGGAAAAGCGGTTAGATGAAGTGATGGAACTGGTGGGATTGAAAGACCGGCAGCAAGACCGCGTAAAAGAGTATTCCCTCGGCATGAAGCAGCGTCTCGGCATCGCCATCGCACTGGTTCACGAGCCGGATTTGCTGATTCTCGACGAGCCGACCAATGGCCTTGACCCGCAGGGCATCGCTGACATTCGCAACCTGATTCTTCACCTGAGCCGCGACCTGGGAAAAACGGTTTTGATTTCCTCCCACCTGCTCGCCGAAATCGAAAACTTAGCCACGCGCCTGCTGATTCTCCACAAAGGGAAAAAGATGCTGGAAGGGGATTTCGCCGACCTCCTGCGCCCGTCGGAAACGCGCGTTTCTATTCAGCTTTCCGCGCCTTTTGACACGGCTGCGCGCCTTCAAAACAGTCCGTGGGCCGCGCATGTAGATGCCACCGCTACCACCGCGCAAACGCTGGTTTTCCGCATGGCCCCGGCCCAGATTCCGGTGCTCGTGCAGGCCCTTGCGGCGCAGGGCGCGGCGATTATAGGCGTGGATTCCCGTCATTCTTTAGAAGACCTTTTTCTCTCTCTCACCGCCTCATGATTCTGCTGCGCACCGAGCTTCACAAAATTTTCCGGCGGCCCCGTACCTACATCGCCTTCGGCATTGTGGCGGCGATGGCGGGCATCATCCAACTGGCGTTGCTGGTGGACGGACAAACCTTTGTAAACTTCGCGTTGCAGGGTTTGGAAGGGCAGTTTTCCTTTGCCGGAAAAATCCTCAACGGCTACCTTGTTACCTACATCATCCTGCAAACGCTGCTGATGAATGTGCCGCAACTTGTAGCCATTATTGCCGCCGACCAAATCTCCGGCGAAGCGGCGGGCGGAACGCTGCGACTGCTGCTCACAAAACCCGTTTCGCGCACGCGGCTTTTGCTGACCAAATACGTGGCCTCGGTCATCTACACGCTCTGTTTGCTCGTGTGGCTGGCGATTGTAGGGCTGGGTCTTTCGGTGCTGCTTTTCGGGAAAGGCGACATGATAAACCTGCGCAGCGAGGAAGTGGTTTTCCTGCTTCAGGACGATTTGCTGTGGCGCTACGCGGCGGCTTTCGGCTACGCGGCGCTGGCGATGGCTTGCATTGCGGCGCTCTCTTTACTCCTGAGCGTGTTCGCTGACAACAGCATCGGCCCTATTGTGGCCACGATGGGCATTGTACTTTTCCTTACGGTTATCAGTACGCTTGGGCTGCCGTTTTTTGAGGTTATCAAGCCGTGGCTTTTTACTACGCACACCATTGCGTGGAAAGGATTTTTCTCCAATCCTGTTCCCTATGACGCCATCTGGAAATCGGGTGGGGTACTCCTGGGCTACACGGGGCTGTTCCTCGCGGCAGCCGCTTATTTTTTCCACAAAAAAGACATTCAATCCTAGATGAAGAAAAGCCTTCTTGCGGCGCTGTGTTTCTGCCTTTTTTCGCTGGCTGTTCATGCCGGAAACGCCTTGCCGCCCGCTGATCTGTACCAAGCGTTGCGCAGCCGTGTATTTTCGGTGAAGGACTACAAGGCTGACGTTTTGATGAACATCCGCGTGAGCTTTATGCGCATTCCGCAACTGCGCGGCAAGCTGTATTTCAAAAGCCCCGACAAGCTGAAACTCGTGCGCGAAGGTGGCCTGAGCATCCTGCCGCAACGCACCGTAAACATGAGCCTCGCTGGGCTGCTGCCTGCAGGCACCACAACGGTGATAGACGCCGGAACCGACGCAATTGACGGCAAGCCGGTGCGCATTTTAAAGGTAATTCCCAACGCCGACGCGGGTGATATTGTGCTGACGAAGTTGTGGGTGGACGAGGCCCGGATGCTCATCCTGCGCTCCGAAACCACCACGCGCGACAATGGTACTTTCCTAATGAATCTGACCTTCGGGAATTACGTGGCCTATGCGCTGCCCGACGAGATTTTGCTGCAAATGGAAGTGAAGGATTACAAGATGCCCAAGGGCATGACGATGGACTATGAAGGCGGCGAGGCCGTGCCGCAAAAAGCCCCGGAAAAAGCTGCCGATAACACCAAACGCAAGAAAGGAACCATCCGCATTCAGTACCGCAGCTACGAGGTGAACACCGGCATTGACGACGCATTTTTTAACGAGAAAAAGAGCCGGTAGGAGCGCACCCTTGTGGTCGCCCACAGAAAATACCGGGTGTGTTGCGAGGGCAACCACAAGGGGCGCCCCTACGGAAATTGTCTAAATACTTCCGGCGCTTCTCTTTTGCCTTTTGTCTTGCTACTTTTGTCTCCTTTCTACATGAAAACGTCTATCATTCTGGCTGCGCTGTGCGCGCTCACTTTTGCAGCTTGTACCAAAGAAACCCCTGTGTCTAACACGGCGGCCAAGCTGCGCGGCAAGTGGAAGATTTCGGCCTGCAAAAGAACCGCGTTCTACTTCTTTACGCAGCGCGACTCGGCAGCGAATTTTCTCCCGCAACTAAAGGCCTGCTACAAAGACGACCTGCTGACGTTGCAGGAAGGCTTTGGGGGAAACGTGTTCTACGGCGCGGTTTCCTGCACGGTGATGGAACCGCAAACCAACCCGATTTCCTGGCAAACACGCCAAAACGATAGCCTGCTGGAAGTGAACGGCGCGAAGCAGTTCTTCTTCGGTGCCAACCCAATGAGCGGCCAACTGATTGGCGACGCGAGCGGGACGTTTACTGTGCGCTACGAGACCACGGAAATGGACATAGACAGCTCCAATCCCGACGTGGTGCGGGGCAACGCGAAGCTGGTACCGGTAACCTACGAAAACACCTACACCCGGCAGTAGGGCGGGCCAAAGACTTCTGTACTTCTTTCGTCCGTCTGCACGCCTTTTGGCAGCAGGCGGATTTTTCTTTTCTCCCCATTTCCTTTCCTCAAAAACCGGCAAAAAGCACCCCGTAGCTTTGCGCTCCTTTCCTCTTTTTATGATCAAAATTACCTTGCCCGACGGCGCTGTGCGCGAATACGAAGCCGGTGTTTCCGCCCTTGACGTTGCCAAATCCATTTCCGAAGGACTGGCCCGCAAAGTGCTGGCCGCCGAGGTGGACGGCGAAGTGTGGGACGCCTTCCGCCCGATTGAGAACGACGCGCGCCTGAAGCTCCTGACCTGGGACGATACTGGCGGCAAAAGCACGTTCTGGCACTCTTCCGCCCACCTCATGGCCGAGGCACTGCAAAGCATTTATCCCGACACCAAATTTGCCATTGGCCCGCCCATTGAAGCTGGCTTTTACTACGACATAGACCTCGGCGGCGAGAAGATTACGGAAGCCGATCTGGCGCGTGTGGAAGCGAAAATGAAAGAGCTTTCCAAAGCCGCAAATCCCTATTCCCGCAAGGCCGTTCCGAAGGCGGAAGCAATCGCGTATTTCCAGGAAAAAGGCGACCCGTACAAGGTGGAACTGTTGGAAAATCTGGAAGACGGCAGCATCACTTTTTACACGCAGGGCGACTTCACTGACCTCTGTCGCGGGCCGCACATCCCGAACACGGGTTTCATCAAAGCCGTGAAACTGACGAGCATTGCGGGCGCATACTGGCGCGGTGATGAGAAAAACAAAATGCTCACCCGCATCTACGGTGTTACGTTCCCCAAACAGCAGGAACTGGACGAGCACCTGCGCCTGTTGGAAGAAGCCAAGAAGCGCGACCACCGCAAGCTGGGCGCAGAACTGGAGCTTTTTACCTTCTCTGAAAAAGTTGGTTCCGGCCTGCCGCTGTGGCTGCCCAAAGGCGCGATGCTGCGCGAGCGGCTGCAACGCTTTCTGGGGGAAAAGCAAATGGAAATGGGCTACCTGCCCGTGGTTACGCCCCACATTGGCTCCAAGCAGCTTTACGAAACAAGCGGCCACTGGGAGAAGTACGGCAAAGACTCTTTCCGGCCCATTACCACGCCGCACGAAGGCGAGGAATTTCTCCTTAAACCGATGAATTGCCCGCACCACTGCGAGATTTACAAGAGTGCGCCGCGCTCTTACAAAGACCTGCCGTTGCGCCTTGCGGAGTTTGGAACGGTGTATCGCTATGAGCAGCGCGGGGAGCTTCACGGCCTGACGCGCGTGCGCGGATTTACCCAGGATGATGCCCATCTTTTCTGCCGGCCCGAACAGGTGAAGGAGGAGTTTAAGAAGGTGATTGACCTCGTGGTGTTTGTGCTGGATGCGTTGGATTTCGGCGAGTTCACGGCCCAGATTTCCCTGCGCGACCCCGAAGACCGGAGCAAATACATCGGCTCCGACGAAGACTGGGAAATCTCCGAGCAGGCTATTATTGAAGCCGCAATGGAGAAAGGTTTGAAGACCGTAACCGAATACGGCGAAGCGGCGTTTTACGGCCCCAAGCTGGACTTTATGGTGAAGGACGCGCTGGGCAGAAGCTGGCAACTCGGAACCATTCAGGTGGACTACAACCTGCCGAAGCGTTTTGAATTGGAGTATGTAACTGCCGAAAACGGACGCGCCACGCCGGTGATGATTCACCGCGCGCCTTTCGGGTCGCTGGAGCGGTTTATTGCCGTGCTGTTGGAACACTGCGGCGGACGTTTGCCCCTCTGGCTCGTTCCCGACCAGGTGGCTATTCTTTCGGTCTCAGAGAAGTACGAGGACTACGCCCGCGAAGTAGCGGCGACCTTGCGCGCATCAGACGTGCGCTCCTTCACCGATGACCGAAACGAGAAAATTGGCAAGAAAATCCGCGAAGCAGAACTGGGCAAAACGCCGTACATGCTGGTGGTGGGCGAGAAAGAAATGGAAAGCGGAACGGTGAGCGTCCGTCGGCACGGCGGCGCGGACGAAGGCGTGAAAAAAGTTGCGGATTTTGCGGCGGAAGTGCAGGCGCGGGTGCAGGCGCAAATGCGGGGAGAGAAAGAGTAAAAGTAAACCGGGCCAAAAGCCTAAACCACCGGCTCTTAATCGCAGCCTTGTAGGGGCGCTGGTTTGGTAGCTATTGAGTTTAGAATAAGGGAATAAAGTCCTGTAGGGACGCAGGTTCGGTCTGGCTAAACCTGCGTCCCTACGGGACTTTATCTTCTTTGTTTTCACCTGAATCCCTATCAAACCATCGACCCTACAGGGCTTAAAAACAAGCCCGACGAGGATAACCGAATGCACAGCACCACTGTAATGCTATGCCAGAACTGGCTTGGTGCAGGAGGTCAGTACCCGGTACGGTAGCGCCGGGCGTGCGATTCCCTGATTTTTTCTCTCAAAATATTTCTTTCCCAAAAAACGAGGCGTAATCTTTGTACGCTATTTTTGCCCCGATTTTTTAAAACTATTAATGCAGAAACGCAGAGGAAAACCCCAGCCCCGCCCCCGGCAAAAAGTACGTGAACACCGACTGAACGAGGAGATTGACGCGCCGGAAGTGCGCGTGGTAGGCGAAGACATTGAAGCGGGCGTCTATCCCGTTTCCAAAGCCATTGAAATGGCCCGCGCAAAGGAAGTGGATCTGGTGGAAATTTCCCCCGCCGCCGTGCCGCCCGTGTGCCGCATCATTGACTATAACAAGTTTCTGTACGAAAAGAAGAAGAAGGACAAGGAGCAGAAAGCCAAAAGCAAGCAAAGCGAGCTGAAGGAAATCCGCTTCACGCCGAACACCGACGACCACGACTTTGACTTTAAAAGCAAGCACGCCGACAAGTTTCTGAGCGAGGGCGACAAGGTGAAATGCTATGTGCAGTTCCGGGGCCGCTCCATCATGTTTCAGGAACGCGGCGAATTGATGCTCCTCAAATTTGCGGAGCGCCTTGCCGAAGTCGGAACGCTGGAAAGCATGCCCAAAATGGAAGGCCGCCGGATGATTGCGATCTTCGTTCCGAAGAAAAAAAAGCAGTAGCACAATACCTTTTTGAAGAAAAAACCGATGCCTTTTTTGGGCGTCGGTTTTTTCTTTTTTAGAAAAAAATCCCGGAAAGTTTCCTTGATTTCCGCGCCGGGCTATGAAAATTGCAAACCGGCTTCTATCTTCGCCTCCGTTTTCATAGTGATAGGGTTTATAGGGGCTGGCCTTTTCTAAGGCTGGCTTTTTTTATTTCGGAGCCGGAGGCCAAAACAAACCGGTGCGTTTTCAAAACGTCTGTGTTGTACATTTCCATACCTTTTTCCCTTTCCTGATGCGCCTTCGCTCACGCTTTTCGCTGTTGTTTTTCTGTTTACTGCTCGGTGGCGCAAAGGTCGTAATTGCGCAGCCGCTCACCGGCTTCGTTACGATGCAAGGGCAGTTTCAAGTGTGGGACAGAGGTATCATCCGCAACGCCGATTACCTGCCGCCGGTGGATTATAAAGTGGGCCGCATCGCGATTCCTTTTCTGGATAATACCCGCTCCTTCAAGATTTATTACGGCGGCGGTGTCCGTAAAATCAACGACGGTTTTACGCAGAATTACTTCGTTACGGATAATCTTATTGCGTATCTCAACACCAAATCGCTGAACGTTTTTGACCGGGGCACCATTAAAAACCTGACCACGCTCACGGACCGCTATTTCATCGGCGACAGCGTGATTCTTTTTCAGGACGGCATTCGCCAGGAGTACAAGATTTACTACGATGGCAAGGTGTATCCGGCGGAAAATTTTCTGGCGCAGGATGCCATCACGAACGCGCAGGTGAGCGACAACATGGCTGCCTACGTGAACTTTGCCAATCAGTTCCGCATCTTCTATGGCGGCCAGATTTATAAACAGGAAGACTACCTCGTGCAGTCTTTCGCCGTGGGCCGCAACAATGTGGGCTACTTGGATGCCAACCGCCGCCTGCGCGCCTTCCATTCCGGCAACACGTTTACGCTGGACAATTACACGCCGCAGTCCTACACCGTGGGCGACAACGTGATTGCCTTTGTGACGAGCGACGGCTACTTCAAGATTTTCTACAACGACAGCGTCCGCACGATTGGCTTTTTTCAACCCGAATACCAGGTGGGCGACAACATCGTGGCCTACAAAGACGCGGGCGGCTATCTGAAGGTTTTTTACAAGGGCGAAATCTACACGCTGGATACCTACTACCCGGAAAAAATAAGCATTCAGTACAACTCGCTCGCCTACGTGAACCGCACCAACACGTTGCGCATGTTTTACGACGGTGAGACCTACGACGTGACCGCCGGCTCCGACGAATGGGTGCTGAACTACGACGTGCTGAAATACGCGACGATACCGGGCGTTTATAGGATGTTCTGGAAGGGAGAGAATTATTAGCGCCGTAGAAACCTACGACAGATTATGTTGAGGACTTTCTTTAAGTGGTTATTTGTTGTGTCAGGAGTCGGCGTATTGGCTTATCTCGGCTTTTGGATTCTAGGTTTTGTGGCTTTTGGCGAGTTTGAATTGTCGGGTCAAGATTATTCTGTAACAGAACTCAAGGAAAATTTTGAGAAGAAAAGAGTAGAGATTTACGAGTTGAAAAGATACTTCAACAGTGTTGTTCCAAAAGACAGGTTTGTGGAGATTGAGTTTGAAAACGACAATACTTTGTTCAGACTAGGAATAGAGGATTTGACGCCAGAACCTTCAAAATGGGACTTGGCGAAGAATGCATCTTGGCATACGGAAACGGATACAACTGCTATAGCCCTGCAAAACGCACACCAATTTCTGGATTGGGATATTGATATTCACAAGCCCAGAATGGATAGCATTCTGCGTACTCTTGGTTTAGACGCAAGAAATTTTGGGAAATGTAAAAAGGCGACTTGATAATGCGCATTGCATTCAGATTGAAAGTGGGGAACCAACGAAAATTGGTTTTCAAAGAAGCGAGTTAGGAATGTACTTTTTCCTCGTTTTTGCCACCCCAATACCGGCTCCTTTAAAATCGCAGTACAACGACAGCTGCACCTACATTATTGCTAATGACAGACTTGTTTTACAGTACGCAGGCGGCGCAATTGGCACTTAGTGTTTTTATAACAAAGACTAGTGCCACTTCGAGCGTGAGATTTGGCGAAGCACTCTCGTGTCTGATTAAGAAGGCAGTCTGCGACTGGCAACAAGGGCAGTCGCAGACTGCCTTCTTTGTTTCACACGCGTCTCCGCTGCGTTCAGACGCGCGCGAGGCACACACTTTCCTACCTTTGCCGCCCCATGGCAAAACCTTTGCCGCACTTCCCTTAAAAGATTTCTGTCCCCATGTTTGATAACCTCAGCGAACGCTTAGACTCGGCGCTTAAAACCCTCAAAGGCGAAGGCCGTATTTCGGATATCAACGTCGCCACGACGATAAAGGAAATCCGCCGCGCGCTGGTGGATGCCGACGTGAACTATAAAATCGCTAAAGACTTTACCGACCGCGTAAAGGAAAAAGCGATGGGCGAAAAAGTGCTGACCGCCATTTCCCCGGGGCAGCTGATGGTGAAGATTGTGAAGGACGAACTGGCCGACCTGATGGGCGGAACGGAAAGCGAACTGAACCTCACGCCGCGCCCCACGATTATCCTCATCGCCGGATTGCAGGGCAGCGGCAAGACCACTTTCTCCGGCAAGCTGGCTTCTTTCCTTAAAAAATACCGGCAGAAAAATCCGCTGCTCGTGGCCTGCGACGTGTATCGTCCCGCCGCCGTACAGCAGCTTCAGGTATTGGGTGAACAGGTGAAAGTGCCGGTCTATGCCGAGCCGGGCGCAACAGACGCGGTGGGCATCGCCCGCGCTGCCGTAGCCGAAGCAAAAGCCAAAGGCTACGGCGCGGTTATCATTGACACGGCGGGCCGACTGGCGATTGACGAGGCGATGATGGCGGAAGTGCAGGCCATTAAAGACGCGGTGCAGCCCCACGAAATTCTCTTCGTCGTGGACTCCATGACCGGACAAGACGCGGTGAACACGGCCAAAGCATTCAATGACCGGCTGGACTTTACCGGCGTGGTCTTGACCAAGCTGGACGGCGACACGCGGGGTGGAGCGGCGCTTTCCATTCGCTACACGGTGGAGAAGCCCATTAAGTTCGTGAGCATGGGCGAAAAACTGGACACGCTGGACGTTTTCTACCCCGACAGGATGGCCCAACGCATTCTTGGCATGGGCGACATCACCACGTTGGTGGAGCGCGCGCAGGCCCAGTTTGACGAGGAAAACGCGAAAAAGCTGGAAAAGAAAATCCGGCAAAACAAGTTTGACTTTGAAGATTTTAAAGAGCAGTTGGGGCAAATCAAAAAGATGGGGAACATCAAGGATTTGCTGGGCATGATTCCCGGCGTGGGCAAGGCGATGAAGGACATTGACATCTCAGACGACGCTTTTATTGGCATTGAGGCGATGATCAACTCCATGACCAAAACCGAGCGTTCCGACCCCGACAGTATTGACGCGAGCCGCCGCCGCCGCATTGCCAAAGGCTCCGGCAAAAAGATTGAAGAAGTGAACGCCTTTATGAAGCAGTTTGAGCAGATGCGCTCCATGATGTCCATGATGGGCAAATTCAAAGGCATGCCCGGCATGGGTGGCGGTTTTCCGGGGATGGGCGGCGGAATGCCCGGCGGCTTTCCGGGTGGAATGCCGAAAATGCCGTTCGGGAAGAAATAAGATAGATTCCGCAACTTGGGCAACCCGGGCACAACGCCCCACCACGCCTGGTAACGGAACGTCCTAACGCATCTTCGTTCAAAAAACAGAAAGCCCCGACGAAAGCGTTGGGGCTTTTTTAAATGCTTGTCGCGCCGAAATGCTGTTTCAAACCGTTTTTGAGGTCTTTTTATCCATCGTTGGGGTTCCCTAACCCCAACGATGAACCGCTGAACCCCAACGTTGGGGTTATATAACCCCAACGATGAGCGGGTGAACCTCAACGATGAGGTTAGGGAACCCCAACGATGGGGTTGGTAGACCCCAATGATGGGGTGGGGAACCCCAACGATGGGGTCGGGGGACGTCAACGGAAGCGTTAGAGGACACCAACAGAAGCACAAAACAGGCCAACGGAAGAGTCAGGGGACGTCAATGGAGAAGAAATTTGCGGCAACGGAAGCATAAACGAACGTCAACAGAGGGGTTGTTTGGGTTAAATCTTGGGTTGGGGGAAGCGTATCGGCAATACGCTTCAATACCTGTTCTATTGGTGGGCAAAGAACTTTATTTGATGTCCGGCAGCACTTTAATACTTATACAAAAGCCAGACGCTAATGAGCATTCCAAACCTCCTCTCTATACCCGCAACAGCCCCCGAAAACCTCTTCCTCCATAATACGATTCCACGCCGTTGTGGTAGGTGAAAACCGTGTTGAAGCGCCTATCGCAAAAAAGCGCACCGCCCAGTTCCCGGATGGCTTCCGGCGTATGAACCCAGGAGGATGTCTTGGTATCAAAAGGCTCCAGCAGTTGTAGCGCCCGGTAATCGGCTTCGGTGAGGATTTCCACGCCCATTTCTGCCGCCAAACCCACCGCGCTGTGCCACGGCTTGTGTGCTTTCCGGGCTTCCAGTGCCGCCTCGTCGTAGCAAATACTCCGGCGTTCTTTGGGACTTTCTGCGGCGCAATCCACAAAGCACCACGCGCCTGCGCGGCTTTCCAAAAGCACCACATCCGGCTCGCCGCCGGTTTGCTCCATTGCTGCTAATGTTTGGATCTTCTGCGGATTCTTTTGCAGGCGGGAAAACACGTCTGTCCAATCCACGCCCGTGTGGCGATGCATGTGTTTGCGGAAACGGGTTTCTAACAGGGAAAGGAGGCTGGTTTCTTCGGTGGAAAGGCTTCTAACAGTAGGCATGGAAGGGCTTTTTGGAGCATACCCGAAAAATAGCGGGTTGTGAAGAGAAGAAGGTTTTTTTGTCGGAAATATTTTGTCACCCCGAAGAGGTCTGAGCAGCTTACGGCAGGTGAGAGACGAAGCAAGTTGCACCCGGCAAGATCCCTTCGGGATGACAAAAGATAACCTACGTCTCACCTGTTTACCACTGACTTCCAGAATAGAATTCAGAACACAAAAATGCGAAAAAGCAAGGGCTTCTCCGCATTTTCAATTTGGACCAAACTGGATGCTTAGTTCGCGTATTCGCTCATAAACTTGATGCGCATCATTTGCAGTTGCTCCACCGTTACGTCGCGGTCTTTAAACTCTTCATAGGCCACGTTCAGGTCGTCCTGCGCCGAGTTGCGGAAGTAGTCAAAAATGTCTTCCTGCTCGTACTCATCCAGTTCCTGCTCCAGGCAATAATCCAGATTCAGGCGCGTGCCCGACGCCACGATGCTTTCCATCTCGCCGAGCAAGGATTGCAGGTCAAGGTCTTTGTTGCGGGCAATCATGTCTAGCGGAATTTTTTTGTCGATGTTCTGGATGATGAACACCTTCAGGCCGCTTTTATTCACCACACTGCGCATGATAAAGTCGTCGGGCTTCTCGATGTTGTTCTCCTCCACATACTTCGCAATCAGGTCCACAAACCGCTTGCCGTAGCGAATGGTTTTGCCTTTGCTCACGCCATGAATGCGCTCTAGTTCCTGCATCGTGGTGGGGTAGAGCGTCGCCATTTCTTCCAGCGAATTCTCTAAGAAAATCACGAACGGCGGCAGTCCTTTTTCGCGGCCTACCTGCTTGCGCAGGTCTTTCAGCATCTCAAACAAAACCGGGTCGGTAGCATTGGGAACCACATTGGCCGCTGTGGCGTTTTCGTCTTCCAAAACCTGCTCGTAGTTGTGGTTGAGGCTCACCATAATCGGATACGGCTTCTTGTGGAATTGAGAGCCTTTCTCCGTGATTTTCAAGAGGCCGTATTCTTCAATATCCTTGCGGATAAGCCCGTCCAGCATCATGTGGCGGATAAGGCTGTGCCAGAAGTTTTCGTTCATCTCCATCACCTTCCCGGCACCAAAAACCTTTAGCTTGTCGTGTTCGTAGGTCTGCACCTGCGGGTTGCTTTTTCCCAGCACGATGTTCACGACATAGCTCGTCACAAACCGCTCTTCCAGCGTTGCAATCGTGTCCAGCACAATTTTGATGGAGTCCTTCACTTCCAGCTTCGGCTTCGGGCTGCGGCAGTTGTCGCACATCCCGCAGTTTTCGCCTGTGTAGGTCTCGCCAAAATAGTGCAGCAGCGTCTTGCGCCGGCACACCGAGCTTTCCACATACGCTACCGTTTCCGCGATGAGTTGCGCGTTCATTTCGCGCTCGCTCAGGGGCTTATCACGCATCAAGTGTTCCATCTTCTGCACGTCCATTACGGAGTAGTACAGAAGGCATTTCCCTTCTAATCCGTCGCGGCCCGCGCGGCCTGTTTCTTGGTAGTAGTTCTCTAAGCTCTTGGGAATGTTGTAGTGGATCACGAAGCGTACGTCCGGCTTGTCGATGCCCATACCAAAGGCAATGGTCGCCACTATCACCTCCATGTCTTCGTGCAGAAACCGGTCTTGGCGCTGCGCGCGCACTGCGGCATCTAATCCGGCGTGGTAAGCCACGGCTTTCACGCCGTTTGCAGCCAATGTTTGCGCCAGTTCTTCGGTGGTTTTGCGGTTCAGCGTGTAAATAATTCCGCTTTTGCCGCGCATAGAGTGAATGAACTTCACAATGGAGCGCAACGTCTGATCTTTGGTTCCTTTCGGAACAATTTCGTAGGAAAGGTTGGGCCGGTTAAAAGAATCGATGTAAATCACCGGGTCGCGGAGGGCGAGGTTTTTCACGATGTCATCCTGCACTTTCGGCGTTGCTGTGGCCGTGAGGGCAATAATCGGCAGCGTTGGGTCTATCTCTTCAATCATGCCGCGCAGTTTGCGGTATTCGGGCCGGAAATCATGGCCCCACTCCGAAATACAGTGCGCCTCGTCCACCGCCACAAACGAGATTTTGAGGTCTTTGAAGAAGGCAATATTGTCGGCCTTCGTCAGCGTTTCCGGTGCTACGTACAGCATCTTGGTTTTGCCTTCTGTCAGGTCGTCCTTCACCTTCTTTTGCTGCACCTTTGTCAGTGTAGAGTTCAGAAAGTGGGCCACATTGTCGCGGCTGCTGTAGCTCCGCACTTGGTCCACCTGGTTTTTCATCAGCGCGATGAGGGGAGACACGACGATGGCTACGCCTTCGCTGATGAGAGCCGGCAGTTGGTAACAAAGACTTTTGCCGCCGCCGGTGGGCATGATAACAAAAGTGTCTTTGCGGGAAAGAATACTTTGGATAATGGCTTCCTGCTGACCTTTGAAGTTTTCAAAGCCGAAGTGGGTTTGCAGGGCCTCTGCGAGAGGAGATTGGGGGATGTCGACAACAGATGTTTTCTTGCTCACAATAATTTTTTTAGGCCCCCGGAAATATGTAGTTGAAGCGGCCTTCGGGTGTTTTGAGAAATCGTTTTGGGGAAACGTACACGAAGATAACGCCCCTCTAATGTAGGTCGGAAGCGTCGTTTACGCAAGAAGGGGGTGTTCCGGTTAAACAATGTTTAAAATCCGCTGCCCGCGCCAAGGGTAAACAGCCAGTTCATCCAGAAGTCCTTGCAAATGAGCCGGATTGCGTAGAAAATCCGCATGCGTCATGTCTATAATCAACACCGGACAGGGTGCTTCATACAGAAAACGCTCGTAGGCCGCGCCCAGTTTTTGCAGGTATTCGTCGGAAATAGATTGCTCGTAATCGCGGCCCCGGTTGCCGATTTGTACGCGCAGTTTTGAGAGTGGCGTGTTGAGGTAAATCAATAAATCCGGCGGTGGCAGTTGCGGGTCAATCAACTGATACAGTGTCTGAAACAATTCCTGTTCGGCTTCATCCAGCGTGATGCGGGCAAAAAGCGCGCTTTTCTGAATTACGTAGTCGGAAACCACCGTCCTTCCAAACAAATCCGCCGCGCTCAACACATTCTTGAGTTGCTGAAAACGCTCCGCCAGAAACGATACTTCCAGCGGAAATCCATAGCGTTCCGGGTCGGCGTAGAAGCGCGGCAGGAATGGATTTTCGGAAAAGGATTCCAGCACGGCGCGCCCATAGAGTTTTTCGGCCAAGAGCGTTGCGAGCGTGGTTTTGCCCGCGCCAATAACGCCTTCAAGGGCCAGGTGTCGGAAAGGAAATTTCATGAGCGCGCAAATGTAGAGACGCCCGATTCGGGCGTCTTGGGAAAACGTATTTAGGAGAAATGCCCGGTTGAGAGACGCGCAGTTGAGGGCACACAGTTACAGAGACGCCCGATTCGGGCGTCTCTACAGGCGTTTTACCCAGCTAGTATCTACACATTCCTGCAACAGTTCCGCCACTGTTTTTCTCATGTGCGGATGCATCCAATCCGCCGCGATTTCGGCCAGTGGTTCCAACACAAAACGCCGTTCCGATAGCAGCGGGTGGGGGATAAAAAGGTGCGGAAGTTGAATCACTTCGTCGTTGTAAAACAGGATGTCAATGTCCAATGTGCGCGCGGCCCACTTGGTTTCCCGCGTGCGGCCCTGCGCTGTTTCTATAGCTTGACAGGCGCGCAAAAGTTCTTCCGGCGAAAGACCTGTTTCCAGCAGCACAGCAATGTTCAGGTAATGGGCCTGCGCCGTCATTCCCCATACTTCCGACTCGCAAATGGAAGAGATATTCAGCACTTGCCCGCAGCGGGTTTTCAATCCTTCCAGCCCAGCCTTTAAAAAGGCCGCGCGGTCGCCGAGATTGCTGCCGAGGGAGAGAAGAGACTGGTGTTGAATTGGTGACTTTTCCGGGAGATTCATTTGCGTTTTTCCGTCCGGAAAATTCTTCTTAATCCACATAAACCGGCGTAATGAAGAGCTGGAATTGCTTTAGTTGAATAAGCAGGTTAAAAGCAATCACCGCCGCCAGAATCCACGTGTTAGCCACCTTGTCATTGCTGTAAAACAAGAAGCCAATCAGGAGTAATGTCGGTGCCAGCCCGATGATAAAGTAGTGCTGTAAATCATTGTATCCGCCGCAGGCTGCCCAGAACGCATTGGCCAGAAAAAGAAGGCCGACCATCCACTTCTGCGAAAACTTTTTCCCGGCAAAATAGTGCAGCGCCCCTATTACAAAAGGCGAGGCAAAAACGTAGCGGTTAGACCCCATAATCAAAGTGCGGTGCGCGCCGTATTTAGGGTTAAAAGTGAGAAGCGTAACCAGCACCATCGCCAGATAGCCCATCCCAAAAACAAGGTTCGCATCCTGCGCTCCCTTGTTTTTGAGCCAGCGAATGCCTTCTCTCACCATCCAGCAAAAAGGGAGAAAGCACAGAAAAAGGGCCAGCGCGCTGAGCCAGTGGTAGCGCCAGCCGCCGTCTTCAATATTGCTGAGCGCGAATTCGGGAATGGAAAAAGTATGTCCCCACACCTTTGCCTGCGTTTTGAAATACGCCATCCAGACGCCTGTTTGGTGATGTTGCCACCAAAGAAATAAAAAGAGGGCGGAAAGGCAGGGAAGCGCGCCCACCAGCAAAAACCGAAGTACGCCACGCCCCCATGACTGCAACGGGTTGCGGAGCAATTCCATCACCAGCAGCGCCGGTAAAAGCAGCATGGCCGTTGCCCGCACCAGCGAAATAAGAAACAACGCAAGGACCAGAAGTGCCGTTTTTTGGTGGTGAATGGCGTGCATAATCAGCACGGCGAGCAAGAAGAAAAGGGCTTCCGTGTAGGGCAGGAAGTTGAAGTACATGGAAGGCAGCGTGAGATAGAGCAGCCACAGCAGCCGGTCTTTCTCCTTCAAAAGCTGCATCAGAACAGCAAATCCACAGGCGAAGAAACCAATATTGACCAGTGAAATTCCCCAGATTCCTAAGTGCGTAATGCGCCACACGAGCGGAAAGAGAATGAAAAAGCCCGTGTGGTCGCCCGGCCCGGTGTAGCCCTGTGTCTGGATGGTATCGTAGAAGCCGACGTCCCAGTTATGAATACCCGCCGCACTTGGCCGCACCGGAAAAACGCCCGTTTTGACGAGGAAAAACTGAAGCACGTAAAACGCAATGCCGTAGCCAAAAGCAAACAGGAGAGGCTGCCAGAAAGGCGGCAATGAAGAAGTCTTTTCAGGAACAGGCTGCATAAGGGTAAAGACGTTGTAAGACAGGATTCCTGACTTGCGAAAGTAGGGAAGCGTTTTGCCGGATAGGAATTTTCTACTCCAATAAGGACTGGCTTAGGAACTCCGCCGCTGGCGTTTTTCTTTCGGAAGTTCTCTGCGTCTCCGCGCCGCTGCGGGAAGAACGTCCCCGTAATTTCGCGCCGCCTTTAAGCCCGGCATCTGTGTACCATGCCCTTGCTTCACAACCGCATCAATAAAAACGAGCTAAGAGAGAAAATGCTGGCCGAAACCGAGCCGCGCACCACCATTTCTTTCTACAGATACTTCCGCATTCCCGACCCGCAAGCCTTCCGGGATGCGCTTTATGAGAAGCTGGCAGTGCTGTCTGTTTTTGGAAGAATTTACGTCGCGACGGAAGGCATCAACGCGCAAATCAGCGTACCGCAAAGTCGCTTTGAAGCATTGAGAGAAACGCTTTACGGTTACGCGGAAATGGCCGGAATGCGCCTCAATATTGCGGTGGACGACGACGGAAAATCGTTCTGGTTTTTGAAGGTGAAAGTGCGTCCGCAAATTGTAGCCGACGGTATTGACGACCCAAACTTCAATCCCGCTGATACCGGGAAATACCTCTCTGCCGAAGCCTACAACAAGCTGGTAGAAGAAAACCCCGATGTGGTGGTGGTGGACATGCGCAACCATTACGAGTATGAAGTGGGCCATTTTGAAGGCGCGGTAGAAATTCCGTCCGACACGTTTAAAGAGCAACTTCCCATGGCGGTGGAAATGCTTCAGGACGCGAAGGAGAAACCGGTGGTGATGTACTGCACCGGCGGCATTCGTTGCGAGAAAGCGAGCGCCTATTTCAGGCAGCAAGGTTTTGGCGACGTATATCACCTGGAAGGCGGCATTATTGAATACACCCGGCAAGCGCGGGAAGCGGGTTTGCCGGTGCATTTCCGGGGAAAGAATTTTGTGTTTGATGCGCGCCTGGGCGAGCGTATCACAGACGATGTTCTGGCCCATTGCCACCAGTGCGGCGCGCCCTGCGACACGCACGTAAACTGCACCTACGATGGCTGCCATTTGCTGTTTATTCAGTGTGCAGAATGCGCGGAAAGGATGAACCACTGCTGCTCTTTGGAGTGCAAAGAGAACAAGGAAAATAATATTCCGCCGCCCCCGAAAGTGAAGAGCGGAAATCCGGTTTTCAACAAATCAAAGTCGCGGTTGCGGCCTTTCCGGCCTACGGGTGGCGACCATAATTTCCCGGTGTGAAAGAAGAAAAGGCAGAGATAAAAATCGCCGGTCACCGTGCCGTTTTGCTGCCGCAAAAAGCGTTGTGGCTGCCGGAAGAAAAGACGCTCGTTGTAGCCGATGTGCATTGGGGCAAAGCAGGCCATTTTCGCAAACACGGACTGGCGATTCCATCCAAAACAAACAATGACAACGCACAGCGTCTCTCCGAACTGATACACGAAACCGGCGTGGAAAAAGTGATCTTCGCAGGCGATCTTTTCCATTCCCGCCACAACAACGAAGTGGAAGCTTTCCGGGACTGGCGCGCGGGTTTTCCCGGCGTGGATTTCTCCCTTGTCATCGGCAACCACGATATTCTTTCCACCGGTTTTTACGAGCAATGCGGGATGGAAATCTTCCCGGAAAAACAGTGCTTAGGTAATCTCTGCATGATGCACGACGCGCCGGAAAAAGGGTCGGATTTATTCGTTGTTCACGGCCACATTCACCCCGGCATCCGCTTGTTTGGCAAAGGGCGGCAGCAGGTTTCGGTTCCGTGTTTTGCGGTGGACGTACGGCGTATGATTCTACCCGCTTTTGGGGATTTCACGGGGTGCTTTTACCTCCAAGCAAGTGACTTTCAACAGGTCTTTGCAGTGACGGAAAGGGCAGTGTTGCGGGTGAAATAAAAAGCTCCTTATTGGCAGTTACGCGCTGCCGCAGGCCGTCCCAAACGCATCGGGATTTGTTTTAAACCAAACAGCGTTTTCAGCATCACCATTTCCACCTGCGTCGTGTCCACCTGCTGCACGATCCGCGGTGCGTCGCGCAAAAACCAGTTGATTTGCTGCGCGCTTTTCCAACTGTTATAAACCACCGTATCGCCGGGCTGCCAACGCTGCTTTAAGTCCTTCCCAAGCCCTTCCGTGTCAGGATAAGCGGCCATTTCCATACACACCGGACGCGGGCCGTTAAAGGTTTTTCCGGTAAAGGCGGAGTACAGCATGAGGCTCATGCGCAGTCCCAGAAACGTTATCGCAACAAACGCCAGCGCACGCCAAAAACCTTTCGCTTGCAAAGCGTTTTCCAAAGCCAACGCCAGCCAAACGGCGCAAAAAGGAATGCAAAACGTCCAGTAGCGAACAACGAGCAAAAGGGCTTTTCCGGTAAGGAGAAGATGCCCTATAACGAAGAGCATTTGCGCCGCCAAAACCACCGCCGCTATTTGCACACACGCCTTTTGGAAAGAGGGGAGTGGCTTCTTCAAAAGCCGCAGGCACAGCACAATACCCGGTATTGCCAGGAGGATATTAAAAGCCGTTTTCGCGCTCCATTGCGGCGGCGTTGCGGCTCCAAAAACCGTTGCCAAATCTGCTGCTAATCCCACCAGTGCGCCCATCAACGTCAGCGGCGGGCTCCATGCTTTTACGCTTTGCGCAGATGCTTCATGATACCGGAAAACAGAACCAATTGCCTCTACGCCGTGCAAGGGAAAAAGCCAGAAAAGCAGCAATAATCCAAAGCCGGAAACGCCCGCCAGCAGTGCTGGGGGAGAAATCTTTTTTCGCTCTTTTGAAAAGAGGAAAATGCCTTGCCCGACAATAACTAAAGCGGCGAAATATTGATTCAGGAAAAAGGCAGCCCAAACGCCGCCAAGAAAAAGTCCGTCCACCGCCCGTCTGCGTTCTACCAGTGTTTGTAGCGCTATCCACGAAAGCACTGCGAGCAAAACGCCTGGCGTATAGAACCTGATATAGCGCGCCAAATCGGAGAGCAGTCCGTTGAAAAAAAGGAGCGCCAGCGCAATAAAAGTTACGGTTGGCGAAACCTTTCTTTTCCTCAGAAAAACAGCCATCAATGCGCCCGCCGCCAGCAGGAAAAAAGCCGAAGGCAGACGCGCCCCCAAAGCCGAAATTTCTACGCGCTGAAACCAGCCATGCAGCAGCAGCGCATACGGCATTCCCTGTCCATTGTCGCTCAGCGCCGTATTGATGGTATTGGAGTAAGTAGCGCGCTGCCAGTAGTCGGCGGAAGTAAAAATTTTCCCCCCAATCGGCCTGACAGGAAACGTGCCGAAGGTGCGCTTCCCCGCCGTTTCGCCGCCCGTTCCGGTGATGATGTTGAGGGAATACCGCTCGTCGAAATCGATGGGCCGGTCTGCGATGCGCCAGCAAAAAGCGAAGGCTGCTAATAGGAAAAGCAGTAGGAGAGGAGCGATGCAGCGCGGCATTAAGGCAAAGCTAAAGGAGCGCCGAACGCAAACCCTATAAGGTTTCAAAGACCTCCCAGGGTTTGGAAAGAAAAAGGCGCACTTCCCACGAAGCGCGCCTTTTTCACCAGTACCCGGTGCGGTAGCGCCGGGCGTAAAGCTTTTCTCTTACGGGAAGATGCCCAACTCTTCATACGCCGCGCCTACTTTGTTGATGGCCACGATGAACGCTGCCGTACGCATATCCACTTCCGGGTGCGCCTTTTGCGCCTCGCGGATTTCATGAAAGGAGCCAATCATCGTGTCTTCCAAACCGGAATAAACGAGGTCTTCTTCGTCCGGGCCGTGCATCAGCATCTTGCGCTCCGATTCTGTTACTGTCTTGCCGGTCATGTTTTCCACCGTGCGGATGATGTTCGCGTTCTGGTTTTCGGTAAAGCGCTTGTCCATACGGCCAAAACGCACGTGGCTCAGGTTTTTCAGCCACTCAAAGTAAGAAACCGTTACCCCGCCCGCGTTTAGGTACATGTCGGGAATCACCACCACGCCTTTCTTAAACAGAATTTCGTCTGCTTCCGGTGTCAGCGGGCCGTTTGCGCCTTCGCCGATAATCTTCGCCTGAATGCGGTCGGCATTACCCGCGTTCACCACGTTTTCCAGCGCCGCCGGAATAAAGATGTCGCAAGGCTGCTCCAGCACATCAAAAGAGTTTGCAAAGTCCTGCGCACCACTAAAGCCCAGGATAGAGCCGGTGGATTTGCGGTGTTCCACCACCTTGTAGATGTCCAGACCCGCTTCGCTGTAAATGCCGCCTTCGTACTCCGCCAGACCTACAATGATAGCGCCTGCATCAAAGAAAAACTTCGCTGCGTGGTAGCCCACATTTCCGAGACCCTGTACAATCACTTTCTTACCTGCAACGCCCGTGGTCAGCCCGAGGTTTTTCATGTCTTCCTCAAAGTTGCAGAACTCGCGCACGCCGTAGAAAACACCCAGTCCGGTTGCTTCCGTCCGTCCACGCACACCACCTTGAGAAACAGGTTTGCCGGTAACGCAGCCCAGTGCGTTTACGTCGCCGGGATTCAGGGAAGCATACGTGTCAGCAATCCAGCTCATCTCGCGCGCGCCAGTTCCGTAGTCAGGAGCCGGAACATCGATGCCTGCACCAATAAAGTTTTTCTTCACCAGCTCCGAAGCATAGCGGCGGGTGATTTTCTCCAGCTCAAAAACGGAGTAGTTTTTCGGGTTGATTTTAATGCCGCCTTTGCCGCCGCCGAAGGGCACGTTCACAATCGCGCACTTGTAGGTCATCAGCGCGGCAAGGGCCATCACCTCATCTTGGTTCACGTCCATCGAGTAGCGGATACCGCCTTTGCAGGGCAGCTTGTGGTGGGAGTGCTGCACGCGGTAGGCTTCAATCACCTCTACCTTTTCGCCGATGCGCACCGGGAATTTCATCCGGTAAACCGAGTTACAGGCTTTGATTTGTTCCAGAATGCCGGTTTCAAAGCGGGTGTATTTAGCCGCTTTGTCGAAGTTGCGCTCTACGCCATGAAAAAAGCTGTAGTGCTGATCGGAGTTGTTTTGTGCCATCTCGGTTTTTGGGGACAGTAAAAAGAAAAGAGGTGAAGGGAAAAAGAGCGTAGGTGCTACTTCATTTCGCGTTCCAGCCGGGTTAGTTTCCGGTCAAGGCGGATGAGGTATGCGAAAATTCCGGCGAAGATAATCGCGAGGACTGCAACCACAACCCAGATTTTGCCGTCGGCGCGCATTCTGTCAGCCATTTCCGGCTCACTGCTTTGCGCAAGAAGAGAAGAGGAAGAGGAAGCCAGCGCGGCGATGAGGAGCAGAAGCAGGCGGGAGAAAAATTTCGTGCAGTTCATGGAAGAAGATTTTCGCGCTCTGCCACGCGGTTTTGCAAGCGGGAAATGCGCGTGCGAAGCTGTGCAATCCACAGGCCCAAGAGAAACCAGCCGATAACAGCAGGGTAGAACACCAGCCGCATCCGTGAGTCGAGGTCGTAGTTGGAGAAAGCCGGGTTGCCGCCATTGCCGGGGTGTAGCGAATCCACCATGCGGGGAATGATGAAAAGCAAAGGGAAAATCATGGCGTAAGCAAAGACGTTGTACACCGCCGAAATCTTGGCGCGCTTTTCTTCGTCGGCAATACCGCCGCGCAAGACGAGGTAAGCGAAATAAGACATCATACAAACCGCCGTTCCCAACTGCTTCGGGTCGTTGCTCCACGGTGCGCCCCACGTGTAGTTGGCCCACACCATGCCAGTAAGCATTCCCAGAATGGAAAAAAAAACGCCCACCTTCAACCAGCTTACGGAGCGCAAATCATCGTCCAAGTTTCCGCTGCGCAGATACCTAATGGCATACACAAACGAACCCGTGAAAAGCCCCAACATTCCAAACCACATCGGTACGTGGAAATACAGGTTGCGGATGGATTCGTTGAGAATTTCGCGCGCCGGAACCGGCCCCAGCAGGCCCATCAAAAGCGTGTAGGCCAGCAACGCGATGCAAAGCACCTTCCACCAGTTGTTGCGAGAGAAAATGCTCACGGGGCGCGAAGGTAGGTTGCTTAGCCGGTTGGAAAGCCCTTTGGGCGTTGGAATGTTGGAGGGCTTCGCCATTGGATATTGTTTCTTCATTCGCTCCACAAAACCGGAAATAGCACGATGCCCAGCGCCAAGAGCAAGCCATCCAAACCAGCAAGCGAGGCGACAAGGCTCCACCAGCCCGGCGTTTCGGCGGCGGAAATACCTGCCAGCGCCATTTTCCCTAACAGCATCAGCACCGGAAGTAAGAGCGGAAAACCCAGAATCGCCATCAAGGCCGCATTGCCGCCCGCGCGGGAAGCAATAGCGGATAGAAACGTAAACACCAGCGACAAGGATAGGCTTCCCAGAAAAGCCGTGAGCAGAAACTCAAAAGGCCGGTATAGCGGCAATCCCAACAGCAAAGCAAAAAGCCCGATGCTGACTACCGTTACCAGCAGTTGAAGCAGTAGGCCATAAAGCATTTTGGAAAGGAAATACGTCCGCGCCGGAACCAGCGTGGCGTAGTAGCGGAAACGCGCCGGAGAATCCGAAAGAAAGGAGCGGGCGGCAGCGTTTACCGAAGCAAAAAGCTGCGAAATCCAAAACAGCGCGTTCCAGATAACTGGCTCCGGCCTGCCGCTCATGGCGTAGATGATGAAGACGGTGCTGCCCACATACAACAACACGCCAAACAGCAGGTGCTTGTGCCGCCATTCAGTCCTTAAATCTTTGCGCAACAGAGCGAGCAGCGGATTCATGAAAGCGCGAAAGTAGGGGTGATGGTTTATAAGGTTGATGTGTGGAGGATTCTCTGCGGCTCCACGCCTTTGCGAGACAAAAAGTCCGGCTTTTCCATAAAAAATTCTCCACAAAAAGCCTTTGCTTTAAGAAAACAAGGACTTTTTTGTGGGCGAAATTGCCTGCTACTCCTGAATCAGAACACGCTGTGCTTCACCCCTGCCTTTCCCATCTGAGAGGCGAATTTGATAATGGGCTTTTGGGTTGCAAAAGCGGACAACAATAGTGCGGAATTAAAAATTCTTTTTCATGACGAGACCATTTTTGTGGAAGGGGACGGCGTGGCAGGAGGGTCAGCGTGGAGGGAGAAATCGTTGGGACTCGGCAGGATTTGCGGCAGATGCACAACAGAGCTTTTTGTGGCAGCCAAAAAAAATTTGGCGGTTCCGTTTCCAGCTTTACATTTGCACTCCCAACAACGGAAAAACAGTTTTTCCTCAGTCGGTTTCTTTAAGCGGAAGTAGCTCAGCTGGTAGAGCACGACCTTGCCAAGGTCGGGGTCGCGGGTTCGAATCTCGTCTTCCGCTCGATTTTTCTCCTCTAAAATTCCAAACAAAGTCTTGTTTGGAATTTTTTGTTTGACGACGGGCTTCTTACTTTTAGCCCGCTCCACTGCCCTGGTGGTGAAATGGTAGACACGAGGGACTTAAAATCCCTTGAGCCGCAATGCTCGTGCCGGTTCGAGTCCGGCCTGGGGCACAAAGCCCGCAATGCTTTTGATAAAAGGCTTTGCGGGCTTTTTCGCGCCTCTCCGTCATACGGGAGACACAACAAGAAAGCCACCGGAAAGGACCCTGAAAAAACAGAACTTTTTCTGAGAATTTGGCGTTACTTTTGGACTTCCTGCCCGGATGGGTAGCGATCCTTTTTCTTTAAAGCCCATGATAAAGCAAATACTCCTTTCCACAGCCGTTCTGGTTGCCGGATTCACAGGCGCGGCGCAGGCGCAGAACGCAACACAGCCTTGCGCAACCGACCAGATGACGCAGCTTGCCGAGAAGCGTTTCCCGGAACAAATTGCGCAAAGCCAGGCAAAATGGCAGCAAATTATTGATGCATCCCTCCGCAAGATGGATCTGTCGAAATTTGCCAAATCCACTTTCAATAGTATTGACACCACTACGGTTTACCACATACCGATTGTATTTCATATTATACACAACTATGATAATATGTTCACGGATCTAACGGATAACGAGATATACAATTCGGTTGTGGAAATCAATGCGCTGTATAACCGGGTAAATGGGGGTAATAATTGGGGCGATCCGGATACAGATACTACAGGAATTATTCGGCCTTACAAGAATCTAATCCCCGGAACAAGTACCAAGTATGTTGGGAAAACAAAATTCGTGTTTCACCTTGCGCAGATTGACCCACAGGGCAATCCTACCAATGGCATTACCCGACGCCGCCACTACCTGACCCTTAAAGGAGGCGATCTGGGTAAACTGGATGGCTGGGCACCGGATTCCTACGTGAATGTTTGGGTAAATAAATATCTCACCAATGCAGGCGCGGCGCAGTATGCTTATCAGCCTACTTCGGTGGATAATAACCCAGCCATGAAGGTCGTGGATGGTGTGATGGCTGGATGGGCGGCCACTACTCGTAATGGTCAATTGGGTATCAACAATGATATGACCGTTGGTCACGAGTTGGGCCACGTTTTCAGCTTGGCGCACCCTTGGGGTAATACCAATAGCCCTGGTGTTGCCTGTGGGGACGATGGTGTGTTTGATACACCTCCTACGCAAGGTCACGGTGCCGGTGCACCAACTTCGCCTCGGAATATTACGGGTTGTACAGGCAATGATTATAACCTGTTTGATACCGTTTGCACTACGAATTCGGTATTCTTAGGCAAGCCTACCCCGGATACTTTTGGTGTTGGTGCAAAATTCTTCATAGATGCTACCAATGCTGCCAACCGGATAGATAGTACCATTAATGATGGTATTACTTTCGATGCCTATTCGCTTTTCTATCTAAAATCAGTTGACATCTATTGCGGAGATTCTGGGCAAGCCTATAAAATAGGACTTACTGAAAGCACAGGTCGTAATATAGGAATATACTATGATACATTCCGGGTTGCAAAAGGCCGTTTGGTTACCGTACCGTTGAATTTTAAAGTACCCCCTGGTAAGAATTACACGCTAAACTTCTTAGTTAACCACGGTGTTTACATGGACACCAACGCGGCTGTAGTTCCTTATCGTAAAATATCTGGTGTGGTATATCTTACGTCTGTTGATACTGCTGTAAGAAGGAATTATCGCTACTTCTACAATTGGAATATAAATCACGGCTTCTTTAAAGTGTATGATACGGCGCAATACAGAAGTCTTTATAGCTATGATACTTCCGGTACTATTCCGCCACAAGCGGTGCGTATTCCCGAAGGAGGCCTCCTCGTGGACTATCCGGATACCACGAATGCGCAGAACGTGATGGACTATACCTATTGCTCCAAGATGTTTACTGCGGGGCAGTCGCAACGGATGCGTCTCGCTGCAAGCAGCCCTGTTGCAAATCGCAACAAACTTTCTACCATATCTAACCTCACCAATACAGGTATCACAGACGCAAATGGTAACTTCCTGCCCCGCCTTGACACGCGCCCGGTAGCTGATTTTTCTTATGGTCAGAATGGCGGTGCTGTTGAGCAGATGTTTGTATCGGATGCCCCCACGGGTAGCAACTCTGCTATTTACAACTATTCTGACGTTGTATATAAATGTGCTGGAAAGCAATTTTTATTCTATGATCGTACCACAGGAGATACAATCGGAACCAACGGTATTCAATGGACTTTCAGCAATGGTGCTGCCCCTGTTACGACCAGTAACAACTTCACCACGCCTGTGAGGGCCACCTTCACCCAGCCGGGTTGGGCTACTGTAACAGTCGTGGCAACTTCCAACGCCGGCTCTGATACAGAAACCCGCCAGGCAGTGTATTTGGCAGACCCTAATAACAAGATCTCCCCTATTGGCTATTGGCAGGACTTCAACGATCAGGCAGAAGTGGCGCGTTGGCCCAACTTCAACTACTATAATAATGATTTTAAATGGGAGATGTCCAATGTAGGCCCTTATGATCAAACCAGTATGCGTTACAACTGCTTTGACTATCGTTATGGCGTACCAAACCCGGTTGCAAGTCTTCCGGGCAGCACCCCTAACGGAGATTTTGATGATTTCTTCTCTCCGCCATTTGACCTGAGCAACCTCACCAACAGCAATTACCTAAGCCTTAATTTTATGTATGCAGGTGCAAGTCGCTCTTCCGTCCGGGAGGATGTCAATGATACCTTCCAGGTTTTTGGTAGCACAGACTGTGGTGATAGCTGGCAATCGGTTGGCATTATGAGCAAGCGTACGCTCAACAACAACGGCGTAGTTTCAACACCGTTTGTTCCAAGCGGCTTGTGGAACTGGCAGTCGGGTGGTTTCAACATAAAGCCATTGGTTAACAGCGGCACCGATAACATCCTGTTCCGTTTCCGCTACCGTCCGGGTGTAGAAGCTGACGATCAAGGTGCCCGCTTGGGTACAGGCAATAACTTCTACATTGACCGGATTTTTGTTTCCAACACCGAACTGAGTGTAGATGATAAGCAATTGGATGCACAAGGAATGGTGTTGGCGCCAAATCCGACCAATGCAGGTACTTCTATCGTGCTGAAAAATGCGACAGGCGATGTAAACATCACCGTAAGCGACATCACTGGTAAAATAATCTACCGTTCGCAGGAGCAAGGAACCGGAAGCCGTACAACCATCAATATTCCGGCAGCAGTCCTTTCCGTAAAAGGAATGTACCTCGTGCAGGTAGCTACCAACGGCTTTAGCCAAACGCAAAAGTTGGTGGTGAACTAAGCGGAAATTTCCGGGAGATTCCTCTGGAACACTTCAACGGCAGGTTGCAGAAAAGCAGCCTGCCGTTTTTGTTTTTGCGAAGAATTGTGGAAACTGCTTCCCACCGACAACGCTATCTTTGAAGCCCGCTGTTTTTGCTTTCTACTTATGACTGAAAATACCATCATCAATCTCCAAAGCTGTGAAATTTATCAGGGCGACGCCAAAGTGCTGAAAAACGTGAACTTCCGGGTCTCTAAAGGCGAGTTTGTATATCTCATTGGCAAGACCGGCAGCGGAAAATCCAGTCTTCTGAAAACGCTCTACGGCGACCTGCTTCTGCGGGAAGGAAGCGGGAAAGTAGCAGGTCACGACCTGCGCAAAATCACGTGGAAAAACCTGCCGACCCTGCGCCGCGATTTGGGCATTGTGTTTCAGGATTTCCGGCTTCTGTCTGACCGGAATGTGTACGCCAATCTGGAGTTTGTCTTGCGCGCCACGGGCTGGAAAGACAAGGCACTGATTAAAGAGAAAATCGACAGCGTATTGAGCAAAGTGGGACTGCAGGACAAGGCGCAAAAAATGACCTACCAGATGAGCGGCGGCGAACAACAACGCGTAGACATTGCCCGTGCGCTCCTCAATAATCCGAAGCTCATCCTTGCCGACGAACCCACCGGAAACCTCGACCCCGACACCCGCGACGAAATCATGATGCTGATGCGCAACATTTGTCGCGACTTCCAGTCGGCGATTGTAATGGCAACGCACGATTACAGCATTATTCAGAAATATCCGGCGCGCGTCATTCGGGTGGAAGACGGCGAGTTGCAGGAAGTAGAGCCGATTTACGCTTAACAGCGCAAAAACCGTTTCCCTTCATGAAGAAAGTGCTTTGCCAAAATCCAACTTATACACAACGGCAGCAGCAAATAAAAAGCCGGATGCCGCGTCGCAAAACGCCATAGCACACGCATTTCTGAAATCCGCATTTTCCATCGGCGGCTGCTTTGTCCGCCCGACGCAAGGATGGGACGACCCAAAATCGTGAGCACTTGCGGCAGGTAAAAAACCGGCCCTTTTTCGGCGTGTCGCAGGAAGAAATCATAGTCTTCCATCCAGCGCAAATCTTCCGAAAACCGGAGACTTGAGCGCCGCACCACCGCGCAGGGCGTTGCCACCGGATTGTGAACCAACAAGCGCCAGAGCGGAAAAATCCGGGCTTCGGTAGGAAGTGGAATTCCCGGCGGCAGATTGCGGGCGTGAAATAGAAGTGCCGCCTCCGGGTAGATTTCCAGCGCGCTTTTTATACACGCCAGTTTGGGCGGAAGCCAATAATCATCGGCGTCTAAGAAAGCAATGTGCGTTCCGGTAGCCATGGCTATTCCCGCGTTGCGCGCCGCCGCCGGGCCGCTGTTTTGAGACAAGCGTATGACCTTTCCGGTTCCGGCCAAAAGAGGCTCTGCAAGTGCCGCAGAATCATCTGTGCTGCCGTCGTCCACTACCAGAATTTCATGTGCCGGAAAGATTTGCGCCAACACACTTTCCAATGCGCGCGTCAGTGTATCCCGGCTGTTGTAAGCCGGAATTATCACAGAAAAAGAGACTTCTCCCTTCACGCTGAAAACACCTTTTCCCAAATGCCCAAAAGCCGCGCTTCTTCTGCCTGCCAATTATAAACCTCGCGCGCGCGCAAACAATTTTCCCGTAGCTTGTCTGCGTACGCTTTGTCTTCCAACAAGCGATTCAATGCCGCCGCAATGCTCTCCGGCGTGACTTCTGTGAGCAGGGAAGCGATTTCAAAGTCGCGGTTGATGGCTTCGTATTCCGGATACGCGCCTGCAAGTTGTGGAACTGCTGCGTGCATGTAATCAAAAAAACGGTTCGCCAGACTGTAGAGATTGCTCAAGCTGCGCGCCTCAAAAAGCGTGATGCCCACCGCCGCGCCGCGTGTATATCGGGGCAGTTCTGTGGGCGGAATGTAGCCGGTGAAAATCACTTTTTCTTCCAGTCCCAGTTCCTTCACTATCGCCTTTGCCTGCGACATAAAATTGCCGTCGCCGCAAATGAGCAGCCGCCCGCGCACGGCCTTCATAGCTGGTAGAAGCTGCTCAAAACAGCGTCCTTTGTTCACCGCCCCCTGATAGAGAATATAGCCCCGCTCTTGAGGCATCTGTTGCATTTCGCGCAGCACGGTAGCGTTGCGAACGATAGCATATCCCACGCCATAGCGTTTGTGAAACTCCTGCGCATACGTCGCACTCACCGTGTAGCCATGCCGGAAATGCGGAACCGTGTAGCGCTCTATCCACAGCCACATTCGTCGTGTAGAAGGCCGTGAAACCACTTCTTCCATTTCCGTAAAAAGCTCGTGCGCATCATACACACGCCGCAATCCGCGCAGTCGCGAGGCCAGATAAACCGGGTAAATCGTGTCTAAATCAATGGCGCAAAGCGCGTCGGCAGGGCAGCGCAGGAGGTAGAAAAACAGCTTTATCCAGTAAAGGAAATAGAACAACTTTCCGGCGTCCACATGGCGCATGTCGAGGCGTACCTGCTTGAAAATCTGCTCGGGTAAGGTGGGGGAATTGGGCCGCAGCCGTCCCACGAGCGTTACGTTGTATCCCGCTTTTTGCAACGCCGTGCAAATGCGAATCATCCGCTGGTCGTAGGCCGGATCGGAGGTGATGGCGCACACGATTTTCTTCCGCGCAGTCATCCTTTTTCCCAATCTTTTTCCCGCACCAGATAAATCTTTTCGCCGGTTTCATCACGGAGAAATGGCGGCTCAAAACCGGGCATATAGGTCGCGCGCAACGTGCGCAAAAGCGTCTCCGTGTCGGCGGTGGAAGGGATTTCTTTCAGCGTCTGCATCTCGTTTTTGAAGTGAAGATTCGTTCCTCTTTGGGCTTCCAGACTCCGTTGCGGCAAAGGCTTGTATTCCCCGGAAATTACCTTTTCCAAAGTCTCCTCAAACAGCGTTACAGACGCTTCTTCGGTGAGATTATACAGCGTCTCCACCCAGCAGTTTTGAGGAATGGGAAAGCGGCTTTCGAACAGCAGATCACCGTGGTCAATGCGCGCGTCCATGAGGTGAATGCTCGTTCCAAATTCCCTTTTCCCTTCCAGCAGCGCAAACGAAAACTGATTGGCGCCACGATATTCCGGCAGCGGTGCCATGTGAAGATTCACGGCGGCGACGCGTGCTTTTTGTAACTGCGCGGGCGTCAGGATTTTGTGGTATTGAACGGAATATAGCAGGTCGCAATGGGGAATTTCGTCGGGGTGGGAGAAGACGGAAACGCCCGCTTCGGTAGCAAGGGATTCTAAGTCGGCTTCGCCGGAAAACTCGCTGCGTTTTTGCGTAAGCAGGCCAACGACTTTGGAACCGAGTGCTTCCTGTTGTTGCAATAAGAAGCGGAAGCAGCGGAAGCCCACCGGCTTGGAGCCGAGGAAAACAACGGTTTTGAATTTCATCTTGGAAGGCTGCAAATTACGAGCGCCGCTGCCGGTTATCTTCGCGCCCGCTATGCGCATTCTCGTCCTGACCAACCGCGTGCCGTATCCGCTTCACGACGGCGGGGCGCTGGGGATGGATGTTTTCCTGAAAGGATTTCCCGAAGCGGGCTGCACGGCGCGCCTGCTGGCGATGAACACTACGCGCCACCGCGTTTCGCCCGAAAAGTTGCCGCAGGTGTGGCCGGGACTGGAGAAAATCCGCACGGTGGAGGTGGACAATTCCATTCGCCCGCTGCCGTTGTTGCGCAACTGGATTTGGGGGAAAGAGCCGTACCACGCCGAGCGTTTCCGCCACAAAGAATTTGCCGATGCGCTGATAGAAGAACTGCGCGATTTCCGGCCCGATGTGGTACATATTGAGAGTCCGTTTCTGGCGGATTATCTGCCCCTCATTCGCCAACATGCGCCGGGCGCAAAAGCGGTTTTCAGGATGAACAATGTGGAAGCCGAAATCTGGCAGCGGCTGGCGGGTGAAGAAAAAAATGGGGTGAAGCGCCGCTATCTCCAAAGTCTGAGTCGCCGCATGAAAGCGTATGAGGCGCGCGTGTGGCCGTTGTTTGACAGGCTTCTTCCCGTAACAGCGGAGGACGCTGTGGTGGCGTCGGAATGGGTGGAAGAAAGCCGTATTCGCGTGGTTCCGTTCTGCATAGATTTAGCGCAGTATGCACCGCCGCCGTGGCCCGAAAATCCGGCGTCGGCCTATCATCTGGCGGCAATGGACTGGCTGCCGAATGTGGAAGCCGTAGAATGGTTTATTGGCGAAATCTGGCCGCTTGTTTCGCAAAAAACACCGGAATTACAAGTGTATTTCGCGGGGCGGCAAATGCCGCAAAAGCTCTTGGAGAAATCTTCCGGCAACATTCATATTTCAGGAGAAGTGGCCGACGCAGCGGTCTTCACAGCAGACAAACCTATTCTGCTCGTTCCGCTACGCTCGGGTGGGGGAATAAGAGTGAAAATCTTAGAAGCAATGGCCGCCGGGAAACTGGTAGTAAGCACGCGCATTGGGATGCAGGGAATTGGTGTGGAGAATGGCATTCATGCGCTCCTCGCCGATACGCCGGAGGAATTTGCGCAGGCTCTTGCTGATGCTGTTGCGCGTCCCAAAAAAGCAGCGCAAATAGCCCATAAAGGATGCGCTTTTGTGCAGGCGCATTTCGACCGGCAGAAAGTGATGGAGGAGTTGGTGGATTGGCTGGGGAGTTAGGCTGTGTTGAGAGAAGCCCGCAGGGGCGAAATGATTATAGGAAATGCCCATTCAGACGGAAAACAGCCCCGCCGGGGCTATTTGGGTATGGAATTATCTGTTCTCTATAATTCTTTCGCCCCGCCGGGGCTGGCAACACAGGTTTTCAGCTCTTCTGCCAACACAGCCTAGCGGATTATTCCCAAAATCGGAAGAAAGGATTTTCGGACAGCGATTTTTGTCACCCCGGAACGGGGGGGCTTAGCGGACGCAAGCTGACAAGGTCCCGTTCCGGGATGACAAAAGATTTCCGACGAAGACCTTCTGGATTTCATTCCCAAACAAAAAAGCCCCGACGAAAATCGTCGGGGCTTTTAATCATTTTAGGGGAAAGCAGCTTATGCTTCAGCAGCAGGTGCTTCTTCTGTTGTGTTAGTAGTTTCGGCTGGTGCTTCCGGCGCGGCTTCAGCGGCTGGTGCTTCTGTCGCAGTTTCCGCTTCCGGCGCAACTGGTGCTTCCTCTTCGGCGGCAACCTCTTCAACAGTAGGCAAGGCAGCAGCGGCTTTGGCAGCCATCTTCTCTTCTACGCGCTTCACGGATTCGGAAGTGGCAGCGTGGCGCTTGTCGGTTTTCGCTTTGCGGTGGGCTTCGTCGCGGTTGGCAACAACCACTTCATGCTCGGCATTCCACTTTTCAAACTTCTCGTTTGCGGCCTGCTCATCAAACAAACCAAGGGAAACGCCCCGCATCAGGTGCTTCATGAAAAGCACGCCTTTGAAGGACAGGATACGGCGCACGGTGTTCGTAGGCTCGGCTCCTTTGGAAAGCCAGTACAGGGCACGCTCGTTGTTGAGGTTAACAGTGGCCGGGATGGTCAGCGGGTTGTAAGTTCCCAGCTTCTCAATGAACTTGCCATCGCGCGGAGAGGTGCTGGTGGCAGTAACGATGAAATAGAACGGACGCTTCTTGGAGCCGTGCCGTTGCAGGCGAAGTTTAACAGACATAATTAATAGAGATTAATTGTGTGGGTTGAGGGTGGAAAAAGGTTTTGAGCGCGCAAAGGTAATTGCTACACCTATGCGCCGCGTGGGGAAAGGAGAATTTTCTGCTGGAAATTATTTAAGCTGTGTAAGCGGTGCGCTAAAGGGCTGAAGCCCTCTGCGGTGGGTTCAGACGCCGTCCACGCCCTTTAGGGCGTGGCAATTAGTGTAGTACTAAAGGGTGTAGGAGTTGATTTCCATAAACTCATCAGCAACCAACGTTTAATCCCTAATCCATCAACGTCCCATTCGACAACAGCCCTTCAAACCTCGGGCAGTTAAGTCGGTTTTCGGCGCGGCGCGGCAGGCGTCCCCGAAAGAAAAGGCTCAATTCAAAGGCGTTCATGCCGGTGGTGTAAAACCGCGTCCCCTGTACCGGAATATCGTAGGAAGCCGTTACCGTCAGGCGGGTATATTCCAGACGAATGGTCGGTACGATGGCATCCTGATGACGGTAAAAGCAGCCTGCGGATGCTGCAACACGCCGGTAACTGTCGCCATCGTCGGTCATGAACGCATTGCGCAGTAATCCACCCACTACAATCTGGTCGCTTGGCCCTTGGTGCTGATAATTGCCGTGCAACACCAGCGAGGTTGTTCCACCAAGTGCCATGTTCCAGCCCGCGCTAAAGTTCCAGCGCGTGTAAAGATTTGCCACCTCCGAACTCATAAAGCTTTCTTTGGGCTGCGAAAGGTGGTAAGCGGCAATACCGACGTAGTAAGTGCTGGCGCCGCCCGCAGCGCCGTTCAGACTTATGCCCCCGCCCAAGTCAAAATGATTTATCGTGTTGCCGGTGAGCGTCGAAGCCGAAGCGGTGTTGTTCTGGTCGAAAGTGCCGTTGCTGTACTGGCTGGAGAAGCGCATCTTGCTGATGTCCACCGACCGCTGAATGTATCCGCCCGCAAGGCCTACGGAAAGAAAAGTCTGGTGGGCTTCTCCCAGCGATTTGTTGTAGTTCACCGCGCCGTAAAAAGTGTTGGTAGAAAAATCCACTGAGCCGGCCTTGTCAAACATCGCGTTCACGCCGAAGCTCAGGTAATCATTTGTTTCGCGCACCACTAGTACCCGGCTTTCGGCGGAGACGTTGGTGGTGAGGAAAGGCGTCCCGAAATTGCTCCACTGGTTGCGGTAGGTAGCGCCCACTTTATAATCGCCGCTAAAAACGCCCACAAGCGCGGGATTGCGTAGCGTCGCGGTTTCGTAGAACTGGGAAAAATGGACGTCCTGTGCCTGTGCAACGCTTGCGCTGCAAAGCAGTAGAAAGGCAGGTAAAAATTTTTTCATGGTAAGGGTCGTGTTCACGTTTCTAAAGATGATTTCCGGGTTGGATAGGAAGAACGTTTGTTTTCCGGCTTACTACCGTATCAGGTTGATGTCGCCCTTCAGAATCAGCTGCTCGCCGGAGTCGCAAATGGCTTCAATGAGGTACATGAATGTGCCGGACGCCATGGGCTGTCCTTTGTAGCTGCCATCCCAGCCGGATTCGGGATTGTTGGAAGAGAAGCCGTTGCGTTCAAAAACCGTTTCGCCCCAGCGGTTCTGTACCAGCATCCGGTTGATGCGCACAATGCCTGTTCCCTGCGGATAGAACCAGTCGTCGCGCCCGTCGCTGTTGGGCGTAAAGGTGTTGGCCACGAAGAACGGGCTGCCGTCGCAGGCTACGGTTACGCGCACGCTGTCAGAAGCCGTGCAGCCATACGCTGTAGTAGCTGTAACGATGTAGGTAATGCTGCGGGCGTCCACTACCGTTGGTGTACGGCAGTTGTAGCAGTTGAGGCCCACCTTAGGAGACCAAGAGAATGTCTTCGCGCTGGCGCTGGCGGTGGTTTGCAAAGTGATTTGTCCGCCGGAAGCCAGAAGCACATCCGGAGACGTCTGAACGGTTGGTGGCGACGCGATGATGACGTTCTGGTAGAGCGTATCCACAAAGCAATCTCCCTGCGAGATAATCACCTGATAGTTGTTGTCCACCGTGTCGGTGATTGTTGGATTCGGACAGTCGGAACAAGAGAGGCCGGTTATCGGCGTCCATTGATAGCGGTCGCCGCCCGATGCCGAGAGTGTTGCCGTAGCGCCCACGCAAAGCTGAACCGGGCTGCCCACGGAAACTGCGTTTCGCTGCTGAACGGTGATGGTCAGGCTATCGGTTGCGGTGCAGCCAAAGGTGTCGGTTCCGGTCACAAAATACGTGGTGTTTTGCCCCGGTGTAGCTGTAGGATGGGCACAGGTGCTACACGATAAATCTGTTGCGGGTGTCCACTGCCATTGCACCGATGCGCCCGTTGCCTGAAGGTCAATGCTGCTGCCTGCACACACAGCCGCATCCACACCGGCGAAAAGATTCTGCGAAGGATGCTGGGGCAGGTTAATAGTGAAATTGCTGGCGCAGCCGGAAAAGTCCAGAATGCGCACGGTATAGTTTCCGGCAGACAGGTTTTGGAGCGTCGCTGTCTGGGGACTGCTGCTGCCTTGCCAGTAATACTCGTAAGGAGCCGTTCCGCCGCGCGTACTTGCCACGCGCACAACGCCGGTGGCTGCGCCAAAGCAAGGAACAGAATCCACCACCAGCGTAGCCGTAACCGGGGTCGGACTGGTGAGGGTTACGGTGGCTGTTTTGGTGCAGCCGTTGCCATCAGTTACGCGCACGGTTTGGGTGCCTGCGGTAAAATTGCTGTAACCCGCGTTGTTCAGGGATGCGTTGCTGTTCCATGTGTAGGCATAGGGCAGCGTTCCGCCCGTCACATTTGCAAACACAGAGCCGTCGTTACCGCCGGCGCAGGTCACGTTGCTGGAAGTAAGCGAAAGGGAAAGCGAGTCGGGCTGGAGGAGCGTGACCGTTGTGGTTCCGGTGCAGTTCCGGGCATCGGTGACGGTGACGGTGTAGGTGCCAGGTGCGAGGCCAGACGCGCTTGCATTTGTCTGAACAGGCGTCGTGTTCCAGCTATAGCTGTAAGGCAAGGTGCCGCCATTTACGGCTACCACAGCCGTTCCGTTGACGTTGCCATAGCAGAGCGGGTTATTTCCAACTGCAACCAAAACAAGCGGAGCGGGTTGGGCGATAATAGCCGTTGGCGTTTGCGTACAGCCATTGGCATCCGTTACGGTTGCGGTATAACTGCCTGCGGGTACGCCGGAAATCGTGGCTGTGGTTTGAGCAGGCGTGGTGTTCCAATTGTAGGTGTAAGGTGCAGTTCCGCCATTGGCCGTCACGGTTGCTGAGCCGTTGCTGCTGCCGTTACAGGAGACATCTGTTTTAGTAGTTGCGGCGGTTAGCACTGCCGGTTGAGCAACAATGGCAGTAGCTGTTTGTGTACAGCCCTTTGCGTCAGTTACAGTCGCTATGTAGCTGCCCGCCGGAAGCCCGGAGATGGTTGTAGTTGTCTTTACCGGGGTAGTGTTCCAGGAGTACGTGTAAGGAGTTGTTCCACCGCCTGCTGTCACAGTTGCCGTACCGGTGTTTCCACCCGCGCATATCACGTCGGTGTGCGTCGTAGAGAGCGTGAGTGCGCCCGGCGCAACAACAGCCGTTGTGTCTGATTGTGTACAGCCTTTTGCATCGGTTACGGTAACGGTGTAGCTGCCTGCAGGAAGGCCGGAAATACTGGCTGTTGTTTGTACCGGCGTTGTGTTCCAGGAGTAAGAATAAGGCGCTGTTCCGCCGCTTGCCGCCACCGTGGCCGAGCCATTGCTGCCGCCGTTGCAGGAGACATCTGTTTTAGAAGCCGTTGCCGTCAGGACAGCAGGTTGTGTAATAGTCACCTGCGTTGTTTGTACGCAGCCGTTGGCATCGGTAACGGTAGCCGTGTAGGTTCCGGCAGTAAGTGTGGAAATAGAAGTTGTGGTTTGCGCGGGCGTTGTATTCCAGGAGTACGAGTAAGGTGCTGTCCCACCGCTTGCTGTTATTGCTGCCGTGCCATCACTACTGCCATTGCAGGATACATTCGTTTGCGTGATGGAAAGGCTGAACAATGCGGGCTGCGCAATAGTCACCTGCGTTGTTTGTACGCAACCGCTTGCGTCGGTGACGGTGGCTGTATAGGTTCCGGCAGTAAGTGTGGAAATAGAAGTTGTGGTTTGCGCGGGCGTCGTATTCCAGGAGTACGAATAAGACGCTGTTCCACCTGTTGCGGTCACGGTAGCGGAGCCGGTGTTTGCGCCATTACACAACACATCTGTTTGTGTGGTAGAAAGGCCGAGTAATGTGGGTTGTGTAAGCTTAACAGTATCCCCTTTAGTACAGCCATTTGCGTCGGTGACGATGACTGTGTAAGTACCTGCCGGAAGGTTACTTGCAGTAGCTGTCGTTTGTGCAGGCGTGCTGTTCCACGAATACGAATAAGGTGCTGTTCCGCCGCTTGCCACCACCGTGGCCGAGCCATTGTTTCCGCCATTGCACTGTACATCCGTATGCGTCGCTGTGGCCGTCAGTGCAGCAGGTTGCGTAATGGTCACCTGTGCGGTTTGCGTGCAGCCGTTGGCGTCGGTGACGGTATCTGTATAGGTCCCGGCTATAAGCGAAGAAATGGATGCGGTTGTTTGAACCGGCGTCGTATTCCAGGAATGAGAATAAGGTGCTGTGCCACCGCTTGCGGTTATGGTTGCCGTGCCATCACTGCTGCCGTTGCAGGAAATATTCGTTTGTGCGGTTGAAGGGAGGAGCACTGCCGGTTGGGTAATGGTGACCAAAACCGTTTGCACACAGCCGTTGGAATCTGTAACGGTAGCCTGATAGCTTCCGGCTGCCAGGTTGCTGATAGATGTTGTGGTTTGCGCGGGCGTCGTGTTCCAGGAGTAGGAATAAGGCGCTGTACCGCCGCTTACGGTTATCGCCGCCGAGCCGTTGCTTCCGCCATTGCAGGAGACATTTGTTTGCGTAGGAGAGACGCTCAACGCCGCAGGCGCTACAAGCGTAACGGTATCCCTTTTGATGCAGCCATTGGCATCGGTAACGGTAGCCGTGTAGGTACCTGCCGGAAGGTTGCTTGCGGTAGCTGTCGTTTGTGCGGGTGTGCTGTTCCAGGAATACGAATAAGGCGTTGTGCCGCCAGTCGCGGTGACCGTAGCGGTTCCGTTGTTTCCGCCGTTGCAGAATACATCCGTGTGCGTTGCCGTAGCCGTCAGCGCAGTGGGTTGCGCGATGCTGGTGCTGTCCGTTTGGCCGCAGCCGTTAGCGTCCGTTACAACTACGGTGTAAGTACCTATGGGTAAGTTGGTTGCTGTGGCCGTTGTTTGCGCGGGCGTCGTGTTCCAGGAGTAGGAATAAGGCGTTGTGCCACCCGTTACCGCCACGGTCGCCGTGCCGCTGCTTCCGCCATTACACAAAACATCAGTCTGGCTCATCGAGAGGCCCAAAACAGCGGGTTGGGTAATGGTAACGGAGAGCGTGTCTATGCAGTTTTTTGCATCCACAACGGTGGCTACATAGCTTCCGGCAGGCAGTCCGTTTAAGGAGTTAGAAGTCGTTGGAGGAGCCGTTATCCAACTGTAGGCATAAGGCGCCGTTCCGCCGTTGGCCGTTACCGTAGCCGTGCCATTGGTGTCGCCGTTGCAAAGAACATTTGTTTGAACCGACGACAACTGAAGCGCGGCAGGTTCTGTAATAGAAACCGGCTGACTGGCCATACAACCGTTGGAATCCGTGACCGTCACCATATAGCTGCCTGCCGTCAGGCCGCTGATTGCAGGCGTTGTTTGTGCGGGTGTCGTGTTCCAGCTATAAGTGTAGGGCAGCGTGCCGCCGCTGGTGGTCGCGGTAGCGGTTCCATTACTTCCGCCCTGGCAGGAAATATTTGTTTGGGTAGCCGTCAGGTTCAAGGAAATTACCTGAAGAATCGTAACCGACACGGCACTTGTGCAACCGTTGGCATCGGTGACGGTAGCCGTATAAACGCCCCCGGCAAGATTAGAAATAGAGTCAGTTGTCTGCACCGGCGACGTGTTCCAGGAATAGGTATAGGGAGGTGTTCCGCCGCTGGCGGTCACCTTTGCCGTGCCGTCGTTTATGCCGCTACACAAAGAAGATTTTTTCGTTGCCGTCACCGACAAAGCCATGGGAGGTTGCGTTACCGTTACCGATGCGGTCTTAACGCAGCCATTCGCATCGGTTACGGTAACGGTGTAGGGACCTGCCGGCAGGTTGTTAGCCGTAGCCGTTGTTTGCGCGGGCGTCGTGTTGTTCCAGGAATAAGAATAGGGCGCTGTTCCGCCCGTTGCGGTGACGGTAGCGGAGCCAGTGTTTGCGCCATTGCAAAGTATGTTTTGCGAGGCGCTGATGGTGGCTCCCAACACTGAAGGTTGCGGTACCACAAAAGCCGGTGGTTGTGTAACGCATCCTTTGCCATCTGTGATGGTAATGCTGTAGCTCCCGGCGGCAAGGCCGCTGATAGACGTGGAGGTTTGTCCCGTCACCGGCGGCGTGTTCCACCGGAACGTGAGCGGTGCGGTTCCGTTCTGAGGTGTCAGGGAAATGCTGCCATCGCTGTTGCCAAAGCACGAAACCGGCGTGATGTTGGTCGCCTGGAAGCCCGCTGTAGGTAGAACAGATACCGTGTCTTTGGTAACACAACCATTGTTGTCCGTAACGGTCAGGTAATAGCTCGTGAGAGAAGTGGGGGTAACGGTGGGCGCACTGCAACTGGTGCAGCTAAGCGACGAAGTGCCCGTGCTGGCCGTCCAGGAGTAGGTTAAAGGCGGCGCGCTTCCACTGATAATGGTCGGAAGTTGCAGGAAAGGAATATTGCACAAGGTGGTGTCTTTCCCGGCATCCACATTCAAGACCGCAGGAATAATGGCCGTGCTGAGTGTATCCGTGCAGCCATATCCCGGATACGGAACCAGCCTCACCCGATAGACGGTTCTTTGGCCCGGACTGGGAACATTTACATTCTGACCCGTGCCTACAACATTATAGCTGGAGTCGTACCACGTATAGCTCTGAAACCCCGGCGGTGCAGAAAGAGGGGCCGTGACAGAACCCACACAGGCACTGTTCCGAATGGCAAACAACCCACAGTTCATATCCACATAGGCATACCCAAAGTGGCCCGTCTGCGAGCAGTCTGATGTGGTAAACTCCACAACAATAGTGTTGCCCCCCTGACCCGAAAGATTTAAGGAAGCTGTTGACCAGTCTTTGTAGTAAAGGCTGCCACCTACACTCACAAAGCCCGGTAGAGACGAAGAGGAAACATAGCTGAAATTGCCGCAATTTACAGTGTTGTTGGTGGCGGAATCATAAGCCTTAACCTTAAAAAAAGGCTGTTGAATGGCTGTATGGTTTGGGTTTTCCAGCACAATCGCATAGCGGTAAATAACGGCGTACTCGTTCTGGCCGGTAGGCACGGTAAAGGTGAAGCGCACTTGCTCCATTTGCGCGCCGGTACCATCATTGCCCAGCATCAACGAATAGCCTCCGCCTGCCGGCGCTACAATCGGAAATCCGCCATAAGGGTCTGTCGCCGTTCCACTAACGACTGTATGCCGGTTGTTTATCGGCGCCGTAGGCGTCCAGGTATAAACGCCTGTACCTGCGTTGGTACTCGTAAAACAGTTCCAGCCCTGCAAAGAGCCTAACTCAAAATCAATGTTTGACGGGCAGCTAATCTGCTGTGCTTTTAAGGGAGAAACAACCGTTAGAAGCACAGAAGCAGCCAGACAGATGAAGCGTAAAAAACTCACGGGGAAGCGGATAAGAAAGGAAGAAAAAAGCCAGAAATTCTTGAGCGGTGCAAATTACATTTATTTCTTGGATCTGACATCGCAACAGCATTGTTTTTCAAACAATAACGCCCCTTAGAACCTATCCCCAAAATAAAGACCTGTGAAAGCACTTCGGGGTTTGCCCCCAGCACTTCGGGGTTCGCCCCCAGCTCCTCGGGGCAAGCCCCCAGCTCCTCGGGGCAAGCCCCCAGCCCTTCGGGGTTCGCCCCCAGCTCTTCGGGGCTTGCCCCCAGCTCCTCGGGGCAAGCCCCCAGTTCCTCGGGGCAAGCCCCCAGCCCTTCGGGGCAAGCCCCCAGCCCTTCGGGGCTTGCCCCCAGCTCTTCGGGGCCTGCCCCCAGCTCTTCGGGGCCTGCCCCCAGCCCTTCGGGGCTTGCCCCCAGCTCTTCGGGGCAAGCCCCCAGCTCCTCGGGGCTTGCCCCGAGAAGCGACTGTCTGAAAAATAACGGGTTGTGAAAAAGCAGGGTCGCTACGCATGTCATTGCAGCCGCTGAGCCGCACTGCGAAGCGGCAACACCGTTAATCCCCGGCGTGTAGGAACAGCAAATGGAGATGCCGGGTCGGGGCCCGGCATGACGGATTCCAATCCTGACGCTGAATTTTCGGATAGGCTCTTAGCTTTGCAAAAAATCTATTCCCGTGAAGATTCCTTTTCTCGCTTTTTTGATCGGTGCCGGGTTGTCCGCCTCTGCGCAAGCCCTCGTGCCTATTCTGTTAGCCGATGGGCATTATCAATACCAAAACATAAACACAGGTGCAGTCGTTTTCCCGGTCACTTTTGAGGAAGCGTCTCCCTTTCATAAGGGCCTTGCCGTAGTGGCCACAGGGGAGCATCAATACCAGATGATCAACGCCGCCGGAAAGCCTGTTGCCGCCGGTATATGGAAGGAATTAAGCCCTGTGCCGGACGGATTTGTTATTGGCGTGGATAAAGAAGGAGGGCAGACACTGCTTGCTAACGGAAAGAAGCTCTACAGCACCAAAGGCCGCCTTCCCGGCTGGTCGCTGGCGGGTGATTACATCAACATTCAGCAGAAAGAAACAGGGAAAATGGGCGTCGTGAATTTCCGTACCGGGAAGGAAGTGCTGCCGCCGCAATACACCCATATCCGACCCTTCCGGGAAGGCGTGGCTGCCGTGCTGGCAAACGGCTCCTGGCAATTTGTAGATGTCTCCGGGAAGGCGCTTTTCCCACAGCAATTTGAGGATGCCGGGGTGTTTTCAGAAGGCTTCGCCGCTGCCAGAACGGGCGGTAAATGGGGATTTATCAACAAGAAAGGAGCATGGGTGATTCCCGCCCAATATGAGCGCGTAACCGCCTTTGAAAAGGGCAGTGCCTTTGCCAAAACAGCGCAAGGCTGGCAGCAGATAGACGGAACCGGAAAGACCTTGCGCACACTGCCTTATCAAATGGTGATTACGCCCACGGAAGGGTTGTATGCCTTTATGCAGAATGACCAATGGGGCTATGCCGAAGCTGCAACCGGTAAGGTAATTATCACGCCTCAGTACCTCCGCGCAGCGCCTTTTGAAGAAGGCGTGGCGCTGGTAGCCAAAGACGGCGCGAACTTCTACATTCTGCCCGATGGCCGGGAATTGCGCACTTTGAAGAAGGGCGAATAAAAAAGCCTTCGGTTTTTGAAAGAATCCCCTACTTTCGCCCTCCCAAATTTCCTTTAGAGAGGTGCCCGAGTGGTTGAAGGGGCTCGCCTGGAAAGCGGGTATACTGCAAGGTATCGAGGGTTCGAATCCCTTCCTCTCTGCTTGAAGGGACAAAGCGTTTTCAACGGCGCCTTGTCCCTTTTCTTTTTCAGTACACCCCAAATAGCCCTTTTGCATTCGCCGTTGTAACCCGCGCGACTTCTTCCAAAGGCATCTCCATAGCATCCGCTACCGCCGCCGCAATCAGAGGAATATAGCTGCTTTCGTTCCGCTTGCCGCGATGGGGAACGGGCGATAAATACGGCGCGTCGGTTTCCAGAATCAGGTTTTGAAGTCCTACCATGCGCACGATTTCAGGTAGGTTCGTCTTCTTGTAGGTCATCACGCCGCCGATGCCGAGTAACAAGCCGAGCGCCACAGCGCGTTGCGCTTCTTCCACCGTTCCGCTAAAGCAATGGAGCACGCCGCTTAATTCCCTTTTCCCTTCCTTCTCCAGAATATGGAGACACGCCGTTGTGGCCTCGCGGCTGTGAACCACTACTGGCAAATCGTTCTCCAACGCCCAGCCAATCTGCGTTGCAAAAGCATTTTCCTGCTCTGCCACAAAGGTTTTGTCCCAGTAAAAATCCAGTCCGATTTCGCCAATCGCGCAGAAGCGACGTTGGGATAAATACGCTTTCAGCGTCGCTAACGCCTCCTCAAAATCCCCTTTCACATAACACGGGTGCAGGCCCATCATCGGGAAGCATTGCTGTGGATATTGGTCGCAAAGTGAAAGCATCGGCGCAACCGTTTCGCCATCGCAGTTGGGCAGAAAAATCTTTTCCACGCCCGCCGTTTTTGCGCGCAAAAGCATCGCGTCGCGGTCTGCCTCAAAAGCGGCGTCATAAAGGTGTGCGTGGGTATCAATAAAAGTCATTTTAGACAGGGACTATTGTTCTTTTTGGAAAGGCGGAAGTGCCGGGAGCAATACGTTTTTGCGGCAGTAATAGCGCAGCACCATCTCCAATGCAGGCAGGCAACGTGGAGCAGCTTTGAGGCTGTCGTGGAAAACTACAATGCTGCCGGGCCGGGCGTGGCGGATAACAAAACGGGCACAATCGCGGGCGCTGTGGCGCGGGTCAAAATCGCCGGAAAGCACATCCCACATCACGATGCGAAAACCCTGCTGCTGAAGCACTGCCACCTGCTTCCTGCGTATCCGTCCATAAGGCGGACGAAACCAGCCAGTAGGCAGCGTTTGCGCAGCTTTCAGCGTATTGGAAAGGTAGTCTGCGGTGGGGGTTCGGGAGCCTTTCAGGTGGTTGTATGTATGGTTGCCCAGGGTGTGTCCTTCGGCCCCAATCTGCGCAACGACTTGCGGATAGCGCACCGCGTTTTCGCCTACACAAAAGAAGGTGGCCTTCGCATTGTAGCGCGCCAGAAGCGCCAATACCTGCGGTGTGATTTCGGGGTGCGGGCCGTCGTCGAAAGTGAGGTAGATGCCGTTTTTGGGAAGCCCCTTTCCGCCTTTCCAAATCAGGCCTTTCGGTTGCAGGAACGGAAGGATGAGCGGTGTTTTCACCGTATAAAATCGCATGTCCGGTTATCCGTTTTGGATGGGCTTCCAGTTATAAATAAGCGCCAGCAGCGCACGGCCTTCCGTCCATAGTTCTTCTTCGGAAGAAGCCAATCCGCCGTAGAGTGCAGCCTCGGTTTTTTGCCGGAAAAGCAGAACGCGCTGCGCTGTCAAAACATCCATTCCCAATGCTTCCAGACGTGGTGCAGAAAGGGTGGGGAAGGATTGACCGGTTTTGAGAAGCAGGACTTTTTCTATTGCTGAAAGAGCTTCGCGGGACGTGCGCGCAACAACTGTTTCGGGCGCCGTCTGGGGCGCGAAAGCAACATCGGGAAGCGGCGTTTTTTCCGGGGCGGAAACCGGCGGGACGGGTATTCCTTCCACCTTCTCTTTCTTCTTCCGCCTTCCTAACAGAACGCCCACGACCAGCGCCACTACGGCGAAAATTCCGGCTATCCAAAACGACTGTTCTTCCTCGTTTTCGTTAGAAACAAGAACGGCTTCCGCTTCCGTAACGCTCAGTTTGAGCGGGCGCGTAGCGATTTCCTCATAGCGCTCCGACTGCAGATTAAAAAAGGAAAAGCGGATTTCTGGAATGGTGAAATGACCTTCTTTAGTAGCGGTGATGGGAAAGGTAAAGGTGCGGCTTCCGGTGAGGCTTTTTCCGTCGCTTTTGAGCGCGTCTTTTGCTACCGGTGGTTCTGCGTTCAGCCCCTTGGGTAGTGTTGGTTGAGGGGCGTCCACCTGTGCCAGATTGCCCATGCCAGAGAGCGTGATGCGCAGCGCCGCTGCTCCGTTGCGCGGCATTGAAGCGGGTTCCAGCGAAGCTTCTATCTTGTAATTCCCTACCGCGCCGCCAAAGCTTTTGGGTTTTCCGGCAACGGGCAGGGGAATGATGCGAAGCGTAGCCGGTGCAGATTTGATAATCCACGTGTGCCTTTGGCTGTTTCCGTAGCCGTCATCAATGGTGCCTACGGCCTGCATCTCGGCAGGTTCAATGGTGAGGCTGCCGGTGCGTTGTGGAATGATGGCGACGCGCTTGATGAGCAGGGTTTGAAACACTTTGTTGCCTACCACGCGGGTGCCGCGCTCTTCTTTTTCACTGCTGATTTCTTCCACCCAAAACCCATCCGGGGCGGGCATCTTGTTGATATTCCCACTCACCGGAATGCCGGAGACAAGGAGGTAATCCACAATCACCGGCTCGCCTTCATAGGCGGTTTTCTTTCGCGGCACAATCTCCAAAAAAGCCAGCCGGGGCAGGTTGGCGGCGGTGGGCAGACGTTGCTCTTGAGTGAAGGCATCGGCAATGCGATCCAGCGGGGAGCCGGGGCCAAAAGGGTTTCCGCCGAAGGGGTCTGGGGTGTTGGCGAAGGGGTCGGGCGCGGTGTTGCGTTGCGGAGTTTCTTTTACCACTTCTATCGTGGTGGCGTTGGAGAGGTAGGTTTTTCCGCCTGCTGTCCGGGCAATGGCAACAGGCAGTTTGAAGGTTCCGGTTTGACCGGCGCGCAGGTTGTAGGTGCGGGTATAGGTGCGGGTCGTGGTGGCCCGTCCATTGAAGATTTGGGTGCTGGTGCGGTTGGCATCGGCGTAGCCGCCAATGAGGGTGAAAGGCGGTTCCGCTTGTAGCTCCATACCGGCCAGATCGCCTGCGTTTTCCAAGCTGTATTGCACCTGAAAAGCGGTGTTCACGCCTACTACGTCGAAAAGCACTTCGGTACGGAAAACGACCTGTGCGTGAGTGGTGGTGGCGAGGAAGAAAAGAAGAAGAAAGACGGCCCGCATGAGGGTACAAAAGTAAAGTTTGTCCTTCTTGGTTGGATAGACCACCGATTTTCCCGATTGGAACGGATGCATCTGTGCAAATCCAGAGACTCTGGAAAATCAGTGACCTGTTGAATCTACAAATCCCCGCCCTGCGGGCGAATCACAAGCCTTTCCAAGCAAGCAGCGGGCGAGAGGTTATAGGCGCTCCAAAGCAGTTCGGCGATGTCAGCGGCGGCGATGATGTTTTCGGGATTTACGCCGCTTCCTTCCCACGAGCGGCTCCACACCGCGCCGGGACAAATGGCGGTGACGCGGATGCCGGTGGGCTTTAGTTCTTCGCGCAGGTTATCGGAGAAACCAAGCAGCGCATACTTGGAAATGCTGTACGCGCCGCCGCCGGGATAGGCCTGCAAACTTGCGATGCTGCACAGGTTAAAAATGTGGCCGCTGCCGCTTCTCTTCATTGCGGGCAACAGCGCGCGGGTGAGGTGATAGGCGGAAAGGAGATTGACGGAGAGCATCTTTTCCAATTGCCCTTCCGGCTCGTCGGCAAGGTTGCCGGGCTGGTAGATGCCTGCGTTGTTCACGAGGATTTGCGGCGCGTTTCCGGTGGAAAGAATGGCTTGGGCAAAGGCGTCTGTCTGCGCGCGGTTAGCGACGTCCACGACGTGGGTCTGCAGCTTTCCTTCCCATTGAGCCTCCATGCTTCGCAGGTCGTTTTCGTTGCGGGCACAGCCGATGACGTGGAAGCCTTCGTGGAGAAGTTTTTCGGTGATGGCGCGGCCAATGCCGTGGGTGATGCCGGTGATGATAGCGGTTTTCATAGTAGTTCTTGTAGCGTATGGAAGAGGCGTTTTTATCGAAAATCTTTTGTCATCCCGTTCTTCGGCAAGCTCAAAATGACAGGGGCCTTTGCGGCTTGCGTCCGGCAAGATCCTTCCCCGATGATAAAAGATTATCGCCGAAACAGCCGCGTGGTCAGGTTTGGATACATCTTTTACTTCCTCTCAACGACGGATGCGTGGCCCACGTGAACCGTTTTTTTCGGTACAGCCCAATGTTCCAAACCCAACGTACAGGCAACGCCCGCTGCTGCGAGGTCGAGGCTGCCGTCTTCGTGGTGGAGGCCTTCGGCGAGCCACACGTCGGTTACGGTGCCGATGATGAGGAAGGTTCCGTTTTGGCGGATGGGGAGGATTTCTTCCAAACGCAACGCCAGCATCAGGGGGCTTCCCGCTACTGCGGGCGGGCCGCCGGCTTCGGGCCAAAAAGGTTGCAGGCCGGTAGCGTCAAACTCCGAAATACCGGCTTCGTATTTGGCGCTCGTGGCGTGGGCCTGTGGAATCATCGCTTCGGCTACGGCAGAGAGGGTGAAGCGGCCTGTGGCTTCAATATTGGTAAGGGTGTGGGGCGTGGCTTCGCGGGGGCGATTGAGGAGGCCGAGGAGGGGCGGCTGCGCACCGAGATGGACGATGTTCTGGAAAAGGGAAAGATTGGGTTGGCCGTCGGCGTTGGTGGTGCCTACCAACATGCCGGGCTTGTAGCCGGAGAGGCAGGCCATAAAACGGGCGCGGGGCCAGCGCGACCAGGTGTCCCATTGGGCGGGGGTGAAGTGTTGCATAAGAGGAGGGCGGGCTACCAACAAAGGGGGTGGGGGAAGGTTGGAGAAATGGGGTTGCAAAAGTCGGGTGGGGCGGGCTTCAGGTTGTGTCTGCTTTTATGCAGTCTGAAGACTGCGGGCCTGTGCGACCAAGTCGGCCCCGCTGCAAAGGCTGCGCTTCGGACTTGGCCAAACGGGTATTTGGGGCAGCTTTAAAAGCAAGGACTGTTTTCCTTTTCCAAACGTACATTTTTCTTTCTCTTTAAAAGACCCCGTCCCTTTTTGGCGGGGTCTTTTCGCATCTTTACCGTTTGCTAAACGCGCTGCATGAGATTCTCCAAACCCGCTTATTCCAACGAGCACTACAGCCGCAGACCCGCCGTTTCCATGCCTGATATGACGCCTACAAACAGCTTTTTCAACGTTTTTGACAGCAGCAATTATCTTTCCTGCGGGCAGCTTTACTATGGCCGTTTCGGCGTGTATCCTTCCATCATCCGCCTGACGAATGTTGCCCACAAAAAGGCGATGACATGGGTGGAAACGCACTTGACGGCGCGCGTGGAAGCGAAGTACCTGTGCGAGGTGTGGAAGGAGAAGAAGACGCGGCAACAACTGAATAATGTGTTGTACGTTTTAGGGGAGGGATTGCTGGTGGATATTGAAGCAAACGGAACCACCTGCGTGCTGTATAACGATTCGTGCAGCGAAGAAGCGCAACAAATTTCCGGTAAACTCCGCAAGCTCCGAGCCCGGCAGAAGCCCGAACCGGCGGTGCATCTGATCACCAACGGCAACGGGTTTATGGACTTGAAAAAGGTGACGTTCAAAGCGCCGAAACTGGTGTTGGAAACGCACTACAACGATGACCTGCTTCCGCTGCATGAACAATGGAAAGCGGCGCTTTCCAAAAAAGGAGAAGCGGGCCTTTACCTGCTGCACGGCGTGCCCGGCACGGGAAAATCCACCTATCTGCAACACTTGATTGCGGGCTTCCGGAAGCGCACGATTTTTCTTTCGCCCAAGCTGGCCGCCACCCTGGATACGCCGCAGTTTACAGAGCTCCTGCTGGACAACGAGAACAGCATTGTAGTGATTGAAGACGCGGAAGAACTTCTGATTTCGCGGGAGCAGGAGCGCGGCTCGGCTATTTCTATGTTGCTGAACCTGACGGACGGGATTTTGGGAAACAGCCTCGGCATTCAGTTTCTGTGCACGTTCAACACGCAGATAGGGCGGTTAGACAGCGCGCTGTTGCGCAAAGGCCGCCTTAAAGGCGTGTATGAATTCAAACCGCTGGAAGCCTCAAAAGCGACGGCTTTGCTGCGGCAGCTTTACGGGCCGGAAGAAAGCACGGATGCACCGCTGACCCTCGCCGAAATCTATAACTGGAAAGCGCCGGATTTTTCGGTGGTGCCGCAACGGGCAGCGATTGGTTTTGGGAAGGCGTGAGGCTTCTTGACGGTTAGCATAACTATAATCAATCTCTACAAGATCACCTGTCCCGTTTCCTGAAGCAGGACAGGTGTTTTTGGGCAGACACATACGTCCGCCCCTACCTTCGCCGCCATGAATTTCCGCACCGAAAAAGACACGATGGGAACCGTGCAGGTTCCGGCTGACGCCTACTATGGCGCGCAAACGCAACGCTCGATTGACAACTTCAAAATCGCACAGGACATCAACCGGATGCCCCGCGAAATCATCCGCGCTTTTGCGTTTCTGAAAAAAGCCGCCGCGCTGACCAACGCGGATTTGGGTGTGCTGACGGGGGAGAAAGCGGCCTTGATTGGAAAGGTATGCGACGAGATTCTGGATGGAAAACTGGCTGACCAATTCCCGCTCGTGGTATGGCAAACCGGCTCCGGCACGCAAAGCAATATGAACGTGAACGAGGTGATTGCTTACCGCGCGCATGTGCTGAACGGCGGCTCCTTGATGGACGAAAAAAAGGCGCTGAACCCCAACGACGACGTAAACAAAAGCCAGAGCAGCAACGATACTTTTCCCACCGCGATGCACATTGCGGCCTATGAAGTGCTGCTCCACAACACCATTCCCGGCATCCAAAAACTGCGCGATACACTGACGGCGAAGGCGGAAGAATACATGCACGTGGTGAAGATTGGCCGTACGCATTTTATGGATGCCACGCCGCTCACCGTTGGGCAGGAAATCAGCGGTTACGTTTCCCAGCTTGACCACGGACTGCGCGCGATTCAAAACAGCTTGCCGCACCTGAGTGAACTGGCGCTGGGTGGAACGGCAGTGGGCACGGGCCTGAACACACCGGACGGCTATGATGTGAAAGTAGCGGCGAAAATTGCGGAGCTGACGGGCCTTCCCTTCATCACTGCCGAAAACAAGTTTGAAAGCCTTGCCGCGCACGACGCAATTGTGGAAGCCCACGGTGCACTGAAAACGGTGGCGGCTTCGCTCATGAAAATCGCCAACGACATCCGCATGTTGAGCAGCGGGCCGCGCGCGGGAATTGGGGAGCTTCATATCCCCGACAATGAACCCGGCTCTTCTATTATGCCCGGCAAAGTGAACCCTACGCAGTGCGAGGCGCTGACGATGATCGCCTGTCAGGTGATGGGCAACGACGTGGCGATCAACATCGGCGGGATGAACGGCCATTTTGAGCTGAACGTTTATAAGCCGATGATGATTTATAACTTCCTCCACTCGGCGCGGCTGATTGGCGAAGGCTGCGTGAGCTTCAACGATAAATGCGCGGAAGGCATTGAGCCGATTGAGAAGAACATCGCGGAGCACGTGCGCAACTCGCTGATGCTGGTAACGGCGCTGAACCCGAAAATCGGTTATTACAACGCGGCGGCGATTGCGCAGGACGCGCACAAACGAGGCATCACGCTGAAGCAGGCTGCCCTTGAATACAAACTAAAAGACACGCCGTTTGAGCATATGACCGAGGCGCAGTTTGACGAGTGGGTCGTGCCGAAGGAGATGGTAGGGAAGATTTAAGATTGGAAGTTTCGTGTTGGAAGGTTGGATGGCTTCGCCGTTGGATAGTGTTCGCAGATTCCGACGGTATTTGGAAAACTAATTGCCACGCCCTTTAGGGCGTGGATGCAGATACTCAAAACACAGCGGAGGCCTTCAGGCCTTTAGCGTCACAAGCAGCGTTTCTTTTCTCTGGAAAGAAACGCTGTCTTTTTTCTGTAAAAAGCCTTTTCTGGAGAAACTTAAGCATTCTGCGTTTGTTGGTTTCTCTTAAATTCGCTAAATCTTTTTGTAGACATTTCCCCGTTTTAATTCTTCCTCTTTTGAAAAAAGGTCTTATCCTGTCTGCCGCATTGCTGGCGACGCTGGGCGCAGGCGCGCAAACTTCCAAAACGTCCACCAAAACGGCAGGGCGTATTTCTTTTGAAAAAGCGCTGCCTAACTGGCTGATGGACGCCGACGGTGTGGGGGATATTTCCCGTTTGGATGCTTATGGAAAGCCGCTTTTGCTAAGTGGAAATACGCCGGAAGAAAGGGCGCAGACTTTTATCAATGGCCGTCTCCGCGAAGCAGGTATTGTGCCCGAAGAGTGGAGCGTAGCAGCAATCAACGCGACGGCGAAATTTACTTACGTGAATTTTGGCCGGAAGATTGAAGGGCGCGAAGCTTTGTTTTCTCATCTGCGCTTTCAGTTTGCGAAGAATGGAACGCTCGTTCGTCTGCAGGCGGCTGTTCCCCAAACGCCTGTTGCCGGGGTTTCTCCCAAGTTGCTTCCTGATGCGGTGAAAGCAGCGGCCACAGAAAAACCGCACGGCGGTGAAGTGATTCGCGATGTGGTGATGAGCAACGACTGGGTATGGATGCCGGAAACGGGCGATGACGGCCTCAGCCACTTGCAGCCTGCATATCCTTTCACGGCGGAAGGCATCAGCGAGGACGGACAAACGCCCGCCAACTACGAGGGCTACATCAGCGCGATGACCGGAAAATTGCTCCTCCGCCACAACCGCACCCGCACCGATCTGAACCTGACCGTAAAAGGCCAGAAGCAAGCCTTGCACCCTACCGATCCGATTGACACCGTTGCTTTTCCCGACCTGACGGTACGGGTAGGAAGCAGCAGTTTCTTTACTGATGGCAACGGGCTTGCTGTCGGTACAGGTGTAAGTCTGCCTGCTACGGTAACGCTTCCTTTGCAAGGACGCTGGTCGCGGGTATATGTAGGCGGTACGGGTGGCACTACGCCTTCCATTACTGTTTCGGTGTTGGACACAAACAGCATCGTGATTCGCAACGACAGCATCAACTATCAGAACGCGTATTACCACGTCACCCGCATTCATGATTTTGCGAAGGCGCAACTGCCTTCCTTTACGGGCATGGACGTTCAGTTGCCTACCAATGTAGACCTGACAACAGGCTCCTGCAACGCTTTTTATAACGGCTCTTCTATCAACTTTTACGCAGCAAGCGGCGGCTGCCAGTCTATGACCAACTATGCCGACATTATCTACCACGAATACGGCCACGGCATCAACGAGCGCTTCTACAATCAGAACGGCGCACGCCGGATGTATAACGGCGCGCTCAACGAAGCTTATGCGGATGTTTGGGCAATGATGATTACCAAAGTGCCAATTATAGGCGAAGGCTCCACTGGCCAGGGCGCTATTATCCGTCGCTACGACAATGTAGTGAAAAGGATTCCGGTGGATATTAAAGGCGAGGTTCACGCCGACGGCGAAATGATTGCCGGGTCGTGGTGGCACGTAGCCAAATATCTGGGCGATGCCGACAGCATGAGACCGCTTTTTATAGAGTCTTTCTACAGCTTGGCCGACGGGCTTGTAGGCAACGAACCGGCCATCTACCGTGGCATCTTGGTGTCTGCATTGCTGGCCGATGATAATGATAACAATCTGAACAACGGCACGCCGCATCTCACTCAAATTATCCGCGCCTTTGCTGACCACGGTATTTATCTCGGTGCCTATACCAATGTGGTACACAATGAGGTAGCGCACCAACCAGCCAGTATAGCCATCACGATTACCGGCACGCTAACGACTGCACAACCAGCCGTCTTTGGCGGTGCCATGCTCTTCTTCCGTCCTCGCGCTGTGCCTGCAGTAGCTTGGGACAGCACAGGGATAAGTTTATTGGGAAGCAACTTCACTGCTACCATTCCCGGCCAGAACGCCGGAACGGTAATGGATTATTACATCCGCGTGAAGAACGCACTCGCGCCGGAAGATGTTACCTACTATCCGGCAGGATACCGTCCGGATCTCTCTTCTACGGAATCCACTTTGGCCTACCAGTTTGGTATTGGCCTAAAACCTGTTTTGACGCAGGATTTCGAAAGCGATACGACGGGTTGGAAGGTAGGCAATGTTGCCGGAGATAATGCCACTTCCGGCATCTGGACCTGGGGTACACCTACTGCATCTTATCAAACCGGAACTGGCTTCACGTCACTCGTTATCCAGCCCGGTGGCGACCATACACCCAGCGGCAGTAAATGCCTTTTCACCGCGAATTTTGCCGGGGTGCAGAATGGTACAACAACGATGATCTCTCCACCAATAGACCTGACCGGAATGCGTACGCCTGTAATTGAATATTACCGCTGGTTTAGCAACAACAGGAGCTCAAACGCACGCACTGATTTTTGGCGGGTGCAGATTCAGAATGCAAATGGAGGCGCACCGTTTATGATGGACTACACCAAGCAGTCTGACCAAAGCTGGCGTCGTCGCATCATCCGGGTGCGCGACTATATTGGCTCCAGTATTTCCGCTGTAAGGCTGCGCTTCCCGCTCTCCGACCTTGCAACGGCCAGCAGCTCCCTGGAAGGGGCTGTGGATGACTTTGTGCTTTATGACATGCAGGACCCTACGGCTGTAGAAGACCTTTCGCTATCCAATATCCGCGTTTACCCCAACCCGGCAACTGACATGATGAGGGTTGAAATGGACGCTTCGCTACCTAGCGCTTCCATTGGGCTTTACGATTTGCAAGGCCGGCTTTTAGCGGAGAAAGAAGTAGCGGGTCAGGCACAGCTCGTGGAATTCAATACTTCGCAGCTTGCTTCCGGCAGCTATTTCCTGCGGATTAAAACGGGGAGTGTGCAGCAGGTGAAAAAAGTGCAGGTACTGCATTAAAAGAAAATTTGCAGATAGACACTTGCAAGTGCATTTGTCAGGACTTACAGAAACGCGCCGGAAGGCGCGTTTCTTATTTGCCTGCTTTCCAAAGCGGCCCGTAATTTCCCGCTCCTTATGCGCACTCCTCTTCTTTTCCTTTCCCTTCTTTCCACCACTATGGCGCTGGCTCAAGACCCGTCTTTCAAAGGCAAATACCCCGAAACGGATTTCGCTACCGACAAAACTACGGAGACCTATTTCGGCACAACGGTAGCCGACCCGCTGCGCTGGCTGGAGGACGACCGCTCGGCAAAAACAGGAGATTGGGTGAAGCGTCAGAACATCGCTACGGATGCGTATCTGGACCAGATTCCGTATCGCAAAGCATGGCGGGACCGGCTGACGCAGCTTATCAATTTTGAGCGCTACTCCGCGCCGTTTAAGGAAGGCGAGTGGACGTATTTTTACAAGAACGACGGACTTCAGGCACAGTCAGTGTTGTGGCGGCAGAAGGGGAGCGGCAAACCCGAAGTTTTCCTAGACCCGAACACCTTTTCCAAAGACGGAACGACCTCGCTTTCCGGTGTTTTCTTTTCCAAAGACGGCTCGCGCTGTGCCTATATGATTTCGGAAGGCGGAAGCGATTGGGGAAAGGCTTTTGTGCTGGATGCGAAAACGAAAAAGCGCATCGGGCAGCCGTTGGAAAACCTCAAGTTCTCTGCTATTTCTTGGAAAGGAAATGACGGCTTTTATTACGCTACCTACGAAAAACCCGAAGGCTCGCAACTAACCGCCAAAACCGATGCGCACAAGCTCTACTGGCACAACGTGAGCAACCCGCAATCCAAAGACGCGCTCATCTACGGCGACGACGACGACGACGCGCAGAAACGGCGCTATGTGGGCGGTGGTGTTACGGAAGACGAAAACTTCCTCATCATCTCTGCCGCCAATGCTACCTACGGTAACGAATTGTACCTGCGCAACCTCACCATGGAACGCACAAAAATGATTCCCATAGCAACTGGCTTTGACCATGAGCAGGATGTGATTCACAGCGAGGACGGAATGCTGTACATCATTACCAACCGCGACGCCCCCAACCGCAAACTGGTGAAAGTGGATGCCTCTAATCCAATCCCGGAAAAGTGGCAAACCGTGATTCCTGAAGGCAAAGCGCCCTTAAGTGTTACGGCGGCAGGCGGAAAACTTTTTGCGCAATACCTTAACGCGGCCCTTTCAGAAGTCTATCGCTACGACCTGAACGGAAAGAAGGAAGGCCAAATAACGCTGCCCGGAACCGGCACGGCGTCGGGCTTTTCGGGCAAGCGCGAAGACAAAGAGGTGTACTATGTTTTCAGCAATTACATCGAGCCGGCCACGATTTACCGCTACGATATTGTAACGGGAAAGTCCAGTCTCTACAAGAAGTCAAAAGTGAAGTTTGACCCCGCTGCGTATGAAAGCAAGCAGGTATTCTATACGTCCAAAGACGGTACGAAAGTGCCCATGATTATCACCAGCAAGAAAGGATTGAAGCGCGACGGCAGCAATCCGACAATGCTCTATGGCTATGGCGGATTCAGCATCTCGCTGTCGCCAAGCTTTTCCACCAGCGTTATTTCACTTCTGGAGCAGGGCGGTGTGTATGCAGTAGCCAATCTGCGCGGCGGTGGAGAGTATGGCGACGCCTGGCACAATGCCGGAACCAAGCAGCAAAAGCAGAACGTGTTTGACGATTTTATTGCTGCAGCACAATACCTGATAGACGAGAAGATTACCCGCAAAGACCGGTTAGCGATTTCCGGCGGCTCCAACGGTGGGCTACTTGTAGGCGCTTCCATTACGCAACGTCCTGACCTTTTTGGCGTGGCGTTTCCGGCGGTAGGCGTGTTGGATATGCTGCGCTATCACAAGTTCACGGCGGGCGCAGGCTGGGCTTACGACTACGGCACGGCAGACGACAACAAAGAGATGTTTGAATACCTCCACAAATACTCGCCCGTCCACAACGTGAAGGCGGGAACGTGCTATCCGGCAACAATGGTCATCACCGGCGACCACGACGATCGCGTGGTTCCGGCACACTCCTTCAAGTTTGCGGCAGAGCTGCAACGCGCCCAAAGCTGCGAGAAGCCTACGCTCATCCGCATTGAAACCAACGCCGGACACGGGGCCGGAAAATCCACCGCGCAACTGGTAGCCGAGCAGGCCGATAAGTGGGCGTTTATGTGGTGGAATATGGGGCTGAAATACAAAGCGGAGAAGTGAGCGAGCGTCTAACAGACAGAAGGTATCTGCTTTTTACGAAACCTCATCTGTTCCGTATTCACAAGCCCGAAGGGCTTGAATGTGAATAGCCGCTGATGAAACCGGCGAAACAGAGGATGCAATTATTCAGTAACTCCGAAGGGGTTGAACCCACATTCGCTGTGGAAGCATTTTTGGGTTGAACCCTTTCAGGGTTCTGTCTTTAGGAAACCGCACGTCCTTGAAAGGGACGAATAGCAATTGCCACGAGTGAAATTCGTGGGATAGAAGGAAGAGAAATCAAAGCCCACCAAGCCGTTCTTCCCGCCGCTTCCGCCGCGCCTCTTTGCGACGCAGCCGCTCTTCTTTGCGCTCCGTTCGCGTCGCCGCTTTCTGCCGCACATAAGTCAGGAATGCCGGGTCGGCAATCACCGCTTCCGTGATGCTGTTGAAAAGCGATTTCCATAGCGCTGCGAAAAAAGGCTGCGTTTCCGGGCGGAGATAATCCGTTTCCACCCGCCGGAAAGACTGGCCCGGCAGCGGATTGGAAGGATGGAGAATCAATTGGTTTGCCAGCAGGGAAAGCACCGGCTGCTGCCGCAACCGCTTCTGCACACTGTCATAGCGCAGCAACTGCACACTCAGATCGCGGTAGGCCAACAGCAGCGTGTTGTGCATGGAAAAAGCATTTCCTGAAAACCGGAAAACCGCCGAATCCAAGTGCAGTTTTTGAATCCGCATGTGTCCTAAGCTCACAGCCACTTCCTGGATTTGCTCCGCGCCCATCCGCGATATTTTTCCCTGGAGCGTAAAGCTCTGCTGCGAGTCAGGAGAAAGCGAGGCGGTTAAGGAAATTAAACTTCGGTTTTGGAAATGGCCGTTTATCGCTACCAGCACCGGCCCGGAAGGAATGCCCGACGGAAGAGGCGAGAGCCAGAGTGGCTGTATGCGGCCCGTCAGCTCGCTGAAATTCACAACGCCGGTGCGGTTTGTGGGCATACGCGTTTCCTCATAAACAACTGCCCCGCGATAAAGATCCACCTGTTCCAACAAAAGCGGAAGCCCGGCTTTTTGCAACAGCTTTTGCGGAAAATCTTTAGGAGAGATAGCGGAGACTTCACCTGCTTTTCGCGTGGTTGAAGCCGTTACGCGCGGCTCAAAAAGCCGAAGGTTTTGCAACGCGAAAAAACCTGTAGTTGTGTCGGCAATGCGGTGCAGCCCGCGCGCTTCCAACAAGGAAATGTCCAACTGGTAACGCGCACTCCGGACATTATCGGGCAGCTTCTGCCGGTACCGGAAACCGCTCATCCGAAACACTTTCTCCACCAAATCCAACTGCCAGCCCGTTGCTGAATATTCGTTGCGTGTGTGGGGAAGTTTCAGTGTCGTCGCGCCAAGAGTAAGCGTAAGCGCGTTAAAAGAAACCGGTTTTCCCGATTGCCAGTGCAGCGCCGTTCCCCGCAGCAGTCCGTCCTGCGAAGAAGCCGAAATATGGTCGGGGCCGTTGTGGTGAAGCAGGGAGAAATTTATTTGCGCTGCTTCTACGTTTTCCACCACTGCACCCGCAAGCTTAAAATTTCCGGGCGGCTTCTGCAGTTGGAAAGGCATTTTCCCCAGTCCGGTTTCCACGCGGACAGTCAGTCCTTCCAAAGCCATTTCCGTACACCAAAACCGCTTATTCCGCCACAAATCTTCCCAACGAACGCCCGTAAAAAGCAGTCTCTTTATCTGAATAAAAAACAGCCGGTCGGGCAGGGAATCGTGGAGCGCCAATTGCCGCAGCCGCACCGGGTCGGGAACGATGCGCACATCGGAAAGTGCTATTCTGCGGCCCAGCGGCATGGTGCGCGCGCGGCCCCGCTCTAAATGATACAGCCCGCCGGTGGAGTAAGAAACCAGTCGCGCCAGTTGCTCCGGCATCCGTCTGTCGGTTTGGCGCGCCACATAAAACGACGCACCAATGAGCGCCAGCAACAGCCCGCCCAGCGCGAACGCCAGAAACCGAAGAAGAAGAATTTGCCTGCGGGCCAAATGAAAAGAGAGTTTGAAAGTTGCCGTATTGATAAGGCTTTTCCGTGTCCGTCCGGCGTTACCGCACCGTAGTAATAGCGGACGCGTTCCGTACCTGTCGCGGTAGCATTGGGCGGGTTAAAAATACCGTTCGTCTGTTTCTCCCATCGCCTTTCTGATTAAACGCTTCGCCGGTTCCGTTTCTTGCACAACCACAAAAAAAGAGAGCGTTCCCGCGCCGTACTTTTGCGGCCTTTAAAAGAAATTTCCTGATGAATATAGGATTGCGTCGTTTTTTGGTTTTCAATCGCCTTCCGCTGGCGGTGGCGCTCTTCGCGCTGGGCTTGCTTTTGGGCTTTAAAGTAACGTGGTGGGTGGCTTGGATTCCGATGCTGCTGGCGATTCTTTTTGTGGCTGCCCACTTCCTCATTGGCCCCATGACGCTGATTCAAGGCTATGTGGAAAGCGGCGATATTGAAGGCGCGAAAACGCTGCTTGACCGGGTGAAAAACCCGGATTGGCTGTATAAGCCCGTGCGCTCGTCCTATTATATGCTGCGCGGCAACCTTAGCACCATGAACGAAGACCTTGACCAGGCGGAAAGCGACCTGAAAAAAAGCCTCGCGGCGGGCATTACGGAGAAAGGCTACGAAGGCAGCGCGCTGCTTCAACTCGGCTCTATATCCATGAAAAAAGGCAACACCACCGAAGCTTACCAACACTTTCAACAGGCGCTGAAAAAAGGCTTGCCCGATGCCGACAGCCGCGCGATGGCGCACCTGCAAATCTGCCAGATTCTTCTTCAACGCCGCTCCTACAAAGGCGCAAAGATGGCGTTCGCCCAAGCCAAAAACGCGAAGCCCACGCACGAACAAGTGGTGGCGCAAATCAAGGAATTGCAGCAGTATATGGGCCGGATACCGGGATAATGAACAATGAGTAATGATTAGTGAATAATGAGAAATTTGTAGGAACGCCCCGCCACTGGTGGGGCGTTCTTCGTTTCGGAAAGATTACAGGAGATGCGCCTCCACCCGCGCTTTCAACTCCGCCACCAACTCCGCATCCATAAAACCATATTCATCGGGGATGTCCAACACAATAATTTCCCGCGAAAGCGCCGTTTCGGGAAAGCGGCTTTCAAGCTGCTCGCGGTGGTGCTTCTCCATCACAAAAACAAGGTCAGCCCACAAAATCGTTTTCTCGCTCAGCCGGTTGCGCGCCGAAGATGCCGTTCCTACCGAGCGCGTCTGGATGCCATCGTACTCCCGGAAAACTAGCTCTGCCGTCGGGCTGCGCCACTGGTTGCGGCTGCATACGAAAAGAAGGTTCACGCGCGCTGTTTTTCGCCCCGCATTCCATACCACAGAATATAGAGATAGCACGGAATCAAGAGCACATACGCCATCTTCGGACTGCCTATTGACTCACTCAATTTGCCATAGAGCGGCGGCAAAACCGCACCGCCCACAATCGCCATAATCAATACCGCTGCGCCTTGCTTGGTCAGTTTACCAAGTCCTGCCAGTGCCATCGGAAAAATGGCGGGCCACATCGCCGCATTACTCAATCCCAACAAGGCGAAAGCACCCACCGCAACCGCGCCGCTGCTGAAAATCGTAGCGACCACCAGCACAATACTCAACAGCGCCGAAAAGAAAAGTGCCCGCTGCTGCGACAGCTTTTGGGGAATCAGCGCGATGCCCAAGAGATAGCCTGCGAGCAAACAATAACCGGTGTAGGAAGGGAATTTCTTCGCCACTTCCAATGGGTATCCCAGCGACTCGCCGAAGGCTGTGAACGTATCGTAGCTAATCACTTCTGCGCCCACATATACGAAGATTGCCACTGCGCCGAGCGTCAGATTTGGGTAGCTCAACAGGCTTCTTTTCTCGGTGGAAAACGAAGCGGTTTCAACCGTTTCTTCCTCTTCAATAGCCGGCAAGCGGAACAGCAAAAACAGAATCGCAATCGCCGCCAGCACACCGGCAATAATCCCATAAGGAACAACCACTTTTTGCGCCAGCGTGTCCAGAATCTGAGCTTTTTCGGTCGCCGTCGCGGTGGCTATTTGCGCCTTGATTTCATCTGCGTTGGAAAGCGTAATACTGCCCAAAACATACACGGCCAGAATGCCCGCTACCTTGTTGCAGATACCCATGATGCTGATACGCTTCGCCGCACTTTCGCGCGGGCCGAGCGCAGCGGCGTAAGGATTGGAAGCCGTTTGAAGCAACGCCAATCCGGTTCCGATAATGAAAAGACCGAGCAGAAAAAGCGAGAATGTACGCGACTGCGCCGCCGGAATAAATACAAGCGCGCCCACCGCCATAATACCCAGTCCGAGGCTCATGCCTTTCTGATAACCCGTGCGTTGCAGGATTGCCGCCGAGGGCAGCGCCATCACAAAATACGCCGCGAAAAACGCTGTGGCCACCAAGTAGCTTTCTGCCGCCGATAACTCGCAGGCGAGCTTTAGGTAGGGAATCAACTGGCTGTTAGACCACGTAATAAAGCCGAAAATGAAAAACAAAACGCCAATCAGCATCATGCCGACAGCGAGCGATTTTTTGGGCGTAGGATTAGCGGGAAGCGCGTTGGTCATGGTGTAAAACGAAACGCCTAATTTACTCGGCGAAATGACAGGATTAGAAAAGCCGCAAAAAGATTGTTGCGCCGTGGGCATTGACATGGGTGGAACCAACACCACCGTGGGCCTCGTGAGCGCCGAAGGAAAGGTACTGCGCACGGCGCATTTGAAGACCCGCGTTCACGCTACGGCAGAGGACTATCTCCAAGTCCTTTCGCAAACGGTGAAGAATCTGGTGCGGGGAGAAGAAATTTCCGGCATTGGTATGGGCGCGCCCAACGCCAACTTCCACACCGGCGAGATAAAAGACGCGGCCAACCTGCCGTGGAAAGGCATTATTCCCGTGGCGGAAAAGCTCTCCGCGCTCACGGGCTACCGCGTGCGCCTCACCAACGACGCCAACGCGGCGGCGGTGGGCGAGGGCCTCTACGGTGCGGCGCAGGGAATGAAAGATTTCATCGTCGTTACGCTCGGCACGGGCCTCGGCTCCGGCTTTGTGGCGAACGGACAGCTTATCCTTGGCCACGACGGACTGGCGGGCGAACTGGGCCATGTGATTGCCGTGCGCGGCGGGCGGCCCTGCGGCTGCGGGCGGAACGGCTGTCTGGAAACCTACGCCTCGGCCACCGGCATTGTGCGCACGGCGGAAGAATGGCTGCCCGTGCGCCGCGCCCCGAGTAAGCTGCACGAGTGCTGCGGAAAAATCACAGCCTGGGACATTCAGCAGGCAGCGCAGAAAGGTGATGTGTTGGCCCGCGAAATCTTTGATTATACAGGCCGTATCCTGGGGGAAACGATGGCCGATACCGTTGCCATTACCTCGCCGGAAGCCATTGTTTTTTACGGCGGACTGGCGCGGGCGGGAGAATTGCTTTTACACCCCGTGCGGGAGTCTTTTGAGGAGAATTTGCTACACCTCTACAAGGGAAAAATCCGGCTGCTTTCTTCGGGATTGCCAGAGGCGAATGCCGCGATTTTGGGGGCGAGCGCGCTGGGGTGGTGAAGGGACGAATAGAAGAGGGCTCGCCAAGCCCAATATTGAAAGCAGTTATTCCTTCCAAGTAAATCCCTTAGGAATAAATAGAACTCCATACCTGTATTTGTCTAAATACAGTATTTTGGGTTCGGAGAAAGATTTACAATTGACACTGAAGCATGTTAAAACACCTTTGTCAAATTTTGTAAGACTGGTATCAGGATTTGAATATGCTGCACCACAACTCCCAATTCTTTTTATATCCAAGGCCTCGCCATTTGGACCCAAAAGATGTTGTAAGTACTGGAAATGATATCCAGCCGAAGTGCCACCGCCAACTTTAATTGGGTTTTCTTCGGTATAACCATAACTGGCATCTTCTGACATACCCTCTATTGTAAACTTCGCAGGTTGTCGTTGAAATGAGAACAAGGCAAGTAATAGCATTGGAATTCCCATTGCGCTTAAAATCTTACTTATGTGCATTAGTGTTATAATGAAGTTTGAACAGATTGCCACGCAAAATACTACTCATCTTCCAAACCCCCAACCTTCCCGCCCTTCATCCGTTCTTTACCTTTATCCCCAAGATGCTGTATGCGATTGTAGATATTGAAACGACCGGAGGCCACGCATCTGCCGCAGGCATCACCGATATTGCCATTGTCGTTCACGACGGGCAGCAGGTGCTCGATACCTACACCTCGCTCGTCAATCCGCAGCGGCCCATTCCACGCTTCATTCAGGGCCTCACCGGAATTACCGACAAGATGGTTTCTACCGCACCGGTTTTTGAGGAAATCGCTGAAACCGTGGCCGACAAGCTGCGGGGTAAAATCTTCGTTGCCCACAACGTCAATTTTGACTACTCCTTCGTCAAGCATTCTTTAGAAGCTGCTGGTCACAAATTAGACGCGCGCAAGCTCTGCACCATCCGCTATGCCCGCAAGGTGGTTCCCGGTTTGCGCCGCTACGGGCTGGCTTCTATCTGCCCCGAACTGGGCATCCCTCATAATGACCGCCACCGTGCCCTCGGCGATGCGGAAGCTACCGCGCATCTCTTCGCTCACCTCGTGCAAAACGACGCAGGTGGCGAGCTTCAAAAGCTTCTCAAAGGCCGCAACCGCGAGCAGTATCTGCCGCCGCATGTGCCAGTAGAGCAGTTAGATGATTTGCCGCCGTGTCCCGGCGTGTATTACTTCTACAACGCTGCCGAAAAACCGGTGTATGTGGGCAAGGCGCTGAACCTGCGCAAGCGCGTCCGAAGCCATTTTTCCAACAACAAAACGACCCGCCAGAAGGCCGATTTCCTCCGCGAAATCCACCGCATTTCCTTCACGCCCGTCGCCACAGACCTCATGGCGCATATTCTGGAAAGCGTGGAAATCCGCCGTCTGTGGCCGTCTCATAACCGCAGCCAGCGGGGCTATCATCCGCGCTTCGGATTGTTTTCTTACGAAGACCGGAACGGCTACACGCGCCTCGCCGTGGAGAAGCACCGCATGGTGGCCCCTGCGCTGTATTCCTTCAATACTTTGAACGAAGGCTACCGCCAACTGCGCGCGCTGACGGAAGAGTTTTCCCTCTGTCCGCGCCTCTGCGGCCTTGCGCCCGATGCCGATTGCAAAGGCGGATTGCCTGCGGAAGGTTGCGAAGGTTTTTGTGGCGAAGAAATCCTTTTCTACAACGCCCGCGCGCAGGAAGCGATAAAGACTTTGGAGGAACGGCTGCCGTCTTTTGCCTTGCTGGATGAAGGCCGCGAGCGGGGCGAAAGAAGCTGCATTCTTGTCCATAAAGGCAACCTCTGCGCGATGGGTTATGTGGGCGAAACCATCGCCGCTGCTTCCTATGAACAGCTTTCTCCGCTCCTGGACCCACTGCCCGACAACGATTATATCCGCAGCCTCGTGTATCGCCACGCGGCGGATTTCCCGGAGAAGGTGGTGCGGTTGTGATTAGTTATCAGGAAAGACAAAAAATGCGGGTCATTCCGACGAAGGAGGATCTCAATCGCGGTTAGAAATAGTAGGTTAGGGACAACACGAGTGAGATCTCTCCCTAGCGGTCGAGATGACCCGCTTTTTACAAATCAAATACATAACGTGGGTCATTCCGAGCGCGGAGCGAGGAATCTCACTCGCGTTGAGCAGAGCAGGTCAGACACAGCGTGAGTGAGATCTCTCCCTAGCGGTCGAGATGACCCACATTTTGTAAACCCTTATTCCCCATACCGCCGCACCAACCACTCCGCCGTTGCTACGCCCAGAATCAGCACGAACATCCACTTCCAATCAATCAAAGGCTTGGGGTCTTCGTTCTGCGAAATGCGCGGTTTCAGCGCGTCGCTTTTTTGAAGAATCGCCAACACGGAATCTGCTTGTTGCCACGGGCGAACTGTTCCTTTAAACCGTGCCGCAAGACTTTGCAGGAAGGGATAATCCGCGCCGGTTTGCAGCAGCTCTATCGGTGTCTCCGTAACCACGAAAGCGCCTTCATCGGTGTATGATTTTCCTTCCAAAACTGCCTTCCCCGCAAAGCGATAACTGCCCGGAAGTAAGGAGCCGATGTTCAGCCGGTAGCTGCTGCCTACGCGCTCCATGCGGTAGCTGCGTGCGCGTCCGGCGCTGTCGGTAAGGGTGATGCTTGCCTCCGCGTTGTTCACGCTTTGGCCGCCTTCGTTCAAGAGGTAGCCGTTCAGCACAATCCCTTCGCCGTCGTTCCATTCCCACTTCGGCATGTCCAGGCGGAACTTTCTGTCGCCCATGCCTGCGGCTAGGAAAGCTACGGTTTGGCGGATGCATTCGTCCACAATCCGCTGTTCTTTTTTCTGCCGGTATTCCGACAAGCGCCAGCGCCAGATGCCTTCGCCCACCGTTACGGCTTCTGCCGGGCGACCACTGCGCACGGCCCACAACGGCGCGGCGTTGTTCTCTCTTTGACGAAGCAAAGCCTGTGCATCCGCCGCCATTCTCCAGCCACTTCCGCATACCGAAAGCGGCGGCAATCTATCCAGCAAGGCATCCAGCCCCGGCGGCGGAATGAAAAGGGAAAAACCGCTTGGCGGAAGGGCATAGGAGAAGCGTTGCATCGCCGTAGTGCCGTCCACCTGAACGGTTTTTTGCGCGGCGTTGAAAGCCGCGACGGAAGTGGAAGGCGTGAGGATGAACCATGTAGGAACCTTAGTAGAAAACCCGCTCGCGGGTAGCCCGTGCAGGATAGCAGCGTCGTAACCGACAGTGTTCACCGTTGTTCCTACCTGCACCGTTACCTCATAGCTTTCCACGGTGCTCAGCGCCTCGCGGATGGCTTTGATGTCGGGGTGGGGAACGGCAGCGGCGAGGAGGATTTTCTTTTTCCGGTCCACTACTTCCACATAAAAACGACGCGTGTTGTTCTCGGTATTGCGCTCACCGGACGCGGATGGAAGGGAAAGCGTGTAGGCATAAATGCCCGCCTTCGCCGCCGAAAGGGTAAAGGAAACTGCACGATCAAAACGCTCGCCGGAAATGGGGAAAGCCTGTGTGCCGCCCGCGCCGTTTCCACTGATGGAAGCACTGGTAGAAATCCCGGCGAGGCCCGTTGCCAGCACGTCGGCGCGCACCTCAAAGCTGCTGCCGCGCGCCACGGTGCGCGGCGCGTAGATGCGCCCGATGCGCAGGTCTTTTTCCAGCGCCGTGTCGCCAACGGAAAGGATGTGGAGCGGCGCGGAGAGCGGAAAGGAAGCGTAGAGCGGATTGCTGCCCGCGTTGTAGCGTCCGTCGGTGGCGAGGATAATGGCGGCGGGCGGAAATTTCCCGGCCCGCGAAAGCGCGGCTTCCAAAGCGCCGGAAATATCGGTGGCCGCGTCGGCGTAGCGGAAGCCGGAATCCTGCCGTAAAGTGCTGCCGAAAGCAAAGGACAGCACGCGCGTGTTTTCCTTTTGGAAAGCGGTTTGGAGCGCCGTTATTTTCTGGCGGAAAGCGCCCGTGTCGTTCGCCAGCGCCGCGCCTGCGGAGCGGGAATCGTCCTGGAGAATGACCACCGTTTGCGGGCGCGTTTCGGTTTGGCGGAAGGGGAGGGTTGGGGACAGGAGCAACACCCACACGAGCATTATTACCAACGCGCGCAAAAAGGCGGTGAGCCACGGGCGGGAAAGCCCTTTGCGCTTATCGGAACGATAAACCAGCAGGCCCGCCGCGAGCGCGCTTCCAAAAGAGAGAATCCACAGGAAAACAGACATCGGCCCGAAGGTAATCATAGGTCATGGGTCATAAGTCATAGGGCATTCCTGCTTCTCGTTTGTCATTCCGACGAAGGAGGAATCTCACAGCAGGCGGGCCTAGCAATCGTGAGATTCCTCCTTCGTCGGAATGACCCGCATTTTCTGACTCTTTATGGCTCGGCGAAGGCTCCCTCCTTCGTCGCATCCGCTTTTGATTTGTGTTTTACATTCCGACGAAGGCGGGAGCCTTCGCCAAGCGGCGCTATACCGAATGGGTCACTCGTAGCTGGTTAATTGTTTTCATCAAAACCCAAGCTATCAGCATTGTTAGAAGGGACAGTAAAAACGTAGTTAAGCCATAGAATTCTTTTGACTGTTCATGATAAACGACACCGTTTTCGGCAGGATATCTTCCCTCTTCATTAAAAGGCATGTTCAAACGATTATGGAATACCCAACCAGATAATGCTGTTAAAGACACCAGAATTGCAGTTAATATTGAAAGGATGAAAACGAAAACTTTGAGTTCCTCTTTTCCTGTTTTAGATGCGCCTTTATTCCTGCCTGGTGCAGTCGCTTTTGTGAGCTGCGAATTTTTCATCCTGCAAAATAAACCCCTTTCCGCACCAAATATTTTTCTTTTAGCCTTTGTCAAAACGTACAAGGCCATCTGGAACCTTCTTTTAAGCCTTGTCAAAAATTACAAGGCATAAAAGAACCTTCCTTTAAGCCCTGTAAAAAACGACAGGACACAAAAGAACTTTCTTTTAGGGCCTGCAAAAAATGACAAGGCACAAAAGAAGGTTTTTCCCTTCGCTGCAAAAAATACAGCGCCTACTTGCACAAAATAGATTCCATGATTATTTTTGTCTGGCCGGTCTTCCTTTTTATTCCTTTCCTCCTTAAAAACATTTTCCCATGAAGCCCTCTGAAAAAATCTTTGAAAATCTCTTTGATGACGTACGTATCACTTCCCCGCGCCTGCTCCTCTTCGCCCAGGACGGTGTAAACCGTTTTAGGAAGAATGACACGGCCAACCGTTTCGCCCCGGAAATTACAAACATGGACACGGCGCAACTGGCCCTCCAGAAAGAGCTGGGTGAGGTGAGCGGCGCACTGGCCACACAGAAGGGAACCACTTTTACGGTGGACGGTGTGCTGACGCTTTTTAAGGATACGATGAAGGAAAAGCATACCGAAATTGCCTACCTGCTGGGCGGCGAAAAAACAGCAGCCTACATAGAATTTTATCCCGGCGGCAAAACGGAATACGGCAAAACAACCAAAACGCAGATGCCCGTGCTGACCAAACGCGTGGCCGACATGGCGACCAAACACACCGCCCGGCTGGGCGTGACGCTCACCGCTGCGTTGCAGGGCTTTGTCGCACAGTGGAAGAATGCGCGCAACACGCAGCAGGGCCAGAAGGGCAGCGTAGGCGACAACCGCTCGGAGCGCAGTGATGCGCGCGTGGCGCTGGAACTGGGGCTGACGGCGGCGGTTCATGCCGTGGGCCGCGCCTTTCCGGGGGATGTGGCGCAGTGCGTGGCCTATTTCAATTTCGCCCTGCTGGATGCACCCAAAAACCCCAGCCTGAATAAGCCGAAGCAGCCGTAGCAGGCTTGTAATTCACTGTAGAGACGCCCAAATTGGGCGTCTTTGCGTTTGCAGGGGGAGCTGCCCGGTAATGTTCCGTCATCCCGACGAAGGAGGGATCTGCTGAAATCAAATGGCTCCGCTTAAACGACTCTATTCAAACAGATCCCTCCTTCGTCGGGATGACGGCCTTGATTGGGGCTTTCTTCGCTTAACTTCTTCGTTACCGAATTATTAAGTCTCTAAAGGCGCGGGTGGGCGGGGAACGGAAAACTACATTTGCCTAAACTTTGAAAACCCATGTCGGGCTTCCTGAAACTTTTTACCCCGAAAGACCGGGTTTTTTATTCGCTGTTCGAAGAAATGACAACGGTGTTGGTGGAAATGGCGGAGACCTTTCCCAAAGCCCTGCAAGTGGCCGACCCTGACAGCCGTCAAAAAGCGCTGCGCGCCATCAACAATTATGAACACCGCTGCGACGATATCACGCACCGCATTTTTATTGAGCTGGGCCGCAATTTTATTACGCCTTTTGACCGCGAAGACATCCACTCCCTTACCGCTGCTTTGGACGATATTGCCGACTATACCTGGGGGTCTGCGAAGCGCATCCTGAACTACGGGCTGGATGATGTGGATGATTTTATGGTGCAGTTTTCCCTGATTATTCAGAAGTCGGTGACGGCGCTCAGCAAAGGCATTCACGAGCTGCGCGACATGAAGGACATGACGGCCATCACGAAATGCTGTGTGGACATCAACAGCTTTGAGAACGAAGCCGACGACGTGCTGGACAATGCTACACGCAAGCTGTTTGCTTCCCGTCTGGATGCGATTGAAATCATCAAGCGCAAAGACATTTATGAGGAACTGGAAATGGTGACGGATAAATGCGAAGACGCCGCCAACGTGATTGAGACCATCATCATCAAATACTCGTAGGAGACTTTCTCTGGTATCATGACCCCTCTCCTGATAGCCATCATCGTGCTGGCGATAGCTTTTGACTACATCAACGGCTTTCACGACGCGGCCAACTCTATCGCTACGGTGGTTTCCACCAAAGTGCTGACACCGTTTCAGGCGGTGCTGTGGGCGGCCTTGTTCAACTTCGTAGCCTTTTTTATCTTCCGCGACCACGGCGTGGCCGATACCATTGCCAAGACGGTAACCCAGGGCGCTATTACGCTGCCGGTGATTGCATCGGGGTTGATTGCGGCCATTATCTGGAACCTGTTTACGTGGTGGTTTGGCATTCCGTCTTCTTCCTCGCACACGCTTATTGGTGGATTCATTGGCGCTGCCGTTACCCATGCCGGCCTGCATTCGGTGAACTGGTATGTGCCTTCGAAGGGGGGAGAGATGTTGCCTTCGGGCGTGCTGGTTGTGATTGCTTTTATCGTGCTGGCGCCGGTGTTCGGGATGCTTATTGCCTATATCATCTCCCTTTGGTTTCTGCATGCTTTTAAGAAAAGCATCGGCCCGAAGCTGGTTTCGGTGTGCGTGATGATAGGCGTGGTAACGCTGTTGTATTTCCAGATAGACACAAAGGAGACGCACATTGCCGGGATGAAAACCGATTGGCAAGGTCCGGCAGGGACGACTATTTCCGACCTCAGCAACAAAAGCCCGGCGCAGCGCATGGGCTTCCGGAAAGGCGATTCTATTGTTTCTTTTAACGGCGCACCGCTCCAAACCAATCTGGCGCTTGACCGGCAACTCGGCAAGCTGCATCCGGGCGAAACTTTTTCCTACGCGCTTTACCGCAAAGGCGAGCGGGTAGAAAAGACCGTTCCTTTTGATGCGGCATGGGGCTATGAATGGGTGCGCATTGCGCTCTTCGGCCACAACTTTAAGTGGATTTTGCTGGGCCTGATTCTCTTCGCCATGAGCGTGTTCACGCTCTTCCTCAGCAGCCTGAATGTGATGGAATCACAACGCTGGCTCAAGCGGATGCAGTTGGTTTCTTCGGCGGCGTTCTCCATTGGTCATGGTGGAAATGACGCGCAGAAAGTAATGGGCATCATCACCGCTGCCTTGATTGCTGGAGGTCAAATCGGCGATTTCAGCGACATGCCCGTGTGGGTTCCGTTGGCCTGTTACGTAGCCATTGCAGCGGGCACGATGAGCGGCGGCTGGAAGATTATCAAAACCATGGGCAGCCGCATCACGAAGGTGACGCCGTTTGAAGGCGTGGCCGCAGAAACCGCAGGCGCGATAACGCTGTTCGTAACGGAGAATCTGAAGATTCCTGTTTCTACCACGCACACCATCACTGGCGCTATCATTGGCGTAGGCGCTACGAAAAGATTGAGTGCCGTGCGCTGGGGCGTAACGATAAATCTCCTCTGGGCGTGGATACTTACCATTCCAGTGAGCGCGCTGATGGCGGCAGGCGTGTACGGGATTTTCAGCCTGTTTGAGTAGAGGGTGATGGATGAGCGGCGTGGTTTTAGAGCTTATATTTGAGCTATGAAAACGAAGACAACCAACACAACGAAGACAGGAAAGCGGGAGCCTAAAGAAATTCCTGTTACTTACGTAACCATCAAGGGAAAGACCTACAGACGCAGCTCTAAAGAAGCCATTCGGGCTGCCATAGAAGCGTATCCGCTTCCGCACAAGTACTTGCCCTAGTGTGCCCGATGAGCAAGCCTAAATTCTTTTTGGTGGACACTAATGTGCTATCGGATTACCACCGGCAGTCCCGTTACGCAGAGGACGAAATAGGTCGGCTTCAACTTTCCGGCGACCCTGCTATTTGCGTGGTTAGTTATATAGAGTTCATGTACAGTATGCCCAAAATGTACCGGAATAAAGCCAAGAAGTTTTTAGAGTCGTTTGAATTTTTACCCACGCTCCCGGATATAGACGACTACCTGCGTGTCATTGCGAACGATGACCGCATCAAGAACACATCCGCGACTGCATTATTGCCGCTACTGCTCTGGCTTATGGATATCCGCTCGTAACGGCCAACGTCAAGGACTTTAAAGGGCTGCATAAAGACTTAGACCTCGTTCCTTTCACTCCTTATTCCACCTACCTGCGGGAAAGCGGTGGTCTGCTGGGAGAACCGGATGAAATCGTTTTTGTCACAACACTTTCCGACGAAAAGCCCGAAAGGAAGAAGCCTATTGAACTTCCCGTTACCTACGTAACCATCAAAGGCAAGGTCTATGAAGTCGGAACCAGTGAAGCGATTGAAGCTGGTGCGAAAGCTTACCGAATTCCCCACAAATACCTTCCCTAAACGCCTTCTCCGCAAGGCTTTTTTGTGTGTAGTTTGTGCCTTTGGTAAAAACGGAACGCCCGCCGCCGCAAACGGTTTTCGTATTTTCGCCCATTGCTTTCTGCTACCCGTATGTCGCTCTCGCCCTTACTGAAATACATTTACAACCACGGCTCCGAGGAGATGATCCGGCGCGGCAAACGCATTTACAGCAGCGGCGGCGTCAGCCTGATGGACAACGACCCGTTCACGGAAAGCGCGCGCTTCCGGGTGCGCAATGACCAGTACCAGAACTTCTACATCGTCGCGGTGCAGAAATACAATACGCCCGCCGAGATTTCCCTGCGCTGCCCGTGTCCGTACAGCACCAGCGAATTGTGTCGCCACAAAGTAGCGGCGCTTTTCCAGCTTCAAGACCTTTCGCAAAGCGGCATCCTGCGCGGCGAGGATTTGCGCTATGAACAAAGCCACACCATCCTGCGGCTGCGCGTCCTTTCCGAAGCGATGCTGCGCGTGTTCAGCACACCAGACACGATGGACCGGGCCCGCGACGCGGCCCGCAGTCGCGCGGCCACGCTGCTGCCCGCTACCGACAATACCATTGAGGCCGACGTACCCGGCGAGGAAGGCACGGCAGAAGAAGGAAAAATCTTCCGCGTGCGCCTGCGCCAAAACGAGGAGCGTTACTTTGATACCGCCTGCGGTTGCGCCGAAGACCGCGTGCCACTGTGCTACCATAAAGCTGTTGTTTTCCTGCAAGCGATTTACCAGTTTGGCGCCGATTATTTTCAGGGACTGCGCAACTGGGACGAACAGAAAGGACGGCTCCTCGCGCTCTACGGCTACAAACTGACCGATAATTTAAAGGGAAAATTCGCCTTCACCTACGACGCCCACGGCAAACCGTCGTTGCGCCTTTTAGACCCGTCTATCAAGCGGATTGCGGCCCCGGCGGCAGGCCCCGCTAAGCGTATGGAAATGAGCGGCGTTCCGGTGGCTGCGCCCGTTGCTGCGCCTGTTGGCGTACACCTGATTCCGGCTTTGCAAAGCGCGCCGGATGTGTATCCTTTCATTCTTCCAAAGCTCCTGAAAGCTCCGGCGGAAGAAGGCGGAAAGCCCTATGCGGTATTGGATTTAGACAACGATATTGCCGCCGAAAATATTGAAGACGCGGAGCAGGAATGGGTTGCTGTTTTCCGCAAAGCACAGGCTGCCGAGGCGATGCGCTACCTGCGCCGCGTGATTCCTTTTTCTTCCCAACAACTTGCCGGAGACGCGCCACCCGCCGCGCTGCCCGAAGAATACCGGACGACTTTCTGGGAGTATCTTCTCCCTAAATACCAGCGGATGCTGACGCTCCTAAAGGCCGCTCCCGACGGGTGCTTTTTGTCTGCGGGAGAAGTCATTTCCGGGGGAGAAGGCATTGCCTTCTCCGACGCTCTGGTGCGCATGGCCATTGCCTTTCGCAAAGACAAAAAAGGCGGCGTGGTGCAAACCCGTAGCTGGCGTATCGGTGACTACGCTGTGCCCGACGCCGAGGTTTATTCCCTCAACGCGGCGCTGGTTAGCTACCAACACACGGTGTTTGCGCTCTCTTCCGTGCCCGTTGTTTTGCTGGCGGAAAAATGGGAAAGAGGAGATTCGGAAAAACGTATCTCCGCAAAGGATTGGCCGCAGTATCTGGCAGACGAAGTGCTGCGCTGGCCGGAAGACATTCATCTGGATTTTGCTGAAAACCTGACGCTGCAAAAACCGCCCGTTACACCGCGCCTGCGCATGTATCTGGAGGAGCGCGAAAACACGCTGGTATTAAAGCCGGTAGCCCGCTACGCCGAGGTGGAAGTCATTGGTGGAAAAGAAGCCGTGGTGCGCCTACCCGAAGAGGGTTATGTGGCGCTGCAAGAGCGCGACCTCACGGCGGAAGCCTTGTTTCTCCAGCGCGTGCAAGCCCTGCACTCCGACATTGTGCGCTCCGCCGACCAGCCCATTTTCTTTGTGCCCGCCGCCGCGGTGCTTTCCGAAAACTGGTTCTTCCGTTTCCTGGAAACGATGGAGGAAATGGAGGTGGAAATCGTGGGCCTTTCCGGCCTGCGCGGCCTGCGCCTGAACGCTCACAAACCCGAAACAAGCCTGCGCATTTCTTCCGGTGTGGATTGGTTTGATGCCAAGCTGACGGTGCAGTACGGCAAGCAGGAAGTGAGCCTTGCCGACATCAAAAAAGCCCTCTCGGCGCGCCAGAACTATGTGCGCCTACCCGACGGCTCCATCGGGCTTCTCCCTGAAGAGTGGCGCGCCAAATACGGCCTGCTCCTTAAGATGGGCGACACGCGCAGCGGCGTTATCCGTTTGCGCAGCACCCACTTCGGGATTATTGAGCAACTGCTTTCGGAGGTGGACGAGCAAGGGCTGGTGAAGGAGTTGATTGAGAAAAAAGAAAAGCTCCTGGCTATTGCTGCCGAAGATTACAGCCAACTGCAAGCGCCGGAACATCTTACGGCTTCGTTGCGGCCCTACCAACTCACCGGGTTTCAGTGGCTGGTGTTTCTCCACGAAGCGGGCTGGGGCGGCATTCTGGCCGACGATATGGGTTTGGGAAAAACGGTGCAGGCGCTGGCGTTCTATCTCTTCCTCAAGAATAAAAACGACGCGGCAACGCTGCTGGTCGTGTGCCCTACGACGCTGATTTACAACTGGGAAGCAGAGGTGGAAAAATTTGCGCCTCACCTGCGTGTCCATATCCATCACGGGCCGCGCCGCAAAGTGGCCGTGAGCGGCATCAAGGGTTTTGACATCGTGATTACGACCTACGGCACGATGCGCAGCGACATCAAGGCGTTCCGCGAGGTGAATTACGATTGCGTGGTGCTGGATGAAAGCCAGGCCATCAAGAATCCGCAAAGCCAGGTGGCGCGCGCGTCCTTGCTTTTACAGGGAACGCACCGGCTGGCCTTGAGCGGAACGCCGCTCCAGAACAACACGTTTGACCTGTTCTCCCAAATGAATTTCCTGAACCCCGGAATGCTGGGCAGTCGGGAGTTTTTCATGAATGAGTTTGCCAACCCGATTGACAAAATGGGCGAGGAAAGCGTGAAGGCGCAACTGCGCCAATTGACCTATCCTTTCGTTCTCCGGCGCACCAAAGAACAGGTGGCGAAAGAGCTTCCGCCCAAAACCGAAACCATCCTGTACTGCGAAATGGGCGCGGCCCAACGCAAGGCCTACGACGCTTGGCGCGTGGTGTTTAAAGACCAGATTCTGGGCCTGATTGACCAGCAAGGCATAGAGCGTTCTCACCTGCACATCCTGCAAGGCATCACGCGCCTGCGGCAGATTTGCGACGCCACTTCGCTGGCCGGAGTGGCAGCGGAAGAAGACGGGAAAAAAGAAACGCACAGCGTGAAGCTGGAGGAGCTGATGCGCGAACTGGAGGAAAACATTGGCCGCCACAAGACGCTGGTGTTCTCGCAGTTTATCGGGATGCTGTCCCTGATTCGGGAGCAATTGGAGGCGCGAAACATTCCCTATGCCTATTTCGACGGCAGCAGTACGGCCCCGGAAAGGCGCACGGCGGTGAACCGTTTTCAGGAGGAAGAAGCGTGCCGCGTGTTTCTGATTTCGCTGAAAGCGGGTGGGGTGGGCCTCAACCTGACGGCGGCGGAATACGTGTATCTGATGGACCCGTGGTGGAACCCGGCGGTGGAGCAGCAGGCTATTGACCGCACGCACCGCATCGGGCAAACGAAGCCGGTATTTGCCTACCGCATGATTTGCCGCGACAGCATTGAGGAGAAAATGCTGCAACTGCAAGCCCGCAAAAAAGCCCTCGCCGATGAGCTGGTGGCCGACGACGGGGCGTTCCTCAAAAAACTGACGCGGGACGATCTGGTGTTTCTGCTGGGGTAGGGGATTTTATCCTTTTACGCGCCCAAAACGTGGGTCATTCCGAGCGCGGAGCGAGGAACTGCGAAGCACTCGCCGAAGGCAATCTCACAGCAGCGGAGACACAGCAAGCGTGAGATCTCTCCCTAGCGGTCGAGATGACCCGCGTTATTGAAGATGCGCTACAACATACGGGTCATTCCGAGCGCGGAGCGAGGAATCTCACTCGTGTTGAGCAGAGCAGGGGAGACGCAGCAAACGTGAGATCTCTCCCTAACGGTCGAGATGACCCGCGTTTTGTAAGCCGCATTTTTGGGCGGGCACACGCAGCGTGTCCCTACGGATGCTGCATCCTTCCAAACAAGCACACCACGAAGCCCAAAAAAGCATAAGCGGCGGCGGCAGGTGGATTTCCTTTTGGCAAAAGGAAATTTCCTTTCCTGAAAATAAATTTTCCTTTTACCAAAACAAAACTTCCTTTCGTTGTCAGGAAATTTCCTTTTCCCGCTAAAAAATTTCCTTTTGATAAAAGGAAATTTTATCTCACAAAATAAAAATCTCCTTTTAGCAGCAGGAAATTTTGTTTTAATAAAAGGAAATTTTGTTTTGCTAAAAGGAAATGGTTTTCCGAAGAAAACAGTAGCTTTGAGCTTCTTAAACACAGGCCGGAACTCATGGCAAAAAACGAGGATTACATCCCCAATACCAACGGCGAACTGCGCGCTTACTTAGAGAACTTCAACACCAAGCTCCCTCTACAGGCTGCTACGCTGGGGTTTTCGGCAGGAGAAGTGGCGGCTATTGTGGCGGAGAACACGGCCCTGATAACGGCTATCGACAAGGTGGAGCAGGCCAGGCACGACCTTAAAGTAGCGGCGGCAACGAAGAAAATGCTGCGCAAGGCTTTTGATAAATCCTTCCGCACAACGGCCAACCGGATGAAGGGCGCCCACAACTATACGGAAACGATTGGGAAGGGCCTGGGCATTACGGGCAAGGAGAAAAGCTGGGACAAAGACACGGCGCGCCCCTCCCTGAAGGCGGTGATGCTGGGCAGCGGCGAGGTGCTTTTGAAGTTTAAGAAGGCGAAAAGCAAAGGCGTTCAAATCTGGTGCAAGCGGGGCAACGAGGCCCATTTTTCGGTTCTGGGGCGGTACATGCGCTCGCCCATCCACGACAAGCGGCCCAACCTGGTGGAAGGTGTACCGGAGCGGCGGATTTATTATGCTTACTACTTTATAGACGATGAGGCGCCGGTGGGGCAGCAAAGCGCGCTTGTGGAAGTATATGGGTAGGTATTAGGGAATAGGTATTAGGGAAGAATGGTAATAATGCGGGTCATTGCGACTGCGAGGAACGAAGCAGGCAGCAACCTGCACAATTTGCAATGGATGCTGTGCAGGTTGCATCGTCGTTCCTCCTCGCAATGACCCCCTTTTCATTACCTCCCTAATCCCTATTCCCTGTTCCCTATTCCCTGTTACCTATTTTCGCCGCCGCAACTTCCTGCATGAAAAAGAACATTGCCCTTGTGGCCGGCGGCTATACCGGCGAATCGGTTATCTCCCTGAAAACGGCGGATACCATCGCCCATAATCTGGACCCGGCGCTTTACAACGTCTGTCTGATTATCATCACCCGCGAAAGCTGGTACCATGAAGCCGAAGGCCGCCGCATAGAAGTGGATAAAAACGACTTCTCGCTCACGCTGCCAGAAGGCAAAATCATGTTTGACGCGGCCTTTATTGCCGTGCACGGAACGCCCGGCGAAGATGGCCGGTTGCAGGGTTATTTCGACATGATCGGGATGCCTTACACCACATGCAGCGCCATCGTGAGCGCCCTTACGTTCAACAAGAAATTCTGCAACAGCGTAGTGAAGGATTTTGGTGTGGTGGGCATCGCCAACTCGGTGTTGCTTTCCAATGAATATTCCTACAGCATTGGCGTGGTGCTGGAAAATGTGAAGCTGCCCGTGTTTGTAAAGCCCGCCGAAAGCGGCTCCAGCCTGGGCATTTCTAAGGTGAAAGAAGTGTCGGAATTGCTGCCTGCCATCGACAAGGCTTTCAGGGAAGACAATCAGGTATTGATAGAGGAGTTTATTGAGGGCCGGGAGCTGACGATTGGCGTCTATCGCACGGGCGACCAGATACAGGTGTTGCCGCCAACGGAGATTAAAAGCCAGAACGAGTTTTTTGATTACGAAGCCAAGTACACGCAGGGCATTACCGAGGAAATCACGCCCGCACTTATCCCGAAAAACATCGGTGAGGAGCTGAACAAAAAGGCCGCTTATATCTATCGCCACTTGCACTGCCGGGGCGTGGTGCGCATTGATTTTATCCTGCAACGCGACACCAACAAACTGTTCTTTCTGGAAGTAAACACGATGCCCGGCCAAAGCGAGGCGAGCATTGTTCCCCAGCAAGTGCGCGCGGCGGGAATGGACCTGAAAACTTTTTACGGGGATTTGTTGGAATCGGTTCTGGCAGCCGCGCGGTAGTAGATGTGCCTATTCCCTATTCCCTATTCCCTATTCCCTATTCCCTATTCCCTAAAAAATGTCCAGACGCGCTATCGCCCCGCCCCCGCCTCAATCGGGTATGAAAGACAGCCTGTGGTTCAACATCCTGGTGATGATGGGCGTGGCCATTCTGCTGTACTTTCTGATTTTTTCCTCGCTCTCTCTTATCACGCAGCATGGTTCCGAAGTGCGCGTGCCGTCTGTTACGGACAGGCCCGCCGACAAGGCCGTGGACGTGTTGCTGAAAGCCGGTTTTGACGTCTCGGTGGACAGTTCCTACGAACCTGGACGGAAGCCGCAGGCCGTGCTTTCGCAGCAGCCCTTGCCGGGCGCGGTGGTGAAGCAAAACCGCACGATTTACCTGCTCGTAAACCGCACGCTGCCGCCCGCTACGGAGATGCCCAACCTCGTGAATCTGTCTATCCGCAGCGCCTCGCTTATCCTCAAAAGCCGCCGCCTGTTGCTGGGCGATACCATCTTCCGCCCCGACATTGCGCGCGGCGCGGTGCTGGAACAGCGCTACAACGGGCGCATCATTCCGGCGGGTATGAAGTTGGCCGAAGGCAGCCGCATCACCCTTGTAGTGGGCGACGGGCTGGGGCAGGTGGAGTTTGACGTGCCCGACGTGATTGGCATGAGCTATACCGAAGGCCGCGCGGTGCTGATGGGGAATGGGCTAAACCTTGTGCCGGTGTTTGAGGGCGGCATTACCGACTCGTCGACGGCGGTGATTTACAACCAAGTGCCTTCTCCCTACAACGAAGGCGGCGCGCGCAACCAGAAGCGGCAGGGCGACTATGTGGACATCTTTGTGAAGCAAAACCCGACGCCGGAAGAGATGGAAATCAACCGCAAGCCGGAGCCTGCCTTTCCGGAGCCGGACGCTTATGCACCGGAAACGCCCGCCACGCCGCCACGCAAAACGCCGAAGCGGGATAGTGTGCGGTAGCGGGAAAACTTCATTTTGTAAAAACGCGGTCATTGCGAGGAGTGGCGTCGAAGCAATCTGCGTATAATGCCCAACGTATTGTGCAGGTTGCTTCGCTCGCAATGACCCCGCATGTTGTAGCGGCATAAAATTGCAGGCGCCCTTTTACCGCCCGAACAGCCCGAACTTTACCCCATGCCTTCCCCTTTTTTTTGGAGAAAAATCTTTCCCTTGCTGCTTTGCTTTTTGGGGGGAATCAATGTTGCGACAGCGCAGGAAAATCTGGTGCCCTTGCCGTGGAATACACCGGCTCAAAAAGCAGACAAAGTGCCGCGTCCCCAACGCAAGGCCGCTTCGCTCTCTCTGCCTTTTTTTGAGGATTTCGTGGGGATGGATTTATATCCAAATCCCGACCGCTGGGTGACGACGCGCGAGGTGTATCTGAACAACACAATGGGCGTCAATCCCGTGGCACAGGGCGTTTGTACGTTTGACGCACTCGGGCCCGATAACCGGCCTTATGATACCACCAGTGCCTTCCGGGTATTCCATGCGGATACACTGGCCGTGCAGCCTTTCGACCTCTCGCCCTACACGCCGGGGGACAGCATTTACCTCAGCTTTTTCGTCCAGCCGCAGGGCGCGGGATTTTCGCCGGAGACGGACGATTCGCTGATGCTTTTCTTTCTGAATCGCAACGGGCGGTGGAATAAAATATGGGCGAAAGAAGGCACGACGTTGCAGCCGTTCCGGCAGGTGCTGCTTCCGGTTACGGATACTTCTTATCTCTACGACGGGTTCCGGTTCCGGTTTATCAACATCGCATCCATCAACCTCAACGACGACGTCTGGAATCTGGACTACATCCGCATGAACGCAGGCCGCAACGCCAACGATACTGCCGTGCAGGACGTGGCGATGAGTACGCTTCCCGGAAATCTGCTGCGTGATTACACGGCGATGCCTTACCGGCACTACGCGGCGAAAGCAGCCACGGAGACGGGCGCATCTATCAACGGCTTTGTGCGGAATAACAACAGCCAGTCCGGGCCGGGAAGTGTGACGCTGAATGCGGTGAATGATGCCACCGGCGCGTCTGCGTCTGTTTATACCAACAGTCAATCGGTATCGCTGGCAGGTTACAGCACGCCTGGCTTTTCTATTCCGTTCTACCGGCCTTCCGTTTCTATTGGCCCGACCAGTCCGCTGATTATTCACCACCAGTTCCATATTGCGTCCAGTTTGCCGAATGCCTCCACCGCCAACGACACCCTCACCAAAGACCAGATTTTCGACAACTACTTTGCCTACGACGACGGCACGGCGGAGCAGGCATATTACCTCAACCTCTTTGCTTCCCTGCCCGGAAAAGTGGCGATGGAATTCCACACCAACGTGCCCGATACGATGCGCGGCGCGGCCATTTTGTTTGGACAGCAAGTCCCCACTTCGGCCAATAAATTCTTCACGATGCAGCTCTACAGCAGCCTTGCGGGCGTGAACGGCGCCACGGCAGACGTGCTGCTCCACGAGCAGGATTTTTATCAGCCGCGCTTTGTGGACACGGTAAACCGCTTCTTTTACTACACCTTCACCACGCCCGTTATCGTTCCGGCTGGCACGTACTATTTCTGCTCTATGCAGCCCGCGTTGAGTGGCTCCGATAGCTTGTATTACGCCGTAGACGTGAACCGCGTGGGCGGTAATCACCTCTACTACAATGTAGATGGCACGTGGCAGAGCAGCGCGATTTCCGGGGTGCTGATGATGCGCCCATTGTTTGGCGCGTCTGTTGCGCCGACAGCAGTGGAAAGTGTTTTTGAGGAAAGAGAATGGAGCCTTTATCCGAACCCTTCTACCGGCGAATTGCGCCTTCAAAACGTGCCCCAAAACAGCTTTGTGCAGTTGCTGGATTTGACGGGGAGAGAAGCGCGCGCGCCGTGGCGGGTGGATGAAAATCCCGACTTGTCGCAGTTTTCGCCGGGCACGTATCTGCTGCGGTGGAAAGGAGAAAATGGTTTGTGGAGCGCGCCGAAAAAATGGCTTTTAATGCGCTGATTGGCTGCATCTTTACGGCATGGAAAACATGACTGTTGCAGAACTGAAGCGCCGCATGGAAGCGGGCGAAAGTCTCCACATTATTGACGTGCGCGAGCCGGAAGAAGTGGCCGAAAGCCGCATTGAAGGCAGCACTCACATCCCGCTGGGCGAAATCATGTCGTTTCAAATCGGTGAATTGGAAGACTTGGGTAAAGACACCGAGCTAATCATGCAATGCCGTAGCGGCAAGCGTAGTATGCAAGCGGGCATGATGCTCCAAACAATGGGCTACACCAACGTGAAGAATCTGGAAGGCGGGATATTGGAGTGGAACGCAGTACGGTAGGGACACGCGCGGCGTGTCCCTACGGATTTGTGGGAGAATGCGCAACCATTACGGGTGCGCAACTGTTTAAAACGCAACTTCAGAAACCCGGAAAAGAAGGCCCGTTTCCACGCACCCAAGCCGCGTGGATTTCTTCTGCCAAACACTCACACGCCGGGGCTTTCTACTTTCTACCAACAGCTTTTTACTGGGATGCACGCAATAGAGCCGTTCTTCAACTGGCGCCACCTGTACACCGCCGAAGAAGACGAGAACAGTCCGTTTTTCGGGCGCGAATACAGCGAGTTTGAATTCTCCAACACGGTTTACAACTACTTCATTCATCCGCAGTGGGACGAGTTTGATTCGCACACGCTGTACGGGAAACTGCTGTACACCGACTACGAGCAGAACTTTTGCATTCTGGAAATGATCGGCGAGTGGAACGACGCGGTGGAGAACGACATTATGATTCTGAAGCGCAATGTGCTGGATCCGCTGCTGGAGAAAGGAATTCAGAAGTTTATCGTGATTGCGGAAAACGTGCTGAACTTCCACTCCTCCGATGTGGAGTATTACGCTGAGTGGAAGGAAGATGTAGAAGACGGCTGGATTATTATCCTGAACGCGCCCGACCAAACGCGCCGGGAATTTCTGCACGAAAAAATCGGGTATTACCTAATGTTTGGCGATGTGGAAAACTGGCGCACGTTTCTTCCTCAGCACCTGTTCCAGTTGGTGGACAATCAGATGTTGCGGCTCACGTAGGGGCGCCCCTACCGAGTTGTTTAAAATAGGGCGTTGCCGTTTTGTTTAAAGTTGAACGCTGGATGCTTCTACGCACCTTTAAGTCTCAACGCCGGGAGAAATCGGGTGTTTTCAGGGAGCGGAAACGTGCTTGCTTCGCATAGCGTCGCGCTTATCTTTGCGGCCTCTCAGTCCAATCTCTTTTGTAAATTCTCTGTCAGAAAAACATGAAATGGAGCACCGCTTTTAATTCGGCCATCGGGAAGAAAATCATCATGGCCGCCACCGGTCTGTTTCTGATTACGTTCCTTATTGTGCATTGCTACATCAACGCAATGATTTTCTACAACGATGGCGGCGCCACGTTCAACACGCTGGCCCACTTTATGGGAACAAACATCCTTATCCGCACGATTGAAATCGGGTTGATGACTTTTCTGATAACGCACACGTGGATGGGATTGAAGCTGTATTTCCAAAACAAAGCCCGCCGCAAAGTAGGTTATGCCGTAAATAACCGCCAACAAACAAGCCGCTGGTACAGCCGCTCCATGGCTATTTTGGGAACGCTGATCCTGTTGTTTCTGATTCTGCACCTGTCCGCGTTTTGGGCGCCTAACCGTTGGCATCAATTAAAAGAAGGCGAAGAAGTAGATCTTTTTCAGCGCATGGCTGCTGCTTTCAGCAATCCGCTTGTGGTGATTATTTACGTGCTGGGCTGCATCTCGCTGGCGTGGCACCTGCTGCATGGCTTTTGGAGTTCGTTTCAAACTTTCGGCCTCAGCACGCATCGCTACAAAGGGATTCTCCGCAATATCGGCAACGTGTTTTCTGTTTTCATTCCGCTCGTGTTTGCCCTGATGCCGATTTGGTTTTACGCCGGTTCACAGGGTTGGTTCCAGATGAAGAAAACTGTTTTTCACGAGCAGGTGGTTCCGGCAGAAGCCGAGACCGTTCCGGTTCACTAAGCATATTTCCCTTCTCTTTCGCAGTCGTTTTTTCGTTTTCTAAAGTCTTTATTTTATGTCGTCTCTGAACAGTAAAATTCCCGAAGGCCCACTTGAACAAAAGTGGACGAAATATAAAAGCACCTGCAAGCTGGTGAATCCCGCCAACAAGCGCAAGCTGGAAGTGATTATCGTGGGCACCGGACTGGCAGGCGCTTCGGCAGCGGCTTCGCTCGGCGAGTTGGGATATAAGGTGAAGGCGTTTTGCTATCAGGATTCGCCACGCCGCGCACACTCTATTGCCGCGCAAGGCGGAATTAACGCTGCGAAGAATTACCAGAACGACGGCGACTCTACCTACCGCCTTTTCTACGACACGATTAAAGGCGGCGACTACCGTTCCCGCGAAGGAAATGTATATCGCTTGGCCGAAGTCAGTACCTCTATTATTGACCAATGCGTGGCGCAGGGCGTCCCTTTCGCCCGCGAATACGGTGGACTTTTGAGCAACCGCTCTTTCGGTGGAACGCAGGTGCAACGCACCTTCTATGCCGCCGGCCAAACGGGACAACAACTCCTAATTGGTGCGTATCAGGCGCTGGAGCGGCAGGTGGCGCTCGGCAATGTAACTATGTATGCCCGCCACGAGATGCTGGAAGTGGTGAAGGTGGACGGAAAAGCGCGCGGCATTATTGCCCGCAATTCCGTGACCGGCGAGTTGGAGCGGCATTTTGGACATGCGGTTTTGATTTGCTCCGGCGGATACGGAAACGTATTTTACCTCTCCACAAACGCAATGGGCTGCAACGTGACGGCGGCTTGGAAAGCGCACAAAGCGGGCGCGTATTTCGGGAATCCGTGCTTCACGCAAATTCACCCGACCTGCATTCCGGTTTCCGGCGATCACCAAAGCAAGCTGACCTTGATGTCGGAATCTTTGCGGAACGACGGACGCATTTGGGTTCCTAAAAAACAGGCCGACACGCGTCGCGCAGTAGACATCCCCGAAGAAGAGCGCGATTATTATCTGGAGCGGCGCTATCCGGCGTTTGGCAACCTCGTGCCGCGCGACGTGGCGAGCCGCGCTGCCAAAGAGCGTTGCGATGCGGGCTATGGTGTGGGCGCTTCCAAAATGGCGGTATATCTGGATTATGCAGCGGCCATTCAGCGCTACGGACAAATTGAAGTGGGCAAGCGCGGTCTCGGCAGCGTGGACGCGGCGACGGTGACGAAACTGGGTAAAGAAGTGGTGACCGAAAAATACGGTAACCTCTTTGAGATGTACGAAAAAATTACCGGCGAGAATCCCTACGAAATGCCGATGCGGATTTACCCTGCGGTGCATTACACAATGGGCGGCCTGTGGGTGGATTATGAACTACAAACATCTGTTCAGGGATTGTATGCACTCGGCGAAGCCAATTTCTCCGACCATGGCGCAAACCGTCTCGGTGCTTCGGCCTTGATGCAGGGCTTGGCAGACGGTTACTTCGTAATTCCATATACGCTCGGAAACCAGCTTGCCGACGAGATTGCAACAAAGCCCGTTTCCCTCGACGACCCAGCTTTTGTGGATGCGCACCAACGCGTGGAAGCGCGGCTGAACAAGCTGCTGAATATCCGGGGCAAGAAAACGGTGGAATCTATGCACAAGCAGTTGGGCAAGATTATGTGGGAAAAATGCGGCATGGCGCGCAACGCTGCGGGCTTGCAGGAAGCTATCCGCGATATCCGGGCGTTGAAGGAGGAATTCTGGAGCAATGTGTTTGTGCCCGGCGAAGCAAATGAGCTAAACCCCGAACTGGAAAAAGCGGGCCGCGTAGCCGATTTTATTGAGTTGGGCGAGCTGATGTGCATTGACGCCTTGAACCGCAATGAAAGCTGTGGTGGCCACTTTCGGGAGGAATACCAAACAGAGGAAGGCGAAGCGATGCGTCGTGATGATGAATACACCTATGTGGCGGCGTGGCAGTGGATGGGTGACAAAGCCGAGCAGGTGCTGCACAAAGAAGAACTGATTTATGAAGTAGCACATCCGTCAGCGCGGAGCTATAAATAGAGATGAAGGAAAGACTCGTTATAAAGAACTTTGGACCGATTAAGGAAGTTGATTTGACTTTCGGGCGGTTCAATGTGCTTATTGGCGAGCAAGCGACAGGGAAGAGTACGGTTTTGAAGGTGCTAGCTATGTGCCGATATTTTTCGTATTTAACCGGAATTGCTTTTAAAAAAGCAGATCCATTCACAGGGAGTTTCTGGGATTGGGGTATAATGAGTTTTCGCCAGCAAAACTTGCAAAAAGAAGAAGGAAATTCATATATAGAGTATGAGTGTGAAGATTATAATCTTAAGTATAGCCCAGTCGTAACGCAGCCAAAAGAAAATAAGGACGTGCGTTACTCCATTGCACCTGGACAGTACATTCACAGCTTTATTCTTAAAAGTAAATCGGAACGCTTTGAGCGATTGCTCAGTGAACTTGATGAATTGCAAAAAGAAAATAAAGGAATCCCTTATACTTTTTTCAGAACTTCGGTAGCGCAGGTGATGCGAAATCCTTTATTCTTGGGAACAGAGAGAGACAGCGATTTACTAGGATTTACTACATCCAATTTACAAGGGCCAATTGAAAATGTACAAAAGTTACGTCAAATAAGAGAGCGATTTTATGAAGAGGTGGAGATTGAACCACTAAGCATAGTATATAAGTTTAGTAGTAGTGATTCTTTCATTAAAAAGAAGGAAGAAGAATCCTTTTATAAATTGAGCGAAAGCGCAAGCGGTTACCAATCTGCCGTGCCAATTGTGTTAGCTATAAAAAATTATACTAATCCACCTGAGGCAGATGGCCAACCTTCGCATAAGGAAAAAACTTTTATCATTGAAGAACCAGAACTCAATCTCTTTCCAACAACACAGTATGAGTTGATGAAGTTCCTCGTTGATAAGACGATAAACTACGGAAATCAAATGTTCATTGCTACCCATAGTCCCTACATTCTCGCAGCTTTGAACAATATGCTCAATGCCTACAAGAGCGGGCAGATTGACGAGGAACGAACTAATACCATTATGCCAAAGAAATATTGGCTTAATGCCGATGAGGTCATGGCCTATCGTTTGGTTCAAACAGAAGAAGGGACAATCCAGAAAGATTTAATGAATCGGGAGTTGAGTATGATTCATTCCGAAGAAATTGATGAGGTGTCAAGAGATGTCAATCAAGTTTTTGATGGTTTGGTAACTATTCAATTGGAACAGGAAGATGAATAGACTACGTGAGAGTTGCCGTGAGTATTCGGAAGTTCGTAAAATTGCTGTTGTAAAAGAAGAAGGTAAGAAATATAGCCTCTTCAATAACAGTGGATTTATTATTGATAAATACCGGATAGATGGTTGTATTGCGCAAGCAGAGGGGAAAAGGAGATGCGATTACTTATTTCTGACTAGCCAGCAGCCCCAAACCGCTTATTTTATAGAGTTAAAAGGCGGCGATACGGTAGGCGCAGTAGAGCAAATTCGTGATACGATTGAATACCTTAAACCGGAACTGAAAAACTTTGTTTTCAAAGCCAGAACAGTTGGCGTAGGAAACGCCCAGAACTTAGAAAATACAGTTCCTTACCGAGAACTCTTGAGTCTGATAAAAGGTAAGAAGAACTTCAATCACGCGGCTAACAAACAGTATTCCGAAACAATATAAAACGCACCCCATGGAACACTACCACATGAACCTCACACTGAAAGTGTGGCGGCAAAAGAATAAAGCCAGCGCAGGCCGGTTTGAAACCTATCCGGTGCAGAACGTCTCTTCGGAAATGTCGTTTCTGGAGATGATTGACGTGCTGAACGAAAGCCTGATTGTGCAGGGACAGGAGCCAATTGCTTTTGACCACGACTGCCGCGAAGGCATCTGCGGCTCGTGCGCCATGTACATCAATGGTCGCGCGCATGGCCCGTGGCACCACAACACAACCTGCCAGCTCCACATGCGCGAGTATAAAAACGGCGACACGATTGTGGTGGAGCCGTGGCGCGCGAACGCATTCCCGGTACTGAAAGATCTGGTGACAGACCGCTCTTCTTTTGACCGCATCATTCAGGCAGGTGGCTATGTTTCGGTAAACACCGGAAACGCAGTGGATGCCAACGCAACGCCGATTGACAAGGCCAAAGCCGATGAATCCTTTGCGGCGGCGGCCTGCATTGGCTGTGGCGCGTGCGTAGCCGCTTGCCCCAACACTTCAGCGATGCTGTTTATGTCGGCCAAAATCAGCCACTTGGCGCTTTTGCCACAAGGCGCTCCGGAGCGCAAAGGCCGCGTGCTGAACATGGTGGCGCAGCACGACCACGAAGGTTTTGGAAGCTGCACCAACATTGGTGCCTGCGAAGCCGAATGTCCGAAAGGGATTTCGCTGGAAAACATTGCGCGCCTCAACCGCGAGTACCTGTCGGCGACGTTTGCGGGCGGCTCGCAGAATGCGTAGGGCATCACATCAACTCTTTTCCCGGAAATTTTATACTTAAAGGACAGGTTGCAAAGCCTGTCCTTTTTAGCGCACTTTTGCGCCGCGCATGAAACGCTTTTTTCCTTTTTTCCTACTGCTGGCGGTCTCTTTCCCGGTACTCGCGCAAAAGCGTATTTCCTTGCTCACCTGCGGCACGGGCGAAGAACTGTATTCCCTTTTCGGACACGCGGCAATTCGCATTACGGATACGGTGCGGGGAACGGATGAGGTCTATAACTACGGAACCTTCAATGGCTTTGAAGAGAATTTTGAGATCAAATACTTGCGCGGAAAGCTTCTCTATTATCTCGCCAAAGAAAGTTTTGGGGGCTTCCTGCAAACCTATATCGCCGAAGGCCGAAGCGTACAGGAGCAGGAACTTTTGCTCGATTCCGCAGCAAAGGAAAAACTCCAAATGGCGCTGGAAGAAAACCTCCTTCCCCAAAACGCAGCCTACAAATACGACTTCCTCTACGACAACTGCGCAACCCGCATCCGCGACATCTTCCCCAAAACTTTTGGCGTAGCCTACAAAGCCGGCGGCGCGGAAAACATGCCCTACAAAACCTTTCGCAACAGCATCGACGACTACCTCCGTCCCCGCCCCTGGGAAGGTTTCGGAATAGACATTCTGCTAGGCAGCCCCGTAGACAAAGCCGCCTCGCCCCTCACAATCCAGTACCTGCCCCATTATCTTCAGAATGGAGTCGCGCATTCGCTCTTCCGGGGAAAGCTCTTCGCCGCGCCGTCGCAGACGATTTTAGAAGAGCAAGCCCGGAAACCGCTCCCGCTAAACAGCCCTTTCTGGCTCAATCTGGGCTTGCTTCTCCTAAGCATTTTGCTCTGGAGCATAAAGCGGCTTCACCCCGCCGCCGAAGTCTTGGGAAGAACCCTCTTCTTCGTCACCGGCCTGCTGGGAATACTCATTCTGTTCATGTGGTTCGGCACCGACCACACCGCCTGCGGTTACAACTGGAACATACTTTGGCTCCTACCCGCGGGCCTCGTCGGTGCCTTCCTTCGGAGAAAAACTTTTGGCAGATACGCAGCCCTTGCTACAGGTCTGCTGGCAACAGCATTATTGATCCATCTTGCAGGCATTCAGGCCCTGCCTCTGGCAACAGCGTGGCCGCTCCTCGCAGCTTTAGGACTCAACTATGGCATGATTTATAGGCGCAACGCAGGCCACACCAAGGAGCAGGTTTTATGAGTGAATTACATGGTTTTAAGCCTAAAAAAGCAGGAGACATCCATTTCTACGAAGGCGGAAGCGGCCCCGTAATGGTGCTGCTCCACGGCCTGCCAGAGAATGCAACCCTGTGGCGCAAAATAGCGCCTGCACTGGCTCAAAAAAACCGCATCATCCTGCCCGACCTGCCCGGTTCCGGCAACAGCCCGCTGCCCGCGCAAAAGCTGACAGTAGAGCTGATAGCAGAGAAAATCGCCGGACTTATTCAATCGCTGGGCGTGGAGAAATGCACCGTCGCGGGCCATTCTATGGGCGGATACGTGGCGCTGGCGCTGCTGGAAAATCATCCCGAAATGTTACATTGCATAGCAATGATTCACAGCACAGCAAAGGCAGACAACGACGAGAAAAAAGAACAACGCGCCAAGTCGGCGGCCCTGCTGCGCCGGGGTGGAAAAGAAGAATACCTGAAACTATCCACCGAAAAACTTTTTGCGCCGGATTACCTAAGAGCACACCCGAAAGTCTTTGAAGAACAGCTTGCGCGCGCCGCAGAAATGCCCGCCGAAACGCTGGCCTTATACAACGAAGCCCTTGCCGACCGGCCCGACCGGACGCATCTTTTGCGCGAGACAAAGGTTCCTTTCCAGTGGATACTGGGCGCCGAAGACCAGATTATTCCGATGGATGATGCGCTGCCACTTGTGGCGCTGCCGCCGCTTTCTTTTCTGTCTCTTTACAAAGGAGTAGGTCACCTGAGCATGATAGAAGCGCCGGAGCGCGTAGTAGCCGACCTAAATCGTTTCAGCGGATTTTGCGCCCGTCGCTAACTTTGAGAAATGATGTGCTTTAGGAGGTTGTTTTTCTGGCTGTTACTGTTGATATGCGGAGTGCCGGCGCAATCGTTTGCCACCCACATTGTAGGGGCAGATTTTTCCTATCAGCTCATCAACCGCCAACTGAATCAGTATCAGCTCCGGCTGACGCTCTATCAGGATTGCATTGCAGGCGACCCTACGGCCATCTCGCAGGACAACCCGGCCAAAATCCGGGTCTATCGCCTCGGCAGCCGCCCGGAACTGATCCAGGGGCTGGAAGTTCAATGGCAGCCCGGCGGCCCGGAAACCGTGGATCCCGGCTTCAACAATGCCTGTATCAACAACCCGCCGCGTACCTGCCTGAAGCGCTCCGTCTTTACAGCCAACGTTAACATCCCGCCCGATTCCGTCAATGGCTTTATCCTTTCCTACCAACGCTGCTGCCGCAACGCACAGGTAAACAATATCGCCAATCCCGACGCGACAGGAGCTACCTATTACTCCATTATTCCGCCGCTTGCATTGGGGCAAAACAACTCGGCGGTTTTTAAAACCAATCCGCCACAGATTATCTGCGCCAACAACCCGCTTATCTACGACAACAGTGCCTACGACCCCGACAACGACTCGCTGAGCTACGAGCTTTGCGAAGCCTATGAAGGTGCCAGCACCGGCCAACCCATTCCCGACCCGTTGCCACCGCCCTACGCACCGGTGCGCTACATCAGCGGCTTTAGCCCGGTTAATCCTTTCCCTTCCAACCCACGGGTCCAGATAAATCCTACCACCGGCATTCTAACGGCGAAGCCTACCGTGCAAGGGCGATTCATCGTAACCATCTGCTGTAACGAATGGCGCCGGGGCGTGTTGATAAACACCACGAAAAGGGAGTTTCAGTTTGTGGTGACGAACTGCTCCAAAGCAGTAGTGGCTGATATTCCGCAATACTCCACCGAGTTCAACACATACATTGTGGAATGCCGTTCGCGGCGGGTGAGTTTTGAGAATATCAGCACGGGCGGCTTTTCCTATCACTGGGATTTTGGTGTGCCTGGTACGGATGCAGATACTTCTAACGCCTTCTCCCCTGTATTCGTTTATCCCGACACTGGAACTTACACCGTGAAGCTTGTGGTGAATCCGGGGAGTACCTGCCGCGATTCTATTGAGCGGTATGTAAAAGTATATCCAAGCTTTAGAGCCAATTTTGGCTTCTCCGGTTTGCTTTGTCCTAAAGCGCCTATTCAATTTATAGACAGCTCCAGAAATACCTTCGGGGGCATATCCTTTTGGAACTGGACTTTCGGCGATGGCCGGTCCGCTTCAGTGCAGAATCCACAGCATATTTACTTAGAGGGCGGCGACTATCCGGTACAATTGGTTTCGGGCAATTCGCTGGGCTGCCTCGATACGTTTACGCAAACCGTTCCGGTGGAACGCTTCCGGCCTTTTGCAGGGAACGATACTATTCTTGTAAAAGGAGAAACACTCCTATTCAGAGCTACGGGTGGAAGCCTGTATCAATGGTCACCGCCCGACAACCTAAGTGCTACCAACATCGCCAATCCGCTGGGCTTTTATCCCAACATAACTACGGTTGTTTATACTGTTGATATTGAGTCGGCGAGCGGCTGCAAAGGCCAGGATGATATACAGGTGCGGGTGGTGGAGCAGGCCGCGCTCGTGGTTCCTACGGCCTTCACGCCTAACGGCGACGGCCTCAACGACCTGATTGCACCCATTGCCATCGGCTACAGCCAACTGAAATTTTTCCGCATTTTTAACCGTTTCGGCGAAATGGTTTTTGAAACCAAAACTTTTGGCGAAGGTTGGGATGGATACCTGCGCGGACGCACAGCGGAAATCGGCGCTTATTATTGGGTCATGAGTACGACCGACAGAAATGGAAAAGAACAAATCACCAAAGGCGACCTCACCCTTATCCGGTAGCGAAATGCGAAGAATCTCAACAGCCGTTGTTACCGGCGCGACCAGTGGTTTCGGCAAAGCCATTGCCCACAAGCTGGCCGCTGATTTTGGCTATGATTTGGTCATTACCGGCAGGCGGGAAGAACGGCTTCAGACGCTGGCCAAAAGTCTTTCGGAAGAACATGGAATAGAGGTACATCCTCTGGCGTTTGATATTCGCGACCGCAAGGCAGTGGAGGCCGCTTTTTCTGGGATAGCAGAAAAGCTCCGTCATCCGCTGCGCATTCTGGTGAACAACGCGGGTCTCGCTGCCGGACTTTCCACCATTGACGAAGGCGACATGGACGACTGGGAAACGATGATTGATACCAACTTGAAAGGCCTGCTGTACACCACGCGCACCTTGCTTCCCATCCTTAAAAACTCCGGTCATGCGCACATTGTCAATATTGGCAGTACGGCGGGGAAGAACATGTATCGCAACGGCAACGTGTATGCGGCTACCAAGTCGGCAGTGGACGCGCTGAGCCAGGCCATGCGAATTGACCTGTTGCCTTTCGGCGTGAAGGTGACAGCCATTCATCCCGGCGCAGCAGAAACGGAATTTTCCCTTGTGCGTTTCAAAGGCGACGAAGCCCGCGCGAAAGGCATTTACGACGGCTTCACGCCGCTCTCTGCGGAAGATGTGGCGCAAACAGTGAGCTATTGTTTAAGCTTGCCCGACCATGTGTGCATCAACGACCTTGTGATAACATGCGTTACGCAGGCAAATAGCTTTTACAACGTCAAAGCGGCGGAGGTGAAGAAGGGATGATTTTTGATTCCTTTTTCCAAAATAAAAATTGAAAGAGATGACTATCATAATCAACCAGAAAAATGCGGCGCAGCTCAAGAAATTGTTGGGCGAAAAAAAGGAGCAAGCACCTCAAAAAGGGAGCCTTGCCAAGCATTTCGGAAAGCTCAAAAGAGGGCTTAATGGTCTCGCTTATCAACAAAAGATAAGAGAGAATGAAGATTGATTTTATTTGGTTTGTGAAAGCGACTGCCAGAGAAGAAAAATGATTTTTAGAAGAAAGTATGCCTTCTGTTTTTCATTTGGAGGACGTTTTTAGACTTTGCAAGCGTTCCGCAAATCTGCGGAGCGCCGTTTTGGCTTAAAACACCGTTTCGCAGGTTTGGTATACGCCGTTTTAGCTATTGGTGGGGGCTTCGCAAATCTGCGAAGCCCTTTTTAGCCTTAAAATACCGTTTCGCAAGTCTAGTATACGCCGTTTTAGCTATTGGTGGGCGTTTTACAGATTTGCGAGATGCCTGCGCACTTTCGGAACAGTCTTTGCCATTTTTTAATCTTGGTTTCCGGCTTTCCAGCGTGGACATTTGGCACCGGAAAAAGGCTGTCCGATTTCTGGGTTTTATTTCCCGAAATTCGCCCCTGCTCATGTACACTTCCCAAACCCAACTCCGCGTGCGCTATGCCGAAACCGACCAAATGGGCGTGGTTTATTACGGCAACTACGCGCAGTTTTACGAAATAGGTCGCGCCGAAGCCATTCGCCAGTTGGGCTTTACTTACCGCAAGCTGGAAGCGTTGGGCATCGTGATGCCCGTTACGGCCATGACCTGCCGCTACCTGCGCCCAGCCCTCTACGACGACCTGCTGACCATCAAAACCGAGCTGCGTATCTTGCCCGAAGGCAGCCAGGTAGAGTTTCACCACGAGGTGTTTAACGAAGAAGGAAAGCTCCTGAACACCGGCAGCGTTTCGCTGGTTTTTTACGACGGCGCGAAGAAGGAAAAAACCACGATGCACCCCGAAATGCGCAAGCGGTTGAAACCATTTTTTACGGAACAATCCGCATGAAAAACACCAAAAACATAACCGCTACACTCGTTACCATTGGCGACGAATTACTTATCGGGCAGGTGGTGGATACCAACAGTGCGTGGATGGGACGGGAGCTTTCCAAGCTGGGCATTCAGGTGCTGCGCCGCATTGCCATTTCCGACAGTCGCGAAGCCATTTTCAGCGCGCTGGATGATGAACTTCCGAAAGCCGATATGGTGTTGATGACTGGCGGACTCGGCCCAACAACCGACGACATTACCAAGCCCACGCTGGCGGAATATTTCCACTCGGGAATGCGCACCGACGAAGCCGTTTTGGCACAGGTAAAAGGCTTTTTTGAGAAGCGCAAAAAGCCGATGCTCCAGCGCAATCTCCAACAAGCCGATGTGCCCGAAGCCTGCACGGTTCTGATAAACGAAATGGGAACTGCGCCGGGTATGTGGTTTGAACGGGACGGGAAAATTTTAGTCTCGCTGCCCGGCGTTCCCCACGAGATGATTCACATCATGCAGGAGCGCGTTTTTCCCCGCTTGAAAGAACGCTTCCCACTGCGCCCAATGCAATACCAAAACATTGTACTGGGCGGCGAAGGCGAAAGTTTTATTGCGGAAGAAATAAAAGAGTTGGAGGAAAATCTGCCCGCTCACATCCGGCTGGCGTATTTGCCAAGCCTCGGATTTTTGCGCCTGCGCCTCACCTGCAACGAAGGAGACCGCGAAGGCATTGGGGAAGAAATGCAGGACTGGAGCAACCGGATTTCGGAGAAGCTGAGCAAATATGTGGTTGCCCGCAGCGACCTGCCGATGCAGGAAATTCTGTCGGAGATTCTGGAGAAAACAGAATGGAAACTGGCGCTTGCGGAAAGCTGCACGGGTGGTTGTATTGCGCACCTGCAAACGCAGATTCCCGGCGCGTCGGGCTATCTGCAAGGCAGCATCGTGTGTTACCAACCGGAGGTGAAAGTGAATCTGGTGAACGTCGCGCAAAGCACCATTGACACCAAAGGCATCGTGAGCGAGGAAGTAGCGCTGGAAATGGCGCAAGGTGCGGCGAAGGTGTTGAAGGCGGATATAGGTTTCGGCATCACCGGCTGGCTGGACGGTAAAGGCGACGATAAAGCGCCCGGCGGCACGGTGTGCATGGCCATTGCAATGGGCGAAAAATCAGCGACCAAAACCTTCCGCTTCGCTTCTGACAGAATTCGTAACAAAGAGCTGGCGGTGCAGAATGCGTTCCTGATGATTATCCGGTTTTTGCGAGAGAAAATGGCGGAGGAAGAAAAGAATTAAAAGACCTTTTCTCCCCATGAAAACCGGTCCCGGAAACGTGTTCTCCCGCCCACTGATTCTCATTGGTATGCCTGGCGCCGGGAAAAGCTTTTGGGCACAACATTTAGCGACGGCATGGAGCCGGGAGATGATTGACTTAGACCGCGAAATAGAAGTTGCTGCCGGAAAATCTGTTCTCAACCTTTTCCGCGCTGAAGGAGAAGTGGGGTTTAGGCAAAGGGAAGCGAAGATGTTGCAGGGCATTCTTCAAAAGAAAACACCTTTTATTCTTGCCACTGGCGGCGGAACGCCCTGCTTCGGCGAGAATCTGAAGTGGATGCTGCGTGCCGGAACGGTGGTGTATTTGAAAGCACCAGTGACGTTGCTGACCCAACGTATCTTGGCCCAAAAGGATGTGCGTCCCCTGCTTCAAAATCTTTCGGAAGAATCCTTGTTGGAGAAGCTTTTACAAACGCTCCATGTGCGCGAAACTTTCTACCAGAAAGCCCATCACACCCTTCCGGCAGAAGGCTTGTCGGAAGCTATCTTCGCCGCCTTATGACGCTCTATCGTCCGGCGCTGCTTTGGGGAAGTGTGTTTGCGGCGCTTGCCGTAATGCTCGGTGCTTTCGGTGCGCACGCGCTGAAAAATATTCTTTCTCCCGACCAGATTCTAACCTTTGAAACCGGCGTGCGCTATCAGTTTTATCACAGCTTCGCGCTGCTCGTAACAGGTGTTCTTTACACTTTTCGCCCAGCCAAAGCTTTGCGCGTTGCCACGCTACTTTTCGCGCTTGGGATTGTGCTTTTCAGCGGTAGCATTTACTTGCTTGTTTTCCTCAAAAATCAAGGTGTAGGTCTCGGCCCGGTTGGCATTATTACGCCTATCGGTGGACTGCTTTTTATTGCCGCCTGGAGCGCAGTTGCAGCATGGACCATGAGCTATAGATCATTAGGCCAGATGGGATAGAAGGCGCCTGTGAAGGTCAAATGAAAAGCCATTATTCATTGTTCATTACTCATTATTCATTGCCTCATGCGCTTCATCGCCCTGATCCCCGCCCGCATTGATGCCAGTCGTTTTCCCCGCAAAATGCTGGCCCAAATTGCCGGGAAATCCGTTATTCGCCGGACGTATGAATCGGCGCTGGCGACGGGTCTTTTTGAGGAAGTGGTTGTAGTAACGGACAGCGACGAGATAGACGCAGAAATCCGCGCGGCGGGGGGAAATGTTTTTCGCAGTACACGCGCCTTTGAAAGCGGAACGGATCGCATTGCCGAAGCCGCTGCCGACCGCGCCGCCGATGTGTTTGTGAACATTCAGGGCGACGAACCTTTTGTGCAGCGTGAGCCACTGGCGCAACTGCTTTCTCTTTTTGATGGAGAAGATGCTTTGCACGTTCAGGTCGCTTCGCTGGTGCAGGAGCTGAAAGACCCGCAACTCATCGCAGACCCCAACTACGTGAAAGTGGCGCTGGATTTGCGCGGCAATGCGTTGTTTTTCTCCCGCAGTCCCATTCCCTATGTGCGCGACGAAAGCGCCAAGCTGCCGTACTATGAACATATCGGTGTGTATGCCTTTCGGAAGGAAGCGCTGATTCAGTTTACGCGCTGGGAACCCACGCCGCTAGAGCGCACCGAGAAGATTGAATGCCTGCGTTTCCTGGAGCATGGCGTTCCGTTGCGCATGGCCATTACGAGCTACATGGGCGTGGAGATTGACCATCCCGAAGACATCGTGCGGGCAGAAGCTTTGCTTCAAGAAAAACAGTGAAGTCCTATCTTTCCATTCCTCACTCCTCACCCCTGATTCAAATGACTTTTCGCAACTTCAAAATGGTGGACTACGTCGTGTATGGACGTGGTTCTTTCAATCAACTGGACGGCATCCTGCAACCCCGCCGCAACGGCGAAGCGCCGATGGTGTTTCTTCTGGACGACCATTTCCGGGACGATGCCGCGCTTCAAGCACGCATTCCCCTTCGGGGAAAAGACAAGTTGGTTATCGCCGACGTAACCCACGAGCCGAAGACGAGCTATGTGGACGCAATCGCGACGGAATTGAAACAAGAGTTTGGAACCGTTTCCGGGATTATCGGCATCGGTGGCGGCTCGGTGGTGGACTTGGCAAAGGCCGTTTCCCTAATGATGACAAACCCCGGAAAAGCGCAGGATTATCAGGGTTGGGATTTGGTGAAATACGCAGGCGTTTACAAGGTGGGCATTCCAACGCTTTCCGGAACGGGCGCGGAAGTAAGCCGCACTTGTGTGCTGACCGGGCCGGAGCGCAAGCTGGGGATGAACTCCGATTTCACGCCTTTTGACCAGATTGTGCTGGACCCGGAATTGATTAAAGGCGCGCCGACCAACCAACGTTTTTACACGGGCATGGATTGCTATATCCACTGCGTTGAAAGCTTGGAAGGAACCTACTTAAATGCGTTTAGCAAAGCCTATGGCGAGAAGGCATTGGAGCTGTGTCAGGAAATTTTCCTCACGCCGGACTGGACGGATGAAAGCGACGAGAAGCTGATGATGGCCTCGTATTTCGGCGGCATGAGCATCGCTTATTCGCAGGTAGGCGTGGCCCACGCGGTGAGCTACGGACTGAGCTATCTGCTGGGTACAAAACACGGCATTGGCAACTGCATTGTCTTCAACCACTTGGAAGAATACTACCCCGCAGGCGTGGCCGAGTTTAAGGAAATGGTGCGCCGCAACAACATCCATATTCCCGAAGGCGTGTGCGCCGGATTGAGTGATGCCGATTTTGACACCATGCTGAACGTCTCGCTCGGCATGAAACCGCTGTGGGAAAACGCGCTGGGCAAGGATTGGGAACAGCAGATTACGCGGGAGAAACTGCGCGCGCTTTACGAGCGGTTGTAGGTTTTCCCCGGCCCTCGGCCTCTCCCCCGACCCCTCTCCGGGGGAGAGAGGTGACAAGGTTTGACCGCTTTTGGGTTGCTGTTTAGTTCGTGCTTGCAGATAGAGATGCCCAACGTATTGTGCAGGTTGCTTCGCTGCGCTCGCAATGACCTGCGTTATTTTAACAGCGCGGAACATAATACCCGGCGCTACCGCACCGGGTACTGATCACTACACGGCATGCACAGTACCCGGTGCGGTAGCGCCGGGCGTGCGTCTATCTACCTTGATTTCTCTTTTCAAGCAAGAGCCGCCAAATCACCGCGCTAGGGATAGCAGCGGATATCCTTTTTGCGGCGTGGGCTTTTGTTTGTGAGGTGGGGCAAAAAGATAGCAGCGGATAGCCCGGGCCGAAGGCAGCGCCCCGACGATAAATGTCGGAGCAGGCCCAGATTCTCTTCGGGAATGACAAAAAATGGCTGCGTCTCCGTACCTCTGCGAGAAAAGAAAAAGCACTTGGAAATCTCCTCAAAATCGCCCCGAAAAAATTCTTTTTCCGATTTGCGGTTTATAGAGAAATGGGTTGTAAGTTTGTGGAACATTCGTGAAACATCGTGGAACGCCCGTGGAACATGCTTTGTACAAAGCTGCTCTTTGAGGGGAGAAACGATTTAGCACGACGGGACGAACGCTTTGAATTTTAGACGAACTGTATCAGCAGACGCCGACGCACTTTCCGGCGGTGGGACCTATATCAATAACAATGGGTAAAATTATTGCCGTAGCCAATCAGAAAGGCGGTGTCGGGAAAACGACAACTGCTATTAATCTGGCCGCTTCACTTGCCATTCTGGAGTATAAAACGCTGCTGGTGGATGCCGACCCGCAAGCCAACAGCACCACCGGAAATGGCTTTGACCTGCGCGACATGAGTCATTCGCTCTACGACTCGATGGTGAACGAAGTGCCGGCGGCCAATATCATTCTTGAAACCGAGACGCCAAACCTCTTTCTGATTCCTTCGCACCTTGACCTTGTGGGAGCGGAGATTGAGTTGATTAATCACCCCCGCCGCGAGCAGGTATTGCGTAACGCACTGGAAGGCATCCGCGCTGATTTTGATTTTATCATCGTGGATTGCTCGCCGTCGCTCGGCCTGATTACCGTGAACGCGCTTACTGCCGCCGACGCCGTGGTGATTCCCGTGCAGTGTGAATACTTCGCCCTTGAAGGTTTGGGCAAGCTTCTGAACACGATTAAGATTGTGCAGACGCGCATCAACGCCGGGCTGGAAATTGAAGGCATCCTGATGACGATGTACGATGGTCGTTTGCGCCTCAGCAACCAAGTGGTGGAAGAAATTAAAGCCCACTTTGGCGACCTTGTTTTCAACACGATTATCCACCGCAACACACGCCTCGGCGAAGCGCCTTCTTTCGGGAAGCCCGCGCTGATGTATGATGCCGACAGTACCGGAGCCATTAATTACCTTAACCTGGCAAAGGAAATTCTGCAAAAGAACAACCTGACGCCGACCAAAACAGAGGAATCGCTCCTCGACGAAGCAGGCCATGGCAACACCTAATCCTACCAACGCGAAGGGCAAACAGGCGCTCGGAAAAGGCATCCGTGCCCTGCTTTCCAACATCGACGAAGACCTGCGCACCTCAATGGACGCGCCCGCGCTTTCCAGTAGTCCGCTGCCTGCGCCCGCCGACTCGGCAGGTACGTTCCGCGTTCCGGTGGACAAGATTGACCCCAACCCAAAACAGCCGCGCCGCGACTTTGACGAAACGGCGCTTCAGGAACTGGCCGATTCCATTGCCTTGCACGACATTGTGCAGCCCATTACGGTCTCCCGGTTGCCGAATGGCCGCTACATGCTCATCGCGGGCGAGCGCCGCTGGCGGGCCGCGAAGATGGCGGGCCTGCGGGATATTCCGGCTTACGTCCGCACCACGGACGACCAGGGGTTGCTGGAGATGGCCTTGCTGGAAAACCTGCAACGCGAAAACCTCAACGCCATTGAAATTGCGCTTTCCTACAAACGCCTGATGGACGAAGTAGGGCTGACGCAGGAAATGGTGGCCGAGCGCATGAAGAAAGAGCGCAGCACGGTAGCCAATTATCTCCGCCTTTTACGCCTGCCGCCGGACGTGCAAAAAGCGGTGCGCGACGGCTCGCTGAGTATGGGCCACGCCCGCGCGCTGATTGGTTTGGAGCATGTGGATCAACAGCTTTATGCCTTCCGCGAAACTTTAGAGAAAGGTCTTTCGGTACGGCAAACAGAAGCGTTGGTGAAAAATCTTTCCGAAGAGCCGAAGGAAATGGGCGGCGGAAACAGCGGTGCGCCGCAGCCGGTTTTGTCGCCTGTTTATCGCCGGATTCAAGACAGTATTTCCTCGCATTTTTCTACCAAAGTGCGGTTGGATAGGAAGAAGAACGGCAAGGGCACTATCAATATTGAATTCTACAACGACGAGGATTTGGAGCGGATCCTGGATAAGTTGAAGTTGTGAGGAATAGAAAGCGGTTAGTACAAAGTAGAAAGCGGTTTTCGGTAGGGACACGCGTCGTGTGTACGCACAAAACACGGTAGGGGCGTACCCTTGTGGTCGCCCTTTTTGAACGCAAAAAACGGATTTTGAGGAACATGCCAAGAGGCGCGTTCTTTAAGAATAGACTGCTTGGGCCATAATCTTTTGTCATCCCTAAGGGATCTTGTCGGCTTGCGTCTGCTAAGGCCCCTTCGGGGTGACAAAAGATTTCCGACAAAAAAGATCAAGCAACACGCCTGTGAAACCTTCGTCGCAAAACACAACCTTAGTGGCAAAAGAAAATACCCCGCACGGAGAACCTTATTACCTTAGTAGCAGGCCATGACACATAAAACATGATACATGATACATGGAAACGCCGCGCGCTGGAAAAGCAAAAAGCTTTCCGCCGTTTGCTGGAAAAGGGGCCGAAGAATAAAATCTTGAACGCCCTTCCGCAACTCCACGCAGAGGCTTTTGAAAAAATAGATTGTCTTTCCTGCGCGGCCTGTTGCAAGAATTATTCGCCGCGTTTTAAGCAGCCCGACATTAAGCGCATTGCCAAGCACCTCCGCCTGAAAGAAGGTGAACTGGTAGTCCGCTACCTGCGCCTGGACGAAGACAATGACTACGTGCTGCGCGCCGAGCCTTGTCCTTTTCTAGGCGACGACAACCGATGCAGCATCTACGAAGAGCGCCCGTCCGACTGCCGCCGTTTTCCTTATACCGACGAAGACGTGGTGCTGAAACGCGTCCCGCTGACGCTGAAAAACAGCACGTTCTGCCCGATTACGTTTTATGTGTTGGACAAATTGGAAACGCAATTAGGGTGAGGGGAAAATCCCTTCAACACACAACAAAATATTTTAGTACCAAAAAAAGAGGGGCGTTGTATCAACGTAGAAAGGCAATGTAACAACGTGGGATGGCATTGTAACAACGTAGAATGGCATTGTATCAGCATGGGATGGCAGTGTATCAGCATGGGATGGCTTTGCATCATCGTAGGATGACTGTGCATCGGCTTAAAATGACCTTCTACATCGTTCCTACGGTATAAAAGTCTGTACAGACCTACAAAAAGATCTTTCAAGCCTAAAAAAGCTTCTCCACACAGAAAAGCCCACTTTCCAGACGCTCTTTAAAGGCTGCACAAGGATTTTCCCCTGATACGCTTCCTTCAAAAACAGAACGCCCCGCATTTGCGGAGCGTTCCTAACCGTTTTTTCTGGTGCCTGTGTCTTGTGGGTACGTTCCGTTCTCTACCGCAACCGCGTCTTTGTCCCATACATCCGGCTCAAACTATCCAGCACCTTTGTAGAATCGCTCAGCGCGCCGGGGAAAGGCATCACCACCAGATAGTGTGTGGAATCCTGCATCACCACCGAAACCGCGCTGCCTAGCGGCGTCATGCTTAATTTATGCTGCCGCTTGTCGGCAGTAACACGGCTGTTGTAGGTGTTCAGCACAATTTGCTTTCCGCCTGCCGTTGCCGGGGCCGTTGTAATAGGCGCAGGCGTAGAAGTTGCTACATTGGTGTTGGTATCCGTAACCGGCGTAGCGTCGGGTTGCATAACCGGAGCCGCAACAGGTGCTTTTTCCACCGGCGCTTCCGTCGTGGCGGGCTTGCTCATAAAATAAACCGCCAACGCAATCAAGGCAATCACCGCCACAATGGCCAGCACAATCATCCCTACTTTCTGCGTGTTCAGCGTGCTTCCCGCATCGTGGCTGGCATCTTCTTCCACCGTATTACGCTTGAACGACGGGGTATCTTCCAGCCGTTTGCTCATCGTCAGGCTGGGAATGGCCGCAGGGGCGTAGGCGAAATTCGGGTCGGCCAAAAACTGCACCTTCCCGGTCTGCATCCCGAAATGACCGATGCCCGGAATCAGCACCTGATTTCCAGCATTCAGTTCCGCTCGGGTCTGCTCCACAAACGTCCGAATCTCGTTAGAAGCTTTGGAGATGCTCGTTTGCTCTGCGGTGGCAATAAAATTCGGCAGGCTGTCGTCAATAGAGCCGCCCGGTTGCAGGCTCACTTCATAGCTCGGCGCGGAAAGCGTTTCGCCATTCTGAACCGCAGGCTTTTTATGCACCCGAAGATTGCCCAATCCATGTAGATAACAAAAGTTATTTTTTATCAGATAAAGGCCGATGTACTTGGCAATGTCCATTTGGAATAGGGAAGAAAAACCGGAGTAGAAGAGAAAAAGAAGGGACGCGAAGATAAGCCGCGACGTTTCGTTTGGAAGGAATCCGCAAGTGGATTTAAGCCCTGTAGGGGCGCTGGTTTGGTAGCGATTTGTTTCCTACAAAATGGATAAAGCCCCTTAGGGGCGTAGGTATGATCCTGTCCAACCAAACCTGTGTCCCTACGGGACTCCTTTGCCCAAAACAAGCATTTATTGCTACCAAACCTACGCCTCTACGAGACTGCAAAAAACGCCTTTTCCAAAGAACGGTCAATCCACAATTTAGAACGTCACGCGCAGCCCCAGCGCAATGGCCCGCCCAATTGCCGGGTAACCCAGATACCGCTCGTTGCGGGCATCAAAAAGGTTGGTTCCCTGCACCCAAACTGTCCACGCTGGAACGATCTGATAAGCAATGCGCCCGCTCAGGTCGGCAATCGGATTCAGCTTCAAATCGCTGCCGGAATTGCTGCGCGCATGAATACCATCGGCAAAGGAAAGCAGCCCGCTGATTTGCAGCGTTTTCACCGGTGTGAAATGCGCATCCGCTCCAAAGCGCACCGGCGGCGTGTGCCATAACCGCGTAGCCGTTTCGGGGAAGAATTTGGAAAGCTGTGTGAACGCGCCCAACTGCAACGTTTCACCAATCGCGTAGCGCGCACGCGCCTGAAGCATCACGGCGCGGGCATCGCTGCGCTCCAAAATAAAACCCGATTGCGCGCTGTAATCGTTCAAAAAAAGTGGCAATGCTGTCCAGTCCCAATAGCTGCCACGCACGGATACAGAAATGCTTTTACCCACGTTGGTCGTCACCTCGCCATAGGCTTCGCGGCTTTCCGTCTGTGCAATATTGTAGGTATTCAGGAAAGGATTTTGCCCCGCCAGTTCTTCGTAGCGGTTCTGAATCACTTTCCCTTTCCAGCCAATTTCCACCGACGTTTTTTGCGGATAGAGTTGGTAAGAAAGCGCGAGGTCGGGAAGCACGCGCAAGCCTTTATCCTGCACATACACCGGCAACACCCCGGCGCGAAACATAAAGCGCGGCTGATTGAAAATAATCGCCGACGCCAGCGAGTGCAGGTTGTTGTAGCCTGTTGTGTTGGGTAGGTTTATCGTGGTGAAATTCACCGACGGTGTCACCTCAATGCGCACGCCATTTCCGGGGTTGGCAATCAGCGGCACTTCTGCTTTCAGCATGATTTCATTGATGGAAGACGGCCCGTTGAAGTACCGGAACGTAACCTGCGGACGGATGCCGTTCAGCAATGCTGTTTTTGGGGTCATCACGTTCAGTCCTGCCGTTGCGCCAAAGCCGAAATACGTACGGCTTCCGAGGTCAATTGGCGTAGTGCGTCCTTCGTTAAAACCATAGTCTCCGTAGCTGTTCCGAAACGCTTCTGCGCGCCCGTCTAATGCGCCGATTCCGGTAATGGTTTTAAGGGAAAAAGCGGCTTCCGATTCCTGAAACTTCTGCCCGCTGATGCTTTCATCTGCCTGCTGAAAATGCCGCACCGAAAGCACCGAAGAAAGGTTTTCGGTGCGGATGCGCGACGTAGCGCCGTCCAGCATAAACGTCCCTTTATTTCCGCCGCCTGCTTGTAGATAATCTTCCCGTCCACGCGCAGCACTGTCTTGCTGCAAGGCCAGCGGACGAATGGGAATGGGGTAGTAAGGAAGCGCAGCCGCTTCGGGCGCTACGTTGTATCGCTGCGCAAAAGTGGTGGTGTCTGGCTCCGCCGCCGACGGCGTGAGTAGCGGTTTATACACCGGGCGCAATTCCGGCTGATAGGTTTGATACACCGATACGGTGGACTCCTTCAGGCTGTCGCGTGAGGTGGTGCGCGTTTGGGCAGAAGCAACGGCGCATAGAAAGAGTCCGGTGCAAAGGCAAGAGGCTGTGGCAAGCGTACTGCGCATTATTTTCCTTTGGTTTTTTGGTTTTTTTCTTCCGCTGTTACCGCGTCTAATTGTGCTTTCGCTTCGGCTTTCAGACTTGGATTTTTCGCGTTCTTCGCGATGCTTTCCAGCGTGGCGCGCGCGTTGAAATAATCCCCCTGCCGCCGGAAAACTTCGGCCAGAATCAGGTAGGATTTTACGTTCCAAAACTCCGGCGCACCACTGATGCGGATGGCCGACATCGCGGTGTTTTCCGCCTTCGGCAAATCCCCTTTATCCAACGCTACTGCTGCCAATCGGTACGTCGCTTCTGCACTCACGGCGGCTACTTTGCTGCTGCGACTTTGTTCCCAAAAGCGCAATGCCTTTGCGGTATCGCCACTGACCGCCGCCGCGTTGGCACGATACAGCGCGACCTGTGTTTTGGTAGCCGCATCCAACGAAGCATTTTGCAACAAACTGTCGGCGAGCGGAGCGGCTTTATCGCCCTGATTTTGCAGGCTGTAAATCCGTAACAATCCAAGCTGGGCTTGTTGGGTTTGCACGCCGGTAGTCGCGTTTTGGAACAAGGCTTCATATGCTTTTTGCGCCGTCGCTGTGTCGCCATCCTGCAAAGCTAAAATGGCTAATCGTTGCGCGGCCTGCGGCGTAAACTCGCTTGTTGAGTAGCTCAAAACCTTGTCGTAAAGCTTGCGGGCCGCCGTGTAATTGCGCAGCCGGTCGTAGCTCTGCGCGCCATAAAAAGCGGCCTTTGGCGCAAAGCTGCCGTCGGGGTAGCGGGTGAGATAATCACTGTAAGCAGTGGCTGCTTTGTCAAAGCGATTGGCCGCAAAATGCGTTTCGGCGGCGGTGTAGAAAACGGAATCCACGCCTGCGTCCTGCGTCTTTCCAACTTTCGCTACAAGCGCGGCGTAGGCATCCGGTTGTCCGGCTTCGGTGTAGATGCCGCGCAGAGCTTCCAATGCCGCGTTTGCTTCCGCCGTTCCCGGTGCAGTTTCCAGCACGCGGGTATAAGCAGCAATTGCGGCTTTGTTGTCGGCCAGTTCGTTCTGACTGTAACCTATCCGCAACAAAGCTTTTGCCGCGAAAGGTGTTCCTTCTGTCAGCGGCGTAAGCGTCGCAATTGCGTCGCGGTATTTGTCCTGCGCAATCCCGTTGAGGCCCGCTTCGTAGCGCGCTTCGGCGGCGTAAAGCGAAGGCGGATTCCGGGTGTAAATGTTTTGCAGGATTCTTCCTTTCTCGCCCAATTTTCCTGCCAATCCCAAAAGAGTCGCTTGTTGCAACAAGGCGTAATCTTCTTCCTCTTTCGGCAGGACGGAAGTCTGTTGATAAAGCTGTTGTGCCTGCGCAAAATTCCGTTGCATCAGGGCCGCGTCGGCCTCGCGGATAGCGGCGTTGGTGGCAATATTTCCGCCGCCTTTTCGGGCGTTTCCAAAAGCGGTTTGGGCTTCTGGATAACGTTTCAGTGCCAGCAAGGAATAGCCTTTCGTAAGCTCGGCAGCAGCGGGGGAAACCTCTCCGCCGGTAACAGGCCGCGCAGGTTGTTGCGACAGATAATCATCGGCAGCGCGAACCGCGTCCTCGTGTTTGCCCAGCCGGTAAGATGTCTCCGACAGCCAGAAAGAACCAGCGGCTTTGTAGCGTCGGTCATCCCCAAAAAGGAGCGAGCGTTGAAGCAGGCTATCCGCCGCCGACACGTCACCACTTTGAAGTTGTTGCAACGCCAGTCCGTAATTCGCGCGTTGCATAATCGCGCGGTAACCGGGTGCGTCGGTTTGGCCTTCCAATGCGTCCATCGCTGCGCGGTATTGTCCGCCGCGAAGCGCAATGGCTGCCAGCAGGTTTTTCGCCTGTGCCGCTTCCGAGGCTTCGGGATACAATTCGCTTCGGCGGGCGAGAATGCGTTGGGCTTCGCCGTCGCGGCCTGCTTCGTACAAAAGCGCCGCTGCTTTCAGCATAGACGACTGTTGGAGCACCGGAAAAAAGTCTTTGCCGGAAGCCAGAATGTAGGCTGCGCGTGCGCCGTTGCGATCTCCGTTTTTCAGATAAGCATCTCCCAACAAAACCGCCGAAAGTTGCGCCAGCGAATCGTCGCCAGCGGTTACGGGTTTGAGGCGGGAAACGGCGCGGGAAAAATCGGCATTCTGGAAATAGCTATACCCAATCTGGTAGAGCGTTTCGCGGCGAAGTGCGTCGGCAGCGTCGTAATAAGCTTCAAAATAGGGGAGTGCTTCACGGTATTTTCCACCATCGTAAAGCACTTGCGCAGCCAGCAGTTGAAGCTCTTTTTGGTAAAAACTTTTTTCGGGCGCAGACAGCAAATTGCGGGCATCGGCAAGTGCGCCTTCTTTGTTTCCCTGCAAATATTTTAGCTCGGCAATGAAGTACGGAACGGTGCTTTTGTAGCGCGGTTCATTTGCTACTTTTTGCAGGTTGCTTTGCGCTTCGTCGTAGCGGTTTTGCTGATACGCCAGCAGTCCGTAGTAGTAGTAGGCAGGAATTTGGTAAGGTCCTTCCACGCCTTTCATCGCGCGGAAAAGTGGCTCAGCTTTGTCTAATTCTCCTACATTAAGATAGGCATACGCGGTGCGGAATTTTATCGCCGTTACCTCGTTGTTGGTGTGGTGATAGATGCCCGCTTCTGCGCCGTAACGTGCGGTCTTTTCCCAGTCGCCTTCATAAAAAGCTCTTTCACTTAGCGCCGCTGCAATGCGGTCGCGGAACAGGTCGGCCATCACATTGTTCGCCCACGCTTCTTCCGCTTTTTCTCTTCCAAAAGAATCTTTTTCCCGGATGCCCGCGAGCAGGGAATAGCCCTCAAAAACGTCTTTGTAGAAAAACGCCGTTCCGGGAACTGCCAGACTCGTTGCCGCTGCTGCCGTGCCGAAAAAATGACCCGCCGCACTGGTGTTGCCGTAGCGATAAGCTTCTATTCCGCGCAGTGTATTTCGCTCGGAAAGCGGTGGCGGAAAGGGTGCTTGCGCACGGGCATTTTCACCCAAAAAAAGAAGGAGCGACAGGCCCGCAAGAGGCCGCAGCAAGGCTACAGGACGCATAGGCAAAAAGGGGCCTCACCCCCGGCCCCTCTCCGCAGAAGAGGGGTGACAGCAGAGACACACACGAAGTTTGGACTTTTTCAGAAAATGGATGCGGTTGTTCGCAAGAAATCTCTTGTCATTTCGCCTTGTGGGCCTTAGCAACTTGCATCAGGCAAGACCTCTTCGGGGAGACAAAAGATTTCCGACAAAGGGAAGTATTTTTTTCCAAAAACGCGCTGCCTTCTTGACGCGCTCAAATTCTGTCCACGCTACAAAACAGCCGCTCTTAAAAATTAAACGTCGCGTTTACGCTTGGGAAAAATGGCAACTGGTAAATCCGTGCGTTGGTGATGCGGTCCACGTAGAAAATGTTCTGGCGGTTGTAAGCGTTGGTAACGGCGGCGGTTATTTCCAGATTGGTGTTCTGCGAGAACGTGAAACGCTTTTTCACGCTCAGGTCAAGGCGGTGATAATAGGAAAGGCGTCCGCCGTTAATCTGGTCGGCATAGATCAGGCCAAGGTTACCGTTCTGGGTGGTGACATTGGTGTTGATGCCGTTCTGCGTAGCATTTACGTTCTCAAAGAAACCTTGCGTTTGGGTAAACGGGAAGGGGGAGCCGAGGTTATATCGGGCCGAGAATTCCCAATCGCGCTGACGGCCTGCGGTGTAAGCCGCGAGCAGGTTCAGGTTAGAGCGGCGGTCAAAAGGCGTAGGGTAGGTTTGCTCCACCGTCGGGCCGTTGTTTTGCAGCACGCGGAAGGTGTTGGTTACCATCTGATAGGAAACCGTTCCCCACAGATACACCCGGCCTTTGTTGTAGCGCGCCGACAAATCCACGCCATACGCTTCGCCGTTTCCGGCCTGGAAATCAGGGTCGGAAGAAGACAGCCGCGCACGGTTCAGTTCAATGGTTTGCGAAAACTTTTTGTACCACGGCTCCAAGTTGAAATTCACGCCAAAGGCATCTACCTCAACTCCCACGAGGCCATGAATGGCAGACAGCAGTGTATTAGATGTTTCGTTGCCTTGCGGATCGTAGGTAGTCTCCTGCGGCGACAGCAAAAAGCCGCTAAAGAAGTTCACCACGTCGCGGTCGCTTTTTGTAGAGATGATGTTCTGCGTGTAGCGACCAGCGGCGGCTTTAAAGCGGATATTGCGCGTAGCGTTGTACTTGATGCCGATGCGTGGCTCCAGAGAAGCCGTGCTGATGCGGCTGTAATACTGCAGACGGACACTCGGCTCAATGATGAGCTTCTCGCCGAAGTTTTTGCGGAACAGCGCGTAGAGGGAACCAAGCGTGTTGTTCTGGTCTTGTGTGGTCACAAAGCCCGCGTTGTTTTGATAATTCAGCGTCGTGCTTTGTCCGCTTACTTCAAAGCCGTATTTCAACTGGCTGAATCCTTTGAAAAAATACGTGAAATCAAGTCCGCCCTGAAACCCACTGATGCCGGTGGTACGCGGAAAATCAGGACGGCTGGCTTCTACGAAATTGGCCGTGTAGTTGGAATAAGCAAACTTCCCGGAAATAAGCGCCGCAGAAGTTCCCGGCGACAGGACAAAATTCACCCCGACACCGCGCGCTTTCCAGTTGAAATCGGCAATATTGGCTCCTGTGCCGGGCGTTAGCAGCGAGGCTTTGTCGTCAAAGGAAAAGCCGAAGAGATTCACTTTAGAGCCGGAGCCTGCGCTCAGCGTCACTTTTCCATACAGGTCGGTAAAGGAGAAAGGCAGGCCGTTTTTAAAGCCGTCGCCCATGCCGCTGTAAAGAGATTTTGAAGTCTGGTCGAGGTAGCTGTGCTTGCCGGTAAGCAGGAATGTCAAACTTGTTCCGTTCTCTTTTTTGCGTTTCAGGAGTGGGCCTTCCAGCAGGCCGCGCACCATAATAGGCGAGCCGGAAATTTTGCCGCTCAGCCGGTTTTTGTTGCCGTCTTTGGTGTGGACATCCAGAATGGCGGAGGTGCGGTTGCCGTACTCGGCGTTGAAACCGGCAGTCAATACATCAGCACTGCGAATGGCGTCGGTTTCAAAAACCGAGTACAGACCAATGGAATGGAACGGGTTGTAAATCGTCACGCCATCGAGCAAAATGCCCGTTTGCGCGGGCGAGCCACCACGGATGTAAAGCTGTCCGCCCTGGTCGCCGGTGAAGGTGACGCCCGGCGTGATTTGCAGAAACTGTGCAATGTCCGGCTCGCCACCCGCAGATGGAAGAAGCTTTATTTCGCGGGGCGTAATGGTGGTCGCGCCCGCCCGGATTTGCGTCAGCTGCTCGGTGCGGCGCGCGCTGATTTGTACGTCCTTGAGGTCAATGCTTTGCTGCTGCGTCAGCGGGCGGAGATACAGGTTTTGGGTCGTGATGTCGTTGGCGGCAACCGTAACGGCTACAAGGGTAGAATCATAGCCTACGGACGTGGCCCGCAGTGTGTAGCTGCCTGCCGGAACGCCGTTGAGCGAGAAAAAGCCATTTACATCCGTTTGAGCGTTGAAGGCTGTTCCGCTCAGGCCCACGACGTTATAGATAAGGGGCTCGCCGGTTTTGCGGTCATACAAAAAGCCTTTTACCGTTCCGGTTTGGGCAAAGGCCGCTGCCGTTAAAAGCAGGAGAACAGGCAGTAGCAGCAGACGTAGAGAAAGACGCATAAGAGAAGAAGAAAACGGACTTTTCGGAAGAAATTATAAAGCCGACAAAGATAAGGGCAGGGCAGGTGCGCGACGTTGGCGCTTTATTTGCTTCGCTCTTTTTTATGGAAAATCTTCCCGACGAAATTTTCTCCAACGCCGTTCTACTAACGCCCGAATTGCTGCGCAGAATCTATCGTCCGCGCGCTGCCGAAAGCCACAAAGGAACCTATGGAACGGCTGTGCTGGCGGGCGGACAAAAAGGCTCGGCGGGCGCGATTATTCTGGCGGCGCGCGCGGCAGGAAGAGCGGGCGCGGGCCGCGTGTTGGGCGTTTTGCCGGATTGGGGACACAGTGCTTTCCAGACCGCTGTGCCCGAAGCGCAATGCGCCACGAGTGGACTGACGCACATTACCTCTTTTGGAAAAATCCGCGAAGAAGCGGCGGCAGGCATTGGCCCTGGGCTGGGACAAGAACCCGACACGGCAGATGCCTTGCGCCGTTTTCTCTCAAGACGCAAAGCGCCAATTGTATTGGATGCCGACGCGCTGAATATCCTTGCTACGTATCCCGATTGGCTGCGCCAGTTGCCGCCACGAAGTATTCTGACGCCGCATCCGTTGGAGTTTCAGCGGCTTTTTGGCGAAACGGAAACGCGCTTGCAGGCGATAATGAAAGCGCGGATAGAAGCGATGAAACACAATGCCGTTATTGTATTAAAAGGACACCAAACGGCTATTTGCACGCCAGAGGGAAAAGTATTTCTCAATACAACTGCTTCGGCGGCGCTGGCAACAGCCGGCAGTGGCGATGTGCTGACGGGCATTCTTACCGGACTGCTGGCGCAAGGCTACGCGCCCGAAGAAACGGCGCCCTTGGGCGTTTGGCTGCATGGATATGCCGGGCTGCGCTGTGCGGAGATGATAGGCGAGGAGAGTACGGTGGCGGGGGATATTTCCCTGTTTTTAGGAGAAGGTTTTCGGGTGTTGCGGGGATAAAAAATAGGCATTTGGATTTGAAATGTTTGTTCTCTATTTTGGCGAAAAATGTTCTTCCTGTGAAAGATGCCGTATCCCTTCGCCTGCGTCCCGACCGAACCACTTTTGGCGTGTTTTTTCCGTACTCAAACAATTCTTTGCGGGCTACGCTGATAGCTGCCGGCGTTTATTACGAAGCGGCGGCGCGGAGCTATCTGATGCCTGCCACGCATGCGGCGGTTGCGGAACTGCGGCGGGTTTGCGAAGCAAAAAACGTCTCCTTAGACGTCGTGCCTGTTGTACCGGCTTTGGCCGGCCCGCCGCCACCGCCTACGCCTGTAGAAACGGTGCTGACACGCTATTGCCAGCACATTGCGCTGAAACGATACAGCCCGGCCACCCTTCGGAATTACCGCGCGGCGTTTCTGCAATTCCTGAAGCATCATGCACCGCGATTGCCCTTGGAACTTACCCGGCAGGAGGTGCTGGATTACCTGACGCTTCGGGTACAGGAAGGCATTTCCGAAACCTACCAAAACGGACTTATCAACGCCATTAAGTTTTACTATGAACAGGTAGAAGGGCAGCCCCGACAGTACTACGCCATTCCGCGGCCCAAACAGCCGGTTACGAACCCCAAAGTGCTGGCCAAAGAAGAAGTGCGCAGCCTGCTGGCTTCCACGGAAAACTTAAAGCACCGCGCGATGCTGATGGTGGCTTACGGCCTCGGTTTGCGTTTGAGCGAAGTAATAGCCCTTACGCCGCAGGATGTAGACAGCAAGCGTATGGCGCTGTATGTGCGCGGCGGAAAAGGGAAAAAAGACCGTGACCTGCCTCTGCCCGAAACTCTGCTGCATTTGTTGCGGGAGCAGTTCCGGCAATACCGACCCGCCACTTTTCTTTTTGAAGGCCAAAACCCCGGCGAACGGTACAGCGAAAGAAGCCTGCAACTGGTGATCAAAACAGCGGCGGCACGGGCAGGCATCAAGCGGCCCGTAACCATGCATATGCTAAGGCATTCTTACGCTACGCATCTGTTGGAAGCAGGCGCAGATATACGGGTGATACAGGATTTACTGGGGCACAGCAGTATTAAAACGACGGAGATTTACACCCATGTAGCGCGCCACAATCGTCCGCCCTCTCCGTTAGACAGTTTGGGACTGTAGCGGGTAAACTTTCGGTTATAGTGCCAGACGGGTGTTTATACCCGAAAGTAGCGTTGCGGGCTAAGAATTTATTGCCGAAACTTGCGGGCCGGGAGGTTTCGGCAATAGGAATGTTGGGCGCAATTAGCCTAACTTACAATTTTAAAAATAAAAATAATGGATAACCAGAACTTAATGTCGCGACAAGAAATTGACTCGCTGTTAGCTTTAAAAGACGAGTTAGAAATCAGAGCCTTAGCCGATAGATTCAGTGATGCTGCAAATAGAAAAGACGGTGACCTTTTTCAATCACTTTGGACTGAAGATGGAATCTGGAAAATTGGTGACCCAATAAATATGGAGTTTGTTGGAAGAGATAAAATGGCTATTTCCGTCACTCATATGCTAGGTTTATGGGATTTTTTTGTCCAACTAACTGGTCCAGGAGTGATTACTCTTCAAAATAAAAACAAAGCAACTGCCCGTTTCTATGTAAACGAAATTGCCAGAAAATCAGATGACAAAAGTGGAAACTACAATTTATCAATGTATGAGGATGAAGTTGTAAAACAAAATGGCATGTGGCTATTTGCCAAAAGAACTTATTACACAATTTATCAAGATTCACCGAATTACGGCGGCTTAATTCAGCAACTTCCAAAATTTAAATAAATGATGAAAATATTTACAGCAGCAGTTATTTTTTGTATCATAGATTTATGTGGAATAAAAGCATTTGCGCAAACAGTAAACACAAACAACATGAAAGTAGACATTGGTAACAAAGCATTTTCAGCCTGGCAGACTGGTGAAAAGACAGGTAACTACAATGATTTCAAAACGATGATTTCAACCAGTTTTAAATTATTTTCTCACCCTTTGCTAGGGAAGTTTAAAAACATTAATGCTTTAGAGAAAATGTTGTCGTTAATCGCTGAACGTGAAGTAAAAAAAATAATTTAGAGTTTTCAAACGTATTATTAAGTGCAAATTCGAATAATGTTATTATCCAATTTGACTCAAAAGGTACTATTCAAAATGGCAAGTTTCAGTACGAGGGATTTAATATTATTGTATTTACTTTTGAAAAAGATAAGATTATCGGCTTTCAAGAGTACTTTGGACATATAGACCCCAATTGGTTCAAATAATTAAAATTATAACTACGCCCAACATGGGTTTGGCGCAAGCGGGGCAGAAGAATAACGCCCGAACAATAATTTTTTAATTTGGCTTCAGTGCAGGCATCAGGCTGACGGAATTCTATTCCCCGCCTGCACCAAGCCCTTCAACGTTAGCCTAAAAATCCCTCCAAGCCTTCTCTTGTAAAAATCCAAATTTCCCACTTTACATTCAATGACATCCTTTTTAACACTCCATTTTCCCATTACCCCCACCTCATAGGTGGGGTCGTTCCCACAACAAGTGGGGGTACCCACTTCCCAAGTGGGGTACCCCACTTCGCATCCAAACTGGTTTGGATGCCAACCAAACCCGTTCGCCTTTTACCCAAACAAGGCCACTTCCTATCCAAACCTGTTTAGATGCTAACCGAACGGGGCCACCTTTTACCCAAACCCGTTTACCTTTAAGGTAAGCCGGGCTACTTTATATCCAAACCAGTTTGGATGCTAACCGAACCCGTTTGCCTTTTTGCCGAACCAGTTCTCTTCAGAAGTGGGTAGGCACAACCTGACAGCACAAAGAAGCCCCCGACAATCGTCGGGGGCTTTTTGTTTTCTATTATTAGAAACAGGAATTAAGTGTTTGGCGGGTTGTCAGTGCCTGGCCCGCCCTGTCCTTCAAAGCGCTCACCCAGCTTGCGGCTGATTTCTGATGCGCCGTTGATGCCTGCCAGGGTGGCTACATCGGCCATTTTCTTTACCATCAGGCCCGTGGAGTAGGCTTCGCTGCCCGCAGCAATGCGGTAATCTTCCAGAATACTCACCAAACGCATCAGCCGGACAAGAACCGCATCCACCTGTTCAAAGGTCGTCAGGTCAATCTGCATATCCGCTCTGTTGATATAGGAGGGGATAAAAGCGGCGGCTGCCGGTAAATCCAAAACATTCAACGCGTCTTCCACAAACGCCTTGTTAGACACATTAATTTTGGGCGACGTCTTGCGTTGGTCGGGAGTCAGGCTTGGCGCGTTCGGTTCATAGATGCCTTCCAGCGTGCTGAGGGCTGTGTTGGCAGCGGTGACCTGCGCCTGTGGGAACGAGTTGCGAATGAGGTTAGCCATAAAATGGGAGATGGTTTCGGCTGCAAAGAAAAGAAAGTGCTGGCAAGAGGTAGGTTAAGAAAATATGAAGTTTCTGAGGTGGGTTCAGATATTCAACCCATACCGCGTACTCCGCCCGCCGCTTTCTCCTAAGCGCACCACTGCGCCTATTTCCAGTAAATCTTGTAAGTCGCGCGTGGCGGTAGCCTTGCTCGCGCCGGTAAGAGAGCCGTATTTGGTGGCGTTCATGCCGCCTTCAAAGCCGGAAGGGCCTTCTTCCAGCATCCGTTCAATAGCTTTCAGCTGTCGCGCGTTCAGCAGCGAACGGTAGGTGTCATAAAATTTGGCTTTGCGTAGAATAAAGGTTATCCATTCGGCGGCTACTTCCTGCGCGCGAATAAGCGTCTCCGTAAACCGGCGAATCCATTCCGTTATTTCATTTTGTTGCTGTGCCGATTGCAGGTCAAGATAGTATTGTGCATGGCTTTCCCGTAAAGTATTGCTTAGGCTTAGGAGAATCGGCGCGCCCAGCGTTTGTGCAAGTGCTTTTTCCGCCAACGCACGGCCTATGCGCCCGTTTCCGTCCTCAAAAGGGTGGATGCTTTCAAAATAAAGATGCGCTATCGCGGCCCGCACGGGCGCAGCAGAAATAGGGCTTTTGCCAGCGGGAGCCGTGTCGTTGAACCATTGAATGAAGGCATCCGTTTCTGCCGGTACACGGTTGGCAGGTGGCGCTTCAAAATGAACAGTTTCCCGGCCATAAGTACCAGATACTACCCGCATCGGGTCGGGGCCTTGCCGCCACGTACCCACTGCTTTCAGGCGACTATTCTCAAAAAGCATCCGGTGCCAGTGTCCTAATTTTTCTTTGGTTAAAGGCTCCGCGTAAGTATTGCGAACATCCACTACCAACGCGCTGATGTCTGCGGCGCGGCGGTCAGTAATGTGCGGCGGCGTTCCGGCAGGGTGGAGGTGATGCTGAATGGAAGAATAAACATCCTTGCGGCTCAAAAACTCGCCTTCTATTTCAGACGTTTTAATGGCTTCCGCAATAAGCGTCTGAAGCAAAACCGCTTCTGCATCGGCTACGGAAAGCGTGCTGAGCAACCCAGCCGTATAACCACTTTTTTGTGCAAATCGAAAAAGCACTTCGCCCAGCGCCGCCGCGTCATAATGGAACTGTGGCCAGTCAGGTTGCTGCCAGTTGTAAAAAGGCATAATGAGCCGAATGTACGGCATAATCGGCTCATTGTTTCGCGTTTTTTTGAGCCGAATAAAGCAGCTATTAAGCTCAAAAGGTATAAATTCCCTGCGCTACCCACACCTGTCACTGACTTCAGGGTTATGGAGCTTGTGTTCTCTTGGTTGGCGAGTTAGCGCCGGACGTACGTTTTTAAAAAACCTTTGCGTCTCTACATCTCCGCGAGAAAAAATCCTACAAAAACTCCCACCCAATATCCTTTCTAAAATACATTCCCTCAAAACAAACGTCCCCGATTTTTTCATACGCGTTCTCTAACGCTGTTTTTAAATCGTCCGCAAGCCCCGTAACCGCCAATACCCGCCCGCCAGAAGAAACAATTCCCGCTTCTTTCAGCGCCGTTCCGGCATGGAATAGCAGCACATCTTCCGCCGCGTTTTCCGCCCCGGAAATCGCCTTCCCTTTTTCATAATCTCCCGGATAACCGCCCGAAACCAACATCACCGTAGCGGCAGTTTGCATACTGTGCTGAACGGTTTGTTCCGCCAGCGTCCCGTCGAAAAGGCTGTTACAAAGCGCCACTAAATCGCTTTCTAAGCGCGGCATCACCACTTCGGTCTCCGGGTCGCCCATGCGGCAGTTGTATTCTATCACATACGGCTCGTCGCCCACGCGGATAAGGCCGAAAAACACAAAACCCCGGTAACGGATGCCTTCTTTCTGTAGCCCGGAAATCGTCGGCTTCACCACCTTTTCAACTACTTTTTCCATAAAAGCGCCCTGCGCAAAAGGCACCGGCGAAATCGCGCCCATGCCGCCGGTGTTCAATCCCGTGTCGCCTTCGCCGATGCGCTTGTAATCCTTCGCTTCGGGAAGAAGCACGTAGTCTTTCCCGTCCGTCAGGGCGAAAACGGAAAGCTCAATCCCGGTGAGAAATTGCTCTACCACTACTTTTTCGCCCGCCGCGCCAAACTTTTTCTCCGAAAGTATTTCGCGGAAAGCGGCCAGCGCTTCTTCGGTTGTTTGCGCAATCACCACGCCCTTTCCCGCCGCCAGCCCGTCGGCTTTCAAGACAACGGGAAGCGAATGATTCTGGAGATAATCCAATCCTTCGGCAAAAGACTCTTCCGAGAATTCGCGGTACTGCGCCGTCGGGATGCCGTGGCGTGCCATAAATTTTTTGGCAAAAGCCTTAGAGCCTTCCAGTTGCGCGCCTTCCTGCGATGGACCTACAACTTGAATGTCTTTCCCCTCAAAAAAGTCCTCAATTCCGGCTACGAGCGGGTCTTCTGGCCCAACAACAATCAGGCGGATTTCCTTCTCGTGGCAGAAGCTTTCTATTGCTCCAAAATCCGAAAGGGAAAGCGCCACGTTCTGTCCCCATTTTCCGGTTCCGCCATTGCCGGGCGCGATGAAAAGTTTTCCGCACAAGGGACTTTGAGAAAGCTTCCACGCCAGTGCGCTTTCGCGTCCGCCGCTGCCGAGGAGCAGAATGTTTTGGGGCATAGGCCGCGAAAATAGGATGCGGCTTGTTTTGGGATTGAAAAAGCCCGGTGATTGAACGCCGGGCAGGGGAAAAGAAGCTTTGTCTTTTGTGTCCACGAGTTGCTACTCGTGGCAATTGCTATTCATCCCTTTCAGGGACGCAGATTACTCACGAAGAGGGGAGAACCCTGAAAGGGTTCAATATTAATTGCCACGACTCGCAAGTCGTGGGACGAGAGCTATTCCACAATGATAGAAGTTGTGGTTTTCGTGTCTTTTGTTATTTCCGCTTTGGTGCGCACAATGCTTTTGAGTGTATAGGTGCTGCTGCTTTGCGTGAAAGCCTCAAAGTAAAAAGTCTTAGAGGCTGCATTGCCCAGCGCGCTTTCCAAATTAAAAACCACGTTTCCCTGCGCGTCTGTTTTGGCCTGCATCAAGATAGGCGGCATGGTCTGCGTGGGCGAAAAGGGTTGCTCAAACACCAGCACCGAGTAGCCTGCTTTCTTTTCGCCGCCAGTCGTTATGGTGGTTAGGTCGGCGCTGGTTTTGGTTGTGGTAATGGTTCCGCCGCCGGTTGTGTTGGTCGTGGTAGTTGTGGAAGAAGATTCTTTTTTGCAAGAAAAAACCGTGAGGACGGCGAATGCGGAAAGCGTGAGAAGGGTTTTTTTCATAAAGAGATTTGGAGCGGATTAATTTAGAGAGATGGTTCCGGTTACAGATGAACCTTTTGCAACAGAAATAGAAATGTATTTTGTTTTATCTGTGCTGTTCAGTGTGTAGTGAACAGAAAAGCGGAAGTTATTCTGGTTGTTGTTAATGCTGGTGAAGGCTGTAGGATATTCAAGACTATTGAAGATGGCCCTTCCGTTTGCATCAGAACTTGCCTGTCCTTCCGCAAATTGCGGCTTGTCGCCACTGACAGCCCATGTATCTTCTGTATAGGCATATACGGTCATGCCCGAAACAGGACCTTTTGCATCATTAACGGTAATAGTGGCTTTAGTAGCCGAAGTGCTATCCGATTTTTTGCAGGAAAGAGAAGTGATTGTAGCAAATGCAGAGAGCGTAAGAAGCGCTTTTTTCATGAAGAATGAAAAGTGTGAGAGAAGAGATAAGACGCAAACATAGTTTTTGAAAACTATTTCCCAAAACCTTTTCTAAAAAAATCTTCTACGGAACCAATATCCCCGCCGCCCAGTACAGCGCCGCTTCGGCCTTGCCGCGTTTGGCGTAGATGTCTAAGAGCTTTTGACTTGCTTCCAAGAGCTTTGCCTGCCGAGCATTGATCAGAAACAACGTGCTTTCGCCGTTCTCAAAACGCGTGGCTTCGCCCTGGAGCAAGCGGTCATAAGCGGCATAGCTTTCTTCCCAAAGCTGCTGTTGTTGCACGAGGTTTAGCGCTTCGTTGTAGTAGCTGCGCACTTTCGCTTCCAGGTCAATATAGGCAATGTCCTGCGCCAGCATCGCCTGCTGTGTTTTTACCCGCGCCATGCGCAGATTTCCCCGCGCTTCACGCAAAAAGAGCGGAACATTCAAGTCCACATCCAGCTTGTAATTGTTGCGAATGCCATTGCCGGAAACATCGCCCGGAACCACGCCCCAGCCTTTGCTCAGCAGGCTGCCGCTGACGCCGATTTTGGGCAGCAAATACTGGTTCTTCATCCGCAGGTCAATGTTCAGAAACTCTACTTTGGCGCGCGCCGATTGCAGCTTTGGATGGTGCGGCAAGGCTTCCAGAAAAACCAACAACGGCAGCAACGGACGCAGGGTAGGGCGCGCCGGAAGCCAGTCGGCCTGCCACGGAACAATCGTGTTGTTTTGATACCATAAAAACGTGTTCAGGCTCACGCCGCTGTTTTGCAGCGTCAGGTCTGCCGTCAAGCGTTGTGCGTCCAGCGACTGAATTTGTGTGAGCGCTTCTGTTGTGTCAATAGCGGCGCGCGCACCGGCAAGGTATTCCTGCCGTACAAATTGCAGCCGGGTTGCAGCTACTTCGCGCGCGGCGCTCCACACGCGTTGTTGCTCCCAGGCCAGCCACCAGTTCCAGTACGCCGAGAGGCTTTGATACAAAAGGTCGTTTACCGCCAGAAGTCGCTCGGCTTCTGACTGCCGCACAAAAATGCGCGCCTGCTCCACGCCCGCGCGGCGGATGTCAAAAAAGATGTTGTTGGCGATCACTTTCGCACCTAGATATGACACTGCGCCGGGCGTTGCCTCCGGGCTGAGATAGAAGCCGCGCGCATCGTCCACGCCGCCTTTCAACTCTACGCCATACCATGTCGGAATCGTTACGCCGGGAGAGAAATACGTGTAGTATTCCGTGCCGTTGAGGTATTTGGACTGATAGCTTACGCCTGCTTGTGGGTCAAACACACCGCGTGCCCGAAGCAGGTTTGCGCGCGCGCCCACCACATCCAACTCCGCCGCGCGCGCCACCGGGTGATAAGTGCGGATGATTTGCAGATACGCCTCCTGACTGAGCGCGCGCTGCGACGAAGTGTCCTGCGCGCGAAGACTTCCCGCGCCCGTCAAAAGCGCCAAGAGCAGGGCAACGATTTTATTTCTTCCCGCCATCCTTTTCTTTCTTTTCTTTTCCGCTACTGGCAGTAGCAGTGGGTTGATAATATTCCGGCGGAAAGCCGTTGATGTTGCGCCACAGCTCATACCAGATAGGCACGTTCTTGAGCAGCATAATTCCCTGCGCGCCGCTGCCCAGCGTCAGCGTCGGTGGCCACGGCTTAGTGGTTTTGTCTTCGGCAGCCAGCACTCGGAAAAGGCCGTTTGCACCCACAGCCGTTTCTACCGCTACGATTTTGCCATCAAAAATGCCGTAGGAAGCTTCGGGCCAGCCGCTGAAGACCACCGCCGGATACCCATCAAACAGAAAGCGCACAGGCTGCCCAATCGCTACGAGCGGCAAGTCTTGCGGACGTACGAAAAGCTCAATGGCTTCGTGTCCTATCTCCGGCACGATGCGCAGCAACGCGTCGCCTTCCTTGATGATTTCGTTGAGGCCTTGCTTTGCAATGCCCACTACCTGTCCGTCCTGCGGCGCGGTGAGAAAATACTGCCCGGCGCGGATGTGGTAATTGGCATACTGCGATTCCAGCTTCGTGATTTCACCTTCGCCCGTCGCTCTGTCGCTTTGCGCGGAGGCGCGGTCGCCCTGCGCCTTAAACACCTTCTCGGTGTATTCCTGCACGGCAGATCCTTTCTCAATGGAAATGTTCACCAGGTCGGTTTTGGTGTTGGCGTATTTGATTTCCGCACTCGTTTTTTTCGCCAGTGCGTTTTGATAGGCCATCACCCGTTGCTCTACCTGTTGCAGCGAAGAAAGCCCGCTGTCGCGCAACGCCTGTTGCCGTTGAAGCTGTCGCTCGGCAATGCGGTAATCGTTGGTCGCGGCGAGCATTTCCATACTGTCGGCGCGCACTTTCAGGGTGGTCTGGCGCAGCTTGTTGTCCAGTTGTTGCAGCTTCAGATCGCGGCCTGCATCTATGGCCTGCATCTGCGATTCGGTAGCGGTGATTTTGGTGCGATATGCTTCCACAGAAGCTTCTTTGGCGCGTATTTGGTCTTGGGTACGTTGCAGCAGCTTAGGGTCCAGATAAGCGTCCTTAATCTCGGCCAGTTGCGCTAGGGTGTCGCCTCTTTTTACGTGCTGTCCTTCGCGGACATACCACTTCACAATCCGTCCGCCAATGATGGCGTTCATTTGCTGCGGACGCCCTTCCTGATCCAGCGTCGTAACTGTGCCATGCGCGCGGATGTTCTGCGTCCAGGGCAGGAAAAGCAGGATGAGGAGAAAAATAAAAAGTCCCAACGTCCACTTGCCTACCTGACTTTTTTTGTGCGCTCCATACACCCGGTCAAAAGATTGAAAGGATGTTTGCGGCGCTTCCTGTTGCGTTGCTTTTTGAATGTCCATTTGGCGTTTTTTGCGGAAATTTTTAAGCAGCCGTCAGGGATTCTTCCAGCCCAATGAGCCGCCAGCCTGTGCCTAAAAGCACCGGACTCTGACTGCTGATAACGCAGGTTGCCTTTGTGTGGGCCGTATTCAGATGCGCCACCAAAGCTTCCAGTTCCCGCGTGTTGAGAAATATTTCCGGGTGTTCAATAATAAGCAGTTTGCTGTCGGAGAGGAGTGCCCGTAGGAGCGTAATTTTCAGCAGGGTGCGGGGCGAAAGTCCGTGTCCCGCGATGGGGATTTGCTGTTGCAATCCTTCTGGATTGGAGAAGATAAAATGTTGCAGGTTCAGCAAGGTTGCAAGGTCTTTGACGCGATGAATAGAGCGGGGCGCGTCGGTGCTAAACGTGAGGTTTTCCAACAGCGTTCCTTCAAAAACCTCGTGGGTGTCAAACACGGCGCTGACGCCCGCGCGCAGGTGGTCGAGGTCATACTCGCGGAACGGAATGCCATTGTAGCGGATAACGCCTTCAGTGGGCGGAAGCAGTCCGCTCATGACGCGCAACAAAGTGCTTTTGCCGCTGCCGGTTGGCCCGGTGATAATCACTTTTTCGCCAGAAGCAAGGCTGGCGTTGATGTTCTTCAAAATCGCTTCTTCGCCTTTATAGGAAAACGAAAGGCTTTCCATCTCTACGGAAAGTCCTTCTTCTGCCGACAGCACCAGCGTTCCCGACACTTCCTGCGGCTTTTCCGGCAGCTTGCTTACCTTTTCCGTCGCCGTGAGAATATCATACACCAGCTCCAGCGAGGAAATCAGTTTCTCCACCGAATAAATCACGGTGATAATCACCAGCTCTGTTGCTACGAACTGTCCGATGTTCAGCTTTTGCTGCAAGAGCAACCCAGAGCCGACTACCAACATTGCCGTTGTGATGAGGACTTTGAAAATGATGAGCGTCCAGTATTGCGTCAACAGGATTTTGAAGTGCGCCGTCCGCCATTTAAGGTAACCGCTTACCAGTTCATCGGTGCGCCGCAGATGCAGGGCTGAAAGCACCCGGAATTTAAAGGACGCTACCGCCCGCGAAAGCTCTTCCAAAAAGCCCAGAAGCCGGTATTTGTAGTTGCTTTCTTCATTACTCGTTTCCAATCCGCGCCGCCCGGTGAAGCGCAGGACAAACGCCAGCAACGCCAGCAAAAGAAAGCCGAAGACAATAAATACCGGACTGTAAAACGACAGCAGAATCAGCCCGAACAGAATCTGGATAATCGCTTCGGGGATGGTGAGCAAAAGCTTCGCCATGCTTTTCTGAATCGTTGTGGTGTCCAGAAAGCGGTTGGCAAGCTCCGGCAGGTAATATTCCTGCGTGCTGCGCAGGTCAAGGCGCGGAATGGCCTGGCTATAAAGAAAGCCATAGCGCACAAAAATCCGTTGCTCTATTTTCTCAATAATTTTCTTTTGGTTTACCTGCAAAAAGCCAATAGCCAGCGTCGCGCCCACGACCAAGACAATCAGCAGCACGAGCGACACGGATATGACCCCGCCCATGACGAAAGAGATAATGGCCTGCGTACCAAGCGGCAGCACCAGCGCAACCAGTCCGCTCAGAATGGCGTAGAAATAAACGGCCCGGATTTCTGCCTTTTCTTCCCGAAGCAAGAGGAGCAGTTTTTGAAAAGGCGTTTGGCTGGAAGGCATGAACAGAAGAATCGGGTAGGGAGAGGCTCGGCTTTTGACCGTGCGCGAAATTGGGTTAGGATTTGCGGGCGTTTTGAAAAAGGTTCTTAATGACGGTCATAAAAAACATTGTGGCTTTGGGTAGAGACGCGATGAATCGCGTCTCTACGGCGCAATTACTTTTGTTCCTTATGACCCAAACCAACACCGCCGCCGCCCGCAAGCATCCACAGGGCCTGCCGTATCTGTTCTTCACCGAAATGTGGGAACGCTTCGGCTACTACCTGATGCTCGGCATCTTCGTGCTGTACATGATTGACGTGGACAAAGGCGGATTGGCGATTGCCGACAAAGTATCCTACGATGTATTCGGAACATTTATCGCGCTTACCTACCTCACGCCATTTCTCGGCGGCTTTCTGGCCGACAAGGCGCTGGGATACATCAGGAGCGTCTACATCGGCGGGACGTTGATGGGCTTAGGGTATTTGCTGTTGGGATTTCCGGTGTTGCGCGCGTTTGGTGTGGCGCTTTCACAGGAAACGGTGATGACGTGGTTCTACGTGGCCGTCGGGCTGATTGTAATTGGAAACGGATTTTTTAAGCCCTCTATCTCCACGCTGCTCGGCAATCTCTATTCCTATCCGCAGTATAAAGAGCGGAAGGATTGGGGTTATAATCTCTTCTACATGGGCATCAATATCGGTGCGCTTCTGGGGCCGATTCTGGCGGCTTTTATGCGGAACAAATACGCGTGGCCTGCGGCGTTCATCACTGCCGGAATCGGGATGTTTATCGGGCTGATTGTCTTCACGATTGGACGGAAGCATGTGCTTCCCGGCGAGCGCAAAGCCATGATTGCCGCCGGTACGCTGGATGCGTCGCAGGAAGGCGGCGGCTCTACCATTGGGCAGGTGCTGGGTGCGGTGTTTGTGCCGGCATTGCTGGCGGGCGCGTTGGGCTGGTTCCTGCCGGGAATGCTTTTGGGTGAAGGGAAAACGCTCTTGGATTCGCAAAGCACCGATGCGTTTCTGTTTGCGTCCATTCCGGTGATCATCTTCTACGTGTCCTTGTGGATGAAAGCCCGCGAAGGAGAGAAGCGGCCTATTGCGGCGCTGCTGGCAGTGTTTGCCGTGAGCATTGTTTTCTGGGCGGTGTTTAAGCAAAACGGAACGGCGCTTACCAACTGGGCGAAATACTACACCGACCGCGAGATTACCGGAACCGCGCAGCCCATCGCTGTCAATCTCTACCAAACCGAAAAGCTGAGCGCCGCGCCGGAAAAAGTTTCCCTCTACGATGAGCAGTACCGAGCATTGAAAAACGACTCCGGCAAAGTGCGGAAGGAAATCGGGCAGCACGTTTATTTCCGCAACCTGCCGCCTGCGCGTGTTCCTGCCGATGACCGCCCCGTGTATGTGGCAAGCCCGGAATTGTTTCAGTCTATCAATCCCGGCTGGGTAGTGTTGCTTACGCCCGTAGTAATAGCCGTTTTTGCTGCGTTGCGTCGACGGGGAAAGGAACCGACTACACCGACGAAAATTGCTATCGGGCTGGTGATTTCTGCGCTCTCTACGTTGGTAATGGTGCTGGCGGTGAAGGCAAGCATGAACGGCGCGGTGAAAGTTTCGGCGTGGTATCTGGTCTTTACCTACGGGGTGGTAACGGTAGGGGAGTTGTGCTTGAGTCCGATGGGGTTGAGCCTTGTGAGCAAGCTTTCTCCGCCGCGCCTGACGGCGTTGATGATGGGCGGATTTTTCCTTTCTACGTCTATCGGAAATAAATTGAGCGGCGTGCTGGCGGGGCTGTGGTATGGCTATGAAAACAAAGAAAATTTCTTTCTCGTGAATTGCGGATTGCTGCTGGCAGCGGCGCTGGGGGCGTTTCTCATGCTGCGCTGGCTAAACCGGGTGATGGCGGAGAAGGGGTTACGCTAATTAATGCGGCAATGTGGATAAGGCGGGCAATGCGGTAATGTCCATTGTCGTGCGTAATAGATTGGAAATGAAAATGAGATTCTCTAACAGAATCCATTAACGCATTATCCGCATTCTTACACATTGACACATTAGCAGTCTCCCCCACAACGCGGCATTTCTGTTACGATTTCTTTAAGTACCCCGTTCCCGCATTATCTTGTCCCCTTTTCCCTTCTTTATGTCTATACCCCACAACTCCCTCGACACGCCGGAAGAACTCGGCGCAACGCTCGACCAGCCGGATGCCCACGTACCGGAAACGCCCAAAAAAGGCCACCCGCCTGCGCTCTACCTGCTTTTCTTCACCGAACTCTGGGAGCGCTTTTCCTACTACGGAATGCGCGGTATCCTGATTCTGTACCTCACCAAGCAACTGTTTGAAGGCGGTCTTGGCATTGACGGCCAACACGCCTCGCTCATCTACGGCTACTTCACGGGCTTTGTGTATTTCACGCCGCTTATCGGTGGCTGGCTGGCGGATCGGTTTCTGGGGCAAAGGCTGGCCATTACCATTGGTGGCCTCACGATGATGGCCGGGCAGTTCACGCTTTTTGCCCTCAACAATCAGACGGGGATGTACCTCGGGCTGTTCCTTCTGATTTTAGGCAACGGGTTTTTCAAGCCCAATATCTCTACCCTCGTGGGCAGGCTGTATGCACCGGGAGATGCGCGGCGCGATGCGGCGTTTTCCATTTTCTACATGGGCATCAACCTCGGCGCCTTCATTGCGCCGCTGGCCGTGGGCTTTTTCTCCGACGACCTTTTTGCCACCAAAAACGCTGCGGGCGAAGTGGTGAGCTACGGCTATCGCTATGGCTTCTTGCTGGCTGGGCTGGGGATGTTGCTGGGGCAAATCATCTTCAACTCTTTGGGGGCTAAATACTTGGGCGACATTGGCAAGCATCCTGCCGGAAAAGGCACAGACGGCGGCGCGCAGGGACAAGACCTTTCGCGCCCGGTAACGCCGCAAGACAAGCAGCGCATGACGGTGATTTTCATCCTCACTGCCTTTGTTATTTTCTTCTGGGCAGGCTTCGAGCAGGCAGGCTCCTCGCTCAGCCTTTACACCGATAAATTCATTGACCGCCGCGTGGGCAATTTCCTTATTCCTACGTCGTGGTTTCAGTCCGTAAATCCGCTGTTCATTGTGGCGCTCGCGCCGCTGTTCTCTATTTTCTGGACGAGTTCGCTGGGCCGCAGGCTTTCCACACCGGTGAAGATGGGCATGGGGATGATTCTCCTCGGCGTAGGCTTCTTCTTTATGCTGGGCGCAGTGGCGCAGCGTGGCGGCGATGTGCAGGATGAAGCGGTGAAGGCAAGCCTGATGTGGCTGGTAATGACCTACCTGCTCCACACGATTGGGGAGCTTTGTTTGTCGCCGGTGGGCTTGTCGGTGGTTACCAAGTTGGCGCACCCCAAATTCGCTTCGCTGATGATGGGCGTGTGGATGCTGGCGACATTTGTAGCGAATATTCTGGGCGGATACATTGCCGCATACATTGAGCGGATGGGCGCGGGCAGCGTGTTCACCACCATTGCCGGCTTCGTAATTGCGCTGGGCCTCATCATGATTTTCCTCAGCAAGCCGATTAAGAAGATGATGCACGGAGTGAACTGATTTCCCTGTCCTTCTTTCCAAAAACCTATAAGGTCTTCAAGACCTTATAGGTTTTTCTTTTTGAGGCAGCCACTGAAAGAACGGCATAGCTTTGAAAATGACAACCGCATCTTATGACTCCATCTGACAACGAAGCCGTTCTGTTTCGTGCCGAAATAAAGCAACCAGAGATAATCAGAGCGTGGGCGCTTTATTTTGCCGTTCCCTTTTGCCTGCCATTGATTTTTGTTATTGTTTTGGCTTGCTTGACAACCCCTCTTTATTTGCTGCTCGCGCTTGCTCCCTTGCTGATGTTGGCAGGCGACATAATAGTATTGGGTAACAATGGCATTTCTGGTATTGAACTGCAAAAAGGCAAGATGCTCTATCGGACTCCTCGGAAAGAAGAATGGAAGACTCTCGAACTTGAGTCCCTACATCATGCTTGTTACAACATGGGAATTAGAAGAGGAGATTCTTTACCAATCGCAAGACTTTTTGACAAGGATTCTAAGCCCATAAAAGATCTTAAGCTCTGGCTCAATGAGAAGGATACCTACAGATTCCTGTCCGTACTGCATCGTATGGGCTATACTGTTGCGATATTTGGGATAGACGAGAACATTGAGGATACTATGTACTACTGGCCCGGCAGCGACTATATCTAAATCTTGCCAAACAACGCCGAACTGCGAGAAAAACCGCTGTCCGTTCCATTTGTATTTTTTCGTAGCAGTGCGCTCCTACCGCCGCACTTCTTCTCCGCGCAATATCGCGTTCTCCACTGCTGCTGCGTTTTTCTTCGCCGCTTTTTGAAAGGGCGCAAGTGCAGGAAGCTCACCCGGCGTACCGAGGCAGGCCACTTCCGGTTTCAGGGTTTTCACGATGCCTCTGTCGTGGATAAAAGACCAGTCGAGGGTTTGTTGTGTGGTCGTCTGGTCGTTGTCGAAGTGGAAGAATAACACCATCCGCACCAATGGGTACTTGGCGGGCATGCTCGTCATAGCGTCGGCAAACCATTTGCTGCGGCTGCCACCCACGCTCAGACTGTTGAACTCCGAAAGAATAATCGGTTTGCCAAAAGCCGAAAGTCCTGGATAATACGCGCCAAAAATCTGGTCGAAACTCCACCAGCGGCTCCAGCTTGCCACTGTTCCGTAGTTGAGCGTTCCTACCGCTACAAAGTCCACCACAGAATCTCCCGGATAATATTCCCGGAAATGGCCGTAAGCCGGGTGAGGACTCCACGCCCAAAGAACATTGCGGGCTTTTTCTTCTTCAAAAAGGCTGTGTACGTGCCGGTAAGCAGCTACAAATTCTTTTATGTCGTTGTTCTGCGGCCCCCACGGATAACGGTAGGGGTCGTTCATCTCGTGGCCCCAACGCAGGATAATCGGGCTTTTTACCTGCCGCGCGGCGCGTGCCCATTTGCGAACATAAGCGTCATAAGTGCCAGCCACAATATCCCGAAGACCCGCCTTGTCGCGCTCGGCCATCGGGCGCAATCCGGGATAAGAGCCTTCCTCGAAAGCCGTCAGCCACGGCTCCCACGTAATCGACGGAATAGAGCCAAGCTCCAGAATATTATTGACTTTTTCCTTCGGAAAACCGTTCTCTTTTTTGCTGCCCCAAGCGGTGTAGATGTGTAGGATGGGGAACGTGGTGCGCAGGGTGTCTTCCAGATTTATCAGAGGCTGAAAGTCCGAAACGGCTTTGTTGTCGAAAGCGCCGAAAAGCATTCTGTCGGGCGCGGTCAGCTTGATTTTTCCGGTTTTGTAAGCTTGAAGCCATTGCAGTTTGTCCACGCGTTTTTCTTCCCGCTTTTCCAGAATCATGTTTTGCTCCACGCGTGCCACCACGTCTGTAGCTTTGTTCAGCACCGTCTCCACCGGGCCTTGCGTTTGCGTGCCGGCAAGGCTCAGGCCATAGACCAGCCCTACGCCGAGGGCCAGAGAGGTCAGCACGTAAAGCATTCGGATAAGCTTGCTCTTGTTCATAAGGAAAGCTATTTAATGTCTTTTAAATCAACCGAATCCCAGGCATCTTCTTGGGAAAGGTTGTTGGAAGAAAGCGCGGCATAAATACCGCCCACACTCATAACGAAGGAAAGAACCGCAAAGCCCAGCATGGCCCAGATGATTTGGCGCGTTGCCAGCACATCTATCTCGGTAGCGAAAAATCTTCTTTGTACAAACAGGCTGCCGACGGTAATCAGAAAGAGCAGCACATGCGCCACAAGCGGCCTTGCAAAAGGTGTGAAATAGCCTTTGGCTGCGCGTTTGGCAGTGGGAATGTACGGCACATCTTTATCTATAACACCTAGTAAAAAACCTAACAGAAAAACCGGCCAGCAGGCGTGCTTTAAAATCATCCCGCGCCAGTGAAGTCCGCGCTCGGTTTTGCGGTGGCCCAGCCATTTTTGCACGTATAGATAAATGGCAACGGCAATCACCACAATCGGCATTCCGTAACTCAGAAATTCCGTGAAATCCATCTGCGCCGCGTTGAAGTGCGTGAGGAAAAACAAGAACGGCACGAGCGTGAAATAAAACGTACACGCGCCCACCAGATAGTAGGTTGTGATGGTGAGGTAAGAAAGGCGCTGCCAACCGGTGAGGTTTTTAAAGAGGCGCGGCACTTCCGCAAAAAGAACCTCAAAAAGGCCCCGGCTCCACTTCAACTGCTGCTTGCAAAAAGACCCCAAATCTTCGGGAACCAACCCGCGACTCACCACTACCGGATTGTAAACCGACTTCCAGCCCTGCGCATGAATGCGGATGGAGGTGATAAGGTCTTCCGCCAGCCCGATGCCATGTCCGCCGATGCTTTCCAAAGCTGTGCGCCGGAAGGTGCAGTTCGCCCCAATCGCTACCGCGCCGCCGATGCCGAAAAGGCCCATTTGCGTGGGACCGTAAAAGGTATAAGTCTGCTCCGCTGCGCCGTGTGCGGTAAACGAGCGATACTGATTGTAGTAGGCCTGCGTCACCTGCACAAAGCCGATTTTCTCGTCGCGGAAAAAGCCCAGCGTGTAGTCCAGAAAGTTGGGAAACGGAATGTGGTCGGGGTCTAAAACCAGAATGAATTCTTCCTGCGTCAGCTTCAGCGCGGCGTTGATTTTTCCGGCCTTCGCACCGGGGATGCCTACCAGTTCCAGCCACACCGCCCCGTTCCGCTCCGCGCATTCCCGGAAGGCCGGGTCGCGGGTGTCGTCTAAGAGGTAAGTGGTGTGCGGATAAGAAATGTTGGCGCAGGCGGCCAGTGTTTTCTCAAACATTTCCACCGGCTCGCCGGGGCTGCTGGTGGTGAAGATGGCCACGCGCATTCCCTTCTCCGGGTGGGGCGTTTCCGGCTTTTTGATCATCAGGTAGTTGATCCAGATGAGCATCAGCCGCAGGAGGCTATACCAAAAGAAAAGGCTCAGAATCAGGTACGGCCAGAAGCTGTTGACGTGTGCAGGCCGGAACCACCAATCCCCAAAACGAATGATGCACAGAAACCCGCAGGACACCAGCGCCAGCAAGGCCATGTGGTCTCTTCGTTTCACCTTTTTCGCTTCCGAAAAGACGAACATGGAGCGATATTTCTTGGAGCCGGGCTTCATTTATTTCAGCAGAATGCGGGTGGAAAGACCCACCGTGTGGCCTTGATAAAAAAACAGGTTTGCGTATTGATAGCTCGCTGCCAAATCTACCGCACGGGAAATCTTGTAGCCCAGTGACGCCTTCACTTCTACCGGCGAATATTTGGTGGTCAGGAAGCCGCGCGCCAACGTAATGTTCCCCAATGTGTCGGAAGTAGTGTTCAGATACGGGTTGTCAATCTGCGCCGAAAGCGGAAAGGAAACGCTCAACGTAGCGTTCAATTTAGACGAAGGCTGCGCCTGAATCTGCACCAGCGCGCTGTTTACCTGTTGATTAATGGGCGTGAAATAAGGCCGGTACATCCCTTCCACATTCTGCCCCACATTTCCGTATTTCGGCACGTAGCGCGAGCTGTCGGCGTTGCTGTATTGATACGCATAGCCGAGGCGTATCTTAAAAGAATTTTTATTAATAATCGGAAACAAGAACCAGAAGCTAGAATTGTTGATTTGGTTATTCTCAAAAACCTGATTCCGGTATTGATAGCGTGCAAGCAGCCATTTGCTGTTCAGGTTCAAGGCAAAACCTCTGTCCGCAAAAGTGAGCAGATTCGCGCTGCTGGCAAGGGTAAAAAGATACGGTTCGCGGCTCAGGTTGGCTTCCACCGAAAACGCTTTTCCCACCTGCGTGTAAAGCCACATTCCATAGAGTATCTGACTTTGATTGTTCAGCCCAAAACGGCCCATCTGGACGGTGAAATCTGTCTTTATCGGGTTGATGTGGAAGCGGTTGCCAAGATGAAATGAAGAAGCCGTAGTCCCACCGCTGTCGCTTTGAAACTGCTGTAAAGCTCCGCTTACAATAGGCGTAAACCAGTTGTTCCATTTCTTGGAAAAACGGATATTTTGGCCCGTATAACGCAATGGCTGGTCATCGGTGTGCGCGGAAAAACCAACTTCCAACTGTGCGGCTTTTGCAAGGTCAAAATCCCGGCGCAACTCCTTAATGTAATCATAATTGCGCTCCTGCGGCGAGAAGGTTTTAAATACCGCTTTTGCCTTCCGGTAGTCGCCCTGCCAGTAATAGGTTTTGGCGAGATAAAATCGCGTTAGCGTGTTGTTGCTGTCGGCGTGCGGCGTCAGAATTTCAATGGCGTCTTTGTAGCGGCGGCGGTTCATTAGGAAGCCCCCGTAATCATCAATCAGCGCTTGGTTTTGGGGCGCTACGGAGATGGCCCGTGTATAATATTCCACCGCCACATCCGGCTCGTTGCTGAGGTTGGCAACCTGCGCCGCATACCAAAGCATTTCTGCCGGAAGCCTGTCGGATTTCCGGGGGATGATGTACTGGCGAAGCGTTTTGTAAGCTCCTTCTAAGTCGCCTTTTTTCTGGGCTGCCTGCGCCGTTTCCAGCGTCACGACATAAGGATCGCGCGCGACGTAAGGCTTGTAAGCAGGCGCGGGTGTTCTTTGGGCAAATGCCGGTGCCGCAATCATCCAAAAACAAAGAAGGAAGAGAACCTTCAGGAACCTGTGTTTTTTCTGCAGCGACTCCGCATTTGTAAGAACATAGGCTCTGGGGTAATCCATACTTTTTGTTTTCGTCCAAAAATATTGCCAAAGACAAAGCCTTGACAAGAACGTCCAAAATTAACAGAAGAATTTGGGGAACACAATCTTTCCCTTTTTTATTTCCACAATCAGAAGACAGATTCTTTATTTGGAAGGTTGGCTGCCTCTACCTTATAATGCCCGGTTCTTCCCTACATTTATTCCCGCAGAGATTTTTTTTTGCTGTCCGGCGATACCGGCTCCTTCTATCCTTTCACTCCTTCCTATCCCTCAACCACCCGTGTCCACCCCCGCCGACGTTCAATACACCGACCCTGCCGCCCTAAGCGAGCATGAAGCCGGCCTTCTCCGCATCCAGAATTTTTCTGGCAAATACCCGAAGCAGCTTTGGGCTTTGTTCTTTTCGGAGATGTGGGAGCGCTTCTGCTTTTACGGAATGCGCGGAATGCTCACCTTTTTCATGGTCTATCAGTTGGGCATGGCAAAGGGCGCAGCCAACCTGCAATACGGCGCAACGCAGGCCTGGGTCTATGCCTTCACGTTTATCGGCGGCATGTTTGCGGACAAGCTTCTGGGCTTTCGCAAATCGCTTTTCTGGGGCGGATTGCTGATGATTGCCGGCAGTGCGATTCTGGCCACCGACCCGCACAAATTCTTCTTTCTGGGCATTGCTTTCCTCATTGTCGGGACGGGCTTTTTCAAGCCCAATATCTCCTCTATGGTGGGGCAGCTTTACGGCCCGGAGGATAACCGCCGCGACGCGGGTTTTTCGCTTTTCTATTCCGGCATCAACATCGGCGCTTTCCTCGGCGGCATCCTGATGATTGGTGTGGGAAAAGGGGAAATCCTTTCCGGCACTATCCCGGAAGCCCTGCGCTGGAATGTGGCTTTCGGGCTGGTTGCAGTGGTGATGCTTATCAGTCTTATCACCTTTCTTGCGACCCGGAAAAATCTCGGTCCGATTGGTCGCCCGCCGATTGACTACGAAAAATTCCGCCAGAAGCGCTGGTATGAGTGGGCGGTTTACGGTGCTTCGCTCTTGATTATTCCGGTGGTCATCACCATGGTTTCCAACACGCACTACACCGATATTTTCATGAAAATTATCGGGCCGTTCAGCATCCTGTATCTGGCCTATGAAATGACAAAACTGTCGCGCAGAGAGAACGGAAAAATCATTGCGGCGCTGGTGTTCATTCTTTTCTCCATTGTGTTCTGGGCCATTTTTGAACAAGCAGGCGGCTCCCTCAGCCTCTACGCCGCAGAGCATTTGGACAAAAACCTTTTGGGCCTTTCCATCGACCCAAACATCGTGAATAACTCGGCCAACTCGCTCTTCGTTATTCTGTTTGCGCCACTCGTGGGCCTGCTCTGGCTAGGGCTGAACAAGAAGAAGCTGGAGCCAAACAGCATCATCAAATTCGGCATCGCTTTTCTGCTGCTCGGCCTCGGTTATTATCTGTTTTTCTCCGGTCAGTTCACGGCGGTAAACGGCGTGGCGTCGCTCAATATTTTCACAGGCGCTTACTTCGTCCTCACCTTTGGCGAGCTGGCTTTGTCGCCTATCGGACTGTCCTTGATGACCAAGCTGGCACCGCAAAAGTTGCAGGGATTCATGATGGGCATGTGGTTTCTGGCAAGCGCCTATGGACAATACGTGGCCGGCCTATTTGGAGAAGGGATTTCTCCGTCAGAAAACGCGACTGCGGTGGAGAAGCTGGCTGTGTATTCCGCAGGTTACAAGCAATTTGCGGTGTACGCGCTGATTGCCGGTGTGGTGATTATCGCGCTTGCGCCGCTGGTGAAAAAGCTGATGGGCGGCGTGAAGTAAGGCGCGTGATAATCACCGACTCCACAAGTCGTCCCTCCCGCTACCTTCGCCTTCCCGCATGAAAACCTCTTTGCCCGTCTATGCCGTTCTCGTTGCTGGTGGCAGCGGCAGCCGCATGGGCACGGCCATTCCGAAGCAATTTCTTCCCTTAAATGGAAAGTCTGTTTTGGCACACACGATTGCCGCGTTTCTCCAAGCTGACCCGGAAATTCATCTCATTCTGGTGCTTCCTGCCGCCGATTTAAGCAAGGTGCAAATGGTGCTTCAAGCCTTCCCGGAAAGGATAGATATGGAACTCGTTCCGGGCGGTGAGACGCGCTTCCACAGCGTAAAAGCCGGACTTTCTGTTGTACCGGAAAACGCAATTGTTTTAGTACATGACGGCGTGCGTTGCCTTATTTCCCCCACGCTTATTCAGGCTTGTATTCAGGAAGCAGAAACTCACGAAAGTGCTGTTCCGGTGGTTCCTGTTACCGACAGCATCCGTCAGATCTCCGGGGAAGAAAATCATCCCGTGAACCGCGAAATGCTTCGCGCTGTTCAAACGCCACAAGCTTTTCACGCCGGGAAACTGAAAGTCGCTTTTGCGCAAGATTTCCGGGATTCTTTCACCGACGAAGCCACTGTTTGGGAAAGTGCCGGACACCGCGTTCATCTCATCCCCGGCGAGAAAGGGAACCTCAAAATCACTATGCGGGAGGATTTGGAACTGGCGGAAATGATTTTGAGTAGAAAGTAGAAAATGCGTTTCCGGTAGGGGCATACCCTTGTGGTCGCTCTTTAAAAAAGAACCAAGATTTAGAAATCAAAATCAACGGTCAAATCCAGTCACCCCTCTCCTTCGAAGAGGGGCCGGGGGAGAGGCCAACCCGCCGCCGTTGCTGTGCTGTAATTTCAGCCCTTTAGATTCCGTACTTCTATGGACACGCTCCAATCCCCTTATACCCGGCAGGCGCTCGCCGAAATCATCGTAAAGCGCCTTGAGGAGGCCCGGCAGCAACTGCACGCGGATTTCATCCGCGACGGGCAAATCCGCTCTTGCTACGTGGATGACCTTTTGCCAAAGGAAATCGCGCTGAAAATCTTTGAAGCCTTCCCTGACCCGGCAAAAATGGCCGAGCGGCGCAGCATCCGGGAATACAAAAAAGTGGCGGCGCAGATGAACCTCTACAACCCGCTTTTAGAGGAAATTATTTACGCTTTTCAGGAGCCGGAAGTGGTGCGCATGGTGGAGGAAATCACCGGCATCCCCCAAATGCGGCCCGACGAATTGCTTTACGCGGGCGGCATCAGCCTGATGCAGAAAGACCACTTCCTCAATCCCCACCTCGACAATTCACACGACAACGAGCGCAGTCTCTACCGCGTCCTCAACCTGCTCTACTACGTTACGCCCGACTGGCAGCCCGAAAACGGCGGCAACTTAGAACTTTGGGACAACGGCCCCGACAAGCCGCCGCGCACCATCGTCTCCCGCTTCAACCGGCTGGCGCTGATGATTACCAACCGCACCTCCATTCACTCCGTCAGCAAGGTGACAGTGGACGAAAGTCGGTGTTGCATATCCAACTACTATTTCTCCCCGCGTCCTGCCGAGCCAGAAGATTATTTCCACGTCACCAGTTTTTATGGCAGGCCAGAAGAAACGGTCAAAAAAGTAGTCCTCAAAGCTGACCGCGAAGTGCGCAATTTGCTGCGCAAAATCGTGGGCAAGCCCGTTCATCAGACAAAGCACATCTACCGGAAAAAGTAGGCGTTGCTCTTTGTACCTATTCCCTAAAAAGTGATTCTCTCCACCACCATAGACGCCGTTAATCAGCGCACCGACATTGTCGAGGTGGTGGGGCAGTTTGTGCAGTTGAAGAAGCGCGGCATCAACTACATTGCCAACTGCCCGTTCCACAACGAGCGCACGCCGTCGTTTAACGTCAATCCGGCGCGCGGGATTTTTAAGTGCTTTGGCTGCGGAAAAGGCGGAAATGCGATTACTTTTCTCCAGGAACACGAAAAGCTCAGTTATCCCGAAGCGATAAAATGGCTGGCGGATTTCTACAAGATTGAAGTAGAAGAAACCGAGCGTTCGCAGGAGCAAATGGCCCAGCAGCAGGAAGGCGAAAGCCTGCGTATCGCCGCCGAATTTGCGGCAGCTTGGTTCGCCCAAACGCTCCGCGAAACCGAAGAAGGGCAGGCCATCGGGCTTTCTTATTTCAAGCATCGCGGACTGCGCCCCGAAGCGATAGATGGCTTCCGCCTCGGCTATTGCCCGGAGAGCGGTCATGCGTTTTATGATGCAGCCATTGCGCAGGGCTACAACCCGGAACTGCTGCAAAAGCTGGGGCTGGTGAAGGCCCGCGACGATGGCCGTTATTACGATGTGTATCGCGGGCGGGTGATTTTTCCCATCCAGAACATGACGGGCCGCGTGATTGGCTTTGGCGCGCGCCTGTTGAAAAGCAACGACCGCGCACCCAAATACATCAACTCGCCCGAAAACGAGCTGTACAACAAAAGCCGCACGCTCTACGGGCTGCACCAGGCACGCAGTGCGGTGGGCCGCGTGGATGAATGCCTGTTGGTGGAAGGCTATACGGACGTGATTTCGCTGTGGCAGGCGGGTGTGGAGAATGTGGTGGCTTCGTCGGGCACGTCGCTTACGGAAGAGCAACTGGGCATTATTGGCCGCCTCACGAAGAACATCACCATCCTCTACGATGGCGACGCGGCGGGCATCAAAGCGGCGCTTCGCGGGCTGGATATGGCGCTGGAAAGCGGCTTCAACGTGCAGCTGGCGCTGCTGCCGGAAGGGGCCGACCCGGATTCTTTTGTACAGCAAAAAGGCTCGGAAGCGTTCCGGGAATTTATCAAGGCGAACAAGCGCGACGTGATTGGTTTCCGCCTGGAAGCCGGATTGAAAGAAGCGGGCAGCGACCCGGTGCTGCGCTCCAAACTGGCGAATGAAATTGCACAAAGCATTTCGCGCCTCATACGCCCGGAAGATTTTACACGTCGCAATTATTACATAAAGGCTGCTGCGGACGGATTAGGTTTAAGCGACGAAGGGATAACCACGCTCATGAATAAATATATTCATGAGCGGGTAGAAGGTGACCAGCGCAAAAGAATCGCTCCACAAACTGGACAGCATATACCAGATATTGTTGCACCGCCCAACGAGATTATCGTTCAACCAAAGGTTGCTGAGGAACATCAAGAATGGAAACTCATCTCGCTTCTAATGATGCACGGTGCTGAGATAGTGGAAGATGGTCAAACCGCTGCTGCAATTATTGAAGAAAGAATTGATCCAGAGCTTATTATTTCACCGCAAGCAAGACGATTATTTGACGATTATTTTAGATACTGTAGAAAACAAGGCTACCCACCCGCTTTATCATTCTTTATTGATCACTCTGATCCAGACATCCGACAAAAGGTGGCTACCTTACTACAGCCAAACGACATTATAAGTCTTAATTGGAAAGAAAAATATGGTATTCATACGCTAGAGGGCACGCCTCGCATTCCAGAGGAGGTGGAAAGTTGTCTGCAATATTTTGAGTTGAAGAAGGTAAAAGCAATGGAAGAGATATTATTACAGCAACTTGAAACAGCGACAGATACTCAAGATATTTTGAGAATCCAGGCGGCATACATGGAACTCAAAAAAGAGGAGCGGGAAATCATGCAGCGGCACGGAACGGTGATTCTGAAGATGAAGTAGGTGTTTATAAGGAATCATCTACTGGAGATGGGCGGCGGCCCGTCCGCGCTGCCTAGGGTTTTTCTTCTCCAAGACCACTTCAAAAGCGTTTTTATCCTGTTCCAACTCATTGGGCACTGGTGCCCGTTCATTGGGCATTGGTGCCCGTTCATTGGGCATTGATGCCCGGTCGTTGGGCACTGGTGCCCGGTCGTTGGGCATTGGTGCCCAGTCATTGGGCACCAATGCCCGGTCATTGGGCATTGATGCCCGTTCATTGGGCATTGGTGCCCGGTCGTCGGGCACCAGGATTTTAAGGCCGGGGCTGGAAAAGAAAAAGGCTTCTGCACCGTGCAGAAGCCTTTTTCTTTTTACCCTTTAAAAAAACTTATCGCAGCAGGGTCAGGTTGCCGTCGTATTTCTCGGTTGCGCCGTTCTGCAACGTTGCTTCAATGAAGTAGAGATATACACCCACGGGCTGCTCTACGCCGCTCAACTTGCCGTCCCAGCCGCGACCTTCCACTTGCTGTGTCTCAAACACCTGTTGGCCCCAGCGGTTGTAGATTTTCATCTTAAACGTCCGCAAGCCTTTGGAAAGCATTTGGCGGGGAAGGAAATAATCGCTTTCGCCGTCGCCGTTGGGCGTGAAGATGTTCGGAATATCAAGGAAGCAGTTTTGCAAAACAACCATCGTGTCGGCGCCTACGCAGCCTTCTGTATTGGTGACTTGCAGGAAGAAAACCCCACTGTTGCGTACCAGAATCTGCGGAGTCTCATCGCCCGTATTCCACATATACTTTATGGGAGCGGTGTTTGAGGCCAGGTTTTGCATCACGATAGGCTGTCCTGTTGGGCAGATGGTCGTGTCGCCGCCCAGATTCACACGCGGCGTTGCCAGTACCACCAATTCCCGCGTCGTATCCACACTTGGACAGTACTGGTTAGTTGCCGAAAAATTAATGAGATAAGTCGCCGGATTCAGATACGTATGGGTAATTGTAGTGCTGTCTTGTACAATACTTCCATCCCCAAGAAGCCACAGATAATTCTCGTAGGAAGAATCCACAAGTGCCACAAGGCGTACCGTTTGCCCTTGGCAAATACCTGTATCTGAAATCGAAAACGAAACATTTGCCGGCTGGATGGAGACAACCGTATCCCGTGCCGTATCCTTACAATTATACTGGTCGGTAACGACTTGCAGAACCGTAAAGATGCCTCCTGTGTCATAAGTATGCGTAGGAGATTTTAAGCGGCTGGAATCATTAGGATTGGGAATTCCGACGTTGTAGTAATCAAAGAAATACTGCACCACAAGCCGGTTGATGGGCTTTGAACTGTCTGTGAAAGTTATTATGTCGCCCCGGCAAATTGTGTCTTTATCTTTCGTAAACGCTGCTTTGAAGGGACGGTTGCGACCTGTATAGATGTTATTGGTAGAGTCCACGCAGGTAAGCGTAGTCCCATCTGACTGCATCACATCTTTATACACGTATAATTTGATAAAGAAAGTGTCCTGCGCCGTGGTGTACAAGTGAGTAGGACTTTTAATAGTGTCGGATTGACCATCGCCAAACTTCCAGAGATAACGGCTTGGAATCGTAGCTGCCGGAATGGTCAAACCACCTGTGCCTGTCGTATCTGCATTGAAGAAAGCCGTATCTGCCTTGCAACCCGGACTCACGGTGAAATCAATAAGCGGGCGCAGGTTAATGGCGGCTACATACACAGAATCTTTTTGAATGCAAAGCGGCTTAACCGTAATATCGTCCAGCGCGAAATCATTGCCGGGAGGCGGGCCATCACCGTACGTTTCAAAGTCCACAATCTCTATGGTCATAGAAGTGGCCGAAGCGTTATAATAATTCGCTTGTACGGGCTGCCATTGTCCTGTAATGGGTGTCAGTTGTGTTGGGGAAAGCGAAGAACCTGTCACCAGCACCCCATTTACGCGCCACGCAAGTGTGGCATTGAAGAGCGGTGTAGCCGGAGCAGCCCACGCAAGCAGCTCATAAGTTTGGCATGGAATAACAGGAATGGTTTGGGAATAAACCACTTTGCCCGCTGCAATAGCTCCATTCACCACCATCATGTTGCCTGCGTTGCCTGTATGGTCGGCGAAGGAAGCAAAATTGGGATTGGCATTCGACGGGTTGGTGGTTACCATGAAAAACTGTGGCTGAATCGGTAGCGTGCCCACTTTGGGAAAATAATCCGTGTTCCAAATCGAACCATAGCCGTTCCCGTCAAAATCAGAATCCAGAGAGATAGTGGGCCGGATGCTTGTCAGGGTGAGCGTGTACATCTGCCCTGCATTCCCTACATAAGCCTGCGTAACAATGCTGTCAGGGCGCGTAAGGTTTGTAGCGGGAGACCAGAAGGTATCCAACACTCTGGTGCCTGTCTGAATTCCGTTTATCGTAGCGGTGGGTATCTGCGGACGGCTGTTTTTACAAGCGTAAAAAGTGTCGGGCAAGATTGTCAGGGTAGGACAATAACCAGGCGCGGTGCAGGGTTGCGCATGAGTCTTTCCAAAGGAAAAGAAAAGCAGAACGGCGCAGATGGCCTTGAAAACGTTTGTGTGAAGTCTTTGCATAAACCGGATATTTGCGTAAAAATAAGTCAGAGAAACCGGGCCGGAAAAAAGGTTTTTAAAAGCCTCTTTTTGCAACCCGAAAATGCCTTTTAGAGATGGGAAGAATCCTTTTGCTGGACTACGGGAAAAAGCGAACCGGCATTGCCGTTACCGACCCGTTGAAGATTATTGCCACGCCCCTAAAGACGGAGAATACACGAGAGTTGGTTGGGTTCCTGAAAAAGTATTTTGCGCAGGAAACGGTGGAAAAAGTTCTTATCGGCTACCCGCTTCATCTGGATGGAAACCCCACCGACGCGACGCCGCTTGTGGATAAATTCTTCGGCCAGTTTCAAAAGCTTTTCCCCAATATTCCGATGGAGAAAGTGGACGAGCGTTTTAGCTCCAAATGGGCGTCTGAGGCCATCGGGAAAATGGGCCTTAAAAAATCGCAGCGCGCTGATAAGGGGTTGATAGACCAAACGGCGGCGTGCATGATGCTTCAGGATTTCCTGAACAGCGCATAAGGAACGGCTACCTTTGCGCCCTTCCCAAAAAATCCTTTCCAAGAGAAAAATGATACTGCCGGTGTATGCCTACGGCCAGCCTGTGCTGCGCAAAGTAGCAAGCGACATAACCCCTGATTACCCTGGATTAAAGTCTCTGATTGCGGATATGTGGGAGACGGTGTACGCTTCTTCCGGCGTAGGCTTGGCGGCGCCGCAAATCGGCCAGGCTATTCGTCTTTTTGTGATAGATACGGTGCAAATTGTAGAGGGCTTTGATGAGGAAGACAAGCGCGAATTCCCGAATGAAAAGCCGGTGAAATCCGTTTTCATCAACGCCCATATTGAAGCCCTCGACGGCGACCTGTGGCCCTACAACGAAGGGTGTCTTTCCATTCCCAAAGTGCGCGAAGACGTGCGCCGCCCGCAAAGCGTTACGCTGCATTATTTGGACGAAAACTTTCAGCCGCAGAAAGGCACTTTTTCCGGTATCACAGCGCGCGTGATTCTCCACGAATACGACCATATTGAAGGCAAGTTGTTCATCGACCACCTTTCCCCCCTAAAGCGCCGCCTGATAAAAAAGCGGCTCGACGATATTTCCATCGGGAAAGTGAAGACGGACTACAAGATGCGCTTTGTGAAGTAGCCGCTTTTAAGTATCAGGTAAAAAGTATCAGGTAGCAAGATGTGGGACGCTTCCGCACCGTGATAAGACTCTCTGCACGGTGCCGAGCGTTTCCGCACGGTGTTGGGAAATTCTGCACGGTGCTGACGCTTTCCGCACGGTGCGGAGAATTTCTACACGGTGCTAAGACTCTCCGCACGGTGTTGAGAACTTCTGCACAGTGCTAACGCTCTCCGCACCGTGCGGAGAATTTTTACACGGCGCTAAAATGTTCAGTACGCCTGCTGAAATCCTTTTCGCTCCCGCAAAAGCAAATTCTCCTGTTCCCAACTTTCTGCGCTTTCTTATTTTTGTCTCCTCCACAATGAAAGACTTCTCCTACATCACGTCCGCGCATCCTTCCTACATAGAATCCCTGTATCAGGATTACGCCGGAAATCCGGCATCGATAGACCCGGAACTGCGCCGTTTTTTTGAAGGTTTTGACTTTGCCCAGAACGGCGGCAGCGCCGTTACCAATGGTGCTAAAACCAACGGCGCGGCGGTGGCTTCCACGCCCGGAAATCTGGACAAGGAATTTGCGGTTTATAACCTCATAAAGGGCTACCGCAATCGCGGGCATTTGCTGGCCGATACCAACCCGATTCGCAAGCGCCGCGACCGACATGCGCAATTGGCGCTTACGGATTTGGGCCTTTCCGACGCCGACTTAGACACAACTTTCGCTGCCGGAAAATCCCTGAACATGGCGGGGAAAACGCTACGCGAAATTCTGGAGCGGCTGCGCCAACTGTATTGCGGGCACGTGGGCGTGGAGATGACCTACATCAACAACTGCGACACCTACGAATGGGTGCGCGACCGCTACGAAAGCATGATTGGCGCAACGCTTCCGGCAGACGAAAAACGCCGCATTCTGGAGAAAGTAAACGAGGGAGTCATTTTTGAGAAATTCCTCCACACCAAGTACGTCGGCCAGAAACGTTTTTCGCTGGAAGGCGGCGAAAGCGCGATTGCCGCACTGGATACTATCCTTACCAACGCTGCTGCCGATGGGGTGCAGGAAGTGATTATCGGTATGGCGCACCGCGGACGGCTGAACGTGCTGGCCAACACATTGGGCAAGACCTACAAGCAGATTTTTACGGAGTTTGAAGGCGTGGTTCCCACCAACACGATGGGCTCCGGCGACGTGAAATACCACCTCGGTTTCCGCTCCGACATTACCACGCCGGGCGGCCACAGCATCAGCGTACAACTCACGCCCAATCCTTCGCATTTAGAGGTTGTGGACCCGGTTGTAGCCGGTCTGGCGCGCGCCAAAGCCGACACGCTCTACTCCGACGAATACGACAAGGTGCTGCCTGTTCTCATTCACGGAGACGCAGCGGTGGCGGGACAAGGTGTGGTGTATGAGCTGCTGCAAATGAGCCGTCTGGAAGGCTACAGCACGGGCGGAACCATCCACTTTATCATCAACAACCAAATCGGTTTCACTACCGATTTTGACGACGCGCGCTCGGCGGACTATTGCACCTCTATCGCGTCCATGATGCAAGCGCCCGTGCTGCACGTAAATGGCGACGACCCGGAAGCTGTGGTGAAAGCGGCAGCTTTTGCGGTGGAATACCGGCAGAAATTCAACGCCGATATTTTCATTGACATGGTGTGCTATCGCCGCCACGGTCACAACGAAGGCGACGACCCAAGCTTCACGCAGCCCGACATGTACGAGGCCATTAAGAAGCACGCCAATCCGCGTGAGGTCTATAACGAAATGCTTGTCGCACGCGGCGAAGTAGATGCTGCGCTGGCGAAGGAAATGGAAACCCAGTTTTGGGCCAATTTGCAAGAGCGTTTGGACGAAGTGAAGCAGCAGCCGCTTCCTTACCAGATGCAAGCACCCGAACAGGCTTGGGAAGCCCTGCGTCCATCCACACCGCAAGACTTTGAGAAGTCGCCGGAGACGGCTATTTCGGAAGAAGAAGCGCGCCGTCTTTTCGCCACTTTGATGCAGACGCCGGAAGGCTTTACGCCGCTGCCGAAAATCAAAAAGCTGCTGGATGAGAAAAGCAAGTTGCTGGCCGAGAAAGGAATGATTGACTGGGCAACGGGAGAATTGATGGCCTATGCATCTATCGTGGCTTCCGGCGCGGATGTTCGCCTTAGCGGACAGGATGTGCAGCGCGGAACATTCTCTCACCGCCACGCCGTGCTACACGACGAAGGAACAAACCAGGAATACAACCGGGTGAATGCAGTTTCAAAGGCGGAGGCTCCCGGTCGCTTCCGCATCTATAATTCCCTGCTCAGCGAGTTTGCGGTTTTGGGTTTTGAGTATGGCTACAGCATTGCCAATCCAGCAACCCTCACGCTGTGGGAAGCGCAGTTTGGCGACTTCGTAAACGGCGCGCAGACGGTGATAGACCAATACATCTCCGCCGCCGAAACTAAATGGGGTAAGCAGAGTGGGGTAGTAATGCTTCTGCCGCACGGCTTTGAAGGCCAAGGCCCGGAACACAGCAGTGCGCGCATGGAACGCTTCCTACAAGCCTGCGCCGAGAACAACCTGATTATCACCAACATTACCACCGCCGCGAACTTCTTCCACGCTTTGCGCCGCCAGGTAGCCTGGCCGTTCCGCAAGCCGATGGTGAATTTCTCGCCTAAAGCCAACCTGCGGCATCCACGCTCGCAGTCGGCCTTGTCGGAGTTTACTACCGGCGGCTTCCGCGAGGTGATTGACGACGCCACAATCAAAAAGCCAAAGAGCGTAAAGCGCGTTCTCCTTTGTTCCGGCAAAGTGGCCATTGACCTGATGGAAAAGCAGGAAACCGACAAGCGTACGGACGTAGCGGTAGTGCGACTAGAACAGATCTATCCCACACCGGTAGCGCAGTTGGAAGAGCTGCGGAAAAAATACGCCGGAGCGGAATGGGTATGGGTGCAGGAAGAGCCGCGCAATATGGGCGCATGGACGTTCCTCGCGACGAACTACGAAGGCCAACTGCGTTGCATTTCCCGCAAATCCGCTGCTTCGCCGGCAACAGGTTTCAGCAAGATTCACGCAAAGGAGCAGGCTGCGATTTTGGAAGAGGCGTTTGCGGTATAGGCCGCAGGATTTAGAAAATGTTTTTTGTAGAGACGCCCGATTCGGGCGTCTCTTTTTATTCGGGCGTTTGAGAAGGATAGGTGCAAAAACAAGAGACGCCCAACTTGGGCGTCTCTACAAACAGATGGGATCAGCGGGATCCGCACCTCATCCCTAATACCTCGTTCCTATTATCTACTATAATTCGGCGCTTCCTTTGTAATCACCACATCGTGCGGATGGCTTTCCGCCATGCTTGCAGGCGTGATGCGGATGAACTGCGCGTCGTTGTGCAGGGCTTCAATGTCTTTTGCGCCGGAGTAGCCCATGCCCGCGCGCAAGCCGCCCACAAACTGTTGCACCACTTCGGAAAGATTGCCTTTGTAGGGCACGCGGCCCACAATCCCTTCGGGAACGAGTTTTTTAATATCCGCTTCTACGTCCTGAAAATAGCGGTCGCTGCTGCCTTCCCGCATTGCTTCTACGGAGCCCATGCCGCGATAGCTTTTAAATTTCCGACCCTCATAGATAATCGTCTCGCCTGGGCTTTCTTCCGTTCCCGCAAAAATGCTTCCGGCCATCACGCAGGAAGCGCCCGCTACAATTGCTTTCACGAGGTCGCCCGTATAGCGGATGCCGCCGTCGGCAATTACAGGAATGCCCGATTTTTTCAGGGCTTCTGCGGCTTCCATAATGGCCGTAAGCTGCGGCGCGCCTGCGCCGGTAACGACGCGGGTGGTGCAGATAGAATTATGCACAATCGCGTTGTCGGCGATAAAACTGTGCGTGGGACAATCCACCTCAATATCATACACCGGCAGCCACTCGTTGAGCCAGCGGTGTTCTAAGGTTTTGACGATGTTGAAGTCTTCCGTTTCGCGCTTCGCATGAGTCGTGTTCAGACGCGCGCGGTAGCTTGGTAGGCAGTTTTCGGTGGATGTGCCTTGCAGTCCGCCCGCGCTTGGTGCTTCGGTGTTTAGGTTGGGAAGGCTGCCCTCCAACACAAAAGTGAGCAGGGCGAAAAGCTCCGTTAATGAGCGGGATGTATTCTTGAATTGAATCCGTCCATCGCTTCCGGTAAAGCCGTCGCTGTCCAACAAACCGTCGTGTAGGCCGCGCAAATATTCCGGGTTTTTGCAGAAGTATGCTGCGGGTAGGTGCTTCCCGTCGCGCTTGCCAAAGCCCGCCAGTAGCCGTGCCCATTGCAGGGAATAGAGGTGAATGGTAACCATCGTTTCCTTTTCATTCGGAACGACTTTCCCTCCCATGCCCACGACTTGCCGCAGACATTGTTGCAGCTTCTCTATAACTGCCGTTTCGTGCGCACCGAAATACCAGCTCACGCGTCCCACTTCGCTCTTGCCATTGGTGTTGATAAAAGCGTGTCCATCGCCCAAAAAAGTTCCGAACAGATAACCCGTTTCGTAGCTGTCGGTTATTTGTGTGTGGTAACGCTCCAACTTTTCCGCACGTACTGCGAAGCGTTCCAGCGATTCCGAAAAATGTTCCGGCCACTCAAAAGAAATCGTGTGGGGAAACAGGAACGTATCGTCTGCCGTTTCGCCCACTTCTTTCCAGCGCAGTTTGCTTTCGCCTAAGCGGGTAGGCTTCTCCAAAACCTTTGCGTAGCCACGAGAAGCAACCACGGCTTTGGAGACACTGCTCAAATCACCTACCCAAAAACGGTGGTCGGGTGTTACGCGGGTTTCGTTCAGGCTGTGAACGTGGCGCACGGCCATCACTTCGCGCACGCCGGTACACCACGCTTTCACTACTGTTACAGGCTGCCCGTGCATGTTAATAACGCGGTCACCTTCCTGTACTTCTTCAATATTTTGATAGGTTCCGTCTGCCATCAATACGCGCGTTCCGGCTGCAAAACAACCCGGCCCGACACCCACCTTCACCGCATCTGCGCCTGCATCTGCTAACGCCTTTGCACCCGCCGCCGTCGCGATATTTCCGGCAATCACCGGCAAGGTTTTAAACGCGGCTTTTACCTTCTTCACCGTATCAATCACGCCCTTGCTGTGGCCGTGTGCGGAATCCAGTGTTATCAAGTCCACACCTGCTGCTTTCAAGGCTTCTACGCGGTCTAAAACGTCGGCGGTGATCCCCACGGCAGCCCCAGCAATTAAGCGTCCTTTCTCGTCTTTGGCGGCGTTGGGATGGCTCTTTAACTGAATAATGTCTCGGAAGGTGATAAGGCCCATCAAAGCGCCTTTTCCATCCACAATCAGCAGCTTCTCAATCTTGTATTGCTCCAGCGTTTTCTCGGCCTGCGTCATGGTAGTTCCCACCGGCGCGGTCACGAGGTTTTCGTGGGTCATTATTTCGCGCACCTTGCGGGTGTTGTCTTTCTCAAAACGCAGGTCGCGGTTGGTGAGGATACCCAAGAGCTTTCCGCTTTCATCCGTTACGGGGATGCCGCCGATGCCATGTTCGCGCATGATGCGCCGCGCATCGCCTACCGTCGCCTCGGGCCGAAGGGTGAACGGGTCCGTGATGATACCTGATTCAAAGCGTTTTACCTTGCGCACCTGCTCGGCCTGCTTCTCTATGGACATGTTTTTGTGCAGAATGCCGAGGCCGCCTTCGCGGGCCAGCGCAATCGCCAGGCGCGACTCCGTAACCGTATCCATAGCAGCGGATACGAGCGGAATGTTCAGTGTGATGTCGCGGGTAATGCGGGTAGCAAGCGAGACTTCGCGGGGAAGAATTTCGCTGTAGGCGGGGACGAGCAGGACGTCGTCAAACGTGAGGCCCTCGCCGTAGAACTTGGATTTTGCAGCCATGTGCGAAGGTAAGAGTAGAAAGTATTCAGTAGAAAGTAGAAAGACAAAAGGAGAAAGAGACGTCTGCGATTTAAAGCTCCTTTTGCATCCCTATTCCCTAATACCTATTCCCTACCTTAGTCGGCGAAACCCAAATAACCCATGAGCGCATCTCCTACGCATCCCGACGGCCAACGCTTTATCTGTATCCTCGGTGGCGGCATTAGTGGCCTGGCCCTCGCCTGGTATCTACTAAACGCGCCTGGCGGGAAAGACCTTCGGCTTATGGTGTTGGAAAAAGAAGCTATTCCCGGCGGCAATGCCCGCACGCTTCCCGTCAATTTGGGAAAGGGCGCGCCCGCAAATCGCTGGGCCGACATGGGCGTGAACGATTACAACGCCGTTTCCTACAAACTGCTCGTCGCGCTGATGAAAGAAACGGGCTACGGCGAGGGAAACAAACTGGAAGACACCGAAGCCTACGGTAATTCCGACGGCAGCGTTTGCTACACCAATGACGGCGAGCGCTTTACCCAAATGTCTCCCGCAATTGCGGCTGGCATCAAGCGCTTTCAGGATGAAGCGCCCCGCGATGTGGACAACCCAAAGTATAAATACTACACGGTGGAGCGCTACGTGCTGGAGAAAGGCTACGCGCCGGACTTTATCTACCACAATCTCTATCCCCGCATCAACGGCATGTACTTCTGCGCAGGCGCGCCGGGCGAAATGCCTTTCCGCGCGGTGATGCACTACTACATGCTTCAGGAAGGATACGAGGGCGGCAAAACGCCTACACCCGACCGCCGTTATTTTAAGAACGGAACCAGTTCTTGGATTGAAAGTCTGCGCAACGCGCTCAACACCAAAGCAGGCTATCAGGTGGTACGTACCAGTGCAAACGCAAGCGTAGAATTTGGCGGCGCCGGAAGCGGCAGGCATCTTGTGCGCTTGGGTGATGGACAAACCTACGCCCCCCACGATGTGGTGCTGGCGATGCACGCAGACGATGCACTGGCTGCCTTCACCAACCTGACAACTGTGCCGCAGGATATTATTGACGTGTTGGTGCGCTTCCCCTATGTTCCTTCCACGGCAGTAGTGCATACCGATTCGCGCGTTTTCCAGCCGGGCGTGAATTCCCTTCGCACCTACAATATCTATGTTTTTGATTTTGAGCACGACAGCTATGGCCCCTACACCATCAGCTATGTAGCCAACCACCACCAGAACGACTGCCAGAACCCGGCGTACAAGGCCCTGTGTGAGAACCCGCAGTATTTTATCTCTCTCAACCCGGTTGTCTGGCCTGCGGCCAATACCATCCTCAAGCAGCCCGACGGCACACCGGCTACCTTCCGCTTTAAACACCAAAAGCTGAACAACGATATGCTCTTAGCGCAGGAGCGCTACCTGCCGCCGATGCAAGGCAAGTACAACCTTTGGTATTGTAACGGTTATTGCCTCGGCGCGGGCCTGCATGAAGAATGCCTCAACTTCTCCCTTTCCCTGAGCCGGAAAATACTAGGCTTGCCTCCGCTCGTGCAAATCTTCTATGGCAACGAAGGCGAAAACGGAGACTATGCGCCCGACTACATCCGGCGGGCACACGACAAAACCTACAAGCCTCATAAGCTATCTTAGCACCTCTTTTCATCTCCCCAAAAAGCTCTTTAAAATCCCCCCAAAACCATGAACGACACCGACACCAACACCAAAGCACCCGCCAATGGCGTGGACATGGATAGCGTAGGCAGCTATGTAGAAGCCGTAAAAAGTGACGCGCAAAACGCCAACGTGCAGTTTACCGCCCGCAGCCAATGGCAGGGCGGAACGAAGACGGAAGTGACTTGCACAGAGTTCCACGTAAACGGCCAGCCGGGTTCCCGCGAAGACCGGAATTTCAGCTTTACCATTGATGAGCCTGCCGCATTGGGCGGTGCCGACAGCGCCCCTAATCCGGTGGAATATCTGGCCGGTGCGCTTTGCGGTTGCCTCACGGCGGGCATCGCTACCAACTCGGCTATGTTTGGAAATGACTTGGAGAAGATTGAAGTAGAAGTGAAGGTGGATTTTGACATGCGCAGTATTCTGGGCCTTGACCGCTCCGTGCCGTTGAATGCGGGCCACATCCATTACAAGGTGAAGCTGAAAGGCGCAAACGCAGAAGCCACCCGCCGCAGCAAGGAAACCCTTGACCGCAAAAGCGCCATCCGCAATACGCTGGAATTGCCTATCACCATCACCACAGATATTGAGGTAGAATAAGGACAGACCGCACGTCTGGCATGTTCTTATTGAAAAAAGGAACGAAACTCCAACCACTTCAAAAGGAACGCCGGAACGGCAAAGCCACCGACTGCGGCCATGACACACACTTCCTCAAGTTCTTTCCGTTCCCAAACACTGCCCCGTGCCGGTGCGCTTTCGCGTGCCGGCACGGGCTTTAGCGACCACACCGATTCCTTTAGCGCAGGCGCAGAAGCCGCAAGCGAAGCCTTGCGCAGCAGCGGCATTGAGGGCGAGGTGCATCTCGCTTTCCTGATGACCACTTCGCGCCACAACCCACAGGCTTTTGCGGCAGGCGTGCGCAGTGTGCTGGGTGCGCCCCGGTTGTTGCTCGGCGGCTGCGGTGTAGGCTTTATCACCAATCGCCGCCTCGGCTACGACGGCTACCAAAGCGCCGTAGCTATTCTGCAAAGCGAAACGGTGCTGGTGGATGCTTTTATAGAAACCACACTGGCAACCGAAGGCGAACGGGCAACAGGTTATGCGCTGGGAAAACAGATTGCCGCACACACCGCCGAAGGAAGCGAGAATTTGCTTCTCTTTTACGATGCTGTAAATCGCACGAGCGGCAAGCTGAAGATGACGATGGGAACAACCCTTCTGGAAGGTTTGCAGGAAGCTTTGCCACAGATGCCTCCGGCAGCGGGTGGCGGTCTTACAGGCGATATGCAGTTTGGAAAAAGCTTTCAGTGGTGGGGCGAGGAGATATTGAGTACCACCGCGATGGCCCTGCGTTTTTCCGGCACGGCGCAGCTCTACAGTACCATTATGCACGGCTGTATGCCTGCCTCTGCCTATCACACCGTTACCAAAGCCGACGGCTCGGTGATACTGGAAATAGACGGCGAACCGGCGCTGGATTTTGTGGAACGGCTGATTGGTGGTGGGAACGCCGGTTTGAGCTTTGAAGACTACGGCTTCTTCTTGTCCATCGGCGTGAATCGCGGCGATGCTTTTGCACCTTTCAACACCGACAACTACATGAACTGCATGTGCGTGAACGTGGACAAAAAGCGCCGGGGCATCGTGATGGTGGAAAACAACCTGCAGGCCGGAACGCAAATCCAACTGATGCGCCGCTCCCTCCATTTTGAGTACATGGGCAAAGCCACCACTGACCTGCTTCAAAGTATTCAGAAAGACGGAAAGAAACCGCTGCTGGCTTTCTATATTGATTGCGCCGGACGGGCGGCTTATTATCTCGGCAGCGACAAGGAAGAAGCCCGCGAAGTTCAACGCGCGCTCGGCAAAGAAGTACCGCTGATGGGTTTTTACAGCGGCGTAGAAATCGCTCGGGTAGGCGGTGTTTTACAGCCGCTGGACTGGACGGGCGTGCTGGCTATTATTGCGGAATAAAAAACCTCTCCTCTCCCTATGGAAGCGTCCACCGCTGACCTGCAATCGCAGCTCCAATACTACCGCCAATTGGCCGACGAACTGGGCGCAACCAACATCGGGTACGATGCCCGCGTGGCGGCTGCTACTACGGAAGTGCGCAAGCTAAAGGAAGGTCTTGCTCTTTTGGGGGGACTGCAACGTCGCATTGATGCACAGGCCCCGATGGAAGACGTGTATAACCTCACGCTCCAAGCCATCAACCTCAGCCTGCGCATGGATAAAAGCGTGGTGCTGCTGGCAGAGGAAGAAGATGAGGCTTTTATGCGTCCGGCCTACAGTCTTGGGCTGGATTTTGCCGTGCAGGAAGCCTTGTCGCAGATGCGCTTTCACATTGGAGAAGCCCTTCTACACAAAGAAGATTACTGGCTGGCTACCAAATCGCAGGCTGCCGAAGGGCTTTTGGCGGAAGTAGGAGCGGCACTGGGCATTTCGTTTTTTGTGGCCGTTCCGTTTTATGTTCATCAGCGGCGGGCGGGCATTTTGCTTTCTGGGCGCAATAAGGAAATCCGGCCTTTCTTTCCGCCGCTGGGCGAGGCAGAAGTCCTGCTTTTTCAAACGGTAAGCGCGTTTCTTTCCGTGAGCGCGACCAACTCCGGTGCGTATCATTTCCTGGAGAAAATCGTGACGGATCGCACCGCGGAATTGAGTGCGGAAAAGCAGAAGAGCGACGACCTGTTACTCAACATCCTTCCCGCCGAGGTAGCCGCAGAACTAAAAGAGAAAGGCAGCGCGGGCGCGCGCCATTTTGACAACGTAACCGTGCTGTTCACCGATTTTGTGAACTTCAGCGGTGTTGCCGGCAACCTCACGCCGGAGGCATTGGTGGACGAACTGAACACCTGCTTCACGGCCTTTGACCGCATTGTTTCCAAACACGGCATTGAGAAAATAAAGACCGTGGGCGATGCCTACCTCGCTGTCTGCGGCCTGCCAAAGCCCGCGCCCGACCACGCGCAACGCACCATCCGCGCAGCGATAGAAATCCGCGATTTTATGGAAGCGCGCCGCGCGGAAAAGGCAGATGCCTTTGAGATGCGCATTGGCATTCACAGCGGTGAAGTGGTAGCGGGGATTGTAGGCGTGAAGAAATTTGCCTACGACATCTGGGGCGACACCGTAAACATCGCCGCGCGGATGGAACAACACGGCGAGCCGGGCCGCATCAACCTCAGCGGCGTTACCCACAAGCTCTTGGGAGAAGAATATGCCTGCACCCACCGGGGCAAAATCGCGGTAAAAGGCCGGGGCGAAGTGGATATGTATTTTCTGGAGGAAAGGGGTGTGAGGCTATAGGATTTAGATTTTACCAGCTATGCGTGAAAGTGATAGTAAGACAATCCAAGACATAGTACGCAGATTATTTTCGCGTTAACAAGGTCTCTGTCTTGGCCTTGCTCGTGCTTTCTATTTTTGTAGAACGCTGCTAAAAATCCTCCCCTTTTTGTGAAAAAGATTCTCCCTCTTCTGTTTCTGCTTACTGCCTTTGCCGCCTGCAAAAAAGAAAACAGCAGCAACACTACCCAAATGCCCGCTCCGACACACGACGGACGTAACGTAGTTGCTTGGAAAATGGATGGAAAAGTGTATGTAGCGCAAGGCGGTTCTCTTTTTGGAGGACGCTGGGCCTATGGAGGCATACGGTTAAACTCTGACACGGTAACCAAGGGGCACATCCTCTTCATAAGCGGAACCAACCGGGAGACTAGCAGTGCGCTGTCCAACACCGCAACGCTTAAAATATACTGCCTGTACTACCGTAAGACTAATCAACCTTTGGCGTTGGGCGAGCATCCTTTCTATGGATTAGCTGGTTACGTGAATTACTCAACAGATCCGCCTACCGTTACTAGAGGAGAGACAGACTCCTTGCGAACCGGAACTGTTATCGTTACCCATGAAGACAGCACTACCATTTCCGGCACTTTCCAAATGGATGTAGCAAACGACCAAGGCAAAGTGTTCCATGTTACCGAAGGCATTTTTGATGTAACCAAATAAAATCCTCCCCTTTTTGTGAAAAAGATTCTCCTCTCGCTCTGCCTTTTGCTATCGACACTGATTGCGTCGGCCCAGGAACCTACCGAACCCGATACCACACTTCCGCACATCCAAACCTTCACGGAAAAGTTTGACAGCTTGGCCAGCGGGTTTATTTACTCTCGCGTGTCCGCAGGCTTTGGGAGAGACAGCCGCCTTTACCTCGCTATCGTTGCCATTACTACGCGGCTCCACGGGCCGGGTTCGTTGCGCGTGTTCAGCCAGCGCAGCACATAAAAAACCGTCTTTCCTACATCGGCTCCATCATAATGTGCAAGGCAGGGCGTAGTGCGGCTCACGGTCAGGTAGCGGTAGTCCTCTTGCCGTGCCGGCGGCATACCGTCGGGGCTGATGTAGTGCCAGATTTCGCACTGAAGCACCCCCTTTGGCTTGGCGCGGCTGAGGCCTTCGCTGTCGCGGTAGTGAAGCGTGTGTTGCAGGCCAATGCCCACATCCACCCGAAGAAACGGAAATGACTGCGGCACGGGCGTAGGCGTAGCGCGGTCGCGCAGGCGCAGGTTCAGCATGTTGCGGTCGGTAGGCGTGAGGACAGATGCCGGAAGCGCACGGCAGGTCTCGCGCACAAGGCGCTTCAAATCTTCTTTTGCCACGTTTTTATCGGAAACATCGTTCTTGTTGCGCGTGGCCCGGTCGGTGGTCTTTGCATAAGCCACCGCCCAAACAGCCGCCGCATTGGTAAGGGCCGTGCGCCGCGCCGTATTGATGCCAAAGCGCGCGCCATTACTCACAAGGTGCGGCACCGCCGCATTGATAAAGCTATCAAAACCAGTTTCCGAAGAAGGAAAGATGCTGTCTCTGGGCATAAGAAGAGGCCTGTTGCTACACAAATATACACGCTGCCAAAGCCTAAAGGGCAATTTCCCCAAACTTCAGGGCAACTGCCCTTAACTTGTGGGAAAGTGCCCAGAAAAATTGGGAAATAGCCCTTATTCTTTGGGAAAACGCCCAAAGGATAAGGGCATTTGCCTCAGAATTTGGGGAAAGTGCACCACACTTGTGGGCAACTGCCCCAAATTCTGAGGCAAATGCACAAATGTTTGGGGAAATTGCCCAAAACGGTTTTACAGAAGACTAGGGAGGTGTGCTTTTGCGCTACGCGGGGCCTTCGCTTGTCTTAGTGGTCTCGTGAGGTGGCGAAGGCGGGCGCAAGGTATAAGAAAAGGGTTGGCGAATGGGCCAACCCTTTTTTTTGGGGAAAGTGGGGAGAACTAGCTGTTAATCTGTACAGGCTTGCGTCCTAATCCTTGTAGCATAAGTTTCGCAATTTCTTTGGCCTCTTCAAAATCTCTTGCAGGTCGAGTTTGTCCATAATTTGTAAGTTGTTCATTTTCTCCAATGATCCAAACATAACCTTCCTCGTCCATTTTGAAGCGAAATACTCTATCCTCTGTAATGACCTCAAATCTTTGTTCCATCTTGGTAGTGTAGAGGATTTTGTGCCCTCTATAGATGCAAATGTAATAGTCTGCTTAGAAGATAAATTTTGTGTCTTACTAAATGAATTTACAAGTTTTCTTCACTCGCATTTTCACTTAGATTTTTAGAACGCTCCTCTAATTCTTTTTGGACAACTCCATTTAAGAACGCAGTTACCTCTAAAAGTTCAGACAGTGAAAGGACAATGGCGGAGCCGAAATTTTTGCAGCCCGGAGAAGTGTAGCCAAAATGTATGGCTAGCTTCTTAGGGTTTGGTGTATTCTCTGCTGATGCAGGAAACGCTGAAAAAACCATTTGAGCGCCCAAATCATTGATGGCCTCAGCAGTAATCATAGTACCAAGAAATGTTTCTTGGGGGACTGATATTTGTCCTTCAAGTGGGTCTCTTATCAAAATAAGTTTATTTGTAGTGGCTTTGATGGCGTTGCCTGTAGTGGACATAGCTCTGGGGTGAGGTTATTAAGGGGTGAGATTTACGGTGATCAATACTTAGGATAGCGGATGCTGTTTTTGGGAAGACTTCATAAAAAATCTGTATTGCCTTGTCTTCTTGAAATCTTCCAGAACATCTTCGGGTAACATTTTCAGCGTTATCTGGTCGCGACTGAGGCCTAAGTGTATAATCTCAGTTTCACTGTACCCAATTGGCGATTTCATGCGTTTTACACAAGCTTGTATAGAATGGGCTTCTTCCTTAAGAGACTGCTCACGGAATACCCTACTTCTTTCAAATTGTGCCCTTACTTCCTCCTCAGTATGTTTCTCCATGAGCAACATACTGAGCATTCCGCCTACTTGCCGTGCAATCCCTTCTTCTGGAAAATAATGTCCTCTCAAAGCTTCCCCTTCATATTTTCTTATCTTCTCAATCTCCTCAAGATATTGAGGCAAGGTGTGGCGCATTCGCCATAGTTCTCCCCGATTTTGTAGCTCTTCTTGCTTTGCCAGATACTGCGCTTCGTAGAATTCAATAGGTTGCATAGGAGCGAAAAAGGAATTGCAAGATAAGAGCAAAAGCGATTTTGCTAGGAAAAGGCGACCACAAGGGGCGCCCCTACCGAATCCCCTCCCGTACACTCTTTCTCACCTGCGCCACCGCCACCAAAACTGTCAATCCCCAAGCGACTAAAGCCGGCCAGCCAATCCACGCGGGCCAGTAAATACCCGTCGCCGTTAGCTTTTGCGAAGCAAAGAAATTGAGCAGGCAGGCTGCCACCAGCGCCACCGTCAAGGCTACAACGGTTTGCGGCAAAAAGCGGCGCGCTACAAAAGCCGCCAGCCCCTTCGGGCTATACCCGATCTCCCGCAGCAGCTTCAGACTTTCGCGCGCTTCGGCCAGCAAGAGCCGGATGATGAGGATGAAAAGCGCCAGCCCCGAAGCCAGCAGCACGAGCGACAACACCCCCATTCCCGCGGAAATGCCATTCACCACACCGCGCAGCGTACTGAGGCGATTGGCTTCCGCGCCCACCTCATAGTGATGGCTTTTGAGCCAGCTTACCAGCGCCGGGTCGGCAGGGTCGCGGGCGCGCACCAGAAGCCGCGCGGGCGCGGGCGGCGGAATGCCAAAGCGGCTGTGCATCGCATCCAAAAAAGCCTGGGGAACCAAGACCGACGTAACGCGGTCGGAGTAGCCTGCAATTTGTCCGCGCAGATTCTGGGCCTGTGCGCCACTGCCTACGGTTAGTTGGAAACCAATCGCTTTCACTGCGTTTTCGGAAAGCTGCGGCAGGCCCTGCGCCGGGGCAAAAACATAGTTGTAGGTGCGCAGAAATTCCTTTGCCAGCACGATAGGGACGTCCGGTCTGCCGGGTGTCCAGCCCCAATCCGGCGGCAGGGAATCCAAGAGTTTATCGGGAACGGCTTCTAAGAAAAGCAGGGTGGAAAAGCCCAGCGCGCCGCCCATAGACGCGCTTACCGGAAAGGCCGCCTGCGTGAGTTTTCCTACTTCTTCCACGCCCGGCGCGCGTTGGATTTCGGCTACGTCGGCATCGGTGAAACGAATTTTTCCGGGCGTGGCCATGTCGGCATCGGTAATGGTGCGCGTAACGGTGAAAAAGCCGCTGCCCAACGCATCGGCGCCGTTGCTGCCTTGCAAAGCCGCGCGGAAATTCCACCACATTGCGGCAGCCAGCAGGAGGAAAAGCGTTCCCAGAAACAACGCCAGCCCTGCCCATACGCGACGGCTTTTCCCACCGCCGGAGAGCAGCAGCTTTTGTAGCAGCGGATGTGCGGCAGCGTTCATAAAAGAAGCTTTTGAGACGCGCAAAAATGCGGGTTGTCGTCCAGCTCTGCGTAGAGGATTCCCGCGCTGCGCTGGTCGGCGACTTCCTCTATCAAGGACAATGCTTTTCCGGCGTTTTCCGCGTCCAGATGGGAGAAGGGTTCATCCAGCAAGAGCCATTTAAAATCGGGAAGCAGGGCGCGCAAAATGGCGGTGCGTTGCTGTCCCCGTAGGAAAGATTTTGGGCGGGACTATCGCGGCGGTGGGAGAGACCGAGGCGTTCTAACCAGCTTTCCAGTTCCGCATCATTCACCGGCGAGCCGAGTGCTTTTTTGACAAGAAGATTCTTCCAAAGGGAAAGCTGCGGAAACAAGCGCAAATCCTGAAAGACAATGGAAAGCTTTTGGGCGCGCAGGGCCGCGAGTTGCTCTTCCGTTGCGTTTAGCGGGGAAAGAGTCCCCCAAAGAATGTCTCCCTCCGCGTCGCGGCGCAGGCCATAGAGCAGGTGTGCGAAAGAGGTCTTTCCACTCCCCGAAGGCGCGCAGATAAAGACTCTTTCCCCCTGCGCAAAAGACAGCTCCCGCCCCCAGATGCCCGATTCTTTTTGGGGCAAATAGCGCGGGCGCAGGTTGCGGAGGATGAGGTTCATGGGACAGAAGAGATGTTAGAAAAACGGACAAGCGGCTTTGTAAAGTTGCTTCGGAAATAATCTTTTGTCACCCCGAAGGGGCCTTGTCGGCTCCTGTCCGCTAAGGTCCCTTCGGGGTGACAAAAGATTTTCGACGAAAAAAGAAAGGACTGTTCGCACAGTCCTTTCTTCAAAAACAAAAGAAGTCGCGTTACTCCTTCGCCAGTCCGTCTTTCTTCGCCCATTTCTCCACTGCAGCAGCGCGGGCTTCGGAGTCGGGATGGGAGGACATCATCTGCTGTGTTTTGGATTGTTGTGCGCCGCCGCTCAAGGCCGCCAGTTTGCGGAAAGCGGAGGCTTCGGCCATTACGTTATAGCTATTGCGCTTAAGGAATTCATAGCTGTAGCGGTCTGCATCGCTTTCCTGCTTGCGGCTGTATTTGCTGCTGATAAGCGCGTTGGCAAAGTCGCCCAGTTGGCTGCTGGTGAGCGTGGCCGCTGTGCTGTTTTGCGAAGAAACCGCGTCTGAAATAGCGGCCCGGCGATAGGCTTCCCGCGCGGCATCGCGGCTGTCATTATTTTTTACGTGGCCGATTTCATGGCCGATTACCGCGAGTAGCTCGTCGTCGGTCATCATATCCATCAGACCCGCGAAAACGCGCACCGAGCCGTCGGCGCAGGCAAAAGCGTTCACGTCGGTCACGAGATAGACTTTGTAATTGAGGTTAAGGCCGTCTTCGTTGCGGTGCTTGCTGAAGATTTTATCCAGCCGCTTCGCATAAGGGCTGCCGGCGGACGCTACTTTGTTGTTGGCATCCATCCAGTCCACGCCTTCGCGGGCAAGGCGGGCGGCATCTTCATTGGAGAAGGTCATGGATTTTACGCCTTTACCAACAGCAGAAACAGCACGGTCGTTGAGCTTCAGGTTTCCGAATTGGGCAGAAGCGCCCGTGGCCGTGCAGGCGGCGAGGGCGAGAAGGAGAATTTGTTTTTTCATAGCGAACAGGGATCGTAGGGGTTCGCCGGGAGGGTTACAAACTTTGTACCGGATGGACTTCTTTCCTACGAAACCTTTACCCGCTCCAGATATTTCTGCCGGAAATACGCTTCCTGCAAAGCCTTAAAAAGTGCTTCGTTGCGCTCGCCGCTGTCGTAGCTTTTTGTCAGGGTATCGGTGCTTTTCTGCCAGTCTTCCTGCAAAGCCGAAAGTTGTTTTTGTGCGGCTTCTGCATTTTCTTCCGCAAGCTCGTTTAGCTCCATCATCTCCATCATAAAACCGGGAGAAAGCGCATGGTTTTCGGGCAGGGAATGTCCTTCCAAAAACAACAGATGCTCCAGGCGGCGCATCGGGTGGGAGAGGACGCGCAAGGCCTCGTTCAGCAGGGCGGTTTTGTCGAGTGCTTCTGCCTGTGCCGCTGCGTCTCCGGTAACGGCGCGGTCAGGATGATGCGCCGCGCTTTGGGCGTAAAAGCTCCGGCGCAACAAGGCTGGGTCTGTATGGTATTTCCGCTCCTGTTTCAGGAGTGCGAAGTAATCGGTAGCCGCTGTCATGCCGTGTATCTTTGCGGCCAAAATTAATCCTTCTTTTCCCTCTTCCCTGTGCGCATCGGCATTCTCCGCGAAGGCAAAAACCCGCCCGACTTCCGTGTTCCTTTTTCTCCCCGGCAGGCCGCCGGAATTTCAAAGCTTTTTCCGGGTGTAGAAGTGGTGGTGCAGCCCAGCCCGACGCGCTGTTTCAGCGATGAAGAATACCGCGCTGAAGGACTGACGCTGCAAGAAGATTTAAGCGATTGCGACGTGCTGATGGGCGTAAAGGAAGTGCCGGTGAAGGATTTGATTGCGGGGAAAACTTACCTGTTTTTCTCTCACACCAAAAAGGCGCAGCCTTATAATCAGCCTTTAATGCTGGCCCTGATTGAAAAGAAAATACAGATGGTGGACTATGAAACACTGGTTCACGAAAACGGAGAGCGGGTATTGGGTTTTGGCGGTTGGGCGGGCATTGTGGGCGCGCACAACGGCTTCCGAACCTGGGGACAGCGCACCGGTGATTTTTCGCTCCCGGCAGCGCACGAAGTGAAGGATTACGAGGCGCTGAAAAGCCTTTATCAAGACCTGCGGCTGCCGCCGTTGCGCATTGCGCTCACCGGGTCGGGCAGGGTAGCGCAGGGCGCGCTGGAAGTGTTGCAGTTAATGCACATACGGCAGGTTTCCTCCGAAGCATACCAGAGCAACTCTTTCACGGAAGCGGTGTTCGTGCACTTGAAAGGTGCTGACCTGTACAAGCGCGCGAAAGACGGGGGCTATGACCGAACCGAATTTCATGCGTACCCGGAAAAATACGTCTGCATTTTTGAGCCTTATACGCACAACACAGACATTCTTATCAACGGCATTTACTGGCAACAAAATATTGACCGGCTTTTCCATTGGGACGATGTACGGAAAGAAGACTTTTCTATCCGCGTGATTGCGGATGTTACCTGCGACGAAGGCGGCTCGGTTCCCATCAATATGGGCGCTTCCACCATTGCCGACCCGGTGTATGGTGTGGACCGGACGAACCTGCACAAGACCGCGCCTTTTCAGAATTTGGACAGCACGGTGGATGTAATGGCGGTGGATAATCTGCCCAACGAATTGCCGCGCGATGCTTCTATTTATTTCGGGGAAAAGCTTTTGGAACACATTATTCCGGCCTTACTCCAAAAAGACAACGCGCTGATTGAACGTGCGACCATTTGCCGCAACGGAATATTGACGCCCAAATTTCATTACCTCAACGACTATGCCGGATTTTACCATGAAGAACCGTTTGTGAAGTAATAAATAAATGAAATGCGGCAATGTGGAAAATGTGGAGAGAATGTGGTAAAGAGGAACGTGGACATGAAGGAACAAACCCTCTCTCTCATTAATCACTAATCATTAATAATTAATCACTAGAAAAATGGCTTTGCTCGGTTCGCTGATTTCCCGCTCTATAAAACTCCGAAAACGCATGTCGCCCAACACGGCGACGCCCGAAGTGTATCAGCGTCGGGAACTGCGCAAGCTCCTGGAGCGCGGGCAATACACGATGTTTGGCAAGCACTACGGCTTTGGCGGGATTCTGGAAAAGGAAGTGGATTTTGTAAAAGCTTTTCGCGAAACGGTGCCGCTGCATGACTATGATAAGATGTACAACGAGTGGTGGCATTTTGCATTGGAAGGAAAAGAGAACGTGAGCTGGCCCGGAAAAGTGAAGTATTTCGCCTTGTCAAGCGGAACGTCGGGCGCGGCTTCCAAGCACATCCCCGTAACGAGTGACATGATACGCTCCATCCGGCGCATGGGCTTCCGGCAGCTTTATAGTCTGGTGGATTTTAAAGTGCCGGAAATCACTTTTACCAAAGGCCTTTTGATGCTGGGCGGAACCACTTCGCTCTACGAAAAGGACGGCTACTACGAAGGCGATATGAGTGGGATTTCCGCCAAAAACATGCCGCGCTGGGCAAGCAGATTGCTTTACAAACCGGGGCAGAAAATCTCGCGTGTGCTGCACTGGGAAGACCGCATTGACCAGATTGTGAAGCTGGCGCCGAAGTGGGACGTGGGAACAATTTGCGGCGTACCGGCCTGGGTGCAGATTGTGTTGGAGCGCATCATTGCCCACCACGGCGTAAAGACGATCCACGACATCTGGCCCAACCTAAACATCTACATCCACGGCGGCGTTTCCTTTGAACCCTACCGGGAATCTTTTGCACGGCTGCTGGGAAAACCCATCGTCTATATTGAGACCTACATGGCCTCAGAAGGTTCCTTCGGCTATCAGGCGCGACCAGGAGAGCCGGGCATCAAGCTGGTGCTGAACAACGGTATTTTCTATGAGTTTGTGCCTTTCAACAGCACCAACTTCAACGATGACGGACAGTGCATTCCTTTCCCTAAAACCAGTATGATTCATCAGGTGAAGGAGGGCGTGGATTATGCCGTGCTGCTTTCTACGCCGTCCGGCGCGTGGCGCTATCTGATTGGCGATGTGGTGCGTTTCACCAATGCTGCCGAGGGCGAAATTGTGATTGTGGGCCGCACGAAGCAATTCCTTTCCATTTGCGGCGAACACACCAGCATTGAGAACCTGACGGAAGCCATTGCCCGCGTGAACAACGAATTGGGAATTACCGTGCGTGAGTTTGCCGTCTGGGGTTGCAAGCACGAAAACGGCTTTGCCCATCGTTGGGCCATTGGTGCCGACGAGCCGGAAAAAATAGACGCGGCGCGCGTAAAAACCATTCTGGATGAGACGCTCAAAGAGGTGAACGATGACTATGCGGTAGAGCGCACTTCGGCCTTGAAAAAAGTGTTTGTGGACGTGTATCCGGGTGACGTTTTTTACGATTACATGCGCGCGCAGGGCAAAGAAGGGGCAATGAATAAATTTCCGCGCGTGCTGAAAGGCGCACAGCTTGAAGGATGGGAAAAATGGCTTCAGAAAAGCAAGATGAAGGCGGTGGGGAGTGCGTGAAGAAAGCACTCAAGCCAACCCAATTTCCCGCGAATGTGCCAGTGCCTCTTTACTGTGCCGGAAATAACAAACCGAAATGCCTGCCGCGCGGATCTCATCCAACAGTACTTCCGTCCTGCTTTTGTTTTGCTTCGCCCTGTGGCGCATATAAACCGCGTTGATTTGCTGCCCGAACTGCGCCACCACACGCCGGTAAATCACGGGGTCTTGCTGCGTATCATCTCCCAGCAAGGTGAAACGAGTCGCAGGATATTCTTCCAGAATCCGCGCAATGCGGTCATATTTGGTCCCGTGGTTGTTGCTTCCCGTCCTTGCAAAATCGGAAAGTTGTTTCAGGTTGCTAAGCAGGAAAATCCCTTCCGGTAATTGATGAAAACGGCAGAATTCTTTGATGTAGTCATAGAGATTCCACTCGGAAGAAGACACGTAAAAAAACGGATTGGGTGTTTCTGCCGTTGCTCCCTTTAATGCCAGGGCCTGATAATGCGCTACCACGCCCTCAAAAGGCCGTCTTGTCTGCGGAGATTTAGTTAGCAAAGTGCGCAGCCGCAGAAAGATATTCCGCGCGTGGGAGATGAGAAAGGTATCGTCGATGTCGGAGATGAAGCCCTGCTTTTTAGAAGCCGGGTGATACACTTTTCCTTCCCCCACACAGCCGCTTGCCGCGCCGGAAAGTCCGTGCACCTCCACCAGATGCCAGCCCGACTGTTTTAGCGCATCGCCGGGAATATCTACATGGAAAAAGCCATCCTCGTTGGTAATGGCGAGAATGGTTCTTACGCCCAGTTGCAGTTTCACCTGCGCTCCCGCTTGGGGTTGAAGGGAGAACAGCCGCAGCATTGCCTTTGCATTGCGCCAGAAGCTTTCTTTCTTTTTGGAAGAAGGGCGCTCTGGTGCTTCTTCCAATACATGCCCAAGCACAAAACAGCGGTCTTCATCTCCGTAGGAATGATAGACCCTGATTTGCGGATGGACAGTAGAAGTCTTAAAAAGGCGGCGGAGAAAACCCATAGTGGCGCGGTTCTTAAAAGAAAAACGTTCTGTAGAAAAACGCTTCCCGACAATGGCGGAAACAAATATGCCACAAGCCGCCCCACACCGATTTCTTTTCGTCGTGAATCCCCACGCGGGCGGCAAAGACAAGACGGTTTGGAAAGAAGAAATTGAAGCGCATTTCAAGAATCTGCCGCATTCTTTTACTTTTTTGGAGACTACCGGAAAGGACGATAAGCGGGCACTGGAAAAGGAAATAAAAACCCACCGTCCGCACCGCCTGATTGCCATTGGTGGCGACGGAACACTAAAGCTTGTGGCAGAGGTAGGCGCGGCAAATAACCTGATAATTGGTGCTTTGCCTGCTGGTTCTGCCAATGGCATGGCCGCCGAATTGGGCCTTCCCCTCGCGCCGCAGGAAGCCCTTCCTGTTATCACCGGAAACCATACAGCGCCCTTGGATGCTATCCGCATCAACGGACACTATTCCATCCATTTGAGCGACGTGGGCCTCAACGCGCAACTCATCCACCACTTTGAACAAACGCAGGTGCGCGGCCTTTGGGGCTATGCACGGCAGGTGCTGAAAACCCTGCGCGGCGGACACCATTTCCGGGCCAAAATGACCCTTGATGGTAAGTATGTAAGCCACCGTGCAGCCATGGTTATCATCGCCAACGGACGCACCTACGGCACGGGCGTGGTCATCAACGAGCATGGCAACCTGCACGACGGTCTTTTTGAGGTTATTGTGCTGCGCGACGTTACAATTTGGGGCATTATGCGCTCGTTTTTCCAAAGCAAATCCTCCACCGGAATCCATCAGCGGGTGTATTGTGGAAAGGAATTGGTGTTGAAGCTGCCGCGCCCATTACCGTTTCAGGTGGACGGTGAATATATGGGTACTGTCCGAAACGTGAAGGCCCAAATCCTGCCGCAAAGTGTGCGTATCCTGCTTCCCCGCAAAGGCCTAATTTAGACGCTTTCATTTCCCCCAAACACTCCTCTCAAACCCTTATGGCTACCAAGCTCACGGTAAACAACAACGGCTCCTTAAAAGTAGACGGCGACTTCACGATTGTGGACAAAGACGGCAACGAGTACGGCCTTGCTGGGCGCACAATCGTCAGCATCTGCCGCTGCGGTCTTTCCCAAAACAAACCCTTTTGCGACGGTTCTCACAGAGGCCATTTTGAACACGACGCAAAGGCATTTGACCTGCCGCCGAAGAAGGACGCGTAGCGCCGAAGGCGCAATGTTTCACGGGGTTATGTTTCATGAACCCATGAAACATAACCCCGTGAAACATCATTTCCGCACGGAGAAGAATCGAATCTCCGGTGAATTGGCAATGGCGCATGGATTGATGCCCAAAATACCTTCGGGAATGGGCTGTTTCAGGTCTTCGTAGTAGGCTTTCCATGCCGGGTGTGTTTGCCCATTCTCCTTAAAAGTCATCGGCTTTTGCGGAAAGAGTTTCCTTCCGTTTTGACTGAACGCTTCCCACACCAATTCCGAGCAATAGAGCGCGCTGTCGCCGGGCAGAAACGGGTCGTCGTAAGGTCGGCCTACATAGCGCAGGCTATTTTGGGCGAAGCGTTTTCTTTCCTTTAAAGATGCCTTCGCGCGGCCTGCGAAGAGGACGTGCGCGGTGTCGCGCGCGGTGAACTTTTGAAGCGGGGATTTCTGCACGGCCTTCCCAATCGCTTCCACCACAAACAGCTTTTTCCCTTCCTTTATCACTACACCGCAGTGGTTGAAACGGCGGTTGTTCTGGCACGGCGTGGTGGCGATAATTGCGTCGCACATGCCGCCGCAGGGCAGGTTTTGAAAGACGATATCGCCCGGTTGCAATCCTTTCTGCGCAAGCGAAGGCAGGGTAGCGAAGAGCAGCAGGAGAAACACCAGGATTCCCGCACCCGGCGTTCCGCTTTTACCGCTGACTTTCTTCCGCACGCACTTCTGCTTTAAAGGTCTCTACGCAGTTCTGAGAGGTTCCTTCGTTGAAGCCATTCTGCGCTTGCGGGTCGTCCAGATAGGCTTTGATTTCTTCGTCGCTCATCTTGTCAATCACCATGTCGGCGGCGCAGTCGCAGTAGGCTTTGATGGCGTTGTTGTGGCCTTTCTCGCCGTCCAAAAGCTCCTTCCGGGCATTGTCCTTGCAATTGCTTTTAAATTCCTTTCTCGCCTCTAAGCGGGGATTGCTTTTGCAGGAAGAAAGCGCAGCGAGGGTTAAAAAACCGGCTGTCACTAAAAGGGACAGCCGGCTGGAAAAGGACTTGAAGTTCATGGGTGTTATGGTTTGGGAGAAAGGGCTTGCATCTTCCGGTTAAATTCGTCTGTACAGGGCTGTGCAAGTTCCAAAAGCCGTGATTGGGAAATTGCGTTCTTATCCTTTTCTATTTCCTTGATTTCTTCGTCTTTAAGACCGCTGACTACTTTTTCGCCGGAGCACTCGCAATAATCTTTCAGCAATTGGTCTATTTCTTTACTGGCTTGCGAACCACTGTTCCGAAACGATTGTTGGGCCGAAGAAAGGCAGGATTCCGCAAAATCCTTTTTAATCTTCGCCCGCTCCGCGTCGGGCGTGCAACTGGTCATTAAAAGCGCAAGCGCAGCAAGGGAAAGAAGGGTCTTTTTCATGGGGAATAGGTATTAGGGAATAGGTATTAGGGAATAGGTATTAGGGAGGAATAAGGCACAAGGGGGAAATTATTCCTTGTTCCCTATTCCCTGCTTCCTACACCGTAAATTTTATGCCCTGCGCCAGCGGCAGGTTTGCGCTCCAGTTCAGGGTGTTTGTCTGGCGGCGCATGTAAGCCTTCCAGCTATCGGAGCCACTTTCGCGTCCGCCGCCGGTTTCCTTCTCGCCGCCGAAAGCGCCGCCGATTTCCGCGCCGCTTGTGCCGATGTTTACGTTGGCAATGCCGCAGTCGGAGCCTTTGTAGGAAAGGAAGGTCTCGGCCTCGCGCATGTTCAGGGTGAAGATGGAAGAAGACAATCCCTGCGGAACCGCATTCTGCATCTCTATTGCTTCCTCCAGTGTGCGGTACTTCATCAGGTAGAGGATGGGCGCGAAGGTTTCGGTGCGCACAATCTCCATATCGTTGCGGGCTTCCCACACTGCCGGACGCACGTAGCAACCGCTTTCATAGCCTTCTCCTTCCAGCACACCGCCCGCTACCACTTCCTTTCCGCCTTCTGCTTTCACTTTCTCCAGTGCCGACAGGTACGCCGCCACGGCATCGGTGTCAATCAGCGGGCCGACGTGGTTTTTAGAGTCCAGCGGGTTGCCGATGGAAAGCTGCTTGTAGGCTGCCGCCAGCTTGTCCTTGAAAGCATCGTACACGCGCTCGTGGATAATCAGTCGGCGCGTGGTGGTGCAGCGCTGACCGGCAGTTCCTACCGCGCCAAACAGGCATCCCAACAAGGCCATGTCCAGGTCGGCATGTTCCGAGATGATGATGGCGTTGTTGCCGCCCAGTTCCAGCAAACTCTTCCCGAAACGGCCCGCAACCGCCGCGCCCACGGCCTTGCCCATGCGCGAAGAACCCGTGGCCGAGACGAGCGGAATGCGTTCATCCCCGCTCATCCATTCGCCCACTTCGCGCCCGCCCTGCACCAGGCCGTTTACGCCTTCGGGAACGCCGTTCTCCGCTAATACTTTGCTCACAATGTTCTGGCAGGCATTGGCCGTGAGCGGGGTTTTCTCCGATGGCTTCCACACGCAGGTGTTCCCGCAAATCCACGCCAGAAACGCATTCCAGCTCCACACCGCAACGGGGAAATTGAAGGCGGAAATAATGCCCACCACGCCCAGCGGATGCCACTGCTCATACATCCGGTGGTCGGGGCGCTCGCTCGTCATGGTGAGGCCATAGAGCTGTCGGGAAAGGCCCACCGCAAAGTCGGCGATGTCTATCATTTCCTGCACCTCGCCGAGGCCTTCCTGCAAGCTCTTGCCCATCTCGTAGGATACCAGCGCGCCCAGCGCGTCTTTGTGTTCGCGCAGGGCGTTTCCGATCTGGCGCACCACTTCGCCGCGCTTCGGTGCGGGCCAGGTGCGCCACTGATGGGCGGCCTTTCCGGCAGCTTCCACTACGGCATCATAGTCGGCGCGGGTGGCGGTGGTAACGCTTCCGATTTTGCCGCCATCTACCGGAGAGAAGGAGTGCAGCGAAGCGCCGCTGCCGGTAAGATACCGGGTGCCGGTGGCCACGCCTTCGGCCTGTGTGGAAATGCCCAGTTGGGGAAGCACTTCGTGGATATTGACAACCATTTTTAAGAAGATTTTTTACGTGGCCGCGAAGGTAGGAAGAGGCGCTCCATCTATGCGTCATCCCGACGAAGGAGGGATCTGTCTGGATAGAGCTGTCTGAGCTTAGGCAACTTTATCCGGGCAGATCCCTCCTTCGTCGGGATGACAGCAATAATCGGGTGCAACCCTGTTTCTTACCTCTACGGCTGGGGCATAAAGGTTTTGGGGGCAGAAGTAGGGCCGGCGCCTTTGTTGTTGACGGGTTGCACCACCACCTTCAGCATTTTGCCGGTGGGCAGGCCGCCGATGGTGGTGACGCTGTGGGTATCCACTTTGATAAATACTTTTTCGCCGCTGGCCATGGTAACCGTGATGGTTCCGTCGGCGGCAGAAAGGATGGTTGCATCGGCGGAAGACACCACACTCAGGTGGGCGGCCACTTTGCCCGCGCCGGGCTTTACCATACTGATTTTTGCTACGCCGCCATCCTGCTGCGTCATCTTGTCCAGCACGGCGGCGTTGGGCTTCACGCTGGCCGTGGTGTCGGCAGCAGTGGGCGTGAAGCCCGCCTGGGTGATCAGCACGGCGTTGCCCTGTGCCAGAAGGCTCACATAATCGGCGATGCGGCCAAACATATCGTTCCAACTGGCTTCTGCCGCGTTTCGGGCGGCAATAGCGGTGTGGTCGCCGCTGCGCGCCGCTGCTGCCGAAGAGATAAGCAGATTGTTGGTCGCCTTCATGGCATTGGTTGTATAGGGCGGGCTGGGGAGCAAGGCCGTATTGGCCACAAACTCGTCGATAACGTGTTGGCCAAAGACGCCTTTTGCGTCGGGAGCAAAACGCTGAAAGCTTTTATCGGCCTTTTGTTTAAGTGCCATAAAGAAGAGAATAAGGGGGTTAAGAAGGGACTAAAATACGCCTTGTTTCCGAAAATCCAAATTTCCATCCTTACCCGGCCTCTTAAAGAACACTTTGTCCCGATGTTGGAACAATCTGTTCCGGCCTTTCTTTTCCGGAAACCAGCACCGGAACAGATTGTTCCTGCACAAGAACAGTTTGTTCTTGTGTCGGAACAATCTGTTCCAACATCAGAACAGGGAAAAGAAAGGCAGGAACAAAGTGCTTTTGCTTTAAAAAGGGCCGTCGTGCGCTTCCCACCTGTCAGGTTTTTAAAACCTGACAGGTGGGAAGATTAAGGTAGGAAGATTCAGAACGGCGAATGGAACCGGGCCAGTCCCGGAAATCCTTCATCCCGCGCGCTTATGACGGGAAGCTCTATTCCCCAATCGCAATCAAAGCTATCCCAGCGAATCCCCATGTCGTGCGCCGGGCTGTACGTGGAGGAGACGAGGTAGAACGTCATTGCTCCTTCCGAAAGCGCCCGGAAACCATGTGCGCAACCTTCGGGGATGTAGAGGGCAAGGTGGTTTCTGGCCGTAAGCACCATGGAAAAGTGATCCCCGTAGGTGGGCGAATCCTTCCGCAAATCCAGCACCACGTCCAGTATCTCCCCAACGGGGCAGAACACAATCTTGGCGTGTTGGTGGGGTGGGGTCTGGAAGTGCATCCCCCGGATAACATCTTTGGCGGAAGTGGAAAAATAGCTTTCGCGCAGGGAAAAGGAAATCCCTTTTTCCTGCAAAGAATCCTGGTGAAAAACTTTGGTGAAAGCGCCGCGCGCGTCGGTGCTGTGGGGCAGGGAAAGGATTTGCAGGCCGGGGAGCATCATAGGGATAAATGCTTTTCCACCCGTTCAAAGTATGCTTTCATCTGTGCCTCGCATTTCTCCTTTGCCGTCATGGTGGAGGCATACCAGCGGGCCGTCCAGCGGATGGCTTCGTCGGCGTTCAGGAGTGGTTTCCAGCCGAGGGCGCGTTTTAGCTTCGTGTTGTCCAGCATCAGCAGGGCTGCTTCGTGGAGGGTTCCGTCGGGTTGGATGATAGGCTCCTGCGTCAGCTTAAAAGCCGCGTAGAACTGCCGGGCTACCTGCAAAACCGTTCTTTCGTCCTGCCTGTCCGGGCCAATGTTGAAGGCCGTTCCAAACGAAAGACCTTCCTTTCCTGAAGAAGCCTTCATGGCCAGCAGGAGATACGCAAAAAGCGGCTCCAGCACATGTTGCCACGGGCGCACGCTTTGCGGGTTTCGCAGCACCACGGGCTGTTTTTTCTCTATTGCCCGCACCATATCGGGAAGGAGCCGGTCTTCCGAGAAATCCCCCCCGCCAATCACGTTTCCGGCGCGCATAGAGACGATGGTTTTTCCGTGCTTTTCGTACTTATCGGGATGGAAGAAAGATTGGCGGTAGGAATCAATCACAATCTCTGCCGCTGCTTTGGAAGCACTGTAAGGGTCATGTCCGCCCAGCGGTGCGCCTTCCGGGAAAGCCTCTCCGCGCTCGTCGTTCTGATACACCTTGTCGGTGGTGATGATGATGGCCGTAGCGGGTTTCTCCATGAAACGCAGCACATCCAGAATGTGCGCCGTGCCCATAATGTTGGCCGCAAAGGTCTCCACTGGCTGCCGGTAGGAGCGCCTTACAAAAGCCTGCGCGGCAAGATGAAAAACCACATCGGGCTGAAAGGAAATCAGCTCTTCCAGCAGCCGTTCCGCATCACGCACATCGGCAGTTACCGATTCGCAAAGCGTGTCGCCGTCCAGTTGGTAATAGAGGTCATGCGGGTTTTCCGGCGCGAGGGAAAAGCCTTTTACTTCCGCGCCCAGTTGCTTCAGAAGCAGGAGCAGCCACGCGCCCTTAAAGCCCGTGTGGCCGGTGAGGAAAACGCGTTTGTTGGAGAAGAAGGCGCTTAATGTTTCGTGTTTCATATCGCTCACCACTTCTTCCACTTCGCATCTGTTTCCCACAGCATTTCCAGCTCTTCCTTGTCGCGCAGGGTATCCATGCACTTCCAGAAATCGTGGTGGCGGTAGGCCGCAATTTGTCCGTCGCGGGCAAGGCCGTCAAGGGGTTCGCGCTCCCACATCACGTCGTCGGCGTTGGCGGGAAGGTATTTCTCAATCTCCGGCTCAATCACAAAGAAGCCGCCGTTAATCCACGTGCCGCTATCGGCGGGCTTTTCCTCAAAAGACGTAATAGTGCCATCGTCCTGCATTTTCAACACACCAAAACGGCTTGTGGCCTGAATGGCGGTCATGGTGCAAATCTTCCCAGATGCTTCATGAAAACGCACCAGTTCGTCCAGGTTTACGTCCGATACACCGTCGCCGTAGGTCAGCATAAAACGCTCGCCGTTGGTGTATTTCAACACGCGCTTCAGGCGGCCCGCCGTCATCGTGTCCAATCCCGTTTCTACGAGCGTGATTTTAAACGGTTCTGCGCCTGCGTTGTGTACCTCAATGGAGTTGTTGGAGAGATCCACCGTCAAGTCGGCATTGTGAAGAAAGTAGTTGGTGAAATACTCCTTAATCATCCAGCCTTTGTAGCCGAGGCACACGATAAATTCCGTGTGGCCATAGGCCGCGTAGCTTTTCATGATGTGCCAGAGAATAGGCCTGCCACCGATTTCAATCATCGGCTTGGGCCGCAAAACGGATTCCTCAGAAATGCGGGTTCCGCGCCCGCCCGCGAAGAGAACGACTTTCATAGGGCGAATGTAGGGGTAGGCGCGGGTGTGCGCCCAATCAAGGCCCGTCATTCAGACGAAGGAGGAACCCGTAAGGCTCGCCGAAGGCAATCTGTTTGGATGCGATTGTCTAAGCTTAGCCACTTGATTTTAGGAGATCCCTCCTTCGTCGGGATGACGGAATGCTATGGAGCAGGGCGACTAATTCCGCTCATAATTCTTTGGCACGGAAAACGGCATAGACACTTCGCCGTCCCACTGCGGAGCGTCAAAATCCAGCATCAAAGAGCCATTTCCAGCGGGTGTTTCCCACGAAGCCGCCCTGTTTTTGTAGAACAAATGCTCCACGTCGCCCGTTGGATTCTCCACCGCCATGCGCAACGAGAAAGCCTGTGCCGCACCAGAAATACTTCCGATTTCATAGCGCCGGAAAGCTGTGTCGGGCAGGGCGAAATAGATTCTTTGTGCAGTGCCGTTTGTGTTGGTCGTCTGGAGCTCTAAGCTGCCATTGTTGGCCAGAATAAGGGTGCTGGAACCCGCAGACGGCGCAGGTGCATAACCCAGCAACAACGCCTCCAAATCCGAAAAAGAAACCGGAAACGGCAACAGCTTTCCCGCTTCTGAAAACGGCAGCAGCTTGGCGCTTTTTTGCAGGAAGTTGAGCATCCGCACCGAGTCGGGGGTAATATAGACGCGCGCCACATTCCAAATGCCGCCGAGCGAAATGTTTATCCAAATCGCCTGTCCATGCCGGATGCGGATGTTGGCCGTAAACTCATTGCTTTCGTCGCCGCGCGTCAGCTTCGCTTTGGCCTTGCCGGAAAAGGTTTGGAAAGTAGCATTCACGCCGGAAAGCACATCCAATCGCTGGGAGACTGCGTCGCTTGCGGTTGCTGGCGATAACGGAACAACTGCCATCGCTGTGTCCGCTTTGGCTTTTTTCTTTTTCCGGGAAGAGGTCTTTTCTGTTTTGGCTTTCCCACCTGCCGTCTTTTTGGTTGGATGACAGCCCACGAGAACTACGGTTCCCAACAGCAAAAACGCACCCGCCAGCAGAAGCTTATTCATACAACTTGCCTTCGGCAATTTTCTTGGGAAGGAAAGAATTGTCAGCGCCGCGCTCCTGCGCCTTCTTCCATGCTTCCACCGCTTTCGTTTTGTCGCCCAGTTGGAACAGTACGTCGCCAAGGTGGTCGTAGAGTGTACCGTCGGCTTCTGTTCCGGCTTTGTCAATAGCGCGCTGGATGTAAGGGCGGGCTTCTTTGAAATTCCCTTGTTGATACAAAATCCAGCCGTAGGTATCCAGAAAAGTACCTTCGTCGGTGCGGATTTCCAGCGACTTTTTACTCATCGCCTCGGCTTCTTTCAGCCGCGTTTTGCGCACCGAAAGATAGTAGGCGTAGTTATTCAGCACCGTCGCGTTTTCCGGGTCAAGGCGCAGCGCCGTTTCATAGGCCGTGTCCGACTGCGTATAGTCCTTAAGGAAATTATAGCTGTCGCCAAGTGAGACGTACATCTGCGAAAGCAACTCCTTGTTTTCTTCCGGTTGCAGGTCAATGCCGCGCTGAAAAGCTTTGGCAGAAGACTTATAATTCTTCTTGTTTTGGTAGCCCACACCGTTGAGGTAGTGAGCCAGCGCCTGCGTCGGAAACAAGCGTAACGCGCGCTCCGAAACCGCAATCAGCGAGTCGGCATCTTTGGGAGACGTGTAGGAAAGCATCAATTGCTGCCAGGCCGGAAATTTAGAGGGGTCCAGCTCTACCACTTTCCGGTACTGCGCCGAAGCCTGCGCGTCCTTGCCGGTCATCTGCAAAAGCTCGCCGTAAAAAAGTTGAATGCGCGCGTCTTTCGGGTGCTGCGTCGCCAGTTGGGCCGCGATATCTGCACCTTCACCCCGACGCGAAGAATCCTGCGCCATTTCCTGCAAATACGGCAACAAAAGGCCAATCTGCGTTTCTGAATCCAGCTCTTTATTCACGATAGCCTTGCGCAGATATTCTTGCTGCTTCGCTTCGTCCTTCGTCTTGCGGTAATATTCCGCCAGCGACAACTGAACCACCGGGTCATTAGGGAAACGCTTTTCGGCTTCCTGATAGGTTTTCAGGGCTTCAGGCAGCTTTTGATTGGTCTCGTATATCTGCCCAAGTTGCACGCGGTAGCGTGGCTCATCGGGATTGATGGCGATGAGTTCGCGCGCTACGCCCGCCGCCTTTTCCACCTGATTGGCTTTGAGGAAAAGCTGTTGTTTTTGCAGTAGAATATCCTCGTCGCCGGGTGCGGCTTTCAGCGCCTTGTCCAGCTGCGCGGCAGACTTGTCATATTCCTTCGCCCGCTGGTAGAGCAAGGCGGCTTTCAGCCGGTCTTCCTCGTCGTTTGGGTTTTGGTCGGCTACATTGCTATACACGTCCGCCGCCGACTCAAACTTGTTTTGGAGCGTCAGTAGGTCGGCCTCAAAATAACGATACCATTTGTTTTGGGGCGAAAGCAAAATCGCTTTTTTAATCGCTTCTTGTGCCTGTCCGGTGCGGTTTTCTTTCAGGCGGAGCTTGGCCAGTTCATACCAACCAGCAGGCTCCTGCGGTTGCAGCGCGGTGTATTTTTCAAAAGCAACCGTCGCTTCGCGGTTGAGACCTTTCGCGCGTGCCTGTAGTCCTTCAAAGAAAAGATTGCTGGCCTGTAGGGAAGACGTTTCCGGTAATGCGGGCTGCGCCGGTGCTTGTCCAAAGACAGACACCGGCGCGCTCAACAAAGCAGATAGAAGAAGGGGAAGAAGCCGCACGAAAAGGAAAGAAGAATTCAAAAATCAGGCCGAAGTAGAATAGTCGCCGAGGCTCCACTCACGGGCTTGCTCCTTTAAAGTTACGTGCTTGCCAATCATAGAGTTGTGGAGATTCACATTTTGGAGAACGGTGTTTTCGCCCACCATCGTATTGCGCAGGCGGCTGTCGGAAACAGTGCTGTTAGCTTCCAAAGAAACATGTGGCCCGATGACGGAATTGCGCACCGTTACGTTCTTGCCCAGAAAGCAAGGCTGAATGATGACGCTGTTTTCTACCACAGCCGTTTCGTGCAGGAAATTCTCTTTCTCGTGCTTCAATGCCAGCACGCGTTGGTTGGTGGAAACGGTAGAGCTGTAGTTGCCGCAGTCCAGCCATTCCTCCACCGTATCGTCGTAGAATTTCACGCCGTTGCGCAGCATGTGATCCATTGCATCGGTAAGGAAGTATTCGCCTTTCTGCATGATGTTTTCATCCAAGAGGCGTTGCAATTCTTTCTGCAGGTGGTCGCCGTCGCGGAAGTAATATACGCCGATGATGGCATGGTCGGAAACAAACTCATCCGGCTTTTCCACAAACTCCAGAATCTCGCCGCCTTCGCCCAAGCGCACCACGCCAAAAGCCGACGGGTCTTCCACTTTCTGCGTCCACACAATCGCGTCCTTCGTAGTGTCAATCTCAAAAGAAGCCTTGAAAAGCGTGTCGGCAAAAGCAATCAGCACGTTTCCGGTCAGCGATTCCTGCGCCGCCAGCAAGGCATGTGCCGTTCCCAAGGCCTCGTGTTGGTAATAGATTTTTCCTTTCGCGCCCACCGATTCGGCGATATGCATTAGCGTGCTTTCCACCGCCTTTCCAAAAGCAGGCGAAATGATGAAAGAAACCTCTTCCAGCGGCTGTCCCGACGTGTGAGCCAGGTCTTCAACAAGGCGTTGCACAATGGGTTTGCCCGCAATAGGCAGGAGCGGTTTGGGAGTCGTCAGGGTATGTGGGCGCATTCTTTTGCCCATGCCCGCCATCGGGATGATGATGTTCATAAAAAGGGTTTTGTAGAGAAGAAGAAGTTTTTTAAAAAGAGCTTTCTGCGCCTACACCAGTAGAGCCAAATCCGCCCCCGCTGCGTGCCGTTTCGGGCAGTGTTTCTGCAGGCTGCCATTGCAGCCGCTCGTAGTGCGCCAACACCAGCTGCGCAATGCGGTCTCCGTCGTGGATGGTGAACAGTTCTGCAGAGAGATTGACGAGCAAAATACGCAGTTCGCCGCGATAATCGGCGTCAATTGTGCCGGGGCTGTTCAAGACGGTGATGCCATGCTTCAGTGCCAGTCCGCTGCGCGGGCGCACCTGCATTTCCGTTCCCGGCGGCAGCGCAAGATAAAGGCCGGTGGGGATAGCCGATCGTTGCAGCGGTTGCAAGGTAATCGGCTCCGGCAGCCACGCGCAAACATCTACGCCCGCCGCGCCTTCAGTTTGATATTGGGGCAGGGGGTGGGGAGATTTATTAACGACGAAAGTGTGCAGGGAAATAAGACTTTTGGAGAGAGAAAAGTTGGGCAAAGGTGCGGTGTAGCTTTCTTCCTTCAAAAGCGAAACAAATTTTCCTCGTAATACTGCGGCTGACTCGGGTGTGTCCCGTGCCATAATTGAGGTGGATGGCAGCTAATAAAAACTCTTTGCAATTATTGCTATAATTAAGAGCAGTACCGCCGTACCCAACATTGTGTTTATGAAGAAATTCTTTGCATTCACTCCTTTGCTGTTTATACCCGCAAATTTTCTGTAGGGACTATCTTGGTTTAATATTTTGGAGAAAATTAGCCACCTAATGTTTTGCCCTACCCAGCGTAAAATTGGGCCTACCAGAAATCCATCGAACATACCATTAGACATACCTTTCTGCTAGTTTTTTAAGGAGCTGAGATGGGCTGCAATGTAAAAGGATTTTCAAACTCGCGCCAGATAATACCTACCCCCGCATCAAATCCTTCGCAGCCCCTGCTACATTTCCTTCGCAGCCCCTGCTACATTCGAAAACTGAAAACCATAACCTGCTCCCTCTATTTTTCCGCTGCTCACAGCGCAGCTTTTCAAAACTTCTACACTCATTTCCCCTAAAACAATTTTGAGCGCAAAAGCCGGAACAGGCATTTTAAGGAAAGGCCCGCCTTTGGCCTTTACCAGTGCATCTATCAGCGCGCGGTGCGCTACGGGCTGCGGGGCGACGGCGTTGTAGGCACCAGAAACCGAACTGTTTTGCAGCGCAAAAACATACAGCCCCACCATGTCATCAAGGTGAATCCAAGAGACCCATTGCTGCCCGCTGCCCAGAATGGGCGCAATGCGCAAAGGAAAAGTTTTGGTCAGTTCCGGCAGTGCGCCGCCGCCTTTTCCCAACACAATGCCCGTGCGCAACATCACAACCCGGCAAAAGTCTTCGGCTTTCTGTGTTTCTTTTTCCCAATCCACACAAGTGCGGCCTAGAAAATCATTTGCGGGCGCGGCATCTTCGGTAAAAGGTGCGTCGCCTTTGCTTTCTCCATAGTAGCCAATAGCTGAGGCGCTGACGAGTGTACGACAATTGGGCGCGTATTTTTTCAGCGATTCCACCAGAAAGCGCGTCCCCGAAACCCTGCTGTCGTAGATTTCTTTTTTGCGCGCGGCGGTCCAGCGTTTGTCGGCCACGCCTGCGCCTGCGAGATGCACCACCGCATCCAGTTTCCCCAGCGCGTCGTGGTCTATTTCGCCGCGCGCCGCATCCCAATGGGCAAAGCCTTTACTGGTGTTTTTATTCCGTGTAAAGATGATGACCTCGTTGCCGTCGCGGGAAAGCTTTGCCGTGAGGGAACGGCCTACAAAACCGCTGCCGCCTGTGATGCCGATGATTGCCATAAAAAAAGGGGGAGAAAATATTTTTGCGGAAGAACAGGGCGCGCTGCAATAAGTTTTGGCCTGGCGCGTTTATCTTTCCGTCATCTTCCCTCCCGAATGAACAGAAATCTACCCCGCCTTTTCAAAAATCCTTTTTCCTGCCTGCCGTTCCGAAGTGCTTTTCGCGGCCTGCGTCTTCACCGGAAAGAGATCTTGCTGTTGCGGCAGCTTTCGCAACTTCCGCTTTTGCAACCGGGTGAAAAAGCCGTGCGAAATGTGCTGGCAGCGTTGTGGGGAGAAGTTTAAAACAATTTCACTTGGACTTAAAGAAAGGCTTCCAAACCTTTCTGTAAACAGCACCATTAAGGCTGACGTTGATGCCTACCTGATAATTGCTTTGAACCGGAAAATCCGCGTTTTTACCCGCAAGATTGATGAGGTATTCTACGTTCACCACGTCCATCCAACTGAAACCTATTTTGGGGGAGATATAGGTGAAAGTGCAGGCCTTATAGAAGGCTGTTTTGACTTCTAATCCCCACATAAAAAAGGCCCAAGAACTTTGGATGCCCACCTTAAAACCGTCCATGTCAAAGCCGGATTGAAAACTACGCTGCTGCCGGAAATAGGTTGTGTAAATGCTTGCTGCACCCGGTTCCAGATTTTCGTCGTCAATGTAAAGGGCTGAAATTCCGCCTTCAAAACCCAAACCGCCATGCGCAACTATTCCTACACGTGGCGCGAAAGTGACGAAACCACGTCTGCCTTTTGTCCTGATCTCTTGGCTAAGAGCTTCCTGATTTAAAAGAAGCAGTAAGGAGAAAACAGAAAGAAGTCTTGTAAGCAGTTTCATAACACGAGCGACATTCAGCTAGCACTTACACGCTCTCCAGCGTAATCACCGTGATCTCCGGCAGAATCCCCACGCGGCCCGGATAGCCCAAAAAGCCAAAGCCGCGATTAACGTACAGGTGCTGCCGCCCGGCGCGATACAGCCCTGCCCATTGGTGATAGATGTATTGTACGGGACTCCACTTGAAGCCCGGAATTTCAATGCCAAACTGCATTCCGTGGGTGTGGCCGCTGAGCGTCAAATCCACAAACGGATACTCCGGGCGCACCTGCGCGTCCCAGTGCGACGGGTCGTGGGAAAGCAGAATCGTGAACGGCGCTTTGCTTCTGTCCAAGCCCTGCACGGCGCGCGCCATGTTGCCATATTTGGGAAAGCCTGCCTTCGCGCCCCAGTTTTCAATGCCCAAAAGGCCGATGGTTTCGCCGCCTTTTTGCAGATACAGATGCTCGTTCAGGAGAAGCTTCCAGCCCATGTCGGCGTGGTGCTGTTTGAGGGTATCCAGGTTTTGAATTTTCGCCTGCGGAGAATCCCACGAAACGTAGTCGCCGTAGTCGTGGTTGCCGAGGATAGAATACACGCCAAGCAGCGCTTTCAGCTTTGCAAAAAGGTCTTTGTAAGGAACGATTTCCGGGGCTTCATTATTCACCAAATCGCCGGTAAAGAAAATCACGTCAGGCTTCTCTGCCAGTGCTTTTGCTACGCCTGCGGCCACGGCTTCGCGGTCGTCAAAAGAGCCACTATGGATGTCGGAAAGCTGCACGATTTTGGTTCCGTGAAACGCTTTGGGCAGGTTGGGGAAACGCAGGGTTACGCGGCGAATCCGGTAGCGATAGCGGTTGGTAGTTCCCCACAAAAGCAACCCGATAACTGCCATGCCGGCTCCTACCGCAACTGTCTGTACAAAAGCCGAGCGCGGAATGCGCGTGCCGTCGCCATTCAGGGCAGGCTTGTGGCGAAGGAGCCCGATAACCCAGAAAATCAGCCGGCGCAAATCATCCAGCAAAAGGAAAAGTGCAATCAGGATTTTGGCCATGAAAAAGCCGATGGCAAAGCTGAGAACGAAGGTGCGCACGCCCGTCGGGAAGCTGTCCCACGGAATGCGCCGGAACGTGAACAGCAGCGTCCACAACAGCACCGAAAGCCCGATGTAAATGCCCGTTCCGATGTTGCGCCCAAGAGGCGAAGCGTTGCGCAAAAGTCCGCGCACGGCCACAAAGCTGTAGTACTCGGAAAGCAGCAACAGCGTAAGGGAAATAAGCAGACGGCGGAGCATGGAAATAGAGTAGGGAAGAGAAAATCAGAAGGCCAGAAAGCCGTCAATCTGCGCTTCAATAGCAGCGACGGTTGCGGGCTGTAAAAGTGTGCCGTCTTCGTTCATCTCGGTGCTGATGCGGGAAATAGGCAGCTTATTCCAAAAGACGTTTACGTGCAGGTAGTTGAGGATGTTCGTCAGGTGATCTAAGCCGCGCAGATTTCCGGCGCGTCCGTCGGCAAGGCCCGTAAGCATCGCTTTCTTTCCCCACCAGCAGCTTTTGATGTCGCTGTTGTCGAGCAGCATTTTCAGCATTCCGGGAATAGAGCCGTTGTACTCCGGGGCGATGAAAATGAATTTTTGGGCCGGGATGAGAAGCGTTTTCTCCGCTTCTACAAACGCCTCGTCGCGCTCCCAGACGGCATATTCTTCCAGGCAGAAAAGCTGCGTTTCCACGCCCCTTTCCCGCAGCATATGCAGGTAATTATCGGCCAGTTTGCGGGTGCGGCTGCCGGGGCGCGACGTGCCGGAGATAAGGGTGAGCATTTTCTAGGGACGAGGTATTAGGGACGAGGGACTGAGCTTCAAAAACCAAAGGACAAGATTCAAAACGCGGACACGACTCATGACTCATCACCTATGACCCATTTTCCATGCAGCAAAAGCGTTTTCCGAATCACGTCGCGTACGCAGCCGTGCCCACCTGCGAGCGGCGAAACGTACTTGGCTACAGCCATAATTTCCGGCACAGCGTCGGCGGGGCAGGTAGAAAATCCGGCGGCTTTCATGCAGGCAATGTCGGGAATATCGTCGCCCATGTACAGCAGGTTTTCGGGGAAAATGTCGTGCTGTTTCATTAGGCTTTGCAGCAACGGCAGCTTGTCTTCAATACCAATATGCACCTCCTGCAAGCCCAGCTTTTGCAGCCTCGTTTTTACGCCTTCGCTCCGCGCGCCGCTGATAATCCACACCTGATAGCCTTGCTTGACCGCCCATTGCAGCGCGTAGCCGTCTTTGATGTTCATGCTGCGCAGCATATGGCCGTCTTCTGTCAAAAGCAGTTGGCCGTTGGTCAGCACGCCGTCCACGTCAAACACAAAAGCCTTTACCGGCTTGAAAAGTTCCAGCGTGTTCATGAGGAAAGACTATTTCTGACTGTCGCGCCATTCATACACCCACGCGCTTTGAATCATTTCCAGATGTCCTTCGTTGCTTTCTTCGCGTGTGCCAGTAAAGCCGGGAATCTGCAGCACCCATTCCAGCAAATCGGTGAAGCGGACACGGTAAATTTTGCCTTCATTATGTTCATCGCCGAAACGCTCGTAAAGTTTTAGGGCAATGTCTTCATGGTCGGCCCAGTGGATAGGCGGTTCGTAGGGAGTCATGGTTGGAATGTTGGATGCCCTTTGGGCGTTGGAAAAGTTGGATAATGTTAGATGCCGTTGGATAATGTTGAAAGTAACTAATATCGTCGGGTTTGTGTGCTTTACGAGAACGTCTTCCAACGCCCCGCAACTGCGGGGCTGTCCAACCTTCCAACGCGAAGCTTCCAACAGTTAATCCCCGTGAATCAGGCTTTGGTCAGGAACCACAACGGTGATTTCACCGCTTTGAGCCGGGTCTAAAACACACTGACAGCCGAGGCGGCTGGTAAGGCGCGGATTGCGGGCGCGGTCAATAAAATCTTCTTCGCGGTCGGTGATTTCCGGAATAAAATCTTCGCCGGATTCCAGATAAATATGGCAGGTGCTGCACGCGCAAACCATGCCGCAGTTGTGGTGAATTTCAATGCCGTGGTCAAGCGCCGTCTCCAGAAGGCTGTCGCCGCCGTGGATATTTTGGAGCGTTTGCAGCGCTTTCCCTTTCTGCTCAAACTTAAAATGAATCGTGTACATGCAGGATTTACGCGGAGCCTTTTTGCAGCGCGCGCAAAGGTAGGCCGGGCCGTCTATTGCGACACGGGAAACGCGGCTATGGAATAGCTGATAGCTTCATAGAGGCGCTGCCATTCGGGGTGATTATTCAACAATCCGAGGTGCGCGGCCTGCGTAGAAAGGTCGCCGCGCCGCGCCGGTCCGGTTTGTATCTGGCAAGGACTTTCCTCTGTGGCGCGCGCAAAAGTTTGCGCTAGTAGCGGTTGCAAAATTTCTGAAGGAAGGCCTGTTTCCCAGCAAAGATTTTCGCAGATACACAGCAAGTGGTTCACGAAATTGTTGCCAAAAACCGCCGCCAGATGCATCTGTTTCCGGGCTTCTTCCGGTGTTTGAGAAAGTTGTAGAGAAAGGGCGTTGGCAAGCGCGGAAAGAACTTCTCGCGCTGCTTCATTATTTCCTTCTCCCATTGCAGGTAAAACCTTTTCTGGTGAGATGCCGGGCCCAATGGGAAAAACCGGCCAGCAAACCGCCCGTTGTGGATGCGGTTGCAACGCCTCTATGGATACTGTTCCGCTGAAATGCACCACCGTTCCTGGCTGGTCTGGAAGCCGTGTAGAAACACGCGTAATAGCGTCGTCGGAGAGGGCTATTAAGCAGGCATCTGTCTCTTCTGAAAGTGCTTTCAACTGATAAAAAACCGGCGCAGAGAGAAGCTGTGAAAGTGCCCGGCTTTTTTCGTTTTCCGTGCGGTTATAAATACCCAGACAGCGGTGCTTTCCGGCGAGTCTTTCGGCTAGAAAATGCGCCATTCTCCCCGCTCCTAAAAGATAGTAGGTCATGGCTGCCGCTGATCTTTTTGAAGGATGTATTGGAGCATTTGTTCGCGGATATTGGTACTCAACGCTAGGGAATCTTCCGGCTTTAAACCCGTTGTTTCCACCGGCGGCAGGAAATGGAAATCAATCGGCGCAGGCCACGCATAGAAAATGGGCTTTCCGGGGAGGCTGCGCGCGGTGTTACTTAGTACTGCTGGAATAATCGGTTTTTGCGCGCGAATGGCAGTGAGAAAAGCGCCTTTCTGAAAAGGCCCAAGTGGCGCGTCTGTTTTGTTCCGCGTGCCTTCGGGATACAAACACAAGTGCAAGCCTGATGCCAGCGCCGCTTCCATTTTGGCAAAGCTGTCGCGGCGACTTTGCTCATTTTTTCGGTCCACCAAAATGGCTCCTGCTGTGTAAATAACCCCGAAAATCGGCACCCGTGAAATCTCCACTTTCGCCAGCGTTTTATTGGCTCCGGGAATCCACGGCGAGGTTACCGGTACGTCCAGAAAGGAGTTGTGGTTGCAGACCACCACATAGTTTTTCCCTTTAACAAAATGCTCCTTGCCACGCCTCCGCACGGGGCAGAAAACCAGCGGCAGATACACGCCCATCCACGCCCGGAAAATGCGGTGCAGCGCCTGCGTGTTTCGTGGTTCCGGCAGTAGTCTTGTGAGCAATACCGGTATGAAAACCACGAGCATCGTTGCCACAAAAAGCAGCGCGGCATACACAAAGAAAATCCTGCCCAAAAACAAGCGGACAGGAGAGATTCTTACGGGAGTATTCATGGCAGTGCGAACGAAGTTACCGTTAGCCGTTTATTCCGAAATGCGCCAGTCAATAGGCGTTTTTCTATGCGCTTCCAGGTAGTCGTTAGCGGCTTTGAAATGGCCGTTTCCAAAGAAGCCGTTGTGCGCAGATAGGGGAGAAGGATGGGCGCTTTTGAGGAGCAAATGTTTGCCCGCCGGTATCAGAATGGATTTGCCCTGCGCAAACTTCCCCCAGAGCATAAACACAAGGTTTTTCTTCCGCGCCGCCAGTTCGTAAATCACCGCATCGGTAAAGTTGTTCCAGCCGATTTTGGTGTGGGAATTGGCTATGTGTGCTTCCACCGTAAGCGATGCGTTAATCAGCAAAACGCCTTGCTTCGCCCAAGATTCCAGATTGCCGGAATGGGGAATCGGAAAGCCATATTCTGTCTGAATTTCCTTGTAGATATTTTGCAGCGAAGGTGGCACCGGAACGCCCTTTGGAACCGAAAATGAAAGCCCGTGCGCCTGCCCGATTCCGTGGTATGGATCTTGCCCCAGAATTACTACTTCCACCGCGTCAAAAGGCGTGAATTTAAAGGCGTTGAAAATGGCATTTCCAGCCGGAAAAATCTTTTTCCCTTTGCCGATTTCTTCCTTTAAAAACTGCACAATCTGCCCGAAATACGGCTTCTGAAATTCCGCTTCTAAAACGGCTTTCCAAGAGGGTTCAATAGCGACTTCCATAGATGATTAAGTAAAAGGTTAGGCTCTCTTTTAGTGATAAGAGGATCTTGCCAGCTTGCGTCCGCTAAGGCCCCTTCGGGGTAACAAAAGATTTCCGACAAGAACCTTCCCCTTTTACGGCACTTTGCTTTTTCAAACGGAACAATCTAAAAAGGAACCACTACCGCCATGCGGTTTTTCAGTGTGTCGCGCAGCATCAGAAAGCCGCCGCAGGTTTCGTCGTCGTGACGCAGGCGCTGTTCCATGATGAACAGATATGCGTCGGTGCGGCTCAGTTTGAGTGGAAAAGAAATCACGCGCTTGCCGGTTTTCGGAATGCGGTTGGACTCCTTAAAAATCTTCTCGCGGTTCGGAGCCAATACTTCCGTTTCCATGTTCCGCGCGTCTTTGTTTGCTACGAATGCAATCTGGTAATTCTCCTTTTCGCTCAACTCAATAATCACCGAAAAGGGCTGGGCCGAAGTCATGTTTAGCATCGCGCTGCGCACTACCGCGAAACCCTGCACAGCGTAGTGCTGGCGCACTTCATCCAGCAGCAATCGCGTGTCCGGCTCTATGCAACCAATTCGGCTGCTACCCGCATCCGTTTGTTGGGCTTTTGCGGAGAAAATGCACAAGAATATTCCGGCGAGAAAAAAGGAAATTTTCATGGAGAAATAGATAAGGGCAAGAGCAGTTTTTGCGGTCGTCCTTTGGGAAATGCTTAAACGGTAGGGGCGACCTTTGTGGTCGCCCAAACAGAAAATGATTGGAGCGAAGTTAGCCGTTATAAATGTTCATGAAACAACCAGATTCAGCACCGCTTTCCCTGCCAAAGTGCCCATTAAAACGTCGCCGCTTTTAACCGGGCCAACACCTTCGGGCGTGCCGGTGAAAATGAAATCACCGGGCAGCAACGTGAAATAACGCGAAGCGAAAGCCACGATTTCCGTCACCGGAAAAAGCATGTCTGCTGTATGTCCGTCTTGGGCCAGTTCGCCGTTTTTGTGAAGCTGAAACCGCAGGTCTTTCCAATCGGAAAAATCGCTTGCGGGCAGGAAATTTCCTACTGCCGCCGAGCCGTCAAATGCTTTTGCCAGTTCCCACGGAAGACTTTTCGCTTTCAGCTCTTCTTGCACGTCGCGGGCTGTGAAATCAATGCCGAGCGTGAGTGCGTCAATGTAGTTTGCGGCATCCGAAGCGGGAATATTTTTCCCCTCTTTCCCCACACGCGCCACGAGTTCACACTCGTAGTGCAGGTCTTCTGTAAAAGGCGGAATGTTAGCCTCTTCGCATACCGGAAGCAGCGCCGTTTCGGGTTTCAGAAAGATAACCGGCTCTTGCGGCGTGGCGTTTTTCAACTCCTGAATATGCCGGGCATAATTTCGGCCAATGCAGATGATTTTCATCCAAAAATTCTTTTCGTGAAGCGCGTAAAAATAACCTTCCCCGACCGTCCGCCGCTGGCAACTTTTCTTTTCCCGCTACGCATTTCCGACATGAACTACGGCGGCCACCTGGGTAATGACCGCGTGCTGCAACTGGCGCATGAAGCGCGGGCAAGAACGCTGGAACACTACGGCTTTACAGAAATGGATTGCGCAGGCCACAGCCTTATCATGGCCGATGCGGAAATTGCTTTTCGCGCTGAGGCTTTTTATGGAGAAAGTCTGGACATCGCCGTGTGGGCAGATGACGCGACGGCCAAAAGTTTTTCGTTCTATTACCGGATGACGAAAGAGAAAAATACTATCGTAGCTGAGGTGCGTACCGGCATGGTGGCCTTCAACTATGAAGAAAGAAAGGTGGTCCAATTGTCAGAAGATTTCCGGCGAAAATTGCATTTGTAGAAAAAAGCCTCGCCGCTTATCTTCGCGGCCCATTTGGCGAGATAGCTCAGTTGGTTAGAGCACAGGATTCATAACCCTGAGGTCACGGGTTCAACTCCCGTTCTCGCTACATCAGCCGGAAGCCTTTGTCCAAAAGGCTTCCGGTCATTTTTAAGAGGGTTTCTGCGGCGCATGGAGGTTACCAAAAAAGTTACCACTGTAAGCAAATTAAAGCTGGAGATTTTTTTCTTAAAATTTTAAGACAGCAGTTATTTGAAAAGATAGCCGCTGTCTTTTTTATTTGCGCTATTTTTCCTTCAAAGCTCTTTATGTACTCCGTTAATCTCGCCGTTCAGCTTCTCCCGCTGCGCACCGCTCAGGATAATACCTACGAAATCATTGACGCCGCCATTGCCGTGTTGCGGCAGTCGGGTCTCAAACATGCCATTGGCCCGTTTGAAACCACTATTGAAGGCCCTTACGAACAAGTGTTCAAGGTGCTGAGTGAAATGCAGGAAACCGCCCGTCAGTCAGGTGCCGAAGAAATTATTGTGAACCTAAAGCTGCATCGCAGTTTTACCCAAGACCTGCGCATTTCCGACAAGACCGGCAAATATTCTGCTTCATGACCCGCGCGCAACTCATAGCCGCCATTCGTGAAAAACGCTCGCTGCTATGTGTCGGCTTGGATACTGACCCGCAAAATCTGCCCCACGCGCTGGCCGGAAAACAGGATGCTGTTCTGCAATTCAACCGCGCCATCATTGACGCGACGCGCGATTTTGCGGTTGCCTATAAGCTCAATACCGCTTTCTACGAAGCGCAGGGCGAAGAAGGCTGGAAGGCGCTCGAAGAAACCCGGAAATACATTGGCCCCGACTGCCTCACCATTGCCGACGCCAAGCGCGGCGACATTGGAAACACCGCGCAGCAATACGCCCGTACTTTTTTCCAAACTTACCCTTTTGACGCGGTAACGATTGCGCCATATATGGGTGAAGACAGCGTTGCGCCTTTCCTGCAATATCCCGGAAAATGGGGCATCGTTTTGGGCCTGACAAGCAACGGCGGCAACGCAGATTTTCAGTTGCTAAAAACCGAAAGCGGTGAGCGCGTGTATGAAGTGGTGCTGCGCAAAACCGCCTCTTGGGGAAGCCCGGAAAACCTGATGTTTGTGGTGGGCGCGACGAACCCCGAAGGGCTGCGGCATATCCGCAGTCTCCTGCCCGAACATTTTTTTCTTGTGCCCGGCGTGGGCGCGCAGGGCGGTGATGTGGCCTCTGTTTGCGCGGCGGGATGCAATGCCGATGGCGGTTTGCTGATTAACGTGAGCCGGGGCATTTGCAGCCTTACAAAAGAGGATGATTTTGCGGAGAAAGCGGGCGAAGCGGCACGTGATTATCAAGCGCAAATGGCGAAGTGGTGCCTCTCCCCTAGCCCCTCTCCGAAGGAGAGGGGTGACGCGTTGTAAAGCTTTTGACGCTGGCTTTTTGGAATTTGGTTTTTAGAAATTTTCTCTTGATACTTGTGTCTTGATACTTTATGCAGGAAGCGCTGCTACAATCCATTTGGCAATACAGTCTGTACCAGCCCGGCGGACTTCAAACCACCGCAGGCGAGCCGGTAACGGTGGTGCATCCCGGAACGCTGAACCGCCACTCCGGGCCGGATTTTTCCGGGGCGCGGATTCGGATTGGAAGTACGCTTCTGGCGGGCGCGGTGGAAATGCACTTGCGCAGCAGCGATTGGATAAAGCACGGCCACACTGCCGACGAAGCCTATAAATCTGTCGTGCTGCATGTGGTATTGGAAGACGATTTTCCCAACGCTGCGCCCGGCATTCCGGTGCTGGTTTTAGGGCCGCATATCCCACCCCAAATTCCTGCGCAATACGCCGGTTTGTTGCAAACGGTAGAGCCGTTGCCATGCGCGCACCAACACCAAAAGGTTTCGGAAATGGTGAAGGAATCTTGGCTCACGCGGATGCTTTCGCAACGCTGGGAACGCCGCTTTGAGGAGTATGAAACGCGCCTTTCAGCGCTTAAGGGCGACTTCGCCGGACTGCTGTATGAACGCCTCGCGGCGGGTATGGGTTTCAAGGTAAACGCCGAGCCTTTCCAGCGACTGGCGCAAAGCATTCCGCTTCAGATTCTCCTTAAAAACCGCACGCAACTTTCTGCTTTGGAAGCCTTGCTTTTCGGGCAATCGGGATTGCTGCCGGAAAAAGGTATTCATCCTTACACTGAAAGTCTCAAAGCGGAATACGCGTATCTCCAACACAAGTATTTGCTGCAACCACTTCCCGCGCACGGCTGGAAATTCCTCAGGATGCACCCGGCTAATTTTCCTACGATTCGCATCGCGCAATTCGCTTCGTTGCTGCACCATTTAGGTGAAAACCTAACTGGACTTTTAGACGTAGAGAACGTAGAAAAAGCGGTGGAAAAATTACAGGTTCCGGTAAGCGAATACTGGCACAGCCACACTACTTTCAATGCCGAAAAAGAACACCGCGCGCAGGAAAAATTTCTGGGCAAAAGCTCTGCCGAAAACTTGGTTATCAATGTCCTTGCACCGCTGAAATACCTGCGCGCGAAACACTCTAGCAGCGAAACGGAGCGCGAGAAAGCAGAAGCTTTTTTAGACCAAATGCCGCCGGAAAAAAACAGCCTTATTCGTCCCTTTTCCGGCACGGGTTGGAAGCCGCGCAACGCTTCCGCTTCGCAGGGAATGCTGGAGCTTTACAACCATTATTGCAGCCGGAAAGATTGTTTGAATTGCGCGGTGGGATTGAAGATTCTACGCAGCGCAGTGGGATGATTTTTCTCCGCCAAATACTTTGAAAGAGACGTCATAAATGGACGTCTCTACCAAATAAAATCACCGATGTAGAGACGCGATTTATCGCGTCTTCCAAAATTTTACACCGCGCCGTTCCCGCCAAAAAAGGAAACCGTTTTTTTGCAGTCGGGATGCAGACTTTCAAAAACAGGGCAGGTGAGGGCGGCACGCTCTAAAATCGCTTTTTCTTTTTCAGAAAGAGAAAGGCCAAGCGGGTAGTGAATGTCCACGATGATTTCACCGATGCGGCGCGGCTCGGCGGCCATGATTTTCAACACTTCAAAACGCGTTCCGGTGATTTCCAGTCCGTGCGTTTGCGCGGCGATGCCCATAATGGTTGCCATGCAGGAAGCGAGCGCGGTAGCTACCAAGTCGGTGGGCGAAAATGCTTCGCCGCGTCCGTGATTGTCGGTAGGTGCGTCGGTAAGGATAACAGTTCCCGATTGCAGATGCGTCGCTTCGGTGCGCAGTCCGCCTTGATACACAACAGTGGAAGTCATAAGGGCGTGAAATTTTTAGTTGCAAATTACTGGCTTTTGGTGCGGCTTCAACTTCCACCGCGCAAAAGCGTTATTTTAGCACTGTCATGCGCGCCTTATTCCTTTCCCTCGCCGCTTCTTTTTCCCTTTTCTCGCAAGAGGGAAAGGCGCAGTCGGTTGTAACTGCCGATTCGGTCAGAACAATTGTTGCTCCGCCCAAACCCAAACCGCCCATCCGGCGCGTGGTGAAGCCCAAACCGAAGCCAATTAACCGGGAATTTTCCGGTGGACTGCAAATCAATTCTGACGGCTACAGTGTGATTCTGGAGAGGGGAAATGTCCGTACAGAAGAGACGGGCGAGCGCGCCAATATGTTCTACAATGTGCGCTCTTTCAGTCTGGAATTTACCGAGCATTTCAGCCCGAATGAATTGAAAACTTCGCAGGGAACGGACCCGTCGCAGACGGCTAAATCGCAGAGCTATACGTACGGCAAGGTGAATAATTTCTACGCCGTAAAGCTGGGCATGAACTTCCGCAGAATGATTGGCGGCAAGCCGGAGCCGAACACGGTTTCTATCCATTGGGTGAACGGCGGCGGGCTGGCGGTGGGGCTGGTGAAACCGTACTACGTCATGGGCTTTTCGCCCACAAGCGGCGCACTGGAACCACTGAGATACAATGACGTGAATGCAAGCACCTTTTTGGATGTAAGCCGCGTTACGGGTAGAGCACCTTTAACGGAAGGATTGAGTGAGACAAAGGTGAATATCGGGCTGCACTATAAAACGGCGTTGCGGTTTGACTTTGCCAACAACAAGAAGATGATTACCGCTTTGGAAACCGGCATTACGGCGGAATATTACACGCAGGCCGTGGAAATTATGGCCACTAAAAAACCGCAGTCTTTGTTCCTGAATGTGTATGCGGCAATTCACTTTGGAAAGCGGTATGCGGGGAAAAGAGATTAGCTACATGAAATGCGGGTCATTCCGAGCGCGGAGCGAGGAATCTCACTCATGTTGTTCCTAACCTGCTGTGTCTTTCTTGCTGCGAGATTCCTCCTTCGTCGGAATGACATACCTAATGTTGTGTTTGGTGCCAAGAGTGCGTGAGGTAATTTTGAGCCTTTAATTCCAGACAGATGCAAGAGCTTCCAGTAATTGGCACGACACCGCCCGCAGAAACCCGCACCAAAAAACCCGACTGGCTGAAGGTGCGCCTGCCGACGGGCGAAGGCTACAAGCATGTGCGCGGGCTGGTGACGCAGCACAAACTCCACACCATTTGCGAAAGCGGAAGTTGCCCGAATATGGGTGAATGCTGGGGCGCAGGCACAGCTACGTTTATGATTCTGGGAAACATCTGCACGCGCTCCTGCGGCTTTTGCGCGGTGGCGACGGGCAAGCCTTTGCCGGTGGATTGGGACGAGCCGCAGCGCGTGGCCGAAGCGATTTTCTTGATGAAGGTGAAGCACGCGGTGATTACGTCTGTTGACCGCGACGAGCTGAAAGATGGCGGCGCGGAAGTGTGGTACAACACCATTAAAGCGGTGCGCGCGCTGAATCCCAACACAACTTTAGAAACGCTGGTTCCCGATTTCAAAGGCGACCCGTCGGCCATTCAACGCCTCTGCGATGCTGCGCCGGAAGTGATGAGCCACAATATTGAAACGGTGGAGCGGCTAACGCGCAAGGTGCGCATTCAGGCGAAATATCACCGCAGTATGGAAGTGATTCGGCGGTTTAAGGAAGGCGGAATGCGCACCAAAAGCGGCATCATGCTGGGCCTCGGCGAAGCGCAAGAGGAAGTGCTGCAAACCCTGCGCGACCTTGCCGACAATGGCTGCGATGTGGTAACCATCGGGCAGTACCTGCAACCCACGCCGAAGCACCTATCTGTTGCGCGTTTTGTACATCCCGACGAGTTCCGTTTCTACCGCGACGAAGGCTATAAAATGGGTCTCGACCATGTGGAAAGCGGCCCGCTTGTGCGCTCTTCCTACCACAGCGAAAAGCACGTGGTAAGCGGACGCCCGGCGTGGGAAGCGGAGATAGAAATGCTGGCGGCAGTGGAGTAGGAAAATCTGCTATGCAGTCTGAAGACTGCGTTCCTCCTGATATCTATCGGGAGCGACGAAGTTCCTGCACACAAAATCAGCGTCTCAGGCTTCCCCGGCTCTGGTGGAGCAAGCAGGTCAGGAGCCGCTTCTGCTATCATTTTTACAATCAAACCCCGTCCTCTCCTTTCGTCGTGAGGGGATAAATAACGCCCATGGCATTTCCCTTGCCTTGCACGACTACAAACCTTTAACTCTGCATGAACCAAGCTGCCGAATTCTTTCGTAAGCTCTTTGATACTTCTGACTGGCCACCACGCTGGCATTGTGGTCGGTGGACAGATTTTCACGGCTGGCTGTATATTATTTCCGACCTGCTCATCTGGTCGGCCTACTTCGCGATTCCGATACTCATCCTTACTTATGTGCGTCGGCAGGGCAAAGCCGTGCGCTTCAATATTCTTTACCTTCTCTTCGCGTCCTTTATTCTCGCCTGCGGCACAACCCACTTGCTGGATGCGATCATGTTTTGGGTTCCGGCGTATCGTGTATCGGCGCTGATTCGCTGTGTTACCGGTATTGTGAGTTGGGTAACGGTGTACTTTCTCGTAAAGCTGTTGCCTACCGCCTTCTCTCTGAAGAGCGCCCAAGAGTTGGAAGCAGAAGTGCGCCTTCGGGAAGGAGCGGAAGCGGCCTTGCAGAAGCAAAACAGATTTCTCAACGAATCGCAGCAGATGGCTTCTGTGGGTTCTTGGGAATGGGATATACCTGCCGACAAAATTGTCTGGAGCGATGAGCAATACCGCATTTGGGGTATGCCCGTAGGCAGTACGGTAAACTACAACGCCGTGGCGGCCAGCATCCACCCGGAAGACAAAGACTTTTACGAGAACCACATCACCCAAGCGATGGAGGCGAAAGCGTATCCACCGATTTACTTCCGCATCGTTACGCCGGAAGGAAAGCTGCGCCACATCCTTGCGCGGGGCGATGTAGAAGCTAACGTCGCCGGCCAAGCCGTGCGGATGATCGGCACCACGCAGGACATCACGCAAATTAAAAACGACGAGCTGCGCCTTTACACCAAATCGCTGGAACTGGAGCGCAAGGCCGGCGAGCTGGAGCAGTTTGCTTACGTGGCCTCTCACGACCTGCAAGAGCCGCTCCGCAAAATCAGTGCTTTTGCTTCTATGCTCCAGAAGTCCACTGGCGATAAAGAAGTGCTGGTAGATAAAATGGTGGATGCCACGGGCCGGATGCAGCGCCTCATCCACGACATTCTGGACTACTCCCGGCTCTCTAATGCGGAGCGCGACTTCCAACCTGTAGATCTGGGCGCCATTGTGCAACAGATCCTCACAGACATGGAGGATTCTATCAGCGCACGTGGAGCGCGCATGGAGGTGGGGCAGCTCCCACAGGTTACAGGTTTGCCGGTACAGTTGCAGCAGCTTTTTCAAAACCTCATCAGTAACGCGCTGAAGTTCTCTAAACCGGATAAACCGCCAGTGGTGCGCATTTCCGCTGAACGCGTGCGGGGCGACGATTTAGACGCAAAAGCAAGAACCTGGATGAAGCTCCACCTGCCGGAAGTGAGCCGCACTGTTTTTGATGCCATGGCCTTCTATCGGATCGCCGTGCAGGACAATGGGATTGGCTTTGAACCGCAATATGCGGAAAAGATTTTCCAGATTTTCCAACGGCTGCATGGTCGCAGCGCCTATGACGGCACGGGTATTGGCCTTTCGGTGGTGAAACGCATTGTGGACAATCACCACGGCTACATTACCGCACAAGGCACGCCGGGCGAGGGGGCAACCTTTACCATCACGCTGCCGGCATCGCAAGAGTTGTTTGAGGTATTGGATGCGGAGGCAAACGCGCTTGGGCGGTAATGGAGAAGTGGAAATGGAGATGACTGGCTAACGCAGTGCGGCTTGTTTCTAAGAATAACTTTCTTTTTTATGAATACCATCCTTTCTATTCCGCCCAACGCAAGCATAAGAGAACACATAATTTCTGTTTTGATGATGTTGGAAGGGTACCGGGAACTTATAAAATTGGAACTGCTTCCCCACACGCCTAAGGGGCAACGGATTATTGACCTTGTGGAAATGACAGAGGCCGGAGTGCTACAAGCGAAACTGGAAGCTGCGCCAAGCGATGTGCCATTGGTTTTAGAGGAAGACGAGGCGGTGCGGCTTTCGGCCTGTCTCTTGCTGCATAGCCACTTGCTTTTAGGAGAAGAGGGCGAAAAGATGTTTGAGCTGATGTATGAAGTGGAGCCGCCGCAGAATGACGAAGATGCGCCTCATTTTTATCATTTACCAACAATACGAAAGCAGTTTCTGCTCTTTAATGAAAAGCTGATGATTTTTACCGATAAACACCTGTGGAATACCGACAGGTACGTAGAGATGAAGGCGCATGTGGCGGCGCTTATGGAAGGATACAACGGGTAGCGGCTCCTTTTGAAAAGCTTTTCAAAAGCACTATTCTCTATCCCTTTATCCAAGTAGCTGCGGATGTCTTTGCAGAAAAGGAACGCCGAGAATTTGGAGTTTTCTCAGCGGCGACTTCCAAACACACAAACCTTGGCTACGGAATTTGTAACAAAAAGAGACGACAAGGGCGGAAGCCTTCGCCGAGCCGCGCGCTTGGGAAGCAGGGCAGACGCAGCCTATACGAGGTTTGAAGCGGGTGTTTCTATAATTTAGTACGGCATTACCAATGATTCGTAAGGCCTTACGAGAGACTGGTAAGGCCCTACCAATGTCTGGTAAGGCCCTACCAATGTCTGGTAAGGCCCTATCAATGATTCGTAAGCGCTTACCAATGTCTGGTAAGGCCTTACCAGTCTCTCGTAAGCGCTTACCAAACTCTGGTAACTCCTTACCAATCGCTCGTAACCCCTTCCCCTTACTAAAGACTCGCAAGCGCTTACGAGACGCTGGTAAGGAGTTGCCAAAATCGCGTAAAGAAGGCATGGCGTCTGTCTCCTGTTCCAACACTAAAGGGGTAGAAGGGAAAAGTTTTGGTCGCCCCTCCTGGGTCATCCAACCGTTGTTGTTTTTTGGGGAAGAGGATATACAGTTCGTTGCTATCCGGGAACGGGATTCCGGCAAAATCATCCGTACCCTCAACGCCGTGGCATGAATCTTACTTTGCCCCAAATCCCAGACGATGATTCTCCTTTCTCCCCACACCGACACCGTCTTTAATAACCCGCAAATCGGCTACCGCGACGGCGTGCACGTTGGCCTGCTGGATAATTTTATCGGCGTATTGGTGACCTACCTCGCCCTCTACCAGCACGAGAGCATGCGCCAACTGGAGCGCGACGGTTACCTGCGCATCTACCACAATCGCGGCGAAGAATACGGTTACATGACCGACCCGCCCGCGCTTACAAGCGAGGATATTGCCATTGTCGTGGACGTGTGCGCCAACGCCGAGGCTTACGAAGGTTACGATGTAAGTTTTGAAAACGTCCACGGCGTGCCCGACCTTGAGGAAGTGATTGCAGAGTTGAAGCGCGAAGGCTACCGCATCCGCTACAAACCGTGGACAGGCGAGCCAAACGACCACGACGAAGCTTTTTCCTGGAAAGACCTCGGTGTGCCCACGTTTTCCTTCACCATTCCCATTCAGGGCATGGAAGATAACTGGCACCGCATCCAGTGCGACAACACGGTGAGCAGCGAAATCGTAGCGAAAGCCGCTGCCTGCCTCGTGCGCACGGTGCTGCATCTTTTGTAAACAGGGCGTAAGAAACAACGCGCTCCAACACTCCAACGGCTTTAGCCATTCCAACGCCGAAGGCTGTCACCCTGAGCCCGCCGAAGGGCAACATTCCAACGCTCCAACACCCCATGCTTTCCGACAAAACTGCCCTCGTCATCGACAACGGCATCTACTTTGAATTTGCCCGCACAATGGCGAAGTCTTTTAAGAAAGTTTACTACTTCTGCGAATACCGTAACGCGTTTCCCAGCATTGACCTTGCAGCCGTTGGCAACGATTACGTTGGGGGGCACGCGTTACACACTTTTGACGGCTTGCCGCTCCACCGCATCACCGACCTGTGGGACGTGGTGGACGAAGTGGACATTGCCATTTTCCCGGACGTGGGCAACGGCGACCTCGCCGAGTATCTGCGGCGGCGCGGCATTCCCGTCTTCGGCTCCGGGCGCGGCGAAGTGCTGGAGCTGGGCCGCATCAAAGCAAAGGCGATGCTCTCCGAACAAGGCTTGCCGGTGCATCCTTACACGACGGCGATTGGCACAACTGCTCTGCGCGCGGCACTGGCTGACAAAGGTTCCTGCTACATTAAAATCTCTAAGTATCGCGGCGTTTTTGAGACGTTCCACCACACCAGTCTTGACGGCTCTGCGCTTTGGATAAACGACATTGAGCAGCGGCTGGGCAAGCTGGCAGAGATTGTTTCTTTTATTATTGAGGAGCCGTTAGAAGCCAAAGTGGAAATTGGTACCGACTCCTACACCGTGGATGGGAAGTATCCAAAACAAATGATTGCCGGCACCGAGATTAAAGACCTGGGTTACTGCGGAAAAGTCTTCGCCTACGATGAGCAACCGGCGGGTACGCGGACGGTGGACGATGGCCTCGCGCCGATTTTTAAAGACTTGGGCTATCGTGGCTTTTACAGCACCGAAATCCGGGAGACCGCCGAAGGAGCGCCGCATATGGTGGATTTTACAGCGCGGATGCCTTTGCCGCCGGGCTTTCTGTATGCCTTGATGTATTCCAACCTGGCCGAGATTGTATGGGGCGCGGCGCACGGCGAACTGGTGGAGCCGGTGGTAGCGAAGAAATATGGGATGATGGTGATGCTAAACTCGCCGTGGTACACGAGCCACATGCTGCACGTTTCCTTTCCCGAAGAATACCGCGAACACGTTCAGTTGCTGTTGCCGGTGAAGATTGACGGCGGCTACTACTGCATCTCACAATACGACATGGAAGAATTTGGCGCGGTGTCGGTGGCAGGCGACAGCATTGAAGAATGTATGGAAAAGGCCCGGAAAATCCTGGCGACGGTGGAGGCGCATCAGTTCCGCTGGGATGAAGGCGTGCTGGACCGGGCGGCGGAAGCGTTTGGGATGATGGAGGCGGGGTGAGGGTTAGCGGGAGACTTCTCCGAGTCGCGAGACCGTTAAGACGAGTGAGGATTTTGCATCAAAGACATTTCACCTGATGTTGGTAATCACGAAAGACTTCAAAATATCGGCGTACAAAGGTTGCCACACTGTCGCGTCTTGTTGTCTATAAGAAAGTGTGAGTTTGTGCAAGCGATCGTTATTTTGAAAAATATATATATCTACTACGACATAAGGCTGATCATTAAGTTGACGAATAAAAGATATTTTGAGGGCCGGTTTTCCATTAACCGTAGTTATTGAAATACCATTCCAAGAAATTATTTTTAGGCCCGTGCCTAACATTTCACGTTCGGTTTGCGCTCTTATCTCGTCACTTGTTTGCTTTAATTCTAAAGCAGTAATATTAATTTTGGTTTTTAATTTATCATAATCTCCTGCTGTTCCGACAAAGGTTTCAATTATGACTCTTGCATAAGTCGTAAAACTTGCTTGGCCGCCTGAATTCAAACCATTCTGTTGAAAGACTATGCGCTTGTCAGCTATTTCAAAACCAAACTGTTTACCCATTTTTGTTACATAGGCTTCTGCTAACTTTTTATAATTACCCTTTTGGATTTCCATTTCTGCCGGAATAGAAATATATCCAACATCCTTAAGTATATAGTTTTGCGTTTGTGCGTGCAAAACTTGATTTGTGATCAGACTGAATACTATAATTATGACCCTTTTTATAAGGGGCAAGAATACATCTCTATGAAGACTCTCTTCAGTAGAAGTCAATTTAGATGATAGAACTGTATTTTTATCGTTCATACATAAAAATTAAATAAGGAGAGAGAAAAGGTGAACTTTTTAGCGATGCTGGCAAGCTCTAAAAAACAAAAAACCCATAAACATAGGTAAAAGATAAAATATTATTTGATTTAAAATGGACTTGCCCGCTTGAGCACTTGCACCTTTAAATTCATCAACAACATCTGCGAGAATTTTTTTTGCCTGCTCTTGAGCATTCATCATCCATTTTTTCAGAACCTCATCTTTTACTTCAAACCTATTTCCATTACCTTCCGAACTTTGCTCTTTTGAAGATGGATTAGTAGCTTGCGTAACTGGTTCCGCTTTTTCTTGCTCTTGATAACGTTTGAATTCTTCGTACGCGTTATCGTAACGTTGCCGCGCTTCCTCATCTTTTAAAAATATATACGCCTCTATTACTTCCTGCATTTTCCGAGTCGTGTCTATTGCCGGATTTTTGTCTGGATGCCATTTTAGGCACTGTTTATGATATGACATCTTAAGTACTTCATCCGAAACAGGTGGCTGAACTTCAAGAATTGCGTAATAGTCCTGAAACACGTCTATAGTGATTTATCAAGGTCTGTGATGTTAGAGACCTTTTTCTTAGGCTTATAACTCCATACTCCAATAAGCCCACCAATGAAAACTAAACCCGGTAATAACATAACAATCGGAGTACGTGTGTTCCCCGTTACAGAAAGCATTGCTTGGATCAAAATACCAATAACAATAACTGCGAAGGAGAGTATAATTTTAATGAGAATTCTCATGACTTAGATTTTTTAATGTGGATGGAGCTATTTTTATAGGTTGTTTGGATGCAGTTTTAATTCTCAAATTGAGCATGTTTTGATCTACATGGAAACGCCCGCAAAATAAACCACCCTCCCCACATTTCCAAACGTCCCTTACCTTTCCCGTTCCATGCGCTCCTTCCTCGCCTTTCTCCTCACTCTTTGTTGCGCCGCAAATCTCTCTGCCCGCACCACCTACTTCCCTTTCGGCAAAACCACCATTGCCCTTTTAGACAGCGCCGAAGCTGCCGCCGTGAGCAAGCAGCCCGATGCCTACACCGCCGAACACACGCCTTTTGACCTTGCCGTGCGGCTGGGCGGAGAAGGTTTTAAGGAAAGAGATTATCTCGCAGCTTCGGCCAAAAATGTGCGCAACTGGCCGCAAAAAGAAGCAACCGCCATCCGCGCTGCTTTTGCGGAGATTCACAAAAAAGCAGAAGCCGACCACCTCGCCCTGCACGTCCCCGACACGGTAAAATTCATCAAAACAACCGCCGCCGAAGAGTTTGGCGCCGAAGGCTGGACACGCGGAAACCGCATTATGCTCCACACCGAAGCGCAGCCCATTTCTACGCACCTCGTGGCGCACGAACTATGGCATGTCATCAGTCGCTACAACGCGGACTTGCGCAACGAAGCGTATGCGGTTTTCGGCTTCAAGCCCTGCAACAATGTGGTCTATAAACCCGCGATGCACAACCGCATCATCACCAATCCCGACTGCCCTTTTATTGCGCACTATATCACGATTAAAGATAAGAATGGCACCAAGCATGACGGGGCACTGATGTTTTATTCAAAGGCTGATTTTAAGCCAGGCCACAACTTTATGCAGGATTATGCGGATATCGGTCTGCTAGAAATTACCGGCGACGATGGCCACAAAACCCCGCTGCTGAAAGATGGTGAGCCAGTGGTACTGGAACTGGAAACAATGCCGGATTTATTCGCGCAGGTCGGGAAAAACACCGAGTACCTGTTGCACATTGAGGAGGTAGCCGCCGAGCATTTTTCGGCGCTGATGACGGGGAAGAAGCTGTCGCAGATGCAGTATGTGGAAGGCGTGAGGAAAGTATTGACGAAGTAAGATACTATGCGAAAAGTCGGAGGAAGAAGATTGTCGTAAAAAGTTTTGTCACCCCGCCCTGCGGCGGGGTCTCACATGCCTGCTCCTTTTGTGTCGTTCTAGGATTCCGCCTTTCGGCGGAATGACAAAATAGGGCTGACAAAATGGGCTTTCTTTTCACTCACAAGTCTCTGTTTTTCGGATACGCTCTAAGGCAGCAGAGAAAACAAAGAATTTCTTCATAAAAAAACAGCGACCCAAAAGCCGCTGTTTTCCTTTAAAGAACACGCTCTTTACAGCGCGCCTTCCAGATATTTCTGAATGGCACTGGAAGCAATCATATCGTTTAGCTCAAAGCTGTTGGACGCCACCACTAAATCGCTTCCGCTCATCTTTACGCCTTTGGCAGAAGCATCGCTTTTGCGGATCACCACGCGCTTGATTTTGCTTTGAATGGTAGCGGCGCCCACTTTGTCTTTGGCAATCTGAAGCAACGCACCTTTCACTTGGTGCAGCTCCCGCACGGCCAAATCCAGTCCGGCGGCATCGTCGCCAAAAGAAGCGTAGTCCACCATCACGTCTATGTTGCCCATCGCCGGAATCATAGACCGGCCTGCAAGACTGGATTTAAATTCCGGGATATAGTCGGTTTCGTATTTGGCTTGTACTTTTTTAACAGCCATGGACTGTGCGTAGAGGCCCGGCGTGGCGGCTAAAAACAGCGCCAGAAAGGAAAGTAGGGAGGTAATCTTTTTCATGAGAAAAGGGAGTTTGCTTTCATCTCTTCCGAAAGTCGTGCCAGTTCCCTTGAAAGACACAGGATTACATAGAAAATACGTGGCTATAGAAGCTACTTTTTCCGTCCCCAAGCCCGGAAAATTCTGGGCAAGCTGATGATGCTTTCTTCATCTTCCGTAAAAGACTGCAACGCTGCTGAAGCCTGTTGGATTTCCTTTTCCGCTGCAACGCCAAGCGAAAGCAGCGTTTCCCGAATCCGCTTTAAAGTGAGAACTGCCATTTGCTTGCCTTCACCGCGTTCAAAAGAAGGCTGGATCGTCTCAAAACCCACATCTTCAAAACCCGCTTGCCGCAACAAACCGGGGAGCGCCGGGCCGATTTCCGGGTTTTGAGCATTGTGGCGGGCAGCGGCGGCATACCACTCCAAATATTGATTAAAAGCGGCGTTTTGCGGATAACAAAAATGCCCGCTGAAATGCACATCTTCCACCAGAATCTGCCCGCCTTTTTTTATGCTGCGCGCCATGTTCTCCAACACCAAGTCGGGCTGCGCCAAATGGGAAAGCAAGAAGCGGGCATAGGCAACATCAAAAGCATTTTCATGTACTAAATCATAGGCGCTTCCCGCTTCAAAATGAATATTGGAGATGCCCGCGTCGGCAGCTTGCTGACGGTTTAAGGAAATGATTTCCGCGTCAAAATCCACGCCGGTTACGCTGCCGGAAGCGCCCACCAACTGGGCCGCCAAAAAAGACACATGCCCGCCACCACAGCCCATGTCCAGCAGCTTTTTTCCTGCCAAATCGCCGAGGCGCAAAAGGGCTTCCCGTGTGGAATGGTGCAGCACATTGGACAGCACCGACAGCCGCGCTTTGCCTGCCGCGCCGCCGGAAATAATGTAAGGGTTAGAGGGTGGGGAAGGCATTCAGGGAAAAAAAGAAAAATCTACATCAAAAACAGGGCCAGAATACCTGTATCGGCTTCTTGGATCATCCCTGCTTATGGTGTCAAATTGCCGGCAGAAGAGTGTATTTTTATAAAGCCGGCATAAGCAGCAATAAAAAACTGCATCTTTCTGAAAGACGCGGTTAAGAGGCAAAGTGGTCTCGCATGAAATCCGTCTTAAAGGCGTAAACCCTTGCTGTATAAGGCTCGGTACGCTGTTGAATTTTTTGGGGGACTGTTGGAGGACTGTTTTCGGTAGGTTGCCCCTCGCAGGGGATAAACCGGGGGACTTTTGCAGCCACCCCAAAAACAGGGTTTTACTTATTATCTACTTATTATTTTCGCCTCGCTGTCGCTCCTTTCTCCTTCTGGGCTATAGCCGATGTAAACATGGTACGGGTGCGGGGCATTGGGATAAAAGTGAAGTTTTGTAAAGTTCTTTCCCGGAAATACGCGGCCCTACTCCGAAAAATACCGGGCTAAAATTTCGTTTACGTCCGCCCGGTGCTGTTTGTCCAAAGGCTTTTTCTTTTTCACGATCCGGCTCTTATCTATACTCTTTATTTGGTCTAAACATAGCTCGCCCGCCTTGCCGTCTAATCGGATCGGGAAACGGAAGGGGTAGCCTTTCGGTTGGGACGTGAAGGGGATAACGGTAACGGTACGCATGAAACGATTAACCGCCTCCGGGCTGATAATCAGCACCGGGCGCGTTTTAGCTATTTCCGCGCCTATGGTAGGGTCTAAAGACGCTAAGACAATATCCCATTTTTTATAGTCGGGGGCTTTGCTGTTCATGGAGTTAGTCTTCATAAGGGGCTAATCCGTCGGAAAGGGTTATGTCCCACTCGTCCCATTCGGGTTCCTCCGTAATCTTCATTTTCTCCATGATAGCCGTCCATTCGCTCAAAGGCGGTACTTTGACGGCGGGCCTTATCAGAATGCCTTCCGGCGTTTGCTCTAAGATAACGTCCGTAGTGCCCAATGAATGGGCTAAAACCTTCGGCAGGCGTATCCCCTGACTATTGCCTATGGGACTTATCCGGGCGGGAAAACTGTTTTGCATCTCTCAAAGGTAATAACATTTGTGCTTACTTTTCGCCTTTTAGAAAACAAAAAAGCCGCTTCCTTTTTCAGAAAGCGGCTTTTGGTGGTCCCGCGTGGAATCGAACCACGATCTGGAGCTTCGGAAACTCTTATACTATCCGTTGTACGACGAGACCGGAAAAATTAAAAAAGCAACCACAACGGTTGCTTTTTTCTGTACGGCGTACGGGAGTCGAACCCGTCATTCCTCCGTGAAAGGGAGGCGTCTTAACCGATTGACCAACGCCGCTTTTTTCCCGTTTGGGAGCGCAAAGATAGCCAAACAGCCCAAACTGCCAAATTCCGCCCGGAAAAATTATTTAGCCGCTATCGCCGCCGCAATAATGCCGTTAAAATCCTCTGCTTTCAAGGCCGCGCCGCCAATCAGTCCGCCGTCCACATCGGGCTGGGCAAACAACTCCGGTGCGTTTCCGGGCTTCGCGCTGCCGCCATACAAAATGCGCGTTTGCGCCGCTACTTTTTCGCCCAGCGCGTCACTAATAACCTTGCGGATGTGGGCGTGCATTTCCTGCGCCTGCTGCGCCGTAGCCGTGCGGCCCGTGCCAATCGCCCAAATCGGCTCATAGGCGATCACCAAGGATTTCCAGTCCTCCGCCCCAAGCGTGAGAACCGTTTCCTTTAACTGCTTTTCCACATATTTGTTCTGCTTTTCTGCATCGCGGATGTCCAGCGGCTCTCCGCAGCAGAAAATTACTTTCAGGCCCGCACGCAAGGCTGCTTTGGTTTTAGCTAGAAGCAGCGCACTGTCTTCCTTCTGGTATTCGCGGCGCTCGCTGTGGCCCAGAATCACCCATTCGCAACCCACGTCTTTCAGCATTTCCGGGCTTAACTCGCCAGTGAAAGCGCCGCTCGCTTCGGCATGGCAGTTCTGCCCCGCCAGGGCCATGTCCCACCGGGTATAGACCAGTTTCCGGATGTCCGACAGATAAACGGAGGGCGGGGCGATAATCACCTCAATGGCCTCGCCGGTGCGGAGAATTTTTTTTACAAGCGCCCGGTTGGAGACACCATCACCGTTCATTTTCCAGTTGCCGGCAATAATTTTTTTTCTTTTCATAAAAAGTGGTTTTGGGGAAAGGTTTTTTTAGTATGTGAGGGGCATTTCTGAAACCGGAAACACCGGCTTGCGTCTTCTGTGTTCCCGTTCCGGGAGGACAAAAGATTAGGACAGACACCGCTTTTGGCAGCCGTTTACTCCGCTGCTTTTTCGGTTTTGGCGTGATGCATTGCGCGTTGTGCTGCCGTTTCTTCAAAGATAGCCGTCAGCACCTGACGTTCTGCTTCGGAAAGGGTTTTGTCGCGCCGCTCCATCATGCGGTTGGCCGCGTCTATGGCTTTGTCGAGCGTATAAGTCTTAAAGCCCGCCGCGCCGCCCCAGCTAAAAGACGGAATATAGGCCGGTGGGAAATCGCCGCCATAAATATTGCAGGAAACGCCCGCTACCGTGCCGGTGTTGAACATTGTGTTGATGCCGCATTTGGAATGGTCGCCCATCAGCAGGCCGCAAAATGTCAGCCCGGTGGAAACGCGCCTGCTGGTTGCGTCTTCCTGAATCTTCACCTTGTCGTAGTTGTTTTTCAAGTTGGATGCGTTGGTGTCGGCCCCGATATTGCACCATTCGCCCACCACACAGTTGCCCACATAGCCGTCGTGGCCTTTGTTGCTGTTGGCAAAAAACACGGCGTTGGTTATCTCGCCGCCCACCTTGCAGCCTGGCCCAATCGTGGTGTCGCCATAGATTTTTGCGCCCATCTTCACCACCGCGCCTTCGCCCAGCGCCATGGGCCCGCGCACGATCGTGCCGTCCATAATCTCGGCGTTTTTACCGATGTAGATTGGCCCGTTACCCGCGTTCAGCAGCACGCCCAGCCCGATTTTCGCGCCTTCTTCCAGAAAAATCTGCTCGTTCTTTTTGGTGATAACGCCTGCGGGCAGCAGCATGGAAAGCCGCCGGTGGGTGAGCAGCTCAAAATCGTGCTTTATCCACGCACCGTTGAGCGAAAAAATATTCCAGATGTGCTGAAGCATCGCTGCGCCTTCAAAGGTTTTTGTGGGAAGCGCCGCAAACTGCGTCGTCGCTTCTTCGGGGCTTCCGGGCATCTGTTGCAGCCGCGCCGCGAGGAAAATGCCTTCTTCATTGTGCAGAGCGGTTCCAACGGGAAGCGACTCTACAACTTCTGTCAGTTCCTCACCACCCAGCAAACGGCTGTTCAGCAAGAGCACCTCGCCGTCTGTTGGTGTTGCCGGATACAGCTTTTGCAGCACGCCGGCAGTAAGCGTTACCGACTTTTCTGCGCCCAACGTTTTTTCCCAGCGTTCCCGCAAGGTCAGGATGCCACAACGGATGTCGGCGGCGCTTCGGGTGCGGGTAAAAGGATACAGTTTCGGGCAGTGGACATCGTCGAGGAAAGCAAGCAGCATAGGGAGTGTAGAGAAAGGGGAACTGCGAAAATAAAAAACGCAGCCGAAGCTGCGTAGAAAAGAAAAAAGGTGCCGGAAACGCTTATGCTTTCTTGGCGTAGCGCTTCTTGAATTTGTCGATACGGCCTGCGGTATCCACCAGTACGTTTTTGCCGGTGTAGAACGGGTGGCTTTTGTGGGAAATCTCCACTTTCAGCAGCGGATATTCCTTGCCGTCTTCCCAAGTAATGGTTTCGCGCGTTGCAGCCGTAGAGCGCGTCAGGAACGCATACTCGTTGGACATGTCTTTGAACACCACAGTGCGGTATTCTTTCGGGTGCAGGTTTTGTTTCATCAGGTGCTTTTTTGGCGCACGGATTTTGCCGTGCCGGTTTTTTGAGGCCGCGAAGATAATGCGGAAAACTGAAAAAAAATGTGATAATGTGTAAAAATGTGATAATGCGAAAGTCAATGCGGTCATGTGAAAAATGTAAGTAACTGATAAGAGAATGCGGCAATGCATACGAATTGTACATTGCCGCGTTCTCCATATTCCTTCACATTGCCACATTTATTCCAATTACTTTACCAGCTTTTTCAGGTCTGGTGCGGCTTCTTCGGCGGTCATGTATTTGCCAACGATTTTGCCGCTTGGATCCACCAGAAAAGCTTGCGGAATAAACGCTACGCCATAGGCTGCTGCACCTTGCGACTGCCAGCCGCCGAGGTCGCTCACGTGCGTTGTCCAGGAAAGGCCGTCGTCGGCAATTGCCTTTGTCCAGGCTTCCGCGCTTTTGTCTAAGGAGACGCTGTAAATCTCAAAACCCTTCGGCGCGCCTTTCAGTTTCTTCTCCTTCATCTCTTTATAAAGGCTCACCAGTTTTGGATTGGCGCGGCGGCAGGGGCCACACCACGATGCCCAGAAATCCACCAGTACATACCGGCCTTTATTGACGTCGGAAAGCTTGATTTCTTTGCCTTCGGGGGAATTGAAAGCCAGTTCTGGAGCCTTCATGCCCGTTTTGATAGCGGTGTTTTCATACTGCGCATGGGCGGCAGTAGCGGCGGCCATGGAAAACACAAATGCAGAAGCAGCGAGTACTTTTTTCATGCTGTTTTGGGGGAAATGGAGTCGTAAATGTAGGCGCTAGGACGGATTAGGAGCACCAAAGGTTTAGTTCCAAAAACAAAAGTCTCCAGACGAAAGAGGATTTTGTAGGAACGCGCTAGGGGATTGTTCAATTTCCATTCGCGTCCACGGGTTTGCACCCGTTGCTGTTGCTATTGAACCCTTTCCCGGTTCCTTCTTCCGAGAACCTCACGTCCGGGAAAGGGACGAATAGCAATTGCCACGACTCGCAAGTCGTGGAGGTAAGAAAATTCACACTTCCACCCGCAGTCCGTCGTGCGCCAGCGCCATGTGTTTGGGCAGGTGTTTGTTGATGTCCGCATGCAGCCCGATCTGGTGGCTCATGTGGGTGAACAAAACCTTTTTTGCGCCGGTTTTCCAGCCCAGTTCCACTGCTTCGGCCAGCGTGAAATGCGAGATATGCGGCTCGTGGCGCAGCGCGTTCAGCACCAGAACATCCAGTCCGGAGAGCTTCTCTATTTCGCTTTCGGCAATCTCGTTGGCGTCGGTGATGTAGGCAAAGTTCCCCCATCGGAATCCCAGCACTTCCATGCCCGCGTGAAAAGTCTGAATCGGCGTGAAATCCTTTCCTTCCACCACAAACGGCACGGGGTCAATTTGCCGAATGTCAATCTGCGGAACGCCGGGGTAGGAGGGTACTTTAAAAGCATAGGCGAATTCCCGGCGCAGCACTTCTTCCGTGGGCCGGGTGCAGTAAACCGGCATGTGCGCCTGCTGAAGATAGTTGAACGCCCGCACGTCGTCCAGCCCTGCGATATGGTCTTTGTGGGAATGGGTAAGCAGCACGGCATCCAAGCGGCTTACGCTTTCGCGCAGCATCTGGTAGCGGAAATCCGGGCCGGTGTCAATGACAATCGCGATGCCGTCTTCGGGCCAGCGGAGGAGCACACTGGCGCGCAGCCGCTTGTCGTGCGGGTCTGTAGAAGCACAAACCACACAGCGGCAGCCAATGACCGGAACGCCCTGTGAGGTTCCGGTTCCCAAGAAAACAACTTCCATAGACTTTTGCCGGGGCGCTTAAGGATTTTCGGGCATGGCAGGCGTTTTATCCTTGCGCAGCGTGTTATAGAAAGACAGCAGTTCGGCGGGAAGATTTGCGGTTTCCAGCGGCAGGCTCAGCAGCATTTCCACCAGCGCATTGATGCGGCCCTCCACCGGCAGAAAGCGGTTTACCACCACAACTTTGCGGTGCTCCAGCAGGCAGCAGCCCGACTGAAAAGTGCCTTTTTCGTAGCGCACGGTGTAGGCCGCCGCCTCAAAGATTTGTTCCAGCTTCCTCAAAACAGCCGGTGTATATTTGAAACTCATTCCGTCATGCAAGAATTCAAGATGATTAAAAGTAGGGCAGGCCGCGCCATTGTTTTGCTGCTTTTGTTTGGGATGCGCTGCACAACTGTTTCTGCACAAATTTCCGGTCAAAGTTCGGAAGGTATTTTCGAAGAAGTTCCCCGCACTTTTTATGGCGGCCTGCTGCTCGGAACCAATTTCGCTCAGGTGGACGGCGACGCCTATGCGGGCTACCACAAAGTGGGGCTGAACGTGGGCGGCATCGTTTATACCCGGCTGAGCGAACACACGGCGGTTTCGCTGGAAATTCTGTTCTCTCAAAAAGGCGCGCGCAGCAATGTGGTAAAAAAACTGGGTGGAGACAGCCTGCTGACGAACTACGCCATCAATCTGAATTACGCAGAAATTCCGGTGATGTTCAATTATTTTGACCATCGTAGAAGCCATTTCGGCGCCGGGCTTTCCTACTCGCAACTGGTGGGCACAAATGAGGTGATTGAAATCTCCGACAACATCTCTTCTATCAACCTCGACGCAAACGCCTATCCTTTCCGCAAAAGCGATATCAATATTATTGCCGGCGGCAGTCTGCACCTGTGGAAGAAGCTTTTCCTCAATGCCCGTTTCCAGTATTCCCTCCTCACCATCCGCAAGGATTATTATCCCGGCTTTGGCCGCACCGATCAATATAATAATCTGTGGGCCGTGCGGCTAATGTATCTGTTTTGATGTTGGAGTGCTTCGCGTTGGAATGTTGGAATTATTTTTAAATCGCGCAAGCTTCACCGCTCCGCCGCCGAAAGTTTCTAACACTCCAACGCACGGAGTGCATCCAACGGCTTCCGCCATTCCAACGCCCGAAGGGCTGTCCAACATTCCAACCTTTTTTGAATCTCCGCCGCTGCCTTTTTGAATGGGAAGATTTCCCGTGGTTTCCGGCGGTGCTTCGCAACGGAATGCTGGACTTCCTTACCTTTTTCCTGAAGCTCGGAAAGCTGTATGCGCCGGTGGTGCCGTTGTTGGAGGAGAAGTTGCGGAAAGAAAAACAGCCCAAAATTTTTGACCTTGCTTCCGGCGGTGCAGGGCCGATAGAAAGTTTGCTTTCAGAGGTAAAGACACCAAACGTCCGCGTGCTGCTTTCCGATTTATATCCCAATCCCGAATCCTGGAACGCCCTGCGGGCGCGGTTCCCGGAGACGATTCGCGGTGCGCGGCAATCGGTGGATGCGCTGCATTTGCCCAAAGCAGAAGGCGTGGTGTTCACCATGTTTTCGGCGCTGCACCATTTCGACGAAGACGGTTTAAAGAGCCTTTTACGGGAAACGGCGGCTTCCAAAAACGCGGCGCTTTTCTGCGATGGCGGCGGCAACCGGCTGGCGCTCCTCTGCGGTGTTTTCGGGCTGATGCCCGTTCTTTTTCTTTTCGCCTCGCCGTTTATCAGGCCGCTTCGGTGGAGCCGCTTGTTGCTCACGTATCTGCTGCCGCTCGTGCCGCTGTGTACGTTGTGGGACGGCGCGGTGTCGGTGTTGCGGCTGCATTCCCTGCACACGCTTCGCCGCCTTGCCGGGGAATCCAGCACGGAAGATTATCAATGGAAAGCCGGGAAACGGAAGAAATTTCCGGGGGTGTATGTGTACTATCTGGAAGGGAAGTCAGAAGTAGAAATCCAGAAGTAGAAAGCAGATAAAACCTTGCCCGGCGTCAGGGCCGCGCGGACGCCCGCTACCGGCTGGCCCGTTGCAGGGGGTGGAAAAGCGCGGCTCTTTTGAAGATTTCTCCACGCACGCCGACGCCGCTTTGAACGCTCCTGTGTTCCGCGATTTCAACCGCGTGTATCAAAAAGTGCGCTTCTCGCCGCGCCCGCTTTCTGAAATGGAAAAGGCGGTGGTGGAAGGTTTTTATCCGGCGGTGGAAGCGGCTGTGAAACAGCAATTCACGCCTAAGCAAATCCGCCGTGCCTTGTTGCAGCCGGGTAGGGCATTGGCGGTGTATCGCTCGCAGAAGCCGGAAGAGAAAGGCGCGTGAGTTTTGTGAGGGATGGGCCATTCCTGCCTCTCGTTTGTCATTCCGACGAAGGAGGAACTGCGAAGCACTCGCCGAAGGCAATCTCACTCGCGTTGAGACTCACCTGCTGTGAGATTCCTCCTTCGTCGGAATGACCCACTTTTTTTAAAGGTTTTTTTGAACGCGACGAAGACGGGAGCCTTCGCCGAGCCGCGAGAACGCTACAACGGGCGGGGGCATTGGCGGTTTATCGGATGCAGCAGCCGGAAGGGTAAGAGATGCTAATGGAAATAGTGTCTATTTTTGAGTTGTGCTATGGATACCCCCCAACCAAATTATCAAGACTTAGGATACTCAACCTCAATGGGGCCTCAACTACGTGCATTAGTTGAAAAGCAACTATTGACTGACCTAAAGGTATACAGCGTCGCTTCAGACAATTTAAAGTTTGACTGGTCGGACAGTTGTATTGAGGGACATGATACCAGTTTCCTAGATGGGCGAGCCGAAAATTTCTCGGGAATTGCACTCTTTAACAACTATCAGTTAATTGCTGAAGGGTGGATGGACTTTGTACACGAAGGAACTTTCTTTTTGGCGTATTGGGACTACCTAACAATTTGGGAGAACAACAAGAAAGTGTTCGATAAGCGGAAACCTGGTATTCCTGACCATGTTTGGGAGCAAATTCCAGAAGACATTAAATGGAACTATGAAAAAGAGCGTTTGTGAAGCATGAACGCACAAAATGGGCTTTAAAAAGTTGAGAACCCACCGGACGTTCCCGAAACCTTCCCAAGAGGTTGGTATTGGAACCGGAAATGTCCGATGGCTTCCCAACCTTGTGGTATTAAAACCGGGATTATCCGAAACCTTCCGAAGAGGATGGTATTAGAACCAGGAATATCCGAAAGCTTCCCAAGATTGTTGGGAGGCTTTCCTGTTAAAGAAATTAACGGACCCCTGTTCCGGGCGGGCATTGGTAAAATGCCCGAAAGGCTGTTTAGGATACGCCGGGCCGGAAATTGCAATTCACAAAACTTCCCGCTACATTTACGGCACCAAATCTTCTTCCATCATGTCTCTTCGTCACTCCATTGACCTCACCCGCCTGCCTGTTGCCAACCTGCTTTCCATCTTTACCGATACCATAACGGCCATCAGCAACACCGTAATCGCTGCTGCCGACCGCACTCAGATTCTGCCCGAAACCAATGCCCTGGCAGCGGCCCGCGCGCCGATGGATGTGGAATTTCTTACGTCCAGATCGTCCATGAACACGCCGTTGGTAGCCGCAGCAGATATGCGCCGCGACGATTCGGTGTATTGCATCAGCGGCGTAACACGGGGCTTTTCCTTTTCCTCCAACCCGGCCCGCAAGGCTGCTGCCCAGCGCATTCTGCATTATCTGGATGCCTACGGAGCGGTGGCTTCGCTGGACTATACCGCCGAGTCGGCGGCCATTAGTTCTTTGCTGGCAGACCTGCAAGGCGTGGTGGCCGCCGAGATTGCGACGCTGGGCCTGACCACAGAAGTGACGGAACTCTCCAATGCCCAGGCGGCTTTTAAAACCGCTTTTGACGCGCGCGACGCGGAAAACCCCAACGCGGGCGACGACCCCACGCTGACGGAACTGCGCCCCGCGGCAGAGGCGGCCTTTAAAACCCTGATAGACCGTGTGGCAGCGCTGCATGTTTCTTCGCGCGGGGCCGCGCCGTGGCCGGCCGCGCTGGGCATTATCAACAACATTATAGACCGCTACAACGACCTGCTGGCACGCCGCGGCGGCGGTAGCAATGCGCCTGCCACCCCGCCGGGCATATAGAAACACCGTGTGGAAAGAAATGAAAAACACCTGTCAGGGCTTCGGGCTTTCGCAGGTGTTTCTGTTTTTGGGAAGGCCTTATCCCGCCCTGTTTCTCTACGCCAATCCGCCGGTTCTTCTTCAAATCCGCCGTATCCAAAAGGCCGTAACCGGGATGCAAAATCAGCGTTCGTTGCAACGCCCTCTTTCGTCTTTCATCTTTCGTCTCACTTTACCCGCCACAGCCGGAAAAATACCGGGCTGCCGTTCCAACGCTCGCAGGCAAAGCGGCCCGTGCGCGTATAGCGTCCGGGGCTGTCTATCCACAAAACTTTCTGAAGAAGTGGCAGCTTTTGAAGGGAGTCAAACTCCCCTTTCTTCGGCAGCAGCACGAAGTGGGAAGGGTAGCGTGCGGCTTCTTGCTGGCTTCGCAGCGCGCCGTATTCGTAGAGATATTTCACTTCCGGCGTAGCGAAATAGCTACACCAAACCGGCTCCTGCACACTATTTGCTACGCGGCTCAATTCCCGCACAAAAACATCTCCCCGGAAATGCGCTGCGTCGCCGGCCTTCCAGCGCCACGTCATCAGCGCCGGACGGTAGAGCGCCAGCACCGTGAGCAGTGCATAGGCCAGCCACTTAAAGCGCGGCGGCACTTTGGAAAGACCTGCGGCGAGCGCAAGAACCAGCGCCATCATGGCAATCGCATTCAGTGCAATGGCCCAGCGCGTGTCGGGGTCGGAAGGAATCAGGCCGAAGATGGAAAGGATATTCCACCCGAAAAAAAGCAGGAAGGCAAACAAGGCAAACCGGCTGAACCGCTTGGGGTAGCGAAACCCTTCCCGGAACGGATAAACAAAGTAGAACCCCAGCAGCGCGAGGTGGTAAAACAGCGTCCACGGGTGGCGCAGAAAGCCTCCGCCGTAGCGCAGCGTTGCGGCCTGTGCATAGACCGGGACATTGTGGCTCAGCGGCTGAAGCCGGATGCAAAAGACGTAAATCAAAATTGCGGAAAGCACCTGCGGCAACAGATACACCCCAAAACCTTTCCAGAGTTCGTCCTTCTTCTGGATGAGGATTTTGACACCCAGTGTGAACGCCGTTAGCCCCGCCACCAGCGCAAAGGGGTAGCGCATCCACAGGAAAAAAGCCATGATAAGACCGGTGCGCAACTTCCACCACAGCGACCGCTGCGGCATATAATCGTAAAGAACCACCAGCGCAAACAAGGCGCCCCACGCCTCAAAACTATAAGGCCGCAACTCCGCCGCATATTGATACAGCAGGGGAGAGGAAGCGAAAAGGCAAATCAGAAGAAACGCCGCTGCGCGCGGCACTTTCATGCGTCGCAACAAGTGAAACGCCGTTCCCAACATCCCCAGAAAACCGAGGAAAGGCAGCAGGCGCAGCCACACCGTTTCGGTGCTGATTTCGGCCCAGAGGCGCAGCAGCAAGGTGAAGCCTACCGGGTCAAACAGGTAGCGATTATTCTCCGCCAGTATATCCCGGAAAGTGCGCCAGTCGGAGAACGGCGGCGCCCAGTGGCTGACGCCGAGCGAGATAAAAAACTGCCCGGCCTCGTCGAACCACACGTAGGGATTGAGGAGCAGACACACCATTCCGGCCAGCGTTGCCAATAAAACACACAGGCCGAAGATTCTATTGCCTCTTCCTTTGGCGGGGTCAAAATCTGCGTGCATAAGAGTTTCCGGCTACTTGCTGAATCTAACTTTCCTGTGAAGAGCTTAAAACCGGGCCACCCAACCAGCCCTTCCTTAAAAGACCGGGTGACAGCAAAGATGCCCGGATAGAGAAATGCGCCTTTCTCCCGGGTAGCGTTGGACAAAGGTTTTACTCCGCCATCATGCTTTCCACCGCCTCGGCAATCTCCTCCGCATTGGGTTTAGAGAAATAGTCGCCGTCGGTAGCATAGGCCGGGCGGTGGGCTTTGGCGGAAAGTGTGCGTGGTTGCGCGTCTAAAAAGCGGTAACCGCCCTGCAATTCTATCACCTGCTGGAACATGTATGCGCTTGCGCCGCCGGGAACATCTTCATCAATGAACAACACGCGACCCGTTTTTTGCAGGCTGTCCACAATCGTTCCGTTCACGTCGAAAGGAAGAAGTGTTTGCACGTCTATCAGTTCCACCGAAATGCCCGCCGGTTCTAAGTATTGCGTCATCGCTTCGGCAATCACGCGCAGGGTAGAGCCGTAAGAAACAATGGTGATGTCGTCGCCTTCCTGCACCACTTCCGGCACGCCAAAGGGCACGGTAAAGTCCAGAAGATTTTGCGGCACGCGCTCTTTCAGGCGGTAGCCGTTGAGGCATTCTATTACCAGTCCCGGCTCGTCGCTTTTGAGGAGCGTGTTGTACATCCCCGCTGCCTGCACCATGTTGCGCGGCACGCAGACATACATCCCGCGAAGCGCGTTCAGAATCATCCCCATCGGCGAGCCGCTGTGCCAGATACCTTCCAGCCGGTGGCCGCGCGTCCGCACGATAATCGGACATTTCTGCCCGCCGCGGGTGCGGTATTGCAGCGTCGCCACATCGTCGCTCAGCGGTTGCAGGCCGTAGAGGAGATAATCTAAGTATTGAATCTCCGTGATGGGCCGCAAGCCGCGCATCGCCGCGCCGATGCCTTGCCCAATTATGGTGGCCTCGCGGATGCCGGTATCAAAAATGCGGGCCGCACCGTGCTTTTCCTGCAAGCCCGCAAAGCCCTGATTGACGTCGCCGATCTTGCCCAAATCTTCCCCAAACGCAATCACCGCTGGGTTCTTGGTGAAAAGCTGGTCAAAATAGCTGTTCAGCACTTCGTAGCCATTCAGTTGCTGGTCGCCGTTGTATTGCGCAGGAACTACCGGAACTTTCAGCGCGTTCTGCGCCGACTCGCTGTGAAGGTGCGAGTTGAACTGCTGGGCTGCTTCCTCACGCAGACTTTGCGCGTATTCCCGCAAAGCTTTCACCGCCGGAGAAGCCGAATTGGTAAACGCCCGCAGCACCCGCGAAATGGTTTGCAAAACGTCTTTGCGAATAGGCTCTTTGGCGGTGCGCAGGGTGTTGATTAAAGAAGAAAAATCGGGCGCGCTGCCATTGCTTTCTGCCAGCACGGCGTTTATCAGTTCTAAGGCTTTTTCCCGCAGCGCAAAAATGGGTTTTTGGAAGGCTTCCCACGCGCGGCGCTTGGCGTCGCGGGCTTCGTCTTTGGCTTCGCTTTCGGTTTGGAGGAGCTCTTCTTCCGTTGCTAGTTCGTTCTCTATGATAAACTGGCGCATCTTCACGAGGCAGTCCATTTCCTTTTCCCATTCCAGCCGCTCGGCGCTTTTGTAACGCTCGTGGGAGCCGCTCGTGCTGTGGCCCTGCGGCTGTGTTACTTCCTGAATGTGGAACAGCGCGGGAACGTGCGTTTCGCGCACTTCGTCAATGCCTTTCTGAATGGTATTCACCAGCCCGGCGTAGTCCCAGCCTTTGGCCGTGTGGATGCGGATACCTCCCAGATTCTCCTCGTAGGTCATGCCTTTGAGGGCTTCGCTGATGGAGTTTTTCGCGGTTTGCAGATTGCGCGGAACGGAGATGCCGTAGCCGTCGTCCCACACAAAAACGGCGAGCGGAACCTTCAGCACCGCAGCGGCGTTCATCGTTTCCCAGAAGTGGCCTTCCGAAGTAGAGGCGTCGCCGATGGTGCAGAAAACCACTTCGTTTCCGCCGTTGGAAAACTTCTCAAAACCCGTTTGCAGCGCGCGAATCTGCCGGTAGCATTTAGACGCAAACGCTAGTCCCAGCGCGCGCAGCATTTGCCCGCCCGTAGGCGAAATATCCGACGAAGACTGCGGCCCTTCCATGAGGTTCTTCCAGTCGCCATTGTCGTCGAGCCAGCGCGTGCCGTAGTGGCCGTTCATCATGCGGCCTGCGGTGGACGGCTCGTGTTCCACATCGGGATTGGCATAGAGTTGCGAGAAGAACTTCTCCATGTCGCTCATGCCGGTGGCGAACATCAGCGTCTGGTCGCGGTAGTAGCCGCTGCGCAGGTCGCCGGGCTTCATGCACTTGGCAGCCGCGATTTGCGCCAGTTCTTTGCCGTCGCCGAAGATGCCGAATTTGGCTTTGCCGGTCAGCACCTCGCGGCGGCCAATCAGCGAGGCTTCGCGGGAAGCCATCGCCAGCCGGTAGTCGGCCAGCACGCCGGTTTTGAAATCTTCAAAAGACAGTCGGGAAGGAGCAGTTTGGGCGGAGCGCATACGGGGCGAAAATAATTCAGGAAAGGGGAAGCGGGTGTAGAATCAAGCGCACAAAAAACAGTCTTTCTCTAAAGGGAAATAACCTTCCTTTTTAGAACACAAATTTCCCCGTCCAGCGTTGGCCGTTTTGTGCGTTTTGAACGGTGTAGAGATAAACGCCCGGTTGTTGGAGATAAAGGTGAAGCGGAAAGTCCTTGCCGCCTTCTACTTTCTGTTGCAGCACCACACGCCCGCTCATATCCATTACTTGCAAAACCGCTTTTGAGATTTGGACCGGAATGCGCAGGACGACGTTTTTGTCGCTTGGATTGGGGAAGAGCGTGGGGGCGGCGGTGAGCGAAGCGTTATCCACGCCTTGCGTGTAGTTGCAGCTTGTGGTGTTGTCAAACCAAGAAACAGGCATAGGGTTGAAAGCACCCAACGGTACTCCACCACAAGGAAGCCATACAGAAGGAGCGCAAGTAGGATAAACGCCTTTAGAGGAAAAACACCGAATCTGCGTACAGCCCTCAAAAAACAGTGGAAAAATATTAAAACTTGGCCCTGATGTGGTACCAATGCCTTCAATGAATGTGTAGTCTGCACAACCGCCCCAAGAAATTGAACCAGCACAATTCATTTTCCAAACTTTATGGTACACATTGCCCAACTGAATGGAGTCAATTGATTGTACAACATGCCTAATATGCACTGTGTCTGTCGTGTCTTGACCATATTGGGCTACAACCGAGAAGGTATCGTTCAGTTGTAGGTTGTAGTCAAAGAAAACATGTTCTCCTGTGTCAGATAAGTAGTAAATCTTGTTTGTGATTGTATCTTCTCGCACGAAAGGAATACCGTTTGTAGATACACTGTACTTCCTGCCGTAAAGAATAGTGTCGCCACTATAAGAAGCAGCACCAAGAGCGCTATATGCATCCGGCCCTGTAACAAGCAAAGACCACTTATTAGACGTATCGGTGAACCGGATTTTCTGCGCCTGCACAGAAATACTGATGCAAAGAGCGAGGAGAAAAAGAACGTATTTCATGGTTAGGTGGAATAGAAGGTGAACTTGTAACTCCTCAAACGCTTCCTGAATTTCTAAAAAGCCGGAATGAACAGGCAAATCTGTCCACCATCCATGCAAATCTAAAGTCTGCCTTTAGATTTACATGGTTCCCCGCACTTTATCCCACCACCGGCAGCGTAAACACAAACGTCGCGCCTTCGCCTTCTTTCCCTTCGGCGCGGATGGTTCCGCCGTGCCACTCCACTGTTTTCTTGCACAGCGAAAGGCCGAGGCCGGTTCCTTCGTACTTGTCTTTGGTATTGAGCCGCGTAAAAGTCTTGAAAATATTATCGGCGTATTGCTGCTCAAAGCCGATGCCGTTGTCGGAAAGCGTGAGCACAACCATACCATTTTCTGCGGGAGCGCTGGTAATGGTGATGTGGGCAGGGACGTCGGCCCGGCTAAACTTCAGCGCGTTGTTAATCAGGTTGTAGAAGAGCTGGTAAATCAAAACCGGTGTACCCTTCACCTGCGGCAACTGAACCCTTGTAATGGTGGCCGATTTCTGCTCCATCAGCAACTCCAGATCGGCTTCCACATTGCGAATTACTTCTTCTAAATCAATCGGCTCCATCGTCTGGTCTACGGCGCTCAGGCGGGCATAGGTCAGTATGCCATTCATCATGCCCATCATTCGCTCGGCAGCGTTCTGAATCTTTTCCAGGCTCATCCTGCCGCGTTCGGAGAGGCCCTTTCCGTCGGCGCTGTCCAGCATGTTGGCAAAGACCATGATTTTGCGCACTGGCTCTTTCAGGTCGTGGCTTGCTACGTGGGCAAACTGTTGGAGGTCTTCGTTGGAGCGTTCCAGCTCGCGGTTAGATTTGGCAAGCTCTTCCGTACGCCCGGCTACCTGCCGCTCCAGGGCTTCAGCAAAAGTTTTCTGCGCGTGGATGTCGGTAAGCGCGCCAATCCACTTGATGATGTTGCCGTTGGCGTCTTTTATCGGCTCGCCGATGGAGTTGTGCCAGCGGTATTGGCCGTGTTTGTTGCGGATGCGCACCTCCTGGCGGAACGGCAGCCCGGCGGCAAAATGCATTGCCCAGTTTTCCATAATTCGCTCCCAGTCATCCGGGTGCGCCATCCATTGCCAAGCCTCAGTGATGTCGGCAATGCCGGAAAATTCCTCCCACGAAGCCGACGTAAACTCTGACACGCCTTCCGGGGAATTCATCCAGATGAGCAGCGGCAACTTGTCGGCCAGGGTGCGGAAGCGGGCTTCGCTTTCCTTAAGGGCCTCCTGGGCCAGCACCTGCTCGTGGATATTGGTGTTGGTGCCAATCCAGCGAATCACTTTTCCGTCCTTGTCCAGAATGGGCGCACCGCGCGTCAGGAACCACTGATAATTTCCATCGGCGCCAAGCAGGGGGAAGGTCAGCTCAAAAGGTTCCGGCTTGTGCCATGCTTCTTTTACGAAACTTACCACGCGGTCTGTGTGGTCTGGATGATGCACCTTGCTCCAGCCCCAGCCTTGCATTTCTTCCAGCGTGGTTCCGGTAAACTCAAACCACCGCTGATTATACCAATAAATCCAGCCTTCGCCGTCTGCTATCCACGCCAGGTTGGCGATGTTGTTGCTGAACTGCCGGAAGCGCTGTTCGCTTTCGGTAATCTGCCGTTGTGCCACCAGTTCGGCAGTGAGGTCTTGTATGGTGCCGTTGAAACGGACAGCCACTTTTTCTTCGTTGAAATACACTCTTCCTTTCGCGCGCACGTTTCTCACTGCTCCCGTTTGCGGATTGCGAATGGTGTAGGTCATGTCGTAAACGCCGCCCGATTCATACTGTAAAGCCTTGTCGATGGCCTCTGTTACGCGGGGCTGGTCGGCCTCGTCAATTATGGCGAGCACATGGGTCAAAGAGATTTCTTCTGCCTCTTCCAATCCAAACCACTCTTTCAGTCGCGCATTGCTTTTGAAGGTGCCGGTAGCGGGGTTGAAATCCCAGGTGCCCAGCTCGGTTGCTTCGATAGCAAACTCCAGTTGGTTGCGGCTTTCCCGCAGGGCGCTTTCCATGGTTTTGCGCTCATGGATGTCGGTGCTGATGCCAAACCATTTTTCAATTTCGCCGGTTTGCGGACTGCGGTAAGGCACGCCCCGGTTCAGGAACCAGCGATAGTGGCCGGAGGCGGAAAGATTGCGCTGCTCTACTTCAAAAGGCATTCCTGTTTGAAGGGCTTTTCCAAAAGACCCCATGATTTTAGGAATGTCTTCCGGGTGCATAAAAGTCTGCGCCATTTCGGCATTGTTCGGAACGTAGGCTGCGCCGCTGTAGTCTTCCCAACGCTTGTTCATAAACTCTCCGTTACCGTTGGCGTCGGTCACCCACACGATTTCCGGTATCGCGTCGGCCATCAGGCGGAAGCGGGCTTCGCTTTCCAGCACTCTTTCCCCGGCTTCTTTCTGGTCTGTAATGTCAATGTTGATGCCGGTGATAGCAGTCAGATTTCCCTCTCCGTCGAGTAGCTTTCGTTGCCGGGCCTGTATCCAGCGAACTGCGCCGTCGGGCCGGGTAATGCGGAATTCCTCCTGATAATCCGGGTTCGGGCTTTGAATCCGTTCGTCGTTTTTGGCCTGCATCCGGACATAGTCTTCGGGGTGGATAAAGCGGGTAAAATCTGCAGAACGTCCCCCAAAACTGCCTTCTTCCAGTCCGTAAAGGGCTTCCTGCTCCTTGCTCCAGAAAAGCACGTCGGCCTTCACGTCCCAATGCCAAGTACCAATGCGGCCCGCGCTGATGCTCAGGTCCAACTGATCTTTCAGATGGCGCAGGGCGGCTTCGCTTTCTTCTGCTTTCTTGCGGGCCAACACCTTGTCGGTAACATCTACCGAGATGTTCAGAATGCCGGTTATGGCTCCTGTCTCATCGCGGAAAGGCCGGAGAATCACATCGTAATAACCTTCTACAAAGCTGCCGTCGGGCTGCCGCGTTTGCGCGTAGGTTTCGGGCAGCGAAATGTTTTCGCCCGATTGGTAGATGTCATCCAAGAGCTTTACAAAGCCTTGCTCCTCATACTCCGGCAGCGCCTCGGCCACCTTCATGCCCGTGAAGTCGCGCCCGCCGCTCAAGGCTTTTCCCAACGGGTGAAAAAACTCAAAACGGTGTTCCGGCCCGCGCATCACATGCATGATGACAGGAGCCTGCTCAAAAAGGCTGCGCAGATTGGCATCCACGAGTTGTTGGGCTTTGTCGGAAGGAGAAATTGAGGGATCTTTTTGCTTCATGCCAGAGCGGGAAAGGGCCGAATTTACGGCAGCATTCCTATTGCCCTCAAAGGCTTCTACGCCGGATTTTCAGAAGCCTTTTCGCCTGTCAGATAGTGCAGCAGCGCCTTCTCTTTCATCTTTGTTTCCAGCATAATGTCCACGTCCTTGCCATAGGTGTTTATCTCGTCGTAAACCCAGTCGCTGTGCGCTTCCCGGCGGGCCTTTGGCTCCTCAAAATCGCGGCGCGAAGAGCTGAAATGAAACACCGGTTTTACATCCCACGTTCCATACGTCGCAAGGAACGCTTCCTCTTCTGAAAGCCTATCGGGGTGCAGGCTGTGGTGGAAATAATCAAACACAATCGGGATGCCGATGCGCTCGTGGAGCGGCATTAAATCCCGTACGCTGTACAGTCCGGCTTTGTCGTCGTTTTCCACGGTCAGGCGTTTGCGCAGGCCGTCGGAAAGCTGTTCAAAATTCTGAGCAAAACGATCCAGTGCAAATTGCTTGTCGCCATACACGCCGCCCACGTGGATGTTTATCTTGTTGTAGTGCGAAGGCGCAAGCCCCATCAGGTCAAACACGCGGCTGTGGTTTTCCAGCTCAATTATCGTGTTTTCCAGCGTTTGTCCTTCACCCGCCAGCTTGTTATAAGGGCCGGGATGGGTGGTGATGCGAATGGGCTTTTTGCCACACTCTTCCAGCGTCGCGCGTATCAGCCGGAAATCCGGCAATTCTTCCAGCGCATACTCCGAATGCCAGGGAAAAAGGTCGGACGTGACGCGGAAAACACCGATGCCGTGGGCGATGTTCCAGTCCAGAATGTGCATCAGGGCCGTCACGTTTTGCAAGGCCAGTTGCGAAGCATACGGCAGCCCGCGTTCCAGCCATGTTTTGCGAACCATGCCTTTGGTGGAAGTAATGCCTTTGTCCTGGAGCGTCAGGTTGATGCAGGCGTAGCCAATGGACATAAGAAAGGAAGGGAAAAGAAGGAGGGAATTTAAAAATGACGCCAGCTTCTCCCGGAAAGACAGATTTCAGCGAAAAGCACTTTAAAGCCCTTTTCGGATGCCCGGAAGCCAAACACATAGTCCGGAAATGTTAGCCGAACGCCCGAAAAAGGCTTCCGAATAGGCGAAAAAGGCCACCGAACGCCCGAAACCCTTAACGGAAAAGCATTTTTAATTATCCGAACAGGCGAAAAGGCCAGCCCAATACGCGGAAAAGGCAACCGAAGGAGCGACTGCTGCTGCCGAGCGCCCGGAAAAGCCAAACAAAGGCGCGCGGGCTTTTGGGGGAAAGGAAAACAAAAATATTTTCGCACTGGAACAGCTTTTATAACCCCTGCCGGTATGGAATGGCCTCAGGAACTCGTTGCCGAAGCACTCGGCAAAGCCGCGCGCGAAGTAGTGTCGGAAGGTTTTACGATTGCGCCCGAGTATGAAGAAGAAAACATTCACGGCTTCCGGGTGGCGGTGAAGAAGCTGCGCGCCTTGCTGCGGTTAAGCGAAGCGGGTGGGGCAGAAGTACCGGAGTTGCCCAAAAAGTTCCGGCAGCTTTATCGCCTTTCCGGTGCTATCCGCGACGCACAACTCATGACACACAAAGCCCAAAAGGCGGAGCCGCCCGTGCCGGAATACGTGGACTGGTTAGCGGGAAGAAAGGAAGAAGCGCAACAATCTTACAGCGATTTCTACACCCCGGAAATACTGGCAAAACTGGAAAGACGATTGAAGAAGATGGAGCCGATGGCACTTTCCGTAGCGGTGATTCAAACCTTTTTTGCCGACCGCATGGCCGAGGTGCAAACCATTCTGGCACGGGATGTTCCGTCTGAGGAAGAACTACATGAAATCCGCAAAAAGGCGAAGGATTTACATTACATCTCCAAAACCGTGAAAGACCTGTGGCCCGAAGGATTGGAAGCCGCTGGCATCGCCGAGATGATGAAACCGTTGGAAAAGCTTTCCGAACATGCAGGTGATTTCAACGACCAACACAATGCGTTGCTTTCGCTGGCGGCATTCATGGAAGAGAAGGGCGAAACGGAAGGCACAAAGGCTTTGCAGGAACAGTGGGAAGCTAAAAAAGCTACGGAACGGGAAAAGCTTTTGGAGGAGATAAAAGCGTTTGGGGCGTGAATAGTAGTGTTCAGTCCTTATGCAATCTTGACGGTTTGCGAAGAAGATTTTTTGCAGCCCTGTAGGGGCGCAGGTTTGGTAAAAACGCTTTCTTTATTAAAAGGAGTCCCGTAGGGACGCAGGTTCGGTCAGGCCAAACCTGCGTCCCTACGGGACTCCCTCTTCTTATTCTAAACTCAAAAGCCACCAAACCGTCGCCCCTACAGGGCTTAATTAACTTCTGTCAATCCAACCTAACACACGAACCTTATCCAACGCCATCTAACCCGCTACGGCTCATTAATAATCAACACCGAGTCCGTTTTCAGCACGTTGCTTTTATTGCCCGCGTCGTCGGCCATATACATTTCGTAGCGGCGGGCGATGCGCGTTTTTGTGGTGTCGTCGAACTGGAAAAGAATGGCCGTCGCGTCTAAGAAAATCACTGCCGATCCGGTTACGCCTTTGTTGGCATCCAGTGCTGCGCTGAATTGTGGAAAGGGATAGCTAATGGCGGAGTCTGCTGTGTCCACAAGGTTTTTGAAAACTACTTTTGCGTTCCCGCCGTTGATGTCGGCATTGCCGTCCTTAAAGTCGAAGCCGAACAAAAGCGTGTCCTGGCTACCGGGGTAAATATTTATCACTTTGCCCGACTGTTGCAGGTTGCTGATTTGGGGCTTGATGCTGGAGGAAGCCGATTTCTTACAGGAGAAAAACACCAGCGACAGACCGACAACCAGAAGCGTTTTGTGCAGATTCATGTTTTAAAATTAAGGCGCAGCAGGCGGCGGGGATTCTAAGGAAAAATGAAAAAAGAGGATTTTGAAAAAGCGGCGCTGGCACTGTACCATGTGCAGTACGAAGGCTGCGCCGTATACCAAAGCTATGCCCGTGCCCTGCGCCGCACACCCGATGCCGTTTCCACTATAACGGACATTCCTTTCCTGCCCATTTCCTTCTTCAAAACCCACACCGTTGTTACCGGAAATCCCGACGGGCCGTTTGACGCCGTCTTCACGTCCAGCGGAACGACGGGCGCGGAAACGAGCCGCCATTTTGTACGGGATATTTCGGTGTATGAGCGGTCTTTTAAGGAAGGATTTACTGCCGCTTACGGCCCGGCGAAAGATTGGGTAATTCTGGCGCTTTTACCTGCGTATCTGGAGCGGAGTGGAAGTTCGCTGGTGTACATGGCCGAGGCTTTGGTGCGGGAAAGCAATCACCCGGAAAGCGGCTTCTTCCTGTACGACCACGCCGCACTGGCCGAGCGTTTGAGGGAATGCGAAGTGCGCGGCCAAAAGACGCTTTTGCTCGGCGTCACCTTTGCGCTGCTGGATTTTGCAGAAGCCTTTCCCATGCCCCTGCACCATACAATTGTGATGGAAACCGGCGGCATGAAAGGCAGGAAAAAAGAGCTGACGCGCCACGAAGTGCACACGATTTTGAAAGACGCTTTTTCTCTCTCCGCTGTTCACTCCGAATACGGCATGACCGAGATGTTATCGCAGGCGTATAGCAATGGCGAAGGGATTTTCACGCCTTCGTCCACCATGCGCGCACTCGTGCGCGAGGTGCAGGACCCGCTGTGCGTCACAATGGAAGGCAGCGGCGCGCTTAACATCGTTGACCTTTCCAACCAACAATCCTGCGCGTTTCTGGCAACGGAAGATTTGGGCCGCGTTCACGCCAACGGCACTTTTGAAGTGGCAGGCCGATTAGACCACTCCGCACTACGCGGATGTAGCCTGCTGGCGCTGTGAAGGACGAAAAAAGAATTTGGAAAATTGCGCGTCGGACTTACTTTTGCGCTCCCCAATTGCGAAAGCCCAGGTGGCGAAATTGGTAGACGCACCGTCTTCAGGTGGCGGCGCCGTAAGGTGTGATGGTTCGAATCCATTCCTGGGCACAGAGTACCAAAAGAAAAACCCGCGAAAATCGCGGGTTTTTCTTTGTCCGTAAGGTTGAAAGTTGTCCTTTTCGTGGTCAGATTTCAAGGCGTTCGCGTTTAGATGCGCGCCTACTCTTTCTCCACCGTAAACTCCAAACAGATATAGGATCCGTAGCCGAGGCAAATGGCTGTTTTAGACACTTCAAATGCCTGCGCTTTCAGTCGCTCTTCCATGTTCTTCGCGGTCTGAAAAGCCATACACTTTCTGGCGGAACTTATCTTGAGAACAAAAGCGTTCTCTACGTCTTTAATCGTGTAATCATCAAAGTTTGCCGGGTCGGCCTGGCAGGCCTGTGTGCCGAAAAGTTCCAGCTTTTGGGCAAGGTCGGTTTGGATAAGCGTGTTCATAGGGTAGGGGTTTATAGGGATGGGGAAAGCCGTCTCAGACGTGCCTCAACTTAGAATAAACTCCATGCCCGTGCGAATACGAAGCGGCTGTGGGGAAACCGTATCCTTTGTCGCTACTTTTGAAACCTTCCCCAAAACATCTTCCTAAATGAAGCACATCCTTCTTTTTCTGCTGCTTTCCACAACTGCTGTGCAGGCGCAGGAAGCCCTTACCTACCAAAAGCCACCGGCGGAAATCCTGCAACTGGCCGACTATAACCGGCCCCCATCGGTGTTTCTGGACAGCAAAAAGGAGTGGATGATTTTCGCTTACCGGCCCACCTATAAATCGCTGGAAGACCTGAACCAAGAAGAGATGAAGCTGGCCGGGCTGCGCGTAAATCCGGTAACCAATATCGGCAGCACGGTGAGCTATATCAACAACCTCAAAATCCGCAAGCGCACCGCCAAAACAGAAATGCAGGTAACGGGATTGCCCCAGAATCTGCGCATTACCTACCTCAGCTTTTCGCCCGACGAAAGGGAGCTGGCCTTCACGCATACCACCGACAAAGGTGTGCAATTGTGGGTGCTGGATCTCGCTACGGCTACCGCCCGCGCCCTTACGCCCGATAACCTCAACGCCAATCTGGGCAGCCCTTATGTGTGGTACAAAAGCTCGGATGCGCTTCTGGTGCGGCAGCTTCCTCAGGCTCGTCCGGCGTTGCTGAATGCAAAAGGCTCCCTGCCTGCCGGGCCTACGGTTTCTGTTTCGGATGGAAAAGTGTCGCAAAACCGGACGTATCAGGACTTGCTGAAAAACCCGATGGACGAAGCCAATTTTGAAACCCTGATGCGCGCCTCGCTGGTGAAAGTGCCACTCTCCGGGGAGGTGCAAATGGTAAAGGAAGCAGGGCTTTACACCGGCATGAGCTTTTCCCCCGACGGTCAATACCTGATGCTGACGACGGTGCAGCGGCCTTATTCCTACATCGTTCCGCTGGGTCGTTTCCCCATGACGACGACGGTGTACAATGCAGCCGGAGCCGTAGTGAAAGTGGTGAATGAAGTGCCGCTCACGGAGGTAATGCCCAAAGGTTTTTCTGCCGTGCGGAAGGGCAAGCGCAGTCTGGATTGGCGCGATGATGCACCCGCTACATTGGTGTATGCCGAGGCTTTAGACGGCGGCGACCCGGCGCAGAAAGTAGAATTCCGCGACGCGCTGTTTACATGGGAAGCACCGTTTTCTCAAAATCCAAAACCGCTTTTCAAAACCGTTCAACGCTATGAAGGCATTGAGTGGGGAAATGAATCCGTTGCCGTTGTTACGGATAGCTGGTACGACACGCGCAGCCAGCGCAGCTATCTGCTGAACCCCGCTACCGGCGTTTCACAGTTGATGGCAGACCGCAACTATCAAGACGAGTACAGCAACCCCGGCAACTTCCAAACCGCGCGCAACGCCTGGGGCCGCGACGTGATAGAGATTGAAGATGGCAGGGCATATCTGATGGGCAAAGGCTTTACCAAAGACGGGCAGTTTCCGTTCATTGACGAGATGGACATGAAGACCTTGCAAAAGAAGCGCCTCTACACCTCTAAGCTCAAGGACTCGAAAGAAACCCTGAACGACATTCTGGACATCCGCAAAGGCGAGGTGCTGGTGGTGGAAGAATCTCCGACCCGCTATCCCAACTACGCCGTCCGCAACATCCGCACCGGGAAAGCCGTTCCGCTCACGCAGTTTGCCAATCCGTTTGGCGCGCTCAGCGGTGTTCACAAAGAAGTGATTCACTACAAACGCAAAGACAGTGTGGACTTGACCGGAACGCTGTACCTGCCCGCAGGCTACGACCCGAAAGCGCCGAAGGAGAAGCTGCCCTTGCTTATCTGGGCGTATCCTGCCGAATACAAAAACAAATCAACGGCAGGGCAGAACACGCAGAACCCCAACGATTTTACGTTTCCTTACTACGGCTCTTTTGTGTATTGGGTAACCAAAGGCTATGCCGTTCTGGATGATGCCGCTTTCCCCATTATCGGCGAAGGAACCACCGAGCCAAACGATTCTTTTATCCCCCAACTGGCGGCCAATGCCGAAGCGGCAATTGATGCGCTTGACCAGCGCGGATACATTGACCGGAAGCGGGTAGCAGTAGGCGGACATTCCTACGGCGCTTTTATGACGGCCAACCTGTTGACCCACACTAACCTTTTTGCCTGTGGCATTGCCCGCAGCGGTGCGTATAACCGCACGCTCACGCCCTTTGGCTTCCAGAGCGAGCAGCGCAATTATTGGGACGTGCCGCAGATTTATAACACCATGTCGCCGTTTATGAATGCCGACAAAATGAAAACCCCGCTGCTCTTGATTCACGGCGATGCCGACAACAACCCCGGCACGTTTACGCTTCAGACGGAGCGTTACTTCGGAGCCTTAAAAAACCTCGGTGCGCCGGTGCGGATGGTGTTGCTGCCCAAAGAAGCCCACGGCTACATGGCGAAGGAGAACATCCTACACGTGCTGTGGGAACAAGACCAGTGGTTAGAGAAGTATTTGAAGAAGTAGGGGAGAGCTACTTAAACCCAAATAGAAAAAGGCCCACACAGCGTGCGGGCCTTTTTCTTTTGAAAAGCGGGAAGCGTTTGCTTACTGCATGTGCATCATCTCACCGTCCTGCATCATCATCTCGCCGTTGGCCATTTTGCCCATAGCGCCATCCTTCATTTTGGTGCTGCCGTCCTTCATCACCATCGTGCCGTTGTCCAGCGTCATGTCCTTGTCCATCGGCATTGTTTTGCCGTCTTTCATGGCCATCATCTTGCCGTCCTTCATCATGACGCCGTTGTGGTAGTGAGGCATTCCGCCGGTCATGTCCATCATCTGGCCGTCCTTCATTTTGCTCATCTTGCCGTCCTTCATCTTGATGGAGCCGTCTTTCATCACCATTGTGCCGTCGTCCATGGTCATGTCCATGTCCATCGCCATCACGTTGCCGTCTTTCGCGGCCATCATTTTGCCGTTCATCATCAGCACACCGCTGTGGGCCATAGGAGCTGTAGCAGGTGCAGGGACGGGTGTTGCCATCGGGTCAGGCGAAGGCGCGGCCATGGTTGTTTCGGTGGTCTCCGTTTTGGCGGTTTCGGTTTTGCTGTCGCTGCAGGAAGTGAGGGACAGGGCGAGCGCTGCGGCGCTGCAAAGAAGCGTGAGTTTCTTCATGGTTTTGGGGGGATTTGAATTTCGGGGGCAAAAGTAATCGCAGAGTTGGAATATCCTAAATAGCCGGGTGAGATTCAGAAAACAAATTCCCCGTTGCCCTTTAATTATCCCACCAGAGCCTGTTCGTGGCAGCGCTGCCGGAGGGTACATTCTTTCCGTTGTATGCCCGCTCGTCCAAAGGGTAAGGCAGTCTGCGCGGGAGGACACCACTTGTGTAGTTCCCCGCAGCAGGCAGGAGTTGCGGAAGGCCGCTGCGCCGGTAATCCGTCCACACTTCCGACTGGGTAAACCGAGAACAATGATAAACCGAAAGCGGCGATAATCGCGCCCTCCGCTTTGCCGGTAAGGCCCTGCGTCCAATTTGGTTAAGTCGGTTACGACGCCCTACCTTGTCGCCTATGGCCCTTAGCTGGAACGAAATCAAAGACCGCGCAGCCCGCTTCGCCCAGGAATGGGAAAACACCACCCGCGAAGAAGCCGACGCCAAACCGTTTCTAATAGACTTCTTCAACGTCTTCGGCATCTCCCGAAAGAAAGTAGCCACGTTTGAAGAGAAGGTGAAAAAGCTCGACGGCGGCAACGGCTACATCGACCTTTTCTGGAAAGGCACCTTGCTGGTGGAAATGAAAAGCCGGGGCAAAAATCTGGACGATGCCTTCCAACAGGCCAAAGACTACCTGCAAAAAGTAAAGGCCCACGAGCTTCCCCGCTATATCCTCGTTTCCGACTTCCACACGCTGCGCCTGCACGATCTGGAGGCGGAAAGCGTAGTGGAGTTCACCCTCGACGCGCTGGTGCAAAACGTGCAGCACTTTGGCTTTATCGCCGGCTATCAGAAGCGCGCCTACAAAGAGCAGGACCCCGTAAACCTCAAGGCTGCCGCCCTGATGGGGCAGCTTCATGACCGGCTAAAGGCCATTGGCTACACGGGCCATGCGCTGGAAGTGTATCTGGTGCGCATGTTGTTTTGCCTGTTCGCCGAAGACACCACCATCTTCCAGCGGCAGCAGTTTCAAGACTATATAGAGGAGCGCACCGCAGAAGATGGCTCCGACTTGGCCGCCCGCATTTCGGAGCTGTTTCAGGTGCTGAACACGCCGGAGGAACGGCGCTTTAAAAATCTGGATGAGCAACTTGCGGCTTTCCCCTACGTGAACGGCAGGCTGTTTGAGGAAATCCTGCCCATTGCCCATTTTGACACGGCCATGCGCGCGGCGCTCTTGCAATGCTGCTATCTGGATTGGAGCCTGATCTCGCCCGCCATCTTCGGCTCTATGTTCCAGAGCGTGATGAACCCGCAGGAACGGCGCAACCTCGGCGCACACTACACAAGCGAAAAGAACATCCTGAAGCTCATCCGCCCCTTGTTTCTAGAAGACTTGTGGATGGAGTTTGAGAAGGCCAAACGCAACGCCCAAAAGCTGGTGGCCTTCCACCAAAAGCTGGCTTCTTTGCGCTTCTTAGACCCGGCTTGCGGCTGCGGCAATTTCCTGGTCATCACCTACCGCGAGCTGCGCCTTTTGGAGATTGCCGTGCTGCGCGCCATGAACCAAAACGGACAAGGCTTTCTGGATGTGCGCGACATCATTTGGATAGACGTGGACGCGATGTACGGCATTGAGTACGAGGAGTTCCCGGCGCAGATTGCGCAGGTGGCGCTGTGGCTGATAGACCACCAGATGAACATGATTATCTCGCAGGAATTCGGGCAGTATTTTGCGCGCCTGCCCCTGAAAAAAGCCGCCACCATTGTGCATGGAAACGCGCTGCGGATAGATTGGCAGGAAATGCTTCAAAAAAGCGCCGAAAAACTGCCGCCGCAGGCGGAAAATTTTTCAAAAAACATCGCCGAGCGCTTCGCGCTCTTAGAGCGCGAAGCGGGGTTACCTAAACAGCCAACGCTGCACTACGATTATATCTTGGGCAACCCGCCGTTTATCGGGCATCATTACCAAACACGCGAACAGAAGGCGGATATGGCCTTCGTATTTGCTGGCATGCAGGGATACGGTGTGCTGGACTATGTATCTGCGTGGTATGTGGTTGCTGCAAAGTATCTCTCTGCGCTGCCCCGTGAAAGCACTATCGTGTGTGCTTTTGTTTCTACTAATTCTATTTCGCAGGGAGAACAGGTGGGATTGCTTTGGACGGAATTATTCAACCGCTATCACGTCAAAATCACGTTTGCACACCGCACTTTTTCTTGGAAAAATGAAGCACAGGGTAATGCCGCTGTTCATGTTGTAATCATCGGGTTTTCCAACGAGCAAAATGCCCCAGATAACAAGCTACTCTTTGAGTATGAAGACAGCAAAGGAGAAGCGCACGGCGTGCTTGTAAAGAACATCAATCCGTACTTGATAGATGCTCCTGATGTTGTTGTTGTTACTCGCTCTTCCCCGATTAGCAACGTGCCTAAAATGATTTGGGGAAACAAACCCACAGATGGCGGGTACTTCCTTTTTGAAGATGAAAAGGAGAAGAATGAATTTCTGGTAAAAGAACCCGCCGCTGATAAATGGATACGGCCTTTCGTAAGCGGCTCCGATTTTATTCAAGGCCACTTCCGCTACTGCCTTTGGCTGAAAGAGATTTCTCCTGCCGAACTTAATCGGTTAGCTGAAGTAAAGAAGCGGGTTCAAGCTGTAAAGGAAATGCGGCTAGAGAGCAAAGCAGAGGCCACTAACAAGAAAGCAGCCACGCCCACTTTGTTTGCACAGATAGCGCAACCAGAATCTGATTATCTAGCTATTCCAGAGGTTTCGTCGGAGCGAAGAAGGTATATACCTGTCGCTTTCTTGAGCAAAGAGATCGTTGCAAGCAATACAGTGCAATTGGTTCCCAACGCTACGCTTTACCATTTCGGCATCATCACCTCTACCATGCACATGGCGTGGGTGCGCGCCGTTTGCGGAAGGCTGAAAAGCGATTTTCGCTACTCCAACACCATTGTTTACAACAACTTTCCCTGGCCCAAAGCGCCTTCCACCAGAGCCGTTGCTTCTATTGAGGCCGCTGCGCAGGGCGTGTTGGATGCCCGGGCGCAGTTCCCCCATTCTTCCCTTGCCGATTTGTATGACCCGGTAGCCATGCCGCCCCTTTTGGCCAAAGCCCACGAGGCGCTTGACCGCGCAGTGGACAAAGCCTATGGCAGCGCATTTGCTACGGAAGCAAAGCGCATGGAGCATCTGTTTGCGCTGTATGAAGAATACGTGGCCGGGCTGTTTGCGGGGGAGAAAGCAGGAAAAAAGAAGCGGGGATAAGGGCGCACGTTTGTGGGCAGGCCGTCCGGCATTCTTCGCAGGAATACGAAACTTCTTCGCAGGAGTACGAAGCTTCTTCGCAGTGGTACGAAGCTTCTTCGCACTGCATCCGGCATTCTTTTTCGCTTTGCAAAGAAACTTCGCTGGCAGGCGAAGATTCTTTGCCTGCTGTCTCACAACCTTTGCACATCATCCAATAGCCTTAGCAGGACGCTTTAACATCTTTCTCTTCCGAAGTAGAAATATTTTTAAGCAGGAAAGTGTTTGCGGATACCGAAAAGCCGTATTTTTATCCCGTATTCTTAAAACCTCTTTTCAATCATGCCCGTAAAAAGCACTCAGGCAAAACGCGTTAGTCCCAAGCTTCTCCAAAAAGCCACCGACGGCCTCACCACGCTGAGCAAGATAACCACCTACAAGCCGCAGCGCCTTGAATTTGACCCCAAAAACATTGCCCCGCTCCAGGCGACCCTTAAAGCCACCGGCGACGCCGAAAGGGATGCCGAAATAGCCTTGAATAAAGCTCGCGACGCGGCCAACAAAGCCGAGTGGGCCGTTTATAATTTCATGCTCGGCGCGGCAGAGCAGGTAGCGGGCCAATACGGCTCCGACAGTGATGAATATGCCTCCATAGGCTACAAAAAGAAAAGCGAGTATAAGAAGTCCGCACCCGGCAGCAAAGCCAAAAAGGGCGGAACCGGCAATCCATAGGAGCGTACCCTTGTGGGCGCCCTCAAATAAAGGAATACCTGCGGGCTATACAAGATACCTGTTTCGCACAGCGCAGGAACACAGAAAAACGGTCAGCAGCCATGCTGGCCTTTTTTGTTTGCGTTTTTTGTGGAAATTTGAAGTAAAAAAAACATCTGGATTAAACGATCCAAAATCATTTTTATGCACGGCCACCTTTACAACTTCACAGGGGCCGACAAAGTGAGCCATGGAGCCGCCGCGCTATCACCAAAACGCATCCTCATAATGCCGCCATTCCCACCGTCTGTCCGGCCACAGAATAATGCTCACCACATCGTAGCGCAGGGTAGGGAAGCCGTCGGGGTTTTGCAGTAAAAAAGCCGCTGCCGCCTCGCGCATATGCGCCCGCTTGCGGGCGTCCACCGCGTCTTCCGGGTAGCCAAAAAGGTTGCCGCTGCGCGTTTTTACTTCCACAAAAACCCATTGATTGTCCCAGGAAGCGATGAGGTCAATCTCCTTTTTTTGCCACCGCCAGTTGCGGAAATGAATAGCATAACCTTTTTTAACCAAAATTTCTTCGGCGAAAGCTTCGCCTTGTGCGCCGGTTGCATTATGTTTGGCCACGATTATGGAGATGGATCAGCTTATACAAAATTTCCCGGAGCAGCTGCAACGGGCAATGTCGATTGGACGGCAATATAAATTTCGCACGCCAACCCGCGACTTTCAAAACATTATTCTCAGCGGTCTTGGCGGCTCCGGCATTGGCGGCTCTATCGTTCAAAACTACGCTGCCGACCACCTTAAAATCCCGTTCTGGGTCAATAAAGAGTACTCGCTTCCCGGCTTCGCGGGGCCCGATACGCTGGTCATTGCCTGCTCCTACTCCGGCAATACAGAGGAAACGCTGGCCGCTGCCCGGCAGGCCCTTGAACGCGGCGCAACACTTCTGGCCATCACCTCCGGCGGTGCGCTGGAAGCGTTTTGCAAAAAGAACGAACTGGATTGTATTCTGATTCCCGGTGGTATGCCGCCCCGCGCCTGTCTGGGCTTTTCTATCGTTCAGATTCTCTACACGCTCCACTATTTCGGCGTGCTGGACAACAGCTTTGAGCGCGAGATAAGCAGTGCCATCAACCTGCTCCACGCCCGCGCCGAGCAATACCGCCAACAAGGCCGCGCACTGGCCGAGGTGCTCTTGGGGAAAACGCCTGTTATCTATGCGCCGAGCCATTTGGAAGGCATGGCCATCCGCTTCCGCCAACAACTGAATGAGAACAGCAAAATGCTGTGCTGGCATGCCGTCATCCCGGAAATGAACCACAACGAACTGGTGGGCTGGCGCGACAACGCTGCCGGAAAAGCCTTGGTTATCCTGCGTACCCACAGCGACCCGGAGCGCGTAGCCTACCGCATTGATGTAAACAAAGACGTGTATCGCAGCTGCCACGCCGGAATCACCGAGGTGTACGCGGATGGAAACAGCTATTGGGAACAACTCTTCTCGCTCGTCCACATCACCGATTGGTGCTCTGTACATCTGGCTGCAATGCGCTATGTGGATGCTACCGAAGTACGGGTGATTGATTTGCTGAAATCCAAGCTGTCGGAGAAGCCGATGCGCCTCTGAAAAAATCTTTTTGGCTCTTTTTAAAAGAACCGCCTACTTTTACCGCCCTGACAAGTCTTTTACGGCCAGCTCCTGCTGAACTCCCCCAGGACCGGAAGGTAGCAAGGGTAAGTGGTTGTAGCGGCGCGATAGAAGGTGCTTGTCAGGATTTTTTATTTAAGGCCCTTTTTGGTTTTTCGCCGCGTTCCATAGCGCTACCTTCGGCCTCCGAAACGCTTCTGTTTCCTTTTCTTTCTTCATGAAATTTTTTATTGACACGGCCAACCTCGCCCAAATCCGCGAGGCCCATGACCTCGGCGTGCTCGACGGCGTTACCACCAACCCCTCGTTGATGGCCAAAGAAGGCATCAAAGGCACGCAGGCGATACTTGACCACTACAAAGCCATTTGCGAAATCGTGGACGGCCCTATCTCCGCCGAAGTGTTGGGAACCGATTATGAAGAGATGCTGCGGGAAGGAAAAGCGTTTGCTGCGCTGCACGAAAACATCGTGGTGAAAGTGCCTATGACCCGCGACGGCGTGAAGGCTATCAAATGGTTTTCCGACAACGGGATTGCCACCAACTGCACGCTCGTTTTCTCCGCCGGACAAGCCATTCTGGCCGCCAAAGCAGGCGCTACTTATGTTTCCCCTTTCATTGGCCGGTTGGACGACGGCAACTGGGATGGCATCCAGTTGATTGAGCAGATTTCCCGGATTTACCACCTGCACGGCTTCGCCACAGAAGTGCTTGCGGCTTCCATCCGCTCCTCGCTCCACATTGTGAAATGTGCTGAAGCCGGAGCTGATGTCGTTACCACACCACTCGCTTCTATTCTCGGTTTGCTGAAGCATCCGCTGACGGATTTAGGCTTAGAGCAATTCCTGAAAGACGCCAAGAATCTGGGCTGATTTTTCTTTCCTGAAATCTTTTTAAAACGCTTCCTTTGAAAAGGGAGCGTTTTTCTTTTAAAAATAGGCCACGGATTCTTCCGATTGAATGGATTTGCACAGATGTATTCGTGAAAATCCCTGAAAATCTTGATTGTCTGTGGCTGGTTAAACAAGACTGTTTTGGTAACTTTACGCGTAACCCGGAAAAGCGTTTCAATTCATGAATACATACATTGCACGGCCCACAACAGAATCACAGGAGAAAGCTCTGAAAGCAGTTTTAGACGCTTTGGAAGTGCCTTATGAGCAGAACGACACCGCCATTTTACAAGAAGATGCAACGGCTTGGCTCTCGCATTCCAAGGCAAACGAAGCACGTCTGAACGAAAGCATCCGTCAGGCAGAATCGGGACAAGTAAAGTCGGTGAATCTGGATGATTTATGGAAATAGTCTTTTCTGAAATTGCACTGGAAGACCTCGCTTTTTGGAGGACGTCCGGCAATAAAGCCATCCAGAAAAAGATACAGTCCCTTCTGGAAGAAATTTGTGTAACGCCCTATGAAGGCACGGGCAAACCGGAGCTTTTAAAACACAACTGGGCAGGCTTTTGGTCGCGCAGAATTACCAACGAACACCGGCTTGTTTACAAAGTAGAAGACGAGAAAATCCTCGTCGTGCAACTCCGCTATCACTACGATAGATAATCGCCTGAACCTCTTTTACAGCATCCGCTTTCTACTCCGCTCCCTTACTTTCGCGCAAAATTTTTCCAGCCTCCATGGGTCGCATTTTTGAAGTCCGCAAGTCCACCATGTTCGCCCGATATGACCGGATGGCGAAGCAATTCAGCCGTATTGGCAAGGAGATTGCCATTGCTGTAAAAAAAGGCGGCTCCGATCCCGATACCAACCCGATGCTGCGCCGCGTGATGCAGAACGGCAAGGCGGTGAACATGCCCAAAGACCGCATTGAGGGCGCCATTAAAAACGCGCTGGGCAAAGACACAAGCACCTACGACGAAGTGCTGTATGAAGGCTACGCACCGCACGGCATCGCCATTTTGGTGGTGACGGCTACCGACAACACCACACGCACCGTAGCCAACGTCCGCTCGCATTTCAACAAAGGCGGCGGCACACTCGGCAACAGCGGCTCGGTGGCCTTTCTGTTCAAACATCTCGGTGTGTTCAAGCTGGCTTCTGAAGGATTGAATCCCGAAGATCTGGAACTGGAACTGATTGACGCCGGGCTGGAAGAACTGGGCGAAGACGCGGAAGGAAACCTGATTGTGCGCTGCGGATTCAACGAATTTGGCGCGATGCAAAAAGCATTGGAAGAGCGTGGTATCACGCCGGTTTCTTCCGAACTGGAATGGATTCCGCAGAACACCGTAGCTATTTCCGAAGCGCAGGCCGAAGACGTGCTGAAACTGATTGCCCGTGTGGAAGAGGAAGACGATGTGCAGCAGGTGTTTCACAATATGGCGTAAGGCGCTTTGTTGTTGGGATGTGGGGAAGCCCATTTGGGCGTTGCAATATTGGATGCTTCGCGTTGGATCGTTGGAAGCCTTTGCTTCCTGTTGAAGGGGAAAAAGCGAAAGAAAAAAGATAGAAATTTTACCGGAAAACCCGGTAGGAACGCGCCAAGAGGCGCGTTCCTTTTTTGTCCTAAAACTATACGTCCAAACTTGTCACCCTTCTCCTTCAGAGGGGGGCGGGGAAGAGGCTAAACCTGCTTTTAAACTTTCAATGTTACTTCTGTGTTACTTTTCGGTTACTGAATTGTATCTTAGAGGCGATGATAAAGGTTTTGTTCACCGTTTGGGCACTGTTGATAGCTATCGGCAGCTTCGCGCAGGAGAATGCGTTCTCTTGGGCTGCCGGTGCGGTGGACTCCGCAAAATCAGTAGTGCAGAGGCTACAAACCCGGCAGGGCCTGTGCATTATTGCCGTTTCCATTGGCGGCAGAAACCATGATTTCCTCCTGGATACCGGCGCGCCTACGGTTGTTTCAAAATCTATTGATGACCAGTTGCGCTCAGAAGGAACCGGAACTATTCGCGTAGTGGATGCGTTGGGAAATGCGGCCCGTGTGCCGGTAATAACTGTTGAAGAATTGTCCGTCTCCGGGTTGAAGATTTTCGGTCTTCCGGCACTGGTTTATGAAGATGCCAATCCGGTTTTTGCGGCTCTGCAGGTAGAAGGGATTTTGGGCAGTAATGCCTTGCAGCAGCTCCTCGTTTCGGTTTCTTTCCGGGAGAAAACCGTTCGCTTCTCTTCCATTTCTTCAACGCAAAATGCCGCAGACGCGACAGCCTTGAATCTCTCGGAAGACCTACAAGGCTCGCCCTTTATCAAGCTTTCTCTGGAAGGAAATCCCGGCGAATTTCTGTTTGACAGCGGCTTTGAAGGCTTGCTGGATTTGTCGGATAAAGCGGCGGAAGGAACGGCGGGAAATACGGTGGTTGCCGTGCGCGCCTTGCAGGGAGAAGAACAGCAATTCACCGGCATCAACGGTGGAATGGGCAGATTGTCCAAAACGGTTTTCGTTCAAAATCTTCGCTTCCCCAATGCCACGCTCCACAACGTGCAGGCCACCATTACCGGCGACAGCCGCTCCAAAATCGGAGCCGCTCTTTTTCCGCTCGGCGATGTAACGCTGGACTATCCGGGACGCCGTTTTTCTTTCGTTCCTTACGCGCCGAAGTAGCAAGCTACTTTTGCGGCCATGAAGCCTTTTCGCCGCCCGGCGCTCCCCCTCATTATTGGCCGGAAACCGGTGTTGGAAGCCCTGCAAGGCGGCGAAGCGATTGAGAAACTCTATGTGCAACGCTCGGCATCCGGCCCGGAAATTTCCGACCTGAAACGCGCCGCGCATGGCCGCAACATCCCCATCGCCATCGTGCCGCCTGAAAAGCTCGCCCAGCTTACCAAAGCACCGCATCAGGGCGTGGTCGCGGTGGGCGGCATACTCCAGTATCACGAGTTGCAGGACGCAATAGACGCAGTTGTCTCCAACGGCGAAACACCGCTTTTTCTGCTTTTGGACGGTGTTACGGACGTGCGTAATATCGGTGCAATTGCCCGCTCGGCTTTGTGTCTTGGCGCGCAGGCAATTATACTACCCACTGCTTCCGGCGCAACACTTTCGGAAGACGCTGTGAAAACATCTGCGGGTGCCTTGCGGCAGATTTTGCTGGTGCGCGTCCCTACCACCACTAAAGCGATAGACGTGTTGAAGCTCAACGGCATTGCGGTTTTCGGGACGCAAATGCGCGGCAGCGTTCCCGCACAGGAAGCTGATTTCTCCAGCCCTTCGTGCATCGTTATGGGTGAAGAGGGAAGTGGCGTTTCCAAAGACGTTTTGAAAGACGCAGACGCCTTGATTCGCATCCCGATGTCGGGGAAATTTGACTCGCTGAACGTGAGCGTCGCGGCGAGTATCATTCTGTACGAAGCACAACGGCAACGGCAAGCAATGAATAATTAATAATGCCCGACTTTCCATTGTTCATTGCTCATCGTTCATTGCTCCTTACTTTCGCGCCGCGTTTGGTTCTGGCTCTTCAACAAGGCCGGATGAAAAGGGAATCCTGTGAAAATCAGGAACAGTACCCGCTGCTGTAAGTTCCAAAACTGTTTTGCGCGTTTCAAAAAAGCCACTGTCTTAACCGGCGGGAAGGCGGCGCAAGACCGGAACAAGTCAGAAGACCTGCCCAATGCCATTTTTTGCTGCACTGCTTTCGGGAACAAAAGCATCGCCGCTGCATCGGGTTCCGCCTTCCTTTTGGGCGCACCGGATTACTGTGCAGGGCTTTGTATTTTTTCCAAAAAGCGGAAAGGCATTTCTAAAGCAGAAAACCTTTTTTCTTTTTTCCAAAAACGCCCATGCGCTTTTCATTACTTCTCCTTTCCGGCCTCTTCGCCGCCTCCCTCAACGCCTCGGCGCAGCTCACGGTTTCCGACTTTGAAACGCCTGTGCTGCCCGGGCCGGATACCGCGTATATCAACTACGACAGCTCCGGTCAGGACGTGGGCCGAAACAGCGGACTCGCGCATTTCCCCACCATTTACGACACATCTTTCGGTGGCTATTGGGTATCCGGTTTTGCTTATTCCAACATTCAGGATTCGGTAACGGCTGGTTTTGCCGGACAATACAGCGCCCGTCCCGGAAAAGCGGCTTTTGGCAATCAATACGCGGTGGCTTACGGCGCGATGAACACCATTCGCCTCATGGGCGCAGCGGTGGGCAACGGCCTGAGCGGCATGTATGTTTCTAACAATAATTTCGCCTACTATAGCATGTTAAACGGCGACAACTTCGCCCGGAAATTCGGCGACACAACAGGTACCAATTCGGGCCTGCCGCAGGGTACGTTCCCGGATTATTTCCGCATGATTTTCCAGCCCTACCGCGGCGGCGTACCGACGACGGACAGCGTAGTGTTTTACCTCGCTGATTTCCGCGCGCCGGACTCCGCTTCCGACTATATAGTGAAGGACTGGAAATGGGTTTCGCTCACCTCGCTTGGCCGTGCCGACAGTGTGCTGATCACCCTGCAATCTTCCGACGTGGGGCAGTTCGGGATGAACACACCGGCTTACTTCTGCATAGACAATTTCACGACCAACGAAACCAACCTGAGCATCCAAAACAATACTTCCGCTGCGCTGAAAATCTACCCCAATCCGGCTACGGAATTCCTGATTGTTGAGGCCGCAGGCACAGCACCGCAAATGTTTTCTGTGCTGGATGTCTCCGGGAAAAAAGTGCTTCAAATGGAAGCCGGACAGAAGACGGTTTTGCCGGTTGGTAACCTGCCTTCCGGTGCGTATCTGCTTTTGGTGGAAGGAAAAGAAGGAACGGCGACGTACCGTTTCGTAAAGCCATAGCATGAAACTCTTTATTTTTTTCCTTGCCGCCTTGTTTTCATTCCCGGCGCAGGCGCAGTTTGCGCCGCAAGCCGGGCAGCCGGGCAGCACGGCCATTGGGGCAAATAGTCCGGCTATCCGGGGCTGGGCCACGCAGTGTGCCGTAGTGCGCGGCTGGCTGAATATCGCCGATAAATCGTTTGGCGCAGTGTCTTCCGGCGCGGATGCCGACGGCACAGGCGCGGCGGATGCTTTTATAGTCAGTCTTGGTGACAGTGGGGTAGCGGTGCTGCAATTCTCCACGCCGATTGCCGATGGGCCGGGCGCGGATTTTGCGGTTTTTGAAAACGGTTTTCTCGATCCGGTGGATGCGCAGATGGCGTATCTGGAAGTCGCTTTTGTGGAAGTCAGTTCCGATGGCAGCACCTTCTTTCGCTTTCCGGCGCAGTCGCTGGTGGATACGGAAATGCAGATTGCCGGAACGGGCGTGTACACCGACTGCCGCCAGTACGACGGCCTCGCCGGGAAATACCGCAGTACTTTCGGAACGCCTTTTGACCTCTCCGATATTCCCGACAATCTGTTGCTGGACAAGCGCCGCATCACGCACGTCCGCCTCGTAGATGCAATTGGTTCTATTGGCCCGGAAGGCACGCGCGATGCAACGAACCGGAGGATAAATGACCCGTTTCCCACGCCTTTTCCTACCGGCGGATTTGATTTGGATGCCGTTGCGGTGCTGAACGACGCGACTTCCCAAAGCGTGGAAAATACCTTTGCAGCAGGCTTGAAAATCGCGCCTAATCCGTCAACGGATATGCTGACGATAAACGTGGAAGGGAAGACTTTCTCCTATATCTTTTTGGATGCAACAGGAAGAAAAATAGCAGCAGGAAGTGCGGAGCGCGGAACGGTAACGCTGGCGGTTTCTGCGTGGAAGCGTGGACTTTATTTTGTGGAGATTAAAATGGGCGAAGGAGCGACATGGCGCGAAAAAATTCTGGTGCAGTAATTCTGCTTTTCCTCCTGCTGTGGAGTTGTAAAGGCCCGGATGCTACGCCTTCTGTTCCTGTTACGCCGTCCGGTACGGGAGAAGTTTTAGTGGCCTGCGAAGGCAGCCTCGGCAGCGGTAACAGCGCACTTACGAAACTTCCTTCCGACACAACACAAGCCGCAACCGAAGACATTTTCTACACCGTAAACGGACAGCAGTTGGGCGATGTTTTTCAAAGCATCGCCAACATCGGAAGCGAGTTGGCGCTATGCATCAACAACTCCGATAGACTCCTTTTCATCAACCCGTCGGATTACCGGCTGCAACACACGCTTTCTATCTCCAAGCCGCGCTATCTTCTTCCTACAACTGGCAGCCGCGCCTATGTTTCCTCGCTGTTCAGCAACCGTGTTTTTGAGGTGGATTTGAGTAATCATTCCATCACCGATACGCTGTTTCTCCCGCATAAAAACCCGGAGGGAATGCTGTACCTGAACGGCCTTTTGTACGTCGCCTGCTGGGACACGACCAACTCGTTTATCTACCGCATCAACCCGACCACCAACGTACTTCAAGATTCGTTTGGGCTCCATCGCCGCGCGCCGCAAAGCCTGCTCTCAGACAAGGATAAAAACCTGTGGATAGTAGCCGGAAATGACCTGCAAGGAAAAGGCATTCCGCCTTCGCTCACCTGCCTGAATCCGCAAACCGGCGCGATAGTGAAGCAGTATGACTTTCCGGCGGGAAAAGACGTGCTGAAACCCTGCTTCAACCCAACGCGCGACACGCTCTATTGGCTCAGTGTGGATTACAACGGCGGGGCAGGACAGAGTGGTGTTTTCCGGATGCCCATTAACGCAACCTCGCTTCCGCAAACGCCGTTTATTGCTTCGGGAAACCTTCAGTATTTCTGGGCGCTGGGTATTTCTCCGCAGACGGGAAACATCTACGTCGGCGACCCGAAAGGTTTTACGCAGCGTGGTGAAGTTTCGGTTTATACGCCTGCAGGAACAAAGCTCCGTAATTGGAAAACGGGTGTTGGGCCGGGATTTTTTTACTTTTTGTGAATGCTCTTTTTTTGCCACCACGAGTTTCACTCGTGGCAATTGCTATTCGTCCCTTTCAGGGACGTTTGTTGTTCGCGGAGGAAAGCGGAGGAAAGTAACTCTGAAAGAGTTCAATAGTAAGTGCTACGACTCGCAAGTCGTGGACACCAAAAGGCTATCTTTAGAAAATGCGCTTTCCCTTCTTCCTTCTCCTTCTGCTTTCGCCGCTGCTGCTGCGCGCGCAGCTCCGCGATTCGCTGGAAGAACAGGTGATTTCCGGGCGGCGCACAACCACACTTCCCGGACTGGCAGGCATAAAAACAACGACGATAGAAAGCGCCACACTGCTGCGTCCGGCGCTGGTGGATTTGAGCAGAATTCTTTCGGAAAACCTGCCTGTTTTTATCCGGCCAACAGGCGTGAACGGCCCGGCAAGTCTGAGCATTCGTGGGGCTTCGGCGGCGCAGTCGCTGGTAATGTGGGAGGATGTCCCGCTTCAAAATCCCTCCTTGGGAATGACGGACATTTCGCTCTTGCAGTCGGGGCTTTTTGAGCGCATACAACTGATTCCTGGCGGCGCTCCGGCACTGTGGGGAAGTGGTAATGTAGGCGGTGCGCTGTTGTTGCAGGGAGCAAAACCTTCTTTTTCTCAACAGCCCAAAACAAATGGTTTTGCAGGCATTGGCGTTGGTTCTTTCGGACTGCTGAACGGCAGCCTCGGCATTACGCACAAGCGTGAAAAAACTTTCTGGGCTGCGCGGGCTTTTGGCAGTCGTGCAGACTATGTATTTCCCTACGAGGGCAAGCATATTGATAACGGAAAGCTCCGCCAATACGGCACTTTGCTACAAGGTGCGCAAAAGCTTCCGCGCGGTTTTACGTTGCGGCAGGATGTATGGGTGATGCAATCGGAGCGCGGCATTCCGCCTGCGCTTTTTGAAAGCAGCAGTGTGAAGCAACAACGTGATGAAGCGTTGCGTATCCGGGTTTCTTTGGAGAAAAATACAGCGCGGGAATCCTTCCAACTTACCGGCGCGTTGATGCAGGAAGGACTGCGCTACGAGGATTCTTCCGCAGCGATAAGCAGTATGCTGAACACCACTGTTCTTTTTGCCCGCGCCCAGTACCAACGACGTTTTAAGGGCGGAAAATTCTTTGCCGACGCACCGCTGCAATACGCCTTTGCCAATATAGGCGGAACAGCACCTTCTCAAAAAAGAATCGCGCTTGCTGCCGGTTTGGAAAAAGGCTTTTGGAAAGAAAAGCTGCAAACGTCCTTCGCTATCCGCACCGAAAACATTGATGCCCAAACGGTGGTGCTGCCGGGAGCCAATGCGTCTTTTTTGCTTTTTCCCAAAACCATTTTCCGGGCTTCCATCCAACGCAGCTACCGCGCGCCCACGCTGGCCGAGCGCTATTATTTTCCGGGTGGAAATACTTCCTTGAAACCGGAAATGGGCTGGGGTGGCGAACTGGGTGTAAAGCAATATTTGAAAGAGAAGGCCGGACATGGCTCTATAGACGCGACGGTTTTTTACCGCGACCTCCGCGACTGGATTATCTGGTATGGCGGCGCGGTGTGGACGCCTCACAACATTGCGCGCGTCCAAACAAAGGGCGTGGAAATAGACGGCGAATGGAAAACCGCTTTTGGAGAAAGAACGGTGCTGGGCGTGCGCGGCGGCTACAGCTACACGCTGGCTAAGACGGTAGAAAGTGCTGTTCCTAATGATGGCTCTGTAGGTTGTAGGCTGCCGCATCTTCCACAAACGATGGGGCGTATTTCCACTTCGCTTTCCCGGAAATCCTTGCGTTTGGAGTGGGCGAGTGTTTATACCGGCTACCGATTTATCACCTCCGACGAAAGCGCATGGATTCCTGCTTTTTGGTTACACAACGCAACGGTGGGCTATGGGTTTAAATGGCGCGCACAAACGCTGAATGCGGAACTGCGCTGCAACAATCTGGCGAACGAAAGCTACCTCACCGTAGTGGGCCGTCCAGGATTGCCGAGGCATCTTACGGCAGGGGTGATGTGGGGATTTTAAAGGAAGAGAATCCACAGGCCGGCGAATGCTATCAGCCACTCCGCGTATTACAACGCTGCCGGCGGAAACTATTCCAGCGGCAATATAAATTTGGAGACGCTGGCGCGAATTTGACGACGCCGTCGGAAATCATTCCGGTGACAATGTAAATCATTCCGGCGCCAGCGCGAATTTGACGATGCCGTCGGGAATCATTCCGGTGGCGATGTAAATCATTCCGGCGCTGGCGCGAATGTGGAGACGCTGGCGCGAATGTGAGGACGCTGATGTAAATCATTCCGGTGGCGATGTAAATTATTCCAACGTCGCCGCAAAATATTTCGGTGGTGGTGTAAATTATTCCGGCGATGGTGCATACATAAACGGCGGCGGCGCGTATGTATGCGCCGCCGCCGTTTATGTATGCACCGTAAAAAAAACCTTTACTTCCCGCCTCTTCCCGTCTTTTTCCGCTTTTCCAGTTCTTTTTCCGCCGTGCGGCGCATCTCCGTCAGTTCGGCGTCCGTCAGGTCGTTTTGGATGGTGGTGTTGTCAATCGCCGCGCCGTTGCCAATCATCTGCACGTCTGCACCTTCTGCAGCTTCTTTTTTGCGGAAATAACTGCGGAACAAGACGTTTCCTTGCAGCGCCTTCATGTTCTCGCTAAAGTTGTAAGCCGCTGTGCTGATGTTTTTCACCGCCTCATCGGCACTGGCCATCGCCTTGCTGGCCGAGCCTGTGGCGCTGTTGAGGCTGTCGGAAAGGCGGCTGGTGTAAAACAGCTGCCCCACCGAGCCTTTACCGGAGCGCACCTGCGCGGTCAGGTCGGCAAAAGACGCAGTCATGCGGTTGGCGTTCGCCATTGTGCCTTCAATCTGCACCGCCAGGTCGTCGTTATACATCAGGCGGCCAATCGTGCCCTTTCCGCCCCGCATCTCCGTCGCCATATCGGCCAGCACAGCGGTAATCGTATTGGCATTGTCGGCCACAGCGGTAAACTTGCTAATCACCTTGTCGAAATCCAATGGGTTCACGGTGGCAATGCGCTGTCCGTCTTTCAAGGGCGTTTTGCTTGTCATGCCGGGCACAATGGTTATCAATTTGTCGCCCATCAATCCGTCGGAGCCAATGGATGCTCTCGCGTCGCTTTTGATGTAAGGCTGATATTTTGTTTGCATCCGCATGTCCACGCGCACTGTTGTGTCGTTCACCACACTGATGCTTTCTATGGAGCCGGCCAGAATGCCCGCAAAGCGCACGTTGTTGCCCACCTGCAATCCACCCACGTTGTTGAAGGTTCCATACACGTGGTAGGTCTGGGTAAAAAGGCTTTTGGATTTTCCGATAAAGAAAATACCAACAACGAAAAGAAGCAACCCGGCAAGGGTGAAAAGGCTGATGCGGATTTTTTGGGAAGTAGTAGTAGCCTGCATGATTTTCTGTAGAATTTTAATTAAGCGGGTTGGAAAAAAGAACGGACAAAAGGGTCTTCGGAATGGAAAAGCGCGTCAAACTGCCCTTCTGCCGTAATGGTGCCTTCCTTCATCACGATAATGCGGTCGCCGCTGATGCGGGCGCATTCCATGTCGTGGGTAATGATGATAGAAGAAATATTGTATTTGCGTTGCATCTCGCGTATCAGCTCGCTGATTTCACGGGACGTAATTGGGTCAAGACCCGTAGTCGGCTCATCATAAAGCATGATTTCCGGCTTTAGAATCAGCGTGCGCGCCAGCCCAATGCGCTTGCGCTGTCCGCCCGAAAGGTCAGAAGGCATTTTGTCTATCGCATTCGCCAGCCCCACGCCTTCCAGCATTTCCTGTATCCGCTGCTCAATCTCGGCTTTGTCTTTCAGCTTCAACACGCGCGTAAGGGGAAAAGACAGGTTGTCGCGCACGGTCATAGAGTCATACAGCGCGCCGCTCTGAAACAGAAACCCAATGCGGATGCGCAGGTCGCGCAGGCCATCTTCATTTAAATCCTTCACCTCTTGGTCAAACACTTTCACCACCCCGGAATCCTGCCGCAACATGCCCACCATACACTTAATGGAAACTGATTTCCCGGTTCCCGACTTGCCCAGCACAATCAGGTTTTCGCCGCGATAGACGTTGTAGCTCAGGTCGGTCAGCACCTTGTTGCTGCCAAAGGATTTGGCCAGATGCTCAATCTGCACCACCACCTCATCTTTGCCATTTCCTTTCTTGCTGCCTTCTTTTTGAAGGAACTGCGGCGTGGCTGCGGGCGGATTGCTGCGGACTTCTGCGGAGTTGTTTGGGGTTTCTTTCATGGTCTTTTTCCGGGGAGAAGGCGCTTAACTATAAGCAAAAACAGAGGTGAGCTGCACGGCAATCGCATCCAGCACAATCACCCAAAGCGAGGCGCTCACCACGGCGCTGTTGGCCGCTACGCCCACGCTTTCCGTGCCCCGGTCGGAGTTGTAGCCTTTATAAGTTCCCACAAATCCAATGGCGAAGCCAAAGAAAACGGTTTTGATAAAAGCCGGGATAAGATCCACAAATTCCAGCGAATCAAACGACTTGCCGAAGTACACAATCCAAGAAACTTTGCTGCTCAGGTTAGAAGCCACCCAGCCGCCCGTGAGCGCCAGTGCATCCGCCATCAGTGTCAGAATCGGAACCATGATGGTGCAGGCCAGAATGCGTGTTACCACCAAGTATTGCATCGGCGAAGCGCCCGAAACTTCCATTGCGTCTATCTGCTCCGTCACTTTCATAGAGCCGAGTTCCGCGCCAATAGAAGAAGCCACTTTTCCGGTGCAGATAAGCGCAATAATCACCGGCCCCACTTCCCGGATAACCGAGATGGCCACCATGGCCGGCACAAAACTCGTAGCCCCGAATTCCTTCATCGTCGGGATGCTTTGCAGCGTCAGCACGAAGCCTAGAATAAAGCCCGTGAGCGCGCAGAGGCCAAAAGATTTATAGCCGATGAGATAGCCCTGCCGCACAAACTCTCCCCACTCAAAACCCCGGCGAAACAGGTTTCGGAAAAAGGAGCCCATGAACCGCATCTGCTCTGCAATAGCGAGCAGCGGTTTTTCCCAGAAGGGCGGAGTAGTCAATGCCTGCGACACAGTATAAGGGAGGGAGCGGAAAAAAGCGTTAAAATAAAAGGTTTTCGGGAGCGCCCTATACAATCATGCCGGGGCGGAACATAAGTCATGAGTCATCAGTCATGGGTCATTATGACTCATGACTCATGACTTATAACCCATGTAAGCCGCGCGCCGCAGTCGGTCATTAATTGCCGCGCCTAATCCTTCTTTCGACACGGCTATTGCCAGAATCGCTTCTACAGGCTGTGCATCTGCCCAATACAGCGCCGCGAAAAGATTGCGGGCAGCTTCATTTAAATCCCCTTTCGGCGAAAGCACAAACTGCGGCACGCCCCCCGGGAATTTCTCTTTAAAAGAAATAATGGCTACTTGGGAAGTTCCCGCTTTTTGCAACAAATCAGGCAGGGAAGGGCCGAAAAACAAAGGCTTCTCCGGCGCGTAATGGCTCTTTAATTGTCCCGGCGCAACAGGGTGTTCCGAAGGTTCATTTTGCATCAAAACGAGCGTTCCCAAAACCGCCTCAATTGCTTCCCGCGCAATGCCGCCGTTCCGATAAAGTACCGGCACGCCGCTTTCTGAAAAACCAATAATCGTGGATTCCAATCCTACTTCGCTCGGCCCGCCATCCAGAATATACGGCACGCGGCCCGCCAGACTTTGCGCTACGTGCGCCGCCTGCGTCGGACTGATTGCGCCGAAGAGATTGGCACTTGGCGCGGCAAGCGGAAAAGAAAGTTGTGAAAGCAATTTTTGAAACACCGGGTGCGCCGGAACCCGCAATGCCACGCGCGAACTACCCGCCGTCACAAGGTCAGGAATTTGAGATTTCTTCGGCAATAAAATAGTAAGCGGGCCGGGCCAGAACGCTTCGGCCAATTTCCAGGCCATCGGGGGAATCTCTGCCGCCATTTCAAAAGCCGCTTCTGCGTCTTTGAAATGCACAATTAGCGGGTTAAACTGCGGGCGTTTTTTAGCGGAAAAAATTCGGAGTACCGCTTCTTCATTCAGCGCATTCGCTGCAAGGCCATAAACCGTTTCGGTGGGAACGGCCACTACCTCGCCCGCTTTTAGCAACGCTGACGCGTGCGTAATATCCGTTCCGGTCTTGGTGTGCAAAAAGCAGAAAAATAATCAGCGCGCAAACGTCCCGAACACCGGAAACACTGCCGACGAAAACGTGTCAATCTGCCGCGACGTGGTGTCGGGCGTTATTGGATCCTGAACCACAAAATAGCCATCGTATTTCGTGATGAGATAGTCGTAGCTATAGAGCGACAGGAAGGTGTCCACAGTCATGCTGCCAAGACCTTTCCCTGCCATCACCGTAGAAAAAACAGCCGCATCCGGTGCGTAGTCATAGCCCCAATATGTTGTGTCCACCTGCCGCACATTCACCGGAAAACCTGTGCCTTCCGGCGCGTTGTAAAGAGCCACCTCAATGCGGGTTTGCTGCAGCGGCATTTCATCCAGCGTCAGCCGCGCCCACATAGAGTCGAGGCCGCTACGCTGTTTGTAATAAGCGGGTTTGCCCCGCACCTGCCCCCGGTTGAAACTGTAGTTGAAAACCTGATGACGGTAAACGGTAGCGATATTTGTCGGACTGCTTTTTTCGCAGGAAAAAAGCGCCAAAGAAGAGAGCGCCAGCAGGAGGGAAAACGTAAAACGCATGGAGTGTAAAAAGCTGGAAACGGAACGGCAAAATAAGACGCAAAAGCCGTTTGTGGAAATCAGACCTTTTTCAGACAGAACAGAACGAATTTGTGGAAGCAATTTTTCGCCTTTCAGGATAGATTTTGTGGAGAGTTTTCTTCCCGGAAAGCTTCTTTTTTCCATTCTATTAAAAATAAAAACAGCGAAACCACCGCTTTTACAATTTCTTTATTAAGAAATATATAAGCCTCTTGGCAGTTTGGAACGCAATTTGCTATTTAAGAGGCGAAAGTCGTACTTTTGCCGTCCCTTTACCAAAAGGGCTTCCCCGCGTGCCTCTTTTCTTTTTGGTAAATTATCCCTGAAAATCCTCTTACCCCAAACCTGCCTGTAGAAATTAGCCCCTCTGCATGTGGGCTTTTTGGCGTCTCTATTGCCCAAAGGTCTCGTTCTTTTTTCACTTTCCCCCAAAAAATCTTTGGGGCGCTTAAATAAAATTATGGTTCCACAGAAGACAACCGCTACCGGACGGATAAACTTCGGAAAAATCCACGACGTCGCCGACACGCCCGATCTGCTTGCCATCCAACTTCAGTCTTTCCAGGATTTCTTCCAACTGGAGACGACGCCGGACAAGCGCGACAACGAAGGCCTTTTTCGCGTGTTCAAGGAAAACTTCCCGATTTCCGACACCCGCAACATCTTCGTCCTTGAGTTTCTCGACTACTTCATTGACCCGCCCCGCTACTCGATTGACGAGTGTATGGAGCGTGGCCTCACGTACAGCGTGCCGCTCAAGGCGAAGCTGAAGCTGAGCTGTAACGACGAAGAACACGTGGACTTTGAAACAATCGTGCAGGACGTGTTTCTCGGAAACATTCCCTACATGACGCCGCGCGGCACCTTCGTTATCAACGGTGCAGAGCGTGTGGTGGTTTCTCAGCTTCACCGCTCGCCGGGCGTGTTTTTCGGACAAAGTGTTCACCCGAACGGCACCAAAATCTATTCCGCCCGCGTAATTCCTTTCAAAGGTGCGTGGATGGAATTTGCAACCGATATTAATAACGTAATGTATGCGTACATTGACCGGAAAAAGAAGTTCCCGGTTACGACGCTGCTACGCTCTATCGGCTATGAAACAGATAAGGACATTCTGCAACTCTTCGGCATGGCCGACGAGGTGAAGGCAGACCGCAAAAATCTGGAAGCCAACGTAGGCCGCCGTTTGGCTGCCCGCGTACTGCGTTCCTGGACGGAAGATTTTGTGGATGAAGACACCGGCGAAGTGGTTTCCATTGAGCGGAATGAAGTGCTGCTTGACCGCGACGCGGTGCTGGACGAGTACAACTTGGACACGATTGTAGAACTGGGAATCCCGACTGTTTTCCTGCAAAAGGAAGAAGTGAGCGGCGACTATTCTATTATCTATAACACGCTGAATAAGGATACGTCTAACTCTGAGTTGGAAGCGGTGCAGCACATCTACCGCCAACTGCGTGGCTCGGATGCGCCGGACGATGAAACTGCGCGCGGCATCATTGATAAGCTCTTCTTCTCCGACAAGCGTTACGACTTGGGCGAAGTAGGCCGCTACAAAATCAATCGCCGGCTTGGTCTGGACATTTCGATGAACAGCAAAGTCCTGTCCCGCGAAGACATTATTACCATCATTAAATATCTCGTGCGCCTTACCAATGGCAAGGCCGAGATTGATGATATTGACCACCTTTCCAACCGCCGGGTGCGCACGGTGGGCGAACAGTTGTTTGCCCAGTTCGGCGTAGGTCTGGCGCGGATGGCCCGGACGATTCGCGAGCGGATGAACGTGCGCGACAACGAGGTGTTTACGCCGATTGACCTGATTAATGCGCGGACGCTTTCCTCCGTTATCAACTCGTTCTTCGGCACAAGCCAGCTTTCGCAGTTCCTTGACCAAACGAATCCGCTTTCTGAAATCACGCACAAGCGTCGTATTTCCGCACTCGGGCCTGGCGGTCTGAGCCGCGAGCGCGCCGGCTTTGAGGTACGCGACGTACACTATTCCCACTATGGTCGTCTCTGCACCATTGAGACACCGGAAGGGCCAAACATCGGCTTGATTTCCACGCTTTGCGTACACGCCAAAATCAACGATATGGGTTTCATCGAAACCCCGTATCGCAAAGTGAAAGAAGGCCGCGTGGATATGCGTAAGCAAACCTATCTGAGTGCAGAAGAAGAAGACCTCGCGAAAATCGCGCAGGCCAACGTGCCGCTGGATGAGAAAGGCCATTTCGTAGAAGACCAGATTCGCGCCCGCCAAACCGGCGACTTTCCGATTCTGGCGCCGAATGAAGTAGAGTACATGGACGTAGCACCGAATCAGATTGTAGGCCTTTCTGCTTCGCTGATTCCGTTCTTGGAGCATGATGACGCCAACCGCGCCCTGATGGGTTCCAACATGCAGCGTCAAGCCGTGCCGCTGATTCGTCCGCAGGTTCCGATTGTAGGAACCGGTCTGGAAGGTCGCGCCGCCCGCGACGCGCGCATTCAGTTCCATGCAGAAGGCGACGGCGTGGTGGAGTATGTAGATGCCAACGAAATCCATGTGCGCTACAACCGCAACGACAAAGCGCGTCTTGTTTCTTTTGAAGAAGATTTGCGCAAGTACACGCTGACCAAATACGTCAAAACCAACCAAAGTACGAGCATCACCCTGAAGCCTGCCGTGAAGAAAGGGCAGAAGGTGAAAACCGGTGATTTCCTTACCGACGGTTACGCCACACAAGCGGGCGAACTGGCGCTGGGCCGCAACCTGAAAGTGGCGTTCATGCCGTGGAAGGGTTACAACTTTGAGGATGCCATTGTTATCAACGAAAAAGTAGTGCGCGACGATTTGTTCACGTCCATTCACATTGACGAGTACGAACTGGAAGTGCGCGATACGAAGCTGGGCGAAGAAGAACTGACTTCTGATATTCCTAACGTGAGCGAAGAAGCCACGAAAGACCTGGACGAAAACGGCCTCATCCGCATTGGTGCACACATCAAAGAAGGCGACATCCTGATTGGAAAAATCACCCCGAAAGGCGAGACCGACCCAACGCCGGAAGAAAAACTTCTCCGCGCAATCTTTGGCGACAAAGCAGGCGACGCGAAAGATGCTTCCTTGAAAGCACCTTCTGGAATTGAAGGAATCGTGATTAAGAAGCAGCTTTTCCAGCGCGCCAAAAAAGACAAGAACGCGAAGAGCAACGACAAAGGCAAACTGGAGAAAATTGAGGAGAGCCACAAGAAGAACCTCGCTTTGGTGGAAGAGCTTCTGATGGACAAGTTGATGACCTTGCTGAAAGACAAAACTGCAGCGGGCGTTACCAACAACTTCGGCGAAATCATCATTGCCAAAGGCGGGAAATTCAACCCGAAAAACCTGGGCGCGATTGACTACACCAACGTAAATCCGCTGGGCTGGACGGGCGAAGAAGAAACCGACGACCTGCTGAACCAACTGCTGCACAACTACAGCATTAAGTACAACGAAGAGTTGGGCCGCTACAAGCGCGAAAAATTCAACCTCAGCATCGGCGACGAATTGCCTGCGGGCGTTCTGAAACTGGCGAAGGTGTATCTCGCTGCTAAGCGCAAGCTGAAAGTCGGTGATAAAATGGCGGGTCGCCACGGAAACAAAGGCATCGTTGCGCGGATTGTCCGGGCGGAAGACATGCCATTCCTGGAAGACGGAACGCCGGTGGACATCGTGCTGAACCCGCTGGGCGTACCAAGCCGGATGAACCTCGGTCAGATTTACGAAACCATCCTTGGCTGGGCTGGCGAGAAGCTGAATGTGCGCTTTGCAACGCCCATTTTTGACGGCGCAAGCGTGGACGAAATCGACGACCTTATCCGTCAGGCGGGACTTCCCGACTTCGGTCACACGTATCTCTACGACGGCGAAACCGGTGAGCGTTTTGACCAGAAAGCCACGGTGGGCATTATCTACATGATTAAGTTGCACCACATGGTGGACGACAAGATGCACGCGCGTTCTATCGGGCCATACTCCCTCATCACGCAGCAGCCGCTCGGTGGTAAGGCGCAGTTCGGTGGACAGCGTTTCGGGGAAATGGAAGTGTGGGCTTTGGAAGCTTATGGCGCGGCCAACATCCTTCAAGAGTTGCTGACGCTGAAATCCGATGACATCGCAGGCCGTGCAAAAACCTATGAGGCTATCGTAAAAGGCGACAACATCCCGAAACCTAGTACGCCGGAATCGTTCAACGTATTGGTGAACGAACTGCGCGGGCTGGGGCTGGAACTGAAGTTTGACTAAGCCGAAAGAATTACGCTAAAAATCCTTTTCCTCACCAACGATAAAACCGCAAACAAAATGGGCTTTGTATATGCCGATATTGAGTTGATAAACAACGACGACCTTGCGTTGTCGCGGCGGTTTATTATTGGTGAGGAAGAGGTGAAGCGCATGACCGTGCGGATGCTGGTGAACAGCGGCGCGTACAGCCTTTGCATAAACGAGGAAATTCAGGCACAGCTTCAGTTTCCTTTTGTGAAAAAGCGCAAAGCGCAAACTGCTGACGGAAGGATTGAAGAGTTTGACCTCGTTGGTAGCGTAAAGCTGCGTTTCAAAAACCGCCAGAAGGAATGTCAGGCGGTTGTTCTTCCCGGTAGTGCAGAGCCGCTTCTCGGCAGCATTCCGTTGGAAAATATGGACGTGATTATTGACCCGCTCCGCGAGCAACTTCTCGTCAATCCAGACCACCCTTACTTTCCGCAAATGAAGCTCAAAAGCGTGAATGCTATTGACGAATTCGGAAAGAAAATTCCGCTTTAAAGAGGTGGACATGCGCATCAGAACGGACACGCGCAACGTGTCCCTAACACTAACGACTTTCTACTAAAACACACATGGCCCTCCATAAAAAAGACCTCAAACCAAAACAAGGTTTCAGCAGGATTACCATCTCGCTCGCCTCGCCGGATTCTATCCTCGAACGTTCCTACGGCGAGGTGTTGAAGCCGGAAACGATTAACTACCGTACCTACAAGCCAGAGCGCGACGGGCTTTTCTGCGAGAAGATTTTTGGTCCTGTAAAGGACTACGAATGCTACTGCGGAAAGTACAAGCGCATCCGCTACAAAAATATCGTGTGCGACCGCTGCGGGGTGGAAGTAACCGAAAAGAAAGTGCGCCGCGAACGCATGGGCCACATCAAGCTCGTGGTTCCGGTGGTGCACATCTGGTACTTCAAATCTCTGCCCAACAAGATTGGTTACCTGCTCGGCTCTTCTTCTAAGAAGCTGGAAAGCATTGTGTACTACGAGAAGTACGTGGTGATTAACGGCGGCGCGGCAGACGACATGATTCGTCAGAAGCTGAACTTGAAAGACAGCGAGAAGACGTACATGCAGCTCGTTTCCGAAGACGAGTATCTGGATATTCTGGATGCGCTGCCAAAGGAAAATGCGTACCTGACCGACGAAGACCCGAACAAATTCGTAGCCAAAATGGGCGCGGATGCGGTGCATACGTTGCTTAGCCGTCTGGATTTGGAAAGCCTTTCCCATGAACTGCGCTATGCCGCTGCCAATGAGACTTCTCAACAGCGCAAGCAGGAAGCTTTGAAGCGTCTGAGCGTGGTGGAAGCATTTAAAGATGCCAACACCCGCGTAGAGAACAAGATGGAGTGGACGGTAATGCAGTACATCCCGGTTATTCCACCCGAACTGCGTCCGCTCGTGCCGCTAGATGGTGGCCGATTCGCGTCTTCGGATTTGAACGACTTGTATCGCCGCGTGATTATCCGCAACAACCGCCTCAAGCGCCTGATTGAAATCAAAGCGCCGGAAGTGATTTTGCGGAACGAAAAGCGGATGTTGCAGGAAGCAGTGGACAGCCTCTTTGACAACTCCCGGAAATCCAACGCCGTAAAGGCCGAAGGTGGCCGCGCGCTGAAATCCCTTTCCGATGTGCTGAAAGGCAAGCAAGGTCGCTTCCGGCAAAACCTTTTGGGTAAGCGTGTGGACTACTCTGGTCGTTCCGTTATTGTGGTCGGCCCGGAAATGAAGCTGCATGAGTGCGGCCTGCCGAAAGACATGGCTGCCGAGCTTTTCAAGCCGTTCATTATTCGCAAGCTGATGGAGCGCGGTATTTCCAAGACCGTGAAGAGCGCCAAGAAATTGGTGGAGAAGAAAGAGTCTGTTGTTTATGACATTCTGGAGAACGTGCTGAAAGGCCATCCCATTCTCCTCAACCGTGCCCCAACGCTTCACCGCCTTTCCATTCAGGCGTTCCAACCAAAACTGATTGAAGGCAAAGCCATTCAGCTTCACCCGCTCGTGTGTTCGGCCTTCAACGCCGACTTTGACGGCGACCAAATGGCCGTTCACGTGCCGCTTTCCAACGCTGCGGTGCTGGAAGCGCAACTCTTGATGCTGGCCTCTCACAACATCCTGAACCCGCAGAACGGCACGCCGATTACGCTGCCTTCGCAGGACATGGTGTTGGGTCTCTACTACCTCTCCAAAGGCAAGAAAACCATTGGCGAAGAAGTGGTAAAGGGAGAAGGCATGACCTTCTACTCGCCCGAAGAAGTGATTATCGCGCACAACGAAAAGCGCGTGGATTTACACGCGTGGATTAGGGTGCGCGTAGGCGTTCGCAATGCCGAAGCCAAGGTGGAAACCAAGTTGACGGAAACCACCGTGGGCCGCGTTCTCTTCAACCAGTTCGTTCCGAAGGAAAACGGCTACGTAAACGCGCTGCTGACCAAAAAATCCCTTCGGGAAATCATCGGGGAAATCCTGAAGAACACCAACATCCCGACGACGGTGGAGTTCCTCGACAACATCAAAACCCTCGGATTCCGCACGGCCTTCCGCGGCGGATTGTCGTTTAATATTTCCGACCTTACCATTCCGGCGGTGAAAGCCCAGTTGATTGAATCGGCGCAGGGCGAAGTAGGCGAGGTGATGGAGAACTACAACAACGGCCTGATTACCAACAACGAGCGTTACAACCAAATCATCGACATCTGGAGCCGCGTGGATACGCGCGTAACAGAGACGTTGATGCGCGAGATGGCGGCAGACAAGCAAGGCTTCAACTCGGTGTATATGATGCTGGACTCCGGCGCGCGGGGTTCCAAGCAGCAGGTAAAACAGCTTGCCGGTATTCGCGGACTGATGGCCAAGCCGCGCCGCTCCGGCTCTTCCGGCTCTGAAATCATTGAGAACCCGATTCTCTCCAACTTCAAAACCGGATTGTCGGTACTGGATTACTTTATCTCTACCCACGGTGCGCGGAAAGGTCTGGCGGATACCGCCCTCAAGACCGCCGATGCGGGCTACCTCACCCGCCGTCTGGTGGACGTGGCGCAGGACGTGGTGATTAACGAAGAAGACTGCGGCACGCTGCGCGGCATTGCCACCAGCGCGCTGAAAGACAACGAAGAAATCGTGGAGCCGCTGTATGACCGCATCCTGGGTCGCACGAGCCTGCACGACGTATTTGACCCGATCAGCGACGTACAACTGGCTTTTGCGGGTGAAGAGATTACCGAAGACGTTGCCCGCCGCATTGAAGACAGCGCGGTGGAATCGGTGGAAATCCGCTCGGTGCTGACCTGCGAAAGCAAGCGCGGTGTGTGTGCGAAATGCTACGGTAAAAACCTTGCAACAGGCTATATGGCGCAACGCGGCGACGCAGTAGGCATCATTGCCGCCCAGTCTATCGGCGAGCCGGGAACGCAGCTTACACTCCGTACTTTCCACGTGGGTGGTGCGGTTGGCTCTTCGGCAACGGAAAGCCAGTTGGTAGCCCGCTTTGACGGAACGATTCAGTTTGACGGCCTGCGGACAACAACCTATGCCGACAACGAAGGCGAGCAAATGGAAGCAGTTATTGGCCGGACGGGCGAGGTGCGGATTGTGGACGAAACGGCTGACCGCCTGCTCATCACCAACAACATTCCTTACGGCTCTCTCCTGAAAGTGGCCGACGGAATGAAGGTGACAAAAGGCGACGTTATCTGTACGTGGGATCCGTTCAACGCGGTTATCCTGTCGGAAGTGAACGGCGTGGTGTCTTTTGAAAGCGTGATTGAAGGCGTGACGTTCCGCGAAGAAGCCGACGAGCAAACTGGTCACCGCGAAAAAGTGGTTATCGAAACCAAAGACAAAACCAAGATTCCTTCCATCGCCATTCACGGCAAGGAAAACAAAGCCTATAACCTGCCCGTTGGCTCTCACATCGTGATTGAAGACGGCGAGGAAGTACACAACGGTCAGGTGCTGGTGAAAATCCCGCGCGTACTGGGCCGGAGCCGCGACATTACGGGTGGTCTGCCGCGCGTAACGGAGCTTTTTGAAGCCCGGAATCCAAGCAATCCCGCTGTTGTGGCGGAGATTGATGGCGTTACTTCCTTTGGCGGCGTGAAGCGTGGCAACCGCGAAATCACCATCGAAAGCCGCGACGGGCTGGTGAAGAAATACCTCGTGCCCCTCACGCGCCACATCATGGTGCAGGACGGCGACTTTGTGAAGGCCGGAAACCCGCTCTCTGAAGGAGCTACTACGCCTTCCGACATTCTTGCCATCAAAGGGCCGTTTGCGGTGCAGGAATACCTCGTGAACGAGATTCAGGAAGTGTATCGCTTGCAGGGCGTGAAAATCAATGACAAGCACATTGAAGTGATTGTGCGCCAGATGATGCGGAAAGTAACCATCATTGATCCGGGCGATACCAAGTTCCTCGAAGACGACACCGAAGAGAAAATCGACTTTGCCGAGGAGAACGACTTTATCTACGACAAGAAGTTCGTGGAAGAAGGCGGCGACTCGGAGAAGTTCAAGCCCGGCATGATTGTGACGCTGCGCGAAATCCGCGAGGAAAACTCCCTCCTGAAACGCGCCGACAAAAAGACGGTGGAATACCGCGACGCCCGCGCCGCGACGTCTCACCCGCTCCTTTTGGGCATCACCAAAGCCTCGCTTTCTACCCGCTCGTGGGTATCTGCCGCCTCGTTCCAGGAAACCACAAAGGTGCTTTCGCAAGCCGCCATCAACGGCAAGGCGGATTACCTGAAAGGCTTGAAGGAGAACGTTATCACCGGCAACCTTATCCCGGCAGGAACCGGCTCGCGCGAGTATGAAGACCTTATCGTTGGCTCCAAAGAAGACTTCGACCTCTTGTTGAGCAACCGCGAAGTGCTGACGTTTGACGAGGAGGAATAAAAATTTCCTTTTCCAAAACGAAAAAGCCCCGGCAGCAATGTCGAGGCTTTTTTGTGTGTGGTAGAGACGCCTAATTTGGGCGTCTCCGTGGAAGCGTCGCTTTTCCGGGTGTTCTGTTTACGGAAGCTGGCAATACTTTTGAAGGCTACCCGGTTACGTTGTTTTCTATCTTGAAAAACCTTTACTTTTTGTTTTTGCTCCTGGGCATATCCGCTCCTGCGTTTGCGCAGAAGGCGGATTCTGTGCGCCCGCGAAAGCCGCTGCTGGGCAGGCTTTACCGCGAAGCGCTCCAAAGCATGCGGCGCGGGCAGGTGGACAGCGGCGAGTTCTGGCATCCTGTTCAGCAAATAGCCGAGGAAACCTTCAAGCCCTACGAAGGCAAAATCGTCCGCAACATCACCCTTATAAAGCTGGACTTTGACCATCAGCTTTTCGACACCGCCACGCGCGTGGGCGGCATCGTAAGCCGCGCGGCCACGCGGTTCCACGCCACCACCAAAGACTGGGTCTTGCGTAATCATCTTTTTGTGAAGGAAGGACAGCCTTTGAGCGCCTATCAGGTGGCGGATAACGAGCGTTTTCTGCGCACGCTCTCCTTTATTCAGGACGTGCGCATCCTGCCCGCGCCGGTAGGGACGGGGAGCTCTTTGTCGGATTCGGTGGATTTGGTGGTGGTTTCCAAAGACGTTTTCAGCCTCGGCGGGGATATTCCTTCTGCCTCCATTCAGGGCATCGGGCTGCGGGGGTATGATGCCAACTTTTTGGGCATGGGGCAGCGCCTTCAGGGAACCATCGTTTATGACAAGACCCGCAGTCCGCAAACCGGCTTCGACCTTTCTATTTCGCGCAGCTCGCTCGGCGGCTCTTTCATTAATGGCGGGGTGGGCTTTTCCAGCATCAACACCGGAACAAGCCTGGGCTATGAAGACGAGAGCGCCGGGTATCTGCGCCTCAGCCTGCCGCTCATCTCGCCCGATGCGCGCTATGCGGGCGGACTGGAGCTGAGCATCAATGGCAGCAAGAATGATTTCCGCAAGCCGGAAAGCCTTTTCTACAACTACCGCTACGGCATCGCCGACGTGTGGGGCGGCATCAACTTTGAGCCGGGCAGGGAAGCCTACCGGGCCAACAAAGAGCGGCGGCAACGAGCCTTTCTAGCCCTGCGCTATCTGCAATACGCTTTTACGCAATTGCCCACGCAGGTTTCGGCCAAAGAAGCCGACCCGGTTTACAGCAATCAGCAGGCCGTGCTGGCTTCCATTACTTTGTTCCGCCTCAACTTCTACCGCACAAGCTATCTCTATGGTTTTGGCCTGACGGAAGATTTGCCGAAGGGCCACAAACTGACGGCCACGGCGGGCTGGTATCGCTGGAATAGCGAAAGCCGCCCGTATCTGGGCTTTGATTTCTTACGCTATGGCGCCACGGCTACCGGGAAATACCTCTTGACTTATGCCCGGACCGGCGCTTTCCTGACGCATGATGGCCTTGTGCGGGACGCAGGCGTTCTGCTGGGCGCAACCGCCTATTCGCGTGTTTATGAAGCGGGACTGAACAAATTCCGGGAGAAGCTTTCCGGCTCGTTTACGCTGCTGTATAACCCAACGCTCAGCCTGCCGCTGCGCATCGACAACACCTTCGGCCTGCCGGGCTATGGCACTGACAGCGTGGGCGGAAACGCGCGCGTCAATCTGTGGTCGGAGAGCATTGTGTTTCTTCACCGCAAAATAGCGGGCTTCCGGCTGGCACCTTTTGTGTCGGCGGGCGCGGTTATCATCTCGCCGGGTGACCGGCTTTGGTATAAGTCCAACGTGTTTACCGGCATCGGCGCAGGGCTGCGGGCGCGGAATGAAAACCTTATTTTCGGAACGATAGAAGCGCGCTTCACCTGGTTCCCGAAAACGGCCTACGGCATCCCGCCTTTTTACCTCAATCTGGCCACCAATCTGCGCTTCCGCTACCAGTCGGCCTTTGTGCGCGCGCCGCAGGTGTTTCAGTGGAACGAGGAGATTCTGTAAAGCCCCTCCCCGGCCCTCCCCAAAGGGGATGGAGAAGCACGTGTCCGCCCGCCTGCATTTTCTGCTGACACGTGCGGCGTGTCCCTACGGTGGACCAGGACACAACAAAGCACCTGCCCCGCCCGTTAGATTCATCTTACTTTCGCAAACTTTCCCGGAAATCTCCCCTCAACACCGATGGCTGAAACAACCACCAACTACCCGCACGTTCCGTATGGCAAAGCCGTTTACGGCGAAAAAGAAATAGAGGCCGTGAACCGCGTCCTGCGCACCACCACGCAGATGGGCAAGCACACCCGCGAGATGGAAGCCCGCGTGGCCGCGCTTTATGCCAAGCAATACGGCATCATGGTGAACTCCGGCTCCAGCGCGCTGTATCTGGCCGCCGAGCTAATGAATTATGAGGCCGGCGCGGAAATCATTACGCCCGCCCTCACCTTCTCTACTACCGTAGCCCCGCAGGTGCGTAAAGGTTGGATTCCGGCTTTTGTGGACGCCGAAGAAGGGACGTACAATATGGACGTGAACAAGGTGGAAGAGATGATTACGCCAAAGACGAAGGCGATGATTATCCCCAACCTGATGGGTAACCTGCCCGACTGGAAAACGCTGCGCGAAATTGCCGACAAGCACGGCCTGTTTGTGCTGGAAGACTCCGCCGATACGCTGGGCGCAGAAATCGGCGGCGCCTCTTCGGGACGCTATACCGATATGAGCACCACGAGCTTCTACGGTTCCCACATCATCAACTGCGCGGGCAACGGCGGGATGCTGTGCGTGAACAAAGAAGCCGATTACGACCGCGCGCGGCTCTTGCGCTCTTGGGGGCGCTCGTCGTCGCTGTTTGTGGAAAGCGAGGCGATTGAAAACCGCTTCAACGTAGAAGTGGACGGCATTCCCTACGACGCGAAGTTTGTGTTTGAGGAGCCGGGTTTCAATATTGAGCCGTCGGAAATGGGCGCCGCTTTCGGGCTGGTGCAGTTGGATGATTTAGCGCACAACATTGACACGCGCACCGAGAACTTCTGGCAGATGCGGGAGTTCTTTGCGGGTTACGAGGAGCATTTCATCCTGCCTAGGCAACTGCCCGACAGCCGCACGGGCTGGCTCGCCTTCGCCGTTACCATCCGCGACACCGCGCCGTTCATCCGCCGTGATTTGCAGATTTTCCTCGAGAAAAGAAATATCCAGACGCGCACCGTTTTCACCGGAAATATCCTGCGCCAACCGGGCTTTAAAAACCTGCCGAGCAGAAAATCAGGTGGCGGCTATCCGGAATCCGACAAGGTGATGCGTGGCGGAATGCTTTTGGCTTGTCACCACGGCCTCAGCGCGGAGCAGTTGGCGCATGTGATGGAGAGTGTGACGGAATTTATGAAAACCCGCTAAGCCCGCCTTTCTGTCTTGGATTTGTTGCTGCTGTTCGTATTGATTATGACCAATTCCGGCCTCGCGGTTCGGAAAGGGCGACGTCCGTTGGCGTGGGGTTTTATTACGCTGCTGGCGTTTATGGCGATGTATGTTTTGCTGGGAACGGTGTATGTGCTGATGACTTTCAAAGGGGTATTTACACCAGAGAATATAGAGCCGCTGAAGCAGTATATGCAGACTTTTCAAAAGGATACTGCAAAAGGACTTTTGCTGGCCATGTTTGGTGTGGGCGGTGGACTGCTGGTGCGCTACCGGCTCTCCCGCTATCCCGACAAGCCGGGGAAAAAAGAAGACCCAATGTGAATGAAAAAAGCCCCGACATTTTTTGTCGGGGCTTTTTTGAAAAAAATGTCTGCGGGGTTTCTGCTGCTTTCTTCCGCAGAAAGTATGCAAGCCCGCAGGCGGATTTATTTGGGGTGGATTTCTCCTCTTAGCGCACTGGCACAAACTGATATTCGCGCATTTCGCGGAAGAGCACCGTACCGTTGTCAAGTGCAATTTTCTCAATGGATTTGACGCCCACAAAGGAGCGGGAAGCAGAAGCATTCGCGCCCGGTAAAGCACCAATCCGCTGGGCTTCCCGGATGGCAGTGCTTTCATCGCCTGCATGAATCATGCGCAGCTCAATAAAGTACTGTTCTTTGCTGCTTGGAGTAGCGTTGCGATAGATGAGTTGTGCAGCAAAAAAATCCATGAGAGAAGGTTTGGGGTCGTGTACCGGCTTTAGAACGCGGTTGAAAGAATTCACCCCTATTGTCTTCGTGTGCGGATTTGTGAAGGAAACTGCAATGTTGCTTCCTAGCCTTTAAAGGATGATTTCCGCCTCGTGTCCACGACTTGTGAGTCGTGGCAATTGTTATTCGTCCCTTTCCCGGACGTTAAGGGTTACAGTATTAAGAAGGGAACCCTGAAGGGGTTCAATAGTAATTGCCACGAGTGAAACTCGTGGACAGAAGAAGCACCTACACCTTTTCCGTCCGCCAGTCCAGTGCGCTGAATTTCTTTATGCCTTTGGCGAAATACTGCCACACCACAGAGCCGTTGTACCGCGCGCTGTGTGCCGGTGCTTTTCCGTGTTTCTCTTCAAAAAGGCGCCGCTGTCGCAACGTATAGCCCATCATGCGGTAGAAGCCCATATGCGCCCGCCAAATCACGCCTACTTCCCGGAAATTTCCCCCAACCAGATATTTCGTTGCCGCTACACCATCCAGTAGCAAGCGGAAGGGCAAAAGCCACAAAAGCCGCGCACGTCGCTCATTCTTGAGCAGCAGCAGAAGGTTATTTCGGAAATTGTAGTAGAGCTTTTGCGGTGAGCCATAGGAAATCACGGAGCCGCCAACATGAAACACCGTGCTGCCACCAATCGCGCCAATGGTGTAGCCCATGCGCTTCAGACGCCAGCACAAATCCACTTCCTCCATGTGAGCGTAGAGTTCTTCGTCTAATCCGCCAGCGTCATGATAAAGCGCGGCGCGCACCATCAGGCAGCCGCCCGACGCCCAGAAAACTTCCACATCATCGTCGTACTGGCCTTCGTCCGTTTCCAGCGTATCAAAGAGGCGGCCCCGGCAAAAAAGGTATCCCAGCGAGTCCATATAGCCGCCTGCCGCACCTGCGTATTCAAACTTCTCGCGCTCCCGCCAATAGCGGATTTTAGGTTGCGCTGCCGCGAGCTTTTCGTTCTCCTCAAAAGCCTTCAATAGGGGCGGAAACCAACCGGGTGTAACCTCAAAATCAGCGCTCAGGAGGACGTAGTATTTTGCATCAATCTGGCGCAGCCCTTCGGCATAACCGGCGGCAAATCCACGGTTGATTTTTACAGTAACGGTGCGTACTTGGGGAAAATGTTTCGCCAGATAGTGCGGCGTGTCGTCGGTGGAAGCATTATCCACCACAATCACTTCATAGCCTGTAGGCGCTTCGGCCAGAATGCCGGGCAGGAATTTTTCGTGCCACTGTTTCCCGTTGTAGCTCAGGATAACGACCGCCGTGTCCTGCGTGGCTTTCAGCACAGTCTTTCTTTAAGAAAAGCAGCGCGCTTAATCAACCTTGTATTTCGGGTCGTAGGAAGCGCTTTCCGGCACCTTCACATCGGCGTTGCTTTTGTAGCTGTAGGTATAGAGCGTGCCGCAGCTTGCCCAGAAAAACAAGAACAGACCGAAGAAACCGAGCAGAAACAGAAAGCGGGCTTTGGAAGGCTTGGTAACTTCCAGGTCGGCGTGGTTCTCCAACTCTTGAAATTCAACGGGATTTTGTGTAGCGGCCATAATGAATCGGTTCGGGAGAAGGTTTTCGGAGAAAGCGCAAAAGTAGGCGTTGCCGCTAAATTGCCCAATATTTCTACCGGCTCCTTTCTAACTTTCCGGCAAGAAAATGATGAACCGATACCTGAACTGGAAAGTGTTTCTGGCTATAATGGCGCTGCTTATTGGCGGGGCCACGCTGCACTACACGTCCACGCTTGCCGGAAAGCTGGCTTTGCAGGAGCGCAAGGACGTGGAAAACTGGGCGGAAGCTATTAAGACGCTGACTTCGGCCAAGCCGGAGCAGGACTTTTCTTTTGCCTTCACTATCACGGAGAAAAACAAGACCATTCCGGTTATCCAGACCGACGCGCGGGGGCGGGTTCTGAACGTCCAGAACATTGACACAAGCGGGGTTTCCAACGTGCCACTTTTCCTTAAAAAGAAGATTGAAGAGTTCAGTCTGGTGCATCCCGCTATTCTGATTGACTTCGGCTCCAGCGTCAATTATATCTATTACGGCGAGTCGGTTTTCCTTACGGAATTGCGGCATTTTCCCTACATCCAGCTTCTCATTCTGGTACTGTTTCTGGGGGTGCTTTTATACGCCCTCACGACAGCGCACCGCTCGTTGCAAAATCAGGTTTGGGTAGGTCTTTCCAAGGAAACGGCGCATCAGTTGGGTACGCCGCTCACGAGCATGGAAGGCTGGGTGGAACTGCTGGCACTGGATATGCCGGACAGCGAAGTGGTGGCGGAAATGCGCAAAGATTTGGAGCGCCTGCGGCTGGTAGCCGATCGTTTTAGCAAGGTGGGCAGCACACCGGTGCTGGAAGCCGAAGACGTAAATGCCCGCATCGAAAACATGGTGGATTATATGCGCAAACGCGCGCCGGAGAAGGTGACTATCCTCTATAACTCTTCGCCGCAGCCGGTGCTCTTGTCGCTGAACGGGCCGCTGTTTGACTGGGTTTTGGAGAACCTGATGCGCAATGCACTGGACGCGATGAACGGCGCGGGAACCATCAAGGTCTATATGAAGGAGCAACCCACTTACGTAGTGATAGACGTGACGGACAGTGGGAAAGGCATTTCGCCCAAGAATATCAACAAGGTTTTTAAGCCCGGATTTTCTACGAAAAAACGCGGGTGGGGGCTGGGCCTTTCGCTCTCCAAGCGCATCATCGACCAATACCACAACGGCCTTTTGCGGGTAAAAGAATCGGCGGAAGGGAAAGGAACGACGTTTCGGATGCAGATATGGCGGTAAGGGCAATGAATAATGAATAATGATTAGTGATTAATGATTAATGGGGAAGGGTGCAGTCTTTCTACTTTTTACCTTCTACTTTTTACTTTGCACTTTCTACTTTGCCCTTTACTTTTGCGCTCCCTTTCGGGGGAAATCTACCCAAAAAGCTGCGGCGGTGGCGAAACTGGTAGACGCACTACTTTGAGGTGGTAGCGCCTGTAACGGGCGTGGGAGTTCGAATCTCCTCTGCCGCACGAAAAATCAAAAAAACCCTGCTGATTTCAGCAGGGTTTTTTTGTTTCCGGGAAAAATCCTATGGGGTCGTCCCTACTTCAGCTTGTTCGCGAATACTTTTTTGAACTTCTCCAGCTTAGGGCGTACCACCATCTGGCAATAGGGCTGGCTGCCGTTCTGGTTGTAATAGTCCTGATGATAATCTTCGGCTTTGTAGAAAGGCACTGCCGCCGTGATTTCCGTTACCACCGGATTATTGAAAGCGTTCTCCGCGTTCAGTTGATTCTTGTATTTCTCGGCAGTTGCCTTTTGCTCCGGCGAGTAGTAGAAAATGGCGGAGCGGTATTGCGTGCCCACATCTGCGCCCTGACGGTTCAGCGTTGTCGGGTCGTGGCTTTGCCAAAAAGCGGCCAAGAGTTCGTCATAGGTGATGACCGATGGATCGTAGGTAATGCGGGTTACCTCGGCATGGCCGGTGTTGCCCGTGCATACTTGCTTGTACGTTGGAGCCTCCACCTTGCCGCCCATATAGCCGCTTTCCACGGTAAGCACGCCTTTGAGCTGTTGAAACTGTGCTTCGGTACACCAGAAGCAGCCTGCGCCGAAGGTGGCCGTAGCGATGGATTTGGGGTTGGAATTTGGGGTTTGGGTCATGGTTTTAAAGGACTTGGATTGAGAGAAGTGCGTGTCCTGCGCCTGCGCGCAGCCGTGGAGCAGAAAAGCGCAGCAAAGTAAAAGAAAGGAAAACGCGCTGGTGCGGACAGCGCGCAGGTTTGGGGTGTTCTGGAGAAATTTCATGCCTTAATAAACGAGTTCGGCGGGTAGAGGTTTACTCAAAGACGGCGCAAAAAAAATCTTTAACAAGGGTTTCCGCACGTGCATCTCTTTCCCTTATTTTTGCCGCGGAGAGATGGCAGAGTGGTCGATTGCGGCGGTCTTGAAAACCGCTGACTGTAACAGGTCCGGGGGTTCGAATCCCTCTCTCTCCGCTTCTGAAAAATCCCGCCCTCGTGCGGGATTTTTCCTTTTTATGGAGAGATGCCAGAGAGGTCGAATGGGTCGCACTCGAAATGCGAAGTACTCGCAAGGGTACCGGGGGTTCGAATCCCTCTCTCTCCGCTCCCTAAGCAAAGCGTTTTCAAAAAGCGCTTTGCTTTTTGCTTTTAAGGGGTTGGAGGATCATGAAGCGCAGAGATTCCACCTTAAAATCAACCTCCAGAACCATTTGGTCAATTGACCTTATTAGTTGGGTAATTAACCACATCATCTGGTTAGTTAACCACATCATGTGGTTAACTAACCACTTTACGCACTCAATTAACCTTATTGATTGGTTAACTAACCCCATCACTTAATCAATTAACCCAAAAACACGGTTATCTAACCCAATAATTAGATAAGTTGACCCTGCTCTTTGGTTAATTGACCCAATGCAGTAGCTTTGTCTTTTTCTACTTCCTAAATCCTGCTATTCTTATGCCTCAGATGGCCCCCTTTCCTTCTAAAGGCTCGGAGTACCGGGAATATGTAGAAGCTGCTGTAGACCTTTTACAGACGAATGCTGCACGGCTGAAGGTGGATGCGGCAAAGCAGGCAGCCCTCTCCACCGCACTGGCTGACTTTATCGCTGCCCATGATAAGGCCACCGACCGGCCCAACCGCACGCTGCTGAACACGGCAGCGAAAAACAGCACAAAGAAAATTCTTACCGACCTGCTGCGCGCGACGTATAAAGAGCTTCCTGCCTCTGCCCTTACGCCTGCCGACCGCACCCTGCTGGGTCTGAAGGAGCGCGACCACCGTACCCCTCCGGCGCAGCCCACGAGCCGCCCGCGCATTGTGGGTATAGATGCCCATTACCGGTTTCAGAACCGTATAAAGTATATAGACGAGGAGACAGGCCGGCGCGCCAAGCCTAAAAGCATACTGGGGTGTGAAGTGTGGTGTGCGCCGGGTACGGTGAATGCGCCGCCTGCTATGGAGGATTACCGCTACGTGGGATTGAGCATAACCACGCCTTACCTGGCTCACTTTGGAGCGGCGGAGGCCGGAAAAATGATGTACTACCTTTTGCGCTGGATAAACACGCGCGGCGAAACCGGCCCGTGGGGCGATGTCGTAGGGGCTTTTGTGCTTCCATAATGCTCCCCCTTTGCTTCCCTTTCTCTGCCTTTTCGCCTTCCTCGCCGGCTTTATAGATGCTATGGTGGGCGGGGGCGGGCTGGTGCAACTGCCGGCTTTCTTTCTCTTTCAACCGCATCTGTCGCTGGTGCAAACGCTGGCCACCAACAAAACCGCGTCTTTTGCCGGAACGGCGCTGTCGGCGGTTCATTATCTGCGAAAGGTGCAGCTCTCCTGGAAAGCACTGCTGCCGGGCATCATTGCCGCTGCGGTGGGCGCGTTTTGCGGGGCGCTGCTGGTCAGTTTTATTCACAAAGAAGACTTCACGCCTTTCCTGATTGGCGCGCTGTCGCTGGTGCTTTTCTATACGCTGTGGAAAAAGAATCTGGGCCTGCACCGCACGCATATTCTCTCCCAGAAAAAACATCTCGTTTACAGCCTTCTCGCCGGTCTGCTCATTGGCCTTTATGACGGCTGTATCGGGCCGGGGACGGGCAGCTTTCTGGTGTTTTTGTTTGTAATGGTTTTTGGCTACAACTTCCTAAATGCCGCGGCCAATGCCAAGGTGCTGAACTGCGTTACCAATGCGGCGGCGCTTTCTTTTTTCCTTTTTAAAGGCGCTATCGTCTGGCCCGTTGCGCTGCCGGTAGCGGGCGCGAATATGCTGGGCAATTATGCAGGTACAAAGCTGGCCCTGAAGAAAGGCAGTGGCTTTATGCGCATCGTGTTTCTGGTGGTGGTAACAGGTTTACTGCTCCGTATGGGCTGGGAGTTGATAGGGAATAGGGAATAAAAAAACACCTGCCTCGTTTTTGAAGACGGGACAGGTGTTTTACTATTTCAAAGCTGCGCTTTGACTTTCTACTTTTTACTAAAAGCTTTCTACTCCATTACTGCTTCACCACGCGGTATGTTTCTACCTGTCCGCCGTTCATTACGCGCAACTGGTACATACCTACTGGCAAGCGGCGCAAATCCACAATCGCCGTTTTGGTTTTCACCGGCTCAGCGATGACTACGCGGCCAGCGGCATCCACCACCGTCAGCGTAGCATCCGCGCTCAATTCGCCCGGTACCTGGAGTTGCAGGTAATCACCCGCCGGGTTGGGGTAAATGCTTCCGGTTTGCGCGCTCATGCTGCCACCAGCCTTCACCATCGCCGTGTTGCTGTAGGAAACATTTCCGTTCAATTCTAAAACAACAATCCGGTAGTAGGCCGCGCCGCTGTTTTGGGGCTTGTGCTTCACGGTGTAGTGTTGCGCATGGCCTGCGGCGATGATTTCAGAAACAGGGGAGAAGGTCTTGCCGTCTACAGAGTATTCTGCCCGGTAGTGCAGGCCCGGCTCTTCTTCATAGCTATCCCATGTCAGCAGGTTCTGCGTACCGTCCGAAAATGCCGAGAGGGTAGAGATGCGCACCGGCAACGGGCCGGGGCTGCCACCGCCTGCCACCGAGAAAGGCGAGAAGGAAGTAATGCCTGTAGCGGTCGTGGTGAAGGGGTCAGCGCCATTTGCTGCCGGGGCCGTAGCCGGATCGGCTGTGAGCGGCTCCCATTTGCTGGTATTCGTGTTGTAGTGGGCAATGTAAACGTGCGCTGTAGAGAAGCCGTTCACTGTTTCACCGCTGTTCCATTGCAGCGTCAGCGAGGCATTGGCCGCGCCCGTGTTGTCGTTGTCAATCTGCCAGGTGCGGTTCACTACGGGCTTGGTCGTGGCCGAGCCGGATGTGCCGTCGGACAGCACACTTTCTACCACCCGCATAGAGAAGCCGGTTTCCGAAGCGCCAGCGCCATCGTTGGTAAGGGTGGCCGGGTTATAGGAAGAAACGCCTACCGGGAAGGTAACGGGCGTAGTGCTTACAAAAGCTTTCAACTTGCCGGAGCTGTTGGTGCGGGCATAGGAAGAAGCCGAGCCACCGCTCAGGGTAGCGCCCTGCGCAACGGTTATATCGTTTGCGCCGAGGCTCACAATGCCGCTCGTAAACGTCAGGCTGTTCGTTGCCGTCACGCTTCCGGAAAGGGTGAAACCAGAGCCGTTGAAGGTGATGTTTTTAGCCGTAATCGCCGGGATGGTTTGCGTGCCTGTACTGCGGAAGCCTACCTCTCCGTTGGTGGTGTTAAAGGTTCCGTTGTTGGTGATGCTGCCATACACATTCAACAAGCCGTTGTTAAGGATACTTAGCGTAGAACCGGTGTTAATGGTCAGGCTGCCCGCGCTTTGCGTATCGGCAAACAGACGAGGTTGATAGAATCCATTGGTGGATATAACCACATCGCTTGTGGTCGTCGGTTTGGTAAAGCCGCTCCAGTTCCCGGCAAAACCATAGCGCGCGCTGCCGTTGCCCATCCAGATTTTGGTGTTGCCCGTCACGCTGTTGTTCACGGGTGCAAAGGCTACACTGTTGAAACGCATTTTACCCCCCAGATTTCTCACTGCCAAAACGGTGATGGTAGGCGAGGCAGCCGGTTGAACGCTCCAGCCGGTAGCATCAATCATGCTCACAAGCGCGCCGCTGTCCGGGTTCCCGCCAAAGCCACGAGTAGCATACAAACTCACACTGCCACTCGCATTCACCTTGCCCGTCAGCCCGCGATAGATAGCGTTATCCATGGTGCCGTTCAGCGTCCAAGTGGTTCCGTTGTAGGAATACTTGTTGATGCCGCCGGAGTCGATTGCCGCATATATCACATCCGCACCCGCAACCGTATCGTTCAGGTCGGCGAAGAAAATCTGGTAAGGAGTCAGGGTTGCAGACACACCCGGCAGAGCCGTCATTGTCTGACCCGCAGTAGTTGGAGGTGTTGCACCTGCGTAAGCACCCACCTTGCCGATGCGGAGCGCGCTGCTGCCAGAGGTAAAGACGAGTTGGCCTGTGTCTTTTCCCAACTCGGCATAGTTCAGCGTACGGTTGTTTGCCTGCGTAGAGCTTGCAATCGTAGCCGCGCCGTTCGTCCCTTTAGCCGCATAAAATATACCGCCTGCGGCACCCGCCGCCCAAAGGTCTGTTCCGTTGGTGGTGAAGGCTGCGCGTACGTTGTTGCCGGTAGAGTAGGTTGTTCAGCTTCGTTGTCAGGTACATCGATGCTCGCATTATAGTCAATCACGGCAATAGTAGCGGTTCACCGACAGCCGAATTTGCCGTACTGGTAACGTGTGCTGGCGTAACCGCGGCGTTGCACGTCGTAACCAGCGATGCGTCAGGTATTGACCGTCTACGCACTGCGGGTAAGCGTGCCTTCACTGGTACCCGTTGCCGCTTACTACCAACCGGAAGTTAGCTGCCGCTCGGCAACGGTAGGCAGCGGAACACTTTGCACCAGCGTACCGGTCGTTGTGTATTCGTCCAAAAAGACCTGGATTGCCGGTATTGGCCAGCGCTAGTGGTGCCATCACCCACGCGGAGCTACTACTACGTTGCCCGCCGTAAAGGGTTGCGTCACATACCCATCTGAGCAGTAACCGTAGTTGATGCCGAGCCGGAAGTCACCCGAATCAGGGTATCCAGCACCGCACCCAGCGAGGCGCCGGTAGGGATGCGCGCATAAATCAATTGGCTGATGCTGCCGGAAGAAGGCGTAAGGGTCAGGTTGCCGGTTGTGTAGGTAGTGCCGTTCAGGGACATTTCAAACCGGCCACTGATCGATCACTGTTGCGTTGGATGCCAGGTTCGTGCCGGTGAGCGTAAAGCTTTGCGCCGCCGAAGCCGCTGTGGGCGAAGTGCTAAAGCCGCTCAGCGTTGTTACGCTTGGCGTAAGCAGTGGGCCGGTTACCGTTCCGCTCACGCTCACGGTTTGTGTAGTAGCATTTACAGAACTATCTCTTATGGTTCCGCTCACGGCGCCTGCCGGTGCAGAGGACGTGATACGCACGTATATCGTTACCGGCTGGCTCGGCAGGGTGCTGCCCGAACGCGTCAGCGTAAGGCTGCTGACATAGCCACTTCCTGAAGTGGTAGATACTTCAAAATTGGTGGGTGCTGTAATGATTACGTTGCCCGTCAGGTTGGCGCCGCTTATTTGGTAGGAGCCCGGTGTGCCCGCCACCCCTTGCGTAGAAGCAAGCGCGGTAAGGCCCGTTTGGTTGCTGATAGTGAGCGTAGGCCCGGCAACGGTTCCGCTTACGCTTACGTTTTGCGTCACGGCGCCGGTGGCAGCATTGGTCACTGTGCCACTCACCGCGCCGATGGGGGCAGCAGCCGTAATGCGGACAAAAATGCTTTGGTTGGTGATGCTTCCGCTGGAAGGCGTCACGGTGAGGCTGCTGGTATAGGTGCCGCCCGAAGTGGTAGAGACTTCAAAGTTGGTCGGGGCCGTAATGGTTGCGTTGCCCGTCAGGTTGGAGCCGTTGAGGACGTAAGAGCCGGGCGTTCCTGCCGAGCCGGATACCGAAGCAAGCGTCGTGAGGCCGCTTTGGCCGCTGATGGTCAGCGTGGCGGCTGCGGTCACGGTGCCACCTACCGTAATGCTAATGCCATTGGCACCGGTAGAAGCTACCGTAAGCGTACCGCTCACTGTGCCTGCCGGGGCAGAGGATGTGGTGCGGATATAAACTTTGGTAGCGGCAAGCGTGCCGGTGGATTGCGAAATGGTAATGCTGCTGGTGTACGTACCGGTTTTGGTAGCGGAAACCTCAAAATTGGTCGGGGCCGTAACCGTAACGCTATTGTTGGCAATGAGGTTAGAGCCGCTCAGTACGAGGGAATCCGCTGTACCCGCCGTACCTGATGTGCCCGCCAGCGCTGTAATACCGCTAAAGTTGCTGAACGAGAAAACGCCTGCCGGGCAAAACGCCACCCCGCGAAAAACGGTGTTGGTAGGCGCCGTAGCAACCGTCGTTGCCAGCGTCGTTGCCACACCCGAATCATTCACCTTAATGATGGTATTGGCAGTAGCAGCGATGGTTGTTGCATAAACAACGGGAATAGAGGTTGAGAAGTCCACTATCAGACCGCGAACAGCAGTTGTGTTCAGCACATATGCCTGGCTCCAACTAGAACCATTGTAGGTGTATTTTTTGATGCCCGGCCCGCCTGCTGTACCCGTTCCGTCATCCGCTATGTAGCAGACAGTGCCCTGTGCATTAAACGCGAAGCCAGATGGAGACGTATTTGTTCCCGTTCCCGCAACTAAAGTTGATGTCTGACCTGTAGTAGTGGGAGTACCTGTACCTACTTGATAGATACCAATCGTTCCCGACGCGGTAGAGAAATAAAGTTGCCCGTTGTAAATGGCACTGTTACGGGTATTGGTTACGGTAGAGGAAACAATGGTTCCGGCAGTTCCGCCAGAAGCCACATAAATAATGCCGTTTCCGTTGCCGCTTGCCCAGTAATTACCCGAACCGTCACCCGTAGCACCGCGAATACCCGAGCCAAGCGCATTGTTTATCTTGGCGGCTCGGGTATAAGTACCCGAGCCATTCACAATACCAATAGAACGATTAACCGTACCAGGAGCCGTACCGTTGATGCTGGCGTAGCCTGTAGTGGTATCATAGCCGCCAAAAACCAGCAACGTACCATCCGAAGAGCGGGTCATCATGCCTTCAGAAGTCGCCGTACTGCTTTGCGTCATTCGAACATTGGCGCCTGTCGTTGGGATGGTTACGCTAATACCCGCTGTGCCGCTCGTTGAGTATTCCTTGATAAAGAAGGGGTTACTTTGGCCACTGGTCATGGCTGTGCCGGAACCCACCTGCAACACCGAAAGGTTTCCCCGCGTAAATTGCGCCCGTGGAAACCTGCACAAATGCACACAGGGTAATTAAAGAAAGAAGTAGTCGTTTTCTCATGAAGAGGGGTTTTTGAAAAACAGCGCAAAAGTCTATGGGGCAGATTACGGGAGTATTACCGCTGCGTTAAGCCTCCCGCACTTTGCAATCTTAACGTAATGGGTTGTCAGGAAGGGATGCGTGCCCGGAAAGGTTCTGCGAAAGCAGCACCCTGAGGAACACAGCCATGCCTAGGTCAGCATTGGCAGGAAGTGATTTAAACCCTGTAGGGGCGTCGGTTTGGTAGATTTTGGGATTCAAATAAGGGATTAAAGTCCCGTAGGGACGCAGGTTTGGTTGAGACAGGACCAGACCTGCGTCCCTACGGGAATTCCTTTTCTAATAAAAACAGCGACTTTCTACCGAACCTGCGCCCCTACAGGGCTGCAATAACACCTTTCTGCCAAAACAGTCTCTTCTCCCTATTCCTCCCTGTTCACAATACGCTCATCCAAACGTAACAATCAAACAACGCGCATGTCGTCCTTTTGCACAACCCCAAAAAGCGCATGGACAAACGTCCCGTTGATCTCCTTGTTCTCTCCGATATCCACCTCGGAACCTACGGCTCCCACGCCCGCGAACTCCTCCAATACCTCAAAACCATTGACCCGCGCACGGTTGTCCTCAATGGCGATATTATAGACATCTGGCGCCTCTCTAAAAGTTATTTTCCCCCGGCGCATCTGCAGGTGGTAAAACACCTTATTGGGCTGGCGGCAAAGGAAGTGCCGGTTTATTTTATCCCCGGCAACCACGACGAGATGCTGCGCCGCTTTAAGGATTTTACGCTGGGTTCCCTGCGCATCACCAACAAGCTGTCGCTGACGCTGGGCAACGACCGGGTGTGGATGTTTCATGGCGACGCTTTTGACGTAGTGATGCAGCACAGCAAATGGCTGGCGAAGATGGGCGCTGCGGGCTACGACGCGCTGATCCTTATCAACCCGCGCGGCCAACTGGGTTTCCATGCGCTGCCGCGGCGGGCGGCTTTCGCTTTCCAAACGGGTAAAGGCAGGCGTGAAAAGCGCCGTGAAATTCATCAATTCTTTTGAGCAAACGGTCTGCGACATTGCCGCCTCCAACGGCTACAGCCATGTAGTGTGCGGGCATATTCATCAGCCGGGCATCCACAACGTGGAGACGCCTCATGGACCTGTACAATACCTTAATTCCGGCGATTGGATCGAAAACCTGACGGCGCTGGAGTATCATTGCGGAAAGTGGACCCTTTACCGCTACGCCAACGACCCGGTGGCGCAGGCAGTAAAGGTGAAGACGGGGCGCAAAGACGGCGAGCGCGCCAAAGATCTTATGGAAGGACTGCTTCGGGAACTGTACACCAAAACACCGGATATCCCGGCGATACCAAAACCTGCTGCATGAAAATTCTTTACGCCCTGCAAGGCACCGGCAATGGCCACATGACCCGCGCCCGCGAAATGGTTCCGGCCCTTCAAAAACAGGGCGAAGTAGATGTTCTGGTCTCCGGCATTCAGGCCGATGTAAGCCTTGCCTTTCCCGGTGCGCTACCAGTTTCATGGAGCCTCTTTTGTGTTTGGCACAAAGGGCGGTGTGGACTTGCGGGCTTCTGCCCGCGCGCAGCGCCCGTCGCAACTGTTGCGGGATATTTGGGGGCTGCCGGTGAAGGACTACGACCTGGTGATTAATGATTTTGAACCCATTTCGGCGTGGGCGTGCAAGCTGCGCCGCAAGCCGTGCGTCTCCCTTAGCCATCAGTGGGCCGTTATTCAGCCAAATGCGCCGCGTCCGACGGATATGGATAGAAAAGGGGCGATGGTGCTGCGCCGTTATGCGCCGGTAACAGCCGGTTTTGGCTTCCACTTCCGGGCCTATGGCCCCGGCATTTTTACGCCTGTTATCCGCAGCGAGGTGCGCGCCCTGCGGCCAACCGACGAAGGCCACTACACCGTTTATCTCCCTGCCTATGACGACGCGGCGCTGGTGGCAGCCCTGAGCCTTTACCCGGAAGCGCGCTGGCAGGTATTTTCCAAACACAACGAAAGGGCGTTTACGGAAGGAAATGTATCCATTCAGCCGGTAGAGAACGGGGCTTTCCTTAAAAGCATGGCATCCAGCAAAGGCGTGTTGTGCGGCGCGGGTTTTGAAGGCCCGGCAGAGGCACTTTTTCTGGGAAAGAAGCTGATGGTGATGCCGATGGAAGGCCAATATGAGCAGCAGTGCAACGCGGAAGCACTGGCGCAAATGGGCGCAACGGTGATTAAGTCTTTCTCCAGAAAGTATGAATTCCACATCCGCCACTGGCTCATTTCCCCGGCGCGGGTGGCCATGGATTATCCCGACCAGACGGCGGACATCGTAGCGCAGGTGGTGAAGGAATACGGGCCGGGCGCAGGTGCTTCCCGTGTTCTTAAGATGGAAACCCGATGATGTAAAATCGTTTTCTTACAGGGTTCAACGGGAAAATTGTTCGTCATGAAGGAAGCGCACTAAAAAAAGCCACTCCTTCCAGAGTGGCTTTTTCCTTAAAAATCTTTTCCTTTTACTGCGTCGGCCCGTTATCTACGCTCGCTTCCTTTGTCGTTTGCACGGCAGCGGAAACCGCGCTTAGCAGGTCGTAGCCCGTGCTGGTTTCAATCGCATCCACCGAGGTGCGGTAAAAGCCCCACGGCTGGCTGGTTATGGTTTGTTGGTTCGGCATGTCCACCGCAATTATGCGCGTGGAAGCCAAAACGCGGTTCACGTCGTTAGTACCAATCGGAAGCACCACAATCACTTTCCAGAGGCGCGAAGGAACGGTGATGCTGCCCGAAGCAATGGTGTTGGTGGTGCCGCCGTTGCTGCCCGTGCCGCCTTGTCCGTAGGCCCCGGCGATGATGTACAGCTCATTGCCCTGCGTAATCAGGGTGCGGCAATAGGCTTCCAGATTGCCCCAGGTTTGCTGGTTCAGGTTGGGCGACTGCGGGGTCATGTTCGTCATCAGGAAGGTCGCGGCGTTGTCAGTGGCGTTGCCGTCGCGGTCATCGGAAGGGCACATGTGGCCGCGGTCAAAGCCCGTGCCGGTGTAGTTGCTGGTGGTAGCTTTAAAGAATCCCGCAGGCAGCGCGTTGTCTGGCCCAAAGCAGTTGCAGCGCGTGGCCGTTCCCTTCCATGCTGTGCTGAGGTGCCAGCTTACCCAGTTTGCGGCGCCCCGGCTATTGTTGTAGGAAAGGGAATATTGAGTTTTGGAAAGCAGGTAGTTGTTGTTATTGCTCGTGCCTGCGCCACTGGGATTGCCCATGCCCATATTATCGTCGCGCGTGGCGGTGGTGCTGGCGGCAGCGTTGTCGGCCACGTCAAAGTTGTCAATGTTCAGCCGGTTGCCCGTGAGCTTGCGAATCTGGAAGCGCACATTCCCGCTCAGGTTCAAAAGGAAAGAAGCGGTGTTGATCGTGGTCGTGGAAGTGGTGATGGTGCTTCCGGCCTGCGTCCAGGTACTGCCGCTGTTGGAGGAGTACCAGAGCTGCCATGTAGCTGCTGCATCGGTTCCAAACAAGCCGTGGGCGATGTCCACCTGGCTTACGCCGTTGGTTACGTCAAAGTTCATGGTCGCCATGCCGGTGCTTTGAATGCGCAGGGAAGCGTTGCCGGTTTTGCGGTCAGAAGTGGACGTGCCGATAAGGGTATTGTCCAGATTCCAGCTACCACTTGCAAGCGTTACGTTGGCGGCAGCGTAGCCGGTTTTGCTGCCTGTTTCAAAGCCTTCGGGGAAGATGGTGTACACGCCGCGCGCCATAATGCGTGGCGTAGTGGAGACAGGTGCTGCCGTTGTGGAAGGCTGTTGGAGGTTCTCGGTTTTCTTACAACCAGTGGCAAGCAGCAGGAAAAGGGCTGCTGCGGAGAGGAGATTTTTGCGCATCTTTTTGGGGAAGGGGATGAGAGCGCAAAAGTGCCGGGGCTGTGTTGCCTGTGGGTTACGGTAGCGTTAAGGAAAGCGGCAGGTTTTTTGGAGATTATTTCTCCTTCAGGCTTAGGACGTTAGAAGCCCTGTAGGGGCGCAGGTTTGGTAGAAAAAGAATTGTTCTCTTAAAAAAGGAAGTCCCGTAGGGACGTAGGTTTGGTCTCACCGAACCTGCGTCCCTACGGGACTTTACCCCCTTATTCTAAACTCAATAGCTACCAAACCAACACCCCTACAGGGCTTAAATCCTTCTCCTGACAAGGCTCAAAACAAAAAAAGGAGCGCAACCGTGCGCTCCCTTTTTTGTTTAAATCAACGATTCTACTTCTTGTCCCCTTCCACCGAGATATTATCCATCAGCGTGTAGCCCGCCGGGTTGCCGTTGCCTACGGTATAAGAGATGCGCACTTTGAAATTTGCGTTGTCTGGCGCGTTTGGAATGGCGGAGAGGTCAAACACAGCGATTGCATAATCTGTTCCGGCGCTCACGGTATAAGGCGTTAGCGAGGCAGAGGTAAAGGCGGTTCCGTCCAGCGAATAAGCAATCGTCTGCGTTTGCGGGCCGGTGCTGTTGCGCTCGGTGGCAAACTTCAGCAGCACGTTTTTGTAGCCCGTTGTGGGGGCAGTAATCGTGAAGTTGCCCGAAGGATTCTTCAGCTTCAGCGCGTTGCCTGCCGCTCCGCCGGAAACCACGTTCAGCGTGGTTCCGGTGGCCGAAGTGTCCCACGCCGCCGAGTAGGTAAGCATGCCGCCGCCAATGGTGTTGGTGGGTTGTGTAAACACAGCCATGTCCGTAGAAGGACTGTTGAAAGCCCAGCGGTGGAGCGTGGTGCGCGAGGGAACAGGCGCCGTCGCCATGGGCTCCGCCGCACACAGAAGGTTGTCGTAGCGGTCATTGCCGGTAGCGCCGGTGTTGCCGTTGGAGAAATTAATCTTCACCGCAAAAGCCGGGTTGTTGGCGCAGGAGGCAATTTTGGAAAAATCCAGCACAATCAACTGCCAGGTGACTCCAACAGTGACCGTTGTCAAGTCCAGACTATCCGTGCGGTAGTTGGTTCCGTCCGTTGTGTAGCTGATGAGATTGCTTTGCGGGCCGCTGCTGGAGCGCATCAGCGCGAAGCTCACCGTAGGGCTTTTATAACCCGTGGTCGGCAGTTTCCACACCATATTGTCGCTGGGGTTGCGCACCCGCAGGGCCGCGCCGGAGTCGTCGCTGTTCAGCGCGTTCAGCGTGGTGCCCGCGTTCACGGTGTCGTAAGTAGAACTCACGGTAATCGCTCCGCCGCCCACAGTGCTTGTCGGTATCAGCGGCGTGGCCGAGCCGTCAAAATTCCAGTAGTGCAGCGTCTTTTGGTTGCCGTTGTTGGGAACGATGGCCGGTTGAATCCGGTCCTTCACGCAGCCAGCGGCTACGAGCATCAGCGCCAGCCCGGCAAAGATTTTGGTGGTTTCGGTGCGCACTAGCGAACGATGATTTTTAGCGTTGGAAAGAGTATTGTTGGTGCTCTTCAGGTAATAGATACCGGAAGCCCAGCCGCTCGTAGCGCATTGCGTTGCGTTGCGGAGCGTAGCGATTTTGCGTCCAAAGCCATCATAGATGTCGCCGGTGAAAGCTTCTTTAAAGGACAGCGTTTCGCCTGCGTTCAATGGGTTTGGATACGCTGTCTGCGTTCCGTTCAAATTCACATTGGAAACGCCCTGCGGCATGCCCGATACCGTCACGTTATCCATGCGGATAGCAGGCCGCTGACCGCTTGCGCCGCCAATGTTCTCGCTGTGATACAGCCAGCGCACCTGTACATACGGCTTGTTGTTCATCGCCGTTGGAAGCGGGGTGGAAAAGCTTTGAAGGTCGCCCGCCATTCTACCGGTAGTGGTGTAGGCCACTGCCGGAGAGAAGTCCTGGTACGCGGCGTTGGTATCTGTCCGCCACTGCGCGCGCAGGGAGTATTCGCGTTTAACAGGGTTCGCAACAGCGGTATCGCGGCTCACTTGTCCGGCGTTGAAGCTGAGGGTCATATTGCCCATGCCGGTTGTTTTCAGCGCCAGCACCGATGCACCCACGAAAATGTTTTGCGTGATGGCGGCGGTCAGCGTGTCGCAGAAATCATACTGCGGCGAGCCAGTGTTCACGAATCCAATGCCCATAGAATCCAGCCCGTTGATGCGCGGGCGGGTGGGGACATTGTAGCTACATGTCCAGTCGTTGATAAGCGGCAGCAGCGTGCGCGGCGCGGCGATGTCGTTGGTAACATGGAACATCATGTTCGCCGGGTAGGTTCCGGGGGCTGCAAGGCTGTCCCACATCATCATGCTATAGGAGCCGGAAGAAAGATTGAAGGCCGGTGGGTTGGTGCTTTGAATCGTGTATCCCGAAATGCCCACCATCATTCCGGCAGAGCCTGGTGTAGAAAGTATCAAGTTAGTGGTGAAAGTGCCCGAAGCCGTTGGCGCGAAGCGCACATACACTTTGGCGTTGGAAACGGTTCCGCCCGTTTGGGCCAGCGTTACGCTGTTGCTGAACGTAGCGTTGTTGAGGCTTACCTCAAAATTCGCAGGCGCGGTAACGGTGATATTGCCGGTCAGCAGGCTGCCGTTCACCGTCAACGAATCCGTCGTAGAGACGCCACCGGGCCGGGAAGCGAAGGTGGTAAGTGTATTCGCACTGGTGGTTAGAATGGGGAAAGCTGCGCCGCTGCTCGTGACGGAAATATCATCCACCGCCAGCTCAGAACGCGTGCTGGCCGCTGTGTTGGCTGCCGTCAAAAAATACTTCCACATAAGCTGCACTTCTGGCTTGTTTTCCAAAGCCGTTGGCAGCACCACGCCACTCCACACAAGGCTGTCACCCGCCGTTGCGCTGCGCACGTAACGCACGGTGTCCACGCCGCTAATCAGCGTCGTCCACGCGCCGGTGTTGCCCGTGCGGTAGTACATGCGGATTTCATACTCCCGGTTGTTAGGCGTGATAGTGCGGCCCTTCCAGCTTAGCGTAATGCTCGTGCGGCTCGTGGTGTTCAGCGAGAGCACGGCTGCGCCCAGCTTATTCACCGCTGTGCTGGTGTTCAGGAAGGAAAAGCCATTATCCGCTTGGCCTGTCAGGCGCGTGCCAGTGGTGAGGTTGTAAGCCGTGTCGTAGTCGGTGTAAATTTGGTTCGTCTCCGCTGGATCGGTGGTAACGTCCAGACGGTAGAAGCGCATGTTTGCCGGGTAAGTTCCCGCAGGCTGCGCGGGGCTCCAGGTGCTGAACTGGTAGTTGCCGGAGTTGAGCGGAAAAGGCGCAGGCTGTGTGATGGTTTGCGCGCCACTGGTGACGGCTGCCGCCGCAAGGGCAAGGGTGAGTAAGGCTTTATACATGGGAAGGTATTTGTGAAGTTTGAAAGGAGTGATTACAGCCATACAGCCCGCCCGCCATGCCTGCCGCAGAATAGGCTAACAGGGCGCAAAAGTCCCCTGCCAATGTTACCGCAGGGTTATTTCCTTAGTTATGGGAAGGTAGAAGGAGAAAAGGAAGTGGACAGAAGCGCGCAAACGGTTGGCTGCAGCGAAAGAACTTAATAACGCGGTAACATTAGCAGGGGACTTTTGCGCACTTCTTCAAAAGCGCCTCCATGAAATCTGGGTTCAAGACCCTTGCTTTAACAGTACTCCTGTTCGGACTCTCCTTCCCGGCTTTCAGCGAAAAAAGAATCAAGCTCAAGTACGAAAGAAAAGCTTCTACCAAAATCTCCGAGCCTTCGGATATCGTCTGGGATTCGGTGTCCAACCACTGCTATATCGTCTCCGACAACGGAACGCTGTTTGAGTGCGACTCCACCGGCGCTGTCCTGCGCAAATCGGACTTTGAAGGCGTGGACTTTGAGGGCGTTACGCTCCACGACGGCAAGCTGTATGTAGTGGAAGAGCGGCTGCGGAAAGTGTATGTTCTCGACACCGCAACCCTGAGAAAAATCGGCGAGTACGACACGCCCAACGGCGGAAAACCCAACAGCGGCTGCGAAGGAATTGCCTGGAATGAAGCCCGCCACACATGGGTTTTGGTAAAGGAAAAAAGCCCGGTATCGATTCTGGAATACGACGAGCAATTCCACCAAATCCACGAATACCCGTTTGATGAAAGCTCCGACCTCTCCGGTGCGTATTGGTGGAACGGGGCGCTCTATGTGCTTTCCGACGAAGACGCCTGCATCTTTCGCCTCAACCCACAGACCTACGCGGTAGAGCAGAAATACACCCTCGTCATTCTGAACCCGGAAGCCTTGTGCTTCCTGCCCGACGGCACTTTCCGCATCGCTTCCGACCTGATGCAGGCCTTCTACTTCTTTCCAAAGCTTTCCTCTTTCCACTAAATTTTCATGAAGAAACTTCTATTCGGCTTGTTTCTACTGGCCATAGGTCAGTCCGCCTCGGCGCAGTACTCGGAATTCCGCAATAACGAGCAACCGCCTAACAACATCAACCTCACCGGCAACAACGCCACGCTTACCATCAGCGGGCGGGTCTCTGCATTCTACAAATACCGGATGATGACAGCAGGAAATATAAACCTGAAGAACAATGGCTTTTTCTTCAAGGATGCCGACCTGGACTTTCTGGGCCGCTCCTCCGGGTTTGTATATGAGATGCACCTCAGCCCCTTAGACCTGATTACCTCGGCAGCTATGGGCAATACCTCCAACGCCGCCGGCCTGAACGGCAACGCCAGCCCCAACCCCTATGCGCCCGGCGTAAAGGCGATGTATGTTTCTTATGAAGGCACTCGCCTACCGTTCAGCGTCAAGCTCGGCTACGATAAGATTGCTTTCTCGCAAGGCTCCCTGAACGATGCTTACAACTCGCCTTTCTGGAGCCACGCCAACCTGTATGGCGGCGATTTGTTTTCCCGCCGCGACCTCGGTGTAACGGTTTATCAGTCGTTCTGGAAAAAACGCATCCGCGCCTATGCCGGTATCTATACCGGACTTGGGGAGAATGTTTTTGAATACGGGAACGATGGCAGTGGCCGGCAGGAATACGCCGCGCGGGTGGATGTTTCTTACCCCGCACCTACCAAATACGTGACCGTTGATAACCACAACTCGCCGATACCGCAGTTCCGGGTGGGTATCAATGGCCGTTACACCGACAAGACCCAACCCACAGGTCGCTCTCTCACGACGGATGTGCCGGACGCGATGGGGCCTTACGGCATCCGCATGGTGAACGGGAAAAAAGTGGTGTATGGCGCCGACTTTATGTTCCGGTACCGGAGCTTCACTTTGTTTGCCGAAGCCGATTACGTAAACGCTCAGCCCACCGACCCAACGGACGCTTTGTACATGAACACGCTGTCCTCGTTTAACGGTGGAAAAGTGAATGCCGGCGGCTACTGCATCACTGCAAATTACAACTGGAAAAAAGCGCATTCCGTGTTTGCGGCGGAATACGAAAACGTGAACGGCAACGATTTGATTTCCGGGAAGCAGGAATGGATGCGCTTCGCTTATGCCTTAACGCTAAATGGCTTCAACTCCGTTATTAAGGCTGAATTTTACCATCCCCTCACCGAAGACGCGGCGCAAAACCCGCTCAAATACAGCGACCAGTTCCGGGTGGGCTACCAGCTTGTTTTTTAGAGATTGCACGGACCAAAGCAGAAGGGGCAGCAGAATAATTTTCATTCTGCTGCCCCTTCTGCTTTTGTCGCTGCTTTACGCACGGCTTCCAAAGCTTCTTCCAGCCCTTGCGTTGCTACCACTCTAAAACTTCCGCCCGTGCGCGAGCGATAGAAATGGAAAAAGCGTTCCAAATCCCTCACCCAGCCTTCGCCGAGATCAGCGATGCTTTGCAGGGGTTCCAGTTCGGGGTAGTATTCCGGGACACACACCAGCCGGTCATTCCGGAAGGGCGTTTGCCCCGGCGTGTCCGTTTGCTCCGCTTCCAGGATGCCCAGCACACGGCAGATAACGAGTGCGCCTACGGCAATCGGGGCATAGGAAAGCACGACTGCATCCAATGCGTCACCATCGTCAGCCAGCGTATGTGGCACAAAACCAAAATCCACCGGAAAATCGGTTCCCGGCGGCAGGATGCGCTTTAGGAGAAACAAGCCGGAATCGGGCTGGTAGGCGTATTTATAGCGGCTGCCTTTTGGCGTTTCCACCACGATGTGAAGGGTTTTTCCGGCTTCGTCGGCAAAGGGTGGGGGAAGGAGAATCATGTTATGGAAGTGCTTAAAAATGACGCCGCTGGACGTTGCCCTTTGGGTATTTTTGTTTCCGGATGCAGAAGAAATTGACCACCGGCCTGCACTTTGAAACCGTGTTGCCCACCGTTGCGCTTTCATATTTCGTGGAAAGCTTCTGGACATTGCGCAACACTTCTGCCAGCGACAAAGAAGTGGTGGTGCTGCCCGACGGACGGATAGACCTTATCCTTTCGCAGTCTGCAACAGAGCCTTTCCACATAATGCTTTCCGGGTTGGAAGCGCGGGCCGGAAGTGCTTGTCTGAAAGCCGGAACCATTATGGTTGCTGTTAGTTTTAAGCTGCCTGCTGTGGAGTACGTGTTGCATCGTTCCGTAGCCTCTATTCTGAATTATGCCGAGGTGTTACCTGCTGATTTTTGGGGATTCCGTGCAGCCGATCTGGAAGATTTCAGCGGCTTTAAAAACAAAGCGGAACAGCAGATTTTATCCCTTCTGCCCACTGAAATGGACAACCGGAAAACGGTTCTTTTTGAGTTGCTCTACGCCGCGAAAGGGGAGCTTCCCATAGAAGAATTGTCCCGGAAAGTCTATTGGAGCAGCCGGCAGATAGGGCGCTATTTTGGCGCGCAATTCGGACTTTCGCCCAAAGCCTACTGCAATATTCTCCGGTTCCGCGCATCGTGGGCACATCTGGCGCAAGGCAAATTTTTCCCGGAACTTTCCTTTGCCGACCAAAGCCATTTTATCCGCGAGGTCAAAAAGTTTTCCGGTGTGTCGCCGAAAGAACTCGGTCGCAATAAAGACGACCGATTTATCCAATTTTCGGCGTTGGGCTAGGTGGAGTTTTGCGTCATGAAACTTCCTGGAAAACACATCGGCATCGTGGGCGGCGGCCCGGGCGGACTTATGCTGGCAAGGCTGCTGTCCCTCAAAGGTGCTTCCGTAAAAGTCTTTGAAAGAGACACAAACAAGGACGCCCGCGTTTCTGGTTCGCCTTTGGATATGCACCACCATTCCGGCCTCGCCGCGTTGGAAAAAGGCGGATTACTTCCTGCATTTAAAAAAGCCTACCGACCCGGTGCCGACAAGCTCACGGTTGCAAACAGCGCCGCCGAAATTCTGCTTGACGAGCGTGGGGAGGAAACAAGAGAAGCTTTTGGAGAACCACATTTCCGGCCTGAAATTGACCGGCCTGCATTGCGCAAGCTCTTGCTGGAATCGCTGGAACCTGGCATTGTCGTATGGGATTCTTACTTCCTCACAATGGAAAAAGAAGGCGAAGGCTGGCGACTGTTTTTCAAAAACGGCGACACTGCTTACGCCGACATCGTTGTTGCTGCCGACGGTGCAAACTCCAAAATTCGCCCTTACCTCACGCCTACAAAACCGTTTTATTCCGGCATCACCATGTTGGAAGGCAGTGTGTATGATGGTTCGGCAGCTCCTTTTTTTGACGTGCTTTTGCAGGGCGGAAAGTGTATGGCCTTCGGCAAAGGGGAGAACATGCTTTTGGGCCAGAAAGGAAGTGGCGAAATCGGATTTTACGCCAGCTTTAAAGCGCCTGAAAATTGGGCACAAATAAGCGGGCTATCCTTCTCGGACAAAACCGCCCTGCTGACTTGGTTTCGCTCGGCGTATGCCGACTGGAATCCCGTGTGGGAACAGTTGATAGAAGGCGCTACGATGCCGCTCGTTCCGCGTCCCATCATGTGTGCGCCGCTGAACCAAAACTGGGAATCCGGCCCCAACCTAACGCTGATTGGCGATGCCGCGCACGTGATGCCGCCCTTTGCCGGGGAAGGCGCAAACATGGCGATGCGGGATGCGCTGGAGCTAAGCGAATATCTCTTCTCTAATGACTACGGCATGGTTCGGGAAGCCATTGCTGCTTACGAAAAAGAAATGCGCGCCCGCGCCGCTGCTGCCGCCAAAGAATCTCTCCAAAACGGCGAAAGAATGCACGCAGAAGACGCTCTGGAAACGATGCTGGGATTTTTTGCCGGAGGGGAATAGTCTGCGGCTCGTACAACTTAAATCCCGAGCTTCTTTCCTAACCAGCTTTCTTTCAGCAGCACAATCCACTCGTTTCGTAGTCCTTCCAGCGTGGTAACGGTGTTGTTGAAAAACGGCGTTTCCGGGGAAAGAAAACCCTTCTCCAGCGCGTAGGAAACCTGATTCATCGGCAGCATTTCGGCTTTGTCGTTTTTGAGGAACGTGAGCGTCATGCGGTCAAAAAAAGTGGTGCTGAATTGCCGCTCCAAACTCTTTATCACCCGCACCATCCCGTCAGTGCTGCACCCGGAAACATGCGTTCCGGTTTCATCGGCAATGACCACCACAAACTGCCGGAAAAGCAATTTCGCCCAGCCTTTTACGGGTTGTCCATGAGTCTCCCATTGCAGGTAGAACTGCAAGAGCTGCTCGTCAATCATCCGGGTTTCCTCTTCTGAAAAAGGTCGCCCGGCCTGATAAATCCACACCCGCGACTGGGGTGAAAAATCAGCAGGCAACAGGGCACTTAGTGCGTCATTTCTCACAGAGCCATTATCCATTGTTCCTTATTCATTGTTCATTGACATCGCCACCAACTCCGAAATATCCATCACCTGCACATTGTCTTCCTGCTCCGCGCGCTTCACGCCGTCGGTGAGCATTGTGGTACAAAACGGACAGTTGTTAGCAATGATTTTAGCACCGGTTGCCATCGCCTCATTGCTACGTTCCCAGTTTACGCGCGTGTCGCCCGGCTCTTCATCTTTGAACATTTGCGCGCCGCCCGCGCCGCAACACAGGCCGTTGGTGCGGCAGCGTTTCATCTCCACCAATTCTACGTCCAGTGCTTCCAACACCGCGCGCGGCGCTTCGTAAATGCCGTTGGCGCGACCCAGATAACAAGAGTCGTGGTAGGTAATTTTCTTTCCCTTAAAAACGCCGCCGCCTTGCAACACCAACTTTCCTTCGTTGATAAGTTGTTGAAGGAGTTGCGTGTGGTGCATCACCTCGTAATTACCGCCCAAAACGGGATATTCGTTGCGGAAAATATTGAAGCAGTGCGGGCAGGTGGTCACGATTTTCTTCACCTCGTAGCCGTTCAAAACCTGAATGTTCTGGTAGGCCATCATCTGAAACAGAAACTCGTTGCCGCTGCGGCGCGCAGGGTCGCCGGTGCAGGCTTCTTCCTTGCCCAGAATGGCAAACTTGTAGCCCACTTTGTCCAGAATAGACGCGAAAGCGCGGGTGATTTTCTGGGCGCGCGCATCAAAAGAACCGGCGCAGCCCACCCAGAAAAGAACGTCCGGCGTTTCGCCTGCGGCCATGTATTCGGCCATTGTTTTTACCTGCATATCGTGTGTGCTTTTTCGTTTGTTTGGAATGCCCGGCGCTACGGCACCGGGTACTGTTCAGACTAGTTTTTTCAGCGCCAGCATATTGCCCCAGTGCATCATGTCGTGATGGGTAGTGAACCATAAAATCTCGTCCAGCGTGGCGAACGTCATTCCAATCGTAGGATTCACGAAAGGCGCGGCCAGTGGCTGCGATGCGCTGTGGGGCTGGTAGTCCTTCTCAATCTCGTCAATGACAGAAAGCAACCGCGTCTTCTGTGTCGCAATTTCTTCTGCCGGGATAAAAGCTTCCGGTTTGGTGCCTCGCATGTATTGCTTCACACCTGGAATGGAGCGCTCTGGATGAACGGCTCCTGCACGATAAAACAAGGCTTCGGTGCTAACGCACAAATGCCCGATCTGCCACGCCAGATTGTTATTGAGACCCGGCGGAATGACGTTCATGTGTTCCGTGGAAAGTGGCTCTACGAGCTTTAAAATGTTTTGCCGGATAGCGCGGGCGAAAGTGAAGGAAGGATGCAAAACGGTTGGGGGTTTAAGCGTTTGGAGTTAGAGGTTGATATGGTTTACGGCCCTTCGGCAAGCTCAGGGTGACCGCATTGGAGAGGGCTTTCTACAGGCTACCCGTTCACCCACGCATCGCGTTCGTCGGGCGAGAATTTCCACGGGGCCATGTTGTTTTCAATGTTGGAATTCATGGCGTTCCATTCGCCGGGCGCGTTGCTTTCTTCCATAATCAGGTTGCGGCGCAGTTGGTGGATAATGCTGAGCGGCTCCAGGCCAATCGGGCAGGCTTCCACGCAGGCCTGGCAGGTGGTGCAGGCGCGCAGTTCTTCCACCGTAATGTAGTCGTGGAGGAGGCTTTTGCCGTCTTCGCCTGCCTTTTTCCCGGCGTCTAACTGGCGGCCCACTTCTTCCGCCCGGTCGCGGGTGTCCATCATAATCTTGCGCGGCGAAAGCTTCTTGCCGGTGATGTTTGCCGGGCACACGGAGGAGCACCTTCCGCACTCGGTGCAGGTGTAAGCGTCCAACAAATTCTTCCACGAAAGGTCGCCCACGTCGCGCGCGCCGAACTTGTGTTGAACAGGCTCTTCGGCGCCTTCAGCAGGAACCGGTGGCGCTTTGTCCGGCTCCATCGCGTACAGCACTTCGTTCTGAATTTCCGGCATGTTGGGCATCTCGCCCATAGACTTCAGGCGCGTATAATAGGCCGCCGGAAAGGCCAGAATAATGTGGAAGTGCTTGGAGTAGGGAAGGTAGTTGAGGAAAGCGAAAATGCCCAGAATATGGCCCCACCAACACACGCGCTCGATGCCGTGAAGCGTACCAGCAGAAAGGCCTGTGAGCAGCGGCGCAAACAGCGAGCTAACGACAAAACCGCTGCCCGTTCCTTCCTGAATCCGCAATGCGCCTTCCGCAGAATTCATCAGCAGGAGCATGGTCATCAACACAACTTCCACGTAGAGAATCGTGTTGGCATCGCGGCGCGGAAAACCCACCAGTTCGGGCTGATTAAATCGGCGCAACTTCATCACATTGCGGCGGACAAGGAAGGAAATAACGGCCACCAGTGTCAGCACGGCGAGGATCTCAAAGAAGCCGATCAGGACATTATAAAAGCCGCCGAAAGGCCGCTCAAAAACGCGGTGCTGCCCAAAAATGCCGTCCACCAAAATCTCCAGCACCTCTAAGTTTATCAACACAAAACCGGCATAGACAATCAGGTGGAGCAGGGCCGGAATGGGGCGCTTAAACATTTTTTGTTGGCCCAGTGCCAGCAGAACGACGTTCTTCCAACGCTCGCCGCTGCGATCGGTGCGGTCTTCTTCGCGGCCCAGCAAAATATTGCGGCGAATGGTTTTTACCTTCCTGAAAAAAAGAAAGAAAGCAACACCGGCCAGCAGCACAAAAACAATTTGGGAAAGGAGAGCCATAAGGAAACGGAAACGCGGTTTTTGAAGGGCTGAAATTAGCGCCGCCACAGGTAACAACACAGCCGGGGCAGGGGTTTGTGGAAAGCGACGTTTTTTGCTCAAAAAGCGTGTGCCGCAAAAGGCTATTTTTGTCTCTCTTATGAAGCGCCTGCTTTTTCTTTTCCTGCTGCTCTTTTTCACTGCACCGCGCCTTTTTGCACAAGGCGAAACGCCCGCCGACACACGCCTTGCCACACTTCGCGCCTATGAAGATTCGCTTCTCCGCACAGCTGACAGCATGATGACTGCGCCTCTCCCCGAAGACCGTTTGGGCGCGACCTATCGCTTCATCCGGCAATTGAAAAACGCGCTTTCCCTCAGCGGTTCCTATAACTACGGTTTCGACAGTCTGGCTAAAATTGTCAACATCATTTCGCCCGACGACAAGGCGTTCCGCATCTTCAACTGGGGCGTAGCGGCCAACGCAAACGCGGTGCGCTACTACGGCGCGATACAGATGGCCGACGAAGCGAACCCTAAACTTTATGGCCTGATTGACAACAGCGCCCAGCTTCAGAAAGGTGCGATGGACAGCGTGCTGACAGGCGGAAAATGGTTTGGCGCGCTGTATTACCGCATCATGCCGGTGGAAATAAATGGGCAGCGGGCATACACGCTTTTCGGGCTGAACGAGGCTAACCCGCTTTCCAACCGCAAGGTGCTGGACGTGTTGCGCCTCGGCGAAAACGGCCCTGTTTTTGGCGCGCCCATTTTCGGGGTTCGCTCCGCAGATACACGGGAACAAGCCGTGCGTTTTGTGCTGGAATACAAGAAAGGCATCGTGGCCGCAATGAACTACAACCCGGAAATGAAGGCCATTTATTTTGACCGTTTGGAAAGCGACGCCAACGATCCGGGCCGGAAATATACCTACGTACCTACGGGCCAGTACGACGGTTTCCGCTGGGTGGACGGGCAGTGGCAACTGGTGCAGGATTTGATTCCGGTAACGATTCTGAAAGACGGTCAGCAGCCAGTGGGCGGACGGGATTAGTAGGGGCGACCCTGTGTGGTCGCCCAGTGGAATGCGGTAGAACGGCGATAATCTTTTGTCATCCCGGAACGGGAACTTGCCGGCTTGCGTCTGCACAGATCCCGTTCCGGGATGACAAAAGATTTCCGACAAAAAAGCGCCTTTACAGCTCTTTGTTTTTTAGTAGAGGCGCTTAATTTCGCGCCTTCAAAAAACCCCCGGTCCGGTAGCTCAGATGGATAGAGCAACAGCCTTCTAAGCTGTGGGTCATTGGTTCGAATCCAATCCGGATCACAAAGAAAAGCGCCCCGGATTCGGGGCGCTTTTCTGCTTTTAAAAAATTTACGGCGCTTATGGCGGTGTAGGCGTGCCGTCGCTGCTGCGGGTGCCGCCGCGGCGGTAGTTGGCCTTTGCTGTTTCCACATCGGCGTTGATGCCGGTGGCGGCCAGCGTCAGGTTGGCGTTGGGCGTGGCGCTGTCGGCGTCTATTTCCAAAAGCGCGTTCAGGCGGTTGCCCAGGGCGTTAAAAGCGGCTTGCGTTTCGCTGCGGTAGCGGGCCGTCAGGCCGTCTATTTCCACATGCAAATCGTCGGTGCGGGTTTCGTAGCGCGCCGCAAACTGCTGGTTGGCCGTGCGCAGCGGGGTTATCCAGTCGGCAGTCAGCATGGGCAGTTGGGCCAGCGCGGCCACGGCGTCGGGCTTCGCAAAATCCTGCAAAATATTGGCAATCGCTGCGGTTTCCTCTATTTGTGCCATGTTGGGCACGTTGCGGCCATAGTTGTCCTGATAGCGCAGAAGCACATCGGCGGCCCCGGATTTGGCCGGCACCGGCGAGTCGGTGTAGGCGTCCAGCACTTGCCGCAAGGCGCGGAACAGCCGGTCGCGCAGCTCATCCAAATCGAGGAGCGGGGCCGTGTTGGGCGAGCTGCGCAGGCGGCGCACGGCAGCGTCGTACTGTTGAAAAACGGTACGCAACGCGGTCAGGCGTCGCACAAAGCCCGCGTCGGTGAGGTTAATGGACGTTAAGCGGTTAAGAATGCTTTGGATAACCTGAAAAAAGTGCAGGCCGGCAAGGGCGGAAAGGCTGGTGGAGCGTACCATGTGGAGAAAGGTTTTTGGAAAAGCAAAAAGGCTGAGTCAAAAATAGAACGGATTTTGGAGTTTTGGAAATGGGCACCAAAAAGCCACAGCGGCTTCAAAATTATTCGTAGCCGATATGACAGCGCCACAGCGGTTTCAAAATTATTCGTAGCCTATACGACGGCACCACAGTGGTTTCAAAATTATTCGTAGCGTATACGACGGCGCCACAGTGGCTTCAAAATTATTCGTAGCCGATATGATGGTGACACAGGGGCTTCAAAATTATTCGGAGCGTATGTGAAGGCCTGTTTCCGTCCAACAATCTTTTTTGTCACCCCGGAACGGGGTCTGGGAAGATGCTTTTGGAAACCGGGTCTCGCAGAAATGCTTTTTGAAGAGTGGGTTGTTCAGATCCCGTTCCGGGAGGACAAAAGATTATGACCGCTCACCCGCTTAATCCTTCCCGGCGAAAACCTTTTGTCGCTCCGCCAAACATAGCTTTGCTCCATGTCCCCGCAAGACCAGCACCTGACCCACCACATCGCCGCGCCCAACCCCGACCTGGCCGTGCTGAAAACCCATTTCCCGCAGCTTTTCTCCAAAAGCGGGGCCTTTGATTTTGAAGGCTTCCGTGCCCGCCTCCAAACCCAAAACCCCGGCCTGCGGCTGGAGAAAGAATCCTACACGCTGGACTGGCTGGGCAAATCCTACGCCCGCCTCCTGGCCACCGACGGGGCCACTACCCTGCTGCGCCCCAACACGGCCCACAACGCCCGCCCCGAAAACGCGGGGAGCGAAAACCTCCTCCTGAAGGGCGACAACCTGGAGGTACTGAAGCACCTTTCCCATGCCTACCACGAGAAGGTGAAGATGATTTACATAGACCCGCCCTACAACACCGGCAACGATGGCTTTGTGTATCAGGACGACCGCAAGTTTTCCCACAAAGAGCTGCAAAGCCTTGCCGGCATTGACGAAATACAGGCGAAGCGCATCCTGCAATTCACCCAAAGCAAGAGCAACAGCCACTCGGCCTGGCTCACGTTTATGTATCCGCGCCTCTACATCGCCCGGCAGCTCCTGCGCGAAGACGGCGTTGTCTTTATCTCTATCGACGACAACGAAGTGGCCCAACTACGGATGCTGATGGATGAGATTTTTGGAGAGGAGAATTTTGTGGCGGAGTTTGTTTGGAATACAGGTAGAAAATCAATGGCTAAGCTCGTGGCTACAAACCATGAATATTGCTTGGTTTATGCAAGGAATATTAACCTGCAAGCTGCGGAGGAAATAGGTGGAGATGAAGAGGAGGAAAGCAATGGAAAATTTTGGCGGGAGCGCAAAACAGGACTCGAACCTGTTTACGCAGAATATGAAAAGCTGAAAAAGATTTTTGGCGATAACTATAGCGAAATAAGCAAAGGACTAAAAGAGTTTTTTAAGGCTTTGTCCGATGATAATGTGGCGAAAGCGCACGACCATTATAATCTAGTTGATGCAAAGGGAATTTATTTTGCTGGAGACATATCACAGGGTACAGGTACAGGCGGCAGATTTGATGTTTTGCACCCTATAACTGGAATGCCATGTAAAGTCCCTAATGGGGGATGGAGATTTAATGAAAAGAACCTTCCTGAAATTCTTAGCAAACAACTCATACATTTTGGTGAGGATGAAAACACGATTCCGAACCTAAAAAGATATTTGACAGAGACCGAGTTAGAGGTTCCTTCAAGTGTATTTTATAAAGACGCACGTGGAGCGAAGAAGCGTTTAAAGAATCTTCTTGGTGCGGATGCTTTTCCTTTTCCAAAGGACGAAACCATTATCAAGAAATTCATCCGGTTTGTAACCACTTCCCACGACCTCATTCTCGATTTTTTTGCCGGTTCCGGCACCACCGGCGAGGCCGTGATGCGGTTGAATGCGGAGGATGGGGGGAAGCGGCGTTTTATCCTCGTGCAGTTGCCGGAGGCCATAGACCCCAAAGGCAGCAAAGCCGCCTATGATTTTGTGCGGGGCCTGCCCGGCGCGCCGGAGCCAACCATTTTTGAGATTACCCGCGAGCGCCTCCTGCGGGCCGCCGCCAAAATCAGCGCCGAAAAACCCGAAGACACCGGCGACCGGGGCTTCCGCATACTGGAGACGATGCCCATCTGGGAAGACTATGATTTTGAGGCCGACGACTTCCACCCGCAGGCCGTGCTTTTTGACGAGACCAAGCTCACCCCCGCCGATCTGGAAGCCCTGCGCACCACCTGGAAAACGGCAGACGGCCTCTTGCTGACCGAGGATTTGGCGGCGGTGGATCTGGCCGGTTACCCCGCCCACTATGGCAGCGGCAGGCTCTACCTGATGGAGCGCGGCTTTTCCACCGCCGCCCTGAAAGCCCTTTTGGAACGCGCCGATGCCGACGGGGGGTTCAACCCCACGCTGGTGGTGGCCTTTGGCTATCATTTCGAGAGCGCGCGCCTGCGCGAGCTGGCCGAGAACCTGAAGAACGTAAAAGGCCGCAAGGAAGGCGAGCTGGACTTTATCACGCGGTGGTGAGGAGCATAATCTTTTGTCACCCCGGAACGGGGTCTGACCAGCGGGCTGTATTTTGCACGAACAGCGCGGTTTTTGTCACCCCGGAACGGGGTCTGCCCAGCCTGCTGCATTTTCCCAGACCCCGTTCCGGGGTGACAAAAGAGGTGACAAAAGAGGGTGACCGAAGCACTTTTTACCTCTCCAATATTTTCCCATGCGCCCTTATCAATTCTGGACGTACATCCTCACCAACCAGAGCCGGAGCGTTCTCTACACCGGCATCACTAACAACCTTGCCGCCCGGCTCCTGGAGCACTGGATTGGAAAAGAAGGCTGTTTCACCACCAGGTACCATGTGTATTATCTCCTTTGGAGCGAAGAGACGAAGTACGTAAACAACGCCATAGCGCGGGAAAAGGAAATCAAACGTTGGCACAGGAAAGACAAAGAGGCATTAATCAATGCTTTGAACCCGGACTGGGATTTTTGGAACACGAAAGTGCTGGGCCATTGGCCGCCTACGGAGGCGCAGATGGAGGCCGTAAAAAGCCGCTGGCGCAGCATAGGCGATGAGAAATTGATGAAAGATAAAATGTCTTTTCAATGGCAGATAAGCAGGGAAGACCCGGAACAGACCTGAAAAAAAATGGCGGGTTTTTTGTCACCCCGGAACGGGACCTGCCCAGCCCACCTTTCCAAAAGCATTTTCCCAGACCCCGTTCCGGGGTGACAAAAGAGGGTGACAACAAAGGGGCGCAAGAACGGACGGCGATACTTTTTTGTCACCCCGAAGGGGCCTTGCCGGGTGCAACCTGCTGTGTTTTCCCCGCCGCGCGCAAGCCGACCAGATCCCGTTCCGGGATGACAAAAACCCGTCAAAATCTTTTGTCACCCCGGAACGGGGTCTGCCCAGCCCACCTTTCCAAAAGCATTTTCCCAGACCCCGTTCCGGGGTGACAAAAGAATACCTACCCCCATTCCCATGAACTTCAATTTCGAGAAAAACCTGCCCCACCAGTCCCATGCCGTAGACAGTGTGGTGGCCGTGCTGGAAGGCGTGGCGCGCATAGCGCCGCAGGGCGCGCACGCCGCGCAGTGCAACCCGGGTTTCGACTATACCGCCGATATGCAATATGGGCGCAACATCGTGGCCCTGCACGAAAGCAATGGCATTGCTGCGACCCTGGCACCGGTGAAGCGCAACAGCGGCGTGCTGGACATAGAGATGGAGACCGGCACGGGCAAAACCTATACCTATGCCAAGACCCTTTTTGAGCTGAACCGGGTATACGGCGTTTTTAAGTTCGTGATTGTGGTGCCCACGCTTTCCATCAAGGCCGGGACCATCAGCTTCTTAAAGTCGGACAGCAGCCGCGCGCATTTCCGGGAGCTGTATGGCAAAACCATTCAGCTTTATGTGGTAGAAAGCCTCAAGGGCGGCAAGAGCAAGAAGGCGCGCATTCCGGCAGCGGTGGCGCAGTTTGTGGCCGCGTCGGCAACCGAGAAAGACCGCATACAGGTCCTGGTGATCAACGCCGGGATGCTCACGTCCGAGACGATGCAAAAGAGCTACGACCGCAGCCTGCTGGATGCCTACACCGTTCCGTTTGAAGGGCTGGCCGCCACGCCGGCCTTTTGTGGTTGTGGACGAGCCGCACAAGTTTGCGCAGGGCAACAAAGCGTGGGAAGCCATTGGAAAGATGAAGCCGCAGGCCATCCTGCGCTATGGGGCCACCTTCCCCGAACGGAACAGCGGCAAATACGAGAACCTGTTGTACCGGCTGACGGCGGTGGATGCCTTTAACCAAAACCTGGTGAAAGGCGTGGAGGCCCACATTGCCACCGCAGGGGCCGAAGTGCCCGACGCGCTGGTGCGCTTTGTGGATTCCGACGGGGTGGAGGCGCGCTTTGAGCTGGTGGAAGGCGGGCAGAAAAAAGAAGCGCAGCGCAAAACCCTGGCGCTGGCAAAAGGCGAGGCTTTGAGCCGCCTGCACCCCGCGATGGAGGGCCTGCGGATAGAGAAGCTGAACAAGACCACCGTGGAGCTTTCTAACGGGCTGGAGCTGAAGAAAGGTGACAAGATAAACCCGTATTCCTACGCCGCCACCTTGCAGGAAAGCATGATGGCCGAAGCCGTGAAGGCGCACTTCCGGCTGGAGAAAGACCTTTTGACGCGGGCCGTGCGCATCAAGCCGCTCACCTTGTTTTTTATAGACAATATTGAGGAGTACCGCAGCGCCGGGGGCACGTTGCGCAAGACGATAGAAGCCCTGGTGAAGGCCGAGGCCGAAGCTTTGCTCCAGACAGAGACCGACGCTTTTTACCGCGACTATCTGGAGAAAACACTGGCTGCGCTTCCGGGCACCCACGCCGGTTATTTCTCTAAAGACAACAGCGAGAAGGACGAGGCCATAGAGAAAGAGATTTCGGAGATTCTGCACGACAAAGAGGCGCTGTTGAGCCTGGAGAATCCACGTCGGTTTATCTTCTCCAAGTGGACGCTGCGCGAAGGCTGGGACAACCCTAACGTGTTTGGCATTTGCAAGCTCCGCAGCAGCGGCAGCGATATTTCCAGGCTTCAGGAAGTGGGGCGGGGCCTGCGCCTTCCGGTGAACGAATATGGAAACCGCGTGAAGGACGAGGCTTTTTTCCTGAACTATTTTGTGGACTTCACCGAGGGCAATTTTGTGGATGAGCTGGTGCGGGAAATCAACGAAAGCTCCGGCGCATTGTCGGCAGACGTGGTTCCCGAAAAGCTGACCGACGAGATGGTGAAAAAGATTTGCGAGGTGTATGGAACGACGGAGGAAGCCTTGTTGGAAGTGTTGGATGCGAACAACGTCGTCACCCGCAGCAATGCGTTTAAGGAAGGCGGCTTTGATTTTATCCGCAAGAATTATCCGCGCATTTTTGAGGGGGTGGGGAATGATAAAATCCGCAAGGCAGGCGCAGCGAAAAAGAAGGTAGCCATCCGCACCGGCAAATACGCCGAGCTAAAGGCGCTTTGGGAGGCGCTGAATAGAAAGTGGTACTGGAATACCGCATTGCAGACGAAGCCGCTTTTGAGGCGTTGTTTGTCTCTTTTCTGGAGCAAAACCCCCGCCGTTGGGCCGCTGCCAATGCGCTGCACCAACGCACCGCGCGCCTGGAAATAAAAGACGGGGTGGCCACCACGCGGGAGCGGGAAGAAGTGTCCTATGACCGCGACATAAAGGCGCTGCCCCGGATGCGGTACAGCGATTTCCTGAAAGCCCTTTCCGACGCGCTGCGCATCCACCTGAAAACCCTGCACCGCGCGCTGGTGAAAACCGAAACCGACCTTACGGCTTATCAAAGCCTGACGACGGTGCGGCAAATGAAGGACGATTTTCAGGGCTATCTTTTAGAGAACGCCGCCGGGCAGTTCAGCGTTGGCTACCAGAAGGTTTCCAGCGTTGTTCATCCTACTGCCTTTACCGATCGGGCGGGCAACGTACTGGCCGAAACGCCCGCCGCAGACGTAGGAAAGATGTATGCCCCCGAAGCCGTAGCGCCCAATTATTTTCTGGACGCGCTCTATTACGACTCCGAACTGGAGCGGGAGAATATGGAGAACGAGATTCAGGACGTGATCGTCTTTACCAAGATTCCCAGGAATTCCATTAAAATACCCGTAGCGGGCGGCGAAACTTACTCCCCCGACTTTGCCTATGTGGTGAAGCGGAAAGATGGCGGGCAGCGGCTTCATTTTGTGGTGGAAACAAAGAACTACGCAGGCGAATCGGGTATGCGGGAAGCAGAGAAGGCCAAAATCCGGCACGCCCAAGCCTTGTTTGGCGGGGAGGTTTCTATCCAGTTCCGCACCCAGTTTTCCAACGACCGGATAAAGACCTTGATAGAAGAGATAATGGGCGGGAAGGCTCCATAGTATCCAGTTCTCCAAAAAGAAAAGCCTTCCCCTACCTTCGCGCCGCTTTTCGCCAACCTATCCCCGGTGAAAAGCGTTCTTTATCCACTATGATTAATATTGCAAACCTCTCGCTGCGCTACGGCAAGCGGGTGCTTTTTGAAGACGTAAACATCCGCTTTACCGAAGGAAACTGCTACGGCATTATCGGGGCCAACGGCGCGGGAAAATCCACTTTCCTCAAGATTATTTCCGGCGAAATAGAGCCTACTACGGGCCGCGTGGAGATTTCCAAAGGCCAGCGCATGAGCGTGCTGAAGCAAAACCACTACGCCTACGACGAGCTGACGGTGCTGGAAACGGTGATGCAGGGCAATAGCAAACTGACGGAACTGGCGGCGACCAAAGACGCGATTTATGCCGACCCCGACGCGACGGAAGATGACTATATGCGCGCCGGAGAACTGGAAGCCGAATACGGCGAAATGGGCGGCTACACGGCGGAAAGCGACGCGGCTACGCTCCTTTCTTCGCTCGGCGTGAAAGAAGAATTCCACAGCCGCCTGGTGAAGGAAATTGACGGTAACCAGAAAGTGCGCGTCCTCTTGGCGCAGGCGCTCTTCGGAAACCCCGACATCCTCTTGTTGGATGAACCGACCAACGACTTGGATTTGGAGACGATTGCGTGGCTGGAGAATTTCCTTGCCGACTACGAAAAAATCGTCCTTGTTGTTTCCCACGACCGTCACTTCCTCGACACGGTTTGTACCCACGTCGCCGACATTGATTTCAAGAAATTGAGTCTCTTCGCGGGCAACTATTCGTTCTGGTATCAAAGCAGCCAATTGCTGCTTCGCCAGCGCACCGATGCCAACAAAAAGGCAGAAGACAAGATTGCCGAGTTGAAGGATTTTATCGCGCGCTTCTCGGCTAACGCTTCTAAATCCAAGCAAGCCACGAGCCGGAAAAAAGCCCTGGATAAAATTAAGCTGGAAGACATGACCGCTTCCAGCCGCAAGTATCCGGCCATCCTCTTCAACAACCAGGTGCGCGAAGCCGGCGACCAGATTTTGGAGGTGAAAAACCTCGGAAAAACGGTGAACGGCGATGTGTATTTCCGCAACATTTCCTTTGACTTGAAGCGGGGACAAAAAATTGCCATTCTAAGCGATAATGGCCTTGCTACGTCAGCATTCTACAGGATTTTGATGGGCGAAGACACGGATTTTGAAGGCAGCTTCAAGTGGGGCGTTACCATCACACCGACCTATCTGCCCAACGACAACACGCAGTATTTTGAAGGCAAATCCGACAACCTGATTGATTGGCTGCGGCAGTATTCCGAAGAGAAAGACGAGACCTTTATTCGCGGCTTTTTGGGGCGGATGCTCTTCGGCGGCGAAGAAACGTTGAAAGCCTGCAACGTCCTCAGCGGCGGCGAAAAAATGCGCTGCATGATGAGCCGCATGATGATGCTGAAAGGAAATGTCCTACTCCTCGACGAGCCGACCAACCACCTCGATTTGGAAAGCATCACTGCGCTGAACAACGGCCTCAGCGATTTTAAAGGAACCATCCTGTTCACCACCCGCGACCACGAGCTGGCCCAAACCGTTGCCGACCGCGTGATTGAACTGACGCCCAACGGCGCCATTGACCGCGAGAGCAGCTTTGACGATTACATGAACGACGAGCGCGTAAAAACCCTGCGGCAGGAGTATTACGGGCAGTTGGCGTAGAGACGCGATTTATCGCGTCTTACAAAAAAGCGCCCCGAAATTTCGGGGCGCTTTTTTGTTTTGGGGAAAGAAAAATCTACGAGAGTTTCAAAATAGCAATCGCCAGACCTGTTGCCGCGAAAATGGTGGAAACGAGCCAGATAAGCTGGCTGTTGAATTTTTCGTGCATCCGAACTTCTAGAGACGAAATCTTTTGCTCAACGCGGTGCATATCCTCGTGTATCGCGAGGATGTCTTCTTTCAGCGAAAAAATATCTCCCTTGGTAGCGAGGTCTTTTTTGGAAATCTCAACCTGCTTAGCTACTTCTTTTTCCACTACTGTAGGAATGGCTTCTAATGCTTGCACGACAGCCTTGCTCTCCTCCGCGCCCAATTTAGGCTTGAGGAGTTCAAAGAGGCGAATGGTATCAATAGTTACGGTCATGGCCGGAGCAAGAGTGACGCGAAGATAATCAGAAACAGAAATGGACGTAAAGAGGTTGATTGCTGTTGCGTTTTTTTGTTCTGCATCTACCCATTTACCCGCTCACAATCACAATCTCTACCTGATTTCCATAGGGCGAGCGCAGGCGCAGAAAATAGATGCCCGCTTGCAAACCGGAGGTGGAGAAAAGCCGGGTGTTGCCTTTCATTTTCCGCACCAATTGGCCTTTTGCGGAAAGCAGTTCCAGGCCCGTAACCGGAATGGCTTCCGGGTTTTCAATGCGCACCTCGCGCCGCTTGCCGGCTTGGGGATACACGCGCAGCATTCCCGTAAGCGGCGGCGCGGCATTGTCACCTTTTTTAGAGAAGAAATACAGGCTGTCGCTCACGTTCCAATCGGTACGCGAAAACGCATATTCCATGCTGTCGCGGTAAACGGTAGCCGACACGAGCCGCACCGAATCAATCTCCCCGGCCTTGTAAAAAACCGTGTCGTCGCGGCGTACCGGAACGCCCCGGCGCGCGTCGCGAATGTCGTACCATGCAACGATGCGCAGGCCCGTTCCGGTGGAGTCAATCGTGTAGCCCAGAAACGGAATAGAGCCGTCGGGCGCGGCGGCCTGGTAGGTAGTGTGGAAGATGATGCGCGTGGTGCTGTCCGAGATTTTCGTCAGCGTGTAATCCATTGTGGGGAATACCGGGCGCGAGGTCGCAATAGAACTTCCGGCAGCGTTTGGCACGCCAACCAGAACCCAAAAGCAAAAAAGGAGAACGCCGCGCAACATCATAACAGAAGCCGAAATTAAGCCAGCAAAGCCGGGCATTCAAATCAAATAAATATTATAAATTATGCGTTTCTCCCTTCACTGGCCTTTCTCCAAAAAGCAAACTTCCTATCCGCACCAGTGTGCTGGCGTGCTGAAGTGCCAATAAATAATCCCCGCTCATCCCCATAGACAAAGTATTAAAGTGTGATTTGCGGAAGAAACACGTTGCCTTCAAATGCGCAAAAGCCGTTTGCGCACGGGAGAACTCTGCTGCAATTTGTGCTTCGTCCTGAGTGAAAGAAGCCATCGCCATCAGTCCACAAACGCGCACACTTTGGAACGCGTCAGACTGTGCATCCAATTGTTCCAGCAAGCGCAGAATTTCATTTTCATCTATGCCTTGTTTGGTGTGTTCCCCGGCGATTTTCAGTTCTAAAAGAACATCTATTACGCGCCCTTCTTTTGCCGCGCGCTTCTCTATTTCGGCAAGTAGTTCAAGGCTGTCTACCGATTGAATCAGGTGGACAAAAGGCGCAATGTATTTGGCTTTGTTTTTCTGGAGATGCCCGATGAAATGCCAGCGAATATCCGGGGGAAGCTGCGCAGCTTTCTCTACCAACTCCTGTACATAGTTTTCGCCAAAATCGCGCTGGCCAAGGTCATAAAGTGCTTGGATTTCTGCTACTGGCTGAAATTTGGAGACCGCTACCAATCGGACGCCAGACTTCGCAAAATCTTCCAACAGGCTTTTGTAAAAAGAGGTATCAACCATCTATGTTTGCTTTCGGATGAGCCGAGCAGCTTTTCAATCCGCGCATAATATCTTTCTCGCCTTGTGCCAGAAATGATTTCCCGTCGCTGTAAATAAAAAGCACCAGCCGGTTGGCTTTTACCTGTGCCGAAAGCTCCGTGCGCGCTTCATCAAAGGGAATCATCTCCAGTAAAATCAGGTTGTTCCGGCGCGCTTCCTGCAGTAACTGACCAAAAGTTGCGTTCTCGCACAACACCGCAACTCCAAAATGTTTCTCTATTAGCAAGTCTTTCATGCACTCAAAAACTGGGTTAACTTCCTTTGAAGAAGAAGCAAATATACACAGCGGGAGGGTCTGTAAAAAGTCATTTCGGGCATTCGGGCATAGTTTTTTCTACGTTGGCAGACGATTTACGGAGAACAGTGTCTTTTGGTTTTTGTTGAAGAGAATTTCCACCAATTCTGCCGCCGCTGCTGGAGCCTGCAAAACGCCTTTTGTACCGGTTGCCGTCAGCACACCAACGGTTGGGTTTTGGGGAAGCCAGCCCGCAATTGCGGTGCGGTCGGGGGAAGAAACCCGGAAGCCTGCTAAAGGTTGAACCACCCGAAAAGAGCTTTTAAGCGTCTCCGAAATACGCTTTTCTAAGTTTTGCAGGAAAATGTTTGTTGGAGTTTCTTCCTCATACTGCCACTCGAATGAAGCTCCTGCCCACCAATATTTTTCGCCCCACGGACAGAGCGTGAGCTTTTCGCTAAGCTTAAAAATAACATCACGCGGCAGGTCGGTATCTAATTGGAGCAATAAGGCTTGCCCTTTATTTACGGAAAGTGGAAGCCCGTTGGTTTCCGGAATACCTATTATGGATTTTCCGTTGCAATAAATAATGTGTGTGTAATTTCGCCCTTTCCACTCAAAACCGGAATGGGGAGTTTCCATTAAAGGGAAACTGTCTGTCAAAAGAAGACCTTCTTCGTGAAGTAGCTTTAGGTAAGCATTCTGCAGACGGGTTGTATCCAATAAAAATGCATTTTCCGTAATGCCCCAGTTGGAAGCGGAAAACACCTCCTTGTAATCCTCTTTTTGTGTATGGAGAAATTCGGGATAAGCAGTCGCTCTTTCTTCAAAAAACTGCTGTGCTTCTGTTGTCTTTAATAGTTCCAGAATACGCGCCGGACGGAAAAAACGTTCCTCCAATAAGCCTTCCAAATACGAATACACTTCTACATATTTTGAATACAGAAGATCATAATTGCGCACCAGCGTGCGTTTACGACCCATAATGGGATTCAAAATGCCACTGGATGCCCGCGTTCCGGTATAAGGAAAGTTTGCTTCTGCTACATCATGCAGAACGCCTTTTTTCCGCAACGCAACGCTGACGCAAATACCGGACAGCCCGCCGCCTATAACCAGAATCCTCAAGGTGAAAATGCGTTGAAACCTATTTTCTAATCCAAAAAGTTTGCGCGTCAAAAATAATCCTACCTTCGCGCAAAATTTTGAAGAAGGCCACTATATGGCAAAATTATTTCCAGAACACAAATATCTGAATCTTCCGGCTTTCGGACAAGAAATCTTAGACTTTTGGGAAACAAATAACGTGTTCCAAAAATCTGTTTCGGGTCGGGAAGGGGCGGCTCCTTTTGTGTTCTACGAAGGCCCGCCTTCTGCCAACGGTCTGCCCGGTATTCACCACGTCATGAGCCGCACACTGAAAGATTTGGTGTGTCGTTACAAGACGATGAAGGGATTTCAGGTGGCGCGCAAAGCGGGCTGGGATACGCACGGGCTGCCCGTAGAATTGGGTGTGGAAAAGGAACTGGGCATCACGAAGGAAGATATTGGGGTTTCCATTTCGGTGGAAGAGTACAATCAGAAATGCCGCGAGGCCGTCATGCGCTACAAGTCGCAGTGGGACGACCTGACGACGCGTATCGGTTATTGGGTGGATTTGGAAAATCCATACGTTACGTTTGAGAACAAATATATAGAAACGCTGTGGTGGTGTTTGAAGCAGCTTTTTGAAAAGAATCTTCTCTATAAAAGCGTTTCCATCCAGCCCTACAGTCCGGCAGCGGGAACAGGCCTTTCCAGCCACGAACTGAATCAACCCGGAACCTATAAGATGGTGAAGGATACGACGGTGGTGGCGATGTTCCGCGCTGTTGGGAATTCGCAAGTATTTGCTGCGGCAGAAAATCTTCTGGTGTATTTCCTCGCTTGGACAACTACGCCGTGGACGCTGCCTGCGAATCTTGGCCTCACGGTTGGCCCAGCGATAGATTATGTGTTGGTGGAAACCTTTAATTCTTATACGGGAGAGCGCGTGGCCGTTGTTCTAGCGGAAGCATTGCTCCACAAATATTTTAAGGAAGAAGGAAAAGACGGTGATTTTGACGGCTATTCTAAAGAAACGAAAGTTCTTCCGTGGCGCATCCTGAACCGTTTTAAAGGAAAAGAATTAGAAAATCTCCGTTACGAACAACTCATTCCCCGCGAAGCCAACCGCCCCGACAAAACAGGCGGCGACCCGTTCCGCGTGGTTTTGGGCGATTTCGTGACTACCGAAGACGGAACCGGCATCGTGCATACGGCCCCGGCTTTTGGCGCGGACGACTATAAAGTAGGGCAGAAGGCTGGCCTCGGCATCCTGACGCTCGTGGACAAAAGGGGAAAATTCATAGACGGACTTGGCGAGCTTTCGGGGCGTTATGTAAAGGATTACACCAATGCTGTCGATTATAAAGACGTAGATGTGGACATCGCCGTGATGCTGAAAACGTCCGGCAATGCTTTTAAGGTAGAGAAATACGAACACAGCTATCCCCACTGCTGGCGCACCGACAAACCCGTGCTGTATTATCCGTTGGATGCGTGGTTTATCCGCACCACGGCGGCGAAGGAGCGCATGGTGGAACTAAACAAAACCATCCACTGGAAACCTGCTGCCACCGGCGAAGGTCGCTTCGGCAATTGGTTGGAAAACATGGTGGACTGGAACCTCAGCCGCAGTCGCTTCTGGGGAACACCGCTGCCGGTTTGGGTAACAGAAAGCGGAGAAAATAAGGAGACAAAATGTATCGGTTCGGTAGCGGAATTGGTCGCGGAAATGCAAACCGCCGACAAGGCGCTGAATCTTTCGCAAACGGCGAAATTTACCGGGATGGAAAATCCTTCCGCCGAAGACATTGCCGCGCTTTTGGAAGACAAAACCCAAACGCGCTTTGACCTGCACAAGCCTTTTGTGGATGAAATCCTTTTGGTGGACAGCACGGGCCGAACCATGCGCCGCGAGCCGGATTTGATAGACGTGTGGTTTGACAGCGGCGCGATGCCGTATGCGCAGGGCCATTACCCCTTTAAGAACCGCGAACTGGTAGATAATAAAGAAGCTTTCCCGGCAGATTTTATCGCCGAAGGCGTGGATCAAACGCGCGGCTGGTTCTACACGCTTCATGCGCTCGGCGTGTTGCTCTTTGATTCTGTTGCCTATAAAACAGTGGTTTCCAACGGCCTTGTGCTGGACAAAGCCGGGCAGAAGATGAGCAAGCGGCTGGGCAATGTGGTGAATCCTTTTGAGACGATTGACAAGTACGGCGCCGACGCTACGCGCTGGTATCTCGTTACCGCCGCCTCGCCTTGGGACAATCTGAAGTTTGACATTGAAGGTATTGGCGACGTACAGCGCCGCTTTTTCGGGACGCTGTTCAACACCTATCAGTTCTTCGCGCTTTACGCCAATGTGGATGGATTTTCCGGCGTAGAAACCGCCGTTCCCCACGCTGAAAGACCGGAATCTGACCGCTGGATTTTATCGGCCCTTCACACGCTGGTGAAAGACGTAACCGCCGCTTACGACGACTACGAGCCGACCACTGCGGGCCGTTTGGTGGAGACGTTTCTGGATGAAAATTTAAGCAACTGGTACGTGCGCCTCAATCGTCGCCGGTTCTGGAAGGGCGAGTACAACGGCGACAAAATCAGCGCCTACCAAACGCTGCACGAGTGCCTTAAAACCCTGTCGCAATTGATAGCGCCTATCGCGCCGTTTTTTGCGGATTGGCTGTGGAGAAGTTTGCGTTCCGGTCACCCGGAAATGCCGGAATCCGTGCACCTTTCCGACTTCCCGAAAGCGGACGAAAATCTGATAGACGGTGAGTTGGAAATCCGCACGCACATTGCGCAAGACCTTTCTTCCCTATTGCTTTCCATCCGCAAAAAAGCGGGTATTAAAGTGCGGCAGCCCTTGCAGCGCGCGCTCATTCCGGTGTTGGATGCGAAGATGCGCGCGCGTATTGAAGCGATAGAAGACGTAGTGCGCGCAGAAGTGAACGTGAAAGCGTTTGAGTATCTGGAAGGCGCTAACGACTTTATCCAAAAGAAAGCAAAGCCCAATTTCAAAGCGCTGGGCGCACGCCTCGGCGCGAACATGAAAACCGCTGCGGCGCTTCTTTCTGCGCTGCCAACGGTGGAAATCAACAAGCTGGAAACAGACGGGAAATACGACCTGCAACTTCCCGATGGAAGCGTTGCGACCATTCTCCCGGAAGACGTTTCTGTTATGGCGGAAGATGTGCCGGGTTGGAGTGTGGCGTATAAAGGTGAACTAACGGCTGCGTTAGACGTTTCCCTTACGCCAGAGCTTCTGGCGGAAGGCGCGGCGCGTGAATTGGTAAACCGGGTGCAGAAGATGCGCAAGGATTTGGGCCTTGACCTCACCGATAGAATTCTGTTGGAAGTAGGGGAGAGCGTGGCGCTGAAAGGCGCGTTGAGCGGCTATGAATCCTACATTAAAGAAGAAGTTTTGGCCGATACGCTGCACGTGGTTTCCCACCCGCAGCGCGGCGACGATATTGAGGTTGCCGACGCAACCGTCCGAGTTTTTATCTCTAAATCCACCGCGTAACTAAAAGCCATGGCTAAAGTCACCAAGCCGTCTCCTACTCCTGCTAAAAGCGCACCGACTGCAAAGGCAGCCCCGGCAGCAAAAGCATCCAAACCGGCTGCAAAGTCCGCTCCTGCCCCGGCTAAAAAAGCGGCTCCGGCAAAGGCCGCGCCCGCTAAGAAAGAAGTTGCCGTAGCATCAAAAGCACCGGCTGCGAAAGCAACTCCGGCCAAGAAAGCAGCGCCCGCAAAAGAAGCGCCGAAAGCTGCAAAAGCACCTACAACAAAATCGGCTCCTGCGAAAGCGACGCCCGCAAAAGCAACTCCTGCGAAGGCTGCACCTGCGAAGGCTGCTCCGGCTAAAAAAGCTGCGCCTGCCGCGAAAGCCGCTCCTGCAAAGCCTGCCGCCAAAGCGCCTGCTACCAAAGCCCCGGCCAAGGCCGCGCCTGCTGCCAAAGCGGCTCCGGCGAAAAAAGCTGCTGCGCCTGCAAAAGAAAAAGCTGCTCCCGCCAAGACGGCTGCCAAAGCGCCCACCGTAAAAGAAGCCCCCAAAAAAGACGTAAAACCAAAGAAAGTAGCCGCGCCCAAAGCCGAAAAACCTGTTGAGGCATATCCCCGGCCACCGAAGCCCAAGAAGGTAAAAGGCCCGGTGAAAAAGGTGATTACTGCCGCCGCTTTTGCGGCCCGCACACAGCCCGCGCCACAGCCAAGTCCCGCGCCGCGCCCTACGGTTTCGTTGGTGGAAAAGCGCCCGCCGGTCATTATTGCCCACCGCCCGGCGGAGGAAAAGAAAGAGGACGACAGCCGCACGATGATTAACTACAACCCGGAGTTTACGCGCTCGCTGCTGGACCGGAAGGAAGATGAAGTAGGCCCGGTATATCGCTACAGCGACGAAGAACTGGTGGAATTCCGCGAGTTGATTATGCGCAAGCTGGAAACGGCCCGCAAAGACCTGTCGTATTTCCAAAGCCTGCTGACGCACCGCGGCGACGCCGGAACGGACGATACCGACAACCGCTACCAAACCGTGGAAGACGGCTCCGGCGCGCATGACCGCGAGCAGGTAGCCAGCCTCGCTTCCCGCCAAATCCAGTTTATCAACAACCTGGAGAAAGCCCTGGTGCGCATTGAAAACAAAACCTACGGCATCTGCCGCGTTACGGGCAAGCTGATTGACAAAGCCCGCCTGCGCGCCGTTCCGCATGCCACGCTGAGCATGGAAGCGAAGACAAAGATGAAGAAGTAGGGGCGTACTCTTGTGGTCGCCCTTTGTTGGAGGGTTTTTTCCAGAAAAAAGTCCTGCGGGTTTTTCCGCAGGACTTTTTTTGTTGCCCCATAGTGATTGGCGAGGACTTTTCCAAACACTTTAACAGCCAGACCCCAAAAATGCGTAGATCTACGAATTAACATTTGGCCCCTTGCAGGAGTGAAAAAGCTGCCGCTTCTTTGTGGAAGCAAAAGGCGGGAGCGCCCGTTGCCTTTCTTCTTTCACTTCCATAACATCAAACATCATGGACAACACGCTCGTTCAGAAGCAAGGCAATATCCTTAACTCGCTCAAAAAGGTTTCCCGCATTGTTGTGTTGCTAACCTTGTTCCTCTCCTTTACATCAAAGACAAACGCTCAAGACGGGGAAGAAGAAGGCATCGGGAAAGTGGATTTGCTTTACACAGTTGCAAATGACTTTGAAGCTACGCTTTGCGCTGATGTGAATGGCACACCCGCATCCGCTCCTAATAATAGGCTTATTCCCAAAGGAAGAACTTTTTACGTGATTGAGGGACAATCTAACGGAAGTGTAATAATGCAACTATGGTTTGAGGGTGACAAGGAAGAACCACAAAACATCCCGCTCGTCTTTGCCAATAATGAAGATGCAAAACAAAGCAAGCGGCAAACATACATTGTTCCGTTCCATATTTTAAAATCGCGCTGTCGACGGCGATACGCTACTACTTTCATATCTCGTAAGGCTCCGCGTAGCACTTGGCTTGCTGGTACTTCCATTACGGGTGGGGTGGTACTGATGCCATTTAAACTCCGGCCTGCTGTTACAAATAATGGTGTCAAAACAGGATTTGATTTTTCTAAAGATCTACAATTGGGTATCTCTGGAGGCATACGGCAAAAGTTAACACACTACAATCCCTTTTTTTTAAATGTGCTACTTAATGTAGGCATCAGCAGCGTCATGAAAGACAGCTTCAACACCGGGGGGCAGACGCGACAACCAACCGATGTAGCAGCCTTCACTTATGCAATCGGCATTGTGTTTGATTTTGCTAAAATTCAATTCGGCGTATTTGCAGGCCGTGACCGACTTTCTGCTCGAGACGTAGGCGGTTGGGTCTATCAAAATAAGACTTGGTGGAGCGTTGGATTTGGATATACGCTCTTCAGTGTCAGTACAAAACCAGTGGCTCAATCTGGCGGGGCAAACTAATGGGTTGCTTTGCCAACAGCTTTCTCCCTCCTGCAAACCCGCAGCGGGCCATCCTTACCCTGTTTTGCTTCCTGCAAACTTGCAAAGAGCCGTCTACACCTGTGTTTTGCTTCCTGCAAGCTTGCAGGGAGCCGTCAACAAGTGTTTTTTCCTTCCCGCAACCTTGCAGGACGCTATCCACACCTGTTTCTTCCTTCCTGCAAACCTGCAGGACGCTGGCAATAAGCTATAAGTATGAAAAGCTTTATGCGAAAATTCTTTTTCTTGATGCACAAATTCATTTTTTAATTTTCTTGCTTAACCCCCCTTTTTTTTTATGGCTTCCCGAAACATAAACATGGTGCAAAGCACCAACCTGCGCGAAGTGGCTGTGATGGATTTCTATCAGGCTATGAAAGATATCCTGACAGAAATCTCCGCGATTATCTATCCCGATGCGCCGCTGACGACGATTGTGCGCAGTATGCAGCCGGCGTTCACTGATTTTGACAACGCCGTGCGCCCCGCTCAAAGCTCGCCCCATACATTGGCTTTGCTAGACTTGGACAACCAGCGCGATAACCTGCTGGTGGGCGCAGGAGATGTGGCCGAAGCTTATCAGCGTATGAACAATGCCGCCGCCCAAGCCGCCAGCCGCACGCTGATGAGCTACATTAATACGTACCGAAATGCCGACAGGTTGCCGTATCGGGAAGAGACTGCCGCCATCACTAACCTGCTTCAAGACCTTCGCAAACCCGATGCGGTAGCTGCCTTGGTACAAGTGCCTTTGCAGGCATGGATTACCGCACTGGGCGCGGTGAACACCCAATTTGAAACGCTTTATAACACGCGCCGCACCGATACTTATGTGCCGGAAACAGGCCTTGTCAAAAAATACCGGCAGGTGTTGCAAGGCTTGCTGGCCGACTTTGGCGAGCGCCTGAATGCGCTGATGCTGATAGCTACCGCGCCCATCGCCAACTATGACAAGGCGGGCGCTGCCGTGAACCGGATTGTGCAGAAAACGAAAGATGATTACCGCCGCAGCGGCGGCAGCCAGACGCCCGCGCCCCCCACGCCATAATGTTTCGATTGCCGGTTTTTCTTTCCCTTTTTTAAACCCCCCCCCCTTCTTATGAGTACCCGTACTTATCAGGCGTGCCTGAAACCCGTTAGCGAGCAGCATGGCCCACCAGAGCTGAATGCTGCTTTTCTGGACACCATCGTGGACACCATTCAGGGTTTACCCGATGAGGTCTTTAAGCCGAACCCTTATTACGACATTTACAGCGTGATGAACGGTGTGCTGGGGCCCTACGAAGACCTAACGCACCGGAAGGCGGTGATGTGCGAAGTGCTTCGCGTAGTTGCTGCTTTTGAGTCGGACTGGAACTGGAACGCGGGGGTGGATAAACACAAGCCAGCGGAAAAGTTTCATCCGGAAAGCGAGGAGACCGGTGCTTTTCAGGTGTCGTGGGACTCGGTATACACAACTGAAAATGACAAAAACGAAACCCTGCGGGCCTGTGCAGCGGCTGGCGGCGCAACCGACGCGGCATCTTTCATCCGCGTGATGAAGGCAAATCACAAGCTGGCGGTGGAATATTGCGCGCGGTTGTTCCGGTTTAGTGTAGGCTGGTGCGGAACGGTAAAGGACCGGAACATGGTGGTTTCACATGTGAGCCGGAAGGCAGTTGCCGAGTTCCGCAGCTTTCTCGCGCCGGCCCTGCACCTGACAGAATTGGCGGGTGGGAGTGACGCACAGCACATAAACAGGATGCTTCAGATTGCCAAGGACCCGGTAGCTTTTGAGAAAGTAAGGCAGGATGCAGGCGTTAAATTATGGGACGAGGCCCGATTAAAATATCCCACCGATGCCTGTGCTATTACGCTCACGGAACTGATGCAACATGCAGGGATAGCTATCAAGGATGAACTCATGGCGCTGGGTCTGACGAATATTCTGCACCGGCAACGCGGTTGGCAGGTAATTCCAAACGGACAACAACAGCCCGGTGATGTGGGAACTACCTGTCACAATACACCTACACACAATGCCGACCATATCTATCTGGTGGTGGAGGTCATAAATAAAGACGAGATGTTGGTTGCAGACAATCAGGAAAAGGCACCCAAACCGCACACGCGCTTTGTGAGCGGCAAAGGCGGAAAAACACCCACCCTGTATTTCCTGCGCGCGGTGTAACGAGGGCAAGCGCGGAAAACAAAAACACCTGTCAGGTCTCCGGGACCTGACAGGTGTTTTTGCGTATAGCCTGTTCCGCAAAGAATCACTTTTTCTTCCGGAAATCCCCTCTTTTCCAGGAATCAAAAAACTGCATCCACGCCACGGGGTTAAAGAGATTGCTCGGTGGGCGTTGGCCGTAATACACCGAGGCTTTCTGCTGGATGGCCATGTAGGTAGAGACGTTTTCCCGCCCGTCTTTGGGCAGCGTGGCGGCGAGGGCGCGCATCGTGTAGAGTTCCGTGTTTTGGCGGGCGATTTCATACTGGTCGTTCGGCACGTCCCAGTTTACGAAGGCGTAGTCAAAATTGTCGCGCGTAGGCAGGGGGTGGATAATGGTTTCGGCGAGGTAAAACGTGTCCTGGCTCATCAATTGGATCAGGGAGACAAATGGCCCGCGAATGTCTTTGGGAACAATGTATTCCTTTTCCCGGAAGCCCAAAGCGGTGAATTTCAGCGTGTCTCCTTTATTCACCACAATGGAAAAAACGCCCCGCTCGCCGGAAAGGACGCCCCGGTTTTTGCCCACTACTGTTACCGTTGCGCCTGCTACTGCCCGCAGAGAATCCGAGGTAATGGCCACGCCGTTTATCTGCACAATATTCTCGTAGCCGGGCGGCAGAGAGGATTGCGCGCGGCTCAACAGCGACAGGAAAAGAAGGGAAAAAAGCGAAAGAAGGCGCGCCACGAATCGGGATTGTTTAAGGGCTGGAACGGAAAGAATCGTTCCAAAACCACTTTCCTACAAAGTAAGCGCCGAGGAGGCTAATTTCGCGCCCACAAAAAGGCAATTTAACAGCCTTTTCCCGCCCGTTTATGATTACAACAGAAGCCGTTCTGGCCGCCCTCAGCCAGGTTCAGGAACCCGATTTGGGCCAAGACCTTGTAACGCTGAACATGGTGAAGGACGTGGTGGTGGATGGCCTGGACGTGTCGTTTACGGTGGTGCTGACCACGCCCGCCTGTCCGCTGAAGGAGATGATTGAAAGGGCCTGTATCACCGCCGTGCACCACCTCGTGAGCAAGGAAGCGCGGGTGAAAGTGAATCTCACATCCCGCACCACAACGAAGCAAGCCGACAACAGCGATTTGCTGCCGGGCGTGAAAAATATTATTCCGGTGATTTCCGGAAAAGGTGGGGTAGGGAAAAGCACGGTAGCCGTGAACCTTGCCCTTGCGCTGGCGCAGGAAGGCGCGAAAGTGGGATTGATGGATGCCGACATTCACGGCCCGTCGGTGCCGATGATGATGGGCATTCGCGGCGAGCGCCCGCAGATGATGGACGTGGACGGCAAAGGCAAGATTATACCGATTGAGAAATACGGCATCAAGTGCATGTCGATTGGCTTGCTGATAGACGAAAAGCAGGCGGTTATCTGGCGCGGGCCGCAGGTGTCTTCCGCCTTAAAACAATTCATCGGAGACGTGTTTTGGGGCGAACTGGACTACCTGATTATCGACATGCCGCCGGGCACGGGCGATGTACAACTGACGCTGGTGCAAACCGTTCCGGTAACGGGCGCGGTAGTGGTGAGTACGCCGCAGGCCGTAGCTGCCTCCGACGCCCGGAAAGCGATTGTGATGATGATGCAGCCCACGATTAACGTCCCGATTCTGGGCGTGATTGAGAACATGGCGTATTTCACACCCGCGGAGCTACCCGAAAACAAATACTACCTCTTCGGCACCGGCGGCGCGCGGCAAATGGCCGAGCAGTTTGAGCTTCCTTTCCTGGGCGAACTGCCGCTTATTCAAAGCATCCGCGAGGGCGGCGACAGTGGCTTGCCTGCGGTGTTGGACGGCGGCTCTCCGGCGCGCGAGGCGTTTATGGCGTTGGCCGCTGGGCTGGTGCGGAATGTTTCTATTCGGAATGCGAATGGCAAGCCGACGAGTGTGGTGAAAATGGTGGGGTAGGGGCGTTATTCTTATGTTCAGTGTGCTTGGGCTTTCTTTGTGTTTCATGCATCTTCACCCGGCGCTTTTCATTGCCCAAACTCCCCCGAAAGGACGCGGCGTCTTCACGGCTGCGCCTATAGAAGCGGATGTGGAAATAGAACTGGCCCCGGTGATTGTTATGGGCGCCGCTGACCGCCTACACCTAGACCGGACGTTGCTGCACGATTATATTTTTGAGTGGAACCCGGAAATAAGCAAAGGCTGCTGCATGGCGCTGGGCTGGGTTCCCATCTACAACCATTCCTACGCCTCCAACTGCGAGTATGAAATGGACTACGAAGCGGGAACGATTTCTATCAAAACCGTCCGGGCCATTGCTGCGGGGGAGGAACTGACGATTAACTACAACGGGGATTGGAATGATGAAGCGGCGGTGTGGTTTGAGGTGGGGGACTGATTGCGAAGAAAGTAGGAAGCCTACTTCAAGCGAGTTATTTCCAGTTGTCTCTGCTTTCATAGAGCTCATCAAACCGATTGGCCAAATGAATAAGCTCTTCGCCCCAACCATTTGATATAGATACCTCTTGAAAGGTTGATGTAGGTCCAAATTCCAAACGAAATTCTTCCAAAACGGTTGTGTCGCCTTGAAGCAGTTTTTCTAAGCCTGCATCAATTGCTTGTTGTAATTCGGCTACACTACTATATCTAGTCCAAACGATGTCTGTTGATTCTGTTATTTTTCCACGAACGGTTTTGATTATCTCAATTATTTCTTCCAGTGGCTTCTTAGGGAGTTGGGGAAATTGATATTTGGACATGGTTCGCAAATATATTAATCATCTGCCCTTCTGCACCCCAAAATCGGGATGCACCATATTCTCCACCGTATAAATCTCATCCCACTTCTCCGGGGTTAAGAGCTTGCGCTCGTCCACCACAATCTGCCGCGCTGTTTTGCCGGAGGCCAGTATTTCCTTCACAATCGCCGCCGAAGTTTCGTAGCCCAGAATCGGGTTTAGGGCCGTTACGATTCCCGCGCTGCCCATCACATAATCGTAGCAGCGTTCTTCATTCGCCGTGATGCCGCCGATGCACAAATCCACCAGCGTATGCACGGCGTTGGTCATGTACGTGAAAGACGTAAACATAGAAAACGCGATCACCGGCTCCATCACGTTCAACTGCAACTGCCCCGCTTCGGCGGCCATCGTTATGGTCAAATCCGCGCCAATCACATAAAACGCCGTTTGATTCACCACTTCGGGAATTACCGGGTTCACCTTGCCGGGCATGATAGAGGAGCCGGGCTGCATCTTGGGCAGGTTGATCTCCGCCAATCCAGCGCGCGGGCCAGAGGAAAGCAGCCGTAGGTCGTTGCAGATTTTGGAGATTTTCAGCGCGCTGCGTTTCAGGGCCGCGCTCGCCTCCACATAATTCCCCATGTCGGAAGACGCTTCTATCAAATCGGGCGCCAGCACCACCGGAATGCCGGAAAGATCCTCCAGCTCCAATACACACAGCTTCGCGTAGCCTTCGGGCGCGTTCAGCCCCGTGCCAATCGCCGTACCGCCCATGTTCACATCGGTCAAGAGGTGCTGTGCGCTTTCCATCCGCTTAATATCCTCGCCAATCGTGGCGGCGAAAGAGCCCATTTCCTGCCCCAGCGTCATCGGCACGGCGTCCTGCAACTGCGTGCGGCCCATCTTTAATACATGCGCAAACTCCGTTGCCTTCGCCTCAAAAGCCGCCTGCAATTTCCGCAACGCTTCCAAATACGCATCCACTTTCCGGTACAGTGCCAGGTGAATTGCTGTCGGATACGCATCGTTCGTACTTTGGCTCGCGTTCACGTGGTTGTTGGGGTGGAGATGTTCATAATCGCCCTTCGCAAAACCCATCTTTTCCAACCCGATATTGGCAATCACCTCGTTGGCATTCATGTTTACCGAGGTTCCCGCACCGCCCTGAATGAGGTCGGTAATAAACTGGTCGTGATACTTCCCGGCCAGCAGCTCATCGCAGGCTTCCTCAATGGCTTTGGCGATTTTCCCGTCCAGAACGCCACACAGAAGATTGGCGCGCGCAGCGGCTTTTTTCACCAGCGCAAAGGCGTTAATAAAGAGCGGCTCTCCATACATCCGTATCCCGGAAATAGGGAAGTTTTCGGAGGCGCGCAGGGTCTGAATGCCATAATAGGCATCGGCGGGAACTTGGCGCTCGCCAATAAAATCGTGTTCGGTGCGGGTCGCAGCAGCCATAAGTAGGTGTTTTTTCGGGGAGAAAAAAGGGTATTTCAGAAAAGGAGTGCCAGCGGAAAAATTCCCCGTAAAAGTGGCTACCGTTTTCCGCCTTCTGCCCGCTTAAAATGCAACTTTCCGCTTTGTCCGTTTCCCGGCAGGGCCAGCACCAACGAATCCGCTGAGAGCTTTGCTACCCGCATCACCAGCCGCTCTTCACCTACGGTTTTTAGCGCGCGCTCGTTCAGCACCAGCGCCGTATCACCTTCCACAGAAAAACGTGCGCTGTCGGCTCCCTGTGGATACTGCAAAACGGCCACGCTGTCTTTGCGAAAGGTGAAGTGCGTTCCCAGAATTTCCTGCGTCATGGAAAGCCGCATGCCTTCCAATTCGCGATAAGCCCGCGCCTTGAAGGAGTCCAGCGTTTTGATATCTTCCGGTATGCCGTAGCCCGGATTGTCGGGGAACTGCGTCATGGTGTCAATAACATTTTTCTGCTGCGCCAGGACGGTTTCCATCTGGGCGTTTTCCAAAGAAACGGCTTGCCATTCGCCCATTATTTTGCTGCCTTTTGTTTCCTGTTTACAGCTTCCGAAAAGCAGAAGCAGCGTGAGGCCGCCGGAGAAATATTTTTTCATAAAGAAGTAATCAGCGCGCGGAAAGCTTCCGCATTTTCCGCGTCGGAAAAAAGGTTGGTGAGCGGCAAAAAGCTTTTGGGTTGTGCGCTGCGGCGCACCACGCGGCCCATGTAGCGCAAACGCGGCGCATCGCCGGTAAGACTGCGGGCAATAATGCGCGCCTGATACGGCGTCGGGCATTGGTCGCTGTCCATGAGGAAAGTAAGGCGCTCTTCCAGATTTTGCTGCGCCAGTACCTGCGAGTAAAATGTGCTGAACTCTTCAATGCTCATCGGATGTCCGCAGGTTTCGCGGTCAGCGGCGGTAGTGTTTTCTACCGGCGCGGGCGGCGGCGTTTCTATGGGTTTGGGCGTTTCTGCAGGCTGCTTCTTCGGCGTTTTCTTCGGCTTTTTTTCTTCCCGCGAAAGCTCTAAATCAGGAATGAATTTCGGCTCGTCGTTGGGAGAAGTTACGGGCTTCGGAACCGGATTAATGGCAACTGGCGTTTCGCCCTCTGTACTGTTTGAGGTGGACGTTTCCCTTTTGTTCGCCACTGGCTCCGGCACTTGCTCTGCGTTGCGGTCGGGCGCGTTGTAGCGGTCTTCGGAAGCAATGTTTCCGGCGAGGATGTAGAACTTCTGCCGCAGGTCATACAGCGCCCAAGCCGTGTCGTCGCGGCGCGTCAGCAAGAGGCTGCGCTGTCCGTCTTCGGGCACGAGAATGGTGAACTTCTGCGGCGGAAATTTATTTTGCTGAAACAGCACTTCAATATTGATCGCGCCCGGCGCGAGGCGCGAGATGATGTTATAGTGCTGACCGTAACGCGGCAGCATTTCGCCTTCCAGCTTCACGTAAATCGGGGTCTCCTTGTCGCTTTGGAGATAGACGTAGCTAAAGCGTTGCGCAAATGCAGGCGCTGCGAAAAGCAAGACGAAAAGAAGAAGAAAAGAGAGCTTCCGGGTCATTCCATTTCAATCAAAACGGTTCCTTTTTCCACGGCTGTTTTCTCCACGGCCAACACGGCTTTATTTTTATTTTATCCGACCGCCAAATGAGCGAATACCGTGTGCCAATTCCTGCACTTCTCGCTGTTTCGACAATTCATCATCATTTGATTCGTGAAGGTACACGCACGCAAGTCGGTTTTGTGATTGAAAGCGGCGAACCGCGTGAAGTTCATCATTTTGCGCTTCTGCTTGGTTACGGCGTGACGGCAATCAATCCGTATCTGGCTTTTGAAACGATTCACGACCAAATTTTGCAGGGAAATTTGAATATTGATGAAGAAAAAGCAATAAAAAACTACGTCAAATCCGTCAACAAAGGTGTTGTAAAAATCCTTTCAAAAATGGGTATTTCGACGATTCGCAGTTATCTCGGCGCACAAATTTTTGAAGCCCTTGGAATTAATCAAGATGTTGTAGATAAATACTTTACGCGCACGCCAACGCGCATTGGCGGAATCGGTTTAAATGAAATTGCCGAAGAATCTCTGAAACGTCATAGTCAGGCATTTTTCCAAAGTATTGAAGCCGAATCACTCGAAATCGGCGGCAATTATCAATGGCGCAGTTCGGGCGAATATCATCTTTTTAACCCTGAAACGATTCACACCTTGCAAAAAGCGTGTCGGAACGGCGACTACGAATCTTTCCGTAAATATAGCGGTTTGATTGATGATCAGATGACTAATCAGGCGACTTTGCGCGGGCTTTTGAAATTTAAAGATAATCGGCAAAGTATTCCGTTAGAAGAGGTTGAATCGGTTAAGGAAATCGTCAAACGCTTCAAAACAGGTGCGGTTTCCTACGGTTCAATTTCTAAAGAAGCGCACGAAGCGATGGCGGTTGCGATGAATCGAATCGGCGGAAAAAGCAACACCGGCGAAGGCGGCGAAGACGCTGACCGCTACGATCTATTACCGAATGGCGACAGTAAACGCAGTAAAATCAAGCAAGTAGCCAGCGGAAGATTTGGTGTGACGAGTCATTATTTAGTCAATTCCGAAGAAATTCAAATCAAAATTGCCCAGGGCGCAAAACCCGGCGAAGGCGGACAGCTTCCCGGCAGCAAAGTTTATCCGTGGATTGCCAAAACTCGCCATTCTACGCCCGGAGTCGGTCTGATTTCACCACCGCCGCATCACGATATTTATTCGATTGAAGATTTAGCGCAACTAATTTTCGATTTAAAGAATGCCAATGATAAAGCGCGTATCAGCGTCAAACTTGTGGCTGAAACCGGCGTTGGGACAATTGCCGCCGGCGTTGCGAAAGCCAAAGCTGATGTGATTTTGATTAGCGGACACGATGGCGGAACCGGCGCATCTCCTTTATCCAGCTTAAGATATGCCGGTATTCCTTGGGAAATCGGTTTGGCGGAAACTCATCAGACGCTGTTGATGAACAACTTGCGAAGCCGCGTCCGCCTGGAAACCGACGGACAATTAAAAACCGGGCGTGATGTTGTCATTGCGGCGTTGCTTGGCGCGGAAGAATATGGATTTTCAACCGCTCCGCTCGTCACGCTCGGCTGTATTATGATGCGCGTCTGTCACTTGAATACTTGTCCGGTCGGAGTTGCGACGCAAGACCCGCGCCTGCGGGCAAAATTTAGCGGCAAGCCTGAATTTGCCGCTAATTTTATGCTTTTTGTGGCTCAGGAAATACGCGAACTGATGGCGGAACTTGGGTTTAGAACGATTGACGAAATGATTGGGCGGACAGATATTTTGGAAGTTGACGAAACAATCGGCAACCGGAAATCTCGCAGGTTAGATTTTTCAGCCGTTTTTATATCAACCCGAAGTGCCGGAAGATTACGGACGTTTTCAGCAAATCCTGCAAAATCATCAACTTGAAAAAACTCTCGATAAAACAACTCTTTTAGAGATTTGTCAGCCGGCTTTGCAAAATTTAGAAAAGGTTTCGGCGGAACTCAAATTAAAAACACCGACCGCGCCGTTGGCACAATGTTGGGAAGCGAAATTTCGCGCAAATTCGGGGCGGAAGGCTTGCCGAATGAAACCATAAACCTGAAATTCAACGGTTCGGCAGGTCAAAGTTTCGGCGCATTCGTGCCAAAAGGCGTGACTTTAACCATCGAAGGCGATTCAAACGATTACATCGGCAAAGGTTTATCGGGTGGCAAAATTATCGTCTTTCCGCCGAAAGATGCGGATTTTGTTTCGCACGAAAATATTATCATCGGCAACACCGCTTTTTACGGCGCAACGGCGGGCGAAGCCTATATTTCAGGCGTTGGCGGCGAAAGATTTTGTGTCAGAAATAGCGGCGTAAACACTGTTATTGAAGGCGTTGGCGATCACGGTTGCGAATATATGACGGGCGGCACGACAATTATTTTGGGCAAAACCGGAAAGAATTTTGCGGCGGGAATGTTGGGCGGAATCGCCTACGTTCTTGACGAATCAGGCGAATTCGCTGCGCTTTGCAATATGGAAATGGTTGCACTGACAAAAATTGAAGCCGAAGAAGAAATTGAGTTCGTCAAAAATCAGATTTTTCGCCACATCGAACTAACCGAGAGCGCAATTGCGACCGATATTTTGCTTAACTGGGAAGCTAATTTAGAAAAATTTGTTCGTGTTATTCCAACTGATTTCAGCCGCGTTATTGAATCACAAAAACGACTGTTGGGCGAAGGCTTTTCAAAAGAAGATGCGGAAATGGCGGCATTCGCGCAATCTGTCGCGTAAAAATTATAAGCGCGAAATACACGGAAACACGAAAGAAGACTTCTATGAAACCACAGATTGACCCGGATAAACACAGATTTTTAACAGATATAAAATTTTAATTTTATCCTGTTTTTATCCGTGTTTATCCGGGTCAATCTGTGGTTAAAATTAAATTATGGGAAAGGTTACAGGTTTTATCGAATATCGAAGAAGTTTGCCGGTTTTGAATGATCCGAAAACCCGTGTCCAAAATTGGAATGAATTTCACGCTCCGATGCCGGTCGAAGAACTGCAGAAACAGGGGGCGCGATGTATGAATTGCGGAATTCCGTTTTGTCATACCGGCACGATGCTCGAAAATGCGACGGCGGGTTGTCCGCTTCATAATTTGATTCCTGAATGGAACGATTTGGTTTACCAAGGCAAATGGCACGATGCCTATAAACGGTTGGCGCGAACGAATAATTTCCCTGAATTTACGGGCAGAGTTTATCCGGCGCCGTGTGAGTCTTCGTGCGTTCTTGGTATTAATGAAGAGCCGGTAATGATTAAAGAGATTGAGGTTAGCATCATTGATCACGCTTTTGAACAAGGCTGGATTCACGCCCAATCCGCCGAAATTTCGTTCAAATAAAAAAGTAGCCGATTATTGGTTCAGGTCCCGCAGGTTTGGCTTGCGCCGATGAACTCAATAAATGCGGTCATAATGTAACGGTTTTTGAACGCGATGACCGCATCGGCGGACTGTCTGATTTACGGGATTCCGAATATGAAACTCGAAAAACGGCTTGTTGAACGCCGTCATCAAACTTTTAAATGATGAAGGGTATTGAGTTTCGCGCCGGAGTAAATGTCGGGAAAGACATAACTGCCGAAGATTTAAAGCGCAATTTTGACGCAATTGTTTTGGCTTGCGGCGCAACAGAGCCGCGAGATTTGCCGATTGAAGGCAGAAATTTGAACGGAATTTATTTTGCGATGGATTTTCTGTTGGGAAATACACGAAAAGTTTACTGGATTCAAATTTTGCCGATGGAAATTTTATTAATGTTCGGGACAAAAATGTCATCGTTATTGGCGGCGGTGACACGGGAACGGATTGCGTCGGGAGTTCGATTCGGCAAGGCTGTAAAAGTTTGGTGCAGTTTGAATTAATGCCGAAATTTGTCGGAAAAAGATTTACACCCACGAAAGTTGGTTGAGCAAAGTCCGCACATTTCAAATTGATTACGGGCAACAAGAGGCAACAGAAATTTTCGGTGCAGACCCGCGTGAATACGAAATTTTGACCAAGCGTTTTATCGGCGATGAGAATGGAAATGTTGTCGGATTAGATACCGTCAAAGTTGAATGGAAAGACGGAAAATTAATCGAAATTGCCGGAACGGAAAAAACCTGGAAAGCGGACGCGATATTTTTGGCAATGGGTTTTACAGGCGTGGAAAAAACTTAAATTATTCAATGATTTAGGCGTTGAATATTACGGCAAAAAATAACATTGAAATCAACGATAAAAAACAGAACTAACGTCGAAAATATCTTCGCGGCAGGCGATTGCGAACGCGGTCAAAGTCTGGTGGTTTGGGCAATTGCCGACGGGCGCGAAACTGCCAATAGTGTCGCGCAATTTTTACGACAACCGCAAAATAATTAATAACGATTCGGCAGCCTTTTCGTTATGAACCCGGAAAAGCCTTGCGCGAGTTTAAATATCTTTATTAACCATTCACCATCAATAATTCACCGCTACCCTTTTTACCATCGCTGTTCCGAGGCTCCCGAATGATTGTAAATGTTGCGCCCGTTATCTTCCATTTTTTCGTAGCCGGATTGAATGGCAACTCTTCCGGGTCCGAACACGCGTAGCCATAAATGGCGATGCGTCCACGAACTCCACCAACTCCACGCGCCGCTGCCCGCATTCGGGTATTCGATGTGAAGCTGCATCTGCACCGATGGATCTTTAAAAAGCAGTGCAGTCGGTTTGACGAGAATTGATTCGCCCTGTCGTAAATGCCGGATAAAAGCATTACCGCCGGCGTGAAGTAGCAGCAAACCCGGCGTTTGCGGCGCAAAAAAGCGATCCATAAACATCCCGACCGGATAATGTGTTTCGCGTTCGTCGCCGTTTTTGGTGGTGAACCAAATGTTCGACGAAAACCAATCGTAAGTTACGCTGTGCGTCGCGGCTAAAAAAATATGTTCGCGTACGTCAACGGCTTGTCCCGGCTGAATCGGGAGCGCAATCATTTCGCCCGGTGAATCGCGGGTAAAAGCAATATGTCCGGGACCGTGAGCCTGCGTCATAATCAGCGGCAAACCGGCAAACAAACGCTTCCACGCGCCCTTGAGCGACATCGTTGTAACCTTAACCTGCGTATCCGACCAGAGCAAAACGTGGTGCGCGAAATAAACGCCGTCGCCCGCCGCCAGCCCGAAATCGGCAACCGGCACATATTGCCCTTCGATTTGCAGAAACGAATTGCCGAATTGAATCTTCGACATATCCTTGCGCCCCGGCATTTCAATCCAGCCGGATTTCGTGATGATTTTTTTGACATCAATCGAAACTCCGCAGCCCGGACACGCGATCTGCGTGCCGTCGCTCACCGCATTGCACCAATCGCAAGTATAAGAACGCTCAATCGGAAAGTTTGACATTATTTACCTTATTTACTTTTAACAACTTTCACCGTTTCATCTTCACTTCGCCAAAGTGAAATTTTGTAATGATCATCACCGCCTAAACCGTCTTCGCTGATTGCATCTAAATTGCCATAATGAATTCTTGCCCGATATTTTCCCGCTTTGACAGTAATTCTTTCCGCCTCTGGAAAATAATCGGTGCAACCCGCAACCACAATTTTGCCGGATGGAATAGCAATATTGCATTCATTAACTTTATCCCATTTATCAAAATTATCCGTTGGCTCAGATTCGCAAATCTCAACTTCAACCGGAATAGTCATATTTCGGACTGTTCCAACACCAATAGTTCCGGTATTTAAAGCCAGTTTGTTTTTTACGGCTTCTTTTGTCCAACTTGCTGATAAATCACCGATGGCATCTTCATCTTGCAAATAAAACTGAAAATAATCAGCAAACAAATTAAATTTATAGTTTCTCATCTGATTCTAATCCGTGTTGTGATGAACATACATTGATTGAATCCCGACTCTGCCTGGTCCGGTCATTCGGGCAAGGCTCATACCAGTTCCGCCGAACCAGCCCGTTGTCAGTTGTTGAAATTCGACATCCATCGTGACGGTGGAATCTTTATACAAAAATGCGCCGGGTTCGAGCATAATGCTTTCGCCCGCTTTTAACGTGCGCTCGAAAACATTGCCGTAGCCGTGCAGAATCAGCAAGCCCTGTTCGCCCTGCGTGACGAATCTGTCCATAAACATTCCTTGTCCGCCAAACAAGATATTTCGCAAGCCTTTGACGCGGATAAAAGAATAATCAATATGATGCGAAGCGAGCAGAAAAGCGTGTTCGCGGACATCGAGTTCCATTCCCGGATGAAGCGGCAAAACAACTAATTCGCCCGTTGCATCACGCGAAAATGCCACTCTTCCCGGACCGTTGGCAATCGAAATCACAAACGGCATTCCTGCCAAAACCCGTTTGAAACCGCCTTGCAGTGTCATCACGCTCATCGCCGTCGTATCATCTTTCCAGAGCAAAACGTGATGCTCGAAAAAAATCGAATCGCCCGGCGCAAGATTCATTTCCGCGACCGGCACAATTTCGCCTTCGACCTGACAGGTGCTGCGCCCGAAACGGATTTCGGTCATATCCTTGATGCGCGGAGCTTCGCGCCAGCCCGATTCGCTGACCAAATCTTTAATATCAAGCGGCGCCCCGCACGTTCGGCACGAAACCGCCGTTTTTTCGTTCATCGCCTGACACCATTTACAGGTAATCCGTTCAATCGGCGCATTCGGATCGTGGGTTGCGGGCGAAAGTGGCGGGCGCGGCGGTCGTAGTTGCGATTGCGGCACAACCGGCGGCTGATAAACTTGCGGCTGCATAATCGGCGGCGGTTGCGGGATCGGCGGCGATGAAACAACGGGTTGCGGCGGCGCGACCGGAGTTTGCGGCATTGCGCGGGGCGGTTGCGCGGGTGAAACGGGCGGCGCATCGCCGAGTGTGGCAAGCCTTGTGCCGTCGCGTCCGCAAAATGTTACATTATCGGCGGCGGGAGTATTGCACTTCGGGCAAATTTTCATCAGCGTTTTCTCCAAATAGAAAGATGGCAATGCAAACTTTGCCAGAATAAACGATTATTTATTACTAAACAAATAATTCATTATCGCTTTTTGAATGTGCAGACGATTTTCCGCTTCGTCAACAACGACGGAATTTGGTGAATCAATTACGGTATCAGTGACAATAACATTGCGGCGCACCGGCAGGCAGTGCATAAAAATTGCATTGTTTGTCCGCCGCATTTTTTGTTCGTCAACCATCCAATCGGCGCGGAATTGCTGGCGGTAATCAACATCCTGCGTTTCATTGCCATAAAAATTCTTGCTTCCCCAACTTTTCGCATAAACCACCTCAACGCCGTCAAAAGCCGAATAAGCATCGTTGGTAAATTCCACACTCCCGCCGTTTTCTTGCGCCTGTGCAGTAATTTCCTGCAAAAGTTCTTCGTCCAGATCATATTCGGGCGGATGTGAAATTACTAAATCGTGTCCGAATTGCGCGGCAGCGAGCGCGAAAGAGTTCGGCACCGCCATCGGCAGCGGTTTCGGATGAAAAGCCCACGTCAGCAAAACTTTTTTCTTCTGTTTTCCGAATTTTTCCCGAATCGTCAGCATATCGGCGAGCGATTGACACGGATGGTGCATCGCCGATTCGAGATTGATCAACGGTTTTGCGGAATATTTGGCAAACGCCGACAAAATCGGTTCCTGCCGCTCTTCGTGAAAATTTTGCAAATTGGCAAATGTCCGCACGCCGATTGCCGCCACATATCTTTCTAAAACACGCACAAATTCCGCCAAATGCTCGGTTTTATTGCCGTCCATCACGACATTTTCGCGGTGTTCGAGCGTCCAACTCGTCATTCCCGGTTCGAGAATCACGGCATTTCCGCCAAGTTCGTAAATGCCGATCTGCATCGAAGCGCGGGTTCGCAAACTCGGATTAAAAAAAACGAGCGCAATGGATTTGCCGTTCAAAGGTTTATCCGCAATTGCACCGCGTTGAATTCGAGCGCAGATTCAATTAACTCTTCAAGTTCGGCGCGGGAAAAATCAGACGTTACTAAAAAATTCTTATACATCATTTATTTGTTCTTCAATATTTGCCAAAACTTCACAATCGCAGTAGCCGCCATTATTTTCAAACCATTCAATTAACTTGTTTTCGGGTAAATAATTATCTTCTATAAATTCTAGAGTAAATTTTAAGGAATTATCACAATTATTTTTGGAAAGTTTCAAATCGAGATAATGAAAAAGTTCTTGTAAAACTGAAATAGGAATTGGCAGAGAGTTCAAAAATTCTGTTTTCTCCTGATTTTTTAACACTTTTTTTATAGAGTTTCTTCTTTCCTTTTCACGTTTAATAGGCATATTTCTAAAATCACAATTTATATATTCACGGCAAACTAACTTTAGATTTACCCCGTTGAAAAGTAAATTCTCGCAACATATCCAACAAATGATTGAAACGTACGCCCTTACTTCGTGCGGGCTTCTGCACTAAAAGGTATAGCTACTAATTTGATTTTCTCCTTTACCACGAAAATTTTATTAGCAGGAAAAATGGCATTTGTAAATTGAAAATGCGGTGAAAACTTGTGAAAAACAGAAATGCACAAACAAATCTATCAAACTGCGACAAACGGCAAAGCAAGATTTTTGTTATGTATTTTGCACTTTTATAAAAATATGTTTTATTTCAAACGGAATTTATTGTATCTTATGAAAGTATTTTCACTATTTGAGAAAAACATCTTGCCGGTTAGCGAAATTCTATTTTCAAAATGTCGCCGGTTTTTGCTTCCAGTAATTGAAAGTTGGGAAAAGTTTATGAATAAGAACTAAAATGTTAGAGTAAGTAAAAGGAGCTTAACCGCGATGTCAACATCTGAAACACAAATTACGCAAGCCAGTCAAAAGTCGCCACCGTTTTTGGCAGAGATTTTGGCGAAAATCTCGCATTTTGAAACTGCTGAAAATACTTCCGATACTGAGCAATTTGCCCAACTTTCCGAAGCGGAAATGATCGAGATGGTGCTGGAAGGTTCAAATGAATATGAATACGTTGACGGCAGATTGGAAAAAAGAGCAATGACCGGAACAAAACACAGCGGAGTC
>CBDFFP010000001.1:0-162178 GCA_965246855.1 Chitinophagaceae bacterium | reverse complement strand
GTGCGGCGGAATCGGCGCGCCTTTGTATTTCGCGGTGTGGAAGAGAATCGTGTCCCAGAAATCACCAATCTTTTCCAGATGCCCCGGCCATTCCGTTTCTGCTATCGTCGCGTTGAAAATCGGCCCCAAGAAAGCTTCTTCCCGGATGCGGCGGTAGAAAAGGTCTAAAAGGCGGTAATATCGGAGCGGGAAGAAAGATCGGTCATAGTTGAGAAGAAGCAAATGGTTCTAAAAAGGTTTGTCATTCCGACGAAGGAGGAACTGCGAAGCACTCACCGAAAGCAATCTCACAACAGGCAGGAACGGCAGAAGTGAGATTCCTCCTTCGTCGGAATGACCCGCTTTATTACGTTCCGCCCGCTGTAACATGTAGGTCATTCCGAGCGCGGAGCGAGGAATCTCACAGCACGCGAGACACAGCACGCGAGTGAAACTCCTCCTCCGTCTGAATGACCCGTGTGTTGTTTAAGAGATGGTTACATCTCAATCACTCATCCACCAGCATCACCACCACTTCGCCCGGCCCGTGAACGCCCACGACCAGCGTTTTTTCAATATCCGCCGTGCGACTCGGCCCCGTGTTCAGGTGAATCATAGACGGCATCTTTTCGCCGCGTGCCGTGAGGAATTTTAAGCCGTCCTCAATATTCATCAAAACCTGTTTAATGGACGCCACCACAATATGCACCGGATAATACACCGTCGCCGTGCGGCCATACGGCTGTGCGCTGCTAATCAGGATAGAACCCGTGCGCGCAACCAAGGCCTCGCAGCCCGTGATGCAGGCGTCGGCGTTTTCTATGTGTGTGGAAGGATTGGTTACTTGTAGTCCATTTTCGTCCAATAATAACGCCAGTTCCTTTTCCGTACACATCACCTTCTGCCAGTTGCGCTGCCTTGCCAGCGCGGTGATTTCAGCGGCCAGCTGATGGGCATCCGCACAATACACAAACACGCCGCCCAGCTTCCGAAACTCCGCTGCAAACAACACTTCCGGGTTCTGCAAAGGCGATGGCGTGAACACGCTGTTCAGCGCCACATGCGCCACTTCGGGGAAAGGCTGCGCCACCGCGCCTGCGTTTAATCCGCTGCGGATTTTTTGAAGGATTGCGGTGCGGGCATCGGGGATTTTACGGGCCATTTTGGGAGACAAAAGAAAATAGATAAAAGACGAAAGAGGGGTAGGGGCAGTGTAGAAACGCGCCCAGAGGTGCATTCTGCTGTTTCGGTCATAACCCTTTTGTTAGATAATTTTTTGTCATCCTGAAAGGATCCTGTCGGCTTGCGTCCGGCAAGGCCCTGTCATTCTGAGCTTGCCGAAGAACGGGGTGACAAAAGATGGGCGACAAAAAGCGAAATAAAAAAAGGGCTGTTTTCCCGAAGAAAAACAGCCCTGCAAAAGTAGTTCTAAGCGAACGGCTACTTTATCGCCGTTTCCGCCGCAGGTGCGTCCGTTACTGCCGGGATGCCTTCATTCGGACTCATGTCTTTGTTGTAAGGACTCGCACCAATCAAGCGCTCCAAGTCGTCTTTGAAAAGCACTTCCTTGCGCAGCAGTTCTTCGCCCAGCGCCTTCAGATGATGAACGTGGTGGCGTAGCAAATCCTTCGCGCGCTCATACTCATGGGCAATCAGTTTGCGCACTTCCTCGTCAATCATCCGCGCGGTTTCATCGCTGTACGGGCGTTGCGTCATGTATTCGCTGCCCGAATCGTGGAAGGAAACATTACCCACGGCTTCCGTCATGCCATACACGCTCACCATGGAGTAGGCCATTTTGGTGATGCGCTCCAGGTCGTTTTGCGCACCCGTGCTCACCTGTCCAAAGATGATTTCTTCCGCCGCCCGTCCGCCAAACAGACTCACCATTTGGTCGTTCATCTGGTCCATTGTGTAGAGGTATTGTTCCTTCGGAAGATACTGCGCGTAACCCAGCGCCGCCACGCCGCGCGGCACGATAGAAACCTTCACCAACGGATGCGCATGTTCCAAAAACCAGCCGCAAATCGCGTGTCCGGCTTCGTGATAAGCGATGACTTTTTTCTCTTCAGGAGAAATGATTTTGTTCTTCTTTTCCAGGCCACCAATCACACGGTCAATTGCGTCGTTGAAGTCAATCATCTCCACTTCCGTTTTGCCTTTCCGGGCCGCAATCAGGGCCGCTTCGTTGCAGATATTGGCAATGTCGGCACCTGCAAATCCGGGCGTTTGGTTGGCCAGCCGGTCAATGTTGAGGTCTTCTGCTTTTTTGATGCCTTTCAGATGGACTTCAAAAATCATTTTCCGGCCCTTCACATCGGGCACGTCAATGGAAATCTGCCGGTCAAAACGCCCCGGACGCAACAGCGCCGTATCCAGCACGTCGGGCCGGTTGGTCGCCGCAAGAATGATGATACCGGAGTCGCCGGAAAAACCGTCCATTTCCACCAGCAACTGATTCAGCGTGTTTTCGCGCTCGTCGTTGCTCATCATCATGTTTTTGCCCCGCGCGCGGCCAATGGCGTCAATCTCGTCAATGAACACAATACACGGCGCTTTTTCCCGCGCTTGTTTAAAAAGGTCGCGCACGCGGCTTGCGCCCACGCCCACGAAAAGCTCTACAAAGTCGGAGCCACTCATGGAGAAAAACGGAACCTGCGCCTCGCCTGCAACGGCTTTGGCCAGCAATGTTTTACCGGTTCCCGGCGGGCCAACGAGCAATGCGCCCTTCGGAATCTTGCCGCCGAGCGCGGTGTATTTTTTGGGATTCTTGAGGAAATCCACGATTTCCATTACTTCCACTTTCGCTTCGTCTAATCCGGCTACATCGTTGAACGTGATGTTCACTTTCGTGCCTTTCTCAAAAAGCTGGGCTTTGGATTTGCCGATGTTGAAGATGCCGCCCGGGCCACCACTTCCACCTCCTGCGCCACCCATTTTGCGCATAATCAGGAACCACATTCCCACCAGCAAAATCAAGGGAAGCAGGAAGCTGCCGAGCAAGTCGCGCAGCAAGCTACGGTCTTGGTTGTAAGTAACTTCCACCGGCTTATACGCCGGGTTAAGCGCAAGTGCCTCTTTTTCCGCGTCGCGCAAATTGGCTTCAAAAGATTCTACAGAACCAATTTTAAAAGCTTTTGCCGGGCCGTCGTTTCCGGCTCCCGGCGGGCGGTTGTTGGCAGTTCCGTCGCCGCCTTTCAGGTAAGCCTGCGCTTCCAGCGTGTTAGTGATGACCACCACTTTGCTCACGCGGCCTTGCAGCAGGTATTCGTTCTTAAACCGCTGAAACGAAATGTCTTCGGCAGCAGTGCCACCCATGTTTCCGCCAAAGAAATTCAGGCCTATGAGCGTCAGAACGATGATGCCGTAAATCCAGTAAATGTTGAAGCGCGGACCTTTCCGGGGCGGCTTTCCGTCCGGCGTGCCATTGGGCACGGGGCGCTGATTATTTTCTTCCATACAAAACGCGCATCGTGCGAAAAATGCGCCAGAGAACTAAGCGGGTGAGTGAGAAAAATTATTTTGTGCCAGAGTCGTCCAGATGCTCCGCGAGGCCTGCGTCGGCCCAAAGGCTTTCGAGGTCGTAGAATTTCCGGTAATCGGGCGTCAGGATATGCACCACAAGGTTTACGTAGTCGAGCAATGTCCATTGCTGACCGTCTTCGCGGTGATAAGGCCGCTCGCCAGTGGCGTCCTTTACGGCTTTCTCAATGGCATCGGCAATAGCTTTTATCTGCGTGGACGACTGGGCGGCGGTCAGGATAAAGAAGTCGGAAACGGCTTCATCTATTTTCCGCAGGTCTAAAGAAACCGTGGCCTCGCCTTTTTTCTCGGCGATGGCTTCTACGGCTACTTTAAAAAGCTTGCTGTTGCGGGTGAGCCTTGCAGCGGTTTTGGGCCGGGATTGCAGGGCAGCTAATATTTTCTCCAAATGGCAATTTTAAGATTAACGTTGGCACAAAAGAAAGGGTTTCTTTTGCAGCCTTCAAAGTTAGGTAGTGAGGAAAAGGAAAGACTTAATAAACCTTAAAAAGGTTGGTTTAAATGGGTTTATTTCCGGGAAAAGGTGGACAAAAGCGGGGCCACTAAAGGCGGGCTGTCTTTTAGGCAGGGAAAAGACGCATCTTCGCGGCGGTTTTTTTAAGAATGGAACACGGATGACGCGGATAGAGCACGGATTTGAAAGAAGGATTCCAAAAAATCCGGTAAACCCATTTATGCCGCGAGAACCCTTTTTTGAACGCTGAAAAAATGAATCTTCCTCCGCCTGAATGGCACTTGTCAATAGACAGTACAAACAGTCATCTGCTCCGAAAGTTTGAGGCCGACGAAGACTTTCACGACGGCTACGCGGTTGCGGCGCACCACCAAACCGAAGGGCGCGGCCAGCGGAATAAACGCTGGATTGATTCGTGGGGAAAAAGTCTGTTGTTGTCCGTTGGCGCGCGGCCCGTAGCCGATTTGGAACATCAGGCGCTTTTCTGTTTTGGCATTGCGGCGACGGTAGCGGTAGTACTGGAAGCCTTGTTTGTTTTGGAAGGAAAATTGTGGATAAAATGGCCCAACGACCTCTACATCGGCGACCGGAAACTGGGTGGTATTTTGATAGAAAACAGTCTGCGCGGCGCGCAATGGCACATAGCAGTGGCCGGGCTGGGACTGAATCTTTTTAAGTATGAAACAGAGGAAGAAGATTTCCGCACGCCGCCTACTTTTTTGGTAGAACACACAAGCAAAGAAGTTTCTGCGGAGCAACTGGCGGTTCATTTTCAGCGCGCGCTGACGCATTTTATGACGCAGCCTTTGCAACCGGATATTATGGCGCGCTACAACCAAAGACTTTACCGGCAGGGCGCTTTCCAAACCTTTGAAACCGACGGCAAACAGTGGCAGGGGAAAGTCTGCAACGCGCAGCCCGATGGGCGGCTTGTGGTGCTGCAGGAAGGGCAATACCGGCTGTGTACGCACGGCGTGGATCTGTGGGTGCCGGGAAGTTTTTAAGCGGGTGTTCGCGTTTTTTTGTGTTGGATTAAACCTGTGGGACGGACAGCGACTTTTGTCATCCCCGAAGGGGATCTCGTAAGAAGGTGGGCCACACGCGCTTCAGAGATGCCCTTAGGGAATAACAAAAGGTTATCGGTAAAAAACCACATTGCGTCCTTACGGGACGCTGCCCAAATGTTAAGCCCCATTTTCTACCCACATTCAGCCCCTACAGGGCTGTACAGGATTTTCCTTCGCTTCTCTGCTTGGCGAAGGCTCCCGCCCTTAACCTGTCCCGTATTTTTGCTTAGCGGCCAGATAGATTTTGGTTTGGGCAGCCAGTAATCTGACACCTGTCCAGAGTGTTTTTTCGCCAGGCATGGGCTGCTTTTTGGAAGGCTGGAACCCGCCCAGTACGCCTACTGCTCTGACCACATCGGCCACTGTTTTTATGATTTTGGGATTGGTGAGTTGGAGTACTTCTATAATTTCTGCTTCAAAGAAGGCACTTGCCTCTTCCTCTGCCCCCAGCCTGCCGAGCCGGTAGAGTAACAACACCCACCAGCCTACCACTGCCCATATCCACAACGCATAACCAATGCTTTGGGCGTCCTGCAATTGGGTCTGTTCTATGCCTAAGCCTGATTTTAAGATAAAATGATAGCGTTCCATCGTCCAGCGCAAGGCGTAGTAACGGCCCAGCCGTACACAGTCTTCCACATCGTTTAGGGGCAAAGTCGTTAAGAGCAACCACTCCAAAGCGTCTTTTGCAGGCCCTTCCAGGGTGGTGATGGTGACCACCTGCGCCCGGACAGGGGCTTGTGGCAACAACGCATTTGCATTTGCTTTTGCTTTGCCGGTGCCGCTAGGTGGCAACCAGATCTGGCCGAAGCGGTAGCACACCTTTCTCTCTACCACTTTTCCTTTCTCTTTGATAGACAAAAGACCTTCTGCGGCCACAGGAAGCACCTCGGACAAAGCCCCTACTTTGACCGGCTGACCTTCATAGTATACGGTGCGCTTTTTCTGAGAAAGCCGGACCAGCAGTTCCACGCCCGCGCTTCGGGGATGGCTGTAATGCTGATAAAAGTCGGCTTCCCGGTCTCCCACTTTGATAAAACAGACGCCCGGATGCCGGGCAGCCAGTTCGTTAGCAACCGCTGTTGTTCGGATCCATTTATAAGATTCTTTCTCCTCAATAGGGATGTGTTCCCGGCGGCTGCCTTTGTGCTTATCAGAAGGGGCGAACAGATGATGGGATACGATGCCTAAGGGCAGTCCCCCGGTACTGAGTGCCAGGGCACTGTGCAGGTTCAGCCCACGGGTCTTGCCGTCTGCCCTGCCGCCTAAAGGCCCCATGCCTGTCTTGTTACTTTGGCGGTACACCAAGTCGGTGGTATCCTCCACAAGCAAAACCGTTTTTTCTGCTGCGATGCGGGCGGTGGTACGGCTGCGATGGGTGCTGCCCAAATCCAGGTCCTGATAGCCAAAGAGCCGATGGGCGCTTTTACGAAGGGCTGTTCCAAGAGCCGCCGAAAAAGAAGCTCCCGGATGAGCCGCCATTTGACTTGCCATCTGTTGAACCCGCTTGCCAAAGCGGGCATCAGGTAAATCCAGCCCCGAGAACTCGGCGCTAATAGAGGAAAAATGATCACACTCAAACATGTCTGCTAATGTACGCTTGACAACCAAAAAGTTGTGGGACAGGTTAAGGGCTCCCGCCTTCGTCATCCTAATTTTGCGCCCTGATTAAATCTCTTTGCGGTTTTTTTGCGACGAAGGTGGCTCCCTTCGCCGAGCCGCGGAAACATGTGAGACGGACAGCGACTTTTGTCGCCCCGGAACGGGGCCTTAGCGGATGCAAGCCGACACGTTCCCGTTCTGGGATGACAAAACATTATCGGTAAAACCATTAGCCCACCTTTGCCAAGCCGCGAGAAAGCCCATTTGAAACGCCCTTCATGCCTCAAAAACTCCCCCGCATTCTGCTGCTGATTGCCGTTATTTTTCACTTTGTCGGCTGGGTAGGGATTGGCGTTTTGAAGAATGAAACCATTCTTCGGGCTACGCCGCTTCACCTGCTTTTGATGGCTTTGCTGTTGATCATTTCCGCGCGCCAAGACCCCAAAATGCTGCTTTGGATGACGACGGTTTTTGTGCTTGGATATGCAGTGGAATGGGTGGGTGTCCACACGGGATATTTATTTGGAAATTATGAATACGGCGCGATTCTCGGCCCGCAATTAGATGAAATTCCGCTCGTTATCGGTCTGAATTGGGTTGCGGTTTTAACGGGTGCGTGTTCTGTAGTTGGAATTTCGCGGATGCCGGTCTGGCAAAAAATCATCGGTGCGGCGTTGTTGGCAACGACATTTGATTGGCTCTTGGAACCCGTGGCGATTCACCTCCAATATTGGCAGTGGGCCGGAAATGTGATTCCACCGTTCAACTATTTTTGCTGGGCAGGCGTTTCTGCCGCAATGGCAGCCGGTTGGTACGCGCTACAGCTTCGTCCGAACCACTTTGCCGTAGCTTTGTTGCTGATTGAAGCCGTGTTTTTCGCACTGTTGCGGCTCTAAATCCCTCTAAATACATTATGTTTCTGGTGTACCTTCTTATTACACTTGCTGCCTTCGCCGGAATGGAATTCATGGCTTGGGCCACGCACAAATACGTGATGCATGGCTGGGGCTGGTACTTCCATAAAGACCACCACGACGGCGGCTATCATCCCCTCCAGAAAAACGACGTTTTCTTCCTCATTTATGCCATTCCTTCTTGGCTTTGCATCATGCTGGGCTGGATGAATCAGGTGTGGTGGGTCGTGTCTATCGGCGTGGGGATTTTGCTTTATGGCATCGCTTATTTTCTGGTGCACGACGTGATTGTGCATCAGCGTTTCAAGTGGTTTGAAAAGTCTGACAACCGCTATGTGCGGGCCATTCGCTGGGCACACAAAATGCACCATAAACACCGCCACAAAGAAGACGGTGAATCCTTTGGGTTATTGGTATTCGATAAAAAATACTGGGAGAAAATACGGCAGGACGACGCGCGGAAAGCATAGGCAATGTTTTATGTTTCATGAGGTCATGTTTCATGCCTTACAGAATTCGGGTCATTGAGTATTTAGCCATTGAATCATTTTCAAATTCAGCTATCAGTAAGTACACTTATCTTCTCCTTGACGCGTTCACCCTGCTGGGGCCACTGACGCTTTCTTTTGACAAGAAAGTAGCTTTTTGGCGCTCGTGGGGCATGTTGCTGCGCGGACTTTTGCCGACGGCGGTCTTCTTTATTTTCTGGGACGTGTTGTTTACACGCTGGGGAATCTGGGGCTTTAATTACGATTATCTCACTGGCCCGTCGCTCTTCGGTTTGCCGTTGGAAGAATGGCTTTTCTTCCTCGTGGTTCCCTATGCGTGCGCCTTTATCTATGCCTGCGTAAAAGCCTATGGTCGTTGGGAAAAACCGGACAAAGGCATCCGTCTGACCGCTATTCTGGGCGGCATTTTGCTCTTGATTGGAATCGTGTTTTGGCAGCGCGCTTATACGCTCTATGCCTTCGGCGGCTGCGGATTGGGCTTGCTTCTGGTCGTGGTGTTGCGCCGCTTTGCGCCGCGTTTCCGGTTTGATGTTTTTCTTCTTTCCTACGTCATTATCCTCGTTCCGTTTCTGTTGGTAAATGGTGTTCTCACGGTCCTGCCCGTCGTGATTTACAACGATGCCGAAAACCTCGCGCGGCGCATTTATACCATTCCGGTAGAGGATACTTTTTATGGAATGCTGATGGTGCTGGGGACGGTTTTTGGGATGCACACAGCGGATAAGAAAAATGTTTCTTAGTGCTTCCCGGAAAGTTCAAACAGACTTTTATGGTTTTCTAGAAGTCCAACCTTTAGGCGGAATTAAATCACAGTCTCTCGGCGTTTCTTCGTAGAAGTCTCCGACTTTTCTATTAGGGTTTTTCTTGAAATCTTTTTCCATTAAAATCAATTCCACAAAAAGTTTGTTTTTGCGGTGTTCTCTTACCACGGCAGTTGCCCGCACGCTAGAAGCATAGGTGGAGAACCATCTTTTGTAACTGGCATATACCGAAACGCATATCGTGTCGTTCACGGGGAAATACTGTACTAATGCACTGTCTGTAGTTTTAGCTTTTAAAAGTTCTTGTGGATAGAAAATGGTGTCTCCGTGCTGCACAATTCCTTGGTAAAACGTCCGATAGCTTTCCGCTTGCTTATCAAAACCAATCGCTTGATTGTTGAGGTATCTGTGGTAAGAGGTAAGTATGATTCCAGACATATCCTCTGGATGCAAAACACCTCGTTCTAGAAAGTACCGTTTCAGTTTGCCCCTTCCCCATAATCTCCAGTTGTTTCGCATCCACATGCCGAGGCCAAAATGAAGCCGTCCGGTGGCAACGTCTTCGGGCAATTTCATAAAGCTATATTTTGCGGTGTCATCAAATATTTGGTCTAGATAACGGTAGGTTTGTTCCAGCGTTGCCGGCTTTCCTTTCAGCTTTTTCTGTCCAAAAGCCAGTGAAGAGAAAAGCAAAAAAGAAAAACAAAGGAAGAGGCGCATTTTCCTAATTAGTGAGATTTTACAAAAATGATGAAGATGGTGACTTAATCGGTTGGGAAAGTTACAACCGCACCCAATTCGCCAACAACCTTATCCCGTCCGGCGTCCCGATAGATTCCGGGTGAAACTGAATGCCCACGCAAGGCAGCGTTTCGTGCGCCATTACCTGAATGCTCTTATCATCTTCCGCAAATGCCAGCGCGCGCAAACCCGTTCCTTCCAGTCCTTCCAAAGCCAGCGAATGGTAGCGCATCGCTTCAAACAGTTGAGCCAGTCCGGCGAAAAGCGGGTACTCTTTTTCAAACGAAATCCGACTCGTAAAACCGTGCATCGGCTGCGAGGCTTTTACCAATCGCGCGCCAAAATGCAGTCCAATTGCCTGATGACCGAGGCAGATACCCAAAACCGGAATTTTGGGTAGGAAATAGTCCAGAGCCGCCATTGTAATTCCTGCCTGTGCAGGAGTCTCCGGGCCGGGAGAAATAATGAGCCGTTCCGGCTGCATCGCTATTAATTCTTCTAACGAAACGCCGTGGCTTTTCACCACATGGCAATCTTCCGCACCAGTCAGCAAAAGACTGTGGTGCAAAATGTGCGTAAATGAATCGCGGTTGTCAAGGAGAGCCCACATTTGGAGACAAAAATCAGGACACAAAAGAAGAAAAAATTAGGGCATTCCTTTCCCTATTTATTTCGCCACTTTCATCTGCCCTACAAGATGCGCAATTTCAGAAATCAGCCACTTAAACAGGGAGATGAGCACGCCCATTTTGGAGAAGATATACGGCGCAAGCGGCTCAATAAGCGGCAGGAGCAAAGACTCTTTTCGCAGCTTGACAGGAATCAGGGATGCACGCGTACCTATCCATAGAAGACAGCTCCACAACAGCGCAAAAATGGAGATCTGCACAGCTGCGCCTATCGCGCGGTTAATGCCGGAAAGTCCGGTGGCCCTCAGTACGCCGTGAATGGCGCGTCCTGCCAGGCGCATCAGCAAGCCTAAGCCGATAAAGCTGGCAAGAAAGCCTACGGTACTGCCTTTCGCGCCAAAAGCAAAGCCATTACGCACCGCCCAGTCGCCAATGACGCCGGAAAATTTTACCGAGACCACCAGCCCGACAATCGCGCCCAGCAGATACAGCAGCGACATCACAATGCCCCGCCGCCAGCCTTTCCAAGCGCCATACAGCAGGGTCAGAGCAATGAGCGCATCCAGCGTCATGATTTAGGGAAAGTGCGCAAAATCTACTTGGAAAGCTGCGCCTTCACTTCTGCCGAAATGGCTTTACCGTCCGCGCGGCCTGCGAGTGCTTTCGTTGCCATGCCCATCACCTTGCCCATATCAGCGGGAGAAGAAGCGCCTGTTTCGGAGATGATGCGGGCGATCTCTTTTTGAATCTCTTCAGCGCTCATTTGCTGCGGCAGAAACTGCTCAATAATCGCCAGTTCTTCGCGCTCGGTAGCGGCCAGATCCTCGCGGTTCTGTTGGGTGAAAATCTGGAGCGAATCGCGGCGCTGCTTGGCCAGTTTTTGCAGCATTTTCATTTCGGCATCTTCCGTTATCGCACCAGAAAAACCTTCGGATGTTTTCTCTACGAGAATAGCAGCTTTAATGGCGCGAAGCGTGCGCAAAGCAGCTTCGTCTTTGGCTTTCATGGCGGTTTTGAGTGCGTCCATGATGCGGATTTCTAAAGACATTTTTTAAGGGGAATTTCTTTGGGGAAAAGGGCGGCAAAAATCCGTTAGAAACAGCGAATGCGCTACCAATCATTTTTGGCGCGTTGCGGAATGGCTTTTTCTACCTGTGCGGCGCAGAAAGCTTCCAGAATTTCGCCGTCTGTTTCGGCGGATCGCACGGCATACTGTATCAGCTTGTTGTCCAGCAAATCAATCGTGAGAATGCCTCGGCGATACAGCACTTGCTTTACGGCTCGCCACGGAAAAAAGGTGTTCTTCAGTCCGGCTTTACGGCGAACGCCTTCCTCGTCCACTTCAATCACCGTATCGGCAGGTGCTTTTCTTTCAAAAATTGCCGCACTCCCTGCCAGCACGCCCAACAGCGCGAAAAGCGTTGCCGGAATGGGTTTTCCAACAGAAAAAAACAACGCTGAGCCACCAACAATAAGCACCAGTTCCAACACACGGAGAAAGCCTGTAAAACGCTTGCGGCGGACGGCGGAAACACTGAGGATATAAACTGCAATTCCCCCCAGAGAACAAACTGCGCCGAAGATGCCAAAGGCTTTTATAGCTCCCGGAAATTTGGGAGAAATGCCCGTAAACCAATACATCGCAAGGCAAAAAACACCCGCACCGAAAAGCACAAAGCTGACGAGCAAGTGGAGCGCCAGCGTTTGCCGCTTGGGGTCGTGCGTGGCCGGAATGACAAATCGGAAGTTCATCCGGCAGTTTCGTTTTCGGGGGAAGGAACAGCGGCGATGGTGGCGCTTTCAAGCAGCCGGATTTCCCAGTCGCGCGGGCTTTTTTGCAGGTCGCCTTTCACCGTCAGCAAGCCTTCAGCGAATAGCTGCCGGATGCGGAAAACCAAGGCGGCTTCTTCGGTAGGAAGGGCCTGTTTTTGGAGAAGTTGGTTCAACAGTCGTGAGGTTTTCAGCGGGCCGCTGCGCAGGGCTTGCAAGAGATCGCGGTCAAAATACGCGGCTTCTTCGGTCTTGATTTTTCTGCCGCCGTCGGGAAAACGATAAAAACTCTCCGGGCCGGAAATAGCTTTCCACACGTCGCCGTCCAACTCCAATTCGGCAGGCGTAACGAGGCGCGCGAGGCGGCGAGCTTTCACAAATTCACGCGCCGGAACGCCGTCAAATGCCTGCGGGAAAAACACTTTTCCTTCTTCATTCAAAAACGGCAAACCGGCAATATTGAGGACATAAAAACGCCCGACGTGTTTCCCTAAATACCGCAGGCTGTGATACCATGCTACAACGTCGGCTACCTGCGGAGCCATCCAGAACCAAACCTGTACATCGGGCTTTCTTTGCAAGATGTTGGACACTTCTAAAAGCAGTTCCTCTTGCTGCGCTTCTTCAGGATTTTCGTCGCCGTTTTGGCCGCGAATGGCGCGCCAGTAATCCGCGCGCACCTGCGCAAAGCTTTTTCCTTCCGGGCGGTAAAGCGAGCCGTGAGAAAGCTGGTCGGGAAGGGCATAAACCGGCCCGGCAAGCTGCGGCTCCAAGTCTTGCGCGGCGCGCAGACGCGTGGCGGCGGTTTCGCCGTTTATCAGATGCACCGTCATGGCCGCGAAAGTAGGAAAGCGGGTATGGGCGCGTTTGCGGGTTTACTGTCGGGCAATGTTTTTCTTTCTAAATCTCACGATAGCGACCACAAGAAGCAGTCCAATAAGGCCTTGAAGGAAGGTCATGTGGAAACGTCTATACTCCACATAGGAGCGCCACAAAAGCAGCAAGCTGATGATGACGCAAATGATAATTTGCTTGGCTCTATTCAGAAAATCCAGAAAGTTTTCAGACATAAACGACGCTGTTTAAAATAGCAGGGCCGATGTATGGGCTAAGACCGTTTTTGGTTACAATCTCCACCTTTTCATTTCCAAACAAAGACTCTAACAAGTCATAGACAGCCATGTAGTTGTCGTAATTCTCCTTACCCGGCTCAAAGTCTATCAGCAAGTCAATATCACTACTAGTCCTTGCGGCGTTGCGCGCGTGAGAACCGAAAAGCCCCAGCGCCGAAACACCGTATAAAGACAACTTGGGCTTACAGGATTGAAGCGCCATGAGAATCTCGGATTTAGTGGTCATACATGCGGAACGAAGGTAAGCGTACTTCTAACCTGCGGATTTTTCTTTTCCACTTCATCTTTGCCGCCATGAACCGGAGCGCCGCCGTCTCTTTTATTTTTATCACCCTTGCACTGGATGTCATTGGCTTTGGACTGATTATTCCGGTGATGCCGAAACTCTTGGTAGAACTCCTCCACATTCCGCTGAACGAAACCAGCAAATGGGGCGGCTATCTGGTGTCGGTTTTTGCCGCTACGCAGTTTCTGTTTGCGCCGCTGATGGGAAATCTAAGCGATCACTATGGCCGTCGTCCGGTGATTCTCATTTCGCTGCTGGGCTTCTGTGTAGATTATCTTATTCTGGCGCTCGCGCCCACTTATTCCATTCTGTTCCTAGGCCGCGTTTTGTCGGGGATGACGGGCGCGAGTTTTAGCGCCGCCGCCGCCTACATTGCCGATGTGAGTACGCCGGAAACGCGCGCCAAAAACTTTGGCATGATTGGGGCAGCTTTCGGCGTGGGCTTTGTCATTGGCCCGGCGCTGGGCGGACTGCTGGCGAAGTTTGGATTGCGGATGCCGTTCTATGCAGCTGCGGTGCTGTGTTTACTCAATTTTCTTTACGGCTACTTTGTTCTCCCCGAATCTTTAAAGCCCGAAAACCGGCGGTCTTTTAGCTGGAAACGCGCCAACCCGATTGGCTCGCTGCGCTTTTTTGGCGCCCACAAAACCATTGCCGGACTGGTGGCGGCGTTTGTATTTATCAACCTCGCGGCCCACGCGGTGCAAAGTACCTGGAGTTACTTCACGATGTATTCTTTTAAGTGGACGGAAGGCGAAGTGGGCATCTCGCTGGCCGTTGTCGGCGCGCTGGTAGGGCTGGTGCAGGGCGGACTGATACGCATCGTAAACCCGAAGCTGGGAGAAGAGAAAAGCGTTTATCTGGGCCTCTCGCTCTACACGCTGGGGTTAATGCTTTTTGCCTTTGCCGCCAAAAGCTGGATGATGTACGTTTTCCTGCTTCCGTATTGCCTCGGCGGCCTTTCCGGCCCGGCGCTGCAATCCATCATTTCTTCCCACGTGAATCCGCAGGAGCGCGGACAATTGCAAGGAAGTATCACAAGCCTGATGAGCCTTACATCGGTCTTCGGCCCCTTGATTATGACGCGGCTTTTTTACTATTCTACCGGGAAGGATTCCGGCTTTCATTTTGCCGGTGCGCCGTTTTTATTAGGCGCGGGCTTCATGCTGACGAGCGTAGTGATTACATGGCGGGTGCTGACGGGGGAGAAGCGGCGGCAAACAGTTTCCTAAGGGATTCAGGAGCGTCTCGTGTCTACGACTTGCGAGTCGTGGCAATTGCTATTCGTCCCTTTCCCGGACGTTTATTTTGTGTTGTAGAGGAGAACCCTGAAAGGGTTCAATAGCAATTGCCACGAGTGAAACTCGTGGACACGGGGGAAAGAAGGCGGAAGGCGACGGTATAGCGGTAGGTGGATGAATTTTAATGCATAAGTAATCTTTGTTTAGAATTACCAAAAACGGCTTCAAACATCGTTTTTGTTTAATGTCAAGCTCCCGCTTGTGTCAAAAAACAACTGTGAGGCACGTTTTTTCTCGTCCGGCGTACCCCGGCTCAAATCCGGGGTACGGTCACCTTCCTCCGGCGTACCCCGGGCGGAATCCGGCGTACAATCACCTCCCTCCGGCGTACCCCGGGCGGCATCCGGCGTATTTTTGCGCCCCTTCCTTCTCCTCAAAAAATCATGGCCCGCAAAAAGCGCCGACAGGCAATTGAAAACCTTTCCATCACCGCCTACGCCGCCGAAGGCAAAAGCATTGGACACACGCCCGACGGCAAGGTGGTTTTTGTGGCCGGGGCCGTGCCGGGCGACGTGATTTCGGCGTGGCCCGGAAAGGAAAAGAAGAGCTGGATGGAGGCGCGGATGACGAGGTTGGAAACGCCTTCGCCTGACCGCGTGCAGCCTTTTTGCCCGCACTTTGGGTTGTGTGGCGGATGCAAATGGCAAATGCTGCCTTACGAAAAACAGTTGGAGTACAAACAGCAACAGGTAGAAGAGCAACTGCGTAGGATTTCCGGGATAGAACTGCCGCCCGTGCAGCCGATTATCGGCAGTGCGGAAGACCGCTATTACCGCAACAAACTGGAGTTTACGTTCAGCGCCACGCGCTACCGCACAAGCGCGGAACTGGCCGAAGCGAATGGCGAAGCGTTTGAAGACGAACCCGCATTGGGCTTCCACGCGCCGGGCCTTTTTGATAAAGTTGTTCCCATTCACACCTGCTACTTACAGCCCGACCCGACCAACGAAGTGCTGCGCGTGTTGCGGGAATACAGCGAACACAACCGCCTTCCCTACTACAATTTCAAGACGCGAGAGGGCTGGCTGCGCAATGCCGTTTTGCGCGTGGCGCGCACGGGCGAGGTGCTCTTGAATCTGGTATTTGCGTATGAAGACAAGGCGGCGCGGGAAGCGATGCTGGCGCACATAGAAAAGCACATTCCGCAGATTACCTCCCTGCATTACACCATCAATCAAAAAGCAAACGACACGCTTTACGACCAGGAAATTATCACCGTGAAGGGGCCGGGTTTCATCACTGAAAAGCTGGAGGATTTCACGTTCAAGATCTCGCCAAAATCCTTTTTCCAAACCAATACGCAGCAGGCGGAGCGGATGTATGGAGAGGTGCGCAAAGCCGCTGGACTTACCGGAACGGAAGTGCTTTACGACCTGTATTGCGGCACGGGTTCTATCGGCATTTTTTGCAGTGAACAGGCGGGAAAAATTATCGGGATTGAAGCAGTGGAAGACGCCATTGAAGATGCAAAAGAGAATGCCGCGCGAAATGGTCTTTCCGAAAAGTGCCACTTCTATGCAGGCGATGTAAGCAAGATTTGCACGCCCGATTTCTTCCAGAAACATGGTCGTCCCGACGTGATTATCACCGACCCGCCGCGCGCCGGCATGCACGAAGATTTGGTGAATCAAATTATTGCCATTGGCGCACTGCGCGTGGTGTATGTAAGCTGCAATCCCGCCACGCAGGCCCGCGACCTGGCGCTCCTTGATCGCGCCTACAAAGTAACCTGGTTGCAACCACTAGACCTTTTTCCGCAGACGCACCATATTGAAAATATCGCGGTGCTGGAACGTACGTAGGGCTTGATAGAGTTGATGTAAAAAGGAATGCACCAAGTAGCGCGCTCTATAGAAAATGCTGCGCTGCTTTCTATAGAGAAATGCGCCGAAGCTGTTATGTGCAACGCGCTCCAAATGCTGGGCGGCTTGCGTCCGCTACCCCCCCCCCGTTTCAGGGTGACAAAAGATGGGCAACAAACGGCTTTCCAGTTCATAAATCTTTATTTTCCCGACAGGCTCTAAAAGGTCCGCTCCGCACAAATCCCGCCCGCCCCACCTGTACTTTTGACCCCCTTATGCGCGAATGGATTGGGGAGAAAATGAGGATTATCATGCTGCTGCTGGCCGGGGCTTTGGGAGTGCCTCTTGCGCGGGCACAAACAGCCAATACACTGCGCGCCATTGTGCTGGATGCGGCTGCCTCTTTGCCCGTCTCTTACGCCACCGTCAGCGTACTGCGCGACACCGGCACGCGCCCCGTCAGCGGTGCACTTGCCGACTCGGAAGGCCGCTTCTCCGTAGTGCTTCCCGGCAAAGGAACCTACCGGCTGCTGACGGATTTTATCGGCTACCGCCGCGATACCACCCGCATTCTCTGGAACGGCCCGGCAGCGCAAAGAGAAGATACCCTCCGGCTCTTTTCTGCTTCGCGCACGCTTGGCGATGTGGTGATTTCGGCCCGCGCGCCGGTGGTGGAAAACAAGATAGACCGCATTGTTTTCAACGCCGCTGCCGACCTTTCCTCGCAGGGCGGCACCACCCTGGATTTGCTGCGCAAAGTGCCACAGGTGACGGTGGACATCGACGGCAACGTGGAGCTGCAAGGCAATCCCAACGTCCGCTTCCTCATTAACGGTAAGCCTTCCTCGCTTTTCGGGGCGAGCCTCGCAGATGCGCTTGCGTCTATTCCGGCCAGCCAGATACAGCGCATTGAGGCCATCACCACGCCCGGCGCGCGCTACGACGCGCAGGGAACCGGCGGCATCATCAACATTATTCTGAAAGAAAGCCGCGTGCAGGGCTACAACGGCAGCGTCAGTCTTTCAGCGGGAACGCGCTTCGAGAACGGCGCGCTCAACCTGTCGGTGCGGCACGGCGCGCTGGGCCTCAATGCCTTTTTTGCAGGCAATGCACAGCTTCCTTCTCACACACTTACCCGACAGGACCGCAGTTCGCGCGACACCACAACGGGTGGCAGTAACCGCCTGTTGCAGGACGGCTACTATGATTTTAGCCGCGCGGGCTATAACGGCGGTCTCGGTGCGGATTGGGCAGTTTCCAAGCGAAGCACTTTTACAGGCGGCGTGAGTATGGCGCATTTCAACAACCACAATAACGGGGCCGTTGCGCAGCAGGCACTGGCGATAGACAAGGCCGGAACGCAGCTTTCCAACAACGCCGCGACGCGCAACTCGGACAGCCGTTTCCACACCACTTCGCTGGACTGGAACCTCGGTTATCACCACAACTTTTCCAAGCCAGAACAGACGCTGGACGTGCTGTACAGCGCGAGCTACGCCATGCCGCAAGCATCTTACGGACAGTCGCAGATTGGAGTCGGACAGCCGTTGCCCACAACGGGCAGCCGGAGCAACAGTCCGGGAACGGATTTGCAGACCAATCTCTCCGCCGACTACGCGCAGCCATTGGGCGAAAATGCTTCTTTGGAGTGCGGGGTGAAAACCATTTTCCAAACCATCCGGAGCAGCGCCACGGTGAGCACGTTGCAAGGCGCGGGCGCCGATTATCTGGCCGACCCCACGCAGTCGTATGCCTTGCGCTACAACATGGCGGTGTATGCAGCGTATGCGTCGGCGTCGTTTTCGGTGGGGAAATGGTTGGACGTGAAGGCGGGCCTTCGCTACGAGCATACCGGCGTGACGATTGACTTTCCCGGCACGCGCATTCCGGCCTACGATATCCTTGCGCCGACGGCCATTCTTTCCCACAAATGGACGAACGGCAACCTGCTGAAACTGGCTTATACGCGCCGCATTGAGCGCGCCGAATACGACGAGCTAAATCCGTTTGTGAACCGCAGCGACCCCTTCAACCTCCTCACCGGAAACCCGCTGCTGATGCCGGAACTGGGCAACCATATGGAGCTGGGCTGGAGCAAATCTTTCAATAAAGGCAGCAACTTGAGTATCTCATTGATAGAGCGCATCAACACGAGCGACCACAAGCGCGTAGTAACTTTCTACAACAGCTACCGTGTGGGCGATTCTGTTTTCCGGGACGTATCGGTGCAGCGCGTCCTGAACGCAGGCGTGGAGTACAACACCGGCATCAACATCTCCGGCTCCTTGCGCCTCTTGGGCGAGGTGTTTACGCTGCGCGGCAACACGATGCTGATGCAGCAATATTTTGCGCCGTCGGTGGCCGGACTGCGTGGGGGCTTTATCGGTTTGCGCTTCCGCAGCAACCTGAACATTGCCTATCAGCCGCCGCACAGCCTTTTTGCCGCCGAGGTTTTTGGAAATTACAACGCGCCGACGCAAAACGTGCAGGGCCGCACGCAGCAAAACCTGAGCTACACGCTTGCGGTGCGCCGGTTGCTTTGGAAAAAGAAAGGCAGCATCGGCATCACGATGACCAACCCGTTTAACCGCTACGTGCCGCAGGTAACAACAATAAACACGCCGGGCTACACGTCCTACGTGGAGCGGCAGGTTCCCTATCAGTCCTTCGGCGTGGTGTTTGGCTACCGGTTTGGGCGGCTGGAGCGGAAGAAGGAGCGGGAAGAGAACAGCGGGTTTCAGAACAGTATGCCGGGGGAGTAGTAAGTGGGGTCTATTTCACCTGCCTTTCCCAAACCATCCGGCTCACATCCCGCACCATCCCCGCGTTCACCGAATCGCTTTCCCCGGAGTCGCCGATGAAAACCGCAATCGCGTAGCGATTTCCATCCGGCAGTTCCACAATCCCTACATCGTTAAACGCTGCCGTAATACCCACTGCGTTCCGCCCGGAAGTCCCGGTTTTGTGCGCAATCACCGTTCCGGCGGGCAGTCCGGCTTTCAGTCTGTCCGCGCCGGAAATACTTTCCACCATCAGCTTGTACAGCACCGCCGTGTTGCTGTCGCTCAGGATTTTCCCTTGCTCAAATTTCTGGAGCAACTCTACCAGCGCGCGGGGCGTTCCCCAATTCTGCAACGGGCTGTCGGGCTTCATGTGCGCGTAATCGGTGGAGAGGCCCATATCCGCAATGCCCATGCGGTGGAGGTAATCTTCCACCCTTTTCGGCCCGCCGAGAAGCCCGAACATTTTGTTGGCGGAAATATTGTCGCTCTGCCCCATCGCGTAGCGGATGGATTCCAACAGCGGAATAGAAACCCGCTCGCCGGGATGGTCTTTCCGAAAGGAGCTTTTCGTGAAGATTTTAAGGTCGTCTCCGGCGTAAGAAACAGGGCCGTTCAGACTTCTTTCGCCTCTGTCCACCTGAGAAAGCAGCATCAAGGATTCTGGGAATTTCGCCACGCTCATCAACGGGAAGTGCGCGTCGCCATTGTAGGAAAATGTGTCGCCGGTTTTGAGGTTTTTGAAGGCAATGCCCACCGTCGCTTTCTTGTCTTGAAGCAGCGCCGCAATGTTTTGCCGCAAGGAATCTTTCGGAACGGAATGCGCTGCTGCCTTGTGGCTTTCCGGGAGATTTTTATTCGCGCAGGAAAAGGAAAGGAAGAGCAGGCAGAGGAGAGAAAGCTGTTTCATCGGGGGATAAAAATAGACCATAGAAATGTCGCAGACGTATTGACCAATTGGGTGTCATTCCGACGAAGGAGGAATCTCACAGCAGGCGAGCCACAGCAGGTGAGGCACAGCATACGTGAGATCTCTCCCTAGCGGTCGAGATGACCCGCATTTTAGTTAGCACAACATTATCCAACATTCCAACGCACGAAGTGCATCCAACGCGAAGCATCCAACTCTCCAACGCGCCCCGCGCTTTATCTTCGCCGTCCCCGTGAAAATCCTGCTTCCTTCCCATCAGCTTCGCCTCGTGCTGCTCCGGCTGGCGCATCAGTTGGTGGAAGTGCACGGGCAGTTTGAGAACACGATTCTCGTCGGCATTCAGCCGCGCGGCGTGGCCGTTTCGGATAGGTTGGTGGGGATTTTGCGGGAAATTTCCGGCGTGGAAAATCTTCCTTACGCCACGCTGGACGCCACCTTTTACCGCGACGATTTACACCAGGGCACTTCCCTTCGCCTGCCTTCCCAAACGCGCTTTCCGTTCCCGATTGAAGGCAAAACCGTTGTCCTGATAGACGATGTTCTCTTCACTGGGCGCACCATCCGCGCGGCGATAGACGCCTTGCTGGATATTGGCCGTCCGCAGAAAGTAGAATTGCTGGCCCTGATAGACCGCCGCTTTAGCCGCGAGCTTCCCGTGCAGCCCGACTACAGCGGCTTCGCTATGGACACCTACGAATCGCGGCGCGTACGCTTGTTGTGGGGCGAGGCTCCCGGCGAAGACGTTGTGTATCTGGAAGAACAAAAAGCCCCGTTTTCCTAAGAATTTCTCCCCCGAAAAATGAAACACCTGCTCGGCATCAAAGACCTTTCGCCGCAAACGATTGAACAGGTTTTTACCACTGCCGACGAGTTTAAGCAGGTGTTGAACCGGCCCATCAAAAAAGTTCCGGCCCTGCGCGACACCACGATTGTGAATCTCTTTTACGAGAATTCTACACGGACGCGCATCTCCTTTGAACTGGCCCAAAAACGCCTCGGCGCGGATACGGTGAATTTCGCCGTATCCTCCTCTTCCGTCGCCAAAGGCGAGACGCTGATTGATACGGTGCAGAACATTCTGGCCATGAAAGTGGACATTGTGGTAATGCGCCATTCGGCTTCCGGCGCGCCGCATTTTCTTAGTCGCCACATTGATGCAAGCATCGTGAACGCGGGCGATGGAACGAATGAACATCCCACGCAGGCCTTATTGGATGCCTATTCCATCCGGGAAAGATTGGGCGGGATTTCGGGGAAAAGAATCGTCCTTGTCGGCGACATTCTGCACAGCCGCGTGGCGTTGAGCAATATTTATCTGCTCACCAAAATGGGCGCGGAAGTGGCGGTTTGCGGCCCGCCCACGCTGATTCCCAAAAGCATTGAAGACCTCGGCGTGCGCGTGTTCTACGATGTGCGCAAAGCATTGGAATGGTGCGAAGTGGCCAATGTTTTACGCATCCAACTGGAGCGCCAAAGCAAGCCGCTTTTCTCTACGCTGCGCGAATACGCGCTGTATTACGGCATTGACCGCCGCCTCTTGGACAGCCTGCAAAAAGAAATCGTGATTATGCACCCCGGCCCGATTAATCGCGGCGTGGAACTGAGTTCCGACGTGGCGGATTCGGGTCAGTCGCTGGTGCTGGAACAGGTGGAAAACGGCGTGGCGGTGAGAATGGCGGTGCTGTATATGGTGGGACGGAAGGACAATGAATAATGAACAATGGATAATGTATGGTATGGATATGCTGCGCGTGTCCGCATATTCATCGTACGTGTCCGCACATCGTGCATTTTCGGCGGACACGCGCAGCGTGTCCCTACGAATGATACATTGTAACTCCCTCCTCGCGCCAGAACAAAAGGAATATCACAAGATTATTGTATTATATTCCAAAATCGGGAAGGCATAAAAGAAGGTTTTTTCCTTTGTTCCAAAATTAGGAAGGCCATCGGGAAGGTTTTTCCATTCGTTCCAAAATCGGGAAGGTTTAAAAGAACATTTTTTCCCTCCTCCCCAAAAGCGGAATACCCGGAAAAGCAGGAACAAGGCTGCCGCTCGTTTTTGCCCGTATTTTCGCCGCCCGTTTTCCCTAAGAAATGCCCTTTTCTGTTTCAAACAAAAATCCGCTTATGTCCACCTGGTTTCGCCGAATCCGTCAGGGAGTCCTGACCAGCACCGATGAGAAGCGGGAAGTGCCGGATGCCTTCTGGCACAAGTGCGCGGAGTGCAAGACCATCGTAACGAAAAGCGAGCTGGAAGCGGGGCTGTGGGTGTGCACGAAATGCGGCTTCCACAACCGCATCAACTCGGCGGAGTACTTTAAAATCCTGTTCGACGACCACAAGGGCGAAGCGCTTTTTGAGAACATTGCCCCGGTGGACTTCCTGGGTTTCGTAGACCAGCGGCCTTATGAGAAACGCCTTGTGGACGCGCAGAAAGTCACCGGTTTGACGGATGCGATGACGGTAGCGGTGGGCGAAGTTTCGGGCCGGAAGCTGGTGATAGCTTGTATGAATTTCCAGTTTATCGGCGGCTCGATGGGCAGTGTGGTGGGGGAGAAGATTGCGCGCGGCATTGACTACGCGATTGCGCACAGGCTGCCGTTTATGATTATCTCCAAAAGCGGCGGCGCGCGCATGATGGAGAGCGCGTTCTCGCTGATGCAGATGGCGAAATCCAGCGCTAAACTGACGCGCCTAGCCAAAGCCGGGCTGCCGTATATCTCCCTGATGACCGACCCGACGACGGGCGGCGTAACAGCGTCTTACGCCATGCTGGGAGATATCAACATTGCCGAGCCGCAGGCGCTTATTGGTTTTGCCGGCCCGCGCGTGATTAAGGAGACCATTAAGCGCGATTTGCCGGAAGGTTTCCAGAAGTCAGAGTTTCTGTTGGAACACGGCTTCCTGGATTTTATCGTGGAGCGGAAGGATTTAAAGGCGAAGCTGGCGGAAGCGATTGACTGGTTTGGGAAATGAAAAACATTTACCTTAAAAACCGCCCGGCCACCTATGAATACGCCATTGAGGAGAAGCTGACGGCGGGCATGGTGCTGACCGGTTCGGAGATTAAAAGCATCCGCATGAGCCGCGTGAGCTTTTCGGACAGCTACTGCTTTTTCCACAAAGGCGAGCTTTGGGTGAAGGGCCTGCACATTGCCGAATATGCCAACGCGGGCTATGCCGGGCATCTTCCGGTGTATGACCGCAAGCTGCTGCTGACGCAGAAAGAGCTGCGCAAATGGGAACAGAAAATCAAGGAGAAGGGGTTTACGATTGTGCCGCTCGCTATTTTCATCAACGAGAACGGCTACGCCAAAATGGACATTGGATTGGGGCGCGGCAAAAAGCTTCACGACAAGCGCGAGAGCATCAAGGAGCGCGACGTGCAAAGGAGCTTGCGGAGCGGAGATGCGTAGTGGAAGCGGATGTGCGGTTACGTTGTCGTCTCGTTGTTGCCGCGGGTGTTCTGACTTTTGATAACCGCAAAGCGCGACTTCATCTTCAGAAACCGCTTTTCGTAGAAGTTGTAGGAGAGGTAGGCCATCGTCAGCGTCAGGGCCAGCACTGCCGCATAAACCAGTAGATAATTCAGGGGTTGGTCGGGCTGCAAGGGGGGCAAACACCTGGCCAGTCCGAAGGTGAGCAGGGGATGGATAATGTAGATGCCGTAGGAAATCTTCCCGATAAAATCGCAGACTTTATTCTCCAGATTAATGATGTTATTGCGCTTGGTTACCTGCCCCAGAATCAGGCAAACGGTTACCAGTGCAACCACTTCGGTGTCTACCGCCGGAACGTAAAACCTGTTGATGGCCAAGGACACTACTACCAGCCACGCCAGCATTTGGGTTACTCTGTGTGTACAGATGCGGATGAATTTCTCGTTCCCCTGGTAATACAGAATGGCTGCGATGACGCCCATCAGCATAATGTGGAAACGGGTTACGGAGAGGGCAAGGTGGGGCAGGCTTATCTGGTAGCGAATGCGCAGGAAGAGAAAAATCCCCCTCAACAAAAGCAGAAATGCGGTTCCTCCGATGGCAACGCGGAGAAACATGCGGTTGGAAATCTTTGCCAGTTGCGGGAAAAACAGGTAGAACTGCTCTTCCACGCCCAGCGACCAGTAATGGCCCAGGAGCGGCAGCGTTTTTCCTAGAATGAAAGGAATGTTAGCCGCCAGGAAAATATAAAACGGAATAGAGGACGCCGGGTAAGGGAGATGGAACGCGAAGATGACCGCGAGGCAGACAAAAAAATACAGGTAGTAGAGCGGCCAAATACGCAGCAGGCGGCGGATGTAGAACGCCTTTACCTGCAGGCGGGAAACCTCTTTTTCTTTCAGTGCGAGATAGGAAATGAGAAAACCGCTGAGCGTAAAGAACATGGTTACGCCATGCGCTGCTAGTCGCAACCCCATGGGCTTGCCTGTGGTATCCCTATCCCAAATATGATTGTTAAGTCCAAAGCTGGCTAATTCAAAACTCGTGTGAGAAAGGACTACGGCCAGTGCCGCAATCGCCCGGATGCCGTTAAGGCCGGGCAAATACACGGATTTGGGTGTTGCCGCTGTTGGTACCGCAACTTCTGAGACGTGGTCTTTCATGCGTGGTGCGGGGTTGCATTGCCTGTTCGGCGCGACTGCAAAAGAAGTGTTTTTGCAGAGAGGGGGCCAAAGAATTTTCCAAACAGAAACGGCCCCCGTTTTCACAGAGACCATTCTTGCTAAAAAAGATTTTCCTTTAGGCGGTTGCTTTTTCGCTCTTTGCCACGTAGGCCTTGGCCCACTCCGTCGTGAACGATTTTGGCCGTTCAATGGGGAGGCCCAGCGCGCGGTCCCAGCACAGCGAAGCCAACACACCAATCGCGCGGCTCACGCCAAACAAGACGGTGTAGAAATCTTCTTCCACCAGTCCGTAATACTTCAGGAGCGCGCCGGAATGCGCATCCACATTTGGCCACGGGTTTTTGATTTTTCCGGTGTTTTCCAGAATTGGCGGTGCCACTTCATACACGTTCCAAACGGTTTTCACCGTCGGGTCGTCGGGACAATGTTTTTTCGCAAATTCCATCTGCGCCGTAAAGCGCGGGTCGGTTTTGCGCAGCACCGCGTGGCCGTAGCCGGGCACTACTTTACCTTCTTTCAACGTCCGTTGAATGTAGTCGGCAATCTGTTCTTTTGTTGGCTCCAGCGTGCCGAGCGTTTCCTGCAATTCCTCAATCCAGCGAATTACTTCTTGATTGGCAAGTCCGTGCAACGGGCCGGCAAGACCGGTCATTCCTGCGCAGAAAGACAAGTACGGGTCACTCAGCGCTGAGCCAACAAGGTGCGTGGCGTGCGCTGATACATTGCCGCCTTCGTGGTCGGAGTGGATGGTGAGATACAGGCGCATCAGCTCTTTAAACTGCTCGTCCTGGAAGCCCAGCATGTGCGCGAAATTGGCGCTCCAGTCCAACATGCCATCGGGCTGAATGTGCTCTCCGTTTTTGTATTTCCGGCGATAGATATAAGCCGCTACACGGGGCAACCGCGCAATCAGCGTCATCGTGTCCTCGTAGGTATAGTTCCAGTATTCTTTTTTGGAAATGCCTGCCGCGTAGGCTTCAGCAAACTTACTTTCTGTTTGCAGCGCCAGAACAGCAGCGCAAAACTGCGTCATCGGGTGCGTGGAAACAGGCAGCGCTTCAATAACTTGAAACACGTGATTTGGCACATGCGAGCGGCGCGCCCAAGTAGCCGAGATATGGCCCGCGTCTTCGTCACTCGGCAGGTCGCCGGTCAGCAGCAGATAAAAAAGTCCTTCCGGGCAAGGCTCTAGGCCGCCGTCGGCTTTGGGCAATTTTGCGCTCAGTTCGGGAATGGAATAGCCCCGGAAACGGATGCCTTCGTTGGCATCCAAGAGCGAAGTTTCGGTAACAAGTGCCGGAATACCGCGCGCGCCCTGATAGGCTTGTGCCAGCGTTACTTCGCCCAGCGATGTTTCGCCGTGCTCGGCAATCAGGGTTTTGATTTCTGCCGAAAGCTTGTCGGCAACCTCTTTAAAGCGTTCTTTTACGTAGCCCATGAGTGGTTTTGGGAGAATGAAAGGCAAAGAGAAAAAAGGTTCTCCTCCTTGAGAGTGGGGCCAAAGGTAGGCGGAATACCGCCGCCGCGCGGAAGGCGAAATGTTTAATTGTTGCAAAGACAAAAACAGTTTCCGGGCCGGAAAGGTTTGCGCTACGTGCCTGAAATACCTTTGCCACCATCCGCATGTGAAACATTCTTTCCTCTCCAAACCCCTTGCCTGCTTTCTGGCTTTGGTGCTGCTTTTTGGTGGAACGGCCAAAGAGCTTGTGCATCAGTTTGCAGGCCACACGGATACCGTTCATGCACACGGTGCTTCCCGCAAAGGACTTTGCATAGAGCCGCAACACCACCATTGCGATTTCCTGCACTTCACGCTGCCGGATTTCAGCGCGCCTCCGGCACTGGTGTTTTCTTTTGGAGAAAAAATCACCCGGCCTGCCATTCGGCACGGCGCCGCGCCGCATTTGTGGCTTGTCCGCAGCGCTTCGTTTATTTCGGGAAGAGGCCCACCGCGTCCGGGTTTTACTACCTGACGTTATGCTTTTGCCGTCCGCTTTTCTTGCCGTTCTGGTAGGAAAGCGGTTGCGCATTTCCTCTTTTTAAACGAAAAAATCCAATGAAAACCTTTTTAAGGCAAGGGGCCGTTATGGTCTTTTGCCTGCTCCTCATAACCGCTGCCTACGCGCAGCAAACCCCCGCCTTGAAAGGCATTCTTCAAAACGAAGCCGGAAGCCCGCTCGCCGGTGCTGAAATAGAAGTCTCCGATCTGCGCCTCACCGCTGTCAGCGATTCTGCCGGACGTTTCTCTTTCCGAAATCTGCCGCGCGGAAATCACGCTGTTCAAGTGCGCGCTATGGGTTACCGGAACCTGCTCGTCACGGTTTCTGTTCCGCAAACAGCGCCGCTTTCCTTTACGCTGAAAGACGCCGTTGTGGAGAGCGGGGAAGTGGTAGTAACCGGCTCTGGCAGCGCAACGGAAAAGCGCCGTTCCCCACTGGCTATCGCTTCCATCCGGCAGGCCGAAATGCTGCAAAACGGCAGCACCAATATTGTGGATGCCCTCACCCGCGTGCCCGGCGTAAGCCAGATAAGCACCGGCCCTGCCATCTCCAAACCCGTCATTCGCGGGCTGGGCTATAACCGCACCGTAGTCATCGCCGACGGCATCCGGCAGGAAGGCCAGCAATGGGGTGACGAACACGGACTGGAAGCCGACGATTATCAGGTGGAGCGCGTGGAAATCCTCAAAGGCCCCGCCTCGCTGGCGTATGGCTCGGATGCGCTTGCGGGCGTGATAAATATCCTGACCGACAACCCTGTTCCGCAGGGCCAAATGCGCGGGCAGGTGCTGATGAATTACCAGACAAACAGCGGACTGCGCGCGCTGCATGGCCGCCTTGGCGGCAATACGCGCGGCGGCTTTTCGTGGAATGGCTGGGCCACCGGAAAAGAAGCGCAGGATTATCAAAACTGCTACGACGAGCGCGTGTTCAACAGCCGTTTCCAGAACCTCAATTTCGGCGGCGCGGTGGGAATTGCTGGAAGCAAAGGCAGCAGCAAGATTCTTTTCTCGCAGTTTACGCAACACTTGGGTTTGGTGGAAGGAGACCGCGATTCGGCCATGGGCCGTTTCATCCGCGCGGTGAATCGCAATGGCGTGGCGGAAACAGAAACAGCTTCTGCGGACGCCAATTCCTACACGCCGGACATTCCGGCGCAGCGCATCCGCCACCGCAAAATTGTTTGGAGCAACAGCCTGTTTTTCCGCAACGGTAACCGGCTGAACCTGACGCTGGGCGGGCAGGAAAACGTACGTCGCGAATACGGCGATGTGCTGAACCCCGACGCGGCGGGCCTCTACCTGCAACTGCGTACCGGCACTTACGACCTGCGCTATGTTTTGGCAGAGAAAAGAGGCTGGAGCATTGCCCTCGGCAGCGGTGGGATGATGCAGCAAAACCGCAACCTCGGCGCGGAATTTCTGATTCCCGATTACCGCTTGCAGGAAGGCGGACTTTACTCTTTAATCCGCCACCAAAAAGGTCGCTGGCTGTGGAGCGGCGGACTGCGGTTTGACGCCCGCACCATTCAGTCGGAAGGACTGACGGACGCTTCGGGATACGCGCGGTTTGCGCCGTTTACGCGGTCTTTCCAAAACCTTTCCGGCAGCGTGGGCGCGTCCTACACGCCGTCTGAAAAGCTGACTTTGCGGGTGAATGCGGCTTCCGGTTACCGCGCGCCCAACATTGCGGAACTGGCAGCGAACGGCGTTCACGAAGGGACGTTCCGTTACGAATACGGCAACCGCGATCTGAAAGCCGAGCGCAGCTACCAAGTGGATCTAGGCGCGACGTTTTCCAACGAACATCTTCTGGTGGATGCGGCACTTTTCTACAACCGCATCGCCAACTACATCTTTATCCGCAAGCTGCTGACAGCAGGCGGAACAGACTCCATCCCGACGCTGGAAAACCCGGAAAACCGCGCGGCATTTCAGTTTGTGCAGGGCAATGCGGCGCTTCTGGGCGGGGAGCTTTTTATTGATCTGCACCCGCATCCGCTCCACTGGCTGCACTTCCAAAACACCTTTGCCTACGTGGCCGGAAATTTGTTGAACGCGCCGGATTCTATGCGCTATCTGCCTCTGATGCCGCCGTTCCGGTGGATGAGCGACGTGCGCGCCGACAAGGCGAAAATGGGCCGCTTCTTCCGCAACGGCTACGTGAAAACGGGGCTAGATTTTTACGCGGCGCAGAACCGCATCTTCAACGCCTATGAAACCGAAACAAATACGCCGGGCTATTGGCTGTGGTCGGCGGGCGCGGGCGTATCGGTGGTAAGCAGCAGCGGGCGGCGCTTGTGCGACCTGATTCTTTCCGCGCAAAACCTGACGGATGCCGCATGGCAATCCCACCTAAGCCGCCTCAAATACGCGGCGGTGAACAACGCTACGGGCCGCGCGGGCGTGTGGGGCGCGGGGCGGAATATCTCCTTCACGCTGGTGGTTCCGCTGGGCTTCGTGGCAAAGCAATCTTAAAATTTCCACCGCTCATTTCGCGATATCGCGGGCGGCGCGCTACTTTTAAAACCGCTTCCGCTTTTCCGTTTCTTTTCCCTCCCTGTCTCTCCCCATGCCACGTCTTATCCAGAAAGAAGAAATCCCCGACCTGAAACTTGTTCCGGCTTTTGTGGACAACTCCCGGAAGTGGCACGAAGAACTTCAGTATGCCGCCCGCCTAGGCAATGAGTTTAAGGGGAAAACGGCCATTACGTTTGAGACCACGCAAGGCCCCTGCGAAGTGGAAACCACCGTGTGGAGCGTAACCGAAAAATACCTGCAGCTCAAGGGCGGCATCCTGATTCCGCTGCAATCGGTGATACAGGTGCATTACTAGCGCGGGGCTGTTTTTTTGGAGAAATCCCCACCTGTCCCGTTTCCAAAACGGGACAGGTGGGGATTTCTGTTTGAGGGAAAACCTTGGGAGGTCTCCAAGACCTCCCAAGGTTTGACGGGCTAATACCTATCTAAACCGGTTCGCCTTGTCAGTGCACAGCTCCGGCTTTAAGGTGTAAATACGAGACACGAGATTGTTACGGCTCTTGAATATTGCACTCAAAGCGCATGCTATCCAACACGCCACGCGTATAGGAATAAAGCCACACGGACGGCACTACGACGTTTAGTTTGCTATTGGCAACGGTTACCGTCGCATCCACCCTAGCGTCCTGATACCGACAATCCATCTCGCCAAAGGAATCCACAAAAGCGCGGACGTTGAGTGGCCCGGATACGCCCAACCTGATTTTGGAAGAGATGTTTGGCATAGTAGGAAACGCCAATATTGCGTACGATTGCTTCCCGCCTTTGCTGCCGGTAATGGTTAGGGCATCCTTGCTTCTAACTACACTACTTGCCACGTAGGTATTCCCATCAATCTTCCACGTGTTTAGCGCAGGTGTAGAGGAAGAGGAGGCGTTGTCGGATTTCTTGCAGGCGGCCAGTGAAAGCATGGCGGCGGCAAGGAGGAGGTGTTTTTTCATGAATTGAAAGTTATTTAAACGGTGATTTTTACGTCGCGGTCAGCGCGGGGAATTTGGCGGTCAATCTTGTTCCCCACGAGCCATATTTCCAGCACGCAGGACAGCTTGATGCGGCACTGGGAAACCTCCCCATCTGCTGTTTGCGGAACCAACGACAGAACGTTTTCGCTGGAGCCACCGCAGCTCTCCTGCCACTTCATGGGAGAAAGGATTTGGAAGAAAAAGACAAATCTAATACGCGCCTTTACTTCCCACAAACGCCTAAACACCATTGCCTCCCGTCTGTCTTCCTAATCCATAAAAAATCCCGAAAGCAACCGGCTTCCCACAGCGCGCCCGACAAGCGATTATTCCCCGCCAAGGCTCCGGCACGCTGTGAACCGACGTCCACGGGCTGCCGAAGCTTCCGGCGCGCTGTGAACCTCCGTCCATGGGCTGCCGAAGCTTCCGGCACGTTGTGAACCGCCGTCCACGGGCTGCCCAACCTTCCGGCACGCTGTGAACCGACGTCCACGGGCTGCCGAAGCCTCCGGCACGCTATGGTATCAAGTTCCATGACAATACGATGGTGGATTTGCAAAATCGGAGACGCTGTTTTTATATTTACATCCTCCATTGACCGCTTTTTTCTTTTTGCCATGAGCAATCTCCGTTCCCTCTCCGTTACACACCTGCGCATCCCAACGCTGCTTCAATTGGTAAGCGACACCACTACTGCGGTTACCAACATCCTGACCGTGCCCGCCGACCTGGCGCAGGTGCAGCCGGAGATGACCAATGCTGCCACCGCCCGCGCGCCGATGGATGCGGAATACCTCTCGCCGAATGGCTCTATGAACACGCCCGTACTTCAGGCGCTGGACCTGCGGCGCGATACTGCCAACTCCTGTATCAGCGGGGTTGTGCGCGGCTTTAGTCTCTCGATAGTGCCGGCCCGCAAGGCGGCGGCGCAGCGCATCCTTCATTACTTTGACGCGTATGAAAACATTAACGGCATGGTGTATCAAGACGAAACCACCGCCATCAGTAGCCTGATGCAAGACCTGAACACCACGCTGGCCCCGGACGTGACCACGCTGGGCATAGGTTTGGAGGTGGCGGAACTGCGCAATGCCAACAACGACTTCAACACGGCCTATGCCGCGCGCAACGCCGAGAACCCCAACGCGGGCAACACCCCAACGCTGACGCAGATGCGCCCGGCAGCAGAAGCGGCCTATAAGGCGCTGGTGGAGCGCGTAGAGGCGCTGTATATCTCTTCCCGCCGTGCGCAGGTATGGGCCACTTTGCTGGGTAATATCAACAATATCCGGGACCGCTACAACGCCCTGCTGGCCCGGCAGGCAGGCGGCGGCACTACGCCCACGCCGTAAGGGAGAAATGCCTTTCCGCACAAACAAAAACACCCGTCTGGTTTCCAAGGAACCAGACGGGTGTTTTTATGTGGGTGCCATCAAAATGTGTGTCCTCCCGACGAAGGAGGAATCTGCCCGGACAAAGCGATAGCGCAGTCATTGAGCAGATCCCTCCTTCGTCGGGAGGACGTTCTGTTTTTAGGCGGCTCTGTGGTTAGTTAGTGCTGCACCAGCACCTTCTGCGTGGTCATTCCGTTGGTAGTCTGGACACGCACGAAGTACAGGCCGTTTGCCAGCGCCGCGGTGGGGATAACGGTTATATTGCCGCCCCGAAAAACCACCTTGCCGCTGATGTCGGTCAGGAGAACGGCGCGGATGGGTTCGCTTGTCTGGATGCGCACTTCGGTGGTGGCCGGGTTGGGGGAAAGGAAGAAGGTTTCGGGTGTGTTGATGTTGGAAACGGCGGTGGGGTCGGGGTTGAGCTTTACCATCCAGTATTCGGCATCGGTGTGGCGGCTTGCCACATCGCCGTCGGTAGAATAGGTATATCCGCCTGCAATAAAGCCGCCGCCTGTAGTTGGCTCAATGGCGTATGCATAGTCGTCGTCGGTTCCGCCCAGCGAAGTTTGCCACACCAGATTGCCGGAACTGTTCAGCTTCAATATCCAATAGTCGTTCTTATTTGTGCCGCCGTGATGTCCGGTTACATCGCCGTCGTTGGAGAGCGAGTAGCCGGTTACCACATAGCCGCCGCTTGGTACTTTCTGAATGCCGCGCGCTGCTTCGGAGGAAGAGCCCCCAAAAGTCCGCTGCCACTGAATCGTGTTGCCCGTGTTGTCCAGCTTCACCACCCAATAATCGTCCGTGCCGTTACCGTGATTAAAAGTTACATCGCCGTCGGAGGAGGCCGTTTTGCCAGCCATTACATAACCGCCGTCATTTGCTTGCAGGATACCATAAGCATCATCTGTGCCTGTTCCGCCGAGGCATTTTTGCCATTGCATTGCGCCGCCGCTGCTAAGCTTTACTACCCACGCTTCGTAGCCGCCATGGTTGCCTGTTACGTCGCCATCGGCAGAGGCCGTAAGGCACGCAACGATGTAGCCGCCGTCTGCCGTCTGCCGCGCTTCGCGGCCATAGTCCAGATTGCCGCCGCCGAGGCATTTACCCCATTCCACCATTCCGGTGTCATTCAGCTTCACCACCCAAGCATCAGCGGAGCCTGCATGAAAGCCGCCACCCGCTACGTCGCCGTTGTCGGAGGAGGTGTAGCCGCAAACAATGTATCCGCTGTCGGTCGTCTGGTGGATAGAAGTACCTGCATCATCGTAGCGCCCACCGAGGCATTTCTGCCATTGGAGCGCGCCATTGCTGTCCAGCTTGAGCACCCAATAATCCTTGTCGCCGCGATTGTTTGTTACGTCGCCGTCGATAGGGGGAAGAGGGTTGGGGCCCGAAGGGGAAGCCGAACCTGTAGTTGCTACCACCACATAGCCACCGTCTGCTGTCAGGTCCACCATCACAGCGTCGCCGTCTTTGGCCGAACCGCCGTAGTTTTTGGCCCATTGGATAGTGTTCGCGCCGTCCGTTTTCACCACCCAGAGGTCGGCATTTCCTTTATTGCCTGGTACGTCGCCGTCGCTGGAAGAACTGGAGCCGGCCATGATGTAGCCGCCGTCGCGCGTTTGCCGAACGGAGCCACCATAATCGGCGAGGCTTCCTCCCAAAGTTTTCTGCCACTGGATGCCGGGTGCCTGCGCAAACGCCGTGGCTGCGGCGAAAAAGAAAAGAAGGGTAAAAAGTTTTTTCATGGAAAAGGTTCTTCTAAAAGACCGTAAAAATAGACATTCAGCCGAAGCCTCTCCAACCTCTATAATGTTGCCACCAGTTCTGCCACCAATCTTGCCAGCTTCGGCGCAGCGGCGTTGGCTGCTTCCAACACTTCTTCGTGGGTGATCACGTTATTGTCCTCCCGGATGCCGAGGTCGGTCACGATGCTTGCGCCAAAGACTTTCATGCCACCGTGTATCGCCACAATCACTTCCGGTACGGTACTCATTCCCACCACGTCGCCGCCAATCGTGTGGAGCCAGCGGTACTCCGCTTTTGTCTCAAACGTAGGGCCTTGCAGGCCCACATACACACCTGTGTGGACGTGTAGATTCTGTGTTGTGGCAATGGCCTGTGCTTTCTCTAAAAGCGCCAGGCTATACGGCTCCGTCATGTCGGGAAAACGGGTGCCAAGGCGCTCGTCATTAGGGCCGCGAAGTGGATGTTCGGGGAAGAGGTTGATGTGGTCGCGGAGGAGTACAATATCGCCCACGCGGTAGGCCGCGTTCATAGCCCCGGCAGCATTGGAAACAATCAAGGTTTCGCAGCCCAGCGCCTTCATCACGCGCACGGGAAACGTGACTGTGTCCATGTCGTAGCCTTCGTAATAGTGGAAGCGCCCGGCCAGCATCACCACCAGCTTCCCACTAAGGCGGCCAATAATCAGCGCGCCTGCATGGCCTTTTACGGTAGAGGCAGGAAAGCCCGGAATGCTTTCATAAGGCAGGCGGTGAAGGATTTCCACCGTGTCCACAAGTCCACCCAAGCCGGAGCCGAGGATGATGCCGGCAGCGGGTTTTTCGGAGAGGAAGGGGCGGAGGAAATCAGCGGTTTGCTGGATGCGGTCGTAGAGAGAAACGGCATTCATAGGGAGTGCGGAGATAGAAAACAGGGATAGAAGATTATTTGCAAAACATGGCCTTACGAGGAGGACATACGCCTCACGCTCCGTAACCCGGATTGGGCACATCATTCACGCTTACCACAGACGAATAGGTGTCCACCATCGGCAGGGCAGCGTAGTGGCGTTGTTCCAGTGCGTCCTGCGCCGATTTGCGTTGCAACAATTCCCCCAAAAAGCTTTTTATCGTAGAGCCGGTGCGGGCCAGCACAGCGTTCCTGTGGCGAATACCTCGTACGTTGCGCGCCACTGCGTAAAGCAGCAGTGCAATCGTTCCCACCAGCGCCCAAACCAGCACTTGGAGGTTGGCTATATTGCCTTTCCCGATGAGCGCTTCAAATTCCGGGCGGTGAAAGCGCGTAAGCAAGTAAAAGGGATACAGGTTGTCTTTGAAAATAAAGAGCGCCACGCAGGCTGCTACACCTACGTAAAGCGCGATTTCCAAAAACAGCAAAACGCCTGCACCCAGAAAATGCGCCACTGACCGGCGGCGGAGCGAAGCCGCCAGCGGGTCAAAGCGTTCAATCTGCGCCCGGACGAAAGCCTGACCGGCCCGGAATTCCGCAATAAAATCGTCCTGAAAATGCAACGGGTCCATAGGGGGAAGCAATGTGCGCAAATCTACACACCTTTGCGACCCAAAACATAGGTCATGAGTCATAGGTCATAAGTCATGGCCACAGGCTGTAAATAATAGGTCATCATCCATGTAGGATAACCCATGACCCATGACCCATGACCTATGACTCATGTTATGTACGAACCAGAAATTTCCCGTCGCCGCACCTTCGCCATTATTTCTCACCCCGATGCGGGCAAGACCACGCTCACCGAAAAGCTTCTGCTTTTTGGCGGCGCGATACAGGTAGCAGGCGCGGTGAAAAGCAATAAAATCAAGAAAGGCGCGACCTCGGATTTTATGGAGATTGAGCGGCAACGGGGAATCTCGGTGGCCACTTCGGTGATGTCGTTTGAGTATGCCGACACGCTGATAAATCTCCTCGACACGCCCGGCCACAAAGACTTTGCTGAAGACACCTATCGCACGCTGACGGCGGTAGATTCGGTAATTCTCGTGATTGATTCGGTGAATGGGGTAGAGGAGCAGACGCGCCGCCTGATGGAAGTGTGCCGGATGCGCGACACGCCTGTAATTGTGTTTGTGAACAAAATGGACCGCGACGGAAAGTTGCCTTTCGATCTGATGGACGAGATTGAAAAAGAGCTGAAAATTTCCCTGCATCCGATGGCATGGCCCATTGGGCAGGGCAAGGAATTCAAAGGCGTGTATGACCTGCACGATAAAAGCCTTTTACTCTTCGCTGCTGCCCAAAAAGCGACGGAAGAAAACAGTGTTCCCATTGAAGACCTTGCTTCTCCCGAATTAGACCGCCTCATTGGCGAGCGCGACGCAGCGCAACTGCGCGAAGACGTGGAACTGATTGAAGGCGTATATGGCGCGCTGGATAAGGACGACTACCGGGCCGGAAAAATTGCGCCGGTTTTCTTTGGCTCTGCGGTAAACAATTTCGGCGTGCGCGAGCTGCTGAACACTTTTATTCAGATAGCGCCGGAGCCGCTGCCGCGCGCTACCGACAAGCGCGAAGTAGCACCGGGCGAAGCGAAGTTCACGGGCTTTATTTTCAAGATTCACGCCAATCTGGACCCGCGTCACCGGGACCGGATCGCGTTTCTGAGGGTATGCAGCGGACGGTTTGAGCGCAACAAATACTTCAAACACACGCGGCTTCAAAAAGACGTGCGCTTTTCTGCTCCATACTCTTTTATGGCGCGCAGCAAAGACGTGATTGAAGAAGCTTTTCCCGGCGATGTGGTGGGCCTTTTTGACACCGGCAATTTCAAAATCGGCGACACGCTGACCGAGGGCGAAGTGCTGCAATTCACCGGCATTCCGTCGTTCTCTCCAGAGATTTTTAAGGAGCTGGTGAACAAAGACCCGATGAAAACAAAGCAGTTGGAGAAAGGCATCAACCAGCTTACCGACGAAGGCGTGGCGCAACTCTTCACGCAGCACGGCGGGAATAGAAAAGTGATTGGCTGCGTGGGCGAGCTTCAGTTTGAAGTGATTCAATACCGCCTGCAGCAGGAATACGGCGCGTCGTGTGCGTTTGTTTCCCTGCCGTTCTACAAAGCTTGCTGGATTACCGGCGACAAGCAAAAGCTGGAAGAATTTACCCGCTTCAAACAAGCCAACGTAATGACCGACAAAGATGGCAACCTCGTGTATCTGGCACAAAGTGAATGGTTCCTCAACACCGAAAAGCAAAACAACCCGGACATTACGTTCCACGAGACGAGCGAGTTTAAGGTGGGAGGATAGCGCCGTTGAATATTTTTTTCAAAACCGGGTAAGTCCTGCGGTTTCCTTTTCGGGCAATAGTCGGAGGGCCGGATATTCTATGCCCAGACGCTCCGATATTGTTTGAAACTCCTTCTGTATCGATTTAAGCGCTGCGATATCGTTTGAAGCCATTTCCGCATCGGGGAAAGTGCTGCGCTATTCGGCGAAACGGTTTCTGCATTGACACAAGGGCTACGATATTTATCGTAGCCCCTTCTGCATTGATTTTTGTACAGAAAAGAGTCGTTTTTGCACAAAAAGTATCTCCTTGCTTATTTTTTGAAGAACACTCCAACCTTATCCAACCTTATCCAACCTTATCCAACCCCCTTGGCCTTCCGTATTTTTGCCCCTATGGTTCAGATTGGCCCCGTGCAGTTGCCCCATTTCCCGCTTCTTCTGGCGCCGATGGAAGACGTGAGCGACCCGCCGTTCCGGGCGGTATGCAAGGAGAATGGCGCAGACCTTGTTTACACCGAATTCATTTCCACCGAGGGCCTCATTCGCGACGCGATTAAGAGCCGGAAGAAGCTGGATATTTTTCCGGCAGAGCGGCCTGTGGGCATTCAGATTTTTGGCGGCGATGAGGAAGCAATGGGCCTTTCCGCCGAAATTGTTGAAACCACCGGCCCCGATATTCTGGACATCAACTTTGGCTGTCCGGTAAAGAAAGTAGTGTGCAAAGGCGCGGGCGCGGCGGTGCTGAAAGACTTGGACGCGATGGTGCGCCTGACGCGCGCGGTGGTGCGCCGCACGACGCTGCCGGTAACGGTGAAAACCCGCCTCGGCTGGGACGAAGACTCTAAGAACGTGGAAGAAGTGGCGGAGCGTTTACAGGATGAAGGCATCAAAGCGCTCACGATTCATGGGCGCACGCGGGCGCAGCTCTACAAAGGCGAGGCCGACTGGACGCTGATTGCGAAAGTGAAAAACAACCCGCGCATCCACATTCCGATTTTCGGCAACGGCGATATTGATTCTCCCGAAAAGGCGCTGGAATACAAAGAGCGTTACGGTGTGGACGGCGTGATGATTGGCCGCGCGGCCATTGGTTATCCCTGGATTTTCCGGGAAATCAAACATTTCCGCGAAACGGGAAATCACCTGCCACCGCCGACGTTGGAAGAGCGCCTTGCCGCTTGCAGAAAGCACCTTGCCGGTTCGGTGGAATGGAAAGGCGAGAAACTTGGCGTACTGGAAATGCGCCGCCATTATGCCAACTATCTGCGCGGCATTCCCCACATGAAGGAGTGGCGGATGAAGTTGGTAACGGCAGACACAGCAGCGGAGATTGAAGCGATTTTGGAAGGACTTTTGCGCGCGCGTTTTGCGGAGGAAATGGTATGAGGGCACTTGTGCCAGATCAGAGCCGGTCTCTTAAATAGATAAAATTCGCGAAACTGGTTTCCGACATTTTCTTTGCTATTCTTAAGGAGCACGTGCCTCTTCATCGCGCGTCCCTACATCTGCATGTTTACAGGGCAAGCATAAGAATGCGCACCTACAACCTGCCTTTATCTTCTGACTTTAGTCTCCGAATCTACCGTCCCGTACATGTGCTCCAGCATCCCAAACAATTCCGGGTGTGATGCTTTCAAATATTCCGGGCGCTGGAAATAGTATTCTGAAATAACGGCCAGAAATTCGGCTTCGTTGCGTCCGCCATAGTCGTTGAGGTCGCGGTCTTTGCCGGTGCGAATGTCGTTGATGGCTTCCTGCATATGTTGAAGCCATAAGCCGGCGAGGCTTTGAGGCAAAAGGGCTTCCGGCACACCGTCTACCGCGCCGTCGGTTTTGTCTATGAGGTGAACGAATTCGTGGATGGCCGTGTTGCCGCGTCCTTGTTGCTCAAAACCCGTGCGCAAAGCGTGAAGGCTAATAACCATCATGCGGTGCATGGCTCCGTCGCCCACCATTCCCAGCACGTTTTCGTCTTGGGCTTCGCCTTTAAAATCCTTGCTGAAATTGCCAGCCCGAACGACCACTGTATCGAGATTGGTGTATTCCCAGTCGGGCTTGTGAAAAACGGGAATGATGGCGGCAGCAGCAACGTAAATGCGATCCAGCATTTTGAGCTTTACACCTTGCGCAGGCGTAATGGAAACGGTGTTGAGAAAGCCAATGACGCGGCTGCGAAACGCTTCCTGCCGGGTGGGCGGAAGGACCTTGTAAAAACGAACTCGAAGCAGCAATCTATGCGCGCGGCGTGGCGTCAGGTTGCGGGTATTTCCCTGCGGGCGGCGGTTCCAGAAACGAAAAAGGAGAAAAGCCGCCGCAACGACGGCGAGCAGCAACAAAGTGGGATACATAGCCGGAATAATTGGATTTTGACGGGGGTATAAATAAAACCGTTCCGCTCTTCCCAAAAATATTTTCGCCGCGTATTTCTTTCTAAGAAAAAGGTGTTCTATATTTATCCCGCTTTAACAACCCCCAAAAACTTTTACAACCATGAGACGCTCCCAAATTCTCCTCGCGGTCGGTGTTGGTTTAATTTCCTCGCTTACCGGTCTTGCACAAACGACCTTTCCTTACCAAAAAGCGTATCTGGAGGCCAATAACATCCGGGCTTCCGTAAATACGCTTGGCAGCATGTGGTATGACCCAACAACAAGTTCTGCCGAATGTGAGTACCCCAAAGGAAGTGGTAAAAATGCAGGATATGCCTCTGCTGTTTGGATCGCCGGAAAAATTCCCGGGGATACGGTAGTGGCTGTAGCCACTACCTATAATTCCAGTGGTGCCCGCGACCTCTGGACAGGCCCACTGAACATGAGTAATACTTCCGACACGGCCACAACCAATCTTTGGGAGCGCATCTGGAACATTCGCAGCACCACTATAGATAGCTTCCGGGCCATTTTCAACAGCATTGGCGGCGGAAATCCAGCAGCCCTTGCTGCTGCCTTGAGTGGTGCCAACTTTGCTGACTTGAAAGCCTGGCCTGCCAAAGGTTCCGCATCTGCCGCAGGAAAGGCTGGACGTGCCATCCCGATGCTCTCCACTACGACCCGCGACTATGCGCCTTTTGTAGATGTGGACGGCGATGGAAAATACAACTATCTGATGGGCGACTACCCGCGAATTAAAGGGACGCAAATGCTGTGGGCGGTCTATAACGATATGGCCGGGCAGAAGTCGCAAACGAATACCAAGGGAATCGGAATGGAAATTCAGCTTTCGGCCTATGCCTATGTGCGGAACCCGATTGTGGATAACATCCAGTTCTATGAATACAAAGTTTTCAACCGGGGCGCATATCATCTGGATTCTGCCAAGGTGAGCATCTGGGCGGATATGGATTTAGGCTATGGGAATGACGATTATATTGGCTTTGATTCCAGCCACCGGATGGGTTATATCTATAACGCGAGAGATACAGATGGGAACGGAGCAGCTTCTCATTATGGCGCAAATCCGCCTGTTGCAGGGGTTGTTTTGTTGGAAACAGTGGGTGATGTGGGAACAAGCCGCGTACCTACAGGCGCTTTTACTTATTATTCTCAAGGACCTGGTACACCGGTAGGGCTTCAAGACCCACAAACAGGCTTGGAATTCTATCGCTACATGAGCGGATACAACCGATTCGGACAGCCTTTCACAAACGACTTCACAGGTGTTTGCAATGTAACAACAGTAGGCTATGGTTCTGGCCCGGCAACCACAACGGTATTTACCGGCGACCCGGCAGTGGCTCCAGGCTGGTCGGAATGTTGCAGCAATAACCCGCCCGGCGACCGCCGTTTTATTCTTTCTTCTGCGCCGTTTCACATGATGCCGGGCAGCAGCTATAAAGTAGCCTTTGCACTCGTGGTAGCGCCCGGCGGTGCCTGTTCAAACATCAGCCTTGCAAGTGTGCAGGAAACGGCAGATACGGCTATTCGCCTCTATGACAATCCCGTTTATGCCACTGCTGTGCGCGATGTTTCTGCTTTCGCGGACGTAAAAATGTTCCCGAATCCGGCCACAGCCGTTTTGACGGTTCAGAATCTGCCTTCGGTCAGTACCCGCGTTCAGGTTTTAGACGTCATGGGCCGCAAGATTTATCTTTCGCAACAAACCACCGGAAAAGATGTGACGCTGAACACTCAAACGCTTTCTGCGGGTGTGTATTTGCTGCAAATTGCCAACGAGAACGCGGTGGAAACGCGCCGGTTTGTAAAGGAGTAAAAAGCCGGAGCGAATACAGCGTCAATCCCTCTTGATAATCTTCAAGAGGGATTTTCTTTTGCTATTGTTTCGCTGATTTTCCTAAAATCCCGCGTTCCCTCAAAAAATCATAGCGTAGGCTCAAATGCACTGAAGACCGCTGTTTCAGGATATTAGGTTTGTGTTTTAGGTATCCTTATTCCTTTCAAAAACACCCCGAAGATGAAACGGCTTCTCCTTCTCCTAACCCTCCTGACAGCATTGACTGCCGACACGGCGCAGGCGCAAATTGGTTTTGGAACTACCACGCCCCACCCGAGTGCGGCGGTGGATGTTACCTCTACCACGCGAGGTCTTTTGCCGCCGCGCATGACCTCCGTTCAGCGCCGCGCCATTGCCTCACCTGCTGCCGGACTGGTGGTGTATGATACCGATAGTCTTTCCCTCATGCTCTACAATGGCGCATGGATAAAAATGCTTATTCCCGCGTGGAGCCTGAGAGGCAACGCTGGAACAACGGCCAATGACTTTCTTGGGACGACCGACGATCAGCCACTGCGCTTGCGGGTGCGAAACCGCACGGCAGGGTTTATAGACCCGCTGAAGTCTAACGGAACGTCCTCCTACAATACGTCCTTTGGGTATCAGGCGCTAAATTCTTCTCTTACGCAAACGGCCAACACGGCCATTGGTTTCTGGGCTTTGTTTGACAATGCGGGAAGCGCCAACACCGCTACCGGCAGCGAAGCCCTGCGACGCAACCAATCGGGCATCAGCAACACGGCCAATGGAACCGGCGCGCTCATCAACAATATCTCCGGGAACTACAACACGGGCATCGGATCTACTACACTTACCCGCAACAATAGCGGAAGCTACAACACGGCGTTGGGCTACCATTCTCTATACGACAACAGAAACGGCGATCATAATACGGCTATTGGTGTGGATGCAGGCGTTGGTGACACGGCGCTCACTTTTGCCACTGCTATTGGTGCAAGTGCAATAGTGGACACCTCCTACAGCCTTGTGCTTGGCTCAAATTATGCACCCTTCCTCGGTATCTATGAGAACACCCGCGTGGGCATCGGCGCAACCAAGCCGAAGCAGCGGCTACATGTAAACGGTCAGGTAATGATTGACACCTTGAAAAGCGGCGGCGCAACGGACAGCATCGTAACGGTAGATGCGGCTGGCGTTTTGCGCAAGCGCAGTGCGGCGGCTTTTATAGTTGGGGGTGGCACCAATTGGGGACTTACAGGCAACGCGGGCACAACGGCCAGCAATTTCATCGGCACAACGGATGCCCAGCCTTTGCGCTTTCGGGTGAACAACCAGCCTTCGGGTGGAATTGATGCTACCGGGCAAAATGCGGCTTTCGGCGCTGGCGCGCTACATGCAATCACCACCGGAACTGCTAACATTGCCAGTGGCCATCAGGCATTGAACGCGAATACCGGTGGCTCCAGCAATACCGCGACCGGAAGCTACGCGCTTCAGCAGAACATATCGGGCAGTCAAAACACGGCGGTGGGAAGGAATGCCCTTCTTCAAAACACCAGTGGCAGCAATAACACGGTGGTGGGCGCTTATGCAGATGTAAACAGCGGTGCGCTCATCAATGCAACGGCCATCGGTGCCCTGGCGCGGGTGGATGCTTCCAACAGCATGGTGCTGGGCAGCATTGCCGGCGTGAACAACGCAACTACCAACACCAAAGTAGGCATCGGAACCACCACGCCCCAACAAACCCTACACGTGAAAGGCACAATGCGCGTGGATACATTGGGTGCAGGCACAGCTACCGACAGCGTAATGACCGTGGATGCAAACGGCGTTTTGCGCAAACGCAATGCAGCGGCTTTTGCAGGAAGCGGCAGCACTACCTACACCGCTGGTAGCGGCATCAGCATTTCGGGCAGCAACGTCATCACTGCTACCGACAACAGCGCCACCAACGAGATTCAGAATCTGGTACTGACCGGCAACCAACTTTCCCTGACTGGTACTTCGGCACAGGCTATCAACCTGCCCACTTTTGCGCTGCCTTATTCCGGTAGTTCTTCGTCCGGCACCAATGGTGTATTCTCCATTACCTCTACCGGCACGACGGCGGCGGTGGAAGGAACTAATAACACGGCAGTTGCGGTGAATGCAACCACCGCTACCGGCACAGCGTTGCGGGGCGTGGCTACCGGCGCGGGAACGGCCTTGTATGCGCAAGGCGCGGTGAAGCTGAAAACCACCGGCGCTGCCAACGGAAAATTCCTCATGGCGAATGACACCAATGGTACGGCAAGCTGGGTAAACGCACCCGGCAGCGGAACGAACTACTGGACGCTGAACGGCGCGGACATTTCCAACAACAACTCCGGCATGGTGCTGTTGGGAACAACTTCTGCTACCACTTCCGGCGTTTTGGAAGTAACCAAGAATCTCTCTATGGGCAGCGTAGCGGCCATTAGAGGCGGCACAGCAGGATACATGAGCGTACTGAATGTTTCGGAAAACGGCCTCAGCGGCAACCCGGCAGGCTGTGATGTCTGCACCGGCTCCAAAGCCATCAACGCGGTTTCTGTTTACGGCGACGCGCTGTTTGCCCGCGCTACCAATGGCCGGGGCATCTACCTGAAAGGCGGCATCAACACCACGCCTGCCATGCTGATTGAAAACAACACCGGCGCAACGACCGCACTGGAGATGAGTGGCAAAATCAAAATCACCGACGGCACGCAGGGGCTGAATAAAGTGCTGACTTCGGACGCAAACGGCCTTGCAAGCTGGCAAACCATTTCAGGTGGCGGAACGGGCATTGGCGGCAACCTGAACGCGGCTTACAACTACGGCGGCAGCGGCGCGGGCCGCACCATCACGGCCAGCAGCGGCGCGGTGAAAGTGATTGGAAATGATGGCCTGCTGGTAACCGGAACCTACGGCAGCGGCGCAACCGCCGAAATCAGCGGCGGGGGCACAAGGATGTTCTTCAATCCCCGCAAAGCGGCCTTCCGCGCGGGAATGGTATCGGGTACGCAGTGGGACGATGCCGACCTCGGCGATTACTCTGTGGCGCTTGGCTATGATGCCAGAGCTACCGGCTGGTATGGTACCGCTATCGGAAGCGGCACTTTTGCCAGCGGCACAAACGCGGTCGCTATTGGCCTGAACACGGTGGCAGGCGGCATTGCGTCTGTTGCTTTAGGCAATGGAAGCGGTGCAGGCGGTAATTATTCCACCGCTCTGGGCAACTTCACCAATGCGCCGGGCAATTACGCCACGGCGATGGGCAACCAAACCGGCGCGCTTTCCTACGGCGAAACGGCCATCGGCATGTTCACCACCAACTACAGCCCGGCAAGCACCACCAGTTCTGTCTCTACCGACCGCCTTTTTGTTATCGGCAACGGCATTGCCTCTGTTGCGCGCAGCGATGCGTTCACCGTCTTTAAAAGCGGCAACGCTACCTTGTCCGGTACGCTTACCCAAAGCTCTGACCGCCGCCTGAAACGCAACATCAAACCTCTGGAAAACAGCTTAGACAAAGTGCTGCGCCTTAACGGCTACCGCTATCAGTGGAACGCCAACCTGAACAAAGGCGACGCGCAGCAAATTGGTTTTGTAGCGCAGGAAGTGGAAGCCATTTTCCCCGAACTGGTAACCACTGATGCGAACGGTATGAAGTCCGTAGCCTACCAAAACGTGGTGCCGGTTTTGGTGGAAGCGATTAAAGAATTGAAGGCGGAAAACGAAGCCCTGAAAAACAGCAACGCAAGCCTGAAAGCGGATAACAGCGCGCTGAACAGCCGCAGCACCGATGTGGAAGCCCGCCTTTCGCAGATTGAAAAGCTCTTGAACGCGAATACTAAGCTGGTGAAAAAGTAGGTTTTAGCCGAATTAATTAAGGCGTCATGCTGAGCTTGACCCGACATCTCTGAAAGGAAAGACACAGCTAATGGGGATTGCGGGTCAAGCCCGCAATGACGAAGCTTAGCGACCCCAGTATGCGAGAACAACATTTTCAAGTGCTTCACCTCCTCCTTCCTCCTGCCAGAAAAAACCCTCTCCTCCATGAAACCACTCAAAATCCTTTCGCTGCTTTTGTTGCTGCCATTCGCCGCATCGGCGCAGTTCTACATCGGCCCGGGCAGCACGTTTTTTGCGCCTGCCGGAACGGTACTCACTTTTGACAGCCTCGTGCTGATTCCCTCCGCCGACCTTGCCTTGAGCAACGTTACCATCACCAAAAGCTACACGCCCATTGGCGGCAGTGGCGGGGGCGGCAGCGTAAGCCGGATATACAGCATCAACGCGCCCTTTTCTATGCAAGGCATCGTGGGCATGTATGTGGCGGCCAGCGAGCTAAACGGAAACATTTTCCCTACCCTGCAAATTGCCTACGACCCCGGCGCAGGTTTCATCACCACGACGAACAGTGTGGTGGATGTAACTGCCGGTTATGTAGCGGACTCGTTTAGCGCGCCGGTTACGCTGAGCCAGATTACGGCCACCGGAACGGGCGTGCAGCTTTCGGTAGAAGAAATGAGGAGCAGCGGGGAAGTGCCGGGGCTTTCGCTTTTCCCCAATCCGGCTGCCGGTGTGGTGTATGCCGAGCTTTCCCAAAATCCGCCAGGAAGCGCATGGCTAACGGTTACGGACGTGAGCGGGAAGGTGCTGATGCGCCTGCCTTTTGACCAACCCAAAATCGCGATGGATGTGTCGCGGCTGGCAGCGGGGATTTACTTCGCCACCTATTCCGATGGGAAAAGGATCGTGAACATGCGGCTGAGTAAGTTGTAGAAGTGTTCTTGGATGCGCGCGAAACAGATAGCCGCATCTGCAACGACTATCATCATCCCCAAAATGGCGAAACGGTATTTTTACTGGGAAAGAGGCTTCCGAGTAAGTTTGGAACAGCGTTGTAAACCTGCAACATCGTTTCCGGGTTTCCGGAAATGGGTATGCATAACTACAACGGCGTATACGGAAATCCGGAAATGGCTTTGTATAACTACAACGACATATGCGGAAACCCGGAAACGGCTTTGCATAGCTACAACGGCATATACGGAAACCCGGAAACAGCTTTGCACGACTGCAACGGCACTACCGGGTTTCCGGAAGCCAAAATGCAATACACATTTCCTTTAACCCAAAATCCGAAAACGGAAGCACACGCTTACAAATCCTTTATCGCCGCCAAAAAATCGGCCTTGCGCCGCGTGGAAATCTCTATCCGCGAGCCGTCCGACATCATCACCGAATCATCGCCTTTGTCTAAGCGCACGATGTAGTTGAGGTTGATGAGGTGGGATTTATGCACCCGAAAAAACGCCTGCGCGGTGAGGGCTTCTTCATACTCTTTCAATGTCTTTGTTACCACGATTTTTTGGCCGCCCGTAAGGTGGAACGTGCTGTAGTTGTTTTCGCCCACGATATGCACAATCTGGTCTATCCCCACAAAGTGAATTTCCTTCGCGCCGTGCAGGGCAATTTTTCCGGGATGCTGCTTGTGGAGGATGCTGGAAAGCTTATCTAATCGCTGGTCTATCTGCGTGGATTGTGTTTTCTTAGCTTGCACTTTGTTCACCGCTTCGCGCAGCTCATCAACGTCCACCGGCTTGAGGAGATAACCCAGCGCATTGGCTTTGAACGCCTGAATGGCGTAGCTGCTGTAGGCCGTTACCATGATGACTTCAAAGCTGCGCTGCGGCAACGCTTTGAGGAAGCTAAAACCGTTCAGCTCCGGCATTTCCACGTCCAAGAAAAGAACGTCGCAGTCCTTTTCGCCAATGCTGCGAAGCACGAGCAACGGGTCGGTAGCCGTCCACACCACTTCTACTTCGGGGCAGGTCGCTTCCAGCTTCAGTCGGAGTGCATGGATGCTTTCCGGCTCGTCGTCCAAGAGGATGGCTTTCAGCATGAGGCGTTGGTTGAGAGGGGAATGGTGATGCGCACACGTGTGCCTTGCAGCGGCGCTTCCAGGTCGGTGAAGCGAATGTACTCGTCGTGCCGGGCGTGGCCGTGCAGGGACTCCAGGCGTTGCAGGGTTATCTCCATGCTCAGGGATTTATGGGTTTCCGGCTGCGCGGCTTTCAGGGCCATTGCCTTGCGGCGGCCAATGCCGTTGTCGGTTATCTGGAAGAAGGCGCAGTTCTCGTCCTTGCCGGCTTCAATCCTGATCAATCCTTCGCCGGAGGGGATGCCTTTCATACCGTGCAGTACCGCGTTTTCCACAAAAGGTTGCAGGAGCATCGGCGGAATAAGATAGGCCAGCACATCTGGTTCGGTGTCTATCTCAAACCGAAACTGCCCGGCCTTGCGCACTTGCTCTATCTCCAGGTAGATGCGCAGCGTTTCCAACTCCTGCTGCACGGTGATGTAGTTCTCGGTGGTATGTTCCAGCACCCGCCGCGACAGCTTGGAGAAGCGTTGGATAAGCCGCGAGGCATCCTGCTGTTTGTTTTGAAGGACGAAAGAATCAATGGTGTTGAGGCAGTTGAAAATGAAGTGGGGATTCATCTGCGCGCGCAACGCTTTGCTTTCCGAAAGCTGTGCCTGCTGCCGGGCGATAAGTTCTCTTTTGCGGTTGAGTTTGCTGCGCGTGTAGAAGAAACCGGCGATGCTTGCTACCAACAGCGCGAGGGCTGCCAGCAGGTACATCCGCCCCCGGTATTCTGCCGTTGTTTTTTTTCCTTCTGCCAGTTTTAGCTGGTACTTCAGGCTGTCTTCTTCGGCTTTCCTTCCAAACTCATAGCGGATGGCGACGCGCTGGTTTTCAAAGTTTTTGGATTGCTGGGAGAGGCTGTCGCCTGCGGCCTGCATCTGTTCCAACGCTTTCAGGGCGGCGACGGTGTTGCCCGTCTTTTTGTAGTAGGCGTAGTGTGTGGTGAAGAGGGCTTTGCGGTAGGCCAGGTCTTCTATTTCCGTTTCGCAGGTGGGGCAGCTTCGGAACAGCTTTGTGGCTTCTTTGAGGTTTCCTTTCTGGAGATAAGCCTGGCCGAGGCCTTGCAGGGCGAGGCAGTAGTTTGGGAGAAAATCTTCCCGGCGTTTCCCGAAGAAATCCAGCGAAGATTGGAGGTAATAAAGAGCGGAGTCATACTGCTTTTGCTCGGTCAGCAGGTTGCCCAGGTCGTGCGCGGTTAAGGCCATGCCCGTGCTGTCGCCCAGCAGCTTGTATTGCCTCCGCGCAAGCCGGAAAAACGCCACCGCCGGACTGTCTTTCTTTTGATAGTAATAGGCGTTCGCCATGTTGCCATACACCCGCGCCAGCCCCAGTGTATCGCGAAGCTGCTTTTTAAGGTGGAGGGATTTTTGGGCATAGGCGATCGTGTTTTCCCAGTCTTCCAGCGTCTCATAAGCCAGCCCGATATTGGTGTAAATGCGGCCCGTCAGCGGAATGTTTTTAAGGTCTTCTGAAATCCGGAGGGCGCGAAAAAGAAAGTGCAGCGACTGTGCATAGTCGTTGCGGTATTGCCAGCACAAGCCTATCTGATTATAGCATTTGGCGAGCGCCTCTTTCCGGTTCAGGGCAGCGAAGATGTCGGCAGCTTCGGTGCATTTATCAATAGACTGCTGATATTTTTCTTCCCCGAAAAGCAGAAAGGATTCCCCATACAGCGCATCTGCTTTATAGTAGCGCAGTGCCGCATCGTTGCCACAACGGCGCACAACTTCTGCGTACAGGCGGTGGGCTTCGGTTGGGTTTTGGGCGGCTACGTCGTCTCCCTTTTTAATCAGGGCCTTTAGCGCCAGCGAATCATCGCCACCGGCAGCATGGGCAAAGCCGCAGGAAAAGCAGAAAAGCAGAAAAAGCAGGGCGCATTTCATGAGGCATGGAGAAGAGCAACCCGCACAAAATACAATCCGCACCGGAACGACAAAATCCTGTCAGGATTTTCTGCGGACACGCACCGCGTGTCCCTACGAATCTCCATTAATCATTAATCCCTAATCATTAATTACTTATTGCGCTGCCGGTTCCAGAAGCTAAGCAAAAAGCCCAACACCATCACCACCGTTCCGAGCCACACAAGGTTAATCATCGGAAACAAAATCGCCTTCATCACCACAAATTTCCGGGTCGGGTCTTCCTCACCGATTTCAAAACTTCCAGCACCGGTTTCGGGGGAAACCTTCGTCAGAGACACGCCCACGCCAATGGTTTTTGCTGTGTCGGGAACGGACTGTGCAAAGCGTTCCCGGACATAGAAAATGGGTTTCAGGGAATCAATTTTTCCTCCCAAATTATACACGTCCAACCGCGCGGCAAGGGCTACGTCGCCGGGTTGAGAGTCGTAGCGCCCGGCTGGCACTTTTCCATCAAAACCCCGGAAAACGAGATAAGCTTTAGACATAAAAAGCGTGTCGTTGGGCTTCATTTTCACCGTGCGTTTTCCAGCAGTATCGCCTTCTTTCGGCGGCGCGCTCACGCTGGAAACATAGGTGAAAACGTCTTTGTCCCAATAGTGCTTGGAGTCGGGATTGGCAATGATGCCCTGTTGTCCTTTGGGGTTTACAAATGCTTCGGGATACAGCGTGAAACGCTCCGTAACGGCGCGGGTTTTATCATTGAAGCGCTGATAGTCCACGCGGTAAAACGTGCGTGGGTCCACCGGGTCGGTGCTATCGCCGCGATAGGTGGCAAAGTAGTCGCCCATCGCTACCGGAACGTCTTTGTAGAGCAGCACGTTTTCGCGGCTTTCGCGGGCATTTTCGGCGGCTTTCTTCCCGAAATCCAGATTAATGCCGAGCGTGTTCAGCGAAATCACTTCTTTGTTGAAAGAGGAGAATAAAATCCCCAAAAGCAAGATGCCAAAACCGAGATGGGAAAGCGCCGGGCCTTTCTTTAAAAATCCTTTTCCACCTACAAAAAGCGCGTAGTAAATGCTGCCCATCACCGTCCACGAAGCGGCGAAAAGCAGCAGCACATACGCCAGCGTGTCGGTGCGGAATGGAATGTGCTGCCAGTAGCCAAGTCCCAACGCCAGCGCGAGGGAAAGAATTCCTGCAATGGCCCAACGCTTGAGCGCCGTCGTTTTGTCCGTCTTTTTAAACTTCAAAAACAACGCGGTTGCGCTGCCTATTCCCAACAAAATCGCAATCCACACCTGCACGCTGTTGTAGTGACTAAGCGGGTCGGTGGGCGGCGCAATGTCTTTCCCGGAAATCATTTTTGCCAGCGGCGCCCACACCGGAATGGAGGTGCTGATGATGATTTGCGCTGCAGAAAGAAGCAAGACAAATGCGCCGATAAACATAAAAAACTCGCGGGAAAGAAGCTGTTCTTCGCCTTCCACGCGCGGCGGCGTTTTCTTCCGCAAAAAATACACCAGCGCCAAGGTAAGCGCCACACTCAGCAGCACAACCAAAATATGCCATTTAATAGACGCGCCTTCGCCGGTGAACGCATGAACTGAAGAATCGCCGAGAATGCCCGTGCGGGTGAGAAAGGTGGAATACCAAATAAGGACATGCGTAATTCCTAACAGCAGTGCCGTAGCGCCAAAGCTGCGCCCTGTGGCCCGGAAAATCACCGCTGTATGCAGCCCGGCAACCAGCGTAAGCCACGGCACGAGCGAGGCATTTTCCACCGGATCCCACGCCCAGTAGCCGCCGAAGTTGAGGCTCTCATAGGCCCACGCACCGCCCATCATAATCCCCAATCCCAGCACGCCGCCCGCGAAAAGGCTCCAGTTAATCAGCGGTTTCAGGAAGGTTTTATACTCGCCTTTCCACAGTGCTGCAAGAAGAAAAGCGAAAGGGAAAAGTGTGGACGCAAAACCCAGAAAAAGCACCGGCGGGTGAATCACCATCCAGTAGTTCTGAAGCAGCGGGTTGAGGCCGTTGCCGTCTTTTACAAAGTCCAGATAGTTGGGTTGGGAGAAAATCGGGGCATTCTGCATCGCATCGCGCAGGAGCATGAACGGCGTTTTGCCAATCTGAATATCTGGTCCGAAATGAAAGCCTAGCACGAAAGAAACGAGCGCGGCCTGAATGAGTGAAATCACCACCATTGCGCGCGATTCCAGCGTTTTTCCTTTCCAGATAACGAACATGGAAAGCACACAATGCCAGAACGTCCACAGGAGAAAGGAACCTTGCTGTCCTTCCCAAAAACAGCTTAGAAGATACTTACTGGGCAGCGAGCGACTGGAATGCTCCCACGCATAATGATACTCAAAAAGATGCCCGGAGATGATGACGTAAAGCGCAATGAAAACGCTCAAAACCGAGAGGCTGTGAATGACAAAGCTGCCGCGTGCCAGCCGTATCCAGCCCCCCGCTTCGTCAGTGGGAGCGGCCTCGGCCCGCACCGCGCGCCAGTAGCTAAAAGCGCTGAGCAGGGCAGCCACAAAAGCCAGCAAAACGCTGAGTTGGCCGAGCTTGCCGGGCAATAGATGCTCGCCGATAAAAACAGTAGGATTCAAAACGCGCGGGAGTTACTAAAAGAGCGCGCAAAATTACCGGACGGAAGGGTGGAGAAACCTATAAGGTTTGGAAAACGATAGGGGTTTTGTGCAACGCTTACCCCTGCTTCGCAATCCGCTCTTTATCCTTGTATTTAGACGGACATTTTAACTGCACATCCGAGCAGCGGAAAACGTCTCCATCCATTTTGCCGGTCATCACAATGTTCTCGCTTTTCTCGATGTCATAAAGCGATTTAGAGCCAACGTAAACCACCTCGTGCATCTCGCCTTTTTTGTCGGTTACGTGGAAAGTGTATTTCTCGGTGTCCGTTTTCGGGTCGTGAACCACCGGACGGGATTTGTCCAGAATGCCCACTACTTTAATCGCTTTCTGCGGCTCCTGCGCGGCAGACGCAAAGGTTTCGTAAGTAGAAAAATCGCTGAAGCGCGAGAAAATGACAGCCACAGCGGCGGCCATCAAGAGCAGCAAGATAAGATGTGTTTTTTTCATGACAACTAAGGGGGAAAGCGGGCGTTCTTTTCTTGGCGCAAAGGTATAGAAACCTCCGTTTTGGAGAAGGGTTGCTTCCCCTAACTTCGCGCTCTTTTTTTAACACCCTCGTGTGTCATGGCTGTTGACCTTTCTTCCTTTGACCCCAACTCCGTTGGGCTGAAGAACAATACTGTTTTTGGACTTCCTTTTGGAGAAGAAGACGCCGCTGTGGTGTTGCTTCCGGTTCCGTGGGAAGTAACGGTTTCCTACCGGCCCGGTACGGCGCGCGGCCCGGAACACGTTTTTGAATCCTCGCTCCAGATTGACCTCTACGACGACGACACGCCCAATGCTTGGAAAAACGGCTTCTACATGTTGCCGGTGGATAAAAATATCCGCAAGAAGAGCGACTATCTGCGGCAGTGTGCGGAGCTGATTATTTCCCACCTCGGCGACGGCGGGGTGGTGGCGGAAAACGAGCTCCTCGCCGCGCGGCTGACGGAGATAAACAAGGCCGGTGTTATGGTACGTGACTGGGTGCGCGAAATGACGCGCGCGCAGTTGAAAAACGGCAAAAAGGTAGGTCTTCTCGGCGGCGACCACAGCACGCCACTGGGCTTTCTGCACGCGCTTTCAGAGGTGCATCCCGACGGTTTTGGCATCTTGCAGATTGATGCACACGCTGATTTGCGTAAGGCCTACGAAGGCTTTACGTACAGCCACGCGTCTATCATGTACAATGTGCTGGAAGAGCTTCCGGCGGTGGAGAAACTGGTGCAGGTTGGCATCCGCGATTTTTGCGATGAAGAAATGGAGTACGCGCAATCACAGGGAAACCGTGTAGCGCAGTTCACCAATCAGGCGATCAAAGAACGCTTCTTTGATGGCCAAACGTGGAAAACCGTCTGCGACGACATTGTAGCTGCGCTGCCGCAAAAGGTCTATATCTCATTTGACATTGACGGTCTTGACCCAAAGTTGTGTCCCAACACGGGCACGCCGGTTCCGGGTGGCTTTGAGGTGGAGCAGATTTATTACCTCTTCAAACGTGTGGCGCACAGCGGACGGGAAATCATTGGCTTTGACCTCAACGAAGTTTCCTGCGGCGAACACAGCGAAGGCATTGACGCGATTGTGGGCGCGCGGGTGCTGTACAAGCTGTGTAATTATCTGGTGGGCTAAGGAAAAAAAAATTTCTCCAAAGCACACCCGTCCGCGTTCCCTCAAAACCGGGCGGGTATTTTTTTGTGGAAGAAATTCTGCGTTTGCGCGGGAAGAGGAAACTGCTGGCGCTATTCTTTCGTACCTGCTTTCGAACCATTTTTTTCACCAACCCCATTTTTCTTCTCATGAAAAAGCAATTTGCAGTTCTGATGCTCGGCCTCGCCCTGACGGCTACGGGCGCTATCCCCACCTATGCCAAAGGCGGTAAGGAAAAAACCGTGATGGTAGGTGGCGCAGCGATGTACCCCTCCAAAAACATCGTGGAGAACGCCGTTAATTCCAAAGACCACACCACGCTCGTGGCTGCTGTGAAAGCCGCCGGATTGGTGGAAACGCTTGCCGGCCCCGGTCCGTTCACCGTGCTGGCGCCGACCAACAAAGCGTTTGACATGTTGCCGAAAGCAGCTGTGGCCGACCTGCTGAAACCGGAAAACAAAGAGGCACTTACGAAAGTGCTGACATACCATGTGCTGTCCGGCAAATTCAGTGCGAAGGACATCATGGCCGCTATTAAAAAGTCCAGCAACGGCATGGCGATGATGACCACCGTGCAGGGCGAAGAGCTGACCTTTTACATGAAAGGCAAAGCCGTGTACGTGAAGGACGCGAAAGGCAACAGCGCGAAAGTGACGATTGCCGACGTGAACCAGTCCAACGGTGTAATTCACGTGATTGATCATGTACTGATGCCGTCGTAAGGACAAAAGATTTCCACACAAAAAAGAGGCGTTCTTTCAAAAGAAGAGCGCCTCTTTTTTGTGTGGAGAAAACCAGCGCGCTGTGTAAGGCGCTGGTTTTCAACGGCTTGCGGAAATAAAAAACTGTGCCCGGGTTTTGGAATCTCAGATGCTGCTGCGTATTTTTGGCTGTTTGCTATTTGGCAAGCGCCCTTGTTTATGGACATGTGCCTCTCCGATGTGATTAATCAGATCAGCATCTTTAGCCACCGGCTGGATGATCTGAAGATGTTGCAGAACCAGCACTGGGTGGTGATTGACGAGGCGCAGAAAACCAAGCTGGTGTATATTTTCCGGGATAATCTGGAACTTCTTATTTCGCAGGACGGGCGGGTGCAGAAAGCCAAATGGGAATACCTCGGCAACAACGCGATTCTGATTGAGCGGAAAGAGGAGATTTTCCTGCTGAAGCACAGCTTTTTTGATGCCAACGTACTGGCTCTTAAAACCGACGGACGGGAAGAGTACTCGTTTCTGGTGAACGAATCCCGCTACGATGAGCTAAACAGCGTGGATAAAATCATTGCTTTTCTCCTCCGCCGCTACCTGCGCAGTCTTCCGATAGAATATCTCACCGGCGACTTCAACTATCATGTCGGCGCTTCGCCGCTGGCCACGAACTGATTTTCTTGGAAGATTTCCTTTTCTCTGCGCCGTTGCGGGAAAATAGCTTTCCCCGCTCAAAAGAAAAGTTTTTCCGCGCCCGCGCCGTACCTTTCCGGTATACCCTTATCTCCCCGGAAAAACGTTCTGCTTTATGGGCCCCTACAGCCAGCTTGCCGAAACCCTTATCGGCTCTGAAATCGTTCGTCTCGGAAACATGATTGCCGAGCGGGTGCGCAATGGCGAAGCCATTTTCAACTTCACTATCGGCGACTTCAACCCGAAGATTTTCCCGATTCCCGATGGCTACAAACGCGCCATTCAGCAGGCCTACGAAGAAGGCCATACTAACTATCCCGCTGCCGACGGTATCCTGCCGCTACGCAAAGCGGTGGCCAGTTTTGTAAAGACCCAATACGGACTGGATTACCGTCCCGACGAAATCCAGATTGCCTCTGGTGGCCGCCCGCTTATCTACTCTGTTTTCCGCTCGCTGGTGGACCCCGGCGACAAGGTGGTGTACGCCGTTCCTTCCTGGAATAACAACCACTACACGTTTATGAACGGTGGCGAAAGCGTGATAGTGGAAGCCACGGTGGAAAATGCTTTTATGCCTACCGCAGAAAGCATTCGTCCGCATCTGGAAGGCGCTACGCTGCTCTGTCTCTGCACGCCGCAAAACCCTACCGGAACCACGCTGAATAAACAGGAACTGGAAAAAATCTGCGACCTCGTGCTGGAAGAAAACGCTCGTCGTGGGGAAGGAGAAAGAAAGCTGCACGTCCTTTTTGACCAGATGTATGGCACGCTCACGTACGGCGAAACAAAACATTACAATCCGGTGGAGTTGCGCCCGGCGATGAAGAGCTTCACTGTTTTTGTGGATGGCATTTCCAAATGCCTTGCGGCCACGGGTGTGCGCGTAGGCTGGGCACTCGGCCCGGCGCCGCTGATGGCGAAAATCAAAGCTTTGCTTACGCACATTGGTGCATGGGCACCGATGGCGGAACAGGTGGCTACGGCGCGCTTTCTGGAAGATACAGAGGCGCTGGACATCTACCTGAAAGACATTTGCGCGCGCCTCCACGAGCGCCTTCAGCGCATCTACGACGGCCTGCAAAAGCTGAAAGCCGCCGGTCATCCGGTGGATGCCATTCACCCGCAGGGCGGCTTGTACCTCACCGCCCGCTTTGACCTTGCCGGACGCGTACCGCACGGGCCGCAAACGCAGGAAGAAGTAACTGATTATCTCCTCCGCGAAGCCAAGCTGGCCGTTACCCCTTTCTATGCCTTTGGCGCATCGCGCACCGACCCTTGGTATCGCATCAGTGTAGGCACTTGCGATTTAGAGACGCTGCCGCAGATGTTCTCGCAGTTGGAAGCGGCGTTGGAAGGGATAAGCGAGCGTAATTAAATTTTAATAAGAAGAAGCAGGGCTTTTGTGCAGCCCTACAACGCTCTTAGGAGGCTGTACGAAGGTTTTGTATAGCCTTACAACACTTCTGTAAGGCCTTACGCAACTTTCGTACTGCCTTACGAGAGCCTCGTAGCCCGTACGACACTTCCGTAAGCCTTTACGCAACCTTTGTACAACCTTACGGGAGTCTCGTACAGCCTTACGCAACCTTCGTACACCTTACGGAAGTCTCGTACAGCCTTACAAGAGTTTCGTAAGGCTGTACGCAACCCTTGTAAGGGCTTATAGAACCTTCGCTCAGCCCTAACAGATATAAGAATAGAGGGGGGAATGGTTGTGAGAAGGATAAAAGAAAAGGCGAAATTTCCCTTTTCCGCTGCTGCAAACCTTTCTCTCTTTTCCGCTGTCTATGCGAATGCGCTATTTTTGCGCCCGCACTTGCTATGAAATTTTTCCAATACTTTTTTGCAGCCGCTTTTCTGCTGCTTTCCACCACCGCCGCACAGGCCCGGAACGGCTATAAAATCCAGGTTCACTACACCGACCTTAAAGACACGAGCATCCTGCTTGCCAAGTATTTTGGGAAGGGGTTGCCCACGATTTATAAGGTGGACAGTGTGCGCCTGAACAAAAAAGGCGACGGCGTTCTTTTTTCCAAAGAAGAGCTTGTGGGCGGCATCTACATGCTTATTCCGTCGGACATGCGCACCTTCAACGAAGTGCTCTTGAACAATGGCGACGACTTTAGTGTGGACATCACCAGCAAGGAAACGCCTAACAAAATCTCCTTTAAAGGCTCTGCCGAAAACGACCATTTTCAGGAATATCAGCAATATCTGGTGGACTACAGCTCGCGACTGACGACCTATAATTCCCAATTGGCCGCTGCCAAAACCAAAGCCGATTCCACACCGGTGATTGAAAAGAAAGGGGCGCTCGGAAAGGAACTGATTGCTTACCGCCGGGGCCTTGTGAAGAAATATCCCGGTACGCTGCTGGCCTCTATTGTGAGCGCGCTGGAAGTGCCGGAAATTCCTACCCCGCCGAAAGACGCGAAGGGAAAAACGGACTCTACTTTCTCCTATAAATACATGAAGGCCCACTTCTGGGATGGCTTCAACTTCAAAGACGAGCGGCTGGTGCATACGCCTATCTACGACGCGAAGCTGGAAGAATACTTCACCAATCTGGTCGTTCCTGTTCCCGACAGCGTAACCAAAGAAGCCGACTGGATGCTGGCCGCCACGCGCGGACAAAAGCAGCTGTTTAACTACACGCTTTCGTGGATTACGCAGTTTGCCGAGCGCAGCAAATACATGGGTATGGACGCGGCTTTCGTGCACATGGTGGAGAAATACTACGCGCGCGGCGACGCGACCTGGCTGCCCGATTCGTCGGTACAGAAATACATTGATCGCATCTCCAAAATCGGCCCGAATATGATTGGGAAGCTCGCACCGGACATTGAAATGATAACGGTGGATGGAAAGAAAATCCGCCTCTCCGATGTGAAAGCAAAATACACTGTACTGGTGTTTTTCTCTCCCGACTGCGGCCACTGCATCACCGAGATGCCGAAACTGGACAGCATGTACCGCGCAGTGCTGAAAGCAAAAGGAACAAAGATTTTTGCCGTGCGCACCGAGACGTCGGAGAAGGTGTGGAAGGAATTTATCGCCAAGTACCACATTGAAGACTGGATAAACGTCTGGGACCCGGAAAACACGTCGGGCTACCGCTCCAAATACGACGTTTACAGCACGCCAGTTATCTACCTGCTCGACGAGCGCAAAATCATTCAGGGCAAGCGCCTCGACTACCTCACCATTCCAAGAGTAATTGAGATGCTGGAGAAGAAAGCAGCAGCAGGGAAGAGCTAGGAAGACAAAAGACGATAGGGTAGGAACGCGCCAAGAGGCGCGTTCTCCATAGAGGCAAAAACAAAGAGAATTTTGAAAGAAAGAACGCGCCTCTTGGCGCGCTCCTATCAAACCCCAAAGAGAAATTTCAAGAAATCAGAAAGACCGCTACGAAAGGCTTTCTATTTTCTACTAACCGCTTTCTACTTTCTATGACCAAAACCCTTCTGGCAGGTCTGCTGCTTGTTGGCTCTGCGCTTTCCACACAGGCGCAAAACCTTTTCACCTACGGCGGACAGCCGGTTTCCAAACCCGATTTCCTGCGCGTTTATCAGAAAAACGGCGTCCAGAAAAAAGCGGATCTTTCGGAGAAAGCCCTGCGCGACTATCTGGATTTGTACAGCCTTTTCCGCATGAAAGTGGCGGAGGCAGAAGCCCAGAAATTAGACACGGCTCCTTCCCTGCAACGCGAGATGGAAAGCTATCGCCGCCAACTTTCGCGCTCTTACATCAGCGACCCTTCTACTACCGAAAAACTGGTGGCCGAAGCCTATGACCGCCGCAAAACCGTGGTGGAAGTGGCGCACATTCTTGTCTCCCTGCCCGCATCTGCGCGCGACACGGCGGCGGTGTGGCAAAAGGCCGACAGCCTTTACAAAGAGGCCACTAAGAAAGGGGCAGATTTCGGGGCGCTCGCCGCAAAATTCTCTGCCGATAACGGCTCTAAGGCCCGGGGCGGCGTTGTGGGATACATCACCGCGCTGCAAACGGTGTATCCGTTTGAGAACATGGCCTACAACACGCCGGTGGGCAAGATCGCAAAGCCTTTCCGCACGCAGTTTGGCTACCACATCCTGAAGGTGATGAACCGCAAACCGGCACAGGGAGAAGTAGAAGTGGCGCAGATTATGGCCGTAACGCTAAAGTCGAAAGGCGACGAAGGCATAGCCGCCGCGCGCCGCACCATTGACAGCGCCCGCAAAGACGTTCTTGCCGGCATGAGCTGGAATGATGCGGTGAAAAAATATTCCCAAGACCGGTATAGCAAAGACAACAACGGCCTCCTGAAACCCTTTGGCGTGGGCCGCACCGTTCCCGCTTTTGAGGAGGCAGCTTTCGCTCTCAAAAATCCGGGTGACCTTTCGCAGCCCATACAGACGGAATTTGGTATTCACTTGCTGAAACTGGTAAGTAAAATCCCGATGAAGCCCTACGACTCGGTGCGCGACGAACTGCGCCGTAAAGTAGAGAACGATGCGCGCGGAAACATTGCAAAGGAGAACTACACTGCGGGCGTAAAAGCGCGATACAACTATAAAGAGCTAAGCGAAAACCTGAACACAGTGATTGCGCAGGTGACGCGCGCCATCCCCGATACAGGCAAGAGAGCAGGCCGCTTCCGCGCCGCAGATTATGCCAATGACCAAACACCGCTGCTAACTATCGGTAGCAAAACGTACACGGCTGCCGACTTTATACGCTTTGCGGCGGAGAGCGCCAACAACTACCTTACGGGCAATAAAGAATTTGCGTTGCGCGAGTTGTTTGACATGTATTCCGCCTCGGTGCTGAACGATTTCCAGATTCAAAGTCTGGAAAAAGAAAACACGGAGTTTCGAGGTTTGCTCAATGAATACCGCGACGGCATTCTGCTTTTTGACCTGATGGATCGCAACGTGTGGAGCAAGGCGAGCAAAGACAGCGCCGGACTGGCGACGTTCTACGAAGGCCACAAAGACAAGTATCGCTGGGAAGATGGCTTTGAAGGAACGGTGTATCGGTTTAAAGACCGCAAGACCGCCGAAGACGCACTGGCGATTATGCAGAACAGTATGGACACGACGAAGGAGCGTCTGCTCCTGGAAAAATTCAACACGCCCGCCGCGCCGGGAGCCGTAACGGCGCAGCGCGGCAAATATGAGTGGAGCCGCTTCACTGATTTCTCTAAAGGCCAACTGACTGCGGGCAAACCGTCGGCTATCAAAACCAACACTGATAACACATTTGGCGTGGTGTACGTGAAGCGTTTTGTAAATGCCGGCGAGCCGAAGACATTGGCTGAAGCACGCGGCTATGTGGTGGCGGAATACCAGGATTATCTGGAAAAGACTTGGAACGAAAACCTGCGGAAGAAGTACCCGCTCGTGGTGGAAGAAAAAACGTTTCAGTCCATGGTGAAGAAGTAAAAATGCTGTTTGAAGAAAAGGCCCTGACGTTTTTGGTTGGGGCTTTTTCTTTTCCTATAATGTGGGTCATTCCGACGAAGGAGGAATCTCATAGCAGGGATGAGATTCCTCCTTCGTCGGAATGACACCATGTTACAACCCACAAGTTCTGTCGGTTGCTGGAACGGTTTTGAAACACCTTTGCGCCTCTGCGAGGATATTACAGTCTCTCCCAAACTTCTCTCCCAAAAATGAAAATCTCTTTTCACGGCGCGGCACGCACCGTTACCGGCTCCAAGCATCTCATTCATACCCAAAACGGAAAACAAATTCTCTTAGACTGCGGCCTGTTTCAGGGCATGGGCGACAAGGCCGACGTGCTGAACGCGCAATGGGGATTTGACCCGGAGAAAGTGGACGTGGTCGTGATTTCCCACGCACACATTGACCACATCGGACTGCTGCCAAAACTGGTGAAAGACGGTTTTCGCGGCCCCATTTGGTGTACGCCGGCCACGCAGTCGCTGATGGGCATTCTCCTCCACGACTCCGCCGAAATTCAGGAGTCCGATGCGCGCTACGCCAATAAAAGACGTGAGGATGAAAAGGAATACACGCCGCCTGTACTTCCGCTTTACACTACCGAAGATGTGGTGGAAACCCTGCCCTTGATTCAAACACTGGACTATAAAGAAGAAGGGGAAATCCTGCCGGGCGTGACGCTGCATTTCACTGACACGGGCCACATTCTGGGCAGCGCGGCGGTGAATCTTTCCATTCAGGAAAACGGGAAAACAGTACACCTCACCTTTAGCGGCGACATTGGCCAATACCGCGACCCGCTTTTGTGTGCGCCACAGCCGTTTCCGCAGGCGGACATCGTTATTATGGAATCCACTTACGGAAATAATGAACACCCCGAAGCACAGCACACGCAAGAGGCCCTGTTGAAGCACATCAATGATACTTGCGTGGAGAAGGGCGGCAAGTTGATTATTCCCGCTTTCAGTCTTGGACGGACACAGGAAATCCTGTTCCAACTAAACGACCTTTACAACAAAGGACTGCTGCCGAAGATGCCCGTTTTTGTGGACAGCCCAATGGCTTTGGAAGCGACGCGCGTATTGAAAGCCTACCCCGAATATTTCAACCGCGAAGTGCAACGGCAACTCCGCACCGATGACGATGTTTTTGATTTTCCGGGGCTGCACTTCACGCAGTCGGTGGCCGATTCCAAGCACATCAACCTGGTGAAGGAAGCCTGTATCATCATTGCTTCTTCCGGCATGGCCGAGGCGGGGCGCATCCGCCACCACATTCGCAACGGCATTGGGAATAAGGCAAACAAGATTTTACTCGTCGGCTACTGCGACCCGCATTCGCTGGGCGGCAAACTAAAAGCGGGCGCGAAGGAAGTGCGCATTTTCGGCGATGAATATGAAGTACGCTGCGACGTGGCCGAGTTGGATTCCATGAGTGCGCATGGCGACGCGAGCGATCTTATCCACTGGCTCTCCTGTCAAGAAGGAAAGCCGGAAATCTACTTGGTGCATGGCGAGCCGGAAGTGCAGGAAGCGTTTCGGGAGCGGTTAGAAAGTTTGGATTGTGGGAAGGTGTATGTTCCGGCGATGCATGAGACGGTAAGCCATGGGTCATAAGTCATGGGTCATATTCATGCATGATTTGGTTAGCACTAATTGTCACACCCTTTAGGTTCCTAATTGCCACGCCCTTTAGGGCGTGGAAGTATAGCTCAACGCACAGCGGAGGGCTTTAGCCCTTTAGCGCCTTTTGAAAAAGAGATTCTCATGGAAGGCTTACAGCTAAAGACTTGCGCTGTATTTTGTTTTCTGCCACCACGCTCTAAAGGGCGTGGTAATTAGCCATTCCAACAGCTTTAGCTCCCAACGGCACTACTTTTGCCCTCTTTTTTCAGAACCATCTCCCTTCTTCCTCGTGGGAAAGCACGTCCATAAGGCTACCGCTGCCGGTATGCTCATTGCCCTCGGTATTGTCTTTGGTGATATCGGAACCTCGCCGCTCTACGTTTTCAACGCCATCTGCAATGGCAAGGTCATCAGCCCGGAACTGATTATCGGCTCCTTGTCGTGCATCATCTGGACGCTGACGCTGCAAACCACCATCAAATATGTGATGCTCACCCTGCGCGCCGACAACCGGGGAGAAGGCGGCATCTTTTCCCTTTTTGCACTCGTGCGGCGGCTGGGGAAATGGGCGGTATTTCCGGCCATGATCGGCGGTGCCGCCTTGCTTGCGGATGGCATGATTACGCCGCCCATCTCGGTGATCTCGGCGGTGGAAGGACTGCAAAATATCAAGTCGCTGGGGCATATTGAAACCCATGTCATCGTGGGCATCGGCATCAGCATTATCGCTGCCTTGTTCTTCTCGCAACAGTTTGGTACGGCCAACATCGGCAAGGCTTTCGCGCCTATTATGATGGTTTGGTTCCTGATGCTGGCCACTTTTGGCGTGCTGCATATTACCGATGACCTCTCTATCCTTAAAGCCTTTAATCCCTACTACGCCATTCGCCTGCTGACGCATTATCCAAGCGGTTTCTGGATTCTGGGCAGCGTGTTTCTCTGCACAACGGGAGCCGAGGCACTTTACTCCGATTTGGGCCACGTAGGACGCGGCAACATCCGCATCTCGTGGATTTTCGTGAAGATTTGCCTTATCCTCAACTACCTCGGGCAAGGCGCGAGCCTGCTAACGGTAACAGGCCAAAGATGGACAGCGGAAGGGCAGAATCCTTTTTACCGTTTAATGCCCGAATGGTTTCTTCCTTTCGGCGTAGGCATTGCCACGCTGGCTGCTATCATCGCTTCGCAGGCGCTTATCTCCGGGTCTTTCACGCTTATTTCCGAAGCTATTAAGCTGAACCTGTGGCCGCGCATGAAGATTAACTACCCTTCTGCCGAGCGCGGGCAATCGTTTATTCCCGGCATCAACGCGCTGCTTCTGGTGGGCTGTATCGGCATTCTGCTGTTCTTTAAAAAGTCGGAAGCCATGGACGCGGCCTACGGACTGGCCATCACCATTACGATGCTGATGACCTCCACGCTCTTCGCCTATTACATGCTGACGCTGCGCGTTCATAAAGCCGCTGTGGCGCTGTATGTGGCGGTGTTCTTTACGATTGAGCTTTCCTTTTTCGCAGCCAACTTGGTGAAGTTTGAACACGGCGGCTACGTGACGGTCATCATCGGTACCCTTCTGTTTTTGGTGATGTACACCTGGTTCCGCAGCCGGAAAATCAAGAACCGCTACGTGGAATTTGTGCGTCTGGAAGACTATGTTCCCATCATTCAGGAAGTGAGCAACGACCGCACCATTCCGAAATACGCCACGCACCTTGTCTATCTGACGAGCGCCGACAACCCGCGCGAGATTGAGCATAAAGTCATCTTCTCTATCCTTTACCGCAAGCCGAAGCGCGCCGATATCTACTGGTTTGTCCACGTCCACATCATGGACGACCCGTACACGATGGAATACTCCGTGGAGACGATTATTCCAAACGAGATCATCCGCGTAGAATTCCGCTTGGGCTTCCGGGTGGAGCATCGCATCCAAAGCATGTTCCGCAAAGTGGTGGAGGAGATGGTGCAGAACAAGGAGGTGAACGTGGTGAGTCGCTATGAGTCTTTGCGCAACAACAATGTGGTGGGAGATTTCCGCTTCATCGTGATTGAGAAAATCCTTTCCCGCGACAATGCCCTGCCGTTGCTGGAAAAAATGGTGATGCGCGGCTATTTCCAGCTGAAGAAATACAGCCTTTCTGAAGAGCGCAGCTTCGGGCTGGATTCCTCCGACGTGACGCTGGAGAAATACCCGATTATGGTATCGCCGCCGAGAGAGTATTTTTTGCGGAGGATAGATTAGGGGCTGCTTTAGACGCCCTAAATTTGTAGTTATGACTGCATCCACAAATAGCCAGACACCTTACGAAGAAGCGCAACGCTATTTTTCCAATGCCAGAGAGCAATATCAAAAAGCGGGGAAAGAAGGCAAATTTTATATCGATTCTAAGTACGTGAAATCAGGTGCGCACTTTGCTTACCTCGGTATGCTCATTGCGCTGGATGAGTGGCTGCAACGCAAAGGCGTACCGGCTCCGGCTAAAAACAGAAAAGACATTACCTGGTATCAACGCGAGGTAGGACAGCGGGACAAGAAGTTGGTCTCCAAACTGGACATCGCTTATAAATCGCTGCATCTGGCTGGCAGCTACGACGGAAATCCATCTGTAGCACTCAATCAGGAGGGGCTCCAACTGGCGGAGGAAATCGCAAAACTCATTGAATAGCTAAGGGGGCTACGCCTGTCTTTTTGTTCCACGACTTGCAAGTCGTGGCAATTGCTATTCGTCCGCCAAAGGCGGACGTTTATTATCCGCAAAAAGCAAGGAACCCTGAAAGGGTTCAATAGCAATTGCCACGAGTGAAACTCGTGGACAAAAAAATCCCCTTTCCCCTCCCGCCCCAAAATTCCCGCGTCCTGTTCCATCTTTGCAGCCCATGAATTTCTCCAAAATCACCGGCCCGCTGCTCTGTGGCGTGCTGCTTGCTTCCTGCACCCAAAACGCCACCCAAAACAAAGCCGCCGCCGACGGCAAACCGAAGCCCGATATTCTGATAGAAAATCTGGACTCCACCGCCAATCCCGGCGACGACTTTTTCCAATACTCTTGTGGCGGCTGGATTAAAAAGACGCCCATCCCCGGCGACGAAACCAACTACGGCATTGCGCAACTGGTGATGGAAGACCTCTACACCCGGAAAAAAGCCATTAATGAAGACGCCGTTAAAGCCGACGACCCGGACGACGTGAAGCGCAGAATCGCCGATTTCTACCGCAGCGCGAACGACACCATAGCCATTGAAAAAGGCGGCATTGCACCGCTTCAGGAGTTTTTGACCCGCATCAACTCCGTTGCCACACCGGCAGACGTGATGAGCGTGGCCGCCTATCTGCATCAGTTTGGCGTGGGCGTTTTCTTTGGTGAAGGCGCCAGTCAGGATGCGAAAAACAGCGCGTCTATGGCCTACTACCTGATGCAAGGCGGACTGGGAATGCCCAACCGCGATTATTACCTGAAGACTGATGCGCGCACGGTGGGCATCCGCGCGGCCTACGAGAAGTATATCGGCAAGATGCTGCGTGCAGCGGGTGGGGGAGACAGCACGGCGACAGCAATGAAAGCCAAGGCGATTCTGGCGCTGGAAACCAAGCTGGCAAAGGCTTCGCGCTCGGTGGAAGCCCTGCGCGACCCGTATGCCAACTACAACAAAATGGCCGTAACGGGCCTGCAAAAAACAGCGCCGCGCATCGACTGGAAAACAACGATTTCCGGCATCGGCGCAAAGGGCGTGGACACCGTGATTGTGGGGCAGCCGGAGTTCTACAAATCGCTGGACGGCATTGTGGGCAGCGAGAAAATGGACGTGCTGAAGGACTACATGACCTTCCACACCATCAGCGATTTTGCGCCGTATCTGAACAAGTCTCTGGAAGATGCGCGCTTTGATTTTTACGGAAAAGCCATTCGCGGGGCCGAGTCGCAGCGCCCGCGCTGGAAGCGCGTGCTGGATGCGCAGGAAGGCGCGATGGGCGAGGCCGTGGGGCAGCTTTTTGCCTCGGAGTATTTCGACAAAACGGCCAAAGCCCGCTACAGCGATATGGTGGAGAAAGTGCGCGAGGCTTATAAAATCCGCATTCAGAAGCTGGACTGGATGACACCGGAAACCAAAACAAAAGCCCTGGACAAGCTGGCGCGGATGACCAAAAAAGTAGGCTATCCCGACAAGTGGAAAGATTTTTCGGCGATGCAGATTGGCAAGAAATCCTACGCCGAAAACATGATGGCGGCCAATCAGTGGTGGAACAACTATTCCCTCGCCAAGCTGGGCAAGCCGGTGGACCGCACCGAGTGGGACATGACGCCGCAGACCTACAACGCCTACTACAACCCTTCCAACAACGAGATTGTGTTGCCCGCAGGCATCTTCACCGTGCCGGGTCGCCGCGACGCGGAACTGGACGATGCGCTGGTGTATGGCTACGCTGCCGCTTCCACCATTGGCCACGAGATTACGCACGGCTTTGACGACGAAGGCCGGCAGTTTGATGCCGACGGCAACCTGAAGAATTGGTGGACGAAGAAGGACGAAGAAGAATTTAAGAAGCGCGCCGACGTGCTGGCCCGGCAGTTCAGCAATATTGTAGCGGTGGACACCATGCACATCAATGGCCGCATGACGCTGGGCGAAAACCTGGCCGATTTGGGCGGGCTGCTGTTGGGCGCAGATGCCTTTAAAATGACGGCGGCCTACAAGGAAAACAAAGCAATTAACGGCCTTCTCCCGATGCAGCGTTTCTTCCTGGGCTATGCGCTGGGCTGGCTCTATCAAATCCGCGATGCGGAACTGGCCAACCGCCTGATTACCGATGTTCACAGCCCGGCGAAATGGCGCGTAAACGGCCCGCTGCCCAATGTGCCGGATTTCTACACGGCCTTTAAAGTGCAGCCCGGCCAGAAAATGTATTTGGCGGACAGCGCGCGGGTGAAGCTGTGGTAAGCTGGCAATGAAGAATGAATAAGGAACAATGAATAATGGGGTCGCCCTGAAAAAATCCGGTTGTGAGAGCAGCCGGGTTTTTTAATTTTGGAGGAGTCCGAAGACTTCGTCGCTCCCGATAGCCTATCGGGAGCGACGAAGTCCCTACGCGCAAGGCTTTCGCCTCAGAATTCATAGAACGGGCAGCCACATCCTAGAAGCATGAAAACCCATGGAAAGAAGTCAAGTGATCAAGCACACTGTAGCCTCTATAGCAACCTTATTGTTGTTACAAACGGTCAGCATGGCACAATCCATTGACCTTGACGCATGGCGTGTATTTGGCGATGCTAGGTTTTTTATGCCTGCATGTGATACTGTCGTGATGGTCAGCACAAAGGGTAATACCACATATTTGCAACGATTTATAAAGAGTGATAAGCTGGTGAGAGCCGAACAAGTGCACACGTCTGGCTTGGGGAAAACGTTTTACCACTCACAATATGATACGGCATTGGTGTCAAGGAAAGCGGCTAAGCAGACGTTCAGGATAACAAATACGGTCAATGATTCCGTGATTTTGACTTACATGTTACTGGTTACAAAGACCCCTACCGCCGTGCTGTATAGGACTGTCTCGGTGAGTGGTAAAGCCATGATCACGACAAGGTTACGGACGAACCGCTCCGGAAGAGTAGTCTCGAGTAGAAGCGAGGGTAACGGCGAGGTGGCGGAAAAATATTTTAAGTACAAGCGCGATACTCTACTTCAGCAATATTCCACCTACCTAACCCGCTTTGGGAATCGAGGACTGCTGGAGGAAGGATCATTAACCTATGAGTTTGACGCTCAAAATCGGCTAACCCAACTCACAGAACTCATCCAAAATGATTCACGCGGCGTTAGAAACACATACAAATACACATACGAAGGGAATAGGCTGTCCACTGTGACTGCCATAGCAAAGCTATTGTACCCAATGGTAGATAATAACGAGGGAGCCGCACAACTTTTCATCCGGTATGGGCAAGGAAGCGATCGGGTACTGACGATCATTGATTACTCTGATTATACGTCTGAATTTCACGTTTCATGTAAATAACCTTAGTCATGACCCTTACGTCCGCCGTAGCGTTCTCGCGGCTTAGCGAAGGCGCTCGCCTTCCTTAGAAGCGTTTCGTTTACCTTTCGAAGGCTTTCGTTCTCCTTCCCCAGACTTTGGGGAGGGAGAACCAAACATTGAGGAAGGTAAACGAAACATTGGGAAGGAGAACCAAAGTCTCGTCTTCCTTCCCCAGACTTTGGGGAAGGAGAACCAAAGTCTGGGGAAGGAGAACCGAAGTCTAGGGAAGGAGAACCGAAGTCTAGGGAAGGAGAACGAAAAGTTAGGGAAGGAAAACGAAAGGTTGGAAAGGGGTCTTTTGGAGGGAATTCTGCTTTTCAGGAGATAAATTCTTTTCACCCGGCTGCGTGTTAAAACCGGAGAAGCGTTTTTCGTTTCCACCCACGCGGGGAAAATAAAATCCGCGCCTCTTGACAATGTAATAGAAGCGTCTTATTTTGTGCCCTGAAACCAATTTCTTATGCACAAAACAATTACCCAAAAACTCCGCAATTGGGCACTCCGAAGCAGCCTGCTCGCGCTGCCGTTTGCCTATGTTCTTTTCTCGTCCAACAGCAGCGGCATCAACGGGCGTTCTACCTCAGGCTGTAGCTGCCATGGCCCCAACAATGGTGCTACCATGCTGACCATCACCGGCATTCCGGCTTCGGGCTGGGTGGCCGGACAGTCTTATAGCATGACTGCTACCGTTACCAACAGCGCGAAGGCAGGTGCGGGCTTTGACCTGTCGGTGACCGCCGGAACGTTGAGCAGTGCTGGTGCGGGCGCAGCATTGGTAGGCACAACAGAAGTCCGTCACAACACGCCTAAAAGTATGAGTGGCGGTTCGGCATCCTGGACGTTTATGTGGACAGCTCCAAGCAGCGGCACGAGTGTGAACTTCCGTTTTGCAGGCAACGCGGTGAACCTCAACGGCACCGATGATCCGGGCGATATACCCAACCAAACGACGATTACCTACAACGTTGCTGTTGTGCAGCCTACTGCTGTTACCAATGCGGCGACGAGCATTACTTCCACGACTGTTGACCTTAACGGAAGCGCAAATGCCGAAGGCAACAGCGGCGTAACGGCTATTTTTGAATACGGAACCACCAGCGCGCTTGGCCTCACCACTACCGCTTCTCCTTCCACCATTACTGGCACAACGGCTACGGCAGTTATGGGCAGCCTGGGCGGTCTTTCTCCTAATACCCAGTATTTCTACCGCTTGGTGTTGAGTAGCTCTTTAGGAACGAATGCGGGCGCTATTATGAACTTCACGACGCTGCCCGCTCCGCCTACTTCGCCCGTTTTCGGCGCAAATTCTGCGACGGCCATCACTACGGCAACAGCAACGGTGAATGGAAGCGTGACGCCCAATAACACCGCTACTTTCGGTGTGAAATACGGCACGACGTCTGCCATGAGCTTGACGGCAGCAGCAAGTCCGGCAAGCGGCTCCGGCACTACGCCTGTTGCGGTGAGTGCAAACCTGAACAGCCTCCTGCCGAACACGAAATACTATTACGCTTTCACGGCAACCGTGAGCGGCACGACGACTGCTTCATCAATGGATTCCTTTACCACGAGTCCGCTGGGCGTTTCCAACGTAGCACCAGAGCGTATTGTGGTGTATCCCAATCCGGCACAAACGACGCTGGAATGGTCGCTGCCTGCGGGCGTGAAAGTGCAGGACGCTTATGCCTTCACGCTCAGCGGACAGCGCACGGCCCTGACGTTTACGCAAAGCGGCAACACAACGAAAGCAGATGTGAGCGCGCTGGCTCCGGGTGTGTATTATCTGTTCCTGGATGGAGGAAGCAAGAAGTATGGCGCTTCTTTCCAGAAGAATTAAATATCTTTTTAGGTAGAAAAAACGCCGGAGCGAGAGCTTCGGCGTTTTTTGTTTTCTCTAAATGCAATTTTGCTAACCAATGCCGGACAAATACTCCATATACTCCTGCCCGCGCTTCTCGGCAAAATAATCCAGCAAGAGCATAATACCCGATTGCAGCGCCAAACCAAGTCCGATGCCTTTCCAAAAAGTTTGCGGCGCGAAGGCAAAGGCCAACACAATGCCGATAAGGAGAAGCGCAAGCTCTACATAGCGGTAAAGGACAAAATTCTTCATTACGGTTTTCATTCTCGGTATTTCCTCGGTGCGAATCCGCTCGGGCGCTTTCTCCACAATTTGCTGCACGCGAACAATGTCTTTTGGGCTGCGCACGAAAACCGTACTGCCTACGGTAAGCTGAATAAGCGCAATGAGGCTAAGAGAAATAGCCAGCCCTTTGTGATATGGCGTTTTGATTTGCAGATAGAAATACAGCCCGATAGCAATTGCCGCAACGCCTACGGCGATGAAAAGCAGGCTTTCGGACTTTTCGGCGTGGAAGTATTTGGAGATGGGAGGCATGGGTGGGATAATGTATTGCTGCCAAAATTATGGCTCGGCGAAGGCTCCTGCCCTTAACCTGTCCCGTATTTTTGCTTAGCGGCCTGATAAATTTTGATTTGAGCAGCCAGTAATCTGACTCCTGTCCAGAGTGTTTTTTCACCCGGCATGGGCTGCTTTTTGGACGGCTGGAACCCGCCCAGTACGCCTACTGCTCTTACCACATCAGCCACCGTTTGGATAGGTTTAGGCGTGGTGAGTTGCAGCACTTCTATAATTTCTGTTTCAAAGAAGATACCGGCTCCTTCTTCTGCCCGCAGCCTGCCAAGCCGGTACAGCAACAGCACCCACCAGCCTACCACCGCCCACATCCACAACGCATAACCAATGCTTTGAGCATCCTGCAACTGGGTGCGCTCTATCCCTAAGCCCGACTTTAAGATAAAGTGATAGCGTTCTATGGTCCATCGCAAGGCATAATAATGGCCCATACGCATACAGTCCTCCACCTTCTTTACCGGCAAGGTGGTTAAGAGCAACCATTCCAAAGCGTCTTTATCCCCCTCTAAGGTGCTGATAGTCACTACTTGCGCCTGCACCGATGCTTGTGCCGATGCTTGTGCCGATGCTTTTGTTTTACCGCTACCGGTAGGCGGCAACTGTATCCGCCCAAAGCGGTAGCATACCTTTCTCTCTATGACTTTGCCTTTCTGCTTGATGAAGAGAACACCCATCCCGGCTACCGGTAATAGCGCAGATAAATCGCCCACTTTGACCTCCTGCCCTTCATAATACACCTTACGTTTTTTCTGAGAAAGGCGAACGAGTAGTTCCACCCCCGCCATTCGGGGATGGCTGTAGTGCTGGTAGAAGTCCGCCTCCCGGTCGCCTACTTTGATAAAACAAACACCCGGATGCCGGACAGCCAGTTCATTAGCGACTTCTGTTGTTTGGAGCCACTTGTAAGACTCTTTCTGCTCTATGGGTATGGATTCCCGGCGGCTGCCTTTGTGTTGGTCTGAGGGCGTGAACAGATGATGGGACACGATGCCCAAGGGCAGTCCTTCAGTACTCAAGGCCAAAGCACTGTGCAGGTTCAGTCCACGCGTCTTGCCGTCTGCCCTGCCGCCCAAAGGTCCCATGCCCGTCTTGTTGCTTTGGTGGTACACCAAGTCGGTGGTGTCTTCTACGAGCAGAACCGTTTCTTGGTCTGCGATGCGGTCTTGGGTGCGGCTGCGGTGAGTACTGCCCAAATCCAAGTCCTGATAGCCAAAAAGACGGTGGGCGCTCTTACGAAGAGCCGTTCCTAAAGCGGCTGAAAAAGAAGCCCCCGGATGCGCCGCCATTTGACTTGCCATCTGCTGAACCCGCTTGCCAAAACGGGCATCGGGTAAAGCCAGCCCTTCAAACTCGGCACTGATAGAGGAAAGATGACCACATTCAAACATGTCTGCTAATGTACGCTTGACAAACAAAAAGTTGTGGGACAGGTTAAGGGCGGGAGCCTTCGCCGAGCCGCGAGTCCGCTACGCCAAACGGGGCGGAGTTAATTTTACAGCGCAGCACCGATTTCATGTAAAGCTGTGAACCAGAATAACAAGTTCATAATTCCTGAAAGGAACAAAATCCAAAACAAATTGCGCCTTTGGGCCAATCTTTTAGAAGCTACAATTAATGCTCCTATTCCTACAATAGAAATTAATAACGAGAAACATAAGACAATTCCAATAGCGGCATAATTCAAATGCTCAAGCAAAAATATGGCCAATCCATTTGTAACAATAGACGAAAGAATACTTAACATAAGTATTCTGAGTAGAGATTTTGCTCTCTGAATTTTTACCCCTGTCACAATTATGAAGTTATTTCAACTTACTTTCACTTCCTTTATTGCAATCAAGTTTGGTCAGCAAAGTCTTCCAACAGTCGGGCCGCTTTGGGATTTAAAATGTCCACCTGATAAGTCGTAGTCATACCCAAAGTTAAACTTTTTGCTCCATTATACCAGCCATATAACACTATTTTCTTGAAAATGATCTGATTATTTTAAGTACAATAACAGCAACAGTAGCCAAAAAAGCAGTAGCGCAGGTAGAAATAAGAATCGGGTAATACCTATCCGTGTTGAATATTGTGCAGTAAATTCTTACCAATAAACTTCCCGGCATAACATTCAAATAGCAAGTAATGATGAATAAAATGTATACTCCTATGAGAGCATACTCGATCCATTTAGGAATGAATCTTTCATTTGGCGAACGTTGCATTCCAAGTGTTTTAAAAGCTAGATCCAAAACTACTCCCCATTTCCCCTTCCACAAATCATTTCCCGCATCTCTTTCCCGCCGTACTTTTGCCGCCTCAAAAACCCCTATGCTGCGGGAAGAAACTTTAGACGCCACCAAAAGCACGGCCATTGCCGCCAAAGTCCGGGATTATGCGCAACTGCTGAAACCCAACCTCAGCCTGCTGGTGGTTTTTTCTTCCGTTATCGGCTATTTGTTGTCGCCGCAGGGTAGCTTTAATCTGCCCGATTTGCTGGCGCTGTTCGCCGCCGGAATCCTTGTTACCGGCAGCGCCAACACCATCAACCAAATCCTGGAGCGCCACTCCGACGCGCTGATGAAGCGCACCAAAACGCGCCCGCTCCCCGATGGACGGATGCAAACCGGAGAAGCATGGGCGGTAGCCGTTATTTCCGGGCTTGCCGGACTGGCAATCATCACACTTCAGTTCAATCCGCTGGCGGGCGCGCTTTCTTTTCTTTCCCTGCTGCTTTATGCTTTTGCTTATACGCCGCTCAAAAAAGTGCATCCCATCGCTGTGGCCGTGGGCGCGGTTCCGGGCGCATTGCCGCCGCTCATTGGCTGGGTGGCTGCTACGGGCAGCATCGGGTGGGGCGGAACGGCGCTTTTTCTGATTCAGTTTTTCTGGCAGTTTCCCCACTTCTGGGCTATCGGTTTTCTGGGTTTCGACGAGTACGAAAAAGCGGGTATCCGTTTGCTTCCTTCGCGCGCCGGAAAAACGCGTTTTACCGGCCTGCAATGCATTGTTTACAGTCTTGCGCTGTTTCCGCTGGCCGTTTTGCCGCGCATTCTTGGCGTGGTGGGCGATTGGGGGATGCTCGTGGCCTTGCTCGCTGCGGTGTATATGGTGAACGCCTCGGTGGTTTTTTACCTGCGCAACGACGCGCCTTCGGCCAAGAAAACGATGTTTGCCTCGCTGATTTACCTGCCGCTCGTGCTGCTGGCTTTTTTGTTTGATAAAATCTAAGAGAATCCCGTGTCTATCGCCGCTTCCTCACCCGCTTCTTCCCAAAACAAAAGAAGAATTCACCCCCACAAATTCGCGCTGTGGATTGCGATGGCGTCCATCGGCATGATGTTCGCCGGACTGACGAGCGGCTATATCGTGCGGCAAGCACAGGGCGACTGGCGCTACTTCAAGATGCCCACTGTTTTCTGGGTTTCTACCGTTTTGATTCTGCTTTCCAGCGTTACCATTCAACTGGCAGTACGCGCTTTTAAAACCCGGCAAATGCCGCGCTACCGCTTGCTCGTGGGCGGTACGCTGGCGCTGGGATTGGCGTTTGGCGTGTGTCAGATGGAAGGCTTTAAAAAGCTTTACGCCACGAAGCAAACAGTGGTAATGAGCGAGGCCGGAAAACCAGGCACAATCACCGTCCCGCAAGGCGTTCCGGCCCAAGCGGTGCGCGTAAACGGCAATCCGAGCGAGTCCTTTCTGTTCATCATTGCCGGGCTGCATTTGCTGCACATCATCGGTGGAATTGTGGCGCTGGCGATAGTGGTTTTGCGCTCGTGGAGCCGTAGTAAAAAGGTCTATTCTGCCAATGGTCTGGAGATTGCTGCACAGTACTGGCACTTCGTGGACTTGTTATGGATATATTTATTTGTCTTTTTGCTCGCAAATCAGTGATTTTTTAAGAAAATTTGCACCCGCGTAGCGTCTCTTTGCTGCGTCTCTCTTTTTTACGTTCGCATGGCACAAGCAACAACCCTTCCCCTCTCTCAACCCGCCGCCCAACCGCCCAAAGCATGGTCCGGTGGCCGCTCGCCTTTTAACGTGAGTTACGGAAAAGTCATGATGTGGTTTTTCCTGCTTTCGGATGCCTTCACCTTCGGCGCGTTCCTTATTGCCTATGGCACGAAGCGTTATTTCTCCGCCGTCTGGCCCGACCCGAACCACGTCTTTCACTCCTTCCCGTTCTTTGCGGCAGAAGCGCAACTTCCGTTGCTGTTTGTATCCTTGATGACGTTTATCCTCATCGTTTCTTCGGTAACGATGGTGTTGGCGGTTCATGCCGGCCACTATGGCGACCGCAAAGGCGTGATTAAATGGATGATCTGGACGATTATCGGCGGACTTGCGTTCCTCGGTTGTCAGGCTTGGGAATGGACGCACTTAGGCATGCAAAACGGCGGCCTGATGGGACAGTTCACTAATCCTGCCGACTCGCTGGAGCGCATTGAACATTTCTTCAACCCCAGCGTAAATCTGGCGGCCAATAAGATTGCGGCCTTCCAAGCAACGGATAATTTCTACAACTTCTTCTTTGCCATCACGGGCTTCCACGGCTTCCACGTATTCAGTGGCGTGTGCTTTCTGGCGGTCATTCTTATCAACGCCATCAATGGAACCTACGAGCGCCGTGGCCACTATGAAATGGTGGAGAAAGTAGGTCTCTACTGGCACTTTGTAGATTTGGTTTGGGTGTTTGTATTCACCTGCTTTTATCTGCTGTAAGTAGAAAGTAGTTAGTAGAAAGTAGAAAGACTCAACGGGTGCATATAAGCACATTGCCGCATTCCCTAATTACCACATTTCCTCTCCATGCAAAATCCGCATACCGATACCGCTCAAACCCTTTACGAAGGCGACCAGTCCAAGCTTTATTCCGGTGTCTTGGCCCACCACGATCCCAGCGAACTGAACGGTGAGGCAAGCCGCACGCAAGTGCGCAAAATCTGGAAAATAACGCTGCTCTTGTCCGTTATCACCATTCTGGAAGTAAGCCTCGGTCTTTACGGCCACTACAAGGGAATGCCCATCGGCATCCGCAACTTCTTCTTTATCATCATGACGCTGTTGAAGGCGTTCTACATCGTGCGGGTGTTCATGCACCTCGGCGACGAGTTCAAGAACTTTGTTACGGTGGTGTTGATGCCGCTTGTCTTGTTTGTGTGGTTCATCATCGCGTTCCTGGCGGACGGTAATTTCTGGCTGCGGATGAATACCAACGATTCCACCCGGTTTGGAAGTAAGAACACCGAGCAGGTTTCGCCGCCCGCCTCCCCAAAACCAGAGCCGTCCACTTCGCCTAAATTCCGGTAAAAGCGCGTTTATTTATCCTTGCAGATGGCTGTAAAAAAGTCCAACAAAAAGTTCCTGATAGGGATTACGGTAGCAGCTTTGCTACCGTTTTCCTTTTTTGTGATTGCCAAAGTGTTGAAGAAAGACCACCTCAAAATGCCAGGACATTTTGTAGCGGAAAAAGTGGTAGCGCCGGGCGATACCGTTTGGCATTCTGTAGCAGACCTGACGGGCGTAAATCAGGTAGGTGAGCCGGTTTCCATCAACAAAAATTTGGCAGGAAAAGTGGTGGCGGTAACGGCGTTTTTTGCCACCTGCACGGATGTTTGTCCGCGCCTGAACAGCAATCTGGCGCTTATCCAGAAAGCCTTTCGCCGCACGGCGCAACGCTCCAACGATACGATGATGCAACTCGTTTCCATCACCACGACGCCGGAAATGGATTCTGTTCCGGCCCTGCGTGCGTATGCGGAACGCTTCAAAGCCAATCCCGACCACTGGTGGTTTGTGCGCGCCGACAAAGCCGCAGCCACGAATTATCTCCGCAACGAACTCAAGCTTTTCAGCGGCGACGGCAGCGGCGGCATGGACGATATGAAGCACAGCCAGATGATCGTCCTCCTGGACAAACACCGCAATATTCGCGGCTACTACGACGGCCTTGATCCAAAGCAGGTAAAGAAATGCGCCGATGATATAGTGCTGCTTTCGCTGGAGAAAGAGCGGCGCCGGCAATGAATAATGAACAATGATTAATGGAAAAGCAATGCGATTTGCTCTTTCCTCACAAGCATAAATCAACCCCCACATTATTCATTCTTCATTACTCATTATTCATTAAAAATGGCTCCGCTTCTTCCCAAATCTGACCGCAACGCGCGCATCGTTATTTTCTCAGTTTCCATCATCGTTTTTGTAGCGGTGGTGATTCTCTCCAAAGTGAAGCTGGACGTGAATCTCGGTTTTGATATTCACGTATTTGCCAAGATAAATGCCGTTATTAATACGCTCGTTTCGGTATTGTTGATAGCAGGTTTATACACCGCCAAGCGTCGGCAATTTGTGGCGCATCGGGGTGTGATGCTGATGGCAATTGGCCTTTCCGTGCTGTTTCTCCTTTCCTACATTGCTCACCATTTGCTGGCCGGCGACACCCGTTTTGGCGACAGTAATCTGGACGGCGTGGTGGATGCAACAGAGTTGGCGGCGGTGGGAAATCTGCGCCTCGTGTATTTTATATTGTTAGCTACGCATATCCTTCTGGCGGCCATCATTTTGCCATTCATTCTTTTCACGGCCTACCGTGCGCTGACCGGGGAATACGAAAAGCACCGGAAACTGGCGCGTTATACCTGGCCGCTGTGGCTGTACGTGAGCCTTACGGGGCCGATTGTATATTGGATGATTAGCCCGTATTATCAGTAAGGAATAAAGAAAACCGAAAAGTGTAGTAAGGGCATGGAGACGCTACATCCGTATATAAAAATGGGAAAAATTGTGCGTAAGAAATGTGGAAAGGAGACTTGGTTGCTCGTTTTTATCCTTTAGAAGCCCAACACATGATCAAGATTACTTAGCCAAATGCCAGAATTGGGCTGCGTAATGCCAGAATTGGACTGCGTAACGAAAGAATTACTCAACTAAGCGAGAGAATCAGACTGCGTAAGGTCAGAATTGCCCTGCTACCTGTCAGAATTGGACTGCGAAGCGAAAGAATTACTCAACTATAAGCGAGAAAGCAGCTTCTAAACAAGAGAACTGTGCTGCGGAACATGCCGGAAGCATCTCAAAGCTCCACACGCCCCCGAACTTTCTCCCCAAGTGCAGGTTTAAGCATTGATACCTTTGTCTCCCGATATGAAACACGTCCTTTTTTCCCTTCTTCTTCTTATCCTTGCCTCCAACGCTTTTGCGCAGGGCTGTAGCGTCTGCACTAAAACGGCTGCTGACTTGAGCGAAGGTTCGGCGCGCGGCCTCAATGGCGGCATTATTTACCTTGCCTTGTTGCCGCTCATTGCTATTGGAAGCATTGGTTATATGTGGTGGAAGCGGAACCGGACTGTGTAGGGTAGAAAAGCTGGTTCCTTGGAGGTAAAGGGGCTCATAATTCCGCTGGCTTGCGTTCCACCCGGCGTTCAACAGCGAAAGGAGGACGCGCCGCGCGGAGTAGCTTTTCTGCCTCTTTTTCGGAGATAAGTTGTTGAGGCAGAATAAGCTCGTAGCGCAAGCGGCATCCGGTCCGAAGGATTCGCCTTTGAATGCCTTGAATTTTTGGTTCTTTAGGTCAAGCAAAAAGAACAACAGAAAACACATGCAATTCCAACAAGTCGTCGGGCAGCAAAAAGCTAAAACCGGTATTCTCCACGCCGCCCATGTAGGCCGGTTGCCCCACGCGATACTTTTACTTGGGCAGGAAGGCGTAGGCGCTTTGCCACTTGCGTTGGCCCTCGCGCAATACCTTTTCTGCGAAAATCCCGGCGAAACGGATTCTTGCGGCCATTGTCCCGGCTGCCGGAAAGTGACGCGATTGGAACATCCCGACCTGCATTTTTCCTACCCGCTCATCAAGCCCGAAAAGATAAAAGGCGATAACCTGACGGCAGATGTTTTTGCAAAAGAGTTTCGGAAGTTTGTTCTCCACAATCCCTATGACACGCTCTACAACTGGCTGCAAGCCATGGACGCGGGCAACAAACAGGGAAACATTACCGCCGCCGAATGCCGGAAGATTATTGAGAAACTCAGCCTCAAACCTTTTGAAGGAGAACGGAAAATTCTCCTTCTCTGGGGCGCGGAATACCTTCAAAAGGAAGGAAACATGCTCCTGAAACTGATTGAGGAACCACCCGCAGGCACGCATCTGATTTTCATCGGCAGCCAGACGGAGAACATCCTCGCAACCATTCTCAGCCGCGTACAAACCATTCGCCTGCCGCCGCTTTCGCCGAACGAAATCAGCACCGCACTGCGGCAAAAAGGCATTGCGATGGATGAACGCTCCGCCGGACTTGCAGCCATCAACGCCGAAGGTTCTTTTGCCGAAGCGATGCAATTAGCGCAAGGCGGCGGCGAAGATTTCTTTCCCACTTTCCGGGATTGGTTCAACGCCCTCTACACCGGGCAGGGAATTGCCGTTACGCGCTTTGCCGACGAGACTTCCAAGAAAGGTCGCGAAGGTGTGAAGGCGCTTTTGCAGTATGCCACGCATCTGTTGCAGGCCGCGCTCGTGCAACATTATGCACCTGGAACGCCGCTTCATTTTCCAGCGGAAGAAGCCGCTTTCGTGAAAAAACTGGCAGCCCATAAAGCCACCAACGCGGAAAGCATTGCTGCGATGAACGAAGCGATTGCGGATACGATTCACCGAATTGCCGGAAACGTAAACGGCAAAATCCAGTTTCATGCGCTGAGCATTCAACTAATGCGGATTGTGCGTACGCACGCGCGGGTTGCGGCCTAGAACAGCCGCAGAAAGACGCTAACAACGGCGTATCTTCGCGACTTCTTTTCTAACTTTTCCAACAAAATAGCTGTATGCTTGTTTTGTTGTGTATATAAATTCTGAGGTAATTATGGGATGTGGCTCTTGCGGCTCCCGCACACACGATGGCAAGCCGTCGGGGTGCAAAAGCAATGGCGGATGTAGCTCTGGTGGCTGCAACCGCCTGAACGTACACGACTGGCTGGCGGATATGCCCGCTTATGACGGACTTCGTCCGTATCCGATTCTGGAAATCTCCTTTAATAAAGGTAGCCGGAAGGAATTTTATCGCAACCCCGGCGATTTCTTATATGAGAAAGGCGACTGGGTAGCCGTGGAAGGCGTGAGCGGTTTTGATGTAGGATTGGTCTCGCTGACGGGCGAGCTGGTGAAGCTGCAAATGAAAAAGCGCGGCGTGGACGAGAAAGCGGAAATGAAAAAGATGCTTCGCCCCGCACAGGAAGACGACCTGAAAATCTATCACGAGCAGAAAGCCCGCGAGCCGGAAGTGTTGGTGCAATGCCGCGCCATGGCACGACAGCACAAGCTGGACATGAAGATTGGGGAAGCCGAAGTGCAGGCCGACGGCAAGAAAGTGACCGTTTATTACACCGCAGAGCAGCGCGTGGATTTCCGGGATATTCTTCGCATTTACGCAACCGAATTCAAGGCACGGGTGGAGATGCGCCAGATCGGCGCGCGGCAGGAAAGCGGTAAAGTAGGCGGCATTGGTTCCTGTGGCCGTGAGTTGTGTTGCAGCACTTGGCTTACCGATTTCAAGGCTGTAAATACCGGTGCAGCGCGTTACCAAAACCTCAGCATCAACCAGGTGAAACTGGCCGGACAGTGCGGAAGGCTCAAGTGCTGTCTTAACTATGAGTTGGATACGTATATGGATGCGCTGAAAGCGTTTCCATCGGGTGCGGAAAAGCTGGAGGTAAGCAAAGGCATTGCTTTTCTCCAGAAAAAAGACATCTTCCGCAACCTCATGTGGTACACGTTGCCCGGCTCGTCGCGGCAATATCCGTTGGCGCTGGAAAGGGTGCGCGAGATCATAGCGATGAACAAAGAAGGCATTCGCCCGGAAGACATTGGTGCGGTAGTGATTGAAAAACATACAGAAGCCGACGGCGGAGAAGTGGAAAGCTCCTTTGTGAACGACGTAGGACAAGTGTCCTTGCGGGCATTGGAGCGGAACAATAAGAGGCATAAGAAGGGGAAGAAAGACGCGGAGCGCCAAGGGGCAACGCCACCGAAAGAAGCCAAGGAAGGGCAGGCTGCCGTAAAGAAACCGGAAGCCTCCAGACAACAGGCAAGACCGCCGCAGCAACCTAAGAAGGAGACGCAGCCACAAACGCCGCGTCAACCCAGGACGGAAGGGGCTCGTGCACCGCAGCAGCCGCGCCCGCCGAGAGGGGAAAAGAAAGAGCCGCCAAAGGGAGACAAGGACAAGCCTGATTCCTAGTCGTTTTGATAAAGGAGAAGCCTGTTAGGATGGAGCGAATAAGCTCCATCCCTTTTTTTGTGCGAATTCCCGCCGGATAAGAGCCTGTCCGGAGAATAAAAGGATTGCGAAAAACCAGTATTCTGTGTGGATAATCTTTCGTCTCTCCCGACGTCTGTGCTAACAACGCTTCTATTCAAGAGAATGCTTCAAGCCATCATGACTTTTAATGTCCTTTCTAGGGGACTCTCCAAAAAAGCCAAAGGGTGCTTCCGACCTCAAAAAAGGGTGGGTTCAGCCTCAAAGTCGGGTTGGGCACTTGTATCCTCGTGTCGGGTAGCAGGAAATTTGTAAGCACAAGACCTCTCAGGAAGAACTCAAAACCAATTTCCTCCCGAAATCGTATCTCGCAGAGCTGCCTTCTCTTTATTCTTAGGCGTATTAAGGTGTAATGGGTGCTTTTGATCACAGAAAGCGTCCTAAACTGTTGAGAATAGGTGACTCTGATGTCCGTTTTTAAAGAGTGGTGTTTAAAAAAGAACTTTTTTATGTCGGTGAAGATTTCTGTCGTTATTCCCACCTATCGTCGGCCTGACCTGCTGAAGAGATGCCTGCGCGCCCTTGCAGAGCAGTCGTTTCCGAAGTCGGATTTTGAGGTGATTGTGGTGAGCGACGGTCCGGATGCAAAAGTCAGCGAAGTAGTTATGCAATTTGCCGGAACCGGGCTACAACTTCAGGGGCTGCATCTTCATGAGCAGGCAGGGCCGGCAGCGGCGCGCAATATGGGTTGGCAGTTGGCAAAAGGTGCGCTCATTGTCTTTACCGATGATGATACCGTGCCTGAACCGGAGTGGCTTTCCGCTTACTGGCAGCATTATAGAGGCGAAATCCTGATTGCTTACACCGGAAAAATCGTTGTTCCTCATCCGGCACGACCTACGGATTATGAGTTCCGGATGGCGAAGCTGGAAAAGGCAGATTTTGTTACAGCCAATTGCTGCTGTACCCGTGCCGCGTTGGTATCTGTGGACGGTTTTGACGAGCGTTACTCTGCTACGTGGCGTGCGGACAACGATCTGGAGTTCCGGCTGCTTTTACAAAGAATTCCTATTAAGGACGTATCCGGCGCGGTGGTAGTGCATCCGGTGCGCGAAGCACCTTGGGGTATCAGCATCTGGGAGCAGCGCAAAGCGGTTTTTAATGCATTGCTTTACCGCAAATTTCCGGCATATTACCGCAAATATATTCAACCGCGCCCCGCCCTGCATTACTATGCCATTGTGCTTTCCGCACTCACGGCGTTCACAGCTTTCTGGATTCGTAACGATCAGCTTTTGATGTATACAGGCGTTGCGTGGCTGCTTCTTACATTGTGGCTTATCGGCTCCCGCCTGTGGCGTACCTCGCTCGCGCCGGGCCATGTTCTGGAAATGGTCATCACCTCGCTTGCTATTCCTTTTGCATCCGTCTATTGGCATTTGCGCGGCGCATGGCGCTACCGGGTGGTGTTTTTCTAAAAAGAAGATAGCGTGGTTTGACAAGTCTTTAAAGACTTGCCAAACCACGCTATGAATCATCTTAATTTATTTTACGGAGAACTGCATCCAACTCATGCCTCCAACTTGCTTTATCATGCGACGGTAAAGGGCATCCATTTGAAAGGCAACTTTTTGCCAGGTGAAATACATGTTTACTCTGGTTAAAGCTGCGCTGCCCATTCTCTGGCGATGATCTTCGTCGTTCAGCAGTCTTGCCATCCGGTCGGCAAGCGTCTGTGGGTCTTCAGGTTGCACCAAGTAACCAGTTGTGCTATCCACCACGCTGTATTTAATGCCGCCGACCTCAGAACCAATAACAGGTCTGGCGCAAGCCATGGCCTCAACGGGCGTAATGCCGAAAGGCTCATACCACGGCGTAGAAACACAAATATCAGCGGCAGAATAAAAGTACCGCAACAGGTCACGGTCTTTGCGTCCGGCAAACGAAACCCGGCGGCTAACTCCTAAATGGTGCGCCAGTTGTTGCAGGCGGTCAATTTCAGGAGAGATTTTTGGGTCGGGCTGATCCGTAGGGCCGCCCACAATCACAAGCCGCAGGTCGGCTACCTGCTGCTGCGCAAGCGCTACCGCGCGAATGACGTTGTCCACGCCTTTACGCGGTACCATCCTGCCCACCTGCAAAACAATGCGCTCGTGAACAGGAAGCCCCAGATACGCGCGAGCCTCATCCTTGTCAACAGGCGAAAACTCCGCTGTACTGAAGCCGCACGGAATCATAGAAATGGTTGCCGGGTTTGCATTGTAAAGCTGCATCAGATCTACCCGGTCCTGCGGACATTCCGCCACGATTGCATCGGCATTTTGAATGATTTCCCGCTCTATCAGAATGCTCTCCTCCAGCGAATCATCAGCAGCCACTTCATGTTGCTGACGCACCAAGGCCAGCGTGTGAAAGGTAACAGTGAAAGGAATATTCAATATTGGCTTGATGCGCATGGCAATCCAGGCAGAAGTGTAGTGGTGCGCATGAATAACCGCATAATTCAGCCGTTGCTGATGAATGAATACGAGCATCTCATCCATAAAAGCCTGCATGTAGGACGTCTGAGTGCTTCCTTGCAGATGTTCCGGGGCGACAGTAATATGAATAAGCCGGATTCCGGGCGTCAGATTCATCACATCAGGCAGTTCGGGGTTATCGCGGCGCGTGTAGATGTCAATCTGATAGTCGAGCGCAACAAGTGCTTTGGCCAGTTCGGCCACATACACGTTCTGGCCGCTGATTTCTGCGCCCTCAGTCGTATTGAGGGGCGAGGCGTTTTCAGAGATGAAGGCAATATTTCTCTTCATAGCAGGAATGAAAAAAGAGCTTAGGGAAAAGTTTATAGGGAAAAGGAGGCACAAAGATATTGGTGTTGCAGGATGCGGCAAAAGTAACTTTTGCCGCAATCGTTAATATCAGCTTCCCGGCAAAGTCACTTCATACATTCCAACAACCCCTTTTTATATTATCATTGCACTTCCGTTTGCCTACGGGGGGTGTGTATGTCTTTTTTTATGCTGCCGAAGCGCCGTCCTGATGCGCGCTATCTCTTATTTATCTACCTGCTGGCCATCACCTGCTTTGGTGTTTTCCGGCTGTGGATGCTGGCGCAGCACTTCGGTGATATCCATTATACCTGCGGCAAACGGGCAAAGCTCCTTACTGCCGCGCTGTGGATAGGGGTGCGCTTCGATACCGTTATTACATGTTACCTGATTGCGGTGCCGTTTATGTTTCTGGGATTGCTTGTACTCGCGGGCTGGCTGCGAAGGGGCGCATTGCGCGCCGGTTATCTGTTTCTCGGCGTGGTGTTTCCGCTTGCCTTTCTCCTGTGCGCCGCCGACCTTCCTTTCTACAACCAGTTTGGTGCGCGCCTCGACAACACTGTGCTTGCGTGGAAGGCACACGCTTCTTTCGGCATCCGGATGGTGCTTGGGGAGCCGCAGTATTACGGCTATGTTTTCCTGTGGATAGGTGTTGTTACTGTGTTTCTGGTGCTGTTGCGCCGCATCTGCCGAGCGCATGTTGCTTCGCTGCAGATAGCCGCCACCCGACCGGCCTGGCGCTATACGCCGGTCTTTCTGTTATTAGGCGGGGCCATTTTTCTGGGCATCCGCGGGCGTCTGGCGCAGAAGTCGCCCATCGTTCCCGGAGCAGCCTATATCTCCGACGACCCCACCATCAGTGCGCTTGGCCTCAATGCCGTTTTCTCTTTCATGAAGTCGCTGGAGGATGAAGGAAAGCCCGAAAATGCACGGCTGCATTGGCTTGCAGACGAAGATGCGCTAAGAACCACGGCTGACTTGCTGGGCGCAGACAGCCGCTTCCCCCGCATCTCCCCTGTTGCGCGGATGGATACGCCCTCGCGGGCCTTGCAGGGCAGAAATGTGGTAGTGGTGATGATGGAAAGCATGAGCACTGCCAAGATGGGACGCTATGGAAATACCGAAGGTCTCACACCGTTCCTTGACAGCCTTGCAGGTGCATCGTGGGCTTTTGATAATATCTGGAGCGCAGGGCTGCATACTTACAACGGCATCTATGCCACCCTTCTGGGGCACCCCGCCCTGATGAAGCGCCATCCGATGGAGGCCGCGCATGTGTCCCGTATAGACGCCCTGCCGGTGTGGCTGCGGCGCGAAGGCTACAGCACGCTCTTCTTTACTACGCACGACGAATTGTTTGATAATATGAGCGGCTTCCTGTCGGCCAATGGTATGGAGCGCATTGTGGGCCAAAAAGATTATCCATCCAGCGAGGTGCTGAGTACGCTGGGCGTGCCGGATGAGTTTATGTTCCGCTTTTCCATTCCGCTGCTCAACAGCATTGCGGCAAAAAAACAACCCTTCTTTGCAGCCTTCATGACCGGCACCGACCATGGGCCCTACACCATTCCCACCAACAGCGGCTATGTACCGAAGCATAAAGATCTGCCCCAGCAGGCCACTCATTTTGCCGACTGGAGCCTCCGCCGGTTCCTGCAATATGCCGCCGCGCAACCCTGGTACAGCAACACGCTTTTCGTTTTTATAGCCGATCACGGCGCGCTGATGGGGCACAACGCCTACGATGTATCTTTCTCTTATCAGCACATCCCGCTGGTGTTGTTTACGCCTGGCTACACAGCGCCAAAAGCCTTCCCGGTATTGGGTTTACAAACGGATGTGCCTGCGACTGTTGCGGGCTTGGTATGTCGCCGGCCTTACCTCAACAATACGCTCAGCACCAATCTGCTTCAGGCGCAACAGAAGCCTTATGCCATCTTTTCCTCCGATACGCGACTGGCTTGCATGAGCGACAGCCTCCTCTACATTTATCGCATGGAAGCAACACAAAGCCTCTATCGTTATCGCACCGAAGACCTGCACGACTTCTATCAAGAAGATTCTAACACAGCATGGACGATGAGGCGCGCAGCCTTTGCCTGGTTGCAAGCCTCCCAGTGGCTTCTGGCGCAGGATAGAAGATGAAGTGCCTTTGTGTCGGTCTGAATCCCCCGGCTGGCAGGCACAATAGGGACAGAAAACAGACAGTTCTTTTTAACCAACCTTAAATACCTTTACCAACTTTCTTCCGAAAAAAACTCCATGATAGTTACCCGTAACAACGTAAGAATTTTCGGCAAGGGCGAGCAGCCCATGCTGTTTGCCCACGGTTTCGGTTGCGACCAGAATATGTGGCGGTATGTGTATCCTGCTTTTGCCGACGAATACCGCATTGTGTTGTTCGACTATGTAGGCTCTGGCAAAAGCGATTTGCGAGCCTATAACGCCGAGCGTTACAGCACCTTGAACGGCTACGCTGAAGACATGCTGGACGTGATTGAGGCGCTGAATCTGAAGAACATTGTGCTGGTAGGCCACTCAGTGAGCAGCATGATCGGGCTGATTGCCGCAATTAAAAGGCCAGAGCTTTTTCAAAAACTGGTTTTCGTAGGGCCTTCGCCACGCTATATTAACGACACAAATTATGTAGGCGGCTTTGAGCAGCGCGATGTAGAAGAACTACTGGACACGATGGACAAAAACTACATCGGCTGGGCCAATTTCCTCGGCGCGGCGGCCATGAAGAATCCCGAACGCCCCGAACTGGCCGCAGAGCTTACCGAAAGCTTTTGCTCTACCGACCCCGTTATGGCCCGCCGCTTTGCCGAAGCCACTTTCTATTCCGACAACCGCGCCGACCTGCCTAAGCTCAGAGTGCCTTCCCTTATCCTGCAATGCACTGACGACTTGATTGCCCCGCTTGCCGTAGGCGAATACATGTACCGCCATGTTCCCAATAGCACCCTGCGCGTGGTAGAAGCCACCGGCCATTGCCCACACCTGAGCGCACCGGAGGAAACCATTGCAGTGATAAAAGAATATCTGGAGACCCCTGTTCCCGTTGCCTGATGGATGCCTTGCTGGAGGAAGCACCCTGTGGCTTTCTGGTGTTCGATAATCAGGGCGTTGTTACCTTGATTAACCGCACGCTGGCGCGTTGGCTGGGCTACACCGTTGCCGAGTTGCAAGGCCGGAAGTTTGAGTCTTTGATGGGAATTGCCGGGCGCATCTTTTATCATACCCACTTTTTCCCGCTGCTCTCCATCCAAGGACAGGCGCAGGAGATCTTTATGGTGCTGCACACAAAGGACAAGGCAGAACTGCCGGTGCTCATAAATGCCCGCCGTGAAGAGCTAAACGGCTTGGCGGAAAACCACTGCGTGATGATGCCGGTGCATCAGCGGAAAAAATACGAGGCAGAACTGTTGCAGGCCAAAAGAGCCTTAGAGGAAACAATGGCGCAAAATGAGCAGCTGCAACAAGCCACAAGCGAGTTGGAGCGGAGCAAAATGGCGCTCGACCAGCAGGTGACCCGGCTGTCGCAGATGAACAACGACCTGACCAATTTCAGCAAGGTTATTTCGCATGATATGCAGGAGCCGGTGCGGAAGATTGCGATGTTTGCCGACATGCTGATTCGGGAGAAAGACCATGCATCAAACCCTAAAATCCGGTATGCCACAGAGCGCATCACCAGCGCTAGCCGCCGGATGCGAAGGCTCACTGCCTGCCTGGAAGAGTATGTAGGCATAGATATCAGCAACGACGCCTCTGATTCCTGCAACCTGAATACGCTTGTGGAAGCCGCCCGGGTAAGAGCAGAAAACACTTTCGCAGGCGCGCCCATTCACCTCCGGCTGGAGAATACCTTGCCCGTCATCACCGGGCGCTGCACCCAGATAGAAGAACTGCTCTTCCAACTCATCGCCAACGCGGTGCAGTTCCGGAAGGCCGGCGCAGACAGCACAGAAATCCGCATCACGACAGACATTATCCAGCAGAACCTTTACCGCAACCTGCAATACAAATACCGCTACGCAGACTTCGTCCGAATTGTCTTTTCAGACGACGGCGAAGGCTTTCCACCAGAATACAGCGAGTATATCTTCGGCCTTTTCAAAAAAGTACATGAGGACAAGGGCGGCATGGGTTTTGGCCTCGCCCTTTGCCGGAAGATTGTCAGCAACCATCTGGGCTTTATCTCCGCAAAATCCAACGTGGGCCAGGGCGCAACCTTCACCGTGCTGCTCCCCGTTGGCCCGGCGGAAACAGAGCAGTAAGGATTCTGTACGCATGTACGCGCAAACCAGAAGACTTGGCAAATCTCCCGGTGGTTTTGTTTCCGCCTTGTGGCGTCCTTTATAGGGGCGGGAATCCACGCTTATTTCCCCATCTGCCGTTCTGCTTTGTGGAGCTTTTTTACAGAACCCGGCAGCATGGCCGCAGGCGGGAAAGCAAACTCTTCCGGCAGCGTGGCCCGGCGGAGCGCGCGCATGGTGGCTATAGAATGCCGGTGCTCGCTGATGGTGCGGCGGTAAAGCGCGTCTACCTGCCAAGCTACTTTCTCCCACGTAAAATAGCGGTTCACCCGCTTCAGCGCCAGGCCGCCCATTTGTGTAAGCAGCGCCGTGTCGTTGAACATCCAAGCCAGCCTGTCGGCCAGTGTTTGTGGGTCTTCGGGGTTTACGAGGTAGCCCGTAACGCCATCCAGCACGCTGTACTTAATACCGCCCACCGCCGAGCCAATGACGGGCCGGGCGCAGGCCATTGCTTCCAGCGGCGTAATGCCAAAAGCCTCATACCACGGCGTAGAAACAAACACGTCGGCGGCGGCGTAGAAGTATTTGAGTATCTCGCGCGGCTGATGTCCCACAAACGTTACCCGCTTGTCCACGCCCAACTCGTAGGCGAACTGTTGCAGGCGCTGGCATTCCGGGCAAGAAGCTGCGTTCTCGCCTGTTCCGCCTACCACCAGCAGGCGCAGATGCGCTACCTGTTCCTGCGCCAACACCAGCGCCCGCAACACGTTGTCCACACCCTTGCGTGGTGCCATGCGGCCCAGGTGAAGCATAATGCGCTCGTGAGGCGCGATGTCCAGCATTTCCCGCGCTTCGTCCTTGGCCACGGGCGAAAACTCCTCGGGGCTGAAGCCGCAGGGAATCACCGAGATAGACGCCGGGTCGGCGCCGTATTGCTCTATCAAGTCCAGCCGGTCTTGCGGCGACTCGGCTATAACCGCGTCGGCACTGCGGGCGGCCTCCCCCTCTATGCGGATGCGCTCGTCGGGAAATTCATCCGTGTTGCCCTGATACTGCCGGCGCACCCGCCCCAGCGCGTGAAACGTAACGGTGAACGGAATCCCCAGCATCGCTTTGACGTGCATCGCCACCCAGGCCGACATAAAAAAGTGGGCATGAAGAATGTCGTATTGCAGTTGCTGGCGTAGGATAAAGCCCGTCATTTCCTCCAGAAAAAGAGGCATATGGGAAAGCATCTCTTCCCTTGCGATGGGCGCAACAGGCCCGGCAGTGAGGTGAATCACCCGGATACCGGGCAGCCAGTCCACCACCTTGGGCAGAGCCGGATTTTCGCTGCGGGTATAGATGTCCACGCGGTGGCCTAGGGCAGCAAGGGCTTTAGCCAGCTCGGCCACATACACGTTCTGGCCCACGGCATCCACGCCTTCTACCGTGGTAAGCGGCGAGGAATTGTCGGAGATAAAGGCGATATTGTTTCTCAAAAAAAGACGGGCGTTTACGGGCGCGAAGGCTGCATTGCGAAGCGGGAGCAGGGATATGGAAAAGAGCTTTTCTATAGACGGATTTCAGCAGCTGCGGGAAGGCATTTCAGCTTCCGGCACAAATGGCTTTTCCTATCGGAAATCTTTTTTACACAGACCTGTAGCTCCCGAAGCCAAAGACTTCAGCGACCATCAGAATAAAAAGGGATGTAGATTGGTTGTTTTGCGCTTCCATTCTTTTTTGGGAGAAAGAAAGCAGCGGTACGTTCTCGGGAATCTTTTTCACAAAAGGCAGCAGAAAAGGCCACCTCAACGGGCCGCTATGCAAGATTCGGGCCAGGGTGTGAGGCATACAAAAACCCCCGTCCTGTTTTGGAAACGGGACAGGGGTTTGGTATGGTTGCGCGGTAGGGACACGCTGCGCGTGTCCGCCGGAAATTCGTGTCCGCCGGAAATGCGGGATGGGCGGACACGCGCAGCGTGTCCCTACGGATGCTGCACCAGCACCTTCTGCGTCGTTGTGCCTTTGTCTGTTTGAATCCGCACCAGATACAGGCCGTTTGCCAGCGTTGCGGTGGGGATAACCGTTGTGCTTTCCCCGCGAAAAACTTCCTTGCCGCTGATGTCGGTCAGGAGAACGGAGCGGATGATTTCGCTTGTTTGGATGCGCACTTCGGTAGTGGCGGGGTTGGGGAAAAGGGAGAAGGATTCGGGAGCAATGGTGGTGGAAACAGCGGCAGGGTCGGGGGCGAGCTTCACCACCCAACAATCATAACTACCGTGATTGCCGGTTACATCACCATTCGTAGATGCTGTATATCCCGCAACAATATAGCCGCCGTCTGCCGTCTGCTGAACCGCGCGTGCTGCGTCATCCGCTGTTCCCCCCAGCGATTTCTGCCATTGCATAGCCCCTGTTCCATCCAGCTTCACCACCCAGAAATCGGCGCTGCCGTGGTTGCCGGTTATGTCGCCACTGTTACCCGTTGCGCTTCCGGCAACGATATAGCCCCCGTCTGCCGTCTGTTGAATGGAGTAGGCAGCATCAATTGCCGTCCCCCCCAAACTCTTCTGCCACTGTATCCCCGGCGCAGTGAACTGCGCGAAAGCCGCCGTTGCCACCAGCGAGAAAAGAAGCGTGAAAAGCTTTTTCATGGAAGAAAGGTTTTGGAAAGAGACAAATCTAATACGCGCCGTTACTTCCTACAAACTTCCTAAATGTCATTCCTTCCCGGCTTTCTTCCCAAACCCATAGAACAATCAGGAAGCCAACAGGCTTCCGCCCCGCACCCGCCAAAAGAATATAACCCCCTCAAGCTCCGGCAAGCCATCCCAACATCTGCCACGGGCCGCCGAAGGCTTCGGGAAATCATCTCATTACCTGCCACGGGCCGCCGAAGGTTTCGGGAAATCATCCCAACATCTGCCACGGGTCGCCGAAGGTTTCGGGAAGCCATGGCAACTGTTACCACGGGCTGCCGAAGGTTTCGGGAGGCCATCGGATAAATTATGATGACAATATGGAGGGTTGTTTGCAGGAATGCATCTCCCACTTCTATATTTACATCCTTTTTCCACCCAAAATCTTTCTCCCATGGGCAGTTATCTCCGCAAACTTCCTGTTTATGCCCTGCGCATTCCTACGCTGCTTCAGTTGATAAGCGACACCACAACTGCGGTTACCAACATCCTGACCGTGCCCGCCGACCTGACGCAGCTACAGCCCGAGACGGCGGCTGTGGCCACGGCCCGCGCCCCGATGGATGCCGAATACCTTTCGCCGAACGGCTCTATGAACACGCCCGTGCTTCAGGCGCTTGACCTGCGCCGCGACGATGCCGTCTCTTGCATTGGCGGGGTAACGCGTGGCTTTAGCTTTTCCATCGTGCCTGCCCGCAAGGCGGCGGCGCAGCGCATCCTGCACTACTTTGACCCTTATGGAAACATTCAAAGCAAAGTGTATCAGGATGAAACCACCGCTATCTATAGTCTGGTATCCGACCTGAACGGCGCGCTGTCTGCCGACGTGGCTGCGCTCGGAATCGTGGCAGAGGTAGCGGAACTGCGCTCGGCCAACAACGATTTCAACACGGCCTATGTGGCGCGCAACGCCGAAAACCCCAACGCGGGCAACACCCCTACGCTGACGGAAATGCGCCCGGCAGCAGAAGCGGCCTATAAGGCGCTGGTGGAACGCGTGGAAGCCTTGTATATCTCTACCCGCCGGGCTACCGCCTGGGCCACTTTGCTGGGCAATATCAACAACATCCGGGACCGCTACAACGCCCTGCTGGTCCGGCAGGCAGGCGGCGGCACGCCCCCGCCGCCCGCGCCGTAGAGCGGAATATTCCTTTAAAAGAAAGAGAAAGCCCCCGACAAAAATCGTCGGGGGCTTTCTCTTTCTTTTAAAAGTGCCCGGAACAGGAATCGAACCTGCACTCCGTTGCCGAAACAAGATTTTGAGTCTAGCGCGTCTACCAATTCCGCCATCCGGGCCTTTCCGTCGCTTCGGGGAGCGCAAAAGTAAGAAAAGAGAAGCCACACTTCCACGCCGCTGCCGCAAATTTGAGGGATGCAAAACCCTGAAAATCTTCTTGCCGACATCCGCGCCGTTTTTGAGGAAGCCGCCACGCCGCAAGATGCCCCGCCGATGGCCGCCTACATGAAAAACAGGGTGCCGTTTCTGGGACTGAAAGCACCCGCGCGCCGTCTTTTGCAAAAAGAAATTTTCGCGCTATACAAAGCCCTTCCCTTCGCCGAAACAGAAAAGATTATCCGCTTGCTTTGGACACAGCCCGAACGGGAATTTCAATACCTCGCCCTAGACTGGCTTTGGCTCCGCCGCAAGGATTTTTCTAGGGAAACCATCCTTTTGATAGAAACCCTGCTGACCACCAAAAGCGGGTGGGACACGGTGGATTTTCTCTCCTCTCAAATCCTCGGGTATTGGGCAAAAACCTTTCCCGAAGCCGCCCGGCCCGTTATTGCGCGCTTTATTCAAAGCCCGGACTTCTGGCTTTCCCGCGCGGCCATTATCCACCAGCTTTTCTACAAAGAGAAAACAGACACGGCCCTCCTCACAGCGGCCCTTCTTCCCCATCTCCTTTCCAAAGAATTCTTTCTTCGCAAAGCCATCGGTTGGGCACTCCGTCAATACGCCCGCACAGACGCGGCGTGGGTGATTTCTTTTGTGGAAGCCCACCCGGAGATGAGCGGTCTTTCCAAAAGAGAAGCTACTAAAAGGCTCCAGACACAGACCCTTGGAAATCGGGTTGCGGCTTCATAAACCACCGGGTCTCTGAAACAATGTTCCGCCTTTGGTAGTGCCTGAAAGTTCCTGCAATGCACAAGCCATTTCCGCCCCCTAATATTGAGGCGCTATGGCACCCCTTTCCACCGCCGGGTGGCTCCAATCCCTGCCCGATTTTCAGAACGTACCCGCCGGGCAACTTCAATGGTTTGCCGGGCGCACCACCCGTCGGAGGATAGCCGCGGGAGAATCTCTTTTTAAGGCCGGAGAAGCTATTTCCTTTACCTGCCTTCTGGTCTCCGGCAGGCTCAACCTGGTGTCGCCACAAGGAAAGATTACGGCTACGCTGGAGGCAGGCGACATCAGCGGGATGCTGCCTTACTCGCGCCTGAAGGCGGCCACGAGCAGCGCCGTTGCGTCGGTGGATACAGAACTGATTCTGTTTCCCGCCCAGGACCTGCGCGAACTGATTTGCGACCACTACGAGCTGACCGAAGCACTGGTACACAAAATGGTTTCGCGGGCGCGGGAGTCCACGGCCCTGCAACAGCAAAACGAGAAAATGATGGCTTTGGGCAAGCTCTCTGCCGGGCTGGCCCACGAACTGAACAACCCCGCCGCCGCCCTTGCCCGCGATGCCCAAGCCTTGCAGAAACACCTTTCCCTGCTGCCCGAATCTTTCAAGGAGGTGATGAACATCCGCATGACCAGCGAACAGGTGGATGCGGTGAACAAGGTTTTGTTTCAGAGTCTGGAGCAGGAAAGACCCGTGCTTTCCCTCCGCCAGCGCACGGACCGCGAAGACGAACTGGCCGACTGGCTTCAATCCAAAGGCGTTTCCAATGGCGACGAGCTTGCGGAACCTTTCACCGATTTTGGCTTTGGCGTGGCCGACCTCGAAGCCTTTGCGCAGCACGTGCCGCAGTCTTCGCTCAAAGCGGTGTTCAAGTGGATTTCGGACAACATCATTACCGACAAGATGGTGGCCGATATGGGCGAGGCGGCGCGGCGCATAGAGACGCTGGTGGGCGCGGTGAAATCCTTTACGCACATGGACCGGGGCAGCGAACCCCAGTACGCCGATATCCACACCGGCATCCGCAGTACGCTCACCCTGCTGGGCCACAAAATCCGCGGGGGCAACGTGCGGGTAGAAGAAGATTACGACCCGAACCTGCCGCCCGTGAAAGCCATCATTGGTGCGCTCAACCAAGTGTGGACAAACCTGATGGACAACGCACTGGACGCGATGGAGGGCCGGGAAAACAGCCACCTGAAAATCATCACCCGGCGCGACGGCGACTTTGTGCGCGTAACGGTGGGCGACAACGGCGCAGGCATTCCCAAAGAGGCACAGCCGCGCATTTTTGACCCCTTTTTCACCACCAAAGAAATTGGGAAAGGAACCGGTCTGGGCCTCGATGTCGTGCACCGGATTGTGGACCAACATCGCGGCGCGGTAACGTTTAGCTCCTCCGAAAAAGGAACTGATTTTGTTGTGTGCTTCCCCATCAACGGCTAAACCTCAAAACCCTGATGAAACTGCCCATTATCTTCTGTATCGACGACGACCCGCAGGTGCTGCGCGCCCTCACCCGCGACGTGAAAGACCATTACCGCAAAGACTATAAAATCCTCAGCACGGAGTCGGCGACAGAGGCGTTGGCGCTGCTGGCGGAACTGAAAAATAAAGGCGAGGCCGTTGCGCTTTTCCTCACCGACCAGCGGATGCCCGGGATGGAAGGCGTGGCGTTTCTGAAAGAAGCCATGGCGCACTTTCCGGAGGCTAAGCGCGTGTTACTCACGGCCTACACCGATATGGACGCTGCCATCCGCGCCATCAACGATGTGCACCTCGACTACTACCTCACCAAGCCCTGGAACCCGCCGGAGGAAAAGCTGTACCCGGTGCTGGACGAGCTTCTGGACGACTGGCAACAGACGGCGAAAGGGGGCGGCGCGGGTATCCGCCTCATTGGTTATCAGTACTCGCCCAAGAGCCATGTCATTAAGGAATTTCTGGCGGGAAACCTCGTGCCGTATCAGTGGATGGACGTGGCGGAAAGCGCAGAAGGAAAAGAACTTCTGGCGCGAAACCAATTGGCGGCCACCGACTTGCCGGTGGTGTTTTTTGAGGACGGAAGTTTTCTTTCCGCGCCCACGATTCAGGCCATAGCCACGCGCATTGGGCTCAATCCGGAGGTAACGGGCAAAGTGTATGATGTAGTGATCATCGGGGCCGGCCCCGCCGGGCTGGCGGCTGCTGTTTACGGCGCTTCGGAAGGGCTGAAGACGCTGCTGATAGAGCGCAACGCGCCGGGCGGGCAAGCCGGAACGTCGTCGCGCATCGAGAACTATCTGGGCTTCCCCACGGGCCTCAGCGGCAGCGAGCTTACACGGCGCGCAACCGCGCAGGCCACCCGCCTGGGCGCGGAATTTCTGTCGCCCCGCAGCGTGAGTGCTTTGCGTGAAAAAGACGGCTACAAGATTCTGGTGCTGGATAACGACGCCGAAATCCATACCCGCGCGGTGGTGATTACGACCGGTGTGGACTACCGCAAGCTGGAGAAAAAAGGGGTAGAGGACTTCTCCGGCGCGGGCGTGTATTACGGCGCGGCCATGACCGAGGCAGCAGCCTACAAAGGCAGGCAGGTGTATGTGGTGGGCGGCGGTAACAGCGCGGGGCAGGCGGCGGTGTATCTCAGCAAGTTCGCGGCCAACGTCTTCATCGTCATCCGCCGCGACTCGTTGCGCGACACGATGAGCGCCTACCTGATTGACCAGATTGCCGCCCTGACCAATATTGAGGTGCTGACCGGCATGGAAATTGACGAAGTAAAGGGCGGAGACCGGGTGGAAAAACTGGTGCTGCAAAACGCCGGCACGGGCACCTTGGAAACGCGCCCTGCCGATGCGCTGTTCGTCTTCATTGGCGCGAAACCGATGACAGAATGGACAGGCATCGACTTCATCAAGAACGACAAAGGTTTTATCGAAACGGGCCGCGAGCTGAAGAGCTACGAGAGCTTCCGGAAAGTCTGGAAGCTGGCGCGCGACCCGTATTTGCTGGAGACGTGCAGGCCGGGCATCTTCGCTGCGGGCGACGTGCGCAACGGAGCCATGGCGCGCGTGGCTTCTGCCGTGGGCGAAGGCTCGATGGCCATCTCGTTTGTTCACCGCTACCTGGCGGAAGTGTAGTTTTCCCAAACCCCTTTTCCCGATGTCTGCTGAAACACTGTGCGCCCACATAGAAGCGCTGACCGAAATCAAAACCGCGCGGCAGCAAGCCTGCGAAGAATGCCTCAAAACCGGCGACCGCTGGATGCACCTGCGCACGTGCCAGACCTGCGGCGTAACCCTCTGCTGCGACGCTTCTCCCAACCGCCACATGACGGCCCACTTCCACGCCCAAAATCATCCGGTGGTGGCCTCGGCTGAACCCGGCGAACGGTGGCTGTGGTGCTACGTGGATGAGCAGGTGGTGGAATACTAACCTACGCAGAAAATGAACCTCCTGGAATCTTACCGCGCCGTGCGGGCCTGCACGGAAGCGATTTGCGCACCGCTCCAAACCGAAGATTACGTGGTGCAGCCCGTGGCCGATGTAAGCCCGCCGAAGTGGCACCTGGGCCACACAACGTGGTTCTTTGAAACCTTTGTGCTGCTGCCTTTCCACAAGGACTACCGCGTTTTCAACGCCGATTACAACTACGTTTTCAACAGCTACTACGAGACGGTTGGCGCGCGCGTGGTGCGCACCGACAGAGGCAACCTGAGCCGACCTTCTGTGGCCGACGTCTACGCTTACCGCCGCTACGTGGACGAAGCCATGAGCCGGTTTTTGGAGGAAAGCCTTACGCCTGAGAGCACCGGGATAGTGGTACTGGGATTGAACCACGAACAGCAGCACGGCGAACTTCTCCTCACCGACATCAAATACATCCTCGGTAACAATCCGCTGCTGCCGCCCTACGCAGAGGACAACATCGATCGTCCGCGCCATTCTTCCGCGCCCGCCGCTGCGGTTGTGGTGGAAGCCGGTGTTTATGAAATCGGCTTTGCGGGAGAGGGCTTTTGCTTCGACAACGAGTTGGGAAGGCACAAGGTTTATCTCGACACCTACGCCATTCAGCCGGCGCTTATCACCAACGGCGAGTACCTCGCGTTTATGGAAGCAGGGGGGTATCAAACGCACGAACACTGGCACGCCGAGGGCTGGGAGTGGGTGAAGACGAACAAAATTGCCGCACCCCTGTACTGGCATTTCACAGGCGGCCACTGGCAGCACTACACGCTTTCCGGCTTGAAGCCGGTAGACCACAACGCGCCCGTGTGCCACGTCTCTTTCTACGAAGCGGCGGCTTTTGCGGCGTGGCGCGAAGAGAGACTTCCGACGGAAGCGGAGTGGGAGGTGGCTTCCCAAAAATTTTCGTGGGGGCAGCGCTGGGAATGGACCGACAGCGCCTATTTGCCGTATCCCGGTTTCCGGCGCGCCGCGGGCGCGATTGGCGAATACAACGGCAAGTTTATGGTGAATCAGATGGTGCTGCGCGGCGCTTCTGTTGCCACGCCCGAAGGCCACAGCCGCGCCACTTACCGCAACTTTTTCCACCCGCATCTGCGCTGGCAGTTCACGGGCATCCGCCTGATTACCAACGCGAAGAACGACGGCACAGAACCCCCAAAAGCATGACCCCCGAAACAGTACTCCCTTCCATGGAAACGCCGCGCGAAACCTTTTTGCGGGAGGTGGCAGACGGGCTGAACCGCGCTTCCAAAAGCCTGCCTTCCAAATATTTTTACGACGCGGAAGGAGACCGTCTTTTCACCGAAATCACGCGCTGCCCGGAGTATTACCTCACGCGCTGCGAAGACGAAATTTTACGCAACTCCGCCGCGCAGTTGGCTGTCCTTTTTGCCCGACCCGGTGGGGCTTTTGATTTAGTGGAATTGGGGTCGGGCGACGCGACGAAATCGGTGCATCTGCTGCGCGAAATCTTCACCGGTGCGGCGCAATGCTGCTACTATCCCATTGACATTTCGGCGAGCGCTCTGGCCCTGTTGGAAGGGCGGCTGCCACAAGCGGTTCCCGGCCTCCGGATGCGCCCGCTGAACGGAGAATATCTGCCGATGGTGGGGGAGTGTTACCGCTTGTCGCCGCGCCGGAAAGTGCTGTTGTTTATGGGCGCAACCATTGGTAACATGAAGCCGCAGGAAGCCGCGGACTTTCTGCGGGAATTGCGCGCGCGGATGCAGCCGGAAGACCTGCTGCTCCTCGGTTTTGACCTGCTTAAATCGCCGCTGAAAATCCTTGCGGCCTACAACGACGCGGCGGGTTTTACGCGCGACTTCAACCTCAACCTGCTCACGCGCATCAACCGCGAACTGGGCGGCGATTTTGACTGCGCGCAGTTCTACCACTATCCCACCTACGACCCCGACACCGGGGCCTGCAAAAGCTACCTGGTGAGTGCCCGGAAGCAAGCCGTTTCCATTGCCGCCGCCGGAAAAGTGTTTCTTTTTGAGGAAGGAGAGCACATCCACACCGAAGTGTCGCAGAAATACAGCGCGGCGCAGGTGGATGTTCTGGCAAAAAAGGGCGGATTTGTTTGCCGCGAGCGCTTTACGGATTCCGGGGAGAATTTTCTGGTGGACTTGTGGGAAGCGAGGGTTTAAGAGCGCTTCGGCAGGGAAGGGAAAATGTTTCTGGAGGAAAGGTGTGTAAATGAGCCGCAGTGCGTACTTATACCGTTTAGACCGTCAACTTGTTTGGGTGGAATGCACTATTCAGATGTCTATACAGGACTTATTAAATAAAAAAACTTCTGGCACCCCCCGGTGCGGAAAAGCGCCCTGCCGCAGAAAACAAATTAAGCCGCCGGCCTTCCGGAAGCCCTGTTTGAGTTGTATGTGAGGGCTTCCGGGAAGCCGGAAATGCTGACATTGTTGTGTGTAAGGGCTAACCGGCTCCGGGATATACTAACATTGCTATGCGCAAGCGCTAACCGGTTCCGGTAAATGGTTATGTCGTCATACAAAAGGGCTAAAAGGCTCCGGAATATACTATTGTCACTATACACAAAGGCTAAAAGGTTGCGGAATATACTATTGTAATCATACATAAGGGCTGCTTGGCTCCGGTAAATGGTTACGTCATCATGCATAAAGGCTAAAAGGCTCCGGAATATACTGTTATCACCATACATAAGGGCTAAAAGGTTCCGGGATACACTGTTGTCACCATACACTAAGGCTAAAAGGTTCCGGGATACACTACTGTTACTATGCGTAGGCGCTTCCAGCTTCTCCAACCTTTCAAAGGCCGGGCCGTTACCTACTTTTGCACCGCGCCGACCGCCCTTTGTCTCAAACGCCGACGGCGCGGCCAAAACTTTAATGATGCTCGATACGATTGAAAGTGCGCTGGAAGACCTGCGGCAGGGAAAAATGCTGATTGTGGTGGACGATGAAGACCGCGAAAACGAAGGCGACTTTGTAACCGCCGCCCGCAACGTAACCCCGGAGATTATCAACTTTATGTCGCTCCACGGGCGCGGCCTTATCTGCGCGCCGCTCACCGAAGGACGCTGCGACGAACTGGGCCTCCACCTGATGGTGCAGAACAACACCGTGCTCCACAGCACGCCCTTCACCGTCTCGGTGGATTTAATCGGGAAAGGCTGCACCACAGGCATCTCCGCCTATGACCGCGCCGCGACGGTGCAAGCCCTTATTGACCCTTCCACGCGCCCCGAAGACCTCGGGCGTCCGGGCCACATCTTTCCGCTCCGTGCCCGCGAAGCAGGCGTTCTGCGCCGCGCCGGACATACAGAAGCGACGGTGGATTTGGCCCGGCTGGCGGGCATGGAGCCTGCTGGTGTGCTGGTGGAAATCATGAATCCCGACGGCACCATGGCGCGCCTGCCGGAACTTATGGAAGTGGCGAAAACCTTTGGGCTGAAAATCATTTCCATCAAGGACCTGATTGAATATCGGCTGCGCACCGAAAGCCTGATTACTGAAGAAGTGCGGGTGCAGATGCCCACCAAGCACGGTGATTTTGAACTCATTGCCTTCCGCCAAAACAACACCGGCGAAAATCATCTGGCGCTGGTAAAAGGCGCGTGGACACCCGACGAACCGGTGCTGGTCCGCGTCCATTCCTCCTGCTTTACAGGCGATATTCTCCATTCCCTGCGCTGCGACTGCGGCGACCAGTTGACGGCAGCCATGGAAATGGTGGAGCGCGAAGGCAAGGGCGTGATTCTCTATATGAATCAGGAAGGGCGCGGCATCGGGCTGATGGGGAAATTGCAGGCTTATAAGCTTCAGGAACAAGGTCGCGACACGGTAGAAGCCAACACCGACTTGGGCTTTAAAGCCGACCAGCGCGACTACGGCGTGGGCGCGCAAATCCTGCGCTATCTGGGCATTTCCAAAATCCGCTTGATGAGCAACAATCCCAAAAAGCGCGCGGGCCTGCTGGGTTACGGACTGGAAATTCTGGAAAACGTGGCGATTGAAGTGCCGTCTAATCCCTTTAACGAGCGCTATCTGCAAACCAAGCGCGACAAGATGGGGCACGAAATAATGCGGTAATGTGGATGGAATGTGGGAAATGTGGTAATTAGGGGAGGAGAATATTCACTCGCCGTTTCATAGAAATGGCGAGTGAATATTCTCTAGCGGTAAAAATGACGCTCACGAACTACTTTATAAGCCTACATTGATTCATTACCGCATTTCCCACATTACCGCATTCCCTTGACCCTTCTTTTCCTCGCCAACCGCTTTCCGTACCCGCCGTTCCGGGGCGACAAGCTGAAGATATTTCACCTGGCCAAAAGGCTGGCGGCGAAGGGACACCGGCTGCATTTACTGACCTTTCTGGAAGACGAAAAAGACCGGCAGTATATCCCGAAACTTGGGGAAATTTTTGAGGAAATTCACCTGGTGAAACTGCCCAAAGCAAAAAGTCTTTTGCGCGTGGCGCGCGGTGCGTTTTTCTCTGACGTTCCGTTTCAGGTTTTGTATTTCCGCTCGCCGGAAATGGAGTACGCGGTCAATGATTTGCTGCGCAAAAACAGCTATGATGCGGTGCATGTGCAGCATCTGCGCATGGCTCCGTATCTGAGCCGGCATAAGGAAATTCCGCGCGTCCTTGACCTGCCCGATGCCTTTTCCCTTTATTGGAAACGCCGCCTCGCGGTGAAGGGAAATCCGGTGAAAAAGCGACTGGAAAAAATAGAATTGGAAAGAGTTTATTTCTTTGAGCGGGAGATGATTGGTGCGTTTGACAAGGTGCTGGCCTGTTCGCCCGAAGACTGCGATTATCTCCAGAAAGAACACGGCGCGAAAAACCTTTTTCTGCTTCCCAACGGCGTGGACTTAGACCAGTTCCAATCGGAAGGCCACGACTATCATTCCCCCGAAAAAACGCTGCTTTTCACGGGTAATATGGACTATGCGCCAAACGTGGATGCGGTGGTGTATTTCGCAAAAGAAATTTTTCCGCTTCTTCTCCAAAAACACCCGGACGCACGTTTCATCATCGCCGGGCAACGCCCTGTGAAAGCCGTGCTTGCGCTGGCTTCCGGTAATGTTGAGGTTACGGGTTTTGTGGAGAATCTGGCTACGATGTACAGTCGTGCTTCGGTATTGGTTGCGCCGTTGCGCTTCGGTGCGGGTACGCAAAACAAAGTGCTGGAAGCAATGGCGATGGGCGTTCCAGTGGTGTGTTCGCAAGTAGGCTTCAACGGCCTCGGCATCTCCGACGGACAAGGCGCTTTTATGCGGACGGAAGCTGTTTCTTTTGCAGAAAAAGTATCAGAATTATTGAGTAATACCGCGTTGCGGGAAAGCTGTGGCCGGGCCGGACAAGCCCACATCCGCGCGCATTTTGGCTGGGATGCCGTGGCGGAGAAACTGGAAGGCTATCTGGTGGAAGTGGCGGAGAGAGAAAAGGAGCGGTAAATAACCTCTTTTACAACCCACTCACCACCTTCTCCCGCGCCGTATCCGCCGCTGGCGCCGCCCGGCGCAAAACCGAATCAGGCAGTGTATATGTGGCGGGCGTTTTCATCCACGGCAGGAAAAACGGCGCGAGATAATCAAAGCTCCGCCGGTAGGTAATGCCCGCGCCGCTGCGCGAAATATTGTCGTTGATAAGGACGTCAAAATTGGACGTGTGAAACACATTCAGCCGAAGGTGTCCGTCCTCTTTCAGCAAATATTGCAGCCGGAAATCTCCCACCGGATTGAAGTTGCTGCGGTTCACATTGCCCACCGGGCGGCCCCAGTCATATGCTGAACCCACTTCCGCAATCAGCCGGTTGTTGAAGAAATTCCGGCGCAATCCAAGCTTCACTTCGTTGCGGCCCGACGTTGCGCCGTCGCCTGTTCCATCGGTCAGATCGTAGCTTTTATAGCGCAGGTCGAGGGCCAGTTTGTTGTCGCCCGTCAGCTTGCCGATGATGTTGGTTAGCTGCCCGCTCACGTTGGAGGAAAGCATCTCGCTTACGTTGTTTATCACCGAGCGGCTGGCCGTGGAAGAAGCAATGCCCTGCGTGGGCACAAAGCTGCCAATCAGCAACAACGACGCCACCTGGTCAAACAATTCGCGCTCGTTTTGCCGGATGCGGCGCAGCTCTGTTTCCGCCACCGTTCCGGTAGAGTGACCTTCCGGCAGGTTCACATCGAAAGAAAAAACCGGCTCCGTCAGCGAGCCTTTCATGCGAAGCAGCAGGTCCACTTTTTGGCGCGCCTGCGCGTCGGTACGCTCCGTAGGCGGCAAGGCGTCCACCTGTCGCGGGTCCAGCAAATCATACAGCCGCGCGTAAGTCGGATACACCGCTTCCACGTTCAGTTGCGTTTGCGACACCGGCCCGCTAAAGGAAATGCTGCTGCCGCTGTTGATGTTGAATTTCCGCTGAAAAGCTACTTGGCGCAACGTAAACGTGTAGTCGCCGCTTTCCAGAAGCAGGTTTCCATACAGCCGCGCCGCCGCGCCCGAAGGCAGTTCCAGCCGGATAGAGCCGTTGCCCCGCGCGTTAATCGCGTCGCCCGTCGTGGGGTCCAGAATCATGCTCACGTCCACCAGCGGATTGACAACTGCGTCTAAGTACAGCGAGAAGCGCACCGGCGCTTTTGCAGCCTTTCGTTTGGTATTATCAGCGGGCGTTTTAAAAGTGACAAAGCTGTACGTCCCCGTGCCGGAAGAAGAGGTGACGGGCAGGTAGAGGTTTCCTCTTTTGGTGGGGATAGCGCGCATCACGCTGAGCTGCATATTGTCAGGCGTGCCGCGCAACGAAACTTCCGCCGCCGCCGTCAGGTTGCCGTAATACAGCGCGTTTTCGTGGGGAAGGAGCCGCAACATTTCCATGCCCGCCGTACTTATGTTTACCGCAAAACGCAGGTCGCTGAAGTTGTTGTAGGAAATGCTTCCCGTCACGTCGGCGCGCCCGCCGGTAGCGTCATAAAGACCAATAGTCCCGATGTTGAGGCCCTGCGGCGTTACGCCAATTATGGCTGAAGGAATGGTGTAGGGAACGCCCGTATAATCCAGCTTAAACGCCGCGTCGCGCAGTACCAGCGTGCCGTTAGTTTGGGGGGAAGACGGCGAACCACCAATTTGTATCGTCCCGTCAATCGTACCTTTCAACCGGCTCACCACGCCTACCGTAAACGGCGAAATCCAGTCCAGTGGCGCGTTGTCCAGAGTCAGTTGGCCGTCGAGGAGCGGGCGCGTACTGTCGGCGTCAAAAGTGCCGCGCACCCGCAGCGATGCACCCGTTCGGTAGATGCCCGTCTCGGGCTGCAAAATCAGGCGGCTTTGCGCCACGTCGTAGCTCCCCACCACGCTCACATTTCCAATCGTGTCTGTGCCCAGCGCCACATTCGTGCCGCGCAAATCAGCGTCTATTTTCCGGCTTTCGCGCAGCGGCTCATAAAGGCGAATCGTCCCGCTCACGAGGCCTGCACTTTGGTAGTCGGCCAGCGAAGAAATCTGGCGCAAATTAGTAAGGTCGTATTGTGTCAGTGCCGCCGTCAGCAGAGGCTTTCCGTTCTCCGTTCCGGTGTTCAAAAGCAGTTTTTGGTTGCCGGAGTGGATGTCAAAATCGCGGAGCAAAAGATAGTCGCTCGCAAGGCCAAATTCATTGCCCCCGCTTATTTCCCAGCGGTCACCATTCAGCAAAAATTCCGAAGGCCGCAGGTAGCCCGAAAGTGTGTCGCCGTGAGCATAGGCAAAGCCGCCGATATGCGCCGTTCCATACGCATCCGGCGATTGGGTAGTGATGGAAAAATCCAGCGAGTCGTTGCCCACCAGCGCGTTCATGTCCAGCGTCGCGTTCAGCAGTCCGCTGCTTGTGGCAAAGCGTTTTATCGTGCTTGTCAGCAGGATTTTCTGGTAGTCGCCGTTGGCCTGCACCGTTGCGCCTTCCATATACAACGGGCCGATGCGGCCATACGGGAAGTTTGCTTCCATCACCAACTGATGCTCCGCGCTCTTGAGAAAGCCGTAGAGCGTGCCGCTGTCAAAGCCCCGGATTTGCGGCAGCAGCACGGCAAAAAGCGGGTCAATGCGGTGGGTGAAAATGCTGTACGTAAAGCTTTGCAGCGCTGCCGACTTTTTGGGCGGCGGAATGTAATTAGGCATGTAGCCGGAAAGGAAAAGCTGCGCCGCGGCAGGCACTTCTGTCAGCACAAATTTTCCCGTCAGTTCCGCTGTCAGCGCATTACTTGCAATCACCAGTTTGCGGCTGATGCTGTCGGGCAGTAGGGTAGAAGTAAGCACAACAGAATCCAGTTCTAATCGTGCGCCGTTGCGCCGCAGATTGATGTTGTAAAGCTGCACTTTCCCGATAAAATCATCGGGGTCAAGGCCCGTTGTAGCGATAGCCAAATCCGCAGAAGCAAGCGTGGAGTCCTTCGTAAAACCCAGTGCCTTCCAGTTGCTTTGCAGCAGGTTGGCCGTAGCCGCCAGCACTGGTTTTGGCCCGGAAAAATCCACTGTTCCGTTGAAGGCCATCGAGACGTTGGAGTCGTTCACCTGCCCCGTTCCGCTAAACTTTTTGCGCTCCAGCGTGCCGTCCACCAAGATGTTTTTGTAGGGATAGCCCAGCACATCAAAACGCGCCACCGAACCTTTCAGATTGATGCCCGCCAGCAAGGGGTCAAAGCCTTTTCCTTCCACGTCCAGCGTCGCGGTGATGCTGCCCACATTCGGGATGCGCAGGAACGGCCCAATCTGAAAACCACTCGTCTTAACCGTGCCTTTGTACGTTGCATTTCTCCCCGACAAAGGCGGCACGGTCATCTTCACATCCGATACGACAGTGCCCAGATTCGTGACCAGCGTGCCCGATGTCAGGAACGCATCGTAGTAGCCGTGAAACGCGCCGCTGAACTGCGCAAAACGCAGCAGCTCCAGCGCTACGGCGGGGTGGTTCCTCAACTGCGGTGCCCACTTCAACATAGCCGGGCCGGTGGTGAAAACCGCGCCTTTATCAAACGAGAAAAATGTCTTTTCCACATCGGGCAGACCGGTCATCGCGAGGTTGCCGGTGAGGCGCGATTCGCCATCCGTTACGTTCAGGTTTTGGGTGTGGAAGGAAGCTACCGTTCCGTCAAAATCGCCGGAGAGGCGCGCGGTGCGCTTCATCCATTTCAAGGCCGGTGCGAAGTAGGCCACGTCCTGCATATCCACCTGCGCGTCCGCCAGATGCGCTACCATCCGCACACTGTCTATGTATTCCGTAAAGTCGGGAAAACGATTGTAGTGCATGGCGTAGTAGTCGCCGATGGTGCTGTTATTGGTTTGGAGTTTCAGCTTCCTGCACTCCGAAATTTTGGGCGAAACCGTTACGTCAGCTTCCATATGGCGGATGATAACGCCGCTGCGCTCGTGGGCCGTTAGGTGTGCCATACGCCCCGTAATCGTGTCGGCGTTTATCCGCACGTTTTCGGCGCTTAAATCCACCTGCGTAATGCCCAGATGGTCGGAATCAAACTCGCCTGCGGGGGGCAGTGTGGCATCGTTGGATTCTTTGGAAAAGCCACAGTTTTTCAGCTCCAGCCGCCGCGCAAAAAGAGCCCAGTGCGCGGGGTTGAAAGCGGTGGTGTCTATGACGTAGGAAGGTGCTTTTTTCGCCGTCGTGTCCACGGGTCTTCCTCCCGTGTAATCATGAATGCTGTAGGAGCCGCCCTCAATGAAAAGCTTGTCAATGCGCGCGCGCTTCTTCTTTAAGTCCACCTCGTCGGCGCGCAGTTGCAGGGAGCCTATCTGAATGGCTTCATCCGTCCCCACCCAGGCATCATTCATGCGGAAGCGGATGCGCTGCAAGTCCAGCGTTTCAAGGTCCAGCTCAAACTCGTTCTGCGTTTTGGTGCTGTCCTTCGGGCCGGTATCAAAAGCGTCGGCAATAAACTGATAATTCCATTCCGGCGACTGCCGCGTGCGGTAGAGATGCACATCGGTATTGCGCAGACCGAGATAATGGATAACCGGCGTTTCCTTCCGGAAAAAAGCCCAGTCGGTGATGCGCACCCGCGCCTCGCCTGCGTAGAGCAGCGTATCTCCCCGCCGGTCTTTAATCAGCACCCCTTGCAGGAGCAGGTGGTTAAAGAAATCAATGCGCACATTCCGCACTTGCACTTCCGTTTGGAGCTTTTTGGAAAGCATCGCCGCCGCGCGTTGGGTCAGGAAATTCTGCACCGGCGAAAGCTGAATCAACACCACGAGCAGCACGAGCAAAGCCAGCAGGCTTAGCACAGTGTTGCGGAGGAGTTTGAGGAAGCGGCGCAAAGGGGGAAGGGTAGGGGGCGTAAAGGTAAATTAAGGGTGGGGGCCGCATGGTAAAAGAATGTCGGCCTGCTCCCTATCTTCCACTCCTCACTCCGCACTCCTCCCCCCTGAAATGACGCTCTACCAACGCCTCCAGCAAGCCCGCTCCGAAGAAGACGTAAAAGACGCCTACATCCAGGCCCTTAACCTGAAAGGCTATTCCAAAAACCTGATAGACATCCAAACCAAAGAAATCTGGTTTGAGGCCAAAGACGGATACCGCACTTCTACCTACGCCATGTTCACGCAGCTGATGCACTATGTGCAGCGGGCGCTGGATGCGGGCGAGGATCTGCCTGCTTTTCTTGCAGCGATTGACACGCAGAAGGCAGCAATTATGAAGACGGACGACGTCATTCCTTTCCTGAAAAAGAAAACTTTTAAATGGGGCAAGAGTGCCAGCGGCTACACGCAAGAGGCGCTGGATGCCGTATCCGCACACATAGGAACCTACTTCGTTTCCTTTAAGCTGGAGACCCACGAGGAGGAGTTCATCAGCACCGTGAAGGCGGCCATTGCTCAGGGCGACATCATCCGCATCTCCATTACGCCCGACAACCTGAAACAGGTGTTTGATAAATGGGTGGCTATGATCGGCTCGGAGGTTACCGGCGTTGCGCCCGAAGAATATGCCCTGCTCTTTTTTGCCGACATCATGAGCGACGGCACGGTGAGCACCCACCAAAACCTGCCCGCCGAGCTGCTCCACCGCAACGGCAAACCGGTGTTTATGCTCGCCGGCAAGGTCTATGAACTGGGCAACCGCGAAGGCTACCGCCGCTTCTGGGCCATCTACCACCGCCCGCCCGATGCCGCCTACCGCAACTACCTCCTGGAGCGCCGCGACTCGCTCATCCCTACCGACGAACGCTCCTTTAAAGGCGCGTACTACACGCCGCTCCACGTGGTGGACAAGGCCTACGACAAGCTCTCGGAAGTGCTGGGTAAAAACTGGCAGCGCGAATACACGGTGTGGGATATGTGCTGCGGCGTGGGCAATCTGGAGGTGAAGCACAGCAACCACCGCAACCTCTTTATGAGCACCCTCGACGCGGCAGACGTAGACGTGATGCGCGCCACCAAAACCTGCGCCGCCGCCACCCGCTTTCAATACGATTACCTCAACGACGATATTACCGACGACGGCCAGATTGACTACACGCTTACAGACAAAGTACCCGAAGGCCTGCGGCAAGCGATTGCGGATGGAAAGAAGATTTTGGTGCTGATAAACCCGCCGTATGCGGAGAGTGGAAGCGCCGCAGGCGAGGAGGCTAAAACCAATGTTGCCGCTACAAGAATGGCAGCCAACATGCCCAATTACGGATTTGCGAAGCGAGAACTGTTTACTCAATTCATTGCGCGCATCAGTAAGGAAATTCCGACGGCCACTATTGCGATGTTCAGCAAATTGAAGTACGTTAATGCACCGAATTTTGAGGAGTTCAGAAAACTTTGGAATGCACGCTATCTAGGCGGCTTTGTCATTCATAGCCAATCCTTTGATGGCTTGAAAGGAGACTTTCCAATTGGATTTCTAGTTTGGAAAACCAATCACCAAACGAGAGAGCGTTTTGAAATTGGGACGATTGAAACTGATGTTATAGACAAGAAGGGAACTCCAATTGGAACGAAGTCTTTCTTCAACCTGCCAAACGAGACATTTCTAAACAATTGGGTGAAGCGTCCTAGAACTAACAAGGTTGAAATTGTACCGTTAAAGAACGCTATTCTACCCGCAGTACGTACAATTGATGTGAGGGGTAGATACTCATCAGACGGTGCGATTGGAAGCCTGTATTTATCAGCAAATGATGTCCAAAGTACGCGGACAACTGCTATTTTCTCTTCTGGATTTAATGGTGCTGGGGCCTTCTTTGTCAATCCTGAAAATCTCTGGCAGGCCGCAATCGTTTTTACTGTTAGAAGGGTTATCAAGCCTACCTGGCTCAATGACCGCGACCAATTCCTCCAGCCCACCGCGCCGCTTTCCGAAGATTTCAAAACCGACTGCCTTATCTGGATGCTGTTCAATGGCAGCAACCTCACGGCCTCGGCCAACGACCTGCAATGGGCCGGGCGCGCGTGGAGCATCGTCAATCATTTCATTCCCTTCACGGAGGAGGAGGTAGGCGCGCCGGAGCGTTTTGAGAGCGATTTTATGGTGGGGTATCTGGCCGGGAAAGATCTTTCCCCCGAAGCCGCTGCGGTGCTGGCCGAAGGCCGCAAGCTGTGGGCCGCCTACTTCCTCCATACCGATGCGCGCGCCGTGCGCGAGGAGCTAAAGCTGAACCGCGCAGACGTGGGCTGGTATCAGGTGCGCAAAGCCCTGGAGGCCCGCAACGCAAGCGGCGATTATCCGCCCGTCTCCTTCGCCTCCTTCGCCGAAGCCTACAGGGCGCTGAGCGAAAAGCTGCAACCGATGGTGTATGCGCTGGGCTTTTTGCGGGTGTAATTCCATCCCCGTAGCGGGGGCGAGGTAGGGACGACCCTTGTGGTCGCCCACAGAAAATGCCCGGCATTATACAAGGGCGACCACAAGGGTGCGCCCCTACACGTGCTGCCCGCCTTCTACCATTGCGTGGTAGAGGGCTACCATCCGGCGGTAGCCTTCTACCATCGGGCGGTAGCCTTCTACCATTGCTCGGTAGCCCTCTACCATCGCGTGGTAGTCCTCTACCATCGCTCGGTAGCCCTCTACCATTGCGTGGTAGTCCTCTACCATCGCGTGGTAGTCCTCTACCATCGCGTGGTAGCCCTCTACCATTGCCCGGTAGGCGGGAATTTTTTTTAGAAAAACCTGCTACCTGTTCATTTAAGTCCCAAAAATTGCTACATTGCAGACCATTCACACGCTTGTTTCTTCTTAACCCATAAAAAACCCCCTTCTAACGCAATGGCTGATTACTTCATCCCCCGTGCCGATGCCCAAAAGGTTATCTGGCTCAACAATTTCTCTTCCAAGATTGGCAACTATATGACCAAATACGGCATCACCGCCGCCGAGAAGACGGACATGGTAAACTTCGCCCTCGACTTTGCCTTTCGCGTGTCGCTGACGGCGCAAATGAAGACGGCGCTGGAAGGCGTGGTGAAGTGGAAAAACGGCCTGCGCGATGGCATCTCCGCCGGTGGGGTGGTCAGCGTTCCGGTGATGCCTTCGCTGGCCTCCGCGCCCACGGCGGTGGCCCCCGGTGGTTTTGATCGCGTGGCCGACCTGGTGAAAAAAATAAAGAACAACAATGCCTATACAGAGGCCGACGGCGCAGACCTGGGCATCATCGGAAACACGGCCAACCGGTCCGACCTCAGCACCCTGAAGCCCGTCATTGTGCTAAAAGCCGGCACGGCGGGCCGCTCCGCCTTTGGCTGGAAGCTGAATGATATGGACGGCCTGAACGTGTATAAAGACGAAGGCACGGGCACCTTCCGCTTTTATGCCCGCGACAACCACCCCGATTATGAAGACACGGCCCCGCTGCCCGCTAATCCTGTCCGCCACCGCTACAAGTTTATCTATGTGCTGAACGACGAGGAAGTGGGCCAGTTTTCGGATGTGATAACCGTGAACGTAGGACAGTAGATTAGTGATTAGGTTGTGGAAACCTATAAGGTCTTAAAGACCTTATAGGTTTTTTTGTGTGCAGAAGGAAAACCTCCCCACTCACTCCCGCGTTCCTGCCGCCGCAATCATTTCCCACTCCGGGCCAAATTGCAGCGTCGTTCCGCAAAACAGCCGCAGGTAAAACGCCAGTTCTTCGGCGTGCCAGCTATAAACGCCTTTGCCGAAATACACGCGCTTGCCGCCGTAAGTAAAAAACAGGTTTTCGCCCTGCGCCAGCGCGCGCCGCAGCCGTCCGCTGTGGGCATCATTAAACAGGTCGCCGGGGCGGGAATGCGCGGCCACGGCTTCGTCTTCCGGGAAGCAAAAGCGCAGGGGGCCAATGCCCGCAAGGTCGTAGCTGTGCAGGGATTTTCGGAAGCAGGTAGCCCGCAGCAGCGTGATGTGGGTGCTGTCCACAAAAATCTTCTCCCGGAACGTGAACCGTTTTGCCGCGCGCAGGGCAAGGCTGCAAAGCAACACGCCCGTCATCCCCAGCAGCGTTCCCAGCAACCAGTCGGGCAGCAGGTGGCGACGTATCAACAGGCCCGTGCACCAGCCCAACAGCACGGTGGCTTCCAGGCCCATTATCACGCGGCTACGCCGGTCGGCAGGCGTATGGATGCCGACCTCTAAGTGCTGGCTGCCCCACTGAAAAGTGAGCCGTGTTTTCATCTGAGGACGTTGTTTTGGAAGGCGGAAAAGGAGAGCGGATTCTCTACATACTCCGAAAGCAGCGCGCAGCCGAAAACAGTTTCAAAGGCGGTTTTCAATCTGGCTTTCACGTCTGATTCGTCGGGCGCAAAACCCAATTCCTTTGCCATAGACGTAACGCCTTTGTCGGTGATGCCGCAGGGCACGATTGCGTCAAAATACGCGAGGTCAGTATTCACGTTTAAGGCCCAGCCGTGGAGCGTTACCCAGCGGCTACAGCGCACACCCATCGCGCAGATTTTCCGGGCCTTGCCGGGAATGTCCTTGTCAAGCCACACGCCCGTTGCGCCCGGTAGTCTGTCACCCACAATGCCGTAATGCGCCAGCGTTTGGATAATCACTTCTTCCAGCGCCCGCATGTAGCGCCCGAGGTCGGTAAAGAACTTCTCCAAATCCAGTATCGGATAACCCACAATTTGCCCCGGCCCGTGGTAAGTAATATCGCCGCCGCGATTGGTTTTGCAAAAGGTCGCGCCCATTTGTTGCAACCGCGCTTCGTTGGCCAGCAGATGCTCCGGTTTGCCGCTTTTTCCAAGCGTATAAACATGCGGGTGTTCGCAGAACAGCAAGCTGTGAAAAGTAGGGCGCTCGCCGGGCGGCAGGTGCGCCGTTTCTGTCTTGCGGGAAAGGGTTTCCCGAAGCAACGCTTCCTGATAATCCCAAGCGGGTTGGTAGGCCAAAAGACCAAGGTCTTGGAAGAAAACTTTCTGTTGGTATGCTTGTTTCAATAGAGTGCAAATTACGGACGGCATCCGCCCAAAAAGCGGGCCTGCGTTGCCCTAATTTACGTCCCGATTAACAACACACCCGCCTACATTTGAAAGCCTCAAGTCCCTCGCTCCGCACCATGCTGGAATTCATGAAGAAGAAGATTCTTATTCCCGTTTCTGTTGTTGCCGCCATTGGCGGCTTTTTAGCCTTCCGGGAAATTTCCGCTGAAGGGAAAACCGTTTCCCCGACCCGCCGACAGCTAGTGTTGTCCACCGTGATGAAGGCCATCAATGAAGGCCATTACTCCCCGCGCGCGCTCGACGACTCTTTTTCGGCCCGCGTCTGGAGCCGCTATCTGGAGCAACTAGACTACGGTAAACTGTACTTTACAGCAACGGAAATTGCTACGTTGCAGAAGTACAAATTCGGGATCGACGACGAGTTGAAAACCGGCAGCAGTCCGTTTTTTGATGCTACCGACGCCTTCTTTGAAAAAAGCCTTGACCGCGCCGAAGGCTACGCCCGCGAAGCCATCAAGACGCCTTTTACTTTCACAAGCAACGACTCTATCGTCCTCTCCGGCGACAAGCTGGTTTACGCTGCGAATGATGCTGAATTGCAAGACCGCTGGCGCAAGTCTATCAAGTACCGCGTGATGCTGAAATACGTGGAGCTGAAAGACGCGCAGGACAAAGACAGCACCGGCGCGGCAAAGAAGACCGACGTGGTGCTGGAAGAACAGGCCCGTACGGCGATTGGTAAAAATCAAACCACTTTTTTCCGGCGGATGCGCAAGCTGGACGAGGCGCAACGCTTCGCCCTTTACGTGAACGCCATCACCGGCTCCGAAGACCCACATACCGATTATTTTCCGCCGAAAGAAAAGCAACGCTTTGACGAAGGCATGGCGGGTTCATTTTCCGGCATCGGCGCGCAGCTCAAAGATGAGGACGGCAAAATCATGATTACTGCCATTGTGCCTGGCTCGCCGTCGTGGAAGCAGGGCGAGTTGAAGGCCAACGACGAAATCATCAAAGTGGCCCAAGGCGCTCTGGAGCCGGAAGACATTCAGGGCTGGGATTTGGAAGACGTGGTGAACAAAATCCGGGGTAAAAAAGGCACGGAAGTCCGCCTCACGATTCGGCGCACGGGCGGCGCGCAAAAAGTGGTTCCAATTGTTCGCGGCGACGTTCTGATGGAAGAAACCTTTGCGAAATCGGCGCTGATACAAAGCAAGAACGGCCCGATTGGCTACATCACGTTGCCGGAATTTTACGCCGACTTCACGAGCCGCAATGGCCGCCACTGTGCGCCCGACGTAGCGGTGGAAATTGAAAAGCTGAAACAGGCTGGTGCGAAGAGCATCATCTTTGACCTGCGCAATAACGGCGGCGGCTCCTTGAGCGACGTGGTGGACATTGCAGGCTTCTTTATTGACAAAGGCCCTGTGGTGCAGGTGAAAAGCTCGCAGACCGCGCCGATGACCCTACGCGACGACGAAAGCGGAACCTTGTTTGACGGCCCGCTCGTGGTGATGATCAACAACAGCAGTGCTTCGGCCTCGGAAATATTTGCTGCCGCCATGCAGGATTACAGCCGTGGGCTTGTGGTAGGAACAGCTTCTTTCGGGAAAGGAACGGTGCAGAAGGTGATTGGTTTGGAGGAAGTGCTGGACCCGATTACGCGCATGAAGTTGAGCGCAGGCGGCGAGCCATCTATGGGGGCTTTGAAGCTGACGATGCAGAAGTTTTATCGCGTGAACGGCGGCTCCACCCAACTGCGCGGTGTGACGCCCGACGTGAACCTGCCCGACACTTACGAACTGTTAGACGAAATCGGCGAGCGCCGCGACAAAGCCGCCTTGCCGTGGGATCAGATTGCGCCGCTGACCGTGGACAAATCCAATAAAGCGGGCAATATTTCCGCGCTGTCGGCCCGCAGCAAAAGCCGGTTGGAAGGCAACGAAGTGTTCCGCGTCATAGAATCTTCGGCCAAGAAAATGAAAGCCCGCGAGGACGGAAAAGCTCTCTCCCTGAACGAGAAAACCTACCGCGCCGAACTGGCTGAAGCCAACGCGACCAACAAGAAATTAGAGGCGTTGGAAAAAGGCGGAACGGCCATCAGCGTCAGCAGTCTGAAAGCAGATGAGCCGCAAATCTCCCGCGACAGCACGACGGTGAAAAAGAACGCTGACTGGCTGAAAGCCCTCAAAAAAGACGTGTATCTGTCGGAGACCGTGCAGGTGATGAACGATTTGATGGGCGGGAAGTAACCGCAGTATCAAGACGAAAGTATCAAGATAAAATCCAAAAGAGGATTGTGTAGGAGCGCCCCGCCAATGGCGGGGCGCTCTGTTTGGAGAGGAATCTTGTCAGGTCTATTGCTTCGCGGCTCTCTGGTGGGAGAAATCCTTGTAAATCAGGGCTATCGGGACAATCCGTGGTCTATAAGAGCAATGCGCTTTTCTATCTTCGCGCCGCGATGCGCTTTCTGCTTTTGGTGATTTTGAGTCTGGGTTTTTGGGCGAGTGCGTCTGCGCAGGCCGTGCCCGATACGCTCATTCGGGAGCCGCTTCCCGATTCACTGGTGGACCGCAAGCGCACCGATGCTCAGCAGTCGGGCAGCTTTCGGATTTCCGGGGATTCTGCATCCAAACCAATCCGTCTGCTTGCCTTCCAACCTGTTCCCAAAAAAGCGGCGCTCTACTCCGCGATGCTGCCCGGCGCGGGCCAATTCTACAACCGGCAATACTGGAAAATTCCGGTCATCTACGCCGGAATGGCGGTATCGTTCTACTTCCTGATTGACAACCTAAATAATTACCGAACCTTTCGCAGTGCTTACCTTTCTTCGTTAAACCCGCTTGGCTCCGACGATCCTCTGACGCGGACTTACAACTCGCAACAACTGAAGATTTTGCAGGACAGCTACCGACAAAATCTGGACCTGAATGTGTTGTTTACGACGCTTGGTTTCACGCTTCAGATTATGGACGCGCTCGTGTTTGCGCACCTCAAAAATTTTGACGTCTCGCGGGATTTATCCTTTAAACTGCGGCCTGCACTTTCGCCGGTGGGCGCGGGCTTGGCGGTGGTAATTGGTTTCCGTTGAGAAGGAAAAAGCAGTGTTTTATTTTTGCCGGTCAAGACCCTATATGCACAAAATCACTCCCTTTGAAGACGGTTACCTCCACAAAGGACTGCGGAAAAAACTGGTGGACAGCCTGCGTGAAAAAGGCATTTCCGACGAGCGTGTGCTGGGAGCGTTGATGGACGTGCCGCGCCATTTTTTTATGGAGAGGGCGTTTGGAAACCGGGCTTACGAAGACGTGGCTTTTCCCATCAGCGCAGGGCAGACGATTTCGCAACCTTATACGGTGGCGCTGCAAACGCAGCTTTTGGAAGTGCGTAAGTTTGACAAGGTGCTGGAAGTGGGCACCGGCAGCGGCTATCAAAGTTGCGTGTTGTCGGCGCTGGGCGCGTTTGTGTACAGCATTGAGCGGCAGCGCGAATTGTATGACCGACTACTGGGCAAACGGGATCGTAAACCCGGCGAAGAAGAACGGCCCTCCGTGCTGGCGCGCTATCCGAGCGTGAAAACATTCTTCGGCGACGGCTATGACGGACTGCCCACTTTCGGGCCGTTTGACCGCTGCATTGTGACGGCAGGCGCGCCCGCCATTCCGCCAAAATTGATTGCGCAACTCAAGCCGGGCGGCATCATGGTGATTCCGGTGGGCAACGACAGCAGCCAGAAAATGCTGCGCCTGCGCAAAGAAGCGGATGGAACAATGACGGAAGAAACCTTTGGCGAAGCGTCTTTCGTGCCGATGCTGGAAGGAATGACGAAAAAATAATGAACAATTATTAATGAGCAATGAATAATGTCCTTCTAGAATAGAGTACATTGCTCTTTTTAGTCTTGTTAATAGCTTTCTACTTCCGAACCGCTTTCAGATTCCGCTGAATGCCTTTCCACTTCGCGCGGCTGATGGGAGAGTGCCGGAAAATTTGCCGGAAATGGTCTTCCGTAAGTGCTTCCCAATCTGTCTTTTTCAAGGAAATAATCTCCGGTAGCGGTTGGAGCGCAGCATCGCTGTGCGGCGCAGCAAAACGGTTCCACGGACACACTTCCTGACACACATCGCAGCCGAAAATCCAGTCGTCTTTTCGCTGTTCAAAACCAGCGGGCATTAAGGCGTCTTTCAGCTCAATGGTGAGGTAGGAGATACACTTGCGCGCGTCAATGACGGTGGGGGAGAGAATGGCTTCCGTGGGGCAGGCATCTATGCAGCGCGTGCAGGTGCCGCAGTGATCAGTTTGGAAGGGCGCGTCTTCCGGCAGCTCCAAATCTGTGATAAGCGTGGCGATAAAAAAATAAGAGCCGCGTTTGGGAGAAATCAGGTTTCCGTTTTTGGCGACCCAACCCAGCCCACTGCGAACGGCCCATGCGCGCTCCAACACCGGTGCAGAATCCACAAAACCACGGCCTTCTATGTTGCCGATTTCCTTTCGCATTTCCTCCAGAAGCGTGTTCAGCCGCGCGCGAATGACGTCGTGGTAATCCTTTCCCCACGCATAGCGCGCCACTTTCGGTGCGTCTTCCGGCTGCGTTTCTTCGGGGAAGTAATTGAGAAGAAAAGTAATCACCGATTTTGCGCCGGGAACGAGCTTTTGGGGATTTACACGCAGGTCAAAATGCCGCTCCATGTAGGCCATGGTTCCATTGTAGCTGTTGCGCAACCAGTCTTCTAAACGGTGGGCATCCTCTTCCAGAAAAACAGCCTTTGCAATGCGGCAATCGTCAAAGCCCAGTGCCGCCGCGCGCGCTTTTATCCACCGTGCTTTTTCTTCTCCATTCATCGCTCAAAGCTTTTTTACGGTTGCGGTTTGAAGGTCGGTCATCGCCGCCAAAAACGCGCTTTCCGCTGAAGGTCGGATGCCCGCCACGAGGGTGCAAAAGAGTTGCATTTCTTGCCGCAAAACGCTGCCTTCGTACATCCGAATCATGCGCAAAACATTTCCGACTACCCCGTAATCGCAGGAGATTTCGTAAGGAATTTCCACCCACTTTTCTATTGTTTCGGCATTTGCCAGCGCGTCCGCCACAACGGTTCTGTATGCATGAATCAAGCCCGGAACGCCCAGCAACGTGCCGCCGAAATAGCGCACTACAATCGCCGCAGTGAAGTCTAATCCTGCGCTGTCTATTGCGCCTAGTATAGGCCGTCCGGCGCTGCCCGCAGGCTCGCCATCGTCGGATGCGCGGGTGTCGTTTCCGATGCGGTAAGCAAGGCAGTGGTGATTCGCTTTCGGGTGTTCTTTCCGCTTCTCCGCCAGAAAATTTTTTGCTTCCGTCACATTGCGCACCGGAATGGCGAGGGCCAGAAAACGGCTGCCCCGATCGCGGAGTTCGGCGCTCACAGGGGCGACCAGCGTGCGGTAGCTTTCGGCAGAAGTCATGCGCCCGGAAAAAGATTTTTGTAGGAAAGAAGAAAAATGGCCAGCAGGGAAAGTGCGATGCCCAAAACGCGCCGCCTGCCTACGCTTTCTTTAAAGAGAAAAATAGCGGCCAGCACACTGCTCAACACCACGGCGATATTGTTAACAGGCACCGCCACCGAAGGTTGGAAAGGTCCTTTGGCCAGCAGCCGTACAAAAAGGTAAATGGAGAAGTAATTGGGTACCCCCAACACCACACCAGCCAACAGGTTTTTGGGAGAAAGGCGCACTTGCTTCTTCCAAATCCGGTACACCAAAAGCGCCGTTCCGGTAAGGGCTGCCGTGAAAAAAATGTGGATGGTAACAATAGAATGAAGCGTGTCCTCTCCCTTAAGATGATGACGGGAAAGAAGTGTCATCCCGGTGTCCAGCACGCCACTGCCGAGGAAGAGAAGCCAGATGACCCAGCCGATTTTAGCGGGGTTCCCGGGATTTTCTGATTCGGTAGAGACGCCCAATTTGGGTGTCTCTAATTTGGACGTCTTACTCGGAGGTGGAGGGATGCCGGACTGGGAAACGCCCGGGTCGGGCGTCTCTACACTGCTGCCCGTCATCAGAAACACCGCAGGCAGCGCCGAGCAGATGCCAAGTGCCTTTGTCCAGTGAAAGATTTCCTCCTCAAAAAAGAAGAGCGCAAAAGCCACCGGAATAATCAGCGAAAGCTTGTTGGCAATCGTTGTGGGTGTGATGCCGTAATGGCGCGTACACCACGAGATAAGGTTGAAGACGCCGATAAACCCAACGCCCAAAAGCACCGCCGGAAGTATCCACGGCTGATGCAGCGAAGCGGCGCTCACCGGGAATTTCCCCCCAAACAAACTGCCTGTACACACGCATACCCAGTAGTTCACAACAATCGCCACGAAGGCATCCACCTCAAACTTTTTAAACAGCTTGAAGAGGACAGAAAGCCAAGTATTGAGCAGCACAACGGACAGCAGAAGCAGCATGGAAAAGAGGGAGATTTTCTACGGCTACAAAGAAGCGCCTGCCGGAAAAGTAAAGGCTGATTTGCGAGGCAGAAAAACCGTCAGCCGGTCATCGCCCACGTGGGTAGTAAAAACGTTTTCCGCATCCCGGATTTGTGGCGCGGCAATGCCCTGCCCGAAGGTTTTATCGGCGTGGAAAACGCGCATCTCGTTCCACAAACCGAGGGTGATAAAAGAGTTTAAAACCGCCGCGCCGCCTTCCACAATCAGGGACTGTTTTCCGCCCTCAAAAAGCCGTTGCAATAAGGCGAGAAGCGCCGCGTCGCCACCCGGAATTTTTACGCGGCGGTGTGTTTCCAACTGACTTTCTTCGCGGTAATTCACCTGCCACGTTTCGGCGTCGGTGTTGAAGATTTTGAGCGTCTCGGGCAGTTGCAATTCCGAATCCAGCACAAGGCGCAGGGGCTGCGGGCCGCTCCAGAGGCGGGCCGTGAGTTGCGGGTCGTCGGCCAGGGCAGTGGTTTTTCCCACCAGAATGGCGCTTTCTTCGGTGCGCCAGCGATGGAGGAGACTTTGCGCCGTAGCGCCGCTAATCATGGTGCGCGTCCTGTCTGAAGGTGCCATAAATCCATCAGCAGTTTGTGCCCATTTTAGGATGATGTACGGGCGTTTTTGCTCCCAAAAATGGAAGAAGCGGCGGTTTATCCAACGGCCTTCTTCGGTCAGCAATCCTTTCTCTACCGGAATGCCCGCCAGCGCCAAAAGCCCATAGCCTTTTCCGTTCACTTCCTTAAACGGATCGTCGTTGCAGACTACCACGCGGCCCACTTCTTCGCGCACAATCCGCGCGGCGCAGGGCGGCTGCTTGCCGTGGTGGGCGCAGGGTTCCAGACTGACGTAGAGGGTACTTTCGGGGAGGAGATGCTTGTCGGCAGGGCGGACAGCATTGAGGCAGGCGGCTTCGGCGTGGAGGTCGCCGCAGCGGGCATGATAGCCTTCGGCCAGAATGCGCCCTTCATGAACCAGCACCGCGCCCACCATGGGGTTGGGCGCTACGTGGCCTTTGCCCAACTGCGCCAGTTGGAGGCAACGGCGCATCCACAATTCGGGTCCTCCTCCGGTTGGCATAAGCGGCGCGAAAATAAGCGTTTGGGCTTCGGCTTTAAAGGAGGGTATGGGAAGAAAAAAGAGAAGTCAGAGGCGCTCAGGTGCCTGTTCGCATCTCTTTTTTCCTTGCCCCGCGTTTTGGCGACACCTATGCGTTTCCGAAAATCCTGAAGAAGCGGCAAACGCCTCACATACGCTCCAGAAAGTTCCGAAGCCGTTTTTAAGGCTTCACATGCGATACAGAAAGTTCCGAATCCCTATTTAGCACCTCACATACGCTCCAGAAAGTTACGAAGCCCTTTTTAAGGCTTCACATGCAATACAGAAAGTTACGAAGCCCTTTTTAGAGGTACATATACGCTGCAGAAAGTTCCGAAGCCCCGTCAAAAGGCAAAACGACACGCCAGAAAATTCCGCACCCCTGCCCAAAGGCGCATTTTCGCTTCGGAAACCTGCGAAGCCTTTTTGAAAAGGAAAACCCCTGTTCGGCCCTTTCTTTCGGCCCAATTTTGCGCTTTTCCCCCTTTCCCCCTGCTTTGGCCACTTATCAATCCTTCTTCCGCGAGTTGCGCAGCCGCCTTCAACCGCTTTATGATGCCGATGAAGCGGCAGCGATTGCCCGGCTTTTTCTGGAACAGGCAGTGGGGATTTCCTATACGCAGTCGCTCATGAACGATGTGGAGATTCCGCCCCTCACGGCGCAGATGATTCGGGAAAGCACCGAGGCGCTGGTGAAGGGAACGCCCGTGCAATACGTGCTGGGGCGCACCACATTCATGGGCCATTCTTTTCGTTGCGATGCGCGTGCCCTAATTCCGCGCCCGGAAACAGAGGAATTGGTGCGCTGGGTGTTGGCGGATTTTGCGCCGGACGCTACGCCCGCAATTCTGGACGTTGGAACGGGAACGGGCTGCATTGCGATTAGTCTTGCACTGGCTTTGCCGGAGGCGCAGGTTAGGGCTTTGGACATTTCCTCCGGTGCGCTGGCGCTGGCCCGCAGCAACGCCGAAATGCGGAGCGCGAAAGTGCGGTTCCGGCAGGGAGATTTCCTCCTGGCAGAAAGTCTTTTTGGGGAGGAACGCTTTGATGTTGTGGTTTCCAATCCGCCTTATATCCCGCAGAAAGAAAGCGAAAGCCTGCACTCGAATGTGCGTGACCATGAGCCGCACGTGGCGCTTTTTGTGCCGGACGAAGATGCCCTTGTTTTCTACCGGAGACTGGCGCAGTGGGGCAGGGAAGGACTAAATTCCGACGGACGGATTTATTGCGAAACGCACCGCGACTACGCCGAAGAAGTGGCTGCGCTTTTTAGGGAAAGTGGTTTTGGGGAAGTGGTTGTGAAGGAAGACGTTTTTGGTGCGCCGCGTATGGTGCGGGCGGTGCGGGAAAAGAATCTTTAGTCCTTTTTTCGTCTATTGAAAAACCATCTTTATATTCGCAATCTTCACGCCTTTTTTGATTTCTTATATCCTTATGAAAAAGGAAATATTCTCCCTGCTGTCGGCCACTTTACTGTTCGTTGCGGGCGCGCAGGCACAATCCGCCCGCGCCAAAACGCCGGAGCGTCTTTCCTTTGAACGCGCCTTTCCGGCCTGGCTTATCAACGCCAATGGCGTAGGAGATCTTTCCCGCCTTGATGCTTATGGGCAGCCCCTTTCCCTTCCCGGAAACACGGCGTTGGAAAAAGCGCAGGCGTTCCTCAACAGTCGCTTGCGCGAAGCGGGGGTTATACCGGAAGAATGGACCGTAGTCAGTAATACTACCACAAAAAATTTTACTTATCTCTATTTTGGCCGCAAGATTGCCGGACGTGAAGCGTTGTTTTCGTACCTGCGTTTTCAGTTTGCCAAGGATGGCACGCTCGTGCGCCTGCAGGTAGCCGTGCCGCAAGCGCCTGCCGCTGGTATAGTGCCGCAATTGCCGCCCGACGGCGTGAAAGAAGCAGCTTATGGAAAGCCCCGCATGGGCGAGGTGATTCGCAACGTGGTGGTTTCTCCCAATTGGGTGTGGATGCCGGAAACGGGCAAAGAAGGGCGCAGCCGCCTGCAACTGGCGTATCCGTTTACGGCAGATGGCATAAGCGAAGACGGACAAACGCCCGCCCGCTTTGAAGGCTATATCAGTGCTGTAACCGGCAAGTTGCTTCTGCGTCGTAACCGCACACACACAGGCATTAACTTGACCGTGAAAGGCCAAAAGCAATCGTTGCGTCCTACCGACCCCATAGATACTGTGGGTTTTCCCGACTTGGAGATTAACCGGGGAACCACCACTTTCTACACAGATTCCAGTGGCTTTCTGGCTGGCCCCACTATCGGCGTGCCCGCTACGCTGACCTTGCCTTTACAGGGCCGTTGGTCGCAGGTATATGATGTGGCTTCGGGTAGTGTTACGCCCAGTGTAACGCTTTCCGTCTCGGCTTCGGGCACAACGGTTATCCGCATGGATAGCCTGAATTTTCAAAACGCGTATTACCATGTTTCCCGTATCCATGATTTCATAGCTGCCGAGCTTCCTACGTTCACGGGTATGGATACACAGTTGCCCACCAATGTAGATGACCCTTCCGGTTCCTGCAATGCGTATTATAACGGCTCTTCCATCAACTTTTATGCGGCTTCCGGTGGGTGCCAGTCTATGGCCCGCTTTGCCGATATTATCTACCACGAATATGGCCATGGCATCAACGAACGCTTTTACAGTCAGTTTGGCGGTGGAGCCATGTATAACAGTGCGCTCAACGAAGGTTATGCCGATACCTGGGCCATGCTGATTACGAAAGTGCCTATCATGGGGGAGGGCGCTACCGGGCCGGGAGGCGTTATCCGGCGCTACGATAATGTGGTGAAGAAATTTCCGGTGGATATTCAGGGAGAGCCACATGCCGACGGGGAAATGATTGCCGGTTCGTGGTGGCACGTAGCCAAATATCTGGGTGGTGCCGACAGTATGCGGCCTTTGTTCATAGAGTCTTTCTACAGCCTTGCCGATGGTTTGGAAGGAGATGAACCAAATGTGTATCAAAGCGTACTGGTGTCTGCCTTGCTGGCCGATGACAACGACAACAATCTGAATAATGGCACGCCTCATTTCAGATCAATCATCCGTGCTTTTGCCGACCACGGGATTTATCTCGGTGCTTACACCGTTGTGGAACATAACGAACTGGCGCATCAGCCTGCGAACATGCCCATCAACATTACCGGCAAGCTGACGACGATACAGCCCCCGGTTTTTGGCGGCGCAACGGTGTTCTTCCGGCCACGGGCAGTGCTTGGGGGTGCTTGGGACAGCGTGCAGGTAACTGTTTCGGGCAGTACCTTCACCGCGCAAATTCCGGCGCAGGTTGCTGGATCGGTGGTGGATTATTATATCCGTGTGGCTAACGCCCTGGCCCCGGAGGATCTTATGTATTATCCGATAGGTTATAGACCAGAGCTTTCTGCAGCAGAAGTAACCTTGCCGTATCAGTTTGGGGTCGGGCTTAAAACCGTTCTCGTTCAGGATTTTGAATCCAACCCGGTGGGCTGGCAGGTAGGCAATGTGAGTACCGACGATGCTTTTTCCGGCATCTGGACATGGGGCGTCTCCACCCCTTCTTTCCAAACAAGCTCGTGGGGGGGCAACTTCATCCCCCTCATTATTCAGCCGGATACCAATCATACCCCCGGTGGCAGCCAATGTCTTTTTACAGATAATAATACGGAAGTGCAGTACGGCATGACCACCGTTGTGTCGCCACCTATTGATCTGACCAACCTGCGCACACCCGTGCTGGAATACTACCGCTGGTTTAGCAACAACCGGGGTTCTTATGCCCACCAGAATTTTTGGCGTACCCAGATTCAGAGCGCCAGCGGCGGAATGCCTTTTGTGATTGATAATACCCGGCAGGCCGACCAAAGCTGGCGTCGCCGCATCATCCGGGTGCGCGACCATATTTTAAGTAGCACGATATCTTCGGTGCGGCTGCGGTTTATACTCAATGACCAGCAGTTTGGTCAAAGCTCTTTGGAAGGCGCTATAGATGATGTGGTGCTGTACGATGAACAAAACCCGGCTTCTACAGAAAACGTGGCCTTCACGCAGGTTCGGGTGTATCCTAATCCGGCGACCAATGTGCTTACTGTGGAAGGAAGCACCACTGCCACAGGCGCTGTCTTGGGTTTGTATGACCTGCAAGGCCGTCTGCTGCTGGAGAAAGAAGTCTCCGGTTCCTCTTACCGCGCCGATTTTAATACTGCGCAACTGGCTTCCGGCAGCTATTTCCTGCGCATCAAAACGGACGGGGTGCAGCACATCAAGAAGGTGCAGGTGCTGCGATAGAAACCTTTTCCGCCCAACAGGAAAAGTCCTTTTCAGAATGTTCCGGAAAGGACTTTTTCCATTTTGAATGAAACGGGGAGTGGGCATTACAAGCGATTCTTCCACAGGAGGCCCCATTTTTTAAAGCTCTAAGAATCTCCCAAAACAACGCCGCCGCATACTTCTTTTAAAGGAAGCGCGTTTAGCTCAAAATTATCTCTCCTTATGGCCTTCCTCAAAAACAACATCTACCTCAAAATCGCGGGGATTGTTCTCATTGCAATGCTCCTGCTCGTGCCTACGGAAATGATTCAAAGTCTGGTGGGCGAGCGCGAGGCACATCAGTCGGAGGCGGTGCATGAAGTGTCTTCCAAATGGGGCGAAGAGCAAACGCTTTCCGGGCCGATTCTGGAGATTCCTTACCGACGTTTTGTGCGCGAAACCACGAACGACTCTGCACGGCGAGAGCAAATTGTAGAGGTGCGCGAGCATATTTACATCCTTCCCGAACAACTGAACATCGTTGGCTCCCTGCGGCCCGAAGCGCGCCACCGCGGCATTTATGAAGTGGTGCTTTACGAGTCGGAAATACAGGTGAGCGGGCGCTTCGGCACGCTGCCGATAAGCGAGTTGGATGTGGCGCGGGAAAACATTCTTTTCGACAAGGCGCACCTCATCATTGGCATCAGCGATATGCGGGGTATTGAAAAGGAAATTGCCCTGCTTTGGAACGGGCGGCGCACGGAATTCAATCCCGGCGTGGTGACGGAAGAAGTGGTGCGCTCCGGCGTGAATGTGCCGCTGCAAATCCTGCCTAACGACAGCGCGGCCAACAGCTTTTCCTTCTCTATTTCGCTCAAGGGCAGCCAGTATCTCAACTTTGTGCCGCTAGGCCGGGTGACGGACGTAAGGCTTAAGTCCAACTGGGCCAATCCGAGTTTTAGCGGCGCTTTTCTGCCGGATTCAAAGCAGGTTTCGGGGGCCGGGTTCTCGGCGCGGTGGAATGTGCTGCACCTTAACCGCAACTTCCCGCAGATGTGGACCGGACAGCAGTCGGGCGTGGCAGAATCGGCCTTCGGTGTGAACCTGCTGTTGCCGGTAGACCGCTATCAGAAAGCGTATCGCACGGTGCATTATGCGATTCTTTTCATCGGCTTCACGTTCCTCACGTTCTTCTTCATAGAAATCCTGAACCGCCGGTTTATCCACCCGGTGCAATACATTCTGGTGGGCATCGCACTGGTGGTTTTCTACACGCTTTTGCTGTCTATTTCCGAGCATCTGGGCTTCAACACTTCCTTCATTATCTCCGCGCTGGCCACATTGGTGCTGGTAGCGGGTTATGTGCGCGCTATTCTCGGCTCGGCGCGGCTGGCGGGCGTAGTAAGCGGGATTCTGCTCTTGCTCTATGCGTTCATCTTCACCATCATTCAGCTTCAGGATTATGCCTTGCTCTTTGGTAGCATTGGGTTGTTCATTATCCTTGCGGTAGTGATGTATTTCTCCCGCAAAATAGACTGGTATGGCTTGAGTTTGCGGGGAAAAGAAGAAGCGCCGGAAGTGGGCGGGAAGTAAAAGCATATAAGTAAGGGTCACAGGCCTATAACGGCTTCAGGCCTATAACGGCTTTGAGATACCCTTATTCTTGGCAATATTTCTTCTAAAAAACCCTTTCCATGCCGCTTTTCGCTTGTGGGAGGCGGGTTAGAAGCTTTTCTAAGTGGGTTGGAACAAGAGGAAAATGACTTAGAAGCCTTTCCAAGCGGGTTGGAAAAGCTTCCAAGATGGTTGAGGATTATAAAAACAGAAAGCGGCAACCTGTAGAGGCTGCCGCTTTTTGGTTCTTGAAAAGGAAAGTTAGTTCTGCGTGATGTTGGTGAAGCTAACGGTTGTAGTTGCGGTGCCGGAATCTGCCATAACAGGCGCGGACGGCATGGTGATGGTGTATTTGCCCGTAGAGGTCTGACCCAGAGTGAGGTTTACAGTACCTGCACCTGTAGAACTGTAAGTCATTCCTACCGTTCCGCTAGTAGCCACCCCTACAGAGAACGACACTTGATTTGCGCCAATAGTAGAGTCACCCGATACAACTTTATAGGTGCCTGCGGCGGGAGCCGTTGTACCAGGAAAATCCATGGCCACTACCGCGCCGTTTGAGCCGTTTAATGCGCTAAAGAGAATGGAGCCACCAGCAGCTTGAAAAGAGGTGCCGGTTCCACCAAAAGTGTAGGTGGTGCTACCCACCTGTGTTGTTGGTAGAGGCAGTGCTGTCGTCCTTTTTGCAGGAAGCGAAAGCGAGGGTGAGCGCCGCAGCGCCGAGAAGAAGTTTCTTCATGGTTGGTTTGGGAGAAAAATATTTGGAGAGAAACGGATTTTTCTAAAAAACCCCCATGCCCGAAACCGGATTTTCGTAAAAATAAAAGAGCGCACCCTCTTTGCAGAAGATGCGCTCTTTAAAAGTGGTTCCTTTTTAGAAGGAGAAAGCCTTAGGCTTTGCGGGGAGCGTTGTTGTTGGTGCCGTTAGTAGCGGTAGTGGTTTTCTTAGCGGTTGTAGAAGCGGTAGCAGTTGCGTCGGCTACGTTATCGTTGTCGCCTTCTACTTCCATCATTTTCTCCATCTGACGCACCTGCTTTTTCAGGTCGTAGATGGTTTTGTACAGCTCGTCCAGTTCAGAGCGGGTTGCTACCGGCAAAGTGCTCAATGCGCCTTCCATTTGCAGCTCCATGTCTTTTTTCAGACGCATTTGCATGCTGCCTACTTCGGCCATCAGCGCGCTGTAAGACTCGCTTTCGAACAGCTTCACAAAAGTCTTGTCGGAGATGCGCATCCAGTCTTGGTACATCGCCATCATGGAAGTGATTTCCTCACCGGTCTGCACTTTCTGAGTCAGCATGTGCGCCATTTCTTCCATCACCTTCTGGCCTTGCTCATACACGAGGTATTGAAGCTCCGCGTTTTTGATGCTGTACTGCACCATGCGGTTGGAGATATCGCTCCACTCAGCCATGTTCTTCGTGTATTTGTTTGGCGTCGACATGCGGGCCATTGGGGCCATCGCGCTTTGCATCTGGTTGTAGAGGCCGTTGTAGTTGTTCAGCATGGTGCTGAACATCTCGCTGCTGCCGGGCATCATGTTGCCCATCATGCCGCGCATCTGCTCCATGCTCGTGCTGCCGGTAGAAGTCCACTGCTTCATCATTTCCTGCATCATGCCGGAAGACTGCTGCATGTAGCCGCGCACGTTCTCCGGCATAAAACCGAAGTACTGATCCATCATCTCTTTGTACTGGGTCGGGTTCACCATCTTGCGGAACACGTCCATGTTGAAGGTCTTGTCCTGAATGCTTTTCCACATCGGCGTCCACAGCTGGTAGAAGCGCGCGTAGCCGTCAGCGGTGCTCATCATATTGCGGTACGCGTCCTGTACGCCGCCGCTCTTAAAGCCGCCCTGCATGTTGCGCATCTGCTGGGTCATCAGCTCATTCCACTGCGTAAAGATGTTGGAGAACGGGTTGGAGCCGGAAGTCATGTTCCAGTTGCCCATATTGCTCATAGCGCTGAACGGGTTCATGTCCTGCATAGGCTTCATCCAGTTGCTGAACGTGTTGCCGCTCTGGAAAGCGTTCTGCATGTTGCCCATAGCACTGCTCCACATGTTGGTGAAAGCGTCCATCGGGTTGGAAGAAGCAGTAGGTTGCGCAGGCGTGGCCGACTTCATGAAGTTCATGTTCATGTCGTACATCTGGCGCATCATGTTGCTCTGGCGGTCCATCATCGACTGGTAAGTCTCTTTCGCCTTGTCGGTGCTTTCTTTGATGCTTTCAGTGGCTTCGGTCATCTTCTCGGTGGTTTTGCCGAAGAAAGATTTCTGGGAGTCGAGCCAGTTTTTGTACCACTCGCTTCCTTTCTCCATCGTTTCAGAAACGAGGGTATTGCCGGAGGCGAGTTTCTTGGTGTTTTCCAGTACGGTGTCCACTACGCTCTTTTGGGTATTGAGCAGGTTGTCCACCATTTGTGTTGTCTCGGTTGTCATAATTATTGAGGGGATTTTTGAGTGTCTCGGAAGGAGCTTGTGAAGGAGATATTAAATATCTATTGCAAGCGGCGGCGCAAAGGTAGGCAGGAAAGGGTATTGTCTGTGCTTTATCTGTTTTAAAAGATGTTAAATAATTATGACGGGCACGTCTTCCCAATGGCTGGCAAAACGCCGGAAGACCGGAAGAAAGAAATGCTTTTGGCCTTTCTTAAAAAAGTTGCAAAGAAATTCTTGCTATTGCACCGGAAATGTTTTTCTTTGTAATCGTAAAACACACTTTGCCAAATGTCTCACACCAAATACATAGGTCTGCTTTTCGGGCTTGTCGGCAGCCTTTCTGCTTCGGCGCAATCCACGCTCAACACTACGGGCGGAAGTAATGTGATTTCCGGAATTGTTCATGACTGGTCTGTGGGAGAAATGACGGTCGTGAATACGGCCATCACTTCCGGCATCGTCGTTACACAAGGCGTACTCCAGCCCGACGTTAATACCTCGCAATCCGTAATCAGCGCGGCGCTGCCCGGCTCTTTTGAAGTATTCCCCAATCCTGCGTCGGAACAGCTTTACATGCGCTATCAGTTTCCGCACGCAGGCGTGCTGCAATGCACACTTCTGGACGCTACCGGCAAAACCATTCTTAACCGCCGGATAGAAGCGGTTGTGGGAGGAAGCACAGAAGCCCTGAACCTGCAAGGCATCGCCGCTGGAACCTATCTGCTCCGGGTAGGACTGACTGGCAGCGACGGTGCTGTTTCTGCCACCACCTATACCATCCAAAAACTCAACTAAACCCCCTTCGCAATTTCTTCTTTTCATGAAAAAGACCTTTTTACTTTTCGCCGGTGCTCTGGCCGTAAGCCAGGCAAAGGCACAGGCTCCTGCCAAATTCAATTATCAGGGTATTGCCCGCAGCACTGCCGGTGCGCCAGTGGCCAACCGGCAGGTGGGCCTTCGCATCAGCATCCTGGATGGCTCGGCTGCCGGAACAGTGGTGTTTAGCGAAATACAGACGACCACTACAAACACCTTCGGATTGTACACGCTCGCAGTGGGCGGCGGCCTGCCTGTTACCGGCACGCTTAGCGGTGTGAACTGGGCGTTGGGCGCGAAATACATGCGCGTGGAAATAGACTTGGCTGGCGGCTCCAATTATGTGAATCTGGGTACCACAGAGCTTCTGAGCGTGCCTTATGCTTTGAATGCAGGTTCTTCTACGCTTACGCTAATCGGAAATACCCTTTCTGCCGGTGGCAATACCATTACGCTTCCAACGGCTCCTCCTCCTATACTCACGCTCACGGGCAATTCGCTCTCTGCGGGTGCAAACAGCGTTACGCTCCCCACAACGCCACCGCCAACACTCACGCTAAGCGGCAGCGTGCTGTCTGCGGGTGGCAACAGTGTTACGCTTTCTCCGCCCACGCTTTCACTGGTCGGCAACTCCCTTTCCGCAGGGGGGAATAGTGTGACCCTTCCTGCTACTCCACCGCCAACGCTGACATTGACGGGCAATTCGCTTTCTGCGGGTGCAAACAGCATTACGCTTCCTGACCCAATCGTAACGGTAACCGGAAATTCCCTTTTCGTAGGGAGCAACAGCGTTACGCTGCCTAATCCAAACCTGACATTGACGGGCAACTCGCTCTCCGCAGGTGCGAACAGTGTGACCCTGCCTGATCCGGCGCTGGCCGTAGCGGGCAATGTGTTGTTTGTAGGTGGCAACAGCGTTACGCTTCCCACAACTCCACCGCCTACGCTGACGCTGACCGGGAACGACCTGACGGCAGGCGGCAATACGGTTACGCTGCCTGATCCGGCGCTGACGGTGACGGGCAATCAATTGTCCGTAGGGAGCAACAGCGTTACGCTTCCAGACCCAACGGTGACGCTGACCGGCAATTCCCTTTCCGTAGGCGCAAATACGGTGACGCTGCCCAATCCAAACCTGACGCTGACGGGCAACGACCTTTCTGCGGGCGGTAATACGGTGACGCTCCCCTCCGCAACTCCTCCCACACTGACGCTGGCGGGCAACTCTTTGTCGGCGGGCGCAAACAGTGTTACGCTTCCTGATCCAACGCTGACAGTAACCGGTAATTCCCTGTCTGTGGGTAGCAACAGCGTTACCCTGCCGGATCCGACTGTGACGGTAACCGGCAATCAGTTGTCCGTAGGTGCAAACAGTGTTACGCTCCCGACAGCCCCGCCGCCTACCCTCACGCTGACCGGCAACGACCTCTCCGCAGGCGGCAACATGGTTACGCTTCCAACATCCAGTTCGCCCGTATTAACCCTCCGTGGGGATACGCTCTCGGCAGGTGCAAACGACATTATACTGCCTGACCCGACGCTCACGCTGAACGGTAACGACCTTTCCGTAGGAGGCAGCACGGTTACCCTTCCAACGGCCAGTTCGCCTGTACTAACCCTCCGTAACGATACGCTTTCGGCAGGTGCAAATGACGTTGTACTTCCTTCTCCAACATTGTCTGTCAGTGGGAGTACTCTTAATGTGGGTAGCAACAGTGTTGCCCTTCCTAATCCTTCCCCGGCCCTTAGCATTTCGGGTCGTGTTCTGACTGTGGGTAGCACTGGCAACACGGTTACATTGCCTAACCCAACGCTATCGGTATCAAATACCAATAACACCATTACTGCGGGTGCGAACACGGTTACGCTTCCTTCACCAGCCCTGTCGGTATCAGGTACCACGCTTACTGTGGGCACTAATACGGTTACCCTTCCAGCCGCTTCAGCGCCAACACTTACGCTGACAGGAAATGACCTTTCTGCGGGTAGTAACACAGTTACCATTAACCCAACGCTCTCGATCGCTGGGCGCGTTCTGACGGTAGGGAGCACTGGCAACACAGTTACGCTGCCAGCTACAACGCTATCAGTGTCAACTACCAACAACACGCTTACTGCAGTAGGTGGTAACACGGTTACCCTTCCTTCGCCAGCCCTGTCTGTCAGTAATGACACGCTCGCCGTGGGGATCAACAAGGTTAAATTGCCTGCTACAAAACTAGCGTTGTCAGGAAACACGCTTTCTACGGTGGGTGGCAACAGTGTTACCCTGCCTTCTGCTGTAGCGCCAACGCTGACGGTATCCATTCCCAACAACACCATTACTGCGGGCGCAAACACGGTTACCATTCCTTCGCCAGCCCTCTCGGTATCAAATGATACCCTCAAAGTGGGCATCAACCGGGTGAAGCTTCCGGCGCCGAAACTGACGATATCAGGCAACACGCTTTCTATTTCCTCTACGGGCGGAAACAACAGTGTTACCCTGCCTTCAGGCAGCAGCGGCGTAAGCGGCACGGCGACCTTCGTTCCCAAATTTGTTACGGCCACTACACTGGGCAATTCTACCATCTCCGAAACAGCAGCAGGCCGCATAGGCGTCGGCATTGCAGCGCCTGTTACGGCTAAGATGGAAATTGTTACAACCGATACGATGGGCCTCCGTATTACCGGCAGCAACGCCGCAGGGGCCAGCCAAGGGCTTTTGAACGTAAGATATACAGGTACGAATACAACTACTACTGGTGCCGTAGGCATCAAGGCTGTTTCTCTTCCTACCAGTGCTACAATTGCTTCAGGAACGGGTATTAATGGAATTGGAGGATTTACAGGTGTTTTTGGAGGTTCACAAACAAGCTCCACAGCCGTCAGCACTACTGGTATTCACGGCGTAGGCCTTAGTAGTGGAGATGTCTTTGGCGTTTATGGCAATACCGACAGCTATGATGGTGTTACCATAGCCGGCAATAAGGTGGGTGTCGCTGGCTTTGGAGGTGGAGGGGCAACCAATTATGGCATTTATGGCGCACTGGATGCTACTGCTACCGGAACCAACTATGCGGGCTACTTCAGTGGCGATGTGCAGGTAACCGGTACCTTAAATGGTGCTGTGAAGAACTTCAAAATCGACCACCCGCAAGACCCGGCCAACAAGTACCTCTATCACTCCTGTATCGAGAGTCCCGACATGATGAACGTCTATAACGGCAACATCACTACCGATGCCAACGGCTATGCTACCGTTACGCTGCCCGGTTATTTCGAGGCGCTGAACAAAGACTTCCGCTACCAGCTTACGGTTATCGGCGGGACGTTTGCGCAGGCCATCGTGAGCGAGAAAGTGGTCGGCAACCATTTCCAGATTCGCACCAACCAGCCTTCGGTGGAAGTAAGCTGGCAGGTAACCGGCATCCGTAATGATGCCTATGCAAATGCCCACCGCGTAGAGCCGGAAGTGATGAAGGAAGAAGTCAACAAAGGCAAATACCTGAACCCGGTAGAGCATGGCAAATCCGCAGACCTGCAAATTGGCCGGTTGAAGCCATTGCCTATGGAAGGTAAACTAAAAGTCCAGAAATAGACTTCTCCAACTTTCAGGGTTTCCTTTAAAGCGCCTCTCTTGCGGGAGGCGCTTTTTTGTTGGATATTGCGCCGTAACCCACCCTCTTTCTCCCCAAAAATCCTCTTTTCCATGCTCCAGATCGGTGACAACTTCCGACACGATTTCTCCTACACGCAGGACGATGTAGACACCTACGCGCGCGTCTCCGGCGACGTCAATCCGCTCCACATCGACGAGGCGGCGGGCGCGGCTTCTATGTTTGGCCGGCGCATTATCCACGGCTTTCTCGGCGCTTCGGTGTTCACCAAAATCTTCGGTGCGCTGTGGTATAACGACGGCCACGTGTACATGAGCCAGACCCTGAAATGGCTGCGCCCCATGTTTGTGGATACGCCCTACGAAGCGGTGGTGACGGTGAAGGAAATCTTCCCGGAAAAATCCCGCATTCTCTACGACTGCGCCGTGTATGAGAAAGCAACCGGCGAGCAAATGATTGCCGGGGAAGCCCTGCTCCTCAACAAAAAGCAGTATCGCTGGTAAGTCGGTTTTCCTGTTTTAGAAAAGCCGCTTTGCACATCGCAAAGCGGCTTTTTGATGGGAGGAAACAGGCGCTGCTTACGCCTCTTGCCCTTTCGCTTCGTCACGCTTCGTCCGCAGCCAGCCCGCGTGGATCGCTATCCCGTCTTTATACTCTTTGGTAAGCACGTTCAGGAAGGCCACCAATCCATCCCACGGCGCGGCCCCTTCCGTTACGTTGTGGTGTGCCTCAATCTTGTTAGAAAGTTTTTGCCAGGCCCGCCCCAGCTCGGTGCGCTTCTGGCGCATGGTGTAAGGCAGCTTTTCTGCTGCCTTCTCTGTCGTGCGCTGGGCATACAATGCCTCAAAATTCGCTTGGGCAGTGGTGAGGAATGGAATCCACATGTCGGCCCCGATGGTCGTGAGCGCCGCCGACAAGTCGGGCCGGGAAGCGAAGTTGCTCAGCAGGCCGTCTACCGAAGCCGACTCGGCATTATAGGTTTGGGTGGGAAGCCGGTCGCCAAAATGTTCCATAGCCGCTATCAACAGTTCCGCTGCTTCGCTCATGGCCGCTTGCGGATGATAAGTCATCGTCTCGCAGTGTTTTTTCAGGCCCGTAACAATCCGGTCGCGGGCAGCGTCGGCGGCGGCTACCTGTTCCGTCAGCAGGGAACCTTCATCCAGCCCAAAGGCCGCATCCACTTCTGACAGCAATACATCATAAGCCGTCAGCGCGGCCCCAAGCGCAGTCTCCACCGCAGCGTCGGTTGCAATTTCCGCCCGGATCTGCGAGTGATACTGGAGCGCCTCCGCGTTGTTGAGGCGGCTTTGGTGGAGTTTCAAGAGTAAATCTTTCATAAAAGGCACCTTCTTGGGGTCAGGAGATCGGCTTTCTACTTCAAAAGGCTGACAAATATAGGAGCGCAAGCAAGTAAAATTCTGTTTCCTGCTTGTGCTCTAAAGCACAATATCTCCGCAAGTTACAACGTACTTGCGCTCAAAAGCGCAAAAGCTATCCAAAATTCTTTCACTCTGCGCTCCAAAGCGCAAATCTAAGACCCTGTTTTATCTTCCTGCGCTTTAGAGCGCAAATGCAGATTGGGTTGAAGCATTCTTGCGCTCGTGTATACATGCTCCCTTTCCCCCTCCCGCCTCCTTCTGTAGATAAATTGTAACGCGGAAGCCCGCTCCACGTCCCGGTCTCCCAAGTCGTGTTGGGTGAAGAAGCTACTTTCGCTCCCTTAACCGGAGGGAACCTTAACCCCATAAATCAGATGGACGCACAAGACTTTGCCCGAAAATGGATCGCCGCCTGGAACTCTCACGATCTGGACGACATCCTGACGCACTACGCTGACGATGTGGAAATCACCACGCCTATGATACGGCTGGCCGCCGATATTGACAGCGGCACGCTGCGGGGAAAAAGCGCCGTGCGCGCCTATTGGCAGAAGGCACTGGAGCGCATTCCCGACCTGCATTTTGAGCTGTATGAGGTAACGGCAGGCGTGGATTCTGTGGCGCTTTACTATAAGTCGGTGATGAACAAGAAAGCCATTGAGGCCATGTTCTTCAATGAGGAAGGGAAGGTGTGCAGGATGGTGGCTTTCTACACCGAATAAGCACTTTCCCTCTTGAACTTTCCTTTTCCTCCCCATTTTCTTCAAAGTCTCCACGGCCTGCCGGGCTTTGAAGAAGTTGCTTTCACCGCCGCCCACAATCAGCCCGCGCCGGTTTCCCTACGCCTTCATCCGCTGAAAGGAAAAGGCCTTTTTGAGGAAGAAAAAAGAATTCCGTGGGAGCCGCTGGGACGCTATCTGCCTTCGCGGCCCGTCTTCGCGCGCGACCCGCTGTGGCACGCCGGAGGCTACTATGTACAGGAGGCGTCTTCCATGCTGGCGGGCTGGGCATTCGATAGGCTGTTTCCCCAAAAAAGCGGCTTGCGTGTCCTCGACCTGTGCGCTGCGCCCGGTGGGAAATCCACGCACTTAGCCTCGCTGTTGCCGCCCGATGCGCTGCTCCTGAGCAACGAAGTCATCCGCACCCGCGCGGGCATCCTGACCGAAAACGCCGTGCGCTGGGGCTACGCCAATCATTGGGTGAGCAGCAACGACCCGGCGGCTTTCGCAGCCTTGCCCTACTTCTTTGATTGCATTCTGGTAGATGCGCCGTGCAGCGGCTCCGGCCTTTTCCGAAAAGACCCCGACGCGATGACGGAATGGAGTCCCGACGCGGTGCAGATGTGCGCGCAACGCCAACGGCGAATTCTGCACGATGTGTGGCCCGCGTTGCGCCCCGGTGGCGTGTTGCTTTACGCCACCTGTTCTTTCTCTTTTGAGGAAGACGAGGCGGTGATAGCGGCCCTTTGCCGGGAAGGAAATGCGGAGCCGGTGAAGCTGTCGCTGCCCGTGGCGTGGGGGCTGATGGAAGTGGAAACGGAGACGGGCGCACAGGGCTTTCGCTGCTACCCGGACAAGGTACAGGGCGAAGGATTTTTCCTGTCGGCGCTGCGCAAAAAAGAGGAGCGCACAACGCTTCCGCAGGCGAAAAAAGGCCGTTCCCGCCACGACGCTTTGGTGTGGAAAAAGGCATCGCACCTCTTGCAGCCCGGTGACTGGGTATGCCTGCCGCAGGACAAAGCTTTTCTGGCCTTTCCGGCCCCGATGGAGGAAGACCTGCGGCTGTTGCAATCAAAGCTGTATCTGCGAAAAGCGGGCGTGGATTTAGGAATGCCCGGCGCGAAGGAATGGATACCGGCGCATGGGCTGTCGGCGTCGGTGGATGTGGCGGAAGACGTGCCCGCTGCGGCGCTTTCGCTGGAAGAAGCGTTGCGGTATCTGCGGTGCGAAGACCCCGGAAACGGAGCCTTGCAGCAAGGCTGGCTGCTGGCAACGTATGAGGGGCGCGGGCTGGGCTGGATGAAGGCGGTGAAAGGGCGTATCAATAATTACCTGCCCCGGAATCTGCGGCTGCGGATGGGGTAGGGCGGTTTAAAACCATTCGCCTCTCGAACAGTCTCTGACTTCCGACTTTTGCTTCTCTCTTATCCAAAAATGGCGCTTCAAAAAATCTCCTTTCTCCTGCTGCTTTTCGTGAGCGTTTTTGCGCGGGCACAAAGTCCTGCCGACAGTGTTTTTGCAACGCTTTATCAGGGACGGTTTTTCCTGCTTCATGCAGTGGAAGGGGGCCAGAGTCTGCCGCGCATTGCGGAGCGTTACGGCGTAACGACAGAGGCCCTCAATGCCGAAAACGGCATCTCTTTTCCGCAACAAATTTCCCCCGGAACAACGCTGCGCATCCCGATGAGCCAAAGCAATTTATTGATGGCGAACGGGGCGGAAACAGCGCCGGTTTATTACCGCTGTGCAGGCCGCGAAAACCTGGTTGTGCTGGCCGGGAGCATCGGGAGGACGTTCAGGAATCTGCAGGATATTAACCCCGGACTGAAGCAATACGCCGTGAACGGAAGCCTGTTGTTGCTGGGTTATCTGCAAAAAGGAAAGGTGCGCCCGGACGAAATTATTCCCGAAAAAGACGCGCCCAAACCGGATACGACGCCAAAGGAAAAGCCAGTGGTGAAAACCGCTGACACGACGGCTGCACCCGTAGAAAGCGAAGCGGAAAAAGCGTTTAAAAGTCTGGCGGAGACGGGTGTGCAGATGGCGGAACAAACCGGGCCGGTGACGTTTTTTCCGGGCGGCGTGAAGACGACGTACTTTGCCTTTCATGCCACCGCCGGGCGCGGCACTATCCTGCGCATCCGCAATCCGGCTAACGGAAAAGCGGTGTACGCGAAAGTGATTGGCCCGCTGCCCGTGACTAAAAATTATTACAAAGCCCTCGCCGGCGTGAGCGACAATGCCCGCAAAGCCCTCGGCGCGCCCGGCGACGCGCGGCTGTGGTGCGAAGTGGCGTATGCGGAATGGTGACATAAGTCATGGGTCATGAGTAATGGGTCATGAGTCATGATTTATTGCCCATGACTTATGACTCATGGCCTATGACCTATGTTTGCCCCGCGTGAAAATCCTTCTTATCCGGCTTTCCTCCATCGGCGATATGGTGCTGACCACGCCGCTGTATCGCTGCATCCGGCAGCAGATGCCCGAAGCGGAAATTCACGTGCTGACGAAAGCGGCGTTTCATGACGTGCTGGCAGCGAGTCCATACATCAGCCATATTCATACGTTTGAGAAGGACATTCAGGAGGCGCTTCCGGCATTGCAGGCGGAGCGTTTTGATTATGTGGCCGACCTGCACCACAACCTGCGGACGCTGCGGGTGAAGAAAGCACTGGGCGTGAAGGAAACACATTCATTCCCGAAGCTGAATGTGGAAAAATGGCTGCGCACCAATCTGCGCCTCAACCTGCTACCCGATAAAAGCATTGTAGAACGCTATTTTGAGACGCTACGCCCGCTCGGCATCCGTAACGATGGGAAGGGACTGGATTATTTTCTCCACGAAAAGGACAAAACCCGGCCCGATGATTTGCCTTTTGGACACTGGGCGGGATTTGTGGGCTGCGTGATTGGCGGGTCTTACGAGACCAAGAAATTTCCGGCGGCAAAGTGGAGCGCGCTTTGTCGTTTGCTGCCGTTTCCGGTGGTGCTTTTGGGCGGGAAAGAAGACCGCAGGCTGGGGGAGGAAATTGCGGAGACGGACCGGGGAAAAATATACAATGCCTGTGGGAAATTCTCTTTTAATGAATCGGCAGACCTTGTGCGGCGTAGTCGCGTTGTTATCAGCAACGACACGGGGCTGATGCACGTAGCGGCGGCCTTTCAGAAACCGGTCATCAGCCTGTGGGGAAATACTGCGCCGGAGTTCGGGATGTTTCCATACTATGGATTTAATAACCTGAAAGACCGCGTGGCGCCGCAGTCGGTGATTGTGGAGCGGCAGGATCTGGGCTGTCATCCATGCAGCAAGCTGGGCTACAACCGTTGTCCGCGCGGGCATTTCAAGTGTATGAATACGCTGGATGTGGCCCCAATTGCGGCGGCGGTGGAAGCGAAGTGGACGTAAGACTTATGCTTATAGAAAAGCCAGGCAGCCCTTTTTACAGGTCTTCTACTCCCGAAAATTTTTACCTTTTCCCGACTTTCGCCCAACCTTTGCCGTCAGAACAGCGTCTTGTTTATGCAGAACGCGATTTTGTTTTTGCGCTATGCCCGGAACGGCGTATTTTGCAAGGCAATAGAAGCGTTTCTTCTTAAAAAGCTTTTCGTAAAACTCCTTCTATTCTTAAAACGATGAGAAAGCCTTTATTTTCCTTTGTTCTGGCCTTTGTTGCCCTTTTAGGTCTGTTGCGCCCCGAAGTGGCGCGCGCCTCTCACTGTGCCGGTGGGGAACTGATGTATGTATGGGTGAGCGGCAGTACCTACGACCTCTATTTTAAATTTTACCGCGATTGTTCAGGTATCTCTGCGCCGTCCACGGTAGATGTGTGCTATAACAATACCTGTAACAGCATCTCAGGAAATCTAACGCTGAACCAGATTGTAGGCCAATTGCCGGCTGCTGCCTGCGGCAGTGGCCCAAATGGTCTTCCTGTTATCAACGGTTGCCCGCAATATCCGACTACCTGTCAACAACCTGGTGCTGCACTGCCGGGTTATGAGGAATATTGGTACACAGCGCGGGTAACGCTGCCCATGCAATGTAATTTCTGGCGCTTTGCTGCATCTCTTTCTGCCCGTAACTCTGCTGTAACCAATATTCAAGGGGGAGGCTCGGCTAACTTGTATGTAGAGGCAACGCTGTATAGTGCCAACGGTACAAAAGAAAACCCGGGGAATTCTAACCCCTGCTTTACGGTAAAGCCCGTGCCTTATGTGAATAACGGAAATTATTTTACCTATAATATGGGTGCGATTGACCGGGATGGCGACTCACTGACTTATCAACTCATCCAACCACGCGATAAAGACCCAAATACCTGTAATGGTATTCCGCTTCCGTTTACGCAGCCAAGTTATAATTTGCTGAACAATCCTTTTACTACTACTGGTAGCAACTTTACCTTGAATCCTGTTACCGGACAGATGGGTTTCACGTCTTCCAATTCACAAGTAGCGAATATTGCCATTTTGGTGCGGGAATATCAGAATGGGGTATTGCGTGGCACATCTATGCGGGATATTCAAATCATCTCGTTGCCCGGCACCAACCGGCAGCCGCAGCCCAGCCCGCCGCCGGTTATCAATGGTGGACAGTCGAACAATGGCCGCTATGAAGGCTGTAGCGGACAAACGCTGCAATTCTGCTTTGACGTGAAAGCGGCAGACACAAGTGCTATCTTACAGCCTAATGACAATATTAACAACCTCACTCCCGGTCTTCCGCAAGTAGCTCCGGGCGCCAGTCTGTCGTACACCAACGTGTTCCAAGACTCGATGAATGTTTGTTTTAGCTGGACGCCATCTATCAGCGATACAGGCTTTCACAATGTGGTGATTACTGTGCGCGATACCGTTTGCCGTCCGCCGGGCCTGCCGAATCAGCAGACTTTTACCTTGCCGATTTATATCTACGCCACAACCACCATCCTAAAGGATACCATTATCTGTTCCGGCGATACGGTAGATCTCTCTGTTGTGGGGGGTACTAAATTCCGCTGGTCGGTGCTTCCGGGCGGTGACGCACTTACGACCCTAAGTTGCGATAGCTGCCAGACTGTAAGAGCTTGGCCGAAAAAGACAACAAACTATGTAGTAACGAGCAACCTGCAATCAGTATGCGGTAAAAACCGCGATACGGTAACGATTACGGTACCAGAAGCGCCTACCTTTAACCTCGGCCCTGACCGCACAACCTGCCTCAACAGCTCGGTGGTGCTTGACTTGAACCTTGTGCCGAAGCCAGGAACTTACTACGCTGTACAGTGGACACCTGCGACCGGCTTGTCGAGCGATACTTCCTGGGCACCGGTGGCTTCGCCAACCGCGCTGCAAACCCGATACATTGTAACTATCTTCCCCGGCGGACTTGCGCGCTGCTCTGTCAAAGACACGATCAAGGTTTCCACACTTCAGGGATTCAGTATGACCAATGCAGATACAGCGATTTGTATCGGCAACACGGTGCGGGTGCGTGGCTTTGGTGATCCCCGTTACACCTATCAGTGGACGCCTGTTTCTTCCGCGCTCAGCACGCCTGGCGGCTTGAATACCAACATTACCCCAACAACGGTGGATGTGGTTTCCTATACTATTACGGCAAGCTATCCCGGCTGTCCCGACAGCGTGAGAAGCTTTGTAATAGATGCACAGCCTACGCCAACTTTTGAACTGGGTCTTGACCGTGCTTTCTGCGCCGGCGATACGGCTCGTTTCAATCCGGATATCCAGCCGCCTTACGCAAACTACACTTATGTGTGGACGCCCGGTGCGCTGCTTTCTAACAGCAATATCCCTAATCCTATCTTTTATGCCCGTCAATCGGCGAGCCTGAAATTGACCGTTAATACTTCGGCAGGCTGTAAAGCAGAGGATTCGGTTTTATACACGGTTACTCCGGCTAACTTCCTCCAGGTGGCAGGAGATACGATTCTGTGTCCTGGAGATTCTGCCTCGCTACGGGTTACGGGTGTCAGCAATGCGACTTTCGTATGGCGTCCTGCTACCTACCTGTCAGACACTTCTGCGCAGTTCCCGCGTGCCTCTCCGATAACTAATACTACTTATACGGTGTATGCCAAAGACACTGTGGGTTGCGTGGATTCTGGTAGCATTTATGTAGAGGTGAAACCGCAGGCTGTGCTGATGCTTCCAGATACAGTAGATCTTTATCCTGGCGACAGCGCGCAGTTTAACCCACAAGCTTCCGGTAGCAACATATTGAGCTTCTACTGGTATCCGGCAACCGGCCTGAACGACCCCAATATTGCCAACCCGGTAGCCCGTCCGGCCTTCTCTACGCTTTATATTGCTTCTGGCGTAACAGAATATGGCTGTAAAATGTCGGATAGTGTGTTTGTAAACGTCATAAGCGAATCGCTCATTCAGATGCCGAATGCTTTTGCGCCTTCCAACGACCCGAACAGCAACTTTAAACCGGCGCATGAAGGCACGGTGGTGTTGAAATCCTTCCGCATCTACAACCGCTGGGGCAAGCTGATGTATCAATCTACAAACCTGAACGAAGGCTGGGATGGTAAGGTAGATGGAGAATCGCAGCCAATGGGTGTGTATGTATTCATCATTGAAGGAACGTTGCCTTCCACTCGCGCCTACTACCAACAAGGGGACTTCACGCTGATTCGATAGACCTTTTTAAAACTGTATTTCATGACTCCATTTCTATGGACAAAGCCCCAAAATGCTCTGAAGAGCGTTTTGGGTGCTTTGTTTTTGCTCCTCCTTTCTTTTGGAAACGCACGGGCTACACACCTTGCTGCTGCAGATATTTCGGTACGATATATAGGCCCAATGCCGGGAGATAATCGGTGTATACCGTTCTTCACGTATGAGGTGACGCTAGATGTTTACAAAGCGTGCGAAGAAAATTCTTCTACTTTGTTTCCATCTCAAACGGTTAATATCTTTACACCCTCTGGCTGTTACTCAGGCCCGACGCTCACATTGCCACTTAGCAATCCGCAGATAGATACGCTTGACCAGCTATGCGTAGATTCTAAATACTTGGGTTCCTGTTTTAATAACCAAGTTCCACGCGCGGATGGAAAGACACAGCCAAGTTTTGTGCGTCACCATTATATAGATACGATAAGCTTGCCTTATGCCTGTAGTGATTGGACCTTTTGGTGGGAAAGCGGTGCTAGAAATGATGGAATTGCGAATCTGGCTAACCCAGGCTCCCAAGAGATTTACGTAGAATGTATGATTAATAATACAACTGAAAGACCGAAAATTAATTCCCCTCGTTTTACGGTTGTTCCAACACCTTTTCTTTGTTTAAATAAACAGTCCAATTTCTTGAATGGTCCTTTGGATCTTGATGGAGATTCCATTGTTATCCTGCCTTCCGTAGCGAAGACTTATACAGGTGCGCCTGCGCCTATACTTTACCAGACTCCCTATACATCTGCTAATCCTGTAAATTCTCCCTCTGGCTATTTTGTAAATCCGCAGACGGGAAGTACAGACTTTATTGCACCAAACCCAGGTAAATTTGTACTTGCGTTTAGAATGTTTAAATATGATAGGAAAACAGGTGTATTGTTATCTCATGTAGATAGAGATGTTCAAGTAGCCATTTTACCATGCGTAGGCGAAATACCTACTATAACGGATCCACCACTTACCATAACAGGTGGCACGCTTGTGCAGTCTGGTAAAAAAGGTAATATCATTACTGTTTGTCCTGGTGCTACTCTCCGGTTTAACATAGCAGGCCATTCAAATTCCACCCAAGCATTATTAAGTGTAAATGATAAGCTCGGTTCTCCTATTGGAACAACAAGCTATGTAGCACAGCTTAATACTAATGGATTTAACAACGATGTTTTGGGTACTTTTGAATATACACCGCAACTATCTGAAGCGGGTAGGGAATACCTGAAGATATTTACTGTTACTGATACAAGTTGTGGTAGGAGTGGCCAGTACATTCCTAAGAATAGCTATTTAAGTATGATTATCAAAGTGGCTACTGGTATTGAAGCAGGGGTTGCCGGTTATTATTGTCCTACAGACACAAGTAAGAAAAGTGGTTATCAGATACAGGTGCAAAGTCCAGACTCTACGGCACGTTATGCATGGGAAGTATTGCCCGGTGGTGATAAGATTAGTAGCCTAAGTTGCTCGAATTGTACGACTCCTTATGCCACACCTGATTCCAATACCACCTATATTGTTACCGCTACCCCCACACCTTACATTTGTAAGAATAAAGATACTATTTCCATCTTGGTTAATCGTATTAAAATAAACCCTTATCAAGAGATGGCTATTTGCCAGCCTGGCTTTGTTAATCTACAGTCAAAGGTTGAAGGCAGAGAGGAATTTTATAACCTCTATTGCGGCTCCAAAGAAGATACTACCCCCTGTACCACGCCTCAAACAGCCAGCATTGGTTTCTGCCCGGACACCACACTTATTACAACACCTTTTGCTACTGCAAATCGCTCTACACGCACACAGATGCTTTTCCAACAGGAAGAACTTGTGAATGCAGGCATGACCAACAGCAGTATCCGGTCTGTCAGCTTCTTCGTAACGAAGCCTTCGAGCGCGCCCCTCAAAAATTTCAGTATAAGAATCGGCTGTAGCCAACGCAGCTTTTTCAGCGACGCAAGTCCGTTTGAGGATTCAATTAAGCAGGTGTATTTCAACTCCAACCAGCCCCCGCTGGTAGCTGGCTGGAACACGTTTAATTTTATAGATACACCCTTCTATGCCTGGGATCCATCTCAGGGATTGGTTGTAGATGTATGTTTTGACAATGGCAGCGTCCCCGCGCCGGGCACTGCTTCCTCCGAAGTACGATTTAGCAATACAAGCAACAGAGCAGGCAGTGTTCTACAAAGTAGCAGCAGCAGCGGCAGCGCCTGTCTTGTATCCAATAACCGAATTGCATCCGGAGACCGGCCTAACATAATGATAGATTTTTGTGTGCCTAAGCCAAAGCCGTTTGAAATTTACTGGACTCCGGGCGCTTTCTTCCGGGATTCTTTTATGCAGAATCCAGAACTTTACGTTCCCAAATCTCTTAAAGTGTATGCAGAAGTAAAAGGCTTCCAAGGCTGTATTTCCCGCGATTCACTGGACATAATTGTAGCTCACGATACCGTCCGGGTGACCCCGATGGACAGCCTTATTTGCCCCGGCGATGTAGCGGTCTTAAGGGCATCCAACTCTGATTATTACCGCTGGTTCCAGGATAGTTTAGGAAGACTTGTACCAGCTACCACACTGGACTGCGACAGTTGTCCCCGCGCAATTGTCAGCCCCACCAAGCCTACAGACTACATCCTTGTGGGATATGATTATTGGGGTAAAGACAGCACGGTATGTAGCGACACGGTCACCGCCAGTATTCGGTTTAAAACGCCCAACCGCATAGCCGTAACGCCGAAAGAAGTCACCACCAAGTACGGGGATGCCGTTCCGCTGTATGCCAAAAACGCCGCCGTTTACACCTGGTCACCTGCAACCGGATTGAACACAACCGTAGGCCCATCGGTTATCGCTTCGCCGAGGGCAACCACCAGATACATTGTTACCGGCCTCACGGATGGATGTCAGTCAACAGATACCAGCATAGTAACGGTGGACCGGAGTACAGTGGTAGCCATGCCGAACGCCTTTACGCCCAATGGCGACAATGTAAACGATTTCTTTATGCCAATGACCACGCCCACCCAGCGCGTGGTGGAGTTCCGCATCTTTAACCGTTGGGGCAACCAGGTGTTCTACAGCACAAATGCCACGCCGGGCTGGGATGGAAATTACAACGGCCAGTCGCAGGATGGAGGAACCTATTCCTACATGATTCGCGTGACACTGCCTGACGGCACTTCTGAATCCCTCAAAGGAAATGTGGTGCTGATCCGGTAAAATACATCTTGCTTCTAAAGAAAAATCCCCTGACGAGATTGTCAGGGGATTTTTTTATGGTTCGCAGAAACTGCTTTTGTCTTGGTTCCCTCTTCATCTTCATACTATTATCAAAAGACAGAGAAAACAGGCTAATTACCCCAACAGCGGGTGCCGTTGAAACGCTTTTTCCCGGTCAAAAAGAAAGCGATAAGTCGTTAATACGCGGCTGCGATATGTCCCCAAGTTTTCCGCAATATTTATCATCTTCGGATTAAAATCGCCAATCCACTGCATCTCGTATTGCGCATATTTCGCCTTCGCCTGAATCACTTTCGCCGCTTCCACAATCATATAGGCATCTACGCCTTTTCCTTGAAAAGCGGGTACAATGCCAAACACCAGCCCCACAAAGCGCGAACAACGGCTAAAAGTTTTATGGTAAAGAAATTGAAGTTTTTGCAACAGCCCAAACTTTCCGCCCAAATGCCGGAACCATTGGTTGAGGTCGGGTAGATTCACCCACATCGCAATCGGCTCGTCGTTATAGTATGTGAACCAGATAATGTCTTCGTCCATTACGGGCTTCATGCTTTGGAACATTTTGCGCACCGTGCGTTCCTCCAGCGTTTTGCCGCCACCGTGGCCCGCCCAGGCCGCGTTGTAAACCTTGGTAAAATCCGCCACATAAGCATCTAATTTTCCTTTCTCCATGCGCCGCACACTGTACGCCGGGTCTTTTGCCAGCTCATCGTGGCGGGCGTAAAATTTCTCCTGCAACCGCGCCGCCGGGTCTAAGGAAAAGCAGATTTGATGGAAATAAGGTTGGAAGCCATAGCCTTCCATCAAGGCCTGATAGTAAGGCGGGTTATAGTTCATGCAATACAGCGGCGGCTGAAAGCCTTCCACCTGAAGACCCCACCAGCGGTCACGCTCGCCAAAGTTTATCGGGCCGTCCATCGCTTCCATACCGCGCGCCTGAAGCCAGCTTTTTCCGGCATCAAAAAGCATCTTCGCCGCTCCTGCGTTGTTTGGGCATTCCCAAAAACCAACGCCGCCCGTAGGTTGTTCCGCCTTGTACTTGGGATTTACAAAAGCGGCAATTCTTCCCACCGCTTCGCCTTTTTCATTCCTTAAAATCCAGCGCACCGCCTCACCGCCGCCCCGGAAAGCTTTGTTCTTTTCGGGATTGAAAACCTCCTCCACGTCTTTGTCCAACGGCTGGATCCAATTGGCGTCCTGCGCATAAATGCGCTTCGGCACGTCGAGGAAAGCGCGGATGTCGGCGGGAGTTTTTACTTCGGAGAGGGTCATCGGGAGAAAGGGGAAAGGAAGGATAAAAATAGCCTTTGGCTGCGATAATCTCCTCACAGAAGCTCTGGTTTTTCGTAGAAGATCAACACAGCTGCGGCGTAAAGCAATACCGGCTTCCGCTTCTTTTGTTCCCCGGAAGCACCTCAGTAAGTTTTCTGGTCAATTGACTAGATGATGTGGTTAATTAACCATTTCATCCAGTCAATTGACTACGTAACAAGGTTAATTGACCAAATAATAAAGGTAATTAACCACACTGCTTGATCAATTATCTTTATTACGTGGGTAATTACCTGCACTTTTTGGTTAAGTGACCACTTTGTCCGGTCAATTAACCTTGTCACGCGGTTAATTGACCTGAGGATAAAGCTGATGTTCGTCAAACGGCCTGTTTGCGGTTCCTTAAAGCGGATTCTTATCAAAGAAGAAATAGAACGGAACACGGAACGCGCCGCCCACTATGCCCAAGCCGCCGATTACATTGCTCGGAATTTTTACGGGCTGTGCCAAATAGCCGGTAGAAGTTGCGGGTGTAAAGGTTTCGTAGGCGCGCAGGTAGGAGAAATACTCTGGCGTAAGGGATTTTATGGAGAACAGAATGCGCCCAAAATCATTGGGAAACGTGCCGGAAAACCGCTCTTTGGAAACAAATACCTGTACATCGTGCCGCCCGCCGCTGAACGTAACGTCATTCAGGAGCACCCGCTTCGCTTCCGTATAAGGCGTGGCCAGCTTTAGATTTTCCGTCACTTCGTCGTCCGTATAAAGCGCCAGCCGCTCGTAAATCGGACTGTAATTTGTGTCCACCTCGCGGGGAGGCGAAATGCCCGCTGTCTTCAAGGAGTCGTACAAGTCGCGGTCACGCACGAGGTCATAGGTTCCGCCGCCATACTGAAAGCTGCCCGAAAGCCCAAAGCTTTGCCGCAAAGCTTCCACGCTGTAGAAATTGGTTTCGCCCGGTGGGTCGTAGATGCGCAGAAGCAGCCGAAGCGCTTTGCCGCCCGCATAGCTCAGCGTAGCCGTGTCTATCACCGCCGCCACAAAAGGAGAAGGGATGCGCACCGTCGCCTTCACGTTGGGATAGTTGCCGCCCACCACATCCAGCGTATAAGTGCTGCCGGAAAACAGTTTTTGGGGGGAAGAAAAAAGCAGCGTTCGAAGGCTTGCCGTGCGGTCATCTGTCTGCGGAAGAAGCGTGGAAATCACCCCATTTTCTCTGGAAAAAACCGCTGCAATTCCGGCAGGATTCAGCACTTGCAGCGTGCTGCCCTGCGCTACCGGCGTGCTTTGTCCGAGGCGGATATTCAGCGTATCATCTGCCGTCAGTTCCCCCAACAACACCAGCTTTTTTCCGTTCTCTACGCCCGGCAATTGCAACTCCGACACACAACTTCCCAGCCCCAAAAGGAACAACAGACAGAGAAGGGGCAAAAGCGGGAAGCGCAAGAGGCGTTTTCTTGGATTTAAACGAATAATGAAGTCGAGATACAACCGTTTACAAAATGCGGGTCATCTCGACCGTTAGGGAGAGATCTCACGTATGCTGTGCCTCACCTGCTGTGGCTCGCCTGCTGTGAGATTGCCTTCGGCGAGTGCTTCGCAGTTCCTCGCTCCGCGCTCGGAATGACCCCTGTTTTGTGTGTATTTCTGTCCTCAAAACTTTACCCGCAAAGCTACATACGGCAGGAAGCGCAGCAGCGCCGTTCCCTGCAACGAAACCGTTCCATTGGTGTTTTCGCGGAGCGTAACAAAATTCACGTTGGGCCGCGCGTAGGCGTTATAGACGCCCATCGACCACGTACGTGCATAATGCAGCCCGCGCCGCCGCGTAAAATTCACACCCAAATCCAAACGATGCACATCGGGCAGCCGGTAGGCATTCCAGTCGGAGTAGTTGTAGGTGAAAGCATTGGGCGAAAGCGTGCCACCTGTGTAGCGATAGGTGTTCAGGTTGTTGTCCAGGTCGGGATAAAGCTGGTCGGGTAGGGTAAAGGCTTCGCCGGTCATGTACATCCACTGCGCTGTGGCACTGAAGCGGTGCGAAGGCTCGTAGGTCAGTCGCAGGTTCAGGTTGTGGCGGCGGTCATAACGATACGGGAAGCGCCTGCCGCCGTTGAGGCCGGCGTATTGTTGCCACGTCCAGCTAAGCGCGTAAGCCGCCTGCGCGCGCCAGTCGCCATGGGTAAAAGCCGCCGTCAGTTCCGTTCCATACGCCCAGCCCGTGCCCTGCGTAATCTTGTCCTGCCAGCGGTCAGAATTGTCAAAAAGATTCTGGCCGGTGAGCGAAGCAATTACGCCGTCGGTGAACCGGTAATAGCTTTCCACACCCACTTCAAAATGCCGGGAAAAATCCTTCTTCCAGCCCAGATTGGCATACCAGCTTTCTTCGGGGCGGATGCGCGCCGTACTGGGAACCCAAAAATCGTTGGAAAGGCCAAAGCTGTTGCTCGTCAGGAGGTGAAGAAATTGCCCCATCCTTCCCGTAGAAAGAAACCACGTCTCATTCGGCTTGCGGCGAAAGGCAATGTAGAAACGCGGTTGCAGGCTGACGAAACGAATCTCCCCGCTCAGCCACGCCGCCACATGCACGCCGGGCCGGAACACCCATCGGCTGCCGAGGCGAATGGTGTTTTCTGCAAAAGCAGATACTTCCGTATTGCCAAAACGGGAGCTAATCCCACCGACCGGGCCAATGAGCGTACTGGAAAACTGCCGGTCAAGCGCCGAAGGCAGGAAGTCGGTACGCCCCAGTTTAAGGCCTGCCACGGCGCGGTAGCTGATGCCCGGCGTCCACTGGATTTGCGTGTTCAGCGAGACATCGCGGATAGTGGAAATGCCCAAGAGATAGTTGTCGGAAATCTTCCCCAAGCTGTCTTCCTCTTTCACCAAATCGCGCTGCTCAAAGGAGAACGCGCTGTACGCTGCCGTGGCGTCTAGCAACACACGCGGCGAAAGAATGGCACTCCAACGCAACGAGCCGACGGTATTGTTCCAGCGCAGCCGTTGGTAGTAAGCAGGTGTATCCTGACTGACGCGCAACTCATCGCGCCCGCTGTAAACGCCCGCATAAATCCGGTGGTTGGGATTGATAATCCATTGCAGCTTCGCGTTCACGTCGTAGAAATACGCAGATGGCGCATTGGGAATGGCGTTCAACAATCCGTCTATCCAAGACCGCCTTCCCGACGCGATAAACGAAACCTTGTCTTTGATAATCGGCCCTTCCAACGTAACTGCCGCACGCAGCAAATTGATAGACGCTTCGCCACCATGCCGTTGCAAATCGCCGTCGCGGCCCTGTGCATCCACCACTGAAGCCACCCGCCCGCCATAGCGCGCCGGAAAAGCACTTTTATAAAAATCCACCGACTTTAGCGCGTCACCGTTAAACACCGACGTGAGGCCGAAAAAATGGTCGGCATAGTAGAGCGTAACGCCGTCTAAGAGGTAAAGGTTTTGACCTGGACTTCCGCCGCGCACAATCATGCCGCTTGCGCCTGCCACGCCGGGCTGTACGCCTGCCTGCATCTGAATGTCGCGGATGGGGTCAACAGCGCCCAGCGATTGCGGCTGAATTTCCGTAGCGCGCAGGTGCAGGCGGTCACCGGGTGTTCCCCGGTCTTTGGCCAAAATTTTCACTTCGCGGATAACGCCGGCGGAAACCAAATCCACATCGTGGCGGTAGTTGCCGGTTTCGGAAATGTCAAACGTATCGGCCTTAAAACCAACGTAGGAAATGCACACCTGCTGTACGCCTTCCGGCAACGCTAGTTGATACAGTCCGTAAGCGTTGGTAAGCGCGCCGGTCTGTTGGCGGGGGGTATAAACCGCCGCACCAATCAAGACCTCGCCGCTACCTTTTTCGCGGACGCGGCCCGTCACCACGCGGTAGGCAAGTGCGTTGTCTTTACGAATGCGCGGAATGAGCAAAATCCCGCCATTGCTTTCCACTGCTTCCACCGCAAGTCCGGTCAAAAGTTGTTGGAAAACAAAGTCCAGCGCGGCTTCTTCGTGCAGCAATCGCACCTTCCGGTTGCTGTCTAAAACAGAAGAAGCGAAGGAAACAGAAACGCCCGTTTGCTGCCGGATGTCGTGGATGAAAGATGCTATGCGGCCTTTGCGAAACGACGGCTTATAGCGTGTTTGCAGCGCGCGCATTTCCTGCGCCCGAAGCGGGGCGGAAAAGAAAAACAGGAAAGAAAAAAAGAGAACGGAAACAGCCCGCATAGACGCACTAGCGCGCCTGCGAAATGTTGTAGGCTCCGGTTGTTGCGTCTCTCCGCCATTGGTAGCCGGTGATGCGACACAAATCGGTAAGCACATTTTCCACCGAAACGACGGTAGCGGAATAGGTTACAGCTTGCGCGCGACCGGCAGGCGAAACAGAAGCATCGAGCTGCACAGGCACTTCCAAAAGTCGGGAAATATCGCTGATAATCTCGGCAAAAGATTTATTGGAGAAAGAAAGCCTTCCGGTCTTGAGAAAAAACTCGTTGCTGTCGGCTTCTACTTTCTGTAAATGGCCTTGAACCAACGTCCCCTCTTCGCCGGGTTGTAGGAATATTTCCTCTGCATTTTCGCCGCCGGAAACCTTCACTTTCCCGGTGCGCACCGATACTTCCGCGCCTTTGCTGTTCACTGTGAAAGACGTTCCGACGACGGTTATTTTTAGCTTTTCCGCGCTGATAACGAAGGGGTGTTCCGCATCTTTGGTAACCTCAAAAAACGCTTTTCCTTTCAGTGCAATCTGCCGCGTTTCTTTTTGTCCAAAAGCTTTGGTATAGCGCAGCGTTGCGTCTTTCTGGAGCGTTACCGTGCTGCCATCAGGAAGGAGAACCATCTGCCGGTTTTGGGTGGCAGTAAGCGAAAGTTCTCCCTGATTATTTTTTTGCCAGAGCGCGAAACTGATACCAAGCCCAATCACTGCAGCGGCTGCCGCCCAGCGAATGCGGGAAGCCAACGCAATGCGCCGCGTGGGCTGTGGAAGTCCTATCGTCTGCTGCTCAAAATCCTGCACACCGATGCGGGCTTGAATTTTTACCCACGCTGCTGCTTTATTTCCTTTGAAAACGGGGATCGCTTTGTCGGCGAGGTGCCAGATGTTTTGCGCTTCTTCAAAAGCCGTTTGCAGGGCCGGGTCGGCGGCACAGGTCGCGCGGAAGTCCGCCGTTTCTTCGGGCGTGGCTTCGTGGCTCAGCACTTTTGCAATCAGGTCGTAAAAAGCGGGATTCATGGTTTCTCTGACAGGGGGATAACGCGCGGCGGACGGCGAACCCCTACAAAAGGGTTGGGAAGAGTGATTAAGATTTAATTTCTGCTAAGTCTATGGCGATAGAAGATGTTGTCTATACGCCCGGCGCTACCGCACTGGGTACCGAGCACAACTGCCGTAGTAGAGGTCAGTACCCGGTGAAGTAGCGCCGGGCGCGAGTCTGTTTGAAAGGAAAGAAGCATTTTTGAGGAAAGGAGGATTGGGTTATAAATTACCGAAAACCTAACCACAACAACAGCAAACTCGTTATACCTGCCGCGAGATTTCTAAAGATTTTAATCGCCTTTCCCATTTGGTTTTCAATGGTTTTAATGGAAAGGCCCAATGTAGAGGCCGCGTCTTTATAGCTCAATCCCTGCCATTTAACCAGTAGAAAAACTTCGCGGCATTTGGGCGGCAGCTTGTTCAGGGCTTCACCAATCTGGCGGGCGTTCTCTTCTTCAATGCTGTGCAGCTGCGCTGCGGAAAGGCTCAATTCCGGTTCCGGTTCGGGTGTAGTATCGGTGTAGGTTACGGCAGCGGTTTTGGCCTTGCGCAAATAGCTGATACAGTTGTTACGCACAGCCGTAAAAAGATAAAAGCGAATGCTGCCGTCCTCGGGAAGCACACGTTTGCTTTCCCAGATTTTCACGAATGTCTCCTGCACTACGTCTTCCGCCGCGTGTTCGTCGTGGAGATAGGTCACGGCATAGCGGCACAGCCCTTCGTATTCTTTTTCAAAAAGCTGTTGGAAAGCTTTTTCGTTGGCAGCCATGGGAAGGCAAAAATAAGGGCAGGGGAAGATGCGGGCTGTTAGTTCTCTTTCACCTTTTCCATGACTTGCGAGTCGTGGCAATTGCTATTCGTCCCTTTCAAGGACGTGGGCTTTTCCAAAGAAAAAGCGGCAAGACTTCACCAGCCTTGCCGCTTCTGTTTGTTTCCCGGAAAAATTATTCTTCTTCGCGGTTTTTCTCTGCCAGTGCACCGCCTTCGCCGTTGTGCGGATACTGGCCTTCTACGTGCGAGCCGGTTTGATTGTTGCCCGCATTTTGGCGTTGTCCTTCGTTGTTCTTATCGCTGTTGGAAGGACGGGAGCCGGTGTCTTCGCTCTCAGCGCCCATGCGCTCGTTGTCGTCGTTGGAAGCGCCAACGGCTTGGCGGTTTTGGGAGCGGGTTACGTCTGTCTGGCGATCTTCGCCGGAAGCGTTTTGCTGGTTTTGATTTTGGTTGTCCTGCATGATTTTGGGGTTTATAGGGTTCGGGAGGAAGTGTAGAAAAACCATTCCTTCAAAAAAGAAAAAGGCCCCGTCTTTGGGGCCTTTAAGGAAGCAGACTCGGATGGCTGAGAGCAAGCTCAGGGAGTTCCAGTAGTGGAACGGTCCAGCGCATCGTCATGGTCTTTCTGTAAAAGATTTTCAGTGGAATCGTTTGTGGTCTTGTCGCCGTGCTTGTGGGCTTCGCCTGCTGTGTAGTATTCATCGCCTACGGCAATCCGTGAGCCGGAAGCACTTTGGCCGGAGGCATCGCCTGTGCCTACCGAGCCGCCGCCACCGGGAGCGGTTGCGCCTTCATAGGAAACATTGGTTCCCGTATTTGCACCGGAACTGCTGTGCGAATGACGGCCCCGCACAGCTGCCGTTGGAGAAGAAATAATGCTGTTGATGCGCGAGGCAAGTCCGGAGCGGTTAGGTTGCTGTGTACCTTCTTGCTGCGGCGCGTTGTTTTCTTCCGGGAGGGACGTGTTGTTTTCCATGAGTCAGGGAATTTTCTTCTGGAGAGGAAGTAAAAACAGTGCCACTAAAGCGCCCCGGAAAAAGTATCCCCCTGGTCAAGGTTACCACCTTCGTAGCCGCGCTTAAACCAGTACATGCGCTGCTCGGAAGAGCCGTGCGTAAAAGATTCGGGCTGCACATAGCCGCGCGTCATTTCCTGAATGTGGTCGTCGCCCACGGCAGAGGCTGCGCCGAGGGCTTCGTCAATATCGCCCGGCTCAATGATGCCTTCCATTTGCTGCGTGTAGTGCGCCCAGATGCCCGCCAGAAAATCGGCTTGCAGTTCCAGTTTTACGGAAAGTGCATTGGCCTGTTCTTCACTGCCGCGCTGCATCATTTGCTGCACCTTAGTGGAAATGCCTAAGAGGTTTTGTACGTGGTGGCCTACCTCGTGCGCGACCACATATGCCAAGGCAAAATCGCCGGGCGCTTTGAAGCGGCCCTTCAATTCGTTGGCAAAGGCAAGGTCAATGTACACGCGGCTATCTGCCGGACAATAGAAAGGCCCGGACGCTGCCGAAGCTGCACCGCAACCCGTTTGCACCGCATCGTCGTAGATGCGCAGGACGGGCTTCTGGTAAGGCTTTCCATACTTTTCCTGAAACACCCGGTCCCACACGTTTTCCGTTTCCTTGAAAACGACTTTTACAAACTTCGCCGTCTCGTCATCCGCACGCTGACCGGGAACGCCGCGCTCGTTGGCTACGGGCGCGCCGCCATCGCTGCCGCTTTGCGAGGTAACCTGCGAGGGATCACCGCCCAGCAAATACACGATAACTGCGATAATGGTAGCGCCGATTCCGCCGCCAAACAATATGCGCCCGCCGCCACCGCCGCCACCTGTGCCGCGTGTGTCTTCTACGTTGGAGCTTTCCTCACGGCCTTGCCATTGCATAATTGAAAGAGGTTTTTTGGGAGAGGTGAATAGGGTGTGTTTTGCGGGGAGAAAAAGATAGTGCCGATAGGGTGGGGATGGTCTTTTCTCTCGCAGAGACGCAGAGGTGTTTTGTTGCACAAAGCAAATGTCTCCCGTTTTGTCATTCCGCCGAAAGGCGGAATCTCGCTTTTGCTGTTCCCATCTGCTGTGAGATTCCTCCTTCGTCGGAATGACTCGCATTTTGTAGAAGCACATTATCCAACGTCATCCAACGTTATTCAACCTTATCCGACGGACACGCGCAGCGCAGCCCTACCCCAGATACTTCGCCACAATCGGCAGCCGCCTTCCCATGCCAAACGCTTTGGGCGAGACGCGGATAATGGGGCAGAACTGCGCGCGCTTAAACTCGGCGCGGTTTACGAGGCCCAGCACGCGGTCAATGAGCGCGCGGTCGTGGTCTTGTGATACCAGTTCTTCCGGGCCTTGCAGGCGCTCGATGTATTGATAGAGAAGCTCGTCGAGGACGGGATATTCCGGCAGCGAATCGGAGTCTTTCTGGCCCGGACGAAGCTCGGCGCTCGGCGCTTTGGTGAGGATGTTTTGGGGGATGATTTCGCCGTTGCGGTTCAGGTGATTTGCCAGCGCAAAGACCTGCGTTTTATACAAATCGCCCAGCACGCTGAGCGCGCCCATCATGTCGCCGTAGAGGGTTCCGTAGCCCACCGCCAGCTCGCTTTTGTTGGACGTATTGAGCAGCACGGGGCCGAACTTGTTGGACATCGCCATCACCAGCGCACCACGAATGCGGGATTGCAGATTCTCTTCCGCAACGGAAAAAGGCAGGTCGCCGAAGAGCGGTTTTAGGGCAGTGGTGAAGGCGTCAAAAATGGGCGCAATGGGAATACGGTGGTAGGGATTTCCCAAGTTCTGCGAGAGCTTTTCGGCATCGCTCACGCTGTGGTCGGAACTGAATTCGGAGGGAAGGAGAAGCGCCTGCACGTTCTCCGCACCCAGTGCCTCGCATGCCAGCGTCAAGACCACCGCAGAATCCACGCCGCCGCTGGACGCGACGATGGCTTTGGTGAAACCGCTCTTCTGAAAATAGTCGCGGATGCCCAGAACCAGCGCCTGATGGATGAGATGGATGTTCGTTTCCGGCTCCAGTTGGGCAAAGGTTTTGGCTGTGGGGCGCGGAATGGTGAGCGCACCTTTTTTTACGCCTTCCTCAAAGGTTTCGTCTTCCCAACGCAACGTTACGTGGGCGAGGCTTTCCTCAAAATACGGCATCTCCAGAGAGAGGTTTTGGTATTGATCCATCGCCATAGAGCCGCCGTCGAAAACCAGTTCGGTTTGCGCGCCCACGCCGTTCACGTAAATCATGGGCAGGCTGTAGCGCGCCACGTTTTGCTTCACAACGGCTTGGCGCAGCAGCGGGTGGCGATAGGAAAAGGGCGAGGCGCTGAGGTTTATCATGGCGTGCGGTTTCTGCTCCATCAGCCGCTCCATCGGCGTCTCGCGGTAGAGCGGATTGGGGTCCAGATTCCAGATGTCTTCGCAGATGGTTACGGCCAGTTTCTTCCCTTTAAAAGGCAACACGTTCCAGCTATTGGCCGGCTCAAAATAGCGGTACTCGTCAAAGACATCGTAGGTGGGCAGGAGGGTTTTATGCACGCGGCCCACTTCCGTTTTTTCATAAAAAAGAAAGGCGCTGTTGAACAGGTCTTTGCCATCGGCCTGGGCCGGATTGCGGCTCGGTGCGCCCACGAGAACGCCAATGGTGTCTGCCGCTTCGCGGATTTTGTCCAGCGCGGCTTCGGTCTTGCGGATGAAATCGTTGAACAGGAGAAAATCGCGGGGCGGATAGCCACAAACGGCCATCTCGGAAAACACAATCAGCTCGCCGCCATCGGCTTTGGCAGCGGCAATGGCGGAGAGGATTTTTTGGGTGTTGGCCTCAAAATTTCCGATGTGGTAGTTCTGCTGGGCGAGGAAGATTTTCATGACGCGAAGAAAGAGGCGGCTTTTGAGAAAGCGGGTGTAAAAATTGGGCGCGAGGCGCTTGCCGAAGTTGTTTCTCTGTGGTGTTCGGCAAAGCCTGAAGCGCGGGGAAATGCGCGTGGCGACTTCGTCGGTTCGGTTAGCAGCTTTGGGCTGCCTTTCTCAAATTGCAGTCTGAAGACTGCCCTGCCAATGGCGGGGATGCAGTTTCGGACGTTAAAGGCAAATAAAGTAGGGAATACTTTTATGTGGGGAAATAAAACGAGTAGTTGGGGCGGGCGCACGAGCAAATGAAGCGCACGCATGGTTAATTTTTGTGGGCGCACGGATGATTGGGGCGAACGCATGGGTAAAACTTGCGAGCGCACGGATAAATGAAGCGAACGCATGGGTAAAACTTGTGAGCGCATGGATAAATGAAGCGAACGCATGGGTAAAAGTAGCGAGCGCACGGGCAAATGAGGCGGGCGCAGGAGGCAGAAAAAGGGGTTGCGGGTGGGGCCAACTCTTTTTTTGTTCGTGTTCTGAAGACTAGCAGGCCGGGGCGACGAAGTCGCAGCGCGTATTCCTCACGCCTCAGCCTTCGCTGAATGGGATCAATTCTTCAATGACTGCTTAAATCCTTCCAACTCACGTTTCAACTTCTCAACCTCATAAGATTTTTGAGGGTTCGTAGTCTCGGGTAGGGTGGCTGTGGCCCTCATCAAATTCCTAACCGTTTTAGCACTGATGTCAATAAACGTGAAGGGTGCTTCAAGCCTGTTACCAACACCTATTTTCTTTATCTTATTTGTCCCATTAATGACAGGACGTGAAGTCTTGGCATCATAGTCAATCTCTTCTTCTCTCTCAAATGTTTGATAGCCCAATTCTTCAAAGGCATCAATGACTTCGTAACGTTCTAAATTGAAACCAAAATGCTGAATAAATACTCTGTTTAAAGTGATTGAAACATAGTCAAGTTCATTGCCGCTGTTCTTCCGCTTATTTCCGCGTTGTGGAAGGAACTTTTGAATGAATTGCTTCAAGATGCTCCACTGTTCGGGATTTAATTTATTCATTGGTAAAGAGTAGTAGATTGTGAGTGCGTGATTCGCAAATATACAGAGCCGTATTTTCGCGCCTTCCGCTCCATGAAAGTCTTTTCCAAAATTATTCTCCTTTTGCTTCTCGCTTCCTGCGGCGGCGAAAGCGCGCCCGATGTTTCTGCCGTAGAAGTGGAACTGCCTGCGCGCCGCTTTGACCGCGATTTTGCGGCGATGGACACGGCCAAAATGGGAGCGAGTCTGCAAACGCTCCAAGCCAAATATCCCGATTTTCTCAACTTCTACTTAGATACGCTGCTGGGCTTTGGCGTTCGCGGAAATTTTGCCGATACGGCGCTGCCCGTGCGCGAAGGCGTTCGTCCCCTGCTCACCCAAAAAGATTATCGCGGCCTTTTTGACACCGTTGCGCGCCATTTCCCCGATACCAAAGAGGCGGAAAAAGGGATTTTAGAAGCCTACCGCTACTATCGCCATTACTATCCCGATGCGCCGGAAAAGCGTCCGCTTACCTTTTTTACCTCCAACCTCAGCCGCTACAGCGCCATTACCTATGGCGACCTGTTGGGCGTGGGACTGGATATGTATCTGGGGGAAAGCTATCCTTTCTACCGCTCAGTGGAAATCCCGGATTACATGCTTCGCCGCCTGTCGCCGCCTTTCATTCCAGTGGATATGATGATTGCCCTGCACCGCGACCGCCATCCTTTTGACCCCGAAAACCACACGCTTTTAGACCTGATGGTGCAGCGCGGGCAGGAGCTTTATTTCCTAAAAAAAGTGCTTCCCCAAACGCCCGACAGCCTCCGGCTGGGATACACGACGGCGCAGTTAAAGTGGCTGGAAGCGAATGAAACCAACGTCTATCATTTCTACATTCAAAACAAGCTTTTGCACGAAACCAATCTGTTGCGCACGGTGCGCTTCGTTACCGACGGCCCGCGCGATATGAATATCAGCGTCTCCCCGGAAGCCCCCGGAAATACCGGCTCGTGGATTGGCTTTCGCATTTTTTCGGCGTGGATGGACAAGCACAAAGACCTGCCGCTCGCCGAAGCGTTGCAACCGAAAAGCGGACAGAAGGTGTTGGAAGAAAGCGGGTATAAACCAAGATAATGAATAACTGATAATGAACAATGAATAATGCGCTCCTGCTGTATTCACTGTTCATTTTTCATTTTTCATTACTCATTTTTCATTGAATCGTGACCTACGAGATAAAGCTTCCCCAGTTTGAAGGGCCTTTTGACCTGCTTTTGTTCTTTATTGAGCGGGATGAAATGGACATTTACAACATCCCGATTACGCGGATTACGGAAGAATTTCTGGTGTATATCCGGCAGTTAGAGGCGCTGAATATTGACCTCGCGTCGGAGTTTATTTTGTTTGTCTCCACGCTGATGCGCATCAAGGCGCGGACGCTTTTGCCGCGCCGCGAAGTGGACGCAACGGGTGTAGAGATTGACCCGCGTCAGGAGTTGATTGACAAGTTGTTGAAATACAAACGCTACAAAGAAGCGAGTGCCGAAATGGCGCAGTTGGAAGCTGCCCGCGCGCAGCTTTTTCACCGCGCCGCTGCCCGCGCCGAGTTGGCACAAATCGGTGAGGCTCAAAGCGAAGGAACGGAAATCCAGACGGTAACAATGTTCCGCCTGGTGCAGACTTTAGAGCGCGTGATGAAGCGTTTTGAGGAACGGATGAACAAGCCGCAACACGTGGTAGTGAAGTACAACTGGAGTCAGGAAGGGCAACGGACGTGGCTTTTGACGCAGTTGGAAACGCAGCGGCAGGTTTCGTTTGAGGCGCTTTTTGCGTCCTGCCAAAGCCGCATTCAGGCCATTTTTACGTTTCTGGCTTTGCTGGAATTGGCGCAGCAACGCTATTTGTTGTTAGACGTTCCCGGCGACGTGCGCAACGATTTTGCGATTGTGTGGAACGAGAAGCGGGAGGAAGCAGTAGAAGAAGTGGTAACGGAAGGGGAGACTTCTTAATTGCAAACTCCCTTTCTCAATACACCGATATATACCCCTTCTCCCAAGCCTTTTTGTCCCGCAAAATATCAAAGCGGAAAATCCCTTTCTTCTGGAAATTGCGCTTGTCCAGCACAACGGGAGATTCGGGCACGCGCGGCAAATCCAGCACCATCTTGTCCGTGCCGTCGTAGAATTTGATGGCGTACTGATGCTGAAAAATATCGGGCAGCTCAATGTTCACGTGGCCCGTAAACGGGTTGGTAAACACATAGGGCGAAGGAATGATTTCCGGCACGGCAGGTACAATCTTGGGAATGTTTATGGTGCCCGTTTTGCCGGTAGCGGAATCTGTTTTCAAAAGCGCCAGCGCGGGTAAAGTTTTCCCTACATAGCGTTGCAAAGAATCGTTGGAAGGCACCACGCCCGCCGCCAGAATCTGCGCGCTGTCCATTACCACCATCGTGCGGTTAGACGTCCACGTGAGGTCGGAAGCGAAGGCGATGAAAAGGCGGTAATAGTTTTTGCCCGGCACAGGGTGGCCGTCAATAAAACCCTGCGGCCCTTTCTTCAGGTTTTTTACGTAGCCAACCGTCGTGAAATTATACACCGAATCCGAGGAGCGCTGCACCGCAATAGACTTGATGCCTTCGTATTGACTGGTCCAGCCGAGAAGCACCAATCCTTTCTGGGAAGCGCTCACCATTTCCGGCAGCTGCGGCTGGGCTTTGGTGGTAAAAGAAAAGAGAAACAGCAAAACGGCAACGAGTCCGGCAGATACCTGAAAGCGGGTCATGGCGGTAAACTTACGGCAGTTTCGGGAGATGGATTTTTGGGGAAAGCGCGCCGTTTTTTGCTGCCCGCCGATTGTGGCTTAGTTTGGGCACTCCTTTCTCTTTTCTACCTCATGGGTTCTTTTCTCAAAAAGCCACTCGCACATCTTCTGGAAGAAGCCGACTCTTCTGAAAAAACACTCAAACGCACGCTTGGTGCAGGTGCTCTTGTAGCCCTCGGTGTGGGCGCTATTATCGGCGCGGGCTTGTTTGTGCGCACCGCCGCCGCCGCCGCGCAAAACGCCGGGCCTTCGGTAACGCTCGGCTTTATTGTGGCCGCTATTGGCTGCGCTTTTGCCGGACTGTGCTACGCCGAGCTTTCTTCTTCTATTCCCATTTCCGGCTCGGCCTACACCTATACCTATGCCACGATGGGGGAGATGCTGGCGTGGATTATCGGCTGGGATTTGATGCTGGAATATGCGGTGGGCGCGGCAACGGTGGGCATCGCATGGAGCGAATACCTAAACCATTTTCTGACGCACGTTTTGCACGTTTCGCCCATTCCCTACCAATGGAGCCACAGTCCGTTTGAACACAGCATTCCCGACGCAGCAGGCATGGTACAGCACGGGATGATGAACATTCCCGCGCTCGGTATTGTGGCGTTGATGAGCCTTTTGCTCATTCGCGGCATTCACGAGTCGGCGGTGGTGAACAACATTTTCGTGGTGGTGAAAGTGGGTATTGTGTTGCTGCTCATTGCGCTGGGCTGGCAGTTTATTCAGCCCCAAAACCACATTCCCTACATCCCGGAGCCGGCCATCTACACCGACCACCAAGGCATTTCTCACAGCTACGGTGGCATCATGGGGATTCTGGGCGCGGCAGGCGTGGTGTTCTTCGCATTTATCGGCTTTGATGCGGTAAGTACCGCCGCGCAGGAAACCAAAAATCCGAAGCGTGATATGCCCATTGGTATCCTCGGCTCGCTGGTGGTTTGCACGATTCTCTACATCCTGTTTTCGCACGTCCTCACGGGCATGGCTCCCGTAGAATTTTTCCGCACGACGGTAAAGAAGCGTCTGTTGCAGCGGCTATCAGTGAGTTTATGCCGGGTTATGAGTGGCTGGGAAAACTGGTAACGGTGGCGATTCTCGCAGGCTTCACGTCCGTTATTCTGGTGATGCTCTTGGGACAAAGCCGCGTGTTTTATTCCATGAGCCGCGACGGACTGATGCCAACGGTTTTCAGCCAGTTGCATCCACGCTTCCAAACGCCGTACAAAGCCAACCTGATTATCCTTGTGCTTGTGGGACTTTTTGCCGCTTTCGTGCCGGGTGATATTGTAGGGGACATGACGAGTATCGGAACGCTCTTCGCCTTTATTCTGGTGTGTCTGGCGGTGATTATCCTGCGCAAAAAAGAACCCGATATGCCCCGGAAATTTCGCACCCCGCTTGTGCCGCTCGTACCGATTTTGGGCATTCTTGTCTGTCTGGCCATGATTTTAGGATTGGGCTGGACGAACTGGCTGCGGCTCGGTGGCTGGCTGGCGCTGGGATTGATTGTGTACTACACTTACAGTATAAAACACAGCAAGCTTCGGAAGCTGCGGGCCGAAGGGAAACTCTAGCTTCTGTCTCATGAATGGACAGAAGCATGGCCCGGTTTTTTCTTCGTCCAAAAACAATCTTTCCCGAAACCTTTTAATTCCGATTTCTGTATGAGAACTTCCAAAACCGTAGGTCTGCTGGCTTTTGTGGCCGGTGCAACTGCTTTGCTTTATCGTCCTGCTATGAAACTGATTCAGGAGCTTTCGAGCGGAAAGCGCTCCTCCCGCATGAAAAAAGTGGACGAGAATCTGGGCAAATTCGCCAACCATTATCTCGGCTCCAACCGCCACCATTCGCGCACCGCAGAGCGCCGCAAGCACATCGCCGAGTCCTGATTTTTTCTGCGCCTTTTCTGTTGAATGCACGGCCTCTTTCGGGTCGTGCATTCTTCTTTTACGTCGCGCAGCCCCTACATTTGCCGCGCTTTGAGAAGCCTTTTCCTACGCCTTCTAAAAGCCCTTTCTTCTTCCTAAAAACATCTCCACGAACTTCACCTATGGCATACGACCTCATCGTTATCGGCAGCGGCCCCGGCGGCTATGTAGCGGCTATCCGCGCTTCGCAACTGGGCCTCAAAACGGCTATCATTGAAAAAGAATCGCTCGGTGGCGTGTGCCTCAACTGGGGCTGCATCCCCACCAAAGCGCTGCTTAAAATCGGCACAGGTTTTCCAATACATCTCACCATGCCGCAGAGTACGGCATCAACATTGCCGGCGAGCTTCGAAAGAAGATTTTACCGCGCGGTGGTAAAACGCAGCCGCGAGCGTAGCCGGCAAGCATGAGCAAGGGCGTGCAGTTCTTGATGAAGAAAGAATAAAATCGACGTCATCGTTGGCTGATGGTAAAATAGGTAAAGACGCAAAGGCAAGGTGGAGCGTAAAAGGCCGCAGACGGCAGCACCAGACGCCGTGTATGAAGCAAAGCAACATCATTACTAGCCACCGGTGGACGCTGGCGCTAAAGAGCTGCCTAATTTGCCTATAGATAACGACGCGGTAAAGTGGTGAGCTACCGCAAAGCCATGGTGCTGCCCGAAAAAGCCCGAGAGCGATGATTGTGGTAGGCTCTGGCGCTATCGGCGTGGAGTTTGCCTACTGTCTATGCACAGCATGGGCACCAAGGTTACCATCGTAGAGTTTTTGCCGCGCATCGTACCGAATGGAGGATGAGGACAGTGAGCAAGGCGCTGGATAAAGAAGCTACCGCAAAAAGCGCGGCATTGATATTATGGTGAACGCCAACGTGTAACGCGGTGTTGAAAAAGGCAAGGGCGCCAATGGCAGTGCACAAGCGTAAAAATCAAGGCCGCAAGACGGTGAAAAGGTTACGTTGGAGGCGGACGTGATTTTGATCTGCCGTGGGCGTAGTGTCCAACATAGAAAATATCGGGTTGGAAGAGGCCGGCGTTAAAACGGAGAGCAGGCAAAATCGTCACCGATCCATTCCTACCGCACCACATCGGTGGCATGGCGTGTACGCCATCGGCGACTGTTACGCAAAGGCCAGGCCCTGGCCCACGTAGCTTCCAAAGAAGCGGTTATTTGCGTAGAAGCCATTACCCATGCGTAGCCGGCAATTGCGGGCCACCACCCAGAGGCGATTGATTACAACAACATTCCAGGCTGTACCTATTGCACGCCGGAGATCGCCTCGGTAGGATATGACGGAAAAGCCAAAGCGCGCGAGGCGCGGGCTACGATATTAAAGGTCGGCAAATTTCCTTTCTCAGCCTCTGGCAAGGCGGCTGCGGCAGGCGCCAAAGGAGGGCTTTGTAAAAGTGATTTACGATGCCAAATACGGCGAGTGGCTGGGCGCACACTTTATAGGCGCCAACGTGACGGAGATGATTGCAGAGGTAGTTGCAGGCGCGCAAACTGGAGACGACCGGGCATGAAATTTTAAAATGCCATCCACCCGCACCCCACCATGAGCGAAGGCGTGAAAGACGCGATTGAAGTGGCGCTCGGCGAAGCGATTCACCTGTAGAAGGAAACTGATTTTCAAAGAAAAGCCCCGGAAAATTTCCGGGGCTTTTTTACTTTTAGGCATGTTGTTACAAGCTGAAATGGCCGCCGAAATGATGCTCTTTGTTGGGTTTATCGGTATGCTTCTCTATTTCGTGGTTTGGATTGCAGGTAATTGTTTTGCTACTTGGTTAGAAATTAGACGAATGAGAATGATAAAGGAGCCCGTTTCAATTAGCCTTATCAAGTTTGCAATATTCACAAGCTTAATTCTGGTGGGGATTTTGTTTGTAATCGTTGCATTTATTCTCGCACCTGTAAAAGAATAGGCTTTTTTGCTAGAAACACCCGTCTCGCTTTAAGTGAGGCGGGTGTTTTCGTTCCCGAAGGTTTGGGGAAGCAAAGAACAAAAGAAAATCTCTTCCCAACACTTCCTGCAAGCCATTT